>NZ_JAMOHZ010000005.1 GCF_024448715.1 Stutzerimonas stutzeri
ACTTTTACGAGCCACTTCTATTCCTCACTTGCATGTTAGCTTCGACCATCCCCTTCACAACGTCAGGCATAGTATATCTAGCCTTCCAACCCAGCTGCCGTTCTGCTTTTGACGGATTAGCATTGCTTACAACTAAATCGGTAGGTCTGAAAATACTCTCATCTATACGAACATGCTCCTTCCAGTCTAGACCGAGATACCTAAAGGCCTCGGCGACAAATTGCTCCAAAGTCGCCGACGTCCCGGTTGCAACAACAAAATCTTCTGGACTATCTTGCTGAAGCATCAACCACATAGCCTCAACATATTCAGGCGCCCACCCCCAATCACGGCGAATGTCGACTCGCCCTAAGTGCAGTAAGTCCTCAGCCCCAGAAACTATCCCACAAGCGGCAGCAACAATCTTCTGGGTTACAAACCTAGCCGGTCTGAGTGGCGATTCATGGTTAAATAAAATTCCGGTACAGGCGAAAACACCGTAAGTCTCTCGATAGCTTTTAACCAACCAATAAGCTGAGGCTTTTGCTACCGCATAAGGGCTTGAAGGACGCAAGGCCGTAGTCTCAACAGCAGGCGCCCCACAAGTACTACCGAAAGTTTCACTTGAACCAGCAGCATACAACCGCACCGGCCGATCAAACATACGACAGGCCTCAAGAACATTGAGGACTCCTATCGTGACCCCCTTAACAGTCTCTGCAGGTAATTCAAAAGACAAACCTACCGAGGACTGTCCAGCTAAGTAATATATTTCATCCGGGCAACTCGATCTTAGCGCCATAAATACGCTTCTAAAGTCCTCTGGATCCATAGAAATCTTATTTACGATTGATGAATCAATTCCAATTTTATTCCAATTAGAGAACGACGCAGCTTGAGCATCCCGCGAGGTAGCCCAAACCGTATAATTTTTACGGAGCAACAAATCTACCAAATATGTTCCATCTTGGCCCGCGGCTCCGCAGACTAAAGCAACCTTGCTCATCTTAACCTCGGACCTTCTCGTAAACTGAAAGCGTATCAGCTGCGCAGCCCTGCCACGTGAAACGCTTCAATCGCTCTTTACCACAAGCGATCAGCGACGACCTTCGCTCATCGTCAAATAGAACCCCTTCGAGGCTAGCCAATAGGTGTTCTGGGCAATCAGGCGTAAAGTACTCGCCTGCATCCCCAACAACCTCCGGCATGGAACTGGAGTGACTTACAACCACAGGACATCCGTAAGCCATAGCCTCTAACGGGGGCAAACCGAACCCCTCATATTTGGACGGATATACAAACGCACTAGCATTTGCGTAAACCGATGCCAAATCCGAATCACTCCCACCAACATGAACCACACCCGCCGAAATACCGAGATCGTAAAGAGTCCCTTGTTCGGCAGAAGTAAACACTCCGCCACCAAAGCAAACTAAATTGTAATCCGCCTTCAACCGTTCGGACATTGAAAACGCTCTAACCAAACAATGAAAATTTTTATATCCAGCTCTCTGCCCTACAAAAAGAATATAAGGTTTTTGGCCGGTCGATACCTGCCCAGAACCATAGGCCTTAGCCGGATCCACCCCCAAATAAACCACAGAAACCTTTTGGGGATCCACGTCAAAAAAATAAATTAAATCCTGGCGGGTGTTTTCGGATATACAAATTATATGATCCGCCCGTTGAATGGCCCTTCTTTTGTGTCTTGCAGCACCAAAGCGAGAAAATTCGGAAGGGAATAGCTCATGAACCATATCATAAACTGTCAGCACGACAGGCAGGTTATGCCCCCCCATACCGTCTGAGGAAAAATACGTTTCATGCAATAGGTCGGGCTTATATTTCCGTAAAGATAGCGAGGCGGCCAAGCGGTTGATCGGATGGGAGAATCTCAAAAGCTTCGAAAGACCACCATCAACCTTCCTTCCATTAACCACACCTGCAGGCAACTGTGACATGTATTCGTTGCAATGTAGAGGGGCAAATATCCCAACGTCATTTCCAGCTATAGCCAGAGCATCAGCAAGTCGAACATAGTATCTTGATATCCCCCCGTACGCTTGTAAACTAAATATTTGGTAGTCAAATGCGATACGCAACGGAGCCTCCAAAAGGCTTAAACCTTCTAAAACTTAAAAGAGACACAATAAAAATGTATAGCGATGGAGAAAAATAGCCATAACCTCGAAAGAAAAATTCGACAAAATAACCCAACACCAACCCACCCAAAAGCACTGCCTTTTTTGAAAAAATACTCAAACTAAGCTCGGAGCTAAGCTCGGAGCTAATCGCGCCACACATAAATACAAACCTAACTACCCAGATAACATAACCGATAGAAAAAATTAAACCCAGCACACCTAGCTCGCCGATCATCTTAGCCGCGAGAAACCCGCCACTAGATATATTCATGTATTTTCCAGCTAGCACGAGGATTCGGTTAGAAAATTCGCCCAACTCAGCATGCGAACCGAGCATTTGAATGCCAACCCCGACTCCCGAGCTGCCAATAAAATTGTTGTAAGCCAACTCCCAGCCCTGCAGCCATACTAAAGTCGTAATATTTCTTGCCTCTGAAAAATCTAAGCGGCTAGAAAAATAATCGGAAACCCCCATCAAGTAGATAACGAGCGCACTAACGAATATGGATAAAAAAACCAAAGCCGCTAGCAATCGAGCGGGAGGTAAAATCAACACCCGACAAAACAGGGCCAACACAGTAAACAAAACACAAGTCAGGCTCGGAAAGAAAAGACTAAATACCAACAAATTAAATAGCATATAAGCAAAAAAATAGCGGGAGCAGACTAGCGAAGCAGCAACCACAAACTGTCCGTAAGTTAAAGCAAAAATGCTAGGCTCAGAAAACGGAAGCGGGAAAAGTATTTTTCTTGAGTCCATCCCAAGAATAGATACAGCAATTATGTTGCAGTAAGCAAGAAGCCCCATACAGTGAATTACTTTCCGAAGTGCCGCCTCTAGCACCTCATATCGCACGTCAGCAACAAAACGAACAGTCACAGGGAGAGTTAAAGAAATCATAGACAAAACGAGGCCACTAAGTGCCATTCCGTCTTCTCTATCAAAAAAACTAAAAACCGAAAGGCAAACTAGAGCGAACCCAAACAGCAAAGCAAGGACAACATCAGATACAAAAACCACTCTTAAGCGTATTAGGCATACCGCACTAACCAATGGCACTGCTACTACCAGCCCGGCCGCAAGAGAACTAGTCCCTATAAAAACGTATACCAGCGAGGGGATAACACAGAGCGCGAGAACACAGCATCCCAAGAACAGTTCGTCGTTTACCCGTGCACCACTCATCACTAGCGCATTCTTAAAATGCTGAGAAATGCGTCGGAAACGATTTGGATGTTTCCACTCTCCATACACTTTAAATTTGAGGCCGGATCACTAATAATACCAGGAAAAATTTTGTTAGAAAGCCAAGCACTGAAATCTCCTTCACCCTCACAATCCATTGCCTCGATGAGTTCACTGACGTTATATCTTTGCATATCAGCAAGCGTAATTTGTCGACAAAGATTTAGACGGTTAAAAAAACATGGAGCAAAAGTAAATGAAGGCCGACCAAGCAAAGCGGCCTCATATGCGGCAGTGCCAGAGACAGTAAAGACGGCCCGGCAACCATTTATTATAGCGTAAGAATCCTCCTGCTCATGAACCAAGTACACTCCTTCAAGGCGTGAGATTTTCCTATAAAAGCTATATCCCCTATCGCCGACTGCATTACTATGCTCTTTTACCAATAGGCTCCATCCATCAGGTAGTCCTCTCCAAATATTTAGTACATTCAGATACTGATCATCGTAATATCTACCAATAACATCTATCGAAGCCTCTGGCTGTTTATGCAAAGGATAAATTACGTAATTCGCTTTCACTTCTTCAGGCAAGTCTCCATAACGAAACCTTCTCTGAAATAAATATGACACTCGATTTATCTCAATTATCAAATTATTTTTCAACTTCAATAGTTTTGATTGAAATTTAGTTCCATTCTCCTTTTCATCATTCAAACCAAATATAAAGCTGCCGACTTTTTTCAGCCTAGCCGATAACGTAAATGATTTTTTTAGTACTTCATTATTTAATACCAAATACTCAGGTTTTTTTGCTTCCACGACAAAATGTCTAGCCTCACTGCCGAGCACTTCAAATAGCACTGACTGGGTTTCATTATTAAAGAAACCGAAATAGTTATCAGGGATCCGGACAGTATGAGGGTTCAAATAAGTGCATTTCAGTCTAGGCACTTGCAATGTAAGCCTTAGGGCTATTAATTCATGAGCCCAAGTCACCTCACCAAAAACAAACCTAATATTATGGTTGCTGATGAACTTGTAGAGCAGGGCTTGGACCCCCCGCAAATACTGCTTAGCCCATCCCTGCTGTACGCGAAGCGACCTATCGCTTTGGATTATCTCATTTAGCTTAAGATCTGGCATATTGATTTCATCAGCCTCTAACAAAGAGACTGTTCGATCTAGAAATAAAACCCGATTTTCTCCAAACCTCTGCGACAAGTGATCACTTATTGCTGGGCTAACCGTAACCCAATAAACGGAATAACCTTGTGCAATTAGCGTTTCCGCAATCAGCTCAAAAAAACTGGTCTTAACTTGGTTTGCCACAAAAGCTATATTTTTCATCCCACACCGCTAGGTTTCTAGGTTAAGCTAACCCAAGTACATTATCGCACTATCCTTACAACTTTAAACGCCTCAGCAAAAAGGACGCCGACACACATGCCGCGAAAGCCAGCGAGCGCCCTTACATTTTCTCGGCTTCGAGAATGCGGCGCCGCTCTCATCTCCATATGATAACAATCTATAGATTTCATTTTCTCACTAAAATAATCACTGATATCCATATAGCAGTCCGGCTGAAACGTTGTATGGCTTGGCATCCATTCCGTGCTTGATAAAACCTCGAAGGCGTAAATTTCCTTCACAGATGAGCCGGGGACCGGTCGGCATGCTGTCAATGTAGCTTCATGTGCAATTCGGTGATCTACGTTGAGATCGTTATGATTATGCGTATAGATAATCTCTGGACAAGTTTTCTCAACTATTACTTCTAATGCTTTCACCACATCAAGTAGCGGCACACTATCCATGCGGTTATCGGGGAAGCCTAAAAAAAACACAGTCGATATACCGAGAACCTTGTGAGAAGCACTTGCAGCGGCCTCCCGCGCAGCATGTTCTTCTGGGCTGGCCCCTATCCGCGAGGTAACACCGTCGGCTAGGAATACGGCGTGAACCACATCCCCTTCAGCTACATGCCGGGCGATAGTTCCACCACAACCAAGCGCTTCATCGTCGGAATGGGCTGCAACAACCAGAACAGTTTTATTCATCGATCAAGTCCCAGCTGGTCGCGGTTCCGCGAGCGATATCCTTGCTAACACGACTGCCGATTAGCTGATCGTAGTGCTTGGGCGGCAGCCCGAAGCCAGGCCTGATACGGCGGATATGCGAGGAAGTGATGATTTCACCCGCTCTAATGTCTTGAACAAAGTACACAGAGCGACGGAAATGCTTGTTACCCTCTTCCGCCTTCTGCCGTTCGAACCCTGGTTCTCCCAAAGCGGACCATGCATCGAATGCATCTTGGCATAACCGTTTGAGTTCATTCGCTTCAATAGAGAATTCGCTATCCGGCCCCTTGTCGTTACGGCTGAGCGTGAAGTGTTTTTCTATCACGCAAGCACCGAGGGCAACTGCGGCAACGGAAGCTGTCGTGCCCAAGGTATGGTCGGAAAGCCCTGGAATCGTTTCAAAGCGCTCAGCCAAACGGGGCATCTGTAGCAGGTTCGCCTGGTCCATTGGGGCGGGATAGCTGCTGATGCAATGGAGGAGAATCAGATTCTTGCATCCCGCTTGCCGAGCAGTGGCAACCGCTTCCGAAATTTCCGCTTCGGTACACATGCCGGTAGACATGATCATAGGTTTGCCTTTACTAGCCACGTAACGGATGAGAGGCAAGTCGGTTGCCTCGAAGGAAGCTATTTTGTAGGCTGGCGCCTTCAACGATTCGAGCAGATCCACCGCCGATTCATCGAAGGGGGTAGAGAAAAGCGTGATCCCAAGGCGCTCTGCATAGTCGAAAATAGCCTTGTGCCACTCGAATGGTGTTTCGGCCCACTTATACAAGTCATACAGCTTGTAGCCGTCCCATAGTCCACCGTGAATCTGAAAATCCTCGCGGTCACAGTCGATGGTCATGGTGTCGGCGGTGTAGGTTTGGATCTTGATCGCATCAGCGCCACTTTCATGAGCGGCCTTGATAGTCTTAAACGCACGTTCGATAGATCCATTATGGTTGGCCGAGAGTTCCGCGATTATGTAAGGCGCGTAGCCCTTCCCAATTCTGCGACCATTAATTTCAGCAATCATTGTTTCTGCCTCGATTCGTTCTCTGGATTGTCACCTGAGCTGTGATTCGTCCGTCTTCGCGGTTCGCCGCGCGAAACTGCAGCCGAAAATCGCCATATTCGATAAAAGCATGGGGATAGCCATCAGCATCCAGCATACGGATCAGGTCATAGAGCTGATCCAGATCCGCATTCTGGGGTAATCGGCTCTGCTCTGGCACACGGCGGCGAAACAGCACGACCTCGCCGTCCTGCGGCATCGGCTCTGGCTCCACCGCAACCATCCAACGGATGATATCGGCGCTGAGCGCGCCGGCTCGGAGATAAATCTCTTGGGCCGAGCCGCTCAGCGGCATGTCGTGCTTGGCGTAGATAGGGCCAGCGTCCATGACTTCAACCATGCGTAGCGCAGTGAGTTTGGTAACGCTGTGGCCTGCGGCAATCAAGTTCTGCAACGGACTGCCGCCGCGGCCGTACGGCACGTCGGTCATGTGGAAGCAAACGCATTCGTATCGCTGCCATATGGTTTGCGGCACCAGCCAATTCCAATGCAAAAAAAATATGTAGCGGGGGTTTGCTTGCCTTACCGCAGCTAGCAGTTCATCGGGATGAGACACCCAAATCCACCGCGCGGGTATATCGTGCTCAAGCTGCTCAAAACAAGGACGGTGCCATTGCTTGCAACTGGCAAAAATATATTCGGGGCTGTTCATTTCACTACTCATTGCCGGTAGGGCCGGCTTTGTGAATGTGCACGGCGTAGCGCTGCTCGTCGATTTCAAAATACGCTGGGTAGCGCTCGTTGTCCGCCACCCTCAATTGGGCAAATTGCTCACGCAGGCTCTTGTCTGGGTCAAGACGGCTGTCGGCAGGCCGCCGCCGCGGATAGTAACTTGGCGCGCCCTCTTGTCTGACCGGGGATAGAGCTTCGTACTCGCGAACGAAACGCAGGCACATCTCCAAGGTTTTCTCGCCTTGTAGCGCTCGCCACTCGTTACACAGCTCGCTGCCGTCAAGCTCAACGCTATCACGAAGCCAGATGTCGCCTGCGTCTGCCTCGGTAGCGGCTTCTAACAGACAGATCGGAATGCTCCGCTTGCCTTCTAAGATTTGCCACGTCATCGGAGCAAAGCCCCGTCCTTGAGGCAAGTCGCTTTCGTGCACGACCAGGTTATGTCTATTACGGCGTAACACATGTTCACCGACGATACGGGTACAGCCAAGCATAAAAACGATCCAACCAGAACCGACTGCTTCGGCACAGCGAATCAATTCCGTGTCATGCCCTTGTTCTGTTAGCACGTGAACCAAACGTTGTGCATAAGGGACAATCCATGAATCATTATCCACGAGGACCGTAATACATTTATCAACCATATAAGTGGTTACCTACGCGTTGAACACCCAAACCGTCACAAACAGCCGCGGCTGTCGCTGACTTCTGCGCAATCTCTCCAGGCACGCAGTAGCGAGCAATTAGTTTCCGCATCTGGCACTTAAAGTTACCTGCCGATAGATTCACCGCATCCGCTGCACCAGCACGGTCAAGCTGGGATGAGATAAAACGTTGATTCTCAGCCAATATTAAAACAATGGTAGGAAGGCCCAGGCAGCAACGTTCCCATGAGGTACTACCCGCAGCACCGATCGCCAAGTCGCAATCAGCCATCAGTCCGGCCATATCAGACACACCTACAAAAACTTGGGCTCGCTTGTGCATCGTGGAGGCAACTGCCCGAACTTGACTCAGCCAAGGTGAGGTCGGCCCCATTACGACCGTAATTTCGCAGTCTTTAGGCAATAGCGCGGTTTGCAGCGCCTGCAGTACTTCGCAGGTCGCGTTGGGTATATCCACTCCTCCCATAGTGATCAAAATTCTGCGTAGCCGGGCTGAGGGGCGGCGCTTTAGGCTGATTTCCCGCGTCGCCGCAAATTCCGGGCGTAGCAGCGCGTAGTCTGGCCCTGTTATGACATTACAATGGCTAGGTACTAAGTTCTGATAATCGGCTGAGGACCTTCCTAAGTTCTGATCGAGCAGAAGGTCACATTGGTGCGCACGATCAGCCAGATCATCAATCACCATCAGCCTGCCGAAGCTGCCTTTGAGCCGTCTATGCCATTCATGATCTAGCGCGTAATGATCAACCACGAGCCAATTTGGTTGAAGACTATGCAGAATGGGCTGGCAGCACTTCACATCCTCAATCTGGGCAACGCCCAGCCAGCTCCCGTGGGCGGTCGCCATACTATCGACAACGTCGTCCGAACCGCGCGGTAGAAGGTTCAGCATGTGACCTCTGGCGGCGATGAGCTCAGCCAGATGCCCATGGTGCTCACGACATATGAAGTGGCACTCAGCTCCCCGATTCGCAAGCTCGTCCGCCAGAGTGAGGCAGCGCATGACGTGGCCGGTACCCATTTGTAACGAAGCATCTGCGCGAAAGGCGATTTTCACCGCGCTAGTACTCAACCTGAGCACGCATAGCTTTGAAAAGCCACTCGGCGCGTTCCCAATCCTCAGTGGTATCGATATCCTGCACACGGTGTCGTGGCAGAAACACCGGAACGGCATGGGGGCCAAACAGCATCTTGCCAGCTAGCCAGGCATCAGCGCGGCCCCAGTAGAATTGGCCGGCATCGTGATACGCCTCTTCAAGATCTTGTGAACGGGTATTGAATTGCTCCGGCTGGTACATTTCTACGCGGCCTCCTGCGGTAATCCGGATCGCGCGCTGGATGGGGAATGCATAGCTGGCGACCGAGAAGGCGTAATCGCAGTTGTTCTCGATAAGCGAGCCCAGTCCTCTGCAGATGTCATCTCTTGTTACGAACGGTGCGGTGGCATAAATGCAGCACACCTGGTCGGGACATTCGCCACGGGCGATGCACCATTCAATAGCATGGCGGATGACCGGTACAGTACCTGTGTAGTCATCCGATAGTTCCGCTGGCCGCATGAAAGGAACGTCTGCACCGTATTGAAGGGCAGCCCCGGCAATTTCCGCATCGTCTGTGGAGACTATCACCCGATCGAAGCAGCCGCTTTGCATCGCCGCCTCGATAGACCAGGCAATCATTGGCTTGCCGCAGAACAGCTTGATGTTTTTGCGCGGAATGCGCTTGCTACCGCCGCGCGCGGGGATAATCGCCAGCCTCATGTCTGTAGCGCCTCATGCAATGCCTCGACTACCGAATCCTGCTGCTGCTCGTTCATAGCTTGGAACATCGGAAGGCTGATAGCGTCAGCGTAGTACTGCTCCGCCCTGGGGAAATCTCCGACCTGGAAGCCCATGCGCTGGTAGTAAGGCTGTGTATGCACCGGGATATAATGGAGGTTAACGCCGATACTGCGCTCACGCAGCGATTCGAAGACCTCCCGGTGGGTTTTGGCTAGCTTGCTACGCTCCAGGCGAATGACATAAAGGTGCAGCCCGGAGTAGCTGTCTGGATGCTGCCAAGGCGTAGTGACCGGCAGGCAGGCCAGCAAATCATCGTAGCGCTGCGCCAACTGATGGCGGCGAGCCACATAACGATCCAGGCGCTCCATCTGAGTGACACCCAACGCAGCCTGTAACTCTGTCATGCGATAGTTGAAGCCGAGGTCAATCTGCTGGTAGTACCAAGGGCCATCGGCCTCGCAGGTCATCTGCGCAGGGTCTCGCGTGATGCCATGGCTACGCAGCAAGGCCATCTTGCTGGCCAGCTCCGGATCATTGGTCACCGCCATGCCGCCTTCAGCAGTGGTGATGATTTTCACCGGATGGAAGCTGAACACCGTGATTTCGCTGTAACGGCAACCGCCGATGAACTCGTCCTGATATTTGCCACCAATGGCGTGCGAGGCGTCCTCGATGATTTTGAAACCGTAGCGTTGAGCCAACGCATAGATGGCCCGCATATCGCATGGCTGACCACAAAGATGGACCGGCACCACGACCTTGGGCAGCTTGCCCTCGCGCTCGGCCTGCACTAGCTTACGTTCCAACGCCTGCGGACACAGGTTGTAGGTACGCGGGTCGATGTCGACGAAATCGATCTGGGCTCCACAGTACAGGCCGCAGTTGGCCGACGCGACGAATGTGATTGGTGTTGTCCATAGCCAATCCCCTTGGCCGAGGCCCAGCGCCAGGCACGCGATGTGCAACGCTGAAGTCGCGCTGTTTACTGCCAGCGCATGGGCAGCGCCGACATGCTGCGCCACGGATTGCTCGAAGCGGGGCACCATCGGTCCTTGAGTGAGGAAATCCGAATGCAGCACCCCTACGATCGCATCGATATCGGCTTGGGTGATGTCCTGACGGCCGTACGGGATCATCGCTTAGATACTTCCGATCTTTTCGCGGTTAGCGGCGATCCACGCCTGCAGCTCGGCGTCGCTCATCCACTCACTGTTGTTGTCGCTTGCGTAGACGAATCCCTCAGGAACCTTACTGCCGTCCTTGATGCGTTTCTCGCAAGTCGCCCAGTTGTTGATGGTTGGCAGGATCTTAAAGTGCTCGGGATATTCGTAGGTATAGTAGGCGTCTTCCGCGCTAATCATCTGTTCATGCAGCTTCTCGCCGGGCCGAATACCAATCACCTCCTGACGGGCTTCCGGGGCGACGACCCGAGCCAGGTCGGTTACCTTCATCGAGGGGATCTTTTTGACGTATATCTCACCGCCTTCCATGTCTTCAAAGGCGTGCCAGACCAACTCTACGCCCTCCTCCAAAGAAATCATGAAGCGGGTCATTCGCTCGTCGGTGATTGGCAGCATACCCTTATCCTTGATTGACATGAAGAATGGAATGACCGAACCGCGTGAGCCCATGACGTTGCCATAGCGCACCACCGAGAACCGGGTGCCATGCTCACCGGAGTATGAATTGCTGGCGACAAACAACTTGTCGGAGGCCAACTTGGTGGCGCCGTAGAGATTGATAGGGCTGCTGGCCTTGTCGGTGGATAGGGCAACCACTCCTTGGACGCCCTTATCGATGCAGGCGTCGATAAGATTCATCGCACCGTCAACATTGGTCTTGACGCATTCGAACGGGTTGTATTCGGCGGTCGGCACGATTTTGGTGGCGGCGGCATGCACCACATAGTCGACGCCATCCAGGGCACGGTACAGACGGTCCTTGTCTCGCACATCGCCGATGAAGAAGCGCACGCGCTTGTCACCCTCAAATTTCTTAGCCATGTCCCACTGCTTCATCTCATCGCGGGAAAAAATGATGATCTTCTTCGGGTTGTACTTAGCCAGAGTCATCGGCACGAAGGTGTTTCCAAAAGACCCGGTACCGCCGGTAACGAGGATGGTTTTGTTATTGAGCATCAATGTATTCCTTGTTTCAGACCTTGGGCCTGATTGACACGAGTGGATCGATAGTACGAAGGCGTAAGCTGGAAAAAGAACCAGGATTTCCAAAGCAGTATCAGAGCGAAGGCTGCGGATAAGCCAAGCGGCACTGCCAGCAATGGTGAATATAGGGATAACAGCCAGGTAGCGGCGATGAAGACTAAGAAGCTGGCAATGTGGCTCTGAATGATCGGGCGATCATGACCCTGAGCATACAAAGCGTAATGTGGAACCATGCCGACGGCGTAAAGCACGGTAGCCAGGAGAAGCCAGGGGAACAGGCCTTGCTGATCGATATAGAGGGGCCGGTCGAGCCATTGGAGCAAGGGGCCGATTAGCAACAGCGCTATCACAGCAAAAATGGTCGATAGCAGCAACGTTTGCACAAGTAATTTGCGCAGGCCGTGGCGGAACGCCGCGGCATCCTGTCGGCTATGCGCGGTGATAAGCCCCGGATAGCTAAAGGCGAACACGCCGGCATCCAGGAAAGACATCAGCGCGCTGCTTACGCCTATGAACAATACATAAGCGCCCAGTACTTCTACGCCGGCCAGCGCTTCAAACCAGTAACGGTCGAAAGTGAAAACGCCGCGAATTGCCAAGGTGGCAATGAGCAGGGGAAAAGCGATCTTCATGCCTTTGATTATCCATTGCCAATCGACTGCCTTGTGCCAGCCACCAACTTTCAGCCGACCAACTCTCCGAGCGCCGAGTAGCAGGGCCAAAACACCGCCAAGCGTCCAAGCCGCAAGAACGTAATTCAGAGTGCGGGCATCTGCCTCGAAATACATCAGCCCAGTTACCGCGACGGCCCAGATCCCGGTTCGCAGGAATAGCACAAGGCTAGCCAGGAGTTGTTCGGAAATAGCAATCAGTAGCCGCCCTAGTTCTTGCGTCAGGTGTTCAAGCACCAGCAGTGTGTAAAACCAGCCAGCCAGCTTCCAGGGCAGTAGTCCCTTAAGAAAGACCAAGCACAACAGCGGCAAGAAGACTGCATATAGCATCGCGGCAAGCGCACCCTGACTCTTCAATAGCCCACCCCACTCGCTACGCTCACGCTGGAGTAATTCGCGGGTGGTAAAGGCGTAGAAGTCGAAGCCCAGTAGGTAAAGCGCATAGCCAATGGTTGCAGTGAGCAGGCCATAGAGCCCCAGCTCCGCCGGCTCAAGAAAACGTGCAAGGAAAAAGATCAACAGAAACTTGCTAGCCAGGGACATACCACGCAGCGCCACATTGATCAGGCGCTGAGAGCTAACTAACAACATCAGCGTGCGCACCTTGAATCCACAACGAAGTAGAAACAATACGTGTGGCTACTGAAGCCGCTGAGTGCAAGCATTAAATACGGTCTCCGTACTAGAGTAAGCATGCTGTTCAGGAACGCACGGTCAATTGCCTGCCGGTAACGGCATATTCCTGCCGTAGAGCAGAAGCCAAAACCCTCTTCGCTCCCGCCTCCCCATGCACTACCCGTATCTCTGTCGGCCACTCCTGCATTCCAGTCACAAACTCTACCAACCCTTTCTGATCCGCATGCGCCGAATAGCCGCCGATACTGGTGATGCCGGCGCGGATGTCGATGCGTTCGCCATCCAAATCTACATAGCCGCCCTTCGGGCCATAGGTTTGGATGGCATGCCCTGGAGTGCCCTTGGCCTGGTAACCGACAAACAAGACGTTGTGCCTTTTATCGCCCAGCATAGCTTTGAGGTAATTGACGATGCGACCACCACTACACATGCCGCCACCGGCTATAACGATAGTTGGGCGTGCGGTCTGGGCCAGATGGTTGACGATGCGTTGATGGTCGCTGTGGCTGTCTATCGTGATCAGTTGTTTGAAGGCCAGCGGGCGGCGCCCGGATTGGATGCGGTCGCGGGCCTCTTGGTTCCAGAACGGCTTGAGGCTTCGGTAGGCCTCGGTGAAGCGGCTGGCCAAAGGTGAGTCGAGAATGATGGGGAGTTCGGGCCAGTTTGTTTCGGGGTCTGGTTCCGCATTGATGTTGTCTGCCTTGCCCCTCACCCCGGCCTTCTTCCCAGAGGGGAGAGGGAGATGATCGGAGGTAGCCCTCTCCCCGAAAAAGAGAGGGGGTTGTACGGTGTTGGGGCGGGCCGATTGGATGATCTCTTCAAGTTCGTAGAGCAGCTCTTGGGTGCGGCCGATGCTGAATACGGGGATAAGGACCGTGCCTTGGTCTTCGAGTGCTTGCTCAATGACGGCTTCGAGTCGCTTTCGGCGGTTTTGCCGATCTTCATGGAGGCGATCGCCGTAGGTGCTTTCCAGCACCAGAATGTCGGCGCGCTCCGGTGATTCGGGCGGCATCAGGAACGGCGCGTGCGGCGCACCGAGGTCCCCGGAGAAGACTACACGCTTGCTCTCGATCTTTGTCTCGTCACGGCTGAAACCAAGTTTGAAGGCATCTTCCAGCACGATCGGCAGAAGTTTCGCGGATGGCTCGCTGCACAGGATGGGGCCATCGAAGCCTGCCGCAAGCAGGTAGGAAATGCGCCCAACGTGATCGATATGCACATGGGTGGCGACCAGCGCTTTTATCGTATCCAGCGGGAATTCAATGGCGAGGCGATCCGCGCCCAGCTCACCTGGGATCGATGCGTCGTTGCCCTGGAACAGGCCGCAGTCGATCAGCAGACTATTAGCCGCGTTCATGCGCAGTTGGTGGCAGGAGCCGGTTACGCCGTCCTTGGCGCCGTGATGTTCTATTTGCGGATAGTTCATGGTTATTCCTTTAACTAATAGCACTTAGTAAACGCTCCACCCTGGAGCACTCGACGCCCCCCGCTCAGCAACACCGCAACGGAATGCGACGAGCTTGCTTACGCCTGACTTGCGTTTCGGCCAACCATGAGTCGTATCAACGCGACAAATACGCCAAGCATCCCGCCTAGTACCAATCCAAGCGCAACAATCATCATCTTCTTGGGCTTGATCGGGGTTTGTGGTTGCTGGGCAGCACTGTCTAGCGTGAACACGGCGACGGCGCTGGGGTCGATCTCGATGGTATTCAGGAAGGACAACTCTTCCTGCAGGCTGCGTAGCTCTGGAATGAACGGATCATCAGATTTGCGCGCTTCCAAAACTTCAAGTTCAGCTTCGATGGCCTTGGCACCGCGCATATAGGTCAAGCTCCCATCGATAAACGCTGCCAGCTCATCGCTCGAAGACGTATGGCCCGCAGTCACTTGAGGCGTGATCATTCCGACTGCCTTGGCAACCACTAGCGCCTCTTGAAGCACAGCTATACGATCTTGGCGGCGTTGGGATGCGGTGCTGCGCAAGGACGCAATGCGGCGTTCGGTTGAGCGGATCCGGGTGTCTATCTCGCTCATGACGTTGCGTTGCATATCGCTCTTCGCCGCAGCCGAAGCGCGGCTGACAAGGTCGTTGACCCACGCAGCCGCTTGTTCTGGATCGTGATGCTCGACTTTCACTTCAAACATATTCGGCTGCTGCTTATCTGGCGCTTTGATAGAAAGCAGATCGTTGAACTTCGCCCAAAGGCGATCATCTGCCGCAGATTGGTCATCCGGCGGCAGGGATGGGAGATATACATCTCTGAAAAAAGCGCGACGCAACGACACTGAAGTCAAATTGCGTTTAAAAACGGCGTAGACATCGTCAGTCGAGAAGGTCTTCAGCAACCCCTCAGTTGAGTCATCTCGATCTGTTCTGTAGGCCGGCACGTTTCGCCCAGCGTTATAGGCGGTAATATTCGAAAGAAGTGGCGGCAAAACAGTCGCATGGGCTTCATATACGGGTCTCGCTAAATATGCATACGCAGCCGCGCATGCAGTTACGGCGATGGTTACCCCTATTATGATTAGCTTCTGTTTCCAGAGTCCCTTGAACAGTTCCACCAGATCGATTTCATCGTCCCGGCATGAATTTGGATGGGTGTCCTTGTCCTGCATGAATCTCTCCAGGGGATGCGCCTAAAAAAGGCGGAATCCTGCCATGGACGGGACTCAAAGCCAAATACAAATCTCATGCCTATCCGACAAAAGGAGAATTCAGGCTCAAGCTGCCTGAACGTCGAACTGTGAACCGTAGAGTGTCTTATTCGTCCTCGTTCACCCGATCACGCAGCTCTTTTCCCGGCTTGAAATGCGGAACGAATTTGCCATCGAGCGGGACGGATTGGCCGGTCTTGGGATTACGGCCGACGCGGGGCGCGCGGTAGTGAAGGGAGAAGCTGCCGAAGCCGCGGATCTCTATGCGGTCTCCGGTCGCTAATGCCTGGGCCATTTGCTCGAGCATGGTTTTGATTGCCAGCTCCACATCCTTGGACGAAAGCAGCCCCTGTTGGGTGACGATACGCTCGATCAACTCCGACTTGGTCATTGTTTTCCCTTCGTTTTCAAGCGGCTAGATCATTTGGGTTGCGGTCGTTTGTAGCATGTTGTTCAGAGTTTGAACAGCCTGAACGTTTGGGTCAGGTTTTTGGATTAGTGCAGGTCCGGACCTTTTGCTTTGGGCTGGTGGATCGGTGAAGAGCGATTCCCCTACCGTTCCGTCAGCGGTGCGTACGGCTCCGAGGACGATGGGTTTCATTTGCGTGGCCCAACCAACCGCATAAGCAGGCAACTACCGTAGGGTGGATGACGCTTTTTTCATCCACCATAAGCCGCAGCGGCGGCGTCGACTTGCTTGGTGGATCGGTGAAGCGTGATCCACCCTACCGTTCTGGCAGATAGCAGATACAAAAAGGGTGGACCGAAGTCCACCCGTTCTATAGCTGACGAGGCTTTGCCTCATCGCACCACTGCGGTTAAAGCATCAATCCTCGCGATAACGACGCAGCTTGAGCTGCTTGCCGCCGACGCGGGTGTCCTTGAGCTTGCCGAGCAGATGATCGAGGCCATCTTCCGGCAATTCGACCAGGCTGAAGCTATCGCGTACCTGGATGCGACCGATGGCTTCGCGGACCAGGCCGCCTTCGTTGAGGATGGCACCGAGCAGGTTACGCGCGGCGATGCCATCGCGAGCGCCCAACGGAGTGCGGCAGCGGGCGCGGCCTTCTGCCAACGGGATTGGAGCACGACGCTCGCGGTCACCGCTGCGCTCGGGACGATCGGAGCGCTCACGCGGACCACTGCTCGGGACCAATGGCTGCTCTTTTTCCACTTCTGCCAGAGTCAACGACTGGCCATTGGTAGCTTTGCGTAGCAGCGCAGCGGCCAAAGCACGCGGGCTGCAGCCGATATCGGCAATCAACTTGTCGAGCAGCTCGCCATGGCTGGCTTCGGCGTCAGCCACCAGCGGCGACAGGCTGTTGGTAAGCTTCTTGATGCGTGCGTCCAGTACCTGTTGGGCGTTGGGCAGACGAGCTTCGGCAACCTTTTGGTTAGTGACGCGCTCGATGACCTGCAGCATACGGCGCTCACGCGGAGTAACCAGCAGCAGTGCGCGACCTTCCCGGCCAGCACGACCGGTACGACCGATGCGGTGCACGTAGGATTCCGGATCGTAGGGCATGTCCACGTTGAACACGTGGGTGATGCGCGCTACGTCGAGACCGCGGGCGGCGACGTCGGTGGCGACGACGATGTCCAGACGACCATCCTTGAGCGACTCGATGACGCGCTCGCGCTGGTTCTGGGCGATATCGCCGTTCAGCGCAGCGGCTTTGTAGCCCTTGGCTTCCAGCGCAGCAGCCAGATCCAGTGTGGCCTGCTTGGTACGCACGAAGGCGATCAGTGCGTCGAAGTCTTCGACTTCCAGCAGGCGTAACACGGCACCGATCTTCTGGTCGGCATGGACCATCAGGTGCGCCTGCTCGATGCGGGCAACCGTCTGGGTCTTGGTGGCGACCTTGATGTGTTGCGGCTCGCGCAGGTGTTTCTCGGCGATGGCACGGATGGAATGCGGCAAGGTCGCGGAGAACAGCACGCTCTGGCGGCTTTCCGGCATGGCTTCGAAGATGACTTCGAGGTCGTCCATAAAGCCCAGTTTGAGCATTTCGTCGGCTTCGTCGAGCACAAGGAACTGAATGGTCGACAGCAGCGTGCCGTTGCGGCTCAGGTGGTCGACCAGACGGCCGGGGGTCGCGACGATGATCTGAGCGCCCTGGCGGATGGCCTTGAGCTGCGGACCCATCGGGGCACCACCGTAGACGGCGACAACGCCGACGCCGGGCATCTGCTTGGAATAGGTTTCGAATGCGGTGGCGACCTGGAGAGCCAGCTCGCGAGTCGGCGCAAGGATCAGTGCCTGCGGCTCACGCTTGGCTGGGTCGATCTTGGACAGAATGGGCAGCGCGAAAGCTGCGGTCTTGCCGGTGCCGGTCTGGGCCTGGCCGATCATGTCGTGGCCGCCGAGAATTACCGGGATAGCCTGGCTCTGGATCGCCGACGGCTCTTCGTAGCCCACTGCGATGACAGCAGCGAGTACGGATGGATGAATACCGAGTGCGGCAAAGCCGCCGATTTCCTGGGTCATGGGTCTTTTCCTGATGCTCCGCAAAGACCCATGTTCCGAAGCTGCGCATGCCATGCAAAACCCGAAGGTCACCCTGGCAGCCTGGTCGGCGGGGTTTGCGAAAACGTAATGAATGATGAATCGTCAAGGACAGCCGCGAAAGCGGACAGCAGCCGAAGCAGCGCTTCGTGTATTGCAGTACCTGAACGCAAGCTGAGTTTCAGCCGGCGCGTACTATACCGGAATTCTGTGAAGCTGTGCGCGCATTTTGTCTTGCGGGTTAAGTTTGTGGCGACTCGGCGGGAGACTGCGTTTTGCTTTGCTATGGCTGCGTTAAGTGTTGGGGTTGGTGCAAAGGCCGTAGGGTGAGCCGGGCGGCGTGAGGCTGCAATACCCTATCTTTAACTGGCTGGTCGTAGCGCATCGATTAGTGAATCCAGTGAATAACCAAGACGCGGTGCCAGGGTCGCGGCGCGCTCGCGCAAGGCGGCTATATCGAGCATCTGTTCCAGATCGGCGGGAACGAACAGGACGACATTGCCCTCCTTCACCGGGCACTCCCAATAATGACGGTGGAACAAGCCGCGCAGCAGGGCGGCACCGAGCGGTTTGTCTTCGTCAGTGCCCCACTGATTGATGATCAGCCAACCGTCTGGGTTCAGCTTCTGCTGACAGCGCTCGAGAAAGCGCCATGCCAGATGCGCCGCGGCCGGGCCCACATCGGTGTAGAGATCGACGAATATCAGATCGGCGGTTTCGGCCGAGTCGAGCAGTTCCACCGCGTCGCCAACACGAATGTAGAGCCGCGGATCGTTCTGCAGGCCCAAATAACGCATCGCCAACTCCGGCACATCTGGGCGCAACTCAATGGCCTCGACGTCTTCCAGCGGCAGAAATTCGAGGCACGCCTGGGTCAGCGTGCCGGCGCCCAGGCCGAGAAAGAGCGCGGTCTCCGGCGCCGGATTAAGCAGCCCGCCCATCAGCATGGCGCGGGTGTAGTCATACTCCAGCCAGCTTGGATCGCGCGTGAATACGCAGCTTTGCTCGACCGCCGCGCCGAATTCGAGAAACCGGTAATCACCCACTTCCAGCACACGGATCAGGCCAAAGGCATCGTTTACTTCGGCCAGCAACACTTCCTGCTTGTCCATTGCGCGCACTCCAAACCGGTCGGCGCATCTTAACAGCCCGATTAATGACGACTATCAGCGGCGACGCAGTGCATCAGGTAAAATCTGCGCACTTTTTCGTAGACGGAAGCAACTTCGATGAGCCAGGCCTGGAGTCCTACTAGCTGGAGAAACAAATCCATTCAGCAGCAGCCCGAGTACCCTGACGTCGAGCATCTCAAGCGCGTCGAAAGCACTCTCGCGAGCTTGCCTCCGCTGGTGTTTGCCGGCGAGGCACGGGAGTTGCGCCGACAGTTCGCAGAAGTGACCCAGGGGCGCGCCTTCCTTTTGCAGGGCGGGGACTGCGCGGAAAGCTTCGCCGAGTTTTCCGCACCGAAGATCCGCGACACCTTCAAGGTGTTGCTACAGATGGCTGTAGTCATGACCTTCGCCGCGGGCTGCCCGGTGATCAAGGTCGGGCGCATGGCCGGGCAATTCGCCAAGCCGCGCTCATCCGGCAACGAGACCATCGATGGCGTCACCCTGCCCGCCTACCGCGGTGATATCGTCAACGGCATCGATTTCGACGAGAAAAGCCGCGTACCGGACCCGGACCGTCTGCTCCAGGCTTATCACCAATCCACGTCCAGCCTGAACCTGTTGCGCGCCTTCGCCCAGGGCGGTTTCGCCGATCTGCATCAGGTGCACCAGTGGAACCTGGATTTCATCGCCAATTCGCAGATGGCCGAGAAGTATCACCAACTGAGTGAACGGATTGACCAAGCGCTGAGGTTTATGCGCGCCTGCGGGATGGACAACGCGCCGCAATTGCGCGAGACCAACTTCTTTACCGCTCACGAAGCCCTGTTGCTCAATTACGAGCAGGCGTTCGTGCGTCAGGACAGCCTCAGCGGCGGCTGGTACGACTGCTCCGCGCACATGCTGTGGATCGGTGACCGCACGCGGCAGTTGGACGGCGCGCATGTTGAATTCCTGCGAGGCGTGGGCAATCCGATTGGCGTCAAGGTCGGACCGAGCATGGACAGCGACGAGTTGATCCGCCTGATCGACATCCTCAACCCGGACAATGACCCGGGCCGTTTGAACCTGATCGTGCGCATGGGTGCGGACAAGGTCGAAGCAGGCTTGCCGCGACTGATCCAGACCGTGCAGGCCGAAGGCCGTCAGGTGCTGTGGAGCTCCGACCCGATGCACGGCAACACCATGAAGGCCTTTAGCGGATACAAAACACGCGATTTCGCAAGGGTATTGGCGGAGGTGCGCCAGTTCTTCGATGTGCATCGTGCCGAAGGCAGCTATCCAGGTGGCATTCATATCGAAATGACTGGGCAGAACGTCACCGAATGCATCGGCGGTTCGCGCCCGATCACTGAGGACGGGCTCTCCGACCGCTACCACACGCATTGCGACCCGCGGCTAAACGCCGATCAGTCACTGGAAATGGCGTTCATGATCGCCGAGACCCTGAAGCAGGTGCGGCCGAGCTAACAAGACAGCTCTAACCGGCATCGCTAGCCTCCCCTGCGCCCGGCCGCAGAGCTGCGACTTCGTAGGGTAGGCTTCAGCCCACCGGGGTTTAGAAAAGGTGGGCTGAAGCGGAACGCCGCCCGGCCCACCGGCCGGGATTAGAAAAAGGTGGGCTGAAGCCCACCCTACGCATCTGAAGCGGCGCCCGGCCCTCCCTACTCGTCGGTCGATAGGATCCGACACAGACGCAGAACCGCAACAAACCTCACTCTGCAAATAGGTATAGCCAGCGTGGTCTGTACGCCCCGCGCCCGGCCAGACAGCTTCGATTTTGTAGGGTGGGCTTCAGCCCACCGGGGTCCGCCCCGCGCGCCTGCCTGCGCGGCACGACGAGAGGCCGGCACTGCAACACGCAGTTCTGTCTAACACCTTATGCCGCATCGATATCGCTGCGATCGTCGCCAAGCGGCCAACCGAACATGCATAGCCAGCTATTAATTTGCCAGCTAATTAATCTGTTAGAATTCGCGCCGCATTTGACCCGGATCTCCTACGCCCTCTCGCAGCCGGGTCATCGAACAGAGGAAATCTTTCATGACCGATTCATCAGAGAATAAAGGAGCGGCCCTGGCGGCCTCCGTCGGCCTTTTTCTCGGCCCACTGCTCTTGTTGCTGTGCATCCTCACCGACCCGCCGGCTGAGCTCTCGGAGACCGCTTGGCTGACCGTCGGCATGGCGGCGCTGATGGCTGTCTGGTGGTCCACCGAAGCCATCCCGATTCCGGCAACCTCACTACTGCCGATCCTGCTGGTTCCCGTACTGGGTATCGATACTCTGGAAGCAGCTACAGCGCCTTATGCCAACGCGACGATCTTCCTATTCCTTGGCGGTTTTCTGCTCGGGCTGGCCATGCAGCGCTGGAACCTGCACAAGCGCATCGCCCTGGCTACGTTGCTGGCAGTCGGCAATGCGCCGAGCCGTCAGATCGCTGGGTTCATGATCGCCACCGCGTTCATCAGCATGTGGGTAAGCAACACCGCCACCAGCATTATGATGTTGCCCATCGGACTCTCGGTGATCGGTCTGCTGGTCGAAGGCAGCAGCGCACATGAACGTGAACGCTTCGCCACTGCCCTGCTGCTCGGTATTGCTTATGCCGCCAGCATCGGCGGTATCGCCACACTAATCGGCACGCCACCCAACGCATTGCTGGCCGCTTTCTTGCGCGAGAGCTACGACGTGCACATCGGCTTCGGCCAATGGATGTTGCTGGGCGTTCCGGTGAGTCTCGGCATGCTCATCTTTACCTGGTGGTGGCTAACGCGCGGCGGCTTCAATCTGTCAGGCCGTGACAGTCGGACAATGCTGGAGAAGGAGTTGGCCGATCTCGGCCCCATGTCGCATCCGGAAAAACTGGTCGCCACGGTGTTCCTGCTTGCTGCGCTGGCATGGATTTTCCAGCCACTGCTAGCCAACTACGTCGATGGCGTGAACGACACCAGCATCGCCATCGCCGCCGCGCTGGCCCTGTTTCTGATTCCTGCCAATCTGCGCGAGCGGACCTTCCTCATGGACTGGGAAACAGCCAACAAGCTGCCCTGGGGCGTGCTCTTGCTGTTTGGCGGTGGTCTGTCGCTGGCTGGCGTTATTGGCGCCTCCGGACTTGCGCAATGGATTGCACAGAGCCTCGGTGTTTTCGGCATGTTGCCGCTGATTCTGATGATTGGCCTGGTGGCGCTGGTGATCACCTTCTTGACCGAAATCACATCCAATACCGCGACCGCAGCCGCTTTCTTGCCATTGCTGGGCGCGCTTGCCGTGGCACAGGGCCTACCGCCGGAAATGCTGGCGATTCCCGCCGCCCTTGCCGCGAGCTGCGCATTCATGATGCCAGTGGCCACGCCGCCGAATGCCATCGTTTTCGGTACCGGCGAGATGCGAATCCAATCGATGATCAAGGCAGGGTTTGCCCTGAATATCTTCGGTGTCGTGCTGATTACGCTGCTCTGCTACGTAATGATCGGCTGGCTCTGGGCAAGCTGATCCAATTCATTTGGCATTCTTCGGGTGGCTTATCGTGAGGCGATATCCTTTCGATGCTGAAACGAAGAAGCCCGGCGCAAGGCCGGGCTTCTCATGCATCCGCGAGGACTGCGATCAGAAGTGAGAAACAGCCAATGCGCTCCGAGCCTGCCAGTAAGCGGAATTCAGAAAAAAACCCGGCATTTAGCCGGGTTTTTCGATCTCTGCGAGCGGCAATCAACCCTTGACGCGGGACTTGTACTCGCCGGTGCGGGTGTCGATCTCGATCGAGTCACCGATTTCGCAAAAGGCAGAAACCTGCAGTTCTGCACCGTTCTTCAGGCGAGCGGTCTTCATGACCTTGCCGGAGGTGTCGCCACGTACGGACGGCTCGGTGTAAACGATTTCGCGAACGATGGAAGTCGGCAATTCAACCGAGATGACCTTGTCGTTGTAGAACACGGCTTCGCAAACGTCGGTCATGCCGTCTTCGATGAAGGTCATCACACCTTCGAGGTCGTCTTTCTCGATTTCGTATTGATTGAACTCTTCGTCCATGAAGACGTACAGCGGGTCAGCGAAGTAGGAATAGGTCACTTCCTTGCGCTCGAGAATGACCGGCTCCAGCTTGTCGTCAGCCTTGTAGACAGTCTCGGTAGCCGAACCATTGAGCAGGTTCTTCAGTTTCATCTTGACTACGGCACTGTTGCGGCCGGACTTGTTGAATTCGGCTTTCTGGATAATCCAGGGTGCGCCGTTGATAACGGCCACTTGGCCAGCACGGAACTCTTGTGCGGTTTTCATACGAATATCCGAATGGAATTAGAGACAAAAAACAGGCCGCGTATCATAGCCAATCTGTGTAAAAAAACACCAGCTTTCCGGCCAGATCGCCGTTAGCGACCTGCCTGTGTGTCCAGCGCTCAGCATGGGCGTTCAGCTCGGCCTCGTATTGGAGCATCGCGGACCAGGCATCACCGCTGCCCTCGCCATCGTTCCAGGAGCGCCAGAAGTCACGCAGCGCGGCAGTGGGTGCTGGCGCCAGGTCGCGTACATAAAGTTCGAGGAAGGCGTTGAGCTTGTCCCAATGCGCGTCTTCTTCCTGCGGGTAGATGTGCCAGACCAGCGGACGCCCGGCCCATTGCGCGCGAATGAAGGATTCCTCTCCTCGCACCGCATTAAAATCGCAGCACCACAGGAGCATGTCGTACTGGTTTTGCGTCATGAACGGCAACACCGCGATTTGCAGCGCGCCACGGGCATGACGGTCGCCGGCGCGCAATTGGTCCAGCCCCAGCCAGTGAGCCACGTCACCCAGCACTCGCCCCTCCGGCACCAGCAACTGCGACGGGCGCGCATCGGCGGCCAATGCACCGAGCCATTCTGCGACGGCGGGATTTTCGTAGGCGAACAGCGAGATCAATCGAGCGCCGGACTGCACTGTCAGGTCGAAACTTTGCAGAAATGCTGCGCGAAGCACTGGATCGCTCTGGAATGCCTCCCGGCGAGCCAGCAAATCGCCCTCACGAATCAGCCCTCCGGTACCTTGTTCAAATCCTGGAAAGAAAAAGTACTTTTGCAAGCCATGCGGCTGCATCGAAGGCAGCGCATGGCAGCCCACGACCCAATCTTCGGCGCTCAGATACTCCAGGTTCAGCCAGAGGATACGACGCTCGCTTTCGGCCATCGCTTCTATATAGGCAGCGGGCAGTTGGCAGGCGAAAGCCTCGATCACCACGTCAGCTGGCTCGGCACCCGGCCACTCGGATGCCCAGTGCCGCACGTCGACGCCTTCATGCCATTGTTGACTGGCCGTGGCGCTGGTACCTGGGCAGAGCCGCGCAAAGGTATTCAGATCATCGACCCAAAGACGCACACGCTGACCATGCTCGGCGACCAGTTGCCGCGCCAGGCGCCAAGTCACACCGATGTCGCCATAATTGTCGACAACGACGCAGAAAATGTCCCAGCTCGCTTTGACAGACAAACCAACACTCCTTGAATGAAGACTTCAGGCTGTTGCGTGCCTGCAGGAAATCCTCGCAAAGAATACAGATTACGCATGTCTCTGGCCTGCAATCGCCGCGGGGGACGCCTCCTACAGTTTTTCGGCCACGTGCGCGCTGCTCTTGTAGGAGGCCCGACCTCGGGGCAAGCTTTATGCTTTTCGTGCACTGCAGATTTGCGATCGCCGTCGGCTATGCGGATCAAAAAGGCGTGCGGATTCGCTCGAGCTCGCAGAGGAGTCGCTGCACATCGAAGGATGAAGAAAGAGGAAGGAGATCGTCGTTATGGAGGTGAACCCTACCAGCCACACCCCGGCACACAATGTCACCGCTTCGGCTGCTCCCTTCCGGGCCTGACCGGGTTCACGGCTGATCGTTGCGGGGGGACCGGCAGGGCCCACCATAACAAAACCCGCCTGGCGGCGAGCGGCGCCATTGTACCGGCTTATTCCCAACTTACAACCAATCCATGCAAGCGCTAACGCATTGACTCGTCAGGCATAAGGACTGCACCGAAACACGTCCGCCAGATCGAATCAGTCGCATCCCACCGCCTGTCAGCCCGCACGTAAAAAAACACTATATGTGCCTTCCATCGGCCCGAACCCCTAGGCAAAAGTAACAGTCTGCTTGAGGATAGGAGCGCGTCAGCTGATGCCGTTTGCTCTCGAAACGGCAACAGGACCGAACGAACCAGCGCAGTTGTCACACAGCAGAAACTGGTGGCGCTATCGAAAGAGGTAAGCATGAGCAACGCTTCCATTGCCATTGTCGGCACCGGCATTGCAGGGCTCTCAGCCGCGCAGGCACTGCATGCGGCCGGACAGCCTGTCCAACTTTTCGACAAGAGTCGCGGCCTTGGCGGACGCCTGGCCAGCAAGCGTAGCGACGCGGGACATCTCGATCTCGGGACCCAGTATTTCACCGCTCGAGACCGGCGCTTCACCGAGACCGTGCACCAATGGCAGACTCAAGGCTGGGTTGCAGAATGGTCACCCAATCTTTACCAGTCCCGCAGCGGGCAGTTGTCACCCTCCACAGACGAGCAGCTTCGTTGGGTCGGCGTGCCGCGCATGAGCTCGATCGCCGTCGGCCTGCTTGGCGAGTTGCCGGCCACATTCGCCTGCCGCATCACTGACGTGTTCCGCGGCGAGGAGTACTGGACGCTGGTTGACGCCGAAGGCACCAACCACGGCCCGTTCAGCCAGGTCATCATCGCCATTCCCGCGCCACAGGCCAGCACGCTGCTCGCCTCTGCACCGAAGCTGGCCGCTGTCGCCGCCAGCGTCGCGATGGAGCCGACCTGGTCCGTCGCCCTAGGCTTCGCCAAACCGCTGGACACCAAGCTCGATGCCTGTTTCGTTCAGGACGACGCCCTGGATTGGCTAGCCCGCCACCACAGCAAACCCGGACGCGACGACCATCTCGATACCTGGGTATTGCATGCGACCAGCGCTTGGAGCCGTCAGCATCTCGATATGTCCAAGGAATCAGTGATCGAACAGTTGCACGGCGCATTTGCCGAACTGATCGACTGCGTTGTACCTGCCCCTGAATTTACCCTCGCCCATCGCTGGCTCTATGCGCGCCCGAGCCAGTCCCACGAATGGGGCGCCTTGGCCGATGCTCATCTCGGCTTGTACGCCTGCGGCGACTGGTGCTTGTCCGGCCGTGTCGAAGGTGCCTGGCTCAGCGGCCAGGAGGCGGCACGGCGATTACTGGAGCAGTTCTAGCCAGTCGCCCAAAACCACCTGCATTGGCAACACTGCGTTGCCGCGACTCGGTTAGCCCAGCGCCGTATCAAGGAACATCATCACCGCAAAACCGCCCATCAAACCGACCGTAGCGGGCGTCTGATGGCCATTACGGTGGGTTTCGGGGATCACCTCATGCGAGACCACGAAGATCATGGCGCCAGCGGCCAATCCGAGGCTGACCGGATAGGCGATGGCCAAACCGCTGGATATGCCCAAACCTACCAGAGCCCCGAGTGGCTCCATTAAGCCCGATGCGGCGGCGACCAGAATCGCACGCCAGGCGGAGAGACCGGTGGTCCGCAACGCCAACGCAACGGCCAACCCCTCGGGAATATCCTGAATGGCAATTGCCGTTGTAAGCGGCAGGCCAACTTCCATATCGCCCTTGGAGAAGCTCACGCCGATCGCCATGCCCTCCGGAACGTTATGCAGGATGATCGCAAAGACGAACAACCAGACCCGACTCATGCGCTGATGATCCGGGCCAAAGGCACCCGCGCTTTCATGCTCATGCGGCGTGAAATAGTCCAGCCCGAGCATCAGCAGTACGCCAAACCCGAGCCCTACCACTACAGTCAATGCTGCAGCAGGGCCGCTGCCAAAAAGATCCCTGGCAGCGGCAAGACCTGGAAGGATCAGCGAAAACGAACTGGCCGCGAGCATCATCCCGGCCGCGAAGCCAAGCATGCTGTCCTGGGTGCGAGTAGAAATATTACCCAGCGCAATCGCCATCAGCGCTCCCAGCGCTGTCGCAGCAAAGCCTGCCGTACCGCCGAGTAACCCGTAGCGAATGTTGCTTTCGTCGCCATTCTGGAGCGCGTTGTAGCCACTCGCCCCAAGCAGCAGCAACACAACCAGGACAGTGCCGACGAGCCCCACCGCAATAATGGGATTTGCCTGTGCGTGGGCGATCCATGCCGAGCGCAACGTCGCTGCAGCGCTTTGAGTACTTGCCATGATGACGGCCCCGATGTGTAAGTTTGTCGCCGTCCGTAGCGGACCCAGGACCTGCCGAGCGGTAGATCAACCTGCCTGCAGTACACCTAGCCCATACGACGCGAACATCTAATCCATATGACCGTAACCGGCTCGCTGAGTTTTGAAGAATGAGACAACGCAGACCCTGGCAAGGCGCCAGCAGCTTCGCGAATATTGAAATGGGAAATGAAGTTCCGCGCGGTGTCGTGTCGCGACAGCGATTCCGGAATTACAGGCACAAAAAAAGCGACTCTAGGTCGCTTTCTTTATGCTTTCGATTGGCTTAACGGCCTTTCGCAAGCGAATTTGGAGCGGGAAACGAGACTCGAACTCGCGACCCCGACCTTGGCAAGGTCGTGCTCTACCAACTGAGCTATTCCCGCGCTATCTACAACAAAAAGTGGCGTCCCCTAGGGGACTCGAACCCCTGTTACCGCCGTGAAAGGGCGGTGTCCTAGGCCACTAGACGAAGGGGACGCAGCCCGGAAACTACAGCTTTCTTCCGGCTTCCAGCGCCTGCGATGTGCTTCACGCTGCAAGTGGCGCGCATTCTATGGAGGACATGAATAACCGTCAAGCGCCATCTGAAATTTTTTTAAACGAAGAATTCCGAAGCCGCGTCGAGCTATCAGCTTGCTATCTAACGCTCTACACTCGACAAAAAACCGCCCGATAGAGAGGTGCGTCCCGTGTCCCCGGTTCTGATTGCAGGATTGGTCATTGCTGGCCTGTTCATATTGATAGCGATTGGCTTCATCAACCAGATCGTCGAAAAGAACAATCTGGAAAAGGCTCGCATGCGAGCCGAGCTCAACGACCGAATACGTCGCTGCGCCAATCTTTCCGACAGCATTCCAGGGCAGATGATGAGCCCTGCACTCAAGCTGATGCTGGCGAGGCTCGAGCTGCACCTGGGCGAACGGCTATTGCCATTGGACAAGAAGAACTCCGCCATTACGGCCCGCGTCGAACTGCTGCGCAACGCCGTTGCCAAGGGCGATGAGATTCCGGTGCAGAACAGCCCGGTGAAAATTCTCACCGAGGCCCAGGCCAAAGAGGTTCGCCTGCTGCTGGAAGACCTACACGCACAAGTCATCTGGGCCAACAAGCAGGGTCAGCTCGATACGAACGCGGCCAAACGCTGGTTGCACCAGATCCAGCGGATGATGGTGATGTTACACATAGAGTATTTCACCAACATCGGACAGCAGGCCCTGCGGCAGGGAAGCGCGCACAAGGCACGCCTCGCCTTCGAGCGCGGCATTCAATACATCCGCAAGCAATCCAACCAGACGGATTACCAGACCCAGCTGCAACAGCTAGAAGCGAGCTACACCCACGCGAATCAACTCGAGCAGACGCAACACCAACCGAAGCTTGACGAACCCAATGAGCTGGCAGAAGGTCTGAAGAACTTCGAAAATGAAGACGACTGGAAGAAGAACAATATCTACTAGCAGGTCGTTGAAAATGTAGGCGAGGCAACCCAAACAACGCGCCAACTCGGGATGCGGATGCATTCTCCCTTGCGGCTGCCACCCTATACCCAGCAATGCCTTGGAGAATCTCTATGTCCTTGACTGTATTTGGCGCCCCGCTGTCGCCATTCGTTCGCAAAGTCCGCCTGTGCCTACTAGAGAGGGGCCTGGACTATCAGCTCGAAATGGTTATGCCGTTCACGCCACCAGAATGGTATCTACAGCTCAATCCCCTCGGACGTATCCCAGCCTTCAAGGACGGTGAGCTCTGTCTCGCTGATTCCAGCGTGATCTGCCAATACCTCGAAGAAGCCTACGAAAACACCGCGCGGCTCTACGGAAACAACGCAGCACAACGCGCACAGGTACGCTGGCTGGAAAAATACGCCGACTATGAACTTGCTCCGCTGACGACTTTCGGCGTATTTCGCAATCGGATACTGAAGCCGAGCTCGGGCCACCCGTGCAACGAAGAAAGCGTCCAGGCAGCACTGAACGAAAAGCTGCCGCCGCACTTTGATTACCTTGAGCGGCAACTGGGCGAAAACGATTAT
This sequence comes from Stutzerimonas stutzeri, assembly GCF_024448715.1. Taxonomy (GTDB): domain Bacteria; phylum Pseudomonadota; class Gammaproteobacteria; order Pseudomonadales; family Pseudomonadaceae; genus Stutzerimonas; species Stutzerimonas stutzeri_AR. The sequence continues at coordinate 29,554 of NZ_JAMOHZ010000005.1, forward strand.
TTCATCGGCAGTCAACTCTCGATGGCCGATATCGCTTTCGCCTGCCAGTTGATCAACATGGAACACGGCGGCGAAGTGGTCGATGCGGGGCGCTGGCCAGCGCTTGCAGCTCACTTTGCGCGAATGAAGGCGCTCGTTTCAGTGCAAAACCTACTGCCAGGCGAACAGCGCATGACCGCCAAGCTCATCGAAATGGGTAAGAGCGCGAAGCAGCCCAGCTAACTCACTGCAACGGCGTTCACGAGTTACCTGGCGCCTGTCCAGCGCCTCAGAGCAAACGAATTCCCACCCACTGCCGCGCGAACTGGTAGGCGCAACGGCCGTTGCGATTGCCCCGTGCGGTAGCCCAGCGAATCGCGTCCTTCTCCAGCGCTTCATCCCAGCTCCAGCTGAGCCCGGCCTGCTCGGCCAGCGACCCGATCCAGTGCCGCACTACATTCAGGTAATGTTCCTGACTGAAGGGATAGAACGAAAGCCAGAGGCCGAAGCGGTCAGACAGCGCAATCTTGTCTTCAACCGCTTCATTGGGATGCAGCTCACCGTCGATCATCTGCCAGTTCTCGTTATCGCTCTGGCGTTCCGGCACCAGATGCCGACGATTGGACGTGGCGTACAGCAGTACATTTTCCGGCGCTCGCTCCAGGGAGCCGTCCAACACGCTTTTCAACACACGGTAATCGCCTTCACCCGCCTCGAATGACAGGTCGTCGCAGAACACCACGAAATGTTGCGACTGCCCGGCAAGCTGCTCGACTACTTTCGGCAGATCAGCCAGATGATCGCGCTCGATCTCGATCAGGCGCAGACCCGCTGGCGCATGCTCGGCCAGTAGCGCTCGAATCAGCGAAGACTTGCCAGTTCCCCGCGAGCCCCAGAGCAGCACGTGGTTGGCTGGTAGGCCAGCCACGAACTGGCGGGTATTGTTCGACAGCAACTCGCGCTGCCGGTCAATGCCGATCAGGTCAGCCAGATTCAGATCGAGCGATACGCTCAACGGCTGTAGATAGCCGCCCTGCCCCTCGCGGTGCCAACGTGCGGCCAGGCTGCTGGCCCAGTCTATCGATGCGCGCGGCGACGGCAACAAGGGCTCCAGGCGCGTGATCAGCGCATCGGCGCGCTGCAAGAAGGCTTTCAGCTCGGCATCCATTCAACGACTCCAAAATACATATACGGATAAATGTGGCCCGCGCCGCCAGGTTTTCACCGCGAGCTTAAAGGCGAGATTCGATATGCGTTACCAACGCCTCCGGCGGCGTCCGCGACGAGAAGCGCTCAATGGAGCGCCCCTCATCGGCAATCAGGAACTTGGTGAAATTCCACTTGATCGCCTTGCTGCCAAGCAGACCCGGCGCACGCTTTTTCAGTTGGACGAATAATGGATGTGCATCGCCGCCATTGACCTGGACCTTGGCGAACAACGGGAAGCTGACACCGAAGTTGCGCTCGCAGAATGTGGCGATCTGTTCCTCGTCGCCCGGCTCCTGCCGGCCGAACTGATCGCAGGGAAACCCGAGCACCACCAACCCCTGTTCCGCATAGCGCCTCCATAGCGCTTCCAACCCCTTGTATTGCGGCGTGAAACCACACTGGCTGGCTGTATTGACCACCAGCAGCACCTTACCGCCAAAATCGGCCAGAGTTTTCGCCTGACCATCAATGGAAATGCAGGGAATTTCTAACAGCGGATCGCGCATGATTGGTGTCCCGATGGCTGCATTGCGGATGCCGATCAGGCTTCACGCGGCTTGTGGTTGAGAGACGCTGAATTGATGCAATAGCGCAGGCCGGTCGGAGCCGGGCCGTCTGGGAAAACATGGCCGAGATGCGCATCGCAGCGCGAGCATTTGACCTCAATACGATGCATACCGTGGCTGAAGTCGTCGACGCTTGAGATAGCCGTATCGCTGACGGGCTGGAAGTAGCTGGGCCAGCCACAGCCGGAGTCGAACTTAGCATCCGAGTCGAACAACGGTGCGTCGCAGCAGGCGCAATGATAGATACCGGGCGTCTTGGTCTCGTTGTATTTGCCGGTGAACGGGCGTTCGGTCGCACCCAGTCGGCAGACCTGAAACTGCTCGTCGGAGAGTTCTTCACGCCAGGTTTCGAGCGGTTTTTCAAGCTTGTCCATCGGTACACCTCGTGATCTTAAAAAAGGCGGATCTGTACCTTTTCCGGTGGTCGGGCCGCACGTATGATGCGTTGCTCTTAGACGCCTAGTCTGGCAGCGGGGTTTCAGACTGCCAAGGCTCTCGGGCTCATGCCAAACGTCGCCAACCATAACGAGTCTGGCGCGTCTTCACTTCGGGACACTCAGGATCATGCAGGTCAGCAAATCGAACAAGCTCGCCAATGTCTGCTACGACATCCGCGGGCCGGTGCTCAAGCACGCCAAACGCCTGGAAGAGGAAGGTCATCGCATCCTCAAGCTGAATATCGGCAATCCGGCGCCGTTCGGTTTCGAAGCCCCCGAAGAAATCCTTCAGGACGTCATCCGCAACCTGCCCACCGCGCAAGGCTATAGCGATTCCAAAGGCCTCTTCAGCGCGCGCAAGGCCATCATGCAGTACTACCAGCAGAAGCAGGTAGAAGGCGTGACCATCGAAGACATCTACCTCGGCAACGGTGTGTCCGAGCTGATCGTGATGTCCATGCAGGCGCTTCTGAACAATGGCGACGAAGTGCTGATTCCAGCGCCAGATTACCCGTTGTGGACGGCTGCCGTGAGCCTGGCAGGCGGCAAGCCGGTGCATTACCTCTGCGACGAGCAAGCCAACTGGTGGCCGGATCTGGCGGATATCAAGGCCAAGATCACGCCGAACACCAAGGCACTGGTACTGATCAACCCGAACAACCCGACCGGTGCAGTCTACCCGCGCGAAGTGCTGGAAGGCATGGTCGAACTGGCGCGTCAGCACAAGCTGGTACTGTTCTCCGACGAAATCTACGACAAGATTCTCTATGACGACGCGGTGCATATCTGCACCGCATCGCTGGCGCCGGACGTCCTTTGCCTGACCTTCAACGGCCTGTCCAAATCCTATCGGGTCGCCGGCTTTCGCTCCGGCTGGGTGGTGATTTCGGGACCCAAGCACAAGGCGCAGAGCTATATCGAGGGCATCGACATACTGGCTAATATGCGCCTGTGTGCCAACGTGCCGTCACAACACGCCATTCAGACCGCACTTGGCGGGTATCAGAGCATCAACGATCTGGTCCTGCCGCCAGGCCGTCTGCTGGAGCAGCGCAACCGCACCTGGGAACTGCTCAATGACATTCCCGGCATCAGTTGCGTCAAGCCGATGGGCGCGCTCTACGCCTTCCCCCGAATCGATCCGAAGATATGCCCGATCCATAACGACGAGAAGTTCGTACTCGATCTGTTGCTGTCCGAAAAGCTGCTGATCGTTCAGGGCACCGCGTTCAATTGGCCATGGCCGGATCACTTCCGTGTGGTCACGCTGCCGCGGGTGGACGATCTCGAACAGGCAATCGGCCGCATCGGTAACTTCCTCAAGACCTACAGCCAGTAGCGACTCCATGGATTTGCAGATCGACGATTTCTACCGGGACGCCGCCGCCGGCCTGCTGTTGCTCTATCAGGCGTTCCCTCGGAAAGTCACGCTATACGTCGAAGACCTGATCGGTCTGGAAGAACCAGACGAGTTCGGCCTGCCCAGCAAGCGGCATCAGAGCTGTCTGGGAGCGCTCCTGTGGCTGGCCGATGAAGGTTATCTGCGATTCGAGAGCACTATCCAACATCAAGCAATCGACCAAACCGCTCTCACCGAGAAGGCATTTCTGCGCTTATCGAGCAGCGTGCCTGAAGCAATGACCAGTAACGAATCGCTACCTCCGAGCGTGCGTCGGGTTCATTCCAGCCTCGCCCATCAACTTCGTCAGGCGCTACGCGACGGCCACAGCGAACAGCTTGCGCAGCTGACCCGTCAACTGTTAGGCAGCACGCTAACAGCCAACACCGAGCGCGCCCGCGCCACAGGCGACATAGCTTGAAATAGTCGCCCGGTTGAATAGCGCCGAGCAGCACCTTATATAGCCTATCGTTCTTTACTGTTCCCCTTGGAGTCTGCCGCAACATGATGCGCATTTTCTTGTTCCTGGCCACCAACCTGGCTGTACTGGTCGTTGCCAGCATCACCCTGAAGCTGCTTGGGGTGGATCGCTACACGGGTCAGAACTACGGCAGTCTGCTGATTTTCTGCGCCGTCTTCGGCTTCGCCGGTGCACTGGTTTCGCTGTTCATCTCCAAGTGGATGGCGAAAATGAGCACCCGTACCGAAATCATCAGCCAGCCTCGTACTCGTCACGAACAATGGCTGCTGCAAACCGTCGAGCAGCTCTCTCGCGAAGCTGGTATCAAGATGCCGGAAGTGGGTATTTTCCCCGCCTACGAAGCCAACGCCTTCGCAACCGGCTGGAACAAGAACGACGCGCTGGTCGCTGTCAGCCAGGGCCTGCTCGAGCGCTTTTCGCCAGATGAAGTCAAAGCTGTATTGGCTCACGAGATCGGCCACGTCGCGAACGGCGATATGGTGACCCTTGCCCTGATTCAGGGGGTGGTGAATACCTTTGTCATGTTTTTCGCGCGGATCTTCGGCAGCTTCGTAGATCGGGTGATCCTGAAGAACGAAGACGGTCATGGCATTGGCTACTTCGTCGCGACAATCTTCGCTGAGCTGGTGCTGGGCATTCTCGCCAGCATAGTGGTCATGTGGTTCTCGCGTAAACGCGAGTTTCGCGCTGATGAAGCAGGGGCGCAATTGGCTGGCACCACCGCGATGATCGGCGCGCTACAGCGGCTACGTACCGAACAGGGCGTACCGGTGGATATGCCGGACAGCCTCAAAGCCTTCAGCATCAACGGCGCCTTGCGTAATGGCCTGGCTGGACTGTTGATGACTCACCCGTCTTTGGAAGATCGTATCGAAGCGCTGCGTCAGCGCGGCTGAGCCAACGGGCATCAACTCCTGCAATAAATGATGCAGATGGTTTCAAGGGACTGGTTGGCGGCGCGCAACGCGCTGCCTTCCATCGAACGTTCACGATTGCGGCTTGAGTGTCATCCTCCAATACCTAGCCGGCCCTTGCTGCATCATCGCTCCGCAACGGGAGCAAACGCCTACGCCATCTTTCTGAGCCGATAGCAGTTTTCTTCCAGACGCGTCAGCCCGCGTTGGAGGAACTTCCAGTTGCCTTCCAGCACATCCATCTGCTCCAGCAACTCGATGTCCCAATGGGCGCTCAGCGATTGCCGAACTTCGGCATCACTCACGGAAAATGGCGGTCCGGGCATCTGCTCTTGCTCGTAGTTCAGGGACACCAGCAGGCCCTCACAGCCCGGCGCGAGAATGCCCGTCAAATGTCCGACATAACGCTGACGCATCGCCGCAGGCAGTGCGATCAGCGCGGCTCGATCGTAGAGTCCGTGACAATCCGTGACGTCGCTGCGGCTCAAGGCGAAGAAATCGCCACATCGGATTTCCAGCGAACCTGCACGGTAGACCTTGAACGCGCCCTCTCGGCTCACATCCGCGACCAGCCCACGCTCAACAAAGAAGTCCTCGACTGCCTGCTCGCTAAACTCCACGCCCAGCACGGCAAAGCCCTGCTCGGCTAGCCATGCCATATCGAGGCTTTTTCCGCACAGCGGCACCAGGACCCTGGACCCTCTGGCTAATCGCAAACTCGGCCAGTGGCGGAGCAAATAAGGGTTGACCTCGCTCAGGTGAAAGCCGATTTCATTGCGCGCCCAGCGCCGTTGCCAGAATGCTTCGTCCACCTTCAGACCCTCGTAGTCACGATCGACGAAGCTTATCAGAGCCGCCCGCGCCGATCCTCGAGGGACCTTTCAGGTTCACGTTTAGCTGGCGTACAAGGCGGCTTCCGGATCCATACCGGCGTCACGCATCTGCGCAAGCTTGTAGCGCAGCGTGCGCGCACTGATGCCCAACCGGTCGGCGGTCTCCTTGCGTCGGCCACGCTCGGCTCGCAGGGTGTCGAGGATCAACTCGAATTCACGACGCCGCAGGTCTTCGCCCAACGCGTTGCCCGCTTCTGCCGAGGCGGGTGGAACGGCGCGTACTGGGTCCAATGGCGTAGTGTCAGCTGCTCCTCGCGCTAGCGAAGCGAAACCAGCCGTCACGGTCAGGCAGAGATCCTCCGGGCGGATCAAACCGCCTTGTTGCAGTATCAGAGCGCGCTGGATGGCGTTATCCAGCTCGCGGACATTGCCGGGCCAGGGATGGCCGAGCAGGCACTGGCGCGCCTCGGACGTGAGCTTGGCGGTAGGCTGGCGCATCTTCAGCGCATGACTTGTCAGCAGGCGCTCGGCAAGCGGAACGATATCCGCAGGTCGGTCACGCAAGGCGGGCCAGGCGAGCGGGAATACCGAAAGCCGATAAAACAGATCTTCACGGAAGCGCCCGCTTCGGACTTCCTCCGCCAAATCACGGTTGGTCGTGGCGACGACTCGGATATCCAGCGCTATCGGTTTGCGGGCGCCGACGCGCTCGACCTCGCGCTCCTGCAATACGCGTAGCAACTTGGCTTGCAGCGCCAACGGCATCTCAGAGATTTCGTCGAGCAGTAGCGTGCCGCCTTCGGCCAGCTCGAATTTGCCCGGCTGAGTCGCGATTGCGCCAGTGAAGGCGCCCTTCTCGTGACCGAACAGCGTCGCCTCGAGCATGTTGTCCGGTATCGCAGCGCAGTTGATCGCGATGAAAGGTTTGCCTGCGCGCTGTGACTGCTGATGGATGTAGCGGGCCAACACTTCTTTGCCGGTACCGGACTCGCCGGAGACAAGCACGGTCGAATCGCTCTGCGCGACGCGGGCCGCCAATGCCAGCAGTTGCTGACTCGCAGGCTCGACCGCGACTGGCCCTTGTGGATCGGCCTCGCCAATTTGGCCGCAGGCATGTCGAGCGACAAGACCGAGTAAGACCTTCGGTTCAAACGGCTTGACTAGGTAGTCCACGGCACCCTGACGCATCGCCTCGACGGCTCGCTCGACGGCGCCGTAAGCGGTCATTAGCAATACCGGCACCTGCGGATACCGCTGGCGCACGAGCACCTGCAACGCATGACCATCCATGCCGGGCATGTTCACATCGCTGACCACCAGGCCGAAGCCTTCCTCTTGCAGAGCAAGCAACGCGGCCTCGGCGCAATCAACCGCCCGGTGCGAATAACCACCGAGGACCAGGGTATCGCTCAGCGCCTCTCGCAGTGCGCGGTCGTCCTCGACCAAGAGAATTTTGGCAGCCATCGTCTTCACTCCGAAATTGCCGGCGCGCACACCGGAAGCAGCGGCAGCTGCAAAATGGCGCAGGTCCCTCGACCCGGCCGAGAGCGCAACTCAAGCGCACCTGAATGGGCACGCGCAACCGACTTGACCACGGCCAGACCCAGCCCGGTTCCTGTCGCCTTGGTGGTGAAAAACGGCTCGCCGAGCCGCGCCAGAGTCGCGGCATCGATTCCCGCACCGTTGTCGCTGATGCTGATCCGCAATACCGAACCTCGAGTGTAGAGATGCACCTTAAGCCGCGGATGGTTGCTGACGGCCTGAAGCGCGTTCTCGATCAGATTGAGCAACGCACCCACCAGCGTGTCACGGTTGCATCGCAAGCCACCGTTCCGCACGTCGCATTGCCAACGAATGGCGATGCCCTGCACGCGCGCTTCGGCCGCAGAGCGCAACGCCGTCAGCAGCTCGGCGGGCGCCAGCTGATCCTCCAGCGGCAGATCGCCGCGAGCGAAGAGCAGCATGTCGCGGACTTGGTGTTCCAGCTCATTCAAACGGTCCTTCAGGCGACCGGCAAAACGTTGCTGATGCTCATCGGACAGCCCACCTTGCTCCAAGTGACTGGCGTACAACAACGCTGTCGATAGCGGTGTGCGAATCTGATGGGCCAGCGAAGCAACCATCCGACCCAGCGACGACAAACGCTCATGACGCGCCAATTGCTCCTGCAATCTTCGCGTCTCGGTCAGATCGGTGAGCAATACGAGCTGCCCGGGTTCGCCATTCAGCGAGCGCGTGGCAATCGAGACACGGCGTCCGTCCCTCAAAGAAACCTCATGACCATCGTCCTTGCGGGGGGCAAAGCTGCGCGCGATCACCTCACGCCAGAGCTGGCCTTCGAGCGGCTCGCCCAGAAGCTCCAGAGCAACCGGATTGGCTTCGCGGACTACACCTTGGCCGTCTATGACGATGACACCGCCAGGCAAGAGGTCCAACAGACTCTGCAGGCGATTGGCCAGGCGCTCCTTCTCGTCGAATTCACGCAGACGCAGTGCGCTGGTTTCGGCGAGTTGATCTTTCAGCTCGGCTACGTGGACCTGTAACAGCTGCTGGGATTCGCCTAACCGACCGGACATGCGAGTGAACAACTCGAGTGATTGTTCAAGCTCGGCGTTTGCTGCTGCCTTGGCAGAATGCTGGGTAACAGCTAATGAAGAGAACGCTGAAGTCACTGGCACTCGTATCCGTCAAAAAGGTGGTCGGTCGAATGTCAGGCAGCAAGGATCATGCCTAGCGCATGGGCGTGCGTATAGAGATGAGATAAAGGAAGCCACGCCGCCGGGCCAGCGGCGTGGCGGGTACTCACTCGTCGAGATCGTCGTCGCGACGATTCATGCCGTATTTGCGCATCTTCTCGACGAGGGTCGTTCGGCGAATACGAAGACGTTCAGCAGCGCGGGCAACGACGCCGCCGGCATCTTCGAGGGCCTGCTGAATAAGCCCCTGCTCCAGATTGCCCAGGTAGTCTTTCAGATCGAGGCCTTCAAGGGGAAGCATTGCGTGCGCGTCGGATACGACGATGGGCGCGTTGATCGCGGCCCTCTCCTCCATCTCGTCATGCATATTGGCTGCATATTGCTCGTCGTCATCATCGACATGGCGGAACTTCTTCGGCAGCTCCATCACTCCGATTACGCCGTACGGATGCATGATTGCCATTCGCTCGACGAGGTTCGCCAGTTCGCGCACGTTGCCCGGCCAATCGTGACGGCACAACGACATGATCGCAGCGGAGTTGAAGCGAATCGAGCCGCGCTTCTCATGTTCCATGCGCGAGATGAGCTCGTTCATCAACAGCGGAATGTCCTCGATACGCTCGCGTAGCGGAGCCATTTCGATGGGGAAAACATTGAGACGGTAATACAGATCCTCACGGAAGCTGCCGTCTACGATCATCTTCTCCAGATCTTTGTGGGTCGCCGCGATTATTCGTACATCGGCGTTCTGCGTACGGTTGCTACCCACGCGTTCGAAGGTGCGTTCCTGTAGGACTCGCAGCAATTTGACCTGCATCGGCAACGGCATATCACCGATTTCGTCAAGAAACAGCGTCCCGCCTTCGGCCAGTTCGAAACGGCCGGCACGCGAGCTGATCGCGCCGGTAAAGGCGCCCTTCTCGTGACCGAACAGCTCGCTTTCCAGCAGCTCGGCTGGAATCGCGCCGCAGTTGACTGGAACGAAAGGCCCGCCGCGGCGCTTGGAATGGTAGTGCAAGTTACGCGCGACGACTTCCTTGCCAGTTCCGGACTCGCCGAGGATAAGCACGCTCGCCTCGGTGTCGGCAACTTGCTGCATCATCTGCCGCACATGCTGTACGGCACGGCTGGTGCCAACCAGGCTGCGAAACAGGTTAGGTTCGCGCTGGCGCCCGCGCGCCTTGGCTTGGTCGTACATCTCACGGTAGACCTGAGCGCGGTGAAGCGAATCGAGCAGTTTGTTGTAGCTCGGGGGCATTTCGAGGCTGGCCAGCACACGGCGGCGGATCTCATCCGGCCAGTCCGCCGGAACGGGCTCGCCAATCAGCATCAAAGGCAGATTCTCGTCCCATTTACTGAGTTGCTTGAGCAGTTCTACCGCACCGCCTTTAGCTGAAACGTCGCCGAGCAAAACGCCGAGCACACTGCGGCTAGATTCGAGCGAGTCGACCTCATTGCGCCAGTCGCTACTGGAACAGGCCAGATGATCTTCACTCAGAAAGTTGAGGATGACCGCCAAATCGCGGCGACGATCCTTGTCGTCGTCTATCAACAAAATCTTGGTTTCACGCCACATCTTGTTTATAGGCTCTAGAGGCTGGAAAAGAAGGCCTGCGCTCGTATCTGGAACAATACGATTGCGCCCACCGGCAGATAGCCACCAGTTAATTAAAAAAAACGATTCGAGTCAAATTTATGACGTGAATTAGCCACGGAAGATACTAAGAAAGCATCCGGTTTGTTGACGCTAGGAGAAAGACGATAACCACAACAATCGCGTTCAAATGCCTTCGTCAGGTAGGTGACGCCTATCTAGCGGGACTATCTGAAATTTACGATGCGCAGCATTTTTCGACGACGTTAGCTGGTGATTCAGCTGAACATGCAGGCGGAACGCGGATACAAGCCAGCCACGAAATCACACCGACCATGTCGCTGCGGTCTCGCAATATAGAGAGCCTGGCCAGCAATCCCGACCGTACTTAACGTCAGAAATTAAGGTGACGAATGGTAGGTGGCGGAGCACGAAAACGCTTCGAAGAATCAGCCGAACAGCTTGTAAAGTTTCGCGCCCTGCTGGGACTGGTTGAGCTGAATCAGCTCATCAGCTACGCGCCGTTGCTCCGCTTGGCACGTAGTCACCAGTTCACGATAAAGATTGACCAGCTCCTGCAGGCGCTGGCGAATCGCAGGCTCATCCTGACGAGGCTCATTCATTGCAGCTTCGACGACCTGACGGCACTGCAGATCAAGGACGCTAATCGCTGTCCAGTCCTGTTGCACCATCGCATCGCGTAGCGCGCTGCCGGTTTCTTCAAGACGTTTGACTGATGCACTCATGATCTGCTCCGGATGAACTGGGTTACAAGGCTGAGCCTGCTGCCCGGCAATATATTGCTGGACCTGACTCCTTATCGGCACTTTTCGATTCGGCTTTAGCGCGCCACGGGAAAAGGACCGAATGCCGTTGGTGATCAGTGCAAACTGCGAAGACCCGTTGGGACGCTCGGGAGCGCGACCGGTTCCCATGGGCCATCTGGACGGCCGGCGCAATACCAGTCGCCATCCCAGCGGTAGTAAAGCCGTTCACGATAGAACATGTTCCGGCCTTCCACGACATACACGCCCAGACGATTGTCCCAATGCGCAGCGGCATGAGGCGGCGGCGCGTAACGCGGATGGCTCTTTTGCGTAGCCGGTGGACGTGGCGCTGGCGGTGTGCGCACTGGCGGTGGGCTTGCGACCGGCTCCTGGGGCTCTGACACAGGCGGAGTAGGCGTGGGAGTCGGCTTTGATGCCTGATACGGGTTACCCGCGCATGCGCCGAGCAACAGCGCCAGTGTCATCACGCCAGAAGCCCTGAGCAAACGCCGTGCATGCCGTGTGGAAACCATTGTCATCATCAGTCGCCTCGTAGCCGCCCTGCCTGCGGTCAGGGCATTTCAGGTTGGTCGATTGTCAGCTTGACCGTGCCGTTGTTGCCCAACGCCAGCGGCGTACTGCTGCCTTTCCACTCGCCTCGAGTGGCATCACCGCTGCGGGAAATGCGGGCAAACAGCCTGACCTGTTCGAAGTTGGACAACCGGAGCTGCGGAGTCATTGCATCGGCATCGCTCAAACTGACCGTAGCAGGCAGATCAGCGACAGTGAGACGTTTCACCGCCAACGGCATCGGCGGCCCGGAAACCGCACGAGCGAACACGAACACCGTATCGGTGGGCTGCACGTCATCCGCCAGAGTAGCGTCCAGGCGAACATCGACTGTCAGGCTGGAGCTGGCCACCGCGGCTGTCTCACCAGCAGGTTCCGCACCGTCGGAAGCAGGTTCGCCGAGTTGCTTGCGAGCCCGCGCGATACCGGACTCAATAGCCTGACGCGAAGGGTCTTGTGCCGGCAATATGGCAACCAAACGCTCCCAAAAACCTATGGCTTCCTCGAATCGTTCATTTTCAAACGCAGCGATGCCCAGCAAGCCCAGGCTGGTAACCTCATGGGGATCGTCCCTCAGCGCCTCGTTGGTGAGTTGCTGTATTTGCTCCGACCACTGACGATCCTCAGCAAAATACAACGCCTGAGCCCACTGCCCCAGCAGTTCCGGCTGACGACCCGCCAGCTCGATGAGTTGCGCATAGGCTGCAGCGGCATCGGCGGCACGCCCCTGACTCATATACGTCCGGGCAAGGAAATACCACGCTTCGGTGGAATCGGGTTGCGCCTTCACCGCGCGTTCCAGCCTTGCAGTCGCTTCTTCCATGGTTTTAGGTTGCACAGCAAACTCGCGTGCCAGCTCCAGCTTGTCGCTCGCACCCCAGTGCATGTACAGACCATAGCCAAGCAGCGGCACCAGAATCGCGGCGATCAGTGGAATGGCACGACCCAGACTGCTACTGCGCCGCGTATCGCCGCCCTCGGTGTCGTCGAGCAGTTCGCGCGCCGCATCGGCGCGGCCCGCCTCGAACTGCTCCGGCGTAAGGATTCCGGCTGACTGCTGTACGGCCAGTTCATCAAGCCGCTCTCCATACAGCGCGACGTTCAGGGCAGTCCTGTCCTCCTCCGCCTGCATTCGACGCCCCCGCAGCAAGGGAAGCAGCAGGAACGCCAGGGCAGCCAACAACAGCAGGCCGGCACCTATCCAGAAATCGATCATGGTTGTTTTTTATCCAGCAACGTGGCGAGGCGCGCTCGATCGGCCTCGGAAAGTGTGTTCGACGCGTTGATGCCTGCCCCACGACGGCGGCGTATCAGGATGAACGCCAGTACGCCAAAGCCAAGCACCAGCAAGGCTATCGGGCCGTACCAAAGCAGGAGTGTCTTGGCGTTGACAGGTGGCTTGTAGCGCACGAAGTCGCCATAGCGCGCGACGAGATAATCGACTATTTGCTCGTTGCTCTGCCCTTCTTCCAACATGCGGTAGATTTCACGCCGCAAGTCCATGGCAATGGGCGCGTTGGAATCGGCAATGTTCTGGTTCTGGCATTTAGGGCAACGCAGTTCTTCGACCAATGTGCGGTAGCGCTCTCGTTCAGCGCCGCTCTTGAACTCGTACGTATCGATCGCCGCGTGCGCGCTGCCGAACAGACACAGCGCCAGCAGTACGCCCCGGATCAACTGTCTCATTCGTCCACCAGTTCCTGATAAAGCGCGGCAAGCTTCTCGCGCCAGACGCGCTCGTCGATCACGCCGACATACTTGTGACGAATGATGCCCTGCTTGTCGACGATGAAGGTTTCCGGGGCGCCGTACACGCCTAGATCCAGGCCAAGGCTGCCTTGCTCGTCGCGAATGTTCAGCTGATAGGGATCATGGAAATCCCGGAGCCATTTCTGGGCAGCGGCGTTGTCGTCCTTGTAGTTGACTCCATAAATATTCACGCCCTGCGCCGCAAGCTTGTTGAGCACCGGGTGTTCGACCTTGCAGGCCACGCACCAAGTCGCCCAGACGTTGACAAGCGCCGGTTTGCCTTTGATGTCCTGAGCGCTTATCAGCCGTTGCGGATCCTCGACCGAGGGCAGAGAGAACGAAGGAAGCGGCTTGCCGATCAGCGCCGACGGAAGCTCCGTTGGGTCCAGGAACAAGCCGCGATAAAGAAACACGGCGACGACTAGAAAGAGTGCCAGCGGCAGCAACATCAACAATCTTTTCATCTCAGGCTCCTTGCTGGGCCAGACCCAGTGTCTCGCGGACGCGGGTCCTGACTTTGACCCGGTAGCGTTTGTCGCTCACCGAGAGAACACCGCCCAGCGACATCAGCAACGCGCCCAGCCAGATCCAGCGCACAAACGGCTTGATATGCACCCGCACCGCCCAGGCGCCGTCTTCCAGAGGCTCGCCCAACGCCACATAGAGGTCACGGGTGAAACCGGCATCAATGCCTGCTTCGGTCAGCGGCATCTGCTGCACGGTGTAGAGGCGTTTTTCCGGATGCAGTGTCGCGACCTGCTCATCGCCATCGAAGACGCGAATCGTGCCTTTGTCGGAGGTAAAGTTGGGCCCCTCGAAATGCTTGGCGCCATCAAAGACGAAGCTGTAGCCGCCCAACTGCAACGACTCCCCCGGTGCCAGGCGCAGATCACGCTCGTCGCTCTGCTGACTTGTCAGCACCACGCCCAGCGCGCACACCACCAGCCCGAAATGCGCCAGCTGCATGCCCCAGTAGCTCGGCGCCAGGCTACGAATGCCTTTCACCAGACCTTTGTGGCGCGTCTTGTCGAGTATGTCGCGAATCCCCGCTGTTACCACCCAGGCCGCAAGCAGGCAGGCAGCCAGCACAGCCCAATGGAAGTCGCCGAAGACCATCGAACCCAGCCCGCCAAGGACAGCGCTGGTAATCAGTACCGGGGTCAGCATGCCAATCAGCCACTTCACCGGCGTGTCTTTCCAGCGCACCAGAATCCCCACGCCAAGCGCGAGCATCAGCGCACCAACGAGCGGCAGGAACATGGCATTGAAATATGGCGGCCCGACCGAGAGTTTCGTGTCGGACAAAGCATCGAGCAACAGCGGATACAACGTGCCCAGCAGAATCATTGCGGTTGCAACCACCAGCAGCAGGTTGTTGACCAGCAGCAGCGTTTCCCGCGACCACAGGCCAAAGCCGATCTGGCTCTTGACTACCGGTGCGCGCAAGGCGAACAGGGTCAGCGAACCGCCTACCACCAACAGCAGAAACGCCAGGATGAAGACACCGCGCTCCGGATCGGTGGCAAACGCGTGAACCGAGGTCAGCACGCCGGAGCGAACCAGGAAAGTACCCAGCAGGCTGAGCGAGAATGCCGCAATCGCCAGCAGCACCGTCCAGCTCTTGAAGACGCCACGTTTTTCCGTCACTGCCAACGAATGAATCAGTGCCGTGCCCACCAGCCAAGGCATGAAGGACGCATTCTCCACCGGATCCCAGAACCACCAGCCGCCCCAGCCCAACTCGTAATAGGCCCACCAGGAGCCCAGCGCAATACCAGTGCCGAGGAATGCCCAGGCGATCAGCGTCCAGGGACGCGACCAACGTGCCCAGGCGGCATCCAGACGGCCGCCAAGCAACGCGGCGATGGCGAACGCGAAGGCCACCGAGAAACCGACATAGCCCATGTAGAGCATCGGCGGGTGTACGACCAAGCCGAAGTCCTGAAGTAGCGGATTGAGGTCACGTCCATCCATCGGCGCTTGCGGCAGCAGTCGCTCGAAGGGATTGGAGGTGAGAATCAGAAACAGCAGGAACCCGATGCTGATCAGGCCCATGACACCCAATACCCGAGCCAGCATGTCTTCTGGCAACTGACGGGAAAAGATCGATACCGCAAAGGTCCAGGCCGAAAGAATGAAGGCCCAGAGCAACAGCGACCCTTCATGCGCGCCCCATACGGCGCTGAATTTGTAATACCAGGGCAAAGCGCTGTTGGAGTTCTGCGCGACATAAGCGACAGAGAAATCATCCACCATGAACGCGTACGTGAGGCACGCGAAGGAAAACGCCAGGAAGGAAAACTGCCCCCACGCCGCGGGCTGAGCCAAGCCCATCCATTGGCGATCACCGCGCCAGGCACCGATCAGCGGAAGCGTGCCCTGCACGGTTGCCAGGCACAGCGCCAGGATCATCGCTAGATGGCCGAGTTCCGGAATCATTTCGCGTACTCCTGCTCGCTGCCGCCGTAGGGTTTGCTCTTACCGCTTTTCTCCAGCGCTGCGGTGACTTCAGGCGGCATATAATTTTCGTCATGCTTAGCCAGCACTTCATCAGCGACCAGCACGCCGTCCGAATTCACTCGCCCCAGCGCGACAATCCCCTGCCCTTCACGGAATAGGTCAGGAAGAATCCCCTGGTATCGGATGGTGACTGCTTCGGCGTAGTCGGTGACACGAAAGGACACCGTCAACGAATCGTTGCTGCGTTGTACCGAGCCCTCTTCGACCATGCCGCCGGCACGGATGCGTGTGCCTTCCGGTGCTTCGCCCGCAGCAATCTGAGTTGGGGTATAGAAGAGGTTGATGTTCTCTTGCAAAGCAGACAATGCCAGCGTCACGGCAATACCCACGCCGGCCAGGATGGCCAGCACGATAAACAGACGCTTCTTGCGCACAGGATTCACTTCATTTCCTCCCGGCGCAAACGACGCGCCTCGTCTTGCAGGTAAC
Source organism: Stutzerimonas stutzeri (assembly GCF_024448715.1). Classification (GTDB taxonomy): domain Bacteria; phylum Pseudomonadota; class Gammaproteobacteria; order Pseudomonadales; family Pseudomonadaceae; genus Stutzerimonas; species Stutzerimonas stutzeri_AR. Next base: position 45,697 of record NZ_JAMOHZ010000005.1, read on the forward strand.
GCCGACGCGCCATCATCGGCAGCGCAACGTTCAGAATCAGGACGGCCAGACTGATGCCGTAGGCCGTCCAGACATACAGGCCATGGTTGCCCATGGCGATGAACTCGGAAAACGATGAGAAATTCATGCGGCTTTGCCCACCAACGCTTTCACTTCAGCCTTCACCCAGTTGCTCCGGGATTCACGGCGCAGCACTTCGAGACGCATGCGCATCAGCAGCACCAACGTGAAGAAGCAGTAGAAGCCCAACACCATCACTAACAGCGGCAACCACATCTCCGCAGGCATGGCGGGTTTTTCCGTGACGGTGAACGTGGCGGGCTGATGAAGGGTGTTCCACCACTCCACCGAGTATTTGATGATCGGGATATTCACCACCCCGACGATGGACAGCACCGCGCAGGCCTTCGCCGCGCTGTCGCGATTGCTGATAGCCTGACCGAGCGCAATGATGCCGAAGTACAAGAACAGGAGAATCAGCATCGATGTCAGGCGTGCATCCCACACCCACCAGGCGCCCCAGGTCGGCTTGCCCCATACCGCACCGGTGAGCAAAGCGATAAAGGTCATCCACGCGCCGATGGGTGCGGCTTGCTGCAACGCGACGTCAGCCAGCTTCATTTTCCATACCAGGCCGACCACACCCGCAACTGCCAGCATTACGTAGATCGACTGAGCGAGAAATGCAGCAGGCACGTGGATATAGATGATGCGGAAGCTATTGCCCTGCTGGTAATCCTGCGGCGCAAACGCCAGCCCCCAGACCACCCCCACACTGATTAGTACGAGCGACGCCCAGGCCAGCCAAGGCATCCAGCGGCTGCTGATTTCGTAGAACCATTTGGGCGAACCCAGCTTGTGGAACCATGTCCAGTTCATAGAGCTTGCCTCGCAGTGGCAACGCGCGTTCCGCTATCGGGTAGAGCCATCGTGCATTCCATCATTCGCCGACACTAATCTTCAGGCCGGCCGCTATCGCAAAGGGTGTCAGGGTAACCGCCAGAGCAGTCAGGCTGGAAAGCCATAATAGGTGACCGGCAGCAGGCAGGCCCTGCAACGCTGCCTGCAACGCCCCGCTGCCCAGAATCAGCACGGGGATGTAAAGAGGAAGGATGAGCAGCGCCAGCAATAAGCCGCCACGCTTGAGACCAACGGTCAATGCCGCACCAACCGCGCCCAGCAGACTGAGCACCGGAGTGCCCAGCAGCAGCGACATCAGCAGCACCGGCAGCGCACTCAACGGCATTCCCAGCATGAGTCCCAGCAGTGGCGCCAGCAGCACCAGCGCCAAGCCTGAAAAAGCCCAGTGTGCCAGTACCTTGGCAAGCACCAGAAGTGCCAAGGGGTGCGGCGAAACGACCCACTGCTCGAGCGAGCCGTCTTCGAAATCGCTACGGAACAGCCCATCCAGCGAAAGCAACACGGCCAACAGGGCGGCCACCCAGACCAGCCCTGGCGAAATCGTCTGTAGTAACCGCGACTCCGGGCCGACCGCCAAAGGAAACAAGGCGATGACAATGGCGAAGAACACCAGCGGGTTTGCCAGTTCGGCCGGGCGGCGAAATAGAAGACGACCTTCGCGGACCAACAACAGGGTGAAGACATTACTCATGCGGCCCGCTGCCCCAGTTCGATCTCGCGGAAGCCCACCGGTTTACAGGTAAGCGAGTGATGTGTAGTCAGCACAACCATACCGCCCTGATCGCAGTGGGCCGCCAGATGGCGTTCGAGTTGAACCACGCCATGCTTGTCCAGCGCAGTGAAAGGCTCATCGAGAATCCACAAGGGCGGCGGCGACAGATACAGACGGGCCAGACCGACACGGCGTTGCTGGCCAGCGGAAAGCGTATGACAGGGAACATCTTCGAAGCCACGTAGCCCCACCGCGTCGAGCGCTTGCCAGATGGCGTCACGGGCCGCAGGCTGATGCAGCGCGCATAACCATGTGAGGTTTTCCTCGGCAGTCAGCAGCCCTTTGATACCCGCTGCATGGCCAATCCACAATAGATTGCGGGCCAATTCCCCGCGCTGGGTTTCGAGGCTATGGCCGTTAAGCAGCACCTTACCCGCGGTCGGTTGCATCAGACCTGAGAGCAACCGCAGCAGGCTGGTTTTCCCGCTACCGTTGGGCCCGGCGATCTGCAACATTTCCCCTTTGGTAATCCGCAGGTCTAACCTCTCGAACAAGAGGCGCCAATCCCGTTCGCAGGAAAGCGCCACAGCTTCTAGAAAGGGACTGGACACGCTATGGATACCTCAAGATGAAAGGAGCGCGGCCGCTACACTGGACGGCAAGCCGGGCGGCCGGAATTATACATGGCGAGCCTCGGCACCAAAGGCCACAAAGGCGAAAGGTTGTAAGAGCATTTAAGTAAAATGACCGAGATCAAAAGCACCCAGGCGATCCCCGCTTCCGGCCCGTCCCGGCCGATTACCACGGCGGCCGACGTGGCGTTGAAACTGCTGCAGCCAATGCAGGGGTTGCTAGCCGCAGGGGAAAGCGCCGAGGCCGAGGTCATTAGCATCAAGGAAGCGTTGCAGACCTTTCAAATGACGCTGCGCCTGACTCTGAACAACGGGCGGCAAGCCACGGTTGAGGCCGGCAGCCCCAAAGCAGCCGCGCCTGGAGCGGCCATGCTCGTCACCGCGGTTTCCGACACTCGTCTTTTAGCCACGCTACAGCCAGGCAACCGACAGCCCCAAAGCAGCATCGATCTCGACCAGCTACCGGTCGGCACGGTGATACAGGGCAAGGTGACGGCCAGCCAACACATCCAGCAGGCTGGACAAACCGTATTCAAAGCAGTGATCAGTCTGCTCAACTCGCCGCTTGTCGGCCAGAAGCTGAACATCGAATCAGCCGTGCCGCTCGCGCCGGGCAGCCTGATCACGGCCCGCGTCCAAGGCGATCAATCGCTGGCGTTCATGCCGCTGAGTGGTCGTCTCGATCAGTTGGTGCTGGGCCAGCAACTGACTGCACAAAGTAATCGTCAAGGCTCGATCGAAGGGTTGCTTGGCGCACTTACATCCAGCTCCACATTACCCGAGCAGTTGCGCGGCGCGGCCGAGCGGTTGCTTGCACTGATCCCGGACATGCAACAGCTGGGCGATGCCAAGACATTGGCGCAGGCATTGGCCCGGAGCGGTGTGTTTCTAGAAGGAAACCTGCTTAGCGCGGGCGATCCGACGACAGACATGAAAGCAGCGCTGCTCCGCCTGGTCGCGCAGTTGCCGGGGCTGCCGGGTGGCGGGCCGCTGGCTGCGGCCCAGGCGGGTGCGAGCCTTGGTCAAGCGCTGCCGGCCTTTGCCCGCAACGCATTGGGCGCGCTGGGGCAACCGAACGCTCGGCAATTGGCGCAAAGCTTTCCACTACCGAGCCGGTTGCCACTGGATGCCGACGACGAAGCCGACCTGGAAATGCTGCTGAAGCTCGCGGCTGCTGCCGTTTCACGACTGCAGACGCATCAGCTGTCGAGCCTCGCACAAACCCAAACCAGCCCGGAGGGGACTCAGGTCACGACCTGGCAGATCGAGGTGCCGATGCGTGATCAGCACGACATCGTCCCACTGCAGGTGAAACTGCAACGCGAAGAAGAATCTCAGCATAATCGCAAGGAAAAACCAGAAACCCTCTGGAAAGTCGAACTCGCATTTGACGTCGCACCCCTGGGCCCGCTGCAGGTACAGGCACAGCTGGCGCACGGCAGCCTATCGAGTCAGATATGGGCAGAGAACAGCGGCACCGCCAACCTGATCTCGGCGGAACTCGACCATTTGCGCCAGCGACTGGTCACGGCCGGATTGAACGTCGGAGAACTCGCCTGCCGCCAGGGAATGCCACCGCAGGGGCCTCGCACCGCTCTGGATCAACGTTTCGTGGATGAAACCGCATGACCGTCAACACACCACGTCAGGCCATCGCGCTCACTTACGATGGAGTGAGCACCCCTACCCTTTCAGCCAAGGGCGACGATGAGTTGGCCGAAGCGATATTGGCGATCGCCCGCGAACATGAAGTGCCGATCTATGAAAATGCCGAACTGGTAAAACTGCTGGCGCGACTGGAACTCGGCGACGCGATACCCGAGGCGCTTTATCGCACGATCGCCGAAATCATCGCCTTTGCGTGGTATCTGAAGGGGAAATGCCCGCAAGGATTCACCGAGCAACAGGCCTCGTCGCCGCTTCCCCGACTTAGTGGGCCTGAGCGTTCAGGGTCGTGACACCACTGAACCTGCCCTTTTCCTGTGGAAAGTCTTGCAACATCCAGGCGAAGTAGCCCTGTCGAAAATAGAAGACCTGCTCATAGCCCCAGGCGACGGCAAGGCGAACCGCCTCTGCGCTGGCAGGACAGACTTCGCTATCGCAATAGACCACCAACGGCACCGTTCTCGGCCAGTCGAGGTGCGACAACCCGAAAAACTCCCGCGCCAGATCCAGATGCACCGCACCGTCAACGTGGCCCCAGCCCCACTCTCGACGAGGGCGCACATCAACGAAAACCGCGCCGAGATCATGAAGCTGTTTAGCCTGGTAAACGTTAACAGTCATTGCACCTTCGACTTCAGTCGGCGCTTCGGCCGCATAAAGCCATGCTGGGCTCGCCAGCAGAAGCAACGTCAGAATGCGCAGCATTACACCCTCCTCACCCGAAGCCGGGCACAGGCCTGCACCGGACTCGGGCGAAGCCTTGTACGCATTGGAGGGAGCAATGATTACAACGTTCCATGGCGCAGCCAACCGGCCAGGCATGCGTCACAAATTCGACTAGAGGTGATGAAACAAACGCGCAACTAACCAGGGTTGCGCCGTGCCTGATGCAGTTTGCTCATCAATTCGGCTTCAGACTGGGAAAGACCGCAGGACTGCGTCAGATCATCGATACTGGCACCCATTCCGACCAGCTTGGCGGCTTGGGAGAAGGAGAAATTGTTCGGATCTCGCTGTTCAATCTGACTGAGCTTTTCTGGCAGCGGGGCAACGATGCGTGATAGCTCGTGCAAGTTCTTGCCCATCCGCACGCTGCCTTCAAGGTAGGTGTCCAGACGGGCACCTAGTTCCTTGATCCGCTTGTCACGGATTTCATCCTGGTGCGCTTGTAACTCGGCCTGGCGCCGCTGACGCCGGAATAGCCAGATGCAACAGCCCAGCAATGCCAGGCAGCACAAGGCAAGCGCGACGACCGCCGCAACCAGCGACGCGATCATGTATCAGATGCTCTCAAGTTCCGCCCATTCTTCTTCGCTCATCATCTTGTCCAGTTCGACCAGAATCAGCAGCTCATTGTTCTTGTTGCAAACGCCCTGGATAAACTTCGCCGACTCGTCGTTACCAACATTGGGCGCGGTTTCGATCTCCGACTGGCGCAGGTAGACCACCTCCGCGACGCTGTCGACCAGAATCCCGATCACCTGGCGATCCGCCTCGATAATCACGATCCGCGTGTTGTCCGACACCGGCGCCGCTTCAAGACCGAAGCGCTGGCGCGTATCGATCACGGTGACCACATTGCCGCGCAGGTTGATGATGCCGAGTACATAGCTCGGCGCGCCCGGCACCGGTGCAATTTCGGTATAGCGCAACACTTCCTGAACCTGCATCACATTGATGCCGTAGGTCTCATTATCCAGACGGAAGGTTACCCATTGCAGGACCGGATCTTCGGAGCCCTGTGCGGAAGTCATTTTCATAGCCCCACCTCTTCAAATACCGCTGTGGCGGTCGATTCTATCGATTACTCGGGCCGCTTGCGCGCACCCTGGGTTTGTAGTTCGTTTACGACGGGACGCCCTTGAGATGGCGGGTCGCCCCACTGGCGATCAGCTCGGCAAGTGCAGCCACGTCCACCAACGCACACATATGATCGATCACCGTCCCGGCCAGCCAAGGCCGCTGGGTGCGCTGCGAGCGCCATTTGACTTCCCGCGGATCCAGGCGAATCGAGCGGCTGACTTGATGCACCGCCAGCCCCCATTCGTAGCCCTGCACCGATATCACGTATTGCAGTCCCTCGCGGAAATCTTCGCGATAACGATCGGCCATTACCCAGCGTGCCGTATCCAGCACCTTCAGGTTCCCGGCCTGGCTCGGCAATATGCCGAGAAACCAATCGGGCTGACCGAACAAAGGCGTCAGATCCTGTCCGGTGAGCGGATAGATCGAGCCAAGGCTGACCAACGGCACCGCCAGGGTCAGGCCGGCGACATCGAATAGCAGGCATTCGAACGGTTCCTCGCCCCATTGAGGCAGGCCGTTCTGATGCTTCGACGGTCCGCCGGGCAACTGAGCCTGTTGCTCGAAATTCGCGACTGGCTCGACCAATACGGGGGCCACCGGTGCAGGAAGTTCGGGCTCCAATTCGAGCAACATTTCCGGCTCGGCAGCCAGCGGCACCACTACCCTCAAGGTTTCAGGCTCTGGCTTGACCTGCCGCAGCGGAACCACCCGCTGGACGTCCCGCTGTTGCTCTTCGAGCACCGCCGCCAGGAATTCGTCGTGACTTACCGATTCGGCCAACTCCATGACCGCATCCTGCAAGAGCGCGTCGAGATAGGACTGCAGCGTTTGTTGCGATCGGCTTTCTTTAAGAACGGTACGGCTCATGAAACCAACTCGTGCGAACCAACTGGATAGGCTATCGGCCGCAACCGCGGTGAACTTGAACCGCAATCGAGCCCGTATGTCGACATTCAGGCGACCTGTGGGGATGTTTGTGCAGCCAGTAGCGCCTTGAGCAGCGCGCGATAGGCAAGTACCGCGCGGCTGTTGGGGTCATGCTGCGAAGGCGTGACGCCGGCGAGACTGGCATCGCGCAAGCGCGTGTCGATGGGAATGAAGGCCTGCCAGAGATTCGCCTGATACCCGTTACGCAGAACCTTCAAGGTATTCATCGATGCCTGGGTGCGCCTGTCGAACATGGTCGGCACGATGGTGTAAGGCAATGCCTGCCTGCGCGACCGGTTGATCATGCCAAGCGTGCTGACCATTCGTTCCAGCCCTTTCAAAGCCAGAAATTCGGTTTGGACCGGAATGACCAACTGCTGACTGGCCGCCAGCGCGTTGACCATGAGCACACCCAGCAGCGGCGGGCTGTCGATAATGGCGTAATCGAAATCCTGCCACAGTTGCGACAGGCTCTTGGCGATTACCAGGCCGAGGCCATTCTGCCCAGGCGACTGGCGCTCCAGAGTTGCCAGCACGGTGCTCGACGGCAGCAGCGAAATACGCTCGTGGCTCGTTGGCAGCAACAATTGCCAGGGCAAGCCTTCAGGAACGGATCCCTGATGTTGGAATAGGTCGAAGACGCTGCGATCGAGGTTATCCGGATCATGACCGAAATAGCTTGTCATCGACCCATGGGGATCGAGATCCAGTGTCACGACCCGCTTGCCAGAATCGGCCAGCAGTCCGGCAAGCGCGATGGAGGTGGTGGTCTTACCCACTCCGCCTTTTTGATTGGCTACAGCCCAGACTCTCATAACTCTCATCCATCCGGATCGAACCAGACCGGGAACTGCCGCGTCAGCTCGGCCGACGACGGGGAATTGACGACACCGCTAGCGGCACCTAACGATCGGAAGCGATTGCACTTTATGTGCCAGACTGTGGCGCGACTTCAGCAGCGCGAGCATTGCCGCTTCCAGCACCGCTTACGCTACGGCGCACATCCAGATTACGCGAGATGACCAGAATAACCCGGCGGTTGCGCGCCCGGCCCTCTGCGGTCGAGTTGTCCGCGATAGGCTGAAACTCACCGTAACCGACCGCGGCCAATCGCGACGGATCCACCCCACCGGCAGCCAGCATCCGCACGACACTGCCGGCACGGGCAGCGGAGAGCTCCCAGTTGGTCGGGAATTTGTCCGTGCTGATCGGCAGGTTGTCAGTAAAGCCTTCCACATGAATCGGGTTACCGAACGGTGCCAGAATCCTGGCGACCTTTTCCAGCAAATCGAACGCGCGATCGTTGGGCAAAGCATCACCACTTGGAAACAGCAGGCTCGAGTTCAACTCGATCTCGATCCAGAGCTCGTTGCCCCGTACGGTGAGTTGATTCGAGTCGATCAAATCGGCAAAGGCCTCACGCATGCTTTGCATGATGCTTTCCAGCGGATCGACCGAGTTCTGCGACGACTGCAACGGCTCGTCGATCTGAGATACGTCCGGTTGCGTTGTATGCGGCCGCTCTTCACCGATGGGAATTGGCTTGACCGCGCGATCTGGTTGATTAAAGACGCCCACCAGCGAATCGGAAAGAATCTTGTACTTGCCCTCGTTGAGCGAGGAGATCGAATACATCACGACGAAGAAAGCGAACAGCAGCGTGATGAAATCTGCGTAGGAAACCAGCCAGCGTTCGTGGTTCTCGGGCTCTTCATGGGATCTGCGCCGAGGCATATTAGATAACTCCCGGCGCGAGCGAGCGATCAGTCACCACATGACACCCACGCGAGGCGGCGATGTTTTGGCGGATGATGATTATTTCAGTGGATGCCATGTTCGTTTCCGTGTCCGCAGCGCAAGGATTCGCTGTCGGCCTTCGGCCTCTCAATCCATGAAGCCTTGCAGCTTCATTTCGATCGAGCGGGGGTTTTCCCCTTCGGCTATCGACAGGACGCCTTCGAGCAGCATCTCGCGGTAGGCGGTCTGCTTCTGCACCACGCTCTTGAGTTTGTTGCCGATCGGCAATACCAGCAGGTTGGCGAAGGCCACGCCGTAAATGGTCGCGACGAACGCAACGGCGATGCCATTGCCCAGCTGGCTGGGATCGGCAAGGTTGCCCATCACGTGAATCAACCCCATCACAGCACCGATGATGCCCACCGTAGGCGAGTAGCCACCCATGCTTTCGAACACTTTTGCCGCACGGATATCGCGGGTTTCCTGGGTGTACAGATCCACCTCGAGAATACTGCGGATCACTTCTGGCTCAGCACCATCGACCAGCAGCTGCAAGCCTTTGCGAGCGTAGGGATCAGGCTCGGCTTCAGCGATCGGCTCGAGACCCAGCAGTCCCTCCTTGCGCGCCGTGGCGCTCCAGCCAGTGACCAGGCTGATGCCACGGGCCATATCCACGCGCGGCGGAAAAAAGATCCAGCCGATGATCGACATTGCACGCATGAACACCGGCATCGGCGTCTGCAACAACACGGCGCCGAGCGTACCGCCTAGCACGATCAAGGCGGCTGGCCCGTTAACCAACGCCGAGACGTGACCGCCCTCGAGAAAATTACCCCCGACGATAGCGACGAACGCGAGAACCAGCCCGATGAGGCTGAGCACATCCATCAGATGCACGCCTCGCTCAGGTGATGACCGATCTCGTCGAGGCCATAGATCGCGTCGCTGAGGTTGGCCTTCACCACCGCCATCGGCATGCCGTAGATGACACAGCTGGCCTCATCCTGCGCCCATACCTGACTGCCGCATTGCTTGAGCATGCGCGCGCCTTCGCGGCCATCGGCACCCATGCCGGTCAGCACGACCGCCAGTACCTTGTCATTGAATGCCTTTGCGGCGGAGCCGAACGTGACGTCCACACAAGGCCGGTAATTGAGTCGCTCGTCACCTGGCAGAATGCGCACCGCGCCGCGCCCGTCGATCATCATCTGCTTACCGCCGGGCGCCAACAACGCAAGACCAGGGCGCAGCAGGTCGCCATCTTCGGCTTCCTTGACGCGGATATTGCAGAGCTTGTCCAGCCGCTCGGCGAACGCCTTGGTGAATGCTGCAGGCATGTGCTGAATCAGAACGATAGGTGTCGAAAAGCTGGCGGGAAGCTGGGTCAGCACGCGCTGAAGCGCCACCGGACCTCCCGTGGATGTGCCGATAGCAACCAGCCGATACGATTTGCGGCGCGGCGGTGATGCGTGTGTTGGCGTCGGTACCGCAGCGCGTGGCGCCGTTGATGCCAACCCCGCCGGAGCGGCTGCTTGACGGGCTGCTGGAGCTACGGCAGCCGGAACGCTGGAATAAGCACTGAAACGACGATTGCTACGCGAAATCGTGTTGATCTTCTCGCATAGCAGTTGTTTGACCTTGTTCGGATTGCGAGAAATATCCTCGAAGTTCTTCGGCAGAAAGTCCACAGCCCCGGCATCCAACGCATCGAGCGTCACTCGCGCGCCTTCGTGGGTAAGCGAAGAAAACATCAGAACGGGAGTTGGGCAACGCTGCATGATCTGCCGTACGGCGGTGATGCCGTCCATCATCGGCATCTCGTAATCCATGGTAATGACGTCGGGCTTCAACGCCAGCGCCTGATCGATCGCCTCACGCCCATTGGTGGCAGTGCCGATCACCTGGATGTTCGGATCTGAAGAGAGGATTTCCGATACTCGGCGGCGGAAAAAGCCGGAATCGTCCACCACCAAGACCTTGACTGCCATAAAACAACTCCTAGCAGCAGCAGTCCGATCAGGACCACTGCCAGCGGATCAGATCCGGCGCGCGTAACGCTTGAGCATGCTCGGAACATCGAGGATCAGGGCGATACGACCATCGCCAGTGATTGTCGCGCCAGACATGCCGGGAGTGCCCTGCAGCATCTTGCCCAGCGGCTTGATCACCACCTCCTCCTGTCCCACCAGTTGATCGACGACGAAGCCGATGCTCTGGTTGCCAACGCTCAGAATCACCACGTGCCCCTCACGCTGCTCTTCGTGTTCCGCGCCTCGCACCAGCCAGCGCTTGAGATAGAACAACGGCAGCGCCTTGTCGCGCACGATCACTACTTCCTGGCCATCAACCACGTTGGTGCGGGACAAGTCGAGGTGGAATATTTCGTTGACGCTCACCAGCGGGAAAGCGAACGCCTGGTTGCCGAGCATCACCATCAGGGTCGGCATGATCGCCAGCGTCAGCGGCACCTTGATCACTACTCGCGAGCCCTGGCCTTTGTTCGAGAACACATTGACCGTGCCGTTGAGCTGGGAAATCTTGGTCTTGACCACGTCCATGCCGACGCCGCGGCCGGACACATCGGAAATCTCCGATTTGGTGGAGAAACCCGGCGCGAAAATAAGGTTGTAGCTTTCCAGATCGCTCAGGCGATCGGCAGCATCCTTGTCCAGCAGACCCTTTTCTACCGCCTTGGCACGCAAAATTTCCGCGTCCATACCTTTGCCGTCGTCGGTGATCATCAAGAGGATATGGTCACCCTCCTGCTCAGCCGACAACACCACACGGCCCGTCCGAGGCTTGCCTGCTGCTTCGCGTTCTTCCGGCGTCTCGATACCGTGATCGACGGCGTTGCGCACCAAGTGCACCAGCGGGTCGGCCAGCGCTTCCACGAGATTCTTGTCCAGATCGGTTTCTTCGCCGACCAGCTCAAGATTGATCTCTTTCTTCAGGCTACGCGCCAAATCGCGAACCAACCGCGGGAAACGGCCGAAGACCTTCTTGATTGGCTGCATGCGCGTCTTCATTACGGCGCTCTGCAGATCGGCGGTCACCACATCCAGGTTGGATACGGCTTTGGCCATCGCCTCGTCGCCGCTATTGGAGCCCAGGCGCACCAGACGGTTACGCACCAGCACCAGCTCGCCGACCATGTTCATGATTTCATCGAGCCGCGCAGTATCGACCCGCACGGTTGTTTCAGCTTCGCTCGCCGGCTTCTCGGACACAGCGGCAGCTTTTGGCGCAACCTCCGTCTTCGCTGGTGCCGCAGCGATCTTGCTCGGCGCGAGTGCCGCCGCCGGCTTTACTGGAGCATCTTTTTTGGCGACTGGCGTGACAGGCGCTGCTGCTACGGCTGAAGTCGTCGCTTCCGGCTCGAACTTGCCTTTACCGTGAAGCTGATCCAGCAGCGCTTCGAATTCATCATCGGTAATTTCATTGCCACCCACCGTGGCAGGCGAGGCATCAGCGACAGGCGCTGCTGCAGCCGGCTCGACGAACTGACCCTTGCCGTGTAACTGATCCAACAACGCTTCAAATTCGTCGTCGGTAATCTCGTCACTGGCGGGTGCGACAGGCGCCTGAGCGGCCGGTACGGCACTGGGCTCTGCTGCGAACTGGCCGACACCATGAAGCTGATCCAGCAGCGATTCGAATTCTTCGTCAGTGATTTCGTCACCGGCACTCGCGGGCAGAGCGCCAGTGGAATCATCCAGAGCGCCGAGAAATTGCTCGAACTCGTTATCTGCCGTCGAGGTTTCCGGCTCCGGTTCAACCGCAGCGGGCTCGGCAACCGGAACTTCCGCTCCGGCAGGTTCAGCCAGACGCGACAGCGCGGCGAGCAGCTCGGGAGTGGCTGGCGTGACCTCGGTGCGCTCACGCACTTGGGTGAACATTTCGTTGACGGCGTCCAGTGCTTGCAGCACGACGTCCATCAATTCCGAGTCGACGCGACGCTCACCCTTGCGCAGGATGTCGAAGACGTTTTCGGCAATGTGGCAGCACTCAACCAGCTCATGCAGTTGAAGGAAGCCCGCACCACCTTTTACCGTATGGAAACCGCGAAAAATCGCATTGAGCAGCGCGGTGTCATCGGGGCTGCTTTCCAGCTCCACCAACTGCTCTGACAATAGTTCGAGAATCTCGCCGGCCTCTACCAGGAAGTCCTGGAGGATTTCTTCATCGGCGTCGAAGCTCATATTCACCTTCCCCTAAAAGCCCAGGCTCGAAAGCAGATCGTCGACATCGTCCTGTCCGGATACGACATCCTCACGTATATCGGCATGCATCTGCGGACCTTCACCGTGGGAAGGTTCTTTTTCTTGTTTTTTCTTTTCCTGCTCGGCGCGCATCGCTTCTCGGTCATGCTGAATGCCCGCCACGCGATCGACCTGGCCGGCCATCAATACAAGATTGAGAAGGTTGCTTTCGAGCTCACTGATCAGACGGGTGACACGCTTGATCACCTGACCAGTCAGGTCCTGAAAATCCTGGGCCAGCATGATTTCGCTGAGATTCTGCGACAGCTGGCTGCCATCGTTCATGGTGCGCTGGAGGAATTGATCAATGCGTTTGACCAGATCGCGGAACTGCTCGGCATTCATGTCACGGCGCATGAAGCGCTGCCAATCAGCGGTCAGGCTCTGGGCTTCGTAACTGACGTAGTTCACCAGCGGCGCGGATTCTTCAACGAGATCCATCGTGCGATTGGCCGCTTTTTCGGTCATCTCCACCACGTATGAAAGCCGGTCTGTCGCGTCGGTAATCGGTGATGGGTCTCCGCCAGTGGCGCAGGTATCCAGCTCCAGTTTGACGATGGCGTTATGCAGCTCACGGGTGAGCTTGCCCACTTCCTGATAGAGCCCGTGATTACGGGCCTGATTGAGCTCGTTGAACATCTGCACGGCTTCGTCGAAGCGGCCTTGCTGCAGACTTTCGATCAGTTGAGGTGAATGAGCCCTCAGAGTCGCTTCGAACTCTGCCAGGCTTTGGTCTGCTTGCGTCATAGTGCCCTCGCGGCGTTACTTCAGCCGTTGACGCGCTCGAAGATTTTTTCAATCTTTTCTTTGAGCACTTGAGCCGTGAATGGCTTGACCACATAGCCGTTTACGCCTGCCTGCGCGGCCTCGATAATCTGGTCGCGCTTCGCTTCGGCGGTGACCATCAACACCGGAAGGTGCTTCAGGCGATCGTCGGCGCGCACAGCTCGAAGCAGATCGATGCCGCTCATCCCGGGCATGTTCCAATCGGTGACGAGGAAGTCGAAACTCCCGCTCTTTAACATGGGCAGCGCGGTCGTGCCGTCATCCGCCTCAGCGGTATTGGTGAAGCCCAGATCGCGCAGCAGATTCTTAATGATCCGTCTCATGGTCGAGAAGTCATCGACGATGAGAATTTTCATGTTCTTGTCCAAGTACACCTCCGTAATCCCGAAATCCCCAGAACCTGCTCACGGTCTGTTGCGGGCCTCATGAATGAAGCTCGTAAGGGCCTCTAATGCTTTTTTTGCGAACCGGCCGTTAACGGGCGCGCCACTCACCAAGGCGAGCACGCAGGCGCGCCGCGCACTGACTGTGCAACTGGCTCACCCGTGATTCGCTGACGCCCAACACCTGGCCGATCTCCTTCAGATTCAACTCTTCGTCGTAATACAACGAAAGCACCAGCTTTTCACGTTCGGGCAGGTTTCCGATGGCCTCGGCCAGCGCCAGTTGAAAACGCTCGTCTTCAAGATCCCGGGACGGCTCCGGATGCGCACTGGCGGCATCCTCCCCAAATTCCCCATGTTCGCCTTCCTGAAGTAAATCATCGAAGCTGAACAAGCGACTACCCAAGGTGTCGCCCAGAATGCCGTAGTACTCATCGAGACTCAATTTAAGTTCGGCCGCAACTTCTTGATCTTTAGCGTCGCGGCCTGTTTTGGCTTCAATTGCCCGAATCGCTTCGCTGACCATGCGCGAGTTACGGTGAACCGAACGCGGTGCCCAGTCGCCCTTACGGACCTCGTCGAGCATCGCGCCACGAATGCGAATTCCAGCGTAGGTCTCGAAGCTCGCGCCTTTGCCGGAATCGTATTTTTTTGACGCCTCCAGTAGACCGATCATGCCCGCCTGCATCAGGTCATCCACCTGCACACTCGCCGGCAAACGCGCCAGGAGGTGATAAGCGATGCGTTTGACTAACGGTGCGTACTGATCGATGAGCTGATACTGCGAGTCTTTTGCATGAGCTTTGTTGTAATACATACCGAGTCCAGCCACTGTCAGTCGTTAGGCTCTGTGGCGGGCCTGACAAGGCGCTCCACAAAGAACTCCAGATGGCCCCGCGGCGTTGCCGGCAGCGGCCAGGTATCGATCTTCTGCGCGATGGCCTTGAACGCCAGCGAGCACTTAGCTCGCGGATAGGCCTCGTAGACGGCACGCTGTTTCTGTACTGCCTTGCGCACCGCCTCGTCGTAAGGAATCGCGCCGACGTACTGCAGCGCCACGTCGAGGAACCGCTCGGTCACTTTGGTCAGCTTGGCGAACAGGTTCCGGCCTTCCTGCGGAGCGTGTGCCATGTTAGCCAGCACACGAAAGCGACTGATGCCGTAGTCGCGATTGAGCAACTTGATCAACGCATAGGCATCGGTAATGGACGTCGGCTCGTCAGTCACGACTAGCAGCACTTCCTGCGCGGCGCGAACGAAACTCACGACGCCATCGCCGATACCCGCTGCGGTGTCGATAATCAGCACGTCGATATCGTGACCGATGTCGCTAAACGCCTGTATCAGCCCGGAGTGCTGCAACGTAGATAGCTGCACCATGCTCTGGGTTCCCGAAGCCGCGGGCACTATGCGAATGCCGCCCGGCCCCTGAATCAGTACATCACGCAGATCGCATTCGCCAGCAATGACGTCGGCCAACGTGCGCTTGGTAGCCAACCCTAGCAGCACGTCGACATTGGCCAGCCCAAGGTCGGCATCAAGCAACACCACCCGGCGACCGAGGTCGGCCAGCGCCAGCGCCAGATTGACCGACACATTGGTCTTGCCGACGCCACCCTTGCCGCCAGTCACGGCAATAACCTGTACGGGATGAATACCCATTTTCAAACGCCTATATCTTGCTGGGGCCCTGAGGCCATCGATGCGTTCAGCCCGAACGCGTCTTCTTTGTCTGTGTCACGGAGCAAAGCGTTCATCCGACCTTCCGTGAAGAACCGTTGTACAGCCCGGAGAACATATCGGCCATGGCCTCTTCGCTGGGAGCCTCTTCGGATTGCAGGCTCACCGCACGGCTGACCAGCTGATGGCTGCGCGGCAGATGCAGATCATCGGGGATGCGCGGTCCATCGGCGAGGTACGCGATGGGCAAATGCTGGCTGATCGTGAGACCAAGCACATCACCCAGGCTTCCCGCCTCATCCAGTTTAGTCAGAATGCAGCCAGCCAGCCCACAGCGGCGATAGTTATGCCATGTCGCTTTGAGCACCTGGCTCTGACTGGTTGCCGGCAGCACCAGATAATTCTTCGATTTGATACCACGATCAGCCAGCGCTTCGAGCTGCATACGCATCATCGGGTCGCCCGCAGGCAAACCGGCGGTATCGACGAGAATCAGGCGCTTGCGGGCCAACGGCTCCAGCGTCTTGCTCAATGGCTGACTGGGGTCGATCTGAATGACCGGCACATCAAGGATGCGACCAAGGGTCTTCAATTGCTCCTGTGCACCGATGCGGTAGTTGTCCATGCTCGCCAGGGCAATGCTCTGCGCGCCGTGTTTGAGCACGTAGCGCGCGGCGAGCTTTGCCAGCGTGGTGGTCTTGCCGGCGCCAGCCGGGCCAACCAGCGCAATGATTCCGCCCTCTTCCAACGGCTCGACCTTGCTGACCTTGATCGCCTGCGCCAGGTACGCCAGCAACATGCGCCAGGCCTGGCGTGGCTCGGACACGGTAGCAACCTTCTCCAGCAACGCGCGCGACAGTTCGGCCGGCAGGCCGATTCGTTGCAGGCGGCGCCAGAGACTGGCCTGTTGCGGACGGCGACTCTGCTCATGTCCCCAGGCAATCGAGCCAAGCTGCACTTCGATCAGTTCACGCAGACCTTGCAGCTCCGAATGCATGGCTTCGACCGCACGCGAATCTAACGACGCAGCCGCGGCGCTGGAAATCGGTGCCGGCTGAACGGCAGCCTCTGGCTTCTCGTCAAGCAGTTGACGGTCTTTACCCGCCTGAGTGCGTGACGGCGAGCTCAGCTCAGCGTGAGCATTGGCGATACGCGCCTGCGTTTTGCGCAGTTCCGCCTCGAGCGCCGGATTCGGCTGCTTGGGCGCTGCCGACTCCATCGGGTAATCAAGCACAGCGGTCAACTCGACGCCGCCAGCGACACGACGATTACCCGTGATCACGGCATCAGCGCCCAGCTCGTCACGAATCATCTTCATGGCGATACGCATGTCGGCTGCGAAGAAACGTTTGACCTGCATGGCCTGTACCCTCGGTTAATTCTGACCCACCGTTGAAACGATGGTGACTTGCTTGTTGTCCGGTATTTCCTGATAGGCCAGGACGTGAATGTTCGGTACTGCCAGCCGGGCGAACCGCGACAGCATCGCGCGGACCGGACCTGCCACCAGCAGAATCGCCGGCTTACCCAACATTTCTTGACGCTGTGCCGCCTCTACCAGGGAACGTTGCAACTTTTCGGCCATTCCCGGCTCCAGAAGAATGCCATCTTCGGAACCTTGACCAGCCTTCTGTAGACTATTGAGCAATATCTGTTCCAACCTTGGCTCAAGCGTGATGACAGGTAGCTGCGGCTCAAGCCCCACAACGTTTTGCACGATTGCACGCGAGAGCGCGACCCGCACCGCAGCCACCATCATGGCGGGATCTTGACTCTTTGCGGCGACGTTGGCGATAGCCTCGGCGATGGTGCGGATATCGCGAACCGGAACCTGTTCCTGCAGCAACGCCTGCAACACCTTGAGTAGCGTCGACAACGAAATCATTCCAGGCACCAGCTCTTCAGCAAGCTTCGGCGAACTCTTGGCCAGCAGTTGCATCAGTTGCTGGACCTCTTCATGTCCCAGCAACTCGTGGGAATGTTTGTGCAGCACCTGGTTCAGGTGAGTCGCGACTACAGTACTGGCATCGACGACGGTGTAGCCGAGCGACTGTGCCTGATCGCGCTGGCTGGCCTCGATCCACACCGCTTCCAGCCCGAATGCCGGGTCCTTGGCGGCGATTCCGTTGAGCGGGCCGAATACCTGGCCCGGATTGATCGCCAACTCGCGATCCGGATAGACCTCGGCTTCGGCCAGACTCACGCCCATCAGCGTCAAGCGGTAGGCGTTAGGCAGCAGGTCGAGGTTGTCGCGGATATGCACTGAGGGCATCAGGAAACCAAGATCCTGCGAGAGCTTCTTGCGCACGCCCTTGATCCGCGCCAGCAACTGACCACCCTGGTTGCGATCGACCAGTGGAATCAGCCGATAGCCCACCTCAAGCCCGACCATATCTACCGGGGTCACATCATCCCAGCCAAGCTCCTTGGTTTCTGTCGCACGCTGCGCTGGCAGCATTTCCTGTTGTTTTTGAACTTCCTGCTCGGCCTGTTGCTTGACCTGTTTCTGCCGATGCCAGATCCAGTAGGCGCCGCCCGCAGCGACCGCACCCAGGCCGAGAAACGACATGTGCGGCATGCCAGGCACCAGGCCCATGGCGATCATGATTGCGGCTGACACGGCCAGCGCCTTGGGCGAGGCGAACATCTGCCGGTTGACCTGCTGGCCCATGTCCTCGGAGCTGGTAACACGGGTAACCATGATCGCCGCCGCGGTAGACAGCAGCAGCGAGGGGATCTGAGCCACCAAGCCGTCACCGATGGTCAACAACGCGTAGATCTCTGCTGCCTCGGCAAAGCTCAGGCCGTGCTGTGCCATACCGATGCCCATACCACCGAGCAGATTGATGAACAGAATCAGCAGACCGGCGATGGCGTCGCCACGCACGAACTTGCTGGCACCGTCCATAGAACCGTAGAAATCAGCCTCAGAGGCAACTTCGACGCGACGCTTTTTAGCTTCGTTCTGGTCGATCAAGCCAGCGTTGAGATCGGCGTCGATGGCCATCTGCTTGCCAGGCATGGCATCCAAGGTGAAGCGGGCGCTGACCTCGGAAATTCGCCCAGCACCCTTGGTGACCACCACGAAGTTGATGATCATCAAGATCGCAAAGACCACCACGCCGACTACATAGTTACCGCCGATCACTACGTTGCCGAACGCTTCGATCACATGACCGGCTGCCGAACCTCCTTCATGGCCATGAATCAGCACCACACGAGTGGACGCAACGTTCAGCGCCAGACGCATCAGCGTCGCAACGAGCAGAATCGTCGGGAACACTGCGAAGTCGAGCGGGCGCAACGCGTAAACGCTAACCAGCAGAACGACAATGGACAACGCGATGTTGAAGGTGAACAGCACGTCCAGCAGGAATGCCGGCACGGGCAGCATCATCATGCCCAGCATTACGAGCAGCAGCAGCGGCACGCCGAGATTGCCGCGGCCAGCGCCCGCCAGACCATTGCGGATGTTGATGAGTTGCGTGCGATCCAATGGAGACCCCGGCAAGCAGAACAAAGAATTGACGCAAAGCGCGCCCTGCCGGGGCTATAGCAAGAAGGAGTCCAACTTGTTCCAGACTGCTGCGCGGGGCTTGGATAGCGCCTGCCGCCAAGATGGATGCTGCACTGGCCAGCGGTATTCGAACCGACCGGGGACTGAACAGTCTCACCCCTAGCAGCGCCGCCCGAGGTCACAGAGGCCGAGACGGCGCCAGCTACCAGCGGCATTCCGCTTCTTTTCACTTCACAGGAGTTTTGCCATGAAACAGTGGATCATTGCGGCACTCGCCAGCTGCACGGCCATGGGCTTACAAGCCGAAACCCTCAGCGTGCCGGTCAAGGCCGTGACAGCTCAAGGCATCGGCGAGTCCGTCGGCACTGTCAAGATCGAAAGCAGCCAGTACGGGCTGGTATTCCGACCCGCGCTGTCCGGCCTGGACTCCGGCGCTCATGGTTTCCACATTCATGCCAAAGGCAGTTGTGAACCGGCAGACAAAGACGGCGAAGCCGTCGCAGCGGGCGCCGCCGGAGGCCACTGGGACCCGAAGAACACCGGCAAACACGGCGAGCCCTGGGGCGAAGGCCATATGGGCGATCTCCCAGCACTGATGGTCGACGACGAAGGCAAGGCCAACCAACCGGTCCTCGCGCCCCGCCTGAAAAGTCTTGGCGACATCAAGGGCCTGGCACTGATGGTCCACAAGGGCGGCGACAACCATTCCGACCATCCACAGCCGCTCGGTGGTGGAGGCGCAAGGGTTGCGTGTGGGGTCATCGAATAACAGCAGCTGGAGGCTGGACGAGGGCTATAGTTCTGGCCACGGTGGGCCGAGGCCCACCCTACAAAAAGCAGCGGAGCGCCGCCCAATCCACACTATAGGGCGTGCCGCGGCGGCGGTTTCGCGGCATGCTCCGGACCACGTAGGGTAGGCTTTAGCCCACCAAATCACGCTCGCATACCGCCACGGCGGTTGAAGCGGAGCGCCGCGCTAATAAATTCAGGCTCAAGGCTTCTACCGACCAGATTCGCATCCGCTCTGGTGGGCTGAAGCGGAGCGCCGCCCGGCCCACCACCCTACAGACCGCGCCGCGGCGGTTCCGAGCCACACTCCCGGGCCACCGTAGGGTGGGCTTCAGCCCACCAGTTTTGGTAAGCGGGGTTGCACCCGCGTTACAGCAATTTCAGCCTCAAGCGCTTTTTTTCGGATTTTAGCTATTCATCCCGGCGCAAGTCCGGCGGAATAGGCAGACTGCTCAACGGATCAGGCCGCTTGCCCTTGCCAGAACGGTACTGGCGTAGCTGGTAGACATATGCCAGTACCTGCGCCACCGCGAGGTAAAGACCCGCCGGAATTTCCTGCTCGAGCTCGGTGGAGTAGTAAACCGCCCGCGCCAGCGCAGGTGATTCGAGAACCGTCACCTGATGCTCCTGCGCGATCTCGCGAATCTTCAACGCGAGGAAGTCGCCACCCTTGGCCACCAGCATCGGCGCCCCACCCTTGTCACCGTCATACTTCAGCGCCACAGCAAAGTGCGTCGGGTTGGTAATGACCACATCGGCATCCGGCACGGCCTGCATCATCCGGCGCTCGGCCATTTCGCGCTGCATCTGGCGAATCCGCGATTTAACCTCGGGTTTGCCCTCGCTGTCCTTGTATTCGTCGCGCACTTCCTGCTTGGTCATCATCAGCTTTTGCTTGTTGTCCCAGAGCTGGAACGGCACATCCACCGCCGCGATCAGAATAAGCCCGCAGGCCATCCACAATGCGCACCAGCCCACGACCTCAGCGCTGTGCATGATCGCCAAATCCAGCGGTTGCTTGGCGATCGACAGCAAATCGTCCTGATAGGCGCCCAGCACTGCCAGCGCCACCAGCAGTACCACTATGAATTTGGCCAACGCCTTCAGCAGCTCGACCAGCGCATGGGTCGAAAACATCCGCTTCAACCCGGAACCGGGGTTCATCCGGCTGAACTTGGGCGCCATTGACTTGCCCGAAAACAGCCAGCCGCCGAGCGAGATCGGACCGATGATGGACACGATCAGCAGCACGATCAGCAAGGGCATGATGGCCTCGAGCGCGATCATGCCGCTGCTCATGAGCAGCCGCACCATGGCATTTTCGTCCAGCAGCGTTTCCCGGCTGAGTTCGAAACTGCCCTGCATCATTGCCATCAGGCTGCCCGCCAGGCTGCCGCCGGAGGCCAGCAGACCGCCGATCCCACCCAGGGTGACCGCTACGGTATTCAGCTCGCGGGAACGGGCAAGCTGACCTTTCTCGCGAGACTCACGAAGACGTTTCTCCGTGGGTTCTTCGCTTTTATCGGCACCGCTTTCGCTCTCAGCCATGCGAGGCCTCCCGAAGCTGTAAAGAAGGCAAAGGCGAGTGCATTAGCGCAGCCCGATCAGTTCACGAAGCATGCCCAGCGCCTCGCTGACGAAGGTCTGGTATTGCGCCAGGATGTCGGCCATACCGATCCAGACGATGACCAGACCGAGCACCAGTGTCAGCGGGAAGCCGATCGAGAAGATGTTCAGCTGCGGCGCCGCACGCGTCATCAGGCCGAAGGCCAGGTTGACCACCAACAGCGCGGTGATGGCCGGCAAGACCAACAGCAACCCCGCGCCCAAGACCCAGCCGAGCTTTCCCGCCACTTCCCATAAGTGATTGGTGCCGACCAACCAACCGCCGATCGGCAAAGTAGTGAAGCTTTCGGTGAGGATTTCCAGCACCACCAAGTGACCGTTCATGGTCAGGAATAGCAGGATCACCAGCATATTGAAGAACTGGCCGATCACCGGCACCGAGACACCGTTGGCCGGATCGACCATCGACGCGAAGCCCAAACCCATCTGCATAGCGAGCAACTGCCCGGACACGATGAATACCTGAAAGAACAACTGCAGCACGAACCCCAGCATCACGCCGATTAGAATCTGCTCGGCAATCAACATCATTGCCTGCGCACTCAGCGCCTCGACCACTGGCACTGGCGGCAACCCCGGTACCAGCACGACGGCGATGGCGACCGCCAGATACAGCCGTATGCGCATCGGCACCAACTGGGTTCCGATGATCGGCATGCTCATCAGCAGCGCCGCGATGCGAAACAGCGGCAGCAGAAACTGCCCCACCCACGCGCCGATCTGCGCGTCGCTCAGCTCCAGCATCAGCCGATTATCAGCGGGATGTTCTGGATAAGGCCCTGGGTATATTCCATCAACTCACGGACCAGCCAGGGTCCCGCCCAGATCAGCGTCATCAGCATGACCAGCAGGCGCGGCAGGAAGCTCAGGGTTTGTTCGTTGATCTGCGTGGCTGCCTGAAACATCGCCACCACCAGACCGACCAGCAGGCTCGGGACCACCAGCACACCGACGAGCATGGCGGTCATCCACAGTGCTTCACGAAACAGGTCAACCGCGACTTCGGGTGTCATGACGAAACTCCGATGGGCTTATAACGTGCCGAAACTGCTGGCGAGCGTGCCGATGATCAGGCCCCAACCATCGACCAGCACGAACAGCATGATCTTGAACGGTAACGAAATGATCAGTGGCGAAAGCATCATCATGCCCATCGCCATCAGCACGCTGGCTACTACCATGTCGATGATCAGAAACGGGATAAAAATCATGAAGCCGATCTGGAAGGCCGTCTTCAGCTCTGACGTCACGAATGCCGGTACGAGTATGGTCAAGGGAGCCGCGTCCGGCGTCTGGATATCGGTACGCCTGGACAGCCGCACGAACAGTTCCAAATCACTCTCACGGGTCTGCGCCAGCATGAAGTTCTTGAGCGGGACTTCAGCACGGGCGATCGCGTCGGGAGCCGACAGCTGCTCATTCAAATAAGGCTGCACCGCTTCGTTATTTATCCGCTCGAACACCGGCGCCATGATGAACAGCGTGAGGAAAATCGTCAGGCCGACGAGAATCTGATTCGATGGCGTCTGTTGCAGGCCCAGGGCTTGGCGCAGGATGGAGAAGACGATAATGATCCGGGTGAAGCTGGTCATCAGCATGACGAACGCCGGAATGAAACTCAGCGCCGTCATGATCAGCAGAATTTGCAGGCTGACCGAATATTCCTGCTGGCCTTCAGCATCGGTGCTCAAGGTAATCGCTGGGATCGACAATGGATTATCGTCCTGGGCGATCAAGCCTCCGGCATCCTGACCCAAGGCGAGCGGAGCGGCCAGCACCAGCAGGACCGCCAACAACAATCGAAACATCAGGGCTTGTCCTTCTGATCCCTGCCAAGCAGCTCCATGAGGCGCTGGGCAAACTCCGGGTTGGCCGGCTCGGCGTCCGGCAAATGGACAGGTTCTTCAAGCACATGCAGAGGCGTGATGCGGCCAGCACTCAGGCCGAGCAAAACCTGTTCGCTGCCGACCTGCACCAGCACCAGCCGCTCACGCGGGCCCAGCGCATGGCTGGAAATCAGCTTGATGGCCTGGTTGCCGCGCGGATTGAGCTGTTGCATTCGACGCAGGAGCCAGGCAAGCAGAAAAATCAATCCGATCACCAACAGCAGCCCGAACAGCAGCTTGGTCATCTGCGTGCCCATGCCGCTGCTGTTCATGCTCGCCGATGGCTCGGCTGCCATCGCCGGCAAGGTCAGCAATAGCGGAAGGAAGGCCAGGATTCGCATGTCAGCGCAACTTCTTGATGCGTTCGCTCGGGCTGATCACGTCGGTGAGACGGATGCCGAACTTCTCGTTTACCACCACCACTTCGCCGTGGGCAATCAGGGTGCCGTTGACCAGGACATCCAGCGGCTCGCCTGCCAGCCGGTCGAGTTCTACGACCGAGCCCTGGTTGAGCTGCAGCAGGTTGCGAATGCTGATTTCGGTGCTGCCGACCTCCATGGATATCGACACCGGAATATCGAGTATCACATCCAGATTCGGGCCCTCAAGCCCGGCCGGTACGGCCGCCGGCTTCGGGCTGCTGCCGAATTCTTCCAGCGGAGCGCGCGGTGGTGCCGGCGCCGCTGCCGGCCCCTGATTCAACAGCGCGTCGATATCGTCCTGGTTGGCATCTCCCGCCTCTGCCAACGCCGAAGCCCATTCATCGGCAAGCGCCTGCTCTTCAGCGGATGTGTGTTCGTGTTCGTCTGCCATCGCTAGTCCTCGATCGGCTGGTAATTGAATTGGGGCTGGATCAACGGGGTCGCAATACGGATTCCAGCACCTGCAGGGCCAGGTTGCCCTTGTGTGCGCCCAGCTTGACCTTGAAGGACGGCATGCCGTTGGCGCGCATGATCATGTCTTCGGGCATTTCCACCGGTATCACGTCGCCCGGTTGCATGTTGAGAATGTCGCGCAATTTGAGTTGGCGCCGCACAACCGTCGCACTGAGCGGCACATTCACGTCGAGGATGTCCTCGCGCAGGGCGTTGACCCAGCGTTCGTCCTGGTCGCTGACATCCGATTGGAACCCGGCGTCGAGCATTTCGCGGATCGGCTCGATCATCGAGTACGGCATGGTCACGTGAAAGTCGCCACCGCCACTGTCGAGTTCGATATGGAAGGTCGAAACCACCACCACTTCGCTGGGGCTGACGATGTTGGCCAATGCCGGATTCACTTCCGAGTGCACGTACTCGAAGTTGACGTCGAGCACCGCGTGCCAGGCTTCCTTCAGATCGACGAAGGCCTGGTCCAGCACCATACGCACGACGCGCAGTTCGGTCGGCGTGAACTCGCGCCCCTCGATCTTGGCGTGCCGACCGTCGCCACCGAAGAAGTTGTCAACGAGCTTGAACACCAGCTTGGCGTCGAGGATAAACAGCGACGTTCCGCGCAGTGGCTTGATTTTCACCAGATTGAGGCTGGTCGGCACATACAGCGAATGCACGTACTCGCCGAATTTCATTACCTGCACGCCACCCACCGACACATCTGCCGAGCGACGTAGCAGATTGAACATGCTGATGCGGGTGTAACGGGCGAAACGCTCATTGACCATTTCCAGCGTAGGCATGCGCCCACGGACGATGCGGTCCTGGCTGGTCAGGTCGTAACTTTTGATGCTGCCCGGTTCGGCATCGCTCTCGGTATCGACCAGACCATCGTCCACACCGTGCAGAAGCGCATCGATCTCGTCTTGCGAGAGCAGGTCTTGAACAGCCATCTACAGCGACCCCTATTGCAATACGAAGTTGGTGAACAGCACTTGCTCGATGGCAAGCTTGCCGATTTCCTTCTGCGCCAGCTCCTGAACGCTGGCAGTGGCCTTCTGCCGCAGCATCTCCTGTCCTACCGGCGTGGCCAGGGTGGCGAACTCCTGACTGGAAAACAGCATGACCAGTTGATTGCGCAACAGCGGCATGTGTTCCTTCAGCGCATCGAGCGCCGCCTGATCGCGGGACATCAGCGCCACGCTTACCTGCATGTAACGCTGCCGGCCACCGGTATTACTGAAGTTGACGATGAACGCCGGCGCCAATAC
Organism: Stutzerimonas stutzeri; assembly: GCF_024448715.1. Lineage (GTDB taxonomy): Bacteria > Pseudomonadota > Gammaproteobacteria > Pseudomonadales > Pseudomonadaceae > Stutzerimonas > Stutzerimonas stutzeri_AR. The sequence goes on from NZ_JAMOHZ010000005.1 coordinate 71,166, forward strand.
TTCATAGATCGCCGCCTGGTGCTGTGGTGCCGCCTGAGTATCAGCGGACTCGTCCGATTGTTGTTCAGCGTCGCCCCGGCTCATGAAGTAAATGGTACTGCCCACCGACACCCCGACCGCCAACAACAGGCCAAGCACGATCAGGATAATCAGCTTGAGCTTGCCTTTGCCATCCGGAGCTGCAGCGCCAGGATTCGCTACATCTGGGGGTCCCTGTTTCTTAGCCATGCCAAATATCCGTCATCACACGTGATTTCACTCGCATCAAAGCGTTACGAGCAACTGCTGTGCCAAAGTATCGACCAGGCAAGGGGCGCCGTAAACGATTGCCGGACGCCCCGGCTGATTTCTGACGAATAGTCAGTCGACGAAAACAAGAAAACCGGGCGTCTAGCCCGGTTTTCGGTTGTCGGCAAAAACGATTGTCAGGCGTAGTAATCCACGAGCCCGCGATCACCGCTGATACGGCTGCTGCTGATCTCCATGGTGCCGTGAGTGAATTCATCGTCCCCGCCAGCCAGCCCGCCGGTCGCAGCACTCTTGCCGCGCGACTCGCCGCCCCCTTCACCCTGCCAACCGCGCGAGAGGGACTGGTCCGAAACGTTCACGTCCATGGTCATTCCCTGTTGCGCGAACATGTCGCGCAATCGCTGCATCTGTCCTTCCAGCGCATCGCGGACGCCCGCATGAGGACTGAGGAAGGTCACTTGGGTTTGGTCCTTGGTCATGTCGATGCGCACTTCCATACGGCCCAGTTCGGCCGGGTCGAGCTGTATCTCGGCGGATTTGAGGTTCTGACTCGACAACCACATCACCCGATCGACCACCGCCTCGCTCCAGCCGGATTGCTGAATTTGCACTGGCTGTCCGGGTACGAGCGTCGACCGCTGTGCCTGCTGGGCCTGGTTCTGCTGGGTGATCGCCTGGGTCAGCGGATTGAGCCGGTTGGCTGCGGCATCGGCTGCGCTTGTGCGGCTCTCCTTCGGCGCGTCCAACTTGTCGAGCAACTCACCGAAACCCTCTTCCAGCGAGAGCTTGTCGAGATCTTCGGAGAACTCCTTGCCTGCCAGCAGGCTCGCCGGGAGCAGGTCCTGCGCATCCGCTGACGCTCCATCCTGCATAACGAGGTCCGAGAGCGGAAGCTTCTGCGTCGCAGACTGAGTCTCGAGCAACGCGCGTTGGCCGACTAATGCCTCCTCGCCCTCGCCCTCAGCATTTATCACGGTTGCCTGTGCCTGAGCCAAGCCAGCCAGGAACTCGCTGCCGGTCGGCGGCTGCGCGGCCAGCGGATCGTCAGTGCCTTCACCCTGCCCGCCCATGCCCAGCAGCAATAGCGGGTCCAGCTCCGCTTCGTCGCTTTGTGCGGCGTCATCAGCCGCCACCTCGTCACCAGGCAATTCGTTGCCGGCCTCGGCCGTATCCGGCTTTTGGATGCCGCCCGCCTCGGCAGTTTCCTGACTAGGCTTCTCGTTCACCGGCTTGTCACGGGCAGGCTTTGCCGCAGCGTCCGAGCGCTCGGCCGGTTTGGCCTGGCGCTCTTTCGCGTAAACGTTCGCGAAGCTGGAGGGCTCGTCCCGGCTGGCTTGTGGGGCTGGTTTGGGGGACGCGCTCGCAGCCTTGGCGGCAGCCGTAGGCGTCTTGATATTGAGCAACAGATCGGGGGAAACGGCCATGGGTCTTTCCGCTGAGATTGATGACGTGCGCTTTCTAAAGCAAAGTCCAGGCCAGCGGCACTACCCATCTGTTCTTGTCCACCACGATGGGCTTGACGGAGATGATGCGAGTGCGACGAAGAACGCAAAAAATCAGGCGAGCCCGCTAAAACGCTGGCGTTCGGCACGATAGAGAATGCGCACAATGGCGAACTCACGCTCGATGCGCTCGATCAGCTCAGGTGCATCGCCGAGCTGTTCACGTCTTGCGAACTCTTCCAGTTCGCGACAAAGTTCCGCCAGCAAGGCTGCGCCCATATTGCTGCAGCTCCCCTTGAAGCTGTGCGCGGCTTGGCGAAGGCTTTCCGCCTCGCCGCCCTGGCAGGCGTTCTGCAACAGGCGCAGCCTTTCTTCCGAGTCGACCAGAAAGGTGTCCAGCAGCACCGGATACTCCGCTTCCATCACTTCCTGAAGGGTCGCCAGCACGCTACTGTCGAGATGATCGACCACAGTTGTGCTCCTGGCTGCAAAGCGTTGAATTATGCATGACCGCCCCAGTGGAACTCTACGCTCATGCCCTTGCCGTCCGGCTGCCAATGGAAGTGCTCACTCAGTTGGCGAATCATCCGCAACCCCCTACCTCCTAGACATTCAGCGCAGTACTGCTTGCTTAACGCCTGCTGCACATCGAACCCCGGCCCGCTGTCACGCACCCCGATACGCAAATAGCCTTTGGCCCCTTCGGATTTAATGTCCAGATCGATCGACACACAGCCTTCCGTCAACTCGTCCAGCCGCCGCTGACGCTCACGGTAGTATTTGGCGAAACCCTCGGCATCGCACTTCAAAGACGAGTCGAGTAAAAGCACCCCATGTTCCAGCGCATTGGCATAAAGCTCGGTCAGCACCGTATAAACGGTGCCGGCGCGGTGGCGCAACGGCGGGATCTGCAGAAACAACTGCATCATCAGCGGCAATGGGTTCGATGTGCGCAAGCTGGCGGGACGGAGCTCGAAGCTCGCCGACCAATCCATCGGCCGTAACTGGCGCGCGCCAAGCGGGAATATGCCGAACGGTGGAATGTCGGTCGAAGCCATTTCTTCGGTCATGCTCACTTCGACCAGGCTCAGGTCGTCAAGTATTTGACCGTGAAAGGCGTGCAGCGCCTCTTGGATTTCGTCGAACAGCAAAGCCGGTTCGCTGTTTGCATCCATCACCGCCAGCAGACGCTGCTCGCCAAACAGCTCGTCATCGATATTGCTGATTTCCAGTACGCCATCGGACATCAGCAGCAAGCGATCACCGACTTCCAGTGGCAACGTGTCGAAGGCATCGTCGAAGGTCGAATCTCCGAGCACGCCAAGCGGCAGATGCCGGGACGGCAGTGGCAGCCGCTCCCCATTGGATGCCTTGAGCAAATAACCTTCCGGCAATCCGCCATTCCACACCCGTAATGTGCCGTGTTTAAGGCCGATATCCAGCAGTGTCGCGCAGCAGAACATCTCTACCGGCAGGATCAGTTTCAACTTGGCATTGATCTCGCGGAGGATGTCGGTGCTCGAATAGCCCTTGGCGGTCATTCCGTAAAAGGTTTCGGCCAACGGCATGGCACCAATCGCAGCGGGCAGGCCGTGTCCGGTGAAATCGCCCAGAAGCACGAACATTCGCTCGGCAGGCGCCTGCGCGGCCAGCAACAAATCGCCGTTGAACAATGCACGAGGGGACTGGCGGTAACGGATGTTCGGCGCGTTCAAGCAACCGGCATGGGCGACTTTGTCGAAAATAGCTTTGGCGGCGCGCTGCTCGTCGAGCAGCTGCTGATTCCGACGTGCGATCAGATCGCGCTGCTCCAACACCGTCGCCTGCAGTCGGCGCAGGCGATACATGGCCTGAATCTTTGCTTCGAGGATGACTGGGTTGTAAGGCTTGGCGATGAAGTCGTCACCACCTGCTTCGAGGCAGCGCACCAGCGCCTCATGCTCCGTCAGTGAGGTGAGAAAGATGATCGGTACCAACTCGTTGCCGGCCAGGCGCTTGATCTGTCGCGCAGCCTCCAAACCATCCATCACCGGCATCAGCGCGTCCATCAGCACCAACTGTGGCCGCTCGCGCTCGAACAGCTTTACCGCTTCGGCGCCATTCTCCGCAGTCGTCACCCGGTGCCCCTGACGACTGATGATGGCTGCCAGCAGCATGCGGTCGGCAACGCCATCCTCGGCGATGAGTATGGAAAGCCGACCCGACATTCAGGCGATCACGAACAATTGTTCGAAATTGGAAACCGCAAGGACCTTGCGTACATCTGGATTGCAGTTGATCAGGCGGATGTCGGCCTTATCGCCGCCGCCGTGATCGCGCAACAGCAGCAACATGCCAAGGGCGGAGCTGTCGAGGTAAGTGGCGCCACAGAGGTCCACCACGTAACGTTGCGCGGTGCTGCAAGCGCGCTGATACGCATCGCGAAAGGCCTGATGGGTATTGAAATCGAAGCGCCCCCGGATGGTAATCGTCAGCTCCTGTCCATCTGCCGATAGCTGTGAACTGATGGTCATGTAGCACTCCCTGATCCGAAACGAGGTCGTGGCTGCCGCCACGGCTGTCGTGTTAGCTGGGTAGGCGCTGGCGCATTCGCCGGTGGCGTCTCGTCCAGCCTGCGTCTGCGGCTTCTATGCCAGCCGTGCTGTAACAAAGAAGCTAAAGCTAATGAAGATTTAGCATTCAAAGCCCTGCGCAGCAAGGTTCAGCCCTGTTTCGGCCGGCCCGCAAGGCGCTGCGAAAATTCATCGAGCAGCTTTTGCTCGCGCTTGTCGGCCGCCGTTCTCGCTTCCTGCAGGTAACGCTCGACCAGTTTGCGCAGGCCGTCCAGCCGCGCACGTCGCTGTTGCCACTGATCGCGCAGCTTGTCGAGATTGTTGCGGTGCCAATCCAGGCTGCGTTGCTGCTGCCCGATGGCCGATTCGAGTTGCGAAAGGAATCGCTGGTAGTTCACCAGCCATTGGCCGGACACGCCCTGACTGCCCTGAGTCATCCACTGCTGCTGGTAATCGCTGAAATACTGGCGCAATTCGCCCAGTTTGGCTTCGGCCTGGGATAGCTGGGTTTGACCCTGACCGAACAGACGCGCGGCATCGCGCTCGGCGCGCTCGGCCATGTCGATCACTGGCGCCAGACGGGCTGCACGACTTGCCGACAAGGCTTAGCTCGCCGCTCTGGGGTTGAATACGCTGGCCAACGCTGCTTCGCTCTGGGCCAGGTACTCGGCCTCGTTCAAGCCCTGTCGAAGATAGCGGACCATCTCTGCCTGACGCGCGATGGCCAAATCCGTCTCGGGATCGCCGCCGGGCACATAGGCACCGACGCTGATCAGATCGCGGCTCTGCTGGTAGCGTGACCACAGCTGTTTGAACCGCTGCGAATGGCGCACATGCTCAGCACTGACCACCTGCGGCATGACCCGGCTGATGGAGGCCTCGATGTCGATAGCCGGGTAATGACCCTCTTCAGCGAGGCGCCGCGACAGCACGATGTGACCATCGAGCACGCCGCGCGCAGCATCGGCTATAGGGTCCTGCTGGTCGTCGCCCTCGGACAGTACGGTATAGAACGCGGTGATCGAGCCACCGCCCTCTTCGGCGTTACCAGCACGCTCCACCAGGCTCGGCAGCTTTGCAAATACCGAAGGCGGATAACCCTTGGTCGCCGGCGGCTCGCCAATGGCCAGCGCGATTTCCCGCTGGGCCTGGGCAAAGCGGGTCAGCGAATCCATCAGCAACAGGACGTTCTTGCCCTTGTCACGGAAATATTCGGCGATGCGCGTGCAGTACATGGCTGCGCGCAGCCGCATCAGCGGCGCATCGTCAGCTGGCGACGCCACTACCACGGAGCGCTTGATACTTTCCTCGCCTAAGATGTTCTCGATGAATTCCTTGACCTCGCGGCCACGCTCGCCAATCAGCCCGACAACGATCACGTCCGCCTCCGTGAAGCGGGTCATCATGCCCAGCAGCACGCTCTTGCCGACGCCGGTGCCGGCGAACAAGCCGAGGCGCTGGCCGCGACCGACCGTCAGCAAACCGTTGATACTGCGGATACCAACGTCCAGCGGTTCGCTGATGGGGTGGCGCTTGAGCGGGTTGATCACCGGACCATCCATCGGCACCCAATCCTCGGCCTTCATACCGCCCTTGCCATCCAGCGCCCTGCCGGCGCCATCGAGCACCCGACCGAGCATCGAGGTACCCATCGGCAGGCGGCCGGTATTGGCAAGCGGCACGACACGCGCACCCGGCGCGATGCCGGCCAGACTGCCAACCGGCATCAGATACAGCTTGCCGCTGGAAAATCCCATCACCTCGGCTTCGACCTGGGTCGGGTGATAGCTGTCCTCGTTGATCACCAGGCAGCGGCTGCCGACAGCAGCACGTAAGCCTTCAGCCTCCAGCGTCAGGCCAACCATACGCAACAACCGACCCTCGAGGATCGGTTGGCTGGGTAGTTTGATCGCCTCGCCGTAGGTTTCGAAGCGCTTGGCAAAACTGGTGCGCTCAAGACGCATCGGGCCGCTCCGTATTCGAACTCAGATCCAGCTGCAAATCAGCCTCGGGCGGGCTGGTAGCGTTTTCGCGCTGTTGTTCGAACAACTGCTTGATGGCCTGACCCAGACGCGTTTCGACGCTGGCGTCGATACGGCTCTGTTCGGTTTCTATTCGGCAACCACCCGGCAGCAGCTCGCTGTCTTCGACGATCCGCCAGGTCTCTTCGTGGCGCTCACGCAGCGCCTTGACCAGTTCGAAATCCTGCGGATTGATATGGATTCGCACGTTGCTGGCACCCATCGGTAGCAGCTTCAACGCATCGCGCAAAACCTGACGGATCTGGCTGGAGTCGACCAGCAGGTCGCGTTGAATCACCTCGCGGGCCAACTGGCTAACCAGCGTGACCATGGCGTGTTCGAGATTGCGATCCTGATCAGCGATGGGCTCGAGCAATTGCGTCATCAATTGCTCCAAGCTGGCGAGCTTGGGCGCCAACGCCGCGTCGGCCTCCTGCCTGGCCTTGAGCTGGCCGGCGTGAAAGCCGTCTTTTTCGCCCGTGCTGAAGCCTTCGTTATAGGCTTCCTGACGAATCGCTTCGAGTTCGTCGAGCGTCAGCGGTTTGACTTCCTCGACTGGAACATCCTCGCTGTGCGACAGGTCTTCGACTTCCGCCGGATCGTCGCCCGTCTGTAGCTCTTCCGGCTCCGCGCCTAGCGGGTCGAAGCTCGGCAAGGCCCAGCGGTTGAAGGCGTTGACATCCTTTGCGCGGATGACGTCGCTGGGGTTTTCCTTGGACATCAGGGTTATGGCTCGCTTAGATCATTTCTTCGCCGCCCTTGCCGCCGAGAACGATCTCTCCGGCTTCGGCCATACGGCGGGCGATGGTAAGAATTTCCTTCTGGGCACTTTCGACTTCGCTAATGCGCACCGGCCCCTTGGCTTCCAAATCGTCGCGCAGCAACTCGCCGGCGCGCTTGGACATATTCTTGAATACCTTTTCCTTGATACCTTCGTCAGCACCCTTGAGCGCCATCACCAGCACATCGGAGGATACTTCGCGCAGCAGTATCTGGATGCCCCGGTCGTCGACATCCGCCAAGTTGTCGAAGACGAACATCAAGTCTTCTATCTGTACCGACAAGTCTTCGTCGACGTCGCGGATGGCGTCCATCAGTTGGCCTTCGACCGAGCTATCGAGGAAGTTCATGATGTCCGCGGCCCGCTTGACGCCGCCCAGCGTCGCGCGGGTGGTGTTGGCGTTGCCGGAGAACTGCTTCTCGAGGATCAGGTTGAGTTCCTTCAGCGCCGCCGGTTGTACGGTATTGAGCGACGACACCCGCAAAACGATGTCGAGCCGCACCTTGTGATCGAAATGCGACAGCACTTCACCGGCCTGGTCAGGATCGAGATACGCCACCACGATCGCCTGGATTTGCGGGTGTTCGTAGCGAATCACATCGGCGACCGCGCGCGGCTCCATCCATTTCAGGCTGTCCAGGCCGCTGGTGTTGCCACCCAGCAGGATGCGATCGATCAGACCGCCCGCCTTGTCCTCACCCAGCGCCTGGGTGAGCATCTTGCGAATGTAGCCATCAGCGCCCACGCCGAGGCTGGTCTGGTCGCCAACGATCTCGACGAATTCACCCATCACCCGCTCGACTTGCTCGCGATGAATGTTGCGCATCTGTGCCATCGCCGTACCGACTCTCTGTACCTCTTTTGGCCCGAGGTGGCGCAGCACTTGGGCCGCATCGGCCTCGCCCAGCGACAGCAGCAGAATCGCGGCCTTGTCGACTTTGTTCATCTTGACGGGAATTCGAGCGTCACTCATCAGCGTTGATCCACTCTTTGACGACCTGAGCCACCCGGCCCGGATCTTCAGCTACCAGATTCTTGATGGCATTCAGTTGCGCATCATATCCCTCGGTCGGGCTCGGCAGCATGATGCTCTGGGGCCCGCTCAGGCTGACCCGATCATTGACTAGCGAACCGTCCATTTCATCCATGCCGCCCAGTTCGGCGTCACCACCGACAGGCTGAAGCTCCTTGCCCTTACTAGCATTGGTCAGGTTATTCAGCACTGGCCGCAAGACGCCGAACACCAGCACCAGGATGAACAGCACGCCGAGCACCTGTTTGACGATGTCCCAGAACCAAGGCTGCGAGTAGAACGGGATATCGATGAAGGTTTCGTCCAGCGAATCGGCAGCGAACGGCGCGTTGATCACGCTGACGCTGTCACCACGGCTGGCGTCGAAACCGACGGCGTTCTGCACCAGGCGAGTGAAGCGCGCCAGTTCTTCAGCGGTCAGCGGTACACGTGTAGTCTGCCCATCCGCTGAGACCGTCACCTGGTCGTCGAGTACCACGGCAACCGACAAGCGGCGCAGGCGACCCTGTTGCTGCTTGGTGTGACTGATGGAGCGGTCCAGCTCGTAATTGCGGGTCGATTGCTCGCGTTTGTCTGCCGGATACGGCGCCAGCATCGGCTGGCCGGTTGCCGGGTCCATCACCTGCTGCCCGTTGGCATCCAGCAACGGCTGTCCGGGAGCGACGGCACCAGCGGCGTCCTGTCCCGCCAGAGCGTTTTCCGGAGCCGTCGCCGGACCCGGTGGCTGGTTGCTCAGAGCACCCGGAACGCCTTGTGGGCCAAGACTGCTTTGGCGCTGCTCGCTGACGCTCTGCTCACTGCGCAGGGCAGGCTGGTCTGGATTGAAGGTTTCCGAGGTAGATTCCACCGCGCTGAAATCGACGTCGGCGGAGACCTCGGCCTTGTAGCGACCATTGCCCAGCACCGGCTGCAGGATGTTGTGTATGCGTTGGGTGTAGAGGCTTTCCATACGACGGCTGTAATCGAATTGCTTGCCGGCCATGGTCAGCTCGGAGAGCTGTTGCTGGTCGGATAGCAGATTGCCCTTCTGGTCCACCACGGTGATCTGCGATTTGTTCAGCTCCGGCACGCTCGTGGCTACCAAATTGATGATCGCCATCACCTGGCTCGGCTCGAGGTTGCGCCCCGGATAGAGCTCAACCAGAACCGAGGCGCTGGGTTTGCGCTCGTCGCGCACGAAGACTGAACTCTTCGGAATCGCCAGGTGCACACGGGCCGCCTTGACGTTATTGAGGCTGGAAACGGTGCGACCCAATTCACCTTCCAGGCCACGCCGATAACGTGTGGCCTCCATGAATTGGCTCGTGCCGAGGCCCTGCTCTTTGTCGAGAATCTCAAAGCCGATGTTGCTGTCGGTCGGCGCAATGCCAGCGCCAGCGAGCTTCAAGCGCGCACGGGCGAGATCGTCGGCCTTGACCAGCAAGGCGCCGGAGGTAGGCTCGACGGTGTAGGTAATATCAGCGGCTGCGAGGGTTTCCATCACTTGATTGGCGTCCATCCCGGCCAGGCTTCCCAGCAATGGACGGTAGTCTGGCTGCTGTGACCAGAGCACCACGGCGAAGCCGATGGCGACGCTTGCAGCCAGCCCGACCAGCAGACCGATCTGCCGCAACATCGACATTTCAGAAAGATTTTCCAGAAAGGACAAGCCAAGCAGGGGCTTCTTCGGATCGCCCGAATCAACCGTTGCCGGAACTTTGCTAAGCGCTTCAGCCATTATTCAAACCCTGCCTTAAACCGGCATCTGCATGATGTCTTGATACGCCTGCACCAGCTTGTTACGCACCTGGGTCATGGCTTGCATGGAAACGCTGGCTTTCTGCGAAGCGATCATCACTTCGGTCAGATCAATGCCGCCCTGCCCCATCTCGAAGGCGGTCGCCAGTTGGCTGGCAGCTTGCTGGGTTTCGCTCACTTTATTGACGGCCAGACCGAGCATGTCGGAAAAGCTTGGCGCGCCGGCCTCGGGGGCAGCGACCACTGGTTTCGAGCGCGCCATCGCATCGGTCTGCATGGCCCGCATTTCCAGCATCAAGCGATTGAATTCAATACCCTGGCTCATTCTTCCTCCGACAGCTGCGGTTTTTTTGACGCTTCGCAGCGACCACCTGAGTAATAGCAACATCGGTGCCATTGTCTGATCTGGGATCTCGTACCAGATCGTGACGGAGGACGAACGGTATCTGGCGGCGTAGTAGCACTGTTACGCTGATCCCGCTTGCGGCTGTACCGCGACGCAGCGCGCCTTGGCAACTAGCCTGCAGCTGCCGGGAAGCAAGGATCATGCGCGATGCCAACCGCCTGCTTCCCTGACATACCGTCCCCTCGCATTCACGTGCGTTGCCACGAAACCGGATCCGACCCCGACGATGACCAACACCGCCGCCCCGCTGCTGCGACCGCTTAAGGACAGCTCAGCCTCAACTATCGTCGCTGGCTTCATTGCCATGCTCACCGGCTACACCAGTTCGCTGGTGCTGATGTTTCAGGCAGGCCAGGCAGCAGGACTCAGCGGCGCACAAATCTCCTCCTGGATCTGGGCGCTGTCGATCGGCATGGCGGTGTGCAGCATCGGATTGTCGCTGCGCTACCGGACCCCGGTGGTTATCGCCTGGTCGACGCCCGGTGCGGCGCTGTTGATCAGCAGCCTGCCCGGCGTTCCCTATGGCGAAGCGATCGGTGCTTTTATCTTTGCGTCGGCATTGATCGCGTTGTGCGGGCTCACCGGCAGCTTCGATCGCCTGATGCGCAGAGTTCCGGCGTCCCTGGCGGCGGCGCTGTTGGCCGGCGTATTGTTCAACATCGGCAGCGAAATCTTCCGCGCGGTAGAAGTGCAACCCTTGTTGGTGTTGGGGATGTTCTTCAGTTATTTGCTGGCCAAGCGCCTGGTTCCGCGCTATGCGGTGCTCTCGGCACTGATCATCGGCTGCGCGCTGGCCGGCGGGTTGGGTTTGCTGGATTTTAGCGAGCTGAGCCTGGAAATCGCGGTGCCGGTCTGGACCACACCGACGCTGTCGTTCGCAGCTATTTTCAGCATCGGCATTCCTTTGTTCGTCATCGCCATGGCTTCGCAGAACATGCCGGGGCTGGCCGTATTGCGGGCGGAGGGTTATCAGGTGCCCGCCTCGCCCTTGATTTCCACGACCGGTATCGCCTCGGTCCTGCTCGCCCCGTTCGGCTCTCACGGTATCCATCTGGCGGCTATCACCATGGCAATCTGCAGCGGACCGGAGGCGCATCCAGATCCATCCCGGCGCTATACCGCGGCGGTCTGGTGCGGGTTGTTCTACGGGATTGCCGGAATCTTTGGCGCGACGCTGGCAGCCCTGTTCGCTGCATTTCCGCCGACGCTGGTGCTATCCATCGCAGCGCTGGCATTGCTCGGCTCGATCGGTAGCGGCCTGACCCAGGCCATGCAGCTGCCGCGTGAGCGCGAGGCTGCATTGATTACCTTCATGGTCACCGCGTCGGGGCTGACGCTGTTCGGCATCGGCTCGGCATTGTGGGGACTGGTGGCGGGAATCTTGACATTGCTGATCGTCAGCGGACGCAAGGCCGCGGCCTAATCGCCGCGGCTGTTGATACTTTCAGATGGCCGTGGCGCCACCATCGACAGCCAGTGCGTGGCCGGTCGTGAAGGCGGCGCCATCGCTGCAGAGATAGAGCACTGCGGCGGCGATCTCCTCAACCTTGCCGACCCGGCCGACCGGGTGCATGGCCGCGGCAAATTCCGCCTTACGCGGATCCGCTTCATAGGCTCGGCGGAACATATCGGTATCGATCACCGCCGGGCAGACCGCGTTGACCCTGATCTTTTTCTTGGCGTACTCGATCGCCGCCGACTTGGTGAGGCCGATCACCGCGTGTTTCGACGCCGAATAGATACTCATCTTCGGTGCCGCCCCCAGGCCCGCAACCGAAGCGGTGTTGACGATGGCGCCGCCGCCCTGCGCCAGCATTAGCGGCAGCTGATGCTTCATGCACAGCCAGACGCCTTTGACGTTCACGCCCATGATGGCGTCGAATTCGGCTTCGCTGCCTTCAGCCAGGCGGCCTTGCTCGATCTCGATCCCGGCATTATTGAACGCATAATCCAAGCGCCCGTAACTCGCGACCGCCTGCTCGATCATCGCTTTGACCTGATCATCGCGGGTGACATCGCAACGTACGAAGACCGCCTCGCCGCCCGCCTCTCGAATAGCGTCGGCACAGGCAGCACCACCCGTCTCATCGATATCGGCCACCACCACCTTTAGGCCATGTTCGGCGAACGCCAACGCCGTGGCGCGGCCGATCCCTGCTGCTGCACCGGTAACCAGGGCGACGCGCCCGGAAAAAGACATGCTCATGCTGAATATCCTATCGATTGAAGAAACGGCATTGAGTCCGAATGTGACCACAAGCCAAACATCAGTCATGGTTATACCGTCATCCTTTGCTTCATTTAACTGCCGCGAGGCGATATCACTCAGACGGATGCCTGTGCATTCCAAATTTCCGGCCTTGCTTGCAGGGATGGTCTTGGCGGGCTAAACCAAGCTTTTGCAATCGACCAGAGGCTTTCATGAACAAGACCAACCGCCAGTTTCTGCTGGCCAAACGCCCTGTCGGCGCCCCCACGCGAGACACCTTTGAATTCATCGAAAAGCCGCTGGGCGAACCTGGCCCGAACCAAGTTCTGGTCAAGGTGGAATACCTGTCGTTGGACCCAGCCATGCGCGGCTGGATGAACGATGCCAAGTCCTATATCCCACCGGTAGGCATTGGCGAAGTGATGCGCGCGCTCGGCGTTGGCAAGGTGGTTGCGTCCCAGCATCCGGCGTTCGCCGAGGGCGATTACGTCAACGGCGCGCTCGGCGTGCAGGAATACTTTCTCGGCGAGCCGAAAGGCTTCTACAAGGTCGATCCAAACCGGGCGCCGCTGCCGCTCTACCTGTCCGCATTGGGCATGACCGGCATGACGGCTTATTTCGGTTTGCTGGCAGTAGGCGAGCCGAAAGCTGGCGAAACCGTGGTGCTCTCAGGTGCCGCCGGTGCAGTAGGCAGCGTTGCCGGACAAATCGCCAAGCTCAAGGGTTGCCGCGTGGTGGGCATCGCCGGTGGTGCCGACAAGTGCCGCTTCCTCACCGAAGAGCTCGGCTTCGACGCCGCCATCGACTACAAGAGCGAGGACGTCGCAGCAGGTCTCAAGCGCGAGTGCCCCAAGGGCGTCGACGTTTACTTCGACAACGTCGGCGGCGATATCCTCGATGCCGTATTGACGCGCATCACCGTTGGCGCGCGCGTGGTGATCTGTGGCGCCATCAGCCAATACAACAACAAGGAAGCGGTCAAAGGCCCGGCTAATTACCTGTCTTTGCTGGTCAACCGGGCACGGATGCAGGGCATGGTCGTCAGCGACTACATTCCGCGCTACCCGGACGCGATGAAAGACATGGCCGGTTGGCTGCAAAGCGGTGAGCTGAAAAGCAAAGAGGACATCGTCGAAGGACTGGAGACATTCCCCGACACGCTGATGAAATTATTCACCGGTGGCAACTTCGGCAAACTGGTGCTGAAAATCGATTAAACCATCGTGCTGCAGAACCGGTCGTCTGACAGAGACGACCGGTAAAGCTTGCTATCGATCAGGCCAGTTCGGCGGCAACGGCAGCCAACGCCTGAGCCGGATCCGTCGCCTGAGCAATCGGGCGACCAATTACTAGATAATCCGAACCCGCCGCCATCGCCTCGGTCGGCGTCAAAATCCGCCGCTGATCATCCGCTTTGCTTCCAGCTGGGCGAATACCCGGCGTGACCAGTTGCAGCTGCGCGAACTGCGCTTTCAGCGATTGCGCCTCCTGCGCCGAGCAGACCAGCCCGTCCAATCCCGCCTTTGCCGCCAGTCCCGCCAGACGCAATACCTGCTGCTGCGGCTCCAGATCCAAGCCGATGTCGGCGAGGTCCGTCTGCTCCATGCTGGTCAGCACCGTCACGCCGATCAGCAGCGGTTTCGCCCCGCCCGCCTTATCCAGCGTCTCGCGACAGGCCGCCATCATCCGTAGGCCACCCGAGCAATGCACGTTGACCATCCACACGCCCAATTCTGCAGCCGCCTTGACTGCCATCGCGGTGGTGTTGGGAATGTCATGGAATTTCAGATCCAGAAAGACCTCAAATCCTTTAGCTTGGAGCGCCTCGACCACTGGCGGGCCGCAGCGGGTAAAGAGCTCCTTGCCGACCTTGACGCGGCAAAGCGCTGGATCGAGCTGCCCAGCCAACTTCAGCGCCGCCTCATGGGAAGCAAAATCGAGCGCAACGATGATAGGAGTCTGGCAAGTCATGGCGAGTCCTCGGCAAAATTCGGCGCGCATTGTCGCAGAAAATTGCAAACCAGGCGGTGTCATTGAGCGCTGAGATCCAAGCTGAATTGTGTCAGGGCACAGGCGCGCGAAATGGCGCAGCCATGTTCGGTGGCGTAAGGTGAAAGCAGCTCTTAATCAGGAGAAATAAATGCCTTGGTATATCTGGTTATTGGTGGTTCTGGTGCTCGGGATGATTATCGGTGGGTTGTTGGCGCTACGTGCCAGCGCACACAAGGTTCCACTGACCGAACAACAAAAGCAGCGAATCGCACAACGCAACGCCGAAGCGGATGCCGAAGACGCTCGTAACAAATAAGCCTGCTATTCATAACAGCGCCTCTCCATCCTGCCACGCGTCGAAAAAATGACGAAACCATAAATTAGTGATGGCTTTTCGCCAACATTCCGGTAAATATCCTGCCTCCCCTCAAGGAAGCATTGATGTCAGCAGTTCCCTCATCGGCCGAGGACCTCAGACCCAAGGCCCACATCGCATTCTCCCGACGAATCTTGCCAGGCATTGCCGGCTTGCTCGCCGTTGCGCTGCTCGCCGCAACGGTCGCAGTGATAAAAATCGCCAGTACCATCGACCACGATACTGTGACCCAGGAGCGCTTCCTGGCCGGTAAGACATTCGAGGCACATATGAGCGGCATGAATCGCCATGTCGCGGACAATGCGTTCTGGGGCGATGCCTATGCCAATCTGAGCAAACAGGTCAATCTGAACTGGGCTTACGATCAAGCGAACCTCGGCCCCTCTCTGTATGAAGATTTCGGTTACGAAGCGGTGTTTGTCGTCAATTCGGCCGGCGAAACCACTTATTCGGTGATCCGCGGGAACCTGGCTCAGGTCGGTGCACACCAGTGGCTCGGCAACGGACTCGATGTGTTATTGACCCAAGCACGCGACGCGCTGGAAGACGATGAAACCGCGGCCGGCCTGCTTTCGGCCGAAGGTTACCCGGCGATAGCTGCCGCAGCGGTAATGACGACTGGCGGCAGCGATGTGAAAGAAGCGCCCGGTCCCGCCTCGATATTGCTTTTCGTGGATGTTCTGGATCCCGGCTTGCTCCTCCACCTAGGCCAGGAATATTCAATCGAAGGGCTGCGGGTCCGTGACGAAACCGTCCGCACCGAGCGGCCTCTCATCAAAACGAAAATGCTCGACGGATCACCGCTGGTATTTACCTGGACCGTGTCCGAGCCCGGCCGCTACTTGTTGTGGATGACCCTGCCGGTGCTCGCCGTGGTCACCCTTGGGCTCGGCTTGCTGGCTTGGCTGTTGCTGCGCCAGGCGCTGAAAACCGTGAGGCTGATGGATGCCAACTACAAGCGACTGTCCAAAAGCCGCACGGCATTGGTAGCCAGCGAAGAACGTTTTCGCGACGTGGCGGAAGCCGCATCCGACTGGATTTGGGAAACCGACCAGAACGCCCGGCTGACCTACCTATCCAGTCGTTTCGAGGAAATTACCGGTCACGACCCAGCGGCTTGGATTGGCCGCCCCTTGATCGATTTGTTGATAAGCGACCACGCCGCGCTACAGGACTGGTTGGCCGCACCGCACAGAACGCCGCTGCGTTGCAGCTATCATGCGGCGAACAGTTGCGAGCGGTACTGCCGGCTCTCTGCACGTGCAATCCATCGTGGTGACGAGCTGCTGGGCTATCGAGGCACTGCCAGCGATGTCACCGAAGAAACCCAAGCCCAGGCACGCGTGCAATATCTCTCGCAGCACGACGCCTTGACCGGACTGCCGAATCGAAACCGGCTGCGCGACTATTTGGAAACCAAGCTCGATTCGCTGACAAGCACGTCACGACTGACCGTCCTTTATATCGATCTGGATCGCTTCAAACCGGTGAACGACACGCTGGGTCATGGCGCGGGCGACGAGGTGCTGGTCAGCGTCTCCAATCGCCTCAAGCAATGCATTAGAGGAGACGACCTAGTTGCCCGTCT
Source organism: Stutzerimonas stutzeri (assembly GCF_024448715.1). Taxonomy (GTDB): domain Bacteria; phylum Pseudomonadota; class Gammaproteobacteria; order Pseudomonadales; family Pseudomonadaceae; genus Stutzerimonas; species Stutzerimonas stutzeri_AR. The sequence continues at coordinate 87,552 of NZ_JAMOHZ010000005.1, forward strand.
GGGTGGCGACGAGTTCGTCATGGTGATGAGCCGTCTGCAGCACAACGAGGACGTCGAGAAACTTTGCCTCCGCGTGGTCGAGGCGATCAGCGAACCCTTCCTGTACGAAGAGAAGCAGATCTATATAGGCACCAGCGTTGGCATCGCCATAGCACCCACCGATGCGACGCAGGCCAACGAACTCTTGCGTTGCGCGGATATCGCGTTGTATCAGGCCAAGGCCGACGGCCGCGGGACCTGGCGGTTCTACGGGAACGAGATGGACAGGCGGCTGCTGGAGCGGCGCCGACAGGAAGACGAGCTCCGTCAGGCCATCGCCGAAGGCCAATTCGAGGTGTACTACCAACCGCGTTATTTCAGCGAAGGCATGCGCATCAATGGTGCCGAAGCCTTGCTGCGCTGGCAGCATCCGGCCCGAGGCCTATTGTTGCCCGAGCATTTCATTCCTTTGGCCGAAGAAACCGGGCTGATAGTCCCGCTCGGCGAATGGGTACTGCGCCAAGCCTGTAGCGAAGCCGCAGGCTGGACAAGCGATATCATAGTCTCGGTCAATCTGTCCTCTCTGCAGCTTCGCACCGGTGACCTTTACGAAATGATTCATAGCGTTCTTGGCGAAAGCGGACTGCCAGCCAGTCGCTTGGAGCTGGAAATAACTGAAACGGCATTGCTCCAGGAAAGCCAGCGCACATTGGACGTGCTTAGCCAGCTGAAAACATTGGGCGTGCGACTCGCCATGGACGATTTCGGTACCGGCTATTCCTCGCTGAGCAATCTGCGTAACTACCCGTTCGACACGATCAAGATAGACGGCAGCTTCGTCGCCGGCATGTCGCGCTCGATTGAAGATCATTCCATCGTCAAGGCACTCATCGATCTAGGGCATGGCTTGCGCATGCGCGTAACGGCCGAAGGCGTGGAGACTTCGGAACAACTGAAGCTGCTACTTGCCGACGGCTGCAGCGAGATTCAGGGCTTTCATATGAGCCACCCGCTTCGGGCTAAAGACCTGCATGCCCTGCTGAACCAGGCCAGCGCCGGCGAGATCGAGCCGTTGGGCCGAAACCCCGTTTGATACCGGACCTGATAGCGATCAGCGCTTGAGTTCGAAATTGATCTGAGCGCCATCGATTAGCGCCTCATCATGTTCCAGCCCCGGTAGAAGGCGTCCGCTCATCTGCAGCGAGCGAGAATCATCGGACTCGAACAAGGGCGGCAGTAAGTTCATGGTCGTTGCATTCCGGCCTGGCTCGAGTTGCTCGGACCAGTCCTCAGGGAGACTCAGATCGAGGTTCGGCTCAGGCAGTTCGACATCCTCGACCGCGACCTTCTTCTTCGGCGCAGCCGGAGCGGCCGGTTTGGCGGAAGGCTCAGACGCGACCCGATCAGATGGCAGCTCATCGGGATTTCCAGCGGTAACCGGCTCGAGTTTGATTTCGATCTTCGGAGGCACGCTATCCTCACGCTCAACGGATGTCGACAACGGCGCCTGCTCGCTATTAGCGACCCGAACCTTCGGCGGCGCGGGCGGGCTGGGTTCGGCCGGCACGTTGTCAGCGTCGCATGCGCTCAACAGCGACAGCGCAAGCAGGAATATCAACAACTTCATCGCCAGCGCCCTCCTCCGATCCAACTAGTTCGATTGTCGACAAAGTTCGGCCGTAAGCTCGCCAAGCGTCTTTAGAGCCCTCTCCGCCTCTGTCGTCCAGGGCAGCCCACAGTTGAGCCGCACGCAGTGATTGAACTGCTCGGTGTTGCTGAAAATCAGGCCCGGCGCGATGCTGATCCCTCGCTCCAACGCCTGCACATGCAACTCCTTAGTGTTGATCCGCGCCGGCAGGCTGACCCATAGAATGAATCCGCCGGTTGGGCGGGTCATCTGGGTTCCTTCCGGAAAGTACCGCTGCACCGCCAGTTGGAACGCACTGAGGTTCTTGCGGTACTCATGGCGGATATAACGCAGATGGCGATCGTAGCCACCGTTTTCCAGATACGCGGCGACCCCCATCTGTGTGACGCTGCAGGCCGAATGCGTGCTGAATGTTTGCAGCCGCTGTATTTCTTCCCGATAACGCCCGGGAACGATCCAACCAATACGCACACCCGGCGAAATCGTCTTGGAGAAGCTCGAGCAATAAATCACGCGCCCGTCGCGATCATTGGACTTGAGCGCCTTGATGGACCCCGCATCGAACAACAATTCGCCGTAGATATCGTCTTCGACAACCTGGATGTCGAAATTCGCCGCCAGCTTCAGCAATTGCTTTTGCCGTACATCGGGCATGCTGCCGCCGAGGGGGTTGCTCAGGCGCGCCGTCAATACCAGCGCCTTGATCGGCCATTGGCTGGCAGCTAGTTGCAATGCCTCGAGACTGAGCCCGGTGTCTGGATCGCAGGGAATCTCGATAACTTTGAGCCCGAGCAAGTCGGCCAACTGGAGCAAGCCGTAGTAACTGGGCGATTCCGCCGCAATCAGATCACCCGGCTTGGTCAGTACGCGCAAGGACATTTGCAGAGCGTCGACGCAACCATGGGTAATCACTACTTCATCCGGACCGACGACCACACCGGCATCACGCATGCGAATCGCCACTTGCCTACGCAGTGGCTCATAGCCGGGGCTGAACATGTAGCTGAACGCCCGTTGGCTCTGGAAACGAGTGACTTTGGCGAGCTGCTGATGCAAGGCACGCACGGGCAAATAATCAACATGAGGAACGGCTGCGCCCAGCGGAATCAGGCCATCGCGGCGCGACTCGCTCAGTACCTGATTGATGATGCTGCTGCGCGTGACCAGGGTGGGTCGTTCAACCTGGGCGATATCGGGCGTGGGCGCCGTCAATGCAGGCGTATGGTGGACATAGAAACCGGACTGAGGACGAGCGCGGATCATCCCCTGATCTTCAAGGTTGGCATAGGCTTGCAAGACCGTCGCGTGGCTGACGTTCAGCTGCATGCTCATCTTGCGCACCGAAGGCACACGTTCCCCCGGCCGGTAAACGCCTCGCCGAATGTCTTCGGCGAGCTGATGAGCGATACGCTGATAAAGCAACAGATTGGTCATATTGTCCGTCTCCGCCAACTGGACCATAACAGTAGTACAGCACCGTTACGCAGGACCAATACAGTTGCAGCTTAACTCGCCGACACAGTCAGTTACGTTTGCGGAAGCCGACAGAGCGCGATGTCAACGCGAGTTACTCAGTCGCCCTTGCTCATCGGAAAACAGGATCTCGACCCGCCGATTCTGCGCGCGCCCGCGGGCCGACGCGTTCTCGGCGATGCGGAACTGCTCGCCGTAACCCACTACCTCAATGCGTTGTGCGTCGATGCCCAGACCCTGCAAAAAGTTGCCCACCGCCTGTGCACGAGCCTGGGAGAGCGCAAGATTTTCCGCCGCGTCACCTCGATTATCAGTGTAGCCCTCGATCCGAATCATGCGCTTGGGATTGAGCTGGAGGAAATGCACCAGCTTGAGCAACGTGCGATTGGCCGATGCTCCCAGCTCAGCGCTTGCCGCCTTGAACAGCACGTCGCCCAACGTCATCACCAGGCCACGGTCGGTTTCGGCGGCAGCCAGGCTGATCATCTGATCTTCCAACCAGCGGCCCTGCTGCTGCATGTCTAGTAGCTTGGCTTGCTGCAACGTCTGCCGCAGGCGCTCACGTTCCATAGCTAGCCGTGTGGCGCGCTGCTGATTCTGCAATTGTTCGCTGTGCTGGCGAGCGATCTCGCTATAGCGTTTACTGAGATAAGCATAGTGACTAACGTCCTCCGCACTGCCCAGGTAACTGGCGAAGCGTCTGGCTCGTTCTAGCGACTCGCCCGCACGCATCACGTCCTTGGGCGCATCGCGAAGCACCTGAGGGTCTTCGCTGACGCTTTGATACGCAGCAGCCGCTTGTTGCAGCTGCTGCTCTGGCGTCGCACAACCCTGAAGTCCGGCGAGCGCGACCAGCAAAACGGGTAAGAGGCGTACTGGCATCATCGCAGATCCCTCAACTGTTCACGCAACCGTGCGATGCGCCGGTTCAACTCTGTCACCTCGAGCTGACCTTTTTCATTCAGCACGGTGGCCTCCGCCAGCCTGGCGTCCAGTTCTGCTTCCTCGGCTTGCAGGCGCGCTTCGCGATAGCGCTCGTCCTTCATCGCAGCGATAGCCATCGAGAGCTTGCGTTCGGCGAGAGCAAATTCCGGGGTCTGCTCCGACGCGCCAACCGCACGTGCTTGGCTTAGCGCCTGTTCGGTCAGACGTAGCTGCTCAGTGGGTGCTGGATCGCTGGCACAACCGACCATTGCCAACAGGACAAGCATGCAGGAAAGGTATTTTTTCAAGAATATAATCCTAGCGTTGCGGATTGCTTTCCAGCGCCAACTGCTGTTGCCTCCAGCGATCAAGATTTTCCGCCAGCAGCTGCTGCGGAACCCCGGCGGCACGCAATTCTGTCATTTTTATCGCCAGTTGTCCGCGCAGCCAGGGTCCGTTGCAGGCCGAGTCATGCGCCACGGCGAAATGCATGCCGCGGCTGAACACCGGCGGTTGCAGTCTTTGTACGTCATCAAGCAAACCCAGCGGCCCAGCCAGCGCGACTGCACTGTAACGCTCGTGCAATACGTAATCGGTTTTACCGATCAGTAAATTTTGCATGGCTTCGGCCAGGCTCGGCGACGATTTCAGGCGAAGGTTGTTTTTGACGTACGCGTCGAACTCGCTGCCAAAACGAGCGTTCGCTACGTAGGTGCCCGTCTGGCCTGAGAGATCGTCACGGTTGGCATAGAGGAAACCCGGCTCGTTGCGCACCCACGCAGCTATCTGCAAGCCGGAGACTGATGGATGGATGAAATCCAGATGCGCCAACTCCGGCGTACTGAGCATCGCGTCAACAAGCAGATCTACCCGGCCGCTGCGAACCTCCTCAAGCGCCTTGTCGGCATCGCCTGTGTAGAGAACCTCAAGCTTCAGATTGAGTGAATCGGTGATGGCCTTCAGCAGATCGGCGTTGGCACCCATCAACCGCTTAGGGTTCTGCGGATCGCGCCATAGGAATGGTGGGTTGTCCGCACCGCCCGTTGCGATCAGCCTGTCACACTTTGCAGCTGCCGCGCTCGCAGCCAACGGCGTCAGCAGTAGCAGGGTAATCAAAGCGGATTTCAGCGGAACGGCACAGCGCATGGGGAACCTCATCGTTCGGAATCGAGCAGGCACCTGCCGGGGCCAGACGGCGATCTTACCATTGGCTACCGCAACCGAGCGCCCATGAAAAAACCCGCTCCTGGGAGCGGGTTTCATTCTAAAGCCGGTCAGCTCAAACGAGTTTCTCGAGCTCCGGCACGATCTCGAACAGGTCACCCACCAGGCCGTAATCGGCGACCTGGAAGATTGGCGCCTCTTCATCCTTGTTGATCGCAACGATCACCTTGGAATCTTTCATGCCCGCCAGGTGCTGGATAGCTCCTGAGATGCCCACGGCGATGTACAGCTGCGGCGCAACGATTTTGCCGGTCTGCCCGACCTGCATGTCGTTTGGCACGAAGCCGGCATCGACCGCGGCGCGCGAGGCACCAACGGCAGCGCCCAGCTTGTCGGCCAGCGAATACAGATGCTTGAAGTTGTCGCCGTTCTGCATGCCACGACCGCCGGAAACGACGATCTTGGCAGCGGTCAGTTCTGGACGATCGGACTTGGCCAGCTCTTCGCCAACGAAGGACGAAACCCCCGCATCGCCAGCACCCGAGATCTGTTCGACAGTAGCCGAACCACCTTCTGCCTTGACCGGATCGAACCCGGTGGAACGAACGGTGATGACTTTGATCGCCGCGCTGGACTGCACGGTGGCAATGGCATTACCGGCATAGATCGGACGCTTGAAAGTATCAGCGCTTTCTACGGCGATGATCTCAGAGATCTGGTCGACGTCCAACTGTGCAGCCACACGCGGCAGGAAATTCTTGCCATTAGTGGTGGCAGCAGCCAGCACATGGCTGTAATTAGCAGCCAGGCCGGCAACCAGCGGCGCGACGTTTTCCGGCAACTGATTGGCATAGGCGGCATCGTCTGCAACCAGAACCTTGGAGACGCCTTCGATCTTGGCAGCCGCTTCGCCAATTGCCGCGCAGCCGCTGCCGGCTACCAGTACATTAATGTCGCCGCCAATCGCTTTGGCAGCAGCAACGGTATTGAGCGTAGCAGCAGCCAGAACGGCGTTGTTGTGTTCAGCGATAACCAGGATAGTCATTTAGATTACCTTCGCCTCGTTCTTCAATTTCTCGACCAGTTCAGCCACGGATTTGACCTTGATACCAGCGCTGCGAGCCGCTGGCGCTTCGACTTTCAAGGTCTTCACGGTGGAGGTGGTGGATACGCCCAGTACGTCCGGGGTCAGGACTTCGAGCGGCTTTTTCTTGGCCTTCATGATGTTCGGCAGCGAGGCATAGCGCGGCTCGTTCAGGCGCAGGTCGGTGGTGACGATTGCTGGCAGATTCAGCGAAACGGTCTGCGAGCCGCCATCGATTTCGCGCTCGACCTTGACCTTGTCGCCTTCAACTTCGACTTTCGAAGCAAAGGTGCCCTGAGCGTAGCCAGTCAATGCACCGAGCATTTGGCCGGTCTGGTTGTTGTCGCTGTCGATGGCCTGTTTGCCAAGGATGACCAGCTGTGGCTGTTCCTTATCGACTACCGCTTTCAGCAGCTTGGCGACGGCCAGAGAGTTGAGTTCTTCAGTCGATTCGACCAGAACGGCGCGATCAGCACCCAGTGCCAATGCGGTGCGCAGTTGCTCCTGCGCAGCGGTCGGACCAATGGAAACCACGACGATCTCGCTCGCAACGCCCTTCTCTTTCAGGCGTACAGCTTCTTCCACGGCGATTTCGCAGAAGGGGTTCATCGACATCTTGACGTTGGCGAGGTCGACGCCGGAGTTGTCCGCCTTGACGCGAACCTTGACGTTGTAATCGACCACTCGTTTGACAGCTACAAGAACCTTCATGGATTCCTCGTTACTCTCCGGTGAATAGAATTTCGCCGAGGCGAACCGAGCCATGCTCGAGGTCCGGGGTCGTCAATTCAGCCACCGGACCTGTTCGGCGAGCACAAAACTGCTCGTATCTTGACTGCTGGTGATGGCCGGGGTCAACAGCGCAAATACCCCGTTATAAGCCGCAGTTTCCCGATTCTAACAGGGCTGCGTAAATTCAAACAAACGTTTGTATTGGACCCTTTCCGGCGTCTATATATAATGCCGCAGCTCGGCTTGGTCAGGGAAACGATCCAGCCCTCCATCACCTAAAAAATAATCAAGCCTTGAGTAGGAGATAGCCAATGGAACGCGAATACATGGAATTCGACGTAGTCATCGTCGGCGCCGGCCCCGCGGGCCTTTCTGCTGCCTGCCGACTAAAGCAAAAAGCCGCCGATGCCGGGAAGGAAATCAGCGTCTGCGTCGTCGAGAAGGGTTCCGAAGTAGGCGCCCACATTCTGTCCGGTGCCGTGTTCGAGCCCCGCGCATTAAATGAGCTCTTTCCCAACTGGAAAGAACTCGAAGCGCCACTGAACACCCCCGTCAAGCGCGACGACATCTACCTGCTCAAAAACGCCGAAGCCGCGCGCAAGCTGCCCAATGCACTAGTTCCCAAGACCATGCACAACGAGGGCAACTACATTATTTCGCTCGGCAACTTCTGCCGCTGGCTGGCGCAACAGGCCGAAAACCTCGGCGTCGAGATTTATCCCGGCTTCGCAGCTCAGGAAGCGCTCATCGATGAGCAGGGCGTGGTTCGTGGCATTCTCACCGGCGACCTCGGCGTGGACCGCGAAGGCAATCCAAAGGAAGGCATGTACACCCCAGGCATGGAGCTGCGTGCCAAGTACACCCTGTTCGCCGAAGGCTGCCGCGGCCATATCGGCAAACAGCTGATCAATCGTTTCCAGCTCAACGCCAATGTCGACCCGCAACACTACGGCATCGGTATCAAGGAACTCTGGGACATCGACCCGGCCAAGCACGAACAGGGCCTGGTCGTACATACCGCAGGCTGGCCGCTGGATGACGAGAACACCGGCGGCTCATTCCTCTATCACATCGAGAACAACCAGGTCGTGGTCGGCTTGATCGTCGACCTGTCCTACAGCAACCCGTTCCTCTCGCCGTTCGACGAATTCCAGCGCTACAAGCATCACCCGGTGGTAAAGCAGTACCTGGAAGGCGGCAAGCGCGTTTCCTATGGAGCGCGCGCCATCGCCAAGGGTGGCATCAATTCGCTACCCAAGATGGTCTTCAATGGCGGCGCACTGATCGGCTGCGATGCCGGCACGCTGAACTTCGCCAAGATCAAGGGCAGCCATACGGCGATGAAATCCGGCATGCTCGCCGCAGAGGCGGTTGCGGACGCCCTGTTCGCCGGCCGCGAAGGTGGTGACGAACTGACCGGCTACGAAGAAGGCTTCAAGGCCAGCTGGCTTTATGAAGAGCTGCATGCCAGCCGCAATTTCGGCGCGGCGATCCACAAGTGGGGCGCGGTCAAAGGCGGTGCATTCAATTTCATCGACCAGAACATTTTCGGTGGCAAGATCCCATTCACCCTGCATGACACCAAGCCGGACTACGCATGCCTGAAAACCGCAGCCGAATCGAAGAAGATCGATTATCCCAAACCGGATGGCAAGCTCAGTTTCGACAAGCTCAGCTCGGTATTCCTTTCCAATACCAACCATGAAGAAGAGCAGCCGGTCCATCTCAAACTGACCGATCCGAGCATTCCGATCGAGAAGAACCTACCCCTGTACGACGAACCCGCCCAACGCTACTGCCCGGCTGGCGTCTACGAAGTGGTAGATAATGACGATGGCAGCAAGCGCTTCCAGATCAACGCGCAAAACTGCGTGCACTGCAAGACGTGCGACATCAAAGACCCCGCACAAAACATTACTTGGGTGGCGCCGGAGGGCACCGGAGGACCTAACTACCCCAACATGTAAATTGCAGAAGGCTCCCTCGGGAGCCTTTCTTATTTTAGTTAGCGCAGACTCGAATCCGAACGGATTATCTCATCCTGTTCGAATTATTCGGTGCGCCCAATGGGGAAAAATTGTCCGTGGCTCCAGACACCCAGCCAAGTAGCGCCTTCGATCTCACGCGGTACAGCCAGCTCGACCAGTTGGTAAAAAACGTTTCGATGAATCAGCGCGTCGAGATTGGCGCGCACATGAACATAGGGTGTTGGCTCCTGACTATCGGGATCGAGTTCGACCCGCATCGGGTGTTCTGACCCAGCTTCGATTTCGTCGTCGACGTTGGTGATGAAGCGAAGGATCTGTGCATCGCCGCTCCCCTCCACCTCCAGCCGAACCGCCACGAAGGGTGCGTCATCAACCTGGATGCCGACTCTCTCCACCGGGGTCACCAAGAAGTATTTGTCGCCATCGCGCCGGATAACCGTGGAAAACAGCCGCACCATGGAGGGCCGCCCTATCGGCGTGCCCATGTAGTACCAACTACCATCGCGGGCGATTCGCATATCCAGATCACCGCAAAACGGCGGATTCCAGAGGTGCACCGGTGGCAGGCCTTTCTTTTCGAATTTCGGAATCTGACCCAGCAGATCCGCGGCTTTTTCAGAATCGCTCACGTGCGCTCCCTAACGACTGAGGCCCGTCAGGCGCCGGGCGTAGTCTCGCAAAGGCGGACCCAGCAAAACCTGCGGCGTCGCATCATAAATATTCAACAGCCCGCCCCGACTGCGGATTCGAGCTGTATCGACAAGATAGCGGTTGCCAGTCTCGATCAGCATCAACTGCACCACGCTGGTGTCGACACCCAGACGATCGAGAGCGCGCTGATCGTTGAGTTCATCGAAACTACCGATGCGATCATCGGCAGCGGCAAATCGCGTGTACAGCAAGTAGTTGGCACCCGCGGCAGCCGCCTGGTTCAGTGCCTCGTCCAACCCGACAGGTTCCGGGGCTCGTCGGACCAGTGGGAAATACTCGACGAACCCCTTGAAGGCCTCCTCGGCTACCACGTTGGGTCTGGGATAGGCATTGCCGGGCGGCACAAAATGACCTTGGGCAATATAGATGAACGAATCGGGCTGCAAGCGCCAGGACGCGGATCGCACGGTCTCGCTGTGATCGAGAATACCGACGTCGCGCAATTGATCGCGAGTACCTTCGGCCATGTCGCTTATCTTCATGCATCCGCTCAGTACGAGCAAAGCTGCGATAAGGCTAAACACTTTCATTTTTTGCTCCTGCCTCTGACGGAAAACCGGCGAATAGCGAAGCAATGCAGCAAACAAGCCAGTTCAGTACGAAGAGAGGTTACAGGCCCGGGCGCCGTTCTTGGCGTTATAACGAGTACAGGATCTTCGAGTAACGCGGCGAACCTGCGCCAGCGCTGACAGGCGCGGCAGGCCCCACCCAGCATAAATGGACTAGTCGCGCTTGCGCTTGTTGCCCATGCGTACACCGATATCCATCAGGAACTGGAAGAAGCCTTCCTGATCTTCCAGCACGTTACTCCAGAACGGCGAGTGATAAAGCGCTACGGCTCCATGCACCAGCGCCCATGCAGCGCAATAGTGGAAGTATGGCGGCACATCTTCCAGCTTTCCTTCGGATATGCGCCCCTTGATCAGTTGGGTCAAATGTTCGAAGTTGGATGCGCGAATGCGGTGGAGTTCTTCGACCATTTCCGGAACCTGATTTCCTTTGACGACCTTCTCTTCGAGACGATCGAACAGGCGATAGCGCTGGGGATCGCGCATGCGGAATTCAAAGTAAGCGCGTGACAGCGCTTCCTTGTCCTGATCGAGGTTTGGCGAGTGCAACAGCTCGTTCAGGTCGCGCTCGTAGTCCAGCATAAGCCGCAGGTAAATCTCGGCCTTTGATTTGAAGTGCTTGTAAATGGTGCCTTTGCCGATACCCACCATGTCGGCGATCATCTCGACAGTGACGCTGTCTTCTCCCTGATCGAGAAAAAGCTGAAGCGCTGTATCGAGAATCTCTTGCTCGCGACGGCGAAATTCGCGGACCTTCCGGGGTTCAGTTTGCATAAGAGGCTGCAGCTTGAAAATCAAAGCGGATTATTATGCCTATCTAGTCAGAAAATGCACGGAACATCGCCAATGAGTACATTGAATGACGAATTTCCTCAAATCGAGGGGCTGCGATATCTGAACCATGCTGCCGTCGCGCCCTGGCCGCGCCGGGCGACAGAAGCAGTGAGGACTTTTGCTCAGCAGAATATGACGCTGGGCGCGCGCGACTATCCAAAATGGCTGAACGTCGAGACGAGTCTGCGTGGGCGCTTGGCCAGGCTGCTGAATGCACCATCCACGGCAGACATAGCGCTGGTGAAGAATACGTCCGAGGCACTGTCCTTCGTGGCATTCGGTCTGGATTGGAAAGCCGGCGACCAGGTCGTCATCAGTGACGAGGAGTTTCCGTCTAACCGGGTGGTCTGGGAGGCTTTGCAGCCGCAAGGCGTCGAGGTGATACAGGTCAATCTCAAGGGCGAAAATCCTGAGGCTGACCTGCTTGCTGCCTGCGGACCGAAGGTGCGGTTGATGGCGATCAGCGCGGTGCAATACGCCAGCGGCCTGCGGCTCGACTTGCCGCGTCTTGGCGAGGGCTGCGAACAGCGTGGCGTGCTGTTATGTATCGACGCAATCCAACAGCTGGGGGCGCTGCCGTTCGACGTTCAGCAATACCGGTGTGCCTTTGCCATGGCTGACGGGCACAAATGGCTGCTGGGTCCCGAAGGGCTCGGCGTCTTTTACTGCCGCAGTGATCTGCGCGCCAAATTGAAGCTCCATGAGTACGGCTGGCATATGCTCGAGCATGCCGGTGATTACGATCGAAGCGATTGGGAGCCGGCCCGTAGCGCGCGCCGCTTCGAATGCGGCAGCCCGAATATGCTCGGGACCATGGCGCTGGAGGCAAGCCTGTCGTTGCTGGAAGATGTCGGCATGGACAGAGTGGGTCGGGCGCTGGGCGAGCGCATCGATCATCTGCAATACGAGCTATCAGCTATGTCCGGCGTTGAGCTATTGAGCCCTGCCGATTCGTTTCGGCGAGCGGGGATCATGACCTTCAGGGTCAGCGGCTTGAAAAACCAGATGCTATTCGATCGTCTCAAGGCGGAGCAGATTGTCTGCGCCCTTCGCGGCGGCGGCGTAAGGCTCTCGCCACACTTCTATACCCGCCCGGATGTCATTGAACAAACCTTGTCGGTGATTCGCGCCCTTGCTGCGGTCCAGTGAGCGATCAACGGCACCACAGCTATTCCAAATCCGTTTTAAAAACGCGGCGAATCGGGCGGCAAAGTCGTCAATCCAGGCCAATACTTCAAGCACTGGCCGAGCAATCCCCCCAATGCTCGGCCAGCTGAGGGAGCGAGGAACGTGACCTCATACTCCTAATGGTCTTGACCCGGCTCCTCGCGAAGCCGGGTTTTTTTTGCATGGACATAGCGGGGTTCAGCGGAGCCTGGCGCCTCTGGCCAGGCGAAATCGGAAGCAGATCCAGATAAACAGCACCCAGAATGGCATGGCGAATATCGAACTACGCAGCCCGGGCATCGACAGCATGATGGCTGCGATCAGCGCCACGAATGCTAGGCAGAGGTAGTTGCTAAAGGGAGACCAGAAGGCTTTGAACGAGGGTTCGATGCCCTGTTCTGTGATTGCCTTGCGGAATTTCAAGTGGGCGAGACTGATCATGGCCCAGTTGATCAATAGCGCGGCGACCACGAGAGACATGAGCAATTCCAGGGCGGTTTGCGGCAGCATGTAGTTCACCAGCACGCAAAGCATGGTCACCAGCGCGGAAACGGCAATGGCCAGCACCGGAACCCCGCGGCGATTGACCATCATCAGCCCCCTCGGCGCGTCGCCCTGCTCAGCCAGGCCATAGAGCATCCGGCTGTTGCAGTAGACGCCACTGTTGTAGACCGAGAGCGCCGCAGTCAGCACCACGAAGTTGAGGATGTGCGCGGCGGTATCGCTGCCGATCAGTGAAAATATCTGTACGAATGGGCTGCCGCTGTAGGGATCGCCGGCCGAACCCAGGGTTTCCAGCAGACTGTCCCAGGGATACAACGCCAGCAGCACGCTCAGCGCACCGATGTAAAAAATCAGGATGCGGTAGACAACCTGATTGATGGCCTTGGGAATGACCGTCTTCGGATCGGATGCTTCGGCAGCCGTGATCCCTACCAATTCGAGCCCACCGAAGGAAAACATGATGATCGCCAGCGCCATGATCATCCCGCTGACCCCATTGGGGAAAAACCCGCCGTGATTCCACAGGTTGCTGAAACTGGCTTGCTCACCACCCTCGCCACTCAGCAACAGGTAGAGACCCAGCGCGATCATGCCAATGATTGCGCCAACCTTGATGATGGCGAACCAGAATTCGGTCTCGCCGAATGCTTTCACGTTCACCATGTTGATGAGATTGATCAGTACGAAAAAAGCAGCCGCGGTGGCCCAGGTTGGAACCTCCGGCCACCAGAACTGCACGTACTTACCAACGGCAGTCAGCTCAGCCATTCCCACCAACACGTAGAGCACCCAGTAATTCCAGCCCGAGAGAAAGCCCGCATAAGGCGCCCAGTATTTGTGGGCGAAATGGCTGAAAGATCCTGCGACCGGTTCTTCAACGATCATTTCGCCAAGCTGACGCATGATGAGGAACGCGATCAGGCCGCCTATGGCGTAACCGAGAATCATCGACGGGCCAGCACTGCGAAGTACACCAGCCGAGCCTAGAAACAGACCCGTGCCGATGGCGCCGCCGAGCGCAATCAGCTGGATATGCCGATTTTTCAGGCCGCGCTGAAGCGGGCCGGTCTGCAGCGTGTCGCTGGACATGCGTCACCTTGTTCTGTTTGTAACGAGAAGTTGCCCCGTCCTGGCTGATGAGCGGTGGCGGAGTTGAACTGGAACGTCGAGCCTGATGTCCCGACCTTTGGCGATGCGAGCACCGAAACGGCGCCGAATTTTACACATGAGCTGCGGGTGAGGCAGCGTCATACGCGTCAGGGCGCAACAAAGGAAATCAATCAGGCGCCGATCCGAGCCAGCGGGAACAGCCGCTTGAAGTTGCTGGTGGTCTGCTCCGCCAGCACATCGAAATCGACACCACGCAGGTCGGATAGAAACTCGGCAACGTCACGCACGTATTGCGGCAGATTCGGTTTGCCACGATAGGGAATCGGAGCCAGATAGGGAGAATCCGTCTCGACCAGCAGACGATCCGCTGGTACACGACGGGCAACCTCTCGCAACGCATCAGCATTGCGGAACGTGACAATTCCAGAAAGTGAAATGTAGAAACCGAGATCCAGCGCTGCCTTCGCCATGTCCCAATCTTCAGTAAAGCAATGCAGCACCCCAGCCTGTGGCAACGCCGCTTCACGAAGCAGCTCCAGCGTGTCAGCGCGGGCCGCGCGGGTGTGCACGATCACCGGCTTGCCGCAGATTCGGGCAGCCTCGAGATGCAAACGAAAGGATTGTTGCTGCAGATCAGCGGCTTCGGGCTCGTAGTGATAGTCGAGACCGGTCTCACCGATCGCCACGACACGGGGATGTTCCAGCTCGCTCAGTAGCCAGTCAAGCACAGGCGCGGCGCCTGGATCGAGGTCTAGCGGATGCACACCGACCGAGCAATCGACATCGTCATAACGCTCTGCCAGCGCCTTTACAGCCGCAGTATTGTCGGCACTGACGCCGATACAGAGAAAGTGGCCAACACCACGCTGTCGCGCAGCAGCCAGTGCCGCATCAAGAGAACCTTCGTGTGCAGTGAGATCGAGTCGATCAAGGTGACAGTGGGAATCTACCAGCATTGAACACGCTACTCATCGAGCCAGATTGGGCGTGCATTGTAGGGGAAACAACAGCTGCAAGCTGCAAGCTGCAAGCGAGCTGACACCAAAGTCTGGAGGCTTTTCCTTTTCCGGTTGCCTCTGAAGCTTTTCGCTGTTTCCTACCTACATGGTATGCGTCGGCCGATCCGACTTCATAGCGCCAGCCAGGTAGGTCTCGATCTTGTTGCGAGCGGTCGAATCACCCTCGTTGAACTGCACACCGACACCGGCCGCCCGGTTGCCCTGCGCGCCCTTCGGTGTGATCCACACGACCTTGCCAGCAACAGGGATTTTTTCCGGTTCGTCCATCAGGCTCAGCAGCATGAATACCTCATCGCCGAGCTTGTAGCTCTTGTTGGTGGGGATGAACAATCCACCGTGCTTGATGAATGGCATGAACGCCGCATAGAGCACCGACTTGTCCTTGATGGTCAGGGACAGGATGCCGTTACGCGGACCAAGATTTGCAGGCAGGCTCATGCGGTATTCCTAACAACAGTTCCGGTGGATTCTAGCTTGGCCCAGGCAAACTTGCCCACTGCACCAGCAGCGCTTCGAGAAGCAAGACACGGTTGAGATTGGCTTTGCCCAATACTTTCTGCCGGTGGGCCAACAACCAGTCCTGTAATGCAAGCAACTTGGCCGATGAGGATTTTTGTGCCAGGTATTGAACGACTTTTTTCATATCGGCAGCACCGAGCCCAGCTTCATCGCCGGTCATCTGGAAACGCAAAATCAGATGCGCCCATTCGCAAAACCAATCGAACAATAGAATCAGCGAGAACGGATTCCAGGCTTCGGCCAACTGACTCGGGGATTGCTGTTGCTTGAGTAGCTTCTTCACCCCCTCGACGATCTGTACACGCATCTCCAGCACGCCCAGCCCATGCAGCTTGAGCGCTGCAAGGGGTGAACCCGCCGCCAGTGTCAGCAGCTCTTCGCGTTGCGCTGTCGACAGGTCCGCAAGCTTGTCACCAAGCCAGTCTAGGCTTTGCTGACGTCCAGGTAAGGGACAGCTCTGCTGCACACAGCGACTTTTGATTGTCGGCAACAACCGGCTGGGCTGATGACTGATAAGCAGCAACACGGTGTTACCCGCTGGCTCTTCGAGGCTTTTGAGCAGAGCGTTAGAGGCGTTCAGATTCATCGCCTCGGCCGGCTCGAGCAGCACCACCTTGCGCCCGCCGAGCTGTGCGGTCTGGCTGACGAACCCGACCAACTGACGCACCTGATCGACACGAATAGCCTTGTCGATTTCCTCTGGTTCGAGAATGTAATGATCCGGATGGGTGTGTGCGGCGAGGAGCTGGCAACTCTTGCAGTGCCCACACGCCCCATCCCGCGACGGCTGTTTGCACAGCAGCAACGCCATCAGTTGTTCGGCCAGTGCTCGCTTACCGATACCGGCGGGACCGTGCAACAAATAGGCATGGGCGTGCTCCTGCCGGCCTGCCAGTAACTGCCACAAGTCGCTCTGCCAAGGAAGAATGCCGTCAGCCAAGGGCACGCTCCAAAACCTCGGGCACTAGCGTTTCCAAATCCCGCTGCACCGCAGACAGTGGCTGGCCGGCATCGAGCACGCGATAGCGCTGCGGAACCTCGCGGGCTCGGTCGAGATAAGCGCTACGCACGGCCTCGAAGAAGGTCAGGCCTTCCTGCTCGAATCGATCGAGACGCCCGCGTGCAGCAGCGCGGCTCAAACCTACCTCCACCGGCAGATCGAAGATAAGCGTCAGATCCGGGCGCAGATCACCTTGCACGAAACACTCAAGCTGTTCGATACGTTGAAAGGATAAGCCGCGACCGCCGCCTTGATAGGCGTAGGTCGCATCGGTGAACCGATCGCAAAGCACCACAGCGCCGCGTGCCAGGGCCGGTCGAATGACTTGAGCGAGATGCTGTGCACGCGCCGCGAATACTAGCAGCAACTCGGTATCGCTGGCCATCGGCTCGTCTGCAGGCGCCAGCAACAGTTCGCGCACTCGCTCAGCAAGCGGTGTTCCGCCGGGTTCACGGGTCAGTACGACATCTAGGCCGTGCTCGCGAAAACGCTGAGCGAGGTATTCCCGGTTGGTGCTCTTGCCGGCGCCCTCAGGCCCTTCCAGAGTAATGAAGAGTCCTGTCACTGAATATTCTCGGCTGGCGCCGGCGCTTGCCGGGGGGGTGGACTGGAGCGATAGTCGGCGCGACGCTGGAGCTGGTATTCGCGTACCGCGCGATTGTGTTCGCTCAGTGAATCACTGAACACGTGGCTACCGTCTCCACGAGCGACAAAATAGAGGCTTTTCCCTTCCACCGGATGCAGTGAGGCGTGAATGGCCTCACGGCCCACCATTGCGATCGGCGTCGGCGGCAGTCCTGCATTGGTGTAAGTATTGTAGGGCGTCGGCCTGCGCAAATCCTTGCGGGTAATCCGTCCCTGATACCGCTCGCCCATTCCATAGATGACTGTCGGATCGGTCTGCAGCAGCATGCCGCGCTCGAGGCGACGGACAAAGACGCCTGCGATTTCACCGCGTTCGGACGGCACACCCGTTTCTTTTTCGATGATCGAAGCCATGATCAGCGCCTGATAAGCGTCCTGGTAAGGCAGTCCCTCGCTGCGCTGCTGCCACTCTTCAGCCAAAACGGTTTCAAGCCGTGAAAAGGCCCGCTGAAGCAATTCGAGATCGGTTACTCCACGAGTGAAGCTGTAGGTATCCGGAAAGAAGCGCCCTTCCGGATGAATGCCCGCCTGACCGAGTCGCGCCATGACCTCGCTGTCCGACATATTCCGGAGTGTTTGCTGGATCGTGGGCAATGCCTCCAACGCGGCGCGAACCTGGCGAAAATTCCATCCTTCGACAATTGTCAGGGTGTGCTGAACGACCTCGCCACGCTGCCACAACCCGATCATGTCGTGCGCGGTCATCCCCTGAAGCAATCGATACTCGCCGCTGTGTAGATTCTGACCAGACAGATTCAAACGCCAATGCAGCCGCAACCAGAACGAGTCGTCCAGAAGCCCTTCTCGCTCCAGACTTTGGAATAGCCCGCTGGGCGTATCGCCGGGTTTGACCTCGAGGGTATGCGTCTCGCTGAGCTGCAATGGTTGCTCTAACGCGGAGTAGAGTTTCCAGGCAACCAGACCGAGGGCCAACGCGGCGACCAGTACGGCACCCACGAGCATGAAAGAGAGTTTTCGAATCACGTATTACTCGACAGATCAGCAACCAGGCTTTGAAGTTTACGTGTGAGCGATCCCACCGGCCAGACGCTCGCCTGCAGTTGCCGCACGGGCCAGATGCCATACAGGCTGTTGCAGACGAAGACCTCGTCGGCACCAAGCAATTGATCGAGCGAGATATCAGCTACCTGCGTCGGAATGCCTGCGCGGCGGGCCCGCTCTAAAAGCTCTCCACGCATCACGCCGGCCACGCCGCACCGCTCAACCGATGGCGTGAGCAGTACGCCGGATTTCACGATGAAAATATTGCTGAAAACAGCCTCAATGACACGCCCGGACGTATCACGCATCAACCCCTCAGCGACTGCGGGATCCTGCCATTCAGCACGCGCCAGCACCTGTTCCAACCGATTAAGGTGTTTCAGTCCGGCCAATGCTGGCTGCTCGGCGAGGCGAGTCGTACAAGCGAACAAGCGCACGCCATCTTCAGAATGTTCGATCGGGTAGTTCGGCAGAGGCGAGCCAGTCAGCACCGTTCGCGGCAGGCAGGGCTGCGGCAGCCTATAGCCACGCATCCCATCGCCGCGACTGAGGATCAACTTGGCCACGCCATCACCAAGCGCTGCGCTAAAAGCGGCGATTTGCGCGCGAAGCGTAATGAATTCACAAGGTATAGCGAAGCGTTGGCAGCCAAGTTCGAGACGATGCAGGTGGCGATCCAGCAGTTCCGGCTGGCCGTCGACCACCTTTATGGTCTCGAACAGACCGTCACCGTATGCGAGCCCACGATCATGAACAGACACCCCATCGGCGGGTTGCCCATTCACCCAGCTCAATGTCACTCGGCGAACCGGCGGAAAACCAGCGAACCGTTGGTGCCACCGAAACCAAAGGAGTTGGAGACTGCGACATCAATCGTCCTTGGTTTCGCCTCGTGCGGCACGAAGTCCAAATCGCAGCCTTCATCTGGCTCATCGAGGTTGATAGTCGGTGGGGCGACCTGATCGCGAATGGCAAGCACGCTGAAAATCGCCTCGACGGCACCGGCGGCACCCAGCAGGTGACCAACCATCGACTTCGTCGAACTCACCGACAGATCATAGGCATAGCTACCGAACACGGACTTTATCGCGGCGGTCTCAGCCTTGTCGCCAGCGGGTGTAGATGTGCCGTGAGCGTTGATGTAGTGCACCTGATCGATATCGATTTTAGCGTCGACGATGGCGTTGCGAATGCAGCGAGCAGCACCTGCGCCGTCTTCTGGCGGGGACGTCATATGGAAAGCATCGGCACTCATGCCGAAACCGATCAACTCGGCGTAAATTTTCGCGCCACGCGCTTTGGCATGTTCGAGCTCTTCCAGGACCAACGCGCCAGCACCGTCGGACAAGACGAAGCCATCCCGCCCCTTGTCCCAAGGTCGACTGGCTGCCGCTGGGTCGTCATTGCGTGTGGACAGCGCTCGCGCTGCGGCGAAACCGCCAATTCCGAGCCCGCTGGCAGCCATTTCCGAGCCCCCAGCGACCATCACATCTGCCTCGCCATAGGCAATATTGCGCGCAGCCATGCCGATGCAGTGCGTTCCGGTGGTACAGGCTGTTGCGATGGCATAGTTCGGGCCCTGCAAGCCCAGATGGATCGACAGAAAACCCGAGACCATATTGATTATCGAGCCCGGGACGAAAAATGGTGAAATACGCCGCGGCCCCTGCTCGATCAATGACTTACAGCTGTTTTCGATATTGGTCAGGCCGCCGATACCAGAACCCATAGCCACGCCAATGCGCTCACGATTAGCGTCGTTGATTTCCAGTCCGGAATCACGCACTGCCTGAAAACTGGCAGCCAGACCATACTGGATGAAAAGATCGAGCTTGCGAGCTTCTTTCGCTGGCAGGTACTGCTCGACATCGAAATTCTTCACCGACCCGCCAAAGCGAGTGGAATAGGCGGAGAGGTCCATATGTTCTATCGGGCCGATACCACTGCGGCCGGCGAGAATCCCTTGCCAGCTGCTTGGCACATCGTTACCCAGCGGCGATAGCATGCCCATCCCGGTGATTACGACGCGTCTACGCGACACAGCAATTCTCCTTCCGTTTACACTTGGCCCGCTCGATCCCGCTAGCTAGCAACGGATCAAAACCAACCATCTCAAGCATCGCGCAAATATACGCGACCAGCTGAATTCAGCTAACTCAAACAAAAGCCGCACTGCCCGTTCAAGGCAGTGCGGCTTACTGGTTCGAAGCAGGATTACAATTTACTGCGCGTGCGCATTGACGTAATCGATAGCTTCTTGAACAGTGGTGATCTTCTCGGCTTGCTCGTCCGGGATTTCGGTCTCGAATTCCTCTTCCAGAGCCATAACCAGCTCAACAGTATCAAGGGAGTCGGCACCCAGGTCTTCGACGAAGGAAGCGCTGTTGGTGACTTCCTCTTCCTTGACGCCAAGTTGCTCGGCAACGATTTTCTTGACGCGTTCTTCGATGGTGCTCATACCTTGTTTTCACTCCTATGGAAAAATCAGGCAGCTAGTCTGCGCGGTAGTGTATAGAAAGCGTTTTCCGCATTTCAAGCTGAAAGCGGGCAAGCATGAACCTGCTTTCAACCTTCTGTCTATAAACAAGCCGCAGTTTTATAACGAAATTGTCAGCCGTTATGACTGCTTACATGCATTGGGCGTCACATTAACTCATGTACATGCCGCCGTTCACCGGAACCGTAGCCCCAGTAACATAGGCAGCACCGTCAGAAGCTAAGAAGGCAACGACCTTGGCAATCTCTTGCGCCTGCCCAAGACGACCCAGCGGGATCTGACCCAGCAGAGCGTCACGCTGCGTTTCCGGCAGTTCACGCGTCATATCGGTATCAATGAATCCCGGCGCCACGGCATTGACCGTGATACCGCGCGACCCGACCTCACGAGCCAGCGCACGACTGAAGCCCTCGAGCCCGGCTTTGGCCGCCGCGTAGTTTACCTGTCCGGCGTTGCCCATGGCACCTACTACGGAGCCGATACTGATGATCCGCCCCCAGCGCGCCTTGGTCATGCCTCGCAGAACGCCCTTGGTCAGACGATAAAGACTGCTAAGGTTGGTGTTGATCACATCGTGCCATTCATCATCTTTCATCCGCAGCATCAAATTGTCGCGAGTGATGCCTGCGTTGTTAACCAGAATAGCCGGCTGGCCGAAGCTTTGCTGGATCTGCTCCAACGTGCTTGCCACGGACTCGTCACTCGTGACATCCAAGACCAAACCTGCGCCCTCGATACCGCTTTCCTTGAGCGTTTCGGCGATGCGCTCGGCACCCGAAGCAGAAGTCGCGGTGCCAATCACGATCGCACCCTGACGACCCAATTCCAGAGCGATGGCCTGGCCAATACCGCGACTGGCACCGGTTACCAGCGCAACCTTGCCTTGCAAATTCATAGATTTCTCCTTGTTCAGACCAGTGCGCCGCGAGCGGCAGCAAAAGCTTCGGGGGTGTCCAGATTGTAGGTGTTCAGGCCTTTTACACAGCGCTTGTTGAGTCCCGAAAGCACCTTGCCCGGACCACATTCGACCAGATCGGTTACGCCGCGCTCACTCAATGCAATGATCGTCTCGACCCAGCGAACCGGACTATAAAGTTGTGCCAGCAAGTTGCGCTTGAGCGTGTCGAGATCCGTGACTGTCGCCGCGCTGACATTCTGCACCAATGGAATTTCGGGCGTCTGCCAGGCTGCTTCGGTGACGGAATTGGCAAAACGCTCTGCCGCAGGGCGCATTAGATCGCAATGCGACGGCACGCTGACCGGCAACGGCATTGCGCGCTTGGCACCCCTAGCTTTGCAGGCTTCGATAGCGCGCCCAACGGCTGCGGCGTTGCCAGCTATCACTACTTGGCCAGGCGCATTGAAGTTGACCGCACTGACGACCTCGCCTTGGGCCGCTTCGCTGCAGGCCGCCAGGACATCCGCATCTTCCAGCCCCAAAATCGCCGCCATGCCGCCAGTGCCTGCCGGAACGGCTTGCTGCATGAGCTGGCCACGCAACTCGACCAGCTTTACTGCGTCGGCAAACGGGAGACTGCCTGCTGCGACCAGTGCCGAGTATTCGCCTAGGCTGTGACCTGCTACAAATGCCGGCTTCGCACCACCCTCAGCCAGCCACAAACGCCAAAGCGCAATCGAAGCCGTAAGAATGGCCGGCTGAGTCTTGTCGGTCTGATTCAGATGCTCCTCTGGACCTTGCTGGGAAAGCGCCCAAAGATCGTAGCCCAGCACCGACGAGGCTTCAGCGAACGTATCGACGATCAGCGATTGTTGGGTGCCGTGCTCTGCGAGCATGCCAAGGGCCTGGGAGCCCTGCCCAGGAAAGACGAATGCAAGTGATGCGGACATGAAACGGCTCTCTTGTGGTTGTTTCGTCAAAAAATACGCCACGAGGACGCACCGAATTGTCAGTTGGATGGTGAGCTGCTGGCAGCGGTCACATCACCGGGACCGTTTATTGATCGATTGGTCACAAGCAGCTGCTCGAGCCGACTATGCAGCTTCTCCGGCAGATTGTGCTGCAAGTCTTGGGCTGCGCGCAGAATCGCCGAACGGAAACCTTCCGCGCCCGCCCCGCCATGACTCTTCACAACGATGCCCTGAAGCCCCAAAAAACTTGCGCCGTTATATTGCGCCGGCCGCAGATCGGCTCGTAGCTGGCGTAACAGAGGTAGAGCCAGCGCACCCACCAGGCGCGAGACCAGCGAACGGCGAAAAAGCGCCTCGACACGCAAGGCAACCATATGCGCCAGCCCCTCGCTGGACTTGAGCAAAATATTGCCAACGAAGCCATCACACACCGCCACGTCAGCCTCGCCACGAAACAACCCGTCACCCTCGATGAATCCCTGATAATTAATATCGCCAGCCTGCTGCAATAGCCCAGCTGCCGCCTTGACCTGCTGGTTTCCCTTAATTTCTTCTGTACCAACATTTAGCAGCGAGACTCTCGGGCGTTCGATCCCTAGACTTTGCGCAGCAACCGAACCCATTACCGCGAATTGATAGAGTTGCTCGGCGGTGCAATCCACGTTCGCACCTAGGTCAAGCAACAGACAGGCACCATCGATAGTGGGGATAGCGGTCATCATGGCAGGACGATCGACTCCAGGCAGCGTCTTCAGTACGTGGCGAGCCAATGCCATCAAGGCACCCGTATTACCAGCACTGACACAGGCCTGAGCCTGACCATCGCGCACCAATTGCAGAGCGACGCGCATTGATGACCGCGGCTTGGCGCGCAGTGCCTGTGTGGGTCGTTCGTCCATGCCGATTACCTCGTCAGCATTGACGATCTTCAGGCGCGCTCGATCCACCCCCGCATGCCGGGCGACGATTTCTTCGAGAATGGAGGATTGGCCAACCAGGGCCAGATGTAACGAGGGGGATTCAGCCAGACACTGGAGACTGGCCGGAACAATGCAGTGGGGACCAAAGTCCCCACCCATTGCGTCGATCGCTATGATCGGAGCAGACAAGACTTACTCGTCAGCGCCCTTGTCGATCACTTTACGACCACGATAAAAACCTTCCGGGGAAACGTGGTGACGCAGGTGAACTTCACCAGTGCTCTTTTCCACGGACAGGGCGTTCGGCACGAGCGCGTCGTGCGAACGACGCATGTCACGGGCGGAACGGGATTTTTTGTTCTGCTGAACAGCCATTGGGGTCAACTCCTAAACGTTTGGGTCACGCTTTAACTGCGCCAGTACGCTGAACGGGTTGGACCGCGATACCTCGTCCTCACTCGGCTCGGGCTCATCAGGCCCAACCGGCGGCTGGCAAACTTCTTGGTCATGGAGTGGAACAATCGGAAGAGCGAGCAAAAGCTCCTCTTCAACCAGCGCCAGCAGATCCAGAGGATCCTCTCCCACTTCCAGCACGTCATAGCCCTTGGGCAGGTGCTGACTGTTCGAACCCTCATTCACCACGGCATAGTCGCATTCGCTGTGAATAGGCAGAACAACCGGCTCCAGACAACGCTGGCAAATCATTATGACCTCAACATCCAGCTCGCTGTGGATCACCACAGTACGCTGCTCGTCGCGCCCGAAATCAAAACTGGCGCGCACCACACCTTTATCGTCCTCGAGAGGATCGACGAGCCGCTTCAGCTCCGACAACTGCAGCTCACCCCTCAGAGTGGCCGCTCGATCAGCGAGCTTGCGCGGGTCAACGTGCGGAGGTATTGGTCCTTTCAACATAAGCGCGGCATTCTAGGGATGCGCCCATCGACTGTCAAAGGAATTCAACCCCACAATTGAGCCCGACCAACCAGTAATTGGCCCCCTATATATAAGGAAGGAAAATGCGCCGTCTGCTTCTCGCATCAAGCTCCCCCTATCGACGCGAATTGCTTTCGCGACTGCGGCTGGCATTCGATTGGAGCGCTCCGCAGATTGACGAAACCGCACATATTGGAGAATCGCCGGAGCATCTTGTGCGCCGACTGGCCAGCGAGAAGGCTCAGGCGCTGACCGAGACCCACCCGGATCACTTGATCATCGGCTCCGATCAAGTCGCCGTGTTTGAGCAGCAGATCCTCGGTAAACCCCATACGTTTGAGCGAGCAAAGCAGCAGCTGAAGATCTGCAGTGGAAAAAGCGTGAGCTTCCTGACCGGGCTAGCGCTTCTGGATAGCCGAAACAGGACTACCCAAGTCGACTGCGTATGCTTTACCGTGCATTTTCGGGTTCTTGAGGACCAACAAATCGAGCGCTACCTGCATGCCGAACGACCTTACGACTGCGCCGGCAGCTTCAAGGCCGAAGGATTAGGGATCAGCTTGTTCCGCGCCACGGAAGGCACGGATGTTACCAGCCTGATCGGGCTGCCGCTGATCAGGCTGGTAGACATGCTCAACGAGGCAGGAATCGAAGTGCCTTGACAGGACGAGAGTAACTATCGCAGCTGCGGTCCCTGGAAGCCCATCCATAGAGCAAGCTGCGCGCCAAGGCTAGCACCGAGCTTCTTGGTAAAGCGATCCAGAGCGGAATCTTTGACAGTGAAGTCCACCAACTCCTCTTCTCCGACTACTTCGCGCGCGACGTATCCGGTGCTGCCGAGACCGTCGATCAGACCGAGCTCCAGCGCCTGCTCGCCGGACCAGATAAGCCCGGAAAACAATTCAGGATGCCCGGTAATCTGCAATCGATCCCCCCGCCCCTGCTTGACGCTATCGATGAACTGCCGATGAGTGGTGGCCAGAACGCTGCGCCAGAATTCGGTTTCCTCAGGTTTTTCCGGCTGGAACGGATCGAGAAATGCTTTGTGTTCACCCGACGTGTACACCCGACGCTCGACACCCAGCTTGTCCATCGTCTCGACAAAACCAAAAGTCGCTGCCGTCACTCCGATAGAGCCAACAAGACTCGATTTATCCGCATAGATTTCGTCCGCTGCACTGGCAATGTAATAAGCACCCGATGCACCCAGATCGGTAATCACCGCGTATACCTTGATGGCCGGATACTCGCCACGCAACCGACGTATTTCGTCATAGATATAACCCGACTGCACCGGACTGCCACCTGGGCTATTGATCCGCAGCACCACACCTTTGGTATTGGCATCCTCAAAGGCTGCACGAAGCGCTCCGACAATATTGTCCGCACTCGCCGACTCCTCGTCGGCAATCATCCCGCGCACATTGATGACGGCGGTATGGCTACCACTGGCATGCTTTCCATCACCCAATTGCAACAAGGGCGAGAACATCAGCAACGCGCCGAACAGATAAATGAATGTCAGCAGCTTGAAGAAAATCCCCCAACGCCGGGCGCGCCGCTGTTCCTGCACACCAGCAAGCAGTGTCTTTTCCAGCAACTTCCAACTGCTGCGGTCTTCCTTGCTTTCATTCACCGGCGCTTTCCATTCATCCGACATATGCAACTACCTCTGCTGTACCAGCGGAACGCAGCCAATTGCCGAGCTCCGAAAAACGATTGATGAGCATGCTCGGCGCGTATGCCTGTAGCACCTCCATGGGCTGCGCACCGTAGGAAACCGCAACACTGTCTACGCCAGCTCGCCTAGCCATCTCCAAATCGAACACCGAATCTCCAATCATCACCGCCTGCTCGGGACGCGCCCCGCAATGCGCCAGAATTTCGCGGATCATTAGAGGGTCAGGCTTGCTCGCGGTCTCGTCTGCGCAGCGAGTCACATCGAAGAAACCCGTCCAACCCTGACCTTCAAGCACCCTGTCCAGCCCACGCCGACCCTTGCCAGTCGCCACAGCGAGCAGATACCCCTGATCGCGAAATTGTTGCAATGCCTGCGCGACGCCTGGATACAACGCCGACGGCTCAATTTCCAGGGAAAGATAATGGTCGGCATAGGCGCGACGAAACGCCTCGATCGCACCCGCATCAGTCAGATGCGGATACAGCACCGCAATCGCCTCGGGCAAACCGAGCCCAATGATCCCCTTGATGGCGACTTCATCAAGCGCTGGCAGATTACAGCTGGCCGCTGCGGCAGAAATCGATTCGACGATACGCCCGATCGAGTCCACAAGAGTCCCATCCCAGTCGAAGATCAATACTTCGTATTTATTCACCCAGCTTCTCCATCGTCCGCGTCCAGACTTCATCGACCGGCGCCTCCAGACTCAACTCGCCGCCGTCGGGCAAAGGCACCTTCAGGGCATAGGCGTGTAGAAAGAGGCGCTTGCCGCCCAGATCACGGACAATCTTGGAGAACTCTTCATCGCCGTATTTGTTGTCGCCAGCAATGCCATGACCAGCGTGACGCGCATGTACGCGAATCTGATGCGTGCGTCCTGTCACCGGCTTGGCTTCGACCAGCGTAGCGAAATCACCAAAACGGCGCAGCACACGGAAAAGCGTCAGCGCCTCCTTGCCCTCATCGGTAACCTCGACCATGCGCTCACCCGAGCGCAACGTGTTCTTCAATAGCGGCGCATTTACCTGCTTCTTACTGGTATCCCAGCGGCCCCGCACGAGCGCCATGTAGCGCTTGTCGACGCCATCACCGCGCAACTCCTGATGCAGGTGGCGCAGCATGCTGCGTTTTTTTGCGATCATTAGCAGACCCGAAGTATCCCGATCCAGGCGATGGACCAGCTCCAGCTCTTTCACGTCCGGACGCAGTTGGCGCAGTGCTTCGATGACCCCAAAACTGAGCCCGCTGCCACCGTGTACCGCGATACCCGCCGGCTTGTTCAGCACGATAAGCGCCTTGTCTTCGTAGACAATCGCAGCTTCCAGACGCTCGAGAAGGCCCTGGGCCAACGGCGCTACCTCATCGCGCTCGGCCAATCGAAGCGGTGGAACACGCACCACATCACCTGCCTGAAGTTTGTATTCGGGCTTGATTCGTCCTTTGTTGACCCTCACCTCACCCTTGCGCAGGATGCGGTAGATCAAGGTCTTGGGCACACCCTTGAGCTGGGTACGAAGAAAATTATCGATGCGCTGGCCGGCAAGTTCCGGCGAGACCTCGAGCAGCTGAACGCCGGAGATCTGAGAGGGGGTATTGGTCATCGGCGGATGATATCAATTTTCATGAATTTGAAGCACTTAAACATTGCTGTTATAGTCCCGAACGCCGCCAAAAGCGGCCAGGTCGAGGAATGCCAGCGAAACCGCCATTTCTGACCCTGTAATGCAAGGACGTGAGGCCGTCCGACGGAGCTTCTCTCAAGTAGCGTTGAAGCACCGAAACAAGCCTTGAAGACATGATGCGTGCCCCCGTTGGGGAATCGCGATAATCGACAACCGCTCCCGGATTTCTGCGAGTGGCACCCGATTTTCAAAGTATGAGTGTTGGGTGGAGATGCACAGCCATCGGATTGCGTAGCAAAGGCTTTCACAGACGCTTCATTCCGTCCGCTACCGATTGCTGATTCCTCCTCCCGAACCATTGCTTCTGTTCCGACAGCAAGCAGGAGACGTCGTCGCGACGCCGGCCCAACTGGCCTCACATCGCTGGACACTGGAATGCCTTACAACCATTCCTGACTCACCTGACACCGACCGCGAGAGTCGTGTGTGCCGAACGCCGTTTCCGCTGCCCTGGAAACCGACGGTACTACATGAAAAGAATGCTAATTAACGCAACTCAGCCAGAAGAGTTGCGTGTCGCACTGGTCGATGGCCAGCGTCTGTTCGATCTCGATATCGAATCCGGCGCCCGCGAACAGAAAAAAGCCAATATCTATAAAGGCAAAATCACCCGCGTCGAGCCCAGCCTCGAAGCAGCCTTCGTAGACTTTGGCGCAGATCGCCACGGCTTTCTCCCCCTCAAAGAAATCTCCCGCGAGTATTTCAAGAAGGCTCCGGAAGGCCGCGTCAACATCAAGGACGTCTTGAGCGAGGGCCAGGAAGTCATTGTCCAGGTCGAAAAGGAAGAGCGTGGCAACAAAGGCGCAGCCCTGACTACCTTCATCAGCTTGGCTGGCCGTTACCTGGTATTGATGCCGAATAACCCGCGTGCGGGTGGTATATCGCGCCGCATCGAGGGCGAAGAGCGCAACGAATTGCGCGAAGCGCTGAATGGCCTCAACGTTCCAGCCGACATGGGCCTGATCGTCCGCACCGCCGGCCTCGGGCGCTCCAGCGAAGAAATGCAATGGGATTTGGACTACCTCCTGCAGCTGTGGAGCGCGGTGAAGGAAGCCTCGCAGGATCGTTCAGCGCCCTTCCTGATCTACCAGGAATCCAATGTCATCATCCGTGCCATCCGAGATTACCTGCGCCAGGATATCGGCGAAGTCCTGATCGACAGCGTCGAAGCCCAGGATGAAGCCCTTTCGTTCATCCAGCAGGTGATGCCGCAGTACGCCAGCAAGATCAAGCTGTACGAAGACAGCGTCCCGCTGTTCAATCGCTTCCAGATCGAAAGCCAGATCGAGACCGCATTCCAACGTGAAGTGAAGCTGCCGTCCGGTGGCTCCATCGTCATCGATCCTACCGAAGCGCTGGTTTCCATCGACATCAACTCGGCGCGCGCCACCAAGGGCGGCGACATCGAAGAAACCGCGCTACAGACCAACCTTGAAGCAGCCGAGGAAATTGCTCGTCAGCTGCGCCTGCGGGATATCGGCGGTCTGATCGTCATCGACTTCATCGACATGACCCCGGCAAAAAACCAGCGCGCCGTGGAGGAGAAAGTCCGCGAAGCGCTCGAAGCTGACCGCGCACGCATTCAGGTCGGTCGCATTTCTCGCTTCGGCCTCTTGGAAATGTCCCGTCAACGTCTGCGCCCGTCTCTCGGCGAAACCAGCGGCATCGTCTGCCCTCGCTGTAATGGCCAAGGCATCATCCGTGACGTCGAATCGCTGTCACTGGCTATCCTGCGCCTGATCGAAGAAGAAGCGCTTAAAGACCGCACCGCAGAGGTTCGGGCTCGCGTGCCCTTCCAGGTCGCCGCCTTCCTGCTCAACGAGAAGCGCAACGCTATCACCAAAATCGAACTGCGCAGCCGCGCACGCATCTTCATTCTGCCGGATGACCACCTGGAAACACCGCATTTCGAAGTACAGCGCCTGCGCGACGACAGCCCGGAGATCGTCGCCGGTCAGGCCAGTTACGAGATGAGCCCGACCGAGATTGAAGAAGCCCAGCCGGTTAGCTCGACTCGTACGCTGGTGCGACAGGAAGCAGCAGTGAAAACGGCGCCGCAGCGTACCGCACCCGCACCTACCCCTGCTCAGTCGCCAGCCGTAGCCGCACCTGCCGTTCAGGAACCAAGCCTGTTCAAAGGATTGGTCAAATCTTTAGTCGGCCTTTTTGCTGGCAAGCAGGAAGCGCCGGCGGTGGAAGTTGAGAAGAAACCTGCAGCCAGCAGCCGCCCACAACGCAACGATGAGCGTCGCAGCGGTCGCCAACAAAACCGTCGTCGTGATTCACGCAGCAATCGCGACGAAGAGCGCAAGCCACGCGAAGAGCGTGTACCGCGTGAGGAACGCCAGCCTCGTGAAGAGCGCCAGCCGCGTCCACCGCGCGAAGAGCGCAAGCCACGCGAACCTCGTGAATCTCGCGAGCCGGTAGAAGCCAGCGAGAGCCCTTCGCAGCCTCAACCGCGTCGTGAACGCACTCCTCGTGAGGACCGTCAGCCCCGCGAAGAGCGTAAGCGTGAATTGCGGGCGCCGCTCGACGAACCGACCCAGGCAGCTCCGGGCGTGGACCTCATCGAGGAAACGACAGAGCGCAAACCGCGCCCGCCTCGCGAAGAGCGCAAACCTCGCGTCGAGCAGAGTGTGAACGAGGAAGAACTGCAGCAGAACGAAGAAACAGTTGAAAACGCACAGGACGAGCAGGAATCAACCGAGGGCAATGATCGCCCGCGTCGCCGGTCCCGCGGCCAGCGTCGTCGCAGCAACCGCCGTGATCGTCAGCGTGATGCCAATGGCAACGAGATCGACAGCGAGGCCGAGGCGGCTACAGCTGAAGTCAGCGAGAGCAACGCTCCGGTGAAATCCGAACAGGTCGCCATCGCTGCCACGGCAGCTGCTCTGGCTGCCAATACGGCGGACACCGAGACAGCACCGACTCCAGCCCAGCCCGAAGACGAGGCGATGCCGACAGCGTCGGTGCTCGCCGAAAGCGCCACCGAAAGCATCAGTGAATCCAAAGAGGTTGCGAAGCCTGCTGAAAGCATCTCAGCGCCGGCAGTCGAGGTCGCTACACCGGTTGCCTTGGAAGCCGAGCCGGCCCTGCAGGAGACCAGCCAACCAGAACCGGTCACAGCCGAACCCACATTTGCCGAAGCAGTCTCGCCTGCTGCCGAGCAACCCGCCCCGGTTGCGGTCGAACCTGCGGCGCCGGTTGTGACTGCCTCTGGCCGCGCAGCTAACGATCCGCGTGAAGTACGCCGTCGCCGCCTCGAGCAGGAACGTCTAGCCAAGGAAGCGTCGGAGGTTGAAGCGAAAACCGCAGCCGAAGCGAAGGACCCAGTAGAACAGCCAATGGCCAGCCCTGAGATCGTTGTCGGCGAAACGGCCAGCGATGCGCCAGCCGGGCACATGTTCGACGCAACCAACAGCAGCAAGGAAAAGCCCGCCGAGGCTGCTCCCCAAGCTGAGCAACTAGCTGCCGAACCGAAGACTGAACAGGTCGACGCGGAAACAGCCCAGCCGAACGCCGAGCCGACCGAAGTTGCACAAGCCAAGCCTGATGTAGCTGACGACGCTGGCGAGCAAGACGACGCCGAGAAGCGTCAGAGTTAATCTCGTCGCAATTGAAAAAGGGATGCTTCGGCATCCCTTTTTTGTGGTTCGCTGGAGGCCCAGCGGCACGAGCCGGACCTCGCAAACAACCGGGCCACACTGAGGCGGCGCCAGGCCGCCGCACGAACTAGATAACGTTCGGCTCGATTTCCAGCTGTACGGCAAAACGCTCGGCGATATCCGCCTGAATACGCCGGGCGAGCTGGATGATCTGCTGACCGGTGGCCTGACCGTAATTAACCAGAACCAGCGCCTGCAGCTTGTGCACGCCGGCATCGCCATCCCGATACCCTTTCCAGCCCGCACACTCGATCAGCCAGCCGGCAGCAAGTTTGACCTGCCCCTCCGCCTGAGGAAACGCCACGACGTCCGGAAAGCGTTCGCGCAGGGCATCGGCTACAGATTGCGGCACCAACGGATTCTTGAAAAAACTACCGGCGTTGCCCAAGATCCTGGGATCAGGCAGCTTCCCGCTACGAATGGCGCAGACCGCGCGACTGACATCTGCTGGCGTAGGTGAATCAATAGCGTGTTGTTGCAGCCACTGACGGAGCGGCCCGTAATCCAGCTGCAGATTCGCCGTCCGCTGCAGCGCGAAGCGCACCCGAAGGATGATGTAGCGCCCCGCCTGCCGCTTGAATACGCTGTCGCGATAGCCGAACTCGCAGGCTTGCAGATCGAACTCGCGTTGGGCACCCGTTTCTCGGTCCAGCGCAGTTAGCCCGGCGAATACATCCTTGACCTCGACGCCGTACGCGCCGACATTTTGAATTGGCGCGGCGCCGACAGTGCCAGGAATCAGACTGAGATTTTCCAACCCCGACAATCCGAGCTCCAGGCTGCGCAACACGAAGGGATGCCAGGGCTCCCCCGCCTCCGCCTCGATTATCACCCGTTCACCGTCATCCTCGAGCACCCGAACACCTCGGCTTGCCATGCGAAGCACCAGCGCATCCAGGTCGGTCGTAAGCACGAGATTGCTACCGCCGCCCAGGATCCACAGCGGAACTCTGAGACGCCGCGCCTCGCCGAGCGCTTCAGCTACGTCTTGATCGCACTGTGCTTCGGTGAAGTGCGCCGCACGGGCTTCGACCGCGAAGGTATTGAGCGCCTTGAGCGAGCGATTCTGTTCGATAAGCAGACTCACAAGCGTTCCCTGACTTCATCAAGTAACGCCGTGGATGCCCGCTCGACAAGATCCAGCACCTGCTCGAAACCGTCCTCGCCACCAAAATAAGGATCCGGCACAACATCTTGACCCAGGCGATAGCGGCGCAGGAACAAATCGAGTTCACCATGGGAGTCAGCAGGTCGCAGCGCCTGCAAATAGGCCAGATTGTCATGATCCATCGCAAGGATAAGATCGAAGCGCTGGAAGTCTTCTTTGGTCACCTGACGTGCCTTCAGCGACTGCAGATCGTAGCCTCGCAGCGCGGCCGCCTGGCAGGATCGCTGGTCTGGCTTCTTGCCGACGTGCCAGTCACCGGTTCCGGCCGAATCGATGCTGATTCGACTTTCCAGCTGGGCCACCTGCACCTGTTTACGAAACACCGCCTCAGCGGTGGGTGATCGACAGATATTGCCCATACAAACGAACAGAACCTTCACGCTCAGGCTCCGAGCAGCTTGCGGACACGTTCCAGATCCTCAGCGGTATCGACCCCGGCCGGAGGTGCCTCAACCGCATCAGCTACATGAATGCGCTTGCCATGCCAGAGTGCCCGCAGTTGCTCCAAGCATTCTGTGTTTTCAAGCCAGCAAGGCCCCCAGGCAACGAAGTCGGCGAGGAAGCCGGCCCTGTAGGCGTAGATGCCGATATGCCGGCGATACGGAACACCAGGCGGAAGCGCATCCCGATCATGCGCGAATTCATCCCGCGCCCACGGCAATGGCGCACGGCTAAAGGTGAGCGCCAGCCCGTCGATATCGCTGAGCACCTTCACCACATTGGGATTGAATAGGGCCTGCGGATCGCTGATCGGCTCGGCAAGCGTTGCGATCGCCGCCTCCGGGTGACCAGCGAGATTGCGCGCAACCTGGTCGATCACCGAAGGAGGAATCAGCGGCTCGTCGCCCTGAACGTTCACTACGATGGCATCAGCCGGCAAACCAAGCTTTTGTGCCACTTCGGCGAGGCGATCGGTGCCCGAGTTGTGCTCCACCTGGGTCAGCAACGCCTCCGCGCCAAACCCTTTGCAAGCTTCGAGAATGCGCTGGTCGTCGGTGGCAACAACGACCCGCTGGGCACCACTTTTACACGCCTGCTCCCAGACGTGGCGGATCATCGGCTTACCGGCAATGTCCTGCAGTGGCTTGCCTGGAAGGCGGCTGGACGCGTAACGCGCCGGAATCACGACAGTATAGGCGCTACTCATTTGTCCAGACGCTCATCCACTTCCAAGGTGCGGGCTTCGCTTTCCAGCATCACCGGGATGCCATCACGCACCGGAAAAGCCATTCCGTCGGCTTTGCAGATCAATTCGAATTTGTCTTCAGTCAGCTTCAGCGGACCCTTACAGAGTGGGCAAGCGAGAATATCGAGGAGTTTGGTATCCATGCGCGGTCCTTGGATGCAGCCGACTGCACCTGGCAGATCGAGCGGCTTAGGGGTGTTCGGGCAGCAGTCGGTCCAGCTGGGCGTCGAACCAGGTAACAAACGCAGCCGAAGGCTCGGCTTGCACCTGCAGATAGCACCAACCCGGGAGCGCAAATGCCCGGCATTTGACCGCATCCTTTTCAGTCATTACCAGCGGTAGCGCGGGGCTGAAGCTCAGCTGCTCGGGGCTATAGCGGGCATGATCGGCGAAGGGGTGCGGGATCGGTCGCCAGTGTAGCGCCTCGAGCGTAGTGAAGAAACGCTGCGGATTACCGATCCCGGCGACCGCATGCAGCTGCTGGCCTGGCGGAAAATGGTCGAGCGGCCAGTCCTGCCCACTGACCAGCTCTATCAACCTTGACGGTTGCAAGGCGAAGGAATAGCCGAATGCGCTGTCGGCAGAAGCGCCGTTGAGCAGCACCGCATCGACTGACTGTAAGCGATCAACAGGTTCACGCAACGGACCGGCGGGCAGGCAGCGACCGTTACCCAATCCACGTGCCGCATCGATGAGCACCAGTTCGAGGTCTCGAGCAAGCCGGTAATGCTGCAATCCGTCATCCGAAAGGATTAGATCGAGCGACTCGCTCTTGAGCAATTCACGAACCGCGCGCTCGCGGTCCGGATCGATCATCATCGGCACACCGGTCCGCCGAGCGATCAGCAACGGCTCGTCGCCCGTCTCCGCTGCCGAATGCTCTGGCGACACACGCCAGGGATACGAAGGAGGTGTGGCGCCGTAGCCCCGACTGACCACGCCGACCTTCAAGCCACGCTGGCGGCAGTGCTCGATCAGCCAGAGGATCAACGGGGTTTTCCCCGTTCCGCCAACGGTGATATTGCCCACTACCACAACAGGTACTGGAGCCCGGTAGCTATCAACGTTGCCACTGACGAATTTGCTCCGTCTGGCGTTGACTACGCGCCGATAGAGCATCTCAAGCGGAGCGAGCAAAGCCAGCGCTGGATGCCCCTTATACCAGGCTCGCTGTAGACGGTCGGCAAAGGACATCAGGGCTCCGGCTGGGCCTCGACAGTGGTGATACGCAAATGAGCAAAGCCCAGCTTGCCAGCAGCATCCATCGCGGTGATCACCGCTTGATGCGGCGTCTTGCCGTCTGCGCTGATGATCATCGGCAGGCTGGTGTCACCGCCAGACTCCTTGCTGAGCGCGGCCATCAAAGTGTTCAGATCATGCTTGATCAACGCTTTGCCGTTGAGGCTGAAGCTGCCGTCGACGTCGATAACCACTTCCAACCGTTTCTTCTCGACTTCTTGCGGCGGCATACCGCTGGCCGCTTCCGGCAGATCGACCTGAAGCTGGGTCTCGCGGGTGAAGGTAGTAGTGACAACAAAGAACAGTAGCAGAATGAACACCACGTCGATCAACGGGGCCAGGCCGATATCGACGTTCTCCCGCGCCTTACGACGAAACTTCACGCCTTGCCCTCACCCAGATCGACGTCACGGTCGCCCTGCACCACCTCGACCAGCTTGATCGCCTCTTGCTCCATACCGACCACCAGTTCTTCGACACGGCGCAGCAGGAAGCGGTGGAAGAACAACGCTGGGATGCCGACCATCAGACCGGCGGCAGTAGTGATCAGCGCCTTGGAAATACCGGCCGCGAGCAAAGGCGCGTTAGCCATACCGGAGCCCATGAAGGCGCTGAAAATCTCGATCATCCCGAGCACTGTGCCCAGAAGCCCGAGCAGTGGCGCGATACCGGCGATGGTACCCAGCGCATTGAGATAGCGCTCCAGGTCATGCACGACCCGCGCTGCGGCTTCCTCGATGCACTCCTTCATGATTTCCCGGCCATGCTTGGAATTGGCCAGACCTGCGGCCAGGATTTCACCGAGCGGCGAATCCGCGCGCAGCTCCTTGAGCTTTTGGTTGCTGAGCTTTTTGTCCTTGATCCATTTCCACACCTGTCCAAGCAGATGCGGCGGGGTCACGCGGCTTGGCCGCAGCGTCCATAACCGTTCGGCAACGATGCCGGCAGCAGCGATGGAACACAAAATGATTGGCAGCATTATCCAGCCACCCGCTTTAACCAGCTCCCACACGAGATGAATCCCCCTCGAAAAAGTGGCGCCACTCTAGCATAGGGGCGCTAAACCGCTGACGGCCTCTGTTCTCATTTTTCCCGCCAGAATCGACGTTCGGCGCGCAGTCCCCGAACCGGCTCAAAACGCCCAAGAGCGATCCGCATGGCGCCCTGCTCCGCCGTGTCGTAGAGCTTCGCGCCGGAGGCCTGCAGACGTCGCACTACATCAGGGTGTGGATGACCAAAGGGATTGTGCAGGCTGCGTGAAACAAGCGCACCACTGGCTCCGACCGCTTCGATGAACGCTGTCGATGACGAACTACGACTGCCATGATGAGGCACCAACAGCCATTGCGCATTAACCGCCAGGTTGCTCTCCAGCAACGCCTGTTCGGCCGACACATCGATGTCCCCGGTGAGCAACAGGCGTTCGCCGGCTGCCTCGACCAAGAGCACGCAAGAAGATTGATTGCCATCTCGAGGGTGCGACCATCGCCATAGAGTGAAGCGCACCTGATCCCATTCCCAGCCCTCTCCGGACCGGCATGATTCGGCGCCCAACGAGGCAGGCAGCCGTTTCGGCTCGCCGCTGAGCACTCGTGGCGCCGGCATTAGGCGATTGATGGCCTCGGCGCCACCAGCGTGATCGCTATCGGCATGACTGAGGATCATCATGTCCAGATCGGCCAGCCCCAGCGTGCGCAATGAGGGAAACACGACCCGCTCACCGATATCGAAGTCGCCATAGCGCGGCCCTGCGTCATACAGCAACGCATGCTCACGTGTACGCACCAAGACCGCCAATCCCTGGCCAACGTCGAATATCCAGACCTCTGCCTGTCCCGCCGTCTGCTTTTGTACCGGTGGAAACAAAAGCGGTGCGAGTAGCACCAGCCCCAGGGCCCGGAACGGCACGCCGGGCGGCAAAAGAACGAGCACCATGCCCAGCGCCACCACACACCATCCCCACAGCGGTAAGGATGCTGGCAGCCAGGCAGGTTGCCAATCAGCAAGCCATTGCAACCCCTCGAAAAGAATCGCTAATAGTCCGCCAGCCAGCCATAACAACAATTCACCAACTTCCGAAAGCCATAGCAGCGAGGTGCCAAGCAGTGACAGCGGCACAATCAGTACACTAACCAGCGGCACTGCAAACAGGTTGGCGATTGGCCCGCTCAGGCTCACCGGCAAGCCAAGCGCAAGCAACACCGGCAGTAGGCCGAGCGCCATGCTCCATTGCGCACGACCCAGCGTTTGCCACCAAGACCAGCTACCCAATCGACCCCGGAAGATCAGTGCGAGCAATCCAACCGCTGAGAACGACAACCAGAAACCCGATTGCAGGCTCACCAGGGGATCGATCAGCAGGACGCCGTTAAGCGCCATCAGCAGCGGCATCCATACACCGAGATGTCGAAAGCGCAATCGCCACATGAGTACCAGCGCGACCATCATGCAAGCGCGCTGGACCGGCACTTCGAAGCCCGCCAGCCAACCGTATCCAAGCGCGCCAACCAGAGCGAGGCCACACGCCCAAGGTAGCCAGGCGACCCGTGGCGGCCAAATACCCCAGCGCGCCATCAGCGCGACCAAGCCATAAAGCAAACCGGCCAGCATTCCGACATGCTGACCCGAGATCACCATCAGATGCACGGTGCCGGTGTCCTGCAGGATCCGCCAATCGGACGTCGACAGGCCACTGTCGTCCCCCACTACCAGCGCTGCGATGGCGCCCGAGCGTCCATGGGCGTCAACCTCCATCAAGCGTTGTCGCAACCGATCACGCCACGCCTGCTCCCCCGCCGCGATCGACACCCGCTCGCCCGCCTTGATCGTGCCACTGGCGCCGATTCGGCGAGCCAGAAGCCAAGCCTCGTAATCGAACGGATGCGGGTTGACCAAGCCTCGCGGCCTTTTTAGCTTGGCGGCGAGCCGCCATCGCTCCCCCGCCTGCATGACAGGCCCGCCGTACCAGGCCAGGCGCATCCGCGAAGGCAAGCCGGTGTGCCTGGACGAGATATCTTCCAGCTCGAATCGCACCACACCGTCACGAATGTCAGGCAGTCCGGTTACTCGCCCCTCAAGCCAGAAGGTGCGTCCGTCGAGCTCCGTCGGAAGGCGGTCATCCATGGCCCAGTGAGCGCTTAAGCAGGCCCAGCCAAACCCTAGGCAAAGAAATCCGATCGCCCGATAGCGAAACGGCAGCAATGCCAGGCCCACTGTAAATATGAACGGCAGCGCCGATAACGGCGGCAGTTGCGGTAGGAAGCGCAGCAGTAGAAGGCCTGCTGCCAGCGCCAGCATCGCTGTACGCATTACGTGGATTCCTTTCCAAACGATGGTACGACCCGCCGAGCAGCTGATGCGTGTTCTCTGCGGCCCTTACCGACATCCTATCGGCGGTCGCAGTGTAGAATTTATGTCACAAAGTCATCTCAGCGCCGGGTCTCGTTTCAGGCATAATCGGCGCGCTTCAGCCCGCCAGAGAACCTTCATGCCGCGTCGTTTTTTCAAACGCTACATGCCGCACCCCGATCGCATCAAGGCTCACAAGTCCCTGCGTTTTCTTGGCGCGCTGATTCACGATCCCAATCTGCTTCACCTCAACCGGCATTCAGTTTCCAGAGCGATGGCTATCGGCCTTTTCTGGGCCATGATTCCGATGCCCATGCAAATGCTTGCGGCGGCCCTATGCGCTGTACCGGCCAGAGCCAACCTGCCGATAGCCGTGGGCTTGGTCTGGCTGACCAATCCGTTGACGATGCCACCGGTCTTCTATTGCAACTACAAGGTCGGCGCCTGGCTGATGGATACACCCGTCTCACCAATGCCGATGGAGCTAAGCCTCGCCTGGGTTCGCCAGATGCTCAACAGCCATTGGCAA
Source organism: Stutzerimonas stutzeri (assembly GCF_024448715.1). GTDB lineage: Bacteria > Pseudomonadota > Gammaproteobacteria > Pseudomonadales > Pseudomonadaceae > Stutzerimonas > Stutzerimonas stutzeri_AR. Next base: position 126,344 of record NZ_JAMOHZ010000005.1, read on the forward strand.
CCCCTTTTTCTCGGCTCATTCGTCGTTGCCGTCGTCTCGGCGGTACTGGGTTATATCGCCACCCAAGCATATTGGCGCTGGTGGGTCAGCCGCAGTTGGCGCAAGCGCCAGCAAGGTCGCCGCTGAGCGCCGCTTGTTATTCGTAGCGTAGTGCCTCGGCGGGCTGAGTCTGCGCGGCGCGCCAGGCGGGATAGAGCGTCGCGAGGAAACTTAAAATCAGCGCGGCAAGCGTAACAAGCAGAACATCTTCCAGCCGCAGTTCTGACGGCAAGGTATTAATGAAATAGACGTCGGAGCTGAAGATATGCTGCCCTGATATCTTTTCCAGCCAGCCAACCAAAGCGCTGACATTGAGCGCGCCGAGCACGCCCAAGACGGTACCTATCAGCGTGCCGGTCAACCCGATAATGCTTCCCTGTACCATGAAGATCCTCATGATCTGTCGGGGTGTTGCGCCCAGGGTACGCAGGATCGCAATATCGGCACGCTTATCCGCCACCACCATGATCAGGGTCGCGATGATATTGAAAGCGGCCACCGCCACGATCAACAGCAGCAGCAGCCCGATCATGGTCTTTTCCATTTTCATCGCGCTGAACAGGCTGCCCTGGGTCAGTGACCAATCCTCGCCGCGATAGCCATCGCCGAGCATGGTAACGAGCTCGGCAGCCACTTCAGGAGCGCGGTACAGGTCGGCCAGCCGCACCCTGACGCCCGCAACCTGATGCGGTTGCCAGCGAAGGATTTGCGCCGCATCGACGCGATGGATCATCGCCAGACTGCCATCCAGCTCGGCACCGACCTTGAACACCCCAACGACATTCAGGCGTTGCATGCGCGGCGTGATGCCACCGGGCGTGTCACTGAGCTCGGGCACGATCAGTGTCAGCTTGTCGCCCAGCTTCAGGCCGAACCGACGCGCAGTCATCAGTCCGATAATCACCCCGGAATCGCCCGGTTTGAGATCATCGAGTCGGCCGGCAACCATTTTCGAGCCGAGGATCGACACGTCGGCTTCCGCCTGTGGATCGATACCATTGATCTCGATCGGTTGCATTGAGCCCTTGAACGAAAGCATGCCTTCGAGCGGGGTGATAGGCGCCGCGCCGAGTACTTCGGGATGCGTACGAACCCGCTCGGCGACCGACTGCCAGTCTTCCAGCGGCTGCCCATCGCCAGCGACCATGGCGTGCGGGACCATACCGAGAATGCGGTTGCTCATCTCCCTCTGAAAACCATTCATGACCGACAGCACCATGATCATCGCCAGCACACCCAGCGAGAGACCGATCATCGAAGTCAGCGAAATGAACGAGATGAAATGGTTGCGGCGCTTGGCGCGCGTGTAACGGCTGCCAATGAAGATGCTTAACGGCCTGAACATTAGCCAGCCACCAGCCGACCGTCTTCCAGGCGCAATATGTGATCCATTTGCCCGGCCAGTTGCGGATCGTGTGTTACGACGAGAAAAGCGGTGCGCAACGAGGTGCTTAGCTCCAGCATCAAGTCCTGAATACCCTGCGCAGTGTGGTGATCGAGGTTGCCGGTGGGCTCGTCGAGCAACACCAGAGCCGGACGATTGGCCAACGCCCGGGCAATCGCCACGCGCTGGCGCTCGCCACCGGACAGTTCCGAAGGCTTGTGCGCCAGTCGATGACCGAGCCCCACACGCTGCAGCAGTTCGCCTGCTCGCGCGCGCGCTTCGGAAATTGGCGCCTTGCCGATCAGCAGCGGCATGCAGACATTCTCCAGGGCGGAGAACTCTGGCAGCAGATGATGGAACTGATAGACGAAGCCCAGCGCGCGATTACGCAGCAGGCCGCGATCCTTCTCGCTGAGCGCGGAAAGCTCCTCTCCGGCCAGCCAAACGCTTCCTTCGGTGGGTGTGTCGAGTCCGCCGAGCAGGTTCAGCAGCGTGCTTTTGCCGGAGCCGGAACTGCCGACGATGGCGACTCGCTGACCGGGGAACAGCTCCAACTGCAGCCCGGAAAGCACATTGACTGACTCGGGGCCCTGTTCGTAGCGCTTGCCCAAATTGCGGCAGCTCAACACCGCGCTATCCAGCGAAGACCTTTCATTCATAACCAGCTCACTCATAACGTAGCGCCTCTGCCGGCTGGGTGCGGGCCGCACGCCACGCCGGATAAAGGGTGGCGAGAAAACTCAGGACGAGCGCCGCGACACAAACCTGAACCACATCGGCAGTCATCAATCGAGACGGCAGATAGTCGATGAAATACACATCGGCACTGAGAAATTTGTGGCCGATCAGGCGTTCCAGCGCGGCGATCCAGCTACTCACATTGAGCGCAACGAAAATTCCGAGCAAGGCACCAACGAGGGTTCCGACGACGCCGATGACCGTTCCCTGAACCATGAAGATCGCCATGATTTGCCGGGGCGTTGCGCCGAGCGTACGCAGGATGGCGATATCGCCGCGCTTGTCGGTCACGACCATGACCAATGTGGAGATGATATTGAACGCTGCTACGGCAACGATCAGCAGCAGCAGCAGACCGATCATGGCCTTTTCCATGCGGATCGCCTGGTAGAGATTGCCATGAGTACGGGTCCAGTCACGCGAATAGAAGTCGTCACCCAGCTGCCCTGCCAGCTCCCAGGCTATACGCGGCGCCTGGAACAGATCGACGAAACGCAGGCGCAAACCTTGAACCTGGTCCGGCTTCCAGCGATGCAGGCGTGCCATGTCGGAGATATTGGCCATCGCTACATAACCATCGATCTCACCCGCACCGACATGAAAAATACCGCGCACGGTAAAGCGCTTCATGCGCGGAAATACCCCTGCCGGCGTGACCGTTACTTCCGGAGCTACAAAGGTGACCTTGTCGCCGACACCGACGCCGAGCGTTTCGGCAGCCTTATCGCCGATAACGATGCCGAACTCGCCAGGCTCGAGAGCCTCCAGTGACCCTTCGCGAAAGAACCGTCCAATGATCGAAACGTCCGGCTCGATCTCGGGATCAACGGCGTTGATAAGAATTTTGGTGACCTGTCCGCGACTGGTCAGCAAGCCCTGCATCTGAATAAATGGCGCTACCGCCGCTACCTGCGGATGCTTTTCCAAACGCTGCCCCAGCGTCTGCCAGTCGTCGATCGGCAGCGGGCTTTCGATCGTTGCGTGCGGCACCATGCCAAGCACCCGGGTGCGCATTTCATAGTCGAAGCCATTCATCACCGAAAGCACGACGATCATCACCAGCACGCCCAGTGCGAGCCCGATCATGGACGTGAACGATATGAAGGAGACGAAGAGGCTGCGACGTCTGGCGCGTGTGTAGCGCGCCCCGATATACACGGACAGCGGTCTGAACATAAATCGATGAGTTCGCTTTCGCTGGCAGGAAATAACAAGCTGAATGACGTTGCCAAGCGGCCTGATACACTCAAGCCATCACTGCAGCCCAGGGATCGACATGCCCACAGAAGACACCGAAGATCGCCGCGAATACTATCGTATCGAGGACATGATCGCACTGGAAATCCTGCCATTGGAACACGCCGAAACAGTCTCCAGTAGTGGTTCAACGCAGCTGTTCGACCTACTCGGCGAGCTGCATCAACTTGAATTCGAAGCGCAGCATCTCCTGCGTCAGATAGCTGAGGGCAACCGCACGCTAGCCAATTATCTGAAGGTGCAGAACAAGCGTATCGACCTGCTTAGCCAGGTGCTGGCGCAGGATCTGCTGAAGGACATCGGGCCCGCGCGCGAGGTGGTGCTTTCCGAAGGCGGCATAAGCTTCGCTCATGATCAGCCACTCGTCGAGGGCTCGGCCTGGACACTCAAGCTAGTGTTGATGCCGCAGGGTCTGGGCATGCTGTTGACGGCACGCGTCGCGAGTTGCCAAGCGCTCGATGATGGCCAGTTTGCAATCGGAACGTCCTTCGAAGCGTTGACTGATGCACAACGGCAATTACTCGCTCGACATATCCTGCAGAAACAGGCGACGGAACGGCGCCTGGCTCGTGAAAGCCTGCAAGGAATTTGATACATGCACCCGCTACCAATCGTCTTTCTGCTGTTCGCTCTAAGCGCCCCGGCCCGTGCCGACATCATCCGTATTCCAGTTGGTCAACAAGGCCACGTCGAGACGACCATGCCCAGCCGCGGCGACTCAAAGAATCAGGTACTCAATAACTTCGGCCTCGCCGATGAAGAGCATCCGGCGGTCGGTCAGCCGCCCATCACACGATGGGATTACCGCGAATTTTCCGTTTACTTCGAAGGCAACCGAGTAATCAACAGCGTTCTACACCATCAACGCATCAGACCCGTACAGCGAGAAATGCAATAGTGACCTTGATCTATGGCCACCGCGGCGCAAAAGGTGAAGCTCCAGAAAATACCCTGATCGGCTTCCAGCAATGCCTCGCCCATGGCGTGCGTCGCTGCGAGCTGGATCTGCATCTGTCGAAAGACGGCGAGCTGATGGTCATCCATGATCCGACCTTGAAGCGCACTACCGGTCAGCGCGGCAAGGTGGTGGAGCACGATGCCGAAGAACTGGTGCATTACGATGCGCGCAATGGCGGACCAGGCTGGAAACAACCCTGCCCCATTCCTCGCTTGTCAGAACTATTCGAAAAATGTGATTTCGATCATTGGCAGCTGGAAGTCAAAAGCGCTTCAAGGGTTCGCGCCGCGCGCTCGGTAATGGCAATTAGGGAACTGGCCGAACGCTATGGCCTGCTTGATCGTATTACCGTCACATCTGGCTCACGAGAAGTGCTGCGGGCGCTCAAGCGACTGACGCCCGAGTTGTCCTGCGGGCTGGTGGCCGAGTATGGCTGGCTCGATCCGCTGAAGGTGGCCAAGCAATACGGCTGCGAGCTACTGGCGCTGAAATGGACTTTATGCACACCCGAACGGATCGCTAAAGCGCGCCAGCAGGGCTTGCACGTATCGGTATGGACTGTGAATGAGCCGGCGCTGATGCGCCGACTCGCCGATTTCGGAGTCGACAGCCTGATTACCGATTTTCCTGGTCTCGCGGTTGAAACATTGCGTAAGAAATAAGCGGTTCCGGGCTTAAAGCTTGAAGCCCGGAACCCCTCGGTTCTTTTCTATAGCTTGCAGCTTTTTCTCCGCTTCCTGATCAAAAGCTTTCCCGGTTTGGCCAACGCCAATCCTGGGTATCGTCTCCGACCGGCTCAGGCCACCGGTCGGAGCCGCTCAAAAAAGCCGGTTGAGCCCGTCGAACGCAGCCACGCGATAAGCTTCAGCCATAGTCGGGTAGTTGAAGGTGGTGTTGATGAAATACTTGATGGTATTCGCCTCACCCGGCTGGTTCATGATTGCCTGACCGATATGCACGATCTCTGAAGCCTGATAGCCGAAGCAATGCACGCCCAGTACCGCCAGCGTCTCGCGATGGAAAAGAATTTTCAGCATGCCGACCGGCTCGGCGGAAATCTGCGCTCGCGCCATTCCCTTGAAAAACGCCTTGCCCACTTCGTAGGGAATCTTCGCTTCGGTGAGCTCTCGTTCGTTCTTGCCGATCGAGCTGATCTCCGGAATGGTGTAGATCCCTGTCGGCACGTCGTCGACGAAGCGCCAGCTATCGTTCTCGACGATGCTACCTGCAGCCGAACGGCCCTGGTCGTATGCAGCGCTGGCCAGCGATGGCCAGCCGATCACATCACCGGCCGCGTAGATGTTGCCGACGTCGGTACGGTAATGCTCGTCGACCTTTATCTGCCCACGACTGTTGACCTTGAGGCCGATATTTTCCAGGGCCAGCTTGTCGGTATTGCCGGTCCGCCCGTTACACCAGAGGAAGGCGTCTGCCTTGATCTTCTTGCCTGATTTGAGATGCAGGATGACACCGTTGTCCACCCCTTCAACGCGCTCGTACTCCTCGTTGTGACGGATCAGCACATTGTTGTTGCGTAAGTGATAACTCAGCGCATCGGAAATCTCGTCATCAAGGAAGCTGAGCAACTGATCGCGATTGTCGATCAGGTCGACCAGTACGCCGAGGCCGCTGAAGATCGATGCGTATTCTGAGCCGATCACACCGGCTCCGTAGATGATCAAGCGACGCGGCGTATGGCTTAGGGTCAGGATGGTGTCGCTGTCATAGACACGCGGGTGCGAGAAGTCGACATCGGACGGGCGGTAGGGCCGCGAACCGGTGGCAATGATGAACTGATTGGCAACCAGCTTTTCGACCATACCGTTGGCACTGACCACCTCGACTGTCTGCTCGTCGGCAAAGCTCGCGGTGCCAAAGAACAAATCGATACGGTTACGCGCGTAGTAACCGGTACGCGATGTGACCTGCTTGCCGATTACGCTCTCAGCACTCTTGAGCACGTCAGGGAACGAAAACCAGCGCGGTTCGCCGATCTGGCGAAACAGCGGATTGGTGTTGTACTGCATGATCTGCCGCACCGAGTGGCGCAACGCCTTGGAAGGGATGGTCCCCAGATGGGTGGAGTTGCCGCCGACGTGCGGTCTGCTGTCGACCACGGCGACCTTGCGTCCCGCCTTGACCGCATTCATTGCCGCACCTTCGCCGGCAGGGCCTGAGCCCAGTATCACCACATCGTAGTTGTAGACAGCCATATTCACCCCTGAACACGCAGCAGGCAGCCCTGCCGCTGTTAACGAATTCGGTAGACCCAGAAGGGGGCGTCATTCGCTGAAGCGCCGCCGCCCCGAGCCGTTGTTACGCCGATGCAACCCGAGCGGCACGACTGTCAGCGTCTGGTCGCATCGTATGCGAGATCTGCTTTTGCGCCCTGGCTCGTCTGCTGTTTCATTTCTTCGCATTTTTCGCGACTACCGCCGCAAATCGAGCACTCTTTCTCGATGCCGAGATTGGCAATACCCCCGCAGGACCCTGCGATGGGCTTGCGCCCCATGATCACGCCAATGGACATGCCGAACACAACCAACAACATGACGAGAAAAACAATTAACCAAGTCATTGCTCCGCTCCCGCACCGAACAGCTCATTAAAGGCTTCGGTGCTTCTGCTTACGAATTCCTGTCCTTCGCGAACCACGAAGAACGCTGCAATTTTCCGTTCAGTCGCAAACGTCAGGCCACGCTCAGGACCCAGCACCATGAGCACAGTAGACAACCCGTCGGCGCGCAATGCCGATGGATCGACCACCGTCACCGCCGCCAAGTGGTGGTCGATAGGGGCACCGGTCTGCGGATCCAGCGTGTGCGAATAGCGTTTGCCGTCACGCTCGAAATAGTTGCGGTAATCGCCGGACGTAGAAACGGCATAGCCGTCCAGCTCAATGATCCGCTGCGCAACACGCTCGTTATCCCGAGGCGCCTCGATGGCAATGCGCCATGGCGATCCGTCCGGCTTATGGCCTTGAGCCTTGAGTTCACCGGTGATTTCCACCAGATAACTGCTGACCCCGGATGCTTCGAGCGCTGCCACCACCTGATCAACCGCATAGCCAGCCGCAATGCTATTGAAATCGACCTGAACGGCTGCGTCCTTGCAAAGCTGTTCACCGTCGATCCGAAGATATTGCTGACCAATATTCTGACGAACGATGACGATTTCCTCGGCAGAGGGCACCCGTTCGCCGCGGCCGTGCGGGCCGAAGCCCCACAGATTGAGCAACGGCTCGATGGTCAGATCCAGCGCACCGTTGCTTTCTTCCGAAAGCTGCTGCCCTGCCAGGATCAGCTTACGGACTCCGCTCGGCATGGCCATGCACTCATGTGCAGGCAAGGCGTTAAAGGTTTCGATATCCGAGTCGGCGCGGTAGGTCGAGAGCTGCTTGTCGATCCCCGCAAGTATCGACTCAGTCTCGCGCTGCAGCTGTTCCTTGGCAGCGGCCTTGTCTCCGGCCACATACTTCACCGAATAGGTGCTGCCCATGGTTGGTCCGCCAAAGCTTTCTACCTTGTCCTGAAATAGACAACCCGTCAGGGCTGTCGCCAGAGCGACAACGATGACGGGCTGTAGTAACGCTTGGGTCATGCTAGCCGCCGAAGTCGTCGAGCAGAATGTTCTCCGGCTCGACGCCTAGGTCCGTGAGCATCTTGATCACCGAGGCGTTCATCATCGGCGGACCGCACATGTAGAACTCGCAATCTTCCGGAGCCGGATGGTCCTTCAGATAGTTCTCGAGCAGAACGTTATGGATGAAGCCAGTCGGGCCGTCCCAGTTATCTTCAGGTTGCGGATCGGACAGCGCCAAGTGCCACTGGAAATTGTCATTTTCCGCCTGCAGCTGATCGTATTCCTCGACATAGAACGCCTCGCGCATGGAGCGCGCGCCGTACCAGAAGGTCATCTTGCGTTTGGACTTCAGGCGCTTGAGCTGATCGAAGATATGTGAACGCATCGGCGCCATGCCCGCACCGCCGCCGATGAAGACCATCTCGGCATCGGTGTCCTTGGCGAAGAACTCACCGAACGGACCGTAGACGGTGACCTTGTCGCCCGGTTTTAAGCTGAACACCCAGGAGGACATCTTGCCCGGAGGCAGATCGTCCTTGCCTGGTGGGGGTGAAGCGATACGGATGTTGAATTTCACCAGACCGACTTCTTCCGGGTAGTTCGCCATGGAGTAGGCCCGGATCACGGTTTCGTCGACCTTAGATACGTACTTCCACTGGTTGAACTTATCCCAGTCCCCTCGATACTCCTCCTGAATATCGAAGTCTTTGTAGCGGACCTCGTGCGGCGGGCATTCCAGCTGAACATAACCACCGGCACGGAAGTCCACGTTCTCGCCTTCCGGAAGTGTCAGGGTCAGCTCCTTGATAAAGGTAGCGACGTTCGGATTGGAAAGCACGGTGCATTCCCACTTCTTCACACCGAATACTTCTTCCGGCACTTCGATCTTCATGTCTGTCTTGACCGGGGTCTGGCAGGACAGACGCCAGCCCTCTCCCGCCTCGCGGCGGGTGAAGTGCGACTCCTCGGTGGGCAGCATCTCGCCGCCGCCGCTCTCGACAATGCACTTGCACTGTGCACAGGTGCCGCCGCCACCACAGGCCGACGACAAGAAGATATTGTTGGACGCAAGGGTCTGTAGCAGCTTGCCGCCGGCGGGCACGGTGATGGTGCGTTCGCCGTTGATCTCAATGCTGATGTCGCCGCTGGAAACGAGCTTGGCGCGTGCCGCCAGGATGATCACCACCAGCGCAAGCACGATGGCAGTGAACATGCCAATGGCGAGGAAAATTTCGTAACTCATCTGTTCATCCCGTCCTTAGAGCTGTACGCCAGAGAATGACATGAAGCCCAGCGACATCAGGCCGATGGTGATGAAAGTGATGCCCAGCCCCTGCAGACCCTCCGGCACATCGCTGTACTTCAGCTTCTCGCGGATACCTGCCAGCAAGGCAATGGCCAGCGCCCAAGAAGCACCGGAACCCAGGCCGTAGACCGTACTTTCTGCCAGGTTGTAATCACGCTCTACCATGAACAGAGAACCAGCCATGATGGCGCAGTTCACAGTGATCAATGGCAGGAAAACCCCCAGGGCGTTATACAAACTGGGAACGTACTTATCGAGCAGCATCTCCAGGATCTGCACGATCGCCGCGATCACGCCGATGTAGCTGAGCAGACCCAGGAAGCTCAGATCAACGTCTGGCAGCCCTGCCCAGGACAAGGCTCCGGCCTTAAGCAGATAGGTATAGATCAGGTTGTTGGCCGGCACGGTGATGGCCTGCACCACGATGACCGCGATACCCAAGCCTATCGCCGTTTCCACCTTCTTCGAGATCGCGATGAAGGTACACATACCGAGAAAGAACGCCAGAGCCATGTTCTCGATGAACACGGCACGGACGAACAGACTGATGTAGTGCTCCATTAGTAAGCCTCCTTGTTCGAGACTTGCGGCGCCATCTTGAAGGAAGGCTTCTCGACCTGCTCCCTCTTCCAACTGCGGATGCCCCAGATGATCAGTCCGATCAGGAAGAACGCAGACGGCGGAAGCAACAGCAAGCCGTTGGGCTGGTACCAACCGCCATCGTTGACCACCGGAATGATCGTGTAGCCCATCAGCTTGCCGGCACCGAACAGCTCGCGGAAGATGCCGAGAACGATCAGCATGGCACTGTAGCCGAGACCGTTACCAATTCCGTCGAAGAACGACAGTATCGGCGGATTCTGCATGGCGAAGGCTTCGGCTCGCCCCATCACGATGCAGTTGGTGATGATCAGGCCGACAAATACCGATAGCTGCTTGGACAGCGAGAAAGCGTAGGCTTTGAGGATTTGATCCACCACGATTACCAATGACGCAATGATCACCATCTGCACAATCATGCGGATACTGCCTGGGATCTGTGAGCGGATCATCGAAATGAACATGCTCGAAAAGGCAGTCACCAGTGTTAGCGCGATGGACATCACCAAAGCGGTTTTCAGGTTCGAAGTAACAGCCAGGGCCGAACAGATACCAAGGATCTGCAGACCGATGGGGTTGTTGTTGAAGACCGGATTGAACAGGACTTCCTTAACGGTAGGTTGCGACATGATCAAGCCTCCCCAGCGCGCAGGTTAGCGATAAATGGTCCGAAGCCATCTTCGCCCAACCAGAAATGCAACAGGTTATTCACTCCGTTACTGGTCAGTGTCGCACCGGCCAAGGCATCGACTTGGTGGTCAGCCTGCGGACTTTGCGGATCGACACCACCCTTGACTGCCTCAATGGCCAGCTCGCCATCTTCGTTGAACAGTTCTTTGCCCTGCCACTGACTGCGCCACTTCGGGTTGTCTACTTCACCGCCAAGACCCGGAGTCTCGCCGTGCTGATAGAAACCCAGACCCTCAACGGTATTCAGGTCGCCCTGAATGGCTACAAAACCATACAGAGTGGACCACAGCCCGTAGCCACGAACCGGGACGATCAGCGTCTCAAGCTCGCCATTTTCTTCGACGATATAAACGACACTGTAACGCTCACGGCGTTTGATCGAGGCGATGTCCTCATCACTTGGCAGCGCTTTCGAAAGTTCGGGGTCCTTGGCAGCGACCAGGGGGTCGAAGCTGTTCGGATCGAACTCATCGCTGAACTTTCCGGTTTGCAAATCGACCAGCTTGGCGACGATACGCTCACCGTACAGGGTCTTGACCTGCTTGGCAGACATACCCGCCTCACCCAGGCCGGCAATCGCCAGAATGCTGCGCTGCTTGTCCAGCTGACGATTTTCCATCTGCGTCGGACGCAAAGCCACAGCCGCGCCGGCGACAAATACCGAGCAAACCAGGCAGACCAGCAGGGCCACCACCAGCGTTCGGGTAGTGGATTCTTTTTGACTAGACATTACGTGCCAGCCTCCGCTTGATATTGGCCTGAATGACAAAGTGGTCAATCAACGGTGCACAAAGGTTGGCGAACAGGATTGCCAGCATCATGCCTTCTGGAAAGGCCGGATTGACCACACGGATCAACACGACCATGACGCCGATGAAGATGCCGAACACCCACTTTCCGGTATTGGTCATGGATGCCGAAACCGGATCGGTAGCCATGTAGATCAAGCCAAAGGCGAATCCACCCACCACCATATGCCAGTACCAGGGCATGGCAAACATCGGATTGCTGTCGGAGCCGATCAGGTTGAACAAGAAGCTCAGCCCGATCATGCCGAGCATCACGCCCGAAACGATGCGCCAGGAGGCGATCTTGGTCATCAGCAATACCGCACCGCCGATGAAGATGGCCAGCGTACTGGTTTCACCGAGCGAGCCGTGAATGGTTCCAACGAAAGCGTCCATCCAGGTGATACCACTGGCGATCACGTTTTCCATGCCGCCGGCAAAGCTCAGGCTGAGTGCGGTAGCACCGGCGAAGCCATCTACTGCAGTCCAGACCGCGTCACCCGACATCTGCGCCGGATAGGCGAAGAATAGGAAGGCACGGCCGGTAAGGGCCGGGTTGAGGAAGTTCTTGCCGGTGCCGCCAAAAATCTCCTTACCGATTACGATACCGAAGCTGATACCCAGGGCGACCTGCCAGAGTGGAATGCTCGGCGGAAGCGTCAGGGCGAACAACACCGAAGTAACAAAGAAGCCTTCGTTGACTTCGTGCTTGCGGATCGAGGCGAACAGCACTTCCCAGAAACCGCCGACGATGAACGTCACCGCATAGACTGGCAGGAAGTAGGCCGCACCCTGAATGAAGTTATCCCACAGGCTGTTCGGATCGAACCCGGCCAGCGCGCTGATCAGCGCCATGCGCCAGCCTTCCTGCGCAGCAAGCAGATCAGGGCTTTGTGCATAGATCAGGTTGGCTTGGTAGCCAGTGTTCCACATGCCGAAGAACATCGCCGGGAAGGTGCACAGCCAGACCGTGATCATCATCCGTTTGAGGTCGATGCCGTCACGCACGTGAGCCGTGGTCTTGGTCACGCTGCCAGGACGATAGAGGAAGGTGTCCGCGGCTTCGTAGAGTGCATACCACTTCTCGTACTTGCCGCCCTTCTCGAAGTTGTGCTCGATCTTGTCGAGGTATTCGCGAATGCCCATACCTTACCCCTCCTTCTCGATACGGGTCAGATTGTCCCGCAGGATCGGGCCGTATTCATATTTGCCGGCACAGACATAGGTGCACAGTGCCAAATCTTCTTCATCCAGTTCCAGGCAGCCGAGCTTCTGTGCCACCTCGGTATCACCGACGATCAAGGAACGCAGCAATTGGGTCGGCAGGATGTCCAGCGGCATGACTTCTTCATAGTTACCAACCGGTACCATGGCGCGAGGGCTGCCGTTGGTGGATGTGGAGAAGGCGAACTTCTTTCCACCCATCAACTTCGAGATATAGATGTTGAGTATCGAATGCTTGTCGCTACCTGCACGCAGGTAGTGCAACATCTCGCGCTCCTTGCCTTCACGTAGACAGGAAATCTGCTGGTGATAACGACCGAGGAAGGCGAAAGCCCCATGTGCCGTGCGTCCGCCCAGCACTGAGCCGGACACCACGCGATTCCCACCGGGCTGCAGCTCACCGGCCGTCAGCTCGTCGAGGCTGGCACCCAGGCGTGTCCGCACGAGGCGTGGATTTTCCACCACCGGACCGGCAAGCGAAACCACACGCTCGACCGACAGGCGACCAGTGGTGAACAACGCACCGATTGCAATCACGTCTTGATAGCCGATGGTCCAGACACTCTTGCTGGCGCTAACCGGATCGAGGAAATGGATGTGCGTACCGGCCAGGCCCGCTGGATGCGGGCCGGAGAAGATTTCGGACTTTACCTTGGCGAGCTGCTCGCCTGGCAACGAAGCGCCCTCTGCCTTGCACAGGAATAATTTGCCAAGGTTGCCGAGCACTTTCAGGCCCGCTTCGAAATCATCGGCACGCTCGCCAATGATCACCGCCGGATCGGCAGCCAGCGGATGGGTGTCGATAGCCGTGACGAAAATGGAGCTGGGCACGGCGTCGATCGCCGGCACCTTGCTGTAGGGGCGCGTACGCAGGGCTGCCCAGAGGCCCGATTGCTGCAGGTTCTCACGAACCTGTGCATCGCTTAGCCCTTCAAGTTCGCCAGCGCCGTACTGGCTGAACGTCATCTCGTCCGTTCCATCGAGGTCAATGACCACCGATTGCAGAACGCGCTTCTCGCCCCGATGAATAGCGCTGACCACACCTGAGCCAGGCGCGGTGAAATGAACCCCAGGAGTCTTCTTGTCGGAAAACAGAACCTGCCCCAATTTGACGCGATCGCCGACCTGAACTTCCATGGTCGGCTTCATGTCGGGGTAATCAAACCCTAATACGGCGACGCTTCGGACGGGCCTTCCAGCCTCGATACGCTGCGTCGGCGTACCTGCAATGGGCAAATCAAGCCCACGTTTTATATTGATCATCGGTTCGCTAACCACTGATTTAAAAGGCTTTTTTACGAGCCCGACGGCTTGGCTAAAAGTCGAATTGCACGACGCGCACTGATGAATTATCAGCGCGGCGCTATGCCGCGGGTCCAGGTAGAAATCCGCCCGATTATAGAGGCCACGACCCGTGACTGACCACCCAAGGCCTTCCAAATTTTTGACTCAGGACCGGCAGCCACCTATAACCATCTATTGACGCCGGGCTCTACGAACACCCTGAACGGCCGAATTTTCCGCCGAATTTGCCTAGAGTTGAATGCAAAACGGGAGCCGAAGCTCCCGTTTATCGACACCCGGCGCCTTAGCGTGGGAAGGCTGGCGGATTGACGCCTGCCATGTCCTCCATCACACGCACCACCTGGCAGCTATAGCCAAACTCGTTGTCATACCAGACGTAGAGCACAACGCGGTTATCACTGCAGATGGTCGCCTCGGCATCCACCACGCCGGCGTGCCGCGAGCCGACGAAATCACTGGATACAACTTCCAGCGAGTTGACGTAGTCGATCTGCTTCTGCAGATCCGAGTGCATCGCCATTTGACGCAGGTACTCGTTGATCTCCTCGCGCGTGGTGGCTTTTTCCAGGTTCAGATTGAGAATGGCCATGGAAACGTTCGGCGTCGGTACGCGAATGGCATTGCCAGTCAGCTTGCCCTTGAGCACCGGCAGCGCCTTGGCGGCCGCCGTAGCGGCACCAGTCTCGGTGATCACCATATTCAACGCAGCACTACGACCGCGACGACTGCCTTTGTGGAAGTTATCGATCAGGTTCTGGTCGTTGGTATAGGAGTGCACAGTTTCCACGTGGCCGTTGACGATGCCGTACTGATCGTTGACGGCCTTGAGCACCGGCACGATGGCATTGGTGGTGCAGGAGGCCGCGGAGACGATCTTGTCATCAGCGGTAATTTCACCGTGGTTAATGCCATGAACGATGTTCTTCAGCTCGCCTTTGCCTGGCGCTGTCAGCACTACGCGTGCAACGCCTGGACACTTCAGATGCTGGCCAAGACCTTCGGAATCACGCCATTTGCCAGTGTTGTCGACCAGCAGTGCGTTCTCGATGCCGTATTGGGTGTAATCCACCGAGGCCGGGTCATTCGAGTAAATCACCTGAATCAGGTTGCCGTTGGCGGTGATGGTGTTGTTTTCGGCATCGATATGG
This sequence comes from Stutzerimonas stutzeri, assembly GCF_024448715.1. Taxonomy (GTDB): domain Bacteria; phylum Pseudomonadota; class Gammaproteobacteria; order Pseudomonadales; family Pseudomonadaceae; genus Stutzerimonas; species Stutzerimonas stutzeri_AR. Next base: position 141,363 of record NZ_JAMOHZ010000005.1, read on the forward strand.
ATGGTGCCTTCGAACGGACCGTGCACCGAGTCACGGCGCAGCAGGCTGGCGCGCTTGACCAGGTCATTCTCGGCACCCTTGCGCACGACGATGGCACGCAGGCGCAGGCCGTCGCCGCCGCCGGTCTTCTCGATGAGGATGCGCGCCAGCAGGCGGCCAATGCGACCGAAACCGTAGAGCACCACGTCGGTACCCTTGTGCACGCCGGTGGTGTTGCGCTTGCCAGCCACTTCAGCCAGTTCGTCACGCACGAACTGATCGAGGTTGCGGCCGTTGCCCTCGGCCTTGTACTTGGCGACGACTTTACCCAGGTCGACCGAAGCGGCGCCCAGATTCATGTCGCTCATAGTGGCGAGAATCTGATGCGTCTCGTGCACACAGAGTTCGGCTTCGTCAGCCTGACGATGACGAGCAAAGCGATGGGCCTTGAGCAGCGCGATGACCGAGCGATTGATCAAGCCACGGCCGTAGATGGAAGTCACCACGTTATTGTTACGATACAGCTGACCAATCAGCGGAATCATCGCTTCGGCGAGGGCTTCTCGATCAATCCATTCACCAAGACACTGGTCGGGCTTCTGAGTCACGGGCAGTTCCTTCCAACATGTAGGGGCTGAGAAAAGGGGCTACATTATGCCGACGCACCCTAGCGTCGGCAATCTGTGCAGCGGAAACACTGACAGCGTCCCGCGCGGATAGTTACAATCCGCGCGGTCCATTTTTCGACCGGAGCCACGCCCACTCGTGTCCGTATTGCGCCTTCCGCCCATGCCTGCCGCCAGCGGCAAGCAAACCTGGGGCAACCTTCCCGGAGCCGCGCTGAGCCTGGCCATTGCCGAAGCAGCCAGCAACGCAAAGCGATTCACTCTTCTTCTCACGGCCGACAGTCAGAGCGCCGAGCGCCTGCAGGAAGAACTAGGCTTCTTCGCGCCAGAGTTGCCAGTGCTGCATTTTCCTGACTGGGAAACATTGCCCTATGACGTTTTTTCGCCGCATCAGGACATCATTTCCCAGCGTATTGCGACGCTTTACCAGCTGCCTGAGCTGACCCATGGCGTGCTGGTAGTTCCTATCACCACAGCGCTACACAGGCTTGCGCCCAAGCGCTTCCTGCTCGGCTCCAGTCTGGTGTTGGATATAGGACAGAAGCTCGACGTCGAACAGATGCGCGCACGCCTGGAAGCTGCCGGCTACCGTTGCGTCGACACGGTGTATGAGCATGGCGAGTTCGCCGTACGCGGCGCACTGATCGACTTGTTCCCTATGGGCAGCGCCCTGCCCTATCGCATCGACCTGTTCGATGACGAGATCGAGACGCTGCGTACTTTCGATCCAGAGAACCAGCGCTCGATCGACAAGGTCGAGTCGATTCGCCTGCTGCCGGCCCGTGAGTTTCCGTTGAAGAAAGAGTCGGTGACCGGCTTTCGCGCACGTTTCCGTGAGCGTTTCGATGTGGATTTCCGTCGCTGCCCGGTCTATCAGGATCTCTCCACAGGGATCACGCCAGCGGGCATCGAGTACTACCTTCCGCTGTTCTTCGACGAAACCTCGACGTTGTTCGACTACCTGCCAGAAGACACGCAGGTGTTTTCCCTGCCTGGCATCGAGCAGGCTGCCGATAATTTTTGGAAAGATGTTCGCAATCGTTACGAAGAACGCCGCGTCGATCCTGAACGCCCGCTGTTGCCGCCTACCGAATTATTCGTACCGGTGGAAGATTGCTTCGCCCGGCTGAAGCTGTGGCCACGGATTGTTGCGAGTCACGACGACGTCGAACCCGGCATTGGCCGCGAGCGTTTCCCCGCCAGCCTGTTTCCGGAACTGGCGATCGATGCCAAGGCCAGCGAACCACTAGGCGCGCTGCGTCGCTTTCTCGATGAGTTTTCTGGCCGCGTACTCTTCACCGCCGAATCCGCCGGCCGCCGCGAAGTGCTGCTGGAATTGCTCGCGCGGCTGAAACTGCGGCCGCAGGAGGTCGCCGGCTGGCCGCAATTCGTCGAAAGCACGGAGCGCCTGGCGATCACCATCGCCCCACTGGATGACGGGTTATTGCTTCAGGACCCGGCACTGGCGCTGATAGCGGAAAGTCCGCTGTTCGGCCAACGCGTCATGCAGCGTCGGCGCCGCGAGAAAGGCCGCGACGCTGGCGAAAACGTCATCAAGAACCTTACCGAGCTGCGCGAAGGCGCGCCGGTGGTTCATATCGACCACGGGGTTGGACGCTACCAAGGCTTGGTCACACTGGAAATCGAAGGCCAGGCCGCCGAGTTCCTCCAGCTGCAATATGCCGAGGAAGCCAAACTTTACGTGCCGGTCGCCAGCCTGCATCTGATCGCCCGCTACACCGGCAGCGACGACGCACTGGCGCCACTGCACCGGTTGGGCTCGGAGACTTGGCAAAAAGCCAAGCGCAAGGCGGCCGAGCAGGTTCGTGATGTTGCCGCCGAACTGCTGGACATTTATGCCCGCCGCGCGGCCCGCGAAGGTTATGCCTTTGCCGATCCACAGCTCGACTACGAGACTTTCAGCGCTGGCTTCCCGTTCGAAGAGACCCCCGACCAGCAAGCCGCCATCGAAGCCGTGCGCAGCGACATGCTCGCACCCAAGCCGATGGATCGCCTGATCTGCGGTGATGTCGGTTTCGGCAAGACCGAAGTGGCGATGCGCGCCGCCTTTATCGCCGTACACAGTGGCCGCCAAGTAGCCGTTTTGGTGCCCACTACCCTGCTTGCCCAACAACATTACAACAGCTTCCGTGACCGCTTCGCCGACTGGCCGGTACGAGTTGAAGTAATGAGCCGCTTCAAATCCGCCAAGGAAATTCAGGGCGCGGTGCAGGAACTGGCCGAAGGCAAAGTGGACATTCTGATTGGCACGCACAAGCTGCTGCAAGACGACGTGAAGTTCACCAATCTGGGCTTGGTCATCATCGACGAGGAACACCGTTTCGGCGTTCGCCAGAAGGAACAGCTCAAGGCCCTGCGCAGCGAAGTGGATATCCTCACGCTGACCGCCACGCCGATTCCACGCACGCTGAACATGGCGGTCGCCGGCATGCGCGACCTGTCGATCATTGCCACGCCACCGGCTCGACGGTTGTCGGTGCGCACCTTTGTCATGGAACAGCAGAACTCCGTGATCAAAGAAGCGCTGCTGCGTGAACTGCTGCGCGGTGGTCAGGTGTATTACCTGCACAACGATGTGAAGACGATTGAAAAATGCGCCGCGGACCTTGCCGAGCTGGTTCCCGAAGCGCGAATAGGCGTAGGCCACGGCCAAATGCGCGAGCGCGAGCTGGAACAGGTGATGGGCGACTTCTACCACAAGCGCTTCAACGTTCTGATCGCCTCGACCATCATCGAGACTGGCATCGACGTGCCCAGTGCGAACACCATCATCATCGAGCGTGCGGACAAGTTCGGCCTGGCCCAGCTGCATCAGCTGCGCGGTCGGGTCGGTCGTAGTCACCACCAGGCGTACGCCTACTTGTTGACCCCGCCACGCAAAGCGATGACCCCGGATGCGGAAAAGCGTCTGGAAGCCATCGCCAACGCGCAAGACCTGGGTGCCGGCTTCGTGCTCGCGACGCACGATCTGGAAATCCGCGGTGCTGGTGAGCTGCTTGGCGACGGCCAGAGTGGGCAGATCCAGGCGGTCGGCTTCACCCTTTATATGGAAATGCTCGAACGCGCAGTCAAGTCCATCCAGAAAGGCGAACAGCCGAATCTCGATCAACCGCTGGGCGGCGGACCGGAGATCAACCTGCGCGTGCCTGCGCTGATTCCGGAGGACTATCTGCCGGATGTGCATGCGCGGCTGATTCTCTACAAGCGCATCGCCAACGCCGCCGACGAGAACGGGCTGCGTGAACTGCAGGTAGAAATGATCGATCGCTTCGGCCTGTTGCCCGAACCGGCCAAGCATCTGGTACGTCTGACATCGCTCAAGCTGCAGGCTTCCGGCCTCGGCATCAGCAAGATCGACGCCGGCCCTCAAGGCGGGCGAATCGAGTTCACCGCAGACACCAGCGTCGATCCGATGGTGCTGATCAAGCTGATCCAGAGCCAACCCAATCGCTACAAATTCGAGGGTGCTACCGTGTTCAAATTCCAAGTGCCTATGGAGCGTGCCGACGAACGCTTCAATACTCTGGAAGCGCTGCTCGAGCGTCTGGCCCCAACGCAAGGCCAGTAATACGTTCGCCCGCCCGGCGCAGCACCGCTGCGCCGGCTTGACCACCGACCCCTAGCCGGTAGCTATGCCCGACGCGTTTTTCGACCATATCCCCGAACCTTGGACGGCTTACTTCTCGCCCCTTGCCCTGAACCGTGGCCTGGAATACGCCAAGCAGGAGCGGGTTCGGATCGAACAGCAAACGGACCAGAGGGTTATCGCCAGCTGCCTTGGCTCCGGTAGCAACCGCTACCGCCAGACGCTTTCCATTAGCCCACGCGGGGAATTGCACTGTCTGTGCACCTGCCCGGTAGGATGGGTCTGCAAACACGCGGCGGCGGTCCTGTATGTGCTTGAGCGACAACAAACGGAACTCAACGAACCTGCTGACAAGACGCAAGACGGCCTGCCCGGCGCGCTGCAAACTTGGCTTTCGCAACTGCCCGAAGCCCTCGGCGAAGCGCCCGCAGCGTTACCGCAGAACAGCCTGCGTTATCTGATCGAGCCAGACCTAACCGTTGCCGTATTCAAGGTGCGCCAGCTCAAGGACAGCAGCATCAGCGATATTCAACCTTATTTCGCGATGCGCGAGGCGAGCTTCCGCCAGCCGCGCTTCCTGCAACCGATCGACCTGCGCATCGCAGCCCTGCTGAGCCTTTGCAAGAGTGCCGGCCACAGCTTCTGGCTCGACGGCCCGAACGGCGGCGAAGCATTGCGTCTGGCGCTGGAAACTGGACGTGCCTATCTGAATTTCGAACAGCCGCCGCTGCAGCCCGGCCTTTGTCGCGAGGTCCGGCTGGAATGGCGCGACGCCAGCGACGGCGCTCTGCGTGTCAACCTGGCGCCAGAGGGCACCGAACTGCTCACGGCGGTCGACCCGCTCCATTATCTGGACAAGACTCGCAACGAAATCGGCATGGTTCGCCACGGGCTAAGCGATGCGTTGGCACGGCACCTGATCGGCGCCCCAGAGGTGCCCGCTGGCCAGGTCGCGCTATTCAGCCTCTCGCTGAGCGACATTGCCCCGGAACTGCCTGCGCCCGCTCGGCCGACCGAAAGGCGCATCGACGACCTTCTTCCCCAGGCACGGCTGACACTCGGCAGCCGTCACGTCACGAACTACCACGCCGCTAGCGGACGGATGATCAACGACCAACAGCACCGCGCCGGACTCAGCTTCGTCTATGACTGCAGCGCCGTACACGGCAAAAGCAAAGCTGCAGAGCGGGTTCGCCAGATCAATGGCCAGGATGTGCTCAGCATTGCCCGCCAACCCACGGCCGAGCAGGCCTTGCGCCAGCGTCTTCAGCAGCTGGGCCTGCGCCCTGCTCTGCGGCAGAGTCAGGCGCTGCCGAAGGACTCGGCAGAAATGTTCGAGCTGCCCAACGAAGCCGCCTGGCTGCACTTCGCCGAGCAACTGCCACAGCTGCGCGACGAAGGCTGGGAGATCGTCATTCAGCCAGGCTTCGCCTACGACCTCACCGCTATAGACGATTGGTATGCCCAAGTGGAGGAATCGCCGGAGCACAGCTGGTTCGACCTGGAACTGGGCATCGTCGTCGAAGGCGAGCGCATCAGCCTGCTACCGGTGCTTCTCGACGTGATCCGCAAGAATCCGACGCTGCTCGCTGCGCCGCAGCTGGCCCAGCGCGGCGACGATGAAACACTGCGGGTGCAGCTGCGCCAGCGCGACAACGCTCAGCCGCTTCAGGTGATGCTGCCGTTCGGCCGGCTCAAGCCGATCCTCGCGACATTGGGCGACCTTTACTTGCAACCGGAGCTCGGCAACAGCCTGCGGCTGGATCAGGCCGACGCCGTGCGCTTGAATCACCTGGAGCAGTTGCCGCTGGACTGGCAGGGTGGCGAGCGGTTACGCGATTTTGGCCGGCGCCTGCTGGACTACAAGCAGCAACCCTGCGAGGCACCGACCGGTCTGAATGCCGAACTGCGTCCCTATCAGCTTGAGGGTCTGAGCTGGATGCAAACCCTGCGTGCGCTGGAAGTCGGCGGCATTCTTGGGGACGACATGGGTCTGGGCAAGACCCTGCAGACCCTGGTCCACCTGCTTACCGAAAAACAGGCCGGGCGCCTGGACCGTCCCAGCCTGGTCGTCATGCCCACCAGCCTGATACCCAACTGGCAGGACGAAGCGGCGCGGTTCACCCCGGATCTGCGGCTGCTGACCCTGCATGGCACGGCGCGGCACAAGCACTTCGATGCGCTGGGCGATTACGATGTCCTGCTGACCACCTATGCGCTGTTGCCCCGGGATATCGAGCCGCTAAGCGAACAACCTCTTCACGTGCTGATCCTGGACGAGGCGCAGAACATCAAGAACGCCAGCAGCAAGGCCGCCCAGGCTGCCAGCCGGCTGCAAGCGCGGCAACGCCTGTGCCTGACCGGCACGCCAATGGAAAACAACCTCGGCGAATTGTGGTCATTGTTCCACTTCCTGATGCCAGGCTGGCTGGGTAACGCCAAGGAGTTCAACCGCACCTATCGCACTCCGATAGAAAAGCATGGCAACCAGGAGCGGCTGCAACATCTGATCGGCCGCATCCGCCCGTTCCTCCTGCGTCGTCACAAGGAACAGGTGGCCCGCGAACTCCCACCAAAAAACGAGATTGTGCATTGGGTGGACCTGACCCCGGCCCAACGCGATCTATACGAGACGGTGCGTTTGGCGATGGATCGCAAGGTCCGCGAGGAGATCGACCGCAAGGGCTTGGCGCGCAGCCAGATCGTCATCCTCGAAGCGCTGCTCAAGCTGCGCCAAGTCTGCTGCGACTTGCGCCTGGTCAAGGGTGAAGCGGGCCGTTCGGCCAAGAGCGGCTTTTCCGGCAAGCTGGACAGCTTGCTTGACATGCTCCAGGAACTGCTCGCCGAAGGCCGCCGCGTGCTGCTGTTTTCACAGTTCACCTCGATGCTGGCGCTGATCGAGGACAGCCTGCGTCAGCGCGGCATCGATTACGTGCAGATTACCGGCGAAACCCGAGACAGGCGCACCCCGGTGCAGCGTTTCCAGCGCGGTGAGGTGCCGGTATTTCTGATCAGCCTGAAAGCCGGCGGCACCGGCCTCAACCTTACCGCCGCCGACACCGTCATTCATTACGATCCTTGGTGGAACCCAGCCGCCGAGAACCAGGCCACCGACCGCGCCTACCGCATCGGCCAAGACAAACCGGTGTTCGTCTACCGCCTGATCACACGTGGCACCGTCGAAGAACGCATTCAGCAATTACAGCGACGTAAGGCCGACCTGGCCGCCGGCGTGTTGGATTCAGGCAACCAGGGCGAGTGGCAGTTGGAGCAGAACGATATCGAGGCACTGCTCGCCCCGTTGGGAAGCTTGAGCTGAGGATTGAGACTTCCAGTTTCAGGCGGCGGGTAGGCTGGACGCCTTCGCTCGTTACCTTGCATGAGCAGCTCCCTCTCCCCTCGGTGAAAGTACGCAGCAAGCCAGGAGAGGGGCTGGGGTGAGGGAGAAGCTGTTATCCCCTAGCCTGACAAGCCCCCACAAGGAACCGCCTTTAGGCCGACCTCCAACGGCTTTTTGATGCCCGCCGCTTTCAAGCCCGAAATCCAATCTCTATGATCAACACATCGGCCCCGCCCAATATAGGAACGTAATCATGAGCCGCTATGAGATCGCCTTTTCCGGCCAACTCGCACCGGGCGCCACACTGGAACAGGTCGAGGCCAATCTCACGCGCCTGTTCCAGGCCGATGCCCAGCGCATCGCGCTGCTGTTTTCCGGTCGTCGGATAGTGATCAAGCAGGACCTGGACTTCGCCAACGTGGAAAAATACCGCGAAGCCATGGCCCGTGCCGGTGCGATCGCCGAGGTTCGAGCCCTACCGGTGGAAGTCGAAGAGATCGAACTGGCCCCGCCGCCAGCGGTAGAGCCCACGACGCCAGCAGCCACCCAAACCTCTACGGCCGCGCCGTCGCCGCTCAAGGTCGTGCCTCGCGACGAATATATGGCAGCTTTTGTCGACGTCGAGGCGCCGGACTTCGGTATTGCACCGGTAGGTGCCGACTTGCAGGATGCCCGTGCGCCTACTCAAGCGCCCGCCGTTGACCTTTCGCAGTTCAGCCTGGCCCCTGTGGGCAGCGACATGGGTGAACGCCGCCGCGCGAGCGATGCACCGGTACCTGACATTTCGCACCTGAAACTGCAGGACTGAACCTATCGGGCGGCGTCCGCCCGAACTCCTTCAGCCCCGACAGGCTCCAACCCTACAAGCCCTCAAAGTGCCTGTATTCAATGGACCTTGTCGTTGCCCGCCCAGAAGGCCTCTACTGCCCGCCCGGCGATTTCTATATCGATCCCTGGCGTCCGGTCGACCGCGCCGTGATCACCCATGCCCACGGCGACCATGCCCGCTGGGGCATGAACCATTACCTGGCATCCAGCGACAGCGAAGGCATCCTGCGCTCGCGAATCGCGGCGGATATGCCGCTGCAAACGCTGGCGTACGGCGAATCCATCGACCATCACGGCGTAAAACTCAGCTTTCACCCCGCCGGCCATGTGCTTGGCTCAGCGCAGGTACGCCTGGAATATCGCGGCGAAGTCTGGGTCGCCTCAGGAGACTACAAGGTCGAGCCCGATGGCACTTGCGCCCCCTTCGAGCCGGTGCGCTGCCATACTTTCATCACCGAATCGACCTTCGGCTTGCCCATCTATCAATGGCCATCGCAGACCGAAGTATTCCGAGAAATCAACGACTGGTGGCGGGCCAACGCCGCGGTAGGCCGTGCCAGCGTGTTGTTCTGCTATGCCTTTGGCAAGGCGCAGCGGATTCTTCACGGGCTCGATGAAAGCATCGGCACAGTGGTGGTTCACGGCGCTGTTGAACCACTGAACAAGGTCTACCGTGAAGGCGGCGTTTACCTTCCGCCGACCGTTTATGCGGGAGATTTGAAAAAGGGCGACCCGCGCCTGAAGCAGGCGATCATCCTCGCCCCGCCCTCGGCTGGCGGCAGTACCTGGATGCGCCGATTCGGCGACTATGCCGACGCCTTCGCCAGCGGCTGGATGATGTTGCGCGGCACGCGCCGCCGTCGCGGTGTCGACCGTGGTTTCGTACTTTCCGACCACGCCGACTGGCCCGGCCTGCTCTGGGCCATCGAACAGACCGGCGCCGAGCGGGTGATGGTCACCCATGGCTCGGTGCCGGTGCTGGTGCGCTACCTGCGTGAAATGCGCGGCCTCGATGCGCAGGCCTTCGAAACCGAATATGGCGACGAAGACGATGCGCCTGAACCGGAGGCTCAGTGATCCTCCATTCCTGCTCCGCCCTGCTCCCCTGTAGGAACGGGCTTGCTCGCGAAGCCCTTTCAATCGCTACTTGGCACGGCGGCGTCCGATGAAAGCCTTCGCCACGCTCTACAGCCGCCTCGATGCGACCACCTCGAGCAATGCCAAGCTCGCCGCCATGCGCGATTATTTTCGGGAAGCCGACCCTGCCGACGCCGCTTGGGCCGTGTACTTTCTCGCCGGCGGGCGACCGCGCCAGCTGGTGCCGACCCGAGTATTGCGTGAAACGGCCATGCAGGCCGCCGGCCTACCGGAGTGGCTATTCGAGGAGAGTTATCAAGCCGTCGGCGACATGGCCGAGACCATCTCGCTGCTCATTCCCGAATCTGCCCATAGCTCCGACGACGGCCTCGCCGTGTGGATGCAGGACAAGTTGCTGCCGCTACGCGGACAGCCGCCCGAAGAACTGGCCTTACGCCTGCCTGAGCTATGGGCGCAATTGGACCGCCTGAGTCTGATGGTCTGCATCAAGCTGATCACCGGCGCCTTTCGCGTCGGCGTGTCGAAGCTTCTGGTAACCCGCGCGCTGGCCTCGCTGGTGGACCTCGATCCCAAGCGCGTAGCACAGCGACTCGTGGGCTATACCGACCTATCGCACCGGCCGAGTGCTGAAGGCTACCTCACGCTGATTGCCGATGAATCGGAGCACGAGCACGCACAGCGCGGCGGCCAGCCCTATCCCTTCTTTCTCGCCCACTCGCTGCAAGCACCGGTGGAGCAATTCGAAGAGCTGCTTGGATCGCCCCATAACTGGCATATCGAATGGAAGTGGGACGGCATCCGCGCCCAGCTGGTCAAGCGTGACGGGCAGATATGGATCTGGTCACGCGGCGAAGAATTGGTCAGCGATCGCTTCCCTGAGCTTTGCGAACTGGCCGGATGCCTACCGGACGGCACCGTTATCGACGGTGAAATCGTGGTCTGGAAGTCGCAACCGACAGAGCAGCCAGCCGCGCTGTTCGAGAGTTCATCCGCAACAGGCAGCGAGCCGGCCCGCTTCGGCGTACAGCCCTTTGCCCTGCTGCAACAACGAATCGGCCGCAAAAACCTCACTGCCAAGGTGCTTGAAGACGCACCCGTCGCGGTGCTCGCTTACGACCTCTTGGAATGGCAAGGCGAAGACTGGCGCCAACGACCACACCGTGAGCGACGAGAGCAACTCGATACGGTCGTAGCACAATGCCCCAACCCGATCCTGATGGCCTCGCCCTTGATCGAAGGCAGCGATTGGGCTGATCTGGCTCGCCAGCGCGAGGCATCTCGTGCCCTGGGTGTGGAAGGCATGATGATCAAGGCTCGCGCGGCGCAGTACGGCGTGGGTCGCACCAAGGATGTCGGCACCTGGTGGAAATGGAAGATCGACCCCTACTCGGTGGACGCGGTATTGATCTATGCCCAGCGAGGCCACGGCCGCCGCGCCAGCCTTTACACCGATTTCACCTTTGCCGTCTGGGACGGCGAACCAGGCGCGCCGGAGCGCAAGCTGGTGCCCTTCGCGAAAGCCTATTCGGGGCTGACCGATGAGGAAATGCGTAAAGTCGACGCCATCGTGCGCAAGACCACCGTGGAAAAATTCGGACCGGTGCGCAGCGTGACGCCGACACTGGTATTTGAACTCGGCTTCGAGGGCATCGCCGCCAGCAGCCGGCACAAAAGCGGCATCGCCGTCCGCTTCCCGCGCATGCTGCGTTGGCGCCACGACAAGCCGGTCGAGGAAGCCGATACGCTGGAGACGTTGAAGGAATTGCTGGGATGACGCGGCCATGCGCTCCCGTAGGGACCAATATGCTGGCGATCCACAACCACGCGGCGGCGTCTGTTCGCGAGCAAGCTCGCTCCTACAAGTGCCATGTCGCACCTCAACGCCGTCGCATTTCTGTAGGAGCCAGCTTGCTGGCGAATCGCAGCCACGCGGCGCCTTATGTTCGCGCGTATTCGCGGCGCGAAGCATGAGCAACCGACCAGCCACAGTTGGCGAAAATTGGTTCGCCAGTAAATCCTGGCAACCCTTTTCGTTTCAGCAGGAAGTCTGGCAAGCCGTGCAAAACGGCGAATCCGGCCTGCTTCACGCCACCACCGGCTCGGGCAAGACCTACGCCGTCTGGCTCGGCGCGCTCGATCGTTTCGCTTCTGTAGGAGCGGGCTTGCCCGCGAAAGAGTCGGATGCACTCGCCAAGCCATCGGACAAACCTGCTCCACTCACAGTCCTCTGGATCACTCCTATGCGCGCCCTGGCCGCGGATACGGCCCGAGCACTCCAGGCGCCGTTGGACGACCTCGGCATCAACTGGAGTATTGGCCTGCGCACCGGCGATACCGCCAGCGCCGAACGCGCCCGACAAAGCCGCCGATTACCGAGTGCGCTGGTCACAACACCGGAAAGCCTCACCCTGTTGCTGACCCGCGCCGATGCGCGCCAGGCCTTCGGCGGGCTGCGCATGCTGGTGGTAGATGAGTGGCACGAGCTGCTGGGCAACAAACGCGGCGTACAGCTGCAGCTGGCGTTGGCGCGGCTGCGTAGCTGGATGCCGGAACTGATCGTCTGGGGGCTATCCGCCACGCTCGGCAATCAACCGCACGCACTGGAAGTGCTTCTGCATCCGGGCACAGGCCGGTTGGTTCAAGGAAAAATGAACAAGGAGCTGCGCGTCGACACTTTGTTGCCGCCCAGCATTGAACGCTTTCCCTGGGCTGGGCATTTGGGCCTGCGCATGCTGCCGCAGGTGGTCGAAGAAATCGAATCGGCGGCCACTTCCTTGGTGTTCACTAATACCCGCTCGCAATCGGAGCTGTGGTATCAGGCGATTCTCAATGCGCGGCCGGACTGGGCCGGGTTGATCGCGCTGCACCACGGCTCATTGGCCCGCGAAGTACGGGACTGGGTGGAGTTGGGACTCAAGCAAGGTGCGCTGAAGGCGGTGGTCTGCACCTCCAGTCTCGATCTGGGCGTGGATTTTTTGCCCGTCGAACGCGTGCTGCAGATCGGCTCGCCCAAGGGCGTGGCGCGGCTGATGCAACGCGCTGGGCGCTCTGGTCATGCGCCTGGGCGGGCCTCGCGAGTCACACTGGTGCCGACACATAGCTTCGAAGTGGTGGAAGCCGCGGCCGCTCATGTCGCCGTTGCCGAACGGCGGATCGAAGCCCGCAGCGCTCCGCATCGATCGCTCGATGTGCTGGTGCAACATCTGGTAAGCATGGCGCTGGGCGGTGGTTTTCGGCCGGATGAGCTCTACGCCGAGGTGCGCCGGGCCTGGTCCTACCGAGATCTCGATGCCGAACAGTGGCTGTGGGCACTGGCTTTTGTCCGTCACGGTGGGCATTCGCTTACGGCCTATCCGGATTATCAGCGGGTGGAACCGGACGAAACCGGCCTGTGGAAGGTCCCGAGCCGGCGTGTCGCAATGCGCCATCGGATGAGCATCGGTACGATCGTCAGCGATGCCAGCCTGACCGTGAAATTCTGGGCCAAGGGTGGCAGTGGCCGCTCACTGGGCTCGGTGGAGGAAGGTTTCATCGCGCGCCTGCGACCGGGTGACAATTTCCTCTTCGCCGGACGCCTCTTGGAATTGGTGCGGGTGGAAAACATGACCGCTTACGTTAGCCGTGCCACTGGCAAGAAGGCCGCTGTGCCACGCTGGAACGGTGGGCGCATGCCGCTTTCCAGCGAGCTGGCCGATGCGGTGGTGGAACAACTCGGCGCTGCCTCGCGCGGTGAGTTCGCCAGTGACGAGATGCGCCTGGTGCAGCCGTTGCTAGAAGTACAGCTAGGCTGGTCGGCGCTGCCCACTGAAACCACGCTGCTGGCCGAGGTGATGAAATCCCGCGAAGGTTGGCACTTGTTTCTCTACCCCTTCGCCGGTCGCCACGTGCACCTGGGCCTCGCCAGCCTGCTTGCCTGGCGAATGGGCCAGCGCCAGCCGGTGACCTTCTCCATCGCGGTCAATGACTACGGGTTCGAACTGCTTTCGGCCACCGAAGTGGACTGGATGCACTGGCTGACGCCCGCCTTGTTCAGCCAGGACAACCTGCTGCACGACGTGCTCGCCAGCCTTAACGCCGGCGAACTGGCACGCCGGCGTTTCCGCGAGATTGCGCGTATTGCGGGACTGGTGTTTTCCGGCTACCCAGGCGCGCAGAAAAGCGCCCGGCAGCTGCAGGCTTCCAGTGGGTTGTTCTTCGATGTGTTCCGCCAGTACGACCCGGACAACCTGCTGCTGACCCAGGCAGAAGAGGAAGTGCTGCGCCAGGAACTGGAGGTCGAGCGGCTGGAACAAACCCTGACGCGCCTGCAACAGCGTCGGCTGGACATTCATCAGGTCAAGCGCACCACGCCATTGGCCTTTCCGCTGATGGTCGAGCGTTTTCGCGAGAGCATGAGTTCGGAAAAGCTGGCCGACCGTATCCGCCGAATGGTCGCCGAGCTCGACAAAGCCGCCGGTCCCGGTGGTTATCAGCCCGAGCAAGGCGACGCCATTGCGGTCGAGCGGGAAACCAGCCCGAAACGCAAACCGCGCATGACCAAGGACGGCACGCCGAGGCCGAAGAAGGCGAAACCATAATGCGATGAGCTTTGGGCGAGGCTATTCGCGAGCAAGCTCGCTCTACAAAAAGCAGTGCTCAACTCCGTCACCGTAACGCTCCTGTAGGAGCGAGCTTGCTCGCGAAACGGCACAACACAGACCATCGCCGGGCCAACAGATTAGACTGCCCCCAATGACCCCATACTTGCCCATCGAACTGAAAAACACCGAGCTCTGGTTACTCGCCGACAAAGCCATCTACTGGCCGGAGCTGCAAGCGCTACTGATCGCCGATATCCATTTCGGCAAGGCCGCCGCCTACCGCCGTCTCGGTCAGCCGGTACCACACGGCACCACCCAAGCCAATCTGCAGCGACTGGATGCCTTACTGGCCCGCTACAGCTGTCGGCAGTTGATCTTCCTCGGCGATTTTCTGCACGCACCGGAATCCCAGACGCCCGCCATTCTGGCGCAACTGCATGCATGGCGCGCAACGCACCCCCAGCTCGAAGTCACGTTGATCCGCGGCAACCACGATCGCCGCGCTGGCGACCCACCGGCGACGCTCGACATGGCCGTGGTCCCCGAGCCGCTGCTGCTCGGCCCGTTCGCCCTGCAGCACGAACCCGATCCGCACCCTACTCATCACGTGCTGGCTGGCCACGTACACCCCGCTTATCGCCTCATCGGACGGGGACGTCAGAGCTTGCGCCTGCCCTGCTTCTGCATCGGCGCGCAGGTGAGCCTGCTGCCGGCGTTTGGCAGTTTTACCGGCATGATGGAGCTCGACGCCGACCCAGGTCGGCGTCTGTACGTGGTTGGGGATAACAACGTGTGGCGGGTAGCGTGACCGGCAATCAAGCCTGCGAAATGCCGGTTACGGTGATGCCGAAGCGTTCGGCCAGAAGCGTGGCTGGCGTCTCCTCTATGTCCGGGTCATGCTCGAAGGCATTTTCCTCACCGGTATATTCCTGTTCGGCCTTCTGGGTAACCAGCGCTACTGCCTCATCTATATCCGGCTGGTGATCGGATTCGGTCCTGAGGATAGAGGTGTTGCCGTCTTTGCTGTACGCGATGATCCAGGTCGTCATGATGCCCCCTCATTCTTAGCGCCTTCGGCAAAATTCTCTCGCCGATATTGGCGTTGCTTTGTTTAGAGACTAGCCCGTCACCTTCAGTTCTGCCGCTTATGCTTGATCGGACGACCTGCCGAACGGTCCGAACAGAGGTATGCAACGTCGGTCATCGATAGAAGAGCAAGCAAGGAGACGAGGCCATGATCCAATCTCGCCCACGGCCTACCGAGATGACCGAAGAGCAGTTGGCAGAGTTGCTGCGTCAGCATGCCACTCCGCTGCCGCCGGTCGACGATCCAACCTTTGCCAATCATTTCGATCAGTTCGCCGACGCACGGGTCGTGCTGATCGGCGAGGCCAGCCACGGCACTTCGGAGTTCTACCGCGCCCGAGCGGCCATCACCCGCCGGCTGATCGAGCAACACGGATTTACCATCATCGCCGCCGAAGCGGATTGGCCGGACGCTACGAAGATCGACCGCTACGTGCGCCAGAAACAGCCGCCGACGTGGGTCGAAGAAGGCTTCAAACGCTTCCCGACCTGGATGTGGCGCAACCAGGAAGTCGCGGATTTTGCGCGCTGGCTGCGAGATCACAACGACACTCTGCCGCCCGAGCGGCGCGTCGAGTTTCGCGGGCTGGACGTCTACAGCCTTGGCTCATCGATTCAGGAAGTGCTCGGCTATCTCGACCGCGTCGACCCTCAAGCCGCCAGCGCCGCTCGCCACCGCTACGGTTGCCTCAGCCCTTGGCACGAGGAGCCGGCGATCTACGGCCACAACGTGATGCTTGGCCAGCCGTCCTGCGAAAACGCAGTGGTCGAACAACTACGCGCGCTTCTCGATCAACGGTTGGAATATCTGGAAACAGATGGTGACAGTTTCTTCAACGCCGAGCGCAACGCCCGTGTCGTGCTTGCCGCTGAGCAGTATTACCGGTCCATGTACCAGGGCTCGACCGAATCCTGGAATTTGCGCGACCGACATATGTTCGACACTCTGCGCGCCTTGCTGGAGCACCGCGGCGACGATGCCAAAGCGGTGGTCTGGGCGCACAACTCGCACATCGGCAACGCCGCCTCGACGTCCATGGGCTGGGGCGGTGAGTTCAATATCGGCGAGCTATGCCGTACCGCCTTCGGCCGAGACGCGGTGCTGATCGGCATGGCAACCGATCGCGGCGAGGTGGCGGCGGCGGATAACTGGGACGAGCCGATGCAGGTCAAGCAGGTCCGTCCTTCGCGCCCGGACAGCTGGGAGCAAATGTTTCTGCGCGCCGGCAAGCCGGCATCGCTGACAACCTGGCGCGACGATGACGAACTGCGCCGTGCATTGGCCAAGCCGCGGCTCGAGCGCGCCATAGGCGTCATTTACCGTCCGGCCACTGAACGTCAGAGTCATTATTTCCAAGCCATACTCTCTGAACAGTTCGACGCCCTGATATGGCTGGAGCAGACGACGGCAGTGACGCCCATCGGCCCACAGCAGATCGACGACGACATCGTTCCGGATACCTATCCATTCGGAGAGTGAGTCATGCGTGCGTTCATTCCTGAAACCAATTTGTTCCGCGACCGCGTCCATGCCGGCCAGGAACTGGCCGAGGCGCTGCTGCATCTGGCCGATACGAAACCCTTGGTGCTCGCTCTGCCACGCGGCGGCGTGCCGGTTGCCTTCGAAGTAGCCAAGAGCCTGAACGCGCCGCTGGATCTGGTGCTGGTGCGCAAAATCGGCGCGCCGGGTAACGAGGAGCTGGCGCTGGGTGCGGTGATCGACGGCGCCGAGCCCAAGTGGGTGATCAACCAGGAGCTATTCAACCAGATCGCGCCGCCGCCAAACTGGTTTGACGAAGAGATGCAGCGCCAGCTGACGGAGCTGGAGCGTCGTCGCCAGCGCTACTGTGGCGATCGGCCAGCGCCCTTGCTCGGCAATCGCTGCGTGATCGTGATCGACGACGGCGTCGCCACTGGCGCGACCGTAAGAGCGGCGCTGAAGGGATTGAAACAATCGAATCCGAGCAGAATCGTGCTCGCGGTACCTGTCGGGCCGAGGGATGTGATCGAGATGCTGCGAACGGAGGTGAATGAACTGGTGTGCCTGGCGATGCCCGAGCCCTTCATCGGTGTCGGATGTCATTACAGTAATTTCGACCAGACTCGCGACGAACAGGTCATCGACCTGCTCGCGCGTGCTCAAGCCTTCATAGCGGACAAGCCGGCAGAACCTTGAAATCAGGCCACTGGTGCAGGTGGCGGCTGGTCCGGGATCGTCGGTTCGCCCGGCTCGCTGGGCAGGTCCGGTACGCCTGGTTCTTCTGGATCACCCGGCACACCGTTGGCCTGCCAGCTGAGCGTCTGGTTGTCATCCAAATAACCTGTTTCCATGTCGCTGTCCTCCGCTGCTGTACCGGAAAGTCCGGATAGGTCTACAGCAGTAGAGGCCGAGCGGCCGGCAGATATCCGTCCTTCCGTCGGGGAGCCAGCCCTCAGCAAACAGCGATTCCCGCGCATGAAAGCCGCTCACCGCAACCACCCGCACGCCTCGCGCATGACAGGCTTACTCGCGACCAGGCACTCCGCATTCGCCAGCAAGCTGGCTCCTACACAAAGAGGACCTGCTGGGCTTCTACGATGGGAATCGAAATTATCACCGGAGCAGCCAACCGCAACGATCCGCACGCTCCCCGTAGGAGCGAGCTTGCTCGCGAACAAGAGCACCACATTCGCCAGCAAGCTGGCTCCTACAAAAGAGGCCCTGCTGGGCTTGCACGATGGTTGATCGAAATAGCACCGGAGCAGCCAACGCAACGATCCGCACGCTCCTCGTAGGAACGAGCTTGCTCGCGAACCGCCTTGAGCGCTTCGCCAGCAAAGCCTTGGCGTCCTCTGGCTCTTACGATTTGATTGTGGGTATCGGCAGGTTCGTTACCACATCAGATCGTCGGGAATCTGGTAGGCAGCGTAAGGATCGTCCGCATCCGGAGCTTCGGTCTGGGTGTTGAGCTGGACGATACGGCGCGGATCGCGCTCCTGAATCTTCAACGCCGCCTCGCGCGGAATGACTTCGTAACCGCCACCATGGCGGACGATGGCCAGCGAGCCGCTGGACAGCTTGTCACGCATCAGCTTGTTCACCGACAGACGCTTGACCTTCTTGTCATCGACGAAGTTGTAGTAATCCTCGGTGGTCAACTTGGGTAGGCGGCTGCCTTCGATCAGCTGCTTGATCTGCGCAGTACGCGCCTTCTGCTCGGCCTTTTGCTGCTGCTGGCGGTTCAATTCCTGGTCCCGGGCCTGCTTCTCGGCCTGGGCCTTTAGCGCCGCTTCGCGCTGAGAGTCATCCTTTTCTGCCTGGCCTTTCTTAACCAGACGCTGCTGTTTCTGCTGCTGCTTGCCGGCCTGTTTGGCCTGCTTCTCATTGACCAGCCCGGCTTTGAGCAGCTGGTCGCGAAGGGAAAGACTCATGTGTCGGCTCGTCTCGTCGTGGATTCAAAATTAGACGTAGGGTGGATCAGGCTTTGTCGATTCACCCAGGAGAATTGTGGTGGATGAAATGGCCATCCAGGTCTTCGAATTGTCTTGGCTGTTAACCGCAGGAAGGCAACCGTTCGGCTTTCTTCGCCTCGCCCCAGAGCATGTCGAGCTCTTCCAGATCGCAATTCTCGATGGGCCGGCCGCTATCCCGCAAGGCTTGTTCTATAAAGCGGAAGCGCCGCTCGAATTTGCGATTGGCTGCGCGCAGTGCGTTCTCCGGGTCGACCTTCAGATGCCGCGCCAGATTCACCGCGACGAACAGCAGGTCGCCAATCTCTTCGGCGATGGCCTCGGGGTCGTTCTCGCTCATGGCTTCGAGCACTTCGTCCAACTCTTCGCGCACCTTATCCACTACCGGCAACGCATCCGGCCAATCGAAGCCTACCTGGGCGGTTCGCTTCTGCAACTTGGCAGCACGGCTTAGCGCCGGAAGCGCGCTGGGTACATCGTCGAGCAGAGACAATTGCTCCGGTGCACCGGCCTTCTCGGCGCGCTCCTCGGCCTTGATCTCTTCCCAACGCTGTTTGATCGCCGCCTCGTCGAGGCGCGGCAATTCAGTCGAACCGTAAAGGTCTCCGTCGGGGAAGACATGCGGGTGGCGGCGCAACAATTTGCGAGTAATGCCGTCGACTACCGCGTCGAACTCGAAGCGCCCTTCCTCTTTTGCCAGCTGGCTGTAATAGACGACCTGAAACAACAGATCGCCGAGCTCACCGGGCAGATGATCGAAATCCCCGCTCTCGATGGCATCGGCGACTTCGTAGGCTTCTTCGAGGGTGTGCGGCACGATGCTGGCGTAATCCTGCTGTAGATCCCAAGGGCAGCCATTCTGGGGGTCACGCAGCCGGGCCATCAGATGCAGCAGGTCGTTGAGTTGGTACATAGGATTCCTCGGGCCGAGCGGCAATCGTAGCGGCGTTTCGGTGGATGTAAAAAGCGACAATCCACCCTACGGAGTCAAGCCGATTGTAGGGTGGATCGGGGCGCGTAGCTGACGCTTCACCCATCCACCGTGACGCGGCCGGCAACACCGCCGGAGAGCGCCTCACGTCGCTCTCTGACGCTTGGCCTCGATGATGTTCGGGAGTTGCGAAACCCGGCCAAGCAGCCGCCCCAGAGCATCCAGCCCTGGAATTTCAATGGTCAGCGACATCAACGCCGTGCTGTCTTCCTTGTTCGAGCGCGTGTTGACGGCGAGTACGTTGATCCGCTCGTTGAGCAGGATCTGCGAGACGTCGCGCAGCAGGCCGGAACGGTCATAGGCACGGATGACGATATCCACGGGATAGGTTTTCTCGGGGATCGGGCCCCAACTGACCTGGATGATCCGCTCCGGCTCGCGCCCGGCCAGTTGCAACACCGAGGCGCAATCCTGACGGTGGATACTGACGCCACGGCCGACGGTGATATAGCCCACGATGGGGTCGCCCGGCAGCGGCTGGCAGCAGCCTGCCATTTGCGTCAGGAGATTGCCGACGCCCTGAATCTGCACGTCGCCGCGCTTGCCCGGCTTGGTGCTGGTAGGGCGACGCGGGATCAATTCGAGCTGATCGGAATGGCCGTCCGGCTCCACCAATTGCTGGGCATGATTGACCAGCGGGGCCAAACGCAAATCGCCGGCGCCAAGCGCGGCGAACATATCTTCAGCGGCCCTCAGGCCGGCTTTTTCGGCCAGTTTGTCGAAGTCGACCGGTGGCAGATCGAGACGTCCCAGCTCACGTTCCAGCATCGCCTTGCCGGCAGCGACGTTCTGATCGCGAGCCTGCAGCTTGAACCAGTGGACGATCTTTGCCCGCGAGCGTGAGGTGGTGATGTAGCCCAGGTTCGGGTTCAGCCAATCGCGGCTCGGCGAGCCGTGCTTGCTGGTGATGATCTCGACCTGCTCACCGGTCTGCAGGCTGTAGTTGAGCGGCACGATGCGCCCATTGATCTTGGCGCCGCGGCAGTTATGGCCGATTTCGGTATGCACGCGGTAGGCGAAGTCCAACGGTGTGGCACCTTTGGGCAGGTCGATCGCATGGCCGTCAGGCGTGAATACGTAGACGCGGTCGGGTTCGATATCCACTCGCAATTGATCGGCCAGACCACCGATATCGCCCAGTTCCTCGTGCCATTCGAGCACCTGACGCAGCCAGGAAATCTTCTCCTCGTAATGGTTGGAGGTGCTCTTGACGTCGGTGCCCTTGTAACGCCAGTGCGCACAGACGCCCAGCTCAGCCTCCTCGTGCATGGCCTGGGTACGGATCTGTACCTCCAGCACTTTGCCCTCCGGGCCGAGCACGGCGGTATGCAGTGAGCGGTAGCCGTTCTCCTTGGGGTTGGCGATATAGTCGTCGAATTCCTTGGGAATGTGCCGCCAAAGCGTATGCACGATCCCCAGCGCGGTGTAGCAATCGCGTACTTCCGGCACTAGCACACGTACGGCGCGAACATCGTAGATCTGGCTGAATTGCAGACCCTTCTTCTGCATTTTCCGCCAGATCGAATAGATGTGTTTGGCGCGGCCGTCGATCTCGGGATCGATGCCGGTAGCCGTCAATTCTTCCTTGAGCTGCTGCACCACGCTGTCGATGTACTGCTCGCGGTCCAGACGACGCTCATGCAACAGCTGGGCAATTTGCTTGTACTGCTCGGGCTCGAGATAGCGGAAGGACAGATCTTCCAATTCCCACTTGATATGGCCGATGCCCAGGCGGTGCGCCAGCGGTGCGTAGATATCGAATACCTCGCGAGCGACGCGGTGGCGTTTGTCATCGTCGGCATTTTTCACCGCACGGATCGCGCAGGTGCGCTCGGCCAACTTGATCAGCGCGACGCGCACGTCGTCAACCATGGCCACGAGCATCTTGCGCAGGTTCTCCACCTGGGTCTGGGTGCCCAGTACCAGCGACTCGCGCGGGTTGAGACTGGCGCTGATGGCGGCCATGCGCAGCACGCCTTCGATCAGCTTGGCTACCACCGGGCCGAACTGCTGATGCACCTCTGCCAGCTGAATCTTGCCTTCGCGCACACCACGGTACATGACCGCCGCGACCAGGCTGTCCTGGTCAAGTTTGAGATCGGCGAGGATCTCGGCGATCTCAAGCCCGGTCTGGTAACTCGAGGTGCCTTCGCTCCAGAGATTCTGCGCGGCGTTGGCCTGCTGCTCAGCCGCGCGGGCGAACTCGCAGGCCTGTTTGAGTGCGTCGCGGTCGAGTGCCGGGTCCATCCCCAGCACATGATCGAGCCAGCCATCGAGGTTGATGCTGCCGTCGGTATTGATCGGCTGAAGCGCTCTGACCTGGACCATCTATTACCTTTCCTCAGGGTCTGTTCCCGTTTCGTCGCGGCCGCGACGGAGCCAGCTTTTGCGCGAGACAAGGCACGAGTCGCGCAGTTTGGTCGTTCAAATAAGCGACGAGAAACGCAGTATCGCGCAAAAACTGGCCCGTCCCTCCGGGTTGCGCGGCAAATGACGCCAGGCGGCGTTGCGGGACTTGGTAAGGGAACAACCATTACCGGCGTCCCGCGCCTTGCCTGGCGTCATTTGGCGCAGCAACGCGGCTCGCAGCGAAACGGGAACAGACCCTGCTCATCATCTGCGTCGAATACGCCGACTTTCTCGGAGTCGGTCGGTTGAACCACAGGCCTTTTGCCTGTCGAAAATTCCAGCGCTACGCCGGCCGCTCGAAGAGCGCCATGGCCTCGACGTGCGCTGTTTGTGGAAACATGTCCAGCACCCCGGCCCGTTTCAGTTGAAAGCCTTGGCGCACCAGCTCTGCGGCGTCGCGTGCCAGCGTTGCAGGATTACATGAAACATAAACCACGCGCCGTGCTCCTAAAGTCTGCATTTGCCTGGCCAGTTCCAGCGCGCCGTCACGCGGCGGATCCAGCAACACCGCGGCAAAACCGCCTTTGGCCCACTGCGCTTCGATAAGCGGCTTCGACAGGTCCGCCTGATAGAAGTGCGCATTCTCCAGACCGTTATGCGCCGCATTGGTGCGGGCGCGCTCGACCATCTCTTCGACGCCCTCGACTGCAATCACCTCAGCCCCCTTACGGGCCAGCGGCAGGGCGAAGTTGCCCAGTCCACAGAACAGATCCAACACCCGCTCGCCCGGCTCCGGTACCAACCATTCCAGCGCCTGCGCCACCATCGCCTCGTTAACCGGTGCGTTGACCTGAACGAAGTCGCCCGGCCGCCAGGCCAATTCAAGATCCCAAGCCGGCAGGCGGTAGCCGAGCCTATACGCCGACTCCAGCGGCTGCGGCTGGCCTTCGCCCTGCAACCAGAGCTGCGCGCCCTGCTCCAGTGCGAACGCCTTGAAGCGCTGCAGATCCGCGTCTGCCAGCGCCACCGTATGGCGCACTAGCACAGCTTCGGACGTGCCGCTGAACAGCTCCACGTGACCGATCGCCTGCGGTTTGTCTAAGGCTTGCAAAACGGCCAGCAACGCCGGCAGCAGCATTTGCAAAGGCTGTACCAGCACAGGGCATTCGTGGATCGAAACGATGTCCTGGCTGGCGCCAGCGCGAAAACCGACGTCCAGCCGCCGGGCCTTGTTGTCCCAGCGCACCGCCAGCCGGGCACGGCGGCGATAACCGAACTCGGGCCCGCTCAGCGGTGTCGCCCAGATCTGCGGCTCGATACCCGCCAGCCGCGACAGCTGCTCAGCGAGGCTGCGCTGTTTCAGTTCCAGCTGGTCTGCGGCGGCCAGATGCTGCAGATTGCAGCCACCACAGACGCGGGCATGCGGACAGGGCTCCACGCGGCGTGGCGCACTGGCGTCCAGTACACGTTCGCTACGGGCTTCGACGATCTGGCTGCGTGCGCCCAGTACCCGCGCCTCGACGTTCTCGCCCGGCAAGGCGCCCTCGACGAACCAGGTCCGACCGTCGAGAAAGGCGATGCCGCGGCCGTCGTTGGCCAAACGCTCGATATTCAGGCGTTGCTTCTTGCCGGTTGGTATTTGCGGCTTCTTCTCGCCACCACTGGGCTGAAAGCGCAAGCCGCTGCTGCGTTTGGCCATCAGCGAATTCCGCCCTGTGCGCGCGTTGTCGGGTCAATTGGGCTGGTCATAGACGCCTGTCGACAGGTAACGGTCGCCCCGGTCGCAGATGATCGCGACGATCACGGCGTTTTCGACTTCCTGTGACAGGCGCAGCGCGCCAGCCACCGCACCACCGGAGGACACGCCACAAAAGATGCCCTCTTCACGGGCAAGGCGACGCATCACGTCCTCGGCTTCGGCCTGGGCCATGTCGACGATACGGTCGACACGCTCGGCCTGGTAGATCTTCGGCAAATACTCTTCCGGCCACCGGCGAATGCCCGGAATCGACGCGCCTTCCATGGGTTGCAACCCGATGATCTGGATCGCCGGGTTCTGTTCCTTGAGATAGCGCGACACGCCCATGATGGTGCCGGTGGTGCCCATGGAGCTGACGAAATGAGTGATGCTGCCACCCGTCTGCTGCCATAGCTCAGGGCCGGTGCTGGTGTAATGCGCCTCGGGGTTGTCGCCGTTGGCGAACTGATCGAGCACCTTGCCGCGACCTTCGGCGGCCATCTTCACAGCCAGGTCACGGGCGCCTTCCATGCCCTCGTCCTTGCTCACCAGAATCAGCTCGGCGCCGTAGGCGGTCATGGCCGCCTTGCGCTCGGCGCTGGAGTTGTCCGGCATGATCAGAATGAACTTATAACCTTTGATCGCCGCGGCCATGGCCAGGGCGATGCCAGTGTTGCCGGACGTGGCTTCGATCAGCGTATCGCCGGGCTTGATGTCGCCGCGCGCTTCGGCACGCGCGATCATCGACAGCGCCGGACGATCTTTGACCGATCCGGCCGGGTTGTTGCCTTCGAGTTTCACCAGAATGGTATTGCTGGTTTCGCCGGGCAGACGCTGCAAGCGAACCAGCGGAGTATTGCCGACGCAATCGGCAATGGTCGGGTACTGAATTGTCATGGCGTCGATGAACCGAGCGGCATTGGAAGGCGCACATGATACCGGCAACGACCGCAGACGGGCAGACCGCTTGACCCTTGCTCGTATCCTG
The DNA here is from genome assembly GCF_024448715.1 of Stutzerimonas stutzeri. GTDB lineage: Bacteria > Pseudomonadota > Gammaproteobacteria > Pseudomonadales > Pseudomonadaceae > Stutzerimonas > Stutzerimonas stutzeri_AR. The sequence continues at coordinate 166,023 of NZ_JAMOHZ010000005.1, forward strand.
AACGGCACGAACCGAACCAGCACGAGCCCGTAACTTAAGAACGCAGCGAACTACAAGGCGAGCCAGTTGTACCGCGAAATGCCGACGCTGGCCGATCAAGCTTGGCCGATGCTTGTCTGTCGTTAGGTCTATAAAGAATCTATCTTCGAGCTTTTACCTTTTACTAAGGAACCCGCCATGCCCGCCGGACGCGCCGCACTGGTTTCAACGCTTCTCCTCCTCAGCCTTACCGCTTGCACCAATCCGGATGGCCCATCCAGCGATACTCCGCCAGCTCCGGAGGCCTCAAGCGGTTACACCGCAAAGCCCGGCTGGGCCGTCGAACGCTTCGCCGTGGCCGCGGCCAATCCGCTGGCGACAGAAGCGGGTTACGAAATTCTCAAGGCCGGTGGCAGCGCGATGGACGCCGCCGTTGCGGTGCAGATGGTTCTGAGCCTGGTCGAGCCGCAGTCCAGCGGGCTCGGCGGCGGTGCCTTTCTACTGTATTGGGACGGTGAAAATGTCGCTGCGCTGGACGGGCGAGAGACGGCGCCGGCCGCTGCCAATGAAAACTTGTTTCTGAATGCAGACGGCACACCCATGGACTTCCTTCAGGCCGTGGTTGGGGGCCGCTCGGTCGGTGTACCTGGCACGGTGAAGATGCTTGAACAGGCACACCAGCAGTACGGCAAGCTGCCCTGGAGAAAACTGCTGCAACCTGCAATTCGTCTTGCCGAGGATGGCTTCGCCATCAGTCCACGGCTGCACAGCCTGCTCCAGAGCGACCCAGCGCTACGCGACAACCCGCCCGCGGCAGCCTTTTACTACCAGCCGGACGGCAAGCCGTGGCCTGTCGGTTACCGACTGCGCAACCCCGCCCTCGCCGCACTGCTGCGCAACATTGCGCAGGATGGCAGCGATGCCTTCTACCGCGGCACCAATGCCCAAGCGCTGGTTAAACAGGTAAACAGCCATCCGGGCAACGCCGGGAAGATCACGCTAAGCGACCTTGAGGTCTACGAGCCGCGTCAGCGCGACGCTCTCTGCAATCTCTGGCGGAACCAGTATCAGGTTTGCGGTTTTCCACCGCCCTCTTCCGGGCACATCACCCAAATGCAGATCCTCGGAATACTGGAGCAACTGGGACCCTTGCCGGCACTGGATCAGGGTGTACCGTCAGTCGAGTTCCTGCACCGCTATACCGAAGCGGCGCGTCTGGCCTACGCCGATCGTGCAAAGTATCTGGCTGATCCGGATTTCGTTCCCGTACCGGGGCGGACCTGGAACAGCATGCTCGCACCGGACTATCTTAAGCAGCGCGCCGAGCTGATCGGTCCGCGCAGCATGGGCACCGCCGAGCCCGGCGAACCTGGCGCCATGCCCATCGCGTTCGCATCGCAGGCTGAGCAGCCGGAGTACGGCACCAGCCATATCAGCATTGTCGATGCCGAAGGTAACGCGCTGGCGATGACCACGACTATCGAACAAGCGTTCGGTTCGCGCCTGCTCAATGACGGCGGTACCGGGCTGCCCGGTGGTTACCTGCTGAACAACGAACTCACCGATTTCGCCTTCGTACCACGTGATGCCCAGGGCCGGCCGGTGGCCAACCGCGTCGAGCCGAATAAGCGTCCGCGCTCGAGCATGAGCCCGACGCTGGTGTTCGATGCTGCGGGCGAGAAGTTGCTGGCAAGTGTCGGCTCGCCAGGCGGCGCGGCGATCATCCACTTCACGGCGAAGACACTGCTGGGCATGTACGGCTGGGGGCTGGATGCGCAGCGGGCGATCGACCTGCCCAATTTCGGCAGCTTCAATGGTCCGACAGTGCTGGAAGCCGGCCGATTCCCGGCCAGCACGGTGCAGGCGCTTAAAGCGCGAGGTCATGAGGTCAACGAGACGGAGATGACCAGCGGACTACAGGCTATTCAGCGCACCGACAGCGGCTGGTTCGGCGGTGCCGATCCGCGTCGTGAAGGGGTAGTGATGGGCGAGTGAGCGCTGATCTTCGGGCAAGCCTGCGGCCCGCATTCGCCGCGGGGCGCGCCTCCCACAAAAACGGCGCGGTGTGCGCTGTGGCCTTTGTGAGAGGCCCGACCTCGGGGCGAACGTGTTCAACGTGGACGACATTGCGCTAGACGACCCGAGCCTCGTATTCCAACCGTTCGATGGCGCTGTCCAACTCGTCCAACGCCTGGGCGGCGCTCGGGTGATTCTGCTTGAGCAAGGTCTCGCTGCGCTCGCAGGCGGCCCGCAGCTGCGGAACGCCGCAGTAACGGGTAGCGCCGTGCAGTCGGTGGACGCGATCGACCATCGCCTGTTGATCGTTGACCAAGCGCGCTTCACGGATCGCCCGCCGATCATCATCCAGGGACGCCAGCAACATGCTCATCATGTCCGCCGCCAGATCGGCCTTGCCCGCAGCCAGACGTAACCCCTCCTCCGCATCCAGCACCTTGAGGTTATTTTCCGGTAACGGCACTTCGGCAGGTGCCGCCAGGAAACTGCGCAGCAGCGGCAGCCCGGTCCACTTCAGCACCACCTGCGCCAGCTGCCGTTCGCTGATCGGTTTGGTCAGGTAATCGTCCAGGCCGCTCTGCAATAACGAACGCTTTTCGTTGGACAGCGCATGCGCGGTGAGCGCGATGATCGGCAGCGGTGGCTGTCCGCTGTCGACTTCCCATTGACGGATCGCCTCCGTGGTCTGGCGGCCATCCATGCCGGGCATCTGCACGTCCATGAAAACCAGATCGAAGGCTTTACGCTTGACCGCCTCGAGCGCCTCCTTGCCGCTGCTCACCGCTTCGGCCTCGCCCCCCATGTCGGTCAGCAGGGTTTCGAGCAGCAACAGGTTGGCCGGATTGTCGTCGACACAAAGGACGCGCGGCGGGCGGGTCTCGGGCATCGCTATGTTCTCGATCAATGCCTGAGGTGGACGCAGCAGATCGAGCAGGACCCGCTGAAGTTTGCGCGTACAGGCCGGCTTGCCCTGCAGCTGCGTATGAGTGTGAGATTCGGGTAAAGCCTCGTGGTACTGCGCCTGCTCGCTGGTCGGGCAGAGCACGATGCACTTGCAGCCCAGCCCCTCGAACTCCCATAGGCGCTGGCACAGCTGCTGCGGTCCGATCTCGCGGCTGGACACGCCGAGCACGGCGATTTCGATGGGCGTATCGCCTGTACGTGCGGTCGCCACAGCATCCTGCAACTGATCCAGGGTTTCGAACGACACTACCTCTAGACCGCAACCTTCCAATTGATGCTGCAATGCTTGGCGCGCCAACGGGTGTTGTTCGAGCAGGCCGATCTTGCGCCCCAGCAGGGCCGCGCGCGGCAGGTCCTCGATATCGTCGCGCGCCTTGGGCAGACTCAGACTGATCCAGAATTCGGAGCCCTCATCCGGAATGCTATCGACGCCGATTTCGCCGCCCATTTGTTCGATCAGGCGTTTGGAGATCACCAGCCCGAGCCCGGTCCCTCCGGGTTGGCGCGACAGGGAATTGTCCGCCTGGCTGAATGCCTGAAACAGCGCACGCAGGTCCTGATCGGTCAAGCCGATGCCGGTGTCCTGCACGCTGATGCGCAACTGGGCGCGATCGGAGCGTTCGTCCTCGACCATGGCGCGAACGACGATAGTGCCTTCATTGGTGAACTTGATGGCGTTGCTGACGAGATTGGTCAGCACCTGCTTGAGTCGCAACGGATCACCGACTAGCGACAGCGGCGTATCGCGATACACCAGGCTGACCAGCTCCAGATGTTTGGAATGAGCCGCCGGGCCGAGGATGGTCAGAGTGTCTTCGATCAAGTCGCGCAGATTGAAGGGAATACTGTCGAGCACCAATTTGCCGGCCTCGATTTTCGAGAAATCGAGAATTTCGTTGATGATTCCCAACAGGCTGTCGGCGGACTTTTCGATGGTCGACAGGTAATCCTGCTGACGCGGCGTCAGGTCGCTTTTCTGCAGCAGATGGGTAAAGCCGAGAATGCCGTTGAGCGGCGTGCGGATTTCATGGCTCATGTTGGCCAGGAACTCGGATTTGATCCGGCTGGCCTCTAGAGCCTCCTTACGCGCCAAGTCCAGTTCGATGTTCTGGATCTCGATGGTTTCGAGGTTCTGCTGTACGTCCTCGGTCGCCTGATCGATGCTCTGTTGCAACTCCTCGCGGGCGCTGAGCAGCGCCTCGGCCATACGATTGATGCCCGCCGCCACCTCATCCATTTCATGGCTGCCGAGCGGAGGCAGCCGAGTTTCCAGATAGCCGTCCTTGAGCTGAGCCACCGCTACCTTGACCTTGTGCAGCGGCTTGCTGATGGCGGTGCTCATGCGCAATGCCAGCAATGCGGTGATGATCAGTCCGGCGCCGATCAGCAACAGACTGGTGAACAGACTGCGATAGCCACGCAACAGCGTGCCCTGATGCGACAGCTCCAGTTCCAGCCAGCCGATCTGGCGGAAATCGTCGTTCGGGTTGTCTTCGGCGAGGTTGAGATGCTTGCCAAGCACTGGCATCAGGATGCGCGTGGTGTCGACACTGCTGACCTGAGTCAGCGCCTCGGGATCGGCCGGTGGCGAGGGCGTAATCATATTTGGCCCGGCATGGGCCTGCAGGTTGCGCTCGATATCGAGGATGGATACCGCGCGCACATCATGTTGATCCAGCACCTGCTTGAGGATCCGCTGAAGACGCTTGTCGTAGCCCTGGGCCATGGCCGGTGCAGCCAGCGGCGCCAACTGCTCGGCGATCAGTTGGCCGCGTTCGTCGAGTTGGTGGCGCATCTCCGCCAGCTGCATCCAGGTGAAATAGATGCCGAGCACCACGGCCAGCACGGTGCTGGGCAGCAGTATCAGCGCCAGCACACGACTCCTTATTCCTAGGTCTTTAAGCACGGATCCATTCCCCGGTTTGCCAGGCGACTAGTGTAGCGGCTCAGCGTGCGGGAATCTGCCTGCCAGAGCCGCCCGGCGACAGGGCGCGCTGACGATCGATCAGCAATCCGTCAGGCAGACCCTGGCAGGCAGTTGGACAATCAGTCCAGACCGCGGATATTCCGCTCCTGAAAATCGGGAAGTTTCCAATGGAAGGTCATCGCCAGCACACGGAACAGGAAGCCGGCACAGAGTGTGGCGAGCGAGGCGATGGAATTGCCGACACCCAACCAGAGCAGCGCGACATAGAGCACACCCGTGAACAGCGCCACCGTCGCATACAGCTCGCGTTGCAGCACCATCGGCACCTCGTTGCAGAGGATGTCGCGCAGCAATCCGCCGAACACACCGGTGATCACGCCGGCCAGCACCACGATCGAGGCATGCGCGCCCATCTTCATCGCCACGCCGCAGCCGATCACGGTGAACGCCACCAAGCCCAGACCATCGACCAGCAGAAACACCTGCCGTAGATGGTGCATATGCCGCGCGACCATGGCGGTAACAATGGCCGCGCCAATGGTGAATCCAAGGTATTCCGGGTTGGCGATCCAGCCCACCGGGTAATGCCCCAGCAACACGTCGCGCGCCGTGCCGCCGCCGAGTGCGGTCACCGTGCCTAGCAGGCAGATGCCGAACAGATCCATACCGCGACGCATGCCCATGATGGCGCCGGACATGGCTTCAGCCGTAATCGCGATCAGATAGATAATGTGCAACAAGGTCACGGCGCGACTCCAAGCTGGGCGGGACGATGAAAGGCGCGCGATTATGGGGCAGACTCCGGCTTAATCGTTGTGGCTAAGTAAATTTAGGCTATACAAATATTTCCTTAATCGGAGCGCCGTCTCTTGAATCTCGACCCCAAACAGACCGAAGCCTTTCGCGCTGTCATCAAGACCGGCAGCTTCGAGCAGGCAGCGTTGCGTCTGCACCTGACGCCCCCTGCTATTTCGCAGCGGGTACGCGCCCTGGAAAGTGCGTTGGGCAACGCGCTGGTGGTGCGTAGCCGGCCCTGCCGCCCCACCGAGACCGGTCAGCGACTGTTGCAATATCTCAAGCGGGCAACTTTGCTCGAAGCCGACCTGATAGCGGATCTGGCCGAACGCAGCGATGCGCCGCTGGTGGTGGTTGCCGCACTCAATGCCGACAGCCTCGGCACATGGTTCTTCCCGGCTCTGTCCGAGGTGCTGATGCGCGAACGCGTGCTGCTGGACCTGACCGTCGAAGATCAGGACCACACCTACAGCCTGCTGGAAACCGGACTGGCGATCGGCTGCATCAGCACCGAGCCCAACCCCATGCGCGGCTGCACCGCCAGCCCGCTGGGCAGCATGCGCTATCGCCTGGTGGCCTCGACGGAGTTTCGCCAGCGGCACTTCGCTAACGGCCTCACCCGCAACGCCGCGCGCAAGGCTCCGGTAGTCGCATACACCCGCAAGGACAGCCTCACCTCATCCTTCCTGCTGCGCCAGTTGGGCCTGCCGGAAGGCGCCTATCCTTGCCATTACGTACCTGGTGCCGAGCCGCATTTCAGCGCGATCCGCTATGGCCTGGGTTACGGCATGGTGCCGGAACTGCTGTTGGACGACGCCCTGGCGCAGGGCGCTGTGGTCGATCTGGCGGAAGATGCGCCGCTGGATATCGCGCTGTACTGGCATACCTGGAAAGTCCAATCGCCACGAATGGAAAATCTGTCGCGCCAAATCATCGAAGCCGCGCCGAAGATCCTCGCACGACCGGAGGGGGCGTAGCGCGCCGATGCAGTCGCCCCGCCAGCGTGCCCTGGTTCGCGAGCAAGCTCGCTCCTACAAAAGCTGTCCGGTACTAAGCCGGAGCACCCGTAGGAGCGAGCTTGCTCGCGAAAAGAGCATGGCGATCACGAACCTCAGGACTGGCAGTTGAGGCACACTAGCGCACCATGAATTCTCGACCTCAGCACCCCGCCTGCTGCTCGCCTTTGCTCGATCATTGGCCACTGCCGCGTGCCCTTCCCGGCGTGCACTTGCTCAGCACCCGTTTCGATCCCACCCTGCTCGATCCTGACGACTTCAGCCGCTGGGGCATTCCTGCGATGACAGCAGTGAGCAAGCGCCAGACCGAATTCCTCGCCGGCCGGATTTGCGCCCACGAAGCACTGCGTCGGGTTACCGGTGTGCCAGGCATTCCCGCCGTTGCTGAGGACCGTTCGCCTTGCTGGCCTCAAGGCGTAGTAGGCTCCATCACCCACGGCGCCGGCTGGGCCGCGGCGGTGGCGGCGCGAAGCGAACAGTGGCGCGGGCTGGGGCTGGATGTGGAAAAGCTACTACCCATCACACGGGCCGATCGGCTGGCCGCCGAGATCCTCACGCCACGGGAGCTGGAAGGCTACGCCGAGCTGCCTGACGCACAGCGAGCGCTGCGGGTTACCCTGACCTTCTCGATCAAGGAGAGCCTGTTCAAGGCGCTCTACCCGCTGGTGAATAAGCGCTTTTATTATCAGGAAGCGGAATTGATCTACCACGACGGTGACGGCCACGCTCGCCTACGCCTGCTCAATGATCTTTCGGAAGAATGGAAGGCCGGCGCCGAGCTGGACGGCCAATTCGTTCAGTTCGACGACTATCTGCTGAGTCTGGTCAGCATTCCGGCCTGATTAGGCGCAGTCGTTCGCGCGAAAAAATGCGCGCCCCTTCCCCTCGTCACGGCTAACCCAACCTTTCAACTACCCCGTCTGCTTTCGCGGCCAGACCAGACTGAAGCGCGCGCCGCCCAACTCGCTATGGCCGATCTGCGAGCGCCCGCCGTGCCAGTAAGTGATTCGCCGCACGATGGAAAGCCCCAGCCCATGACCGCCCGAAGCGCGGGTGCGGCTGTCGTCCAAACGCAGGAAGGGCGCGAAAACTTTCTCCCAAGCCTCTTCCGGCACGCCCGGCCCGTCATCATCGACGCTCAGCTGCGCGCGCTCGGAGTCGATGATGAAGCTCACCTGCACCCGCGTTTCAGCGTGGCGCATGGCGTTGGTGACCAAATTACTCAACGCACGTCGTAGATAATGCGGCTCGGCCTCCACCAGGCAACTTTCGCCGGAAGCCGGCACGCAAGCGCCACGCTCGACCCGCACGTCTGCGCGCAGCGGTGCCAGTTCACCGATCACCTGATCGACCAGCGCGCCAAGATCGACCATTTGGAAGGTCAACTCAGGCGAGCCGCGTTCAAGACGGGTATAGACCAGCATTTCATCCACGAGCCGGTCGAGGTCATCGATATCGCCGTCCATGCCTTCAAGATATTTGGTCCGCGCCTCGGGCGTTTGCGCCTCGGCCGCCATTTCCAGCCCGAACCGCAGACGCGCCACTGGCGTGCGCAGCTCATGCGCCACCGCGCTGACCATCTCCCGCTGTACCGCCAACAAGCGCTGCAGGTGACTGGCCATGCCGTTGAATGCCTTCGCCAACCGCCCCACCGAATCGGTGCCAGCGGCCGGCACGCGCGTTTCCAGATTGCCACCGGCGATACGCGTGGCGGCGCTTTCCACTTCCCGCACGCGCTGTTCGAGCTGGCGCACCAGCAGATAGACAGTGAGCCCGATTAGCGTCAGCCCGAGCACGCCGATCACGATCAGCAGCTGCGGTGGGTAAGGGTTCAGCTGATGCAGCGGGCCCAGCGACATGATCCAGGACGTTCCGGAAACCGCGGCGAACACGCGGATGGCGTCACCACCCTTGTCCAGCGCCATGACCGTGTCGCCTTCGTCGAGGCGGCGGCGCTGATCGTCATCGAGGCTGGCACTGTCACGGGTGAGCAGCTCCAGCGCATAGCCGAAGCCGCGGGCTTCTTTCAATTCAGCAAGACGCTGGGGTTGCTCGTCCTCGGGATAGCGGATCAGCTCATCGATCAGCAGATAGATAGTCGCGCGTGCCAGCTGTTCGCTGATCTGCTCGACCTCGCCGGTGAGCACCAGACGGTCGGTGGCGCTGACCAGGGAAAATATCGTGACGCGATGCGGACGCATCGGCTCGACCAGCACCTGGCCGCGCAACAAACGGGTTTCCAGGCGGCTCTCCAGACTGACGTCTTCCAGCGTACGCACCCGCAGCGGGATGCCTAGCAGACGACCCCAGAGATTCGCAGCCTGGCGGCGCTCGATGGGCGTCATGCTTTGCATGTTGTGCGCCATCAGGCGGAACGTGCCCGCGGCCAGCGCCTCGCGATGGTGGTCGGCGCGCACCTCGTTAAGCAGTTGCAGGCCACCGGCCCCCAGCAGTCCAACCAGTACCAACACGGCGAGCACGCCGCCATAGATGCGCAGGAAGACCGAATTCACTGCAGCGCTTCAGCCGCTTCGGATACAAATAGATAGCCTTTGCCACGCACGGTCTTGATCAGCCGTGGATGCTCAGGGTCGTCACCGATCTTGGGGCGAATGCGCGAAATACGCACATCGATGGAACGGTCCTGGCCGTCGTATTCGATGCCGCGCAATTCGGAAAAGATCTGCTCGCGGGACATGATTCGTCCTGGATTGGAGGTCAACAGCCAGAGCAGGTCGAACTCCGCTCCGGTCAGCTCGATGCCTTCGCCGCGCAACCAGGCCTCGCGCAGCGCGTTATCGACCACCAGCGGGCCGTACTGCAAACGCTTGCCGTTGGACGCCGGGGCCGGCTCCGCGCCTTCACGCCGACGCAGCAGTGCACGAATCCGTGCCAACAGCAGGCGTGGACGCACCGGTTTGCACACGTAGTCGTCGGCACCGATTTCCAGCCCCAGCACCTGATCGAGATCATCGGCGCGGGCGGTAAGCATCAGAATCGGGCCATCGTAGCGATGGCGCACTTTGCGGCAGATAGTCAGCCCGTCCTCACCCGGCAACATCAGATCGAGCACCACCAGATCGGGCCGCTCATTCACGATGCGCTCGGCAGCCAGGGCGCCGTCCGCTTCGATCGACACCTGCATGCCATTACCTTCGAGATACTCGCGGGTCAGCTCGGCCAACCGCTGGTCATCTTCGACAATCAGGATGTTCCACGACTCTTGATCCACCATGCGCCCTCCCCAGACCATCGGCCGCATTGTAGCGTTACGCCGAGGCGAGATGGCAGCGGTTGCGACCGCGACTTTTTCGCTTCAAACGCAACCATAGCCGCGGCTGTTCAGGTGTCAGAAAAAGTGCTGCCAGAAGGCCTTTTGACGCCTTTGACAAAACACCACATATAGTGTTTGCGTTTCGGAGCGCCAAGCGTCTGAAACGGTGTTCTCAACCCCGTATTTCGTCCGGCTACAGCGCAGCCCCGCGATGGCGCGGCTTGCATGCAGGAGCCACGCTTTAACCCACAACCCACTCACACGTTATCCACAGGTTATTCATTTCTGGCACCTTGCGCCGGACCAGAAGCGGCACTATCGTGTCACTCCTTGCCGTTTCAACCCCATATGTTGGGTGTGAACAGCCAAGCAGACACAAATGCCGAATAAAGCAAGCAAAATAGTTCGCTCTGATTTTTGACCGCCTCGCGCCCGCACCCGAGCGCGAAGATCGATGCCGCAGGCCCCGAACTTGCGGAGCCCAACGTTGATTTTGTTTACGCCCAGCAGTAGCGCACACGCCAAGCGCATCACACTACATGTTGTGTTTTGAGGTTGTGATCTTCACAACGCCTGACTATGCTTCGGAACATTCGATTCGCCACCCCTGGTGCCGGATCGTTTCCAGTTTTGAGTTACCCCATGGGCCGGTTCGCCGGGGCATGGTTCATGCAACACGAGACATGCAAATTCGAGAAGAAGGCCGCTCATAAAGCAGGCCTGACACCTAACGCGTTAGAGACAGAGAGAATCCGGAGATCCCATGCAGAACGAGTCCATTCGCGAGAACCCCCACGCCGACAGCACGCTAGACCTGGCCGCCACCGCGCCGGGCCAGCTGCGCGTGATCAAGCGCAACGGTACAGTCGTCCCCTACACCGATGACAAGATCACCGTCGCCATCACCAAGGCGTTTCTCGCAGTGGAAGGTGGCAATGCCGCCGCCTCGTCGCGCATCCACGACACCGTGCAGCGCCTGACCGAGCAGGTCACTGCCACCTTCAAGCGCCGCATGCCCTCCGGTGGCACCATCCATATCGAAGAAATCCAGGACCAGGTCGAATTGGCCCTGATGCGTTCCGGCGAGCAGAAAGTCGCCCGCGACTACGTGATCTACCGTGAATCCCGTAGCCAGGAGCGCAAGCGCGGCGCGGTCGACGCACCGGTTGATGCCCACCCGAGCATCCGCATCAAGCGTGCCGACGGCAGCATGGCGCCGCTGGACCTGGGCCGCCTGAACACCATCATCACCGAAGCCTGCGAAGGCCTCGAAGAAGTCGATGGCGCGCTGATCCAGAAAGAAACTCTGAAGAACCTCTACGACGGCGTCGAGCAGACCGACGTCAACACCGCTCTGGTGATGACCGCCCGGACCCTGGTCGAGCGTGAGCCGAACTACTCCTACGTCACCGCCCGCCTGCTGATGGACACCCTGCGCGCTGAGGCCCTGAGCTTCCTGGAAGTCGCCGAATCCGCCACTCACCACGAGATGGCTGACCTCTACGCGAAGGCGCTTCCCGCTTATGTGACCAAAGGTGTGGAGTTCGAGCTGCTCGACCCGCGCCTGAAGGAATTCGACCTGGCCAAGCTGGGCGCCGCGATCAACCACGAGCAGGACCAGCAGTTCACCTACCTTGGCCTGCAGACCCTCTACGACCGTTACTTCATCCACAAGGATGGCGTGCGGTTCGAGCTGCCGCAGATCTTCTTCATGCGCGTCGCCATGGGCCTGGCCATCGAGGAAGAACAGCGCGAAGCCCGCGCTATCGAGTTCTACAACCTGCTGTCGTCCTTCGACTACATGGCCTCCACACCAACCCTGTTCAACGCCGGCACCCTGCGTCCGCAGCTGTCATCATGCTACCTGACCACCGTGCCGGACGACCTGGGCGGCATCTACGACGCCATCCGCGATAACGCCCTGCTCTCCAAGTTCGCCGGCGGTCTGGGCAACGATTGGACGCCGGTGCGTGCACTGGGCGCCTACATCAAGGGCACCAACGGCAAATCCCAGGGCGTCGTGCCCTTCCTGAAAGTGGTCAACGACACCGCCGTCGCGGTCAACCAGGGCGGCAAGCGCAAGGGCGCTGTCTGCGCGTATCTCGAAACCTGGCACCTGGACATCGAGGAATTCCTCGAGCTGCGCAAGAACACCGGTGACGACCGTCGCCGTACCCACGACATGAACACCGCCAACTGGATTCCGGACCTGTTCATGAAGCGCGTCTTCGACGACGGCAAGTGGACCCTGTTCTCGCCGAGCGAAGTACCCGACCTGCACGACCTGACCGGCAAGGCCTTCGAGGAGCGCTACGAGTACTACGAAGCCCTGATCGAATACGGCAAGATCAAGAACTACAAGACCCTGCAGGCCAAAGACCTGTGGCGCAAGATGCTCTCCATGCTGTTCGAAACCGGCCACCCATGGCTGACCTTCAAGGACCCGTGCAACCTGCGCAGCCCGCAACAGCACGTCGGCGTGGTGCACAGCTCCAACCTCTGCACCGAGATCACGCTGAACACCAACAAGGACGAGATCGCCGTCTGCAACCTGGGCTCGATCAACCTGCCGCGCCACATCGTCGACGGCAAGCTCGACACCGCCAAGCTGGAGCGCACCGTGCGCACCGCCGTGCGGATGCTCGATAACGTCATCGACATCAACTACTACTCGGTGCCGCAGGCGCGCAACTCCAACCTCAAGCATCGCCCTGTGGGCCTGGGCATCATGGGCTTCCAGGACGCGCTGTACCTGCAGCACATCCCCTACGGTTCCGATGCCGCCATCGACTTCGCCGACAAGTCCATGGAAGCGGTCAGCTACTTCGCCATTCAGGCCTCCTGTGACCTGGCCGACGAGCGCGGCGCCTACGAAACCTTCCAGGGTTCGTTGTGGAGCCAGGGCATCCTGCCGCTGGACTCGCAGCAGATCCTCATCGAAGCGCGTGGCCAGAAGTACATCGACGTCGACCTGACCGAGTCCCTGGACTGGGCGCCGGTCCGTGCCCGCGTCAAGAACGGCATCCGCAACTCGAACATCATGGCCATTGCGCCGACCGCGACCATCGCCAACATCACCGGCGTATCGCAGTCCATCGAGCCGACCTACCAGAACCTGTACGTGAAATCGAACCTCTCCGGCGAATTCACGGTGATCAACCCCTACCTGGTGCGCGACCTCAAGGCACGCGACCTGTGGGACTCGGTGATGATCAACGACCTCAAGTACTACGATGGTTCGGTACAGCAGATCGAGCGCATCCCGCAGGAGTTGAAAGACCTCTACGCGACCGCCTTCGAAGTGGAAACCAAGTGGATCGTCGACGCCGCCAGCCGCCGCCAGAAGTGGATCGACCAGGCCCAGTCGCTGAACCTGTACATCGCCGGCGCCAGCGGCAAGAAGCTCGACGTAACCTACCGCATGGCCTGGTACCGCGGCCTGAAAACTACCTACTACCTCCGTGCCTTGGCCGCGACCAGCACCGAGAAGTCCACCGTCAATACCGGCAAGCTCAACGCCGTGTCCAGCGGTGGCAACAGCGGAGCCAGCGCCGCCCCGGCGAAAGCTGCGCCAGCACCGGAACTGTCCGCCGGCCCGGCACCGGTACCAAAGGCGTGTGCAATCGACGAACCAGACTGCGAAGCCTGCCAATAAGGTGTTTGGCTGACGCACGAATCTGAGCGGACCGCGCGTTATTGTCCGCCAAGCCGGCCCCCATCACGTACATGCGTACGCTCAGGGGCTCCGACTTGGCAGACGCCTAGCGCTGCCTCGCTCAGCTTCGCGCTCACACCGCATGGATGCTGAAAAGCGCGCTTTTCGTAGGAGCGAGGGGGCGCCTAGTCCTTGTTCGCGAAAACTAGTCGGGACGCCTGCGCGGACCGGACCAATTTGTAGGAGCGAGCTTGCTCGCGAAGCGCTATCCGCCAACTCCCCAGCCGAGTTAACGCATAGCCCGAGGCCACCTCAAATCCAGTCCCCTCGCCCCTCCGGGGAGAGGGCTAGGGTGAGGGGCAAGCCCACCAGACAACACAAAGGCCGGGCCCAACCCCCGACCCGATACAGAACACAAAGGGCGCAGGGCACCACCACCCTCCCCAACCCAAACACCCGCTTTTGCGCACAAACCAAAAGCCCAAAACACTTCCGACCGGCCACACCGGTCCCCAATCAGGAGAAACCGCCATGCTGAGCTGGGACGAATTCGACGAAGAAGAAACCACCGCCACCGCCACGCCGGGCGTCGCCACGCCGGCCGCCGCCCAAGCCGCTGTCGCCACAACCGAAGCACCGGCCAAACTCGACCAGGACGCCGCTGGCTCCGTCGAAGAAGCCCGCGCCGTTGCCTCTGACGACTCCGCTGCTATCGCCCGCGCCAAGAAGGCCTTGGACGACCTCGACATCCAGGAAGGCCTGGACGACCTCGAAGGCGCCTCCGCCCGCGTTCACGTCGGCGACAAGCAGATGATCAACGCCCGCGCTGACCTCAACCAGCTCGTACCCTTCAAGTACGACTGGGCCTGGCAGAAGTATCTGGATGGTTGCGCCAACCACTGGATGCCGCAGGAAGTGAACATGAACGCCGACATCGCCCTGTGGAAGAGCAAGGACGGCCTCAGCGAAGACGAACGCCGCATCGTCATGCGCAACCTCGGCTTCTTCTCCACCGCCGACAGCCTGGTCGCCAACAACCTCGTCCTGGCCGTGTACCGCCTGATCACCAACCCCGAGTGCCGCCAGTACATCCTGCGCCAGGCCTTCGAAGAGGCGATCCACACCCACGCCTACCAGTACTGCATCGAATCGCTGGGCATGGATGAAGGCGAGATCTTCAACATGTACCACGAGATCCCGAGCGTCGCGAAGAAAGCCTCCTGGGGCCTCAAGTACACCCGTTCGATCTCCAACCCCGAGTTCACCACCGGCACCGTCGAGACCGACAAAGAATTCCTGCGCAACCTCATCGCCTACTACTGCGTACTGGAAGGCATCTTCTTCTACTGCGGCTTCACCCAGATCCTCTCCATGGGCCGCCGCAACAAGATGACCGGCACCGCCGAGCAGTTCCAATACATCCTGCGCGACGAGTCTATGCACCTGAACTTCGGCATCGACGTGATCAACCAGATCAAGATCGAAAACCCACACCTGTGGGACGCCGCCATGAAGGACGAAGCGACCCAGATGATCCTTCAGGGTACGCAGCTGGAAATCGAATACGCCCGCGACACCATGCCCCGCGGCGTCCTCGGCATGAACGCCTCGATGATGGAGGACTACCTCAAATTCATCGCCAACCGCCGCCTGACGCAGATTGGGTTGAAGGAAGAGTACCCGGGCACCACCAACCCGTTCCCGTGGATGAGCGAGATCATGGACCTCAAGAAGGAGAAGAACTTCTTTGAGACGCGGGTTATTGAGTATCAGACGGGTGGGGCGCTGAGCTGGGATTGAGCTTCCAAATCGTAGGTTTTCAACGAGCACTGAAATTTTTTCACTGAATGTTGAAACGACGCACCAAAACAGCGCAAAGCCGTTGTCATGCTAAAAGGCAGCGGCGTTCCGCGTAGGGTCGTGAGCGGCGCAGCACGACCATTGCGCCTAAAGGAGTGCGATATGCTCTCCTGTAGCTGACGCCAATCACTATGTTTTTTGCGGTTTTGGCAATAGCACCCTGTCTACCGCTTTGGCGCATCCAGTTATGGTACTTCAGACTGACTGCTTCTGGCCCGGAGTGCGTAAGAACGCCCCGGTAATGGGGCCGGTTTGGCGAGCTCTAGTAGGTTATTTCGTTCCTAGACTTCTATGGAACAGCTGTTTTTAAGCTGGAGCTACCAGTGCTGAGATTGCGCCCCGCCTAGCTCTTGCTTTGGCGAAAGCAATCAACACATCGTTCGGAGCTGACCGAGGCTTCTTTCGCGTTGGTTATGACTACTCGATAAAGCGCTCTGGTGATCGCCTCCACGTATGCTTTTTGAATACGCAAACGAAAATGGAGGCCGGACATTTCGGCCAATATTGTGTTGGGAGAGCAACAAGCATGATCTTGTGGGCGCGGTAATAGCACTGCCGGCGGAGCGGTAGGCCTTGCGTCATGCGCGTTGACTTATGGCCGAGAGCGTTCGCTCATGACTGGCCGGTGTCGGCCAAAAGCTGCCCGTTAAATTGCCTACGGGTAGTCCGTTAGTCTATTCATGACAACCATTTAGTAGAGATCGAGCACTTTGCATTACTTTCGCCCAGTCATGCGTGCTTTCGGTAATATCCGGGATATCTAAGGATTGCCGAAGGTTAAGAAATGGACGTCGCTGAAATATCGGTATCGCTTTCCGACCTTGGCCTTGCCTACCGCAAGGCCAAGGTTGACCTCTACTACTCAACCAACCCCTCGCTGTTCGACATCGTCGACTATGAAGATGATCTGGGCAAGAACCTTGCTCGTCTGAAAGAACAGATTGAAGCCAGTAGCGAGGATTGGGTGAAAGAGCCCGATTTTCTAGGCACTTGGACGCTGGCACCCAAAGAAATCCGGCCAGAGAAGGCAGAGAAGGCAGAGAAGGCAGAGAAGGATCAAAGCCTGATCTTCGCCTCACCGGAAGCTGAGTGGCTAAGCGCGACGGAGGCCGGCAATCAACCCACCGCCGTATTCCGCCTCATGGCCCGCTGCAGCATCGACTTTCACGTGCTGTCATCGCTCTGGATGATGGAAGTCGGCGGTCTCTTCGACAAGCAGCTCAGCAGCAACGTCTTTGGCAGCCGCCTGCGCCGTAACCGGCATGACGAGATCAACACGTGGGCACTTGGCTCCTTCAAGCCTTACCTCAGGCCCTTTCGCGAGTGGCGCGACGGTGGCATCAAGGCGATGCGCACTGCCCTGAGCGAGAAGAAAAAAGTATTAGCCCTGACAGCCGATGTCAGCAGTTTCTATCACGAGCTAAGCCCCGGTTTTATGCTCGATGATAGCTTCCTCAAGTTAGCCAAAATTGAGCTGAGCGAATCGCAGTCAAAACTTAACCGCCTGTTCATCTCCGCCTTGTTGGCCTGGGCACAAGAAACACCACTAAAAAAAGGTTTACCCGTCGGTTTGCCTGCGTCTGCTGTAGTCGCAAACGCGGCGCTACTCAAGCTCGACCAGTTCATCGAGCAACAAGTAGTACCGCTTTATTACGGTCGTTATGTGGATGACATTCTGCTGGTCATGGAAAACGCCAGCGACATCAAAAGCACCGAGCAGTTTTGGGAGTGGATTTTTAGTCGCGACGGCGGAAAGGATCTGCTCAAAAAAGATAAAGGCAGCATCCTGTTCAAGCCTGACTATCTCAAAAAGGACCGCATCGCTTTTGAAAACAGCAAAAACAAGCTGTTCATCCTTGGGGGCTCTGCAGGCACCGCTCTGGTCAACGCCATTTCCGAACAGATCAACCAACGTGCCAGCGAATGGCGCGCTTTACCGGACCTGCCGAATTCGCCCAACACCGTGGCAACGGATCTGCTCAAAGCTACCAACCTAGCCGGTGAGCAAGCAGACAACCTACGCAAAACAGATGCCCTGACGCTGCACCGAGCTGGCTTTGCACTCAGCCTCCGCAACTACGAAGCCTTCGAACGTGATATCCCCCCAGAGGACTGGCAAGCACACCGTCATGCCTTTTTCGCCGCAGTCATCGAGCATCTGCTGACCCCGGTGAAGTTCTTCGAGCTGGCTCAATACCTGCCACGTATCATCCGTATGGCTACGGCCTGTGAAGATTTTGAGTACCTAGACAAGATCATCAGCGCACTCACTGGCCTAATCAACAAAGTTGAAAATGACTGCACTCTGGAGATCAAAAGCCTGACCGTGACCGACGTGCCAGCCGAAGCCCGACATTTATGGAAACGATCTATCTGGGAAGTTACAGCGCAGAGCATCGTTTCAGCTTTTCCTTCCCGCCTAAGCAAGTCGGGGGCTACCGCTTGGAAGAACCAGATGACAAGCCATATGGAGAGCCTTGCCTTCATCATCTGGAGTAACTTCCTGGTCAGGCCAATGAACATCACCAGCCAGCACATACAGAAGCTTCAAGCTCGTATGTTCAGCTTCGACCTTGCCCATATTCCCCTTCGCTTTGGAGGCCTTCCTCAGGAAATGGTCAGCCAGCGCGGTATTCCACTCCGTAAAAACCTCACAACTGCTGACTTAGAGAAATTGCTGCCTGATGAGATGAGCGACGGCATCGCCACGCTGGCCAATTGGCTCAGGTTTAAACGCGGTACACCGCCTGGACTTACCTTTGCCACTCGACCGTTCAGCCTCAATGAGCTCTACCTCATAGTGCCCACTCCTTTTGCTGCCTCCAGCCGCCAGACCCTGGGGCTTGTGGTGCAGGCACTACGAGGCTTTGAGCTGACTGAGCACAAGATGCCGCACCTCGACAAAAAGCAGGTGTTGTATATCCCCGACGGAGATCCCAAAGCCAAGCAGACCATCGCTGTAGCGAGCTTGGAAACCAAAGATGAAAGCTTTACCGCCGCGATCATGGGATTGCCCGACCCGGACGGTCTGCACCGTTACCAACGGATCAATCGCCTGATCAACGAACTGATCTCTCGGCCTGACGGCGCTGGTTACTTGATCCTCCCGGAAGTGGCATTACCACCCCAATGGTTTATGCGTATCGCCGACAAGCTCAAGGGCCGTGGCATATCTTTGATCACCGGGGTCGAGTACCTCCACGCGCCGAAAAAGTATGTACGCCACCAGGTTTGGGCTTCGCTCACTCACGACGGTCTTGGGTTCCCTTCGCTGATGCTCTATCGCCAGGATAAACAACGTCCAGCATTCCATGAGGAGCAAGAGCTCTTTCGTCTGGCCGGCCTACAGATGAAGCCCGCTCAAGAACAGCAGTGGCAAAAGCCTCCAGTCATCCAGCATGGTGAATTCCGCTTTGCCATCATGATTTGTAGCGAGCTGACGAATATCCGCTACCGCGCTGACCTACGCGGCCAGGTCGATGCGCTGTTTGTTCCAGAGTGGAACAGCGACACCGACACATTCAATGCGCTGGTGGAGTCTGCCGCCCTGGATATTCATGCCTACATCATCCAGTGCAACAACCGCCGCTTCGGTGATAGCCGTATCCGCGCCCCATACAAGGACCGCTGGAAACGCGACATTTTGCGCGTCAAGGGGGGCAACCACGACTACTGCATTACAGGTGAAATCGACGTATTGAGCCTGCGCCAGTTCCAGTCCAGCCACCGCTCGCCAGCCTCAGGTTTTAAGCCTGTACCAGATGGTTTTAGCGAGGATATGGCCGCGGATCGGAAAGTATTACCCAAGGCATAGATTAGAAAATGAATAGGTATAGAGAACAACGCTTTGCACTGCTGATGCGCGATAGATTTGTTGAGTCTCATCAGTTCAACGCACCACATTCGCCGGCACTCGGATAGTCAGCCGCAGGGAAAGGGTGAGAGGCCTATGAATACCATCCCGCTTACAGATACGATCGTCCATGCATTGGCGCAGCTTGTAGACGACTCAGGAAATAATGGCAATTACCGCGAGCTATCCCATGCCGACATTGAGTTTCAAGTAAATACCGCCGGTCTTTCTAAACATGATCCAAGGCAGCAAGGGCAAACCATTGGCAAAGCGAAGCGAGTTCGTGCGGTTCTTTACAGTGCGATGGAACTACAGCCTGAGGCAGGGTCTCGCTTAGTCGCTGGACTCCTATCTAAAGTCCGGGCCTGTGGCGGTTTCCGCGAAACTTCTGCGAATTACGTGGGCCGGGAGGCCGTGGATAACGCTAAGGGAGCTTTCAACGCAGAAGGCTTTAATCTAGCGGACGATGGAACTGTATCCCCCAAAGTTTTGACCGCGCTCGCCGGGGCAGAATTGACTGATGCTTTGTGGGCCTATGCCCTTCGTGCCCAGAAAGGGGCTGAAGATGCGGCGCTCGTAGCGGGCACTGGAAAGGATTTATTAGAGGCAACTGCAGCCCACGTGCTTATGAGCCTCGAAGGTCGTTATCCAGAAAAGGCGAATTTCCAGGGCCTATTAGGCATGGCCTTCATTGCCCTTGAGCTAGCAGTGCCAGAGATTCCCGAGCAGCCTGGTGAACCTGCAATTAGGTCGATGGAGCGTGGCCTGTTCACCGCTGCTCTCGGCGTCAACCGAGTACGAAATAAGCAGGGTGCTGGCCATGGGAGACCTTGGGTGCCCACGCTCTCATCGGAGGAGGCTAAAGCTGCGATCGAGATCGTAGGTACTATCTCGGCATACTTGCTCGGCAAGCTGGCGAAACGTGAGCGTCGACTGTCTTAGTTGCAAGCCGCCGGACTCCAATTGATCGAGGAAAAATCCGCTACATCCCCAAGCCCACCAAGGTGCGGGCTGAGCCACGAGGCATCACTGAAGCCATGCCTCCGGCACAGCTCCTTCACCGGCACACCGGCCTCTGCCTGCTTGAGAAAGTCGAGAATCTGTTCTTCCGTAAAACGCTTTTTCACTGCCGTCTCCTGCTCGGAAAACGGACTCTACTAAGTTCGGCGTGGTACTGAAATTGGGGAGCAGGTCACCTTTCGCGAAGGGCCGTAACCGACGTGATGCGGACTACTGCTAACTTTTGACCGCAAAGATCTCAAGCATTTTCTAGGCGGAGAGAGTTTCGTCTTAATAGTCGAAGCGGTCTATCAGTGGTAGAACTCTGGAGTTTTCGAGTGACGGACTGAGCTGAGCCCCCTTCGCTATATAGCGATACGGTGACGCGCATCTTCTTCAGTGTTGCACTGAGCCAACCCACTACCGCTCAAACAATTACAATGGAGTCTTCCGCCATTGTGATCCTGCGGTGATAGCCATCGGACGGCCGTCCCAGAAAGGCTCGAGCCCTTCGAAGTACACGTGCATTGCGCCCCCCCTGATCAATGGCTCGGAGGGCCCATCAGCCGAGACCACGCCAATCGATGCGAAGTGGCCCGTCGGGTAGCCATTATCTCGCAGCATGGCTTGAGTCAACATCGCGTCCTCGGGCCGCCGCCCGCCAAACTCACCGCGCGCGACGCGCACGACAACCCATTCAAGGCTGTCATCGCCCTCAAAGAACAGGCTAGGGTTTATACGAGGATTGTTGCAATAGTTGGCCACAGTTCGGCCAAGGGTTCGCTCGATGTGCTGCCTCACGCACGCGACCGCGAAATCGTAGAGTTCCCACTCAGTCATGTCCACTACGAGATCACTATCAAGGTCCGGCGGAGATACCGGCGTGTTATCCACTGCATGAACGAGGCCCCAACCGGAATTTACGGGTTTCCATTCTCCTTTTTCCATACGGGTCGGCAGCAGGCATGGGATGCCATTCCACTGTTCTGCATGATGGATCAAACCGGTGGTCGTCCCAGGACTCTCGACCTTGTCATCCCCATCAATGACGCGAACCAGGAAGATCTGATTCTTAATCCTAAAACTGAGGTGCTCCATGATGGGCGGGGATAGTTCGGTTTTGATCCAGATGACATCCTTACCCTTCGCGCAGGCTTGAATATGGCGTGCAGCGGCCTGCCAGCATGGCCAAAATTCTTCACTCGCAGGAATCGATGGAATTTCATACAGTTGAGTTTCGAAGGTTAAAGCAGCTTCATTCGAGCCTCTGCGGCGCTCCATGGCAATCAGCCGTACAATGGCTTTTTCGAGACGTACATTGTCGGGCCTTCCCTCCCTGTCACCAAACTCTCGTACAGCGAGGCGATAGGCAAGTGATACCTCGTCCTCAGTGTATTCCTGGTCGGTAGGCGGATGATCCACCAGCATACAAAGCCGCTCGCGTAGCGCGTTGCCAATTTGTTGCTCGGTTCCTAGCGAAAGAAGCGAACGACGGCGCTTTGTCGCGACTTCTTGTACCAAACGTTCTGAGAACATCCCTACGCGTGACCCAGACCGAGTACCCACGACCATACTGTAGGGGTCCTCGGCAGCGGCTAGATGACCTTCGAGATAGTGGTCAAGGAGAGTAACTCCCATCTCGTGCACAATCCGTGGCAGGAATTGCATGCCTTGCGCGCTTGCCAGTCCCAGCACCTGTTGAACCCCCTCCGGCGCAGCGCGCAGACGTCTCATCACCGTAGTAAAAATATCCGGGGTCGCTTCGATGATGTCTTTCAGACCCTCTGGAGTGAGTGGCTGCGAAGTATCACAGCCGATGAACCAATCCTCGCTCTCAGCCATCAACGCTATCATCTGCTCGAGAAAGCGTGGATTGCCGCCTACTCGTTCGAGGATCTGCCGCTTTTGATATTTTGTGAGGCCGGGAAAGCATCCGTGAAGTGCCGGCTTAAGATCAGCAACCACGGCAAGATCGATTTCGTGTACGACCAAGCCGATATCGAAACACGCCACACGTGCGATGATTTGCGGCAGTGAGCTTTGTGACACTTTGGTGGGCGCCCCACCCCATTCAGAAAACTCCCGGCGCCAATGCGTTGCCAGAATTAATACTGGCCACTTCTGCGTAGTAGCCAGCTTGAGTAAACGCTCCAAAAAACTCGGTAGTGCTGGATCCAGGGCACAGAATTGAGCATCGTCGACAAACAGTACACCAGGGGTTTTGGCGAAGCTACGCAGCGCTGGATTAAAGACTTTCTCAAGATCAGCGAGAAGTGCATCGCTTCGGGACTGAGCGTGCTTGATAGCCGCCGTGCGGACATGCATCTCGCCTTTTTGATCTAGACCACTTTTTACGATCTTTATACTTTCGCCAACGGCCTTCCCAACGGACAGTAGCGTATCGACCTGCAGCACGCTCGCGGTCGCATCGATGCCAACGGAAAGCCAAGCCTTGCCGATTGAAATGGCCCGACTTTGCATCATCGCACGCATGGAGAGCGTCAAAAGATGCGGGGCGACAAGCCTGTCGTAACTAGCGATGGCATCCCCAGCAATACTGTTTTCAGCCTCGCGGTTCGCACAGCGCATCCCCCACCATAGGTAAGGAATGGGTAAGGCAAAGTTGCATAGTTCGGGGGCTGGGTTAACGTCCAGGTTTTTGCCCGCAGTATTCAAATCGTCAGGCCAGTAGCCGTCATCCTCGTGAAGTGAAAGCCAGCGATAAAGCTCCAGGGCAAGACGAGTCTTGCCCAGCCCCCGTTCGCCCTTGATCACAACCAAGGAGGGCTCCGGGGAGGTTAGGTCTTTCGCTCTGTACCAGCAGTCAATGAGCTGATGAAGCTCCAATTCACGATCACAAAATTGAAGATCTGAAGCCATGAAATTCCCTTTTGTAATCCATTACGCGGCTGAAAAACATCCGAGGAGTAGCTACTGATAGGAGCCTAGTTTTGATTCAGCCATTGCATCTTAGACCGGACCTGATGACATCTGCGTAAAGCTGGCCATAACCCATCAGTCTGTAATGCCTATGATAGAGCCTCAGCTAATGGCACGTCCTGAGTTTCCCTTTAGCGTGCAACCTCGGTTTTGCAGTGCACCTTGTCGTGACTGCAGAATTTGCCCGAGAGGCAGGTTAACGTCTTGAGCAAATGAACCATTGTCCATGTTGCGCACAGGGGCGGGCATTCTAGCCAGCAAACGGCAGTTCACGGCGACAGGCAGCTTCGGATCGAAAGTCGTCATGCATGACTGACCGCTTGTGCTGAGCAGCGCCGTGAAGCAGTTTTGGCTTGAACGACTTGTTGGGTGGTAATAACGGGAGCACCGCCCTGCAAGTTCGCCGCGACCATCAGTGCCTGCGGCTTGCTACCTACGGCGCCAAAGCCTCGGGGCAACGCACAGCCCGGAGGCTACCCGGTCAAACTCGGATTGCGTGAAAGGGATAAAGGTACACGAATGGTGTTCAAATACCACTTGCAGAATACCTTTTGTAGGTACACTGTGTACTCCTCCCCAACGCAAGGATTCGCACATGCTACCCAATCCCAAAAGTTCGAATTTCCGCTCCGCTCTACGCAGCGCACGTAAAGACGCCGGCCTGACTCTCTCAGATCTTGCAGAGCGCGCTGGCATCTCCAAGGTCATGCCGGGGCGTTACGAGCGCGGCGAGGCTCAGCCAACAATGGGAACGTGGCAGGAGCTGAACAAAGCTCTGTTTGAAGTAGATGACGAAGAAGTTGAAGCCGAAGCCAAGAAGCAAGAGATTGGTGAAACCCTTGCCGACTCTACTCTGGAGCAGATACTCGAAGAGCTAAAGAGCCGCGGCTTCGGCACTGTTACCCTGTCGTATAGTTGAGCGGGGGCATTGAAATTATGAGCAGCCGAGATTTCAGTCTGAACGAAGAAAAAGACTCAGACGAGGGTGAGGGTGAGGGAGGTTGCGATATGTGCACGAACCCTCGGGCTGTAGGAGTGATTGGCGGTCAAAATGTCTGTGAGGATTGCTTAGACGACCACTCCTAAGCTGCGCGCAATACCAAGAGCCTTGCCAAGTGCAGGGCTTTTTCAATTAAGGCGCAGCCCTGTCAGCCTATGAGGAAATGGTTCCGGCTAGGAACGGCCGAGACTCTAACCATGATTATGCTGTTCCACGGGGCCGATCAGCGGTGAAAGTCTATAACGTGTGCCTCATGATCAGAGTTCTATCCGCATCGTAACTACCCCTCTCGGCTCACCGTGACCGACGGTCGCATCTCCTGGCGACGCTGTGATCTTTACAGTGCTTTTATTCCATAAATAGGCCATCAATTAGGCTTTCCCCAATCATGAATCGGTTGGGATGACGGAGCCCAATTTTGCTGAGGTGAAGTATGCGAGTTACAGCCTCCCATATCGTCAACTGGGCAAGTACTCAAGTCAAGGAAGCGCAAAATGATCTGCCGCGCTGGGTGAGGCGGCTTTGCTTCGTGCCCGAAACGACCCGCAAACTTTCATTCCCTGCGGGTGACTCCACCTATGTACCAGGCTGGGACGGTGTTCTTTTCAGTGAGAGGGGTAATGCTTGGGTGCCGTCAGGAGCATCTCGCTGGGAAATCGGATGCGATCAAAATGTGATTGGCAAAGCTAACGGCGACTACCAAAAACGGACAGAGCAAATAAGCGAGGCAGAACGTTCAGCATGCACCTTTGTCTTTGTCACGCCTCGGCGCTGGGCAAAAAAACTCGACTGGGTAGCGGAACAGTGCAGCAAACGCGAATGGGCGGGTGTCCGGGCCTATGATGCAGACGACCTTGAGCAGTGGCTCGAGCAAAACCCGGCAGTGGCTTTGCAGTTTGCCGAAGAGCTGGGTTTAAGTGGCTGGGGCGTCGTAAGCCTTTCCCGTTACTGGGATTCGTGGGCGCGGCAATGCAGACCTCCTATCACTCCCGAAGCCCTATTCATGGATCGCACTCAAGAGTTTGACGCTCTGGGTGAAAAAATTCAAACGACAAACACCTCGTCGGACTCGCATCATCTACTGGTGATACGTGCTGACAGCGTGGAAGAAGCCGTAGCCTTTGCGGTGGCGGTGGTAATGGCCTCCCGTGAGCTGCAAGACCATGCCATGGTCGTAACCGAACCTCAGGGATGGCGTTATGTGGAAGCGAATCCGCAACTGCGCATTGCCATCGCAGCAAGGACTGAGACAGCTCTTAATCCGATATTGCGCGAAAATTTACGGGTGATCGTGCCCCACGCCACGGGCGATTTGGTCGGCAAACCGGAGGGTGATGAACTGGTCTTGGAGCGACCGAACATCTACGAGTTTGAGAAAGCCCTCGTCGCTACCGGCATGGAGGAATCCGATGCCAAACGTTGTGCCCTAAGCACCGGGCGCTCCTGGACCGTACTCCGCAGGCAGAGAGCCATAAACCCGGCAATCCGGCAGCCCGCTTGGCTGGTTACGCCACAGGCGGGCAGCCTTCCCCTGCTTTGCCTGCTTGGAGCTTGGCATGCAGACACTGCTGCAGATCGACAAGTGGTCGAACGGCTGGCTGCTCGTCCCTATGAAGAAATCGAGTGCGACTTACGCCAACTCGCCAGACTTGATGATGCCCCGCTGCTGAATATTGGCGCGGTATGGAAAGCAAAATCACCGCTGGAGTTGCTTGACCAATGTGGAGACCGAATCACCAGCGGCCAACTGGATCGTTTTTTTGCCATTGCGCGGGAAATGCTCTCAACACCTGATCCTCAACTGGAATTACCAGAAGAAGAGCGGTGGATGGCACAAGTCCACGGCAAGGTTCATCCCCACTCGGGACTGCTGTTCGATTCGGTTTGCGACTCACTCATGAAACTGGCTGTGCGCGGATCAGAACAAGTGGGACTCCAAGCACTACACATAGAAGAGCGCGTATCAGGGTTGATTCATGAGTTGCTCGATAAGGCCGATGACCAACGCTGGCTATCACTGGCCTCGTATCTGCCGACCCTGGCAGAAGCCGCCCCAGATGCGTTTCTCCGTGCCGTACAGAGCAGTTTACGGATGCCGGATGAACCAGTGACAAGACTTATTACCGAAACCATTGATTCTGGGTTTGGCGGACGCTGCTGGCACTCCGGCTTGCTTTGGGCATTGGAAACCCTCGGCTGGGCTCCGCGACGCTTGGCCCCAGTGGCCCTCATCCTAGCCCAGTTGAGCCATGTCCCAATGAAAGGAAACTGGGGCAATAAGCCTAGCGGGAGCTTGTTCGGTCTTTTTCGCTCTTGGCTGCCACAGACCGCAGCTAGCTTGCCGGAGCGTATCAAAGTGCTCAATTTACTGATTGAAAGGGATGCTGAAGCCGCTTTTCGTATTTTGAGAAAGATTGCTGCAGGCGGCCAACGGACGGCCTTCCCTGCCCATCGACCAAAGTGGCGCGAAGACGATGCCGGGGCCGGCCGTGGCGTTACTTACGATGAAATGCATGAAATGCTGGATTTCGCTAAGGGAAAGCTACTTCAACTGAGTGAAGGCAACGCTCCTCGAATCGTCTCTTTGCTGCAAAAAACCACACTTAGAGATAGAGAGGAGCTACCCAGTGTGCTGGTGCTGATTGAGCCCTTCACCCTGCCAACAGCGAAAGATGAAGATCGGGAAATTATTCGGGTTGCGCTACGACAGATTATTCATTGGCATCGTAACTACGACGACGCACCAGCTAACGAACTGAATGAATGGTTGTCGCCCGCAGAGGCATGCTACGAGCTGCTTGCCCCACAGAGCTTGGTCGCTCGCCATTGCTGGCTTTTTGACAGCCATTGGCTGGAGTTACCTAGCCGAGATCGTGATGACGACTCTTGGGAGCGCGGTAATGCCATCACTCAGAGAAGAATCTCGGCATTAACCGAGATTTATCAGGCTCAAGGCATGGTCGGCATTGAGAGCCTAATCGAGGTGTGCGCTGAGCCCAGCACTGTCGGGGCCACATTGGCCCGGGTTGTCTGGGACGATATTTTCTGGCCAGAGTGGATTACAACGAAGGGCGAGGATTTCTCTACTGGTATGCCCATGAGTCTGTGTATCGCAGGCTTTCTTCAGACACTTCCTGCACCGGCTTCGCGTGAGCTTCTTCAAGCGGTAATTGGACTAAGTAAACAGGACGGATGGCGGCCTGAAAAACTGGCCCGGGTCTTGATTTTGGCGACACCAAATCAGGAGACCTGGCAGATGATGGAGGCATGTGGACCGGAAGTTTCTGCAGCCTATTGGCAAGGCGTGCGACTTTATCACCAAGGTAGCGATACGGATCTGGAGCTTGTATTGGAGCGTCTCTTGGTGGCTAAACGACCCCTGAGCGCGCTTCAATACTGCCAGTACTCCCTCGAACAAACCGACCCTACCCAGCTTTTTTCAGCTCTTCAGCAGCTACTACATGGAGAGGTGGAGGACGGCTTAAAACTGGAGTCTTGGCATCTAGAAAAAATGTTAGGACGGCTGGAGGAGTCTGGTGAAATTGACAAGATGGCGCTAATACATCTTGAGTTTGGGCTGTTTCCGTTTCTTCAATACGGGCGCGAAGTCAAGGCCAATGCCTTGTACGAAGGAGTCATGTCGGAGCCAGAACTCTTCAAGGAGTTAATTTGTTTACTGTACAAACCAGAGCATGGAGACAGAGAAGAGCCGACTGAAGCATCTAAGGCGGCTGCAAAGCGTGCATGGAGTATTCTGCACTCTTGCAAGCGCCTACCAGGAACTCAGCCAGATGGAAGTATTAACGGGGATATTTTTTCCAAGTTCATCAAAGAAACACGTGATTTGTGCAGCCATGCTGATCGACCAACCATGTGCGATCAAACTCTGGGGCAGATCCTTGCTCATGCCCCCGCAGATGAAGATGGTACTTGGCCTTTTACTCCGGTAAGAGAGCTACTCGATAGTCCTGAACTAGAGGAAATGAGGAGCGGATTCTGCATTGGCACATCGAATAAGCGGGGAGTCACCAGCCGGTCACCCTGGGATGGGGGGGATCAGGAACGGTCGTTAGCAGCGTACTTCCGTGATCAGGCGAGGCGAGTTCAATACTCTCATCCTGTGGTAGCAACAATGCTGGAGGGAATTGCTAAAAGCTACGAACGCTATGGGAAACGTGAAGATATAGAAGCCAATCTCAGAAAAGAGAGCTTCTAGCAACCCTGTGAATCGTCCCAGCTTTCGCAGCCCCCAAGCATAGAGGCCAAGACTCGTGAACGTCCGCTTTTGGCCTAGAGTGTGTAAAAACGCTTCGTCAAAATTGAAATGTGCGCGTCTACGTGAAATCTGAAATTATCGGCACGTTAGCAGCTGCGGATTTCGCCTAGATGCGCGGTTTTCCGTTCGGTTTTGAGTACCTGTCGCACTCGAAAACGTTTTTACACAGCCTCGGCCGGATGCCGCCGCTCAACTTGTTACCTCCCGGTCTCTAATCCACAGCGCTCCGAAAACTCGCCCGATAGTAAGTAGCTTCAGATACACATGCTGGGCTAGGTCCCTTGACAGGGTGGTGCTTGAGCTCGACTGAGGATTTGCTCCAGCCGTTGAGTAATCAGCGGAGTGTTTGGTTGTGCTCGGACTTGTTGTATGGCGCTCCGGCGGATTCGGCGGCCTCGGCGCGCAACATGTCGAAGTAGTCGTTGACCGTGGCTGTGACCTCGGTCTTGGACTAATCTTCACCGATGCGAATGATGCTGAACCCCCGCTTGGTCAGCGCGAGTACCACCGTGGCTTCGCCCCCCCCCCCGAAAAGCTGTCTGCTGCGAGCGGCCCTTGGTCGGGAAACTGCTTGCCAAAAAACGACGATGGCAATGGCCAACGGCTCCGCTACAGCCCGGGAGTTGTATTAGGTATGGATGCTCATGTGCAGCCACGGCTTCGTCTCTGGCTGTACTTGAATTCCATTTCTGCTATGTGCTGATTGGACGCCTTGCAATACGCCATTGCATCGTCGATTGCGGCATTGGCCCGCTGCTGAGCGAATGACCTCTGGCAGCAGCGCCTCGATCTTCTGCTCCAATTCGTACCGCTCGACGGCTTCCTGAATCAACGCCTCGATCCTTGAGCGGATGTCTCCGGACTGACCAACAAGTGCCGCCCGCTGGTGGTCTTTGATCTGAACGAGTATTTCTAAAGTGGCTGCGCTCAAGACGGGGCCTCCAATATGAGTGGCTTCTCTACACTGGGACCTGGCTGCATGCCTTTCATTCGTTGAAGACCTGCGGCATCTTTTTGCTATCCTTTTCATCATCAGAACCTACAGCTGGGAAATCCCATAAAGACCTAGAACTACAGGGTCATAAAGAGCCTAGACCCTATCGAGGGGGACACCTTCCAGATACATAAGGTCTACTACGACGAAAACGGCAAAATCGAAATGTGGACGGAGCGCCCTATAGAGCTTGCTGAGAGGTCAATGGAAAGCTCAGAGAGCACTTTAAAAGATATGCTTGATGCCACTCGCAAGCCGGCGCTACATGAAGCATCGGTCGACGGCAAAGAGCTGCTGGTACCAGTGCCGTTTTCAGCGTCGAATCGAGAACCGTCGGACCTCCGAAATCACGATGTCCACACACCTGAAAACACAGACCATCATCACGATGAAGCATGAGCCAGTTCGCGGTTAGGATTGAGCGCTGTATAGAGCCCCAAGGAACCTCGAAAAGGCAGAGGCAACGACCAACAGAGACAAGCCGACGCCGCAGTGTAGGTCAAAGACCCTTAGGCAGACCCAAGAAACCAGAAAGCCCCGGAATCCGGGGCTCTCAGGTTAAGTAATGGCGGAGAGATAGGGATTTGAACCCCGTAGGGCTACCGTCAGCAACGCCGTAGGCCACCTAAACCAGGTTGTAAAAAAATCCGAAGTGGCTTACGACGGCGTCAAACGGCTTCGGTTTTGCCCTAAATTTGTCCTAAGATTTTTACTTGTTTAGCCAAAGGCCGGTCTACCTCGACGCACAGGCAAGCCCATTGCTCGCAGCAAGATGCGTACCTGTGGGACCAGAAGTTCGCTAATACAATCCTTGCACTAAATCGGCTAGCTATAGCCAACATGCGGAATATGGGCGCGCACCCTCATACCCTTACCTCCAAGCCAACTCTGACAGCCAGCTAGGATACAGCCATGACTGCCCTGTATTTTTCGCCCATTCTCCTAGGCATCAATCTGATGGCAGCCAGCGCGGTAGCCTGTACTGCCCTATGGTATTACTCACGCCCTTACCATGGCCCGGGCATTTGGACCTGCGGAGTACTGACGCTCGTTCTGGGTTTGCTTCTTTTTATTGGTGATTTAGCCACGGGCAGTCCGCTGATGCGTATCGCCGGCTTTACCCTGCAGCTTTCAGGAGAGGCTCTGCTGGTTGTAGGCATATTCAGCTTCCTCAACCGCTCTCCGGCCTGGTGGATCGTACCGAGCTGTGCTGGGGCAATTTGCGCAATCTCTTCGTGGCAATGGATAACGGGGAATACAAATTCTGAGCTATTGCTCGCCATTTATTCGCTCTTCGGTGCGCTGCTGCCCGCATTAGCCAGTTGCGCACTTTGGTTGGCACGGGGCGAAGTTGAACTACGCCATGTTCGCCGCTTTGTCGCGATTATATTTGGTGGCCTGGCGCTAGTTGCGTCAGCCAGCGGCCTTGTTGCTCTGTTCGAGAGCCAAACGGGGCTTGCGCAGCCAGACGAAAACCACTCCGCGTCGTACTTGCTTTCCTTCCACTTGGGGGTTCCGTTGTGGATTATTGCCCTGTTCGGCTTGGCTCTACTGACGATGCGCCGAATACTACTCGACAGCCAGCACAACGCATCTGCGGCACAGGTCAATGCAAAACGCTTCGAGCGCCTAATGAACGTTGCTAATGCAGGGGTTCTAATATCGCGCTACGGTGTGATTGTCGATGCCAACCCAATGCTGGGAAGCCTTTTTACACGTTCTCACCACGCGCTGATTGGGCAGCCTCTAACAACGCTATTCGACGTCGACAATGACCTAGCAGCCCAAATCACAGCTGCTAACGGGCAGCCGAAAGATCGCCAAGCCATACGTAGCGATGGAAGCCACTTTTCCGCCGAATTCTGCATAGTGTCTCTGGAGGATGGAAGCCAAGTAGCCGAAATCCGAGATGTCAGTGACCGTAAGGCACTCGAAGATGAACTCCGAACTATGGCTACCCGGGATCCGCTAACCGGAGCCCTGAACCGGCGTGCCTTTGCCGAGCGAGCGGAACATGAGCTGTTACGTAGCAATCGACAGGGAGCAGCTCTGTGCTTAGCGGTTTTTGATTTGGACCACTTTAAACAGATCAATGACCAGTACGGACACGCTGTGGGCGATCAGGTACTTCAGCAGTTCAGTCAACTGTGCCAGGCTCAAATACGCCGCACAGACCCCTTCGCTCGTTTCGGTGGTGAGGAATTCGTGTTGCTTTTACCGGATACGGATCAGAAACAAGCCACCGCTTTGCTGCAGCGGCTACGCTTAAGCTGGGCTAGGGAAATCGTGAAAACTTCCCAAGGCCCTCTGCACTCGACTGTCAGCATTGGCCTAGTGCAAGTTGACGATACTGCGCCATTTGAGCGCTGGTTCGAACGTGCGGATGCAGCCCTTTATCAAGCAAAACACGCAGGGCGCAATCGAGTAGAAATAGGATAAAGATGCCGCTGAAATGCGAGATCGAGTGAGAAGAATTGCCCCATCGGCGCTGCGGACCAAATAGGCCCGCGGCGTCACCTTATCGCGAAGCGCCTTTTTAATCCCCTTAAGGAAAGGTGTGCAACACCCTTACTTGATTAGTAACTGAGGCCTCGTCGACATAGCCGATAGCGTCGGCCTCCGCGGCGACCTTGGCTACCACCTCGGCATCGCTGGCCACGCTAGGCAGCGGCTGGCCTTTGCCTGTGAACACCAGACCAGACCAGTAAGACTTTAGCTGCGCCTCGTTCTTGTTGGTGACCGCGGCGTAGAACTTCTCTTTGGTCGGGCTCCAATCCTTCTGGTCGACGCCCTTCAGCGACTTGCTCTTGCCCAGAAAGATGTTGGCCACGTCGGATTCGGACAGCATGGCCGATGAGCCGGCGTTGATGATCACGGCAACCTCGGCGTGAGCCAGGGCGGCGGCACCCAGGCTGGCGGCGGCGAGGAGGATGCGAATGGACTGCTTCATATGCCTTATCCTTAAAACACGAAATCGACGCCGGCGCTGATGATGTCGCCGTCGTAGTTGCGAGTCGGAATGCCTAAGGCTCCGTTGGAAACGTTGCTGGCGGAGTTGTCGTACAGCTCCTGAGCGTTGCGCACGAACACGCCATCGTAGCCACCGCGGCTGTCGACACGTTTGTACTCGCCTTTCAGCACCACGGTCGGCAGAACGTTGTAGTTCAGGCCGAAGGTCCAAGAGCTCTGACGGCCCTCATCCTCGTCCAGCTGTGCGTAGGTGACGTGGGCGAGGAAGTCGCCGAAGCGGCGACCGCCCATCATATAGAAAGCCTGAGTACTGCCAGTGCCGTCCCCTTCTATCAGGAGATGGGTCCACTCGTTGGCGGTCAGCCAGGTACCGGTATCGTACTGGTAGCCGATCGAGGTGAATTTCCCCTTGTCCTTGTCCAGGGCCAGCAGGGTGGCGGAGTTCGAGTTGCCGAAGTTGTCAGTGAAGCTGCCGGCGATCTCGGTCTTGATATCAGCCTCGACGTAACCGACGCGGAACGCGCCAAAGTCGTTGGTGGCCAAGCTCGCATTGATTCCGAAGATCCGGCTGTAGTCCACATCGAAGTTCTCGTCGAAATAATGTTCCTCCCGCTCCTTGGCTTGGCCAGCGGCAACCTGCAAAGCCACGGAGCCAATCGATAGTGGCAAGTTGTAAATCAGGTCGGCACCTTCGTAGTTGGACAGCTGGACCTGGCTGTAGACCTCGTCCGGCAGGCGCAGCCAGGGATAGCTGAAGCCAACGTCGATGCTCTCGGAGTACATGTACATTGGCGTGCGAAGACGGCCGACACGCAGCATCAGGTTGTCGGTGCTTTGCCAGGACAGATAGGCCCATTCCAGGTTCGCCTTCCACTTATCGGCGTAGGCCTTAGCGGTGGCCTGCAGGGTCAGGTCGACCGTGTCGGTGATGCCGTAGGTCAGCTGACCGCCGAACTTGCTCAGCTGATCGCCGCGCCAGGAGTCGGTGGTTTGACCTGAAACGCCGTAGCCGCGACCGTCGTCCTCCCCCCCCAGATGGGTGACACCAATTGTGCCGAAGCCGTTGAAGCGAGATTTGCCTTGCTCGAACGCGAAGACGGGTGTGGCTGCCAAGCACGCGGCCGCTAGGCTGATGACGCGTATTGCAGTCATTAAGTGATGCTCCTCGAATGTGGCGTTAAACGCGAAATTGAACCGTGGCCGCACGCAAGTGATCGCCTGTGCTGACCAACCGCTCGCCTAAACGGGCAGTGGCGCATGCCCCATTGGCAGATGCCTGCGCATCCTTCTGAACCACTTGGGTTTCTTGTTGGATAGAGCTCGACAGGCCGATCTGCTCATGGGTGAGCCGGGCGATGTCGGCGTTCAGCTCGTCGATCTGGCCCACCGCCACAGCGATGGACTCGAGCATGCGAGTGGCTTCCACCGAGCGCTCGATGCTGTGCTGGGCCTTGCCGCCGTTGGCGTTCATCACGTTGAGCACACCGTTGGAGCTGTTCTGTAACCGCTGGATGATCTGCTGGATTTCGGCGGTGGAGGCAGCGGTCTTCTGCGCCAGGTTGCGCACTTCATCGGCGACCACAGCAAAGCCGCGCCCTTGTTCGCCAGCGCGGGCGGCTTCAATCGCAGCATTTAGGGCGAGCAGGTTGGTCTGCTCAGCGATGCTACGAATCACGGTAAGCACCGAGCCAACCTGTTGGGTCTCTTCTTCCAACTGCTGCATAGCCTGCACCGCCCCCAACACGCTACTGCCCAAGTCGTTGATGCTGTCGGACAGACAGCCGATGCTGGCGCGCGCGGCGTCGGCCTGACGCGAAGCGGAGCCGGCGCTTTCTGACGCCTGCTGCGAGCGCTGTGCCACTTCCTGGATGCGGTTGGTCATGGTGTGAATGTCGCACCCAATAGTGTCAGTGTGGCCCTGCTGTGACGTGGCTCTCTCCTCTAATTGCTTCGTCAACCGGTACAGTTCTTGAGATATCTGCCGCAATGGGTCCGCCGCATCGATGACTTCTCGGATGGTGCGCTGCAGCTTGTCGAGGAAACTATTGAAAAGCCGGGTCATCTCGCCGATCTCATCATGCGAGTCGACATTGACCCGGCGGGTCAGGTCACCATCGCCGCGAGCGATGGCCTGCAGGGAGTCGATCACGCCGTGCACGTTGCACATGATCCCGCGGATGATCAACCAGGCGCCGATACCGACCAGAGCCATCAGCAGGGCACTGAGGATGTATCCGGCGCGGGTGGTCTCGGCGTTGTCGGTGCGGGCCTGGCCGAGGGTGCTCTGGAAATCCTCGTAGGCGTGGGCGCGAAAAGCCGCGCCAAGCTGTTGTGCGGCGGTAAGGTCGCTGGCCATGCGGTCCAGACTTGGGCGCAGGTCTTCGAAGCCGGCACTGCCCTTGATCAATTGCTCGGAGGCGGACAGGGCATTGTCGGAATAGCGGCCGATGGCGTGGCGCCAGTTCTCCAATTCGCCGGCGCGTTCGCTGTTAGCACGGATCAGCGGCTGCAGTAGCTGCTGTAGCTCGGCGATGTCCGCCAACACCTTGCGCGCCTCCTTCAGCGTCGCCAGCTCGCCGGCCGCCACTGCGCTATTGAGCAAACCGGGCAGGCGGG
Source organism: Stutzerimonas stutzeri (assembly GCF_024448715.1). Classification (GTDB taxonomy): domain Bacteria; phylum Pseudomonadota; class Gammaproteobacteria; order Pseudomonadales; family Pseudomonadaceae; genus Stutzerimonas; species Stutzerimonas stutzeri_AR. The sequence continues at coordinate 201,156 of NZ_JAMOHZ010000005.1, forward strand.
AGAACTGGAAGTTCGCCGCGTCGGCCTTCTCCAATATGGGAAAGAACCTAGCCTCAAGGGTGTCTAGGCGAGCATCGTTGGCAGACAACTGCACGGAGGTGTAGCCCACGAACAACAGCAGACCGAGCAAGGCAGCGGCTGGCAGCAGGGACAACTTCAAGCTCAGTGACAACTTCTTAAGCACTTGGGCACATCCATCGCGATACCGTGATCGCACAAATGATTCAACCGACAGACTCAGAGCACCTAGTAGCTGCTCGAGGACTAGCCAGAGATGGAAGTGGCATAGCTAATACCCCAGGAAGGCAGAAGCGAGACACTGCTGCCTGTATTTTACATAACTATCGTTACGTTAAAAGCCCCCTGCATTCATTGGAAAAAAAACGCCGGGCTGCAGGTTGAGCTTTCCGAGCAACGCTCTAGGCATTGCAGATGAAGCAAGTGCACAGCAGAAGGAGAAGATGGGTGGATATCGGTACAAGCTGACGCCATGTCCTTCATCGGTGCAGCTGAGAGCGATCGTCGGGCTGGCAGGACTGCCGCCCGGGATTAGGCCAAGAGTCGAGCGCATAGCCCGCGCTGCCCGCTGCAATGCAAGGGCAAGGGCAAGGGCAAGGAGCACTCACCTACACCGCGAAACGCACCCCCCAAAAACGACTTAACATAACAGCTGTTGCGATAATTAAAATCTGCTGCTAGCCTCGAGTCACGTCGGTGAAAAGTCCTGGGGAAAAGCACCATGTACGACTCTCTGCGCAAAGCGTTCCAAGAAGATGGGGCAGTCCTGATCAAAGGTCTGCTAAACGAGGAGCAAATGGCTCGGTGCCGAGCGGCCTACGACTGGTCGGTGGCAAACCATGGCCCCCACGCCACCCGCATGTTCAGTGGGACTGTGCAGCAATCACACGTCGATAACGCCAATCCGCTGGCTAAGGAACGCCTGGAGGAACTGGTGGCCTCGCTGCCCTTCGGCCAGGTGTTCGCCGACCTATGGGGCTCGAAACAAGTCTGGTACTTCGCCGAGGAGGTATTTCTCAAGGCCGGCGGTCACGGGGCTCGCACGCTCTGGCACCAAGACACCTCCTACCTGCCCTGGACTGGCCAGCACTGGGGCAACGCCTGGATCAGCTTCGAATCCGTGCCCAAGCAGAACGCGCTGGAGATCATTCGTGGCTCGCACCGCGGCCCGCGCTATGACGGGACCACCTTTCGCGATCCGAACGACCCGACCCAGCCCTTGCATGGTGGTGACGCCCTGCCCCGGCTGCCCGATATCGAGGCCGAGCGTCAGTTGAACCCCGACGCCTACGACATCCTGTCCTGGGCCACCGAACCCGGCGATGTGGTGCTGATCCACCCCGGCTCGCTGCATGGCGGCGCCCCTGTCGACCATAGCTTCCCGGATCGCCACACCTTCGTATTCCGCTTTTTCGGCGATAACGCGACCTTCCGCCCGCTGCCGGAGTACAGCGGCTCGGGCTATCCGACGGCGGGCATTCTGTTTACCGAGGAGCTATCGAACCTGAAAGCGGGCGAGCCGTTCCGCCACCCCACCTTCCGCCAGCTCGTGTAACTGGAGATCCACTGATGAATGCCCAACCCCCGAAGCGACAGCTAATCAACCCGCCGCACACCCAGGTGTTCTACGACACCTTCCATTACTCCCAGGCGACACGCGTAGGCGACATGATCTGGGTGTCCGGTCAGGTCGGAATCGTCGACGCCAGCATGACCCCGGGCAAGGATATCGAGGAGCAGGCGCATCTGGCGTTCCAGGCTCTGAAGACCATTCTCGAAGCGGCTGGCGCCAGCCTGGCCGACGTGGTCGAGCTGATGACCTTCCATACCGAACTTCAAGCCGACATGCAGGCCTTCGCGCAGGTCAAAGACCAGTATTTTCCCGACCGCTATCCATCCTGGACCGCGGTGGGCACCACGGAACTGGCCCTGCCTGGCTTGCGCGTGGAAATCCGTGCAGTCGCGGTCGCAGGTTGCGGCAGCGCCTGATCACAACACGACTCAGCGCCTCATGGGCGCCGATACATCACCAGCAAGGAACCCATCATGGCTACCCTGATCGTCAGCTATCCCCTGGCCGAAGGCTCGACCTTCGACCGGGACTACTATCTGTCCACCCACATCCCGCTGGCCCAGGCCGCCTGGGGTGAGTTCGGGCTGCAATCGGCCGAGATCCTCTCTCCAGCGGCGGGTCCGCAGCCTCTCGCGGGCCTGGTCATTCTGCGCTTCAAGGATCAGGCCAGTATCGATGCCGCGCTCGGCTCCCCCGTGACCGCCAAGGTCATCGGCGACGTGGCAAACTTCACCAACATCGCGCCGCTGATCTTCCGCGCCAGCGACTGACCCATCGCGCGCCTGCCGCAAAAGCGTTGCGACGCCCAGGCCCGCCCGATCAGCGCGGGCTCGGTGCCCCGCCAGCCGAGACGCCATTCACCGCGAAGCGGCAAGGATGCTTTCTGCAGGTAATTTCCCTATGCTGGCGCCGGTGCAACGCTTCCCTGCCACGGATCAACGACTCAACTCGGCCCCTATCTGCTATGTCCGACTCGCAACCCCCCGCCTCCCCGCCCCGCAACCGTAAAGTGCGTAAGAGCGACTCGGAACCCGCGGCGCGCCGCGGACGCCCGGTGGGGGATCACAATGCCAAGCGCGCCGAACTGCTCAATGCCGCCCTCAGGGTGATTGCGCAGGAGGGATATGCCGGCGCCTCGATGCGCAAGGTGGCACAACAGGCCGGCTGCACCACAGGCGCCGTGACCTACTACTTTGCCAATAAAGAGGAAATGATCACCGCCGTAGCCCAGAACCTGTTCGATGAGATCGACACCCTACTGGAGATCAACCAGGAGCGGATCGACATCAAAGGACTCGTTGGCCAATGGCTTGACTCGATGGGCGGAGACGAGCCGAATGGCTGGCTTACCTGGCTGCAGTTACTCGCCCACGCACGCCATGAACCCGCCTTCGCCAGCGTCATCAAGCAGCGCTATGCGCGCTTCCGCCAGGTGTTCACCGCGCTACTGGAAAAAGGCCAAAGCCAGGGTCTGATTCGAACCGATATCCCCGCCGATCTGCTCGCCGACCAGGTCAGCGCCATCAGCGATGGCTGGATGATGTTGATGCCGATCGAGCCCGAGCGATTCAGCGCGGAACGCGGTCAGGCCCTGCTCAACGCCCTTATCACCATGATCGCGCCTCCCAAGCCTGCGCCCGCACGCAAGCCATCCGCCACGAAGGCCTCGGCCAAGTAACCGGTGGTACCCACCCAAGAGACCGGGGAGAACCCCGGTCTCTTGCTGTGAACGCTCCTAAAAAACACAACACCCTCGCCCCATGAGCCGAACACTCGTGAGGATCGCGCACGAACCCCGATCGGATCTACGACAGACTCAGGCCCGTCCAATCCTGCTAAAGCAATGGCCAAATGACGCTTTGCATGATGGGGAGGAGTACTGTACTTTGCATAACAGATGAAATAATAAATAAAACATCTGTCGGAGGCCAAAGTGGGAGCAGAAAGGAAAACGCAGCCGTCGCCTCTGAACGCCAAGACGCTACTGGTTCTTGCATTGGCAGCCATTTCGAGCCAGGCGGTCGCTAAGGAAGTCGTGCGGGTGCACAACTGGTCCGACTACATCGATCCTGCCGTCGTGCAGGACTTCGAGCGCGAGACCGGTATCAAGGTCGACTACTCCACCTATACGACCGCAGCCCAGTTGGAGGCCGATCTGGATTCGGGCGAACGCTTCGACGTGATTGTCCCCTCCGATTTTCAGCTCGATCGCTTGATCAAAGAAAACCGGCTTGCCCCGCTTGATTTCCGTGAGCTGCCTAATCGCCAAGAAGTCAGTCGCGAACTGCTGCTCAGGCTCAATTCCAGAATCAATGCGGATCTCTACGCCGTCCCGTACATGTGGGGCACGGCCGGCCTGGTCGTCCATGAGCGTAAGGCGTCCCGCGCACTGCAGGCCCCTGTTCCCAACAGCTGGAGCGTCCTGTTCGACCCGTCCAATGTCGACAAGCTGAGGTCCTGTGGCGTGATGCTACAGAACGAACCGGAGCACAACCTGTTCCTGTATCTGACCTACAAAGGCAAGAACCTGAAAACCAGCAGTGCTCGCAGCATCAACAAGGCCGTTCAGGAGATCCGCAGCCTGGAGCTGGCGTCCAGCCCGCAGCCATTCACGGCCTTCGTCTCACAGCTGACCGACGGCAAGGTATGTGCTGCGATGGCCTGGAACGGGCTCGCTTCGCTGGCCAACGCGAGCGGCGAGCTGCGCTTCAGCATTCCGCAAGAGGGCAGCTTGCAGTTCATCGACAGCCTTGCCATTCCCGGCAATGCCGGCAACGTACCAGCGGCGTACCGCTTTATCGATTACCTGCTGAAGCCGGAAAACGCGGTGCGCAATGCCAGGGCAAGCCACTTCCTGCCCAGCCTGGACCTGGATCGGAACGGCAATCGGCGCCTGCTGCCGGAGCTGGCCGTGCCAACCCAGGATGAACGGCGACGCCTGTACCTCGGGCAACCGCTATCCAATGACCAGCGACGAACCATCGAAGCGGCGTGGGCAGAGGCGGACGCCGAACGCCAGAACTGAGCCGCGGGCCGAGGCTGGGGGCGATCCCGGCCCCCAGCGCTTCGCCGCTCATGCAGCTCCCGCGTAAGCCGCCCATGGCGTCGTCAAGCTCCTAGCACCGCCTGCACTACCTGCCTTCATCGACGCGCAGCAAGCGGAGCACTCAAGCCCTGCCCATGCACCTCACGAACGCCGCTCGGTTTCTCTTGGCGTCGGTTCGATTTCGATGTATTTTCGTAACATTCGTTTTTTTAATTACAACAACCAGCATGACAGAGGCGAAGATGATTTCAGACAACGATGAGCTGTCGCCCTCCGAGCGCCAGCGACGCTTGTTGCTGCAGGCCATCGGTGGCGCGACCTTGATCGGTGGCCTGGCACTCAGCGGGCGGTCCATGGCGCAGACGGCAACACGCCCAGAAGAGGATGTGTTGGATGTCGCGATCATCGGCGCCGGCCTGGCCGGCCTGACCGCGGCGCGGGATCTGCAACGCGCCGGCTGCGAGGCCTTCGTCGTGCTGGAGGCGCGGGACCGGGTCGGTGGACGCACCTATAACCACGACCTGGGCAAGGACGTCGTCTCGGAAGCCGGCGGCCAGTGGATCGGCCCCGGGCAAACCGCCATCTTCGACCTGGCGCGCGAACTCGGGGTCGACACCTTCCCGACCTATTACCAGGGCAAGAACGTCTACCTTGCAGGCACAGCCAAATACGCAGAGGACGTGACACAGGCCGCCCACAGCCCACTCATCGAGAAGCTGAACGAGCTCGCCCGCGACGTACCCAGCAAGGCACCATGGGCGGCAACTGATGCCGAGGCCCTCGACAAGCTCTCGGTCGGCGAGTGGCTGGCGCAGCAAGGCGTCAACAACGAAGAAAAACTCAGCTTCGATACGTCCATAGGACTGACCACCGGCACCCCGCCCTCAAACTTGGCACTGCTGCACTACCTGTCGCTGATCAACTCCGCCGACTGCGACATGGTGAAGCTCGAGGGCTTCAAGGGCGGGGCCCAGGAGACCCGCTTCACGGGCGGCTCGCAGATCCTCAGTACCAGGATAGCGGAGGCCTTGGGTGACAAAGTCAAATTGTCATGCCCCGTGCGCAAGATCGTCGGCTGGGACCGTGATGTCGTCGAACTGCATACCGATCAGGGCATCATCCGCGCCCGCCAAATCATCGCCGCCTTGCACCCTGCCCTATGCAACCAGATCCACTTCGAGCCGCCGCTGCCCGAAGGTCGTGCGCAGTTGCAACAGCTTTGGCCGTCCCACGCGCCCATGCGCAAGACGGTGCATGTCTATGACCGTCCGTTCTGGCGCGACCAGGGCATGAACGGCCAGGTCAGCCAAGCCAGCGGGCCGTTGATCCTGTCCTACGACAACTCGCCTCCGGATGGCAGCGTCGGCGTCCTCAGCGCCTTCGTCCGAGCCGGTCAACTGCCCCAGGATGCCAAGCGCGCAGAGACCATCCTCGCGCAGATCTATGCCCAAGCGCTAGGCGACGAGGCGCTGCATCCCACCCAGTTTCACGACCATGACTGGGGCAAGGTCGATCCCTGGACGCTGACCTGCGTCGCATCGATACCGCCCGGCTTCCTAACCCAATGGGGCCAGTACCTGAAACCCGCGGTTGGCCGGCTGATCTGGTCAGGCACCGAGACGGCCGAAATCTGGGCCAGTTCGATGGATGGCGCGGTTCGCTCCGGCCACCAGGCGGCATTGGAGGCCCTCCAGGCACTGCTGCAAACTCGGAGGAGCGTCTGATGAAACGAGCATTGGTGATAGGTGCGGTCGTGACGACGGCCGCCCTGGCAGTATCGGGCGCGATATATGGCCCGGAAATAGTGGCGGGATACCGCTTTATGGAAGCCCTCGACCAACACTATATGGACTACCAGGCCGATGGCGGCGCCTGGCCGCAACTACAGGACAGCTGCAACGTCTGCCATGGTGAAAGAGGCCAGTCCAGGAACGCCCAGTACGCCTCTCTGGCAGGCATGCCCGCTGCCTACATCGAGGCCCAGTTGCACGCCTTCGCCGAAGGCCGCCGGGACAGCCCGCAGATGAGTCCCCTCGCCGCGAGCCTTACCGACCAGCAGATCCAGTCCCTAGCGGCCTACTTCGCTCGCCAGATGGCGCAAAGGACGGAGGCTCCCGCCCACGACTCCGCCCTTGCGCAAAGCGGACAAGCCACAATCGCGGCCAAGAGCTGTACCACCTGTCATGGCGAAGGCCTGGCCGGCGGCCCCCTCGGCCCACGCCTCGCCGGTCAGGGCGAGGGCTATCTGATCGACCAGCTCAACGCCTTCAAGCATGACCGTCGTAAGGACCCGACCCACGCCATGAACGCCATGGCGAGTACTCTATCGGCGGAGGGAATCAGGGCCACGGCCCACTTCCTGGCCAGCCAACCGCCAGCGTCTCCCCCGGTCAAACAGTAGCCTGCAGCCGTGCAGGTGGGCATGGATGCCCGCTCTTCCCAGGACTACCCCCGCTCGCGATGGCATCCGTCTGCTGATTGACCGATGGCAGTGGGACCAGCCATTGCCCTTTGCCCTTTGCCCTTTGCCCTTTGCCCTTTGCCCTTTGCCCTTTGCTGCCGAGGGTAACGGGCAGAGAACGGCCAGAAGCGGTCGCTCGGGTGTGTCGCCAAAACTAGGGGCGACTCACAATGCTAACCAACGCTAGTATCCGACCTGGCCCATACATCTGATGCTCAGCCAAGAGCACACCCTTAACTGATTAAAGCGAGCTGCCACCACTAAATGGATTCAAGAAACAAGCAAATCCCTAGGCCAAAACATTGGCAGGAGTTTGAGGAATTATGCCTCGCCCTTTTTAGGGAAGTCTGGAAAGACAGTCTCGCGCAAAAGAACGGTCGAGCCGGGCAACCTCAACACGGTGTTGATGTGTGGGGGGGAATCGATGGCAGTCGCTCTCGCTTTCAAGGAGTCCAGTGCAAGGGGAAGGACGAGTCGCTTGGCGCGACAGTGTGTGAGTCTGAACTAGTCGCCGAGATCACCAAGGCGGACAAATTTAGCCCTGCATTGGAACATTGGATATTGGCGACCACTGCTCCTACGGACGGGGAATTGCAGCGGATTGCGCGTGAGATTTCTGTCGACAGAGAGCGCCAAGGAAAATTCACCGTCCAAGTGATGGGCTGGGGCGACATCGAGTCCCTACTCTTTAGCCACCCGACCGTGATTGAGGCCTTTTATCCCGAGCTGGGAGTGGACGCTGCAACGCTGGCACGAGCAGTTCAAGTAATCACAGGCGCGGCATTCTTGGCCAATGAATGTCACCCCCTTATCACTCAAAGATCGAATACTCCAGCATGGCGGGAAGTGCTCTTCGATAGTAGTCGTGACATAGGCCCTGCCCTCCTAGGGAGGCCACTTGGGCCGACAGATGCACTCGCCTGCCCGCGCCTTCCTGAAGCCGACTTGGCAATCCAGCAAATGGAAATGGCGTACTCAGCACGACTCATCGGTGAGCCTGGAACAGGAAAATCGGTTTGTGCTTTTCAGGTAGCACACACCTTTGCAACACGTGGCTGGAGGGTTTTTGCCCTCCGTGGCGCCAACGTGGTCCCGGAAAACCTTCCCACTTCTGGTGACAATGGGACCCTTTTGTTGGTGGATGACGCGCATCTAGTCACCGACAGCGACTTGCGAGTACTGGAAGGCCAGGCAACGTCTCAGCGTTTAATCCTCTCTACGCACAGCGCAATTGAGGGTCGAGCAGCGCAACGAGGGGCAGTGCGAATGGATCCACAGGCAGCCATTCGTGCGATTGCGACAGGGCTGCTTGCGGATCGCCGCGCTACGTTGGAAGCAGTACGGCGGGCGGACGGTCATGTGGGCGATCTAATGATGGACGTTTCGCTCGAAGAGCGCATCGAACATGCAGCCAAATACGCAGCAGTGCCCTGGCAATTCTGCTTTGTGCTCGGAGGCGGTTGGAGGCGAGCTAACGAAGCTGCAATCACGGCTGGGGTACTTGGTGCTGCGCTGCCACTGGCCGCGGTGACCATTAGGCAGCTAGCGTCCCGTGACTCAAGCTGCTCAGTGGCGGACATCGCAGAACTTCTAACAGCTGCATCGGCCGATACCAGCAACCTAGGTACTGCACTGGATGCGCTCGTCGCAGAGAGATTGGTGATCTCTGCAAATGACTTGCGGTGTCCCCATCAACGATTTGCTGCCGTGTTGCTTGGACGCATTCTCCAGCGCGAAGACGAGGCATCACGGGCCTATGTAGCTGCAATGCTAAACGCTGTGGTTACAGAGCATTCTTTCCCGCTCGCGGGCCTGAGAACACTACTGCATGACCTATGGTTCGTAGACGACAGCAGGTGGCGGCGACTCATCAGGCGCGATTCGCTTGAATCACTTCTTGCTCGCTGCTGGAAAGCAAACGATCCGAGTGAAGTGATGACGGCATGCTTTGTGTTGACCGAAATCGCTTCATATCTCGAAGATGGGATTGCAATCGTTCTTCAAGGAAACGAGTCCACAATCGTTTCGTGGATTGAGCACGCAATCAACCCAATGGGGCATGGGCTCGCGCGCCTGCTGAACGATTTATTGAACAAGAAAGAAGAGCTTGCCATCGAGCTTACCCGCAGGGTGAATCCGATGGTGATATCCAGCTTTATTTCTAATATTGACGCCGCAAGCGTTGGCCATGTCGCTGACTTGGCAAAGAGCCTACGGCTAGGGCATGGGGATCCGTGGGCGCAGACAGTGCTCGAAAACTTGGATCGGGAGAAACTACTAGCTTTAGCGGCATCGTGGCCAACGGAGGCGCCGTTATACCGAATCATCTCTTTGTTCGAGGCGTTGGTGTGGCCAGCTGAGGCGCTGACCCTGGACATGGTCGAGGTATTCCTACCCACCGCGAGGAAGAGACTAATAGAGGATCCAGTCGTACAGTTCCGAGAGCTTGATGACCTTGCGTGGCACGTTCTCAGAGTTCTCGACCCTCTCGGTGTATACACAGGAAAGTATGCGCCTACTGCTAGGCATATCCACCTTGCCCGTATGCTGTTTGACAACGTCGACCTACACGACCTGGCTCGGAAGCTTACCCTGGCACCGCTACGAATGTTTCAGCAAGTGACATTCCTCCTAGCGCTCCTACGCCGAGTATCCCGTCCTAAGTTCAAACGACTGGTAAAGCTGATTGACTGGGATGTACTCGGTGTGACGATCGGGGAGCATTGGAGGCATCTGCCCCACGATGCAGAGACACTCATCGGCGTAGCCGCTAGTACGCGCGAGTCCTGGGCGACCATGGCTAGTTTTGTCCGGAAGTACCTCGGCCACATGGAGACCATGCCCCCGCGATTGGCAGTGATAGCTCCTGATGCGGCTGTCGAATTTGTACGTGGGGGGAAATCCATTGCGCTTGCTAGTTACTCGCATGTTGCATGGAACTATGGCGAATTTGTCATCGCACTTTTCTTGGAAAAAGCTCCTGAATTGTTGCCACCTGCACTAGCGCAATGCATTCCAACCATTGCTAAGGCAGTCTCTGAGGATCACCCGAGTTGGTACAAAGAGTCCTCGCCGATGCTCAAAGCCATGCTGACACATGCGCCTGATAGTCTTCAGCTAGCCCTTGATCTGGTGAGCGCCGACAAGGCAGCGATTGGTTGGAAGGCTGCCTTGGAGGCAGGGGGCAGGAGCAAGAGAACAGTGGATGTACTCCTTCAAGCGGCTAGAGATCGAACGGATGCCATTGGAGACCTTGCCAGGCAGCTCAGGAGGCGAAGAAAGACCCGCAGTATCGGCTAGTACTTCTGCCCCTGATAGCGAGGCTTTCGGCCTAATCCCTTTTTAGCCGCCACCAGCACGCCCAATAGCGGACGCTTAGAAAATAAGCTATCTCCTTTACCAACTTGCAAAACTGAGACAGGGTATGAGGAGATGGAACAGGCGGGAACGCAGCTCCCTGATATCCGGGCTATCTTCAGCAGCACCCTGCTGAACCTTGAATCTACGTTGAAACGGGACAAGGCGCAGGCTAGGACGGCTTTTGCGGTCATCTTTCCGCGCATCGACATCGAACTGCGAGGCGAGGAAGTCTGGACCCAGATAGCAACCGGCCCCACCCTGCAAGTTGCAGTCGGGGCCGATGTCTACAATCGTAGTTGTGGGAAGCCGCATGAACCGTTATCAGTACGTTTGAAATGAGCACAGTGCTACCGGCGGATATTTACTCTACCGACGCCGCTTATTAGATGTTTCATAGGACAGACCGGTAATGGGGCCGGCGTAGTACTCCTCTTCCAAAAATTTTAATACGGAACGTAGCTCCTGACTTTCTTTCGGTATAACGACCTTGTCGACACCATTAGCCTGAGCTATTTGAAGCGGCACATTATGCCCTTGTGCCAGCTGCAGAAGTTGCGCCGGTGTATAATTTGTAAGAATTCCGGAATCCAGAATGTATGCGACCCGTGTCCTAACCCATTGCCCAGACCCACTCTTAAGGTCATCAAGACTCTCTACGCTCACTGTAGGTAACTGTGCTAACGCATCTATGTCTGCCTCGGTAGCAGCTCTGTAATGTTGAGAGATATCTATGATCTGCTTCAGCCACCACATGCTCCTAAACTTAAGGGAACCGGCCATTACGACCGCATGGCAACCTTCACCAATCATCAGGCCTGACTCTGTGTTCTTGGTAAAAGTATCACTGCTCAGACCTTGAAAAATATTTAGCCGGCTTCCCGCAATGCGCTGCGACCAAGGAATTACCTGAAAAACATACATCTGGCTTGCGGCATCGTATCCATAAATGCAATTAACCGTCTCCACGACCCCACTATTGTGCGGTAGGACCGGACAACCCACTGCATTGTGAACGGGATCATAAAGGTACGCTGGCACGTCAAACGGAGCTATCTCCAATATCTCCGTTTCGTCTGGCTTGAAATTCTCTCGCTCAAACGGCACGACCACTAGATTCGGGTCGAGAAGCTCATTCGCATATTGAGTGAACGCTGCGGAAAGGTCCCGCTGCAAAGTTTGTTCGAGGTCCAAACGGTAAACATTTGCACTTCTGGCTATTGCAAAGAAATCCATATCTGCCTCAAGTCTGTATCAGAAGAAAATTTGAAAGCCTGCCTATTGACTTAACATCCTTAACGTCGGTAATCGTATTGCTAGATAGCAAGATGTAGCTAACTCCAGTCTTTGACTCTACCTCATAGAAGTGATAGCCAAGCATAGACAGCACTGGATTGAACGTAAAGGCATGAGCAGTTGACAGAAGGAACACAATCATCAGCAAGACAAACAGCTGTGCACTTACGCTAACCTCCCCGACAGGTGTAACTAACGGAAAGAGATAGGTAACCACGTACGCCACCACCTCATTGTCCATAGTTTTGACACTTGACGCCTCGAAGCTAATCAATGTGGTTTTAGCTTTAGCCACGCGGATAATTGCGTAGCACAATAGAACAAGAACAATTCCGCCAATCACAGCGTAGCACTGTAGGGGTTTGAATCCATTGCGACTAAAGTCGGCTATCGCCCACGTAAGTGAAACGGGAGAAACTGCGGTCAGCGCTAGTAGTAATTTCAAAAAACCGTTAAGCATTTCGCCTCTCTCCGCTATCTATACCGCACTGTCCATAAGTCATTTATCCTAGTGTAAATGACTGACCTATCAGCTCTCGCCTCATGCCCCAGGCGAGCACGACCGGCACCCTGCTAGGCCACAGAGTACTTCTTCCCCAGCGCACATTTATATCGTCCATAACGCCGATCAGGTTCTCGCTGCTCTTGGTCTGCGTGGCAGCGAATAGGTCACTGGTATAGTCGCCGCGTCCGCAAAGGTTAACGAGCATGATTTCCGCTTTGCTGTAGGCGTAACCTTCCTAACCTAAATGTCCGCTTCTGGCCGATTTTTGCCCGTCGTAATCGGCAGTCGTGGATCGACTCCGGTCCGTCAAAATGCGTTCCCCTGCCGGCGGAAAGACGCTCTACTGCGCGTATCTGTCGTGACCTGTACATGTGACGCCCAACAGATCCAACACTCCCCATAAACAAGGTCCAAGCCAAAAAAAAACCGCCCCGAAGGGCGGAAAATGGAGCGTGCTTGTAATCCACTATGGAGTAGCCATCAGCGAACGCCTGGCCTGTGCAGCACGGCAGTGATTTGTTCGGCATCGCTGCCGCTGGACTTTCAGAGTGTGCCGCCAGGAAGTGACGGTTCACTCTATGCGGGTGCGCAAATCGATTAGCGGGCCATCACAAAGGACTTGGACGCTCTCGCCCTAGCACGTCCCAGCGCACCGTAGGCGTAGTACTGCTGAATGATCTGGCAACCCCAGACGGTCAGGGCGTAGATCATGAACACCATCTTGTCGTCGTCCCCCGGGATCGGGAAGAAGTCATAGACGACCGCGATGGCCAAGGCCGCCGCCGTAACCAGCGTATTTAGCAAGGCATGCAGGTGCTCGCCGGCACGCAGCAGTCGCCAGCTGAAATAGACGAGAAAGACCGTGTAGCCGCACCACATGAGCAGGTAGAAATACGGCAGCGGCCCTTGAGCGAAGTCGGCCAGCACCAGCACGAACGTGGCAGCAAAGGTGACGGCGAATATCACGATGTCCTTGGCAACCGACGGCTTGTAGTTATGGGTGACAGCCATCAGGCCAAGCACGGCCACGATCGGAACACCGAAGGCGCGGGAAAAAGCATCGAGGAAGAAGGAGATGCTGTAGCTAGGCTCGAACCCCAGCAGCAGGAAGATCAGCAGATTCGAAGCGGAGAACGCGACGATCAACCATTCGAAACCAAGCAAATAGTTCTTCCGAACCCGCACATATTTGAGGCCGTACACCACGCCGCAAACGATCAAGAAGACGCTGGAAAGCAGCGCAAGAGCTTCCTTAATTTCCATAGCAATAGCCTCTATCAAGTTCTGTATCGATGGATCACTGCGCCACCGGGGCAAGCGCCGCGAGGTAGTGGGCCAGTGCCTGCCGATCGTCCACGGACAGAGCCGCGGCGATAGCCGTCATCGCGCCGGTCGGGTCCTGGCGCCGCCCCTGGGCAAAATCATTCAGCTGCGCCAGCAGGTAGTCGTGCCCTTGTCCGGCCAGCCGCGGGAACTGGTCCTGGCCCAGCAGACCTTCGCCATGACAGGCGGCGCAGCCGCCGTTCGCCGCCAGCTTCTCGCCCTTTGCCTGTAGCGCGCTATCGAACTGGAAGGACCCGTTCGCAGAGGCAGGCTGCTTGGCGAAGTACGCCGACAGGAACTGGATATCGGCCTCGCTCAGGGTCATCGCCAGCGGGCCCATGTTGGGACTGGCGCGCTGGCCACTGGCAAAGCGCTGGAGCTGGGCCGCCAGGTAGGGCGCGGGCTGCCCCGCCAGACTCGGATACTGCTGATGCTGAGAATGACCTTGGCGGCCATGACAGCCGGCGCAGGCGTCGGTCAGACGCGGCCAAGGGCCGGCATCGGCCTCGCTGGCCTCGCTGGAAGTGGCGATGTGGTCCATCAGGCGATAAAGATCGAGAGCATCCCGACCATAAAAAGCCACCAGTCCGGCAATCAGCGCGACGACGGACAACGCTATCAACTTCTTCATCTTTTCCTCCTACGCCTGACGCAGGGCGTTGAGCACCTGCAGGGCGCTCTTGTGCCCCGAACGCACGGCGCCATCCATGTAACCCGCCCAGATGTCGGCGGTCTCGGTACCGGACCAGAACAGGTTGCCGCACGGCGGATGCAGCGCCTCGCCATGGGTCGTCCAAAACCCCGGATGGATGGCCGAAACGCAGGTGATCGACCAGGGGTCGTAGCGCCAGTCATGATCGTGGAAGGCCACCGGTTCCAGCGCCTCGTCGCCCCAGGCGCGGGCGAAGAGCTCCGCCAGGGTGCGCTTGGCTGTTGCATAATCAGAAGGCAGATTGGCGTTGGAGATGAAGGCGTTGATGATGCCGATCTCGCCGGCGGGAGGGGAATTATCCCAAGCCCAGATGATGGGGCCGTTGGACTGGAAGATGTGCCCGTTCAGGCCTTTTTCCCGCCAGAAAGGACGGCGATACACCATGGCGGTCTTGCGTGCCGGAGAGTGCGCGGGCCAGGCACGCTGCAGCGCGGCACGGGCCGCGGGCAAGGCCGGCTCGAACTGCACCTGATTGCACAGCGCGGGATGGATGGCCACGATGACCGTACGTGCGCGAACTAGCCCCTGGTCCGTGTGCAGCGTGACAACCTCGCCATCCCAGCCGGAAATCTTGCGCACCGGACACTTCAAGCGCACCTTGTCGGCCAGCTGCTCGGCCATCCTGGTGCTGAGAATCTGCGAGCCGCCGACGAAGCGCGTGCCTTGCGCACTGTCTTTGATCGAATCGAGCTTTTCGTAGTCGCAGTTGGCCGAATTGATCATGGACAGGTAATGCAGTAGCCCCATCTTGGCCGGGCTTGCTCCACCGGTAAGCGTCAGGGCGGCATCCCAGCCCGAGCGATCCTCGGGCTTGATGTTCTGCGTGGCCAGCCAGTCGCCGACCGAGAGCTTGTCCAGCTCGGCGGCCTTCGGCGATTTCCAGGGCGCCCCCGACGGCACATCGCGGGACATCTCGCTCAGCTTGTGCGCGACGTTCATGTCGGTGCCGAAAGTGCCCTCGAGATCGATCTCCAGCCGACCGTCCCCGCCCAGGATGACCGTGCGCCCTTCCTGGAACTGCGGGAAGGTGCCTACCTCCAACTGGCGCGCGAGGTCCTCCACGGCAGTCTGGCCCGGCCCGATCCATTGCCCGCCGACCTCCGAGACATTGCCGTCTCCCACCTCGTAGTTGAGGGTTCGCCCACCGACCCTGTCCCTGGCCTCCAGCACCACGAAGGACTCGCTGCCCGCTAACTGCAGATCCCGGGCGGCGGTCAGGCCAGCCAGGCCGCCGCCGATGATGGCCACGTCGATCACGCCGTTTGACTGGCCTGAGTCTTCGCTGGCATTGGCCAGTCCCAGTTTCAGGCCGAGGCCGCCCACCGCCGCCGTAGCGCCGGCGAGTTTCAACAATTGCCTGCGCCTCGAATCGAGGCCGGCTTCAACGCTGGGCTTCTTGGACATACTGAGCGCCTCTCGCAGTTGTTAAGGAAGTTCTGAAAAAGCCATTTACCGTCACTCCCGCGAAGGCGGGAGCCCAGGTACTACGGAGGTTCTGGATTCCCGCCTGCGCGGGAATGACGACTACTTCAGCGTTTTCTTAGAGAAGTTGATCCGCCAGCACGAACTTCGGTCCACGCAGCAATTGCGTGCCGAACATCATCAGCCACAGGGGAAATATCAGGACGACCACGACCAGCAGCACATTGGTCAGCACGGCCAGGCTCTGGAAGAAGCCGCAGACGAAGAACAGGCCAAAGCACCAGCCGACGATGCTCAACGGCCACAGAATGGATTTGCCCCAGCCGGCAGTCTTAAGCTGCTTGCCGACAACAAGGCCCCAGAACAGCACGACGGGCCCCTCGCACCACCACAGGCCTTTCTGGCTAGCGGTGGCGATACTGGTCCAGGCGGCCTCGGCGGCGACCTTTGCGGTTTCGCCCCCTTCGGCATGCAGGCTGGCGAGCGGATTGAGCACCGCCAGCTGCAGGCTGGCACCGGCCACCCCGAGGATGACGTAAACGACGATGGCCAGGACCGCCATGTCGCCCAGGGCGCCTGCCCTGTCGCGGAAACTGGCCCAGAAGTAACCGCCGATGATCAGCAGCGGCAGATAGAAGCCGAGGACGTCCGCCAGCATCGACCAGCGGAAGAACTCCCGCACCTGGGCCGAGGCGGTCAACATGTAGCCGCCTTGCAGGGACAGATTCATATCGCCCTGGGTGACCGCCAGCATGAAACCGACATTCAGGTACGCGAAGACTCCACCCAGGATTGCGGCCCAGGCCGTGAGCTGCGCGACCTCTTTCGAGTTGACATTCATTGATTCGGGTTCCAAATGATCGAAGTTGGCCGCCAGGCTCAATACCCGGCGGCGCGACGCGCCCTACTGTTGGTCCATCCGTCCATTCGCTTTGCCGCCCCGAGGGCGAGCTTGACGGCGCACCACTGCAAGGGCTCGGGAAGCGTGGATGGCGTCTTGTGGCGCAACGCGGCCAGCAGCGGATGCTCGATGCCGCCAATCCGCTCGGCGAGCAGCTGCCCCATCAGCGATTGGCTGGCGACGCCATGCCCCGAACAGCCGGCGGTATAGAGAATGTTTTGCTGGGCGCCGGTCTCGCCAACCACTGGCAAAGCGTCGTAGGCCATGCTCACGTAGCCACTCCAGGCCGAGCGGATGCCCAGCCCTCGCAAGGTTGGGAAGCGTTCGTTGAGCGACGTGGCCAAGGCGCGATAGGCAGCCTGGTCCGGCTCGTTCGGCGTCTGCCCGCCATAGGCGTAACCGAGCTGTTTGGTGGTAATAACCAGCGTATTACGAGCCGTCAGGCGGTGGCTCTCCATCGTCCAGTGCGCGGTTATCAGGCCTTCCCTCCCCTGCCACCCCAGCGACGCCAGTTGCGCTGCTGACAACGGCTCGGTCTCTATCGCCGAAACGCGCAGCGGCACGACCTTATCCTCGAGCAGGCCTAGCTGCGGGGTATAAGCGTTGGTGGCGAGCACCAGAAATGGCGCGCTGGCAAAGCCCCGCCGGGTCATGCAGCGGATGGTCTGCCCTGCACTGTAGGACAGTAGCGGCGTGTTCTCGTACAGCTTTACGCCCGCCTCAAGCGCCGCGCGACGCAGCCCCAGCACATATTTGCCGGGGTCCAGGGTGCCGCCATGCTGCTGGGCATAACCGAACAGAAACGCCGGCGGTATCCCGCGCGTGCGCATCTCGGCAGCGCCCAGGAACCGCGTCTGGGAGCCAAGTTCGAGGCCGAGCTTCATAGCCTTGCGGATTTTCTTTTCCTGCGATGGATGCACGGCCACGCGAATGTTGCCCGAGCGGTTGTAGTCGCAGTCGATGCCGAGCTCGTCGAGCCTGCGCTCCACGTAGCTGACACCCTCATCGTAGAAGCTAACGATCTTCCTCGCCTGCTCGATGCCGACACGCTTGAGGAAGAACTCGAACTCGATTCCCAAGCTGCCGCCGAGGTAGCCAGCATTGCGCCCACTGGCACCGAACCCGGCAAATTCCTGCTCAAGGACTATCACCTTGGCGCCGAGAGCCGTCAGCTCCAATGCGGTGGACAAACCGGCGAAGCCGGCACCGACCACGATCACATCGGCGCTGACCTCACCCACCAGCTCCGGCTGCAGGTCGGCCGGCCGCTCCAGCCAGCCGCCGTCGGGACGAAATTGCCCGACTTCACTGCTGGTGCTGTTCTTCGTGCCGCGACGGAATGCTGACATGGCAGGTGCTCCTATCGGCTCAGAATGTGAACGGCCACGGCACCTTCCTCGATGCCGATCAGACCGCCGCCGTTTTCCTGGATCGCATGGCGTGCGCCCTCGACCTGGCGGCAACCGGCTTCGCCGCGCAGCTGGGTGGTCAGCTCGAAGAGCTGGCCGATCCCAGTGGCGCCGAGCGGATGGCCCTTGGATTCCAGGCCACCGGACGGGTTGATCGGAATCCGCCCGCCCACGGTGAAATCACCGCGCTCGGCGCACACCCCGCCCAGCCCCATCGGTGCCAGGCCGAGGTTTTCCGCCTGGATGATCTCTCCCATAGCCGAGGCGTCGTGTACCTCGGCGACATGCATGTCCTGCGGACCGAGGCCTGCGGTCTCGTAGGCCTGTAGCGCGGCCAGGTGGCTGACGTGCTTGTCCGTCTCATCCATGCTGCGCAGGGTGAAGCTGCGGATCACGCTAGCGGCGATGCGCACGCAGCGCTTGGGATCGGCGCCGATTCGCTTGAGGCCCGCCTCGGTGCAGATGATCGCGGCGGCAGCGCCGTCGGTCATCGGGGCGCACATCGGCAGGGTGATCGGATAGGTGATCGGCGGCGCCGCCAGCACCTCCTCGATGCTGAAAGGCTTGCGGAACTGCGAATAAGGGTTGTGCACCGAGTGATTGTGGTTCTTCGAGCACACCGCCGCGATCTGCCGCTGGGTGGTGCCGTAGGTCTTCATATGCCAGCGGCAAAAACCTGCGTAGATGGACATGAAGCGACTGTACGGACGATCGGACTCCGAGCCGGGCGGCGGAGCTATGCCATCGCCCATTTTCGACAGGATCGCGAAGTTTTCCTCGGCGCGGGCGACGTCCCAACCGGCCTCGAACAAGGCGAAGGATTTCGCCTTGTCGGCCACCACCATCTTCTCGCAGCCCAGGGCCAACGCCACATCGGTGGCGCCGGCACGCAGGCTCTGCACCGCCAGATGCACTGCCGTACTGCCGGAGGCGCAGGCGTTCTCCACGTTGTAGGCCGGCACCCCTTCGATGCCGATCTTGCTCATGATCACCTGCCCCGGAATGGACAGCTGGCCCTGCAGCGCGCCGTTGGTGATGCCGGCGTAGAACACCGCGCCGATATCGGCGCGCTGGGCGCCGGAATCGGCCAGCGCGCCGTTGAGCGCCTCCAGGGCCAGGTCCTGGAGGCTGCGATCCGGATGACGGCCGAACTCGGTCATGGCGATGCCGGCGATATAGATTGGTTCCATCAGAAGACTCCTCGACTTCAAATCTGCCGGCTGGCGCCTTGCCAGTAGCGGGCACGCAGGTCCTTCTTCAGCACCTTGCCCACTGGGCTGCGCGGTAGGGACTCGACGACGTCGATCGACTTCGGCGCCTTCACCGAGCCGAGCTTGTCCTTGCACAGGGCGATCAGCGCTTCGGCGTCGATGCTCTGGCCCTCGTTGAGTTCGATGACCGCCTTAACTGCCTCTCCCCACTTCTCGTCCGGCACGCCGATCACCGCACAGTCGCGCACAGCGGGATGACCCCAGAGCACCTGCTCGACCTCGCTCGGATAGACGTTGAAGCCACCCGAGATGATCATGTCCTTCTTGCGGTCGGTGATATGCAGGTAGCCGTCGGCATCCAGGTGACCGATGTCGCCGGTGTGCAGCCAGCCGTCGATGATGGTTTCGGCGGTCTTCTGGGGGTCGTTGTAGTAACCCTTCATGATCAGGTCGCCGCGCACGCAGATCTCGCCGGTTTCGCCCTGGGCGAGGATCTGGTTGTCATCGCTCATGATCTCGAGACGGATCAAGGGATTGGGTCGTCCGACGGAGGACAGCCGCTCATCGCTGGCCACTTCACCGTCGACGAAATGCTCGTCGGGTGGCAGATGGGCGATGGCACCCGGCGCCTCGGTTTGCCCATAGCCTTCCATCATCACCGGGCCGAACACCTCGATCGCCTGACGCAGCTTGTCCACCGACATCGGCGCAGCGCCATAGAGGAAATAACGCAGCGACGAGAAGTCGACCTTCTTATTCAGTTCGGGAATGTCCAGCAGCCGATAGATCACGGTCGGAGGTAGGAAGAACTCGGTGACCTTATAGGCGGGGATGGCGGCCAGCAGCAGCTGCGGCTCCGGCTTGGTGATAATCACCACGGTACCGCCCCGAGCCGTGCAGGGCATGGACAGCATGCCGGCGGTGTGGGTCATGGGCGCCGCCGCCAGGTTCACCGGCCGGCTGCCCGCCGGATATGGCGTGTTGATCATGAAGTGGGCAAAGCTGGTCTGCACACTGCGGTGGGTGTTCATCACGCCCTTGGGCAGGCCCGTAGTACCACCCGTGGGGCCGAGCCAGATCACGTCGTCCGGATCGACAACGACACGCGGGTCGGTGGTCGGCTGCCCGGCCACCAAGCCTTGCAGCGACTCGGTACCCTCCACTTCACCGTCGATACAGATCCACTGGCGGATCTTCGGCAGTTGCGACCGCAGCGCCGCGATGGCTTCGGCGAACTCGCGCTGGAAGAACAGCACCTCGCAGTCGAACGCATCCAGTACGTGGCGGTTTTCCTCGGGCGCGTTGCGCGCGCCCACTGGAATCCAGCACAGGTTGGCGCGCCAAAGGCCCAGCGCGCAGAGCCAAGCCGTCACATCGTTGGCTGCCCAGACCGCGCCCTTGATTCCGGGCGCGAATCCCTTGGCCAGC
The DNA here is from genome assembly GCF_024448715.1 of Stutzerimonas stutzeri. Lineage (GTDB taxonomy): Bacteria > Pseudomonadota > Gammaproteobacteria > Pseudomonadales > Pseudomonadaceae > Stutzerimonas > Stutzerimonas stutzeri_AR. Next base: position 221,818 of record NZ_JAMOHZ010000005.1, read on the forward strand.
AAGGCGTTTGCGATGCGGCAGGACATCTCACCCGCCTCGGTGAAGCTAGTGACCTCGCCGTCCTGGATATAGGCAGCGCCGTGCGGATTGATCCGCCAGCCACGGTCGAAGAAATCAATGATTGCCATCGTATTCACTTCACAGCTGGGTGATGGTTGCGCGAGCCAGGCCACGCTGCTCGAGGAAGCCGAGCATGTAGCGATGACCGAACGCCTTGGACGACGAGGCGAAGCCCACCTTGGCGGTGTCATTGTCCAGCAGCCTGGCAGCGGCGGCGGCGTGTAAGGCACCAGTGGCGATATAGGGCGTGATGCCGTGCACGGTGGCCCGCACAGACGCCAGCTGGCCGCGGCCAATGGCGAAATCCACGGTGCGCTGCAGGGTGCTGCGCTCGCGCGGCGGCATGCTCGGCGTTGTCGAATCCACCAGGTTCTGGATCACCTCGTCCTGCTGGTCCTTCGGCAGATGCTTGTACTCGGCCTCCCACTTCTGCCCCAGGCCGTGGACCATCTTCATCACCGGGTTGTCGTAGAAGCCGACGCAGGACATGCAGCTGCGCACGCGACCGTCGTTCTGGAAGTAAATCGGCAGCGAGGTACCGCCCCAAGGCAGGCAGAACACCGACTCAAGCAGGCTGGGGCACACCACGTTGAAGCTGCTATTGGGCGCGTAGGGAACCAGCTCCTTCTCCCACAGGTAGGCACCGGGGTGGCGGAAGCCTTCGAAGATGGTGGCGGTGGAGCCCACGGTCACGCCGGCGGCGCCTACACGCGGGCCACGGGTCAGGGTGGCGGTTTCCAGGGAGTCGACACCGGGGGTCTCCAGGGCCAGCTCGGCGGCGATCTCGGCGAAGCTGTACATATATGCCAGCGACGGAGACAGCAGTAAGCCGGCCTGGCGATACAGCTCGCCGAACTGGTCACGCAGAGCACGGATGTGCTCCTGCTCACCGGCCGGGTCCAGGTAGTGGCAGCCGGCTTTCAGGGCAGCCTCGGCGGTAGTCAGACCGAAATTGACGAAGGGGCCAACGGTGTTGCAGACGACCTTTGCACCCTTGAACACGGCAGTCAGGGCGTCAACCTCGTGAGGACACTCGATGATCTCGTAGGTGGCCGTTTCCAGGGCGACGACGCGTTGCGCCATCATTTCTTTGGCTCGGCCGGCGTTGCGAGCCACAGCCGTGAAGGGGATTTTCTGGTCGATCAGCCAGTCCATGGTCAGCATGCCGGTGTAGCCACTGGCGCCATAGACAACAACAGGATATTTGGCCATTGCGAGTACCTCGTTTTGTTCTTGGATGGTGTCGGATGAAACGAATGGATCAGTTCTGCGCCCAGCCCTCGGCATAGAGCTGCTGTGCCAGCAGCCCCAGGCGCATGGTCAGGATGCGGTTCTCGCCGTCTTCGATAAGGGCGGACTGAGTGTCACGCAGCAGCTTCTCGATCGGGTATTCGAGGGTGGTGCCGTTGCCGCCGAACAGGCGGAAGGCTTCCTGCACCACGGCCAGCGCCTCCTCGGTGACCGTGACCTTGGCCGAGGCGGTGGCGTACGGATGGGTCTGCGGCGACAGGCGGGCGAAACTCAGCGAACGGCGGGCGACGGCGCGAGCGATCTCAACGCGGCGCAGCATTTCGCCCAGGCGCAGGCGGGTCATTTGGTGGTCGATCAGCATGCGGCCGCCCTGGCGGCGTTCGTGGCAGTACTGCAGCGCCATTTCGAAGGCCGCACGGGCGACGCCGGTGAATACCTGGCTCATGTGGGTGCCGGCATAGGACCAGGACGAGCTGACGGCACCGTAATAGCCGTCCTTCTCGGCGATGGCGAAGCGCCGTGGCACGCGCACGTTGTCGAAGTAGATTTCACCCTGGGGCAGCGAGCGCTGACCGATCTTCTCCAGCGGCTTGCCCTTGGAGACGCCCTTGATATCCAGCGGGACGATTACGGCGATGCCATTAGGCAGGCCGTCCTTGGCGTAGAAGCCATCACCGTAGTCGGCACACATCAGGCCGAAGGCGACCTGCGCCACCGCGCCGTTGGATACCCAGGCCGAGCTCTGGCCATTGATAATGATTTCGTCGCCGACCACCTTGGCGGTCAGGTTGCCGATATTGGCCGGCACCCCCGCCGGCCAGTCACGTGCGACATCGAACAACTGGTTGTCGCTGCCGCGGTCGGGCTGCGTAGCCATCCAGCAGCCGATTCGGCCCTGGCACAGCTCGATCAGCTCGGTACTGCCGGCGGCCACAGCCATCTGCAGTGGGAAACCAGCGCAGCCGAGCGAAACGCCGAGGCCGGAATCGCCCCAGCCCAATTCCTCGCCGATCATTGATTCTATGCGCACCGCCATCTCCGGCGGCAGCTCCGCCAGCAAAGCCGGATCCAGCCCCAGCTTGGCGAACTCTGTGAATAGCGAATAGAACGGCGATCCCGGCGCGGCAACCTGATCGGCGCTCATCCGATCCAGTTCACGCCCGAGCGGGCGCAACACTTCCTTGGCGAAGCGGTGCACCGAGGCCTGGATGGCGGCCTCCTCTTCGGTCAGCGGAGTTTCGAAGCCGGACAGCCCGGCAGCCGGCAGAGTCAGGGTGGGCTTGAGGGTAATCATCTGACGCACCTCCTGGAGGCGTTTTGTTGTTTCGCCTCACTCTAACCATGCCCCCACATTTACGCAACAGTTGTTATGCAAATCTTTTGTTATGTAAAAAGGCTTCGAGAGAACCGCTCGTGGAAACGAGGGCTCCGTTGGCAACAAGACAGGGTTAGAGGGAGGCTGACTCGTTAGAACCAGGGGAAGAACGGCGGCATGCTGGACTTGCACGCAAGCATCCGAGACTCAATCGTTCGTATCCAGCGCGTCGACTTCACAGGTCCGTCGGTCTTCAGCAAATTCAGTGGTAACGTCAGCGAACGGGGCGACACGCCGGTTCGCACTTGCAAGCCGTCGAATCGTAAGTTCGCCAGAAATTTCTCTAAGGATTACGAATGACCAGACATCCGTCAGCGCAGGCCCCTATCTAGAGATGCAGCAGTATCGATCCACTAGACTGCTCCGCTTCATACATTTTCATCTCTGCTCAAGGGACTGGTGCTGGGAAACCAACTACCGGGTCGCCCCAGCAGCTGGCTTGGGGCGGACCTGGATAGCGCCATTATGTTTGACCGACGGCCAGCCGGACAGCTGATACCACGCTCTCCTAGCCAGGAACCGACTCAAACTGCCTAACAGGTGGATGGCTCGCCATATCGTGATCGCAGCGAGTGAGTTGATGCACGAGGCCCTTAAGTTCGTCGAGGTGATTTTCGTACAGGCCACGCGGTGTCGTACCGAGCTTTTTGCATAGGGCAGCCGCAGCGGCGACTGCAACGCCATGCTGCGCGCCGTTGCCCATGAGCTTGGTGGCAGAGCCGGCGACATGCGTGACACTGATGTGCTTCCCCGCCATCATCAGGTTCTCGATGTTAGCCGAGTAGAGGCAACGGAACGGGATCTCGTATGACTCCTTGTCGCGTGCATCAAAGATCCAGTCTTTGAGACGGAAGTTGTACTTGCCCTCGCCAGGCTCCCACGCGCAATGAATGCAGAACGATCCGTCATTGGCGATCAAGGTGTCGGGGAATTGCTTGTGGTCGCGGATGTCGGTCTCCGTGAGGACGTAGTCACCGAGATACCGTCTGAACTCGCCTTGCGCAGCGACATGGGCGATCCACTCCAGTTCGAGATTCGCGTACTTCTCGGGCTCAAGTTTTTTTACATTCGAGAACGTCCCATAGAGCGCCCGAAGTAGATAGTCGCGAATATGTTCTCCCTCGACATAGGGGTCGAGCCACTGACCATATTCCCAGAAATGGGTCGCTGGGAACGTATCGGTGGATCTGCCAAACCTGAACTCTGGTGTATCCGGATTAGCTCCGGCCTTCGGGCCAGGACCGTTCTCGACGCCAGCCTCAACCAGCTGCCCACTAAGGTTTGCGTAGTCCTTTGATACTTCCGTCGCCCAGGGGACCTCCGGAAACGGAGCTGGGTGTTCAGCCATCCGTGTACGGAAGAACAGCGTGTTGCCATGGTGCATGGCATCACCGATCTCAGGCGCATAGGGCTCGTTGAAAGCTGACTTTGCCTCTCGTCCGAACATGGTCTGTGCCCTTGCGAGAACGCCCAGCATTGCCGTGCCAGTACAGTCAATGAACACGGCGCCTCTGAAGCAGCGCTCATGGCCGCCGCGTGCCTGAACGGCATTGACCGAGACGATCCTCGCGCCCTCCGTGGCGACTGCGACAGTCCGATGTTCGAGGAACACCGTCGCGGTCGGCTCAGCTTCCAGCATTGAAAAGGCGATCAGGTCGCCATCAGCGGTTCGCGCAGACAACTCCTTGAGCAGGGCGCCCTGAGTACCACGCGGCATCAAACCAATCTCTTTGCTTGCATTTCCGCCAAGAACTGGGCGGTCATGAATCAGCGCAACGCGCTGACCGAGACGCGCGGCGGCGAGTGCTGCCGCACAACCGGAAATGCCGCCGCCAACGACAATGACATCGTACTCTCCCGCTTCGACCGGCTTTTCCGGAAGACCGCGCAGCGCCCTTCGCCAAGATTGGCTGGCCTCATTAACGTCGTTTGGCGGCGGCACTCCATCCATACAGAGATAGATTGCATCACAGCGACCGTCGAATCCTGTGAGGTCGTGTAACGCCAAGGCCACATCGCCGTGCGGAAGCGAAACCTTTCCGGCGGTCTGTCAGGACCACTCCTGACCGTTCGCGCCGAACTCCGTTTCGAGCAAAGTGCCGTTGATCGACAGAGCGAACCGGCCGGGATGGTGCGCAGGCACCCAATCCTTTGCGCGCACCCACACCTCGTACTCACCAGCATCGGCGATAGCGACAACCGTGGTCGCATCGGGCACCGGGCGACCAAGGCCATGGGCAAGCAGGTAGGGAGAGCCCATCACCGTTTCAAACTGGGAATCGAGGACCCAGCCACCGTAGCTATCGAAATCTTCGGCTTCGATCAGGATTCCTGATGGCAATTGGGTGTGTTCTACATTGCTCATTGTTCTGACTCTGTTTGTTGGTATTGCCACCAGCCAGTCGACAACTCCTGATACCACCCATATTCAGGCCGTCGCTGGCGTTCGCTTCTTTAGGGTGACGGGCCTACTGGAACCAAGGGTAGAAAGGCGGCATGTTGGATGCTTTGGCGGAGAACCGTGGAGGCCGCTTCTCGCGGAACGCCTGGACCCCTTCACGACCATCGGCCTGACTGGTATAGAACATGGCCAGCGATTCCACCTCATGCGCGGCGAAGGGATACGCCTGCGCGCTGTTTCGCCAGAGCATCTGGCGCATGAGCCCGATCGATACCGGCGAACGGTCCTTGACCAGCGCAGCGGCGAAGGCGCGAGCCTCGTCCACCAGCGTTTCGGCGGGAAATATTGCTCGGATCAGCCCCTTCTCCAGCGCCTCGTTGGCGTCGAAGATCTCGGCCCGATAAAACCACTCCAGCGCCTGCTCCAAGCCCACCAGGCGCGGCAGAAACCAACTGGAACAGCCCTCGGCGGTGACGCCGAGCTTGCCGAATACGAAGCCGAAGCGCGCCCTGTCGGAAGCAAAACGGAAATCCATGGGCAGCAACATGGTCGAGCCGACGCCGATCGCCGCACCATTGACCGCACCGATGATCGGCTTCAGGCAGTCGTACATCGCCAGCGTCACCCGTCCACCGGTGTCGCGCACGCCCTGCAGGATCTCCGGCGTGTCCCGACGTTGGCGCACGTCCTCTAGCGTAGGAGTCAGGCTCTCATCCAGACCGAAGACATTGCCGTCGACCGAGAGATCCATGCCCGCACAGAAGGCTCGGCCATCCCCGGTCACGACGATGGCGCGCACGGCATCGTCGCCACTGGCCCGCCGGTAGGCGTCGGCCAACTCGCTACACATCTCGACGGTGAAGGCGTTCAGTTGCTCGGGTCGCGACAGGGTGAGCAGCAGAATCCCGTCGTCACCCACCTCATAGCGGATCGTCTTATAGGACATGGGCGCTCTCCTGCGTCAGCGCCGCGCCACGAGCGATGGCCTGGCGGCAGTCGTTCACCATGCGCTCGACAAGTTCGGCACAGCTCGGCACGTCAGTGATGAGGCCGATGCCCTGCCCTGCCCAGAGGAGGCCACCATCCACTTCCCCGCCCTCCAGCGCGGCACGCCCGCGCGCACCCGCGACCAAGGCCTTGATGTCCTCGAACGTCGCTCCCGGGCGTCGTTCGATCGCCATCACTTCATCCGAGACGGCATTGCGGAACACTCGCCCCGTGTTACGGAAAGCGCGGAAGATGAGATTCGTATCCAGTTCGCTGCCCGCTGCGACCGCGTCCTTGATAGCGGCGTGGACCGGCGCTTCCTTCGTCAACATGAAGCGCGTGCCCATGTTGATGCCTTCCGCGCCGAGCATCAGCGCCGCCGCCATGCCGCGGCCATCGGCGATGCCGCCCGAGGCGAGGATCGGAATCCGCAAGGCCTCTGCCGCCGCCGGTATGAGAACGAGGCCCGGCACATCATCCTCGCCGGGATGACCCGCGGCCTCGAACCCATCGATACTGACCGCATCCACGCCCACCCGCTCGGCCGACAGGGCATGACGGACGGCGGTGCACTTGTGGATTATCCTGATGCCGGCGGCCTTGAATCGCTCGACGAATTCGGCGGGACTGCGCCCCGCTGTCTCCACTATCTTCACACCGCTTTCGATGATGGCCGTCACGTAGTCCGCATAGGGTGGCGGCGCGGTGGTCGGCAGGACGGTGAGGTTCACGCCGAACGGCTGGTTAGTCATGGACCGGCATCGCGCAATTTCCGCCGCCAGCGCGTCAGGCGTTGGCTGGGTCAGCGCCGTCAGTATTCCGAGAGCACCGGCGTTGGAGACCGCACTGGCCAGTTCGGCACGACCGACCCACTGCATCCCACCCTGAACGATCGGGTACCGCGTACCCGTCAGCTCGGTAATTCTTGTACGCATGAGAACCCCTTCGAACCGTCATGAAAAAGGACCTCGCAGATGCAATTGAGCGATCCGAAGCCCCGTGACTGCGCAGCAAAAGATCGACGCGCAAAATTAACGTAACATACGTTACTTTAATTTTGCATGTTCGCCATTTGCAAGAAAGCCCATCCAGAGACCAGCAACGGATTCAAAATGGCGAAGAGATTCACCCGGCTGGGGGCGGTGAGCCGACCGACTCGGCACCCGCTCGGATTACCGACAGGCTCATGTCGTAGTCAATTGGGGCCGCTGTGGCATGCGGGCACATACCACGACGCAAAGGCTTTTGACGCCCTGCCCGGCTGCCGCCTATTCCCGCCTCGTGTCTTGCACGGCGCGGTAACGACCCGGACTCATGCCGGTCCATTGGCGAAAGGCCCGATGAAACGCGCTGGGCTCCTGAAAGCCGCAGCGAATGGCGATTTCACTGATGCTCAGGCTGCTTTCGTTCAGATAGTCGAAAGCCAGTGCCTTGCGCACCTCATGCTTGAGCACCTGATAAGAGAAACCCTCGCGCTCCAGTTGCCGGCGAAACGCCGACTCGCTCATGGCCACGTCCAGCGCCATCTGGGTCTGTGACGGCCAGTCCAGCTCGGGTGAGGCCTTCAGGCGGCGATACACGCCAGCCGCCAGCCCGGCTCGATTGCGAAAACGCACCACCACCCCTTCAGGTGCATGGCGCAGGAACTGCTTAAGGCTGGCGAAATTGCGCACCGTCGGCAGAGACAATTGGGCGGAGCTGAACTCTACCTCGGTGTGGGGCGCATCGAACTCGATCCAAGGCCCCCACAGCAGCGGATCGGCACCATAAGACGGTTGTGGATGGCCGAACTGGGTGTGATCCAGGTTGATCCGGCGCCCCACCAGCCAGCAGGCCATGCCGATCACCATGCTCAGGTAGATTTCCTCGGCGACGCTGCGTATGGCCTGATCCTCGATGCGATTCTGCAGCACGATGGCAACATGACTGCCACGCGGCTCCAGGTGCGCGTGGATATCCCGCAGGAACAGATTGAAGCCGGACAGGCACTGGCGCAGCGCTCGCCCCAGATCCGGCTCGTGCACGATGCTGCGGCAGATGATGGCGAAGGCGCCGCGGGGCATGCCACCCGAGTCGAAGGCGAAGAACTCGTCGCCCAGCTCCGCGGTGAGCAGCAGCCATAACCGCGCGACCGCCTCGGCCGGCACCCGCTGCGACGGCACGTCGAGACAGGCGGGATCGATGCCGGCCGCGCGCAGCAGCTCATAGGCGCGTTGCGGTGCGTGGGCCAAGCGGTGCATGGCTGCCTTGACGAAATAGGCAGCCACCGAATCGCCCTTGCGCATGGCTCGCTCGTGAGCGCTGCCCGTATTAGAGGTTTTCATAACGCATGGTATGTCCAAATCCGTCATCCAAGGCTGCGCAATTCTGGCATAGGAGACGGCCGTCCTCACGCCCTAGACTCCCGGCCATTGTGCTATCGGACCAGGAGTTTCTCGGATGAGCACATCCGAAATATTCGTTGTCAGCGCGGTACCCACCGCCATTGGCAGTTACGGCGGCTCTCGGAAGAACACCCCGCCGACAAAACTCGCCACGCTGTTCAGTCTCACCGCCCTCGAACGGGCCATGCACATCGGTGGCGGCCAGGGCATCGCCGTCATCCTCGAACGCGTCTGGCGGGGCCGGTCGGGCAATGCGTCAGCACCCAACCCACGATAAGGGTTCTGCGCACCCGACCGGCTCCCTCGGCGCGTCTCGTCGTCGTTGCCGTGGCATTCCGCTCCCGAACATCGCCTTCTGAGGGATTGCAACATGAACACAGCCAAGTGCATGGAGCCGACCTCACGTCCCGCCGGAACCGGCTCGCGCTTCGAGCGCAACCGCCTCAAGGCCCTGGAACTGTTTGCCCAACGCGGTTTCGCCCAGGTCAGCCTGCGGGAGCTGGCCAGTCATCTCGAACTGACCGTCGGCTCGCTCTATAACCACTGCGCCTGCAAGGAGGAGCTGCTCCAGGAGTTCATCGAAGAGCATTACATGGCGCTGCTGTCGCTGTTCGACCGTCACCACCAACGCGAGTCGGCCAGTGCGCCCCTGCAGGAGGTGATACAGAAACTCATCGGCCCCGAACGCACCAGCGTTGCGACCCTGGAGCTGTTCGAACACATGCCGCTGCGGCTCTCACGCTACCCGCTGACCGAGCGGCAGCGCTACGAGGCCTTTGTACAGCTGTTGACGGCCACTACCCCCTTGTCGACCTAGGAGAAACGACCATGAGCAACTACCAAGCGCCCTTGCGCGACATCCACTTCATCCTCACTGAGGTCTTCGATGTCGGCCGGCAATGGGCTGCCCTGCCAGGGCTCGCCAACAGCCTGGACATGGATACCGCCCAAGCCATCCTGGATGAGGCCGGAAAGGTCACTGCGGGGATCGTCGCCCCGCTCAACCGCAGCGGCGACGAGGAAGGCTGCAGCTGGGACAACGGCGCGGTGAAGACCCCGACCGGCTTCCCCGAGGCCTACCGAACCTACGCTGAAGGCGGCTGGGTCGGCGTCGGCGGTTCGCCGGAGTTCGGCGGCATGGGCATGCCCAAGGTGATCGGCGTCCAGGTCGAGGAGATGGTCACGCCGCCAGCCTGTCCTTCGGCCTCTATCCGATGCTGACCGCCGGCGCCTGCCTGTCGATCCTCAACCACGCCAGCGAGGCACTCAAGGCGCAGTATCTACCGAACATGTACGAAGGCCGCTGGGCCGGCTCCATGTGCCTGACCGAGCCGCACGCCGGCACCGACCTGGGTATCATCAGAACCCGCGCCGAACCCCAGGCCGACGGCACCTACAAGGTCAGCGGCACCAAGATCTTCATCACCGGCGGCGAGCACGACCTGACCGAGAACATCATCCATCTGGTGCTGGCCAAGCTGCCGGACGCCCCGGCCGGGCCGAAAGGCATCTCGCTGTTTCTGGTGCCGAAGTTCCTGGTCAATGCCGACGGTTCGCTAGGCGAGCGCAACGCGGTGAGCTGCGGTTCGATCGAGCACAAGATGGGCATCAAGGCCTCGGCCACCTGCGTGATGAACTTCGACGGTGCCACCGGCTACCTGATCGGCGAGGTGAACAAGGGCCTGAACGCCATGTTCACCATGATGAACTACGAGCGTCTGGGCGTCGGCATCCAGGGCCTGGCCCTGGGCGAGCGCAGCTACCAGAGCGCCCTGGAGTACGCTCGAGATCGCATCCAAGGCCGCGCGTCGACCGGCCCGCTAGCAAAAGATAAAGTAGCCGACCCGATCATCGTGCACCCGGACGTGCGTCGCATGCTGCTGTGCATGAAGGCGCTGAATGAGGGCGGTCGCGCCTTCTCCAGCTACGTCGCCCTGCAGCTGGACATAGCCAAATACAGCGAGAACAAGGAAACCGCTAAGCGCGCCGAGAAACTGGTCGCGCTGCTCACGCCGGTGGCCAAGGCCTTCCTCACCGACATGGGCCTGGAGACCACCGTGCACGGCCAGCAGATCTTCGGCGGCCACGGCTATATCCGCGAATGGGGCCAGGAGCAGCTGATTCGCGACTGCCGCATCACCCAGATCTACGAAGGCACCAACGGCATTCAGGCGCTGGACCTACTGGGCCGCAAGGTTCTCGCCGATGGCGGCAACGCGCTGGACGAGTTCCTCGGGGAAATCCGTCTATACGCCGAAGAGCCCGGCGTCGAGCACCGCGATGCGCTGCTGGCTGCCGTACAACAGCTCGAGGAGTCCAGCGCCTGGGTACGTGACCAGGCCACGCAGGATCCTCGCCAAGTGGGCGCCGCCTCGGTGGAATACCTTCACCTGTTTGGCTACGTCGCCTATGCCTACGTCTGGTCGCGAATGGCCAGTGCGGCAAAGGCCAAACAGGCCTTGGACCCGGACTTCTATTCGGCGAAGCTGGCCACCGCATGCTTCTTCTTCAAACGCATTCTGCCGCGCATCGAAGGGTTGAACGCATGCATACGCGGCGGCGCTGACAGCCTCTACGAACTGGATGCCGATCAGTTCTAGCAGTCTCTCCACGGGGCCGGTTCGACCTGCCCCGTGACCAAGCTGAGCGTTCGCGCGGCACAAGCCGCGCTTTTTTGTCCTATTCCAATCCTGAAGTCGCTCCTTCGCCGAAGTCACGACAACGTTGAAATGTAGGTTGATCTCCATCGCTTGGTGGGTTACACGGCGCGCCAGGATGGAATGTCACGACACTAGACAGTTCTAGCGGCCAGCATTTCTTGGATCTTCTGAGTGGCCTCGCGGGTCCTGCCGGCGAGCTTCTTCACCTCGTCGGCCACCACGGCGAAGCCACGGCCCTGTTCGCCGGCGCGGGCGGCCTCGATGGCGGCATTGAGCGCGAGCAGGTTGGTCTGGTCGGCGATGCCCTTGATCACGCTCACCACCTGCGAAATCTGCTCGTAGGTGGCCTGCATGCCAGCCTGCTCGCGTACACGAATGGTCTCGGCGAGCCGTTCGTCAGAGATGTCACGCACGGCACCAATGATGCGGCAAAGCTTGCCATCGCAACCCAAGACGCCCTGCCCCCTTTCCCGGAACCACACCTCGCCCCTACTCTTGTGCCTCATCCGATACTCGACCGAATAAGGCGAGGAAATATCGCCGATGCGAAAGTACTCGGTCACCACCGCCACGACCCGATTTAAGTCATCCGGATTGACGATCGAGTAGTAGCCTTCCAGGTCGTTCTGGAAGTCCCGCTCCGAGTAGCCCAACAAATCGCGGAACTGCGGCGACCAATGCAGTTGGTTATTCGGGTGTGCCGGGTCTCCATCGAAGATGACCATCTCCCAACAGACCTCCGTCAGCACATTTCTGGTCACTTCCCAGGCCCGCTCCCGTTCTGCGCAGGCGGCCAGTCGCTCGTCTAAGGCATGCAGCTTGTGCCGGCCCTCTTCGACCTCACCCCGCAGTTGCCCCAGCTCGTAGTGAGCGCTCTGCAGGCACTCGCGCAATTCACCGACCGGGGCACTATGGTCATCGAGCGGGGTCGTCACTGCAGCGGCCTCGGCCTGACGACCAAGCCAGCGTTCCAGGCTAGCGAAGCTATGCAGCAGCTCAGGATAGCGACCGATCAGATCGTTCCGATATGATGTCTGGGCCGGCTGACCGCTTAACAGCAACGATATTCTTAGGCTGACTTCCTCAGCCAAACGCTTCGTTTTTCTTCCGGCAAACATAAGCCCTCCGGTCTAGACAGTCGTCAAAAAGGGCCGAGCGTCGAATGACGCCAAGGCCCTAAAAAAGGCTTCGGTCGATCGCGACGCGGCCTGCGCCGGCGGCGGTCGTAGCCTGCCCGTCATTGCCCCTGCGCGGCTATCACGCCACGACGGGAAAACAGGATGGGTCGATCACCCTCTGCGAGCAGGGCGGCTGTCAGCGAGACCCCATCCGTGGCGTCTTCGCGCTGGAATGAATGCCCGCCATCGCGGCTATGCAGCAGCAAGCCGTCGAGACCGGCGACAAGCACCTGGCGTCCCGCCGCGACTACGGAGGTCACCGAGCTCTTGCTCTGCAGCGGCACGCGCTGCCAGCTGCGCCCGTCTGCCGACCCGTGCAGCAGCGTGCCGCGCTGGCCACCGATCAGCAGCGAGCCATCGGCTAGCGCCGCACCCGACCACAGGGTGCCCTCATAGCCGGTATCCAGATAACGCCAGGTTTTTCCCCGATCATCGGAGCGCAATAGCTGACCACGCTCGGCGGTGGCGTACAGACCGCCCTTGGCGTCGGCGAACAGTCCCATCAGGTTGAGATCGGCCCGACCATAGCCCGGCGGCGCCTCCAGCGCCTGTTCGTGCCAGGTCTGCCCGCCATCGTCTGTGGTGAGCACCAGCGACCAGAGGCCGACGGCGACCCCTTGCCGGGCATTGAAGAAATGCACGGCGAATAACGGGCGGTCCTCTTCGCTGAACAACCGCTGGATCTGCCAGGAGTCGCCACCGTCACTGCTGGCCAGGATCGCCCCCCATTGACCGACCGCCCAGCCATGCTGCGCGTCGGCGAAGCTGACCCCGGTCAGTGGCGTGGAAACCGGTACCAAGCGGGCCTGACGAAAGCTCCTGCCCTGGTCGTCGGACAGCAACACCACGCCATGGTCGCCCACGGCCACCATACGTTCCCCGGCCCATGCGGCATCGAGCATGGTCGCCGCGGTGGCATGCTTGGTTATGGCAGCCCGTTCGGCCCGTAGCGGCTGCGCCTGCAGAGTGGCGAGTGGCAGCGCTGCCGAGAGTAGCGCGCCCATCAAGAAAAACGCGTATCGCATCCTGTCTCTCCTCAATGCGCCAGGGCGCCGATCATGCGCACCGGGCGCTTGCGCGGGAACACCCGCTCCAGCCAGACCGCGAAGGCCGGCAGCACCGTCATGGCCATGACCATGTTGACCATGAACATGAATGCGAGCAGCTTGCCCATGTCGGCCTGGAACTTGAGCTCGGAGAACGCCCAGGTGGCGACGCCGATGGCCAGGGTGATGGCGGTGAAGATGGTCGCCACGCCAACCTCGAGCAACGCCTGCTCGACGGCCTTGACGATCGGCTGGCCATTGGCCTGGTGCATCTGCAGACGGTTGTAGATGTAGAACGCGTAATCGACACCGATGCCCACCGCCAGCACCATCACCGGCAGCGTTGCGATGGTCAGGCCGATTTGCAGTTCCTTCATGAACCAGTAGCCAATAAAGGTGCCGATGGTCAGCGGCAGGCAGCACACCAGCACAGCGCGCAGGTCGCGGTAGACGACGAACACCAGCAGCGCGATAGCGGCGTAGACATACAGCAGCATCGGCGTTTCGCTCTTCTCCACCTCCTCGTTGATGGCCGCCAGCACGCCGGCATTGCCCGAGGCCAGGCGCACCGAGACGCCCGGCATGGGGAACTCGGCGCGAAACGCCTTGGCCTCCTCGAGCACGCGGTTGATGGTGGTGGCCTTGTGGTCCGCCAGGTACAGATGCACCGCGGTCATGCTGCAATCGGCGCGCATCAGTCCCGAGATGCGCGCGACCTCGGTGGCCAGCGAGGAGTAGTTCATGGTGTCGATGGGCACCGCGCTCATCTTCGGATTGCCTTCGTTGTAACCCTCGTTGAACTGGCGCATGCCGCTGGAGAAGGAGGCCACCGACAGCACCCCGGGGACGCCTTGCATGGTCCAGACGAAGCGATCCTGATACTGCCCCAGGGCCACGTTCTCGCAGGCACCGGTGACCTCGCCGGACGCGTCCGGCCGGACCTCGAAGACTACGCTGAGCCAGTCCAGGCCGATGTCGTAGTTGCTCGCGATGGACACCGCATCGCGGTTGAAACGGGCGTCCTCGCGCAGTTCCGGCGCACCGGCCTGCAGCGTGCCGACGACCCGGTCATGGCTCTGCCAGATCGCCGCGAGGAACACCAGCAGGGCGACGCCGAGCACCAGCAGCGCATTACGCCACTCGGCCAGGCGCGCCAGCCCATGTAGCCAGCGGGCACGACGCTCGCGGGAAACCTCCTCGGCGCGGGCGTAGCTGCCGTCCACGTTCAGCATCGACGCCACCAGCGGTAGCATCACCAGATTGGTGATGATCTTGTAGGCAACGCCGAGCGATGCGGTGATGGCCAGTTCGCGCACCATCGGGATCGGGATCAGCAGTAAGGTCACGAAGGACACGAAGGCCGTCACCAGCGCCAGGGTTCCCGGAATCAGCAGGCCGCTGAAGCTGGAGCGCGCCGCCTCCTCGACACTCTTGCCGCAGGCGATTTCCCGCACGATGTAGTTGATCTGCTGCACACCGTGGGACACGCCGATGGCGAACACCAGGAAGGGCACCAGCACGGCGAGCGGATCCAGGCCGTAGCCGAGCAGGCGCAGGCTGCCGAACTGCCAGATCAGCGAGGTCAGCGAGCAGCCGAGCGCCAGCAGGGTGAAGCGCACGGAATGGCAGTACCAGTAGACCGCTGCTGCAGTCAGCAGTAGCGCCAGCAGGCAGAATTCCAGCACCGCCGAGGCACCATCGGCGATGTCGCCGATCTGCTTGGCGAAACCGATGATCTGGATCTCGAACGCGTCGTCCTCGAACTGCGCGCGGATCTGCTGCTCCAAGACCCGGTTGTAGGCCACGTAATCCAGCTGCTTGCCGTTTTCGTCGAGCTCGTTGAGTTCGGCGGTGATCATCGCGCTGCTTTGATCGCGCGCCACTAAGGTGCCGACGAAGCCGCCCTGGGCCGTGGAGTTGGCGATCTTGTCGATGATCGCCTGGTCGAGGCGCTCGGGCGTCACGGTGCCGGGGATCAACGGATCGGCACGAAAGCCCTCCTCGGTGATCTCGTTGACGAAAGAGTTGGGCGTCCACAAAGACTGCACGCTGCTGCGCGAGACCCCAGGCAGGAAGGTCACCGCCTGGGTCACGTCGTACAGCCGCTTGAGCCCGGCAACGTTCCAGATCGAGCCGTCGCGAGCCTTGACCACTATGGTCAGGCGATTCGCCCCGATCAGGTCGTTGCGGTAGGTCTGGAAGGTCTCGACGTATTCGTGGCCAATCGGCAATTGCTTCTCGAAGCCGGCGTCCATACGCAGCTGTACGGCAAACCAGGCCATGCCCAGGGTAAAGAGCGCGAGCAACACCAGCACCAGCCGGCGCTGGCTGAACAGCCAGCCCTCCAGGCGTGGCAGCACGCCACGCCCTCCCTTGTCGAACTTGTCTACTACAGGAGTATTCACAACATGCCTCACATCGAGTGCGAAATCGCCAGGCCAACGTAATCGCGATCACGCAGCATCTGGTCGTAAGGGGTGTCGCCATCGTTGAACTTCGCGTAGTTCAAGCTGACCTGCCAGTTACCCGGGTTGCGCACGAAGTTCAGATACAGGTTCATCGCGCTGGCATCCCGGGTATAGGTCGAGTACACCGATGGCGTGCGACCATTGCCCAGCGACTGCTGGTAGTAAATGCCCGGGGTCACCGTCCAGCCCGGGATCAGGCTGCCGTCATAGGTCAGGCTGAAATCGAGATGAATCCCCGAGGAGGTCGCGTCGCCATGGGCCTTTGGCGGGAACTTCGACAGATCCTCGGTCCAGGTATTGGCCCCCGGGGCAACCAGCTCGCCGTCGTAGCTGTCATGCAAACCCGGGTACTTCACCAGCACCAGTTCGGTCAGCAGGGTACCGGTGCTGGCCCCGGTGAAGTCGAGGAAGTCTGGGGAGTTGGCGTTGGTCAGGCTGTAGATGCCCGTCAGGTGCCACTGGAATTTCTTGGTGTCCTTCCAGCATTCCCCTCCCCGTCCCGAGCAAGGCGCCGGACCGAATGCGAGGCCAGGCAAGGGGTTGAGTGGCACCGCCTCCTTGGGCCGATAGGACAGCTCGGTACCCACGGCCCAGTCGCCGACCGGCAGGTTGGCACTGATGCCATAGAGCATGCGGTCTTCCGGGTAGATCCAGGTGGGCGCGAAGGTGGCCTGGTCGTAGCGCGCCTGCGGCAGCTTGTCGTGATAGCGCATAACATAGAAACCGTAGTTGATATCGCTGTCCTGCGGCTGCCAGCGCACCGAGAGTCCCCACTGACCGCTGTCGCGGGCGTCCTCGTCATCGTAGCCGTACGCTTCCAGACCCTCGCCGATCACGTTGTAGGTCGACCAGTAGCTTCCTACCGGTGGCAGTTCGCTCTTGTTCCAGCCGAACTGGTAGTAGGCCTCGACGTTCACGCCGTAACCGAGCCCGGTGGCGACGCTGAGCATTGGCGCGGGCAGCACGGCTTCCTTGAGCTGAACTCCGGGGCTCGAGAGGGCCTGGAAGTCATAGGAATTGGTGGCGTTGACGCCGCCGATCGCGAACAGGCTCTCGCCCCAGTTGATCACTTGGTTACCCAAGCGCGCCCGTACCCGATGATCGGCTACATCGAAGCTTTTGCTCACCCACAGATCGAGCAAGCGCGCCTTGAACTTCAGTTCGTCACGCGCGTCATCGGTCAGCCCGTCGCTGCCGATATCCGAGCCCATGGATTGCCAGAACTGGGTTTCGGCACCCAGCGTCCCCGTGGTGTGGGTGGCGGCGAAATCACGTTTCCAGCTGCCGCGCGCCATGAAGGTGAAGTCCTCGGGGAACTTCAATACCAGTTCATGGACGCCCTTGAGGTAGTGGGTGAACAGGTCGCCCTTGTCGTAGTTCAGGTTACCCTGATCGCCAATCCCGGAGACGCTCGAGTCCAGACATCCACCTGGCGCGCCGTGCCCAGTCGCACCGGCGTTGATCAGATCGCACCCCTGAGACTGGGTGCGCACCCCCATGCCCCAGCCGATGGTGGAATCGAACGAACCGCGGATATTCTCCGTCTCGAAGGTGAAGCCCATGGCCAGAGGTGTTGTGCAGGCAATGACCAGACCCGATGCTTTAGAAATTATTCTTTTCATGTCGGCTCCCAAAATTCGCGATTAGCGTTCGCTGGTGGTTCGCAGGTTGTCGGAGGAGTAGAAGTCGCGCTTCATACGCGGGTTGCCTTCGCCCTCGGTCAGCCAGCGGTGATCCTTCTTGCCCACGCCGATGGAGGTCATGTCATAGAGGTAGCGCCCATCGATCAGGTTGTACTGGACCTGGGCCGCTACATCGCAACTGCCGGTCTCGTAAACCGGAATCAGCTGACCTTCGCGCACCTTCCAGATCTGCCCTTGCTTGTCGTAGTCGACCGCCAGCAGGCCGTTCCAGCTGTCTTCATCGATGTAGAAGACCCGCTTCGGCGCCTGGTGGCGCATGCCCTGACGCACCGTGGCCTCGACGACCCAGACACGATGCAGCTCGTAGCGGCGGTACTCGGGGGCGAAGTAGTCGGGCTGGGCAACATCCTCGATCTTGGCCGAGGTGTCATAGGCGCCGAAGGAGTTGTAGGGCACGATCAGCTCTTGCTTGCCGACCAGTTTCCAGTCGAAGCGATCCAACGGGCCGTAGAAGATGTTCGACTCGTCGATGGTGTACTGGTTGTCGAGGCCGATCTGCGGCGCGTCGTAGGAGTAGGCGGGCATCCGACGTACACGACGCTGGCCGGGGAAGTAATAGAAGGTGGTGGTCTCCTCGCCGGCCTTGGTGGTTAGCACACCGGCCTGTCCAGCCAGTGAGACCGGGTCGTAATAGCTGAAGTAGGTGGCGGTTTCCAGCCGGTCATGGGATGAGAACAACGAGCTGCCCTTCTCTCCCCATGGGGTATACATGTTCCAGTCCAGCGAGGTGCGCAGCCAGTCGCCCCCGGCCTTGCGCGGCGAGATGCCAGAGACCGTCTTGGCCATAACGAAGCCGACGCCGCGGTAATGCATCTTCATGTTCCACATCACCTCCGCCCCGGTGCTCGGCATGGGGAAGGGAATGCCCGGGACATGAGCGTCCTGCAGAGCCAGACCATCGCTGTCCAGGGTGGCGAAGCCAAGGTTCTTCTTGGTGTTCTCTGCGACGAAATCCGGTACGCCACAGCTGCGGCGGGTGGGATAGACATCCATGCGGAAGCCCGGCAGCTTTTTGAACAACTCCAGCTGGGCGGGCGCCAGCTTGCTCGCATACTGCGAGACATTGCTGGCATCGATGCTATAGAGCGGCTTGTCGTCCTTGAACTTCCAGTGCTGGCCACGCACTTCGCCGTAGCTCCAGTTCCCGCCCTGCGGGCCAGGTGCAGTCCATGCCGGAATCGCCCCATCGGCGCTTGCCGCTGCTTCTGCTCCCAGCGGAGTCAGCTGGGTACCTAGCAGTGCAGGATCCTTTTCCGCAGCCTGAACCGCACAGATGGCGGCGGATGCCGCCAATGCCACGATCAGATGCTTTGCGCCACTGAAGGTGGAGATACCGAGGCGCGAGCGCTCAATTACTTCATTCATTGGAATAGTCCTCATGGGGCTTGAACCGGCCACCCGAGCTTCCTGGCGGGGAGAATCGGGCTGTGCCACACTTCTGGTCAAATGACTTGATCATTTGACCAAGTCATTTGACCAAAGCAAACCGCATGCCATCATTACACCTTATTAATATTCCTTTTATTTCAATTAGTTATGAGATTTAAGCGCCCTCGGTGGCGATACCCAAATACCCAATACGCACCACCTTGGTCAGCACACTGCACCATTCTGAGTATTTACGAAACACTCGTTATGTTTATTGAGAAGGGGCTTGGCCGTTTGCCAATCTGCCCGCCTGTCGCGGGAAGGTTGAGCGCGGAAGTTGATACGGCTCGACCCGTTACTCGGCGAATGCCGATGCGGTAGCATCCGCCGGCGTCGAGTCCCATGAAGACAGTTGGGCAAGTAGCCAAAGGAGATCAGATAGCTATGGCCAGAGTGGGCGCTGAACTGCGCAGACAGGACTTCGTAGAGGCGACCGTTAAGGTGATCGCCGAACATGGCGTTGCCAACGCCACGACGCGGCGCATCGCGGCGGCCGCGGATTGCCCTCTGGCAACCCTGCACTACGTATTCCGCACCAAGGACGAGCTCTTCTATGCGGTCTACGAGTCACTGTTCGACCTGCCCTATCAGGCGCTGGAGCATGTGGCCGCCGGTTCGACCGCAGCCGATAGCGCGGCAGAGATGCTGCGCCACCTGATCACATGGCTGACCGAACATCCGGAACTGGCCAAGGCGCAGACCGAGCTGTTCTACTGGACGTTGCGTAACAATCCGGAGATGGCGAGCAAGATCTTCGCGGTGGCCTCCGAGGCCATCGAGCGAGAGCTCGATCGGGCCATTGGCAATCAACTAGATCCGGCGTTCCTGCAATCGACCAGTCGCTTGCTCATTCAACTGGCCGACGGCCTGATCATCGCCTGGGCCGCTCACAGGGACTCGGCACGGCTCAAGACCGAAACCGAGACGGCCTGCCAGGCGCTGAAGCTATTCGTGGCCAACCGCTGATCTCTGCGCTGACGCCCTTTTCGCCCGGGTTGGCAATCCCCGAGCGGCAGCGCAACACGTCTTACAAGCGCGACCGAGATATGACCTGCAGGGCCGCCTGCTCCAGCAGCCGGTTCATCTGGATGAACTCGGCAAAGCGCGGGTCCCGCGTCTGGCCATGGTAGAAGCGGTAGTAGATCTGCTGAACGATACCGGCCAGGCGGAACAGGCCGTAGCAGTAGTAGTAATCCAGGTTGGCGATGGCTGGCAGCCCAGCGCGCTCGGCGTAGTAGTCGGCGAACTGCTGGCGCGTCAGCATGCCCGGGGCATTGCTCGGCTGGCGGCGGATCGACTGCATGGGCTGTGGGTCGCCCGCCTCGATCCAGTAGGCCAGGGTATTGCCCAGGTCCATCAGCGGGTCGCCGAGGGTGGTCAGCTCCCAATCCAGCACTCCGATGATCTGCATCGGGTTGCTGGGGTCGAGAATCACGTTGTCGAAGCGGTAGTCGTTGTGGATGATGCCCGGCTTGGAGTGGTCGGCCGGCATCTTGTCCCTGAGCCAGGCCTTGACCGGCTCCCACAGCGGCGCGTCGGGGGTCAGGGCCTTCTCGTAACGGCTGATCCAACCGCCGATCTGACGCTGCACATAACCCTCAGGCTTGCCCAGATCGCCGAGGCCGCAGACCTGATAGTCGACCTTGTGCAGCTCGACCAGCTTGTCGATAAAGCTCCTGCACAGCGCGCTGGTCTGCTCGGGCGTGAAATTCAACTCGGCCGGCATGTCCGAGCGCAGGATGATGCCGTTGACCCGCTGCATCACATAAAACTCGGCGCCGATCACTGACTCGTCGGTGCAGTGCACGTAGGCCTTGGGGCAGTAGGGGAAGCCCGCGTTGAGCTGGTTGAGGATGCGGAATTCGCGGCCCATGTCGTGGGCCGACTTGGCCTTATGGCCGAACGGCGGACGGCGCAGGACGAACTCCTGCTGCGGGTATTCGATCAGGTAGGTCAGGTTCGAGGCGCCGCCGGGAAACTGACTGACCCTGACTTCGCCGCTCAGCCCGGGAATGTGGGTCTTGAGGTAGGCGTCGATGGTGGCGGCGTCGAGTTCTTCGCCCGTACGAATAACGGTGCTCTGGTCTGTCAGGGTCATGCTCGTCTCATCTGTTGCGGGTTGTTGAACTGGACCTATCGAATCGGCACGGCCTGCCGGCCGCCCCGAGACGGAGGCTCACGACTGGCTTATTGCGCTCGATAGATCAGCGCATAGAACACCGGCAGCACGACCATGGTGAGGACGGTCGCAAACAGCAGACCGCCGATGATGGTAATAGCCATGGACACGAAGAAGGCGTCGAAGACCAACGGGATCATGCCGAGCGCCGTCGTCAGCGCGGCCATCGCTACCGGGCGCAGGCGGCTCGCCCCGGCATCGATGATCGCCGGCAACAAGTCCTTGGCCTCGTCGCATTCCAGATCGATCTGCTCGATCAACACGATGGCGTTCTTGATGAGCATGCCAATCAGGCTCAGGAAGCCTAGCAAGGCCATGAAGCCGAAGGGCTGCCCGGTGAGCAGAAGACCCGCGGACACGCCGATCAGAGCCAGCGGCACACATAACCAGATAACCAGGGGCTGGCGCAGCGTGTTGAACATCATGATGGTGATCAGCACCATGACTGCGATAAACACCGGAATGGTCGCGGCAAGACCGGCCTGGGCCTTGCCGGCGTCCTCGTACTCCCCGCCCCACTCCAGGCTGTAGCCGGGTGGCAGCGGCAAGGTTTCGACCTGCGGGCGCAGCCGCGCGAACAGGTCGTTCGCATGGCCTTGCCTCGGGTCGGCGTAGACGGTGAGCGTGCGCTTGCGGTCGCGCCGATGGATCAGCTCGTCTTCGAAGGTGGTTTCGAATGATCGCACCACCTGCTGCAAGGGGATCATCCTCTGCGCCACCGGGCTCCAGATCTGCAGACTCGCCAGGCCATCGATGTCGTTACGCGAAGCTTCGTCTACGCGCACTATGATCGGCAGTAGCAGGTCCGCCTCGCGATGGACGCCCGCGGTCACGCCCTGGAAACCCTCCCGGATCGCCGCCGCCACCATGGCACGGGTGATGCCGTTGAGGTTGGCCTGCTCCTCGGCCAGGGTTGCTCGTACGAGCTTTACCCGTTGCCGCCAATCGGTGCGCACCGCCTTAGCGTCGGGATCACGCCGATAGATCTGCTGCACCTCGTCGCCAAGCCGGCGCAGCTCGCTTGGGTCGGGGCCGCTGAGCCGAGCCTGAATCTTACCGCTCACTCCCGTGCCGAGCTCGAACGGAGAGGCATAGGCCAGCGCATCCGGGAAGCGGGTGGCGAGCTCAACCTCGAATTTCGCCATGAGGTCGGCGATGAGGCGGTGATCGTCCACGCTGACCAGAAACTGCGCGTAAGCCGGGTTGGGCTGTTCCGGCTGGTAGGTGAGCAGGAAGCGTAGCGCGCCTTCGCCCAGGGTGGTCGTCACGTGCGTTACCCCGTCCTGCTCGAGCAGCAAGCGTTCGACCCGCTCGGCTTCAGCGCGTGTGACGTCTATGTGCGTACCCTGGGCCAGCCAGTAATCCACCATGAACTGGGGGCGTGTCGAGCTGGGGAAGAAGCTCTGCTCGACGAAGGTAAAGCCCCACAGGGAGACGGCGAACAGGCCGGCCACGCTTGCTGTGCTTAGGTAGCGGCGCCTGATACAAGCACGCAGCAAGTCTTTGTAACGACGGTAAAAACCGCCGCTGTAGGGATCCGCATCCACCTGATCGGTCGTCGGCGCTTTCAGGAACATGACGCATAGCAGCGGCGTCACCGTGACCGCCGTCACCCAGCTCAGCAGCAACGAGACCATCACCACCTGGAACAGCGAGCGACAGAACTCGCCGGTAGCGTCATTCGAGGTACCGATCGCGGCAAAGGCCAGGATCGCGATCAGGGTGGCACCGAGCAGCGGCCAGGCCGATTGCTTGACGACGGTGGAAGCCGCCCGTTCGGCACTCTCGCCCCTCTGCATGCGGATGAGCACGCCGTCGACCACCACGATGGCATTGTCGACCAGCATGCCCAGCGCGATGATCAACGCGCCCAGCGAGATACGCTCGAGCGCGACCCCCATCGGTTTGAGAAACAGGAAGGAACCGGCGATGGTCAACAACAGCACGAAGCCGATCAGCAGCCCGCTACGCAGGCCCATGAACAGCAGCAGTACTGCAACAACAATGGCAACCGCCTCCAACAGGCTCTCGACGAAGCCCGAGATGGCGGTGGTGACGGCCTCCGACTGCAGGGATACGATGCCGAACTCCATGCCGACCGGGCGCTGCCCATCGAGCTCCGCCATGCGCGCTTGCAGCGCCTCGCCCATGGTCACCACGTTGCCGCCGGAGACGGTGGAAATACCGAGGCCGATACCGGCCCGACCGTCGAAGTGGATTTCGGCGGCGGTTGGCTCCACATAGCCGCGCCGAACACTGGCGAGGTCACGTAGATGGAACTGCCGACCGTCACCGCCATGAATGAGCAACGCCTCGAAATCCCCGACCGAACTGAGCCCACCCGAGGGCGCCAGGGTGACGAAGGCCGAGCCCACCCGCGCTCGACCGGCATCCGTCGCCACACCTTTCTGGCGCAGTTCCTCGACAATGGCGGCGGGTGCAAGACCCAGCTGCGACAAGCGATCACTGTTGAACTCGACGAAAATGGCCTCGCGACGCTCGCCGAAGGTGGTGATCTTGCCGACGTCCTGCACCAGCAGCAGCTCGCGGCGCAGCCCATCCACGTAGTCCTTGAGCTCGGCATAGCCGTAACCGTCGCCGGTCACCACTAGGAACACGCTGTAGACGTCGCCGTAGTCGTCGAGCACGATCGACGGCCCGGCACCCGGTGGCAAATCGCGCTGCACATCGTCGATCTTGCGCCGCAGCTCGTCCCAAACCTGCGGCAGGCTCTCGCGGTCGTAGTTGTCCTTGACGGTCACGGTCAGCGTCGAAAGCCCACGCTCGGACTTCGAGCGCACGCGCTCCAGCTGTCCGAGCTGCTGCGCGGCTTTCTCCAGTCGGTCGCTTACCTCCTGCTCCACCTCCAGGGCCGAAGCCCCAGCATAGGGCGTGACGACCAAAGCCTCCTTGATGGTGAATTCCGGATCCTCCAGGCGGCTCATGCTGCCATAGGTCAATAGCCCGGCGACGAGCATCGTCCCGGTGAGTACCAGGGTGACTACGCGTTTGCTGATGGCGACAGCGGCGATATCCATCGCTCAATGCTCCATGGCGTGCACGGGGAAACCGTCGCTGAGCGTGTGCACCCCCGAGACCGCGATGCGCTCGCCAACCGCCAGCCCGGAAGTCACCAAGACCCGGCTGCCGTTGAGCTCTCCCAGCGTCACGGGACGTTGCTGCACCGTGCCGCTCTGCGCATC
Organism: Stutzerimonas stutzeri; assembly: GCF_024448715.1. Classification (GTDB taxonomy): domain Bacteria; phylum Pseudomonadota; class Gammaproteobacteria; order Pseudomonadales; family Pseudomonadaceae; genus Stutzerimonas; species Stutzerimonas stutzeri_AR. Next base: position 246,141 of record NZ_JAMOHZ010000005.1, read on the forward strand.
GAAGAGCCAGACGAAGGGTGCGTTGTCGGGCGCGGCGACGACGGCATCGGCGGGAATGTGCAAACCTGCCGCCGCGCTCTCCACCGGCAGGTTATAGGCAACGTGCCCAGTCATACCGGGGCTGACGCTGCTGCCGGCCGGCGGCTCGAAGCCGACAGTGACGCGGAACGTCCGAGTCACCGGGTCGGCCATGCTGGCGAAAGCGCTGATCTTTGCTGCAATCGGTTGATCGGGCAGCGAACTCAGCACCACGCGGATCTGCGAGTTGATCTCCCCGATGTCCGCGGCCGAGTTGACACGCTGCGAGCGAATCCAGAGCGCTTCGGGAACCTGGACACGCATCTCCATGGCATCGTCACTTTGCAGGATCAACACCGGCTGCTTGGCCTGCACGTTGGCGAACTCTTCCACCAGCTTGCGCGCGACCCGCCCGACGAAGGGCGCACGCAGTACCGCGTCCTCGATGGCCTTAGTGGCCTGGCGCAGGTTCGCTTCGGCCACCGCCAGGTTGCGCCGGGCACGATCCAGCTCCTGCGCCGCCACGGCTCGCGCCCTGAAGGCCGACTCGTAGCGGTTGAACTCCACCTGCGCAGCGTTGCGTTCCGCTCGCGCCCGATCCCGCTCCGCCTCGTAGTCTCTGGGGTCGAGGCGCGCCAGCACCGTACCGGCCTCGACTCTCTGCCCCTCGGTGACCGGAATATCGATGATCCGACCGGAGACCTCGAAGGCCATGTCCGATTGCTTGACCGCCGAGACGCTACCGGGAAAGCGCAACGTTCGCCCGATTTCGGTTGCACCAACCGTGATCAGCTTTACTGGTCGAGAGACAGGCTTGAGCGTTTCCTGCCCCTGCTCGCCACAACCGGAAAGCGCCAAGGCGAAGGCCAAACAGAGCGAAGCCGTCTGGATGAGTCGATAACTTTGTTTCAAATGTGTCTCCTACAACTCCACAGCCCAAGTTCAATTCAGCGAGTACGCCTCGCCAATCCTTCCCGTGGCCATGCCGGCTCAGAGACTGCCCACCAAGTGACCGCCATCGACCGCCAGGATGCTGCCGGTCATGAACGCGCCGGCGTCGCTGGCCAGCAGCAGGAACGGCCCCTCCAGCTCCTCCAGCTCTCCCAGCCGGCGCATGGGCACCATGGCGCGGATATAGCCATCGCCCTTGTCGCCCGCGAAGAAGGCCTCGTTCATCTCGGTGCTGAAGTAGCCCGGAGCGATGGCGTTTACCCGAATGCCGAAGCGCGCCAGCTCCAGCGCCAGCGATTTAGTCAGTTGCACCACGCCAGCCTTGGCCGCGCTGTAGTGGCTGTAGCCGGTGCCGACCCGCAGGCCGAGAATCGAGGCGACGTTGACGATGCTGCCGCCGCGCCCGGCCTTGACCAGGCGCTGTGCGGCAACCTGGGCCACGCGCCAGACGCCATCGAGATTGGTCGACAGCATGGCGCGCCAGTTTTCCTCACTGATCTCCAGCGGACGCTGGCCATTGCCGATGCCGGCGTTGTTGAGCACCACCTCGACCACACCGAAGTGCACCTCGGCGGCTGTGAAGGCTGCCTCCACGCTGGTCCGGTCGGTAACGTCGAGAACCACCGACAACGCCTGGCCTCCCTCCCATTCGATATCGGCAGTGAGCTGCGTTAGCCGTTCGATGCGTCGAGCCGCCAGCACCACCCGGGCGCCGGCACGAGCCGCCACCCGCGCCAAGTGCGCGCCAATGCCGCTAGAGGCACCGGTAACCAGCACAACGCGATTGGCGAGGGAGAAGTTCTGGGCGTAATCGTGATTCATCGGTAAACCTCGGACAGCAGCAAACGCACCTCGCCCCAGCAGCGCAGCGTATCGGCTGGCTGGCCAGGCTCGGCGGGTTGACGTAATAGGGAGCAGGCAAGCCCAGCCACGAAGAGCCGGATGCCGCTCATAGCGAGTGGATCTCTTAGCGCACCAGCTCAGCAATCGGCCCTCTGAGCTGAGAGTCGTTCGATTCGCTTGTGGCCCGCGGCCACCAGGCGCTCCAGCAGTGGTGCCGGGCGGAACCACATCTCGCCGTACTCGCCAAGCGCACTGCGATAGTGCTGGATGCCGCTCAGGATCTTGTCCAGCCCCAGGTGCTCGGCGTAGTGCATGGGTCCCCCGAGGTGGGCAGGAAATCCGTAGCCGTTGATCCAGACCAGGTCGATATCGCTGGCGCGCAGGGCGATCCCTTCGTCCAGCAACTGGATGCCCTCGTTGATCAGCATGAACAGACAACGGTCATGAATCTCCTGCTCATCAATACGGCGTCGCGGCACCTGCAACTCATCAGCCAAGTGCGCAGACAGTGCCACCACCTCCTCATCCTCCTGCCGGCTGCGTCCTTGGTAGAGGTAGAAGCCACGCCCGGATTTCTGCCCGTGCCGGCCCATGGCGTACAGCTCGTCACCGAGGCGACAGTAGCTCTCGTCATGAGCAGAAGCGGCACGATTGGAGCTGCGAATCAGGAAGTTCACATCGAGGCCGGCCAGATCTAACATGCTGAATACACCCATGTTCAGATCCAAGCCGGTGAGCACCGCGTCCACCTCGGCCGGGGTCGCTCCCTCCAGCACCAGGCGGTGGGCTTCGCGCGCGTAGGGTTCGAGCATGCGATTGCCGATAAAGCCGAAGCAGACGCCGGAGATCACCGGCAGCTTGCCGATACGTCTGGCAACGGCCACGGTGGTGGCTAGTACGTCCGGAGCCGTAGCCCGGGCGCGCACCACTTCCAGAACGCGCATGACGTTAGCCGGACTGAAGAAATGCAGGCCTATCACGTCTTGTGGACGAGAAACGACTGAAGCGATCGCATCGACATCCAGTGACGAGGTGCTGCTGGCCAGGATCGCACCCGGCTTGCACACCTCATCCAGCCGGCGGAATACCTGCTGCTTGACCTTCATGTTCTCGAACACCGCCTCGATCACCAGATCGGCATTGGCCAGGTCGGCATAGTCGAGGGTGCCGAAAAGCAGCTCCATGCGCTGCTGCACCTGTCCAGCAGTCCGCTTGCCGCATTTGAGACTGGTCTCATAGTTCTGGCGGATCTGCGCCAGCCCGCGGTCCAGCGCCGCCCCGTCGAGCTCGAGCAGGGCCACCGGGATGCCGGCGTTGGCGAAATTCATGGCGATGCCGCCGCCCATGGCGCCAGCGCCTATGATCGCCACCCTGTCGATGCGGCGCAGCGCAGTGTCCTCGCCAATACCCGGAATCCGGGCGGCCTCACGCTCAGCGAAGAATACGTGGCGCAGCGCCTTGGACTGACGGGAAGCCTCGGCCCTCTTGAACAGCGCCAGTTCTTGGACAAGCCCTTCCTCCAACGGCAGCAGGTAGGCGGCTTCCATGGCGGAGAGCACTAGGCGCGGTGCCAGACGACTCTTCCAGCGCGGCTCGTGCACGGCGCGGTAGCGGGCGAGAAAATCATCCGGCAGCCCTTCTGCCGGTTCCGGCCAGGCCTCGGGCGGGCGCGCCGGGGCGCCGCAGCCTATCAGCTCGTAGGCATAGGCCTTGGCCTCGTCCAGCAACTGCTCGGCGCTGGGCGCAATGCGATCGAGGATGCCAAGCAGGCGGGCGGTATGTGCAGTGACCTGTTCGCCCGAAAGGATCAGGTTCAGCGCCGATTCGATACCGATTAGCCGCGGCAGGCGCTGGGTACCGCCGGCACCAGGTAGCAAGCCCAGATTGATCTCCGCCAAGCCCAGCCGCGTTCCCGGCTCGCCTATCCGATACCCGCAGGCGAGGGCCAGTTCCAGCCCACCCCCAAGGGCCAGCTTGCCAATAGCGGCTACCATCGGCTTATGGATTCCGGCCAGGCGTACCAGGATGCTGGGCAGATCGGGCCCGGCGAAAAAGGCTTCGGTGCCGAACTCATGGATATCGGCACCGGCACTGAACAGGCCGTGCTCACCGTAGAGGACTAGGGCCTGGACGTGCGGATCGGACGCGGCGCGTTCACAAGCTTCGGAAATGGCTGCTCGCATCGACTGGTCCAGTGCGTTGACCGGTGCACGGGCAAGCCCGATCAGGGCCAAGCCGTCGTCAAGTCGGTAGTGAATCAGGTCGCTCATTCGAGATCCTTGGATAGCGCGCCCGGCTGTCCCGCCTGGCAGGTTGCATGTCAAAAAACAATCGATCACGGGCTCACGGCACGGGCGTCGAACAGGCCGGACACCGTGGCGGCACTTGCGTCGTCAAAAAACGTCGGAACACGTCGCCGAAGCTGGCAATCGGATACACCGGCTGGGGCTTGGCGGTGCTCATCCTGGCCGGGAACTCACAGGAGTAGATGGCCCCCGCCAGCAGGGCCACGCTTAGGCAGGCAACGAAGACTCGACGCATGGCGAACCTCCGTCGTTCGGCCGCAGCCAAACGCAGCGTCTTTATCGTTAGATGGCCAAATTTTGATCAGAGCCCAGGATTGTCGCTTTGCAGATCGCGCCATAAAATATTCAAATCATGTCACTGCCGCGCAGCCGTCCAAGGGTCTTGCTGAAGGATCACGACAATGCGGGTTCAGCGGTCCTGTGGTTCAACCAATCAATCGTGCGGACATCCGCGATGACGTCTTTCGTCCATGGCATCGCCCTGCTGGGCTTCGAAGACTTCGCTCTCGCCCAAGGGCTGAATCCACGCGCTACCCTGGTCGAGATCGGCCTACCTGGCGACGCCCAGGATGGGGTGATCTCCGGCGTGCAATTCAATGCCCTGCTGGAGCTGTGCGCGCAGCGCTCGGCCAACCCCTTGTTTGGTCTGCAGTTTGGCCTGCACCAGGGCGCGCAGGCATTGGGCAACCTGCTGTACGCGATCCAGAATGCCGGCTCGGTGGGCGAAGCGCTGCAAGCCCTAATGCATTACTTCCATGTCCACAGCAATGGCGCGCAGCTCCAGCTCGAGCGTCACGGCGGCTACGCGAGGCTCCTGTACGAGGTGACTGATGGGGAGGCCCAGTCGGTCCGTCAGACCGTGGAGCTAGCCATGGGGATAAGCGCCCATTTGATGCAAGGTCTGCTGCATCAAGCCTGGAAACCGCTCGGACTACTGCTCAGGCATTCGCCCAGCGCAGAGCCCGGTGCATACCGCCGCCAACTGGGAATCACGCCCCGCTTCGACAGCCCGGTTAATGCCTGGGTATTCGATGAGGCGCTGCTAAACAGCCCACTCAGCGCCGCGGACGAGAGGCTCTGCCAACTGGCACGATTTCATCTCGATGAACTGGCGCGGATCACTTTGCAGGAGCTGCCCGTCTATGTGCAGAAACTGCTGCGTATTTGGCTTCCCCATGGCCAGGTGACCATTGAGCAGGTTGCCGGACACATGAAGCTCAGCCCCCGTTCCCTACAGCGTTATCTCCGGGCGGGAAACACCAGCTTTCAGGCCTTGCTGGACGACACACGACAGGCGCTGGCCGCGCGCTACCTACGCGACTCCTCCCTCAACCTGACGCAGCTTGCCGGACTTCTGGGCTATGCGGATCTCAGCACGTTCTCCCGAGCCTTCAGGCGCTGGAACGGCATCAGCCCGCAGCAGTGGAAACGCCACCGGCAGTGCACAACAGCCGCCCCATCCGTTTGTATGACGCCAGGCCGCCTCGACGAGTAGCAGATCATGTCCTTCAACCCTTTCGTCCGCGTGCTCAGCTTAGTCGGCTTCGCCGAGTTCGCCGTCCAGCAAAGACTCAACCCGGCGGACATGCTGCGTCGCGCCGCGCTGCCGCAAAAGAGCCTGCTTCGGCATGACGGCATTATTGCCTTCCGCCGCTACTGCGCACTGCTGGATATCTGCCAGCGCCAGTCGGGCAATGCGTTATTCGGCTTGCAGCTCGGGCTCTTCCAGGGCATCAATGCGTTCGGCGAACTGCTCTATCTGATTCGCAATGCGCGGACGGTCGGCGACGCGCTTGCCGAGCTTCGGGCCAATTACTCCCTGTACAACGGTGCGGCCGACATAGGTTTCGACATCGACGGCGACACCGCCACCCTCAGCTACCGGGTGAACGAACTCGACCTACCCGGCCTGCCCCTGGCCGAGGAACTGGCTTGCGGTGTCGGTGTGCAGTTGCTGCGTGCCCTGCTGGGCGATGGTTGGCGGCCCGGGGCCATCCTGCTACGGCACCCTGCTCTGCAGGACGAGGCAGGCTATCGGCAAGCGCTCGGCTTTCTGCCCACCTTTTCGGCGCATTGCAGTGGTCTTCAGTTTGCGATCTCTGCACTCTCGTCGCCGCTGAGCGCCGCCGACACCAGGCTACACCAACTGACCGTCGAGCACATGAATAAGATGGAGCGCCTGTCGGCCGACGACCTGCCCAGCTACGTCAGGCAACTGCTCCGCCATCTGCTACCCGGCGGCCGCGCCACCGCCGAGAAGGTCGCCGACTGCATGGCTCTCAGTACCAGCACCCTGCAGCGTCGCCTGTCTCGGGAAGGCACGTCCTTCCAGCAACTGCTCGATGAAACACGCCAAGACATGGCCTGCCGCTACATGGAAGACCCGTTCATCAGCATGACGCAGATGTCAGGGCTGCTGGGATACTCGAACCAGAGTGGATTCTGTCGAGCATTCAACCGCTGGTTCCAAGTCACTCCCCTTGAATGGCAAAAGCGCCACTGCCCCAACCGGCAGCCACGCTTGCTGCGCGCCTCCCGCTTGAATGCCTTGCATAGACGAACCGAACGCGACGATCCATAGGCGCCAGGTTCCGAGGTGATGCTTCCCCGCGCGCCTGCAGCTTTGCATTGCCATGCAGCTAATGCTGCTCGTTCTGGCGGCTATTTTTGAGACTTGGCACATTCGACGCGCCATGGAGCCGATATGACTCCAAAGAGGGACGCTCCGCGGCTCGACGACGAACCAGATACGCTGTCCATTTCAGATCACTCGGCAGAATGCCCATTTCAGCAGACATCTGCCGCTCATCCCGTCTGGCGCGATGTCTGCTACTGGCCGGTTAGCGACGGCCTGGCCTCGACCGTCGCGCTGCATTGCATTGTCAAACTTCAGTCTGTTCCGCCATTTCCAAGGCGTCATCGACCTCAATCCCCAGATATCGTACGGTGCTCTCCAGCTTCGTATGGCCGAGCAGCAGTTGAACCGCCCGCAGGTTTTTCGTCCTGCGATAGATCAGTGATGCCTTCGTACGTCTCATTGTGCGAGTGCCATACATGGCTGGATCAAGGCCAATGGCTTTCACCCAGCCTTTGACGATACGGGCGTATTGACGAGTGGATAGATGGTCTGAGGTATGCAGCCGGCTAGGGAAAAGGCAGTCCTCGCTGCGGAGCTGGCTTGATGTATCCAGGCCGCAAGAGCAGACCATGTTTGCTCAGTTATCTCGAACTGCACCGGCCGCTGCGTTTTCTGCTGCATAACCATGGCCCGTGATGACACTTGCTCGCCATGTGCAACGTCGCACACACGGAGCTTGGTTAAGTCGCAGGCCCGAAGCTTGCTGTCGATGGCCAGATCGAAGAGAGCGAGATCCCGGGTTCTTTCTGCAATTTGAAGCCTTACTCGGATGGCCCAGATATCTCTGAGTCGGAGCGGAGTTTTCTGTCCGACCAATTTTCCTTTGTGCAGGGTTGTCGGCAGCAGGTAGCGATGATGTTCATGGCAAGTCCTCCACGTTTGGGAAGACCAGGATGGCTAGCCAGAGCAGTGGTCGCTAACCGACAGAAAACTGCCCCACCGCGAAGCGGATCTGCCGAGGTTAAGCTTGCCATACTGGGCCCACTGCTTGAGGAGCAAATCTATGACTACATCTGGAAGCTGGCGTGTTGTATGCCAAGACCCCGGGGATTGCAGCGGCGACGTCATCGTTGAGCTCCCATCCGAGCTACTTGAGCAGCTCGGATGGAGTCTGGGTGATGAACTGTCAGTTGAGGCGGGAGAGGACAACATCTGCTTGAAACTTAAGCAGCGAGCTGAGGACGCTTAGTCATAGACCCAGACAATGTCTGAATGCGGTTGACTGCGGCGTTTGAAGAGCGGTGCTACCGGCCAAGAGCTGCCGATGGCCTAGACGCGTCGTACGTTCCAAAGCAAAACACGCCATCCCGTACCCATGAAGTCGAGCGACGGCAGCTATGCAAAGATGTGGCCCTTCATGATTACTGGCGGGAATTGAGCATAGATCGGCTGCAGACAGTGCGGATCTACGTTCAGGTAGTGGATAGCGGTAGCTTCACGCAAGCCGCCGAGGTTCTGCAATTACATCGCCCGACTATCACCAAGGCCGTACAGCAGCTTGAGCGGGAGTTGGGAGTGCGGTTGCTGCACCGGACTACGCGCAAGGTTAGCGTGACCACAGAGGGCGGCGAATTCTATCAACGCTGCACACGGCTCCTGGAAGAGGTGAATGACACATTCAGTTCGTTTACCAGCCATGCTGTTGTCCCCACAGGCCGGTTGCGCCTGGACCTGCCCGTCACACTGGCAAAGTCCGTAATCATTCCGGCCTTGCCTGATTTCCAGAAACGCTACCCGCTGATCGAACTGATCCTGGGCGCGACGGATCAGCCCGTGAACTTGTTCGACGACGGCATCGACTGCGTTGTCAGACTGGGTGAGCTTAAGGACTCCGGCCTGGTAGCGAGGCGGATCGGTGCGATACCGATGGTGACCTGCGCTTCTCCGCAGTACCTGGAGCGGTATGGCATGCCTATAAATCTGGAAGACCTTGATCAGTACCGGGCGGTCAACTTCTTCACCGGGCGCGAGCGCAAGGTGGTGGACTGGGCCTTTCGTGTCGAGAACACCATCGTCACGCTGAAGCTGCGCAGCGGCATCATGACCAACGAATCCGAGGCGCTGCTGGCATGCGGACTGGCAGGGCTCGGCTTGCTGCAGGGCGTAAGGCCGGCCCTGCAGCCCTATCTCGATAAAGGCCTGTTAATTCAGGTACTGGCGGTCACCGACGGCAAAGGCGCCCGCATGGCCTTCGACCCCGTCGGCGGTGCGTACGCCGGCCAGATCTTCAAGGTGCTGGGCATGCAGGGCATCTTCTTCCAGTACGGTGCGCTGGATGCCCAGGATATCCCCGTGCCCGTCATGGATGTGCTCGGTAAGCATCTGACGCTGCGGGGTTATGAACTCTTCGAGATCACCGGCAACCCGGAAAAGCTGGAGCAGGCCAAGTCCTTCGTCAACGCTGGACTGGCCAGCGGCAAGCTGCACCCGGTGATCGACCGAACCTTTGCGTTCGAGGAGATCGCCGAAGCGCATCGCCACATGGAAGCCAATGCCCGGGTCGGCAAGATTCTCGTGACGCTGTAAAGCCATTTGAAGCAGCCCAAAAAATCGACGGGATGGGCTGCTTCGCGAATGATGACTTTGGGTCGACTCTGTTGAAAACAGCCGGTGCTCCGCATCTCGATGAGACCGGAAGCAGGTGCTCGCTAATGCCCGCACCTGGCCGGTTAGCGACGGCCTGGCGCTAGCCATCGCTAGATCAAGGCCAATGGCATCCACCCATGCTTTGACGATACGGGCGTACAGATGGCCGCTTCTGGCCCAGGCTGTGTAAAAACGCGTTGCCGGTTCGACGTCTGCGCTCCTACGTAAAATCTGACAGGGCTTGGTTATCCCGGCAGACCTGAATCTTTCGTAGCGACACGCTTTTGGACACGATTCGCTGGACACTTCCCAGGCAAAAACGTTTTTACACAGCCTCGGCCGAAAGCAGTCGCTGGGTTCCACTTAGCGGGCCACGGGCACCCAGGCAGGCAAGTAGCCTGACTGAGGCGGAGATTACACGGGAATGATCAGGGAGGCGTCGTTGCGCACGTTTCCTACTTCGTGGCTAACGGGTACCAAACGAATTCATCTGCTGGTAAGGCCTGCTCGTCCAGTAAGTTACTGGCGTACTCCAGGGCTATGTCAGACAACCACTCTCGGGCGACCTCCTTCGCGAAAACGATTGGACGGCGATCGTGAACATCGACCAGGCCACCTTCCGCATCCGCAGTCACAATCCGAAATTGGTCCGTATCTTTAGGCTCCTCATCTGGCGCTGAAAACTGCCCTACCGCCGCCATGAAAAGCGGTTCATTCGTAGCACGCCGAATGTAGTAAGGCTGTTTGCGCTTTGCGCCAGGAGCTTCGCGCCATTCATACCAGCCGTCCACAGCAACGATCGCCCGGTTCGGCCATATAGCCCGGTAGTACGCGCTAGTCGCTACCTTCTCGCGTGCTGCATTGATTATGTTGCGAACCCTGCGTGATGCCCAGGAAGGCTCCCATCCCCGACGTTCTGCTTTCCAAATCAACCCGTTTTCACTCGGCCTGATTAAATCAACGCGTGTGGTTGGAGCAACATTGAAACGATGGATCTCCTCTCCCCCGTTGCGACCAATCAGCATGGCCTGCTGCAAATCAAGAGATGCCAGGTACTTTTCCGCCGCTCGGTGTTGGGCAAGCCTTCCACACATACGTTTTTTCCTCTTGTCGCCAGGTGATTGACCAGATCAACGAGCTAGCTGACACTGTATGTTCGTACAGTATAGCTATCTTATGCCGTGACTTCCTCTCCTTCCGACCAGCCTCGCTATGCCGAGCTTCACTGCCTAAGCAATTTCAGCTTTCAGCGTGGTGCGTCCAGCTCTGACGAGCTATTCAAACGTGCAGCAGAGCTAGGGTATGAGGCGCTTGCGGTGACCGATGAGGCATCGTTGGCCGGCATCGTCCGCGCCTGGCAATCGTCGAAGAAAACAGGCGTACGCCTGATTGTCGGCACCGAAATTCGGCTGGCGGATGGCCCGACTTTGGTTTTGCTTGCGAAAAACCTGGCCGGGTATCAGCACATATGTCAGTTGATCACTAAGGCAAGAAGGCGTGTCAAAAAAGGAACATATGAGCTTCGCAAGGATGATCTAAACAGCGAGATTCCCGGCGTGGTAGTGCTGTGGATTCCTGGAAGGTCGTCATTTGACTCCGAGGCTCAGTGGGTAGCGGAGACCTTCCTATCCCAAGCGTGGATAGCGGTCGAGCTTCATCATGAATCCGACGATCATCTAAAGCATCAACGCCTTGTTGAATTGGCTGCGAAGTTTGGCATCCCTCTATTAGCAAGCGGCGACGTACACATGCACGTACGCGGGCGCAGGGCACTTCAGGACACGATTACTGCCATCAAGCATAAGTGCACACTGGCTGATGCGGGCTTCAGACTTTTCCAGAATGGAGAGCGCCATTTAAGGACGATTAAGGCACTCATACGTATCTATCCTCGCGAGCTTTTGGACGAGTCAGTGAGAGTCGCGTCCCTCTGCCAGTTCAAACTCGAGGAGCTCAGATATGAGTACCCACGTGAAGTGGTGCCTCCTGGCAAAAACCCATCAGGCTGGCTCCGTGAATTGACTTACGAAGGAGTGAAATGGCGTTGGCCTGAAGGTGCCTCGGACAAGGCCATTTCGCAGATTGAAGCCGAACTCGGCCTCATCGAAGAGCTCCAGTACGAAAGCTACTTTCTCACCGTTCACGACATCGTCCAGTTTGCACATCGTCAAAGCATTCTCTGCCAAGGCCGTGGCTCGGCGGCTAACTCAGCCGTCTGCTTTGCGCTTGGAATTACTGAACTGGATCCTTCGCGGATGAGCATGCTGTTCGAGCGTTTCATCTCAAAAGAGAGGAACGAGCCCCCGGACATCGATGTTGATTTCGAGCACGAGCGCCGTGAGGAGGTCATTCAGTACATCTTCACTCGCTACGGACGGGAGCGTGCAGCGCTGACTTGCGTAGCCTCAACATATCATTTTGCTGGCGCCATCCGGGATGTATCCAAAGCCGTTGGGCTTCCGCCTGCCCAAGTTGATGCTCTTGCTAAATGCTGTGGTGCCTGGAGCGACCGCATGCCGCCGCCGGAGAGGCTTCGAGAAGCGGGCTTCGATCCAGACAATCAGGCCATCCGGATGGTGCTCATCCTGACTGACCTCCTTGTTGGGTTTCCTCGTCATCTGTCTCAGCACCCTGGGGGGTTCGTTATTTCGGAGCATCCGTTGTCCACACTGGTACCGGTAGAAAATGCTGCCATGGCGGATCGCACGGTAATCCAGTGGGACAAGGATGATATCGATGCTTTGGGCTTGATGAAGGTAGATGTACTGGCTCTCGGTATGCTCAGCGCGATCCGACGATGCCTAGATTTGCTACGCCGCCATGAGCGAAGAGATCTAACGCTGGCTACGATCCCCCCAGAGGATCCCGATACCTACGCCATGATCAGTCGTGCCGATACTCTTGGTGTATTCCAAATCGAATCACGTGCGCAGATGGCTATGCTGCCACGCCTGAAGCCGAAGACGTTCTACGATTTAGTGATAGAGGTCGCGATCGTGCGGCCAGGCCCAATTGTCGGCGACATGGTTCACCCCTATCTCAGGCGCCGCAATGGCGAAGAGAAAGTGTTTTATCCATCAGATGAGCTGCGTGATGTCTTCGAGCGCACACTTGGCGTGCCACTGTTTCAGGAGCAAGTCATGCGACTAGCCATCGTGGCTGCTGGCTACTCCCCCGGTGAGGCAGATCAGCTACGGCGCTCTATGGCGGCCTGGAAACGCCATGGAGGTCTGGAGCCTCACCAAGTGCGCCTGCGACAAGGCATGCTTGAAAGGGGCTACTCCGAAGAATTTGCCGAGCGGATCTTCGAGCAGATCAAAGGCTTTGGAAGCTACGGTTTCCCTGAGTCACATGCCGCGAGCTTCGCGCTGCTGACCTATGCCAGTTGCTGGCTCAAATGTCATGAGCCGGCGGCATACGCATGTGCGCTCATCAATAGTTGGCCGATGGGTTTTTACAGCCCAGATCAGGTATTGCAAGACGCCCGACGCCACAAGATTGAAGTACGTGCAGTCGACGTCATGAAGAGTGATTGGGATTGCTCGTTAGAAGCATCGGATGGGCCTCAACCTGCCATACGATTGGGCTTTCGTATGATTCGTGGCCTAGCGGAAAACGTCGGAAGGCGGATCGAGGTTGTTCGAGCTGAAAAGGCGTTCAGTAACATTGCGGATTTGTGCAAACGCGCTGAGCTAGATCGTAAAGCACAAGATCTGTTGGCCGATGCTAATGCACTGGCCCACCTTGCAGGAGATAGGCATTCAGCACGATGGGAAGTCGCCGGCGTGCAGAAATCACTGCCCCTCTTTGATGAGATCGCTGTCGCAGACGGGGAAGTCGAGCTCCCTACCCCAACAATTGTCGAGAACATGAAGGCCGACTATGCGCTTACTGGCACCACGCTCGGTGCACACCCTATGTCTCTGCTACGTCCAGAACTCATGGCGATTTGCGCAAAAAGCTCGCGCGACTTTGCAGACCTACGCCATGGACAACACATTAATGTAATTGGAATCGTAACCGGCAGGCAGCGTCCCTCAACGGCTGCAGGAGTCACCTTCGTCACTCTCGAAGACGAGCATGGAATGATCAACGTGATCGTCTGGCGCGACCTCGCAGATCGGCAACGTTCAGCGCTTATGTATTCCCGACTCCTGCAGGTTAAGGGAACGTTTGAGGAAAAAGCTGGCGTACGGCACTTGATCGCGGGGCATCTCCAAGATGTAAGCGAGATGCTAGATGGGCTTGATGTCAGAAGCCGGGATTTCCACTAGGGATTAACAGAACAAACGCGCCCAGGCATTCTTTCCGCTAGTGGTGCATCTTGCTCCTGAACTGAGTCAGCGCGGTGAGCTGACGCCAGATCTGTTTGCACCCAAACCGCGCAGTGGTGCAGAGCGACTGATGGCGGTTATTGACGAGATCAACCGGAGAGAAGGAAGAGACACTGTGAGTATTGGTCGGCTGCCTGCGACACCGGTTTGGGCGATGCGTCGGGGATGCTGAGCCAGCGGTACACCACACGCTGGGATGAAATTATTGGTGTGCGAGGATAGGCTTGGATGAACTGTCAGCTTGCGGCCCAAGAGCGGCCAGTCAATGAGGCGGTAGCCCGTGACCTAGATCAATCATGAGTCAAGGCGGCTAAGGCAATTGAATAGCCAGCTCGAGTAGCACCATAGCGAACGATCGAAGCATTGATAAATCGTCGGAGTTCGGCAGGATAATCTAAACGCCGTCAGGACTGCTTGTAGTACCGGTGGCCGATAGTGGTAGAGGCGTAACCGCCGTTTGCTACTCGACTAAGGCCTCGGCCTGAATAGGCTCTCTGCCGAATCGAATATCCATTCTGCTGACGGGTCGCTACTGGGGTACCCCGGCGAGCAGTGGCAATCTGGGTGGGGGCAGTCCATCACGCCTGCGGCACACTGCGGATGCCGTGGAAGGGCGATCGCAACTCGCCGTTCAATTTCCGGTCTGTAGTTGACGAGAACCTGAAAGTCCATGGCACCACCGGACTCTACGTTTGCGACATGTCCGTGCTCCTGTTATCACTGCCGCGAACCCTGTGCGAGCCCCAGCCGGTCTGGCGCTACGGCTCTCACAACATCGGAGTTAGACGCTACTGCGAAGGTCGGTAGGGTAGCGAGCGCCCTGGTTTGCGTGTCTACGGTCAAGAAGATGACAATGGATACCTTTGCCTCTGACGTGTGCACAAGGCGACGCCAAACGCCTCCTTTCAGAAGGGTGAGCGGAACCGACGTGGAGGTTGAGCGGCATGGATGCCGCGAGAGACGCGATGGGCCAAGACGGCCCTTCGCGGCGTGCCCCTGGAGCGGCGATGGAGCGAACAAACCTGGAGCGAAGCGCAGAGTCGGATGTAGGGGCAAGACCTGTTGATTCCTTTTGGGGCGACTGCCAAAAGGAACCGGCCCAGCAGGGCGGAACCATTGCTGCAATCAGCACGTAAAACGGCTGCGGCACGAACAAAAACTAAGCAAGGATTTAAAGGAAAGTTTTTCAACGCAGGATGGGATTAGAATGCGGGAACACTTAACACAAGGTAGGCATTCATGGACGAACAAGCTCACGTAGAAAACATCTCGCCACGCGCTAGCAAGGTGCTTTGGCTAGTATTTACACCTGTACTTGGCGCCCTAGCCTATTCTTTCTTTTATTTGACAGGCGCGGTTCATAGCGAAACTTTTCTCCATCACTACGGCGTAACTAAGGCCTATTCCCCCAAAGCCCAACTGATCACATGTTCACCGCTTATGGCGCCCTGCTTCAAACAGGGTTGAATTGGATAAATGTTGTCAAAAATCCCACAATTATTCTTTCCACATTTGCGTTGTCGGTTCTATTCGTTGCTGAGATAGCGCTGCTCAACTGGCTCCCTAAAACAAGACTTGCTAAGAAAGCAAGCTCCTTCGTAGAGGCGAAACGGCTGCTCAAGACTCCTGCCTTAATAATACTTATATCTGGATCAATCGTAATCGGGCTTTTTGCTCTTCCCTTTGCAGCAAATATACTGCTTCTAGCGCCAGCCCTGGCAGGATTAAATTCTGCAGAACTAACATATAAAAGAACGGATCGCTTATATGAGCAGGGCTGCGCCAGCGAAAAAAAATTGAGCGAAAGCTGCGTAGCTGTGTACAACAATGCTGAGAAGATTGCGGAGGGTTTTTTGATTACCTCATCCCAAACGCATATAGCATTGTACTTGGATGGCAAAACGACGATATTGCCAACTAAGGACTATCGCATCGAAACAGTCCGATCAAGCGAACTCGCTGCGAAACCGTGAGACGGGTCAAGATCGCAAGTCATTCGAGAAACAGCCGAAAAGGGGCCTAGCGAAGTACTAGCCTGGACGTCTCGGGATACGTAACTCGCGCTTATCAGCCCGTCACATCACACAACCCACCCGGCACCCCCATCACCCAATCCCTCACCGCCAATACAGTCGGATCATCCCGCCGCCCCTCCGGATATACGAGATGAAACGGCTTCCCCTCCATCACCGGACCAAACGGCTGCACCAGCCGCCCTTCCCTCAGTTCATCCTCAATCAGCTGACGGCTCATCAAGGCCACGCCTTGCGCGCCGATGGCGGCTGAGATGGCGTGGGTCTCGTCGGAGAAGACCAAGCCGGCGCTGACGTCCAGCCCCGGCACGTTGGCCAGTTTCTGCCAGGCAGCCCAATGAATCGGGGCGGATAAGGCGCGCTGGGCTTGGAAGTGGATCAACGAGTGTTTGGGCAGCTCGGCCACATCATGCAAGCCAAGCAGCGGGCTGCAGGCCGGGACGAAGGTGTTATCGAACAGCTTCTCCGCCACCAGCCCCGGCCAGCGACCGTCGCCGTAGCGGATGGCGACATCCGCCGTGACGCCATCCAGCGCGACTGGCTCGTGGGAAGTGTGGAAGCGCAGATCAATATCGGGATGCGAATCGCGCAGCATGCACACCCAAGGCACCAGCCAGCGCACCGCTATTGCCGGTGTGGTGCTGAGGGTGATCGCCTGACGGCATGGCCCCGTACTGAGGCGTTCGACCGTTGTGCTGATGGTGTCGAACGCCGTTTCCAGCACCTGTTGCAGCTCACGCCCTGGGTCGGTCAGCTCCAGCTTTCGGGGCTTGCGCAGAAACAGCGCAACGCCGAGCGATTCTTCCAGCGAGCGAATCTGGTGACTGATCGCCGTAGCGGTGACAGACAACTCCTCGGCGGCCTGCTTGGCGCTCTCGTGGCGGGCGGCGGCTTCGAAGGCGCGCAGGGCGGAAAGCGAGGGTAACCGGCGATACGCCATAACTGAGTTTTCCTCATCTGTACCTGGAAATATTGATCGTTTGCCGCCCATAGAGCCTAGACCTAGCCTGGGTCTACCGCGAATGACAGATGAATTCAGTCACAGAGGAGACTCACCATGACGCACCTTCTGCACCTCGACGCCAGCGCCCGCCCCGGCCTTGCCGGCAAGGACGCACACGGCTCCCACAGCCGCAATCTCACCCAGCGTTTCGTCAGCAAGTGGCTGGCCCGCCGCGCACAGGACAGCATCACCTATCGGGATATCGGCCAGAACCCGCCCTCTTTCCTCGACCATGACTGGATCGCTTCGGCGTTTACGCCGCCAGAACGGCAGGAACCCTGGATGAAGGACGCGCTGGCCGAAAGCGACCAATTGGTCGACGAGTTGATCGCAGCCGATGTGCTGGTCATCGGCACGCCGCTGTACAACTTCGGCATGCCCGCGGCGCTCAAGGCATGGATCGATCAGGTGGTGCGCCTGGGCCGCACGGTTGGCATCGATGAAAGCCGACTTCCCGACGATCCCTACCTGCCCATGCTGGAAGATCGGCCACGGCACGCGGTCATCCTCACCGCCAGGGGCGGCATTGGCTTTGGCCCTGGCGGGGAGATGGCTCACATGAACCATCTGGAGCCGAACCTGGTGACGGCGCTCACTTTCATCGGCATCACTCGCATTCATCAGATCGCAATCGAGGGTCAGGAAACGGGTGGCGATGTGTTGGCGGCCTCGGTGGCTGAGGCGCTACGTCAGGTTGATGCCTTGGTGGCAGAGCTTCAGGCAGCGTTTGAGGCGAGTACTCCGTCTTTTGTCACCCACACCTTTAGTGCTGCTCGGGCTCAAGCTTCGTGAACAGGCGCTAATTGGCCGACGCTTTGAACAGATAAACTGCGGCCCGATTCAGTAAACAGGGAGATTCTCATGGGAACGGACAACCTTAAAGACGCGGCCTACCCGCTCGATCAGGGCTGGAACTTGGACAACGGTTGGAAGGCGGACAGCACCGGCAGCCGCGACTCAAGCTGGATGCCTGATCGTGGCTGGGGCCGTCAGGCCGAGTTGCGGAAGACCAAGCCAGGTAATGGCGGCGCCTCTTTTGCGGCCTGGGAGCAGGAAGTCGAAATCACCCCTGAGCTGTCGGATTGGCCACCTCCCGACATGCTCCGGCTCCCCGAGCCCCAGCCGCCCGGCTTCTACATCGTGCCGCGTAGCATGTCCGGCGAGCAGGTGCTCGCCGGGTTGTTCGCCGATGCGCCACACAATCATCTAGTCAGCCGCATCAAGGCGCTGAACCCCACCTTCGCGAAGGGCTTCAAGGCTGGTGAAATGGTCGTTTTGGGCAACCTGATCAATCCGACCGCTTGCTCACGCGAAGAGGCAGAGCTGATGGCGGCCGCCGCAAAGGTTCGCACTGCTTTAGAACCGTTGAGCGAGGGCGAAGCCAATTTCATGGCCGAGCATCAGGCCGAGATCGCAATGATGGTCGGTGGCGCCAGCGCGTCGCTGGGGCTTGGCACCGACATGCTCGGGAACGGTTTGAAGCAGATTGACGGCACGCTGCGCGATATCGAATACCTGCATCAGCGCGAGTTCGCCACGCATGGCCACCTGCGCAGTACGCAGTTCTTCACCTCACGCCAGCAGTTGTATCGCCAACTCGATAACCAACTAAAGGCAACCTTCCTCGGCAAACAGCTGGGCCTGGGCAGCTATACAACGCTGCGCCAGGATCTCGGCATCTCCACCCGCAGCCTCGTGCACCACTGGAGCAAAGGCGGCGCACCGGGCCAGGTCTCCGGATACGCCACCCATATGGATCAGGTTGCTAAGGCAGCTAAGTACCTGAGAAATGGAAGCTATATCGGAATCGCCCTGGGCGGTGCCGCCTCTGCATTGAAAGTCCAAGAGGTTTGTCAGGCAGGCGAAACTCAGGCATGTCAGAAGATTCGATTTACCGAGACGGGAAGTTTTGCTGGGGCGTTAGGTGGTGGAGCGCTAGCCGTAGCTCTAGCTAGCCCTGCCGCAGGCTCGATTTGTATCGCTCTGGGAGTAGCAACAGGCGGATTAGGCGGCGTTGTCTGCGGTCTGGTTGTGGTTGGCGGAGCTTCGGTTGCTGGTGGTGCTGGCGGTGGGTGGGCTGGCGAACTGGCGGGTGAGAAAATTTATGAGAGGAGCCAACCTTGAACTTCGGCACGTGGTTTGAAACCTGGTCCCTAGACCTTCAAATTACCTTTCTATTGGCCCCCTTTGTGATTGGCTTCTCAGGCATGCTCATGATTCTTGTCATGGCATACCGAAATCTCGATCTGATTCTCCACACATTCCCCAACAGCCAGTATGTGCTAAGACAGAAAATTCTTTGGGGTAAGAAAGGTCTTTACTCCCGTTTTATTCTAACCAGCAGTTTGGCAGCTGTAGCATTGTTCCCCAAAGGTCACATAAAACGCGGGGACCTTTTGGAGAGCGAAGTTCGAAGCCTGCCCCATTTCATTAAACACCGCATGGTCATTGCTTGGTGGCTATGCTTCGCCGGTATGGCTTGGCTGCTTCTGGCAGTCGGCCTGCTCAAGCTAACGGGAGATTGAATGCGGCACGCCAGGACCGCCAGTGTACTCAATTGGTCGTTCCGCAACTGGGCTTACCAAAGCTGCGCTTATTCTCGCTTGTTAATTTACTAATGCTATACAAGGACGTTCTCATGACATCAGAAAATGAAGTATCAATCATTAAATATGTAGGATTGTTTGCCTTACTTTACGCAATACTAATGGCCTTCTTTAATTATATTGCGCACGGCCTCGACATTGACCTCGGCTCCGGTGCAAACATAGCGATGCTAATGGGAGCATCCGTGATTACGTCCAATCAATTTGTAACAATCAATAAGAGAGCGCCAGAAAAGACAGAAAAAAACAAGATGATATTAGGTTGCCTATTATCGTCTTTAGCCATATCAATTGTTGGCACTCTAATATTAATCTCAGTTGCGCTAGGCACTCAAGGGCTTGCTGAAATAACGAGCATTCTTCCCAGGCTCTCTAGCCTGACGTGGCTAATCATCATGACAGCAGTAACTTTGTTCCATTATTTAATGCTAAACCTATCATTTGGATGGCATGCGAATAGATACGCCACGAAGATCCAATTAAAAGCGTAGCTTAATAGTCGCCGTGATGGCCTATGCACGTCCCCACGCTACGAGCGTTTGGAAGTCGGTCTACTCAGCTCATAACAGTTGAACCCATCAATGCTACCGGGCTGGCGGCTGTGGGGTTGGGTTAGCAGGGCTTGGCCGTGCCTGGCGGTTGACCTGCTAAAACTCATTGGGAACTGAACACCTGTAAGCGAGGTAGCCGGAAAAACGCGTGGAAAGGCGTTGCCGTTTTCCACCTACGTCCTGATTGGAGCGGAGCAGTAAGTAATCGGTCGGGCGCGTTGAAAACGATTAGATCGGCCATCGTCGGCGGCGCCCTAAGGCGCCGCCGCGAGCCTTACGCCGAAAGCTTCTGGCTGAAGATATCTTCCGGCTTACCGATATCCATCCTGTCCGCGTTCATCACTTTGTCCCAGGCTTTGACGAAGTCGTGGACGAACTTCTCGTTGCCGTCGACCATGCCGTACACCTCGGCTTGCGCACGTAGCTCCGATTGCGAGCCGAAGATCAGGTCCACTCGAGTGGCGGTCCAAGTTGGCTGACGGGTGTTGCGGTCGAGTCCCTGGAAGCGGTTCTTGTGCTCGGTCGCGGTCCACTCGTTCTTCATGTCCAGCAGGTTGACGAAGAAGTCGTTCGACAGCGTGCCCACACGGTTGGTGAAGACGCCCTCTTTGCCGCCATCCGCGTTGGTGCCCAGCACCCGCATGCCACCGACCAGCACGGTCATCTCCGGCGCGCTGAGGCGTAGCAGGTGGGCCTTGTCTACAAGCGCTTCCTCGGGCGCCATGAAGTGGGCCTCGTAGTAATGATTACGGAAGCCGTCCGCGACCGGGCGCAGCGCTTCGAATGACTGCGCATCGGTCCACTCCTCCAGAGCGTCCATGCGCCCTGGGGTGAAGGGCACCTTGACGCTGACCCCTCCGTCCTGCGCCGCTTTCTCGATCGCCGCGCAGCCGGCCAGCACGATCAGGTCGGCCATGGAGACCTTCTTGCCGCCGCTGGCCGAGCCGTTGAACTCGGCCTGGATCTCGGTGAGCTTATCGAGCACACGAGCCAAGAGTGCCGGGTTGTTCTCCTGCCAGTCCTTTTGCGGTGCGAAGCGAATGCGCGCGCCGTTGGCGCCGCCGCGCTTGTCCGAGCCGCGATAGGTCGATGCCGAAGCCCAGGCGACCGACACCAAGTCAGAGACCGAGAAGCCCATGCCCAGCAGTTTCTGCTTGAGCGAGGCGATGTCCGCGTCGTCGATCTTCGGGTGATCGCATTCGGGGATCGGGTCCTGCCAGATCAGCGTTTCCTTCGGCACCAGCGGCCCGAGGTAACGGGCAATCGGGCCCATATCGCGGTGGGTCAGCTTGAACCAGGCGCGGGCGAAGGCATCGGCGAATTCGTCCGGGTTTTCGAGAAAATGACGCGAGATCGGTTCGTAGATCGGATCGAAGCGCAGTGCCAGGTCCGAGGTGAGCATGGTCGGCTTGCGCTTCTTGTTGGGGTCGAACGGGTCGGGAATGATCTCCCCGACGTCTTTGGCTTCCCACTGATGCGCTCCGGCAGGGCTCTTGGTCAGTTCCCACTCGAAGTTGAAGAGGTTTTCGAAAAAGTAGTTGGACCATTTCGTCGGGGTCTGGCTCCAGATGACTTCGAGGCCGGACGTGATCGCATCGGCACCTACACCGGTCTGGAACTTGCTGCGCCAACCCAGGCCCTGGTCTTCGATAACTGCGCCTTCCGGCTCCGGCCCCATCAATGAGGGATCGCCCGCGCCATGGGTCTTGCCAAAGGTATGACCGCCGGCGATCAGCGCCACGGTTTCATAATCGTTCATCGCCATGCGGGCAAAGGTCTCGCGGATGTCGATGGCCGAGGCTTTCGGGTCCGGGTTGGCGTTCGGGCCTTCCGGGTTTACGTAGATCAGGCCCATCTGCACGGCGCCGAGCCCTGGGTGCAACTGGCGCTCGCCGCTGTAGCGCTCGTCGCCCAGCCAGGTGCCCTCGGGGCCCCAATACAGCTCTTCCGGCTCCCAGGTATCGGCGCGGCCGCCGCCGAAGCCGAACGTCTTGAAACCCATGGATTCGAGCGCAACGTTTCCGGTAAGGACGAACAGATCGGCCCACGACAGTTTGCGTCCGTACTTCTGTTTGATCGGCCACAGCAGACGCCGCGCCTTATCCAGCGCGGCATTGTCCGGCCAGCTGTTCAGTGGTGCGAAGCGTTGCTGGCCACCACCGGCGCCGCCGCGACCGTCAGTGATGCGGTAAGTACCGGCGCTGTGCCAGGCCATGCGAATGAACAGGCCGCCGTAGTGACCGAAATCCGCTGGCCACCAATCCTGCGAATCCGTCATCACGGCGTGCAGGTCGGCGATCACCGCGTCGAGATCTAGCGAGTTGAATTCGGCTGCATAATCGAAATCGCCGCCGTATGGATTGGAGCGCGGCGAGTGCTGGTTGAGTGAGGTGAGGCTCAATGCTTCCGGCCACCAGTCACGATTGCCCGGGCGTTTGCGGGGTGCACCGGCGCCATGACCGAACGGGCATCCACCGCCAGTATTTTCTCCAGACTCAGCGCTCATGTTCTGTTCCTCTCGTGGTTGTGGTTATCGCGGTCAGGCGCCGCTTTAGAACCGTAGCACTCAGTTCATGGCAGAACAAAAACGCGCAATCCGCCTATCGAAACGGCGCGAGCCCCCAGGATGAGCCTCAAACACAGCATTCATGCGGTCTGGATCGCTTCGCGCATGCCTGAAGAAGGCAAATAAACGGGGGATCAAATTTCGCTATTGCCTCGATAGGCATTACCTAAACCTGAGTCACAACCAACAGCAAGTCACTGTGCCAGCGCGGCTGCGTTGGGCGCCTCTTCAGGAATCGTTGCCGCTTCACATCGTCTCGCTCTGCCCGATGCAGATCTGATAAGGAAGCAGAAACCAAGCGAATTCAATTGCCGCAACGGCTGCAACGTGCCGTTACTATTCGCCTGCTCTGTCTCTTTCCAGCGATGAGCACGCCCTTCCCGCTCCCCAAGCCTATCGCCCAGTACAATGCCCGCTTTGCGCATTGATCCGGAGTCTCATCGCCTATGTTCACGCTTGCCCATCTGGACACCCCGCCGCCGGAATCGATGAAAAGCCAGGTGCTGCAGATGGTCGTGGACTACCTCGGCGACATCAGCCCGGTATCGCTCACGCCTACCAACCCGCTGTATCAGCTGTATCAGTACGTGGTGGGGTTCGAGGTGCATCGTTATCTGGACAGCATGGATGGCGCGCAGGCGGGCAAACCTGAACTGGTCATGGCGCTGGACGTCGATGACCCGTCGCTCCTGCTCGGATTTGCCCTGTACCTACCCTATATGGACGACCCTGAAGCCTGTGCGTTGGTTTATCTGGCAGTGCAAACCGACCATCGCCGTCAGGGCATCGGTCGGGCCATGGTCAACGCGATGGTGGCGCGTTATCCCCATGCGGAAGTGGCGTGCGTGGCGGGCAAGGTTCCCTACTTCGAAGCGCTGGGCTTTCAGCCTCTGGCGGCTCGCGGTCCGCAAGTGGTGATGAATACCCGGAGCCAGGCGTCGAACGGAGTGGTCGCAGTGCAGGATTTGCAGCCGATTTTCCAGTCCCAGGAAGTCCGTCAGATTCACAGCTATCTCGTGAAACAGCACGGTGGGCAAGCCATGAGCGACGCGGAGAAAGAACGCGATCATCTGCTCGATAAACTGGCCCAACAAGCCCTTCACCTCACTCAGAGCTACTCGGCAGCCAATCGCTTGCATTAATCGTTTGAAGAAGCACGCCCCATGGAACAGGTGCCGCCGCCTTCCAGCTGCGTAGCTACCGATGCGTCGGCGAGCGAGTGAAAGCCGGGCTTTGAACTTCGTAGATCAAACTTTCACACAAGCAAATATCGCGTTCCCGGTCGTCTTGTTCCAGGGAATGATCCTTTCGTAATCATGTTCAAGCACGTGCACTTCGAAGTACGGCCGTAACAGCTCGATCAATTCGCCAAAACTCACCGCCACCATGCGGTGTTCGTCGTGCCATACCTGGCGTGCGCCTGCGGTCGTTTTCTCGATGCGGAGTTTTAGAGACTGCTGCTCACCGTTGCCGGAATAGCTCCAACCAGAGCTAAAGCTGAACAGGCCGTCCGCATGTTTGGCGGTGTGCGAGACGAACGAATCATTGTCGATTCTTTCCTTGTCAACGGCGTTGAAGCAAAAGAGCCCACCCGCCGCCAGTGCGCCATGCACGCTGGCGATACAGGCCTTCAACCGCTCAAGTCCTGCGCTGTAGTGAATGGAATACAAGAAACAGGTGATCAGATCGACCGGCTGATCAACCTTGAAGCCGCACATATCCTGAAGGGAAAACCGGGCTTCGGGGCAGCGGGTGGCCGCTCTATCTAGCATGGGCTGGTTGATGTCGAGCCCGCAGCTTTCAAAACCGGCATCGATGAAATGTCGCACATGCGGCCCGGTGCCACAGGCGAGATCCAGATGCCTGATCCCAGCGTTACCAAATAGCTGCTGCAGCCTTTGAATACAGTGGCTTTGCGCTGTGTAGTCGATATCGGCACACATGAGGTCGTAGTATCCCGACAGGTCGGTATAGAGAGCATTGCCGGGCATGATGACCTGATGTTTTGGGCGTGGAGCGTTGGCGGGCGCGCATCATAATCTCAACCCCGCTACGAGGGAATTGCCATGGTGGCGGCTATCGGATGTCGGGGCATACCGGGGGAAAATGTCCCCCAGTGCCTGATATAACGGAGCAGCTTTAATGGAGATAGAGAGAAAAAGGTGGCGGATCACTTCGCCGTACAGCACCTGAAGCTTTGCCACCCATCCTCATCCCTGGCGATCAATCATTCATCCGGAATCTCTACCTCGACCAGCTTCGCCAGTAGCGTCAGCGACTCCTGCCAGCCGAGGTAGCAGGAATCGGCTGGGATCGCGTCCGGGACGCCGTCCTGGGTGATGTTCAGCTCGGTGCCGCAGGAAAAGGGGGTGAGCGTCACCGTCACCTCCATGGTGCCCGGTAAGCCCGGATCATCGAATGTGTCTTCGTAGCGGATTCGCTGGTTTTCCAGCAGCTCGAGGTATTGGCCACCGAAGCTGTGGATCTCACCCGTAGAGAAATTGGTAAAGGACATCCTGTAGCGGCCACCCACACGCGCATCGATCTCGTGCACCTTGCCGGTAAAGCCATTCGGCGGCAGCCATTTGGCCTTAGCGTCTGGATCCAGGAACGCGCGGTAGAGGCGATCGGGCGTAGTTCGCAAGACGCGGTGAAGGCGGATCGTGCTGGGCATACTTTTCTCCTTTGGTTGCGGGTTTGCCTTGATGGCTCTGATAGTCGAACGAAGGAGAACGAATTCGACGCCACGCTTACTTTTTTACGCGCACCCGTTTTGTGAGCAGCCCATCCTGAGCACCAAGCGATATGCCCGCATCGCCTGGCGCCCTTCGATGCTCTACACAGGCACCGGATACGACCGCGCCGAGGGTTCGTCACCGATAACGATGAGGTCCGTCAGGTATTTCCCTAACCAACATCGATCAACTGCGGTCAAGCCGTCTCGCTCGAGCCGGCGAGTGTGTGCAAGCACAAATATTCCATACTGGCGGCCCAGGCTTGCATGCGATCCGCTTCGAGCTGCACCAGCATGGCGTAGCGACGTCCGCCCCATACCGAAAGATGAAGTGCTTCCAGGGTCGCAGCAGTCGGGCGCACCGGCAGATCAGTCGCCACGTCGATAACTCTTTGCCAGGCGCCCAACAGGTCCTCATAGGCCCGACGCTGGTGTTTGGGCTCGGCCACCAGTGTTTCCAGTTCGAGCATATCCGGGTGGAACCACGGCAGCTGCGGCTCGACCCCGGCAAGCGTGCGTACCAGTCGCCGAATGCGTTCAGGCCAGGCCAGCGCCGTTGGCTTTACCGCTTGCGCGTCGATGGCTTCCAGCATTTGCTCAACGCAATAGCGCACGTAGCCCGAGTGCAGCGCGTGTTTGCTGGGGAAGTAGTCGTACAGGGTGCCGATGGCCACGCCGGCTTCCAGGGCGACCGCACGGGTCGTCAATCGAGACCAGCCGTCGCGCTGCCATATCCGAACATAACTATCGAAAATCGCTTGAACAGTGACCTTGGCGCGCTGCTGGGTAGGCCGTTTGAGCGGCTTGGCGCTCGGCAATCGTGTGCTCATGAAATCCGAACCCGGCGATGAAACGAAAGGATTACAGTCAATGCCATCCATTTACGAACCCCAAGGTGCCATCGATGAGCGTCATTCGCCAGTTGCAGAACAACAAGAAGAACATGGAGCAGACCCGCATTCAGAACCGGTCGATCCCGGAGCTGAAACCCGGCGAAGCCCTGCTGCGGATCAGCCGATTGGCACTGACCACGAACAATGTCACCTACGCAGCATTCGGCGAGACCCCTCACCTGCGCTATTGGGACTTCTACCCGACCGGTGATACCGAGTGGTTCCACATGCCAGCGTGGGGGTTCGCCGAAGTCGTGGAGAGCACAGTCGATGGTCTGGCGAAAGGCGAACGCTTCTATGGCTTCTGGCCGATCGCCAGCCATGTCGTCATGCAACCGGTGCGAGTTACCGAGCGTGGCTTTTACGATGGTGCGGAACATCGGCTCGCGCTGACATCGGCTTACAACCAATACCAGCGCATCAGCAGCGACGACGCCTATCGCGCCGGGAGCGAAAACTACCAGATGCTGTTGCGCCCGTTGTTCATCACCTCGTTCATGCTGGCCGATTTCCTCGACGACACCGCCTTCTTCGGTGCCCGGCAGATCCTGATGTCCAGCGCCTCAAGCAAGACGGCATACGGCACGGCGTTCTGCCTGCAGGACAATCCGGCCGTGCAATTGATCGGCCTGACTTCGTCCGGCAATACCGAGTTCGTGCAAAGCCTGGGCTGTTATCGCCAAGCGCTCGGCTACGACCAGCTCGGCTCGCTCGACCCGAGCGTACCCACCCTGTACGTGGACTTCTCCGGCAGCACCAGCCTTCGACGTCAGGTCCATGCGCATTTCAAGGATGCGCTGGTCTATGACTGCTATGCCGGTTCGGCGCAGAACCAGGACTATGCCGAGCCCGACCAAGCGTTGTCCGGCCCGCAGCCACAACCCTATTTCGCCCCCTACCAGATCAAGAAACGCAACACCGACTGGGGCCCCGCCGAGGTAACCCGTCGCTTCAACGAGGCGCAACTGGCCTTTATCGCTCGGGTAAGCGATACGCAGCAGCCTTGGATGCAGGTGAACGAGCACGCCGGACTTGAAGCGGCACAGTCGCTGGCCGAATCATTGATCAAAGGTGATATCAACCCGCTGGAGGGCCACGCGGTGGTGCTCGACTGAAAACGTATCGGCGCCGCTCAGGTAACACCAGCCAAACGCGCCTGGCCGTTGCGGCTGGCGTATATCGAGCAAGTCGCTAGTCTGACTATCTGACTCACTCTGGAAGACGATGATGACTGGCGATGAGATCACAGATTGCTACCGAGGCTACATCGCCTGCTTGAACAACCGGAACTGGCCGGAGCTGAAGCGCTTCGTTCATGACGAGGTGCACTACAACGGCAAACTCGTCGGGCTGGATGGCTATCGTCAGATGCTCGAACGAGACGTTCGAGCGATTCCCGATTTGCAGTTCAATATCGGGCTGCTCATCGCCGAACCGCCCCATGTCGCGGCGCAGCTGCGGTTCGACTGCACACCCATCGGGGACTTGTTCGGCTATGCGGTGAACGGTAAGCGAGTGGCCTTCACCGAAAACGTGTTCTACGAGTACGGCGAGGGAAAGATCCGGAACGTCTGGTCAGTGATCGACAAGGCCGCGGTTGGCGATCAGCTCTGAGCGCGCGATGGCCGGCAAAAAACCAAACTCATCGCCTGATCGGAGCCTGGCGCCTCGATCCAACTAACGGCAGGGCTGTCCCGTATACTCGCGCGTTTTCCGCGCGAGTCCTCCCTTGTGAGCAACAAACGATACGCCTGCATCGGCTTGAGCAACCCGAAATCGCCTTCGAATGTAGGCGCAATCATGCGTGCGGCTGGGTGCTACGGCGCTGCTTCGGTGTTTTACACCGGCACCCGCTACGACCGCGCCAAGGATTTCATCACCGATACCAAGAAGGTCCATCAGGGCATTCCGCTGATCAATATCGATGACCTGCGCAAGATCTTGCCGCTCGGTTGCGTGCCCGTCGCTGTAGAGCTGGTTGAAGGTGCCCGTGCGTTGCCCCAATACACTCACCCGGATCGCGCCCTGTACATCTTCGGCGCAGAGGACGGCTCGCTGAGCAAGGAGATCCGCGATTGGTGCGAGGATGTGGTCTACATCCCCACCAATGGTTGCATGAACCTGGCAGCCACCGTGAACGTGGTGCTCTATGACCGTCTGGCCAAGGGCAATAACACCCGCTCCGGCCCGCTGTTCTGAACATGGCTGCCATCACCGCGATGGCTACTCGCTACAACCAACCATTCAATGGTTTCAAACAGGCCTATAGACATGGCACTCGACCCTTTAACCATGTTGACGCTCACCGTCGCCCTCGCGCTGGCTGCTGCGCTGTATCTGGCTTTTGAGTGGCAAACCGTTCGCGAGCCCTCGTTGCTGCTTTGGAGCGCGGGCTTTGCCTTGATCAGTGTGGGCTCGTCGCTGGCCTTGCTTCGCGTAAGCGGCCTGCTGCTGATCGGCATCTGGTTTGCCAACGGCCTGCTGGTAACGGCGCACTGGTTTTTTCTGCTAGGTGTCACACGCTTCACGGAAACGCGCTTGTCTCGCGCCTGGTACTTGATCTTCGCCGCCTGGTTCGCGCTGCTGCTACTGCCGGGCGAGCAGCCCTGGTCGAAGGTCATTCTCCTGCTCAATTCATTTTTGGTTGCGCTGTTGGCGCTCAAGGCCAGTTTGCTGTTGCGCCCGCATGCCAAATCTCTGGGAGCTGGAGCGGCGCAGCTGCGCTATGTGCTGCTGGGGCACAGCCTGTTCTACTTCGCCAAGATGATACCGGCGCTCGTTCCGGGCACGCTGATCGACCTGGCCGCCTTTCGGGGCAGGATCATTCAGATTTCGCTGGTCGAAGGGGTTATGGCGACCATGCTGATTGCGCTATCGATGACCGGTACCGTCCGCTACCGCCGCGAAAAACGGATAGAGCGGCTGGCCGCGCGGGACCCGCTGACCGCCATGTATAACCGGCGCGCCCTGGAGGCTCGAGCGCCACGTCTGCTAAACGAGGCTTCCCCTACGCGCCCGGGCGCTCTGCTGCTGATAGATATCGATAATTTCAAGCTGGTCAACGATCTGCACGGGCATACGGCAGGCGACCGATTGCTCGTCGCCTTGGGCGAGATGATTCGTCTGGTACTGCCAGGAGGCGCGGTAGCAGCCCGGCTGGGCGGCGATGAATTCGTGATTTTGTTGAGCGACGCCTCCAATGAACGAATCTTGAATCTAGGCGACGTGCTGCGCAGGCAGTTCCATGACACAGCAGCCCAGAATTTCAACACGCCCGAGCCGGTCACCCTGAGCATCGGCGTTAGTGTTTTCGATCAGCCTCCTGCCAGCCTGGCGGCGCTGATCGAGCAAGGCGACGTCGCGCTCTACGAATCCAAGCGTGGCGGGCGAAACAGTATCCGCCTAGTTGATCGAACCCTGACAAGCCAAGCCGCGCCAGGATCCTAATCTGCAATAACAGCTCGGCGGCGCACGACTGAACATGCTGTCGTTGGTGCGAAGTAGCGAAGTAGCTTGGGAGCAACGCGTGGAAAAGGCTTCGCCATTTTCCATCCTACAAGCGCTGCGGACCGGCCATCGCGCAGATCACTCAGGAAATATCAATCTGATACCGGAACCCCTCGGCCGCAGCGCGGGACATGCGGTATTCCAGCGGGCATCGGTCATAGCCCAAGGCCGTGCGCTCGATCATCACCATCGGTGCGCCCTCCTTGATCGACAGGACTTTCGCCATGGTGCTATCGGCTGCCCCAACGGTGAGGGTTTCCTTGGCCGAGGCGATGCACTGGCCGCACTGTTTTTCGTAGAACGGATAGAGCAGCTCGCCAAAGCTTTCGGACTCGATCTCCAGTAACGCGCCGAAGCGTGTGGCGGGCAGCCAGATCTCCTCGTGAAACAGCGTGCGGCCTTCGACCATGCGCAGGCGTTCCATGCGGACGATCTGCTCGCCGTCGTTCAGCTCCAGCGCCGTGGCGACCGTCTGCGATGGCTTTTGCAGCGCCTTGGAGAGAATGCGGCTGGTGGGGATTTCACGTCCGCCGCTGGCGTTCACCTGGCGAAAGAAACGCGCCAGCGAGGCATCGAAGTTGGGCCGGCGAACGAAGGTACCGCGGCCTTGGCTACGCAACAGCAACCCTTCATTGACCAGCGTGTCCACCGCCTTGCGCACCGTACCGATGGCCACGCCATACAGTCGGGTCAGTTCCGCTTCGGTGGGAATGGGCGCGCCGGGCGTCCACTCGCCAGCGGCGATCTTGGCCAGCATTTCTTCTCGTAGACGCTGATAGAGCGGTAGGCGCTCATCGTATCCGAGGGTCGGGGCGTTCATGTTTGATCAGTCCATTTCCGAGACGGGAGCCACTTTAGCACTGACACGTCGATTGACAGATATCTACCGCTGAATATATGGTCATCTATTCATATATATGACTACATGTCAGTAACAAATGTGACCGCGAGCTTTGGTTCGCCCGTGATCTGGCGGCGAATACGCCAGGCCGTTCGCCACTACAACAATCGACCAGGGTTATCCGCTTATGACTGGCTTTTATCCGCCCGCTCTCACTGGCGTAGACACGCATGCCCATATCTTCCGTCAGGATCTGCCGATGGCGCCCGGCCGTCGATACAGCCCGCATTACGATGCGCTGGTTGAGCAATACCTCGAGCATCTTGATCGCAACGGCCTGTCGCATGGTGTGCTGATTCAGCCGAGCTTTCTGGGGACCGACAACCACTTCATGCTCGAAGCGCTACGCCGCTATCCGCAGCGCCTGCGTGCCGTCGCGGTGGTCGATGCCGACATCAGCGAGACTCAACTGGACGAACTGGCCGAAGCCGGTGTGGTGGGCATCCGTCTGAACCTCATCGGTAAGACACTGAACGACTACAGCGGCCCCGCCTGGACAGCCCTGTTCGAGCGGCTCGCGCCGCGCGGCTGGCAGGTCGAGATTCAGCGCAGCATTGATGATGTGGCGTTGATCGTGCCGGCCATTCTGGCCTGCGGCGTCGACGTGGTGATCGACCATTTCGGGCTGCCGACTGGCGGCATCGACGCTGACAAGCCCAACCACAAGGCGTTTCTCGCGTTGCTGAGAGACAAGCGCGTATGGCTGAAGCTGTCCGCCGCCTACCGCAGCCAGTCCGATCTCGCCCAGGCAGCCACAGTGCTGGCTCAGGTGCGTGAAGCGAGCGACGGCATCGAGCGTTTCCTCTGGGGCAGCGACTGGCCCAACACCCAGTTCGAAGACCAGACCGATTATGACCGGCAGGTCGCTTTCATCGAGGCGCTGCTGCCGGACGCGGGCGAGCGCGCCCAAGTACTGATGAATAATCCGGCGGAGCTGTTCGGCTTCAACCTTTCCCGCTAAACGCTTCATAACAACAACAGGACACTTACATCATGATGAGCATGCTCGTCGTCGCGGCCATCGTTGTCGCCGTCGCACTTGGCTACAAGACCAAGATCAACATCGGTCTGTTCGCAATCGCCTTCGCTTACCTGATCGGCTGTTTCGGTATGGGCCTCAGCCCGTCCGAGGTCATCAGCATGTGGCCGTTGAAGATCTTCTTCATCATCTTCTCGGTCTGCCTGTTCTACAGTTTCGCCACGGTCAACGGCACCTTGGAGAAACTGGCCGAGCACCTGATCTATCACTGTCGCTCGGTGCCGCAACTGTTGCCGTTCGCGGTCTTCTTCACTGCGACGGTCATCTCCGCAATGGGCGCGGGTTACTACACGGTGCTGGCGTTCATGGCACCGATCACTCTGCTGCTCTGTGAGCGCACTGGCATGAGCCTGATTGCCGGTGGCATGGCAGTGAACTACGGCGCCTTGAGCGGCGCCAACTTCGTGTCCAGCCAGAGCGGCATCATTTTCCGTGGCTTGATGGTCAACGCAGGCATCCCGGAGAACGACGCCTTCATCAACGCGGCGGGGATTTTCGTCAGCACGCTGGTAATTCCGCTGCTGGTGATTTCCGTACTGGTATTCCTGACCGGGCATGGCAAAGCGATGAAGGCATCCGCCTATATAGCAACCGAGCCGACGCCGCTGAACCGCGAGCAGAAGATTACGCTGTGGCTGACGTTGGCGATGATGGCAATCGTGCTGGCGGCACCAATCGCGCACATCGCCTTGCCGGACAACGCGACGGTCAGCTTCATCAATTCGAAGATGGACATCGGCCTGATCGCCAGCATCTTCTCGGTCATCGCACTGCTGTTGAAGCTGGGAGACGAACGCAAAGCCATGGCCTCGGTGCCCTGGGCCACGTTGATCATGATCTGCGGCGTGGGCATGCTCATTTCCGTCGCCATCAAGGCGGGCACCATCGACGCCCTGGCGTCGTGGATGGGCAACAGCATCCCGCCGATCATGGTCCCGATCGTCTTTGGCGTGGTGGCGGCGTTCATGTCGCTGTTTTCCAGCACATTGGGGGTCGTCACGCCGGCGCTGTTCCCGATGGTGCCGCCAATTGCCTCGGCGCTAGGGCTTGATCCGATGCTCCTGTTCATCGCCATCGTTGTCGGTTCCCAGGCCACCTCGATCTCGCCGTTCTCATCAGGCGGCAGCTTGATCCTCGGCTCGTGCACCACGGAGCAAAGCCGTACCTCGCTCTTTCCGCAGTTGCTGTTCCGCGCCGCGCCCCTGGGCTTTGTCGCGGCACTGATCTTCAACGCGCTGCTGACGTTCGTTTATTGAACTATCGCTATAGCCCGAGGCCGTGGCACCGGGCTATAGCAATCAGCGCATGCGGCATGCAACACGGCCTTAATTTCTGTCACCCCCTCGGCAGCGGCATTGGCATTACCTACCCCACGATGTCACCTGGCAGTCGCAGCGTCAGCGGTTGTCAGGCGTCTCGGCACCACAGCCGAATCTGGTCAGGAGAAAATTGTATGAAGAACTGGTTTGCCGATATCAGCATGACCAAGAAGCTGGCGACCGGATTCGGCTCGGTGCTTTTGCTTACCGCCGGGTTGGCCGTCTCCGGCTGGCTCAGCCTGGGTAGCGTCACACACCGCAGCGCCTTGATGGAGCAGATCGCTTCGCTAAACGAATCGCTGGCCGATCTGCGAGTTGCGCGCCTGCAGTACATGCTCGACAACGGAGATGCGAAATCGGCCGAGGCCGTGAACGGGGCCCTGGACCGGTTTGAGACTCGTCTCAACGAGATTTCGCCGAACTTCTCCAACCCCAAAAATCTGATGCTTCTGCGAAAGCAAGGCGAGCAGATCCAGCTCTACCGCGCCTCGTTGAAAGCGATGCGTGACGCCTACACCGCCGGCGGCGCTGCCCGAGCGGACATGGGCAAGCATGCAACGCTCGCCAGCGCGCCAATCGACGCCATGGGCAAGGCGGTGGAGCAATTGCCGGGCCATGCAGACAATCGCTACGCAGGCCTGAAGGCGATCTCCGACCTGCGCATGAATTGGCAATTGGTGCGCTACCAGATGCGTGGTTACAACACCACGCCTACGGCCGAAGTCGCTGCCAAGGTTGAACAGCAAATTGGGAAGGCTCGGCAATCCGCCGCGCGCTTGAAGGCGGTGCTTGGGGACGACTTCTCCGCTCAGGTGGCCGTCACCGAGCAGGCACTCGACGGGTATCTCGTAGCGCTCAAAGCAGTCGCCGCCCAAACCGAAGCGATTGCAGCGGCACGCCAGGAAATGGCAAGCGAGACGGATGAGATCAACCGTCTCGGCATGGCCCTGACCCAGGCCCAGAACGCTAGCCGCGATCACGAGACCGCTCAGGCTGGAATCACCCAGATCTCGGTTACCGTGCTGGCATTGCTCATCGGCCTGCTGGCTGCCTGGTTGATCACACGTCAGATCACTCAGCCGCTGGCGGATACGCTTGCGGTCGTCAGGAATATCGCTGCCGGTGATTTGACCGACCAACGCCACATCGCGCGCAAGGATGAAATCGGTGCGTTGCAGCAAGGCGTGATGGGCATGGCGGCGACCCTACGCGAGCTCATCAGCGGTATTCGTGACAGCGTTACGCAAATGGCCGGTGCCGCAGAGCAATTGTCGGCCATTACCGAGCAGACCAGCGTCGGCATGAACGGTCAGAAAATCGAGACCGATCAGGTCGCAACGGCGATGCACGAGATGTCCGCCACGGTGCAGGAAGTGGCGCGCAATGCCGAGGATGCTTCGCGAGCCGCCAGCGACGCGGATCGGGAAGCGCGTGCGGGCGACGCGGTAGTGTCCGAGGCGGTAACCCAGATCGAACGGCTATCCCACGAGATGCTTCGCTCTACCGCAGCCATGACCAAGCTGGAGTCTGAAAGCAACCGAATCGGCAGCGTCATGGACGTGATCAAAGCGGTCGCCGAGCAGACCAATCTGCTGGCCCTCAATGCGGCTATCGAAGCCGCACGTGCCGGTGAAGCGGGACGCGGTTTCGCAGTGGTCGCTGACGAGGTACGCGGCCTGGCTCAGCGGACCCAGAAATCGACCGAGGAAATCGAACAATTGGTTGCCGGTCTGCAGCAAGGTACGCAACAGGTTGCGGTCGCGATGCAGAACAGCCACAACCTGACCGAAAGCAGCGTCGAGCTCACACGCAAGGCCGGGTTGGCGCTCAACGATATCACCGCGAAGGTCTCGAACATCCAGGCGATGAATCAGCAAATCGCTGCCGCTGCCGAAGAGCAAGGCGCCGTGGCCGAGGAGATCAGCCGCAGCGTGGTTAACGTGCGCGACATCTCCGAGCAGACCGCAACGGCCAGCGATGAGACCGCCGCATCGAGTATCGAACTGGCTCGCCTTGGCAATGAGCTGCAGGCGATGGTCAGCCGCTTCCGCGTGTAGCACGACGCATGTCGCTCACCAGGCACCGCCATGGTGAGCGACCGTCGAGCGCTTGCGCTAAGACGCCGGAAACTCCTGGCTGTTGGACGCATGGATGGGGCGCTCGCTCGACCTGACTGGCAAACACCTCGCCGCTCAATCGCCAGTTCACCTCAGAACCCGAACATCAACACCCGATGCGCGGCCACGCCGGCCATCGCGCCGTCCCCCACCGCCAAAGGCACCGAGCCGGCCGCTCGCGCCGCATCGCCGCAGGCGAATACACCAAGGATCGAAGTGGCTTTGGTGGGATCGGTCTTGATGAAGGGACCGAGCGGGCCTTCCTCCGTTTCGCACCCCAGTTGCCTTACCAATGCCGAGACGCGCATACGTGGCGCGACGAAGAGGCCGGCGAACGGCAGCTGGCGACCATCTGCCAACGCCACGTTCAGCGGTTCGCCGTTCAATAGCCGAGTGACCTTGGTGCGCTCCAGCGCTGTCCCGCGCGCGTCGAGCTGGGCCAGCTCCTCGGCTGACGGCTCGAAGACATTGTTCAACAGCAGTGTTGTAGGCCCCCAATCCGGCAGCATCAGCGCCTGGTGCATCGATAGTGGAGATGTCGCCAGCACTCCGATGCGACCCTGTTCAAGTTCATAACCGTGGCAATACGGACAATGAAATACCTGCGTGCCCCACCGCTCGGCCAGGCCCGGAATGGCCGGCAGCTCGTCGACGACTCCGTTAGCCAAGATCAATAGGCGCGACCTGTGCTGCTTTCCGTTCCGGTCGGTGACGCTGAAGCCTTGGTCGTCACGCTCGGCCTGGGCTACCTCAGCATGGAGCCAGTCGACAGTGTCGTAGTTCATCAACTGGGCGCGACCTTCAGCGGCGATCTCGTCTGGCGGTACACCGTCCTGCGTCAGGAATCCATGCGAGGCCGCGGCAAAGCGGTTGCGTCGCAGACCTGCATCGATCACCAGAACCCGCCGACGAGCCCGCGCCAAGGGTAGTCCCGCTGATAATCCGGCGTAGCTTCCGCCAATAATGATCACGTCGTAGAACATGAGCCAATCCTTCCTGCTAATTTATGTATCTTTTGAAGTTACACTAATAAGCAAGTTCCATGAAAGAGCTTTAATGATCTGAAAAGATTGAGACGCTCAGTGCGAGCGATGAATGGCGGCTTTAGATGGGCACGTGCCGTACAGCGTATTAAATTCGCTGGACATGTCAGCCAGCGTCAGCGAGCCCAGTCGCTGCAACAGCAGGGCTTCGGCTTGTTGCAGGGCGTCTTCGAGCGCGGCGTTGACCACTCGCTCGACCAGGCAATCCGGATTGTCGCGGTCCGCGCCGATAGCAAAGATTCGCGGGCCGCCGACCGCGTGGAAGATGTCCAGCAAGGTGACCTGTTGTAGATCGACCGAAAGGCTCCAGCCGCCGTTGTAGCCTTTGTCGGCGCGGACGTAACCGGCTTTTCTCAGTCCCGTCATGGTGCGACGCACTACTGCCGCGTTGGTCCCGAGCATCTGTGCGATCTGCTCCGAAGTGACCGGGCGTTCGGCGCGCGCCATGTGCAGCAGGACGTGGAGCATGCGGGAAAGGCGGCTATCGGTTCTCATGCGGGCTTTTCGATCGGTGACCAGGTTCGGCTCGCACCATACATCGCAACCTATACAAAGGCCACGCGGCGAGACCGTTCAGGCGCTGGGCAGATAAGGTTCGATATTGGCCAGCGCCCGCTCGACGTACTCCACCTTCTCCCCTACCGGCGCGACGTAATGCAGCGCCTCGGCTGCGGCCTCTCGCCCAACCAGGCGGGCCAGCGTCCAGGCTGCAAGATAGATGGAGGCCAGGCAGCCGCCGGCGGTGGCGAGATTACCGCGAGCGAAGAACGGCTGTTCCAGCACGTCGATGCCGGCTTCCTGCACCCAGGGTTTGGTGGTGAGATCGGTGCAGCCTGGGATGCCCTTCAGCAGCCCCAATTTGGCTAGCAGCAAAGTGCCGGAGCACTGCGCGCCGATCAGCTGGCGCGCAGGATCGAGCCGCGCCAGCGTCCGCATTACGGCAGCATCCTCAGCAATTTCGCGAGTTTTAATGCCGCTACCAACGAGCACGGCATCGAACGAGTCGATCTCTTCCAGCGCGGCCTGGCGGTATAGCCGCACGCCGTTCATCGAGGTAACCGTTTCACTCGGTGACACCAGGGAGACGCGCCAGTCCGGCTGCTTGATGCGATTCAAGATGCCCAGCGCGATAAGCGAATCCAGTTCATTGAAGCCGTCAAAGGTAAGAATGGCGATGTGCATGGCTGGGCTCGGCACTGTGGGGACGGCTCATTCTCCGAGCGGGTTGGCACCTGGGATAGATACAGTGGGCTGCGGCTGTAGCGGTACAGGCTGATCGAACCGCTTAAGCCGCGCTTAAAAACCGAAAAGACTTATAGCCCCGGCTTCATCATTACCAGCACAAACCCAACAACAATCCCCGCCAGCGCAATTAACCAGCCAATCCGATGCGCACGGTTCTTTTCCGCCTGCCGGACGGGGTCAACGGGCTTTTTCTTTCTCACAATCCACCTGCCTTTCGATTAAAACAAACGCATGCACAGCGCCTGGCACTGGCTGAGCCGGCAGCATCCTCCTTCACCGAAGCAAAAAGGGAAAGACCTTGATCGCCAGCAGCTACGTCGAACAACGATTGGGTGCACTGAAAGAAACGCTTTGTACCTAGCACCGGGCAGTGGCCAGGCACGCTGACGAAACTGTACGCTTCAATCCCCTTTCGGCTGTCGCCCGTGATGAACACCAACCAATCATTTCTGCTTCGCTATCCGTCTGCCAGCCTTTTGCTCATTCAATTGCTGGGTATCGTGCTGTACCCGTTTCTGGAAGACCTGTCCCATGCGCGGGCCATCATCGGCACATTTGGCATCGTTGTATTGGTGGCGGCCCTGCGCATGGTGCGTCGTAGCCCACTGACTCAGTGGGTCGCCCTTACGCTGGCCGCATGCATTCTGGCGCTGACGATCATCGGCGAGGTTCGCGGCGGCCCCGTGCTGAGCCTGTCGCTGGCAGCGCTCGAATCCGCCTTCTATTTCTATGCCGCAGCCAGCCTGATCGCTTACATGATGGAAGATCAGCGCGCCACCACCGATGAGCTGTTTGCGGTCGGTGCCACTTTTACGCTGCTTGCCTGGGCATTCGCCTACAGTTTCATGGTCTGCCAGTTGTTATTTCCGGGCAGTTTTACCGCATTGCTCGATTCCGAAGCGCCGCGCAGCTGGCTCGAACTGCTCTTCTTGAGTTTCACCATCCTTTCCGGTGTGGGCATCGGCGACATTCTGCCGATCACGCCGATGGCGCGTGCGTTGGTGATGCTCGAGCAATTCGCCGGGGTGATGTATATCGCCCTGGTCGTTTCGCGCCTGATCGGACTGACGATCCGGCGCTAACGCCTCGGCGGGAAATCGCTTTCGCGATACGCCACTATTGGCCTTCCGACTTGACGCGCGTCTTGAGCAGCGACAGCAGTACACCACCAGCCAGCACACCGAGCGTCACGCTGAGCGACAACAATGCCGGCACCTTGACGAAGCCATGCAGGAAAATCTTGCCGCCGATGAAGATCAGCACGATTGCGAGCGCGTACTTCAGATACACGAAACGGTGCATCAGAGCCGCGAGCGCGAAATAGAGCGAGCGCAACCCGAGAATGGCGAAGATGTTCGAGGTGTAGACGATGAACGGATCCTGGGTGATGGCGAACACGGCCGGTACGCTGTCCACGGCGAACACCAGATCCGCCAGTTCGATCAGCACGAGCGCCAGCAGCAGCGGCGTGGCGTAGAGCAGCGTCTTGCCGCTGGCGGCGTCGTGCTGGCGCACCAGGAAGCGCCCCTCGTGGAGGTCGTCGGTAACGCGGATATGCCGGCGCAGGAACGCCAGCAGGCGGTTCTGCGAAAGATCTGGGTGCTCTTCGTGGTCCTTGCTCAGCAGCATCTTGACGCCGGTGAACAGCAGGAACGCACCGAACACGTAGAGAATCCAGTCGAACTGCTGCACCAGGGCCGTGCCCAGACCGATCATGATTGCGCGCAACATGATCACCCCGAGGATGCCCCAGAACAGGACGCGGTGCTGGTACTTGCGGGGGATGCCAAAGAAACCGAGGATCATCGCCATGACGAACACGTTGTCCATCGACAGCGATTGCTCGACCAGAAAGCCGGTGTAGAACTCCAGCGCCTTGGTCGCGCCGAGCTGCCACCAGACCCAGCCACCGAACGCCATGCCGACGCTGAAATAGCCGCTGTACAGCAGCAGGCTTTCACGCATTTCGATTTCGTGCTGGTCGCGGTGCAGCACGCCGAGGTCGAAAACCAGCAGCGCAAAAACGATGATCAGGAATGCCAGCCAGAACCAGTAAGGTGTACCGAGGAACGGAGTCGCCAAAAACGCGTGCAGAGCTGTCATGAGCCCTCCCTGTATGTCTGCCTAAGTCAAGAATCAACTTAGTGACTCCGACATCACGGTGAGGATTGTTCACCGCCAGAGGGGCCCGGCGCCACGTGCGAGAAAGGTTAGTTGAAAAGAATATCCGCTGTCATTAGCGATGCCTGGTGACGCGTTCAGGTCAGCGGGCCTCTTGCCGTCCTTGCCCAACGACGACACATCGGTGCGTTGAGCTTATTAATGGCCTCGCTGACCTTCCTCAGCCGACGCCATAAACCATAGCTATGGCCAGCGGCGCCGCTAAAGATACGCCTGAATCCCCCGCCAGCCGCACTAGACCGTATGTCGGCGGCTGAGCCCAATATTGAGAACCAGTACCGCGGGCGAGAATCAGCGCACTTGCCTGATGGCAATATGCCGCTAAACTCCGCCGCGCCCAAGGATGGCTAAAAGATCTCCACAGAGAGCGCCAACGACCATCCACGGCAAGCCAGCACTTTCTGCAAGTACCTTCAAGGATGTTCCATGATCAAGTTGAAATACCTAGCCGCTGCGCTGATGGGGCTGGCGCTGACCGGCTGCGTCTCCTTTACCCCTTCAGGACCTATCGGTCCGCCTTCGCAAATTGTCGAACACTCGATACCCGCCGGCGCAATGCTCAAGGATGTGGAGATTTCCGACACGCGCCTGAATGAGACCCAGCGCAGGAACATCAGCAACACACTGACGGCGCAAATCGCCCAGCACGTCGACCGCGGCGAGTACTTCGAGCGAGTCATCAGCTTTCCAGCCAAGCTGGACGAGAAGGATGTTCAGCTGCAATTCAACTTCAGCTCGCTAAAGGGCAAGCGCACGCCGCATCCCGGTTATTTTCCCGGCGCGCTGCTGACCCTGACCGTGTGGATCTGGGTAAACGGCCCCATCTACGTAGACAAATACGACCTCGCCGCCGAGCTGCAGGTTACCGATGCCGCCGGCAAGCAACTGGCGATTTCACGCAAAACGCTGGTGTTGAATCAGAACACAGGTCTTTGGGACTACGACTACTTCAACACATCTCTCGGTTCGCGCCAGCTCACGCAGCTCGTCGAACAGCTCCTGCAAGACAGTACCCAGCAACTCGCAAACTGACACGGAAGCCAAAAATGAAAAAGCTGATAGCCCTCCTGGCCGTAGCCGCGTCCCTGAGTCTTCAGGGCTGCATGACTTACTCCCACCACTCGCTGCCGGAGGTCGAGCAATGGCCGCTGGCCGAATCTGCGCAGGACAAACCAACCGCTTACCTGAAGGTGCAGACCGAATATTCGGTGAACGGTACGCCGACGGCCAGCAGTCCCGACATTGCCAGGATTGAAGGGCTGCTCAGGCAGGCATTCATGGACAGTGGACGCTTTGCCCGGGTCAGCACGGAGCAGGAAGAATCGGACCTCTATGTGACGGTGACGCTGCAAAATCAGGAAACGGGCAGTATGGGCTTGGCGTTCGTTACTGGTGCCACCTTCTTCCTGGTGCCCGGTACCTTCGATAACACCCTGACCATGAACATGATGTTCCGCGACGGGGAAGGTAAGAAGTTGGGACGGGTGCAGAAGCAAGAGAAACTGACGACGTGGATGCACTTGTTGCTGGTTTTTGCACTGCCGTTCAACGAGTCGGGCGATGCGCTGCTAAACGACCTCACCAAGAGCAATCTGGAAGAAGCGGCGAAGAAGAAGCTGATCTAGCCAGGTCCCGGTGACGATACGGTTGTCATGTATGTTTAAGCGTTCCCACGCCCCCGTGGGAACGCTTCCTTACCGGTTATCAGCAGGAACCTTGAATAGCGGCGCGGCGCATGCCCGTTCTCAACCGCTAACTCGAAACACTCCGCCTTTCGCTCCACTCGTCACGGTTCTCCAAATAGCCCCACCCAATAGATCCCCGCATCGCTCTGCGGGTCGACCGCATAAGCCGCGCCCAGCTCGCTGGACCGCGGATTCATCACGTTGGTGCAATGCCCGGGGCTGGCTAGCCAGCCCTCGACCACCCTGCTCGGCCGGTCCACCGCTGCAGCGATGTTTTGCCCTACCTGGGTGCCGCTATAACCCGCCAACTCCGCCCGATCTCCGGGCGTGCGGCCATCCTTGTCGAGCGGGCTGAAGAAATTGCCGTTGGCCATGGCCCGGCTGTGGGTTTCAGCGACGCTGGCGAGGGTCGCGTTCCAGGCCAGCGGTTTCGCACTAGCGAAAGGCTTGCCGCCACATTGCCGCGCTTGTCCGCGGGCACGGTTGATTTCATCGAGCAGCATCTGCCCTTCCGCCTGCCAGTCCTTTAAATGCCCGCCGAGCAGCGGTCGCGCGACGACGATTCGCCAGTCGCGGCCCTCTCGGCTGATGCCGATGTCGGCGTACTGTGGATCGAGCAACACGCGACAGAAGCTTTCCTGCAGCGCCTGCATGGCCGCTTGCGCATCGCGCGGGCCGGACAGGCTGATGGCTTGCACGTTGACCATCGGATAACCCGCGCGAGCAAGCGAGCCCTGTAGATCGCCGGCGCCAGTCGCCTGCAATACCAGACGTGGATCAGGCGAAAGCGGCGCTAGCTCCTCGCTCGCCTCGCTGTCGCAATGCTGCAATGCACTGCGATAGGCGTTGATCGATTCGACCAGCTGCGCCTCTTGGCTGCCGTTTGCCGCGACAGCGAGGCTGTTGCCGCTCAGTAGCACAGCCAAAAGCAGGGAGGATGAAAGGACGCGCATGAAATCTCCGAAAGCCCAAGTTGTGAGTAGTTTGACGATGCACCGAGAGCGCATCTCAAGTCGAGCCGCCGATGACAGTACGCCAGCGCAACCTTCTCAACTGTCGATGCCTATTGCCGCACCGGCACACCAGCAATCTATAATCATTCTTATTTGCACCGGTTCCTGTAATGCTCCCTTCCGCAGCCCGCCAGATTCTTGCAATCGAAGACGACCCGATTCTCGGTGCCCATTTGAAAACATCCCTGGAGAGCCGCGGCTTTCAGGTCACCCTTGCCGACGAAGGCCCGAGCGGGCTGGCGCTGGCCAGCGAGACAGATTACGACCTCATCCTTCTCGACGTGCTGTTGCCGGGCCTCAGCGGCCTGGAGCTGCTTACCCAACTGCGCACGAACTGCCGCACGCCGGTGCTGATGATGTCCGCGCTGGGCAACGAGGCGCATCGCATCCAGGGTTTCGACAGCGGCGCCGACGACTATCTGCCCAAGCCGTTCAGCATCGAAGAACTGCAGGTGCGTATCGCCGCCATCCTGCGCCGCGTCGCCTACGAGCGTAGCGTGCCACCGGCTGCGAATGACGACCTGCTGAGGTTCGACGATCAGCGCAGCGATCTACGTTACGAGAACCGCTGGACCGGCCTCACCGCCACCGAGTACCGATTGCTGAAGGTCCTTCACGATGCAGCTGGCGAGGTGCTGAGCAAGCCGTTCCTCTATCAACAGGCGCTGCGCCGTGGCTACTCGCAACACGACCGCAGCCTGGACATGCACATCAGTAATATTCGCCGCAAACTCGCACGCGAGCAGGTCGTCGCGCTGCGCCTGGAGTCGGTATGGGGCAAGGGTTACGTGCTGGAACTGCAGGCCGACTGATGCCCAACCGTCATTCGCTGTTCTGGCGCCTGGTGCTACTGGTCGCCGGTTTTTGCCTGTCGATGATCTGGGTCAGCGGCTATGTCGGTCGACAGATCGACCGGAACAATTCCTACCTGTCAGAGGACGCGCGCGAGGTCCTCTCCGGTTACGCCAAGGACGCTTACACCGCGTTGCAAGCGGGGCCGGAAGATCTGGGCCGTTGGCTCAGGACTATGCGGCAACGCGAGTCGAGCTGGATGGTGGTAGTGGACCAGCACCTGCAGCCGCTCGGCGGTCAGACATTGAGCGTCGAGGAGCGTCAGATGCTCACCTTCGTGAGGGATTATGAGTGGCCGATGAGCCGTCGCAACGCGGGCCTGCCGCTCGTCTCGATCCCGCTGAGTGAGGCGGGCGAGAAGCTGATCATGCGCCTACCCGAGCGTTTTCGCCCCTGGCGCAACCATGCGCTGCTCACGGCCGGCGCGGTGTATTTGCCTCCGGTACTGCTGTCAGTACTATTCTGCTGGCTACTCTATCGCCTGCTGGTGTCGCCATTGGATAGTTTGCGCCGGCAGGCCAATGCGCTGCGGGGCAATCGTCTCGACTCGCTGCTGCCCATGTCGATCGCCCGTCGCAGCGATGAGCTCGGTGAATTGGGCCGCTCACTCGAATATCTCACCCAACGCCTGCGCGACTCCATCACCCAGCAGCGACAGTTGCTACGCGACCTTTCCCATGAACTGCGCACGCCCCTTAGTCGCCTGCGCGTGGCCTGCGAAAGTGAGCTGAGCGTACAAGAGATGCGTTGCCGTACCGACCGCGAAGTCGTCTGTATGCAGCAACTGGTGGACAGCACGCTGGAGTTCGCCTGGCTGGACAGCGAGCAGCCGCGCTTCGAGTGCGAGCCGGTGGATGTCGAGGCCTTATGGGATGTGCTCTGCGAAAACGCCTGCTTCGAGGCGGGCTGGCCGCGCGAGCGTATTTGCACACGGGTGCCGGAGGGCTGCCAGGTGCTCGGCAATCTGAACGCGCTGGCGCAGGCGATGGAGAATATCTTGCGCAACGCCATCCGCTACTCCCCTGCAGAAGGTGCCATTTGCCTATCAGCCCACCGTGAGCCTGATTGCTGGCGTCTGTGCATTGAAGATCAAGGACCGGGCGTCC
Source organism: Stutzerimonas stutzeri (assembly GCF_024448715.1). Classification (GTDB taxonomy): domain Bacteria; phylum Pseudomonadota; class Gammaproteobacteria; order Pseudomonadales; family Pseudomonadaceae; genus Stutzerimonas; species Stutzerimonas stutzeri_AR. The sequence goes on from NZ_JAMOHZ010000005.1 coordinate 290,211, forward strand.
CACGGGAGCAACTGCCAGTCATCTTTCGCCCCTTCGCCCGCCTCAGTGCAGCGCGGCCCGGAGGCGATGGGTTCGGCCTTGGATTGGCCATCGCCCGCGGCATGGTGTTGATGCAGGGCGGCGATATCTGGGCCGAGAACGGCGCGCCCGGTTTGCGGATGAACATCCGCCTGCGAAGTGTATAGATTGTAAATGCGCTTTACTCTCAAATGAGAATACATAGCATTACGACCGACACGGCAGCCAGTAACACTGCTGCGCCAGGCACGCGGTTACCCAACGGACCGCAGACGACGTAACGCTTCTCAGGGAGACTGCTGTAAATGGTGATTTTCAATCGACACCGGCTGGCTTGCGCAATCGCTGTGGCAACCTGGATGAGCACACCGGCACATGCCGAAGAGCCCCTCGAGCTGCAGCCCACGACTGTGGTGACCGCTGCCGGTTATGAGCAGAACATCGCCAAGGCCCCGGCGAGCATTTCGGTGATCACCCGCGAGCAGCTGGAAAAGCAGTCGTACACCAACGTCGTCGATGCGATGAAAAACATACCCGGCGTCTACGTTACGGGCGGCGGCAACATGCAGGACATCAGCATTCGAGGCATGAGTTCGTCCTACACCCTGTATCTCGTCGATGGCCGCCCCGTTTCCGCTGGCCGTTCGGTGAATACCAACGGCAGCGACGGCGGCAAGCAGATCGGTCTGCCGCCGCTGGCGATGATCGAACGTATCGAAGTGATCCGCGGGCCGATGTCTTCGCTGTATGGCTCCGAGGCCATGGGCGGCGTGATCAACATCATCACCCGCAAAGGCGGCGATGCCTGGGCCGGTACCATTTCCGCCGAATACGGCCACTCGCTGAACGACATCAACGAAGACGAAGCGACCACCAACTTCTACCTGGGCGGCGCGCTGGTGCCTGGCTTGCTTGGCGCCCGGCTCAACGGCAGCTACACCCGGGCGGATGAAAGCGACTACATCGGCGGCGGCGACGGTGCCGCCAGCATGCCGGACAGCCAGCGCAAGCAAGGCGGCGTCGAACTCTATCTGACCCCCGACGAGCACAATCGCTTCTCGCTCAGTTACCAGGCCGCGCGCTTGAACGAAACCCATCACCCGGGCCAGAGCGTCGACATCACCGCGACGAAAAACACCACTGACTACGAAAAAGACATCTACGTGCTGGCCCATGACGGCCACTACGCCGATTGGCAGGTTAGCAGCTATCTGCAACACGACGAATCGGAGCGTGTCCAGGACCTGACCAAGCGTGAGGAGATCACTACGCTCAACACCCAGGCCAGCTATTTCTGGGGCTCGCATGTGTTTACCGTTGGCGGCCAGTACAAGTACGAAGACTTCGTCGACGAATCCAACGGCTTGCTGACCTCCAACGTGCCGGGCGCCGTGGCGAGCGTCGATCGCTGGCTGGCGGCTGTCTTCGCTGAAGCGGAATGGGGCGTGACCGAAGATCTGGCGGTCACCACTGGCCTGCGTTACAACGACGACGAGCTGTTCGGCGGCTACCTGTCGCCGCGCCTCTACGGCGTGTACCAATCCACACCGAACCTGACGCTCAAGGGCGGCATTTCCACCGGTTACAAGCAACCCGGTCTCGCCGATGCCACCGAAGGTTTCGGTCGGGGTACTGGCGGCGGCGGTTCGCCCGCGCCCTACCCGCGCGGGCTGATCATCGGTAACCCGGAACTTGATCCGGAAACCAGCACCAACTACGAGCTGGGCTTCAACTACGACAACCCGGAGCTGGGCTTCGCCACCAGCGTCATGGCTTTCTATACCCAGTACAAGGACAAGATCACCGAAGACCGTATTTGCGAAACCGACACCGACGGCTCCAGTACCAACCGGAACAACGTGGCGGCCTGGTCCTGCGATTTCGGCGGCAACAACTTCTACTTTCTCAGCACCCGGATGAACGTCGACGAAGCCGTCATGCAGGGCGTCGAATGGACCTTGGATTACGATTTTCTGCCGAACCTACATCTGAGCACCAGCTACACCTTCACCGACTCCGAGCAGAAGACCGGCGAATTCAAGGGCGATCCGCTGAACAAGCAGCCCAAGCACATGGCCAACGCCCTGCTCGACTGGCAGGCGACTTCCCGCCTCAACGCCTGGCTGCAAGGTAACTACCGCAGCGAAACCAGCACCTATCTCAGCCGCACCAGCATGTCCGACGGCACGCCCGGCTACGGTTTCTTCGACGCTGGCGTGGTGTACCAGTTGACTCAGAGCGTCGATGTGAAGGCCGGGGTGTACAACATCGCCAACAAGGAAGTCACCAATGACGACTACGAAGTGGTACTGGACGGACGCCGGCTGGTCGTGGGTATGACGGTCGATTTTTAAACGCGATGCGGCGCGGCCTGGCCTTCGCGGCTTGCCACACCCGCCTCGAACAGACTGCCCGCTGGCTTGCCTGGCGGATTTTTTGTATGACTTCAGCTGTTTCCCACCGGGAGCCTGTCGTGACTCGTTCCGTATCGCAATCGCGAAGTGCATGGCCTGACATTGCGGCGCGTACCGCCCTCGCCGTCCTCGGCGGCTATGCCTTCACCTATGCAGCCACGGCCGCCCTGGCACGACTGCTACCGATGGATCGCGTCGATGCCCTTGCGACGGCCTCGCTGCTGTCGTTCGTGGTTTATCTGGGGTTCATTCTCTGGGCTTTCACCGCAACCTCGGTGCGTCGTGTGCTGGCCGGCGTGAGCGGCGCCCTGCCCTTGGCAGCCATCGGCTTCTGGCCACAGCTGTTGGAGGCGTTGCAATGAAAGGCAGCCTGACGCAATCCATGTCCTGGCTGCATACCTGGTGCGGGCTTTTGCTCGGCTGGGTGCTGTTCGCCATATTCCTCACCGGAACCCTGGCGGTATTCGACAAGGAAATCAGCTGGTGGATGCAGCCGGAACTGACCGATCAGGCGCAATCGCCCGCTAAGGCCGCCAACGTCGCGCAGCGCTGGCTGATGGAGCATCACGTCGATGAGACGAACTGGAACATCAGCCTGCCGACCGAGCGTTCGCCGGACCTCGGCGTGTCGGTCGGGGAGCGGCGGCGTGGTGGTAGTGGTGGCACGCATCTGGACCCGCTCACTGGCGAGACCGTCGAGGCGCGGGAAACCATCGGCGGCAACTTCTTCTTCCATTTCCACTACACGCTGCATATGCCACGGCTGCTCGGCATCTGGGTGGTGGGGTTCGCGGCGATGGCGATGCTGGTGGCGCTGATCAGCGGGATCATTACCCACAAGAAGATCTTCAAGGAATTCTTCACCTTTCGCCCGGCCAAAGGGCAGCGCTCCTGGCTCGACGGCCACAATGCCAGCGCCGTCCTGCTGTTGCCGTTCCACCTGATGATTACCTACACAGGACTGGCGATTTTCTTCGTGCTCTATATGCCGGCAGCAGTCGATGCACTGTACGACGGCGATCGCCAGGCCTATTTCCGCGAGGCGCAACCGGCCCGTGCCGCCGCGCAGGTGTCGCGCGGCGAGGACCGCGGCAGCAAACCCGTGCAAGCGCAGGCCGCGCCGCTGCTTCCGCTAAGCGAGATAGTTACCCATGCCGAGGCGCACTACGGCGCGGGCATGATTGGCGGTCTGGCCGTGAGCAACCCGGGAAGGGCGAATGCCCAGGTCACGGCGCGACCGGTACTGGGTAATCGCATCGAGCTGACCAAGGGCGAAGGCATGGTCTTCAACGGTGTCACCGGTGAGCTGATCCAGGCGCCGGAGCCGTCGCGCACCAGCCAGCTGACCCAACGCGTGATGGCCGGCCTGCACTTCGCCCAGTTCGGCGGCTACCCGATGCGCTGGCTGTACTTCATCTGTGGCTTGGTCAGCTGCGCCATGATTGCCACTGGGCTGGTTCTTTACACCGTCAAGCAACGCAAGCAGGCCAAAGCCAACGCGCAGTTCCTGCGGATGGTGGAAAGCCTCAACGTGGCCGTGGTGGCCGGGCTTTCCCTGGCCTGCGTCGCGCTCTTGTGGAGCAATCGCCTGCTGCCGGCTGAGTTGGCCAATCGGCAGGATTGGGAGTTGCGCCTGTTCTTCGGCATCTGGGCCCTGAGCTGGCTACATGCCCGGGCTCGCAAGCCGTTACTTGCATGGCGCGAGCAACTCTTCGCCGCCGCGGCGTTGGCGATGACACTGCCGCTGCTGGACCTGATGACAATCAACGCAGCCCTGGACGGCATCCGGCTGTCCGTTCTCGCAGCCGTGTTTGCGATGGGCCTGCTGTCGGGCTGGACCGCCTGGAAAATTCCGGCGGTCGTCGCCGCCAGGAAATCGCGCCAAGCTTCCCTCAACCACCCGGTTCCGGGAGTCTCGTCATGAACGGTTCGGCCCTGCTCGCCAGTCTGCTGCTGGCCTACGCCGGTATGCTCGGCTTCTGCCTGGGCAAGGAACGCCACTGGAAACAACTGGCCCACCCACACGTTCCCGCTCGGCTACGCCGTCTCTGCGTACCGGTAGGCGCCCTTCTGCTCGGCCTCGCCGTGTATACCGCTACCCGCGTATGGCCCGGCGGCATGGCGCTGGTCGGCTGGTTCGGTCTGATCTCGCTTACCGGCTTCGCTCTGCTTCTGCTGATCCCCTACGCCCCGCGTTTGGCGACGGGGTTACCCTTGTTAGGCGGGATGATTTGGGCGGTTTGCGTACTGATTTGAGCGAAGCGACACCTCATCGAAGTACTGCTGAGAACCTGAAGAAAATTATTTCAGGCTCAATCCCCCCAACCGAGCTCGCCTGTCAACGAAGGCGGATGCGGTGTGTAAGGGAGCCGCCGCATGCCTTAAGCTGCGGCCCATCTCACGCCCATGCTTGCCATTACCATGACCAACCGCCCTGTTTCGCCCTTCCAGCTTTTCATTCTTGTGCTCTCGTTGTATGTCGTGGGGGCGCTGATCGCCGACCTGCTGCTCGACCTGCCGCCCGATGTGTCCGAGCTTCTGGGTTACATCGACAACATCGTCTGCGTGTTCTTTTTCATCGACTTCGTCAGACGTCTGCAAATGGCCGAAGACAAATGGCGGTTCATGCGTTGGGGCTGGATCGACCTGTTGGCCAGCGTGCCGGCGGGAGGCCTGCAGGCGGCGAAATTGGTGCGTGTCGTGCAGGTTCTGCGTGCGCTGCGCGCGATCAAGTCAACGCAGATCATATGGCGCCTGCTGTTTCGCAACCGGGCTGAAAGCATTGTCGCGTCTGTCGCCACAGCCACGCTGCTGCTGGTCGCGTTCGGAGCAATTACGATGTTGCTGGTCGAGGCGCCTAACCCGCAAAGCGCTATCAATACGCCGGAAGAAGCGCTCTGGTGGGCAATCGTGACCGTCACGACCGTCGGCTATGGCGACTACTACCCGGTCACGACCGAGGGTCGCATCGTAGCGGTGCTGCTGATGGTGTCCGGTGTCGGGCTGTTCGGTAGCTTCGCGGCTTACGTTGGCTCGCTGTTCACCGCTGACAAGAGCGATGAGAGTGCCAAACAACAGGAAGCCGACCGGGCAGTGATGCAAAGCCTGCTGAAACAGGTCGAACAGCTGAACCACGAGGTTCAGGGGTTACGCGCGCAGTTGGGCGCTCAGGAACGGCTGTCAAAGGAAGGGACCGAGCCCTCCTCTTAAGCAGCATTTAGCCGACAGGGTCGGTAAGAGGCGAAGCCGTACGTCGACTTGGAGCCTCGCTGTGCTGCGCAGTAGCGAGGCGGCAGATGGCAAGTCGGAATCATCGTTTGCGCGGAGATGGGCATCGCCGGCCAAGCAACCCGACCGGCAAATTCCACAATTTTGCAGAGGCAGAACCTGCTTCCGCTGTCTTGCCTCGGAGAAGCGAGACAGCGAGATTTGAACCGCAGACCGGCCTGTTTACCAGTTGTAGCTAACCTTTGCCGTGATCTCACGGCCGGGGTTGTAGTAGTCCGCAGTACCAGAGCCGACCACGTGCTGCTCATCCAGCAGGTTGCTGACGTTAACGGCCAGCTCGGTGTCTTTGAGGATCTGGTAGTTGAAGGCGGCATCGAAGAGCGTGGTGGCATCGCTTTCGGCGGTATTGGCGGCATCGAACTGGTAGGAGCCGGTGTAACGGGCGCCTAAACCGATGCTCATGTCGTCGCCCGGCAAGCTGTAGTAAGTCCATAACGAAGCGGAATGCTTTGGCGCCGCAACGAAATCATTACCCTTGATTGAGCTGCCGTCGAACAACGTACCGCGCTGAACCTCTGAATCCATATAGGAGTAGCCACCGACCACGCTCACATTCTCGGTGACTTCCGCCTTGGCTTCCAAATCAAGGCCACGCGCACGCGACTCGCCAACGACTTGTTGATCGATTCCGCTGCCATCGGGTCGCACAACGGCGATGGTGATGTTTTCCTGGGTCAGGTCATAAACGGCTGCCGAGAAAAGCGCATTCATTCCCATAGGCGCATATTTCACACCCACTTCGTACTGCCTGCCGGTCTTGGGCGTTACGCCAACTTCGGGTGGCGACACGGACTCCACCATGCTGACATAGGTGGATACTTCGTCAGAGACGATATAGGTCAACGCACCGCGGTAAGAGGTTTCGGAGATATCGTCACTCTCATCAATCGGCCCGCCATCAAAATCGTTGAAGCCCTTGCTGGACAGTTCCATGAAGTCCCTGCGCGCACCGGCAGTGACGATGAAGCGCTCGTAGAACGAGAGGTTCTGCTGGAGGAACACGGACGCGGTTGTGGCGTCGTTTTTCAGAACGCTATAGGGCGTGGCTCCGCTCGCGACGCCAGTAAACACCGGGTTGGCTATGTCGATAGAGGACGCACCGGTATATATGGAACTGGCTTCGGTCGAAGAGTCGAGATACTCGATCCCCACCAAGGAGCTGCTGTCGATATTCTCGAAGCGGTGATCGTATTGCAGCATCACGTTGCCGTTGAGCTGATCGGCGTCACTGTCTGTGCCGAATTGAACACGGGGAATAGTGGTTCCAGTACGACCGGCAAAATCGCTCAGATAAACGTAGCCAAAATCATCAGTGAGCTCGCTGTACCGTAGGTTGCTGCGCAGCACAAAGCCGTTGTCGAAATCATGAGTGAAATTGCCGCTTAGGCTGGTGCGCTCGACATCGTGAAAGTTGTAGCTAGGCTCGCCAAAGAAATCGTCGCGATCATATTCCTGGTCCAGCGGATAACCACCGCTGTTAGGCGAACTTTCAGTTTTCAGGTAATCCAGAATAACGGTGGCCGAGGTGAAGTCCGTCGGCGCCCAGGTCAGACCACCCATTACCAATTGCGCGTCATCCTGCGAATGGTCGTATTCGCGCTCACTATCTTGCGTCTTGGCGGTGAAGCGGCCGGCCAGCGTTTTGCTGTCATTGAGCGCATCGCCCACATCGATGCCGACTTCCTTATGATCGAAGGAGCCATAGGCTACATAGCCTTGGCCAAACGAATTGAAGCGCGGCTGTTTGCTTACAAAGTTCACCGAGCCACCTGGGTCAGCCGGGCCAAACAGCGTGGAGTTGGCCCCACGCAGAATCTCGATGCGCTCGTAGGCGAACGGGTCTTCGCGCACACCGCGCATCGAACTTAGCGTCAACCCGTCACGGTAAGTGGTGGCCTGGAAGCCGCGAATCTTGAAGTAATCGTTGCGGTCATCGGTACCGTAAAAATCGGTGATGACGCCGGGGGTGTATTGCAGCACCTCCTCTGTGGTGCTGGCGCTGCGTTGCTCGATTTCCTTCTGGGTAATCACGGACACCGAGGCGGGCGTGTTGAGGATGCTGGTGGGCACCTTGCCGCCAACCCAGAGCTCCTGAGCAACGACGGTGCTTGCGTCGTCACCCGCAGATGCGTTGGCGTTGACGATGATAGGTGCAAGGCGATATGGCTCCTCGCCCTCCTTGCGGCTCGACTCCTGCGCGTTACCGCTCAGGGGTGCAATCAACGGCGCACAGCACAAGAACGCGGTGGTGGTGCGTCGCCAAGATGCCTGCGCTTTGTCAAGCCCGGCCTTGCTACCAGTCATACGTGAATTCCTCATTGTTGTGGGTGGATGTCAGCCGCGCGCCTGATGGGTCTTTTTTTTGCAAGCACGCCATGTTTCGGTCGAGATAATAATCAATCTCAAATAAGATACTTAATCATTTTAACAGCAATAGCAAAATCTTCGGCGAGCAAGCTAGCGCATGGACTTGCCGGGCGTTCTGGCCTCTCTGTTGATACAGGCTCACCGAGGACGGTTTTCGAACGGTGTGTCAGAAAGCTTTTTGCAAAGGCACTTGAAGTCGGCTAAACGGGCCTCGCCAAGCACAAGCGTTCGGGGAACGTGGCTCTCGGTCATCTACAGTGCAGGATCAACTGGCTGACACGCCCAGCGGCCAACCCAAAACAGGCCGCAAGCCATTACAATGCGCGACTTTCGATTCACAGCCGGTCCGCGCTCATGTCCCTACCCCAGCACCACCTCGAACTGCTCAGCCCCGCGCGGGATGTGTCCATTGCCAGGGAGGCCATCCTGCATGGCGCCGATGCGGTGTACATCGGCGGGCCGAGTTTCGGCGCGCGGCACAATGCCGAGAACAGCGTGGCGGACATTGCCGAGCTGGTGACCTTCGCTCACCTGTTCCATGCGCGGATATTCGTCACGATCAACACCATTCTTCATGACGACGAGCTGGAAGCTGCGCGCGCGCTGATCTGGCAGCTGTACGAGATCGGCGTCGATGCGCTGATCGTGCAGGACATGGGCGTAATGGAAATGGACATCCCGCCGATCGAACTGCACGCCAGTACCCAGACCGACATTCGTACCCTGGAACGGGCCAAGTTCCTCGACAAGGCAGGCTTCTCGCAGCTGGTGCTGGCGCGCGAGTTGAACCTGCAGGAAATCCGTGCGATCGCCGATGAGACCGATGCCGCCATTGAATTTTTCATCCACGGTGCGCTGTGTGTCGCCTTTTCCGGGCAGTGCAATATTTCCCATGCGCAGACCGGACGCAGCGCTAACCGCGGCGATTGCTCCCAGGCGTGCCGCCTGCCCTACACGCTGAAGGACGACCAGGGCCGCGTGGTCGCCTTTGATAAACACCTGCTGTCGATGAAGGACAACAACCAGAGCGCCAATCTGCGCGCGCTGGTCGATGCCGGCGTGCGCTCGTTCAAGATCGAGGGGCGCTACAAGGATGTGAGCTACGTGAAGAACATCACCGCTTACTACCGCCAGCGCCTGGACGAGATTCTCGAAGAGCGCACCGACCTGGCCCGTGCTTCCAGCGGTCGCACCGATCACTTCTTCGTGCCGGACCCGGACAAGACCTTCCATCGCGGCAGCACCGACTATTTCGTCACCGACCGCAAGATCGACATCGGCGCGTTCGATTCGCCGACCTTCACCGGCCTCGCCGTGGGTGAAGTGCTCAAGGTCGGCAAGCACGACCTGACCGTCCAGACGCGCGAACCGCTGTCCAACGGTGACGGCCTCAATGTGCTGATCAAGCGTGAAGTGGTGGGTTTCCGCGCCAGCGTGGTCGAGCCGCTGGGGCAGTTTGAAGAGGACGGCCAGCAGCTCTTGCAGTACCGCGTCGAGCCGAACGAGATGCCAGCGGCGCTGCGCCAGTTGCGTCCGAACCATCCGCTGAACCGCAACCTGGACCACAACTGGCAGCAAGCACTGCTGAAGACATCCGCCGAGCGCCGTGTTGGTGTGCGCTGGTTGGCCAAGCTGCGGGCGGACGACTTGGAGCTGCACGTGACCAGCGAAGAAGGCGCCTATGTCACGGTTTCGCTGTCAGGCCCGTTCGGCGAAGCGAAGAAGCCTGAGCAAGTACCCGGTCAGATCGCCGACCTGCTGAGCCAGCTGGGCACCACGATCTACCACGCCGAAGAAGTTGACGTAGACGCTCCTCAGGCGTTCTTCATCCCCAACTCGCAACTCAAGGCCCTGCGCCGCGAAGCCATCGAGGCGCTGACCGAGGCCCGTGAGGCGATTCGTCCGCTGGGCGCGCGCAAGGCCGTCAGCGTACCGCCGCCGGTCTATCCGGAGTCGCATCTAAGCTTCCTCGCCAACGTCTACAACGAGAAGGCACGCGCCTTCTATCAGCGCTACGGCGTGGAGCTGATCGATGCGGCCTACGAGGCCCACGAGGAAACCGGCGAAGTGCCAGTGATGATCACCAAGCATTGCCTGCGTTTCTCCTTCAATCTCTGCCCGAAACAGGCCAAGGGCGTCACCGGCGTGCGCACCAAGGTTGCGCCGATGCAGCTTGTACACGGTGACGAGGTGCTGACCTTGAAGTTCGACTGCAAGCCCTGCGAGATGCACGTGATCGGCAAGATCAAGGGCAACATCCTCAACCTGCCACAGCCGGGCAGCGCCGGTAGCGTGGTCGGGCACATCACGCCAGCCGACCTGATGAAGACCATCCGCAACAAGCCGCACGCCTGAGTAGCATGCCACGTGCGATATGAGCCGGACGCCGTCATGGCGTCCGCAGCTCAACCAGCCGCTGATTCGTTTCGTAAAAACCTTGTGAGCCGAGGCCGCCGTCCGGTACGTTCGATACGCCCGCCCGTCAGGCGGCTAGAACAACAACCGCGGCCTCTCCAGGCATGCCCTTGTAAGGAACAACCATGAGATATCTGATTGCGGCCGGTGTCTTGCTGGCCAGCGGCGCCAGTTTCGCTGCGCCCTCGACTTCACTGCTCGACAACGTTCAGCAGCGCGGCACCCTTAAGGTCTGCACCACCGGCGACTACAAGCCCTACACCTTCCTGCGCGACGACAAGCAGTACGAAGGCATCGACATTGCCCTGGCCGAGTCGCTGGCCAAAACCCTTAACGTGAAGATCGAGTGGGTGCCGACCACCTGGAAGACGCTGATGCCTGACTTCCTTGCCGGCAACTGCGATATGGGCGTGGGCGGAATCTCGATCTCTCTCGAACGGCAAAAGAAAGCCTTCTTCAGCGACCCGATCACAGTGGACGGCAAGATTCCCTTCGTCCGCTGCGATGAGGTCGAGAAGTACCAAACCATAGCCCAGCTCAATCAGCCCTCGGTGCGTCTGATCGAGCCGCCGGGTGGCACCAACGAAGCCTTCGTTCACCGCGAATTGCCCAAAGCGCAATTGGAGCTGTTTCACGACAACACGGTGATCTTCCAGTCCGTCGCCGATAACAAGGCCGACGTGATGATCACCGATGCCTCCGAGGCGCTGTACCAGCAACGCAACTACCCGACGCTATGCGCGGTCAATGCCGACAAGCCGTTGCAGTACAGCGAGAAAGCCTTCCTGTTGCCGCGCGACGACGTTGCCTTCAAGGCATACGTCGATCAATGGCTGCATCTGGCCAAGGCCACCGGCGAGTACCAACGCATCGCCGATACCTGGCTGGCCAAGCCAAGCAAGTAAGGATCTTCGCGCGGGACGAACGCTTAGGCGCCCTAGCGCTGTGCCATCTGGGGAACCTCGGGCGATTCGTCCACTAACCCAAACAGCTTCAACGGGTTGCCGCTGACCATCCATCAGCGGCCGCGTGGCTTCTTCAATTGCAGACAAGGATCAATATGCGTCATAGACCAACCCACTGGAACTGGATCATTGCCCTGTCGTTGGCCGCTGTGCTTGCCGGTTGCTCGACGGCCCCGTCCATAGAGCCAACACCCAGCCAGCAACCGCCCGCCGTGACGGGCGAGCATATCGGCTCGGGAAAGGCTTCGTACTACGGCAGCCAACATCACAACAAGCTGACCGCCAGCGGCGAGCGATTCGATCAAGGCTCGCTCACCGCCGCCCATCGCACCCTGCCTTTCGGCACGCGAGTGAAGGTCATCAATACCCGCAACGGCAAGAGCGTGGTGGTGCGCATCAATGACCGTGGGCCGTTCGTGCGCGGCAGAATCATCGATCTGTCCAAGTCCGCCTTCGAGCGTATCGGCAGCACGCGCTCGGGGGTGATCCCGGTGCGGCTCGAAAAAGCTGAGTGATTGATTGGAAAACGTGCAGAAACAGGCGTCTCGCAACTGCTGAAACCGAGCCCGCACAGCCGTGTAATTCGCGAGTGCGCCAGTGTCGGTCAACCGCCTTCACGAGCCAGACCAATGGCCGTCAAAACACCGAAAAAAGTAACCAGACACTTCAAGAAGCCGCTAGTGGAGCCGATATCGAATCCAAGCAAACCCACCTTGGTGCAACCATGTTCAACAGCGGCCTGAAAAAACAACTCCAAGAGCAAACCGCAGAACTGTCCACCCTGCGCCAGCTGCATGACCACATGAACGCCACGATGCTCGCCATCACCCTCGACCCGGAATTCAGGATGGCGACGGTCAATCAGAAATTCGCCCAGACGCTCGGCTACAGCCCCGAGCAGCTACAGGGCCGTGCCATGGCCGATATCGTTCCGGCTTACGTGAAAAACCTGCCCTGCTTTCATAATTTCAGAGCTGCCATTTCCAAGTTTGAACCGATTAGCGATGACTATCGCTACTTGCGCGCCGACGGCAGCCTCGCGTGGCTGCGCATCGACTGGTATCCGATCAAGAATGAGAGCGGCGGACTGCTGCATATCAGCGGTTACGCGCGGGAAGTCACCAAGCAATTGCAGCTGGCGAAGGAGAACGAGGCATTTATCAATGCATTGCTTCGCTCGACGGCGGTAATCCAATTCCGCCTGGACGGCACAGTCGTCACCGCCAACGACCAGTTCCTGCAGGCGATGGGTTATTCACTCAACCAGATCGTCGGCAAACACCACAGAATGTTCTGCACGACGACAGAGGCGGCGTCCCCGCAGTACAAATCCTTCTGGCAGACGCTCAACCGTGGTGAGTTTATCGCTGATCGCTTCAAGCGCGTCGACAGCCGCGGCCGCGAAGTATGGTTGGAAGCAAGCTACAACCCGGTGCACGACACCGAGGGCAAACTCTGCCAGATAGTCAAGTTCGCCAGCGTCGTCAGCGACCAGGTCGCTCGTGAAGGAGACGTCAGGGAAGCCGCCAGCATCGCCTTTGAAATTTCCCGGCACACCGACGCCAGCGCCGAACGCGGCGCCGCGGTGGTCAAGGACACCGTTAAAACCATGCAGCGCATCGCCGAGGACGTCGAATCGGCTACCAAGGGAATCGAAGCGCTAGGCCAACAGTCACTGCTGATCAGCTCGATCGTCCAAACCATCGGCGGTATCGCCGCGCAGACCAACCTGCTGGCGCTCAACGCGGCCATCGAAGCGGCACGCGCCGGCGAGCAAGGTCGGGGATTCGCGGTCGTGGCGGACGAAGTGCGGCAGCTCGCGGGCCGTACCAGTGCCGCTACGGAAGAGATCGTCAACGTGGTGCAGCAGAACCAGACGCTGGTTGAAGCGGCTGTCCGCGAGATGGCCAACAGCCGCGAGCAGGCCGCTCAGGGTCTTGCACTCGCCAAGCAGGCCGGCGAAGTGATCGTCGAAATTCAGGACGGCGCCAAGCAGGTGGTGGGCGCGGTTGGCCGCTTCGCCAGCGAACTCAAGTAAAGCCGCTGGATCAAGCAGATCGGCGGATGGTAGCCCATCCGCCACACACCGCTCCGCCAAAGCGCGCCCTCAAAGCGCCGTGCTGCCGACCGGCCGGGCGAACCGATAAGTCGCGAAGCAGCACAGCACCAGCCCGCTTAGTGCGAGCAACCCACCGATTATCCCAACATCGCTCAAGCCAAGGTGGACGGTGACCAGACTGCCAAGCAAAGCACCGCCGCCAATCCCGATGTTGTAGATGCCGGAGAACATGGCCATGGCAACGTCCGTCGCATCGGACGCCAGGTTCAATACCTTTGACTGCAGCGCAAGGCCGAAGCACATCCCGGCAATACCCCAGACCACAACCAGCGCGCCGAGCAGCGATGCGTTGCGCGAGGCCGGCAACAGCAACAGCAGGCACAGCGACATGGTGGCGATGGCGACGATCAGGAAGCCTTTCGGATAACGGCCGCTATAACGGCTGAAGAGAATCGAGCCCAGGAGACCGGCGCCACCGAACATCAATAGCAGCACGGTGGTCATGCCGCCGCTCAGATGGGCGATGGTCTGCGCGAAGGGCTCGATATAGGTATAGGCAGTAAATTGCGCGGTAATCACCAGCGCGGTCAGCACATAGGCAGCGATCAATGCCGGACGTTTGAATAGCACCGGCAGGCTTCTGAGCGATCCGGAATTCTGGCTGGGCAGCAGCGGGAGCGTCTTCGCCAGGCAAACGACGGCCAGGGTTGCGATGGCTGCAATCGACAAAAAGGTAGTGCGCCAGCCTAGCGCTTCGCCCACCACTCGCCCGAGGGGAATGCCCAGCACCATGGCCAGCGCACTGCCGGTCGCCAGCAGACTCAGGGCCTGCGCCTGCTTGCCTTGTGGCGCCACGCGCACGGCCAGCGATGCGGTAATCGACCAGAACACCGCGTGCGCCAGGGCAATACCGATGCGGCTGAGCATCAGCATGCCGAAGCTCGACGCCACGCTGGAGACCAGATGGCTGCCGACGAACACCGCGAAAACCACCATGAGCAAGGTGCGCCGCTCGATATTGCGCGTCAGTAGCATCATCGGCAGCGACATCAGCGCCACCACCCAAGCATAGATAGTCAGCATCAGCCCGACCTGCGAAGGCGGCATTTCAAACGAGCTGCCGATATCGCTGAGCAAGGCCACCGGCACGAACTCGGTGGTGTTGAAGATAAAGGCAGCCATGGCCAGTGCGACGACACTGAGCCAGCTCCCGGCGCGGGTAGTTTCCGATTCGTTCATGTAGGCGATGTCTGGTGTGCGATTCATCCACCAATGCGTCATGCCAGGACGGCGTAACGGGCAGGTGAATGATGAAGAAAATGAGAGGCCGACCTGAGCCTGACAATGCCGTCGCCTCCACGGCTTCGAAGAAGCGCGGGATTCAACCGGAAGAAGCAGTAAATAGTCAGGCGGCACGGGCCAAGCGGCGCGGATTCTACGCCTGCGCCATGCCTCTGTCAGGCGCGGAATGCAATCTGCGACCAGCGGCCAACGCTTCGCCAGCAAGCTCGCTCCTACAAAAAGCGAAACCGAGCCAAGTCTGCAGGAGCGAGCTTGCTCGCGAATGCTTTCACGCGATCAATGAGCTATTGGGCGTCGGCAACCACCATCTTTAGAGGCGGCGATGCGGTATCAGCTCCCGTAGCCAATTCAAGCCTGATGGAGGCGCTTCTGTAGATCCAGCGCGTTGGCCGTCGCGGCACCGCTGGCGGTGTTGTCGAAAATGCACCAGCTGACGCCCTGCTGCCGATCTTCCATCAGCCGCGCGGCAAGCCTGTCGAGCCAGCCGTCGTCATAGGAGGAGTAATAAATACGCGGCGAGCCGTGCAGCCTGTAGTAACGAAACCCTGACCAACCGCCCGGCTTGGCGGCTTCGGGGAATGGCGCCGGATCTGCCGCGACGCGGGCGATTCGCTGCTGCTTTAGCAACGGCTCGGCTTCGAGCCAGCTTCGATGCCGTGGTTCGATGGCGACGAAGCCGTTATAGCGAGCCCGTAACGCCGCGAAAAAAGACGTTGCGCTGGTCGTGTCGAATGCAAGCGATGGCGGCAATTGGACCAGCAAGCAACCGAGCTTGTCGCCCAGATGACCGCATTCATGAAGGAAGCGATCAAGTCCCTCGTCGCAATCAACCAGACGGGCTTCGTGGGTAAGCTGTTTGGGCACTTTGACGCAAAAGCGAAACGCCTCCGGTACGCTCTGCGCCCATTTGGCATAGGTCGCGGGCCGGTGCGGGCGATAGAACGAGCTGTTGATTTCCACCGCACCGAAGCGGCCCGCGTAGCGCTGCAGATGAGTGCCGTCCGACGGGAATGCAGGCCACCGTTCACGCGGCAGGCTCCAGCCGGCACAGCCTAGAAAGATCGGTTCGCTACTCGCAATGACGTTCATGCAAACCAACCTCCCAGCGGCTTCATCGAAATAGCTTTCCGCTTACTGGCCGAATACCGCCTCGCAGGCGGCTGGCAGTGGCCGAGGGGGACTCGCCGTCGTGATCGTGCGCGGTGTCGGAACAATGCCCTCGCACCCTTCTCCCGGTGGTGGCGGAGACTGGTCGATACAATCGGACAAGTCCGCCGGGCAGCGCAGCCGCACATGAAAATGTTCGTCATGGAATGGCCAGGGTCGAATGCGCTGCAGCCAGGATCGGTCCTTCCATTGCCGCTCGCAGAGGTCGCGCTTGATCGCACCGTCGACGAATATCCGCGTCACGCGTGGATCTAGCGCGGCGAGGCGAACGAGTTCGACCTGCTGGTCGGTCCAGCGCGCTCTGTCGAGCTCGCCTGTCTGCGCACTCACCAGAATTGGCTGCTCGATGTCCTTGCGCTCGCTGCGCTCCAGCGGTGGCAGATCCAGTCGAAACCAGATATCCACATCCAGCCCTGTCTGATGACTTGCATGGCCATAAGGCATGGGACCGCCGCGCGGTTGAGCCATGTCACCCACCAGCATCGGACCGAAGCCTGCCTGATCGACGCGACGGCCCAACGCCTGGATGTAATCGACCAGATCGGGATGACCATAATGGCGGTTGCGTTGCAGCTCCACTGCCTGATAGCCGATGCCTTCGGGTGCTAGCGGCTCGGCACCGATCAGACAGCCAGCAGCATGCTGCCCGAGGATTTGCGGTGGGCCTGGTAATGGCTCGGCAAAATCTGACCAGTCTTGATGAGCGATGCACGCTGTAAGTGTCGCGATAGCCGAGGGAACACATAACGCGACCCTAATGAATCGCACCGCGGCGGCCGAGCGAGAGCCATGCATTTTATGAAGCGTCCTCGATAGCGAGCACGGATGGAATCACCACGCTGCCGGGCGAACCAGCCCAGCCCTGGCGTCTCCCGCTGTGTTTCGGTAAGGCTTATTGATCTGCGACTCTGCGCTGTCAGAGACGTTCATCGCGGCACCGTTCGCCTAGATCAGGACGCGTGCTCACGCAGAAGATCGCAAACAGCGATCGGAACTGGCGATAGGGTTGTCCATACTCTGTAGCAGAACCTGATCAGAGAGGCGTCGATCATGCGCAAGGCCGAAGTCAAACACCGCAACACAGTCAAACTCGAAAGGCTCCAGCGCTTCCTGACATGGGCTACGGAGCGCCATCCAGACTTCGTACCGAAGAAGAACCATCAGGAGAAATGGTTCAGCACCTACATTGGCCATCAACCGCCGGAGATCGGTCGCGCGGCGCGGTTGTTCTGGTTGGGATTGGACGAGCCGACAGTCGATGCCAACCTCGAGAGAGCCGACCCCCAGAGCCTGATTGGTCGATTGCTGAATCGGGATCTGAACGACTACAGCTGTGACGTCGATATCTTCGGCGTCGAGAAAACGCTTGACTGCGGCCCAGTACAGAACCTGCTGGAACCTGACTTCACGCTGCGCATTGCCGACAGCACCTCCAACGACGAATTCGAAGCCAACGTGGACAGCGCCATCGAGGCACTGGTCCGGGACCGCCTGCATGTCCTGGAGCAACCCTTCGCCAGCATGACCGGCGAGCAGAAGTCGCGCTGCCTGGATCGCCTGCCAGCAAAAGTCTCCCGGCTCGATGATTTCGCCGCCAAGGCCATCGATATTCTCAACGAGGTGAAGCACGAACTGCGCTATGTCGTGGAGCTGCACCACGGTGATCTGGCGCTGGACATGCAGCGGCGCATTACCGGCGGCCAAGGTCACGTGCTCAGCGAGCGCGAGGTAGCCGAACTGAAGGAAGAGGACCGCCAAGCGGTCGCCGCCAAGTTCGAGATGATGGTCGAGGAAGCCGGCGATTTCGATCTGCAGCTGCTGGGCGAGAAGCGCCTGACCGAGATTTTCATGATGGAGCCGAAGAAGCTCCGCCGTACCATCCGCTTCGCCCGTGAAGACAACCGGGAAAAAATGGCCTTTGCGGTGCTGCTGGAGAACAACCCGCGCTTCGTGCATTACCACAAGCTCTACGCCGCGCGTCGCATCACCCGCACCTGGACCGCCCTGCTCGGTCCGACTAACAGCGGTAAGACGCACCAGGCAATAGAAGCGATGACGGGCGTCGAGCACGCCATCTACCTGTCGCCCCTACGGTTGATGGCCCTGGAAAACCAGGAACGCATCGAGTCCATGGGCGTGCCCTGCTCGCTGGTCACCGGTGAGGAGGAAATCATTCGCGAAGGCGCCACGCACTACTGCTGCACCGTCGAAGAATTCGCCCGCTTCCGCCATCAGCCCTGGGATGTGGTGGTCATCGATGAAGTACAGATGATGGCCGACTCGCAACGCGGTTGGGCCTGGGTCGATGCGCTGGTCAGCGCCTATACCCAGGATCTGATCATGACCGGCCCGGAGCTGATCCAGCCGTCGCTGAAAACACTGTGCGACCTGTGCGAAGACAAACTGGAGGTCAAGCGCACCAAGCGTCTGTCGCCCGTCGAAGTGGCGCGGCGCTCGACCACGCTCAAGCAGCTCGACGAGGGCTCGATGCTGGTTGCCTTCAGCCGCAAGACGGTGCTGGAACTCAAGGCGATGCTGGAGATGACCGGCAAGAGCGTCTCGGTGGTCTATGGCGCGCTGTCGCCAGAAGTGCGCCGCGAACAGGCGCGGCGGTTCCGTGAAGGCGAGGCGGACATCATGGTCGCCACCGATGCCGTCGGCATGGGCCTGAACATGCCGGCGCACACGCTGTGTTTCTATACCGACGAAAAGTACGACGGCATCCAGAACCGCCAGCTGAAGGTGCAAGAGGTCAAGCAGATCGGCGGGCGCGCTGGACGTTTCGGTCACCACGACAGCGGTCTGATCACCGCGCTCGATGCACAGACCCTGCAGTCGATCAAGCGGCTGTTCCACAGCGCGGACTTGCCAGTGGATCTATCGCAATTCCAGGTCCGGCCATCGATCGAACATCTGCAGGCCATCGCCGAGCTGATGGACGAACCCAGCCTGTTGCGTGCCTGGCTGACCTTCAATCGCAACATCAACTACGGCGATGAATTCATCTCGGTGCTGCCGGACGAGCTGGCCGAGTGGATCAAGCTGATCGATGACCCGACCATTGATCTGCCTCTGCGCTGGATCTTCGCCTGTACGCCGATCCGCGGCGGCCTGGACAGTCCCGCCAGCATCTTCGCCCAGCAGTGGCTGAAGAAGGTCGCGCAGGACAAGGAAATCCCACTGCCGCGGCTGATCATCGATGCCGACCTGGCGACATTGGAAAGCTCGCTGCATGTCATCGAAACCTACCTGCACTTGGCGCGGACACTGCCCACGCACTTTCCTGCGTTGGAACAGGCCGAACAGCACCGCAGCCTGCTCAACGGCGCGATCACCCGTGAGCTGTCGCGCCAACGCAAGCCACGCAGTTCGGACCGCCGTCGTTTGTCTGGCGAGGCCCGCAACTGCAAGCAGTGCGGCAAGGCGATGCCGATGGCCGAGCGACAATTTCGTTTGTGTCAGCACTGCTTTAAGGAACAGCGGGCCAAGGAGCAGCCAGGCGCAAAAAGACGTTCTTCGAGCCGGGTGAAAACGTAGTAAGACTTGTCTGGGTGAGCGTCCCGTCAGCTCAAACCGTTATGAGCTGACGGGCGCCCGCCTCTCTGCTTTGGCAAATTAACGATGGCCTCTTCGCCAATCCCGACGCTCTACCGGAACCATGACGTACTCGACGCGGTTTGGCCGGTAGTTGACTACGCGTGGAGGGGCCCGGTGATAACGGGCGTGAGGGCGATGCTGAGCGTGCCGAGGCTGCCGATATTCGTGATGGTCATCATCGGACTTCGATAACACAGCAACCAATACCGCTCCCACCGCTGCGCCCGCCAGTACGGGAACCACAACGTTGCGATCAGAGGCCGAAGCGGTGCCAGCCATGATCAGGCAGCCCGCGAGCAAACCCACCTTGATTATTCGACCGAACATAAAAGTCTCCTTTTGCGGATGGGGCTCTTTCCCCGTAGCCATCAAACAACGCCGCTCGGTCAGCGTGCGTCAGTGCGGTGTAAACAAGGCGTAAAGGGCAGTCACATCGAATCCGGCGCGGCGCGGTCTGATGAGCAAGGCAGTTGCAAACGTGAGGGAATTCTTATGCACGACCCATACGACTTGAATCGATTCGTCACCGCCCAGGACGGCATCTACGACCGAACCCTGGCGGAACTGCGCAGCGGCCGCAAGCAAAGTCACTGGATGTGGTTCGTCTTCCCCCAGATCGCCGGGCTCGGCCACAGCGAGATGGCGCAGCGCTACGCCATTTCCAATGCGGGCGAGGCGCTCGCCTATATGCAGCATCCATTGCTGGGAGCACGGCTGGAAGAATGCGCGCAGGCGATGCTGCAGCACACTGACCTCCCGGCGCGACACATTCTCGGCTCGCCAGACGATATGAAGTTGCGTTCGAGCATGACCTTGTTTGCCTGCGTCGCGCCCGAGCGGCCCGTTTTTCAGGCCGTACTGGACGCCTTCTTTGCTGGGCAGCTCGACCCGGCGACAACCTCGCGCCTGCATCCTTGAGCGGGACGCCCTCGGCCTGCCGTTAGGCGGGCCGAGGCCAGTGCGATAGGCTTGTCGCTTTCTGGCAGGCCACGCCAACCCTCTAGACAGGTTCATAGATGAATATCTCGCTGCTCAGCCGCTACGCATTTTTCGTTCTCTGCGCGTTGACCGCCCTGCTCTGCCTGCCGTTTCTGAATCACCCTTGGGTGTGGCCGCTATTCGGCATCACCGCCCTGCTGACACTGCTGGGCATCTACGATCTGCGCCAGCACGAACATGCGGTACGCCGCAATTATCCGATTCTCGGCAACATTCGTTACCTGTTCGAAGGCATCCGTCCGGAAATCCGCCAGTACTTACTGGAAGGCGATCAGGATCGCGTGCCGTTCTCGCGCGCACAGCGGTCGCTGGTCTATGCGCGGGCGAAGAACGAGATGGACGACAAACCCTTCGGCACGCTGATCGATGTCTACGAACCCGGATACGAGTGCATCGGCCATTCGATCCGCACCGCAGCGGTCAGCGATCCCGAGACCTTCCGCGTGTCTATTGGCGGGCCGCAGTGCGCGCAGCCCTATTCCGCTTCGGTATTCAACATTTCGGCGATGAGCTTCGGCTCGCTCAGCGGCAATGCGATTCAGGCGCTGAACCGAGGCGCCAAACTTGGCGGCTTCTACCACGACACCGGTGAAGGCAGCATCAGCCGCTACCATCGCGAACACCGCGGCGATCTGGTCTGGGAGCTGGGCAGCGGCTATTTCGGCTGCCGCACCGAGAACGGCGAATTCGATCCGGATCGCTTCGCCGTCCAGGCGCGAGACCCACAAGTAAGGATGATCGAAATCAAGCTGAGCCAGGGCGCCAAACCCGGGCACGGCGGCATCCTGCCGGGGCGCAAGGTCAACGCCGAAATCGCCTCCACGCGAGGCATCCCGGAAGGCTTGGATTGCATCTCGCCAGCGAGCCACAGCGCCTTCACCACACCATTGGAGCTGATGACCTTCATCGCTCATCTGCGTGAGCTATCCGGTGGCAAGCCGGTCGGCTTCAAGCTGTGCATCGGCCATCCCTGGGAGTTCGTCGCCATCGTCAAAGCCATGTTGCAGAGCGGTATCTATCCCGACTTCATCGTGGTCGACGGCAAGGAAGGCGGAACGGGTGCAGCGCCTGTCGAGTTCACCAATCACATCGGCATGCCCCTGCGTGAAAGCCTGTTGTTCGTGCATAACGTGTTGGTCGGCTGCAACTTGCGCGAACATATTCGCATTGGCGCCAGCGGCAAGATCGTCAGCGCTTTCGACATTGCCAGCGTGCTGGCCATGGGCGCGGACTGGGTGAATTCGGCCCGCGGCTTCATGTTCGCGATCGGCTGCATCCAGTCGCAGCATTGCCACACCAATCGCTGCCCCACCGGCGTCGCCACCCAGGACCCGTTGCGCCAACGCGCGCTGGTCGTGCCGGACAAGGCGGAACGGGTCTTCAGTTTCCACCGCAACACCGTGCATGCTCTGGCTGAATTGCTCGCGGCCGCCGGCCTGTCACACCCTGCCGAACTGGGGCCACATCACCTGATTCGCCGTATCAGCTCGACCGAAATCAAGCTGTTCTCACAGCTGTATTACTTCGTCCAACCGGGAGCGCTGCTGAAGGAGCGGATCGACAGCGAATTCTTCGCCCGCATTTGGAGCATGGCCCAAGCAGACGGCTTCGAAGCCATGCCGCAGAAGACCGAGCGCGGCGCCGCGCAGGTCGAGGAACCGCTGATCAGCTGAGCGACGGATGTCGAAAAGCCCACGGTTTCGTCTGGACCGCCTACTCTTTTGACTTCAGTTTTCGCAAACGAACATAGCTGTGCTAGCGCCACGTTCGAGGCATGGGCTTCTCTCGCCAACATGTCGTGCGTGAGTAAGCCACGCCAAGCGCTGTAGCCCACACGATGTCCGAGCACCAGAGCTCGTTAAGGAATCGACCATGAGCACTCAGAACAACAAGCAATTCATCGTCGCCCTCGACCAGGGCACCACCAGTTCCCGAGCCATCGTGCTGGACCGCAACGCCAACGTGGTCACCATCGCCCAGCGCGAATTCGCGCAGATCTACCCGCAGCCGAGCTGGGTCGAGCATGACCCAATGGAGATCTGGGCCACCCAGAGCGGCGTGTTCGTCGAAGCCTTGGCGCAAGCGGGAATCACCAACGAGCAGGTCGCGGCGATCGGCATCACCAACCAGCGTGAAACCGCCATCGTCTGGGACAAGCTCACCGGCCGGCCGATCTACAACGCCATCGTCTGGCAGAGCCGCCAGAGCACGCCGATCTGCGATCAGCTCAAGCATGACGGCATGGAAGACCATATCCGCAAGACCACCGGCCTGGTCATCGACCCCTATTTCTCGGGCACCAAGATCAAGTGGATCCTCGAGCACGTCGAGGGCAGTCGGGAGCGCGCCCGTCGTGGCGAGCTGCTGTTCGGCACCGTCGATTGCTGGCTGATCTGGAAGATGACCCAAGGCAAGGCGCACGTGACCGATTACACCAACGCCTCGCGCACCATGCTTTACGACATCCACAAGCTGGAGTGGGATCCGGTGATGCTGGAGGCGCTGGATATCCCGCGCGAAATGCTGCCGGAGGTGCGCTCGTCCTCGGAAGTTTACGGCCACGCCTATCTCGGTTCCGGGCAGAGCACTGGCATTCCCATCGCCGGTATCGCGGGCGATCAGCAGGCCGCGCTGTTCGGCCAGATGTGCGTCGAGCCGGGCCAGGCGAAGAACACCTACGGCACCGGCTGCTTCCTGCTGATGAACACTGGGACCAAGGCCGTGCAGTCCGAGCACGGCCTGCTCACTACCATCGCCTGCGGGCCAAAGGGCGAGGTCAATTACGCGCTGGAAGGCGCCATCTTCAACGGCGGCTCGACGGTGCAGTGGCTGCGCGATGAGTTGAAAGTGATCAACGATTCGCTGGATTCCGAATACTTCGCGACCAAGGTCAAGGACAGCAACGGCGTTTATCTGGTGCCGGCGTTCACCGGCCTCGGCGCGCCTTACTGGGACCCGCGTGCGCGTGGCGCACTGTTCGGCCTCACACGCGGTGTGAAGGTCGACCACATCATTCGCGCCGCGCTGGAATCCATTGCTTACCAGACCCGCGATGTGCTCGACGCCATGCAGCAGGACGCTGCTGAGCGTTTGCGTTCACTACGCGTGGACGGCGGCGCGGTGGCCAACAATTTCCTTATGCAGTTCCAGGCCGACCTGCTCGGAACCCATGTCGAGCGCCCGCAAATGAAGGAAACCACTGCGCTCGGCGCCGCATATCTGGCAGGTTTGGCGACCGGGTTCTGGAGCAGCCTGGACGAATTGCGCAGCAAGGCGACCATCGAGCGCGTCTTCGAGCCGGCTTGCGATGACGAGAAGCGCGAAGCGCTCTACAAAGGCTGGAAGAAGGCAGTCGGTCGTACCCGCGATTGGGAAGAGGAATAAGCCCGCGCGGATTGGAACCAAACAGCGCCCGGCCCGGATTCGATTCCGCGCCGGGCGTTTCGATTCACAAACGAACAATTCTTTAATCAAAGACCAGACTGCGGCATCCTTCGCCACATATTGATAAGAAGGAAGCCTTCATGAGTCTGGCCCCAAGACAGCAGAGCATTCTCGAACTAGTGCGCGAGCGCGGCTACGTCAGCATCGAAGAGCTGGCGCAACAGTTCGCGGTGACGCCCCAGACCATCCGCCGTGACATCAACCAATTAGGCGAAGCCGGCCTGCTCCGCCGTTACCATGGTGGCGCTGCCCACGACTCCAGCGTGCAGAACACTGCCTACACCCAACGCGCCCGGCAGATGCGCGACGAGAAACGCCGCATCGCCGATGCCATGGCCGCGCACATCCCCGATCAGGCTTCGCTATTCATCAACATCGGCACCACCACCGAAGCCATTGCACACGCGTTGCTCAACCATCGCGACCTCAAGGTCATCACCAACAACCTGCATGTGGCGAGCATCCTCAGCCCGAAGGAAGACTTCGACGTGCTGATCGCGGGCGGCAACGTGCGCAGCGACGGCGGCGTGGTCGGCCAGGCCACGGCGGATTTCATCAGCCAGTTCAAGGTGGACTTCGCCCTGATCGGCATCAGCGGCATCGACGAGGATGGCACCCTGCTGGACTTTGATTACCAGGAAGTCCGCGTTTCCCAGGCCATCATCAACAACGCCCGCAAAATCTTTCTCGCTGCAGATTCGAGCAAATTCGGCCGCAACGCCATGACCCGCCTCGGTTCACTGGAGCAGATCGACATGTTGTTTACCGAAGCCCAGCCACCGGAAGCCTTTCTCGAACTGCTCGCCCGGCATGACGTGAAGCTGGAAGTCACGGGGTGATCGTTGTTTAGCAAAGGCCGACGCCTGAGCCTGGTGGGCTGAAGCCCACCCTACGAAGCTGAAGCCCACCCTACGAAGCTGGTGGGCTGAAGCGGAACGCCGCCCGGCCCACCCTACGAACTCCGAGCCACCGTAGGGTGGGCTTCAGCCCACCAAGAAAAAAACACAACTCGATCCGTACAACCTCAGCACCAACAAGCAGCTCACTTCTGTTCGTTTATTTTCTTTTGATATAAAAATCGAACATGCGATCTGGAGAATAGAATTCTTCTGCGCTACGATGTTCATATTCGAAAATATATATTCGTTTTTGAGGAGAGCACAGTGACCGACACCGACCGCCCCGTCTCCGAGCTCTATGACATCGCCGTCATCGGCGGAGGAATCAACGGCGTGGGGATCGCCGCAGATGCGGCAGGTCGCGGGCTTTCGGTGTTCCTTTGTGAACGTGACGACCTTGCCAGCCACACGTCTTCGGCCAGCAGCAAGTTGATCCATGGTGGTCTGCGCTACCTCGAGCACTACGAATTCCGTCTTGTACGTGAGGCGCTGGCCGAGCGCGAAGTGTTGCTGCGCAAGGCGCCGCATATCGTCAAGCCGATGCGTTTCGTCTTGCCCCATCGCCCACATTTACGACCTGCCTGGATGATTCGCGCCGGGCTGTTTCTTTATGACAACCTCGGCAAGCGGAAACAGCTTCCCGCCTCGCGCAGCCTGACATTTGGCGATGACAGCCCGCTGAAACCGGCGATACGGCGCGGTTTCGAATATTCTGATTGCTGGGTCGACGATGCGCGACTAGTCGTACTCAACGCCATGGCCGCACGAGAAAAAGGCGCGCACATCCATACCCGCACCCAATGCCTGAGCGCCAAGCGTGCCGGCGGCATCTGGCATGTCGAGCTGCAGCGCCAGGACGGCACGCGCTTCTCGCTGCGCGCTAAGGCACTGGTCAACGCGGCGGGCCCTTGGGTCGCGCAATTCATCGGCGAAAACCTTCAGCAACGTTCGCCTTATGGCATCCGCCTGATTCAGGGCAGCCACGTCATCGTGCCCAAACTGTACGAAGGCGAGCAGGCGTACATCATGCAGAACGAGGATCGGCGCATCGTCTTTGCCATCCCCTACCTGGGTCGATACACCATGATCGGCACCACCGATCGTGAATATCACGATGACCCGGCCACGGTCAGTATCAGCGAAGAAGAGATCGCCTATCTGCTTGGCGTAGCCAACACTCACTTCCGCAAACAGCTGGAGCCGGAGGACATCCTGCATACCTTTGCTGGCGTTCGCCCGCTGTGCGACGACGAGTCCGATAACCCCTCGGTCGTTACCCGCGATTACACCCTGTCGCTGGAAGCCGAGCATAAGCAGGCGCCGCTGCTCTCGGTGTTCGGCGGCAAGCTGACCACTTACCGCAAACTGGCCGAATCGGCGATGGCTCAGCTCAAACCCTTCTTTCCGGCCATGGGCCCGAGCTGGACGGCCAGCGCCGGCCTACCCGGCGGCGAAGGCATGAGCACCGTCAAGGCACTGGCTGAAGAGCTGGCAGCGAAGGTGCGAGGTTTGGAGCTGCCGCTGGCGCAGCGCTGGGCGACCCTATACGGCAATCGGGCATGGCGCATGCTGGGCGAGGCGCGCTGTGTAGCCGACCTGGGCGAGCAGTTGGGGCAGGATCTATACGCACTGGAGGTGGACTATCTCCGCCGGGAAGAATGGGCGGCTCGGGTGGACGATATCCTCTGGCGCCGCACCAAGCTCGGCCTTGCCTTCACCGCTCAGGAAAAGGACCGGTTGCAGCAATATCTGGATGCGCAACCGGCCATGACAAAAGCGGTAGATGTGGACGCGGCCTGATCGGCCGCGGCGTTTGCAGCTCGCTCCACGAACGCTTTACCGGCGTTTGAATCGCCACCCGATTGCGGTAGGCTCAGCCACTTCTCAAGACGGAGTAACGCCCCATGGCCCGAGCCACTGCCCGCCACATCCTTGTTCCCACCGAAGAAAAGTGCAACGAACTGAAAGCTGCCATTGAAGGCGGCGCCGATTTCGCCCAGGTTGCCAAAGACAACTCCACCTGCCCATCCAGCCGTCAAGGTGGCGATCTGGGCTCGTTCGGCCCCGGCCAGATGGTCAAGGAGTTCGATACCGTGGTGTTCAGCGCGCCGATCAATGTCGTGCAGGGCCCGGTGAAGACCCAGTTCGGTTATCACCTGCTGGAAGTGACCAGCCGCCAGGACTAATCATCCCCGTCCCCGCATCCATATGCGGGGACGCCGCAACATCTCTCCTCGAAAAGCGCATCAAAGCCACCGACACGTTGATAGCCCACACGACCGTACAGGCCCGAACGGGTCAAAAGGACTATGGTCAGGTGACGGTACAGCCGTTCTTACCGGATGGCATAACGAGAGGAGAACTCACCATGTTCCATGTCACTCGCATAGGCGACAAACGCATCGATGTAGATTTCTCCGGCAAGCTCGATAGCAGCGAGATGCGCTTCGCACTCGATGAGCTGATGAGGAAATCCGATGGCATTACGCACGGACAGATGCTCTACCGAGTGGGCGACTTCGACATACCGACCTTGGGCGCGGTGGGCGTCGAGCTGTCGCGAATTCCACAGCTGTTTCGCTTCATCCGCCGTTTCGACCGCTGCGCCGTGGTTTGCGCCAAGGAATGGGTGCGCAAGGCCAGCGAAATTGAAGGCGCTTTGATTCCCGGCCTGACGATGAAAGCGTTCGATGAGCATCAAGGCACCGAAGCGCATAACTGGCTGGAAGGTCAGGGCTAGCGCGGCGTACCGAATACCTGTGTCCAGTAGCTGACGGCCGCGCTGTCCGGGTTCGTGGCATAGGCGGCGCCCATCTCGGTGAAATCCGGTCGCATGATGTTGGCGCAATGCCCAGGACTGGCGAGCCAGCCGGCCACGGCCTGCTCCACCGAGCCCTGCCCGGCCGCGATGTTCTCGCCGATCCGGCTCCATTTGTATCCGGCGCGACTGGCGCGATCGCTCACCTGGCTGCCATCCGGAGCCTCGTGACTGAAGTAATCCTGATTAGCCATGTCGCGGCTATGGTCCAGCGCGGCCTGGGCCAGCTGATCGTTCCAGCGTAAAGCCGGTGCTGCTTCGAAGGTCTGGCGGCCGCATTTACGCGGGTTCGCGCGCGCCTCGTTGACCCGTTCGAGCATTGCCTTGCCAGCTTCTTGCCAATCGCCCAAATTCGGCGATAGCAGCGGCTTGGCAAGCAGCACCTGCCAGGTACTGCCTTGCCTCGACACGCCGATTTCGGCGAATTCATCACTACGCAGCGCGCTGCAATAGCGCTGCCTGAGCGCGCTCATGGCAGCCTGCGCATTCGCCAAGCCGGACACCGAGATAGCCTGCAATTTCGCCGGACGATAGCCAGACGCCTGTAAATCCCGCTGCAGCTGCGCCCCGCTAGTCGCTGGCGACACGGCGAGCGCATCAGAGGGCGCAAGCGGCCCCACCGCTTCGCCTTCGCCACC
This sequence comes from Stutzerimonas stutzeri, assembly GCF_024448715.1. Lineage (GTDB taxonomy): Bacteria > Pseudomonadota > Gammaproteobacteria > Pseudomonadales > Pseudomonadaceae > Stutzerimonas > Stutzerimonas stutzeri_AR. The sequence continues at coordinate 318,601 of NZ_JAMOHZ010000005.1, forward strand.
GCTGCAGGTCTGGGTGGATCTGCGAAAATCGTTAATCAGGCTGACCAGATCCATCGGCTCGTCCGCCCTGCTCCCGGCCGCGAAGACAACGACGAGCATCAACACGGTGCCAACCCTCAACGGTTTGCCCCGCGCTCGGTGCGTGCGGACTGGAGAAACTACGAATGCTTGCGACGCTGTCATGGATAACCCTTGTTTCGGCTCTCGGTTCTGTCCTGGGCCAGCGCAAGAGCGCGCCCTACGGGTCGTTATATTCTGCTGACCACAGCCAGCCGAGACCTATCCACGGGCGCACGCGAAACAGGCGGGCAAACGTGCGATCATCACGCGGCGAAACCGAACGCCACACGCTGCATTTCGATTGGTCCTGAAAACACCCAGCCATGACCCTATCCGACTTTCTGCTGTTCGCCCTGCCTGCGATCTTTCTTACCGGCGTCTCCAAAGGTGGTTTCGGTGGAGCCCTCGGAGGCATTGCCGTGCCGCTGCTGGCGCTGGCCATCTCGCCGAAACAGGCGGCCGCCGTGATGCTGCCGATTCTTTGCCTGGCAGATGTGGTGGGCCTGAAAGCCTATTTCGGCAAATGGGATGTGGCGAACCTGAAAGTCATGCTGCCAGGCGCGCTCATCGGCATCGCGCTTGGCTCACTGACCTTCGGCATGCTCGACGAACGCATGATCGGCCTGATGATGGGTGCCATCGCGGTGAGCTTCGTGATGCTCGGACTGATCACCAACAACGACAAGCCACGGCCGCTACAACGTGGGCGCGGCACGCTGCTCTCCTCGATTGCCGGCTTCACCAGCTTCGTCGCCCATGCGGGTGGCCCGCCGATCCTCATGCATCTGCTCCCGCAGCACCTGGACAAGCTGCGCTACGTGGCGACCATCAACCTGTTCTTCCTGATGACCAATGCGATCAAGCTGATTCCCTACGCCGCGCTCGGCCAGTTCAGCCGCGAGAATCTGCTGCTGAGCCTGACGTTGGCGCCCATCGTCCCCTTCGGCGTCTGGACCGGCCTCTGGCTGCACAAACGCATCGATCACACCTGGTTTTACCGAATCGCCCGCATAGGCATGTTGCTGGCCGGTTTGCAGCTGATCTGGAAAAACCTTTGAGGCACCGCGATAGCCGGCTCCCGTCAACCCGGCCAGTTTTTTATGAACGATCGCAACCCACTCCAGTCGGAATTAGTGAACCCACTGCAACAGGAGTCATCTTCATGCTGAAGTTTCTGGGCAGCACTATCGGAATCATTTTCCTGATCGGTTTGTTGGTGGTAATCGGCTTGTTCATGCTGGTGTTTTGACACCGTTTTTGCAGACGAGGAACAAGCGCATGACTAGACGAACCGCAGCCTGCGAGCCCGTCGCGCCGAACTGACAAGCCATTATCGAAAGGCCGCCGAGCTTCCCGGCGGCCTTTCTCATATCTGCAGTGACACATCGGCCTCACCCCACAGATGCCCGAATGCTTTCATGCAAAAACCTATAGCCATCTTGCCGTCACGTCAGCCGATCTGGCTGGTCTTGCTGCCATTCGTCTGGCTGTTGTTAGCGTCGCCTTCATTGCAGGCGCAGGAAAGCGTTGCCACGGTGCGTCTCGATGGCCGCGCCTTATTCCGCATCGGTCCCAATGAAGAGCTCGAAGCCAGACCGCGCGCGAGAGAGGTCGAAAAGCAGCTGGCCGCTGTACTGGAAACGCCTCAAGGCATTACCCGCGCACGCATCGCAAAGGCTGGCGAGCAAAGCGATCGCCGCCAGATCAGCGTGGCCGGGCGACCGCTGGTATTGGTCACGCCAATGGACGCCGAAGCCAACGGGAAAGTCATCGATACGCTTGCTCTGGAATGGGCCTCGCTGATCGACAGGGCACTGATTACCGCGGTGGCACGTCGAGATTCGGAACGCGGACGCTTCGTCACATCTGTCCAGGCAAGCGTTGAAACGGCGTTTGCCCGTCTGCTCGAATCGGCCATCAACATCATCCCGCGCATTCTCGCGGCGGTACTGGTGCTGCTGCTGTTCTGGGTGCTGGCGACGGCCGTGCGTGCTCTGATGCGAATGGTCTTCAGCCGCGTGGTCACGGACCTGACCGTGGAAAATCTGGTCCGCCAGGTCAGCTATTACACGGTCTGGTTGCTGGGCCTTATCGTGGCGGCGAGTGCATTCGGGCTGGAACCCAGCACGCTTGCGACTGGCCTGGGCCTGACCAGCCTGGCGCTGGGGTTTGCCCTCAAGGACATTCTCTCCAACTTCGTCAGCGGCTTGCTGATTTTGACGCTGCGGCCTTTCGAGCTGGGCGACCAGATCATCATCGGCGAAACCGAAGGCAGCGTGGAGCGCATAGAACTGCGCGCCACGCAGATACGCACTTACGATGGCCGCCGCGTATTGGTGCCGAACGCCGAAACCTTCACATCGCGGGTGACCAATAACACCGCCGCCCCGATCCGTCGCGGCAAGGTGATTTGCAGCCTCGGCTATGAAATCGATATCGGCACAATCAGCCATGTCATGCGTGAGGCTGCGCAGGCCACGGCCGGTGTACTGGCGACGCCGGAAGCCTCGGTGCGGCTCAGCAATCTGGGCCAGACCGAGTTGGTGTTCGATGTGGAGTTCTGGTGCGATTCGAGCCGATCGGATTTCGTCATCACCGCCTCCGAAGTGCGCAAAGCTCTGGTTGAAGCCCTGCGCGCCGCCGGTGTTTCACTGCCTGACCAGGCCCGGCAGAACGTGGTGCTGCACGCACCGGACACCTGATGCCTACCGGCATATCGCTGACTACCAGAGGCGCTTTGCTCACGAACGAGACTTTGCCGGAACCGCACCCGCGCCGCTGCGGTCGAGTGTAGGTCCGCGCGCTATACCGCAGCGGGGGCCGTGCGAACGCCAACGAAGGTCAGATTAATGAGGCAGTTACTGCTGAACAGTGCGCTAGTCAGCGCCACGGTGCTATTGCTGGTCGCCTGCTCCGACGACAAGAACGTTGAACAACCTGCACCGCCGCCACCCAAGGTGGAGGTCACGACCGTCGATCCTCATCCGGTCGCCAACATCGTCGAACTGCCGGGACGGGTCCAGGCAGTCAGGGTTGCGGAAATCCGCGCGCGGGTCGATGGCATCATCCAGAAACGCCTGTACGAAGAAGGCACGGATGTCGAAGTCGGAACGCCACTGTTCCAGATCGATCCGCGAGAGATGCGCGCCAATCTGAAGGCGGCTCAAGCGGCGCTGGAGCGCGCCGAAGCCACGGCGCAGAACGCCGCACAGGATGTGAAACGCTATAAGGGACTGGTGGCCAAACAGGCGATCAGCCAGCAGGAATACGACACCGCCCTGGCCACGCTGCGGACGGCCAGGGCCGATGTGTCGCAGGCTCAGGCGAACGTTCAATCGGCTGAGCTGAACCTGGAGTACACCCGAGTCGATTCACCAATCGAGGGTCGTGCGGGCCGTGCGCAGGTCACCGAAGGCGCGCTGGTGAGCGGCACCAACGGCACCCTGCTGACCACCGTGGAGCAGTTCGATCCGGTCTACGTGAATTTCTCCCAATCCAGTTCCAATCTGCTGCGGATCCGCGCGCAAATCGCCTCGGGCGCATTGACGCTGCCGGAACAAGACCGCTTCGAGGTGAAACTGATACTGGAAAATGGCAATGAGTATCCGCACCCCGGCTACATCGACTTCTACGCGATGAGCATCGACGAAACCACTGGCACCGTGGCCGTACGCGCCGAGTTTCCCAACCCGGACAGATTGTTGCTGCCTGGCCAGTTCGTTCGCGCCCGGATAAGTGCCGGCACTCGCCCGAACGGTGTGCTGATTCCGCAGCGTGCGGTGATGGTCAACGAGCGCGGCGCCCGCGTGCTGCTGGTCGGTGAGGATGGCAAGGTCGCCACGCGGGATATCGAACTGGGTGAACTGCATGGCAGCAACTGGGTAATACGCGACGGGCTGCGAGCCGGCGACCGCGTCATAGTCGAGGGTGGACAGAATGCGCGCGACGGCCAGCCGGTGCACACGGTGCCTTATAGCGGCCCAGAGGATGGCGCCCCGCCCACCGGGCCTTCTCAACAATGACGCCAACATTTTTCATACGCCGCCCCATATTCGCCTGGGTCATTGCGTTGGGCATTTTTCTAGGTGGAGCGCTCGCTCTGCGGAGCCTGCCAATTGAACAGTACCCGTCGATCGCGCCGCCCGTGCTCAACATCAACGTCACCTACCCCGGCGCAGACGCCTCGGTACTGGAAACCAACGTTACCCAGGTGATCGAAGAGGAGCTCAATGGAGTCGACGGTTATCTGTATCTGGATTCGACCAGCCGGTCGAACGGCAGCGCGTCGATCGAGCTTACCCTGGAGCCCGGTACTGACATCGACGTCGCGCAGATGGAAGTACAGAACCTCCTGACCCGCGTCGAACAGCGTCTCCCTGAAGAGGTTCGTCGCCAAGGCATTCGGGTCTTCCAGGCCTCGTCCAACTTTCTACTGATTGTGTCGATCAACTCGAAAAGCGGCGCAATGAGCAGCCTGGAGCTGGGCCACTTCGCTACTACCAACATCGTTGACGAGTTACGTCGCGTAGAAGGGGTTGGCGATATCCGCGACTTCTACACGCCTTACGCCATGCGCATCTGGCTTGATCCTGACCGCATGGCGAGCTTCAATATTTCCGCCAGTGAGGTGCTGGCGCAAGTGCAGGAGCAAAACAGCGAGGCCGCAGGTGGCTCCATAGGTGCCCTGCCGCTGAGCGAAGGCACCGATATCAATGCGCCTATCGAGACGCAAGGGCGCTTCAGCTCACCGGAGGAGTTCGAAAACATCATCCTGCGGGCCGATCCGGATGGTTCGGCGGTGCGCCTGGGCGACGTGGCGCGGGTGGAACTTGGCGCCGAAGACTACACAACAAAGAGCGAACTGAACGGCCAGCCCACAGCCGGCTTGGCCATTCAGCTTGCGCCAGGAGCCAACTCGCTGGATACGGCCAATGGTATCAAGCAACGGATGGCCGAGCTCGAGTCGAGTTTTCCCGATGATGTCGCCTGGTCAATCCCCTACGACTCCACGCCTTTCATTTCGGCCTCGATCAAAGAGGTGCTGGTAACGCTGGGTCAGGCAATGATTCTGGTGATATTGGTCATGCTGCTATTTCTGCAGAACTGGCGCACCACGATCATCCCCACCATCATCATTCCCATCACGCTGACAGGCACTTGCCTTGGGCTTTGGCTGGCAGGTTTTTCCATTAATCTGCTCAGCCTGTTCGGCATGGTGCTGGCCATCGGCACATTGGTGGACGACGCTATCGTTGTAGTAGAGAACGTTACACGGATCATGGATGAAGAAAAGCTGTCGCCCTCCGAGGCGACGGTAAAAGCCATGGGGCAGGTAACCGCGCCGGTCATCGGTACCACGCTCGTGCTGATCGCCGTGTTCGTGCCACTTGCCTTCTTTCCTGGCTCCACCGGCGCCATCTATCGACAGTTCGCGGTGACACTTTCTATCGCGGTAGCGATCTCGACCCTGCTCGCCCTCACGCTTACGCCGGCCCTTTGCGCGACTGTGCTGAAGCCCCGCGCGAACGAATCGGGGAAGCGTGGATGGAGCCAACGCATTTTCGGGCCTTTCAACCGCGGGCTCGACCGCACGACACGCCACTACCACCATGCCGTTAGCGGCGTTCTCGCAAGGCCGCTTTGGTTTCTTTTGCCGTTTGCGGCGTTGATGGTGATCACCGCCTTCCTGTTCCTGCGCATGCCCGGCGCCTTCCTGCCGGACGAGGATCAAGGTTCGGTGATGACGGTCGTACAGGCGCCGCCTGGTTCCACCGTCAAGCGCACCACCGAGGCAGTGGAGCAGGTCAGTGCGTTCTACGCCGAACAGCCGCATGTGGCGAATACGCTCGTCGTCTATGGTTTCAGTTTTTTCGGCCAGGGCCAGGCCAACGCGATGGCCTTCGTCACGCTGACGCCATGGGACGATCGACCTGAAGAGGAACAAAGCGCACCGACACTGGTGCGGCAGGCCATGGGCGCGTTCTCGCAGATCACAGAAGCGAGTGTCTTTGCGCTGAATCCACCGTCTATTCCCTCGCTCGGTGTCTCCGGCGGGTTCACCTTCAAGCTGGAGGATCGCGGCAATAACGGCTATCAGGCGTTGGTCGATGCGCGGGACCGGTTAATCGGGGAAGGAAACCAAAGCGCGATACTCGAAGGGGTGCGGCCCGAAGGGGCTGATGACGCTCCCCGGCTGCGCGTGGATGTCGACCGGATCAAGGCCCGCGCGCTGGGGCTTTCGATCGCCGAGGTCAACACCACCCTGAGCACTCACTTCGGCAGTGCCTATGCCAATGACTTCAACCTCGACGGCCGCGTGTTGCAAGTGCTGTTACAGGCCGATTCACCCTATCGCATGACACCTGAGGATGTGCTCAATCTCAAGGTCCTCAACGAACAGGGCGAGAACGTGCCTTTTGGGGCCTTCGCCACGGTGAGATGGACGCAGGGGCCGACCCAACTGGTGCGCTACAACGGCTACCCGGCCATGACTATTTCAGGCAACGCCGCGGATGGCCGTACCACTGGCGAGGCCATGGAGGAGATGGAACGGTTGGCCGGCGAGTTGCCGGATGGTTTCGCCTTCGAGTGGACCGGAATTTCCTATGAAGAGCAGCAGGCGTCCGGACAGGTGGGCATGCTGCTGGGTCTTTCACTCCTGATGGCGCTAATGGTGCTGGCGGCGCTCTATGAAAGCTGGACGGTGCCCATCGCCGTGCTGCTGGTGGTGCCGTTCGGCGCGCTCGGCGCGGTGCTGTTCGCAATGCTTCGCGATCTACCGGCGGATGTGTATTTCAACGTCGGCTTGGTGACCATCATCGGCCTGTCGGCCAAGAACGCCATCCTCATCGTCGAATTCGCCATCGAAGAGGAAGGCCACGGGAAAAACCTCACCGATGCGGTGATGAACGCGGTACGGCTGCGCTTCCGGCCGATCCTGATGACCTCGCTGACCTTCATCCTCGGCATGCTGCCGCTGGTGCTCTCCACCGGTGCCGGGGCGGCCGGTCGCGTGGCGGTCGGTACCGGCGTGATGGGCGGAATGATCATCGGCACCCTCCTCGGGCTGTTCTACATACCGCTGTTCTACCTCAGCGTACGCCGCTGGCTGAGCAGGCATCGACCGCCTACCAGCGAAGACATGATTCGCAAACACGACGAGGAGCCGGACCATGCGTAGGCCCGCGTCGGTACTACTGGTCAGCCTGCTTGCCGGATGCCAGTTCGCACCGCCCCATGAGCGTCCCGAATCGCCAACCGCGCCGCGCTATCCACAGGCGTACAACAGCGACGCAGGGGGCGTCGCTCCGGCGAGTATTGGCTGGCGCGACTTTCTGCTCGACCCTCGCCTGCAGGTGCTCATCGAATCGGCACTGGAGCGCAATCGCGACCTGCAAGTGGCCGTGGAACGGATCGAGGAAGCGCGCGGCCAGTTTCGTGTTCAGGACGCGGATCGCTACCCCAGCCTCGGTCTCAATGCCGACGCCAGCCGTGGCCGCTTTCCCACCGGAGCCAGTGGCGCACTGGGCACTTCTGCAGGCGCAGGCGCACAAGGTAGCAGTGCCGCCGCCGCGGGGAGCGGCGGTGTGATCGAACGTTACTCGCTGGGCATTGGCATCACTGCCTTCGAGCTGGACTTCTGGGGCCGCGTGCGCAATCTCAGCGAAGCGGCAAGGGCGCAGTACCTGGCCACCGTCGAGGCGCAGCGGGCGTTTCGTTTGTCGTTGATCGCCGATGTCAGTGCCACCTATCTGGCGGTGCGCGAGGCCGACGAGCGTATCGCACTGGCGGAGGCTACCGTACGCAGTCGCCGCGATGGCCTGCGCATCGCCCAGGTACGCTTCGATGCGGGCATTACCTCGGCGCTGGATTTCAACCAGGCCCAGGCCCTGCTCACCCAGGCCGAAACCGAGCTGGCCGCGCTGCGCCTCACCCGTGCGCAACAGCTGAATTTCCTGACTCAGCTGATCGGCGGCGAACCGCCCGCCCCGTTACCGGACGCCAACGCGTTGGCGCGGCAAACCAACCCGGTCACGCTGGCTGCAGGCCTGCCATCGGAACTGCTGCTGGTGCGCCCCGACATTCTCGCTGCCGAAGAACAGTTACGTGCGGCCCGCGCGAACATTGGCGTTGCACGCGCCGCGTTCTTCCCGCAGGTGTCGCTGACCGGCAGTGCCGGCTATGCCTCTACGGAACTGAACAACCTGATCGGCAGCGATAACCGCACCTGGAGCATCGGTCCGTCAATCAGCCTGCCGCTGTTCGACTTCGGTCGGAACCGTGGCAACCTGACCGTCGCCGAAGCGCGCGAGAACATCGCCATCGCCGAATACGAGCGCGCTATCGAAGTGGCCTTCCGGGAGGTGGCCGATGCCCTTGCGGGTCGCCGATACCTGGCCGAGCAGGTCGCGGCGCAGCAGGAGAACGTTGCTACCCTGCGGCGCATCGCAGAGCTGGCTCAGGAGCGCTATGCCGAAGGCGTGGTGAATTATCTGGAAGTCCTCGACGCCGAACGCAACCGCTTCGATGCCGAGCAGGCTCTCATTCAGGTGCAACGCGCGCAGGTGCAGAACCTGATCGAACTCTACGTAGCCCTCGGCGGCGGCACGGCCTCAACGGCCAATGAAACCGCCGCACGTTAGCTGGCCTCACCAGACGGACGGTTGTTCCTACGCACCGCTTCCGACCTGCGGGATTGAATGTCCTGCCCGCAACAAGAGTCAAACAGCTACCTACATCAACCGAGGATCATGCAATGGGCCTGTTCGACACGATCAAGGACAAATTGGGCATGGGCGGCGTCAGTAACGAGGCGCACAAACCCGTCGACCCGAACAACACGCCGAACCAGCACGCGCCGGATACGATCGTCGATTCCGAGCGCCCAACGGCCGCTCACAACGCCACCACCACCCCGCCAGGCGCCGGAATGAGCAATGAGGCGGGAGGCCCGACGACCGCCGCGGTAGACGTCCCGGCCAAGCTCGACGGCATGGCCGCAAACCACCCCGAACAGTTGAACTGGCGCACCTCGATCGTCGATCTGCTCAAGCTGCTGGGTCTGGATAGCAGCCTGGAGTCACGCAAGGAGCTGGCAACCGAGCTGGGTTGCCCGCAGGACAAGATGGCCGACTCGGCGCAGATGAATACCTGGCTGCACCGCACGGTGATGCACAAGCTCGCCGAACATGGCGGCACCGTTCCACCCGAACTGCGTACCTGAGGAAAACCTGCCGGCCCTGTCCGGTCGTTGCTCGGCGAGCCGCTGATGGCGAACTGGCACCAAACGCTTCGCCAGCAAGCTGGCTCCTACGAAAGCCATTCTGTAGGAGCCAGCTCGCTCGCGAACCGGCACTAAAACTTCGCAGCAAAAGATCGAGTTCAGCCGTCCAGCGAAGGTCCGATCATTTCCGCCAGCTGCGGGTACACGCCCGGGCACGCAACAAGATAAGGATTGCCAAGCAGCAACCCATCGTTACGGAAGAAGTCATTCACTCGTCCACCCGCTTCTTTCACCAGCACCAACCCAGCCATGCAGTCCCAGCTCTTGAGCTCGGTCTCGTAGTAGCCGAGCAGGCGCCCGGCCGCTACGTAAGCCGTCATCAGCGCACCGGAACCGTTGCGAAAGAACATGCCGCCTTCGGCCAACAGCTTTTCCAGAAAGGGAATGAAGTGCTCCTTGCCGCGCGGGTGGAAGGTGCCGGTCGCGGTCACGCCCTGTCCCACATGAGTCGCGCCGCTGACTTTCAGCGGCGTGTCATTGACGAAAGCGCCCTGGCCCAGGCATCCATGGAACAGCTCGTCGTGGTTGGGATCGGCAATCGCGCCCAGGTGCGGTTCGCCGTCGATCAGCAGGCCGATCGACACGCACCAGTTATGCAGCCCGTTGACGAAGCAGGCCGTGCCATCAATGGGGTCGATTACCCACACGCAACGGGCGCCCAAATCAGCCGAGCCACTCTCCTCGCCGAGAAAGCCATCCTCGGGAAAGCGTTCGCCAAGCCGAGCGCGAATAAAATCTTCGATCTGTTTGTCGGCGATGCTCACTACATCCTGTAGATCGTCACCCTTGTGTTCGACGGTCAGGGTGTTGCGCTTTCGGTAGTACTCCATGCCCAATTGCGCCGCCTCGAGGGCGAGGGCTTTGGCGCAGGCGTAGCGCGCGTCGATATCGAGTGGTCGCTCGGAACTCATGGCTTTCCTATGGAGGGGCTGCGCAATTGCGCGGAACGGCAGATTTTAGTGAATGGTGCGAAACAGGCATACCGAACAGGACGCCGCAGCCCTACTTGTCCACCGCGGCACTGTTCCGCCTGACGCGTTACGCCACGGCAAGACTTCAGCTATCGAACCGATATGTCAGTGATGCATTCATTCGGTCCGAGGCGATTCAGGACAGCTCGTCACCCTGCTCATGCAACCGTACATTGAGCTCATCGACGATTGGCGCCCACTCAGCGTCGTCCATCAGCTGCTCCTTGAGAAACGAGCCTTGCGCCTCGTTCCAGAATGGCGCTTCGGAGACCTTGATATGGTTGGGTATAGGCCGGTGACTGGCGATGAAGGCATCAATGCTGGCCGGATCCGAGGGCAGCCCCAGTTGTTCGAAGAGAGTACCGAGATCTTTATTGGGTAGTTCCATGAAGGGCTCCGTCAGGCTATCGAGAATACCGAAGCGCCTTTCTGGCGATCCGGCTGTTCTTAGATAGAGAGGATCGGACCGCACTCAGTTCAACCCGGCTTCTGGCGATCACGTTTCAGAACGGAGTCAGCCACGAGCAATGACAAACGAGACGCTGAAAAGCCTGCCACACCTGAGACGGCGCGACAGGCATGAAGAGAATTACGCCGCCTTGTCGAACAGCTGCCTTCCCTGACCCAGATATTGATCTACGAGCCACTTGCCGTGCGCGATGGATGCCCGTTGCGCTTGTTCGAGTTCCGCCATGAAAGCGTGTCCGACAGGGAGCGCCATACGCCGGGTGGTCTGCCCCTGAAGATTGCTTATTCGGCAACCGCCGGCCCAGGGAGTTGGTGTGCCCGGATGCTCCATTACTTCGGCGGTAATGACGTGATCGCGGTATTCGCATTGCATCATGGTCATGGTGTCACCTCACTAGCTGATGGCAATGGGCGGCCACTCGAGCCCTTCCCACGCGCTTGGTCCCCCTCTCGTCAAGGTCTGCCGCGAGCCTAGCGCGCCAGCATTCGGCGCTCCTCGTGCAGTACCTCAATGGGGTATAGCACAGGCGCCAGGGATCGATAGGCCCGGTGGTCGTGTTATCGATAATCGGGCAGCGATAGGGTCAGGTGGGTTGAGCGATAACTGAAGCGAGGGCAGGCACCGCGGGACGATGCCTGCCTGTTTCGATGGGAGATGCTGTTCGTCCGAGTTCGCACAGACGGTAAACGGCCGACGGTTCAGGAGGTGCGCAGTTGCTCGTCGGCGAGGAAGTCTTCCTCCAGCAGTGCATCCCGACCTTCGACCTCAAGGGTCTCGCCTTCCATTGGCGTCGGCGCCGATACCCGCTTGCTTCGCAGCTTGCCGAATTGATGCCTGAGGGCGTTGTTGAGTTTATCGATAGCGCCGTCGACCGCCAGTTCAAGGGATGCCGCCTTGTGCGTAACGGAAAGAGGCTGCTGGCCTTTCGGCCGGGCCTCGATCTGGCATCGTTTGTCGTGGGCACCGGCCTTGATGCCGTTCTCGTCGTTCAGATGCACAACGACGCGGGTGACTTCGTCGTCGAATCTATCCAGCTTGTCGGCAACATTGCCGCTGACCCAGTCCACAAGACGGGCGCTTCCTTCGATGTGGTTATCGCTATGTACTTGGATCTGCATATGCTCTTCCTTCTACGCGATCTAGGTAACCACCGTTCAGCCACAAACGGCCTGAACTAGGAATGCCACTCTTGGCGAGATTAAGCAAGACCAACGCAACGGTACTTGCCGGGCAGCGGGCAACCAGCGGCGGCGGCACTGGCGACTCCGGGGATTACTGCCCGGCAGGCAGCAGCTTCTTCTTCGGGTAGATATCGTAGCGGCTGGACTTGCCTTCCAGGCTGTAGCCGGGCTTGGGGCCGTCGATGGCAGGCGCCTTGCGCGGGCGCTTCACCACGACGCGGTGGCTGGCCAATGCCAGCGCCTGTTCGAGCAGCGCGCCGGCGTCCAGATCGTCTCCGACGAAGGGCCGGAACAGCCGCATCTCCTTTTTCACCAGCGCGCTCTTTTCCCGGTGCGGAAACATCGGATCGAGATAGATGACCTGCGGTGGTTCGCCCTGCCATTGCCTCATCAGCTCGATGGCATTGCCCTGACGCAAGCACATGCGTTCGACGATAGGGCGCACTTCGGCATCCTCGCGACCACGCGCCAGGCCATCCTCCAGCAGCGCGGCGACCAGCGGCTGACGCTCGAACAGGATCATTTCGCAGCCCAGCGTCGCCAGCACGAAGGCATCGCGCCCAAGCCCGGCCGTGGCGTCCAGTACGCTGGGACGAATACCGGGCTGGATACCGACCGCCTTGGCGATCATCTGCCCGCTGCCGCCACCGAACTGACGACGATGTGCGGCGCCGCCTTCGATGAAATCCACCCGAACCGGACCCGGAGCCTGTGCGCCGAGCAGTTGTAGCTGCAGCCCGGACTCGCCCAGTTGCAAGGCAAATTCCGCTTCATCCGCATGGCCCGGCAAGCCCAGTCGCGACGCCCAGGCATCGGCCCGCTCAGCGAACTGCGGAGCAAGGGCTTCTACACGGACCAATGGAAGGGAAGCAGTCATGGGCAGCTCGGTGATGGAAAACGCCGCATTCTGCCAGAGCCGGCGCTGGCATGCCTCAGCGGCACATGCCAAAGCCGCCCATGTCCACATGGAAATGATCGTGATGGGCGGCGTTGTATTCGGGGCTCAGAGTAATCTTGAACGCATCACAGGCGGCCGCCTTGACCTGCCGGAGGAAGCGCGCCTTGTCATCGTCGCCCTTCCAGTCGCGGGCGACGGTGATCCGCGTGCCGTCTTGCAGCCGGAAACCTGCCAGATCCAATGCGTTGGCCGACGCGTGCTGGCTGCGCCTGTTACTTCGGGCGATATTCCGGCAGGCGAAGCTGCCGAAGTGATCGACGCGTACCACCGGCTGGCCGAACACCTGCTGCGCCGCCGGCTGCAAACCATGCCGCTCGAACAGCGCATAAGCCGCTGCCAGCGGACAGGTGGCAAGGAACGCACCGTTGAAGCGCACCGCCGATCCGGTGACACGTACCGCGTTCTCCACTGGGCAGCCCGCTTGCGGTGTGCTGTCGGGCACGGCGAAATACTTGAGATCCGAGGTCGTCAGTGCCTGCTCGCAGAGGGCACGGTCGCCCTGCAGACGCTGCAGTTTGAACGACGTCAGCAGGTTCGGCGTCTCGCGGATATCCAGCGGCGCCCAGGGGTTCCATTTCGCGGGAACGTCAACGTGACCGCGCCATACCGCGTAGATGAACCCGGCGAATGCGAGCAGTAGTAACAGGAAGAAACGGCCAAAAGTCATGCTGGGTTTGGCAACGCGAGCGGTTCAAGGTTGCAAACCCCTTCGCCGACTTGCCGGCCCCTTCGTATCGCTTCGGGAGCGCCGGGTTAGCGGTGATTAAGGCGCAGACAACCAGGCCGTTCACGTATAGACGCGTTTTGCAGACCGATGGCTCAGTGCCCGTGCGGCGGTCGTAAACAGTGCCACGCTGTACAAATGGTTTCGCTGGCCGGGGGCAGAATCACTCCTCCGCTTTCAACACTTTCCCTTTGCAGGCGGTCCATGCTTCTGAGTCCCGTCATCATGTCGTGCCAAACAGGCTGCATGCATCGCGCATCACGACCAGTCATTTGAAGAAGGAGCGCGCGAATGCCGAGTTGGTTAGAGGCGGGTCTGTGGGGTCTGCTCGCCGGGGGCGCCCTGCTCCTGGGCGCCGGAACCGGCTTTTTTGTTAGGGTGCCCCAGCGCCTCGTGGCCGCGATAATGGCATTCGGCAGCGGCGTCCTGATCTCCGCATTGTCGTTCGAACTGATGGATGAAGCGTTCAAACGTGGCGGTCTCGATTCAACCAGCCTGGGATTTCTCGCCGGGGCGCTGGTCTATACAACCGCGAACTGGGGGCTGTCCCGGTATGGCGCGAAACATCGCAAGCGCTCCGGCGGCCAACAAGCGTCGGAAAAGGACCAGGCAGGAAGCGGCCTGTCGATTGCGCTCGGCGCGTTGCTCGATGGCATTCCAGAGTCCATCGTCATCGGTCTGAGCCTGTTGCAAGGCGGCGCAGTCAGCATGGTTGCCGTCGCTGCCATCTTTTTGTCGAACCTCCCCGAAGGGCTTTCGAGCTCCGTCGGCATGAAAAAGGCTGGCCGACACGCAGGCTATATTTTTGGCGTTTGGGGCGGCATCGCGCTCGCTTCGGGTCTTGCCTCGATCGCCGGCTACGTGCTCTTCGCCGGCAGCTCGCCAGATATGGTGGCGGCCACGACGGCGATCGCCGCTGGCGCCATTCTGGCCATGCTGGTGGATACCATGATCCCCGAAGCATTCGATGAGACCCACAATTTCGCCGGGCTAATCACTGTCGTGGGCTTCCTTGCCGCATTCGCGCTGAGCAAGCTGGGCGGCTGATACGTTAACGGCGGTCGGCTCCCGCTCGCTGCCGACTATCGTCACGCAGCACTTGATCAGCCTTCGTCTTCAAGCAGCGACAGCTGCGATTCGCTCTGCAGTGCAGGAGCCGCCAGCGGCGGCAGGCCTGGCAGGCGCGCTGCGAGCCGGTCATGGAAGCGCATGGCCAGATCGGGCGCCAGACGATTGTCTGGCGTGTGCAAGTAAACATGCGGGCGCTTACCCGACTCGATCCATCCCGCGACTTTCTCCAGCCAGGGCGCGAGAAAGCGATCATTGGCTTCCAACTCAGGGTGACCGACGAAGCGCAGCTGTGGCGACTCGCTGAAGGCAGCGGGCCGAACGGGCAGGCGCGGCTTTTTGCTTTGCGCATGCAGTAACGCCGGATCGCGTGACTGGCAGCTGAACAGCGCACGGGTATCCATGCAGATACGCTCCACGCCACGCGCGTGTAGCAATCGATTGAGCGCACGCTCCTCCTCACCCTTCGCGAAAAAGGCGGCATGGCGCACTTCGACGGCAATCGGGCGGTTCAGCGTCTCGATCAGATGCGCCAGTTCGCCGAGGCGAGCCGGGCCAAAGCTGGCCGGCAACTGCAACCAGAACGGGGCGACTCGTTGGCCCAGCGGTGCAAGCAGCGAACGGAACGCCAGGATCAGCTCCGACACCTCGTGCAGATTCGATGCCTGACTGATTTCTCGAGGAAGCTTGGCGCAAAAGCGAAACCCTTCGGGCATCAAGGTCGCCCAACGTTCGATCTTCTGCGCCGACGGCCAGGCGTATAGCGTCGTGTTGCCCTCAACGGTGTTGAAGACTGAGCAGTAACGGGATAGAAACCCGTCAGACGGCAACCCAGGCGGATAGAGCGAACCGCGCCAGGCGGCATCATTCCACGAAGGGCAACCGAGAAAATAGGGAAGACTCAACGGGATTGTCTACGCCTCAAGCGTAGAGATCCAGGCCAAGCACTTCATGGGCATCGATATCGGCGCTGAAACTGGCGGTGGTGCCATAACTTTGCAGTGCCTGTGCCGCACGGTTGGTCAGCGGGCGCTCCATCATCGCCTCGAAGCGCGCCGGCATGAAATCGCCGGACACCACTGAGGTGTAATCGGTGGGCTCGCTCTGGGTGCGTCGGGAGAGATGTTCGTAGGTTGAATCAGCCTGGCCGGCCGGGATGACGTTGGACTTGCGCGCCTGCTCGGCCGCCTTTTCGCTTTCGCGATAGGGCACGGGCGCGTTTTCCCGTGGGGAAACGCGTTCGATGGGATAGGCTGAGGGAGCAAGACCGTTGAGGCGCATCATTCACCTGTACGAAGTGATACCGACTCTAGCGAGCCGCCCAGGGATTGGCAATGCCGTCCGTCACCGCGCGGTCTTCGGCGTGGCGACGTTGTCCCGCAGATAGATCGGCTGCGCCTGATCGGCCTCCAGCGCTTCCCCTCGCTGCCAGGCAAAACCGGCTAACCGAAGCAGGTCTTCCGCATGCGGCAGCAGCGCAGCATCGGTCGCTGCCGGGCTGACGGCGATACGTGCACCATAGCCCCACCCAGTGCCGGCACCGAACCACTGACCCTCGCTACCACGCGGCAAGCTGGCCTGTTCCGGTGGCAGCACCGCTTCGATACCCGCCAATTGCATCTCGCCTCCATGGAGTCGATAGCAGCCCCAGTAAACCTCGTCCATACGCGCGTCGATCGCTGTGGCTACTTGCTCAGCGCCGTGTTCCCGATGCGCGCGTTGGGCGATGGTGGCCAAGGTCGACACCGGCAGCACCGGACGTTGCAGCGCGAACGCCAACCCCTGAACCACGCCGACAGCGATGCGCACCCCCGTGAAAGCACCCGGACCACGACCAAACGCCAGGGCATCGACTGCCGATAAAGCGATGCCGGCCTCGCCCAGCAGGGCCTGGATCATCGGCAGCAGCCGTTGCGCATGCAGCCGCGGGATCACCTCGTAATGGCTCAGCATGCGGCCGTCATGCAGCAGCGCGACGGAGCAGGCTTCAGTGGCGGTATCCAAGGCCAGCAGCGTGGTCATCGGCGGTTCCGGTCAGTCGAAAAAGGGCGGCGATTGTAGCAGCTGCGCCATGCCAGATCCTTTTATGGACAACTCGGCTCGACGTGAATGCGATACAAACGAAAACGGCCCGCAAGCGGACCGTTCAGTTTGCCTAGGTGAATCAGCTGAGCGCAGCCAGCACCTTGGCGGTGATCTCTTCTACCGAGCCGACGCCTTCGACGCGGCTGCACTTGGGGGTGCCCTGGGCGGCTTCGAGGTTCTGGTAGAAGGCTACCAGCGGCTTGGTCTGCGAGTGGTAGAGGCTCAGACGGTGACGAACGGTTTCTTCCAAGTCGTCCTTGCGCTGGATCAATTCTTCACCGGTGAGGTCATCGATGCCGGTCACTTTCGGCGGGTTGTGCTCGGTGTGGTAAACACGCCCCGAAGCAGCGTGTACCCAGCGGCCAGAAAGACGACCGACGATCTCTTCGTCGTCTACGGCAATTTCCAGTACGTGGTCGAGCTTCACTCCGGCGTCGCGCAGTGCTTCGGCTTGCGGAATGGTGCGCGGGAAGCCATCGAAGAGGAAGCCGTTGGTGCAATCGGCCTGCTGCAGACGCTCTTGAATCAGCGCAATGATGATCTCGTCGGAAACCAGACCACCGCTTTCCATCACGTCCTTGACCTGCAGCCCCAGCGGCGAACCGGCCTTGACCGCTGCGCGCAACATGTCACCGGTGGAAATTTGCGGGATGGCGAATTTCTCGGTAATGAAGCGTGCCTGTGTGCCTTTCCCGGCACCGGGTGCTCCCAGCAAAATTACGCGCATGGATGAGTCCTCAAGTTTGCAAAGGGATGCCGCCAGGGCCGATTGACTGCAACCCTACCGCTGGCGAATCAAAAATTCTGGTTTGCCGCCATGCGACAAAAGGTTGAACACGATACACAGCGCACAGAATGCAGACAAGCAGACCCCACCGTGCTGCTCATGGACGGTTTATCGGCGCATGGAGACGATAAAACGGCGCCGGCCGGCCACGATGACATTAGACCGGCGCGCCGTAATCTGCTTTGTTTCGGCTCAACCGGTGTTGCGCAAACCCGCCGCAATACCTGCCACGCTGACCAGCAGGGCTTGCTCCAGAGGGCTTTCCGCCGGGTTCTGTTGTCGCCGTGAACGGGCCAGCAGCTCGGTCTGCATCAGGTGCAAGGGATCCAGATAGGTGTTGCGCAAGCTGAAAGCCTCAAGGGTCTCGGGGCTATGCGCCAGCAGTTCGGACTGGCCGGTCAGCCTAAGCGCCGCCTCCACCGCCTGCGACAATCTGTCACGCAAATCGCGACCCAGCGACTGCAGTTGCGCTGAGACCAGGCGCTCGTCGTAACGCTTTGCAATGTCCGCGTCAGCCTTGGCCAACACCATTTCGAGCATGTCGATGCGCGTGCTGAAAAACGGCCAATGTTGACGCATGGATCGTAGCCGCTCGCCTTCGCCGCGCTCCAGTGCGACCTGCAACGCCTGTTCCCAGCCCAGCCAGGCGGGGAGCATCAGCCGGGTCTGGGTCCAGGCGAATATCCAGGGAATCGCCCGCAAACTCTCGACGCCGCCTTCGCGACGCTTCGAGGGCCGGCTGCCCAGCGGCAACCGGCCGAGTTCCTGCTCGGGCGTCGCCTGGCGGAAATACTCGACGAACTGCGGGTGATCACGCACCACACCGCGATACGCCTCGACGCCCTTCCCGGCCAATTGGTCCATGGTTTCGCGCCAGTCCGGTTCGGGCATCGGCGGCGGTAGCAAAGTCGCCTCCAGTACTGCTGCCAGATACAGATTGAGGTTCTGCTCGGCGATATCCGGCAGCCCGAACTTGAAGCGGATCATCTCGCCCTGCTCGGTCGTGCGGAAACGCCCCGCCACCGATCCGGGCGGCTGCGACAGGATCGCCGCATGGGCCGGACCGCCGCCTCGTCCGACAGTGCCGCCACGGCCGTGGAACAGCAGCAACTCGACATCGTGATCACGACAGATTTCGACGAGGCTTTCCTGAGCACGGTACTGGGCCCAGGCCGCCGCGGTGGTACCGGCATCCTTGGCGGAGTCCGAATAGCCGATCATGACCTCCTGCGGGCCGTGCAAACGCTGGCGATAACCGGGCAGTGCCAGCAGGCGATCAATGGCCGGGCCGGCATTGTTCAGATCGTCCAGCGTCTCGAACAACGGCGCTACGCGCATCGGCCGCCGCAGGCCGGACTCCTTGAGCAACAGTTGTACCGCCAGTACATCCGACGCACCCTTGGCCATGGAGATGACGTACGAGCCGAGCGATGAACCCGGCGCCTGCGCCACCACGCGACAAGTCGCCAGTACCTCTGCGGTCTCGGCCGACGGTTGAAAATGTGGCGGCAGCAGTGGACGGCGATTGCTCAGCTCGCGCTGGAGGAAGTCCAAGCGCTGCTGCTCGTTCCACTGGTCATAGTGGCCTATCCCCAGATAATCGGTAATTTCCGCCAACGCCGCGACGTGCCGAGCCGAGTCCTGGCGGATGTCGAGGCGCACCAGAAACAGCCCGAACGCGGCGACCCGACGCAGCGTATCGAGCAAAGCGCCGTCAGCGATCACGCCCATGCCGCAGGCATGTAATGAGCGATAGCACAGTTCGAGCGGCTCCCGTAGCTCACGGTTTTCCTGCAATACCGCGAGCGGCGCCAGCTGGTCGTGTTCGACAGCGCTACTCGCCCAGTCTCGCGTGGCCTGAAGGCGCCCACGCAAGCTCTTGAGCAGCGTCCGGTAGGGCTCGGCCGATTCGCCGCTGTGATGCAACAGCTCGTCGCTGGCGGTTTGCATCGACAGCGCGGTGATCAGCCCCTCGATATCGTGCAGGAATAAATCAGCCGCGACCCAGCGCGCCAGCAATAGCACCTCGCGGGTCACTTTCGCCGTCACGTTGGGATTGCCGTCGCGATCGCCACCCATCCAGGATGCAAAGCGAATCGGCGCAGCATCCAGCGGCAAGTGCAAGCCAGTGCTGCGACTAAGCACCTGATCGGTATGCCGCAGCACATTCGGCAACGCCTGCCAAAGCGAGTTTTCGATGACGGCGAAGCCCCATTTCGCTTCTTCCACCGGCGTCGGCCGACTGCGGCGAATTTCCTCGGTGTGCCAGGCCTCGGCGATCAGCCGCTGCAGGCGCAGTTCGATTTGGGCCAGCTCCGCCGCACCGAGATCGGTGTGGTCACGTGCTGCCAGTTGCGCGGCGATGGCGTCGTATTTTTGGATCAGGGTGCGCCGCGAGACCTCGGTCGGGTGGGCGGTCAACACCAGCTCGACTTCCAGCCGGCCTACCTGACGCGCGAGCAACTCCTGACCGAAGCCTTCTCCCTTGAGCCGCTCGAGCAACCCGGACAGCACGCCGGCTTCGAAGGGTGCCGACTCGCCGGGATGTCGACGACGTACCTGGTGATACTGCTCGGCGATATTGGCCAGATTGAGAAACTGATTGAAGGCACGGGTCATGGGCAGCAGCTCATCGTCTGCCAACCCGTCGAGGGTTTCCTGCAACAGTTTGGCCCCGTCGACAGAACCGCGGCGCGCACCCTTAGCACCCTTGCGGATGCGCTCGATCTTATCGAGGAAGGCATCACCGTGTTGTTCGCGGATGGTGTTGCCCAGCAGTTCGCCGAGCAGATGAACGTTCTCGCGCAGACGCGCGTCGATCTTCGCCATGTTCGTATCTCCCAGACCGCACCATCGAAGGCTCGCAGCCAATCTGCAATCGATGCTGAACGGCTACGCTGTTAGAACCCTCCAAACAGAGTGCCCAGCGCGTTCGTCGATGACAAGGCATGGCGCAAGAGCGCACGTTCGACAACCGCTCGCATTTCACGCAAATGTCGCTCGCATAGCGGGCTAAGGATGGAGCTTGATGAAAATCTCAGAACTGGTCCACGAGTGGGAAAGCACTGCCACCGGCCGTATGAGCAGCACGCAATACACCATTCCGCTGGATGTCGAGAGCGCTGCGCGGCTGGCCGCACTGGCCGAGATGTATCCCAAGCGCAGCACCGATGAGCTGCTCGGAGAGCTGGTGGGCGCCGCGCTGGAAGCTATCGAAACCAGCCTCCCTTACAAGCAGGGTTCCAACGTGATTTCCACCGACGAGCAAGGCGACCCGATCTACGAAGACGTCGGCCCGACACCGCGTTTTCTGGCGCTTTCGCGAAAGCATCTGGAGCGCTTGCTTGCTGAGCGTTCGGAACAGTCCTAAGGCCAAGCCTTTGCGGCGGTCGCGCCTCGCAATGCGCCGCATAGCTGAGCCAAGGCGCTCATCCAGCGCGGCTTAGGCCCGGTCCAGACAGCTCTAAAAAGCGGCTTCCAGGCGCTTCGTTTATCTCTTTACTGGAACGTTTGCGGCGAGATGGCCTCACAAAAACATGCCCGTTCTATTGCAGGCCGCTCAATTCCAGGCCGAGCGCAAAGCGTGCGGGCACTGTTTCCCATCCGTCAGGCAAAACTTCCATCGGAGACTGACCATGAAAATGAACGCCATCGAAAGCCCACTGTCGCGATTTCACTTACCCAAACTTGCAGCCGTTGCGCTCGGAGGCCTGCTGCTGGTTGGTTGTGCGGGCAACCCGCCGAATGAACAGTTCGCCGTCACCGAGTCCGCGGTACGTAGCGCGGTAAGCGCGGGCGGCACCGAATACGCGGCGGTTGAAATGCGCAACGCGCGGGAAAAATGGAAACAGGCCGAGTTGGCCATGCAGAAGGAAAATTACGACGAAGCCCGCAAGCTGGCCGAGCAAGCCGAATGGGATGCCCGAGTGGCCGAGCGAAAAGCTCAGGCAGCCAAGGCGCAAAAGGCAGTAGAGGAAGCCAACAAAGGGATTCAGGAACTGCGAGAAGAAAGCATGCGCGGCCTCCAGTAATCACGACGTTCAACTCTCAACGCCTTCACAAAAGGATGACCCGTTATGAATAAATTACTGACTCTTCCAACAGTCCTGGCCATGACCATCGGGCTGGCAGCCTGCTCTTCTCAGCCCAACCAGAACCTCGAGCAGGCCCGCAGCCAGTATTCACAACTGCAGGCCGACGCCCGCTCCAATCAGTTGGCCGCATTGGAAACCGAAGATGCCGGCAACATGCTGGAGAAGGCCAATCAGGCCTATCTGAACGATGCGGATGAGGAAAAAGTCGACCAGCTCGCCTATCTGGCCAAGCGTCGCATCGAACTCGCCGAGCAGACGATCGCCTTGCGCACTGCCGAGCAGCAAATCGAGAAGGCATCGGCCAAGCGCGCCGAAGCCCGTCTCGAATCGCGCGAGCAGCAGCTCCAGCGGCAGCAGGAGGAAATCCGCCAGTTGCAGCAGGACCTACAGGCCAAGCAGACCGAGCGCGGCACGCTAGTGACCTTCGGCGACGTGCTGTTCGATCTGAACAAGTCCGAACTCAAGCCGTCTGGCATGCGTGGCGTGCAGAAGCTTGCCGACTTCCTCGTTGAGAATCCGGAGCGCAAGGTGGTGGTCGAGGGGTACACCGACAGCACTGGCTCCGATTCCTACAACCAGCAGCTCTCACAGCGTCGCGCGGAGTCCGTGCTTCGTGCATTGACCCGCGCCGGTGTCGATCCACAGCGGATCCAGACCATTGGCTACGGTGAGGAGTATCCGGTCGCGAGCAATGACTCACCATCGAACCGCGCCATGAACCGTCGTGTTGAAGTGACCATCTCCAACGACAACCAACAGGTCGCCCCGCGCTCGTCGATGGAATGACCGCAACAGCAGTATCGGAAAACCGGTACTAACGACGCTTCAACTAGAAAACCCGCCATGATGGCGGGTTTTCTAGTTGAAGCGTCAGCCGAATTGTCGCGTTATTGCTCGACCGCCGAATTGCCAGCGGCAGGCACTCGCTGGCCCATGCAACGAATCGCACGCTTGCGGTTATCCACCAACACACCGGTCAGGCCCTTCTGCTCCGTGTCGAACAGCACCAGCACGCCATCGATGCATTCCGCCACCTGCGGCGCAGGCTTGAGCGAGACGCGGTAGTCCTCGCCTGGAATGGTCTTGAGCATGGTGTAATCGGCCAACAGCAGCGCGTCTTCTGGCTTGGCGACGTGCATATAGCCGTAATAGGACAGCACCGCTACGGTGCCGATGACACTGCCGATGGCAGTGAGGATCAGCGGGATGGGGTTACGTTCGGACATGGAGGGGCTCGCCTGATCAAATAGGCGACATTGTCGCAAAAATAACGCGCCTGGGGCGAAGGCTCAGCCGTCCGACTGAATACACGGCTGGAGGTCGCAGCGCTGAGCAGAAAAGGCCTCGCTTTCGTTGTGACAGCAATGTCTGATCCTATTGATTGCCTGCCATAGCCGGCGCGAATAACACTTCACGCGCGCGCAATTACCGCTGAAGGTTGATCCAATCCGATGCACTGCCGTGCCTGCTATTGCATGGCACAACCTCTCTTCTTCGACAGGACGAGCCAGCCATGGATATTTCTGCCCGCCCCGACGCCATCGATCTCGAACAACCCTTTGCGGCCATCCCCGACCTCATCAAGCACTGGGCAAAGCATCGCCCCGATCATCGCGCCTTGATCCAGGGCGAGCGTAGCCTGAGCTTCGCCCAACTCGACGCCCATATGAACAGGGTCGCCGCCGCAGTGCAGCGCGACGGCATGAAACCCGGTGATGTGTTGGCAATCTGTGCGCTCAACTCCATCGAATACGCCACGGTTTTTCTCGGAGCGCTGCGCGCTGGTGTGGCGGTAGCGCCCTTGGCGCCCTCGGCCAGTGCAGAAAGCCTGTTGACCATGCTGGCGGATGCCTCGTCTCACCTGCTATTCATCGACGAGCATGCCGCGCAGCATCTGACACCCGTCGCAGCGCGATTGCCCTGCCCGGCTTTGCGGCTGGACCAGACCGCGAACGGATTGTCCGCATGGCTGTGCGATACACCGCCACAACCAGTAGCGATCCAGCCTGATTGGGCGTTCAACGTTATCTATTCCTCCGGCACCACCGGCGAGCCCAAGGGCATCGTGCAGTCCCACGCCATGCGCTGGGCGCACGTCCGCCGCAGTGCCGGCTACGGCTATGGCGAAAATGCCGTCACGCTGATCTCTACGCCGCTGTACTCCAACACGACGCTGGTGGCCTTCCTACCTACAGTGGCGCTGGGCAGCACCGTGGTGCTGATGGGCAAATTCGAGGCGGGCGAGTACCTGCGCCTGGCACAGCAGCACGGCGTCACCCATACGATGCTGGTGCCGGTGCAATACCAGCGGATCATGGCGCGCGACGACTTCGATCAGTACGACCTAAGCCGCTTCCGCTACAAGATGTGCACCAGCGCCCCGTTCAATGCAGCGCTGAAGGCAGATGTGCTGGCGCGCTGGCCGGGGGGACTGATCGACACCTACGGAATGACTGAAGGCGGTGGCACCTGCATCCTCGCCGCACACGAATATCCGGACAAGCTGCACACCGTCGGCAAGCCAGCCGAAGGACATGACATTCGCGTGATCGACGACCAGGGCGTTGAACTGCCGGAGGGGGCCATCGGCGAAATCGTCGGCCATTCGCCGGCCATGATGACCGGCTATCTCAACAAGCCAGAGAAGACCGCCGAAGCCGAATGGTTCGATCCCAGCGGCAAACGCTTCATCCGCACCGGGGACGTTGGCCGCTTCGACGACGAGGGCTTCCTGACGCTGCTCGATCGCAAGAAGGACATGATCATTTCCGGCGGCTTCAACCTTTACCCCAGCGATCTCGAGGCCATACTGCGCGAGCACCCGGCAATCGCAGACGTCGCGGTGGTTGGCGTAGCGTCCACGCGCTGGGGCGAGACGCCGGTGGCCTTCGTCGTGCGCACCGCAGGAGCGACGGAAACCTCGGAAGCGCTACTGGATTGGTTCAACAGTCGTGTTGGCAAAACCCAGCGCCTGGCACGCCTGGAACTGGCTGACGAGTTGCCGCGCAGCGCCATTGGCAAGGTGCTCAAGCGCGAGCTGCGCGACCGCTATCTGGAAATGCACGGCATTTTGGATTGAAAGCCGAGTTCAGCGTCTGGAAAGGCGCTGCTCGGTACAAGCAGCGTCCCTTGCGAGCGTACCTACGCTTCACGCCCGCCCTCAGTAACCACGCTGTACGTCGACGATACCGCTGATGGCCTGGCCCTGTTCCAGCGCGAGAATCTTGTCGCCGATCTGTGTGATGGTCGCTTCGCGCAAGGTACGTGCCGAGACATGCGGCGTGATGCTGACTTGCGGCATGTTCCAGAACGGATGGGTGGTTGGCAGCGGCTCCTCACGGAAGACATCGAGCACCGCTCGGGTCACACGCCCCTCCTCTATGGCCCGAACGAGATCCTCATCTACCAGATGCTCACCACGACCGACGTTGATCACCACCGCGTCGGGTCTGAGCCGCGACAGCAGCGAATAGTCGATCAGATCCCGCGTACTGTCGGTCAGCGGCAGCGTATTGATCAGCACGCGGGTTTCGCCGAGAAAGCCGTCCAGTTCGGCCTCGCCAGCAAAGCTGCGCACGCCCTCGATATCGTAAGTGGAGCGCGACCAGCCGCAAACCGGATATTCCAGCCCAGCCAGTGTGCAGGCGACACGCTGGCCGATGTGGCCGAGGCCCAGCACGCCCACCGGCCACTCGCTGCGCTCGATGGGCCGGCGCAGTTTCCATTGCCCGGCAGTCTGCTGTTCGCGGTAGGCGTCCATGTCACGGGTGATGCCGATCACATGATAAGCGACGTATTCGGCCATCTGCACTGCCATGCCAGCATCTTCCAAGCGTACCACCGGGACATTGCGCGGCAGGTTCGGCACCTTCACCAAGGCATCTACCCCTGCGCCAAGATTGAAGATCGCCTTGAGCTGCGGTTCCTTGTCGAACAAGGCGGCCGGCGGATGCCAGACGATGGCGTAGTCGGCGCCGCAACTCGGGCTGTCCGGATGCCATACCTGAATCTCTGCGTCTGGAAGGTGCTGCTGAATCAGGTTGGTCCAACGCTCGGGCTTGGGATCGGCGGCGACGAAGAGGATTTTCATGGGCGCTCTGCTTTTTGTTCTGTTCGAAAGATGCCCGCCTGCGCTGGCTGGCAGACGGGCCATGATGCCAGCCGAGGCGCTTATATCGCGTAGACGTGGCCGTTGGCTTCCAGCAGGCGCAACAGCGCCGGCCAGGTCAGTTTGGCCGCTTTGCCCAGTTCGGCCGATTGCTGGCGAGTGGTTTCGATGGCGGCGTCTGACGGAAGGTGGGTCGGGCCGCAAGACTGGGCTCGCACCTGGATCTCGCACGCCTTCATCAGGAAATAAAGGTACGTGAAGGCTTCGGCGACTGTGCTGCCCGCCGTAAGCACGCCATGGTTGCGCAGGATCATTATCTGCTTGTCGCCGAGGTCGCGGATCAGCCGTTCGCGCTCGCTCAGGTCCAGCGCCACGCCTTCGTAATCGTGATAGCTGAGGTGATCGAGACAGAGCATCGCGGTCTGGCTCAGCGGCAGCAGACCATCGCGGTGTGCCGAGACCGCCGTGCCGTCGGCGGCATGCAGGTGCATGACCGCGCCGGCGTCCTCGCGCCCCATGTGAATAGCGCTGTGGATGGTGAAGCCCGCCGGGTTGACTCGATGCAGGCTGCCGCTCTGGACGATCTGCCCCTCGCTGTCCACTTTCACCAGCGACGAGGCAGTGATTTCCTGAAATAGCAGGCCATAGGGGTTGATCAGAAAATGATGTTCAGGCCCCGGCACGCGGGCAGACAGATGAGTGAAAACGAGATCGTCCCAGCCGAAGTGCGCCACCAGTCGATAGGCCGCGGCGAGGTCCTTACGCACCTGCCATTCCGCGTCCCGATTCGTCGAAGTTGAATCTTGCATAAGTCTTCTCCATTGGTTTCGAAGGGGCCTAGGTCGGGGCTGTGCCGTCAGGCCTCCTGCGCACTGGCGTGTTTGCGGTTCTCTTCTTCCTGCAAGGCACGCCACATCAGCTTGCCGGTAGACGAACGCGGCAATGACGCAACGAACTCAACGTACACCGGCGCCTTGTAGGCCGCCATCTCCGCCTTGCACCAGTCGATGACGTCCTGCTCGCTGACCTGTCCGGCCTGACCGTCACGCAGCACAACGCAGGCTTTTACCGTCTCGCCGCGTTTTGGATCGGGGCGCGAGATGACACAGCACTCCTGGATCGCAGGGTGGCGGTACATCAGGCTCTCGACCTCCGACGGCCAAACCTTGAAGCCCGACGCATTGATCATGCGTTTGACCCGGTCGACCATGAAAAAATAGCCCTCCTCATCGTAGTAGCCCATGTCTCCGGTGCGAAAGAAACGCTTGCCGTCCAGCTCGATGAAGGCGCGTTCGGTCTCTTCAGGCCGGTTCCAGTAGCCGACGAATACCTGCGGACCGTGACTAACGATCTCACCCACCTCGTTGGGGCCAAGCTCGCGTTGCGTGCTCAGGTCGATGACCCGACTGTCGACATCGAATACCGGAATGCCGAGGCATTGAGCCTTGGGGCGCGCGACCGGGTTGATATGAGTGGCAGCAATGGTTTCGGACAGGCCGTAGCCCTCGATGTAACGCAGACCAGTGAGCCGATGCAGCTTTTCTTCGACCGCCTTGGGCATGGCCGCCCCGCCGCCGCCGACGCTGACCAGGCTGGACAGGTCGTACTGTTCGAGATCCGGATCGGCGAGAAAGTCGATGGCCATGGTGGCGATATTGACCCAGCCGGTTACCGCGTGGCGCTCGATCAGTTTCGCCGCGACCTTGCGGTCCCAGCGGGTCATGATCACCGCGGTGCCGCCGTTGTAGATCGGCCCGCTCATGGCGCCCTGCATGCCGGTCACGTGAAAATACGGCAGCGTTGCGAGAATCACCGACTCGCTGGTGCTATTGGTCCAGACCACGCGGTGAATGATGGTCGCCATGGCCGAGCGATGGGTGTGCATGCAGCCCTTGGGCGCACCGGTGGTGCCGGAGCTGTAAGGGAACACGCACAGATCGTCCGGGCCGGCGGCGTGCGGGCCCGGCGCATGACCCGCGCTCAGGGCCTCGCTCCAGCTGACGCCACCGGCGAAATCCGGCGTGGTCGGCGCTGCCTGCACCTCTGCCGGCAACGCCAAATCGGTGGGCTGGCGAACGTACTGCGAATAGGCCGCGACGATCACCTGGCGCAACTGTGCGGTGCCGACCAGCGACGAAATAAAACCGGTCAGCTCCTGGCCGCAAATGCAGACCGTGGCGCCGGTATCGTGCAGGTAATGTTCCAATTCGGCGCTGTGGTTCATCGGATTGACCGGCACCACCACGGCGTCCGCACGCAGGATCGCGTAATAGGCGATGGTGAACTGCGGTGAGTTCTGCATGTACAACAGCACCCGATCGCCTTTCGCTACCCCAAGGTGCTGAAGATAGCCGGCCAGCGCTTCCACCTCGCGCAGCAGCTCGGTGTAGGTAATCAAGGTGTCGTAATAGATGATCGCCGTCTTGTCCGGAAAACGTCGGGCGGAGATTTCCAGATTGGTGAACAGGCTGGTTTCCGGCACCGTCAGGTGTTTGGGCAAATCCTCGGGCCAGACCGCATGATGACGAGTGAACATTACAAAGCTCCTGAATCGCTATAAAAGGCCAGGTCTGCCAAGGCCCGTTCTTCGCCCCACTCGAGCCAGCCTCGGGTGTCGCGCAAAGGTGTGATGGCGATGCGTTTCTCGCGCAGCGCTGTAACGTCCGCCTCGGGCGCAACGATGTGCGACGAGGAATGCTCGAAGCCGAGCCACCAGTACGGCAGGCCTCGACCGTCCCGGCCGGCCTGCAGGCGCGGCTTGGTAATTGAGCCGCGCGATTGCTGGGTCATCCGCAGATGGCTGACCGCGTCGGCCGAGCAGGCGGGAAAGTTGACGTTCCAACAACAGCCGCCTTCAGAGCGGCGCATCCAGAGCTCGCGGATCGCGGCTTCAGCGTAGATTTCGACACACGACCAATCGATATTCGTGCGATCGAGAAAGGCCTGGCTCAGGCCGATGGCCGGCAGCCCCAGCAAATCGGCGCTGAGCACTGCGCCGATGGTTCCCGAATAGGGAACCGAGTCGCCGATGTTCGCCCCACTGTTGACGCCGGAGAGCACCAGATCGGGTGGCGACTCCTGCAACCACTCGGCCATGGCGAACATCACGCAGTCGGACGGCGTACCGGAAACGGCGAAGCGCCGTTCGCCGTGGCGATATACCCGCAGCGGCGAATGCACCGAGATGCCCTGACCGGTGCCGCTCTGGTCGTGCTCGGGCGCAACTACCCAGACTTCCTCGGCCAGTTGCGCGGCGATCCGCTCGAGCAGCGCCAGCCCCGGCGCGGCGATGCCGTCGTCGTTGGTCAGCAGGACGCGGCGCAGCAACGGACCGC
The DNA here is from genome assembly GCF_024448715.1 of Stutzerimonas stutzeri. Taxonomy (GTDB): domain Bacteria; phylum Pseudomonadota; class Gammaproteobacteria; order Pseudomonadales; family Pseudomonadaceae; genus Stutzerimonas; species Stutzerimonas stutzeri_AR. The sequence continues at coordinate 347,724 of NZ_JAMOHZ010000005.1, forward strand.
TCATGCCAATTCTCCCTGACCACGTTGGGCGATGCGCCAGCCCGCATCGGCCAGCAAGCCGGCGCGCTGACCGACTTGCAGCGCATCGGCATTGCTCGCGTTGCCCTGCAGTGCACGGGCATAAACACCCTGGACAATCGCCGCGAGACGAAACAGCGAAAACGCCACGAAGACATGCCAGTTCGCCACTTCAGTCCGTCCACTTTGCTTGCAGTAACGTTCCAGCACCTGCTGTTCGGTGGGAATGCCCTGCGCCTGCAGATCGCTGCCAACCAGCCCACGCAAGCCATCCACACCGGCGGGCAGGTGATACGGCAGGCAGAAATAAGCGAGGTCGGCGAGCGGATGGCCCAGGGTCGACAGCTCCCAGTCAAGAATTGCCGCCACCTTCGCCGCCCCGGGTTCAAAGATCAGATTGCCGAGGCGGTAGTCACCGTGGGCGATGGCGCACTCGTCGCGTTGCGGCACCTGTTCCGGCAGCCACTGCATCAGCCGCTCCATCGCCGGCATGTCGCCCGTGCGGGAGGCCTGATACTGGCCGGACCAACGCTTCACCTGACGGGCAAAATAGCCCTGAGCTTTGCCGAAATCACCAAGCCCCACCGCCTCGACATCGACTCGATGCAGCTCGGCCAGAGTATCGATAGCGGCCAGATGAACCGGCTGACGCTCCTGGACCGCCAGCTCCTCCAGCGCCGGATGACTGAAGATTCGCCCCTCGACGTGATCCATCAGATAGAAGGCCGTGCCGATGATGCCTTCGTCCTCGCACAGCAGATGCACATGCGGTACCGGCACACGGGTGTGCTCGGATAGCGCGCGGATTACCTTGTACTCACGTTCGACCATGTGCGCCGAGGGCAGCACCTTGCCCGGCGGCTTCTTGCGCAGCACATAACGGCGCCCGGCGCTTTCCAATAGATAGGTAGGGTTGGACTGGCCGCCCTGGAATTGCTTGATGATCAGACCGTCATCACCCAGCTGCGGCAAATGCAGGCGCAGATACCGAGCCAGCGCGGCCTCATCGAAACGATGCGCCGGCAGGACCTCGATCAGTTCGGGTTCGCTCATTACCAACCCCTCAGCACGCGGTTTCTCCGCCATCCGCGACGATTACCTGACCGGTGATATAGGCACTGGCGGGCGCCGCGAGAAAGACCGCGATTCCGGCAATATCCACCGGCTCGCCGATACGGCGCAGCGGGGTTTTCTCGGCCGCCCGACGAACCCGCTCCGGATCGTCGAGCAATGCCTTGGCGAAATCGGTACGCACCAGCCCCGGCGCGATGGCGTTCACGCGAATGCCCTTGGGGCCCCACTCGGCAGCCAAGTTGCGCGCCAGCGCCGCTTCGGCCGCCTTGGATACGCCATAGGTGCCGATCACGGTATTGCCACGCAGCCCGGCGATGCTGGAGAGCATGATTACCGCCCCTTCGCCACGTTCGGCCATCTGCGGCAGAACCATGTTCGACAGCCAGAAGGTGCCCTTGACGTTGGTGTCCATGATCTTGTCCCAAGCATCATCGGTCAGCTCACTGGTCGGGCCGTAGACGGGGTTGGTGGCCGCGTTGCAGACCAGCACATCGATGCGCCCCCAGGTTTGCAAGGTGGTTTCGACCAACCGCTGCAGGTCTTCCTTGCGGCCAACATGACAGGGCACAGCGATGGCCTCGAAGCCCGCAGCTTGGAGCTCGGCGGCCACGGTCTCGCAGGCATCGGCCTTGCGGCTGGAGATGACAACCTTGGCGCCGCACCTCGCCATTTCTTCGGCGATGGAACGGCCAATACCACGGGTGGAGCCGGTGATCAGCGCCACCTTTCCGGACAGATCGAATAACGGATTGGTCATGACTACATCCTTCTTGTAGGTTTCGTAGGAGGCTCAGCGCTTTTTGGAGTAGTTCTGCAGCTCCAGTTTGGCGATGGTGTCCAGATGCACCTCGTCCGGGCCATCCGCCAGGCGCAAGGTGCGTTGGTGGGCCCACGCCGCCGCCAGAAAGCTGTCCTGGCAGACGCCCTTGGCCCCGTGCACCTGAATCGCGCGATCCAGTACCCGCAGCGCCATGCTGGGTGCAGCCGCCTTGATCATGGCGATCTCCTGGCGCGCCACCTTGTTGCCGACGGTGTCCATCATGCGCGCCGCCTTGAGCGTCAACAGGCGGGTCTGTTCGATCTCGATGCGTGAACGGGCGATATCCTTGCGAATCGAGTCGAAGTCGGCCAGCCGCTTGCCGAATGCCACGCGGGAATGAACGCGCTCGCACATGGCCTGCAGGGCGCGCTCGGCTACTCCGATGGTGCGCATGCAATGGTGGATGCGACCCGGGCCGAGACGTCCCTGGGCGATTTCGAAACCACGGCCCTCGCCAAGCAGGATGTTGCTGGCCGGAACGCGAACGTTGTTGTAATGAATTTCGGCATGTCCGTGAGGCGCGTGGTCGTAGCCGAATACATGAAGCGCCCGGCTGATTTCCACGCCAGGCGTATCCAGCGGCACGAGAATCATCGACTGCTGGCGATGGCGCTCGGCAGTGGGATCGGTCTTACCCATGACGATAGCTATCTTGCAGGTGGTTGCCATCGCGCCGGACGACCACCACTTGTGCCCGTTGATCACGTACTCATCGCCTTCGCGGCGAATCTCGCAGGCAATATTGGTGGCATCGGACGATGCCACGTCAGGTTCGGTCATCGAAAAGCAGGAGCGTATCTCGCCGTTGAGCAAGGGTTTCAGCCACTGTTCCTGCTGCTCCGGCGTGCCGTAGCGCGTCAGCACCTCCATATTGCCGGTGTCCGGTGCGGAGCAGTTGAAGACCTCAGCGGCACCATGGGAACGACCCATGATCTCGCACAGGTGGGCGTACTCGAAATTGGTCAGCCCGGCGCCGAACTCGCTCTCCGGCAAGAACAGATTCCACAGCCCCTGCGCCCTGGCTTTGGCCTTGAGCTCTTCGAGAATCGGCGGCGGCGCCCAGCGATCCGCTGCGGTGGCGACCTGCTCATGAAAGAGGTGTTCGTTGGGATAGACATGCTCTTCCATGAAGGCTGTGAGCTGTTCATGGATCTGCAGCGCTTTACCAGTCAATTCATACATCGCCGTTTTCCTTCTTGTTGTTCTGCGGGGGCAACGAAAATGGCACCCCTTGCGGATGCTCGCTGCCGGAGCGCAGGCGGAAAGTCGCTTCGCCGATCGCCAGCAGACGATCATCCTGGTCGCGTACTTCGCCGGAACTGTTGAAGATTCGGGTGCCACCAGCACGCCGCTTACCGATGGCGCGGATGACTCCGCCGGAACACTGCCCGGTGAAGGTGGTGTTCAGCACCAGCGTGATGGCTTTGCGCACCCGGCCTGGATAAGGGCAATAGGTGCCGGCCTCGGCCAGCACCACGTCGAGCAGCGAAGTCAACACACCGCCGTGGATCACGCCAGCCATGTTCAGGTGACAGGCTTGCACGTCCAGCTCGATGACCGCCTCATTTTCCGTCCAGGTCACTTGACGGTAGCCCAACACCTGATGAAACCCTGGGAGATCCTTACCGCCGCTGATCGGCAGTTTGATCGCCGGGTCTTCGCTCACAGACGGATCCAGGTCTCGCGTCTTCATGACACGCAGCTTGAGCGAGTCGCAGTCGTTGAAGCGCAAGTACAGGACTGCCCCATCTCGATGTGTCGAATTACGAACCGCATAGCGAGCCCCCTCGATTGTTTTTGTAGAGACGCTGTTTTTTGAAGCTGGCATGCCTGCATCTTCGAGTCAATTCGAAATCCAGTTCCATCAGGCAGAATTATGACGACCCACAAACAGAACCGTCTAAGATCAATATCGAAGTGCCATGGCACCAGTCAGCCAAGCGGTGGGATAGTTGTAAAAACAAAAAAAGGAGTCGATAGCACATACCAGCGGTTGAAAAAGCTACGCGCTATGTTAGCTTTCGGATACATTTTCAAAAATCAGTTTTACTGTGCGAAACGTAGAATGATGTAGGTACACAAAAAAGGCCCGTCAGCCAGACAATTACAACAAGAGGACGCGTTATGAAATCCATGCTCAAGAAGCTACTCGTTCCAGCCAGCCTGGTCGCCTTGGCGGTCTCTGCGGTCCTGCCGCAAATGGCCGCGGCCCAAGAGGTCACCAAGTGGCGTGTCCAATCCCACTGGCCGAGCGCCAGTAGCTCTTACGAAGACAGCCTGGTGCGTCTGAAGAATGAGATAGAGAGGCGCACCGAAGGCCGCCTGGAATTGCAACTGTTCGAATCCGGTGCGCTGTTCAAACCGCAGGAAACCTTCAACGCGGTCAGCCGCGGCATCATTCAGATGGGCACCATCTCCCCTGGCTACGCCCAGGACAAAATCACGCTCGCCGGCATCGCCTCCGGGCTGCCGTTCGCCTTTCAGAATGTTTGGGAAACGGCCTACTTCCATAAGCACATGGGCTTCGAGGACATGCTCCGCGAAGAAGCCGCTCAGTACGGGGTGTACTGGTCGACTGACAAGGTCTACCCGACGGAGATGGTGGTGAAGCGCCCGATCAACAGCTGGGAGGATTTCACCAAACTGAAAATTCGCTCTTCGGGCGCGCTGCAAAAATTCCTCGACGAGGCAGGCGCCTCGACGACCTACCTACCCGGCGGCGAGCTTTACCCGGCGCTCGATACCGGTGTGGTCGATGGCGCGCATTGGGGTGCGGCCCAGGGTGCGGCGAGCATGAGCTTCTACGAAGTAGCGAAGTTTCACGTCAAACCCGCGCTCAACATTGCCGGTACCGACGTGATCATTGTCAGTCAGAAGGCATTGGACAAGCTCTCCGAGCGCGACCAGGAGATCGTCAAGCAGATCCTTGACGAGCAGTTCTGGTACCGCACTAACGAATACCTGTACCAAGAGCAGATCGCCTTGCAGAAAGCGATCAAGGAAGAAGGCGTACAGGTCAACGTGCTGCCCGAGGACGTACAGAAGCGGCTACAGGAAGTAGCGCGTAAGTCGTGGGAAGAAGAAGGCAAGCGCAGCGAAAAAGCCGCTCAAGCCCTGCAAAAACTCAAGACCTTCCTCGGCGACCTCGGCTACATGTAATTTCCTCGCCTGATCACCAGGCCGGCGCGCCTAACCGCGCCGGCCTGGAAAATTCGCTCAATTTTTCTCGTGGGACTCGTCATGCGCCTGATCCATGCCTACATCGACGGCATCACCCGGCTCAACGAATTCATTGGCCGCTGGGTGGCCTATCTGATCTTTATCATCTTTGGACTACTGCTGTTCGAAGTGCTCATGCGCTATCTGTTCTCGAATCCCACCTCCTGGACCAATGAATTCGGACAGATGCTGTTCGGTGCTTACGTAGTGCTGTCCGGCGGCTACGTGATGGCGCATCGCGACCACGTTAACGTGGATCTGTTGTATGCCTCGTTCGGTCCGCGCACCCGCGCATGGATCGATATCTTCACCTCGAGCATGTTTTTCCTCTTCATGGCCGCGCTGCTCTACTTCGGCAGCTCAATGGCTTGGGAATCGATTCAAGGCATGGAAACCTCCTATTCGGCCTGGAACCCGCCTATCTGGCCGATCAAGGCGATGATTCCGCTCGGTACCTTGCTGTTGCTGTTGCAGGGAATTGCCAAGCTGCTGCAAGACATCCTTATCGCGCTGGGGCACGAGCCAGCCAAGCACGCGGAGGATGCGCAATGAGCATCGAAATCACCACGCTGCTGTTCTTCCTGACCTTGGTGTTCTTCCTCGTACTGGGCCTACCACTGGCGTTTGTACTGGGCGGCGTCTCGGTGCTGTTTCTTTATTTCACCTGGGGCGTCGATGCCTTCTATATGGTCGCCTCGCAGATGTGGGGCACCATGGAAAGCTTCACCCTGGTGGCCATTCCGCTATTCGTGTTCATGGCCATGCTGCTCGAACGAACGGGCGTGGCGCGCGACCTCTATCGCATGATGCACCTGTGGTGCGGCGGCATGCGTGGCGGGCTAGCGATCGGCACACTAGGTATCTGCGCGGTGTTCGGCGCAATGGTTGGCATCAGCGGCGCTGCGGTGGTGGCGATGGGCACCATTGCCCTGCCAGCGATGCTCGAGCGCGGATACGACAAGCGCATGGTGCTCGGCTGCATCAACACCGGCGGGGGCTGGGGGATCCTGATCCCGCCGAGCATCATGATGATTCTCTACGCAATGATCAGCGGCCAATCGGTCGGCAAGATGTTCGCCGCAGGTGTGTTGCCGGGTCTTCTGCTGGTCTTCCTGACGGTTACCTACGTGCTAGTGCGCAGCTACTTGCAACCGCACCTGGCACCGGCACTGCCAAAGGAAGAACGCGGTACCTGGCCGGAGAAATTTCGGGCGGTGCGCGCCGTGCTGCTGCCGATCGGCATCGTGGTAATGGTCCTCGGCTCGATCATTGGTGGCATAACCACGCCGACCGAGGCGGCTGCGATGGGTGTGTTCGGCGCGCTGATTTCCGCCGCCGTGTACCGCAAGCTGAACTGGCCGATCCTGCAGGAAGCGGCTATCCGCACCTTCAAACTCACCGGCATGATCGCCTGGATCTTGTTCGCGGCCCACGCGTTCAGTTCGGCCTACCAAGGCATGGGCGCGCAGTCGTTGATCGAAGGGCTGATGATGGACCTGCCGGGCGGCCGCTGGGCGATCGTCATCTTCATGATGGCCATCGTATTCGTCATGGGCATGCTGCTCGATCCGGTCGGCATCATGCTGATCACCCTACCGGTATTCCTGCCGATCATCGCCTCGCTGGGCTTCGATCCGATCTGGTTCGGCGTGCTGTTCGTGATCAACATGGAAATCGGCTATATGACGCCGCCCTTCGGGTTCAACCTCTTCTATCTGAAGGGTATCGTCCCGCCAAGCATCACCATGAAAGACATCTACTGGTCGGTGATTCCTTTCGTGATCGTTAACATCATCGGAATGGGCATCATCATGGTCTTTCCGGAGATCGCGACCTACCTGCCGAATACACTGTTCTGATTGCCATCAACCGAAACGAAAAAAGCCGGAGCAGATGCTCCGGCTTTTTTCGTATGCGCCTTAGAGAATATTCGCGTAATCCGCCTCGATCCGATCGAGGCTCAGGTGATTAAGGAAATTGGAGAAGCACATCCAGGCTGACAGCGCGTTGAGGTCCTGGAACTGCTGCGGCAGATATTTGGGTGGGACGACCATACCCTCGTCGACCAGCTGGCGCAGGGTGCGCATGTCTTCCAGAGTGGTCTTGCCGCAGAACAACAGCGGAATCTGCTCCAGCCGGCCCTTGCGGACCGCAAGCTGGATGTAGTTGTAAATCATGATGAAGCCCTTCAGATAGGACAGGTCCTTGGTGAAGGGCAAACCATTCGGGAGCGAACCGCGGAAAACCCGGCTGGCGTTGCTGTAGCACTCGTCCTCGGCGTAGCCCTGGTCACGGAAGAAGGCGAACACCTCAAGGAAATCCGCGCCCTCCTCGGCCATGTGAATGGCGCGGGTGCGGTTGGTGAGCTTGCGCAGGCGGGTCGGGTATGAGGCGAAGGCGATGACTTCCATCAGAATTGCCAGGCCTTCCTGAGTCACGGTGGAAGACGGCGGGCCCTTCGCAAGGAAGGTGCAGATCGGCTGGTTCTGGCCATTAAGCGTCGTGCCCACATGCACCAGACCCTCGTGGACTTCCAGAGCGCGCACGTCGCGCTCGTTGAACATGGCATCGCTGCGGATCTTGATGTAGTCGGCACCCGCGGCTGCGTCGGCAAGGATGCCGTCGGATTCAAACACGCGGATCACGCCTTCGCCTTCACCGAATACCAAGTCGAGCCGTTTCTGCAGCATGTCCACCGCTTGCGGCGCGTTGAGGGTTTTGGCTTCGTCTTTGAGATCGCCTCGGTCGGCAATGTTGTTCAGGTAATCGGAGAGCATCAAGCCGAGGTCGGCGAGCGTAGGATCGCCGGCATGGAAAGCGTCCGACGCCGCGCCGTAGAGTTCCTGGGAGATCAGCCCGAAATCAGCGGTACCGCGTGCTTCGAGCATGCGGATCACCATGCGGTATTCCTTGCACATGCGCCGCATGATCTGCCCGACCGGGTTGAACTGCCCCAGCTGCCGCGTGATGTCCCGCTCGATGTTCTGGAATTCTTCCTTCTTGGCGCTCGAATCGAACGCCAGCGGGCGTCCTTCGTAATAGCTGCGATCGACCTTCGGTAGCTCGCGACCGCCAGCGGCGAAGAAGCCCTGACGGACGTTGTCGTCCCACTTCACCGCATCGAGCACCCGCACCGGGGTTTGTGCCTCCACGATGCGGTCGGATAGTGCACGAACCGTGCTTTGGTACTCATCGAGATTGTTACGGGTATTCATCCGTACCTCGTCAGTGATCCGTAGCCTTCAACTTATACATCAGCGGACCGTCGCAATCCGTGTCCGGTTCGCGAAGAGCTGCTTCAGCTATATACAGCTGTCGGCAGACGATTACCGATCTGAAGCCATCGAGACGGCGACGGTACGCGCCGTCGCCCTGCGGCTGCGGTGGTGATGCGGAGGTTCGATGCTCGGAGCGGTGCATCTTCAGTGCAGACGCGACCGCCAGACGCAAACGACGGGACGATCACCGCTCGGTAAAGCGTCACCGAGCGGGGACCAGATGAGGTCAGACCTCAGGGCGCATATGTGGGAACAGAATCACGTCGCGGATCGACGGTGAATTGGTCAACAGCATCACCAGACGGTCGATGCCGATACCCTCACCCGCGGTCGGTGGCATGCCGTACTCCAGCGCGCGGACGAAGTCAGCGTCGAAGTGCATGGCTTCATCATCACCGGCATCCTTGTCGGCAACCTGCTGCATGAAGCGCTCGGCCTGGTCCTCGGCGTCATTCAACTCGGAATAGGCATTGGCAATTTCGCGGCCGCCAATGAACAGCTCGAAGCGGTCGGTGACGCTCGGATCATCATCGCTGCGACGCGCCAGCGGCGAGACTTCGAACGGATAGCGAGTGATGAAGTGTGGCTGCTCCAGCTTGTGCTCGACCAGTTCCTCGAAAATCATCACCTGCAGCTTGCCCAGGCCTTCGAAGCCCAACACCTTGGCGCCGGCCTTTTTGGCGATAGTGCGCGCGGTGTCGACGTTCTGCAGATCGGCGGCGCTGATGTCCGGGTTGTACTTCAGGATCGAATCGAACACCGAAAGCCGCACAAACGGCTCGCCGAAGTGGAACACCTTATCGCCGTAAGGGACGTCGGTGCTGCCCAGAACCAGCTGCGCCAGCTCGCGGAACAACTCTTCGGTGAGATCCATGTTGTCTTCGTAGTCGGCGTAGGCCTGGTAGAACTCGAGCATGGTGAACTCGGGGTTGTGCCGGGTCGAAACGCCTTCGTTACGGAAGTTGCGGTTGATCTCGAAGACGCGCTCGAAACCACCGACCACTAGACGCTTGAGGTAAAGCTCCGGCGCGATGCGCAGGAACATCGGCAGGTCCAGCGCATTGTGATGGGTCTCGAACGGCTTGGCCGCGGCACCGCCAGGAATGGTCTGCAGCATCGGCGTTTCGACTTCGAGGAAGTCGCGCTCGTTGAGGAACTTGCGGATGTGGCCGATCACCTGCGAACGCACGCGGAAGGTGTGGCGGGTTTCCTCGTTGACGATCAGATCGACGTAGCGCTGGCGGTAGCGCTGCTCGGTGTCGGTCAGACCATGGTGCTTGTCCGGTAGCGGGCGCAGCGATTTGGTCAGCAGACGCACGTCGGTCATCTCGACATAAAGGTCGCCCTTACCGGAACGCGCCAGGGTGCCCTCGGCAGCGATGATGTCGCCCAGGTCCCAGTGCTTGATCGCTTCCAGGGTCTCGGCCGGCAGTGTCTTGCGGTTGACGTAGACCTGGATGCGTCCGCTCATGTCCTGCAACACCATGAAGGCGCCGCGGTTGAGCATGATGCGACCGGCGACCTTCACCGGAATCGCCGCTTCTGCCAGCTCTTCCTTGGTCTTGTCGACGTACTTCTGCTGCAGATCGTTGCAGTAGCTGTCGCGACGGAAGTCGTTGGGGAAGACATCGCCCTTGGCGCGCTCGGCAGCCAGTTTTTCCTTGCGCTGAAGGATCAGGCTGTTTTCTTCCTCTTGGATGGCGTGCTGGTTCAGCGGTTGTTCGCTCATGGTCAGTTATTCCGTCGCGTGGGTCGTCTAGACCCATGGATTGGCTAGCTAATGTCTGATTGTCGTGCAGGCTGAAGCTGATGTGCTGCGGGTTTCGGAACCACGGTGGGCCGGGCGGCGTTCCGCTTCAGCCCACCAGCAACCTCGCCCTGTTTTGGTGGGCTGAAGCCCACCCTACATAATCCCTGGCTGACGTCGGTACCGTAGGGTGGGCTTCAGCCCACCGACGCTGGCCAAGCGCAGTATCTTTACAGCCCCTGTTTCAGGCTCGCTTCGAGATACTCGTCAATATCCCCGTCCAGCACCTTGTCGCAGTCGCTGCGCTCGACGCTGGTACGCAAGTCCTTGATGCGCGACTGGTCGAGCACGTAGGAGCGAATCTGGTGGCCCCAGCCGATATCCGACTTGGTGTCTTCCAGCGCCTGGGACGCCGCGTTGCGCTTCTGGATTTCTTGCTCGTACAACCGGGCCCGCAGCATTTTCATGGCGGTGTCCTTGTTGGCGTGCTGAGAACGCTCGTTCTGGCAGCTGACCACGGTGTTGGTCGGCACGTGGGTGATACGCACCGCCGAGTCGGTGGTGTTGACGTGCTGACCACCGGCACCGGATGAACGGTAGGTGTCGATGCGCAGGTCGGCCGGGTTGATCTCGATCTCGATGTTGTCGTCGATTTCCGGCGAAACGAACACCGCTGTGAACGAAGTGTGGCGACGATTGCCGGAGTCGAACGGGCTCTTGCGCACCAGGCGGTGCACGCCGATCTCGGTTCGCAGCCAACCGAAGGCGTATTCGCCTTTGATGTGCAGCGTGGCGCCCTTGATGCCGGCGACTTCGCCTTCGGACAGTTCCATGATGGTGGCGTCGAAACCGTGCTTGTCGGCCCAGCGCAGGTACATGCGCAGCAGCATGTTGGCCCAGTCCTGGGCTTCGGTGCCGCCGGAACCGGCCTGGATGTCAAGGTAGGCGTTGTTGGGGTCCATTTCGCCGCTGAACATGCGGCGGAATTCCAGCCCTTCGAGAATGCCGCGCAGACGGTCCAGCTCAGCGGCTACGTCGTCCACGGCGCTCTGGTCGTCTTCTTCGACGGCCATGTCGAGTAGGTCGCGGGAGTCGGCCAGACTGCTTGTGAGGTCATCGATGGTTTCGACGATCAACGCCAGGGTGGCACGCTCGCGACCAAGATTCTGAGCGTACTCGGGGTTGTTCCAGACGTTGGGGTCTTCGAGTTCGCGGTTTACTTCGACGAGACGATCATGCTTTTGATCGTAGTCAAAGATACCCCCGAATTGACTGGGTGCGGTCGGACAGGTCCTTGATGCTGTTGAGGATCGGGTTGATTTCCATAGATAGGCAGCTCTCAATCGGACGGTGCGAAAAGCCGACGATTATAGCGCAGCAGGCCGTGGCTGACAGCCCATGCGAGGCCATCGACGCCGCTCTTGCAAGCCAAGCCGATCCCAGCAAAGGCGGCCATCGGACCGCCCCGGCGGCAATCAGGCGGAAACGCCGCGCACCTGGCTTTCCAGCTCGGCCTTGAGCTGCGCGTCGAGCTTGAGTTGCCGGGCCAGCTCGTCCAGGTAGGCGCGCTCCATGAAGTGCTCTTCATCCACCATCAGCACACTGGCCAGATACATTTCCGAGGCCATCTCCGGCGTAGTGGCGGCAGCGGCGACTTCAACCGGGTCCAACGGCTTGTTCAGCTCCGCTTCCAGCCAGCGTTTCAACTCTGGGTCATCGGTCAGCTGCGCCAATTCGGCCTCGATCATCTTGCGTTCCTGATCATCGACGTGGCCGTCAGCCTTGGCCGCAGCGACCAGCGCCTTGAGGATGCCACGGCTGTGCTCCTCGACCTGATCGGGCGGCAGTCGATCAACGGTTTTCGGCTCGGCCTGTGTAGCGCTCGCCTGCGCTGCGCCGGCCTGCTGTGCCTGCCAGTTGCCATAGGCTTTGTAGGCCAGCATGCCGAGCGCAGCTAGTCCGCCATAGGTCACCGCCTTGCCACCCAGGCGACGTCCACCCTTGCTGCCTAACAACATGCCGAGCGCGCCGGTCGCCAGTGCGCCACGCCCGACGCCACCGCCGCCACTTCCTCCAAGAATGCTGCCCAGAGGACCGCTGGCGCCAGCGAGCATGTCGCCGAGCGAACCGCTGCTCTTAGTGTTGCCCGGGCGCGTTACAGAGCCCTGCTGTTTCTGTAGGAGGTCCTGCCCGGATTTGAGCAGTTGATCGAGCAAACCGGAGGTCTTCATGAAATTACCTGCTTAACAAGGGATGGATTAGTCGAGCGAATCGGGAACTTGCCGAATCGGCGTGTTTCGATGAGCGGCGCGTAAGTACTGTGCAGGCCATGGCACCGAGCTTTCATGCAGATCCTCGGCGGCATGCAGCGGCCAATAGGGATCGCGCAACAACTCGCGGGCCAGCAGGATCAGATCGGCTTGCCCGGTGCGCAGAATGTGTTCGGCCTGAACCGCCTCGGTGATCATGCCGACGGTGCCGGTGGCGATGTCGGCCTCGCGTCGGACCTGTTCGGCAAACTGGGTCTGATAGCCGGGCCCGACCGGAATCTCGGCATTGACTGCGGTGCCGCCCGAGGACACGTCGATCAGATCCACTCCTAGCGTTTTAAGTCGCCGCGCCAGTTCTACGGTTTCTTCGGCGTTCCAGCCGTCCTGCACCCAGTCGGTCGCGGACAGGCGGACGAACAGGGGCAGCTCTTCCGGCCACACGGCTCTCACTGCCTCGGTCACTTCCAGTAGCAGACGGATACGGTTGTCGAAGGAGCCGCCATAGCCATCCTGACGTTGGTTGGACAGAGGCGAAAGGAACTGATGCAGCAAATAGCCGTGGGCGGCGTGCACTTCGGCGACCTTAAATCCTGCCGCCAGCGCTCGTTCGGCTGCACGCACGAAGGCCTGACTGACCTCGGCGATGCCGGTCTCGTCCAGCGCGGTGGGTACAGCGTGCTCCGGATCGAAGGCAATGGTCGACGGGCCGACCGGCGTCCAGCCGCCAGCTGCGATTGGCACGCTACCGTGCCGCCCAAGCCAAGGCTGCCAGGTGCTCGCCTTGCGCCCGGCATGCGCCAATTGAATACCGGCGACCGCGCCCTGGGCTTCGATGAAGCGCGTGATCCGGCGCAGCGGCTCGACATGCTCATCAGACCAGATGCCGAGATCTTCCGGTGAAATCCGCCCATCGGCGGTGACGGCGGTCGCCTCGATGATGACCAGCCCGGCGCCACCCACTGCGCGACTGCCGAGGTGCACCAGGTGCCAGTCGTTGGCCATGCCAGCCTTGGCCGAGTACTGGCACATGGGCGAAACGGCTATGCGATTGGGCAACGTCAACTGACGCAGGGTGAGCGGCTGAAAAAGCTGTGTCATGGAAACCTCGGCTGCGATGGATGCGGGTTGGACATCCCTCAGTACAGACTGTTTCGACGATCTTGCCTGGTCACAGCTGCGCTTGGTGGGCGAATCGGTGACTGCGTGTTGCGAAGGCCATGGAGTTTTGCGGGATGGCTGGTTGGCTTGCCCCGCTCTCCAAGCAGAAGTTGCTCCGTGCCGTGGCTGATTGGACTTGCATTGCGTATGGCAGAACCTAGCGTGAGGGTTTGCCTCGTTTCCCCTCACCCCAGCCCTCTCCCCGGAAGGGAGAGGGGGCTTGTTCCGTGTTGGTGTCAAGCGCGTGCTGGCTTCGCTCGTGCTTGCAGCACCTGACGCATCTGAGCTCAATTCGATGAGGTTCAGCGTGCTTTTTTTTGCCACCGTGCGCGCCGGGCGGATCGCTATCGCTCGTATCTGCGTCCAGTCCCCTCTCCCTGAGGGGAGAGGGTTAGGGTGAGGGGCAGCAGTTGGTAGCACCGCATAAGCATCCGCCCCACAAGATCGCCGGCTACGCCGCCTCCACCTGAACCGGCACACCATTAAGCGCAGCATTGCCGGACAGCGCATCAAGCTGTCGCTCATCAGTCAGGTCGTTGGCGCTGGCGCCCGGCTGGCTACTGGCGATGCCCATCCGCACGCCGGGGCGTCCGTGCCCCCAGCCATGAGGCAAGCTGACCACACCGGGCATCATCTCGTCGCTGGCGGCGACCTCCACTTCGATCATCCCGACCCGCGAGCGAACCCGCACGCGCTGGCCATCAAGTAACCCAAGTCGACTCAAATCCACGGGGTTCATCAACAGCTGATGGCGCGGCTTGCCTTTCACCAGGCGATGGTAGTTGTGCATCCAGGAATTATTACTGCGCACATGACGACGGCCGATCAATACCAGTTGATCCGCTTGCTGAGTGGGCGCCAAAGCAAAGCGTTTCAGGTCATTGAGAAACAGCTCCGGCGCCGCCTGGATACGCTGATTGGCGGTCTTCAGGCGAACGGCGAGGTTCGGTTTGAGCGCACCGAGATCGAGGCCGTGCGGGTAGTCGCGCAGCCTGGAGAGGCTCAATGCAAGCTCGCTGTGGTCGCCGTACGGCCCGGCGCGCAGGCCGAGGTCGATCATCTGTTCGGGCGCGATGGTCGGCTTGAGGTCACTACCGGTCCGCGCGGCAAAAGCCTGCGCCAGGCCGACAAAGATTTCCCAATCGTGCAGCGAACCGGCCGGCTTGCTCAGCACGGCCTCGTTGAAGCGAGTGACGTTGCGTACCGCGAACAGGTTAAACGTGGTGTCGTAGTGATCGTGTTCCAGCGGCGCCGTTGGCGGCAGGATCAGATCGGCGTAGCGAGTGGTTTCGTTGATATAGAAATCCACGCTGAGCATGAAATCCAGGCCGTCCAGCGTTTGCTCCAACTGCCGGCCGTTGGGCGTCGAAAGCACCGGATTACCCGCCACAGTTATCAACGCGCGAATCTGCCCTTCCCCTTCGGTGAGCATCTCTTCTGCCAGCGCCGATACAGGCAGCTCGCCGCCGTATTCCGGCAAGCCTGAAACCCGGCTCTGCCAGCGATAGAAATGCCCACCGGAGGTGTTGGCTACCAAGTCCACAGCAGGCTCGGTGCAGAGCGCGCCACCGACTCGATCCAGATTGCCGGTCACCAGATTGATCGATTGCACCAGCCATTGGCACAGCGTACCGAACGCCTGGGTCGATACGCCCATGCGGCCGTAGCAGACCGCCTTGTCCGCCGCAGCGAAATCGCGCGCCAGCTGGCGAATCTGCTCGGCCGGCACGCCGCAGCGCGGGCTCATCGCTTCAGCAGTGAACGGCGCCACGGTGGCGCGCAGCTCGTCGAGTCCATCCACCGGTAGATGACTGGTGCGGGTCAAATTCTCTTCGAACAGTGTGTTGAGCAGGCCGAAGAGCAGCGCGGCATCTTCGCCGGGGCGGACGAACAGGTGTTGATCGGCGATGGCAGCTGTTTCGCTACGGCGCGGGTCGACCACCACCAGCTTGCCGCCGCGCGCCTTCAACGCCTTGAGGCGCTTCTCCACATCCGGCACGGTCATGATGCTGCCGTTGGAGGCCAGCGGATTGCCGCCGAGAATCAGCATGAAATCGGTGTGATCGATATCAGGAATCGGGATCAGCAGGCCGTGGCCGTACATCATCAGGCTGGTCAGATGATGCGGCAGCTGATCGACAGAGGTCGCAGAAAAACGATTGCGGGTTTTCAGCTGACCGAGGAAATAGTTGCTATGGGTCATCAACCCATAGTTATGCACGCTGGGGTTGCCCTGATAGACCGCTACCGCGTTATTGCCATGAAGTTCGCGGATGCCGGCAAGACGCTCGGCCGCCAGCGCGAAGGCTTCGTCCCACTCAATGGCTTGCCATTCGTTGCCGACGCGGTGCATGGGATGGCGCAGGCGGTCCGGGTCGTTCTGGATATCCTGCAGGGCGACGGCTTTCGGGCAGATGTGACCACGACTGAAACTGTCCTGCGGATCGCCCTTGATCGAAACGATTTGCTCGCCGCGGGTTTCGATGGTCAGGCCACAGATGGCCTCGCACAGGTGGCACGCACGGTGGTGCCGGGTCGTTTCGCTCATCGCAGGCTCCAGAGATTGTTCTTGTAGTCCGAACACTCTAGGCGCGCTGCGATGGGTCAACAATCAATCAAGCCGTGACAAATGACGTTTGATTCAGCGGGCCGATCATCGGCCCGAACGAGCGGATCAGCGCGCTGCGATATGCGCCACCAGCAGCTGCACGCTTTCACGACCGCGAAATTCGTTGACGTCCAGCTTGTAGGCCAGATCCGCCCAGCGCACGGTGGGGTTGGGCCAGACGTCGCGATCAATATTGAAAGCGATACCGTCGAGGGTCAGCGAGCCGCATTCGCTCTTGAGCACCACCTTCAGATGTTTCTCGCCGACCAAACGCTGCTGAACCAGTTGGAACACGCCGTGGAACACCGGCTCGGGAAAATGCTGGCCCCAAGGGCCGGCGTTGCGCAGCGCTTTGGCCAGTTCCAGGTGAAATTCCTCGATGCTCAGCTGTCCGTCGGTAAGCAGGCGTCCAGTCAGATCGTCTTCGCATAGCTGGCGGCGCACCTCGGCATCGAACGCCGTGGCAAAGGCGCCGAAGTTTCCCTGCGGCAGTGAGAGGCCGGCCGCCATCGCATGGCCGCCGAATTTGCTGATCAGCCCGGGATGGCGCGCCGCAACCGCATCCAGCGCATCGCGGATATGAAAACCCGGCACCGAGCGCGCGGAGCCTTTGAGCAAACCATCGCCTGCGTCAGCGAACGCGATAGTAGGTCGGTGATAGCGCTCCTTCAGTCGCGAGGCGAGGATGCCAATAACGCCCTGATGCCAGTCCGGCTCGAACAGGCACAGGCCAAATGGCATATCTTCCAGCGGCAAATTCTTGAGCTGCGCCAGCGCTTCGCGCTGCATGCCCTGTTCGATGCCCTTACGGTCCTGATTGAGCTGATCGAGTTGCACGGCCATGTCGCGCGCCAGTGCTTCGTCTTCGCAGAGCAGGCACTCGATGCCCAGCGCCATGTCGTCCAGGCGCCCCGCCGCGTTCAATCGTGGTCCGAGGATGAAACCGAGATCGGTAGACGTGATGCGGTTGTGGTCGCGCCCAGCGACTTCAAGGATCGCGCGCAACCCAGGGCGCGCCCTCCCTGCGCGAATCCGCGCGAGCCCCTGATGCACGAGGATGCGGTTGTTGGCGTCCAGCGGCACCACGTCGGCGACGCTGCCCAGCGCGACCAGATCGAGCAGTTCGGCGAGATTTGGTTCGCTCCAACCGTTGCGGCTGAACCAGCCCGCCTCGCGCAAGCGTGCCCGCAGGGCCAGCAGCACGTAGAAAATAACCCCGACCCCGGCAATGCATTTGCTTGGAAAGGCGCACTCCGGCTGGTTGGGATTGACGATGGCATCGGCCGCCGGTAACTC
Source organism: Stutzerimonas stutzeri (assembly GCF_024448715.1). Lineage (GTDB taxonomy): Bacteria > Pseudomonadota > Gammaproteobacteria > Pseudomonadales > Pseudomonadaceae > Stutzerimonas > Stutzerimonas stutzeri_AR. The sequence goes on from NZ_JAMOHZ010000005.1 coordinate 365,212, forward strand.
GTGTCCCGGCAGATGGTGGTCGGTTACCAGCACCTTGAGACCTGCGGACTTGGCGGCGGCGACGCCGTCGACGCTGGATATCCCGTTATCCACGGTCACCAGCAAATCCGGTTGTCGTTCGAGCGCGACGGTAACGATTTCCGGCGTCAGCCCATAGCCATATTCGAAGCGATTCGGCACCAGATAATCGACATGCGCCGCGCCGAGCTGACGCAAGCCCAGCACGCCGACAGTACTGGCGGTGGCGCCATCGGCATCGAAATCACCGACGAAGAGGATGCGCTGACGCTTCTCAAGCGCCTCTACGAGCAACTCAACCGCATCATCAATGCCCTTGAGCTGTGCGTAAGGAATCAGCCGGGCGAGCCCCTTGTCCAGCTCTGCCACCGATTGCACACCGCGCGCGGCGTAGAGGCGCGTCAGCAGCGGCGGCAAGTCGCCCAGATCGGGCAGCAGTTCGGGTAACGGACGGGGTTCTATGCGCATCTGATGGCTATCCGGCTTGTAGCGAGGGGCAGTTCAAAGTGAAGTCGCGGCGCGCGCAGCCTGATCGTAAAGACCGGACATGGCACGCAGCATCCCGGCGAGACGGTGAATTTCTTCGGGGTCGATGTTGAGATTTTCGAACGACGCGATCAGACATTCGTGACGGATGTCGGCGTACTCCTGGCACAGCTCGCGCCCCTTGTCGGTGGTGCGATAGAACATTTCCTTGCCCTGCTTCTCGCCCTCGACCAGTCCGAGCTTGCCGAGCTTCTTCAGCGCGTAGGTCACGGTGTGAGTGTCTTCAATATTCAGCAACAGGCAGATATCCGCTTGTCGTTTGGCGCGCCCGCGGCTGGTGAGGTTATGCAGCACCATCACGTCCAGCGCATTCACTTCCACCGCGCCGGATGCCTTCATGCAGCGTTCCATCCAGCGCATCAACGCGGCGCTGGCAATGATGATGCCGTATTCAAGCTCGGATAATTCCTGCGACTGCTCGGCGAGATGCGCCGACGCCACGATGGACGATCGCAACGGGCGTGTGGATTTGGCGTCAACCATCTTGTGGACCATGAACTGAGAGGCGGCAGCGAGACCGGCGCCTTGGTGAATCGGGTCCGCAAGCATACAGCAATGTGCTCCAGAGAGACCGATCGACCCGTGTTCGATAAATATTTATTGATAAATCATAGATAATTTATCGTCGTAGTACTCATATCTCGTCCCGATGTACCGGGACCCGCCAGTTGCCAAAGAGGTCCTTATGAAATCCTTGCTTCTGAATTGCGATATCGGTGAAAGCTTCGGTGCCTGGACCATGGGCCTGGATGCCGAGGTCATGCCCTTTATCGATTGCGCCAACGTCGCGTGCGGCTTTCATGCCTCGGACCCGCAAATCATGCGCCGTACGGTGGCACTGGCGAAGCAGCACGACGTGCAGATCGGCGCGCACCCGGCGTATCCCGATCTGGTCGGCTTCGGCCGTCGCTCCATAGCCTGCAGACCGAAGGAAGTGGAGAACATGCTGCTTTACCAAATCGGCGCGCTGGACGGCATCTGCCGCGCCGAGGGCACCCAGGTTCGCTACGTCAAACCGCACGGCGCGCTGTACAACGACATGATGCGCCAGCCGGAACTGCTGCGCGCCGTGATGACCGCAATCGTCGCCTACGCTCCATCGCGGCCGTTGATGCTGATGTCCACGCGCTACAACAGTGGCGCGCAGACCTTGACCGACGAGCTGGGCGTAACGCTGTGGTTCGAGGTATTCGCCGACCGCGCCTATGACGCCGCCGGTATGCTGGTCTCGCGCGCCCTGCCCGGCGCCGTTCATCAGGATGCCGATACGGTCGCTGCGCAGGCCATGAGCCTGGCGAAGGGCGAAGCCCTGACCGCCAGCGACGGCAGCGCGTTGATCCTGCGCGCAGATACGCTCTGCGTGCATGGCGACAATGCTGGCTCGATAGCCGCGGTGCAACGCATTCGCCAAGCACTGCAGGGCCTGGCGGAATGAACCCGCGAATCGAAGTCGTCAGCATCGATAGCTTGATGCTGCGCCTGTTCGACGAAATCGACGAAGCGCATATGCCCTGGCTGCTAGCGGCGGCCAAACGTCTGCGCGAAGCCTTCGGCCCGGCCTTGATCGATCTGGTGCCCTCCTACACCACGCTGCTGGTGCACTACGACCTGGTGCAGTTGGATGGCTGCCAAGCCCGCGCCTGTATCGCCGAGGCATTGCATCAGTTGCAGCCGGACGCCAGCAGCGACGCACGCGAGCTCGGCGTGGTGTTGTCCTTCGACGCGCTGCTGCGATTCTGGCAATCCTAAACCTCCTTGGGGCAGCGACGCGCTCAGCCGCGCTCGCCGATCAGCCACTCCAGCGGCACTTCGTGCTGGCCGCGCTCGTCGGTGATGAACAACGCGCCTTCGCTGATCATGACGCTCCAGTTGATTGCGCGCGGCAGATCAAGCGCCACGGTTTCAAGCGCCTCCTGCCCGACCGCAACGACGTTGATCTTCTTCAGGCTGCGTACGCTGTCCAACACCTTGGTCTGCCATACCCGCAAATTGCCGTAGGCGACGAGGCTGAAACGCTCGGTACGACGTGAGCACCAAGTGATGCGCTCTGCATCCGGCTGGCCGACCTCGATCCAGTGCAGTACACGGTCATCCAGGCTCTTTTCCCAAAGGGCCGGCTCATCCACATCCGACAGCCCCCGGCCGAACGCCAACTGTTCGTCATACCAGAGCACGTAAGCGATAAGGCGTGCGGCTAGGCGCTCCTCGGTTTCCGACGGATGCCGGGCAACGGTGAAACGCAGATCCTGATAAACGTGGCGGTCCAGATCAGTGAGGTTGATCTCGACTTTATAGGGTGTGGCTTGCAGGGCCATGACGGCTCCAGGTGCGAAAAAGGAGACGCAGTTTAGCGCATAGCGATCCAAGTCTTGCATTGGCAGGCAACGCCGGAACCCTGCAAATCGTCCGCTAGGTGCCAAACTCTAGATACCGCCTCTTGAGCCGAAACTGGCAGCAGCACTCCCGACGAACGTTCTTTGACAATCATTCTCATTCTGTTTAGCATCTCAACCCAACAGCAGACCCAACGGGTAGTTCTTATGTACGTGTGTCTTTGCCAGGGTGTAACCGACGGTCAGATTCGTGAAGCGATTTACGAAGGCTGCTGCAGCTATCGTGAAGTACGCGAAGCCACCGGTGTCGCCACCCAATGCGGCAAGTGCGCGTGTGTAGCCAAGCAAGTCGTACGCGAAACGCTAAGCAATGCGCAGAGCGCCCAGGCATCCCTCGCCTATCCCGCAGCTTTCGTTCCGGCCTGAATAGGCGCATTTCCTAAGCCGGGCTTATGCCCGGCTTTTTTCTGCCTGAAAATCAAGATGTTGCTTTCTAGTCGCGGAACAGAAGTATTCTTATTCGGTTTTACCCTTTTGCATTCAATGACTTAGGTTTGACAGCCGGATTATTCGTGGCCAGACTGCTTTGAATTAACGTTCCCGATTCGAAGCAGGCACCGACATGAAAGGCGACAAGCTAGTCATTCAGCATCTCAACAAGATCCTCGGCAACGAACTGGTCGCCATCAACCAGTACTTTTTGCATGCCCGCATGTACGAAGACTGGGGTCTGGGCAAGCTCGGCAAGCATGAATACGACGAATCCATCGACGAGATGAAGCATGCCGACAAGCTAATCAAGCGCATCCTTTTTCTCGAAGGTCTGCCCAACCTGCAGGATCTCGGCAAGCTTTTGATCGGCGAAAACACCCGCGAAATGCTGGACTGCGATCTCAAGCTCGAACAAGGCGGCATTCAGGACCTGAAGGTTGCGATCGCCTACTGCGAGAGCGTGGGTGACTACGGCACCCGCGAACTGCTGGAAGACATTCTCGAGTCCGAGGAAGAACACATCGACTGGTTGGAAACTCAGCTGAGTCTCATCGACAAAGTCGGCATGGAAAACTACCTGCAATCACAGATGGACGAATAGCGATCTGCCTGCAGTGCAAACGGGAGCCATCGGGCTCCCGTTTTCTTTTATGCAAGCCCACCGTTCAACTTCTGATCGCAGAGGTGTGGGAGGCTTCAGCGACTCGGAATCGCAACCACAAAAAACCCGCCGTTCGGCGGGTTTGGCAGCGCGGCGCGATCAGGCGCCAGCTTTCTGAACGGCTTCCTTGATCAATGGCTGCAGCTCACCTTTCTCGAACATTTCCAGAATGATGTCGCTACCGCCGACCAGCTCACCATCGACCCACAGTTGCGGGAAGGTCGGCCAGTTGGCGTACTTCGGTAGATTGGCGCGGATTTCAGGATTTTGCAGGATGTCGACGTAGGCGAACTTCTCGCCGCAGCCCATCACCGCCTGGGTCGCGCGCGCGGAGAACCCGCACTGTGGCGCGTTGGGCGAGCCTTTCATGTAAAGCAGCACCGGGTTCTTTTCGATCTGCTCTTTGATGGTTTCGATGATATCCATGGGGCACCTCGGCTAGTCACGGTTGGCGCGCATTGTACAGAACAGCACCATAAAAGCCGAGTCGCGAGCTCGGTTTTTATCGGCCGAAGCGGGCGGAGAGCCGCTTGCGATCCACGTCATTGGTGCGCTGAGGCCGATTTGCGCCTGCGAAGGCTTTCTGGATAAGATCTCGCCTTTCCCGTTTCGTCGCTTCTCGTGCGACCCCCTGTCGTAGGCCCCTCCTTTTTCGTTGAAAAACTTCCGGCCTCGACTGCGGCAATAAAGGTAGTTGATATGAGCGCAAGGCATTTTCTCTCACTGATGGACTGCACGCCCCAGGAGCTCATCGGCCTGGTTCGTCGCGGCATCGAGCTGAAGGATCTGCGCGAGCGCGGCATTCTGTTCGAACCGCTGAAGAATCGCGTGCTGGGAATGATTTTTGAAAAAGCCTCGACACGCACTCGACTCTCTTTCGAAGCGGGGATGATTCAGCTCGGTGGCCAGGCCATATTCCTCTCGCCTCGCGACACTCAGCTGGGTCGCGGCGAGCCGATCAGCGATTCAGCCATCGTTATGTCGAGCATGCTCGATGCGGTCATGATCCGTACCTTTGCTCACGCCACGCTGACCGAATTCGCTGCACACTCATCGGTGCCAGTCATCAATGGCCTTTCTGACGATTTACACCCATGCCAGTTGTTGGCTGACATGCAGACCTTTCACGAACACCGCGGCAGCATCGCCGGCAAAAAGGTCGCCTGGGTCGGTGACGGCAACAACATGTGCAACTCCTATATGGAGGCCGCCATTCAGTTCGACTTCCAGTTGCGTATCGCCTGCCCTGAAGGCTACGAGCCCAAGGCCGGACTCCTGGCTCAGGCCGGTGACCGTGTGCAGATATTCCGTGACCCGCGCGAAGCGGTGAACGGAGCGCACCTCGTCAGCACCGACGTCTGGGCTTCGATGGGTCAGGAAGATGAAGTGGCGGCACGTATTGCCACCTTCCGCCCCTATCAGATAGACCGCGCTTTGCTTGATGTAGCGGCTGATGACGTGCTGTTCATGCACTGCCTGCCGGCTCACCGCGGCGAAGAAATCAGCAACGACCTGCTCGATGACCCGCGCTCGGTAGCCTGGAATCAAGCCGAGAACCGCCTGCACGTGCAGAAGGCATTGCTTGAGTTTTTGGTCGAGCCTGCCTACCACCACGCATGAGCCATCAATCACTCCTGCACCTGCGCAACCTGGATTGCGGCTACGGCGGGCAGAGCGTCGTACAGAGCCTCAATCTGCATTTGAATCGCGGTGACATCGGTTGCCTGCTCGGGCCGTCCGGCTGTGGCAAGACCACCACGCTGCGCGCCATCGCCGGCTTCGAGCACGTTAACGAAGGCGAGATTCAGCTGGGCGACGCCGTGCTTTCACGGCGCGGTTTTACCCTAGCGCCGGAAAAGCGTCGGATCGGCATGGTGTTTCAGGACTACGCCCTGTTTCCGCACCTGACGGTGGCAGACAACATTGCATTCGGTATCCGCAAGCATCCGCATTGCCAGCGTATCGTCCGGGAAATGCTGGACCTGGTGCACCTCACACCGCTGAGCAAGCGTTACCCGCACGAGCTGTCAGGTGGCCAGCAGCAACGCGTCGCCCTCGCCCGCGCGCTTGCACCGGAGCCGGAACTGCTCCTACTCGACGAGCCCTTCTCCAACCTTGACGGCGATTTGCGCCGCCGCTTGAGCCATGAGGTGCGAGAAATCCTTAAGGCACGCGGCACCAGCGCGATCCTGGTGACCCACGATCAGGAAGAGGCCTTCGCCGTCAGCGATCAGGTCGGGGTGTTCAAGGATGGTCGCCTCGAACAATGGGATACGCCGTACAATCTCTACCACGAGCCGTTCACGCCTTTCGTCGCAAGCTTTATCGGGCAGGGTTATTTCATCCGCGGCCAATTGATCGACCCGGAAACGGTCCAGACCGAGCTTGGAGTTATCCGCGGCAACCGCGCCTACACCATGCCTCCCGGTAGCTCGGTGGATGTTCTGCTGCGTCCGGACGACATCGTCTACTCGCCGCAGAGCTCGCTCAAGGCGCTTATCGTCGGTAAGACTTTCCTCGGTGCGTCGACGCTGTATCGTCTGCAACTGCCGACCGGCAATCTGCTCGAAGGCATTTTTCCCAGCCACGCCGACTACCCGACCGGACAGGAAGTCGGCATTGCCATCGCCGCCGATCATCTGGTGGTTTTCCCCGCGCAAGGCAGTGTCGCCGCCCATGAAAAGCTGCCGGAAGCCGGTGTGCGCCGCTATAGCAGCAACGTATAACCTGTACAGCGCTCAGCCGTCCGCTGGACTCTGTGTGGCATTTTCACTGCGGAGCTTGAGGCGGCGTATACGAAAGAATTCGCTCAGCGCTGCGCTGCACGCTTCGATCATCACCCCGCCCTCGATCAGTACTCGGTGGTTGAGAAAGTCCTGCGAGAAGAATTGACCGCGGCTGACCGCAACACCGGCCTTGGGCTCGGTAGCGCCATAAACCACACGTTGGATACGTGAGTGCACAATCAGGCCGGCGCACATGCTGCAAGGCTCCAGCGTCACATACAACGTGCTGCCAGGCAGCCGGTAGTTCTCCACCGCCAGCGCGGCATCACGGATAGCAACCATCTCGGCGTGGGCGCTGGGGTCATGGCGCGAAATCGGACAGTTGAAGCCACGACCGATGACTTCGCCGTTCTGCACCAACACCGCACCCACCGGCACCTCGCCAAGCCGCGCCCCTTCGGCGGCCAGCGCCAGCGCTTCACGCATGAAGTCCTCGTCACGAGAACGGTCGATGATCATAAGTCTTTTCATTCAAACTCAGCTTCAGTCGCCCTCACTTTACCTTTTCACTTTTCACGTTCGGCTTGCAGCGGCCTCAAACCACTTCGATCGCCGCCATCAGACCGGTTTCCATATGGTCGATGACGTGGCAATGGAACATCCATACGCCGGGATTATCCGCTACTAGAGCGATTCGCGCCGTCTCGTTCTTGCCCAGCAGGTAGGTATCGGTGAACCAGGGCTCGATCCGTTTGCGATTGGAAGAGATGACCTTGAAGGTCATGCCGTGCAAATGGATTGGATGCTGGTACTGGCTGAGATTGCGCAGCTCGAATATGTAGTGACCATTTTTTCTCAACGTCGCGATCGGCCGATCCGCACAGGTTTTGTCATTGATGTCCCAAGCCTGACCGTTGATCTGCCAGAAGGTGAAAGCGTCGCCTTGCCCCGCATCGCTGGACAAGGTGCCTGCCCATTCGAAGTTGAAACGCAGGGTTTCTGCCTGCTGCAGATCAGGCTCGATGATCGGATTAGGTGGCAGTGGTGCCGGCCATTCTCCCTCAACCTCGTTAGTGCTCGTGGATGCGAGCGTAGCCAGCCGCAGCGGCCCGTTGCGCAGGGATAGCTGTTGTCCTGGTGGCGGCACCTTCAACGCCAGGTCGATGCGCATGCCCGGGCCCAGCCAGTAGCTTTTGCCGAGCGGCCGCGGACTGATCGGATTGCCATCGAGCGCGTAAATGCGTGCCTCCCCATCCGAGAGATTGATTCGATAGGTCAGCGTGTTATCGAGATTGATGATACGCAAGCGTACTACCTGCCCGGCTGGCAACTCCAACGTTGGTGCATGCTCACCGTTGACTGTCGAGAGCACGCCCGGCGTGCCGCCACGCGCGGCCTCGCGCGGCACGCTGAAATCAGTGAATGCGCCTTGTTTGTCGACATGCCAGCTCTTCAGACTCAGCGTTTGCTCATGGCGGAAGCCGCTCGGCTCGCGCTCCTCGACGATCAGCGGACCAACCAGCCCACGCCCCAGCTGTTCGGCGCTGGTCGTGTGCGGGTGATACCAGAAGCTACCCGCATCAGGCACCTGAAACAGATAGTCGAAGGACTCGCCAGGCAACACCGGCAGCTGCGACACGTAGGGCACTCCGTCCATGTTCAATGGCAAGCGGATGCCATGCCAGTGGATGGTCGTGGGCTCCGGCAGATGGTTAATGAAGCGCACCCGCAACCAATCACCCTGCCGCGCGCGCAGCTCCACGCCAGGCGCTTGCCCACCGTAGCACCAGGCTGGCGTCTGTTGCCCCGCAATCAATTCGAGATCCTGTGGCGCGGCGATCAGCTCATAGTCATGAGTGACGGAATCAGAGGGCCGGCCCAACCAATAGCGTGCACCACCACCTGCAACACCCAAGACTGCCAACCCGGCGAGTCCCGTCAACAGCTTTCGTCGTGTAAACCTCATTCTTCCTTCCATAAAAAACGGTCGCGAGCCTCATCGACCTTCCGCAGCCGAAAAAGGAATCTCTCGCATTTGCATCATGCTACAGCTTCCGAACCGAACGAACACCTGCCCCAGACGAAACCCGCGAACCCTAGCCGCCAATTACCCCTCTATTGCAAGAGACCTTTACAGCACTCGCGACCGGAGGCCCCATGCACATCACAGCTACCCATGCCAAAGGCGAAGTCACTCGAGGCATCGTCTGGCTCGCCCGTAGCGGCTACGCCGCACGAGGCGTCGTCTATCTGATCGTCGGCTTATTCGCGTTCATGGCCGGCATCGGCAGCGGAGACACCGTTGGGACCAAGGGCGCGATACAGCAATTGTTGGGGCAACCGTTTGGCGAAACCTTGCTCTGGATCATGGTCGTTGGCCTTGTGGCCTACGTAGCGTGGCGCCTGACTCAGGCCATAACCGATCCGGAGGGGCACGGCAGCGATGCCAAGGGGCTGATGATACGAGCCGGACTGATTGGCAGCGCCATCGCCTATACCCTGCTTGCGCTATTCACCCTCGGCCTGCTCGGCAGCTCTATTGGAGAATCCGCCGGGAGCGGTGGCGGCGGCTCCGGCAGTGGCGACTTCCTCTCCAGTCTGCTCGGCTGGAAATACTCGAATTATCTGGTCTATCTCGTGGCGCTGGTTCCGCTTGTCGTCGGTATCGCTCACATCGTCAAAGGCTGGAAAGCCAAGTTCGAAAAGTATTTCTACGCTTCCGAACATGTCATGCGCTGGGTTCGGCCGATCTCACGTATTGGTCTGATCGCTCGCGGGGTTGCCTTCCTGATCGTTGCCGGCCTGCTGTTCAGCGGGGGCGCTCGCTACGAACCCACCAACCCACCTGGAATCGAAGACGCGTTAAACGCACTGCAGAGCCTGCCATTCGGCACCTTCTGGCTGTCGCTGGTAGGCCTCGGGCTGGTCGCCTTCGCCGTCTACAGCTTTTCCGAAGCGATCTGGCGCCGTATCGACATGCCAGCCGTCATGCACTGACCTCCCGAAAATAAAAACCCCGGCGTACCGGGGCTTCTATTTTCAGCGAATCGACCCGTCGATCACTCCCACTCGATGGTGGCAGGCGGTTTGCTCGACACGTCATAGGTGACGCGCGAGATGCCTTCGATTTCGTTGATGATGCGGTTGGAAACCTTCTCCAGCAGCTCGTAAGGCAGATGTGCCCAACGCGCGGTCATGAAGTCGATAGTTTCTACCGCACGCAGGGCGACGACCCAAGCGTAGCGGCGGCCATCACCGACCACACCCACCGACTTGACCGGCTGGAACACCACGAAGGCCTGGCTGGTCTTGTGGTACCAGTCGAAGTTGCGCAGTTCCTGAATGAAGATGTGGTCGGCACGACGCAGCAGGTCCGCGTACTCCTTCTTCACTTCGCCAAGGATGCGTACACCCAGACCCGGCCCTGGGAAAGGGTGGCGATACACCATGTCGTACGGCAGGCCCAGCTCCAGGCCGATCTTGCGCACCTCGTCCTTGAACAGCTCACGCAGCGGCTCGACCAGCTTGAGGTTCATTTCCTCCGGCAGGCCGCCAACGTTGTGGTGCGACTTGATCACGTGCGCCTTGCCGCTCTTGGCACCGGCGGACTCGATGACGTCCGGGTAGATAGTGCCTTGAGCAAGGAACTGGATGTTGTCGAGCTTGCTGGCCTGCGCATCGAAGACGTCGATGAAGGTGCGGCCAATGATCTTGCGCTTCTTTTCCGGGTCGGCTTCGCCGGCGAGGTTGTCGAGGAACTGCGCTTCGGCATCGGCGCGGATCACCTTGACGCCCATGTTCTCGGCGAACATCGCCATAACCTGATCGCCTTCGTGCAGACGCAGCAGGCCGTTATCGACGAACACGCAGGTCAGCTGATCACCGATGGCCTTGTGCAGCAGCGCTGCCACCACCGAAGAATCGACACCGCCGGACAAGCCCAGCAGCACATTGGCCGAGCCGACCTGGGTGCGAACCTGCTCGACCAGATCGTCGACGATGTTGGATGGCGTCCACAGCGCTTCGCAGCCGCAGATTTCCAGCAGGAAGCGCGACAGGATGCGCCCGCCCTGACGGGTGTGGGTCACTTCCGGATGGAACTGCACGCCGTAGTAGCCACGGACGTCGTCGCCCATCGCGGCGATCGGGCAGCTCGGGGTGCTGGCGAGGATATGGAAGCCTTCCGGCAGGTTGGTCACCTTATCGCCGTGGCTCATCCACACGTCGAGGCCGAACACGCCATCGTCATCCATGTGGTCTTCGATACCGTCGAACAGCTTGGACTTGCCGACCAGATCGACGCGCGCATAGCCGAACTCACGCTCGTCCGAACCCTGTACCTTGCCGCCAAGCTGCTCGGACATGGTCTGCATGCCATAACAGATACCAAACAGCGGCACTTTCAGATCGAACACTGCCTGCGGCGCGCGCGGGCTACCTTCGGCGTGTACCGACTCCGGACCGCCGGCGAGGATGATTCCGCGCGGATTGAATTCGCGGATGTCTTCATCGCTCATGTCGAACGGGTGCAACTCGCAGTAGACGCCAAGCTCACGCACGCGCCGGGCGATCAACTGGGTGTACTGGGAACCGAAATCGAGAATCAGGATGCGGTGGGCGTGGATGTCTTGATGAGACATGGGCTTTCCTTCGGAAAGAGCTTGAAGCTGAAAGCCGGAAGCTGGAAGTGCAAGCTGAAGTCATCGCTTCCAGCTTCCAGCTTCCAGCTTCCAGCGCCTGTTTACAGGTGTGGATCAACCGACCCGGTAGTTCGGGGCTTCTTTGGTGATCTGAACATCATGAACGTGCGACTCGGCCATGCCGGCACCGGTGATGCGCACGAATTGCGGATGGGTACGCATGTGATCGATGGTCGCGCTGCCGGTGTAGCCCATGGAGGCACGCAGGCCGCCCATCAACTGATGGATGATCGCTGCCAGCGAGCCTTTGTACGGCACCCGGCCTTCGATGCCCTCGGGCACCAGCTTCTCGGCGCCTGCGGACGAATCCTGGAAGTAACGATCCGAGGAACCCTGCGCCTGGGACATTGCACCCAGCGAGCCCATGCCGCGATAAGCCTTGTAGGAGCGGCCCTGAAACAATTCGATTTCGCCTGGAGCTTCTTCGGTACCGGCGAACATCGAGCCCATCATCACGGCGTTGGCGCCGGCGACGATGGCCTTGGACAGGTCGCCGGAAAAGCGTATACCGCCATCTGCGATCATCGGCACCCCGGTGCCTTCCAGCGCGGCAGAGACGTTGGCGATGGCGGAAATCTGCGGCACGCCGACACCGGCGACAATGCGGGTTGTGCAGATCGAGCCTGGGCCGATACCAACCTTGACCGCATCAGCGCCAGCCTTGACCAGGTCCAGCGCAGCTTCGGCGGTGGCGATGTTGCCACCGATTACCTGTACTTGCGGGAAGTTGTCCTTTACCCAGCGCACGCGATCGAGCACGCCGCGCGAATGCCCATGCGCGGTGTCGACCACGATCACGTCAACGCCAGCTGCGGCCAGCGCTTCGACACGTTCGGCCGTGTCGGCACCAGTGCCAACGGCAGCACCGACACGTAGACGACCCTGGTTATCCTTGGACGCCAGCGGATAAGTCTTGGCCTTCTCGATGTCGCGAAAGGTGACCAGCCCGCGCAGATGGAAATTGCCGTCGACCACCAGCATCTTCTCGATGCGATGTTCGTAGAGTTTGGTTTTGATTTCTTCCAGCCCGGTGCCTTCCTGAACGGTTATCAGCTCGTCCTTCGGCGTCATGATCGCGGCGACAGAATCACCGGTATTCGGCGTGAAGCGCAGGTCACGGCCAGTGACGATACCGACCAGCTCCTTACCGGAGACTACGGGAAAACCGGAGAAGCCCAGCTCGCGCGCCTTACGCAGCAGCTCACTGATTTTCGTCTCAGGAGTCACGGTAGCCGGATCGTGAACGATCGCCGTTTCGTGACGCTTGACCTTGCGCACTTCGGCAGCCTGCTGCTCGACGTTCATGTTCTTGTGGATGATGCCGATGCCGCCTTCCTGCGCCATGGCGATGGCCAGGCGGGCTTCGGTGACGGTGTCCATTGCGGCCGAAACAAGGGGAATATTCAGCTCGATTTCGCGGGTCAGGCGAGTCTTGAGGCTGACATCCTTCGGCAATACTTCGGAATATCCCGGAATCAGGAGAACGTCATCGAAAGTCAGGGCTTCTTGGCTGATACGCAGCATGGCGGGGGCTCCCAGGCGGGAAAAAGGAAGCGCGGCATTATACCCATGCACGCCATCCCGCTCAATGCGGTCGTGAGGTCCGTCGCGCGCACTCAGCTTCGCTGCATCGACAAAATGACCAATTGGTCACCACTACTCGATTACTAGGGCCACCCCGAACCCCAGACGAGCGGCGAACTCATCGAGAAATGTCTGACGGAATCCGGCCTCGCCCCAGCCATTGAAGATGAACCCCAGATTGGAGAACCCGCAGGCCGGGATGAATAGAAAGCCATTGATGTCGTCCTCGAATCCGCATTCCGGGCAGGTGAACGTGTCGGTCTGCGCGGGCATCCACTCGTCGAGACTTTCAAACAGTGCCTCACCAATCTCGCGGCGACACTCGGGGCAGCCCGCCTCCTCAGCAAAATCCTGAGTTGGCGTGTAGATGCAACGTTTGGTCACCACTTCCAGCCCATTGATCGCCTCGCCGAAAGGTAACCGCTCCGGGTGCAATACGACGCTGCGCGCACCCGCTGCTATCGCATAACCCATTCCGCCGGCACCGCGGCCGCAGGTGGTTGGCAGCGCCTCGACGATGCGTCGCTCGGCCAGCCAGCGCAGGATCATTCGCGCCTTAGCTTCATGGCCGGGAAACGTGGAAATACGCGGCACGACGATGGCTTGGCTGTGGCTCATGGCTGGCTCGAACAGGGATGAAGAAAGCCGCGCAGCTTAATGTGCTCTGCGCATAGGTCAATGATGCCCGGTCGCCTGTTGTCCGTTTAGCCTTCGGTCCTCAGCGCTCTTCTCGCGCTTTTGCCTTATCATCGCCGGCATGCTCAAAGATCCTTTCCAACGCCTGAATCTCGACCGCGAAGTGCTGACCGTCAGCCAACTCAACGGTCGCGCGCGGCTGCTGCTCGAAGACGTATTTGCCCAGGTCTGGGTCGAAGGCGAGATCTCCAACCTGTCCAAACCCGCCTCCGGACACGTCTATTTCACTCTTAAGGACAAGAACGCCCAAGTCCGCTGCGCACTGTTCCGGCAAAACGCCTTGCGCGTGCGCCAGGCGTTGCGCGACGGCCTGGCGGTGAAGGTGCGTGGACGGGTGTCACTGTTCGAAGGTCGTGGCGACTATCAGCTGATCCTCGACAACGTCGAGCCAGCGGGCGACGGCTCGTTGCGCCTGGCCTTCGAAGCGCTCAAGGAAAAACTCGGCGCCGAGGGCCTGTTCGACGCCGCCGGCAAGCGCGCCCTGCCCGCCCATCCGCAGCGCATCGGCATCGTCAGCTCGCCGACCGGCGCGGTGATCCGCGACATCATTTCGGTGTTTCGTCGACGCGCGCCCCACGTGGCGCTGACGCTGGTGCCGACGGCGGTCCAAGGCCGCGAAGCGACTGCACAAATCGTGCGCGCCATCGAGCTGGCTGATCGCGGCGGCTTCGATGCGCTGATCCTGGCGCGCGGCGGCGGCTCGCTGGAAGATCTCTGGTGCTTCAACGAAGAGGTAGTAGCGCGGGCCGTGGTCGCCTGCGAGACGCCGATCGTCAGCGCCGTCGGCCACGAGACCGATGTCTCCATCGCCGACTTCGTCGCCGACGTGCGTGCGCCGACGCCTTCCGCCGCCGCCGAGCTCCTGGCGCCCAGCAGTGCTGACGTGCGCCAGCGCCTGGATGGCTTGCGCCAGCGACTGCTGCTGCGTATGCGCGACCGCCTGCATCGCGAGGGTTCACGTCTGGAAGGTCTGACCCGCCGCCTGCGCCATCCCGGCGAACGCCTGCAACAGCAGGCCCAGCGCATCGACGACTTGGAACAGCGCCTGCTGCGCGGCATCGACCGTCGGCTCTGTGCCGGCCAGGAACGTTTTGCCCGTCTCGATACCCGCCTCGCCGGGCAGCATCCAGGGCGAACCCTGAACATGCTGCGTCAACGACTCGACCATCTGTCCAGTCGGCTACCGCGCGCCATGCAGGACACCCTGAAAGGCCATCGGCAACAGCTGCTGGGGCTGACGCAGACGCTGAATGTCGTGAGTCCGTTGGCGACACTGTCACGCGGCTACAGCATTCTGCTCGACGAGCGCGGCCAGGCGATTCGCAGCGCCAACCAGACCGAGCCCGGGCAGCGGTTAAAGGCGCGCCTGGGGGATGGCGAGCTGGATGTGCGAGTGGAGGACAACCACCTCGAACCAGTGACACTGCCTCTGCTTTGAAAGAGCAATCCCGACAGGAAACCCTGCCGGGATTGTGTTTGGCCTAGACCTTACCTCGCCGCGCCTTGCTCCTCGATCCGCTTGAGCAATAGCCCCGTGACACGCCTGTCCTTGACCTCGGTGACGTGCAATCGCCAGTCGGCGTGCTCCACCTGGTCGCCGATCACCGGCAGACGATCGAGCAGACTCATCACAAGCCCAGACAGGGTCTGGTAGTCGTCGGTCGCCACCGCGCGAAAGCCGAGGCGCTCGCGCAGCACGGCGAGATTGACCGCGCCGTTGATGCGATAGCCACCGTCCACCGGCTCGATATCCGGCCCCTCCACCTCACTGGCATCGGGCAACTCACCGGCGATCGCTTCGAGAATATCGGTCAGGGTCAGCAGGCCTTCGAAGCCGCCAAATTCGTTGACCACGAAAGCGATGTGGGTCGAGGCGTGGCGCATCTGCTCCAGAGCGCTAAGCACCGTACAGCTGTCGGGCAGGTTGATGGGCGCACGCACCAGCGGCTCGATCTCCGGCGCCTCGCCATTGAGCAGCGTCTTGAGCAGCTCCTTCTTGTGTACATAGCCCAACGGCTCGTCCGGCGAATCGCCACGGGCCACCACCAGACGCGAGTGCGGCGAGTTGAGCAGCGCCGCCTGGATAGCCGCGGGTTCCCCGTCGAGGTTGATGCGGTCCACGTCCATCCGATCGGTCATCACCGTGTGGATGGATTGCTCGGCAAGATTGAGCACGCTGCTGATCATCACCCGCTCGCGGCGGTTGAACAGCGAGCCCGTTTCCGGCTGACCGCTGCGGTCCACCATGTCGGCGATCTCGTCATCCACTTCGTCGGCTTCCAGCTTGCCGCCGAGCATACGCAGCACGGCATGGGCGGTGCGCTCGCGTAGCGGTCGGGCGCCCTGCAGGCTGCGCTTGCGCCGCGAACGGGCCAGCTGGTTGAAGAATTCGATGGCGATGGAGAAGCCGATGGCCGCGTACAGGTAGCCCTTCGGAATGTGATAGCCCAGGCCTTCGGCGGTGAGGCTGAAGCCGATCATCATCAGAAAGCCCAAGCACAGCATGATCACCGTCGGCCGCGCATTGACGAAGGCGGTCAGCGGCTTGCTCGCCAGCAGCATTAGTGTCATGGAAATGACCACGGCGATCATCATCACCTGCAGATGCTCGACCATGCCCACGGCGGTGATCACCGCATCGAGGGAGAACACCGCGTCGAGCACGATGATCTGCGCCACCACAGGCCAGAAGCGGGCGTAGGCCTTGCTGCCGGTGTGCTGGTGCATGCGGCCTTCCAGCCGCTCGTGCAGTTCCATGGTCGCCTTGAACAATAGGAACAGGCCACCGCCGAGCATGATCAGGTCGCGCCCGGAGAAACTTTTACCGAAGAGTTCGACCAACGGCTCGGTGAGCGTCACCAGCCAGGCGATGCTCGCCAACAGGCCCAGGCGCATCACCAGCGCCAGGCTCAAGCCGATGACCCGCGCACGGTCGCGTTGCTCGGGCGGCAGCTTGTCCGCGAGGATGGCGATGAATACCAGATTGTCGATGCCCAGGACGATTTCAAGGACGATAAGCGTGAGAAGGCCCAGCCAGGCCGTAGGATCAGCGATCCATTCCATGTTTGCGGTCTCGTGTGGTGGACAGGTGGCGGCGTGCATCGCAAAGAAAGCATCGGCGGCATAACGCGGCGCCGGAGGAGGGAATGATCTGGAGACAATAGCTGGACAATGCCGTGATCGTCACGGTTGACGAGCACGGCTGGGTACAGTGGATGTTCATGGAACCTTTGGAGTAGATATGGAGCCGAGAGGATAATCAGCAGCGAGGTGCGCGTCACAGTCGATTGGTTACGAGTCTTTTCAGCCAGCCGCGCCGTAGCGCACTGTGCCGCGCGCCCTTCCCCCTGCCAGCTGTTTACGCGAGGATGGGCCCGTCCTTACAAACGGAACCGCCTATGCCACGCGTCATCGTTCTCCTGTTTTCACTCGTTCTCGCCCTGCCCGCCCACGCCGAGGGCTTCATCACCCGCTTGTTGAACAAGCCCGTGCCAGGCGGTGTGGCAGTGGTCGCACTGGGCGACGGCGCCACACCGCCGCAGGTCCGCTACCAGAGCAAGCCGGCGTTGGTGATCCGGGAGGACGGCCAGCGCTGGATCGCCATTGTCGGCATTCCGCTCACGGTCAAGCCCGGCGCTCAACAGGTGGAGGTCGATGGCAGCCCACGCAGCTTCCAGGTCGAGCACCGCGAATACCGCGCGCAGCACATCACGCTGAAGAACAAACGCCAGGTCAATCCCAACCCCACCGACCTCAAGCGCATCGAGCGTGAATTGAACGAGCAGACCCGCGCCTACCGCCAATTTTCCCCGCAACAGCCAAGCAACCTGCTCTTCGATAAGCCAGTCGACGGCCCGCTCTCTTCGCCTTTCGGCCTACGCCGCTTCTTTAACGGCGAGGAGCGCAATCCGCATTCGGGGCTCGACTTCGCCGTTCCGGCCGGCACGCCAATCAAGTCCCCGGCTGCAGGCAAAGTGATTCTTACCGGAAACTATTTCTTCAATGGCAATACGGTGTTCGTCGACCACGGCCAGGGCCTCATCAGCATGTTCTGTCATCTCTCGCAGATCGGCGTGAAAGTCGGCGATGAGCTGGACCGCGGCGCCGTGCTCGGCAAGGTCGGTTCCACCGGCAGAGCCACCGGGCCGCACCTGCACTGGAACGTCAGCCTCAACGATGCGCGCGTCGATCCGACCATTTTCATCGGTGCGTTCAAACCCTGATTCGCTCTGCAAGGAAAACCACAATGCTCATCAATGCGCAGGAGTCCACACTCCTCATCATCGACATCCAAGAGCGGCTGTTCCCCGTGATTGAGGGCAACACCGCGCTGGCCGAACACAGCGCCTGGCTGATGCAGATTGCCCAGCGCGCCGGCGTGCCGGTGCTGCTCACCGAGCAGTACAGCAAGGGCCTGGGCGCGACCATCGCCACGCTACGCGACGGCATAGGCGCGGATTCGATCTTCGAGAAGCTGCATTTTTCTGCCGCCCGCGATGGCGAGCTGTTCAAGCGCCCCGGCGGCGAGCGCCGGCAGTTCGTGATCTGCGGCACCGAAACCCACATCTGCGTGCTTCAGACGGTTCTTGACCTGATAGGCCGCGGCAACCAGGTCTTCGTCGTAGATGAAGCCGTCGGCTCGCGCCGTGCCAGCGACAAGGCGCTAGGCCTGGCACGCATGCAGCAGGCCGGAGCCAGCATCGTGTCGCGGGAGATGGTCGCGTTCGAATGGATGGAACAGGCTGGGACCGACCTTTTCCGCTCGATCAGCCGCGAGTTCATCCGCTAGACCAACGCCACGGCCCTAGTGGCGCCTGAGATAGCCAACTTATGGAGGCACCCAAATGCAGGAAGAGCTAAACGTTTGGCTGGAATGGCTCAGAACTCATCCTGAGCTGCAGACTCTGGTCGCCAGCGCCGCGCTGATCTTCGCCGCCTGGCTGGCCAACTGGGTGGTCAAACGAATCCTCGTACGCGGCCTGTATAAGGCGCTGCGTCACGCGCGCGAGACCGAACTGCAGGACTACGGCATCATTCGCCGGCTGTCTAACATCGTGCCGGCGCTGGTACTGTCCGTTGGCGTCAACGCGGTACCGGGCTTGCCGGAAGCAGCCGTCACGGTGGTGCGCAACGTCTGCGGCGGCTTCATCGTGCTGACCATTGCGCTGGCCATAGGCGCGCTGCTGGACATCGTCAACCTGCTCTACCAGCGCCGCGCCGACGCTCATGTGCACCCGATCAAAGGCTACGTGCAAGTGGTCAAGATCGTCCTCTACGCGATAGCGACCATTCTGATCATTGCGACGCTGATCGACCGCTCGCCGCTGATCCTGCTGTCCGGCCTCGGCGCCATGGCCGCGGTGCTGATGCTGATCTTTCAGGACACCATCCTCTCGCTGGTGGCCAGCGTGCAGATATCGTCCAACGACATCATCCGCGTCGGCGACTGGATTGAAATGCCGCAACTCAACGCCGACGGCGATGTCATCGATATCGCCCTGCATACGGTGAAAGTGCAGAACTGGGACAAGACCATCTCGAATATCCCGACCAAGCGCTTCATCAGCGATTCGTTCAAGAACTGGCGGGGCATGCAGGAAAGCGGCGGGCGGCGGATCAAGCGCAGCCTGTATCTCGATCAGCAGAGCGTGCACTTTCTTGGCAGCGATGAATGTGAGCGTCTGCACCGCTTCAACCTGCTGGACGACTACCTTACCGACAAGCGCCGAGAGATCGACGAGTGGAACGCCAAGCTCG
Organism: Stutzerimonas stutzeri; assembly: GCF_024448715.1. Classification (GTDB taxonomy): domain Bacteria; phylum Pseudomonadota; class Gammaproteobacteria; order Pseudomonadales; family Pseudomonadaceae; genus Stutzerimonas; species Stutzerimonas stutzeri_AR. The sequence goes on from NZ_JAMOHZ010000005.1 coordinate 384,725, forward strand.
AGAAGCGAGGCAAGGAGCCGGTGAACACCCGGCGCATTACCAACATCGGCAGCTTTCGTGCGTATGTGGAGCGCTACCTACGCAGCCATAGCGGCATCCACCAGTCCATGACGCTGATGGTGCGTCAGCTCAGCCCGACGGCAGACGGATTACCGCTAGAGATCTACTGCTTCACCAACACCGTGGCCTGGACGCAGTACGAAGCGATCCAGTCGGACATCTTTGACCATCTGCTGGCGATCCTGCCCGAATTCGGCCTGCGCGTATTCCAGCACCCGAGCGGTGCCGACATGCGCGACGGATACGGGTCGGTCAGCCAATTGCTGAGCCGTTCGAAGCCCGAGTGGTCCGAACAGTCAAAGCACAGCGAGGATCGAAAGCTGGAAGGCTGAGCGAAGTCAGATGAGACGCGTCAATGTATGGCGAGTTCTTCCCCAGCGACTGGACGTTCGAGCCTCCAGCCGCTTCAGCAGGCTTTGAGCCAGCGTCCTGGACGCAATTTCTGTTCGGCTCACGGTGAACGCAGCTTCTGCACTTTCACTCGCATCGACACGTGACCGATACAAGCTGTAACAGCCGAGCAATCAAAACTCTATTTCAGCGCTTTTCCTGAGCATTGTTTTCTCAGAAAAAAACATTTTTAGAGAAAATCACCAATTTATCTTTGGTTGTTGCAACACACTGCAAGCAAGTTCTACATTGGTTTCATCAATCCCGTATCGATCTGCTCCGTCCTCCCTTGACGCGTCGCGCTTTTGGGAGCTGCTCAAAGGAAAATCGCCATGACCATGCTCAAAGATCCGTCGAAGAAATACCGCCCGTTTCCGGTGATCAATCTGCCTGACCGTACTTGGCCATCGCAGGCCATTACGCAGGCACCGATCTGGCTGAGCTCCGATTTGCGCGATGGCAACCAGTCGCTGATCGAGCCGATGGACGCCGAAAAGAAGATGCGTTTCTTCAAGACATTGGTGCAGGTTGGCGTGAAAGAAATCGAGGTAGGTTTCCCCTCCGCCTCGCAAACCGATTTCGATTTTGTTCGCGAGCTCATCGAGGGCGACCACATTCCGGATGACGTCACGATTCAAGTCCTGACCCAGGCGCGTGAGGACCTGATCACCCGTACCTTCGAGTCCCTCAAGGGCGCCAAGCAGGCCATCGTTCATTATTACAACGCCACCGCGCCCAGCTTCCGCCGCATCGTCTTCAATCAGGACAAAGCCGGCGTGGTGAATATCGCGGTTAGCGCTGCGCAGATCGTCAAGCGTCTGGCCGCTGCTGCACCTGAAACAAACTGGCGCTTCGAATATTCCCCCGAGGTGTTCAGCTCCACCGAAACCGATTTCGCCATCGAGGTATGCAACGCGGTTATCGAAGTGTTCCAACCGACGCCAGCGCAGAAGCTGATCCTCAATCTGCCGGCCACCATCGAAGCGGCTACCCCGAATATTTATGCCGACCAGATCGAGTACTTCGGTCGCCATATCGACAAGCGCGACAGCGTGCTGATCAGCCTGCACACCCATAACGACCGCGGCACTGGCGTGGCCGCCACTGAGCTGGGCCTGATGGCTGGCGCCGACCGCGTCGAAGGCTGCTTGTTCGGCAACGGCGAGCGCACCGGCAATGTCGACCTGGTCACCGTGGCGCTGAACATGTACAGCCAGGGTGTCGATCCGCAGCTGGACTTCTCCGACATCGACGCCGTGCGCAAGGTGGTCGAGGAGTGCAACCAGCTGCCGGTGCATCCACGCCATCCTTATGTCGGCGATCTGGTACATACCGCCTTCTCCGGCTCGCATCAGGATGCGATCCGCAAGGGCTTCGCCCAGCAGGATCCGAACGGCGTCTGGGAAGTTCCCTACCTGCCGATCGACCCGGCTGACATCGGGCGCAGTTACGAAGCGGTGATTCGTGTCAACAGCCAGTCCGGTAAAGGTGGTATCTCCTATCTGCTTGAGCAGGAATATGGCATCAGCCTGCCGCGGCGTATGCAGATCGAATTCAGCCAGGTGGTGCAGAAGGAAACGGATCGCCTCGGTCTGGAGATGAGCGCCAAGCAAATCTATGCGCTGCTCGAAGCCGAATATCTGCAGGCCACCACGCCGTATACGCTGAAGAGCCATCGCCTCCAGGAAGAGAACGGCACCAGCGCCGTGGAGGTGGAAGTCGCTAGCAATGGTGAAACCATGCATTGGCGCGGCATCGGCAAGGGCCCGTTGGAAGCCTTGGTCGCCGGGTTGCCAGTCAAGCTGGAGATCATGGATTACCACGAGCACTCGATCGGTGCCGGCAGCAATGCCAAGGCGGCGGCTTATATCGAAGTGCGTCTGGACGGCGAGCGTCCGCTGCACGGAATTGGCATCGACGAGAACATCACCACGGCCAGCATCCGCGCACTGTTCAGCGCGTTGAATCGGGCCCGGCGAGAGGCCGAGGTGAAAGCGGCCTGAAGCTGACCGGCGAGCTCCGCTAGCGGGCTCGCCGCGACTGGGCCAGTATTCAGGCGGTCTCGGCCGTCAAACGGCTCAACAGAACCATCAGTCGAACCAGCTGATCCGCATGTCAGCGTTCACATGCCGCGGCAACCTTCCACTGCACACTCGAACGTTTCACCCTGCTGACTGGCAGGGTGGATGGTGCCTCAAGTTCATGGGCACCAGTGTCGGCCATTCGGTCTCTTCGTGCCCGGCACCCGCGTCATCTCGTAGCGGCAACTAGCGAACTTTCGCCACCGCATGTCCGCTCCTGAGCTGATCCAGCAGAAACGCGTCAGTCATCGACAGAATCGTGCAACCGGTCCTGTTGATATCGGTACTAGGCTTGATCTCCTCAATCCAGACGTTCAACCCAAAGGAACCACCATGAGCAAAGCCATCGGTTACGCCGCCGTCGACCCGAGCACGCCGCTCGCACCCTATGCGTTTTCGCGCCGCGCCGTCGGGCCAGACGACGTGCAGATCGACATCCTCTATTGCGGCGTCTGCCATTCGGATCTGCATACAGCCCGTAACGAATGGAATAACACGCTGTATCCCTCCGTCCCGGGCCACGAGATCGTCGGCCGCGTGATCGCTGTTGGCACCTCGGTCAAAGGCTTCAAGATTGGCGATATCGCAGGCGTCGGCTGTATGGTTGATAGCTGCCGCAGTTGCTCGTCGTGCAGCGATGGGCTGGAGCAATACTGCGAGAACGGCTTCACCGGGACCTACAACGGCCCCGTGTTCGGTGGCGAGAACACCTACGGTGGTTACTCGGACAACATCGTGGTGGACGAGAAATTCGTCTTGCGCGTCTCCCATGCCGAAAACAACCTCGCAGCCGTGGCGCCGCTGCTGTGTGCCGGCATCACAACGTATTCGCCGCTACGCCAGTGGAAGGTCGGCCCCGGCCAGAAAGTCGGCGTGGTCGGTCTCGGCGGCCTCGGCCACATGGCGGTTAAGATCGCTAACGCCATGGGCGCCCATGTAGTGCTCTTCACCACTTCACCAGACAAGAAGGAGGACGCGTTGCGCCTCGGCGCTAGCGAAGTCGTGGTATCGAAAAACAAGGACGAGATGGCCGCTCATCTGAACAGCTTCGATTTCATCCTCAACACCGTCGCAGCGCCGCATGATCTCGATCCCTTCCTGGCGCTATTGAAGCGCGACGCAACCATGACGCTGGTGGGCGCGCCGGCATCGCCGCATCCGTCTCCCAGCGTCTTCGGCCTGATTTTCAAACGCCGCCGCCTGGCCGGCTCCCTGATCGGCGGGATCGCCGAAACTCAGGAGATGCTGGATTTCTGTGCCAAGCACAACATCGTATCGGACATCGAGATGATCAATATCCAGAACATCAACGATGCCTACGAACGCATGCTCAAGAGTGACGTGAAATACCGCTTCGTAATTGATATGGCTTCACTCAAGTCCGCCTGATCCAGGCGTAACGACAGCTGGCGAGGTCAGCTGTCGATCCGTTCTTTTTGGCGTGCTGCCTTGGCCTACTCGAGCGCGTAGCTTCGCCCGCAGGGTGGGCCGGACCGCGCTGGTAGCCTATCGGCCACCCTACAACTCCAACTAGCCCGGACTGTCCGACCAGCTCTCTCGCTCGCCCCCACGCAGGGCGAGCGAGCCAGGGTTTGCGTACGCCACCCCGTCTCGTACGCACTACTGCTCAACCGTCGACCGCCCGTCTGCTTTTCGGCAGAAGAATCAGCAACTAACTGTTTTCAAATGAAATTATCAAGCGGTGCAAGTAATCTCCGGCTCCCTCGCATGGACGCGCTTCTCAGTTTGCCGTCGAGTTGTCCATGTACCGCCTTGCACTGTTATTCGCGCTGCTTTTGCCATTCGTTGCCCTTGCCGAGGGACCCCGTAATTTTCGCGAAGCAAAGAAGATCGCCTGGAAGATCTACGCCGAGCGGCCGGTGGATTTTTATTGCGGCTGCGCCTTCAAGGGAAACCGGATTGATCTGGCCAGCTGCGGTTACACCCCCCGCAAACAACCCAAACGGGCGGCACGCGTCGAATGGGAGCATATCGTCCCGGCCTGGGTGATTGGCCATCAACGCCAATGCTGGCAACAAGGCGGTCGCAAGCGCTGTACTTCCGCCGATCCGGTTTTCAGCAAGGCCGAGGCCGATCTGCATAACCTGGTTCCGGTAGTTGGCGAGGTCAACGGGGACCGCAGCAATTACGGCTTCGGCATGCTCAGCGAGAAACCCAGCCAGTATGGTGCCTGCCCGTTCGTGGTTAATTTCAAACAGCGCACCGCGATGCCGCCGGACTATAGCCGGGGCGCCATTGCACGCACCTATCTGTACATGAGCGAACGCTATGGGCTGCGCCTGTCGAAGCAGGACCGACGCCTCTTCGATATCTGGAATCGCCAGTATCCCGTCAATGAATGGGAGCATTGGCGCAACCAGGCCATAGCCTGCGTGCAACGCAATGCCAACCGCTTCGTGGGCGCGGTGGATCCGAGCCGCTGCCCCAAATCGGTCGCTCGTTCGCCCATGGCTCGCGCCAGACAAAGCTGAGCGTGCCGTACGACAGCGCACCTCGGCCTTGCTCGGATATTGCGTGTCACTACGCGAGCACTGCATGCTGACGCCTCATCAGACGACCATGCGACTCCCGATGCAGGACAAGACGCTCTATGCAACTCTCGGTCTGACGGTTCTGCTGGCGCTGGTCGCCTCCGGCATCGCGCCGTATGACCGCTCGACCTGGCTGCTGGAAGTCGCGCCGGTGCTGATCGCAGCACCCGTCCTGCTGTACAGCTATCGGCCTTTCCCGCTCACACGGCTGCTTTATGTATTGATCGCCACCCATGCGCTGGTGCTCATTCTTGGCGGCGCCTATATCTACGCTCGTGTGCCAGCGGGCTTCTGGGTACAGGACTGGCTCGAACTTAGCCGCAACCCCTACGACAAGCTTGGTCATTTCATGCAGGGCGTCACGCCAGCCTTGTTGGCTCGCGAAATTCTGCTGCGTCTGGGCATTCTTCGGCACGGCAAAATGCTGGGCTTTCTATCGCTCTGCGTCGCCCTTGCGTTCAGCGCTTTCTACGAGCTAATTGAGTGGTGGGTGGCGCTAATTGCCGGGCAAGGAGCAGAAGATTTTCTTGGTACCCAGGGCGACCCTTGGGACACCCAGTCGGACATGTTCATGGCGCTGCTCGGTGCGCTGCTGTCGGTCACCTGTTTGACACGTCTACAAGACCGTCAGGCTGCACGCCTCAAACACTCGGACACGGCTGGATAACCGTCATGCTGTATCGACTCGGCGCAGATGCAGTGTTGCTTCTGCATCTTGGCTTCATCGTCTTCGTGCTGCTGGGTGGACTGCTGGTAGCCTGGAAGCGCCGCCTACTGTGGCTGCACCTACTGGCTGTGGCGTGGGGCATTTTCGTCGAACTGACGGGGCGTCTGTGCCCGCTCACTCATTGGGAAAATCAGCTGCGGCATCTGGCCGGCGGCGCCGGTTATGAAAACAGCTTCGTCGAGCAGTATCTGCTGCCGCTGATCTATCCGGCCTGGTTGAGCGTACCAGTGCAGTACCTGCTGGCGGCTATAGTGGTGCTCGCCAACCTGCTGATCTATGGCTGGGTATCGCGCTGGCGGCGCAAGGCAGTGCCGCCGAGCTGATGCGCAGCGGCTAGATCTTCAGGTCGAAGGCGTCACCGTCGTGATACGCCGGGAATTTGCTGCGGAACGCGGCCAGATCCCGAGCGCGTAGCGTGGTGCGGAATACGCCATCGGCATCGCCCGCCTCCAGCAGCGGATCACCCAGATAATCCAGCACCTGACTGTCGCCGCTATAGGGGTAGCCCTTGCCATCCTCGCCGACGCGGTTCACCGCCGCGACATAGCAGATATTTTCGATGGCGCGGGCCGGCAACAAGCGGTTCCAGGCGTTGCGTCGCGCTGCGGGCCAGTTGGCGGTATAGAGCAGCAGATCGGTATCGTGCGCATCGCGGCTCCACACCGGAAAGCGCAGGTCGTAGCAGATCAATGGCCGCACGTGCCAGCCCTTGAGCTCGAATAGCGCCTGTTGGTCGCCCGCGGTGTAATGCTTGTGCTCGCCAGCCATACGGAACAGGTGACGCTTGTCGTAATGCGAAATCTTTCCGTTCGGACGCGCCCAGAGCAAACGGTTGCGGTGAGTGCCGTCTGCGGCCTCGATGATTACGCTGCCGGTGATTACTGCGTCCATGCGTGCCGCCTGCTCTCGCAGCCAGACATAGGTCGGGCCTTCCTCGGGTTCCGCGAGATCCTCGGAGCTCATCGAAAACGCTGTGGTGAACATTTCCGGGAGCACGATCAGGTCGGCACCGCGGGCCCGCTCCAACAGGTCGACGAAGCGTTCGCGATTGGCGGTGGCGTCCTGCCAGACGAGGCTGGTCTGGATCAGCGCCAGTTCGAGATCAGGCAAATCGTTCAGATCGCGCATAGTCGTTCTGCTGCCTGGCGCAGCGTCTCCTCTCGTTTGGCGAAGCAGAAACGGACCAGCCGCAACTCTGCAGGAGGCGTTTGGTAGAACACCGATATCGGTATGCTCGCCACACCGTGCTCGCGAGTCAGCCATTCGGCCATAGCGACATCGTCGAGATCCGGGCGAATCGCCGAATAATCAGCCAGCTGAAAATAAGTCCCTGCCGCGCGGGTAAAGCGAAAACGCGAGTCGACCAGCAGATCGCAGAACAGATCGCGCTTGGTCTGATAGAACGCCGGCAACTCGCTGAGATGCTCGGGATGCGCCGCCATGAAGTCGGCCAGCGCCCACTGCAGCGGCGTGACGCCGGTGAAGCTGACGTACTGATGGACCTTGCGCAGTTCGCTGCTGAGCGCGGGCGGCGCTATCACATACCCGGTTTTCCAGCCGGTGACGTGGTAGGTCTTGCCGAACGAGCTGACGACGAAGGCGCGCTGATATAGCTCCTCGTGCCGCAACACGCTGGCATGCTCGCGACCGTCGAACACAAGATGTTCGTAGACTTCGTCGCTGAGAAGATAGATGTTTCGGTCGCGGATCAGGCTCGCCAGACGATCCAGGTCGTCCATGTCGATCAGCGCACCGCTGGGGTTGTGCGGTGTGTTCAGTACGATCATTCGGGTGCGAGGCGTGATCGCTTCAGCCAGCTTTTGCCAGTCGATGGAAAAATCGGGGAGGCTCAGCGGCTGATGTATGCAGACCCCACCGGCCAGTTCCACGGCGGGCTCGTAGCTGTCATAACAAGGATCGAAGACGATGACCTCGTCACCCGGGCGAATGACCGCGTGGACCGCACAGAAGATTGCCTGGGTCGCACCGGGGGTGATAGTGACTTCGGCGTCGGCACTGACCTGACGGCCGTAGAGCGCCGCAACCTTTATCGCCACCTGCTCGCGCAGCGCCGGCAAGCCGGTCATTGGTGCGTACTGGTTGTGCCCGGCCATGACATGCTGCGCCACGGCGTCGCGCAGCGCCTCAGGCCCGTCGAAGTCCGGAAAACCCTGGGACAAATTCAGCGCACCGGTCTGGGTCGCCAGCTGCGACATGGTGGTGAAAATAGTGGTGCCGACGTTCGGGAGTTTGCTGGTGATCATTTGGTCTCGCTCAAAGCAAGAAGCTTGAAGTTGAAGCTAGAAGCTCATGCAAGACGACTTCCAGCTTATGGCTTCAAACTTCGGGCTATCGTTTGTCCCTGCGCTTCTTCTCGGCCTTCTTGTGGTGCGACATGAGGCGACGTTTCTTGTTCACTTGGCGATCGGTGAGGGTGTTCTTCTTGCCCTCGTAGGGGTTTTCCCCGCCCTTGTACTCAATGCGAATTGGGGTACCGACTAGCTTCAGGACACGCCGGTAAGTGTTTTCCAGGTAACGTGTATAGGACTTGGGTATCGAGTCGACCTGGTTACCGTGGATCACGATCAGCGGTGGGTTGGCGCCCCCCAGGTGTGCATAACGCAGTTTGATACGGCGGCTGGCAACCATCGGTGGCGCGTGCTCGCGAACAGCGTCCTCAAGGATCTGGGTCAGGCGGCTGGTTGGCCAGCGAGTGACGGCCGAGGTGAACGATGCCTGTACCGACTTGTAGAGGTTGCCAACGCCGGTGCCGTGCTTGGCGGAGATGAAATGGATGTCAGCGAACTCGACGAAGAACAGCCGGCGCTCCAGCTCGGTCTTCACATAGTCGCGCTCGCTCGGCTCCATGCCGTCCCACTTGTTCAGCGCAATCACCAGCGCCCGGCCACTCTCAAGCACGAAGCCAAGCAGATTCAGGTCGTGCTCCACCACGCCTTCACGAGCATCCATGACGAAGATGACTACGTTGGAGTCCTGGATCGCCTGCAGTGTCTTGACCACCGAAAACTTTTCTACCGCTTCGAAGATCTTGCCGCGACGGCGAACACCTGCAGTGTCGATCAGGGTGTACTTCTCGTCATCGCGCTCGAAGGGGATATAGATGCTGTCACGCGTCGTGCCGGCCTGATCGTAAACGATGACCCGCTCCTCGCCGAGCATGCGGTTAACCAGGGTCGACTTGCCCACATTGGGGCGCCCGATGATGGCGATCTTGATGCCATCCTTCTCGCTCGGGCCGGGAATGCGCTTGAGCTCCTGGCCTTCGGCAACCGTCTCGCCCTCTTCGCCCTCGCCTTCAGTTTCTGGCTCTTCTGCGTTGTCTTTGGGGAAGGTCCCGAGCGCCTGCTCCAGCATATGGCTGATGCCGCGACCATGGGCAGCGGCGATCGGCAGCGCATCGCCAAGCCCCAGCGGGCTGAATTCGGCGCGGGCAATGTCTGGATCGATGCTGTCGACCTTGTTAGCCACCAAGAAGTGGCGCTTGTTCATTTTGCGCAGGTGCTCGGCGATCATCTGATCGCCTGGCGTCATGCCGGCGCGCGCATCGACCATGAACATCACAGCATCAGCTTCCTGCATGGCTTGCAGGGATTGTTCAGCCATTTTGGCGTCGATACCCTGCTCGTCACCTGTCAAACCGCCGGTGTCGATGACGATGTAGGTGCGGCCTTGCCATTTGGCCTCGCCATACTGGCGGTCGCGGGTCAGACCAGCGTATTCCGCAACGATGGCATCACGGCTCTTGGTCAGACGGTTGAACAGGGTCGATTTACCGACGTTCGGGCGGCCCACCAGGGCGATTACGGGAACCATACGGCTCTCCACTGCGATATTTCAGAAAACACGAAGGCCGCTGCAGGGCAGCGGCCAACTATATTAAGCGTTCCGCCGAAGCGGAACAGCAGACGGATAACCTGAAGTGTTCAGTCCGCCTGGCGAATGGTCAATGCGACCAGCTTGCCATCGTTACCGTAGGCGTACAGCCAGTCACCCTCGACCACAGGGCGGGCACGTACCCCAGCGCTGTCGATGCGGGTCCGGGCGACGAAACGGCCATCGACCTGGCTCAGCAGATGCAAATAGCCCTCTTTGTCTCCAACCGCTACGTAGCTGGAAAATACTGCCGGAGCGGAAAGTTCGCGGCGAGCCAGCGCGTCGTTGCTCCACAGAACAGTCGTCGACCGCTCATCAATTCCAGTAACCGTGCCATTAGCCTGGCTAACGTAAACGCTGCCATAACCCAGGGCTACGCCAGATGAAGTCGAAGCGTCGCGTTGCCAGAGAATCCGGCCGCTTTCCAGGTCCAGCGCGGCGGCACGCCCCTGGAAGGAGGCGACATACAAGGTCCCGCCCGACAGTAGCAGACCACCATCGATATCAACGACGCGCTCAAGCTCGGAACGCCCTTGTGGGATAGCTACACGTTGTTCCCACACCGGCAATCCACGGCTGGTATCCAGCGCGACCACCTTGCCGCTGGAGAGCCCGGCAACTGCCAGTTGATTGGTCAGTAACGGCGCCCCGGTACCACGCAGGGTGAGCACGGCAGGAGAGCTTTCGTAGCTCCAGCGCTGCTCGCCAGTATCGATCTCCAATGCGATAACCCGGTCATCCTGGGTCTGAACAACCACTACGTCGCCATTGACGGCAGGAGCGGCGAGAACCTCGCTGCTTACCTGGGTGCGCCACCGCTCTTCACCGGTCGAGACGTCCAGCGCCAGTACTTCGCCACCCAGGGTGCCGACGAGGACCAGACCGTAGCCAGCGCCAACGGCACCGGAAATTGCCACGTCCAGGTCTGTCTTCCAGTTAACGTCGCCGGTGAGACGATCCATGGCAACCACCAGCCCTTCGACGTCGGCAGCGAATATCTCGTTGCCGTAGACGACTGGCGCCAGGAGGTTGTAGGTCTCGCCCTGGCCTTCGCCGATAGAGCGACTCCACTCCTTGCTCAGTTCGATTTCCGCGTCGAACTTGACCAGTTCGGCCGGCTCGGGTTCTTTCTTATCGTTGCTGCTGCACCCTGCAGCCAGGACGGCCAGGGCCAACAGCGCGGCAATTTTCCAACGCATCAATTCACGCCTCTCCACGAGCCAGATCGTCCAGTTTCAGCTGCAGACCGCCGATGGCGGCATCCTGTGACAGCGACTCTTTTGCCTTGGAATAGGCTGTGTGGGCCTCGTCATTGCGCCCTAACTTGACCAACAGATCGCCACGCAGCTCTTCACGACTGGCGGCAAATGCCTCCGCGGCCTCGCCATCAAGCAGCGCAAGCGCAGCATCGGCCTTATCCTGTGCGGCCAGTACACGGGCAAGACGCTGACGGGCAAGCTCTTCGAGCGTCTTGTCGGCGGGCTTGTCCAGCACCGCCTGCAGTTCGGCAGCCGCGTCATCGAGGCGCCCAGATTCCACCGCCACCTTGGCTACGAAAAGGTTGCCGTACTGCGCGTAGTGCGACCCCGCGAATTCCGTTTGCAACAAATTGCCCAGGCGCGAAACCTCAGCGTTATCCACCCCGCCTTCAGCCAAGGCAGCATTCAGTAACTGCTGATAAACCGCCGAGGCGCTCTGAGCCTGATTGAGCTGATGCTTCTGCCAGAACTGCCAGCCAAACACCAATACCAGAGCGAGTGCGCCTCCCAGCAGCAGCGGCTTGCCGTTGCGCTGCCACCACTCTTTAACTTGCGCCAGCTGTTCTTCTTCGGTACCCGAGGTCACACTGTCACTCCTTTCATTCGCTGAATTCAGACCCGTCGATCAAGCCAGACAGGCAGCCAGACGCTCGGGCAGAGCATCCCAGGCAATGCTTTGTTGTTCGCTGTCGTCTCGCAGCGGCTTGCAACCTACCACGCGCCCGGCCAGTTCGTCGTCACCCAGAATCAGTGCGAAGCGCGCACCGCTCTTATCAGCCTTCTTGAATTGGCTTTTGAAGCTGCCACCGCCTGCATTGAGCAACAGGCGCAGGCCCGGCAATTCATCACGAAGTCGTTCGGCCAGTGCTAGCGCCGCCAGCTCAGCCTCTTCGCCGAAGGCACAAATGAACGCATGGGCAGGTTGATTAAGCGCCTCGGGGATAAGTTCGAGCGTTTCCAGCAGCAGTACCAGACGCTCGATGCCCATCGCGAAACCGACGCCCGGCGTCGGCTTGCCTCCGAACTGGCTGACCAACCCGTCGTAGCGCCCACCGGCGCATACCGTGCCTTGCGAGCCCAGCTTATCGGTCACCCACTCGAACACGGTGCGCCCGTAGTAATCCAGGCCACGAACGAGCTTCGGATTGATCTGATAGGCGATCCCGGCCGCTTCGAGACGGGCCTTGAGGCCTTCGAAATGCGCGCGCGATTCATCGTCCAGATAGTCATGCAATGTCGGCGCATCGACCAGCAGCGCCTGGGTCTGGGCATTCTTGCTATCGAGGATGCGCAGGGGGTTGCTGGTCAGTCGGCGCTGGCTGTCTTCGTCAAGTTGTTCGAAATGCTGTCGCAGATACGCCACCAGCGCGTCCCGATAGGTCGCGCGCGCCTCGCTGGAGCCCAGGCTGTTCAACTGCAGCGTGACCGCATCGGACATGCCGAGCTTCTTCCAAAGACGGGCCGTCAGAACGATCAGCTCGGCATCGACATCCGGCCCCGGCTGGTTGAAGGCTTCCACACCGATCTGGTGAAACTGACGATAGCGACCTTTTTGAGGCTTCTCGTAGCGGAACATTGGGCCGCTATACCAGAGCTTCTGCACCTGGCCGCCTCCGGTCATTCCATGCTCCAACACGGCACGGACACAACCGGCCGTACCTTCGGGGCGCAGCGTCAATGACTCCTCGTTACGGTCGAGAAAGGTGTACATCTCCTTGTCGACCACATCGGTGCCCTCGCCGATACCACGGGCGAACAGATCAGTGAACTCAAGGATTGGCAGGCGGATCTCGCTGTAGCCGTAGCTATCGAGCAACTGAGCGAAAGTGGTTTCTAGATAGCGCCAGACCGGCGTCTGTGCCGGCAGAATGTCGTTCATGCCACGAATGGCTTGCAGGGACTTGCTCAATTCGGCTCCTTAATCAGCTACGCACGATGAGCGCGGCATCGGTCTCGGCTTTCTCGGCGGCCTTGCGACGAATCAGCTGCTCCAATTCGTTTACCAGATTTTCATTGTTCAGCTTCTGCGCAGGCTTGCCGTCGATGTAGATCAGGTTGTTCGGGGTGCCGCCGGTCAAGCCAACATGTGCTTCCTTGGCCTCGCCCGGTCCGTTGACGACACAGCCGATCACGGCAACGTCCAATGGCACTAGCAGGTCTTCGAGTCGCCCCTCGAGCTCGTTCATGGTTTTCACCACATCGAAGTTTTGTCGCGAGCAGCTTGGGCAGGCGATGAAATTGATCCCGCGCGAACGCAGGCGAAGGGACTTGAGGATATCGAAACCGACCTTGATCTCTTCCACCGGGTCGGCGGCCAGAGAAATGCGAATGGTGTCGCCGATGCCCTCGGCAAGCAACATGCCCAGCCCCACCGCCGATTTCACTGTGCCCGAACGCAAACCACCGGCCTCGGTGATACCCAGATGCAACGGCTGCTCGATCTTGTCCGCCAGCAGCCGATACGCGGCCACAGCCATGAACACATCGGATGCCTTCACGCTGACCTTGAAATCCGGAAAATTCAGCCGATCGAGATGCTCGACATGACGCAAAGCGGATTCCACCAGCGCCTCGGGCGTCGGTTCGCCGTACTTTTTTTGTAGATCCTTTTCCAACGAGCCTGCATTCACGCCAATGCGGATCGGAATACCGCGGTCACGCGCAGCTTCGACCACCGCACGAACACGATCCTCACGGCCGATATTGCCTGGATTGATACGCAGGCAATCAACGCCAAGCTCGGCTACGCGTAGCGCAATCTGATAGTCGAAGTGGATGTCGGCCACCAGCGGCAGACCGACACGCTGCTTGATCTTGCCAAATGCCTCGGCTGCCTCCATCGAGGGCACCGACACCCGGACGATATCGGCACCGGCATCTTGCAGTCGCTGGATCTGCGCGACAGTCGCGTCGACATCACAGGTTTCGGTATTGGTCATGCTCTGTACGGCGATAGGCGCATCGCCGCCGACCGGCACATTGCCCACCCAGATCTTGCGAGAGTGGCGACGCTTGATAGGAGACTCACTATGCATGATTACTGTCCGAGCTTGAGGCGTGCGGTCTCGCCACGCGTTTTGCCAGAAAGACTGACGGCTTCGCCGTTGAAGCTGACTTGTACTCCGGCGGCGAAACCAAGATGCAGATCCAGTGGGGTCTTGCCGACCAGGGTACGGCTGGTGCCCGCTCTGGCCAGTGCGCTGTAAAGAACTTCGCCATCGGCATCAGTTACGCGCGTCCAACAGTCGGCGGTGTAGTCCAGCGTTAATCGGCCTTCATCAGGCGCAACCGAAGCCATTTCAGCGGCCGGAGATGCAGCCGTGGCCGGTGCCTCTGTGACCGCAATCGGCACTTCGGCTGGAGCCGCCGCGTCGCTCTGCTGTTCGGGGGCGCCCACCGTTTCCTCGGCTGCAGACGGCTCGGCCAGCGGTAACGATTCAGCCACTGCCGCGGGTGGCTCTTCCGCGCCCGCTGGCGACGTCGAATCGTTCGACTCATCGACGACAGGCTCAACGGGCTCCTCGGTGCGATCCAGCAGATGAATCTCGGTGGTGCCGTCTGCCGCCTCGACCTCGATTCGCTCCAACGCTGTGACCGAAGGGCCCGACTGGTTGCGTGCAGATTGGTCCTGCCACCAGAAAAACGCAGCGGCGCCAACCACCAGCGTCAATACGAAGGCAAAGAAGCGCACCATGCTGCGTGAAAGGCGCACAGGTTCGTCGATGTGTCCAAGGCTGTTTACGCTGCTACCGGTAGCATCCGTGCCGGTATGATGGTCGAACTGCTGCACCAGACGATTCTGATCCAGCCCCAGCAGCTTGGCATAGGCGCGAACGTAGCCCCGGGAAAATGTATGACCAGGCAACTGACTGAAGTCACCGGCCTCAATCTGCATCAGCGAACGCTCCGACAGATTGAGTTGCTGAGCCACTGAAGAAAGGGACCAATTCTTGCTCTCACGCGCCGCGCGAAGCGTTTCACCTGGATTGGCGAAGGCCGGGGCAGCGGCTTCAGAATGTGGCGCTATCATCGTTGCTCCGAAAGAAACTGTTGAAATTCAGACGTACCTGGATACAGACGCTTGAGCTGCAGGCCAAGGCTCGCGGCCTGATCTCGGTCCTGATGGATATTCGCCAGACGAATGCCCAGCAGCAGACTGCGGGCATTTTGTTCGGAAAGGCTGCTGAAATTCTCGTAATAACGTTTCGCTGGGACATATTGCTTGGCATCGTAGGCCAGCAGTGCCAGCTCGAGCAAAGCAAGGGGTTGGCGGCTATCGAGGCGCAGCGCGCGGGTAAAATAGGTTTCAGCCTGCTCACGCTGTCCAAGTTGTAAGGCAGTCATTCCCATGTTCTGGAATACTCGCGAGCGCTCGGGATACAGGTTGTCTTCGGATGCCTCGGCAAACCGATCCATGGCTTCCTGGTAGCGCTTCTGCTCGAATAGAAAACTGCCGTAGTTGTTCAGAATGCGGGCGTCTTTGCGGCTGGACAGGGCTTTTTGGAAATGCTCATCAGCCAACCGGTTTTCCATCTCATTCTGGAACACCAGGGCCAGCGCCGCGTGCGCGTTCGCGCTGTCAGGGTCTAGCTCGAGTGCCTTGCGCAAGGGCGTCTTGGCCCGAGAAGCCTCGCCTTGCTGCAGATAGCCGATACCAAGTTGGATATAAGCATCTCGCGCCTCGTCACGGCCTTCCGAGGTACGCATGGGATTCCCGGTCCCGGTAGAAACACAACCGGCCATAAGGCCGGCCAATAGAAGCAGCAGCGCAACGCGCAAGGTCATCAGTAGCATCCCCCTCAGGAACGGTTCGTAGCAATGGATGCCGTACCTGGCTCGGATTGCAATTCACGCACTGCGATGTAACGCTCGCTTCGGCGTGTGCGATCCATCACCTGCCCAACCAGTTGGCCGCAGGCTGCATCGATATCCTCGCCACGAGTGGTACGCACCGTCACATTGTGCCCGGCTTTGTGAAGGATGTCCTGAAAACGACGGATAGCATTGTTGCTTGGCCGCTCATATCCGGAATGCGGGAATGGATTGAAGGGAATCAGATTGATCTTGCAAGGAATTTTCGCCAGCAGCGCGATCATCTGCTCGGCATGCTCGGGTTGATCATTGATACCCTGCAAGAGCGTGTATTCGATGGTGAGAACCCGCTTTTCACCCAGATTGGAGATATAGCGCTGACATGCAGCGAGCAGCATCTCCAACGGATACTTCTTGTTAATCGGCACCAACTGGTCACGCAACGCATCGTTCGGTGCGTGTAGCGACAGCGCCAGCGATACATCGATAACCTTCGATAGCTCGTCGATCATCGGCACGACGCCAGAGGTCGACAGCGTCACCTTGCGTTTGGAGATACCGTACCCGAGGTCGTCCATCATGATCTGCATCGCAGCGACGACATTATCGAAATTCAGCAACGGCTCACCCATGCCCATCATGACCACGTTAGTGATGGCGCGATCAACTTTGGCCGGAATAGTGCCGAACGATTTATTGGCAATCCACACTTGGCCGATCACTTCAGCTGCGGTGAGATTGCTGTTGAAGCCCTGTTTGCCGGTGGAGCAGAAACTGCAATCCAACGCACAACCAGCCTGGGAAGAAACACAAAGCGTGCCGCGCCCCCCCTGAGGGATATATACGGTTTCCACGCAGCTGCCCGAAGCCACGCGCACCACCCATTTGCGGGTGCCGTCGGTGGAAATGTCCTCACTGACGATCTCGGGGCCACGGATCTCGGCGGAGGCCTTGAGCTTTTCGCGCAAGGCCTTACCGATATTGCTCATGGCATCGAAATCATCAACGCCAAAATGGTGAATCCACTTCATGACCTGGCCGGCACGAAAGCGCTTCTCCCCTATTGAATCGAAGAAGCTTTCCAACTGAGGCTGGGTCAGCCCCAGCAGATTCACTTTACCGGTCGTAGCAGTCATCGGATTCACCTTCGCCTGATCAGCGAATGCGGGCGCACACTTCGGTGGCAGAGAAGAAGTAAGCGATTTCGCGAGCAGCGGACGCTTCGGAGTCGGAACCGTGAACAGCGTTCTCGTCGATGGAGACGGCGAAATCGGCACGGATGGTGCCTGGAGCAGCTTCCTTCGGATTGGTAGCGCCCATCAGCTCACGGTTCTTAGCGATGGCGTCTTCGCCCTCCAGAACCTGAACGATGACCGGACCGGAAACCATGAAAGCGACCAGATCCTTGAAGAAGCCGCGCTCGCTGTGCTCAGCATAGAAACCGCCAGCCTCACGCTCGGACAGCTGGACCATCTTCGAAGCGACGATACGCAGTCCGGCTTTCTCGAAACGAGAAGTGATTTCGCCGATAACATTCTTGGCGACAGCGTCAGGCTTGATGATGGAGAAAGTGCGTTGCAGGGCCATTTGAAACTCCAGAAAATCGATAAGTTAAAGCAAACAAGTAAACCCGCGAATTATACGCGGGTCGGGAAGAAAAATATAAGAGCAGCCTGAGGGGCAGGCAGACGATAGAAGCGATGAAGGCTGGACGGCCAAACCTCAAGTACCGCAGGGTGGGCTTCAGCCCACCAGAGCCCTGCCGGTGGCGATGCAGGTGCGCTGAAGCCCACCCTACCCAAGGCTTACACTTGCCGCTGCTCTTCTAGACCTCTTCGATCCAGGCCGCCTGAATGGCCTCCAGAACCTTTTCACCACCGCGCGTCGGATCGTCGGAGAATTCTGGCAGCTCCACTACCCAGCGGTGTAATTCGACAAAGTTCACGTAGCGGGGATCAACGTCCGGCTTGCGCTCGGCAAGTTCGATCGCGATGTCCAGCACATCGGCCCATTTAAGCGTCATGCATAACCTCGCCTTCAATGGCCTTCAGAAACTTGATTGATCGTGTACTTGGGAATCTCGACCACTAGATCGACATCCGCAACCGCAGCCTGGCAGGAAAGTCGTGACGTAGGCTCGAGCCCCCACGCTTTATCCAGCATGTCATCTTCCAACTCATCGGACGCTTCCAGCGAAGCGAAACCCTCTCGAACCACGATGTGACAAGTAGTACAGGCACAAGATTTTTCACACGCATGCTCGATATCGATACCGTTACGCAGCGCGGCATCAAGCACCGTTTCACCGGGCTGCGCTTCGACGACCGCTCCCTCCGGGCAGTGGTCGACGTGAGGCAGGAAAACAATCTGCGGCATCTGGGTCATTCCTCAATATCATTAAGCCGCCGTCCGGCCAGTGCGGCCTTGACAGTGGAATCTAGCCGGCGCGCAGCAAAGGCGTCGGTAATCTGGCTCAGGCGCTTGACCTGACGCTCGACGGCAACACCATCCTGACCGCCGAGTAGCTCACGCAGCGCCTGCATCTGCGACTCGATAGCTATGCGCTCTTCTGTGCTGAGCAAACGCTCGCCATCCGCCTCCAGGGCAGCCTCCACCGCCTCGAGCAAGCGCTGCCCATCGACCAGCTGTTCGCGCAACGCACGGGCTGCCTTGTCTTCGCTAGCCTTATGGAACGAATCTTCGAGCATGCGAGCAATCTCGCCATCAGTCAGGCCGTAGGACGGCTTCACTTGAATGCTCGATTCGACGCCGGATGCGAGCTCACGGGCAGAGACGCTAAGAAGGCCGTCAGCATCGACCTGAAAGGTGACGCGAATCTTCGCCGCACCGGCGACCATAGACGGAATGCCACGCAACTCGAAGCGAGCCAGTGATCGACAGTCGGTGATGAGCTCGCGTTCGCCTTGCAGCACGTGGATCATCATGGCCGACTGACCATCCTTGTAGGTGGTGAAATCCTGCGCGCGCGCGACCGGGATGGTGGTGTTGCGCGGAATGATTTTCTCCATCAAACCGCCCATGGTTTCCAGCCCCAGCGACAGCGGAATCACATCGAGCAGCAGCAGCTCTTCGCCATCGCGATTGTTGCCAGCAAGGGTCTCGGCTTGAATGGCCGCACCAATGGCGACGACCTGATCGGGGTCGATATCCGTAAGCGGCTGTCTTCCGAACATCTCACCAACCAACTCTCGGACCCGCGGCACCCGCGTGGAGCCACCAACCATCACCACGGCATGAACTTCTTCCAGCTCAACAGCCGAATCACGCAATGCCCGTCGACAGGACTTGAGGCTGCGAGCGATCATCGGATCAATGAGCTCGTTGAATGCAGTGCGTGTCAGAACGCCCTGCCAACCGGCATAACGCACCTCGACGGACTCTGCATTACTAAGCTGTTCCTTGGCGTCGCAGGCGATCTTCAGCACCTCGCGCTGAGCACCCGGATCGAGGTCAGCGCAAGCCCCTGCCTGAGCCAGCACCCAGCCCGCAATCGCATGATCGAAATCATCGCCACCGAGAGCCGTGTCACCACCCGTGGCCAGCACCTCGAACACGCCCTTCGTCAAGCGCAGGATAGAGATATCAAAGGTTCCGCCACCCAGGTCGTAGATCGCTACAACACCTTCGGCCTGACGGTCCAGACCATAGGCGACGGCAGCGGCAGTGGGCTCATTGAGCAGACGCAGCACGTTGAGGTTCGCCAGTCGTGCAGCATCCTTGGTCGCCTGTCGCTGGGCATCGTCGAAGTATGCCGGTACCGTAATCACAGCGCCGACCAGCTCGCCGCCCAGCACCGCTTCGGCACGCTCGCGCAACGCACGAAGGATCTCGGCGGAAATCTCCACCGGACTCTTGGCGCCCTGTACCGTCTCGATGAATGGCATTTGCGACTGCCCTTCGCTGAACCGATAAGGCAGTTGTCCGCCCAGTTGCTTCACGTCACCGACACCACGCCCCATGAGGCGCTTTACCGAGATGACGGTATTCAGCGGATCGATAGCGGCAGCCCGCTTGGCGCCGCCGCCAACCTCGACACGGTCAGCGTGATAGCGCACCGCGGAAGGCAGAATAACTTCACCATCGCTGTCAGCCAGCGGCGCCGTGATACCGCTGCGCAACGCTGCAACAAGTGAATTGGTAGTGCCCAAATCGATACCAACCGCCAGGCGACGCTGGTGAGGTTGCGGGCTTTGTCCGGGCTCAGCTATCTGAAGTAAGGCCATGTCTGTCTGATGTCGGGCGCAGCGTGTGGCGCTACGCAGGGTTAATCGTCGAGGCGCTCTTCCAATTGGCGCACTTCCTGGGACAGCTTGTCGAGGAACTGCATCCGACGCACCAACCGCTCCGCCTGCTCTCGCTGCGTCTCGTCCTGCCATACGCGGGAGAACGAATCGTTGAGGTCCTGCTGAGCAACTTTGAGGCGAGCCTTGAAGACCGCGACGCCAGCGATATTCGCCTCGTCATGTAGCTCTTCCAGTTCTTCTCGCCAGTGCATCTGCTGCATAAGGAAGGCGGGGTCCTGAACGGTCGCCTCCAGCGGCATCTCTCGCCCTTGCAGCGTCAGCAAATACCGGGCTCGACGCGACGGGCTCTTCAAGGTCTGATAGGCCTCGTTCAGATTTGCCGAACGCTCGATTGCATGGCGCTGCTCAGTTTCGCCCGCGTCGGCAAACCGATCGGGATGGACTTTGCGCGCCAACTCGCGATAACGGCCCGACAACATGTCGAGATCGACGTCGAAGGCAGGCTGAAGCTCGAACAACGCGTAATGACAGGGAATTCCCACAGCGTCCTCAGATGTTGAAGCTTTCGCCGCAGCCGCACTCGCCACGAACGTTGGGGTTGTTGAACTTGAAGCCTTCGTTCAGCCCCTCACGCACGAAGTCGAGCTCGGTTCCGTCGAGGTAAACCAGGCTCTTCGGATCGATGATGACCTTGACGCCGTGATTGTCGAAGATTGAATCCTCAGCGGCCGCCTCATCAACGAATTCGAGCACGTACGCCAAACCGGAACAGCCTGTGGTGCGTACGCCCAACCGGACGCCAAGACCCTTGCCGCGCCCATCGAGGGAGCGGCGCACGTGATCGGCGGCAGCGGTCGTCATGCTGATAGCCATCGATACCTCCTTCAGACCTGTGGCAACCCTTTTTTCTCGCGATAATCGCGAACGGCCGCCTTGATGGCATCCTCTGCTAATACCGAGCAGTGGATCTTCACTGGTGGCAGTGCCAATTCTTCGGCCAGCTGAGTGTTCTTGATGGTTTCAGCCTCCTCCAGCGTCTTGCCCTTCATCCACTCAGTAGCGAGGGAGCTGGAGGCGATGGCCGAACCGCAACCGTAAGTCTTGAACTTGGCGTCTTCGATGATGCCCTGCTCGTTGACCTTGATCTGCAAACGCATCACATCGCCGCAGGCCGGGGCGCCGACCATGCCGGTGCCGATGGAAGGATCCTCAGCGTCGAACTTGCCGACGTTGCGGGGATTTTCGTAATGGTCAATGACCTTGTCACTGTATGCCATGGTGCAATCCTCATTGAATCAGGCTATGCGGAACTCGACGACTCATTGGGTCAGTGGGCTGCCCACTCGACCTGCGAGATATCGACGCCATCCTTGAACATGTCCCACAAGGGTGAAAGCTCACGCAATTTCGTTACCGCCTCGCTGACCTTCTGCGCGGCGTAGTCGACTTCTTCTTCGGTAGTGAAGCGGCCGAAAGTGAAACGGATCGAGCTGTGTGCCAGTTCGTCATTGCGACCCAGCGCTCGGAGTACGTAGGACGGCTCCAGCGAAGCGGAGGTGCAGGCCGAACCCGAAGAAACCGCCAAGTCCTTGAGCGCCATGATCAGCGACTCGCCTTCCACGTAGTTGAAGCTCAAGTTCAGGTTGTGCGGAACGCGGGACGTCATGCTGCCGTTCACGTAGAGCTCTTCGAGATGCTCGACCTGCTTGAAGAAGCGATCGCGCAGCGAGCGGATTCGCTCGTTCTCTGCCGCCATTTCTTCCTTGGCGATACGGAACGCTTCACCCATGCCTACCGACTGATGCGCTGCCAGCGTACCCGAACGCATACCGCGCTCATGGCCACCACCGTGCATCTGCGCTTCCAGACGCACCCGCGGCTTGCGGCGGACATAGAGCGCGCCGACGCCTTTGGGGCCGTAAGTCTTGTGTGCCGAGAACGACATCAGATCGACCTTCATCGCCTCCAGATCGATCTCGACTTTGCCGGTGGACTGAGCGGCGTCGACATGGAACAGCACGCCACGGGAGCGAGTGAGCTCACCGATAGCGGCGATATCGTTGATCGTTCCGATCTCGTTATTCACATGCATGATGGAGACCAGCACAGTGTCATCGCGCATGGCCGCTTCGACCATTGCCGGAGTGATTACGCCGTCTTCGCCCGGCTCAATGTACGTAACTTCGAACCCTTCACGCTCGAGCTGACGGGTCGTATCAAGAACGGCTTTATGCTCGATCTTGCTGGTGATGATGTGTTTACCCTTCGACGCATAGAAATGCGCGACCCCTTTGATCGCCAAGTTGTCCGACTCGGTCGCACCAGAGGTCCAGACGATTTCGCGAGGATCTGCATTGACCAGCTCTGCAACCTGGCGACGGGCATTCTCAACGGCTTCTTCCGCCTTCCAACCAAATGCGTGAGAGCGCGAAGCCGGATTACCGAAGTTACCTTCGGCGGTAAGGCACTCGACCATTTTCTCGGCAACGCGAGGATCGACCGGTGTGGTAGCAGAGTAGTCCAGGTAAATCGGCAACTTCATCAGGTATCTCCTATCAGGCAGTCGTCCCGCTCATTCAACGGCGGACGCTTCGATCTTATCCAGTCGCGGAGTCTGGCCATTGGCGCGGCGCATATCCTGGCGCAGTGCAACCTCCTGAACCTCGCGGCGCATCACCAGATCCGCCAGACTGATACCGCTTAGAAATTCGTGAATCTGCTGGCTCAAATCGCACCATAAATGATGGGTCAGACAGGTATCACCCGAATGACAGTCGCCCAATCCCTGACAGCGAGTGGCATCGACTGACTCGTTGACCGCATCAATGACTTGGGCCACTTGAATACCAGCCATCTCTCGAGAGAGCTGGTAGCCCCCGCCCGGCCCGCGAACGCTTGTCACCAGACTGCCACGGCGCAGTTTGGCGAATAGCTGTTCGAGATAGGAAAGCGAGATGCCTTGCCGCTCGGAAATATCCGCAAGGGATACCGGCCCGTGTTGCGCATGGAGCGCAAGGTCGAGCATCGCAGTGACGGCGTAACGGCCTTTAGTAGTCAATCGCATCGGTTTGCACCAAGCATCATGGTTTGATGCAAGTATGCAATACCCGAGTATTTAGATCAACTATAAGACCTATTAAAGCGCTCGGACATAGCAGCGTAAGAGGGAAAGACGCAGCAGCGATCAGCGGGCGGCACGCATAATAGCAGCCCGGTTGGCCGGCCGCACTCAGGGACGCGCCTCGTCACCGCCGTCCTTAATCTCGGCAAAATCCTCTTCGCGCAACTCAGGCATTTTCTTCGCACAGTAGTCGCTGCCTAGCGCCGTCAATGCCTTGCACATACCTTCCATACGCTCCTCGACAGCCTGGACGTGATCGAGCAGCTGGCCAATGGCCCGCGCCACCGGGTCGGGCATGTCTTCGGTCACGCCGTAGGCATCGAAGCCGATCTTTTCGGCGATAGCCTTGCGCTTGGCTTCCTGAACGTCGTCCGACTTGACGATAACGCGACCTGGAATCCCGACAGCAGTAGCGCCAGCCGGAATCGCCCGGGTAACGACCGCATTGGAGCCGACCTTAGCCCCTGCGCCGACCGTGAACGGGCCAAGAATCTTCGCCCCCGCACCAACGATCACACCATCTTCGAGCGTGGGGTGGCGCTTACCCTTGTTCCAGCTGGTGCCACCCAGGGTCACCCCATGATAAAGCGTCACATCGTCACCGATTTGGGCGGTCTCGCCGATGACGATGCCCATCCCGTGATCGATAAAGAAACGCCGACCGATCTGCGCCCCCGGATGGATCTCGATCCCGGTTAGCCAGCGCGCCAAATTCGACGTCATCCGCGCCAACCATTTGCAATCGCTTACCCACAACCAATGGGAAACCCGGTGAAACCAGACAGCGTGCAGACCTGGATAGCAGGTGACTACCTCGAACGCATTACGCGCTGCCGGATCGCGATGAAAGACGCTCTGGATATCTTCGCGCATGCGTTCGAACATCAATCTGATCTCCGCTTATGGGGTTCGCCGCGGACGGCTTTCTGGGTTTCGGTAAGAATTCCGCGCAGGATGTTCATCTCCAGCCTGCTTATACCGCTGCGACCGTAGAGCCTGCGCAGTCGCGGCATCAGGTGCCGGGGTTTCTCAGGGTCGAGAAAACCTATATCGATTAGCGTCTGCTCAAGATGTCCATAGTAATGCTCGAGCTCGTCCGCAGTTACCGGCTGCGCATTGAGCATTGAGGTGGTTTCAAGCCTCTCTATCTTGCTCGGCTGGCCGCTCGCCGCCAACCATGCCATACGCACCTCGTAGGCAAGCACCTGAACCGCCGCAGCCAGATTCAGCGAACTGAAATTCGGATCGGACGGAATGTGCACATGATACTGACAACGCTGAAGCTCCTCATTGGTCAGCCCGGCATACTCGCGCCCGAACACCAATGCGACCTCGCCGCCCCGCTCGACCTGCTCCAAGCAGACCGAACCGGTTTCACGCGGATCCAACAGCGGCCAGGGTATGCGCCGATCACGGGCACTGGTGCCCAATACTAGATTGCAACCCACCAAGGCCTCTTCAAGCGTCGCCACTACCTGCGCCGAATCGAGAATATCCGTCGCGCCAGATGCGCGCGCAATGGCATTCGGGCTAGGGAAATCCTCTGGGTCCACCAGAACCAACCGGGACAACCCCATATTTTTCATAGCCCTGGCCGCGCCACCGATGTTGCCGGCGTGACTGGTATTGACCAATACCACACGAATGTTCTGAAGCGACACTGTCTTTCTCGTAGGAAAACAAAACGAAAGCTTACAGGAAGCGCCCGCGCCTTCGCTATTGGCCGTCCCGACGACTCCAGCGCAACATCCGACAAGCTTTCTGATAGAATTGCCGGCTTTCTTTAAACGACCAGGTATTTGATCGATGCAGCCCATGCTGAATATCGCGCTGCGCGCCGCCCGTAGCGCCGGCGAAATGATTGTTCGTTCCACCGAGCGCCTGGACGTGATCTCGGTTAGCGAAAAGGACGCGCGTGATTACGTCTCCGAAATCGATCGCACCGCGGAGCAATTGATCATTGCGGCGCTGCGCAAGGCCTATCCGAACCACGGCATTCTTGGTGAGGAAGGCGGCCTATTGGAGGGCAGCGGAGACGGTGCAGACTATCTATGGGTAATCGACCCGCTGGATGGCACCACCAACTTTCTGCGTGGCGTCCCGCATTATGCAGTGAGCATCGCCTGCAAATATCGCGGCCGTCTCGAGCATGCCGTGGTCCTCGACCCGGTGCGCCAGGAAGAATTCACTGCGAGCCGCGGCCGCGGTGCCGCACTCAACGGTCGCCGCCTGCGTGTAGGCACGCGTAAAAGCCTTGAAGGCGCCCTGCTCGGCACCGGCTTTCCGTTCCGTGATGGACAGATGGACAACCTGGACAGCTACCTCAGCATGTTCCGCAGCCTGGTTGGCCAGACCGCAGGCTTGCGTCGCGCTGGCGCGGCAAGCCTGGATCTTGCCTATGTCGCCGCTGGTCGTTACGACGCCTTCTGGGAGTTCGGACTTTCCGAATGGGACATGGCCGCCGGTGCGCTACTGATTCAGGAGGCGGGCGGCCTGGTCAGCGACTTCAGCGGTAGCCACGACTTCCTCGAAAAAGGCCAGATCGTCGCTGGCAACACCAAATGCTTCAAGGCTGTACTGACTGCAATCCAGCCGCACTTGACACCTTCACTGAAGCGCTAGGAAGCAAAAAAAACGCCCAGATGGGCGTTTTTTATACCAGCTCACTGCTGCGTCAGCACCAGCTGTCCATCACGAAACGGAATCCTGTCACCCGGATCCCGATCCATCCGAACGCGACCGATTTCGCCATCCAGATCGTATTTGACGTCATAGCCGACGATATTGTCGTGGCTGTCTGTCACGGTATTGCAGCGAGTTTCGGTGGTGGTGTAGGTATCATTCGCCTGCATCCGGCCCTGCACCTGATTACCGGCATAACCGCCACCTACCGCACCGGCAACCGTGGCGATTTTCTTGCCATTACCGCCACCGATCTGGTTACCGAGCAAGCCACCTACGACCGCACCTACCGCCGTACCGGCAATTCGATTGGTATCCTGCACGGGCTTCTGCCGTGTAACTGTCACCTCTTTGCAGACCTCACGAGGTGTCTTGATGGTTTCCTTGATTGGCTCGACCGCCAGCACTTCGGCGAACTGCGGTCCTCGACCAACCATCGTATAGGTAGCGAATGCACCACCCGCGGTGACTATTACGGCCCCAAGAACGGCACCAACCAGCATTGACTTATTCACTGAGTCTTCCTTCTTCTGACGGACAAAAGCCCGCTGCGGCGCAATTCGACCAATCAGTCCATCAGAAGTTCAAAAACCACTCAGGGACGCTCGTCGACCTCTTCGACAACAGGCGGAATCAGATCATCGCGACTAAGCTTGAGCCAGATGAGGAAGATGCTGGCGACATAAACAGACGAATAAGTTCCCGCCCCAACTCCAATGATCAGCGCCAGCGAGAAGCCCCACAGGTTTTCGCCACCGAACACCATCAACGCCAAAACCGCCAACAAGGTGGAGACCGACGTCGCTAACGTTCGAAGCAAGGTCTGAGTGGTGGAGATGTTGATGTTTTCGATCAACTCGGCCTTGCGCAGCAGCCGGAAGTTTTCCCGTATGCGGTCAAATATCACGATGGTGTCGTTGAGCGAGTATCCGATGACCGCGAGCACTGCGGCGAGTACCGTCAGATCGAAAGAAATCTCGAAAAACGAAAAAACCCCCAGCACTACGATCACATCGTGAAACAGCGACAGCACGGCTCCGAAGCCAAACTTCCATTGAAAGCGAAAGGCGACGTAGACGAGAATACCGCCAAGGGCGAGCAACATGCCCAGCCCGCCCTGATCGCGTAACTCCTCGCCCACAGCCGGACCGACAAACTCGGCGCGCTTGACCGTAATTGCGCCGGCGGCCTCATCACCACGCAACGCCTCAGCGATACGTTCGCCCAACAATGGATCGTCGCCCGGCATCCGCACCAGTACGTCGGTCGTAGCACCGAAGCTCTGCACTACAGCGTCCTCGTAGCCGGAACGGGAAAGCTGCGTCCGCACCTCTTCCAAGGCCACCGGCTGCTCGTACGAGAGCTCGATCAACGTTCCACCGGTGAAATCCAGGCCAAAGTTCAGCCCCTTTACCGCTAGGCTACCGAGCGAAGCAAGCGTGAGCAGCACAGTCAGAGCAAACGCCACATGGCGAACGCCCATGAAGTTGATTACGCGTTTCATCGTGCTAAGCCCCTTAAATCCACAATTTCTTGAGATCGCGGCCACCGTAGATCAGATTGACCATGGCACGGGTCACGATGATTGCAGTGAACATGGAAGTCAGAATCCCGAGTGAAAGCGTGACAGCAAAACCTTTGATCGGACCGGTGCCCATGGCAAACAGAATGCCCCCAACCAGCAATGTGGTCAGGTTTCCGTCGACAATCGCCGAGAACGCCCGATCGAAACCTTCGTGAATAGCTCGCTGGATCGACATGCCGTTGGCTATCTCCTCCCTTATACGAGAGAAAATAAGCACGTTGGCGTCCACCGCCATACCCATGGTGAGCACGATACCGGCGATACCCGGCAATGTCAGAGTCGCACCCAGCAGTGACATCAACGCGGTCAGCACAACCATATTGAACATCAGCGCAACGGTCGCCAGAACACCGAAGAACTTGTAGATCAGCACCATGAAAACCGCGACGAAGAGAAAGCCCCACATTGCAGCTTCAACGCCGAGCTTGATGTTCTCCGCACCAAGGCTTGGTCCAATGGTGCGCTCTTCGGCAAAGTACATAGGCGCTGCAAGCCCACCAGCACGAAGCAGCAGCGCCAGCTCGGAGGACTCGCCTTGGCCATCGAGACCAGTGATACGGAACTGACTGCCCAGCGGTGATTGAATGGTCGCCAGGCTGATGATCTTCTTCTCTTCCTGGAAGGTCTCGACGCGCACTTCTTGCTCGACGCCGTCGACCATCTGCTTGACGTAACGCGTGGTCGGACGCTGCTCGATAAAGATTACCGCCATGCTGCGGCCGACGTTGTTGCGCGTGGCGCGATTCATCAGATCGCCGCCATGACCATCCAGGCGGATGTTAACCTGCGGGCGACCATTCTCGTCGTAGCTGGCCTGAGCGTCGGTGACTTGATCACCGGTGATGATCAGACTGCGCTCCAATTGAACAGGCGGACGGCCCTCCTGACGGAACTCGAAGGTTTCGGTCGTCGCGCGCGGCGCATCGGGCTCGGCAGCGAGGCGGAACTCCAGATTCGCGGTCTTGCCTAGAATACGCTTGGCTTCTGCAGTGTCCTGTACGCCCGGCAGTTCGACAACGATGCGGTTAGCACCTTGACGCTGAACCAGGGGCTCGGAGACACCCAATTCATTGACCCGATTACGGACGGTCGTCAGGTTCTGCTTGATCGAGTACTCACGAATCTCAGCCAGCTTGGCTTCGGTGATAGCCAGGCGTAGCACTTGCTGGCCATTGCGCTCGGTGGAGGTTAGGTCGAAATCGTTGAAATTCTTACGGATCAGCGACTGAGCCGCCGATAGGGTCGCCTCATCGGCGAAACCGAGCTGCACCGCGTTGGGTGCCTGGGGAAGACTGCGATAACGCACGCGTTCTTTGCGCAGCAGACTCTTGACCTCGCCTTCATAGACGTTGAGGCGCGTCTCGATGGCCTTGTCCATGTCGACTTCGAGCAAAAAGTGCACGCCGCCGGACAGGTCCAACCCCAGCTTCATCGGGCTCGCGCCCAAGTTGCGCAACCAATCGGGCGTAGTGGGCGCCAGATTGAGCGCAACCACGTAAGCATCGCCCAGCGCACGACGAACCACATCCTTGGCCGGCAGCTGGTCGTCCTGATCGGTCAGTCGCAACAGGCCGCCGCGGCCCTGCTCGTCCAGACTCGTCGCCTTGACGTCAATGCCGGCCTCGACGAGCGCCTTGCTGGCGCGATCGAGATCGGCTTCGGTGACCTCGAGCGAGGTCGTAGCGCCGGTGATCTGAACTGCCGGATCGTCCGGGTAAAGGTTAGGTGCCGAGTAGATGACCGCAATTCCTAGCGCGACCAATATCAGCAGGTACTTCCAAAGGGGGAATCTATTGAGCATGACGCAGCCCGTCTAATGACGCGGGGCGCCTTGCGCGCCCCGTCGTTAGTGTTGAGTAGAAGTCAGCTCAGATGGCTTTCAACGTGCCCTTGGGCAGCGTTGCGGCAATCGCCACCTTCTGGAACTTCAGCTCCACCGAATCGGAAACTTCGATCACGACGAAGTCGTCGGATACTTTGGTGACCTTGCCCGCGATGCCGCCAGAGGTAACCACTTCGTCGCCCTTCTGCAGGCCGCCGATGAGGTTCTTGTGCTCTTTGGCGCGTTTAGCCTGCGGACGCCAGATCATCAGATAGAAGATGACCAGAAAGCCGACCAGAAACAGCCACTCGAAACCACTACCAGCGGGACCAGCGGCAGCCTCTTGAGCGTAGGCGGCGGGAATCAGAAAGCTCATGTAGCACTCCTGTTGCAGAGATCAGTTAGTTATGGATTCGTCACGCAAGCGGCGGGGTTGGCAGGCCGCGCTTGGCATAGAAGGCGTCGACAAAGGCCGCCAATGTACCCTGTTGGATAGCGTCGCGTAAACCAGCCATAAGCCGCTGGTAATGTCGCAGGTTATGGATTGTATTTAACATGCTGCCCAGCATTTCGCCGCATTTGTCCAGATGATGAAGGTATGCGCGGGAGAAGTGTTTACAGGTGTAACAGTCGCAACCGGCATCCAGCGGCGAATCGTCATGCCGATGCATGGCGTTGCGAATCTTGACTACCCCACCGTCAGTGAATAAATGACCATTGCGTGCGTTGCGGGTTGGCATCACGCAATCGAACATATCCACACCGCGGCGCACACCTTCAACGAGGTCTTCCGGCTTGCCTACGCCCATCAGATAGCGCGGTTTGTCTGCCGGCATTTGTGGCGGAAGAAAGTCGAGCACACGAATCATTTCCTCCTTCGGCTCGCCGACTGAGAGTCCGCCGATCGCCAGACCATCGAAACCGATATCGCAGAGACCTTCAAGCGAGCGCATGCGCAGCGACTCATGCATACCACCCTGGACGATACCGAACAGCGCCGCCGGGCTGTCGCCGTGAGCATCTTTGGAACGACGCGCCCAGCGCAGCGACAGCTCCATCGAGCGCCGCGCGACGTCTTCGTCGGCCGGATAGGGCGTGCATTCATCGAAGATCATCACGATGTCGGAACCCAGATCGCGCTGCACCTGCATCGACTCTTCAGGCCCCATGAAAACCTTGGCGCCGTCTACCGGCGAGGCGAAATAGACGCCCTCCTCCTTGATCTTGCGCATCGCCCCCAGGCTGAACACCTGAAAACCACCGGAGTCGGTCAGAATCGGCCCTTGCCATTGCATGAAATCATGCAGATCACCGTGCGCCTTGATCACCTCGGTCCCGGGCCGCAGCCATAGGTGGAAGGTGTTGCCCAGGATGATCTGCGCCCCGATCGCTTCGATATCGCGAGGCAACATGCCTTTTACCGTGCCGTAGGTGCCCACCGGCATGAATGCCGGAGTTTCCACCGTGCCGCGCGGAAAGGTCAGGCGCCCACGGCGCGCCCGTCCCTCGGTCGCGAGCAGTTCGAAGGACATGTGGCAAGTACGACTCATTGGGAATCCTCGGGGCCGCTCGGGGCCGGATTGCGCGTAATAAACATGGCATCGCCATAGCTGAAGAACCGGTAACCCCTGGCGATAGCCTCGGCATAGGCAGCCATCGTTTGCGAATAACCCGCGAACGCGGAAACCAGCATTAACAGCGTCGATTCGGGCAGATGAAAATTGGTGACCAGAGCATCGACGACATGAAAGGGCTTGCCCGGGTAAAGAAAGATGTCGGTATCGCCGGTGAAGGCTTTGAGCACGCCGTCGCGAGCCGCGCTTTCCAGCGACCGCACACTAGTGGTACCTACCGCGACCACCCTGCCGCCTCTGGCCCGACAGGCCGCGACCGCATCGACGACATCCTGACTGACCTCGAGCCATTCACGATGCATGTGGTGCTCCTCGATGCGCTCGACACGTACCGGCTGGAAAGTGCCTGCACCCACGTGCAACGTGACGAATGCACGCTCCACACCTTTTTCCTGCAGCGCCGCCAGCAACGCCGTGTCGAAATGCAGCCCCGCAGTCGGCGCAGCAACGGCACCCGCCCGCTGCGCATAAACCGTCTGGTAACGCTCGCGATCCGCAGTTTCGTCCGGGCGATCAATATATGGGGGCAACGGCATATGGCCGACGCGATCCAGCAACGGCAACACGTCTTCGCCGAACTCAAGTTCGAACAACGCCTCATGCCGAGCCAGCATCAGCGCTTCGCCACCACCATCAATGTGAATTCTCGTTCCCGGCTTCGGCGACTTGCTCGAACGGACATGCGCCAGCACCCGTCGACCATCGAGCACCCGCTCGACAAGCACCTCGACCTTGCCACCGGTGTCCTTCTGTCCAAACAGGCGCGCCGGAATGACCCGCGTATCATTGAAAATCATCAAATCGCCGGGGCGCAGATAGTCGAGCAGCTCGGAGAAGCCATGATGGGCCAACTGGCCAGTCGGACCATCGAGCACCAGCAATCGGCTGGCGCGACGCTCTGCCAGCGGATGACGAGCGATCAGCGAATCGGGAAGCTGGAAGGAGAAATCGGAGACTTGCATTGAAAATTTGATCAGCACAGGGCTTTGGGGGCGCAAATCTTAGCGGAAACACCTCAATCTGACCACGCCAGACGATTGACCGCCTCGTATCGCATCCCTATACTGCGCCGCCACTGTGCCTCGATGGCGGAATCGGTAGACGCAGCGGATTCAAAATCCGCCGTTGGTAACAACGTGAGAGTTCGAGTCTCTCTCGAGGCACCATAATCAGCACCACAGGCAGCCGAAGCCTTTGGTATGGGGAGCCGCACAGCAGTAGCGGCACCACCCTTCGCAGCACGCTTCATCGGGTCGACGTAGCGGTGGGACACTCAAAGCCGTCGCTACAAACGGCATCGTCGCGATTCAACTGGCACCATCGAAGGTGGTCCGGGCGAATCGGTAAAGTACACCGCAACACTTCAATCCGCTGAAAAAGCGCCGCTTGCAGCGGGCAAATTCTATGACTCCAAGGGCTTGGCATCGGCCGGCGAGTTATCGTAGAGTGTGCCCACTGTGTTTGCATGGGTCGCCGTTGAATCGTGACCTGGTGCAGTAGATCTTCAGATCCGCTACATCCCGCTCGACTCTTTACTCCTTGCAACCAGTCTCCGCTTTCTGCCCTATGCAGAGGCGTTTCTACTATTGAGTTTCAAGGACACAAAGCTATGTCGAATCGTCAGAACGGTACCGTCAAGTGGTTTAACGACGAGAAAGGTTTTGGTTTCATCACTCCCGAAAGCGGTCCGGATCTGTTCGTGCACTTCCGCGCGATCGAAGGCAACGGCTTCAAGAGCCTGAAAGAAGGCCAGAAAGTTAGCTTCATCGCTGTGCAAGGTCAAAAAGGCATGCAGGCTGACCAGGTTCAAGTCCAGGAATAAGCCCCGCTCCGAAAAGCCCCTGATGGCAGCATCAGGGGCTTTTTTATGCGCGCGATTCCGTAGAATGCGCGACTGCCATTTTCAGCGAGACGCCCATGCGCAACCACCTCCTCAACCCACAAGGTCAGTTCCCAGCCGCCGGCCTGATCCGTCGACTCGCCGCATTCTTCTACGATTCGTTTCTTTCGATCGCGCTGATGATGGTGGTTACGCTGTTCTACCAGCAGGTCCTACTGCGCCTGTTCTATGGCAGCGAAGGGCTCAAGGCGCTGGCAGAAACCGGCGGACTGGATATTGACCCAATCCTGTCTACCCTGCTGCTGTTCAGCCTGTTTGGCTTCTTTGCCAAGTTCTGGACGCATAACGGTCAAACGCTCGGCATGCAGGTCTGGGGGGTGCGCATCCAGAATGCTGACGGCAGCGCCATCGACCTCTGGCAGGCACTGCTGCGTTTCCTGATCGCCATCATCTCCTGGCTTGCCTTCGGCCTGGGCTATTGGTGGATGCTTTGGGATAAGCAGCGCCGCACCTGGCACGACATTTACTCGGAGAGCCAGGTCGTTCAGTTACCGAAGAACATCCACAAGAAATAGGCTGGGGCTGGAAAGCGTTCGGTTTCACGCCAGATCGCCATGCTTTTCCTCGCAGCTGCTTTCGCCCCAGCTTCAGCCTCCAGCGCGCTTGTCGTCTGCCTCGCTTAACCTGC
Organism: Stutzerimonas stutzeri; assembly: GCF_024448715.1. Lineage (GTDB taxonomy): Bacteria > Pseudomonadota > Gammaproteobacteria > Pseudomonadales > Pseudomonadaceae > Stutzerimonas > Stutzerimonas stutzeri_AR. The sequence continues at coordinate 418,137 of NZ_JAMOHZ010000005.1, forward strand.
CCGCCGCAACAACCAGACACCCACCAGCGCACAGATACCGGCCGGGACCGCCACCGCCAGCAACGGCGAGAAGCCGAACACCTGGCTGGCGGGGCCTAGCAAATCCTGCAGAATGCGGAACACGAAGCCGACGATGACCCCGGTAAAGATGCGCTGCCCAAGGGTGACCGAGCGCAACGGACCGAAGATGAACGAGATTGCCAGCAACACCAAGGCCACCGTTACTGCCGGCTGCAACACCTTGCTCCAGAACGCCAGCCAATAGCGCCCGTTATTCAGGCCCTGGTCGCCCAGATAATGGATATAGCTCCACAGCCCAGTGATGGACAAGGCGTCAGGCTCCATCACTACCGTGCCAACCAGCTGCGGTGTCAGTTGCACATCCCAGCGCTCGTCAGCAGCCTTGGTCACCTCAGTGTGATCGCCGCGAAAATGTGTTGTGGCGACATCACTGAGCTGCCAGTGGTCCTCGTCGTAGCGCGCCCGGCGAGCGAAGCTGGCCGATAACAGCTGCCGTTGATCATCGAAGCGGTAGCGGGTAATGCCGAGTAGCAAACCGCTCGGCTGTACCGCGTTGATATGCACGAATTCGTCGCCTTGCCGATGCCAGAGGCCGCGCTTGCTGCTTTGCGCCTCACCTGCACCCTGCGCCGATGAACGACTGGCCTGAGCGATGTTTTCACTCCAAGGCGCCACATACTCACCGATCAGCACGCCGATAAGCATCAGCAACAGCATCGGCTTCATCACGGCCAGCACGATGCGCCCGAGGGACACGCCGGCGGCACGCATGATGGTCAGTTCGCTGCTGCTGGCAAGCGTGCCGAGGCCGATGAGACAACCAATCAAAGCCGCCATCGGCAACATTTCGTAGATTCGCGCAGGCGTCGTGAGCAGCACGTAGACAGCAGCATTCAACGTGCCGTAGCTGCCCTTCACATCGCCCAGCTCGTCGATAAATGCGAACAGTAGCGCAAGCCCGACGATAATGCCGAGCACGGTCAGAATCGCCAGCAGCACATGACTGCCGATATAGCGATCTAGCTTACGCATGGGCCACCCCCGACATCGCGCGGCGCTTGCTGATAGCGAGTCTCAGCGGTTCCCAATAGAGCATCAACATCCCGATCGCAAAGAAGAGTCCATGCACCCACCAAAGCCCCAATGTCGCAGGAATTCGCCCCTTGTCCAGCCAGCCACGAGCAGCGATCAGCAACGCCAGGTAAGTCATGTACAGGAGAATGGCGGGTAGCAGCTTGAGAAAGCGGCCCTGACGCGGGTTCACTTTCGACAGCGGTACCGCCAGCAACGTGACGATAAATACCAGCAGTGGCAACGACAGCCGCCATTGCAGCTCGGACTGCAGCCGAATGTCATCACTGCCAAGCAGTTCGCTAGTAGGCAGTGCTTCGCGCTCGCTCAGCTCGATACTGACTTCCGGCTTGGGCAGCAGCACACCGTAAGTGTCGTACTGGATCGCCCGATAATTGGCCTGACCAGGATTACCGTCATAGCGATAGCCATTTTCCAGAATCAGGTAGCGGCTTCCGTCAGGCTGGATTTCCTGGCGACCACTTTCTGCCACCAGCACGGATAGCCCGCGTTTTTCGCCTGTGGCGCTGGAGAGATTGGTCTCGGATATGAAAACACCGGCGAGTTCAGTGCGATCTGCGGTCAGCTCGCGGGTATAGGTCACGCGGGTGCCGTCGCGCAGGGTCTGGAAACGGCCCGGCACCAACGTATCGAACTCGGTCAGGGAATCCTGCTCATTGAGGATGCGATCGACCTCACCAACACCCTGCGGTGCCAACCCAAGACTCAGCCAGCCAACCAGCGCGGCAATCAGCGCGGCCGGGGCCAGGCTGTAAACCAGCAGGCGGCGCTGGCTCATACCCGTTGCGGAGAGAACAGTCATCTCGCTATCCAGGTAGAGCCGACCGTAAGCCAACAGAATGCCGAGAAACAGGCCCAGCGGGAGGATCAGCTGGAGAAAGCCCGGCAGGCGAAAACCCATGATCATCAGCAGCACGCCCGGATCGAGCAGCCCCTGCGCGGCCTGCGCCAGGTATTTGATAAAGCGCCCGCTCATGATGATCACCAGCAACACGGCACTAACGGCACTCAGGGTGACCAGAAGCTCACGGGATAGGTAACGAAAGACGATCAAACCGGACACTCCAGGGTTGTCAGGCTCCGGCGGCTACGCTCAAACTAGCTGCCAAGTAGCCGGTCCGCCCGCAACAGGACGTTGGAGAATAACGCAGCATTTCCCAACGCCCCGCTGGACGAACCACCGGAAAAATAAGCCCGGCATTATCCTGTAAACCCGACTCTTTGTCTTGGGGACTCGACGCTATGGAATTTGTTGTAAAAAATACAAAAGCAGCTGCGGCAAAGACAGCCACTCTGGTTCTGGCCGTCGGTGAGGATCGTGTACTCGACGTCACCACACAAAGCGTGGACCAGGCGAGTGGCGGTGCCATCTCCGCCGTACTCGAGCGCGGCGACCTGCAAGGCAAGCCGGGACAGACGCTGCTGCTGCATAACCTGCCGAACCTGAAGGCCGAGCGCGTTCTGCTGGTGGGCACCGGTAAGAGTGGTGAGCTGGATGCCCGCCAGTGGCGCAAGGCCGTCCGTGCCGCGCTCGGTGTTCTCAAAGACTTGGGCGGTACAGATGCGACCTTCGCCGTGCAAGGCGTCCAGGTCAAAGACCGCGACACCTACGCACGCACCCGCATGCTCGTCGAAGTGCTGGCCGATAGTCAGTACGTGTTCGATCAGTTCAAGAGCAAGAAGAGCGATGCTCCGGCGTTGCGCAAGATAACCCTGCTTGCCGATAAGGCCGAGCAAGCCCAGGTCGAACAGGCGTCACGTCACGCCGCCGCGATCACCGCAGGCATGAGCTTCGCCCGCGACCTTGGCAACCTGCCGCCGAACATCTGCCATCCGAGCTATATGGCCGAGCAGGCCAAACAGCTTGGCAAGGCTTTCAAGGGCCTTAAAGTCGAGGTGCTGGACGAGAAGAAGCTGCGCGAACTCGGCGCCGGCTCTTTTCTCGCGGTATCCCAGGGCAGCGAGCAGCCAGGCTGCATCGTGGTCATGCAGTACAACGGCGGCAAGAAAGGTGACCAACCTTACGCGCTCGTCGGCAAGGGCATCACCTTTGATACCGGTGGCATCAGCCTCAAGCCGGGCCTGGGCATGGACGAGATGAAGTACGACATGTGTGGCGCCGCCAGCGTGCTCGGCACCTTTCGCGCCGCACTGGAGCTGCAGCTGCCGATCAACCTTGTTGGCTTGCTCGCCTGCGCTGAGAACATGCCCAGCGGCAACGCCACGCGACCGGGCGATATCGTCACCACCATGAGCGGCCAGACTGTCGAGATTCTCAACACCGACGCCGAAGGCCGTTTGGTGCTCTGCGATACCCTGACCTACGCCGAACGCTTCAAGCCGCGCGCTGTAATCGATGTGGCCACCCTTACCGGCGCCTGCATCGTTGCGCTGGGCAGTAACACGTCGGGCCTGCTCGGCAATAATGACGAGCTGCTGCAACAAGTGCTGGGTGCAGGCCAGAAAGCAGACGACCGAGCTTGGCAGCTGCCGCTGTTCGACGAATATCAGGAGCAACTGGACAGCCCCTTCGCCGACATCGCCAATATCGGCGGCCCCAAGGCCGGCACCATTACCGCGGCCTGCTTCTTGTCGCGCTTCACCAAGGCCTATCCTTGGGCGCACCTGGACGTCGCCGGCACCGCCTGGATAAGCGGTGGCAAGGAGAAAGGCGCGACCGGTCGTCCCGTACCGCTGCTGACTCAGTACTTACTGGATCGAGCGGACCAGGCATGAGGCACGCGGACGGAACCTCGGCATGACACGTATCGAGTTCTACGTATTGCCTGATAGCGAACCGGCAGGCCGCGCCAGAGCGGCCTGCCAGCTGGCAAGCAAAGGCTGGCAGCACGGCATGGCGGTATTCATCCGCTGCCATGACACCAGCCAATGCGCCGAACTGGATGAGTTGCTCTGGAGCTTCCGTGCCGAACGCTTCGTCCCGCATGATTTACACGAAGACGATCCGCATGCCCCGGTGGTGATAGGTATGGAGCAGCCACCGACGACAGCGCAGGGCCTGTTGATCAATCTTTCGCCGACGCTGTCACCCCATACCGACCAGTTCAGCCGCGTGATCGAGATCGTCAATCAGCAGCCGGAGATGCTGACCGTTTGCCGCGACAATTTTCGCCTCTATCGCCAGCGCGGCTATGATCCGAAGAGAGTCGAACTGTAGCGTCAGCAACGGCGGACGCAGCGAACTCCTCGCCTCAGTGACGGGTCAACAAAGATAGTATCGGGCCACAAGCCCGTTCAGGAGCATCACTTACCGCCTGGATGCTCAACTCCCCGGAACCAACCGTACATGACGCCAACGCCACCTCGTAAGCCCACCCACCTGCTCGATGATCTGGAGTCAATTCGCGCCCTGCTCGGCGATCAGGACCCACCGATGCTGAGCGAGAAGCTGGATCCGGACAGCATTCCCGTGCTGTCCGAAGTTGTTGAAAGCGAGCCCTCCATAGCGACACCGAGTGACGTAGAGTCCCGAGAGCCAGCCGTACGCACGGCCTTTCGCACCCTTGCCGAACGCCATCTCGATCATGAATTGCGCACCGCTGCACAGCTGATCTTGCAGGAAGTAATCGATGATTTCGTGCCGCAGATGGAAGCCGAACTGCGCCGCCGGCTGGAGTCGCGCGCCGAAAAACTGATCAAGTCTCACCGCCCCTGATGCGTCGATACCGCAAAGCGCACCTTCACTGACAGCGCCCCTGCGCGTCGCCCCAGACCCAACCGAGTTATCCACGGCGGCAAGACAAAAGCGGCATTGCGGTTCTGCCGCTGGCACACTTTGCCTTTATACTTGCCCGCTTTTCCGATTAGCCGTTCTAAGGGTCCCGCCGCATGGACAAGACCTACCAGCCGCACGCCATCGAAACTTCCTGGTACCAGACCTGGGAGTCGAACAATTATTTCGCGCCCCAGGGTTCAGGCGAGTCCTACACCATCATGATCCCGCCGCCGAACGTCACCGGCAGCCTGCACATGGGCCATGGCTTCAATAACGCGATTATGGACGCGCTGATCCGTTTCCGTCGCATGCAAGGTCGCAACACGCTTTGGCAGCCAGGCACCGACCATGCGGGGATCGCCACCCAGATGGTAGTCGAACGTCAGCTGGGTGCGCAGGGCATCAGCCGTCACGATCTGGGCCGAGAGAAGTTTCTCGACAAAGTGTGGGAATGGAAGGAAGAGTCCGGCGGCAACATCACCCGGCAGATCCGCCGTCTGGGCTCCTCTGTCGACTGGTCGCGTGAACGCTTTACCATGGACGCGGGCCTGTCCAATGCTGTGAAGGAAGCCTTTGTCCGGCTGCATGAAGATGGCCTGATCTACCGTGGCAAGCGCTTGGTCAACTGGGATACCAAGCTGCACACGGCAATCTCCGATCTTGAAGTTGAAAACCACGATGAGAAGGGCCACCTCTGGCACATGCGCTACCCACTGGCCGATGGCTGCAAGACAGCAGGCGGCCAGGATTACCTCGTCGTAGCCACCACCCGCCCGGAAACCATGCTTGGCGATGCGGCCGTTGCAGTGCATCCTGAGGACGAGCGCTACAAGAACCTGATCGGCCGCCACATCATGTTGCCGCTGGTGAACCGTCTGATTCCGATCATCGCCGACGACTATGTCGACCTCGAATTCGGTACCGGTTGCGTGAAAATCACCCCGGCGCACGACTTCAACGACTACGAAGTCGGCAAGCGTCACCATCTGCCACTGATCAATATCTTCGACCGCAACGCCGCGATACTCGCCCAGGCGCAAGTGTTCAACATCGACGGCACGCCGAACAACAAGGTCGATGCCAGCCTGCCCGACGGCTACGCGCACATGGATCGCTTCGATGCGCGCAAGGCCATCGTCGCTGAGTTCGAGGCCATGAGCCTGCTGGAGAAAATCGACGACCACGCACTGAAGGTCCCGCGTGGCGATCGCTCCGGCACCATCATTGAGCCCTGGCTGACCGATCAGTGGTACGTTTCGACCAAGCCTTTGGCGGATAAGGCTATCCGCGCCGTCGAAAGCGGCGAAATCCAGTTCGTGCCCAAACAGTACGAGAACATGTATTTCAGCTGGATGCGCGACATTCAGGACTGGTGCATCAGCCGTCAACTCTGGTGGGGCCATCGTATTCCCGCTTGGTACGACGAAGCGGGCAATGTCTACGTCGGCCGCGACGAGATGGAAGCACGCACACGCTACAACCTCGGCAACGAGGTCGAGCTGCGTCAGGACGAAGATGTGCTGGACACCTGGTTCAGCTCCGGCCTCTGGACCTTCTCGACCCTCGGCTGGCCTGAGCAGACCGACTTCCTCAAGTCCTTCCATCCTACCGATGTGCTGGTCACCGGCTTCGACATCATTTTCTTCTGGGTCGCCCGGATGATCATGCTCTCGACCCACCTGACCGGGCAGATTCCGTTCAAGACGGTCTATGTGCACGGCCTGGTTCGCGATGGTCAGGGTCAGAAGATGTCCAAGTCCAAGGGTAACGTACTCGACCCGCTGGACATCGTCGATGGGATTACCCTCGATGAGCTGCTGCAAAAGCGCACCAGCGGCATGATGCAGCCCAAGCTCGCCGAGAAGATCGCCAAGCAGACCCGCGCCGAATTCCCCGACGGCATCGCCAGCTACGGTACCGACGCCCTGCGCTTCACCTTCTGCTCGTTGGCCTCCACCGGCCGCGACGTGAAGTTCGACATGGGTCGAGTCGAGGGTTATCGCAACTTCTGCAACAAGATCTGGAACGCCGCCAATTTCGTCTTCGAGAACACCGAAGGCAAGGACACCGGAGTGAACGGCGAGCCGGCGGCCGGCGCTCCGACGACCGACGCTTCGATTGAGCTTTCATCGGTCGATCGCTGGATCATTTCGGCGCTGCAACGCACCGAGGCCGAAGTCACGCGGCAGCTTGAGGCCTTCCGTTTCGATCTTGCTGCCCAGGCGCTGTACGAATTCATCTGGGACGAGTACTGCGCCTGGTATCTAGAGCTGGTCAAGCCCGTGCTCTGGGACGAAAACGCCAGCATCGAGCGCCAGCGCGGCACCCGCCGTACGCTGGTGCGCGTACTAGAGACGGCGCTGCGCCTGGCTCACCCGTTCATGCCCTTCATCACTGAAGAGATCTGGCAGCGCGTCGCACCGCTGGCCGGCAAATCCGGTCCTACCCTGATGCTGCAACCCTGGCCGGAATTCAATCCGGAGCGTCTCGACGAGGATGCCGAAGGTGATATCGAGTGGGTCAAGGCGTTCATGCTCGGTGTTCGGCAGATCCGCGGCGAAATGAATATCTCCATGGCCAAGCGTATCGATGTGGTGCTGAGCAACACGTCCGAATCGGACCAGCGTCGCCTCACCAACAACGAGCCGCTGTTGAAAAAGCTGGCAAAGCTCGAAAGCATCCGCGTGCTTGGGCCGGGTGAGGAGCCGCCACTGTCCGCCACGGCTCTGGTCGGCGATATGCAAGTACTGGTACCGATGGCCGGACTGATCGACAAGGACGCCGAACTCGCCCGTCTCGACAAGGAGATCGGCAAGCTGGATGGCGAGGTGAAGCGTGTTGGCGGCAAGCTCGGCAATGCCGGCTTCGTCGACAAGGCGCCAGCGGACGTAATTGACAAGGAGCGCGCTAAACTGGCCGAAGCCGAACAGGCCAAAGCCCGTCTGGAAGAGCAGCGCGAGCGCATCGCCAGCTTGTAATGAAACTGAAGGCCAGTACTTGATGTGCTGGCCTTTTTTGTTTGGGCGCCCTCTTGGTTGAGTAAGGGCTACCGGTACCGCTACTTCTTTGTGTAGCACCACGAAAATATCAAATAAAAACCGGCAGGCTCGAACCGACGCACAAAGCTCTACGACATGAAGTAAGCACTCCCCGGAAGTGGCCCTAACAGTCCCGCTGAGCGCGCAGCCGTTCGCATGCGGGCGTCACCCTTTCGTATTGCGGTTTTTCAGACTTCATATTCGAACAGCCAACTGCCCATCTTGAGCCTGTCATTACCGAGCTGACGACGCGTCCGTCGAGCCCAGTCTGGTTCTCAATATGGAGCCCCCCGATGTACATACTCATGGCTGTCGTGTTTTTCATTGGCTATCTATGCATAGCCTTCGAACACCCGTTGAGAATCGACAAGGCAGCGGCTGCACTTCTTACAGCCGTGCTGTGCTGGACCGTGCTGGTACTGGGCGCAGACTCGATCGTCCCGATGTTGCAATCGGGCAGCCACGATCCAGCCGACTCGTCGGCGGTGGTCGAGTCACTGCGGCATCATCTGGGTGAAATTTCGGAAATCCTGTTCTTCCTGCTTGGCGCGATGACAATCGTCGAGCTGATCGACTCTCACGAAGGTTTCAAGGTCATCACCGACCGCATCCAGACCCGCAAGCGCGTCCATTTGCTATGGATCATTGGTCTCCTGACCTTCTTCCTGTCTGCCGCGCTGGACAACCTGACCACCACAATCGTCATGGTCTCGTTGCTGCGCAAACTGATTCGCGGCCGCCCGGAACGCTGGCTCTACGTGGGCGTCGTGGTCATCGCCGCTAACGCAGGCGGTGCCTGGTCGCCGATTGGCGACGTGACCACCACCATGCTCTGGATCGGCGGTCAGATCACAGCGCCCGGCATCATCACCGGTCTGTTCCTGCCGAGCCTGGTATGCCTGTTGGTGCCATTATTCATTCTCAGTTTCCGTTTGCGTGGCGAGGCGCCTCGGCCCCGTGCCCGCACCCACCTGGGCGAGGAGGTTCCGCCTAGCACTACGCCGTTCGAACGCAACCTGGTGCTGGTGCTCGGCCTCGGCGCCCTACTATTCGTGCCGATTTTCAAGACCGTGACACACCTACCGCCGTACATGGGCATCCTCTTCGGCCTCGGCGTGCTTTGGATCACTACTGAGTTCATCCATCGCCACAAAAATGACGAAGACAAGCATCCGCTTTCCGTGGTCGGCGTTTTGCGCAAGGTCGACACCCCTAGCGTATTGTTCTTCCTCGGCATCCTGCTGGCGGTCGCCGCACTTGCCACCGCTGGCCACCTGACCCAAGTCGCCACCGCGCTACGTGAATCGCTGGGCCATATCTATCCGATCAGCTATTCCATCGGCCTGCTTTCGGCAGTGGTGGATAACGTGCCGCTGGTGGCCGGCTCGATGAAAATGTACCCGCTGGTTACCCCAGCCATGCTAGCCGCGGCCTCCCCTGAGGAGACCGGCTGGTTGTCGCAGTTCATAGTCGATGGCAACTTCTGGGAAATGCTCGCCTACTGCGCCGGCACAGGCGGCAGCACGCTGATCATCGGCTCGGCTGCAGGTGTTGCGGCAATGGGCATGGAGAGGATCAGCTTCACCTGGTACATCAAGCGCGTCAGCCTGCTGGCTTTCCTCGGCTACACTGCTGGTGCCGTCACCTATGTCGGTATTCTTGCTCTGCGTTAACGACACGCCGCTAGCCCTGGTCCGTTGATGTCGCGTAAAGCAGACTCAACGGGTGGGCTTTTTATAGTCATGGAATCGCGATGACCGTCAGCAAGACAAAAAGCAGTTTCTATCGTCGACTCTACGTCGCCTGGCTGATCGACAGCGGCGCAGCTACCAGCGTGCCAGCGCTGGTGGAGGCGACCGGAATGCCCAGACGCACGGCTCAAGACACCCTGGCTGCGCTGGCCGATCTCGATATCGATTGCCGTTTCGTCCAGGAAAACGGCGAGCGACACAATGCCGGCCATTACTCCATTCACAGCTGGGGGGCCATCGACCGGCAATGGATTGAGCACAACCTGTCCCAGCTCAAATCCGTTCTCGACTATCCGTAAATGATGCCGGGCTTGCGGACAGAAGCCGAACATTTGGACGCTGCTAAGCCCATCGTTTCAAAGAGTTCGGGTATTCGGTGCGCCTATTCACCGTAATGCTGATGCTAGCCACGGCACCGCTCTGCTGCGTGCAGTCGGCGCCGCCAGAACTATCCATCGGTAGGGTGGCTGGTTATCGCGGCGACCGCTAAGCTGTGGTCCTTTTCGCGAGCATGGTCCGCCTCGATGTCCGAACGCCCCGCTCTATTCCCGGTTCTGCTGGCCGGAGCTACGCTGCTGCTGGTAGTCCATGGGTTAGGCCGTTTCGTCTATACCCCGCTGCTGCCTTGGCTGGTGGAAGACGGCGTACTAACGGTGCAACAAGGGGCGAACATCGCCAGCTGGAACTATCTGGGCTATCTCATCGGCGCGTTGCTCGCCTTGCGCTGGCACCGGGTCACGCAGATTCGTCGGAGCCTACCCTGGGCACTGGCGCTGCATGTGCTTAGTACGCTGGCGCAGACTCAGGCCGAATCGGCGGAAGCTCTTTCTGCACTACGCCTGCTCAACGGCATCAGCAACGGGCTGGTTTTCGTCCAGGCGCCGTCGTTGATCCTCGAATGGCTGGCGCGCCATCGTCGCGTTTCTTCCAGTGGGCTTGTCTATCTGGGCGTCTGCGTGGGGCTGATTCTTTCCAGCCTATTGGTAAGCCTTAGCAATGGCTTACTGGAGGGGGCCGAACGCTGGTGGCCCGCGGCGCTGCTTTCGATTCCTCTGGCATGGTGGGGTTGGCGGCAACTGGCGCGACTGGATATGCCCGAGGAAGTACCTGCCGAAAAACCGGAACAACTTAGCGGCCGCCTGCTGGATCGCGCCAGCACACCGCTATTCTTGTCCTATGCCGGCGCTGGGATGGGTTACATCCTGCCGATGACCTTCCTACCCATGGTGGCGCGCCTCCAGGTCGAACCCGGCAGCTCGCTTATCGAAAGCAGCTGGCTGGTGGTCGCAGTCGCGACGCTCCCCTCACCCTGGCTGTGGAATCGTCTCGGCGCCCTGCTCGGCGATATCCGGGCCCTGCGTTTAAGTTATGTCACCCAATTGGCCGGCGTCCTGGCGGCGCTATTGCTACCGGGTGCGCCGGGCATCCTGCTGTGCGCCGTGTTGGTCGGCGGCACCTTTCTCGGCACGGTATTGCTAACCCAGCGTCTGGCCCGCGCGCTGCACCCGCACCAGGGGCCGCGACTTTCCGCAGCGCTGATTGCGCTCTACAGCCTGACCCAGCTGGCCGGCCCTTGGCTCACCGGGGTCTGGCTGAACATGGGTGGCACGCTGCACAGCGCCTTCTGGCTCGGTGCCGGCGCGCTGCTTTGGGGATTGATCTGGATGCTGCTGGTGCCACGCCGCGACTGAAAGCTGTGGGACAATTCCGTTCTTCATCGATACCAGCGCCCGATCATGCCCGCCCCGAAATCAACCAACGCCGCCTCACGCGCCGCTAAGCCCGCCAACGACAAGGCCATACTGCACCCTCGCAATCGCCATACGGGGCGCTACGACTTTCCCGCACTGCTTGCCGGCAGTCCGGAGCTGTCGGAATTCGTGATACTCAATCCCTATGGCAAACAGAGCATCGATTTCGCCAACCCAAATGCGGTGCGCGTGTTCAACCGTGCGCTGCTCAAGCGGTTCTACGGCATCGCTCACTGGGATATCCCGCCGGGTTATCTGTGCCCACCGATACCTGGCCGGGCCGACTATCTGCATGGGCTCGCTGACCTGCTCGCCGACGGTAATGCCGGCAAGATTCCACGCGGTTCAGCTATCCATGTCTTAGATGTCGGTACTGGCGCCAACTGCATCTATCCGCTGATCGGTTTGCACGAATATGGCTGGTGCTTTACCGGCTCGGACATCGACACCATAGCGCTGGCCTCAGCACGCACCATCGTCACCGCAAACAAACTCGACAAAAACATCGCGCTACGCCAACAGCCTGATCCACGGCATATATTTGAGGGTCTGTTACAGGCTGGCGATCGCTTCGACGTCACCCTGTGCAACCCGCCGTTCCATGCGTCGCAGGCCGAGGCCAACAGCGGCAGCCAGCGCAAATGGCGGAATCTCGGCAAGCTCGACCCAAAGCGCAAGCTGCCAGCACTCAACTTCGGCGGTCAGGCGGCAGAACTTTGGTGCGAAGGGGGTGAGGCGGCATTTGTTGCTCGGCTGGCGGATGAGAGCAGGGACGTGGCGCAGCAGGTCTATTGGTTCAGCACGCTCGTTTCGAAAGCGAGCAACGTCGCACCTTTGCAGGCAAAGCTGAAGAAGCTGGGGGCCTCAGCGATTCGCGTCATCGAGATGGCGCAAGGGCAGAAACGCAGCCGTTTCGTCGCCTGGACTTTTTTAAGCGAAGAACAGCAAAGCGAATGGCGCACAACGCACTGGAATCGCCAACCGGGCTGATCAGTTCAGCGAGCGACGAAAGTACTTTGGCGCATCCTCGTAACCCAGTCGCGCATAGAAACGATGGGCACCTTCGCGGCGTGTATCGCAATGGAGCTCCATACGATCACAGCCGCGGACTCGGGCACGATCTTCTGCCGCCCGCTCCAGCAGCGCACCGATACCCAGGCCACGTGCCGCCGAATCGACACAGAGGTAACTGATTCGGCAGAAGTCGCCGGCAAGTGCCAGTTGCAAGATGAAATGCAGAGAGATGAACCCGAGCACCTGGCCGCCATCGCCCTCGGCCACCAACAGGCAGGCATCGTCGTGACTCATTTGCTGCAGTAGGCGACGGTCAATGAAGGCATCGGCTGCGGGATAGCCGAGGTCGGCAAGCAAGCGGGTTATCGCTGCAGCATCACCATGGTTCGCGTCGCGCACGCTGGGCATAGCTCAGACAGCCACGTCCCAGAGTTGCTTGTTTTTCAGCGCCATGGTCTGAATATAACGCGGTTCGCCGTTGATCTCCTCCAGCTCGGTCATGCCGGCGAGCTCGCCGACCACGCGGTAGCGCTTGCCGACACGCTTGTCCTGCAACGGGTAGAGCTGGGCGATCTGTTGGGCGAGTTCGGTAAGAGTGGACATGGTTCGGTAGCTCCAGATAACTGCATGCCGCAGCTTTTTACAGGGCTTTGATTACGATTCTGCGACAGCTTTTATTCGTCTCGCTTGTTGGAGCCATCTGCGACGAATTGATTCCATAAAGCCCGCAAAAACTACCAGATCGGTCGATCAACAGATTCCCACGCCCAACTGGAGCAACGCCAGCCCACCCTGCTGCCAGCCCCACCAAGCTACCAACAGCAGCAGCGACGCCAACACGGCACCGCCTGTCCACAGCCATCCGGCACGCATCACGCCGGCGCTCCGGCCGCCAGACGCACGCGCTCGACGGGCTGCTCGCGAATCGGCCAGTTCAGCGCGGCGGCCATCAGACTGAGCGCAATCGAAATTTGCCAGACCAGATCGTAGCTGCCGGTCTGGTCATACACCCAGCCACCCAGCCAGCCGCCGAAGAACGAGCCGATCTGATGGAAAAGGAAAACGAGTCCGCCAAGCATCGACAGGTTGCGCACGCCGAACAGCGTCGCGACCGTACCGTTGGTCAGCGGCACCGTGGACAGCCACAGCAGGCCCATCGCGATGCCGAAGGCATAGGCGGTCCAGAGCGTCAGCGGGGCGAAGAAGAACGCGCTGATGACCACGGCCCGGAGCAGATAGAGCGCCGTCAACAACTTGGGCTTCGAGTAGCAGCCACCCAACCAGCCCGCCGTGTACGTGCCGACCACATTGAACAGCCCGACCAGCGCCAGCACCGTGGTGCCCGCCGCCGCCGGCAAACGCTGATCCACCAGATAGGCTGGCAGGTGTATGCCGATGAACACCACCTGAAAACCGCAGACGAAGAAACCCAGCGCCAGCAGGCGGAAACCGGGATGACTGACGGCCTCGCGCAACGCCTCACCCAGCGATTGCTGCGGACCAGTCACCGGTGCGGGCGGCCCGCTGCGCAGCATGAGCGCCAGCGGCATGATCAGCGCCACCAGCAGCCCCAGCGCCAGCAACGCCGACGACCAACCCAGCCAGCCGATCAGGCCGAGCGTGCCGGGAAGCATCGCAAACTGACCAAAGGATCCCGCAGCACTGGCGATACCCATCGCCATGCTGCGCTTCTCGGCAGGCACCGCGCGGCCGACCGCACCGAGAATCACCGAAAACGAGGTACCGGAAAGGCCAAGGCCAATCAATAGCCCGGCGCTCAGCGAGAGCGACGCTGGCGAGTCCGCACCAGCCATCAGCAGCAGACCCGCAGCGTAGAGCACTCCGCCAAGCAGTACCGCGCGGGCAACGCCGAAGCGATCGGCCAGCGCGCCGGTGACCGGCTGCGCCAGCCCCCAGATCAGGTTTTGCAAGGCAATGGCGAAGGCAAAGACCTCACGCCCCCAGCCGAACTCCGCGCTCATTGGCGGTAAAAACAGACCAAAACCATGCCGCGTGCCGAGCGAGACGGCCAAAATCAACGAACCACCCAGCAGGATCCACGTACTGTTGCGCCATATCGAGTTCATCGTCGACACACTTAGCAAAAACGGAAGGATCCATCTTACTCGCATAAGGCCACCCGACCGCATCCACTTTTTTTGCCCAGCGGCAGGCACGACTGCTCGGTTAAACTGCCGCCTATTTGCCTCACCCGACGCGAGTACCTCATGCCCATTCGCCACTGCATTGTTCATCTGATCGAGAAAAAGCCGGACGGTAGCCCTGCCGTACTTCATGCTCGAGACTCGGAGCTGAGCGAGTCCCAGGCCATCGAAAATCTTCTGGCCGATCTCAACGAGAGCTATAACGCCAAGCAAGGCAAGGCCTGGGGCTACTTCCACGACGAATCCGGCGCTTATCCGTTCAGCGGCTGGCTCAGCCAGTACATGGAAAGCAACCAGGACTTCACCGCATTCAGCCGGCAGGCGGTGGAACATCTGCAAAAGCTGATGGAAGAGTCGAACCTCTCAACTGGCGGCCACGTGCTCTTCGCCCATTACCAGCAGGGCATGACTGATTACCTGGCGATCGCCCTGCTGCACCACAGCAACGGCGTCACGGTCACCGATTCGCTGGATGTCGCACCAGCCAAGCACCTAGATCTCGGTCAGCTGCACCTGGCGACGCGGATAAACCTGTCCGAGTGGAAGAACAACCAGCAATCGAAACAATACATCTCGTTCATCAAGGGCAAGAACGGCAAGAAGGTCTCGGAATACTTCCGCGACTTCATCGGCTGCCAGGAAGGCGTCGATGGCCCCGGCGAGACCCGCACGCTGCTCAAGGCCTTCAGCGACTACGTCGAGAGCGAAGACCTGCCAGAAGAAAAAGCCCGCGAGAAAACCAGCGCACTAGTGGGTTATGCCAGCAGCCAGGCGAAGATCGGCGAGCCGATGTCGCTGGAGGAGCTGTCCGGCGTGATCGACGAAGAGCGACCGCGCGCCTTCTATGAGCACATCCGCAACAAGGACTACGGTCTCTCGCCGGAAATTCCGGCCGACAAGCGCACCCTCAACCAGTTTCAGCGTTTCACCGGACGCGCCGAGGGACTGTCGATCAGCTTCGAATCGCATCTGCTGGGCTCGAAAATCGAATACGACGAAGCCCGCAACATGCTGATCATCCGCCAACTGCCAACGCAGCTGACCGACCAGCTCAAGCGCCGCAAGGACTGATACTCCACCTGCGGTTCATCGCACTGTAGCGACAGGCCACAGCAAAGCGACCCGCGGACCGGCAATGACCGATCCGCGGATCCTGCGCATCAACGGGCGTCGATGCGATAGCCGATACGCGGGAAGTGCACGTGTACCACCCCGGCACGCTCATCTTCGCGGCGCAGGATCAAGTCTTCGACGCCGGCAAACACCAGCTCACCCTCGACAGGATCGGTGCCGTAATCCACGGCGGAAATCGTCACCTGCTGGCCGGCCTGGAAACCGTTGGGCTCGAAGAACGCCTCGTCCGGCAAGGCAGCTGGAGTGGAACTGCGGGCGATTGCCACGGCCTCTTCGGCAGACAGCTCGGAAAGCGAGCCATGGCCGACAGCCAATACTTTGCCAAGCCAGGTGGCAACGTCCGGATAGTCATCTACCAGCGGCGCGGTAACCGGTGTGCCCTTAAGGAACCAAAGGCAATGGGCGACGGCGAAATCGGCTACGCAAGGCACGCTGCCCAGCAAAAACTCCCCGTTCTCGCGCGCCAGCTGTTGTTGCAGGCGAGCCATCAATACTGGCCAGTGGCTCTTAGCCTGCTCCAGCGGAATGCGTGACACCGAACCACTGCCGAACAATGCGGCGCGGTCCTTACTGAAGACCTGAATAAACTCCTTGGGTACCTGAGCGAAGCGCAGGGCCATGGATTCGGGCTGGAAAACCAGACTCACAGCATGCAGGAACAACACCGAGTCAGCCCACAGTGCCAGCGTCGCAGCTACGAATTCGTGCCCTTCGGGGAACAAGGCCGGCGTGCTTTTCTCGGCTTCAAGGCGGCGGGCCATCAGCGCGGTATCGCAATACACATCGGCGCCAACCTGGAGCACCGGGGTACGCCGATAACCACCGGTCAGCGCGGTCAGGTCCGGCTTGGGCATCACCGGTGGTATCTGTACCGAACGCCAGGAAAGCTGCTTGAAACCCAGCATCAGACGCGCCTTTTCGGCGAAGGGAGAGGTGGGGTAGTGGTGCAGAATCAGTTCATACATTGCAGGCTCCGCCAGTCTTGTAGGTAGACCGGCAGCTTACTCGGCCCGGCCGAGGCAGCCTACCCGTTCAGCTGATTACCGGGATATTCACCGAGCCGCTGCTGTACGCGATGACCAATGCCTCCTTGGCAGATTTCTTTAACCGCTTGATGGCGCGCTCGCGACGCAGCGCGTCACCCTTATTGCTGCACGCCTCGACAAAGACCAGCTCCACCGCCGGGCTCGAATGAAAGAAGCGCGCGCCCCGCCCGCTCTGGTGGACGGCGAAGCGCCGATTGGCATCGTCGCTGATACCGCAGTACAGCGAACCATTGGCGGCCCGTACCAGATAGACGAACCAGGGTTTGGCAGCAGCGAGGCTCATCCAGTGTGGTCTCTCAAAGTGAAGGGGGGGCAGACACCGTTCGACCGGCACCGCGGCGAAGAATTTTCCCGGTCCGCGCCAGCCAGAGCAAGGACGCCCGCGCGCAGCAAGGATGAATACGAACAGCCGAACCCGTCTTGCGACAGGCATAGGGCTCAACGCAGCAGTAACTTTCGGACACATTTGCCGTCGCTGTCGCGGCATCAGCCAAGACCCGAGCGGCACTGGATCGGAGAGGATTTGCCGCTTCGCTTAGCAAAGTCCGTCGATCCTGTCCAGATATGGTGGCGGTTCGCCTTTGCGTATACTGCGCCGATGTTTGCCCAAACCGCGTTCCGCAAGCGCTGCACCTCCTGGTTGCTGGCGACCGGACTCTTCCTGATGCTCAGTAGCTGCGCCGAACCGCCCAGCGCGCTCGAGCGTATTAAGGAGGAAGGCGTACTGCGCGTGATCACCCGCAACAGCCCGTCGACATATTTTCAGGATCGCAACGGCGAAGCCGGCTTCGAATATGAGCTGGTCAAGCGCTTCGCCAGCCATCTCGGCGTCAAGCTGCAAATTGAAACAGCGGACAGCATCGAAGAAATCTTTACCCGCCTCAACCGTCCTGGCGGCCCTACCCTGGCGGCGGCCGGCCTGGTTGCCAGCGAAGGGCGCAAGGATATCGCACGCTTCACCAAGCCCTATCTGGATGTCACCACTCAGGTCGTTTATCGCAGGGGGCAGCGCCGTCCGACCCAGCCCGAAGATCTGGTCGGCAAGCGTATCCTGGTCCTCAAGGGCAGCAGCCAGGCGGAAAAGCTCAAGGCGTTGCAGGTCGAGCTGCCAGAGTTGCGCTATGAAGAATCCGACGCGGTGGAAGTGGTCGACCTGCTGCGCATGGTCGATGAAGGCCAGGTCGACCTGACGCTGGTCGAGTCGAACGAGCTCGCGCTCAACCAGGTGTACTTCACTAATGCGCGCGTGGCCTTCGACCTGGGCGAGCAAAACAGCCTGTCCTGGATTTTCGGCAAGGGCGAAGACAATAGCGTGCTTGAGGCCGCCAACCAGTTCCTCGATCAGGCTCTGGAAAACGGCACGCTGCAACGCCTGCGCGAACGCTACTATGGCCACGTCGATGTACTCGGCTATGTCGGCGCCTACGCCTTTGCCAAACATCTGCAACAACGCCTGCCGCGTTACGAGAAAACCTTTCGCGAAACCGCCAAAGCCCATGGCGTCGACTGGCGTCTACTCGCCGCGATCGGCTATCAGGAATCCCACTGGCGACCTGAAGCCACGTCAAAAACCGGCGTGCGCGGCCTGATGATGCTGACCCTCAATACCGCCAAGGCCATGGGCGTCACCAATCGAGTCGATCCGGTGCAGAGCATTCAGGGTGGAGGCAAGTACATCGCGCAGGTGCATGCCAATCTGCCGGACAGCATCAAGGAGCCCGATCGCACCTGGTTCGCACTAGCCGCCTACAACGTTGGTGGTGGGCATCTGGAAGATGCGCGCAAGCTGACCGAGGCCGAGGGACTGGACCCTAACAAGTGGCTGGACGTGAAGCAGATGCTGCCGCGTCTGGCGGAGAAGCAGTGGTACAGCAAAACCCGCTATGGCTACGCACGGGGCGGCGAGCCGGTGCATTTCGTGGCCAACATCCGTCGCTATTACGACATTCTGACCTGGGTGACCCAGCCGCAGATGGAAGGCCAGCAGCTGGTACACAGCGAGATTCACATCCCCGGCATCAACTCCACCGATCTCGGTGAAATCCTCCCGCCGCTATAGCGCGGCCGCTCAAGGCCTGCCGATAGGTGCAAAGATGCCTGCGGTGTGCTCGGCTAGCACTCCTGCCGCCAACTCCACTTCCAAGCCACGTCGCCCAGCACTGACATAGATACTCGGCTGTGCCTGCGCCGAGTTGTCGATAAAGGTGCGCAGGCGTTTCTTCTGGCCCAACGGGCTGATGCCGCCGACCAGATATCCCGTCGCCCTTTGCGCTGCCATCGGATCGGCCATGTCGACCTTCTTCACCTTAGCGGCCTGCGCCAGCGCCTTTAAATCAAGGCTGCCGCCGACGGGCACCACGGCGACCAGTAGCTCATGCTTTTCGCTGCAGGCCAACAGTGTCTTGAACACGCGTGCGGGCTCCAGGCCGAGCTTTTCCGCAGCTTCAAGCCCGTAGGAAGCGGATTTCGGGTCATGCTCGTAGCTGTGAATGCGGTGTTCGGCCTTGGCTTTTTTCAACAGATCGATGGCGGGGGTCATGGCGGCGATGGCGGTCGGTTAACAAATGATGGATACATTAGCCGAAAACACCATGAAACGAACGCGGCGATCTGACCGCTTCCCAGGCGGCGTAGGCGCAGCGGTGCCTGGCGGCTCAGCGCAGCGAAGCACATTCGCGAGCAAGCTCGCTCCTACAAAAAGCGGCCTGCGCATGCTTTTGTGAGGAGCGGGCCTTACAGGCGGTGCATATCTGGGGAGACGCATCAGCGTCAGGCCACCCTGTTCTCGTGCGTCGCGCGCAGCTGCCTTGCCGCCGCAACCATATTCACCAGCGCCGCTTCGGTTTCCGCCCAGCCGCGAGTCTTCAGGCCGCAGTCAGGGTTGACCCAGAGCCGCTCGGCAGGGATTCGCTCGCGGGCTTTTTCCAGTAACTGCACCATCTCATGGGTATCCGGCACCCGTGGCGAATGGATGTCATAAACACCAGGGCCGATATCGTTGGGATAGTCGAAAGCGCGGAATGCCTCAAGCAGCTCCATTTGCGAGCGCGAGGTCTCGATAGTGATGACATCGGCATCCATCGCAGCGATCGACTCGATCACATCGTTGAATTCGCTGTAGCACATATGCGTATGGATCTGCGTTTCATCCCGTACGCCGCTCGCGCACAGACGAAACGCCTCCACTGCCCAGTCGAGGTAACCACGCCATTGGGCACGGCGCAGCGGCAGACCTTCGCGGAACGCCGCTTCATCGATCTGCACGATCTTGATTCCCGCCGCTTCGAGGTCGCAGACCTCGTCACGGATCGCTAGCGCCAGTTGCCGTGCCTGCTGCTCGCGGCTGATATCGTCGCGAGTGAACGACCACATCAGCATGGTCACCGGCCCAGTCAGCATGCCTTTCATGGTTTTGCTGGTCTGCCGCTGTGCGTAGCGAATCCACTCCACTGTCATTGGCGCTTGGCGGCTCAGATCGCCATAGATCACTGCAGGTTTAACGCAGCGTGAGCCGTAGCTCTGCACCCATCCGAAACGGGTAAAGGCATAACCGTCCAGCTGTTCGGCGAAATACTCGACCATGTCGTTGCGCTCCGCCTCGCCATGTACCAGCACATCCAGCCCCAGCTGCTCTTGCACCGCCACTGCATGACGAATTTCAGCCTGCATCGCCTCGGTGTAATCAGTTTGCGTCAGCTTGCCCTGCTTGAATGCCTGCCGCGCCAGACGAATCGCCGGAGTTTGCGGAAACGATCCGATGGTCGTGGTCGGAAACGACGGCAGATTCAGGCGTACACGCTGCTTCTCGATACGCTCGGCGAAACTGGACTGCCGCTGACTGTGCCGCGGCTTGATTGCCGCCAGCCGCGCTTGTACTTCGGGCTTATGAATCCGCGGCGATTGCGCTCGACTGGCCTGGACCGCGCGGCTGTGCTGCAGCGCAGCCTGCACCTGAGCATCTTTCGGTTGGTCGACCGCACGCGCCAGAACCGCGACCTCGGCGCATTTCTGCACCGCGAAGGCCAGCCAGCTCTTGAGCTCGGCATCCAGTTGATCTTCTCGCGCCAGATCCACTGGCGTATGCAGCAACGAACAGGACGGCGCGACCCACAGCCGCTCGCCCAGACGTTCGGCGGCATGCTGTAGCACATTCAGCGCTTGGTCCAGATCACAGCGCCAGACGTTGCGCCCGTTGACGAGGCCGAGGGAAAGAATTTTGTAAGCCGGTAGGCGATCCAGGATTACCGGGTACTGGTCTGGCGCGCGCACCAGGTCGATATGCAGACCATCCACAGGCAGCGTGGCGGCTAGCCCCAGATTGTCTTCCAGACCGCCGAAGTAGGTCGCGACCAGCTTCTTCAGCGGTGCGCGTTGCAACAGGTTGTAGGCACGTTCGAACGCGTTTTTCCAATCCTGCGGCAGATCCAACACCAGAACCGGCTCATCGATCTGCACCCACTCGACACCTTGCGCTGCGAGCCGCTCAAGCACTTCGCCATAAACCGGTAGCAGCCTGTCGAGCAGCTCCAGCTTGTCGAACGCATCCCCTTTAGCCTTGCCCAGCCAAAGGTAGGTTAGCGGGCCGATCAGTACTGGCTTGACGGCGTGCCCCAGCGCCTGGGCTTCTTCGACCTCTTCGAACAACTGCGTCCAGGACAGCTGGAATTGCTGATCGATGGTGAATTCCGGGACCAGGTAGTGGTAGTTAGTATCGAACCACTTGGTCATTTCCTGCGCCTGCGCACCGCCACAGCAGCTCTTGGTCACGCCGCGCGCCGTGGTGAACAACGTATCCAGAGTCGGCTGGCCATCGAGCGGTCGAAAGCGCTCCGGTACTACGCCAAACATCAAAGAATGCGTCAGCACTTGGTCGTACCAGGCGAAATCGCCGACCGGCAGCAATTCGATACCGGCGTCGGCCTGCAATTGCCAGTGAGCGGCACGCAGATCGCGGCCGACCTGGCGTAACCCGCGCTCGTCCAGATCACCTTTCCAATACGCCTCGAGCGCTTTTTTCAATTCACGGTCGGCGCCGATGCGCGGGAAGCCCAAGGAATGAGCAACAGCCATAACAATCTCCATCATTTCGAATCGATGGCGAATTGTGGGCGGCGCACCCGTGATGAGACAAACTCAGGTTATTATCTTTCATCTTTAGATATGCTCATCTTGAGCAGCGTCGCGGCTAGATCTACAGATTCCCATCCAAGCCGCTTTTCCCGGCTCGACAATCATGAGCGCGCTAAGACACACTTCGCCATTCACAATGAGCTGCACTCAAGTCGCTAGCCTATTCTGATTGAACGCCCTCCTTTCTTCAGGGCCTTGATCGCACGTAACCGCAGGAAGCCGGGCATGCTGGAAATTCGTCACCTGAAAACCCTTCATGCACTACGCGAGACAGACAGTCTCGTCGAAGCGGCGGAACGCCTGCACCTGACCCAGTCAGCGCTCTCGCATCAGTTCAAGGAATTGGAAGAACGTCTGGGCCTGCAGTTGTTCGTGCGCAAAACTCGGCCCGTACGCTTCACCAGCGCCGGCTTGCGTCTGTTGCAGCTGGCCGACAGCCTGCTGCCGCAACTACGCAGCGCAGAGCGTGACTTGGCAAGACTGGCCGGCGGCACCGCCGGACGTCTGCATATGGCTATTGAGTGTCATAGCTGCTTCCAATGGCTGATGCCAACGATCGATCAATTCCGCGATGCCTGGCCGGAAGTCGAGCTTGATCTGGCTTCGGGCTTTTCCTTCGCCCCGCTACCTGCGCTGGCGCGTGGCGATCTGGATCTGGTGGTGACGTCCGACCCCATCGAGCTGCCAGGCATCACTTATGTCCCGCTGTTCACCTACGAAGCCCTACTCGCGGTCGCCAATCAACATCCGCTGGCGGCCCGGCCCTATGTGCGCGCCGAAGACCTGGCCAGCGAAACGCTGATCACCTACCCGGTGGAACGCGACCGACTGGATATTTTCACCCGCTTCCTGGAGCCGGCCGACGTCGAGCCAGCGCAGGTCCGCACCTCGGAACTCACGGTGATGATGATGCAGCTGGTCGCCTCGGGTCGCGGCGTCTGCTGCGTGCCGAACTGGGCGTTGCATGAATACAGCGCGCGTGGCTACGTCACCGCCAAGCGTCTGGGCGAGAAGGGCCTGTTTGCCACGCTATTCGCAGGCATTCGCGCCGACATGCTGGATTCGCCATTCATGCGTGATTTCCTGCTGACGGCCAAGGACACCTCTTTCGCCACCCTCGAAGGCGTCAGCGCGGCGCCAAAGGCAAGATAAGCGCTCAGTCCGGCTGGCGGTAAGGCAGCGCATCGCGCGCCGACTCGGCATAGCGCATTACGCCGAGGCGCTCTTGCTCCAGAAATTCGCTTACCGCCGCGCGCAGCCCCGGATGCGCCAGGTAATGCCATGATCGGGTGATTACCGGCTCGAATCCACGAATCAATTTGTGCTCACCCTGCGCCCCAGCATCGAAACGGGGCAGCTTGGCAGCAATGGCCTGGTCGATGCCCTGATAGAAACACGTCTCGAAATGCAGCCGGTCGAACTCGGCCAAACAGCCCCAATAACGACCGTAAAGCCCCTGCGTATCGATCAGGCTGAAGGCCATGGCTACCGGTTGGCCGCCCTGCTTCGCCAGCACCAAACGAATCGCCTCCGGCATGCGCTCGGCTAGCAGGCTGAAAAAGCTACGCGTCAGATAAGGCGCCTGACCGCGCAAGTAGTAAGTGTTAGCGTAGCAGGCATAGACGAAATCCCACTCAGCTTCGCTGACCTGATGGCCGTCGCGCCAATCGAACTCGATCCCCTGTCCCGCCACCTGCTCGCGCTCCTTGCGCAGCTGCTTGCGTTTGCGCGAAGTGAGGCCATCGAGGAAGTCTTGGAAGTCCCGGTAGCCACGGTTGTGCCAGTGGAATTGACAGCCGATGCGTTCCAACCAACCGTCACGCCCGTGAAATACGGCGTCAGCATCCGCCTCGGTGAAATTCACGTGCAGGCTCGATTGCCCGTGCTCGACAAGTCCGGAACAGAGTTGATCGAGCAATTGCCCAGCGGCGTTGCGATCGCCCAGCAGGCGCGCCCCGGTCACCGGCGAGAACGGCACCGCGCAGAGCAGCTTGGGGTAGTACTCGATCCCGGCTCGGTGACAGGCGTCAGCCCAGGCCCAGTCGAACACGTATTCGCCGTTGGAGTCGGTTTTGCGATACAGCGGCAGCGCGGCGATAACTTCACCCTGCGCGTCGCTGAGCAACTGATGCCGCGGTCGCCACCCGCTGCGACCACCGACACTACCGCTGTCTTCCAGCGAGGACAGAAAGGCGTGGCGAAGAAAGGGCTGTAGATCGTTACCGAGCAAGGCATCCCAACGAGCGGGCGCGATGTCGGCGAGGCAGGAAAGAGTCTGGATAGGCATGTGCGCCAGTCTGGCGGCTAAACCGAACGAAAAAAAGCCCCATGAGCATGGGGCTTGAAAGGAGCATCACGGATGGAGCGGTGTTGCGTTAGAACACGTACTGCGCGCGGAACACCATGCCGTCGCCGTCGTCATCGCCGTTAGCGTTCTCGGAGTTGTCGACCTTGGCTTTCACGTAGTAACCACTGAGCTTGACGTTCTCATTGGCGTACCAGTTCAGGCCAATGTTGTGCACCTTGCCTTCGACATCGGCGGTGGGATCGATGCCCACGGTGTCATCCTCAGCCTCGATGTTGTCGTAGCGATAGAACACTTCCCAGGCGCCAATCTGCTTGTTCTGCGGCTTGATGGAGTCGAAGCGGCCGAGTTTGTAGGTACGAGCTTCACCGGTCAGGGTGTAGGCGACCTGGGCGTAGTAGCCAGTGGCTTCGATGTCTTCGTAGGCGGCGTCATCGGCTTGCAGGTCGCGCTTGATGTATTCGCCCTGTACCGACAGCGGGCCCATCGCCCAGGCGGCTTCCACGCCGAAGGCCTTGTCTTCGCCGTAGGAACCGGCTGGTAGGCCGTCGTCGCCAGCCAGCTGCAGACGGTTGCCCTCGTCGCCAGCATCGTTGCCGCCCGCAGTGCTCACACCACGCATGCCCAGACGGCTGCGAATACGAGTGTCGACCGCGGTGTCGTCCAGGTCGCGCTGGGCGAAGTTCAGCCCCAGGTGGAGGACGTTGCCCGACTCGTGCATCGGCGCGAAGACGCCGCGCAGGTTGAACTGCTTGACGCTGTTGCCGTCTTCGTCGTTCTGGTCCTTGGCATGCAGGCCGGCCGACGCGTAGAAGGAGTCGCCAGCGGTGCCGTTGAGCTGAATGCCCATGCCGTTCTGGTGACCGTTGGCCCAGTCAACCAGATCATAGGCGGCGTTACGCTCTTGGGCGGTGACCCACTTGGAGCTGGTAGCTTTCTCCAGACCGAAGTCAGGGTCGAAACGGCCCATCTTGACGTTGATCGGATCGAAGCCGGTGTAGGTGATGGAGGCTTCGTCCCAATAACCGTCTTCGGAGCTGCCGGCATTGTGGGCGAAGTCGTAGCTGAACTTGTACTCCCAGTCGCTGTACGCAACGCCCGAAATCTCAAGGAAGGCGCGACGGAAATAGGCGGCATCGGCAGCGTCGCCACTGTCGGTGTAGAAACCGTCAAAGGTGCTGTAGTCGGCCTGCAGACGACCGCCAATCTTGAAGCTGAACTGCTTGTCCGTCGTGGCGACTTCCAGGCCACCCTTGGTCTTGACTACGATGTCAGCGCCGTCTGTTGTGACGGTGCCGGCGAAAGCCTGGGCGGAAACGGCCAGAGCGAGTGCGCTGGCGGCGAAACCGGCGAAGTGCTTACGGATCATCGAAAATTCCCCTTTGTTTAGCGTTGGAAAAACACACTGGTAGTGGCTCTTTGTGCTGCGGGAATCTTGGCGAGCCGGTATGTCAGCTAAATTGCCGTTCCGTAAAGGTTTTATGACAAGAGGAACTTAATACGATTCTGTTTATCGCTTTTGGGAACAAACAAGATACGGGTCGTTAACCCAAACGCGACGCAAAAAAAAGGCGGACCGAAGTCCACCCTTGATGAGATTTTTGGCAGCGTAGTAATCAGCGCCTGCGCAGAATCACGCTACCGATTGAATAGCCCGCGCCGAACGAACTGAGCACCCCGAGACTGCCGCTGGGCAGGTCGTCTTGATGCTTGTGGAAGGCGATTACCGAACCGGCTGAACTGGTGTTGGCGTAGGTATCGAGAATCACTGGTGCCTCTTCCGGGCTGGCGTCGCGACCCAGCAGTTTGCGCACGATCAAGTGGTTCATGTTCAGGTTCGCCTGATGCAGCCAGAAGCGTTTGACCGAACCCACCTCAATATCGTTTTCCTTCAGGTGCTCGCCGATCAGCTCGGCCACCATCGGGCAGACTTCCTTGAACACCTTGCGACCTTCCTGGACGAACAGTTTGTCCGGGTTGGTCATGTATTCCTCGGCCGTGCGGTTGAGGAAACCGAAGTTATTGCGGATGTTGTTGGAATATTCGGTCACTAGCTTGGTGCTGATCACGTCCCACTGATACGGCGAAGTGGCCTGATCGGCGCGCTCGACGATTACTGCCGTGCAGGCGTCACCGAAGATGAAATGGCTGTCCCGATCACGGAAATTCATGTGCCCGGTGCAGATCTCCGGGTTGACCATCAGGATGGCCCGCGCTTGTCCCAGCTGCACCGAGTTGGCCGCGTTCTGGATACCGAAGGTCGCCGAGGAACAGGCCACGTTCATGTCGAAGCCGAAACCCTTGATGCCCAGTGCCGCCTGTACTTCGATGGCAACCGCCGGATAAGCGCGCTGCAGGTTGGAACAGGCGACGATCACTCCATCAATGTCAGCTGCGGTCTTGCCTGCACGCTCCAGCGCCTGCTCGGCAGCCTTCACCGACATCTCGCAAAGGATCGACCATTCATCATTGCTGCGCTCGGGGATGCGCGGAACCATGCGATCCGGATCGAGAATACCGGCCTTGTCGGTGACGAAGCGGCTTTTGATGCCCGAGGCTTTTTCAATGAAGGCGGAGCTGGATTCGGGTGCTGGCTGCACCTCGCCAGCTTCAATGGCGGCAGCATGCTCGTTATTGAAGCGGTGGGCGTAAGTGTTGAAGGACTCAACCAGCTCGTCGTTGGAGATGCTCTGGGCAGGGGTATAAAGACCGGTACCGCTGATGACGACGTTATGCACAGTCGTTCCTCGAATATTGGCTGATCGTTATCTGACGTTCGGAACAGAACGAAGCCGGCCTGAAGCCGATTGCGGTCGTTCATCTAGCGCCTGTTGATATGGCGGCTATTGTGCACGAAAACGTAACAGAATCTGCAGCTCAGCGCGTAAAAGCAGACAAATGTTGGCGAGGCGCAGCGGCCTATCGCCACGCATGTAAGGGCTTGGCGAGGCACGGTACCGACAAGCTTTCGGTTATTCTTGCGCTCCCCCGCGCTGCAGGACTGCTGCCCCATGAAAGACCAACTCGCCGAATTGATTCGCCTGATCAGCTCGGGCTGCATGAGCGACGAGGCGATCAACCGCGTCGCCGACGAAGCCGCTCAGGCCTATGCAGATCCTCAGGCCTTTTTGCAGGCCAATCCGGATATCAACTACGACGATGACTTCCCCATACCGCTGGGCGAATGGGTAGTGGTTGGCAGCCTGCCTGACACAGTGCTGTTCCAAGCCGACGATTATCAGATGTTATTCGAGCAGATCATCGACTCGTTCGGCCCGGACGTTGCCTTCGTGCTCAAACCCAAGCAACTGGCCAAAACCGAGCCATTGAAAGCGCTCAACCGCATCCAGACGCAGCTCAGCAGCCTGTACCCGGAAAAAGGCGGCTACGTGCTGGTGGACTTCAGCGAGCCGCTGGACGATGAACTGCAAGCCGTACTGGTTTACACCAGCGATGTGGAGCGCGTGATGGCGCTGGCGGTCGATGTGGGCATCTATGCGGCTCCGGCACTGGCGGCTTTGCAGGCGGAACTGGGCGAATAAGCTCAGCGCTGGCGCAGCGGCTCCAACAAAGACGACAAACCGTTGTGGTCGATCTCCTGCATGAGCGCCAGCAACTGGCCGATATCCCCTGGCGGGAAGCCGACTCGGGCGAACCAGTTCAGATAATTGCCCGGCAGATCGGCAATCAGACGGCCCTTGTACTTTCCATAAGGCATCGTCTGGGTCACCAGACGTTGAAGATCTTCCGGTTTCATGAATCGCAGGGTCGTTGAGATAAGGCCGCAGATACTGCCACAGCACATCCACTTCGGCAGCCGTCACTAGCCAGAACATGTCTGGCCGTTCGTCATAAACAGCTTCACACCGATCATGCATCTTTGGCACATCAACGGATCGAGCCCGCACTGCATCTGCGTCCGCTCGCGTTCTTGCGTACGCTCTGAAACTTCTGGGCCCGCCTGGAGAGACGTGATACAGCTCGGCTATGCGTGGGATAGATAATGCGATGGCGCCAGCCGCCAAATCGCTTGTCACACTAAGAACATTTTCGTGATCGCCGCCGGGCGATCACGCCTTGATCAAGGAGTGCTAGATGACACAAGCCAAACCCACGCCCGAACTGGACGACGCCGCGCTGGCATTTGCCGAGCAGGTCTTCGACAGCGCCCGCGCCGGCGATGCCCAGCGCCTTGGCGAACTTCTCAGCCGCGGGCTGCCCGCCAACATCCGCAACCACAATGGCGACAGCCTGCTAATGCTCGCCAGCTACCACGGCCATCTAGACGCTTCACGTGTATTGATCGAAAACGGCGCCGACCCCCAGTTGCGAAATGACAAAGGCCAGACACCGCTGGCTGGCGCCGCCTTCAAGGGCAGCCTGGACATGGTCAAGCTGCTGATTGAACAGGGTGCAGATGTCGAGGGCGCCTCGCCCGATGGCAAGACCGCGTTGATGATTGCCGCCATGTTCAACCGCACCGAAATAGTCGAATACCTGATCGCCCACGGTGCCGATCCGCATGCGACTGATATAAACGGCGCCACGCCGCTGGCCGCTGCAGCAATGATGGGTGCTGCCGATACGCATGCGCTGTTGAACAGCATCGGCAGCTGACCCACACGGATTACCATATCTGCCGCGGGTCACGCAGAACAATAACCCGCGGCGCCGTTGAACCATCGCGCCATACTCCGATCTTTGTGACTGCCCCGACAGCAGGTAGCTCTCCCCTTCCGGCCGCCTGAACGGGATAATCCCGCGCTTTCTTCTGCAACCTCCGAGGTCGACCATGACG
Organism: Stutzerimonas stutzeri; assembly: GCF_024448715.1. Taxonomy (GTDB): domain Bacteria; phylum Pseudomonadota; class Gammaproteobacteria; order Pseudomonadales; family Pseudomonadaceae; genus Stutzerimonas; species Stutzerimonas stutzeri_AR. The sequence goes on from NZ_JAMOHZ010000005.1 coordinate 447,118, forward strand.
GCGTATGCCAACCCGCCAACGCAGCGCTTTTCGCCGCGCGCCATTCTGCTGATCGAACTGGCACTGGCCATGGGTGGATTCGCCATTGGTACCGGCGAGTTCGCCATCATGGGATTGATGCCCAATGTTGCCCTAGGCCTGGGGATCAGCGAGCCGCAGGTCGGCAACGTAATCAGCACCTACGCGCTGGGCGTGGTGGTTGGCGCACCATTGCTGGCGATCCTCGGGGCGCGCATGTTTCGGCGGCATCTGCTGTTGCTGCTGATGACTTTTTTCGCGCTGGGCAACTTCGCCAGCGCCTTGGCACCGGATTACCACTCGCTGATGCTGTTCCGCTTCATTGCCGGCCTGCCGCACGGCGCCTATTTCGGTGTGGCGATGCTGGTGGCCGCTTCGATGGTGGCGCCGGATCAGCGCGCCAAGGCAGTTAGCCGCGTACTGGCCGGCCTGACCATCGCCATGCTGATCGGCAACCCCACCGCGACCTGGCTTGGGCAATGGCTGAGCTGGCGCTGGGCGTTCGGCCTGGTGGGTCTGATCGCCCTGTTGACGGTGCTGCTGGTGGCGATCTTCCTGCCGCTCAACCGCGACGAACCACGCAACAACCCGATGCGCGAGTTGCGTGACTTCAACCGCAAGCAAGTCTGGCTGGCACTGGCGATCAGCTCTGTCGGATTTGCCGGCATGTTCTGCGTGTTCGCCTATCTGGCACCGACGCTGCTAGAGGTCACCGGCGTCAGCGAAAACTGGATCCCTGTAGGGCTGGCGGCTTTCGGCCTGGGCGGCATCATCGGCAACCTGTTTGGCGGCTGGCTGTTCGACCGGTTGCGCTTCAAGGCGATTCCCTTGTTGCTGCTCTGGAGCATCGCAGTGCTGCTGGTGTTCCCCTTCGCTGCCCACTCGCTGTGGACCATCCTGCCGGCCGCCTTTGCCGTCGGCACCATGGTCTCGCTGTCGCCTGCGCTGCAGACGCATCTGATGGACGTCGCCGCCGATGCGCAAACGCTGGCAGCAGCGTCCAACCACGCCGCCTTCAATATCGCCAACGCGCTGGGTCCGTGGCTTGGCGGCCTGGCGATCACCGCAGGCCTCGGCTGGACCTCCACCGGCTACATCGGTGCCGCCACTGGCGCAGTCGGCTTGCTGGTGTTCTGGTGGGCCTGGACAGCGCAAGACGACCGTGCGAGTGCCAGCACACCGGCTGGCGCCTGCGATTGACTCCGATGCCGAAGAAATGTGACGGATAGCTTACTGCCAAGACGGCCTATCCGTTCCCGCGAAATATTTTTAACGCAGCGCTTAATTTTTCCAGACCCCGGCCGCTGTACTGGACCTTGTTTTCCAGACCGGCCCTTTGCTGATGCATCTCTCCCTGAAACAGAAAATGATTCTTCTGGCGCTGCTGCCTGTGTTGCTGCTCGCGCTGGTGTTGTGTGGCGGGACGGCGAAGATCCTGGCCGACCGTGCCGAAACTGAAATCGCCCACACGCGTGAACGGCTGATGGCGCAGAGCAAAAAGGAGCTGAAAGGCTACGTCGAGGTAGCGCTCACCGCCATCGCCGACCTCTACGAGGATTCGCCCAGCGGCGACATGACCGCACGCGCAGAAGCCATCGAACGGTTGTCACGCATCAAGTTCGACAATGCCGGCTATTTCTACGGCCACGACTCGAACATCGTTCGACTATTCCGCGGCACCAACCCGGACGGTGTCGGTACCAGCATGAAGGATCGTCGCGATCAGCAAGGCATGCTGATCAATACCGAGCTGGTGCGAGCCGCGAAGGACGGCAGTCATTACCTGCGGTACTTTTCATCGATGCCAGGCAAGGACAGCGTGCTGCTGCCGAAGCTGTCTTACAACTACTATCTGCCGAAGTGGGATCTGGCCATCGGCACCTCGATCAACATCGACAGTATCGACGCCGAGCTAGAGCAGATTCAGACGCAGATCGATGAGCGAATCGAGGCCATCGTGACCAGCACGCTGGTGCTGGCTGCCATCATGCTGGCGGTGCTTGGCCTCGTGGGGTTGGCACTGAGCAACTCGATTGTGAGACCGATTCAGCGCATCAAGGACAACCTCGACGATATTGCCGCCGGCGAAGGCGACCTGACCCACCGGTTGCAGATCACCAGCCAGGACGAAGTAGGCGAACTGGCGTCTTCGTTCAACCGCTTCGTCGAAAAGATTCACGGCATGGTCAGTCAGATGGTCGAGGTGACCACTCAACTGACTCAGCTGGTTGGCGAGGTGGCGGAGCAGGCGCGGCGCTCCGAAGCAGCCATGGCGCAGCAGCGTCAGGAAACCGATCAGGTCGCGACCGCCATTCATGAAATGTCCGCCGCTGCGCAGGAAGTCGCGCAGAGCGCGCAGAATGCCGCCAGCGCGGCGCAGCAGACCGATCAGGAAGGCCAGGACGCCAAACGCGTCGTCAACATCAGCGTTCAGCGTATTCATGCCCTGGTGCAGGACATCCGCGAGAGCGGCGCATCCATCGACAATTTGCGCGAGGACGTGGACTCGATCGTCAATGTGCTGGGCGTGATCCGCTCGATTGCCGACCAGACCAATCTGCTGGCGCTCAATGCGGCCATCGAGGCGGCACGTGCCGGCGAAGCAGGCCGCGGCTTTGCCGTGGTGGCAGACGAGGTTCGTGCGCTGGCCAGCCGGACTCAGCAGAGCACCCAGGAAATCCAGGGCATGATCGACCGACTGGAGCAAGGCACGCAGAGCGCCGTCAACGCCATGACCCGCTCCAGCGAAGCGGGTGAGAGCAGCAGCGAACAGGCCAACCGTGCTGGCGTTTCGCTAGACGCCATCGCCCAACTCATCGGCACCATCAACGCAATGAACGCACAAATCGCCAGCGCCGCCGAAGAACAGACCTCGGTTGCCGAGGAGATCAACCGCAGCGTGCATCAGATCGCCATGTCCGTCGATCAGGTCGCCGACGAGACCCAGCAAGGCGCGCAGACCGCACGCAACCTGGAGCAGCTGGGTAATCGCCTGGGGTCGCTGGTTAAGCAGTTCCGGATCTGACGGCCAGCGATCTGATCGTGTCGCACCAGTGACGAGTAACGGTCAGGCTATCCAGCGAAACTGTCATAGCACTTAGCGGGCCGCCGAAAGGTCGGCGGCCTGCCGTCCAACATCAAGTAACCAATCAGCCGTCGGCGCCTCTTGCAGATGGGGCGGTCACGAGTCCCAATTAACGCTCCTGCTTAGCCAATAGTGAGCGCCATGCCGAACGCCGTTTTTCGCCAATCCAGACTCAGGCTGCTGTGTCTGCTGCTTGGCAGCATCCTGCTCGCCAGCCTACCTGTCGGCTGCTCGATGCTCGAACAGAAGGAACGCGAACTGGTGTTCCGCATCGAACCCGGCACCGCCAGTTGGTATCGCGGATTGCCGAGTGGTGTCGAGGAGCTGGAATTGACCGCGCCGGCGTTCGGTGACGATCAGAATATCCATGCTTGGTGGTGGCCTGCCGAACAGGCTGACGCGCCCGCCATGCTCTATCTGCATGGCTCGCGCTGGAATCTCACCGGCCACCTGTTCCGCCTCGAGCAGGTTCGCTCGCTGGGCTTTTCAGTGCTGGCCATCGACTATCGCGGGTTCGGCAAGAGCGTTGGCGAGCTGCCTTCCGAAGCCAGCGTTTACCAGGACGCGCGCATCGCCTGGGATCACTTGAAAAAGCTCCAGCCCGACGCTGACAAGCGCCTGATTTACGGTCATTCGTTGGGCGGAGCGGTAGCGGTGGATCTGGCCGCCGAGCTTGGTCGCGAGGCCGAACGTCGCCGCGAGACACCGGAGGCGCGCGCACTGATCATCGAGTCCACCTTCACCAACCTTGCTGATATCGCTACCGAAGTGGCCGACACGCCCTGGCCAATCCGCTGGCTCGTCTCACAGAAGTTCGATTCCATCGACAAGATCGATCAAGTCGGCATGCCGTTGCTGGTGGTGCACGGCACTGCGGATAGATACGTGCCGGCACGCTTCAGCGAAGAACTCTATGACGCCGCTCAGCAGCCCAAACGCCTGCTGCTGATTGAAGGCGGCTCCCACAACAACAGCATGCGGGTTGGCCGGCAGGCCTATCGCAACGCTTTGGACGATCTGCTCGATGAAGACGGCAAGCAGCTAGGCGACGCGACGATGCGCGCCCAAGGCGCGGCGGGGTAAAACAGCATCGTCAACTGGGATCAGCAGCGAGCTCGACGGTGACAGGCGCTTCAGGCGCAAGGGCTTCGTACAGCGGCCAGGGATTGTGGCCCGTGCCGATCCATTCCAGCGTGGATTGCCAGAAGCCCTCGCGGTGGCGCTCACGGAACAGGTCGAAGTGCCCAACTTCCTGCATCCCCAACGCCCCGGGGCTGAGCTGGACGTGCTGCCTGTGGCTGTTGCGGTAGTAATCCAGGCCACGGCGAATCGCCGGTGGGGTTCCGTACTCGTCGTCACTCATGCTGATCGCCAGAATCGGCGCACGAATCGCCGCAAAGCGCTGCAGCACCTCATCGCGCTCGTGTAATGGGTAGCTGGCCTCCAGCCGCGACCGGCGAAATGCCCATTCCAACGCTACACCCGAAGGCAGATCTTCCAGCCAGCCCAGCCGTCGTCCTGGAAAGTAACCGCACAGCACGGTCACCGCGGGCATGAATAGATGCCATTTGGCGAACATCTGCCAGCGCTGCGCAGCGTCGTAGTCCCGCCAGTAGGCATACTGCGCACCGACGCTGAGAAAGCGATCCACCTGTGTCGCCGCAGCGGCGAATCCCGGTAGAAAGCCGCCAATGCTGTGCCCCACCGCCACGAGCAGACCATCAGCGTCGCGCTGACGCATCCAGCTCACGGCCGCATCGAAGTCGTAAGCGCCCCAGTCGCGCCAGCGGATGCCTGTGCCGCGCAAGCTCGTCGGTCGCGAGCCACCGATACCACGGTAGTCGTAAGTCAGCACCGCGTAGCCCTGCTCGCAGAGAAAGCTCGCGTACCGCGCGTAGTAGCGCGCCAGCACGCCGGTCGCGCTACTGACGACCACCGAGCCGCGCAGTGTACCGTCGCGGGGTAACCAGAGTTGCGCGGCGAGCTGATAACCATCGCGGCACGGTAGAAAGATGTGCTTGGGCATAGCTGATCGTCGCTCCGTGGACCTCATGCAACCTTGCCCGCTCGGGCGACATTTGGCCAGCGCAGCTGCACGAGATCATGGCGCTGCCGACCACCGACTGGCGGATTAGAAATACCTGAAGCTGACCCTCCCCTTCTTCATCTGCCGAAGAAGCGTGCCTGCGATGAAGCACGCCAACCAAGTCCACAACGTAACGCAACAGCTTTCAGTGCAGGACGCCGACAGCGAACGGAGCGGGACCCCAGCGGTCAATCTTCGAACGACGTGCGCGTCACAGCGGCATTGGCCGAGACGACCGGTTCCATTCCTCCCATCTGCTCGTAGCTGCCTCCGCCAAGGCGGCGATAGCCATACCGGCAATCCGGAGTGATTCATGCAGAGCGATCAGCTGACCGTATTCGCCGTGCTGGCTGTGACCCTGGGGTTGTTCGCGTGGAATCGCTTGCGTTACGACATCGTCGCGCTCGGCGCCCTGTTGGTTGTCACGCTGGCAGGCATCGTGCCGCCGGAGAAGGCATTCATGGGCCTTGGGCATCCAGCGGTCATCACTGTCGCCGCCGTGCTGGTACTCAGTCGCGGGCTGCTCAACGGTGGTGTGGTGGACTCGATGGCGCGTCATCTGACCAAAGTCGGTGACCGGCCCTGGGCTCAGGTGCTGACGCTCACCGGCATCGTCGCACTGTGCTCGGGCTTCATGAACAACGTCGGCGCCCTGGCGTTGTTCATGCCGGTGGCGATTTGGATGTCTCGCCAGAATGGCCGCTCGCCGTCTTATCTTTTGATGCCGCTGGCGTTCGGTTCACTGCTTGGCGGCACCCTGACACTCATCGGCACGCCGCCTAACATCATCATTGCCGGTTACAGGCGCGAAGTCGGTGAAGCGCCGTTCGGCATGTTCGATTTTCTCCCAGTGGGTCTGGCGATCACGATCGCCGGCGTTCTGCTCATTGCCCTGCTTTGGCGTCTGACGCCGCGCCGCGAGAACCCTAACGGTGATCAGCAGTTGTTCGAGATCAGCGCATACCTGACCGAGCTGAAGCTACCGGAAGGGAGCAAATACGCCGGCCGCACCCTGCACGAACTGATGGTCGCTGGCGGTGAAGATGACCTGCTGATCACCGCGCTGATACGTGGTGATCAGCAACTGCGAATGCCCTCGATGTATGAAGTCTTGCGCGACGATGACGTTCTGTTAGTCGAATGTGATTCGGACAGCCTCAAGGCCTTTCTCGACGCGACGAAAATGGACTTGGCCGCCCACGCTGACGGCGAAGCGGAAGCGCGCGAAAAAGCCGAACAAGAGAAGCAGGCAGAGAAGACAGGAGACAAGGACAAGCAGACAGAGGCCGAGGCAGCCAGAAAGGACCATCACAGCGAACAAGCCCTGGCCGAAGCCATCGTCACGCCGCAATCATCGCTAGTCGGCACCACCGCGACCGGCCTCGCCCTGCGCGAGCGCCACGGTGTCAATATCCTCGCTGTGGCCCGTCAGGGTCAGCGCTTGCAGCAGAGACTGAGCAAGATCCGTTTTGCTGCGGGCGACATTCTGCTGTTGCAGACGCGCGAGGACCAATTGCAGTCGACATTGAACGGTCTTGGCTGTCTGCCCCTGGCCTCGCGGGGCCTGCGCATTACCACACCACGCCAGGTATGGTTGGCCGGTGGCATTTTTGCTGCCGCGCTGGTGCTGATTGCGGCGGGGCTGATGCCGGCCTCGATAGCGCTTGTGGGCGCGGCGCTGTTGATGATCCTAACGGGACTGGTGCCCACCGGAGACATTTACAAAAGCATCGATATGTCGATCATCGTCCTGATCGCCGCGATGATGCCGATCGGCGAGGCGCTGGAAAGCACGGGCGGTTCGCAGCTGATCGCCGATGCCCTGCTTGAGGTCGGTCAGGCCGCACCGCCGGCAGCGACCATCGCGATACTCATGGCCGGCGTAATGCTACTGACCAATGTCGTCAACAACGCGGCCGCCGCCGTGCTCGCTGCGCCGGTCGCGATCAGCCTGGCGCAAGGTATGAATGCCTCAGCCGATCCGCTGCTGATGGCGGTTGCGATCGGCTCGTCGTGCGCTTTCCTCACGCCTATCGGACATCAATCGAACACATTGGTGATGGCGCCGGGCGGTTACCGCTTCGGTGACTATTGGCGCCTGGGTCTGCCGTTGTCGATTCTCGTGGTGCTGGTGGCTGTGCCAACCATTCTCTGGGTCTGGCCGCTCTAGTCAGATGATTTGCAGCCGGCACCGGCGGCATCGCTACCGCCGGCGCAACCACTGCTCAGCGCGACCTGAGCCCATTCAGCAACGCCTTGTGAAACACCTGCGGCGCCTCGACCTGCGGCGAATGGCCAAGCTCGGGGAATGGCACCAGCGTGGCCTCGGGGATCAGTGCGGCGGCCTGCCGACCTAGCTCCGGATAATTGCCAAGGCGTTGCGCCACCTCGTCGGGCGCGCGGTTGGCGCCGGGCGCGGTGCGGTCCTTGCCGCCGATCAGCAACAATGTCGGCATGCTGATCTTCTCGAATTCATGAATTACCGGCTGGGTGAAGAGCATTTCCGTCGTTTGCGCCTGGTTCCAGGCGACAATCTCCTTGCCCTCCCCGGCGTACATGCCGGCCAGCATGTTCACCCAACGGTCGTACTCGGGCTTCCAGTTGCCGTTGTAGTAGAACTTCTGTTGATAGGCTTTGATCTTGTCGAAGTCGGTTTTCAGCTCGCCCTGGTACAACTGGTCGATCGGTGCATACGGCACGCCCTCCGCCTGCCAGTCTTCCAGGCCGATGGGGTTGACCAGCACCAGTTGCTCAACCATTCGGGGGTAATTCAACGCAAAGCGCGCCGCCAGCATGCCGCCCATGGAGTGGCCAATGACGGTGACCCGATCCACGTCCAGCGATTGCAGCAGCGCCTGGGTGTTATGCGCCAGCTGAGCGAAGCTGAACTGATAACCCTGCGGTTTGCTGGAGCTGCAAAAACCGATCTGGTCCGGCGCAATCACCCGGTAGCCATTTTGCGAAAGCACCGCGATGGTCTCTTGCCAGGTCGCGGCGCAGAAATTCTTGCCATGTAGCAGCACAACGGTGCGGCCATTGGCCTTTCCCTCGGGTTCAACATCCATATAGGCCATGGACAGCGCCTTCTCCTGCGATGAGAACTCGTAGCGCTCGATGGGATGCGGATAGCTGAAGCCTTCCAGCTGCGGTCCATAGACCGGCCGTTGCTCGGCATGCAGCGAGGGGACCAGCGCGAGGCCGGCGGCAAACATCAACGAGGACATGGCTTTCTTCACCATCGACTCCTTGTAGCGGCAGCGCGGCCGCATGTCATTGGGATCGCCGCTGCATGTCGTGGCGACAGCCAGACACGACCCTCCGGCTGGGCGCCAGCGGCTCAAGCACAACGGTTCTGACCAATGGGAGCACAAAAACCGCACAAGCGTTCGGCGAGGAATGTTTCGCGGTTATTCAATGAACCGCGGCAACCTTGCGGTCACCGCGCGGCCGTGTACACGTCGATTACGGGGCCTCGACCTGCTGGATATCGAAAGCGATGCGGTTGTCGACGCTGATGCGAAAGTACAGCGTCTCGCCAGTTTCCACCCGCGCGGCCTTCTCACGTAGCAGGTTACCCATGCCGCACAGGGTGTCGTCTTCGGGGTCGGATTCGATGCTGACGATGCGCATACCCGCCGGCACCTGCAGCCGAACCTGTTCGCCGACGTGAATGCGCGCGGCAATCTTGCGATCGACCATCACCGCCACGTAACAACCACCGCCGCGCAGGCCGAAGTCGCGCGTCACCACCACCTCGCCACCGTTTGTTATGGGCGTCTGGTAACCGCGCAAGCGCTCGTCCGGCACTGGCTTGATGTCCTCGGGGTCAGCCTGCCAGGACGAGCAGCCAGCTAGCGCCAGCAGAGGGATAAGTACAAGGATCAAGCGCATGCGGGGCTCTCCGGTCGATCAGCGAAGCGGTAATGGTATGACAGGTTTGTTCGCTCGCCGTGCGGAAAAGATGCGCTGCCATGAATCTAGCGGGTCGACACCGGATGATAGCTTCCTGGATATGGCCGCTCTTCCTCGAGCCCACCGTCGCGCCGATAGATCTCGACCGAGGCGGTTTTGTCGGCCATGAGCCTGTCCAGTTCGGTGAACATTTCATCCTTGGTCAGGGTACGCAGCAGCGTTTCCTGTGATTGCGGGTCGGTCAGCTCCCAACCCATCGGGGTGGGGTTCACGTGGTATTTGTCCATGCTGCGCTCCTGTTTCCGTGACTAAACGTATGGACTCGACGTGCAGACATCGCGGCAATCGAGCATTAGCGGACTAGCCCCGGCTGTCGTCGTCGCCTTCAATTTCAGTGTCGTCGAAATCCGGATCCTCACCGGCTTCCTTATCGCCGGCGTCGGTCATGGTGACGTCCGGCAGGTCGTCGGCCTGCTTGTCTTGCTCACGCTGAGTCTGATCGCTCTGGCTCATAGCTACCTCGTTGCAGTGGTTCGATAGGGTCTACCGATTGGAGCAACAGCCGGCTAATCGCGTTCGCCTGCCCGCTTGCCGGCGGTCCGATCGTCCCGCGGCGATGAAAAGATGCGCCGCCTCGCCCAACTTGAGATTGCAGCGACCCCAGGACTCCACCACACTGCCGACAATCCCATCTTTGTCCGGAGCTGCCTGCCATGCCTGCCACCCAAACACCTTCGCGCGACAGCATTCTGGCCGACCCGAATGCCCTGAGCTGCACCATCTACCGCGCCCATGAAAGCGATCCTGACGGCGAAGAACAGGACATGGGCGACGCCCGCGTCATCATCACCGGGCAATTCCAACCGCCACAGGAATGGGATGCCAAGGCTCGCGCCGACTACTTCGACGGCATGCCGGAAGACGCTTTTTTCACCGCCGTGTTCGCCAGCGAATCCGGTTCCGACTCCAAGGGTTTCTTCACGGTCGAGGCCGATGACTACGCCGCTGTGACCGAGCAGGACGGCACCATCAGCATGTTCTACGTCTGCGAGCGCCTGGAAGACGACAGCTACGTCCTGCTGCGCGAGGAAGACGACGAGGAGTAAGCCGCACGCCTGCAAATGTCGAACCCTCACCTCGCTATCCGGGTCTGTTCTGTATAGGCGGACCCGTCGGCCCCTTCCCGATACGCCTGAGCGCCGCCCTCCATTCGCCGCACAAGAGGCATCGCATGAGCCCTCTGCAACAACGCTGGCAAACCCCGGTTACACGCATGAAGTGGGTCGCTGGCCTTCTGCTACTGCTCGCCGCCCTGCTCTACGTCATCGCCACCGCCCTGGAACCACGCCACGCCGCGTGGGGCTATCTCGCCTCGTTCGCCGAAGCCGCAATGGTCGGTGCGATTGCCGATTGGTTCGCCGTCACCGCACTGTTCCGCCATCCGCTCGGCTTGCCCATTCCGCACACGGCGATCATCCCGCGCAGCAAGGCGCGCATCGGTCGCAATCTGTCGAGTTTCATCACCACCCATTTTCTCGCGACATCACTGGTGCTGGCCAAACTCGAAGCGCTCGATCTCGGCGGCCGCCTGGCCAACTGGCTGCGCCATCCGGCCAATGCCGAAGCGGTCGGTCGGCAACTCACCGGCATGGCCCGCTTCGGCGTCGATTCGCTACGCGACGAGCGTGTGCGGGACTTCATTCAAGGCAAGCTGATCAATCGTGTTCGCAAGGTCGATCTGGCGCCTGTATGCGGTCAGGTACTTGAAATGCTCACTCGCCAGGGCAAGCACCAGGCGATGCTCGATGAAGCGCTGATCAAGATCGATGCCCTTCTGCAGGACGACGACACCCGCGCGCTGGTCGCCGAGGCCATCACCGCCGAGGTCCGTACCTTGCGCTATCTGGGCCTCGGCAAAGCGGTGGGCGGCTGGTCGGCGAACAAATTCGTCGATGGCGTTTCGGCAGTCATTGCCGAAGTCGCAGGCGACCCGAATCATCCGTTGCGCGAGCGTTTCGACGAGCACGTCGCTGAGTATGTGGAGCGTCTCAAGCATGACCCGGCCTATCGCCTGGAAATCGAGCGCCTCGTCGCCCAGCTGCTTGAACATCCGGCCACCACCGAGTACATCCAGACGCTTTGGCAAGAGTTGACCGTTTGGTTGCAAGCGGACCTGGAAAGCCCCGACTCACGCATCGGCCAGCGCATCGTCAAGCTGACGCGAGGCTTGGGCGATTCCCTTGCCGCCGATACCTCAATGCGCAACTGGATCAACGAACAGCTGATGACTGCCGCACCGGCGATGCTTGAGCGCTATCGCGGGCAGATCGGCAAATACATCGCCCAGCGCGTGGAGAACTGGGAGAGCCGCGAACTGGTCGAGCAAATGGAACAGAGCGTCGGCAAGGACCTGCAATACATCCGCATCAACGGCACCCTGGTTGGTGGGCTGGTCGGGCTGGTGCTGCATGCGCTGACGCAACTGGCGGCGGGCTAGGTGCGACCGGCGAGGCTTTATCTCTCGGTAATCGGCCGTAGGGTGGGCCGGGCGGCGCTCCGCTTTAGCCCACCAACGAGGCTGGCGGCACTGGTGGGCTGAAGCCCACCCTACCGACTGGCGGCCGGTTAGGTGCGTCGGGCCAGGTAGGCCGTAGGGTGGGCTTCAGCCCACCAAACAAGCCCCTCGGTCGAAATGGCGCTAAAGCGGAGGCTTTCCGGCACTCCCTACCCTCGCTGCGCCAGCCGCTGCACCAACCGTGCCTGCAACTTCTTCAACTCCGCAGGCTCGGCCTTGCCCGCCGCATGGATGCCCAGCCCCTCGCCTGAATAGCGCGGCACGATATGCACATGAATATGAAATACCGTCTGCCCCGCCGGCGCGCCATTGAACTGCGCGACCTGTACGCCATCGGGCTGCAGTTCGTCGACGATTACACGAGTGAGCTTCTGCACCACCGCCATCACTTTGCCCAGCGCCTCGGTGTCCACATCGAGGATATTGCAGGCAGCGGAGCGCTTCGGAATCACTAACGTATGGCCGTAGGACTGCGGAAATAAATCAAGGAAGGCAAGCACATCGTCGTCCTCGTAGAGCTTGTAGCAAGGCGCATCGCCACGAATGATCTGGGCGAAGATGTTTTGAGGATCGTAGGCGGTGGTGAGGCTCATAAAGGTCTCCGTCAGGGAATCATCTATGAACCATATACGGTGCGATGCTAAAGCACAGGCCTCGATGAGCCGAAAAGCGATGCGCCCGCGGCCGTTGCATTTAACTTCTGCTAAAGCGCGCGCTTAAATCGTCTGACCCGCCGGAACGATGCACTTCAGGGAACCCTCTCAACCTCACCACCCCATGTGATCTGAGGTTCCCCCAATGCACGTCCGTCCCTCCCCGCTCGCTGCTGCTATTGCCCTGTGCTTCTTTTCCCTGAACGGCCTTGCCGCCGATCTCAAGCCCGCCGAGCTGCTCGAACAGGCCGAAGCCGAGCGAAAGCCTTATCTCGAAACGGTGAAAGAACTGGTCGCCGTCGACACCGGTACGGGCCAGGAAAAAGGGCTCGCCACAGTCAGCCAGATGCTGGTCAAGCGTCTCGAAGCGCTGGGTGCGACAGTCACGACCACGCCCGCCACGCCCTCGGCTGGCGACAATATCGTTGGCACGCTGAAAGGCTCGGGCACGAAGGATTTCCTGTTGATGGTTCACTACGACACGGTATTCGGCGAAGGCACCGCCGCCGAGCGGCCGTTCCGCATGGATGAGCAACGCGCGTATGGGCCGGGCGTCGCTGATGCCAAAGGCGGTGTCGCGATGATCCTGCATTCACTCAAGTTGCTGAAGGAGCAGAACTTCGATGGCTTCGGGACTATCACCGTGCTGTTCAACCCCGACGAGGAAATGGGTTCGTCGGGCTCGAAGAAAATTATCGGCGAGCTCGCCCGCAAGCACGATTACGTCTTTTCCTACGAGCCGCCAGACAAGGATGCCGTGACCACCGCAACCAACGGCATCAATGCCGTGATGCTCGAAGTAAAGGGCAAATCCTCACACGCCGGATCGGCGCCAGAAGAAGGCCGCAACGCCGTCATGGAGCTCGCCCACCAACTGGTGCAGCTCAGGGATTTGGGCGATCCGGACAAGGGCACCACGGTTAACTGGACGATGATCAAGGGTGGCGAGAAGCGAAACATCATCCCTGACAGCGCCGCCGCCGAGGCCGACATGCGTTATTCCGATCTGAGTGAGTACGACCGCGTCCTGGCCGATGCTCAGCGAATTGTCAAAGACCAGCTGATTGAGGACACGACGGTTGAACTGCGCATCGATAAGGGCCGGCCGCCGCTGGCGAAGAATGCTGGTTCGGCGCATCTGGCCGAGACTGCGAAAGAGCTCTACGGAGAAATCGGTAAGAACATCGAACCCATCGCCATGCGTTTCGGCACCGATGCCGGCTACGCCTATGTGCCGGACAGCGACAAGCCTGCCGTACTGGAAACCATGGGTGTGGTCGGTGCCGGCCTGCATTCGGATGAGGAATACCTGGAACTCGCCAGCATCGCGCCGCGCCTGTATCTGACGGTGGCGATGATCAAAACATTGTCTGGCGAGAGTCAATAGTTGATACGTGCCACACCGGGGTCGCTGCCCGCCTCCGGTGTGGTTCGTCCTGACCGATCAAAGAGGCATCAGAGCAGCACCAACCCCAACAGCCAGACCACCGCCATACCCACCACGCCTTGGACCAGCGTCGCCATGGTTTGCGCGCGGTAGGCGGTGGACACCTTCATCCGGCTGAATTGCGAGACCACCCAGAAGAAGCTGTCGTTGGCATGGGACACGGTCATACCGCCCGCGCCGATGGCCATGACCGTGAGCACCCGACCCATTTCACTATCCAAACCGAGGCTGCCGAGCAGCGGCGCGACCATGGCCGATGTGGTGACCAGCGCAACGGTGGTAGAGCCCTGCGCGGTCTTCAGCGCGGCGGAGACGATGAAGGGCATGAACAGGCCGATCCCCAGCGCCGACAGGCTCTGGCCCAGGTAGTCGCCCAGTGGGGTGATTTTCAGCATTGCGCCAAAGGCACCGCCGGCACCGGTGATGAGTAGAATCGGCGCCGCGGCGACGATGCCCGCAGCGACCTGATCATGGAACTGCTGACGCTTGTTCTCGCCCTTGAGCAGCGTGCAGGCGAAGCCCAGGCCGATCAGCAAAGCAGCGACCGGCTGGCCGAGAAAGCTCAGCACCGAAAACACCAAGCCTTCGCCCAGCGGTCTGCCCGGCAGCGCAACGACCGAGCCAATACAGATCAGCGCGATAGGTATGAAGATGGGCGCGAAGGCCTGCCAGGCGGTGGGCAAGGTGCCGTAGCGGGCGCGCAGGCTGTCGAAGTCCACGTCTTCGGCGAGCAGCTCGCTGGGCGCTTCGTCCAGCAGCTCGCGATCGTCCTGCTTGAGAAAGCGGTTGGCCCAGAACAGCCCGGCCAGCGCAGCGATTGCCGATACCAGAAGGCCGACGGCAATCACCAGCCCCAGCGAGTCTTCCAAGCCCAGATTGCCTGCGGCGGCAATCGGGCCCGGCGTCGGCGGCACGAAGGTGTGGGTGGCGTACAGGCCGGTGGCCAGCGCCACACTCATCGCCACCACCGAGACCTTCATTCGCGCCGCCAGTGCATTCTTCAGCGAGTTAAGGATGACGTAGCCGGAGTCGCAAAACACCGGGATCGACACCAGATAGCCGATGATCGATAGCGTCAGCGTAGGAAAGCGTTCACCCAGCAGGCGAATCACGCTTTCGGCCATGGTGATCGCCGCGCCGGAGCGTTCGAGGATGACGCCAATGATGGTGCCTAAGGCAATGACGATACCGATGTAGCCGAGTATGCCACCGAAGCCGGTCGCGACCGTTTTGAGGATCTCCGCAGTCGGGACTTGATAGGCGAAGCCGGCAAGAATTGCCGCTGCCAGCAGTGCCAGAAAGGGATGCAGCTTCCAGCTCACCGTGGAATACACAATGAAGGCAATCAGCAACAACAGAATGAGGATCAGCACCATGGTCGAACGCCTCGTGTAATGGTCCGGAACGCGACAGGCGCCGACGCCTGCGCTGCGTTGAGCATAGTGCAGCTTGTCGGAGACGCCCGAAGCCATCGAGGCGCCCGCGCAATGGCTGGCCCGACCAACTGAGAACCGCGCCCCTCGTTCCCCACTCGACCAACTGCGCCAAAGGGTGAGCTATTCTCAATTCCCCATCGTATGGAGAGCATGCTCGCTATGTCCGATTTATCCGCCTTCCCCATCACCCAGAAATGGCCTGCCAGCTACCCGGAGCGCTTGCAGCTCTATTCACTGCCCACGCCCAACGGGGTAAAGGCGTCGATCATGCTGGAGGAGACCGGCCTGCCCTACGAGGCACATCTGGTCAGCTTCGAGACCAACGATCAGCTGTCGCAGGAATTCCTTTCACTGAACCCGAACAACAAGATCCCGGCGATCCTCGACCCGAACGGACCGGACGGTAAGCCGCTGACACTGTTCGAATCCGGGGCGATTCTGCTGTACCTAGCAGACAAGACGGGTCAGCTCATGCCGGAGGACACGGCGGCCCGCTACGAGACGATTCAATGGCTGATGTTCCAAATGGGCGGCATCGGGCCAATGTTCGGCCAGCTCGGCTTCTTCCACAAATTCGCTGGCAAGGACTACGAGGACAAGCGCCCGCGCGACCGTTACCTCGCGGAAACCCAGCGGTTGCTGGGCGTGCTCGACAAGCGCCTCGAAGGCCGGGAATGGCTCATGGGCGGCCGCTACAGCATCGCCGATATCGCTACTTTCCCCTGGGTGCGCAATCTGGTGGGCTTTTACGAGGCGCGCGAGCTGGTGGAGTTCGAGCGTTTCAGCAATGTGCAGCGCGTGCTGGATGCTTTTGTCGCGCGGCCCGCTGTCGCCAAAGGGCTGAATATTCCGCCGCGCGGGTGAGAGCTGTCAGATCACCTTCGCCGCGCGCCCGATGAACTGGATCGGCCCAGTCGGCTTGCCGGTTGGCGAGCCAGTTGGTTGTTCGAGCGTGAGTTCGAACAGCTGATTGGGCTGCAGCGGCGGCAGTTCGTCGAGGCGAATCTTCACCGGCTCGCCGGGTTTGACCAATCCGAGCGAGACCGGCGCCTGCCAGCCTTCGGCCTTGGTCCAGAGCTGTAACGCTTTGTCCGGCGGCAGCTCGGTAACGCCGAGGGGGATCAGTTCGATTTCCCGTGATTGGTTGCTGGCCTGCATCACCCAACCGGGGGCAAGACCCTGCGGAGTGGCGAGCACCACCAGCCAGGTCGGCGATGATTCCGGCGTGGTGCGGGTAAGCAGCAACGTGCCCAATACCAGTGTCGCGGCCATGCCAGCGGCGGCGAAACCTCGCCAGAGCGATAGGTTGTCCCACCACTTCATTTGATGGTTACGCGGCACCGGTGCGGTCTGGTGAGCATCCAAGGTACGTTCTATACGAGTCCACAGGCGCGGCGACGGCGTTTGCGGCTCCACCAGATCTGTCAGGTGCAACAGGCGTGCTTCCCAATAATCCACGGCGGCTTGCAGTTCGGGCTCGACCGGCAAACGCCGTTCGACGTCCTCCCGCTGCAACGCAGGCAAGGTGCCGAGAACGTATTCGCCGGCCAATTCATGCAGGCTTTCGCCGCTGTCGTTGAGTTCGGTATTCATCCGATGCACTCGCGAAGGGCGGTCAGGCTGCGGCGAATCCAGGCCTTTACCGTGCCCAGCGGAGCGCCCAGGCGCTGGGCAATCTCCTGATGGGAATAGCCGTCGACATAAGCGTGAAACACACAGTTGCGGCGCACCGGTTCCAGTTGTTCGAGACAGGCTTCGATCCGGCCGGAATTGACTCGCCAATCGAAGGCGTCGGTCTGTTCCTGCCAACCGTCGATGGCTGCGTGGCTGGTTTCGCCGTCCTCGTCTGGGTCCAACTGCGTCTGCCGGGCATCGTTGCGCACTGCGTTGAGGGCGAGGTGGCGGGTCACGCTGAAGATCCAACCACGGGCCGAGCCGCGCGTCTGGTCATAGGTTGCCGCTTTGTTCCAGATGCGGATGAAGGCGTCATGCACGATGTCCTCCGCCAGTGCGGCGTCTCGCACGATGCGCTGAACCACGCCGAGCAGGCGCGGGCTTTCCTGTTCATACAGTTTCTGTAATGCCGAGCGCTCGCCGCGAGCACACGCGCGCAGGGCTGCTTCGTAGTCAAACGGGGATGAGGACGCTGCTGACAATTGACCCGCCACTGGCTGATTGTGATTGCCCCGGCGCGCAGGCCGGGGCTTCTGTGAAGCATAGAGGCGTTTAACGCTCATATCGAGCGACTTGCCCGCTGTGCTGGACTCACTTGCTGGTCCAGAACAGGTAGTCGGCCTGATAATCCACGATCTGGCGCTCGCCCTTGCTGGCTGCATCGCAGGTTGCCGCAGGCGCTACGCCGCCCTTGGTCGCCACGCGCTGAATGTAGCTGACGCCCTTCATCGCACCGTCGCCTTCGGCGGGGTTGGCCTTGACCAACTGATACGGGATGTTGCCCTCGCCAGCTGGAGCTACCGCAACCTGGGTGCCGGTTATCGCAGAACCATCCGCCGCTTCCCAGGTGGCAGGCGGGCCGTAGTAGCTGCCGACCTGCTTGCCGCTGCGATCATTGAGCGCGGCTTTGGGGCCGATGAACACCCACTCCATTTTTTCGGGCATATCGGCTTTGGCTTGGCATTCGTAGGTGATCTTGCCGACGCCGCGGGTTTCCATGCTGACGGTGTGGCCATCCGGGACCTTGACGGCGTCGGGTACGTCCATTTTGGCGAAGGCATTGGCCGAGCAGCCGAGCGCCAAGGAAAGTCCGGTCAGGCAGAGGATCTTTTTCGCGTCCATTATGAATCTCCGATAGTGATCAGGGGGGCGGCAAATCTTGCCGCTACCTGTACTACCCGCGAGAAATCGAATCGGATGCAGGCCTTGCAGAAATATTTTCGGAGTCTCCAACCGCCCTAATTAACTGAAGGGTTTGGCACCCGTTTATTGCGATGGCAAAGAAAATTTCGTCGTCGTGTCGATTTTGGTCTTTTCCACTCGACCAATGATCAAAGCCGGCGGAAATTCGTGCAGATCCGTCTAGGCTGTTTTCTCCCATCCGATAAAGGAGTCAGACGATGCGATTCATGGTGATGATCAAGGCCAACCGCGATACCGAAGCAGGCGTGATGCCTAGTGAGGAGATTCTCGCAGCCATGGGCCAATACAACGAAGAATTGGCAAATGCCGGTGTACTGCTGGGCGGAGAAGGCTTGCATCCGAGTCGCCGGGGTGCGCGGGTGCGCTTCAGCGAGGGGCAAACGTCGGTGGTGGACGGTCCCTTCATCGAAACCCGCGAACTGATCGCCGGCTATTGGCTGTTCCAGACCGCATCGTTGCAAGACGCCATTGATTGGGTGACGCGTTGCCCGGCATCAGCCATCGGCGAATCGGAAATCGAGATCCGTCAGGTGTTCGAAGCCGAGGACTTCGGCGCCGAATTCACGCCCGAATTGCGCGAGCAGGAAGAACGCCTTCGCACACAGATAGCCCAGTAATCGGACCAGGAGATAGCGCATGAAAATTACCCCTTACCTCACCTTCGACGGCCAGGCACGCGACGCCTTTACGCTCTACCAGAAAGTGCTGGGCGGCACGCTGGAAATGATCACCTTCGCCCAGGCACCGGAGGCTGAGCATTTCCCAGCCGAACACCGAGAGCGAATCATGCATGTTTGCCTGAATCTGGGCGATTATCAGTTGATGGCATCTGACACCATGCCTGGCGACCCAGCCTGTGGCGGCGGCGCATACGAAGGCGTCAAGGGTTGTTCCATTTCGCTGCATCCTGCCAGCGTGGCCGAGGGTGAACGCGTGTTCGGCGGGCTGGCCGAAGGCGGACAGATCGTGATGCCGTTGGAGAAAACCTTCTGGGCTGAGCGCTTCGGCATGCTGACAGACCGCTTCGGGGTGTCCTGGATGGTCAATTGCGAACAGCCTTAGCCACTTGGACAAGTGATTGTCGTCGAGGTATAGCGGGCGATCAGCGGGCCCGTCGATGCATGGCGAGCAGAGCCAGGACCAGCCCCGGCGCGATAAAGCCGGGCGCCATCCAGAGAAAGGTCTTCGCCTCGGAGGCAAGGCCGATCGCCATGCAGGCGACGCCAGTGGTCAGCACGGCAATGGCGGAATACAGATAGGCGATTGGCGGCGCATAAGCGACTCCGTGGAGGTTAGGGAAATGCTATAGCCGAGGCGGTCGTCATGGCGATTGGCAGCAGCGGATGCGCTGTCAATCGCTGACATTCATGGAATCGAGCAAGGCGCGCATATCCTGCCAATGCGAGCCCTCCCAGTAGATCCGAGCGCAGCAGTCACAGGTCAGAAAGCGCTCATGGCGTTCTTGCACTCGTGGCGGCAAGCGCTCAAACACGGTCTGTTTGTCGACTGCACGCAGGGGCGCGTTGCAGCTCATGCACAGACTGAAGGGCCGCGCGTGGGCTGTGAGATCCAACCGGTCGTACAATTCTTTCAGCTGTATCGCCGGCTTGAGGGCATACACGTAGCAGCCGTGCGCCACCACTCGGTGCATGAGCAGTGCACGATCACGGGTCAGCAGCACGCGACCTTCGCGGTTTGCCAGCTCGACCATCGCCGCGTCTTCATAGCCGTTGTCATAGAGTGTGTCGAACCCGGCCAGGCGCAGCAGCCGTGCCAAACCACCCAGGTGAGCATCGGCGACGAAGCGTGGTCGACCGTTCGGCAGCGGCTGCACGGGGCGCCAGACTGCTGATGTCCAGGCGCTCGAACTTGGGATACACGACGATCCGATCACCGTTCTCGATCGACCGGTGGAACCCGGCCGGCTGACCGTTGATCAGCACCAACGCCACCTCGGTGTGCGGCACGCCGAGAGCCTCGATCATGTGCTTGGTGGTCGCGGCACGCGCGCATGAACAGCTGAACGCCTGCCCGCGGCGCTCGGCGGGCAGAAATTCGTTGAGCCTGGCATAGAAGCGAAAGGTGGCGGTGGTCATGCTTGTTTGGCAACGCCAGCCGCGATTGTCTCCGTACGAAGCGCGGGCGTCGCGCCCCCGAAAGTGGCTGCGGTCAGATCAACTTATAGCCGATGGCCGCCAGCATTACCGCAAGGCACGGGCGCAAAACGGTTTCGGGTACTCGGCCAGACAGGTTGCTGCCCAGATAGATGCCCGGCAACGAACCCACCAGAAGGTAAGCCAGGATCGTCCAATCCATATTGCCCATGCTGGCGTGCCCAAGACCTGCGACCAGCGTCAGCGGCACGGCATGGGCGATCTCCGTTCCCACCAGGCGACGCGTGGCCAGCAGCGGATAGAGAAAGAACAGTGCCACGGTGCCCAAGGCGCCGGCGCCGATCGAGGTCAGTGTCACTACTGCGCCGAGCACTATCCCAACCACCACCGTCAGCACATTCAGGCCGCGCGGTGACAACCGCGGGGTCGGGCCGGACAGGCGGGACGCGAATGCCAGCAATTGTTTCTTGAACAGTACCGCCAGCGCAGTGAGCACCAATACGATGCCCAAGGACTGTTTGATGATCGCGTTGAGCGCGTCCTGATCGGCATGTAGCCCTTTCAATATCCAGAGCATGAGCGCCGCCGCAGGTACGCTGCCCAGCGCGAGCCAGCCAGTGATGCCCCAGTCGATGTTGCGGTTTTTCTGGTGAACCCAGACGCCGCCTGCTTTGGTGATAGCCGCGTAGAGCAGGTCGGTGCCCACCGCCGCCGCTGGGTTAACGCCGAACCACAATAGAATGGGCGTCATCAACGAGCCGCCGCCGACACCTGTCATGCCAACGATAAATCCAACTAACAGGCCGGCTACTACGAAACCAAAAACACCGAATTCCATCGTTCATTCTCAAAAGGGGCCCAGCGGGGCCGTGTCGATGGCGGCCAGCATAACGGGGTCCGTTAGCAATCCTTAATATAAGTTCGTGCTTTCTTAGTAGCTAAAAAGCATATGCCGACGTACTGCGGCGATACGTGAAGAATGAAGCGCTTATCTACAACGATCCGATTCGACATACTCGACGGCACGAAGAACGATGGAGCCTGCACGTGGATCTGCTATTTCTCGGCACCTCATCCGGCACGCCCACCAAGGCCCGCAATGTCAGCGGCCTGGCACTGCTCGAAGACAGCGGCAAGGGCTGGTACCTGATCGATTGCGGCGAAGGCACACAGCATCAGCTGCTGCGCACATCACTGACGCTGCACGGGCTACGGGCGATATTCATCACCCATGTGCACGGCGACCATTGCTTCGGGCTGCCTGGCCTGCTCGCCAGTGCGGGCATGGCACGCCGGAAGGAACCACTCGACATCATCGCACCGACCGCTATTGAAGGCTGGGTGCGCGCCACTCTTGAGATGAGCCAGACCTGGCTCCCCTACGAATTGCACTTCCATTCCACCGAAACGCTCAAGGAATGGCGCAATCCACAGGTACGCGTCGAGGCCACCGCCCTCTCCCATCGCGTGCCGAGCTGGGGTTATAGCTTCACCGAAGCCCGCCCTGATCCACGCCTGGACATCGACAAACTCGACCGCGACGGGATTCCCCGCGGCCCGCTCTGGGGCCGATTGGCTCGCGGTTTCGATGTCGAACATGATGACTGCACGCTACGCAGCGAGGACTACCAATTGTTCTCGCGCGCACCGCGGCGCATCGTTATCAGCGGCGACAATGACCGCCCCGAGCTGCTCCGTGAAGCCTGCCAGAACGCCCAGCTCCTGGTTCACGAAGCGACCTACACCCAAACCATCGCCGAAGCTGGCAAGGCCGACTTCGGCCATAGCACCGCTGCGCAGGTAGCGACCTTCGCGCAGGCAGTCGGGGTTCCCAACCTGGTGCTCACACACTTCAGCGCGCGGTATCAGAGCGATCCAGATCGAGGTTTGTCGATCGAGGATATCCGGACGGAGGCGGCGAGGTTCTATGAAGGAACGCTGTTTTTGGCGGAGGACTTCCTCCGGTTGAGCGTGGGGAGAGATGGCGAGGTAAAGCTTGGTTCCTGACTCGCGCCTATCGTGCGCAACGCGACCACCGGCGGTCGCGTCACCATTGTGGGTTCCATTGCGGCGCTGATCACCGGCGCTCTGCTTACCGGTCTAGCCTCAAGCCGCAAGCTGACGCCAACTAAGCGTCACTGCATAGGCATGCAGCGCGGCGTCATGCCAGTTTGAAGCGTGTGACCAGCCCGTTCAGGTCAACCGCCAGTCGCGCAAGTTCCTGGCTGGCAGTACTGGTCTGGTGGGCACCGGCCGACGTCTGCATGGCCAAGTCGCGGATGTTCACCAAGTTTCGGTCGACTTCGCGGGCAACCTGAGCTTGTTCCTCCGACGCACTTGCAATGACCAGGTTGCGCTCGGTGATCTGGCTGAAGGCTTCTGTAATCTGCTGCAGCGCTTCGCCAGCGGCGCGCGCGATAGTCAGGGTTTCCTGAGCACGCCGGTTGCTGATCTGCATGGACGACATGGCTTGGTCGGTGCCCTGTTGGGTGCCGACGATCATCTGCTCGATCTCTTGGGTAGATTGCTGGGTCCGGTGCGCCAGCGCCCGAACTTCATCGGCCACTACGGCGAATCCGCGACCGGCTTCACCCGCCCGCGCCGCTTCAATGGCGGCATTGAGCGCCAGCAGGTTCGTTTGATCGGCAATGGCGCGGATCACGTCGAGCACCGAGCTGATGCCACGCACCCGCTCGGCCAACTGAGTAACCTGCTCAACGGTTTCGCCGGCGCTGTTTGCCACGTCATTAATAGAGGTGATGGTCTGGTCGACTTGCTGACGCCCGTGCCCTGCCGTGCGGTCGGCGTCGCGTGAAGCCTCGGACGTCGCGGTGGCATTTCCAGCCACTTCGTCCACCGCCGCGGTCATCTCATTCACGGCCGTCGCGGCCTGCTCGATTTCCTGATTCTGCTGCAAAAGCACTTTGGTTGAATTCTCGGTCACTGCGTTGAGCTCTTCAGCGGCCGAGGCGAGCTGCATCGACGAATCGACGATGCGCTGGATAGTGCCTTTGAGGCTTTGCTGCATGCCATGCAGTGCACCGAGCAGACGGGCCGGTTCATCATCACCGTTGACCTGGATTGGATAAGTGAGGTCACCTTGGGCAACCGCCTCGGCCGCCTTCACAGCCTCGCTCAGCGGCGCAACGATGCTGCGCGTGAACAGGTACGCCAGCAGAATGGTCAGTGCAACGGCTACGCCCATCGACGCAAACACACCAATGTTGGAGTGTTCGTATTGGGATTGAGACAGCGCAGCGAACGCTTCGGCATTGGCATTGTTGATCTTCACCAACGTCTTGAGCTGCGCGCCCAGTTTGATAGAGAGCTCTGTGTATTCACCGCCTAACAGTGACCGCACGCTTTCGACATCGCCAGAGCCGGAGACTTCGACCAGCCGCTTGTGGATGCCGATGTAGTCTTGCAGGGCCTGCTCGAAGAGATTGAACTGAGACTTCTCGGCATCGGTGACAACGAGTTTGGAATACGCCTTTACCAACGTGTCGAGCTCCGCTACCAGCTCATCGCCGCGGGCGATGGTGCTGCGCAACTGCTCGGCCTCGCGATCGACCAGAATGCGGAAGGAAATGATCCGCAGACGTAGCATGGCTTCGCTGATCGAACCTAGCGACACGAAGCTGGGCAGCGTGTTGTCCATGACCTCGACCGTAGTCGCGCGGATGCTTTTCATCTGGCTCTGGGCGAATAGCCCAAGAATGATTACGAGCAATGCCACTGCAGAAAAGCCGAGCACAGCGCGAGGGCCGACCTTCAGGCGTCTTATCAACATGGGAAACCCTCTTTTTGTCTGGATCAGCCCAACGGCACCTGCCGACTTGGGAGTAACGCTATCGGCATCGAGCGCCTATCCATTACAAATAATCGGCCAATCGGTGTTCGTATTATCCGAAGGTGCCATTCCGTTTAATCGAAGCCAGAGCCGAGAGGGCCGAGATCCGGGCCATTCCGCGGTTTGATGGGAAGGATCGCATCTGAGGCTGAGCATCATGACGATGCCTTACAGGCTCAGCGATCTCGTACGCGGTGCAGTAAATTGCCTCCCACCCTAGCGCGTCTGTTTCGCACGTTGCCCCAGCGCCGTATGCAGCACGCTGCGACTCGCGTCGAGCACCTCACGCTGGGTCTCTTCGCTGGCCAGCATGCGGGCTACGACCAATGCGCCAACGCATTGCGCAATCAGCGCCCAGGCCAATTGGCCATCCCCCAGGGCGCTTGCCCAGGCCTGTTGCAACGTAGACAGCCAGTGCTCGGCCTCCTCCCGCACTTGAATATCAGCACGGGCAATCTCCGCGCCGAGCGCCGGGATCGCGCAGCCAGCCTCCGGGTTATGCAGATGGGCCAGGCTCAGGTAGCTGTCCAGACAGCGCTCTAGCGTCTGCCGGGTCAAGCCGCCTTCGCGGGCAAGGATTGTGCTTTGCGACAGCTCGCGACGCACCACTTCGGTGAATAGGTCGTTCTTGGAGGGGAAGTGGCTGTAGAAAGCGCCCCCGGTCAGACCGATGGCTTTCATCAGACCATCGACGCCTGTGGTAGCGAAGCCGCCGCGCTTGGCAATGGCACCGCTGCTTTCGACCAGACGCTGTCGGGTCTCTTGCTTGTGGCTGGAGGAATAACGCATGCAGCACAACCTCGTGAGTGTCGCTTGACGATGAGTCGAGCGTAACATAACGTTCGTTTACCTAACGATCGTTTAGCAAGAGAGCGAGCCCATGGATAACAACAATCGCGTCGCCCTGGTTATCGGTGCCGGAGATTCAACCGGTGGTGCCATTGCGCGGCGTTTTGCCCGTGAGGGATACATCGCCTGCGTCACCCGACGCAGCGCCGACAAGCTGCAACCGCTGGTCGATCAGATAATCGCCGAGGGCGGTCGCGCTCACGGCTTCGCCTCCGATGCACGCAAGGAAGACGATGTCGCCCAGTTGATCGAGACCATCGAGCGCGATATCGGCGCGATCGAGGTGATGGTGTTCAACATCGGTGCGAACGTGCCTTGCAGCATCCTCGAAGAGACCGCCCGCAAGTATTTCAAGATTTGGGAAATGGCCTGCTTCGCCGGCTTTCTCACTAGCCAGGCGGTGGCCAAGCGAATGGTCGCGCGCGGGCGCGGCACCATCCTTTTTACCGGCGCCACGGCCGGGCTTCGCGGCTCCGCCGGTTTCGCCGCGTTCGCAGGCGCCAAGCACGGCATTCGCGCGTTGGCGCAGAGCATGGCGCGCGAATTGGGCCCGATGAACATTCACGTCGCCCACGTGGTGGTCGATGGCGCCATCGATACCGACTTCATCCGCGACAGCTTCCCCGAACGCTACGCACTAAAGGATCAGGACGGCATCCTCAACCCCGAGCACATCGCCGACAACTATTGGCATCTGCACAGCCAGCCACGCGATGCCTGGACTTTCGAACTCGACCTGCGCCCCTGGATCGAGCGCTGGTAAGCCACCCATCAATGGAGAAATGAACAATGAACAAGACCGTGGAGTTCTTCTTCGATCTCGGCAGCCCGGCGACCTATCTCGCCTGGACCCAGTTGCCAGCGTTATGCGAGCGCACCGGGGCCCAATTGCACTATCGCCCGATGCTGCTCGGCGGCGTGTTCCAGGCCACCGGCAATACCTCCCCAGCGACCGTCCCGGCGAAAGGCCGCTACATGCTCGCCGACCTGCAGCGCCACGCCCGTCGCTACGGCGTGCCCTTCGTCTTCAACCAGCACTTCCCGATCAATACGTTGAGTCTGATGCGCGGAGCCATGGGCTACCTGGCGATACAGCCAGACGCTTTCCCTCGCTACCTCGACGCCATGTTCCGCGCGCTATGGATTGAAAACCGCAACCTGGCGGACCCGGCCGTCATTGCCGAAGTACTACAGCAGGCCGGCCTGAATCCTGAGCAGTTCGAAGCGATGCTGCAGAACGGGGAGATCAAGACGATGCTCAAGGCAAACACGGACGAAGCCGTGCAACGCGGCGTGTTTGGCGCACCGAGCTTCTTTGTCGACGGTGAATTGTTCTTTGGTCAGGATCGCCTGGAGTTTGTGCGTGCGGCGCTGGGCGAAGCGTGACCGCCTAGCGAGCGCACGCCGAGCCATCGGTATATGCAGCAGGATGCTACAGAGCTCCGATACAAGGAGCTATCAGGTCCCAGTGATGCCCGAGCCACCAACGGTTGTGCGTCCCGGCGCGGCAAGCGCTCCGTGCGCCAATCGCTGCACAGCCAGCCAGGCCAGATCGCTCGCCCAGTCGTTGGGTTGCGAAGGAGCCCCAGACGCTTCGTCGTGGGGTAATAAAGCGTCGAGCAGGCGTAGCAACTGGCGTACCGCGGCGTGGGTGTGCTGGTCATCGGAATCGGTATAGGTGCTCAGAGCCCGCACGAACAGCCCCTCATAATCACGCTCATAGCAAAGGATCTCGGCCTGCCGCGGCGCCGGAAGGTGGCGTCGCTCCACCGCCGCAAGGAAGAACCAGCACGGATGGGCGCTCCGGAATGCCAAGTGATTGCGAACCAGGGCTTCGAGCGCTCCATCGCGCGGCGCGCGATGCAGGCTGGAACGGGCGCTCTCAAGCAAAGCGTCGTAGCCATCCTCGATGAGCTCCTGAAGCAGACTGTCTTTGCTGTCGAAGTGGGCGTACAGCGAGCCTGGATGCAAACCAACCTCGGCCGCCAACTGGCGCAGACTGAGACGGTGAAAGCCGCGTTCGGCGAACAACCGCTCGGCTGCCTGCTTGAGCTGGTCGCGCGGCTCAGCCGCGGTCGATTTGTTGATCGGCTGGATCTGACGCGGGTGTACACAGAGCTTGCCGCCAAAGCTCGTGCGTCGCGCATCGAGCACATCGGCCTCGAGCCCTGCGAGATCAAGATAGGACCGTGCGGACATGCTTCCTCCGTGGGACGAGTTGGGCTCAGAGCGAGCCGGTAGCGGGTACCGGGCGCCGGGCGAAGTGCCCGAGCAGCAGGCCGATGGCCAGCAGCAGCACGCCAAAGACGGCATAGCCACTGGCCAGCGAACCGCTCGCCTCGGCGATCAGAGCAAACAATGGCGGGCCGGCGACCACGCCGAAATAGGTGAAGAACAGCGTGCCGCCCGTGTACAGGCCTGCCGTGCCCGGCGGCGCCAGGCGGGCAACCTCGGAGAGATAGACGCCGTTCCAGCCGATCGCCGTGGCGCCA
>NZ_JAMOHZ010000006.1 GCF_024448715.1 Stutzerimonas stutzeri
GGGTGTGAGTCTCTCGATCCGCTACACCGAGACTGGCGGAGGCTGGTATCGAGTCCTTGGCCGAGACCACCAACGGACTGTACAAGGCCGAGTTGTTTTACCGTCAATCATGGAAGAGCCGCGAGGCGTGGAGATGGCCAATCTGCAGTGAGTACACTGGGGCAGGAGTGGGCGAACGATGTCAGTGCGCGCATGGGGGCCGTCTGGCTATCGAGCTGATGACCTCGACAGGTGGAGCCGACCACGCGGTAATTTGACCTTGTCCGTATCGGCGCCATAAACATGGCCTGGGTCATACACGGCTTCAAACCAGAACGCTTTCTGACGACGAGGCGGCGTACCTGCCGGTCTGTTCATCGATGCCCAAACAATCAGAAAGTCCTGGGGTCATCGCCGCGACTGCATTCCTTATGGACGAGCACCTTGCGGTGAAGATCCTTGCGTTCATCAATGGCGCGCCGCTCAAGCTGTTCACCGCGTCGTTCCGTGCGGGCGCGCTAGGGTATGGGTATTCAGGGGGAAATGTCTGCGCTGCCCGTCCAAGCCGAACGCCGCGACGCTGAGCGCGCCGTGCTGGTGAATATTTAGCCCCTGCGCATGGCGAGGCGCTTTCGAACGGAGCCATCGACGGGGTCGTTTTCAACTAAGAAGCGGCGGCATCAATTGGTGTACTGGAACAGCTGCACTATGTCAGCAGTCTTGAGCTGGGCTCGTTGACTTTTGCGTTGGCGATGAACGATAAAAACCATGAAATTTGCCGCCCCGCAGCGGCAAGCCTTATGCCGTTCTCGCTATACTCCGCGCATTGCAGGGCTATTTGAAAAAGTTTGAACGACTCCCACTAATAAGGAAATGATAACCTGCAGAATCTCATGATTCAGTAGACGAGCTCATCGTGATGAAGGACGGGCAGGGCTGTTGGCTTGCTGCCCAGCTGGAAAGCTCGCGAGCTTTTCCAGGTCTAGAGGTGGACTAACGCATAGATGCTGATGGACACCATGAATGTCGGCGGCGCTGAAAACCCTGTATTTTCTCAATTTCAGGGCACAAAAAAGGACGTCGGTGGACGCCCTTAGATGTATATTTGGTGGAGCCGGGGGGATTTGAACCCCCGTCCGCCAGCTCTCCACTGTCGGTACTACATGCGTAGCCAAATCTATTGAGTTAACTCCGCGCCGCCCGATTGGCAGGGTGCTTGGAGCGAGCTGCATGAGTTTTAGCCGTTACGTCTGCAGCGAACTTGGCGGCGATCCTGTTCTATCTGACAGTCATTTCGGGTTTACAGGCATCCCCTAGTGACCGCTGGCGCCGAAGCGACCAGATGAAGGTTAGGCGGCTAGCGCGTACCCTTCGTAGTTGTCGTCGTTGGCAACTATAAGTTTGCAACAGTGGATTTACGAGTTCTGTTACCAACTCGGCATGCACCTAGAGTTTTGTTACCGGCGTCGAATCCTAATCGGCCCCATGAAGCGTGTTGCGGCCTCATGTACTGCGCAGTGTACGCCAGAACCTCTGGCTCGTCGAACGCTTCATTGGTCAGTTGGGACGCTTTGTCGGCTTTCAGAACGGAACAGAAATCGGCAAGGCCAACAAGCGGTGACCTTGCCTATCCAGGCTCAGTTGCCGGTGCCGCTAGTGCTGGAGCTGCCGGAGCTGCCGGGGCCTTCTAGTTCCTGTAGTGCCTTGGTGGAATGTGCGATGCAGGCTTCGGTATCGCCAGATTGCTGAGCCTGGCGCGCCTGCTTGATCAAATCCTCAACTTCGCTAAGAGCAGGCTCGCCGAGGGTCGCCTGGCTGGTGGCCATGTTGTCGTCGATTTCCTGCATATTGAGCTGGCAGAGGTCTTTATCGGCAGCAAATGCAGCGGGACTGGCGATCAGAGCTGCAGCAGCAAGTAGGGCAAATTTTTTCATGAGCATCCTCCAGGGAGTTAACTTCCCGGCGGGCCTGCCTGATTGTGCAATTGCGCGGCGGCGCCGAGGCGAGTCGAGCCTCAATACCGGGCTCATATCTTCCGACTACGGCTTCGCTCGAGCGTTTCATCTTTTGTGTCCAGCATCGCTACCGAGCCTGCTCAAACAGAGGTGGCAGCGGCTCTGGCACGGCTGTTGCGGTTCACAAGATAAATCAGTCCGTGGTAGTCGATGCCGCCGTGTTGCGACAGGCCGATCTCGCAGGTGCGGCTGGTCGAGATGCCTTCGTTGCAGATATGCACCGCATCTTTCAGCGTGCGCAATGCGTGGGCGTTGAGCTCTGGTGTGGTGAAGCCCTTGTCTCCGGCGAAGCCGCAGCAATGAATGCCTTCCGGGACCACCACTTCTTTGGCGCAACGACGGGCGATGTCGATCAGCGCCTGGGCTTCACCGAGGTGCTGGGTGCTGCAGGTGACATGCACGGCGATCGGCGCCTGTTGGGGCTCGAAATCCAGCTTGTCCAGGAGGTGGGTGCGGATGAAGCGCACCGGATCGTAGAAGTCTAGGCGCTCATCCGTCAGGCCTTGGACCATGCGCAGGGTGCAGGGGCTGGTGTCGCAGTAGATGGGATCGAGCCCGCCGCGGCTGGCCTTGAGCAGCGCATCGAGGGTTTCCTGGCGCTTGCGCTCGGCCTGTTCGGCATAGCCCTTGGAGGCGAACGGTTGGCCGCAGCAGAGGTTGTTCAGGTTGTCCGGAAAGACGACCTGGTAGCCGGACTTCTCCAACAGGGTGCGGGTGATGTCGAGTAGCGGTTCCTGCTCCTGATCACGGGCGGCCGGGCTCATGGCTCGGGAGACGCACGCAGCGAGATAGACCACCCGTGGGCGCTCATCCTGTGGGGTCGGTTTGGGCAGATTCAGGCGCTGCAGCGGCTGCGGCATGGCCGGCGTCCACTGCGGTACGCGCCCTTTGCTGGCCTTGCTGAAGGCCGCCGAGGTCTTGCTCAGCAGGCGCGTGCCCATCATCAGGTGCGCGCCGTTGGCCACGTGCAGCATGAAGCGGGTGCCTTGGACGGCTGTGTTGAAATGATCGGCCAGCCAATTCGCAGCGCGGCTATTCTCGGCATTGCGGCCACGCAGTTTGCGCACCAAGTCGCCGGTGTTGATACCCACCGGACAACGTTGCGCGCAAAGGCCGGTCGCGGCACAGGTTTCGACGCCGTGGTACTCGTAGAGACGCTCCAGTTCGGCCGTCTCGGCCCCCGCGCGCTTTTTGGCCTGGATGTCGCGCCAAACCACGATGCGTTGGCGTGGCGTCAAAGTCAGTCCGTTAGACGGACAGACTGGTTCGCAGAAGCCGCATTCGATGCACTTGTCAACGATCTCATCGGCAGCCGGCATCGGTTTGAGGTGCTTGAGGTGGATCTGCGGATCCTCACTGAGCACCACGTCCGGATTGAGGATGCCCTGCGGATCGAGCAGGCGCTTGATCTTCCACATCAGCTGATAGGCGTCGCGCCCCCATTCCAGCTCGACGAAGGGCGCCATATTGCGGCCGGTGCCATGCTCGGCTTTGAGCGCGCCGCCGAACTCCACAGCAACCAGCTGCGTGACATCCTGCATGAAAGCTTCGTAGCGCGCCACTTGCTGCGGCTCATCGAAGCCCTGGGTGAAAACGAAGTGCAGATTCCCTTCCAGTGCGTGACCGAACAGGATCGCCTCGTTGTAGGCGTGCTTGTCGAACAGCTGAATCAGGCGATTGACGCCCTCGGCGAGACGCTCGATAGGAAAGGTGACGTCTTCGATGATTACCGTGGTGCCGGTCTGACGCACCGCGCCCACGGCCGGAAAAGTGTCCTTGCGAATCCTCCAGAGCTGGTCGTAGACCAGCGGGTCTTCGCTAAAGTCGACCTGTTTCTCCACCGGGAAATGAGCGATGGAAGTCGTGATCAGGTTGATCTGCTCATGCAGCAACGAGTGGCTGGCGGCACGCGACTCGATCAGCAGGGCGCAGGCGTTGGACGACAGCGCCTTGACCCACTCGGGCATGCCGGCCTTGTTCTCCACCGAGCGCAGGCTGC
Organism: Stutzerimonas stutzeri; assembly: GCF_024448715.1. Taxonomy (GTDB): domain Bacteria; phylum Pseudomonadota; class Gammaproteobacteria; order Pseudomonadales; family Pseudomonadaceae; genus Stutzerimonas; species Stutzerimonas stutzeri_AR. Next base: position 3,994 of record NZ_JAMOHZ010000006.1, read on the forward strand.
GGCGGTCGAGCAGCTCCACCGCGGAGACCGGCTGCTGCTTGAGTACCGGCACGGCCAGGCAGCAGGTTTCCACGTCGGGAAAGACAACGAGCGCGCTGGCCTTGTGCGGATGATCCGGCACGGTGTCGTAGGTCACCGCGCTGATGAAGCCGAGCGTGCCTTCGGAGCCGACCATCAAATGGTTGAGGATGTCGAGCGGCTCGTCGTAGTCGATCAGCGCATTGAGCGAAAAGCCGGTGGTGTTCTTCAGGCGGTACTTATGGCGAATCTTCGCAGCCAGTTCGGTATTGGCGCGAGTGGCGCGGCCAAGCTCGGCGAGCTGTTCGAGCAAGGCGCCATGGCTCTGGCGGAAGGTCGCAACGCTGACGGCGTCTTCACTGTCGACGACGGTGCCATCGGCCAGGACCAGACGCAGACCGGCCAGGGTCTTGTAGCTGTTTTGCGCGGTGCCACAACACATGCCGCTGGAGTTGTTGGCGACGATGCCGCCGATCTTCGCTGCGTTGATTGATGCCGGATCGGGTCCGATCTTGCGCTGGAAAGGCGCTAGTACGGCATTGGCGTTGGCGCCGATCACGCCCGGCTGAAGGCGGATCTGCGCGCCATCGTTGCGAATTTCTCGGCCGTTCCAGTTATCCCCGAGCACGATCAGCACGGAGTCGGAAATCGCTTGGCCAGAGAGACTGGTGCCGGCGGCACGAAAGGTCACCGGTACGTTTTGGGCGTGGGCCAGTTGCAGCAATCCCACCACTTCGGCTTCGGATTCGACGCGCACCACCAGTTTCGGAATCAACCGGTAGAAGCTAGCGTCGGTGCCGAACGCCAGCGTGGATAGCGGGTCGTCGAAACGCCGTTCCGCCGGAATCAACCGTTCGACGGCAGCGAGAAAGTCGTTCGGAAGAGCGGCAGGCGCGTTCATGTAGGCTCCAGGAAATGAAGCGGGCCGCGTCGGGGATCGCGCGGCCTCGTGGCTTATTCGACGTGTTTGGTCGTCTGGTACTGTCCAAGTTCACGAACCAGCGAATCGGTGGTGATTTCGCTAATGGACTTGGCACCGGTCAGCACCATCGCCACGCGCATTTCCTTGTCGATCAGATTCAGCAGGTTGGTGACACCGGCCTCGCCGTCGGCCGCCAGTGCATAGGCGAAAGCCCGGCCGAGCAGCACGGTATCCGCGCCGAGGGCGATCATCCGCACCACGTCCAGGCCGCTGCGAATGCCGGAGTCAGCGAGAATCTTCAGATCGCCTTTAACCGCATCGGCAATAGCCGGCATTGCGCGTGCGCTGGACAAGACGCCGTCAAGCTGACGGCCACCGTGGTTGGAGACAATGATGCCGTCAGCGCCGAAGGTTACGGCGTCGCGGGCGTCTTCGGCGTCGAGGATGCCCTTGATTACCATCGGGCCGTCCCAGAATTCGCGGATCCATTCCAGATCCTTCCAGGAAATCGAAGGATCGAAGTTTGCCGCGAGCCAGCCGATGTAATCCTCCAGCCCGGTCGGATGGCCGCGGTAAGTGGAAATATTGCCCAGATCGTGCGGTTTGCCGTGCAGGCCCACATCCCAGGCCCAGAACGGGTGGGTCATGGACTGAAGCATGCGGCGAATGTTAGCGTTCGGGCCGCTCATGCCCGAATGTGCATCGCGGTAGCGGGCGCCGGGTGTGGGCATGTCTACGGTGAATACCAAAGTGGTCACGCCAGCGGCCTTGGCACGTTCCAAGGCATTCTTCATGAAACCACGGTCCTTCAGCACATAAAGCTGGAACCACATCGGCCGCTTGATCGCCGGGGCCACTTCCTCGATCGGGCAGACCGATACGGTGGACAGTGTAAATGGAATACCTTTCTTGTCGGCGGCGCGGGCAGCCTGGACTTCGCCTCGGCGAGCAAGCATGCCGGTCAACCCGACCGGGGCCAGCGCTACGGGCATCGACAGGGTCTCGCCGAACAGCTGGGTCTCCAGGCTGAGTTCCGACATGTTGCGCAGGACGCGCTGGCGCAGGGCGAGGCTGGCCAAATCGTCGACATTGCGACGCAGTGTGTATTCGGCATAGGCGCCGCCGTCGACATAGTGGAACAGAAACGGCGGGAGTTTGCGTTTTGCTGCGGCGCGGTAATCCGTAGAGGCGGAGATGATCATCGTTGTTATCACCGGTTAAAAACGAGGTAGTCTCGAGGTGCTCCCCGTCTTCGACGAAGGAATCGTTATCGGTCTGGCTTTGCCCTATCAACGCGTGATTTGGGATGCGCGATGATACGGGCGAGGATCAAACGCCTTTACCCCGAACATTTCGGGGCAAAGGCCATACATGGAGTCAGGTGCCGACCAGCGGGTCCGTCACACCCATCAGGTAGATTGCCACCATGCCGATCACTCCTGTGAACAGTACGTAATACAGCGTAGGCCAAACGGTCTTGCGCAGGGTGACCCCCTCGCGACCCAGAAGGCCGACGGTGGCGGACGCGGCGACCACGTTATGGATCGCGATCATGTTGCCCGCGGCCGCGCCGACAGCCTGGACGGCTACGATCATCGCGCCGGAAATGCCCAGCGAATGCGCGACGCTGAATTGGAACTGGCTGAACATCATATTGCTGACGGTGTTCGATCCGGCGATGAACGCACCCAGCGCACCCACGGAAGGGGCGAGCAACGGGTAAATGCCACCGACGCTGTCGGCAACATAGCGCGCCATGGCGATCGGCATGCTTGGCAAATCGCTGGCGTTAACGCCGGAATTGATCAAGATGCGCACCATCGGCACGGTGAACAGCAGGACGAAGCCTGCGCTAAGTAGCACGCCGCTGGATTCCTTGACTGCGGCTTTCAGCTCGGCGGCGCGCATGCCATGCATGAAGAAGGTCATCAGTACGACTGCGACAAGAATGCCGCCTGGCAGATACAGCGGCTCGATACTGGCGCTGACACCGCTCTCGCCGAGGATGTTGGCGAAGGCCATGGAGACCGATTTCAATGCTGCGGTCACCTCTGGGAAGACCCGACTGATAACCAGAATCGCACCCACTAGCACGTAGGGCAGCCAGGCTCGAAAGGCACTCATTGGCCGTGCGGCCAGGTCGTCCAGCTTCATCTCGACGGTGCCCACCCATGCGGCCGGCCAGTCTTTAGCATTAGCGAAGTCCCAGGTGGTCTTCGGTACCAGAAAGTTGAAGCGAGCAGCGGTGGTGACGATAGCCAAGCCGATCAGGCCGCCGAGCAGCGAGGGGAATTCTGGGCCGAGCAGCACTCCCGTGGCTACGTAGGGCAGGGTAAAGGCCAGGCCGGCGAAGATCGCGAAGGGCAGGACCTCGAAGCCAGCCTTCCAGCTTTTTTCCTTGCCGAAGAAGCGCGTCAGCATCATCGCCATGATCAACGGCATTACGGTGCCAACGATGGCGTGGGTGATTGCCACACTGCTGGTGATCTGCTGCAGGAAGGCTTGCCAGCTCGCGCCTTGAGCGACCAGTTGAGCGCCGAGCGTGGCGGTATCCAGTCCGCTGTTGACGCCCACTACGATAGGTGTGCCTACCGCACCGAAAGACACCGGGGTGCTCTGTACCAGCATTCCCATTAGTACGGCAGCCATGGCCGGGAATCCGATCGCAACCAACAGTGGCGCGGCGATTGCTGCCGGAGTGCCGAAGCCGGACGCGCCCTCGATGAAGCAACCAAACAGCCAGGCGATGATGATCGCCTGGATTCGGCGGTCGGGGCTGATGGTAGTGAAGCCCGCGCGGATGGCAGTGATCCCGCCCGAATGCTTGAGAGTATTCAACAGCAGGATTGCGCCGAAAATGATCCACAGCAGGCCGAGGGTGATGACCAGGCCCTGCAGGCTGGAGGCGATGATCCGGGTAAAACTCATGTCCCAGACGAACAGGCCGATCGCAGCGGTGAATAGAAACACCAATGGCATAGCGCGGCTGGCGGGCCAGCGCAGGCCGATCAATAGTACGGCAGCGAGCAGAATCGGAGCAAAGGCAAATAGGGCGAGCAGTCCATTAGACATGTTCCGGCTCCCAACGCCGCGTGGAGCGGATGAGGCCCGGCTGGACCTGTAACGAGCGAAAATCTGGAGACCGCATTAATTAGTCCTCTTTTTGTTAATTACTCTGAATCTGTAAATTGGTAATACCAATTATCCATAGGGCTCGGTCAGCGTAAGAGTTCGGTCGCCGTTGCGTCAATTAGCAAGCTATATACTTTGGTCGCAACGAACCGTTGTTGCGGCGCATGGAATGCCTGACTACGCTGGCATTCGTTCAGTGGTCAAACCAATCGAGGAAGTCATGGAAGTGGGAATGGTGCGTCAGCGGAGGCTGGCCGATAACATTGTGGAACAGCTCGAAACCATGATTCTCGAGGGCACGCTCAAGGCTGGGGAGCGCCTGCCAGCGGAACGAGTGTTGGCCGAGCAGTTCGGCGTATCCCGTCCTTCCTTGCGGGAGGCCATTCAAAAGCTCGCGGCGAAGGGGCTGTTGATCAGCCGCCATGGCGGCGGCAATTTCGTTGCCGAATCCCTGGGTTCTACATTCAGCGATCCGCTGCTCCATTTGTTGGAGAACAACGCGGACGCACAGCGCGATCTGCTGGAATTCCGTCATACGTTGGAAGGCAGTTGCGCCTATTACGCCGCGCTACGGGCTACGGAGGTCGATCAGCAGCGGCTCGGCGAAGCATTCGCAGTGCTGCAGGACTGCTATCTGCGTGAAGGCATGGTGACCCGAGCCGAGGAGGGCGCCGCCGATGCGCGCTTTCATCTGGCTATCGCCGAGGCCAGTCACAACGCTGTGCTATTGCATACGATTCGGGGCCTATTCGATCTGCTCAAGCGCAACGTGGTGACCAACATCGGTGGCATGTACGCGCTGCGCAAGGAGACTCGCAACATGCTCATGCAGCAGCATCAGGAACTTTACGAAGCGATTATCGCTCGTCGGGCCAACGAGGCGCGCGACGTGACCCATCGTCATATCAGCTACGTGCAGGAAGTGCTTGCCGAAGGGCAACAGGAAGCGCAGCGGCTAGCACGAGCGCAGCGACGGCAGGGTAGGGCTGAGAGACCCGCTGATGGCTAAGGCGATGGGGGCCGAGGAAGGCTGGAAGCTGTGTTGCTGAAGCAGCACGGGCGAGAAGGACGCTTCCTTGCTCGAGCTGATCCGGTCAGTCTTCCTTGCCTTTGGTGCGCATAGCGCGCTGGATTTCCCGGTCGGAGTCGCGCTCTTTCTCCGTGTGGCGCTTGTCGAACTCTTTCTTGCCTTTGCCTAAGGCGATGTCGCACTTGATCAAGTGCTTTTTCCAGTAAATCGACAGGGCAACACAGGCGTAGCCCTTTTGCTGCACCGCTCCGAACAGCTTGCCCAGCTCGCGCTTGTTCAACAGTAATTTGCGGGTGCGGGTGGGGTCGGCGATGACATGAGTGCTGGCTGCGGTGAGTGGTGTGATATGACAGCCCATGAGCCAGGCTTCGCCATCCTTCAGCAGAACGTAGCTATCGACGAGTTGCGCCTTGCCGGCACGCAGACTCTTTACTTCCCAGCCGGCCAGAACGAGACCCGCCTCGAATTTCTGTTCGATGAAGTAATCGTGTAGCGCTTTCTTGTTTAGCGCGATGGTCCCGGGGGACTGTTTCTTCTGTTTGGCCATAGGCTGCGCATTATAGGGAGTCCCGCTGCGGCTGGCGATAACCAGCACGCTACGATGGTATGAAACTTGAGAGGGGCGCGCTTATCCCAGACAATATGCTCTTTGCGCGCGTTCAGGCCCGGTGCGGCGGAACCTGCGTATGGCTCTTGCTCTCGGTGATCGCTCGTCGCCGCTTGCTGTGGCGGTCTCTGACCGTCGAATGACGAAGAAGGTCTGCATGACGACGCATATTCAACGCTCGGCGCTACTGCCGTATCCGGCGCACGCGCTGTTCGACATGGTCAATGACGTAGCCAGCTATCCGCAGTTTCTGCCTTGGTGTTCCGCTACCGAGGTGCTGTCCAGCAGCGAGACTCAGATGCAAGCAAGCATGACGGTAGCGAAAGCCGGCATTAGTCAGCGTTTCCTCACGTGTAACGAGTTGCAGGCGGGTAAACGCATCGAGATGACTCTCGAAGAGGGGCCGTTCAGTCATCTGCATGGCATCTGGGAGTTCAAAGCGCTGGGTGAGAAGGCCTGCAAGATCAGCCTTGACCTAACCTTCGATTACGCCGGTCCGTTGGTCCGGGCTACTCTTGGTCCGCTGTTCAATCAGGCCGCTAATACGTTGGTCGATGCGTTCTGTGATCGGGCGAAACAGCTCTATGGATAAGCCGATCATCGCGATTGAGGTGGTCTACGCGCTTGCCAATAAGCAGAAGCTGCTGCGCCTGACAGTCCCTCAAGACACAACGGTGCGTCAGGCTGCGGTCCTTTCAGGAATGGACGGTTTCTTTCCGGGACTTGATTTGGCAACCGCACCGCTTGGTGTTTTCGGTAAGGCGGTACCCAAGCCGGACGAACGTGTGCTTGAAGAGGGTGAGCGGGTGGAAATCTATAGGCCGCTGATCGCCGATCCGAAGGAAGTGCGTAAGCAGCGCGCGGCGAAGGCGGCGCAGAACAAGGCTGGCGATTCGCGCGGCGGATCGGCTGCTTAGGGTTGTGGTAACAGAAAGCGATAAAGCCCGGGGTGCCGGGCTTTCTTTTATCTCGCGCTCAGTTTGTTTCCAAACTGTCCGGAGTTGGCACCGGGACCGGCTCGGCAGCGTCGACGTCACGCTGAATCTGCTCGAGCAGTGAGCCGGGTTCGGTAGCCTCTGGCTCGGTGCGAACCGGTGTTTCGGTGGCCGGCTGATCAGTGCCGAGGATGGCCTCGTCGCGGCTGACGCCCGGCTTGAAGTCGCCGGCCAGGCCTGCCAACTGGTCGTTGGCGTTGAATACGAGGCTTACGCGTTCCTGCTGGCGCTGACTGCCGCCCGGCTGGATGCTGTACAGGTAATCCCAGCGGTCGGCATGAAAGGTGTCGGTGATCAGCGGATTGCCCATGATAAACCGTACTTGCGAGCGGGTCATTCCGGGGCGTAACTGGTCTATCATGTCCTGTGTAACGACATTGCCCTGTTGAATGTCGACCTTGTAAACCCCGGGGAATGAACAACCGGCGAGTGCGAACAGACCCACAAGCGTGAGACTGGACAGCATGAGCTTGGTGTTTTGCATCGGTAGGTGACTTCCACTATCTTGGCTGGGCAAAGACCCGGATCATACCCGTATTGAAGGAGGCTGCGAAACAGCAGCAGCGAGAAAGCCAACCATGGTTGAAAATAGCGAACTACGCAAAGCTGGCCTCAAAGTGACCCTCCCTCGGGTCAAAATCCTGCAGATGCTGGATACCACTGACCGGCGCCATATGAGCGCTGAAGACGTCTACAAGGCGCTGATGGAGGCCGGCGAGGATGTCGGTCTGGCAACTGTCTACCGAGTGTTGACCCAATTCGAGGCCGCCGGCCTCGTGGTTCGGCATAATTTCGATGGTGGTCATGCGGTGTTCGAGCTTGCTGACAGTGGCCATCACGACCATATGGTCTGTGTCGACAGTGGCGATGTCATCGAGTTTTTCGATTCCGAGATCGAAAAGCTGCAGAAAGAAATCGTCAAGCGCCACGGTTATGAGCTGGTCGATCACAATCTGGTGCTCTACGTGCGCAAAAAGGCTGAGTGAGCGTCGGTGCAGAAAATATAAAGGCGATCCGCGGGTCGCCTTTTTCATGTCTGCTAAGAGGCCTGGACTGAGCCGATCATCTGTCGGGCGTGGGCCAGCGCCTGTTCAGTCAAGTCAACTCCGCCAAGCATTCTTGCGATCTCCTCGACTCGTTCTCCATCTTCCAGCGTTGCCACAGCGGTGTGGGTCTCGTCGCTGCCGCGAGCCTTGTGCACGAATAGGTGATGGTGCCCTTGCGCCGCAACTTGCGGTAGGTGGGTAACGGTAAGTACTTGTCCGCGCTCGCCGAGACGGCGCAACAACTGACCGACCACTTCGGCGGTGGGGCCGCCAATGCCGACGTCCACTTCGTCGAACACCAGTGTTGGGATCCGCGAGGTCTGAGCGGTGATTACCTGGATTGCAAGGCTGATACGCGACAGTTCGCCACCAGAGGCGACCTTAGCCAGCGGTCGAAGTGGCTGCCCTGGGTTGGCGCTGACGAGAAATTCCACCTGCTCCAGTCCGTGTGGCATAAGGTCACCTTCTGCGCTGGGCTTCAGCACGACGTTAAACTTGCCGCCCGGCATGCCCAATCGCTGAATCTCCGCTTCGACCGCTCTCGCCAGTGTTTCTGCGGCTTGTTGGCGGGTAGCGCTCAGCTCTCCAGCCTTTTCCCGATAATGTCGCTCATATGCAGCAAGCTCTTCGCCGAGTTGCTCCAGCGCGTCATCATTGGCGTTCAGGCTTTCCATCTCCTCGAACAACCGTTGTTGTAAGGCTGATAGTTCCAGCGGTTGCACCCGGTGCTTGCGCGCCAAGGTATAGATGCTATCCAGCCGTTCTTCCAGCGCCTGCTGGCGCTGCGGATCGGAATCGAAATGGTCAAGGAATCGGTTCAGCTCGCCGACCGCTTCTTCCACCTGGATCTGTGCGCTGGAGAGCAGGTTGACTGCTTCGCCGAGTGCACCCGGTTGGTTCTGAAATGCGGTGAGGCGTTGCAGACTCGAGGTCAGCGCTGACAATACGTTTCCCGCATCGCTCTCGCTGCATAGGTCGATCACTTGGCGGCAGGCGCCGAGCAGGTGCTCGGCGTTGGCAAGGTTCTTGTGCTCCTGCTCCAGATGTTCCAGCTCGTCCTCACCAAGGGCGAGGGTTTCCAGTTCTTCCAGCTGATAGCTCAGCAATTGATGGCGAGCGCGCTGCTCATCGCTGCTGTTACTCAGGCGCTCCAGGGTCTGCCGGGTCTGGCGCCAGCGTTGTGCAGCCAACTGAACCTGACGTGCCAGGTCCTGGCTGCCGCTGTATTCGTCAAGCAGACGCCGATGGGTATCGAGCTTTAGTAGCGACTGGTGTTCGTGCTGGCTGTGAATATCGATCAGCAATTCACCGAGCGCCTTAAGGTCCCCCTGAGGGCAGGGCGTGCCGTTGATATAGCCGCGCGAGCGACCTTCGGCAGTAATTACTCGGCGGAGAATGCATGGGCCGTCGTTATCCAGGTCGCGCTCCACCAGCCAGGCCCGCGCGTCGGGAATGTCGTCCAGATCGAAGCTGGCAAGAATGTCGGCCTTATCCGCGCCGATGCGCACCACGCTGCTGTCGGCGCGGTCGCCAAGGGTCAATCCGAGCGCGTCGAGCATGATCGATTTGCCGGCGCCGGTTTCGCCACTGATCACGCTCATGCCGCGCTTCAGCTCAAGGTCGAGGTGCTCGACGATGGCGTAGTTATGAACAGACAGATGAACCAGCATGGCAGGGCTCCTGCGTAGGTGACTGGCTATTTATACAGTTCTTCTGGGGGCGGCTTCAAGCGGCAAACTACAGGCGGCAAGAACTCCCAGCCACGATCGGGTGCAACTTTTGCTCGCGGTCGATAGCCTGTAGCTGCCTCCAACCCTTGAAGCCGTGCTCGTCGCCCCCATATAGCGGCACAAGCGCGGGCTGACCGCCCGCTGAAGTCTTGATGAGGAGGATCGCATGGCCGACGAGCAGAACCTGGACAACCAGACCCCTGAAGAGAACGAGACCGAGCAAGCCGAAGTGGCCGAGGATCTGGCTGCCCGCGTGCAGTCACTCGAAGAGCAACTCGCGGCGGCGCAGGATCAGTCCCTGCGGGTTGCGGCCGAGCTGCAGAATATTCGCCGCCGCGCCGAGCAGGATGTGGAAAAGGCGCACAAGTTCGCGCTGGAAAAATTTGCCGGTGATCTGCTGGCCGTTGCCGATAGTCTCGAGCGTGGTCTCGAGCTGTCGAGTCCGAACGACGAAGCAGTCAAGCCGATGCGCGAAGGCGTCGAGCTGACCTTCAAGTTGCTGCTCGATACCCTGGCGCGCCATCAGCTGGCACAGCTAGACCCGCAGGGCGAGCCCTTCAATCCTGAGCATCACCAGGCCATGGCCATGGAAGAAAGCACCCATGCCGAGCCTGGCAGCGTGCTCAAGGTTTTTCAGAAGGGCTACCTGCTCAACGGTCGGTTGCTGCGTCCGGCAATGGTCGTGGTCAGCAAGGCGCCAGCGCAAACCCCGCCTTCGATTGATGAGAAGGCTTGAATTTCGGCTATTGAACCCCATCTCGTAGCCAAGCGTTTTTGTGTTACCCGCTGCCGGTAATCAGGCGCGGATCAATCAAGTTCGGAGAGAAGCACATGGGCAAGATTATCGGTATCGACCTGGGAACGACCAACTCCTGCGTCTCCATTCTGGAAAATGGCAAAGCTAAGGTGATCGAGAACGCCGAAGGCGGCCGCACCACCCCGTCAATCGTTGCGTATGCCAATGATGGCGAAATCCTGGTCGGTCAGTCGGCCAAGCGCCAGGCGGTGACCAACCCACACAACACTCTGTACGCGGTGAAGCGACTCATCGGTCGTCGTTTCGACGAAGAAGTCGTGCAGAAAGATATCCAGATGGTCCCGTACAAGATCGTCAAGGCGGACAACAGTGACGCCTGGGTCGAAGTGAGCGGCCAGAAGATGGCGCCGCCGCAGATCTCTGCCGAGATTCTGAAAAAGATGAAAAAGACCGCCGAAGACTATCTCGGCGAGCCAGTGACCGAGGCGGTGATCACCGTTCCGGCGTACTTCAACGACAGCCAGCGTCAGGCCACCAAGGACGCCGGTCGTATCGCCGGTCTGGACGTCAAGCGCATCATCAACGAGCCGACTGCTGCTGCGCTGGCTTATGGCATGGACAAGGCCAAGGGCGACCACACCGTGATCGTTTATGACCTGGGTGGCGGTACCTTCGACGTGTCGGTAATCGAAATTGCCGAAGTCGATGGCGAACATCAGTTCGAAGTGTTGGCCACCAACGGTGACACCTTCCTCGGCGGTGAAGACTTCGACATTCGCCTGATCGACTATCTCGTCGACGAGTTCAAGAAAGAAACCGGCATGAACCTCAAGGGCGACCCGCTGGCCATGCAGCGCCTGAAGGAAGCTGCCGAGAAGGCCAAGATCGAGCTGTCCTCCAGCCAGCAGACCGACGTTAACCTGCCATACATCACTGCAGACGCGACCGGTCCGAAGCACCTGAACGTGAAAATCTCCCGTGCCAAGCTCGAAGCGCTGGTCGAGGATCTGGTGCAGCGCACCATCGAGCCGTGCCGCATGGCCATGAAGGACGCCGGTATCGACGTCTCCAAGATCGACGACGTGATCCTCGTCGGTGGTCAGACCCGTATGCCACTGGTGCAGCAGAAGGTCGCCGAGTTCTTCGGCAAGGAAGCGCGTAAGGACGTCAACCCGGACGAAGCCGTCGCCATGGGTGCTGCCATTCAGGGCGCCGTTCTGGCTGGTGACGTTAAGGATGTGTTGCTGCTCGACGTGTCCCCGCTGACCTTGGGTATCGAAACCATGGGTGGCGTGATGACCGCGCTGATTGAAAAGAACACCACTATTCCGACCAAGAAGTCGCAGGTGTTCTCGACTGCCGATGACAACCAGAGCGCCGTGACCATTCACGTGCTGCAGGGCGAGCGCAAGCAGGCTGGGCAGAACAAATCGCTGGGTCGTTTCGATCTGGCCGAGATTCCGCCGGCTCCGCGTGGCGTGCCTCAGATTGAGGTGACGTTCGACATCGACGCCAACGGCATCCTGCACGTGTCTGCCAAGGACAAGGCCACCGGCAAGCATCAGTCCATCGTGATCAAGGCTAACTCGGGTCTGTCCGAGGAAGAAATCGAGCAGATGGTGCGCGACGCCGAGGCCAACGCCGAGGAGGATCGCAAGTTCGAAGAATTGGTCACTGCGCGTAACCAAGGCGATCAGTTGGTCCATGCGACCCGCAAAATGCTGACCGAAGCCGGCGACAAGGCGACCGAGGAAGACAAGGCCAGCATCGAGAAGACTATCGGCGAGCTGGAAGTAGCCATCAAGGGCGACGACAAAGCCGAGATCGAAGCCAAGATCGCTGCGGTTTCCCAGGCCTCCACGCCGCTGGCACAGAAGATGTACGCCGAGCAGCCTCAGGGCGGTGAGGGCGAGCAGGCTGGCAATAACGCGCAATCCGGCGACGATGTGGTCGACGCTGAGTTTGAAGAGGTCAAGGACAACAAGTAAGCCGCGGCTTATGACCTCCATGAGTGGAGAGGGCGCCGCGGCTGCCATCCTGGTCGCTGCTGCCTTTAGCTCCAACCCGAAGCGGTGATGCCGCGACGGGCTTGATCGCCGCGCGGGGGCTTGCTCCCGCGTCGGCGTGTCTGGAGGGTACGAATTTGAAGGTTCAGGAAATTTATGGCCAAACGTGACTATTACGAAGTGCTGGGTGTCGAGCGCGGCGCCAGCGAGGCGGAGCTGAAAAAGGCTTATCGCCGCCTCGCGATGAAGCACCATCCGGACCGTAATCCCGGAGATAAAGCGGCTGAAGACGCGTTCAAGGAAGCCAACGAGGCTTACGAAGTGTTGTCCGATGCGAGCAAGCGCCAGGCCTACGATCAGTACGGTCACGCCGGCGTCGATCCGCAGATGGGCGCAGGGGCGGGCGCCGCGTACGGCAACGCCAACTTCTCCGATATCTTCGGTGACGTATTCAGCGATTTCTTTGCCGGCGGACGCGGCAGTTCACGTGGTGGCGCCCAGCGCGGTAGCGACCTGCGCTACACGCTTGAACTGGATCTGGAAGAGGCCGTTCGCGGCACCACGGTCACCATCCGTGTGCCGACGCTTGCCGAGTGCAAGGCCTGCGATGGCTCCGGCGCCAAGAAGGGCACCAGTCCTGTTACCTGTACCACCTGCGGTGGTATTGGCCAGGTCCGTATGCAGCAGGGCTTTTTCTCCGTTCAGCAGACCTGCCCGCGCTGCCATGGCAGCGGCAAGATGATTTCCGATCCTTGTGGCAGCTGTCACGGCCAAGGGCGCGTCGAGGAGCAGAAAACGCTTTCGGTCAAGGTTCCGCCAGGCGTCGACACGGGCGACCGTATCCGTCTGACCGGCGAAGGCGAAGCGGGTGCTCAGGGTGGTCCGGCAGGCGATCTTTATGTTGTGGTTAACGTGCGCGAGCACCCGATTTTTCAGCGCGATGGCAAGCATTTGTATTGCGAGGTGCCGATCAGCTTCGCTGATGCAGCGCTGGGCGGCGAGCTGGAAGTTCCGACGCTGGATGGTCGCGTCAAGCTGAAGATTCCCGAGGGGACCCAAACCGGCAAGCAGTTCCGCCTGCGCGGTAAGGGCGTTGCCCCTGTCCGTGGTGGTGCCGCGGGTGACCTGCTGTGTCGTGTCGCGGTGGAAACTCCGGTCAATCTAGGCAAGCGTCAGCGCGAGCTACTCGACGAGTTCCGCAAAACGCTGCAAAGCGATAGCTCCCACTCACCTAAGGCCAGCGGCTGGTTCGAGGGGATGAAGCGCTTTTTCGGCGATTTATAAACAGAAGGCTGCAGGCTGCAGGCGACAGGCTTCGAGCTTTCGCCTGAGGCCTGAGGCCTGCAGCCTGGAGCTGACTGGATGCGACGTATTGCAGTAATGGGCGCCGCTGGGCGCATGGGTAAAACCCTGGTCGAAGCTGTACAGCAGACTGGCGGCGCTGCGGGATTGACCGCCGCGATCGATCGGGCCGACAGCACGCTGGTTGGCGCTGACGCAGGCGAGCTTGCGGCCATCGGCAGAATCGGTGTGCCGCTGATTGGAAGCGTTGAAAAGGTCGTCGAGGAGTTCGACGTGCTGATCGATTTCACCCATCCTTCAGTGACATTGAAAAATCTTGAAGTCTGCCGGCGTGCTGGCAAGGCGATGGTGATCGGCACGACCGGTTTCTCGGTTGAAGAGAAGGAAAAGTTGGCCGCGGCAGCAAAGGACATTCCCATCGTTTTTGCCGCCAACTTCAGCGTGGGCGTCAACCTGTGCCTGAAGTTACTCGACACCGCTGCGCGAGTCCTGGGTGACGAGGTCGATATCGAGATCATCGAGGCGCACCATCGGCACAAGGTCGATGCGCCATCCGGCACTGCACTGCGCATGGGTGAAGTCGTGGCCGACGCGCTCGGTCGCGATCTGCAGAAGGTTGCGGTATATGGTCGCGAGGGACAAACGGGGGCACGCGAGCGGGATGCCATCGGCTTCGCTACCGTCCGTGCCGGCGATGTCGTCGGAGACCATACGGTGCTGTTCGCGGCCGAAGGCGAGCGGGTCGAGATTACGCATAAGGCATCCAGTCGCATGACTTTCGCCAAGGGCGCGGTTCGCGCTGCGTTGTGGCTGGAACTGCAGCCTGCAGGTCTGTATGACATGCAGGATGTGCTCGGGCTGCGCTGAAACTAAGTGCCGCCTGGCTGTTGGGCGGATTTCGGCTGGACCCGAAAGGGTGTTTTCTGTAAGCTTCCCGTTTTAGTGTGTCCACTAAAAGTTGCGCAGAAATGACTCAAATAAAAAGCGGGATGACCTTCACACGTCATCCCGCTTTTTTACAATCTGCGCCTGCTTCAGCCTTGATCTTTGGGAGGTCTCTTGACTAAGCCAGCCCCTACGCCAGCCATTCTGGCCCTTGCCGATGGCAGCATCTTTCGCGGCGAATCCATCGGCGCCGATGGGCAAACCATTGGTGAGGTGGTGTTTAACACCGCCATGACCGGCTATCAGGAAATCCTCACCGATCCATCCTATGCCAAGCAGATCGTCACCCTGACCTACCCGCATGTCGGCAACACCGGCACGACTCCGGAAGATGCCGAGTCGTGGAAAGTCTGGGCGGCTGGCCTGGTGATTCGCGACCTGCCGCTGATTTCCAGCAACTGGCGCGACAAGCAATCCTTGCCGGACTACCTCAAGGCCAACGGCACCGTTGCCATCGCCGGTATCGATACCCGTCGTCTGACTCGCATCCTTCGCGAAAAGGGTGCTCAGGATGGCTGCATCCTGGCGGGTAACGACGCGACTGAAGAAAAAGCGCTAGAGCTGGCGCGTAGCTTTCCCGGCCTCAAGGGTATGGATCTGGCCAAGGAAGTTAGCGTTAAAGAACGCTACGAGTGGCGCTCCGGCGTCTGGTGCCTGAGCGACGACGGCCATACCGAAGTGCCGGCCAGCGAACTGCCGTATCACGTCGTCGCGTTCGACTATGGCGTGAAGTACAACATCCTGCGCATGCTGGTCGCGCGTGGTTGCCGTGTCACGGTGCTACCAGCGCAGACGCCTGCCAGCGAAGCCCTAGCGCTGAATCCGGACGGTATCTTCCTGGCCAACGGCCCGGGTGACCCCGAGCCCTGCGACTACGCGATCAAGGCGATCCAGGAAGTGCTTGAAACTGATATTCCCGTGTTCGGGATCTGCCTCGGTCATCAGTTGCTGGCCCTGGCCTCCGGCGCCAGGACCGTAAAAATGCCGAACGGCCATCACGGCGCGAACCATCCAGTGCAGGACCTCGACACGGGGGTGGTGATGATCACCAGCCAGAACCATGGCTTCGCCGTGGACGAGGCCAGCCTACCAAGCAATCTGCGTGCGACCCACAAGTCGCTATTCGACGGCACTCTGCAGGGCATCGAGCGCACCGACAAGGTCGCTTTTAGCTTTCAGGGGCACCCCGAAGCCAGCCCGGGCCCGCACGACGTCGCGCCGCTGTTCGACCGTTTCATCGAAGCCATGGCCAAGCGCCGCTGAGCCTGCCGACTGACCCAAGGATTCGAGAGTAAGAAAATGCCAAAACGTACAGACATCAAAAGCATCCTGATCCTCGGTGCCGGCCCGATCGTTATCGGCCAGGCGTGCGAGTTCGACTATTCCGGTGCCCAGGCGTGCAAGGCGCTGCGTGAGGAAGGGTTCCGCGTCATCCTGGTCAACTCCAACCCGGCGACCATCATGACCGACCCGGCCATGGCCGATGCGACTTACATCGAGCCGATCAAGTGGGCCACCGTCGCGAAGATCATCGAGAAGGAGCGCCCGGATGCGCTGCTGCCTACCATGGGCGGCCAGACCGCGCTGAACTGCGCGCTGGATCTGGAGAAGCATGGTGTGCTTGAGAAGTTCGGCGTCGAGATGATCGGAGCCAATGCCGACACCATCGACAAGGCCGAAGACCGTTCGCGCTTCGACAAGGCGATGAAGAACATCGGCCTGGCGTGCCCGGTTTCCGGCATCGCACACAACATGGACGAAGCTTACGGTGTGCTCGACAAAGTCGGCTTCCCTTGCATCATCCGCCCGTCGTTCACCATGGGTGGCACCGGTGGCGGCATTGCCTACAACCGCGAAGAGTTCGAGGAGATCTGCGCCCGCGGTCTCGACCTGTCGCCGACCAGCGAACTGCTGATCGACGAGTCGCTGATCGGCTGGAAGGAATACGAGATGGAGGTTGTCCGCGACAAAAAGGACAACTGCATCATCGTGTGCGCCATCGAGAACTTCGATCCGATGGGCGTGCACACTGGCGACTCCATCACCGTAGCTCCGGCACAGACACTTACCGATAAGGAATATCAGATCCTGCGTAACGCATCCCTGGCGGTGCTGCGTGAGATCGGCGTGGAGACTGGCGGGTCCAACGTGCAGTTTGGTATCTGCCCGAACACAGGTCGCATGGTAGTAATCGAGATGAATCCGCGCGTATCGCGGTCCTCGGCGCTGGCTTCCAAGGCCACCGGTTTTCCGATCGCCAAGATCGCGGCAAAGCTTGCGGTCGGTTATACCCTTGATGAGCTACAGAACGACATTACTGGCGGTCGTACCCCGGCATCGTTCGAGCCGGCTATCGACTACGTGGTTACCAAGATTCCACGCTTCGCCTTCGAGAAATTTCCCAAGGCCGATGCCCGCCTGACCACCCAGATGAAATCTGTGGGTGAAGTCATGGCCATCGGTCGGACCTTCCAAGAGTCCGTGCAGAAAGCACTGCGTGGCCTGGAAGTCGGCGTGTCCGGTTTCGACCCGAAACTCGATCTGGCTGACCCGGAAAGCGAAAGCACGCTCAAGCGTGAACTCACCGTGCCGGGTGCGGATCGCATCTGGTACGTGGCCGATGCGTTCCGGGCTGGCAAGTCCGTCGCCGAAGTCTTCGACCTGACGCGTATCGATGAGTGGTTCCTGGTGCAGATCGAAGATCTGATCAAGGAAGAAGAGCGGATCAAGACCATGGGTCTGTCCAGCATCGACCGCGACGTGATGTACAAGCTCAAGCGTAAGGGCTTCTCCGATGCGCGCCTGGCCAAGCTGCTCGGCGTCACCGAAAAAAACCTGCGCGCTCATCGCCACAAGTTGAAGGTGCTACCGGTCTACAAACGCGTCGATACCTGCGCCGCTGAATTTGCGACCGATACGGCCTACATGTATTCGACCTACGAGGAAGAGTGCGAAGCCAATCCGTCGAGTCGCGACAAGATCATGATCCTTGGTGGTGGGCCCAACCGTATTGGCCAGGGCATCGAGTTCGACTATTGCTGCGTGCACGCGGCGCTGGCGATGCGCGATGATGGCTACGAGACCATCATGGTCAACTGCAACCCGGAAACCGTCTCTACCGATTACGACACCTCGGATCGCCTGTACTTCGAGCCGGTCACGCTGGAGGACGTTTTGGAGATCGTCCGTGTCGAGCAGCCCAAGGGCGTGATTGTCCAATACGGCGGACAGACGCCGCTAAAGCTGGCTCGTGCGCTAGAAGAGGCCGGCGTGCCGATCATCGGCACCAGTCCTGACTCCATTGACCGTGCCGAGGATCGCGAGCGTTTCCAGCAGATGGTTGAGCGTCTTAATCTACGTCAGCCGCCGAACGCCACCGCGCGCAGCGAAGAGGAAGCCTTGGCCGCGTCCAAGGTCATTGGTTATCCGCTGGTGGTACGCCCTTCGTACGTGCTGGGTGGTCGGGCGATGGAAATTGTCTATCAGGAAGAAGAGCTGCGTCGTTATATGCGTGAGGCGGTCAAAGTCTCCAACGACAGCCCAGTGTTGCTCGACCATTTCCTCAATTGCGCTATCGAAGTCGATATCGATGCGGTGTGTGATGGTGAGCATGTGGTGATCGGTGCGATCATGCAGCACATCGAACAGGCGGGCGTGCACTCTGGCGACTCTGCCTGTTCCCTACCGCCTTACTCGTTGCCAGCGCATATCCAGGACGAGATTCGCGATCAGGTCAAGAAGATGGCCCTGGAGCTTGGCGTGGTCGGCCTGATGAACGTGCAGATGGCCGTGCAGGGCGAGGATATCTTCGTCATCGAAGTCAACCCGCGTGCCTCGCGTACCGTTCCCTTCGTGTCTAAATGCATTGGCGTTTCGCTGGCGATGATCGCGGCACGCGTTATGGCAGGCAAAACGCTGGCCGAAGTCGGGCTGACGGAAGAAATCATTCCGAACTTCTATAGCGTCAAGGAAGCCGTATTCCCGTTCGCCAAGTTCCCTGGCGTTGACCCAATTCTCGGTCCGGAGATGAAATCCACCGGCGAGGTGATGGGGGTCGGTGACAGCTTCGCCGAAGCGTTCGCCAAGGCGCAGCTCGGTGCTAGTGAAATTTTGCCGAACAGCGGCTGCGCGTTCATTAGTGTGCGTGACGATGACAAACCGCATGTCGAACAGGTGGCGCGCGATCTGATCGGGCTTGGTTTCGAGGTGGTTGCCACCGTCGGCACCGCCAAGCTCATCGAAGCTGCCGGATTGCCGGTGCGTCGAGTCAACAAGGTGACCGAAGGTCGTCCTCACGTTGTCGACATGATCAAGAATGACGAAGTTACTTTGATCATCAACACTACTGAAGGACGTCAGTCCATTGCTGACTCGTACTCGATCCGTCGTAACGCCCTGCAGCACAAGATTTGCTGTACCACCACCCTGGCTGGTGGGCAGGCGATCTGTGAGGCGCTGAAGTTCGGTCCCGAGAGGGCTGTGCGTCGCTTGCAGGATCTTCACGCAGGAATCAATGCATGACTAAGTATCCAATGACTGTCCAGGGCGCTCGCGCCTTGGAAGATGAGCTCAAGCATCTCAAAACCGAGCTGCGTCCGCAGATCACCCAGGCTATCGCCGAAGCACGCGAGCTGGGGGATCTCAAGGAGAATGCCGAATACCATGCCGCCCGGGAGCAGCAGGGCATGGTCGAGGCGCGCATTCGTGATATTGAAGGCCGTCTGCAAAATGCTCAGGTCATCGATGTGGCCAACATCCCGCATACCGGCAAGGTGATCTTCGGTACTACCGTGGAAATTGCCAACGTCGAAACGGATGAAGCTGTGACGTACCAAATCGTTGGTGACGACGAGGCGGACATCAAGCGCGGCAAGTTGTCGGTCAGCTCACCCATTGCCCGCGCCTTGGTCGGCAAGGAAGAGGGTGATGTGGTAGCGGTAAAGACACCTAGCGGGTTGATTGAATATGAAATAGTTGAGGTTCGCCATCGCTGATCGCCAACCCATGCGCGCTGGCGTGGTCAGCTGGCAGCTGGCCCAGACGTTCTGGGTCGGCGGTCTCTGGTTATTGCAGTTCGTCGTGCTGCCAGCATTGGCAAAAATTGGCCTCGCGCCGCTGCTGATCGAAGAGATCGCGGCTAGTCTGCGGCCGCTCTTGGTCGGCTTTGCCGGATTCTGCGTGTTGCTTCAAGCTATAGTGCTTATCCAGCTCAGCGGCTTTCGCAGCTTATGGCGAGACCTGCGTGGTCAGTTGTTGCTGTCGGTACTTTTGCTTGCGGCCAGCTATTTCGCTGTGCGGGCTGAACTCGTCGAATCGCCCTATTGGCTGGTGTTCAGCTATCTGGTGATGGGGCTGTGTGGACTGATACTGGTGTTGCAGGTCGCTCCCGGGCGGGAGCGATAGTCGAAGGCGAGCCTGTGAATGGCTCAGCCTTGGAAGCGATGTACGTTGGAGAGCTGCTTGTTCACCTTCGGGTTCTTGCGATAAACCAGCGCCATCTTGCCGATGGCCTGAACCAGTTCGCAGCCGCCGACTTTGCACAACTCCTCCATCACCGCTCGACGATCGTCGCGCTCGGTTATTCGCAGCTGTACCTTGATCAGCTCGTGATCGCTCAATGCGCGCTCCAACTCGGCCTGGACGCCCTCGGTCAGTCCGTTTTCGGACACGATCAGGACCGGCTTCAAATGATGGCCGATGGATTTGTATTGTTTCTTCTGCTCGTTAGTGAGCGGCATAATTCGACCCTTGCGTCAGAACCCTTGAAAACGGCGGCTAGTGTAACTGACACGCCTTGAGCCGCACAGATGAGGTATCAGCTTGGCACGCTCCAAGACCAGCCCGCGTTGGCTGAAAGAACATTTCGATGACCCGTATGTGAAAATGGCGCAGCGGGACGGCTATCGTTCCCGGGCGAGCTACAAGCTGCTCGAGATTCAGGATAAGGATCGAATCCTGCGCCCGGGCATGACCGTGGTCGATCTCGGCGCTGCACCGGGAGGCTGGTCTCAAGTCACCAGTCGTGTCATCGGCGATCGGGGGCGCTTGATCGCTTCCGATATCCTGCCCATGGATAGCATCGCTGATGTGACCTTCGTGCTCGGCGACTTTACCGAGGATGAGGTGTTTGCCGAAATTCTCCAGGCCATCGGCGAAACGCAGGTCGACCTTGTGATTTCCGATATGGCCCCCAATATGAGTGGAGTGAAGGTTGCTGATCAGGCGCGAGCGATGTTTCTCTGCGAGCTGGCCTTGGACTTGGCAATGCGCGTGCTGCGCCCGGGTGGTGATTTCCTGATCAAGGTTTTTCAGGGTGATGGCTTCGATGCCTACCTGAAGGACGTACGACAGAATTTCGAAAAGGTGCAGATGCGCAAGCCATTGTCATCAAGAGATCGCTCGCGCGAGCAGTATCTTTTGGCCCGCGGTTACCGGGGTGAAGGTAACGAGGCGGATTCGCCGCGGTCATAGTTGAAGACGACGAAAAAATCCCTGCAAGCCGCCAACTGCTTGGATTCCGGGCTAGCATGTTTCATATCGGGTTACAGACCAAGCTGCCCGTTCAGCGACGTTGTGTAGTAAGTTAAGCCGAGCGAACCATCGGCCGTCATGCAGGCTTCCGATAGCGGGCCTGCTCCAGAGGGTAGTGAATTGAACGACATGGCAAAAAACCTGATTCTGTGGTTGATCATCGCCGCGGTCCTGGTGACGGTGATGAACAATTTTTCTAGCCCGGCCGAGCCGCAAACGCTCAACTATTCGGATTTCATCGAGCAGGTAAAAGAGGGCGGGGTTGAGCGCGTGACCGTGGACGGCTATGTCATCACTGGCAAGCGCAGTGACGGCGAGACCTTCAAGACCATTCGTCCGGCCATCCAGGACAACGGGCTTATCGGCGACCTGATCAACAATGACGTTGTGATCGAAGGCAAGCAGCCAGAGCAGCAGAGCATCTGGACTCAGCTGCTGGTCGCCAGCTTCCCGATCCTGGTGATCATCGCTGTGTTCATGTTCTTCATGCGGCAGATGCAGGGCGGTGCCGGCGGTAAGGGCGGGCCGATGAGTTTCGGCAAGAGTAAGGCGCGTCTGCTTTCCGAGGACCAGGTGAAGACCACGTTTGCCGATGTTGCTGGTTGTGACGAGGCGAAGGAAGAAGTCACTGAGCTGGTCGAGTTCCTTCGCGACCCGGGCAAGTTTCAGCGTCTTGGTGGGCGAATTCCTCGCGGTGTGCTGATGGTGGGCTCCCCGGGTACCGGTAAGACACTGCTGGCCAAGGCGGTAGCCGGCGAGGCCAAGGTTCCGTTCTTTACCATCTCTGGTTCCGACTTCGTCGAAATGTTCGTCGGGGTGGGCGCCAGTCGTGTACGCGACATGTTTGAGCAGGCCAAAAAGCATGCACCCTGCATTATCTTCATCGATGAGATCGATGCGGTTGGTCGTCACCGCGGTGCCGGTCTTGGCGGTGGTCACGACGAGCGCGAGCAGACCCTCAACCAATTGCTGGTGGAGATGGATGGTTTCGAAATGAACGATGGCATCATCGTTATCGCCGCGACTAACCGCCCAGACGTGCTTGACCCTGCACTGCTGCGCCCCGGCCGCTTCGACCGTCAGGTTGTCGTCGGTCTGCCGGACATTCGTGGTCGCGAGCAGATTCTCAAGGTGCATATGCGCAAAGTTCCGCTTGGCGACAGTGTCGAGCCGGCGCTGATCGCTCGCGGTACTCCTGGTTTCTCCGGTGCCGACCTGGCCAACCTAGTTAATGAAGCCTCACTGTTCGCGGCGCGAGCTGGCAAACGTGTGGTGGAAATGAAGGAATTCGAGCTGGCCAAAGACAAGATCATGATGGGTGCTGAGCGCAAATCGATGGTCATGTCCGAAAAAGAGCGTCTCAACACGGCCTACCATGAGGCGGGCCATGCCATCGTCGGACGCATCGTGCCGGAGCACGATCCAGTTTATAAAGTTTCGATCATTCCTCGGGGTAGAGCGTTGGGCGTCACGATGTTTCTTCCCGAGGAGGATCGCTACAGCCTTTCGAAGCGTGCCTTGATCAGCCAGATATGCTCATTGTTCGGCGGCCGCATCGCCGAGGAAATGACGCTTGGCTTCGAGGGTGTTACGACCGGGGCGTCGAACGACATTATGCGTGCCACTCAGCTGGCTCGAAACATGGTGACCAAATGGGGCCTGTCCGAGAAGCTCGGCCCGCTGATGTACGCTGAAGAAGAGGGCGAGGTGTTCTTAGGCCGTAGCGCGGGAAGTCAACACACCAATGTTTCCGGCGACACCGCAAAGCTGATTGACCTGGAAGTGCGCAGCATCATCGACCAATGCTACGGCACGGCAAAGCAGATCCTCGCAGACAATCGCGATAAGTTGGATCTGATGGCCGAGACGTTGATGAAATATGAAACCATCGACGCCGAACAGATCGACGACATCATGGCGGGCCGGACCCCGCGTGAACCTCGTGATTGGCAGGACGGTTCCGGGCCTACCGGGACGCCTGCACAACCTGAGGGCGGCCGCCCGCAGACGCCGATCGGTGGTCCAGCCGGCGAGCACTAAGCCAAGGCCTACTTTTCAATGACCGAAATGTTGCACCCAACCCGGCTGTCCTGTGGCAGCCGGGTTCTTGATTTATCCGTCCCCCATGTCATGGGCATTCTTAACGTTACGCCTGACTCGTTCTCCGATGGCGGCCAGCATGTTGGTGTCGAAGATGCGTTGCGCCATGCCTCGGCGATGGTTGCCGCTGGCGCGACGCTGGTCGACGTGGGAGGGGAGTCGACCCGCCCCGGCGCGCGCGTCGTTTCGCCGATCGAGGAGTTGGAGCGCGTCGCTCCGGTCGTTGATGCGATTGCTCGCGAGCTCGACGTGGTTATCTCAGTCGATACCTCGACACCTGCCGTAATACGCGAATGCGCGCGTCTCGGTGCCGGTCTGATCAATGATGTTCGTTCGCTCTCTCGCGATGGGGCGCTGGACGCCGCTGTCGATAGCGGTCTTCCGGTGTGTCTGATGCATATGCGCGGTGAGCCGGCCGACATGCAGAATGATCCGAGCTATCGGGATGTTACTTCCGAGGTAGTTGAGTTCTTACGAGAGCGGATGAGGGTGTGTGCCTCGGCCGGCATTCCGGCAGAACGGATTATGTTGGACCCGGGGTTCGGCTTCGCCAAGAGCCTGTCGCATAACCTCAGCCTGTTCAAGCATATGGACCAGCTTCACGCTTTGGGGCGTCCATTGCTAATAGGAGTTTCGCGAAAGAGCATGATCGGGCAGGCGCTCGAACGCGACGTAGCGCATCGCTTATATGGAAGCCTGGCTCTTGCAGCGCTGGCCGTGACCAAGGGCGCTAGTATTTTACGTGTACACGACGTGGCTGAAACGGTTGATGTGGTTCGAATGATTGCTGCAGTGCAGACGGCAGAATAGGAAGTCACCATGAGCAAAAAGTATTTTGGAACCGATGGCATTCGCGGTCATGTAGGGCAGTTCCCGATCACCCCGGACTTCATGCTCAAGCTTGGATGGGCTGCCGGGATGGCTTTTCGTAAGCACGGCAAGTGCCGCATTCTGATCGGTAAGGACACCCGCATTTCCGGATACATGTTCGAGTCCGCCCTGCAAGCCGGGCTCTCCGCTGCGGGCGCTGATGTGTTGCTACTCGGGCCAATGCCGACCCCGGCGGTCGCATATTTGACACGTACTTTTCACGCTGACGCGGGTATCGTGATCAGTGCATCGCACAATCCGCATCATGATAATGGCATTAAATTCTTTTCCGGGCGTGGCACTAAGCTGCCGGACGAGGTCGAGCTGATGATCGAGGAGCTGCTTGATGCGCCGATGACCGTCGTAGAGTCAGAGCAGCTTGGCAAAGCATCGCGAATCAACGATGCGGCCGGTCGTTATATCGAGTTTTGCAAGAGCAGTGTGCCGACTAGCACTGACTTCTCGGGTATGAAGGTCGTGCTCGATTGTGCGCATGGTGCGACCTACAAGGTGGCCCCTAGTGTGTTTCGCGAGCTTGGGGCGGACGTAGTGGTTATCGCTGCGCAGCCTGACGGCCTCAATATCAATGCAGGCGTTGGGTCTACCCATGTAGTGCAGCTGCAGAAAGCTGTGGTCGAGTATGGTGCGGATTTCGGTATCGCCTTCGACGGGGATGGCGATCGCGTGATGATGGTCGATCACACGGGTGCACAGGTGGATGGCGACGAACTGCTCTACATCATTGCCACCGACTTGCAGGATCGTGGCTACCTGACTGGAGGTGTTGTTGGGACGCTGATGAGCAATCTGGGGCTCGAATTGGCGTTGAAGGCACGCGATATTCCGTTCGTTCGGGCGAAGGTGGGTGACCGGTACGTAATGGCAGAGATGCTTGAGCGTGACTGGGTGCTTGGCGGCGAAAACTCAGGGCACATAGTCTGTGCACAGCACGTGTCTACCGGCGATGCGATTATCGCTGCGCTTCAGGTCGTGCTGGCATTGAGACGTCGCGGTCAGAGCCTCGCGCAGGAGCGTCTGGCCTGGAAAAAGTGTCCGCAGGTCTTGATCAATGTGCGTTTCGTGGGCGATCGTGACCCTATTTCTCACCCTCAGGTACAGGCAGTCTGTGACAGTGTTACCGAGCGCATGGCGGGACGTGGTCGCGTGCTGTTGCGCAAGTCGGGAACCGAGCCTTTGGTTAGGGTTATGGTCGAGGGCGACGATGAGAAGCAGGTCCGCAGTTATGCCGAAGAACTGGCGAACGTAGTTACGGAAGTTTGTGTGTGATTCCCGCTTGCCAGGTTTGTTTCCGTTGAGTACCATCTGCGCCCACTTTGACCGACGAGGTAAAGCATGCGTCGCCCCTTGGTAGCTGGTAACTGGAAAATGAACGGTACCCGCGCCAGCGTCGCAGAGCTGATCGAGGCGCTCAGCCAGCAGGATATTCCTGCAGCAGTAGAAGTGGTGGTTTTTCCGTCCTTTCTGCATTTGGCTCAAGCTGTAAGTGGCTTGGACGGCGAGATGATTGCCGTCGGCGGCCAAGACTGTGCAGCAGAAGCTGGCTTCGGTGCTTTTACCGGTGAGCAGTCTGCTTCCCAGTTGGCTGATGTTGGTTGCGAATGGGTTCTGGTTGGTCACTCTGAACGACGCTTGATTTTGGGCGAAGGCGACGAGGTGGTGAGCAAGAAATTCGCCGCGGCGCTGGAGTGTGGAGTGATCCCGGTGTTGTGTCTTGGTGAAACACTAGAGCAGCGCCAGGCGGGCCAGACATTGAAAGTGGTAGAGCGTCAGCTGGCTCGCATAATAGCTGATGTTGGAATTTCAGCCTTCGAGAAGGCGGTTGTGGCTTACGAGCCGGTCTGGGCAATTGGTTCCGGGCTTACGGCGACGCCGCAGCAGGCTCAGGAAGTGCATGCTGCCATTCGAGAGCAGTTGGCGCGTAAAGATCAGCGTATCGCTGAAGGCGTGCGTGTTTTGTACGGCGGCAGTGTGAAGGTGGAAAATGCCGCCGAGCTTTTCGGAATGGCAGATATCGACGGGGGGCTTATCGGTGGCGCCTCTCTGAAAGCGAATGATTTCGGCGCGATTTGTCGTGCCGCAGGGAACTGATCAGATGTTGCAGACTGTTGTGATTGTGGTGCATCTGCTGGTTGCCATTGGTGTGGTATTGCTTGTGCTACTGCAGCAGGGCAAGGGTGCGGATGCTGGTGCGTCTTTCGGTTCGGGTGCTTCGGCAACGGTTTTCGGAAGTCAAGGTTCCTCTACCTTTCTTAGTCGTTTTACTGCTATACTCGCCGGCGTTTTTTTTGTGACAAGTCTGGGGTTGGCGTTCTTTGCAACGCAGCAAGCTGATCAGATGTCACAAGTTGGCTTGCCGGATCCAGCAGTGCTGGAGGTGCCTGTCAGCAAGCCAGCGGTTGAGGATGTGCCTGTTCTGGAGTCCGCTCCGTCTGCGGATAGCACCGACGAGGTGCCGGAGATACAGAAGCAGTAGCAAAGGTTTTGCCGAGGTGGTGGAATTGGTAGACACGCTACCTTGAGGTGGTAGTGGCCATAGGCTGTAGGGGTTCGAGTCCCCTCCTCGGTACCAAACAAGTAGGCCCGCAGATGCGGGCTTTCTTGTTTTAGTGTTTTGGTTGACCTGTGATAGGTGCGGTCGTATAATTCGTGCCCAGTTTGACGCGGGGTGGAGCAGTCTGGTAGCTCGTCGGGCTCATAACCCGAAGGTCGTTGGTTCAAATCCAGCCCCCGCAACCAGTTGATGAAGAGCCCCTAAACAAAGGGGCTTTTTATTGGCTTCAAGCCAGGTCGCCGGCATTTACAGGCGATCAATAGGGATGGGCGTTTCGCCCATTTTTCATTTGTACAGCATGCGCGAGGGACTTCGATGTCGAGCAAGCTAGAACAGTTGCAGGCCTTGTTGGCCCCGGTGGTCGAGGCGCTTGGCTATCAGTGCTGGGGTATCGAATTCATTTCCCAGGGGCGGCATTCCTTGTTGAGGGTCTACATCGATCATTCCAACGGGATTCTTGTCGATGACTGTGAAAAGGTCAGTCGCCAGCTCAGTGGTGTTCTCGACGTCGAAGATCCGATCAGCTCCGATTACACCCTTGAGGTGTCTTCGCCTGGTATGGATCGGCCACTGTTCACGCTTGAACAGTACGTTGCGCACGTGGGTGAACAGGTAAAAATAAAACTGCGCTCGCCCTTCGAGGGCCGGCGTAATTTCCAGGGTCTTCTCCGCGGGGTCGAAGAGCAGGATGTGGTGGTGCTGGTGGATGATCACGAGTATCTGTTGCCGATCGACATGATCGACAAGACCAACATTCTTCCACGTTTTGAGTAAAACGCGGATCCCGCGGACCCCAATGGATTGCGAAAGGCGAGGCGTACGATGAGCAAAGAAGTACTGCTGGTGGTGGAGTCGGTATCCAACGAAAAAGGCGTACCGGCCGGTGTGATTTTCGAGGCATTGGAGCTGGCTTTGGCCACTGCTACCAAGAAGCGCTTCGAAGACGAAGTTGACCTGCGTGTTGAAATCAATCGGCAGAATGGTAGCTATGAGACCTTCCGTCGTTGGACGATTGTCGAAGAAGAAGAATTCGACGATCCGGCACACCAACTGACCGTCGACATGGAGCAGGCTCTCGAGGCCGGCGCTAAGATTGGGGACGTTCTCGAAGAAAAGATCGAATCCATCGAGTTCGGTCGTATCGCTGCGCAAACTGCCAAGCAAGTCATCGTGCAGAAGGTTCGTGAGGCTGAGCGTGCACAGGTGGTCGAGGCCTATCGCGATCGCCTGGGTGAAATCATCTCCGGTACGGTAAAGAAGGTCACCCGCGACAGTGTCATCGTTGATCTTGGCAATAACGCCGAGGCGTTGCTTGCACGCGAAGATATCATTGCGCGCGAAACCTTTCGTGTCGGCGCTCGAGTGCGAGCGCTGCTTCGTGAAATCCGCACAGAGAACCGCGGGCCGCAGCTGATTCTGTCGCGTACAGCGCCGCAAATGCTGATCGAGTTGTTCCGTATCGAAGTGCCGGAAATCGCCGAAGGGCTTATCGAGGTAATGGGCGCATCGCGCGATCCAGGCTCGCGCGCCAAGATTGCCGTTCGTTCCAAAGACAAGCGCATCGATCCGCAAGGCGCCTGCATTGGCATGCGCGGCTCGCGGGTTCAAGCCGTCTCTGGAGAAATTGGTGGCGAGCGTGTCGACATTGTGCTGTGGGATGAGAATCCGGCGCAGTTCGTCATTAACGCAATGGCCCCAGCGGAAGTCGCTGCCATCATCGTCGACGAAGACGCCCATGCCATGGATATCGCTGTTGGCGAAGACAACCTGGCTCAAGCGATCGGTCGTGGCGGGCAGAACGTGCGCCTCGCCAGCCAGCTGACAGGCTGGACGCTGAACGTGATGACCGAGGCGGATATTCAGACCAAACAACAGGAAGAAACTGGCGACATCCTGCGCAATTTCATCGAAGAGCTGGATGTCGATGAGGAACTCGCGCAAGTACTGGTCGAGGAAGGTTTCACTTCGCTCGAAGAAATCGCCTACGTCCCAATGGAGGAAATGCTCGGCATCGAAGGCTTCGACGAAGATATCGTCAATGAGCTGCGGACCCGCGCCAAGGATCGCCTGCTGACCAAGGCTATCGCAACGGAAGAAAAACTGGCAGACGCCCAGCCGGCCGAGGATTTGCTCGAGCTGGAAGGCATGGACAAGGAACTGGCGGTCGAGTTGGCGATGCGGGGTGTCATTACTCGCGAAGACTTGGCCGAGCAGTCGATTGACGACCTACTCGACATAGACGGCATAAATCAAGAACGTGCCGGCAAGCTGATCATGGCCGCCCGAGCCCACTGGTTCGAGTAAGTAATTTAGCGGCCTGAGGAGAGAGATGCATGACGCAAGTCACGGTGAAAGAACTGGCCCAGGTGGTCGACACACCGGTCGAGCGACTGCTACAGCAGATGCGTGAGGCAGGACTGTCGCACACCAGCGCCGAGCAAGTAGTGACCGATAATGAAAAGCAGGCCCTGTTGGCGCACCTCAAGAGCAGCCACGGTGCCAAAGTGGATGAGCCGCGCAAGATTACCTTGCAGCGCAAAACCACTACCAAGCTGAAGGTCGCTGGCAGCAAGACCATTAGCGTTGAAGTTCGCAAGAAAAAGACGTTCGTCAAGCGCAGCCCCGACGAGATCGAAGCCGAGAAGCAGCGCGAGCTGGAAGAGCAGCGCGCGGTGGAAGAGGCTGCTCGTCAGAAGGAAGCCGAGGAGGCGCGCCTGCGTGCCGAAGAGGAAGCGCGTCGTAAAGCCGAACTCGAAGCCAAGGCAGAAACTCCATCAGCTCCGCAGGCTACCGCAGAGCCGGTAGCTACCGTTGCCGCACCTGTCGCCCCGACCGCTCCGGTCGAGGAGCGCAAGAAGGACGAGCCTCGTCGCGCAGAAAAAACTCGCAGTGATGACGACGAGCGTCGTGACCGCAAACAGGCCCAGCATCGCCCATCGCTCAAGGCGAAGGCTCCGTTGTCACGTACTGTGCGCAGTGGTGAAGACGATGCCGATGGCTTCCGTCGTGGTGGTCGTGGCAAGTCAAAGCTGAAGAAGCGCAACGCACATGGCTTCCAGAGCCCGACCGGCCCGGTCATTCGTGAAGTTGCGATTGGTGAAACCATCACCGTTGGCGATCTTGCGCAGAAGATGTCCGTTAAGGCTGCCGAAGTCATCAAGTTCATGTTCAAGATGGGCACTCCGGTGACTATCAACCAAGTGCTGGATCAGGAAACTGCCCAGCTGATCGCCGAAGAACTGGGTCACAAGGTCCGTCTGGTCAGCGATAACGCATTGGAAGAGCAACTGGCAGAACTGCTGAAGTTCGAAGGCGAGGCCATCACCCGTGCACCGGTAGTGACCGTGATGGGCCACGTCGACCACGGCAAAACCTCATTGCTCGACTATATTCGTCGCGCCAAGGTTGCTGCTGGCGAAGCTGGCGGAATCACTCAGCATATCGGTGCCTATCACGTTGAAACCGAGCGTGGCATGGTTACCTTCCTCGACACCCCAGGTCACGCTGCGTTTACCGCAATGCGTGCCCGCGGTGCTCAGGCGACCGATATCGTAATTCTGGTCGTTGCGGCGGACGACGGGGTCATGCCGCAGACCATCGAAGCTGTTCAGCATGCGAAGGCCGCCGGTGTTCCGCTGGTCGTTGCTGTGAACAAGATCGACAAGCCGGGGGCTGATCTCGATCGTATCCGCAGCGAGCTGTCCGCACACGACGTCACATCCGAGGAGTGGGGCGGCGACACGCCGTTCGTGCCGGTATCGGCAAAGATGGGTACGGGTGTCGACGATCTGCTCGAAGCCGTTCTACTGCAGGCGGAAATTCTTGAGTTGACTGCAACCCCGTCCGCGCCTGGTCGTGGTGTGGTCGTCGAATCGCGCCTCGATAAGGGACGCGGCCCGGTGGCTACCGTGCTGGTTCAGGACGGTACGTTGCGTCAGGGCGATATGGTATTGGTCGGTTCGAACTACGGCCGCATCCGCGCCATGCTCGATGAAAATGGCAAGCCGATAAAAGAAGCAGGCCCGTCGATTCCGGTAGAAATCCTCGGTCTGGACGGCACACCGGACGCCGGCGATGAGATGAGCGTGCTGGCTGACGAGAAAAAAGCGCGCGAAGTCGCCCTTTTCCGTCAGGGCAAGTTCCGCGAAGTCAAACTGGCCCGTGCCCACGCTGGCAAGCTGGAAAACATTTTCGAGAACATGGGACAAGAAGAGAAGAAGACGCTCAACATCGTCCTCAAATCCGATGTCCGTGGCTCGCTTGAAGCGTTGCAGGGCTCGCTCGGGGGATTGGGTAACGACGAGGTACAGGTGCGTGTGATCGGCGGCGGTGTCGGTGGTATTACCGAAAGCGACGCCAACTTGGCGCTGGCCTCCAACGCTGTACTGTTCGGCTTCAACGTCCGTGCCGATGCTGGCGCGCGAAAGATCGTCGAGCAGGAAGGTCTGGATCTGCGTTATTACAACGTGATCTACGACATTATCGAGGACGTTAAGAAAGCTCTCACTGGCATGCTCGGCAGTGACGTGCGAGAGAATATTCTCGGTGTGGCGGAAGTTCGCGATGTGTTCCGTTCGCCCAAGTTCGGTGCTGTTGCTGGCTGCATGGTCGTCGAGGGTATGGTTCACCGCAATCGTCCGATCCGCGTTCTGCGCGACGACGTGGTCATTTTCGAAGGCGAGCTGGAATCCCTGCGCCGCTTCAAGGATGACGTCGCCGAAGTACGTGCCGGCATGGAATGCGGTATCGCGGTGAAGAGCTACAACGACGTCAAGGCTGGCGACAAGATCGAAGTGTTCGAGAAAGTCGAAGTGGCTCGTTCGCTCTAAACAGCAGCTGCAAGCATCAGGCGGCAAGTTTCAAGAGGCGGCTCCGGCTGCCGATTGAGCTTGCCGTTTGGCTTTGTGGTTGGAAATTTCATAGCTTGCAGCTTGCAGCTTGCAGCTTGAGGCGGATCTTATGGCCAAAGAATTCAGCCGTACCCAGCGTATCGGCGACCAGATGCAGCGCGAGCTGGCGCTGTTGATTCAACGTGAAGTCAAGGACCCGCGCCTGGGTCTAGTCACCATTACCGGTGTCGAGGTCAGTCGTGATCTTTCCCATGCCAAGGTGTTCATCACTATCATGGGCAAGGATGACGACGAGGATGCGGTCAAAGGCAATCTTCGGATTCTCAACGATGCCAGCGGTTTTTTAAGGATGCAGCTGGGTAAGGCGATGAAACTACGCACCGTGCCTCAATTGCATTTCAATTACGACGCCAGCGTTCGTCGCGGTGTGGAGCTGACGTCGCTTATCGAGCGTGCTGTCGCGGAAGATCGCAAACACAGCGATGACGGTGGAGAATAACGTTTGGCACAGGTAAAACGCGTTCGCCGCGCAGTCAGCGGCATCATTCTCCTCGATAAGCCCCGCGGTTTTAGCTCCAATGCAGCGTTACAGAAGGTTCGCTGGTTGCTCAACGCCGAGAAAGCCGGCCATACGGGTAGCCTCGATCCGCTGGCTACCGGCGTGCTGCCATTGTGTTTCGGTGAGGCAACCAAGTTTTCTCAGTACCTACTAGGCGCCGACAAGAGCTATGAAACATTGGCGCAGCTTGGTGTCACCACTACGACCGCCGATGCGGAAGGCGAGGTGCTCGCACGCAAGCCGGTAACGATCACCCAGGCGCAGCTCGAAGCAGTACTTCCGCAGTTTCGTGGAGACATCCAGCAGGTGCCGCCGATGTATTCGGCGCTCAAGCGCGATGGCCAACCACTGTACAAGCTGGCGCGTGCAGGAGAGGTGGTGGAGCGCGAGCCGCGTTCTGTTACCATTGCGAGCTTGGATTTGCTTTCGTTGGAAGCGGATCAGGTCCGCTTTGCCGTGGCGTGCAGCAAAGGCACCTATATTCGAACGCTGGTCGAGGATATCGGGCACGAGCTGGGTTGCGGTGCACACGTGACCGAGCTGCGTCGAACCCAGGCTGGGCCTTTCCACTTGGCTCAGACAGTCAGCCTCGAGGAACTCGAACGAGTACATGCCGAGGGCGGTGCGGACGCGGTCGACGCCTTTCTAAAGCCGATCGATAGCGGGCTCGAGCACTGGCCGCTGCTGCAGCTGTCAGAGCACAGCGCCTTTTATTGGCTGCATGGCCAGCCGGTACGTGCGCCGGAAGCGCCGAAGTTCGGCATGTTGCGGGTACAGGATCATAATGGTCGCTTCATTGGCATCGGTGAAGTGAGTGAAGACGGGCGAATTGCGCCGCGTCGGCTGATTCGGTCGGAATGACCGATACGCAGTGCGCCTCAAAGCGTGCCGCGTTACGAGGATGGCTGTCGGCAGGCACGGTCATTCCTTATTTAAAACACGGGACACGTCCCGGCCTGTTCATATAAGGAGCCCATCATGGCACTTAGCGTTGAAGAAAAATCCCAGATCGTTAACGAGTACAAGCAAGCTGAAGGCGATACCGGTTCTCCGGAAGTGCAGGTTGCCCTGCTGACCGCCAACATCAATAAGCTGCAAGGTCACTTCAAGGCCAACGGTAAGGACCACCACTCCCGTCGTGGCCTGATCCGTATGGTCAACCAGCGTCGTAAGCTGCTGGATTACCTGAAGGGCAAGGACACCACTCGTTACAGCGCCCTAATCGGTCGTCTGGGTCTGCGTCGTTAAGACGTAGCGAGCTTGAAGCCGGGAGCTGGAAGCTTGAAGTTGTATGTCGGAGGAGTTCTCCGCTTCCAGCTTCGGGCTTCCAGCTTTTTGGCTTTTGCAGGAGAGATCGGGTCCGATTCCCGCCGCTCCCGCCGATTTCCCCCAAAGGCAATAGAGAGAAGGAAAACACCGTGAACCCGGTAATCAAGAAATTCCAGTTCGGTCAATCGACCGTTACCCTCGAGACTGGCCGTATCGCCCGTCAAGCCTCCGGCGCAGTGCTGGTCACCGTTGACGAGGACGTCACCGTATTGGTGGCCGTCACCGGCGCCAAGACAGCAGACCCAAGCAAGGGCTTTTTCCCGCTTTCAGTTCATTATCAGGAAAAGACCTACGCAGCCGGCAAGATCCCTGGCGGCTTCTTTAAGCGCGAAGCGCGTCCATCCGAGAAGGAAACTCTGACCTCGCGACTGATCGATCGCCCGATTCGTCCGCTGTTCCCGGAAGGTTTCCAGAACGAAGTGCAAGTTATCTGCACCGTCGTGTCGACCAGCAAGAAGACCGATCCGGACATCGCTGCGATGATCGGTACCTCCGCTGCGCTGGCCATTTCCGGCATTCCGTTCAACGGTCCGATCGGTGCCGCGCGCGTCGCCTTCCACCCGGAAACTGGCTATCTGCTGAACCCGACTTACGAGCAGCTCAAGGCATCCAGCCTGGACATGGTCGTCGCGGGTACCAAAGACGCCGTGCTGATGGTCGAGTCCGAAGCCAAAGAGCTGACCGAAGACCAGATGCTGGGCGCCGTATTGTTCGCCCATGACGAATTCCAGGCTGTGATCCAGGCTGTAACCGAGCTGGCTGCTGAAGCCGCCAAGCCGACCTGGGACTGGCAACCGAAGGCGGAAAACACGGCTCTGCTCACTGCCATTCGTAGCGAGTTCGGCGAGGCGATTTCCCAAGCCTACACCATTATCATCAAGCAGGATCGCTATGCGCGCCTGGGTGAGCTGCGTGACCAGATCGTCGCCAAATTCTCTGGCCAAGAAGGCCAGCCTTCTGCCGGCGAAGTGAAAGACGCTTTCGGCGAAATCGAATACCGTACCGTGCGCGAGAACATCGTCAACGGCAAGCCGCGTATCGACGGTCGTGACACCCGTACTGTACGTGGCTTGAACATCGAAGTCGGCGTGCTCGACAAGACCCACGGTTCGGCGCTATTTACCCGTGGCGAAACTCAGGCGCTGGTGGTTGCTACCCTGGGTACTGCGCGTGACGCCCAACTGCTCGACACGCTCGAAGGCGAGAAGAAAGACCCCTTCATGCTGCATTACAACTTCCCGCCGTACTCGGTGGGCGAGTGTGGACGCATGGGCGCTACCGGTCGCCGCGAAATTGGCCATGGCCGTCTGGCCCGTCGCTCCGTTTCTGCCATGCTGCCGAGCGCCGACGAGTTCCCGTACACCATCCGTGTGGTGTCGGAAATCACCGAATCCAACGGCTCCAGCTCCATGGCTTCCGTCTGCGGTGCCTCCCTGGCCCTGATGGACGCCGGTGTGCCGATGAAGGCGCCGGTGGCCGGTATCGCCATGGGTCTGGTCAAGGAAGGCGAGAAGTTTGCCGTACTGACCGACATCCTCGGTGACGAAGATCACCTGGGCGACATGGACTTCAAGGTGGCCGGTACCGCCAAGGGCGTCACCGCGCTGCAGATGGACATCAAGATCCAAGGCATCACCGAAGAGATCATGGAGCAGGCGCTGGAGCAGGCGCTGGAAGCGCGTCTGAACATCCTTGGTCAGATGAATCAGGTCATCGCGCAGTCGCGTACCGAGCTGTCGGCGAACGCACCGACCATGATTGCGATGAAGATCGACCAGGACAAGATCCGCGATGTTATCGGAAAGGGCGGCGCCACTATCCGTAGCATTTGCGAAGAAACCAAAGCCTCGATCGATATCGAAGACGACGGCTCGATCAAGATCTTCGGCGAAACCAAGGAAGCTGCCGAGGCCGCCAAGCAGCGCGTACTGGGTATCACTGCCGAGGCCGAGATCGGTAAGATCTATGTTGGAAAGGTGGAGCGCATCGTCGACTTCGGTGCCTTCGTCAATATCCTGCCGGGCAAGGACGGTCTGGTGCACATTTCGATGCTGAGCGATCAGCGCGTCGAGAAAGTCACCGACGTGCTCAAGGAAGGCCAGGAAGTGAAGGTTCTGGTATTGGACGTCGATAACCGCGGTCGTATCAAGCTATCAATCAAGGATGTGGCAGCTGCCGAAGCCTCCGGCGCCTAAATGCAACGGCGATAGCAATGAAAGAAAGGACCCTTCGGGGTCCTTTTTCATTCCTCAGTATTCACGGACCACCCTTTTATGAAAACGGGTGTCGCGCTGGCGGCATCTGGGTTGCAAGTTGCAAGTTGCACGCTTCGCTGAGGCCGAACATGCAGTGTGCTAGTGGCTTTCAGCTACTGCTTTTATTAAGTTATTGATTTTAAAGTACATTTTTTGAGTAAAAAATGGCATGGTGCTTGCGATGTTACCTGTGAATCTGCGGTCGGAGTGATGCCGCAGACATTTGAAGAAAACAGGAGTGCCACTATGAATATGATCCAGAACTCTCTTACCGCTGCTGCCGCCGTCGCTGCGCTGAGCTTGCCTATGACAGGCGTTGCGTTCGCTGACACCACCCCAGCGCTGGATAACACTGATACCGTCATGCTGGCCACGAACGACACTATGGATAAGGCTGGCGATGCTGTTTCCGATACCTGGATCACCACCAAGGTGAAGTCGTCCCTGCTGGCCGAAGATGCCACTCCCGGTATGGATATCGAAGTAGAGACCAAAGATGGTGTGGTGTCGCTGTCCGGCACTGTCGCAACTGAGGCCGAGCGTGAAATGGCCGTCAACAAGGCCAAAGCTGTGAAAGGCGTCCGCGACGTTTCTGCGGATGGCCTAAAAACTGTCGACTAATCGAAATCTTCCCATCGCGTAAGCGGTGAGAACGAGCCCCACCTTCGCGTGGGGCTTTTTTGTGATTTCAACGACCGCGTTGGCTCTCTATTCGGCGCAAGCGGTTCCCTTCGAACCGTAGGAAATGGTACATGCCGTTGTTCGGCCCGTAGTCCCACTCTTCAACCTGCACTTCCTGGCGGAAGCCATATTCATCGACGACTTCCTTGTAGCCGACTAGCGAGGCGCTGGACGGCTCGCCGCATTTGTTTCTGACTTCGGCTGTAGACGCTTCAAGGCTGACCAGGGCGCTGTTACAACGATAAGTCGAGGACGCTTGGGCATTGCAAGCGAACATGAACAGGCTCAGCAGGACGGCAGGCAAAGCGGGAGACATGGAAAATCCTTTTGTTCAGCGAGCGCGGCGCGACTCGATGCGTGTCAGTCGGTTGCCCTCGAAGGTGAGAATGCTGAGCATGCCGTTGTTGGGACCGTAGAGCCATTCCTCTATGACCAATTCCTGCCTGGCCTGGGGACCAAGCGTGTAGCCAATCAGATCGCGCTGAACAGGTTCGCCGCACTTGCGTTCTACTTCGAATGCCCTATCGCCAGTGCTGACCAGTTGGCTGCCGCAGCGTAGCGTATCGGCCTGCGATAGCGAGGCTGAAAGCGCCAAAACGAGTAACAGGGCACGACCGATAAGAGCTGGCATTTCACTCGGTTCCAAGGTGCAAGGGCGTCGGGATTTGTCCGTCCTGTCCGGTATGGCTGATGCCAGTGTCCAGCAGGTATACCCGCGAATCATCCAGGCCTGCCTGTTCGACCAAATATTCTTTGATTGAGCTGGCACGGTCGCGGCTCAATCGACGCAGCAGGGCGGTGCTGTCTGCTCGGCTGGCTACCACCGCGTCGCGCATCTTCTCGCTGCGTACCTGCTCGTCGAGCTCGTCCCATTGAGCAGGCGGTTGTTTTCCAAGCCTGCTGCGGTAGATGCCCTCTAGCAATGCGGTTTTCTCCTCCTCGCCGACTTCCAGCTGCGCGGCATCGGCAGGCACCTTGTCGCCACGACGTTGCAGCATTTTGTACCAAGTTTCCTGATATTCGCGTTGCAACCACTGTTCGGCCAGCAGCGGCCCGTCCGCTTGTGGCGAGCTTTGGCCTTCGACTTCAAGGCGTAACACTGGGCGTTCCTGCAGAGCATGGGCCAGGGTGTCAAGGTTGCCGCGCGCCTGCTGATCGAGGTCGCTGCTGCCTGGAGCGAAGAGCACTTGGCTGAGGTCGCCCTGATCGCCACCCGCGAGCCCAGCAAGAAACTTGAAAGGTGCCTTGACCGTGCGCGTGATGAGGTTGCGCAGTGTCTGCCAGACGATGGGCATGACATCGAATTGGGGATTGTTGAGGTTGCCCTGTACCGGCAGCTCGATAGAGATCGTGCCCCGACTGTCCTTCAATAGCGCGACGGCCAATCGCACCGGCAGGTCAACTGCCTCGGGGCTGTCGACCTGCTCGCCGAGCTGTAGCTGCTGCAGCACGACTTTATTTTCGGCATTCAGTTGGCCCTGCTGGATGCGGTAGTGCAGGTCGAGATCGAGCCGGCCCTTGCGGATGCGGTAACCGGCGAACTTGCCGGAGTAGGGGGAAAGGGTGGTCAGTTCGACTTGCCTGAAGCTGGTAGCGATATCAAGACTCTGCAACGGATCGAAGGGGGTGAGCTCCCCCTTGATGCTCACCGGTGCGTAGCGGTCGACCTTACCTTTGACATCAACCGAAGCTGACAGCTGTTCCCGATTGTCGATCGTTCCGATTTCGCCATTGAGCTCCTGCACCGCCGTGATAAACGGCGGGCGCAAACTGAGGTCGGAGAAATTCGCCGATCCGTCGTTGATTGAGATTCCGCCGATGTGGATGGCCATCGGCTCCGTCGGCTCCGTCGGCTCCGTTGCGCCGGGAGTTGCGTCGCTATCGACGGTTGGCGTCTTGTCCACCAGCAGATCGTTGATGTTGGTGGTGAGGTCTGGGTTGATGATGAAGCGTGCATAGGGCTGCGTCAGGTCGATGCGCTCTATCTGTAATTGCTGAGGGTGTCGGTAATCGAGCCCGCCGAGCTGCAGACGCTGCCATTTGACGAAGTCGCGGTCGTTGATCGTGTCCAGCGTGTGCATCTGGGTGATCTCGGCAGCCCCTCCGAGATTGAACGCCAGCGGTTCGGTGCCGGTCAGTTCGAATTCCAGTTGGCTGGCCAGGAGCCCGCTGCGTAATTCCAAATGCACGAAGGGTGTCAGGTAGGCCTGGGCGATGCGCAGGTCGATATCCTGCGTCTTGATGCTCAGCCTCCCTGTAGCAGGCTTTAGTTGCAGCTGCCCCTCTGCCTGCAGCGAGCCCTGATTGCCAACGGCTGTGTCCAGTTCGAGGCTGAAAGGAGAGGTGCCCAGACTGTCGAAGTCAGACACATCGAGATTCAGCGGACCCAGCTCCAAGGTGACTTCTTCATCTGGCACGCGATCGCTCAGATGCACCTGATAGTCGCGCAGCTGTGCGTCACGCAACAGAACCTGCCAGGCATTGCTGTCTGCTGTAGTACCGTCGTCAGACGAGGGTGATTGCGGTGGCTCGGTATTGTCTGTTTCCTGGATCGTCTGGCTCTGGTCATCGGCTGCATCCGGTGAGGATGTGAGCAGCTTCTGCCAGTTCAGCTCGCCGTCGTGCTCACGGGTTGCCCAGGTTTCTAGCTTGTGACTTCGCAGCTGACCGATTACCACCTGCTGCTTGGCCAGATCCAGCGAAGTCTGGCTGATTTCCAGGTTTTCCAGGCGAACCAGCGGCTGTCCATCGGGGGCGTCGAGCTTGAGTGGCGCCAGTTGCGCATTCAGATCGCTCAGTTGCAGCTCGGTGCGTTCCGCAAGGTCGAGTCGATAGTCGCTGGCGAAACTCAGTTGACCTTCCTGTAGCTGCAGCGGTATCGAGTCATGTGCATATGCCCAGAAGTCCTTCAGCATCAGGTTACTGATTTCTAGCCGACCGGACGACCTGATCGGTGCCAGATTGACCTGTCCTGTCCAGTCCACACGGGCACCGCTGGGGCCGGTGGCGACCAGGACCGCGTCGGCTGCGTCATCCGAACGGGTGGCGAAGTTGAGCAATTCGAAGTTGAGCGAATCGAGCAGAAAATCGATAGGCTCCTCGGGTCGTTGATCGGCGAAGTGGACCGAGCCTTTCACCAACTGAAGCCGGCCGATGCGCAGTGCGAAGGGTTCGTCATCAGTCTCGTCCGGGCTCTCCTCGTCTGTAGCGGGTGGCAGATCGAATAGCTGAGCCAGATTGAGTACGCCGTTCTTGTCGAAGACCACTTCGGTGTGCAGTTGAATCAGTTCTATGTTCTCGATCTGCAGGACGCGACGCCACAGGCTGCTCCATTCCAGGTCGAGATAGAGGCGCTCAAAGCCGAGTTGCTGCTGTTTTTCTTCGCCAAGGCGCAGGTTGAACAGTGTGAGTTCGAGACTGAACGGGTTGAATTCGATCCGCTCCAGCCGTGCCGGTACCGTTGCGTACTGAATCAGCTGCTGATTCACGACACGCTGGGCGACACCGGGCAGTATCAGAAAGCCGAGGAGGCAATAGCAGACCAGAGCGGCCATCAGGCCGATGAGTACGCGCTTCATTCCGTTGGGCATGCGGATCTACTTTCCAGGCGATGGAATGCCTTGGAGTATGGCACGAGACGCGGGTTCCTCTGGCACGCTGGCGTCTACGGCACTTCACAATTGCAGTACGAGGACCTTCAGTGGGGGCTGTCCGTCGGCTGACGGAAAGTCCGCTGCGGGTGACAGTGCCTGCCA
The DNA here is from genome assembly GCF_024448715.1 of Stutzerimonas stutzeri. Taxonomy (GTDB): domain Bacteria; phylum Pseudomonadota; class Gammaproteobacteria; order Pseudomonadales; family Pseudomonadaceae; genus Stutzerimonas; species Stutzerimonas stutzeri_AR. Next base: position 43,986 of record NZ_JAMOHZ010000006.1, read on the forward strand.
ATGACGTACCGGCCTTCCGGCCTTGGTCGCGCAGCGCAGCACCTGTTCGCGCCAGTCTTCCAGATGGACCTTCGCCAGGTTGTTGCAGCAGATCAGCACGCCACCATCGGCGGTGGCGAGCAGGGCGGGTTTGAGCAGGCTTTGGTAGTCACGTAACAGGTCGACCGTGCCGAATGCGCTTTTCGACCAGGCCGGAGGATCGAGCAGTACTAGGTCGAACTGCTTCGGTGCGAGGCGGGGATACTCAGGAAGCTGACGACCGCGTCGCTGCGGAACCGGCAAGCCCGCCAACTGCCTGATCGCCGGAAAATAGTCCGATTGAACGAACTGCATGGGCGCCAGGTCGGGGTTGAGCGCGCCGTTCTCCCGCCCGACCGCCAGGTTGCTTTCGGCGAAGTCCAGGTTGCAGACTTCGCGCGCACCGCCGGCTGCGGCGCAGAGACCGACGCCGCAGGTATAGGCGAAAAGGTTGAGAACCGACTTGCCGGCGCTGTTGGTCTTGACCCAGCCGCGAACATTGCGCAGATCGAGAAACAGCAGCGGATCCTGGCCGCTGTGACGAGCGCGCACGCGGTAATTGATGCCCCATTCCCGCCCGACCTGATCTTCCAGTGCGGTTGCATCGGCGCGGTACACCGGGTCGTTTCTATCGATGCGCGAATTGCCCTGGGAACGGTCGTTATAGACAAGAGACAGGTTCCCGCCGAGGCTTGCGCAAACCTGCGCATGCAGGGCCAACAGCGCGTCACGTTCGAGGGTTTGATGAAAGCTCTGCACCAGTAGCTGCGGGCCGTAACGGTCGACCGTCAGGCCTGGAGCACCTTCCTGGCTGCCGTGGAACAACCGGTAACAGTCGGTAGCCTGGTCGTGCAGTTGAATGAGCAATCCTTCGCGATTGCGGTAGGCGGCGCGCAGAGCCTGTTCGAGAGAGGGCATGCGTGGCGACTCGGAGAAATGGGCGCGCAGTTTATCGAAAAACGCCGGCGTTGAGCCTGCGTGGTGCTGTCTCAGCGTTCGGGGCGACTCCACCTGCAAAACTTGCCAAGCAGGCTAGCGGCTTGGCAGGCCCATGCGGCGCCGCGCTCGATGTACCGAACCACTGTGCACCGCCCAGCGAAGCACAGGCGCGGTGCGCCTGACCCCGAACCGGATCAATTGGCGCTGGTGCGGTCCCTGCTGTAGCCCAAGCATGGCGCTTGCCCAGTCCGGCAGCAGCTCAACGCCGGCTTGCATCATCAGGGCGCCAAAAGGTCTAGCCAACATGCTGGGCGCCGGGGCGCTGAAAAGTACGCGAATGATCTCCCGGGAGCGCTCGTCACATCGTAGCTGTGGCCGTACTACCTCCAGGTAGTTCGCGACCTGTTCTCTGGAGCGCGGTACGTTCCGTGCGCCAAGACTTTCGGCAATTAGGGCGACTTCCGCGTAATAGCGATCTTGCTCGTTATCGGGGAGGGCGGGATTTAGGTAACGCAGATGCGCTTTGATAAAGCTGCTGACCTCAGCCACATGCACCCAGGTCAGCAAGTCTGGATCGTAGGCGGCGTAGGGACGACCATCGGCGGCGTGTCCGGTGACCTTCAGGTGGATCGACCGGACCCGCTCGATCAACCGCTGTGCATCGGCCTGGCTGCCAAATGTCGTTGCCGAGATGAACTGGCCGGTGCGGCGTAGGCGACCAAGCAAGTCTTCGCGAAAGTTCGAGTGATCCCAGACACCTGCCAGTGCCAGCGGGTGCAAGGCTTGCAGCAGTAAGGCGGAAATGCCTCCGACCAGCATCGAAGTGAAGTCGCCATGCACGCGCCAGCAGACAGAGTCCGGGCCGAACAGTCCGGGGTCGCCCGGCGGATTTTCATAATCGATGCCGCCGATGGCCAAGCCGGTGAGGCTGAGCACCTGCGATTCGATACGACGGCGGATAAATTCCATGGCGGCGGTAAGCGATGGCTTGAGTAAAACAGGATGTTACCCGAAGCTCCCCTGTTACCAGTCAGTCGGAGTGATGCGAAGGGGACGTTGAAAGGTGAGGCCGGACAGCAATGGCACACTGTCCGGTTACTCCGTCCAATCAGCCGCGATGCCGCCCGCGGAAGAAGTCGATCAGGCCCTGAGTCGATGCATCTTCTGCCGGTGGTGCGTCGAAGCTGGTCATCTGACCGTAGACGGCCTTGCCCAGATCCTTGCCCAGTTCGACGCCCCATTGATCGAATGAATTGATTCCCCAGATCACGCCCTGCACGAACACCTTGTGCTCGTACAGGGCAATCAGCGCGCCGAGACGGCCCGGACTGATGGTTTCCATGACGACCGTATTGCTCGGACGGTTGCCTGGAATCACCTTGTGCGGTGCGAGGCGCTGGATCTCGGCTTCGCTCATGCCCTTGGCTCGAAGTTCGGCTTCGGCTTCTTCGCGGGTCTTGCCCAGCATCAGTGCCTGACTCTGTGACAGGCAATTGGCGTAGAGCCACTCGTGGTGATCGGCAACCGGGTTGTGACTGACGACCGGCACGATGAAGTCGGCCGGAATCAGCGGGGTGCCCTGGTGCAGCAGTTGATGATAGGCGTGCTGGCCGTTGGCGCCGACGCCGCCCCAGATCACCGGGCCGGTGGTGCAGGAAACCGGCGTGCCGTCCTGGCGGACGCTCTTGCCGTTGGACTCCATGTCCATCTGTTGCAGGTGTTTGACGAAGTTGCGCAGGTAGTGATCGTACGGCAGGAAGGCGTAGCTCTGTGCGCCCCAGAAGTTGTGGTACCAGACGCCGAGCATCGCCAGCAGAACAGGCATGTTGCTTTCGAACGGCTCGTTGAGGAAATGCTGGTCCATGCTGTAGGCACCGGACAGCAAATCCTTGAAGTTGGACATGCCAATGGCCAGTGCGATGGGAAGGCCAATCGCCGACCACAGTGAGTAACGTCCGCCAACCCAGTCCCACATTGGGAAAATATTTTTCTCGCGAATACCGAAGTCCACCGCGGCTTGCTTGTTGCTTGTGACGGCGATGAAGTGTCGGTAGAGCTTCTCCTCGGTGCCGCCCTTGCCCAGATACCAAGTGCGCGCGGCTTGGGCGTTCTTCAGTGTCTCAAGAGTGCCGAAGGTTTTGCTGGAGATGATGAACAGTGTGGTCTCGACGTTGAGCTTGGCGGTTACTTCGCGGAATTCGCTGCCGTCGATGTTGGCTAAGTAATGCGTTCGCACGCCGTGCTGGGTGAACGGTAGCAGCGCTTCGGACACCAGTTGCGGGCCGAGGAACGAGCCGCCGATGCCGATATTCACCACGTCGGTAATGGTCTTGTCGCTGAACCCACGCCAAAGGTTGTTGTGAATGCGAGTAACGATGTCCGTCATCTGCGCCAGCGCAGTATGTACGTCGCGCATGATGTTCTTCCCGTCGACCATCACCGAGTCGCCCATCGGACGGCGCAGGGCGGTATGCAGTACCGGGCGGTTTTCCGATGCGTTGATCCGCTCGCCCTCGAACATGGCGTGAGCGGCCTGTTCCACACCCGCTTCACGCGCGAGATTGACCAGCAGCGTGCGTGTTTCGGCGGTAATCAGATTCTTCGAGTAATCGAGAAACAGGCCGCAGCAGGAAACCGACAGATCATCGAAGCGTGTCGGGTCGGCCTTGAATGCCTCGCGCATGCGGAAGTTCTGCATCGTTAGGCGGTGTTCTTCCAAAGCCTTCCATGACGACAGGCCGGTGGCATCGAGAGGGTGCTGGTAATAGCTCATGGTAGTGCGGCTTCCTTTGCTTGGCGGACTGCCTGCGTATCTGCGCGTCCATGCGACGGCATGGATGCCTACAGCCGTCGGACAGTCATTCGATCAACTGACACGCTGGCCTTCATCCTGAACGAAGTAGATGCGTACCGCTCCATGGGACGAAGCGGCGACGGCACAATCCTGTGCGTTCGAGACTGGTCTGACTTGGAAAAACGCCCGGCGTTCCGAGCGCTCGCCGTCCGTGTTACCAATACTAGCCAGAACACTGGGACCATTGCAGATTTCGCTTGTCAGGGGAAACCCCCAAGACACAAAAAAGCCCGCAGCGTAGGTGACGTTGCGGGCTTTCTGTACAGCTCATTTCGATCAGGCGACCTGTACCGGAATGGCGTTGCTGGTATGACTGAGATCGCCGTCCGCACCCATGTAAAGAACGTGGGGTTTGAAACTAGCCAGCTCGGCTTCGCTGTAGTGCGCATAAGCGCAGATGATCAATCGATGACCGACGCCGGCCTTGTGGGCTGCCGCGCCGTTGACGGAAATGATCTTCGAACCTTCCTCGCCGCGGATGGCGTAGGTGGTGAAGCGTTCACCATTGTCCACATTGTAAATTTGGATTTGCTCGTATTCGCGGATGCCGGCCAGGTCCAGCCAGTCACCGTCGATGGCGCAGGAGCCTTCATAATCCAGCACCGAGTGGGTCACCTGGGCGCGGTGCAATTTGGCCTTGAGCATGATGGCGTGCATGGCGGGTTCCTCCGGGTGCGCAAGCGGCGCAGAGTGTGCACGAACCCTCAGATGTGATCAAGACCGAGGGGCGGGCGGGGCAGTGCCGATAGTCGGCGGTTATACGGATGTGGGCCTGATATCAACCAGCAGGTTGTCGATCAGACGGGTCCTGCCGAGGAACGCTGCTACTAGAATGACCAGCTCGCGTGTATCGGCTGTGGCTGGCTGCAGATCCGTCGCGTTACGGATTTCCAGATAGTCGGGACGTAGGCCGGCTGCTTGCAATGTCTGTTGTCCCTTGGCCAGTAGTGCCGGGTAATCGCGGTTCCCGTTGCGAATCGCGTCCGCCAGCTGATTCAGCGTGCGGTATAGCGCTGGAGCGGTGGCGCGTTCGTCGGCACTGAGGTAGCCGTTGCGCGAGGACAGCGCCAAGCCGTCTTCGGCACGCATGGTCGGCTCGCCAATGATCTGCACCGGCATGTTCAGGTCACGAACCATAGTGCGGATCACCGCCAGCTGCTGGAAATCCTTCTGGCCAAACACGGCGAGGTCAGGCAGTACCATATTGAACAGCTTGCTGACCACAGTCGAGACGCCATCGAAGTGTCCCGGACGACTGCCGCCACAGAGCCCCTCGGACACGCCGGGAACGCTGACGATAGTTTGCAACGCCTGACCATGGGGATACATTTCCTCGACGCTGGGCGCAAACAGCAAATGGCATCCCGCATCGAAGAGCTTCTCCTGGTCGGCCGCGAGCGTACGCGGATAATTGGCAAGGTCTTCATTGGGGCCGAACTGCAGCGGATTGACGAAGATGCTCGCGACGACGAAGTCGGCGCGCTGGCCGGCTTTCTTCACCAAGGCGATATGACCGGCGTGCAGGTTGCCCATGGTCGGTACAAAGCCGATGCGCTTGCCTTCCCCGCGTGCGCGCGCCACTGCGGCGCGCAGGTCGGCGACGGTTTTCACCACGTTCATGACGAGAACCCGTGTTCGGCGGCTGGGAATTCCACTTTTTTCACTGCCTGGACATAAGCTGCGATGGCGGACGTGATGTCGCCATGTTCCCGCATGAAATTCTTGACGAATTTAGGCGCACGTCCGCTCAGGGACAGGCCGAGCATGTCATGCAGTACCAGTACTTGGCCGTCTGTTGAGCTGCCAGCACCGATACCGATCACCGGCACCGAAACCGCCTGGGTGATGCGTGCCGCAAGTTCACTGGGCACGCATTCAAGCAACAGCATTGCAGCGCCCGCGGCCTCGAGTGCCTTGGCGTCAGCGATCATCTGCAGCGCCTGGGCTTCCTGGCGGCCTTGTACCTTGTAGCCACCCAGGACGTTGACCGTCTGCGGAGTGAGGCCCATATGCGCGCAGACCGGAATGCCGCGTTCGGTCAGCAGGCGGATGGATTCGGCCAGCCAGGCTGCGCCTTCGACCTTGATCATGTGCGCGCCGGCTTTCATCAGTGCGGCTGAATTGTTCAACGTCTGCTCGACGGTGGCGTTGGCCATAAAGGGAAGATCGGCGACTATCATCGCGCCACGGTTCCCACGCTTGACGCAGGCGGTGTGATAAGCCATCTCGTCCACTGAAACGGGGAGCGTGCTGTCGTGACCTTGCAGGACCATGCCCAGGGAGTCGCCGATCAGCAACATCTCCACTCCGGCTTCGCAGGCGGTCTTGGCGAAGGTCGCGTCATAGCAGGTGAGCATGACAATCTTCTCGCCTTTCTGCTTGAGGCCTTGCAGGGTAGTCAGGGTTACGTCTGGCATTGATGCCGTCCTCCTAAAGCCTCTGAGATCACGATTGCAGTCGGAGCGTCAGCGATGGGGCGGGCTTGCCCCACTCGATGCGTGCCGGCAGAGGGCGCTTATAGTCCCGATGGCGGCGTGCTAAGTCAATCGTGAGTGTTACCTGCGTTGTTACAACTGTTACCGAGTGGTTACAGCGGCTCGTCCAACCGCTCGAGACCCTCGAATGGGCAGGCTGCGAGCAGATCGACAAGGCGGCGGCCGTCGGCCAGTCGCAACGCTTGAGGTGCCACATCTGCCAGGGGATACAACACGAATGGCCTGGCGTGCAGATGATAATGCGGGACTGTCAGGCGTGGCTCGTCGATGATGCGGTCACCGAACAGCAGGATATCCAGATCCAGCGTTCGTGGTCCCCAGCGCTCGGCTTTGCGTATCCTGCCCTGGGCCAGTTCGATGGCTTGCAGCGCCTCGAGCAACGCCAGCGGTGCCAGCGAAGTATCCAGAGCGGCGACGGCGTTGTTATAGCGTGGTTGGTCCGGTGGTCCGAGCGGGTCACTGACATAAAGAGAGGAAACGGCGGCAATCCGGGTTTCGGGAGTTCTGGCCAATGCGTCGAGTGCTTCGCGCAATTGCTGACGAGGTTCGGCCAGATTACTGCCGAGGCCGATATACACGCGTTCCATCAGTCAGTAGAGGCTGGCGCGTTTTCGCTAGGTCCGCGCTTACGGCGGCTGCTACGACGGCGCTTGCGCGGTGCGCCGGCGCCATCATCCTTGCTGCTGAGGCCGCGAATCATGTTGCGACGCTCGCTATCACTGGCTTCCTGGTAGTCGGTCCACCATTCGCCCAGGTCGTCGGTTTGCTCTCCGGCGCTTTCGCGTAATAGAAGAAAATCGTAGCCAGCGCGAAAGCGCGGGTTTTCCAGCAGTTGATCGGCGCGACGTCCCTGGCGACGTGGCAGGCGTTCTTGCATGTCCCAGATTTCCCGCATCGGCATGGTGAAGCGCTTGGGAATGGCGGTGCGCTGGCATTGTTCCCAAATCAGGTCATGCGCAGCTTCCTGCATGGCCGGAATAGGCGGCAGGCCACGGGCCTGCGCTTCGGCAACGCGTGCCGGTAGTGCTGGCCAGAGCAGGGCGGCAAAGAGAAAGGCGGGGGTGACCGGCTTGCCCTGGGCGATGCGTTGGTCGGTATTGGCCAGGGCATTGCGAATCAGGGTGCCTGCGTATTCCGGATTGTCTTCCAGCGCCTCGGCGCTAGCTGGGAACAGTGGCGCGAAGAGGTCGTAATCCAGCAGCAACTCGAAGGTACGCTCGGCCTTGCCGCTGAGGAACAGCTTGATGATTTCGTCGAACAGGCGGGCTGAAGGCACATCGTTCAGCAGATCGGCCAGCTCGGCAATGGGTTCGGCGCTGTGCTGCTCGATCTCGAAGTCCAGTTTGGCGGCGAAGCGGACCGCTCGCAGCATGCGCACCGGATCTTCCTGATAACGCTGCTCGGGGTCGCCGATCAGGCGGATCAGCCTATTGCGAATGTCATGTACGCCGTGGGTGTGGTCGAGAATGCGCTCGGTCGAGGGGTCGTAATACAGCGCGTTGATGGTGAAGTCGCGACGCTGGGCATCGTCTTCCAGGCTGCCATAGACGTTGTCGCGCAGGATGCGGCCGCTTTCGTTACGCGAAGCCAGGTGGCTGGCCTCGTCGTCATCTTCTTCCGGGTGATTGGCGCGGAAGGTGGCGACCTCGATGATCTCGCGTCCGAAATGCACATGGACCAGCTTGAAACGTCGACCAATGACCCGAGCGTTGCGAAATTCGGCGCGCACCTGTTCGGGCGTGGCGCTGGTGGCAACGTCGTAGTCCTTCGGGTCCAGCTCCAGCAGCAGATCGCGGACGCAACCGCCCACGACGTAGGCCTCGTACCCGGCATGCTGAAGTCGCTCGACGACGCTGACGGCGTGTCGGCTGAGGTCGTTGCGATGCAGCGAATGCTGCCGGCTGGACAGTATTTCGGGAGTGCGACGAGGATGCGGGAAGCGGCGCAAGGGAGAACGAAAAGACTGGAACAGCTTTTTCAGCATGGGAGGCACTGTGTGGCGAAATGACAAGGTGGCGAAGGGAATAGCCACGAAACGAGCGTGGATTCTAGCACCGGGAACAGGGATGGTGAACGAAGCGCGGGGAGGTGTCAAAACAACGGCCAAAGCCAGAAAGCACTAGGGGGAGCCGAAGCTCCCCCTTTAAATGATGTCGCGTGCTTTGTTGTTATTAGTATTTCGGGCGTGTTGTTTTTGTTTGATCACCCGTTCCTTTCAGCTATCGCTTCCGGGAATCGCTCCTACGTTGGGAGCAAAGAGCAAACGGATTTCTTTGGTCGCTGATTTGCCATCGATCAAATGATCCAACCAGTTCAGGCTCTGCTTATGCAGTTCTTGTTGTTCTCAGCCTGGTCGTGGGGACAAAACCCCATTTGGCATTTCCTCTCCAAAAGAATCAGTTAGCTACGCCTCCGCCTTCTTGTATTTATTCTGCTAGAGCCGGTACGTCTTGTTCTTATTGTGGGTCTGCTTGTTATTGTTGTTGTGCCAGATAGAAAGCATTTGCCGTGCCAGTTTTAAAAAATGCTTTGTAATCAGTAGCTTGTGTTTTTTGTCCGTTGATCTCGCTTGCGCGGACCCGGTTTCCCGTTACCGATAAACCCGGTTTCTGTTACGTGTCGGTGAGGTAGGTAACAACTCGCTACCCGGTGGCGCTCGATTTGCGCCGGGGGATTCCCAGGCGCTGGCGACGTTCCCACAGGCACTTGCGGCTGATGCCCAGCTTGCGGGCGAGCTCGGTCTCGGTCATGTGGTCCTGATGCTCTAGCACGAAATGCTGAAAATAGTCCTCTAGCGACAAATCTTCGGTCGGCTCGTTGCTGGTCGAGACGGCGGAACCCAGCGAAGCACAGGATTCATCGAAATCGTCATCGAGGGCGTCGATCTCAATATCGATGCCCAGTAGCTCGGCGCTAATCTCCGCGCTCTCGCTGAGGATTGCCGCTCGCTCGATGGCATTTTCCAATTCACGCACATTGCCCGGCCAAGCATAAAGCCGTACAGCCTGCTCGGCCTCGCGAGAAAAATGCAGTTCGTCGCCGCCCATGCGCTCGCACTGTCGCGCCAGGAAGGCCTTGGCGATCTCCAGCACGTCGCCGTCGCGCTCGCGTAGAGGCGGTAGCTTCAATGCAATGACATGCAGCCGGTAATAGAGGTCCTCGCGAAACTGTCCACTCTTGGCCAGCGTCTTCAAGTCGCGGTGGGTCGCGGCGATCAGGCGCACGTCGACCTTTTGCGACTGGGTAGAGCCGACCCGGCGGATCTCACCTTCCTGCAGCACGCGTAACAGCCGCGCCTGTGCTTCCAGAGGGAGTTCGCCGATCTCGTCCAGAAACAATGTTCCGCCATCGGCAGCTTCGACCAAGCCGGCGCGACCTGCGCTGGCGCCGGTGAACGCACCTTTTTCATGACCGAAGAGCTCGGACTCGATCAGCGTTTCTGGGATCGCGGCGCAATTGACTGAAATCATGGGCGCCCTGGCCCGGCGGGAGAGGTTGTGCAGGGCGCGTGCGACGAGCTCCTTGCCAGTGCCCGATTCCCCCTGGATCAATACATTGGAGTCGGTCGGTGCGACCTTGCGGATCTTGCCGAACAGGTCCTGCATCGGGCTGCAGCGGCCGATGATGCCGATCTCGCTGTTGCCCGCGTTGCCTTGGGTCGTAGTCCCGGTGGCGGTAGATGTGCCTCGCAATGCGGCAGCTGGTGCGGTGGCGGCCTGTTGCCGATCGTTGAGTATGCGCGCCACGGTCTGCAGCATCTCGTCGTGGTCGAAGGGCTTGGCGATGTAGTCCACAGCGCCCATTTTCATCGAGTCCACCGCCGAGCGCAGGCTGGCATAGCTGGTCATGATCAGCACCGGAGTGCCCTCGGCGAGCTTGATCAGTTCGGTGCCGGGCGCACCGGGCAACCGCAAATCGCTGACGATGAGATCGAAACCCGGAATGCTGAAGCGCTCTTGCGCTTCCTGCACCGAACCGGCTTCGCTGACCTCGTACTGGTTGCGTTCGAGCAGTCGGCGCAGGGCGGAGCGGATGATGGTTTCGTCTTCGACGATCAGAATATGTGACATCAGTACTCTCTCGACGGTCTGGAGGCGGTTACAGGCCGGTGGGGCACGGCGCGGAGCAAAGCTTGTCCCGGGGCGCCAGCGCATACGGGCTGACCCTTTGCAAGGCTCTGCCTAGTCAATTGCATGCGGTGTCGTTCACGGCCAATAGCAGGCGAAAACGCTGCTCGCATCGTCAATCAGTGGCATTTGTTGCCTCGACATGCCGCGGCAGGGTGATGCGCAAGCGGGTGCCGCGTTGGGTCTCCGGGTCTGCCGGGCTGTCGATATCGATCTGGCCATAATGCTCTTCCACGATCGAATAGACCAGCGCGAGGCCCAGCCCCGTGCCTTCGCCGGGGTCTTTAGTAGTGAAGAAGGGCTCGAACAGACGGTCCTGAATCGACTGCGGGATTCCGCTACCTTCGTCTTCGACGATGAGATATGCGGTCTGCTCGGACACCTCGCTACGCACACGAATCGCACCGCCGGGCTCCGAGGCGTCGCGGGCGTTGGACAGCAGATTTATCAGCACCTGGGCGAGGCGTTGCGGATCGCCTTCGGCAAGATGGTCTGGGTCGCAGAGGTTGAAGAAACGAACCTCGGTGCCGTGCCGGTTGAGTGAGAGCAGGGCGATCGCATCCTGCGTGACCTCGGCCAGACTTACCGGGTACAGATCCTGCTGCCGTCCCCCGGCATGGGCGAAGCTCATCAGCGATTGGACGATCCGCGAGACGCGCTTGGTCTGTTCCACGATCTGGTTGCTGATTTCACTGATTTCACTGTCGGCTTCGCGCTCTTCTCGCAGGTTTTGCGCCAGGCAGGCAATGCCGGTGATCGGATTGCCGATTTCATGGGCGACTCCGGCGGCCAGCCGGCCGATACTGGCCAGGCGTTCGGAGTGAACCAGGCGGTCTTCGAGTTGCTGGGTTTCGGTGAGGTCTTCGATCAACAGGACCAGGCCGCTGTTACCAGGCGCCAGCGGCTCGGCGATGGCCGCCTTGTGTAGATTCAGGCAGCGGCTGTGGCCATCCAGTTGCAATCGCTGCTTATGTAGATGCTCGTCGCTTTGCTCGATGAAACCCATCAGCAGGCTCTGCCAAGGCTCGGCGATGGTGGGCAGACGCGAACCAACCACTTGCAGTGCTGGAATCTCGGTGAGTTCTTCCAGCGCACGGTTCCACATCAAAATTTCCTGATCCTTGGCCAGCGAGCAGACGCCCATCGGCAGCTCCTGTAGCGTCTGGCGGTGATAGCGGCGTAGCGCATCGAGCTCTGCGGCAAGGCCGGTCAGGCGCGAGTGGTATTCCTCCAGGCGGCTTTCGATGAAGTGAATGTCTTCGGTGACGTAACCATCGGCGCCGTTCTTGTAAGACAGAAAATTCTCGACGATATCCTGCGCAACGCTCGGGCCCATGAGGCCCGACAGGTTCGCCTCGATGCGGTCGCGCAGCCGGCGCAGGGCATAGGGGCGATGCTCATCGAAGGGTAGCTGTAGGTCTCGCAGGGCCTGTTCCACTTCGCGCTGTGCGGTCTTGGCACCCAGCGGTTTGGCTAGCTGGGTAGCGAATTCCTGCGGCGAGCCGGCTGCCAGTTCGCGTCGTTGTGGTCGGCGCACGTTTTCCACGGCGCAGGCTTCGGCTGCGGCCTGCTCCTCGGCGCTAGTTTCGGTGAACAGCGAGAACAGTGAGAATGCCAGGACGTTGATTGCCAGCGAGGCGATTGCCGCCAAGTGCCAGCTAGTGTCGTCAAGCACGTAGACGACGTTGAGAAACGGGATGTAGAAGCCGTCGAGATTGCCTACCAGCGGCAATAGCATCGTTACGACCCAGACGGCGATTCCCGCCAGCAGTCCGACGATATAGCCACGGCGGTTGGCGGTCGGCCAGTAGAGCACCGAGAGCACGCCTGGAAGAAACTGCAGCGTGGCGACGAAGGCAACGATGCCCAGGTTGGACAGGTCCTGTTCTGCCCCTAGCAGGAGGTAGAAACCGTAACCGGCCATGATGATCGCCAGGATCAGGCTGCGTCGGGTCCATTTCAGCCAGCGATAGATGTTGCCTTCGGTAGGCGGCTGATAGAGCGGTAACACCAGGTGGTTGAGTGCCATTCCAGACAACGCCAAGGTACTGACGATGATCAGCCCGCTGGAAGCGGAAAGCCCACCAACGAAGGCCACGAGCGTCAGTGCCTCGCTCTGCGCCGTGATGCCCAGGCCAAGGGTGAAGTACTCTGGATTGGTGCTGACGCCGAGCTTGAGGCCCGCCCAGAGAATTAGCGGTACGGCCAGGCTCATCAGCAATAAATACAGTGGCAAACCCCAGCTGGCGCTGACCAGGGCACGCGGGTTGAGGTTTTCGGTGAACGTCATGTGATACATATGCGGCATGACGATGGCCGAGGCGAAGAACACCAGCAGCAGGGTGCGCCAGGGGCCTTCCTGCAGTGGCGTATGCAGTGCCTGTAGCGCTGACTGGTTCTGCAGCAGCCAGATTTCCAACTGATGCGGGCCGCCGAACACGGCATACAGCGCATACAGGCCAATGGCGCCGAAGGTCAGCAGTTTGACTACCGACTCGAAGGCAATGGCGAACACCAGCCCCTCATGTTTCTCCCGCGTAGCGATATGTCGAGCGCCGAAGAGAATGGTGAAAAGCATGATCATCACGCAATAACCCAGCGCCACCCGCTCCTGCAGCGGCTCGAGGGTGAGGATGCCAATGGCGTCGGCCACCGCCTGAATCTGCAACGCCAGTAATGGCAACATGCCGATCAGCATTACGATGGTGGTCAGCGCGCCGCTCCAGGTGCTACGGAAGCGGAAGGCGAACAAATCTGCCAGCGAAGCCAACTGATAGGTGCGGGTGATGCGCAGGATCGGATAAAGCAGCACTGGCGCCAGCAAAAACGCGCCGCACACGCCGAGGTAGGTGGCTAGAAATCCATAGCCGTACTGATAAGCCAGCCCGACGGTGCCGTAGAACGCCCAGGCACTGGCGTAGACGCCGAGAGACAGGGTGTAGGTCAGCGGATGACGGATCACCCAGCGCGGGATCAGCCCGCGTTCGCTGACCCAGGCAACCCCGAACAGCATCAACAGATAGGCGACGCTGATCAGGATCAGATGGCTGAGGCTAAAGCTCGTCTGCATCGCGCTGACTCTGAAGGATGAAGGTCACCACGATGAGGATCAGCCACAACAGGTAGGGCCGGTACCAGGCGCCGTTGGGATCGATCCACCAGTCCATGATCGCGGGGGAAAACAGATAGATCCCCACCACCAGGAGCAGCACCAGTCGGTAAATGTACATGCTGGAACTCATGTCGGAAGTGGGTGGATGGTAAAGCAGCGGCAAGCGGCAAGCCACAGGCTGCAAGTTAAAGCAGGCGGTCAGGTAAGGATGGAATAGTGATGCTACTTGCAGCTCTAACGCAGCTGCGCTTCAGCCAAGGTGCGGCAGTGCGGGATGTGCCCGGCGTTCCAGCGCGGAATCGCCCAAGTCAATACTTCGTCGGGCAGTGCGTCGTTCAGTTCGCTCGCGGTGGGTTGGCCGAGGGCACGCAGTGCTCGAAGCAAGAGCGGAGTGGCCTCGTGCGGTTGCAACGGTGGGGAGCGGTAACGCTTGCCCAGTTTATGACCGTCAGGCTGGATGATCAGCGGGACGTGCAGATAACGCGGTTGTGGTAGGCCGAGCAATTGCTGCACATACAGTTGGCGCGGTGTCGAATCGAGCAGGTCGGCACCGCGCACGATGTCGGTCACTCCCTGCCAGGCGTCATCGAGTACCACCGCCAACTGATAGGCGATAAGCCCGTCGCGACGACGGATGACGAAGTCACCAACGTCTTGGTCCAGGAGCTGACGGAACTCGCCTTGTACCCGGTCAATGAAGCTGTATTCCCGGTCCGGCACGCGCAAGCGAATGGCGGAGCCCTCTACGTCTCGCCCGGCGTCACGGCAAAACCCGGGATACGGTCCGGCGAAGGGTTGCAGTTGCTTGCGCGAGCAATCGCAGGCATAGGCGTCGCCAGCTTGCCAGAGACGTTCGATTATGGCGTTGTAGAGGTCCAGCCGCTCGCTCTGGCGCACCATCTTTCCATCCCATTCGAAGCCGTAGGCTTCCAGCGCTTGCAAGATGGCGTCTTGCGCACCGGGCATTTCGCGTGGCGGGTCGAGGTCTTCCATACGCAACAGCCAGCGGCCACCGACAGAGCGGGCATCGAGATAAGAGGCGAGCGCCGCGATCAGCGAGCCGAAATGCAGGTATCCGCTTGGGGTGGGCGCAAAGCGACCAACATAAGGCGGCGTATCGGAATTGGATGAGGGCATGGCGGGCCGGCTCGGGTGAACATCAGCGAGGCGGGATGCTGCGGGCGTGCGAGAGCTGAAATGAAGCGGGGCGCCGAAGCGCCCCGTTCGGGATCAGGAACCGATCTGCTTTTCCTTGATCTCCGCCAGCGTCTTGCAGTCGATGCACAGCGTGGCGGTGGGGCGGGCTTCAAGACGGCGGATGCCGATCTCGACGCCACAAGAGTCGCACCAGCCGTATTCGTTATCTTCGATCAGCTGCAGCGTCTCGTCGATCTTCTTGATCAGCTTGCGCTCACGATCACGGGCGCGCAGTTCCAGGCTGAATTCTTCTTCCTGGCTGGCGCGGTCGGCCGGATCGGGAAAGTTGGCCGCTTCGTCCTGCATGTGATGCACGGTACGATCGACTTCTTCCATCAGCTCCTGCTTCCACTTATTTAGGATGCCGGTGAAATGAGCGCGCATGTCGTCGCTCATGTATTCCTCACCCTTGGATTCCTTATAGGGCACGAAGGCGCGAATCAGTTGGTTGCTAGGTGTCGTTTTGGTAATGGGCATGGATGAACGCCTCTCGCTATGTCCATTGCGCAGGATAGTGAATCCCTCTGCCGGCCCGTGCCGGCCCTGCGGCTGCAAGCGGGCGAACTTACCAGATCGTATCGGGGTGCGCTACTCCCGAATATCACGGTGGCTGCGGTGTCAGAGAGACCTTCGGTAGAATTCACGTTTTGTACTCGTCAGGAAGGTCAGATGACCTCGTCATATAGCGCGCGTAGCCGTGCAATCGAACCCTTTCACGTCATGGCATTGTTGGCCCGTGCCAACGAGTTGCAGGCTTCAGGACGTGATGTCATCCACCTGGAAATCGGCGAGCCGGACTTCACCACCGCCGAGCCCATCGTCGCGGCTGGTCAGGCTGCTCTCGCTGCAGGCCATACCCGCTACACCGCCGCCCGAGGGCTGCCGCAGCTGCGCGAGGCGATTGCCGATTTCTACAAGCAGCGCTATCGACTGTCTATTGACCCCGAATGCGTGCTGATTACTCCCGGTGGATCTGGTGCGCTGCTGCTTGCCAGCAGTTTACTGGTCGATCCCGGTAAGCACTGGCTACTGGCTGATCCTGGCTATCCCTGTAACCGGCATTTCTTGCGTCTGATCGAAGGTGCCGCCCAGCTGGTGCCGGTTGGCCCCGATGTGCGCTATCAATTAACGGCCGATCTGGTCGAGCGTTATTGGGACAAAGACAGTGTGGGCGCCCTGGTTGCCTCGCCGGCCAATCCCACCGGCACCTTGCTGAACCGGGATGAGCTGGCGAGCCTATCCGCGGCGCTGAAGGGACGTGGCGGACATCTGGTGGTGGACGAGATCTATCACGGCCTGACCTACGGCACCGATGCCGCCAGCGTACTTGAGGTGGATGACGACGCCTTCGTGCTCAACAGTTTTTCCAAGTACTTCGGCATGACCGGCTGGCGCCTCGGCTGGTTGGTGGCTCCAGAAGAGGCGGTGCCGGAATTGGAAAAGCTGGCGCAGAACCTTTACATCAGCGCTCCGACCATGGCGCAGCACGCCGCATTGGCCTGCTTCGAGCCGGCCACGCTAGACATTCTCGAGGCGCGCCGTACCGAGTTCGCCCGGCGCCGCGATTTTCTGTTGCCGGCCTTGCGTGAGCTCGGTTTCGGCATCGCCGTGGAGCCCGAAGGTGCGTTCTATTTGTACGCCGATATCAGCGCTTTTGGCGGCGATGCTTATGCGTTCTGCCAGCACATGTTGGAAACCCAATTCGTGGCGATTACGCCGGGCCTGGATTTCGGTCGCTACCAAGCCGGGCATCATGTGCGCTTCGCCTATACGCAGGATCTACCCCGGCTGGAGCAGGCGGTCGAGCGCATCGCGCGTGGCCTGCAGAGCTGGAAAGGCTGATGCGCTTTACGATGCCCTTGGAGCGGGGCCGACTGGTCCGGCGTTACAAACGCTTTCTGGCCGATATCGTTACCGAGGCTGGTGAGCACCTGTGCATCCACTGCCCGAATACCGGCTCGATGCTCAACTGCATGGGCGAAGGCGCGCGGGTCTGGTTCCAGCGCAGCAGTGATCCGAAGCGCAAGCTGCCCGGTACCTGGGAGCTGGTCGAAACACCTCAGGGCCGCCTGGCCTGCGTCAACACGGCGAGGGCCAATCGACTCGTCGAAGAAGCGCTGCTGGCGGGTGTGATTGAAGAATTGGCGGGTTTCACCGCGCTCAAGCGGGAGGTGGCCTACGGCGTCGAGAACAGCCGGGTGGACTTCCGCCTGGATTATCCGCACGGCCCGGCATTCGTCGAGGTCAAGAGCGTGACGCTTGGCTTTGGTGATACCGCTGTGGCGGCGTTTCCCGACGCGGTGACCACTCGCGGAGCACGCCACCTGCGCGAACTGGCGGCCTTGGCGCGCGACGGTGTGCGAGCGGTGCAGCTGTATTGCGTGAATCTATCCGGGGTCGAGGCCGTGCGCCCGGCGAGCGAGATCGATCCGCTGTATGCCGCCGCATTGCGTGATGCAGTAGAGGCGGGCGTCGAGGTCCTGGCCTATGGTGTCGAGATTTCACCCGAAGAAATCCGCCTTACGCGACCGCTGCCGGTGATTGTTTGAGCGAGCAGGGGCTCATCAAGCCGCACGGAAACAGGTAGGAGCGAGCTTGCTCGCGATCAGGTGTGGCGGATGAATGGATGCCCTTCGGATCGCCAGCAGCTTGCTCCTACGAGGCCGTTCAGCCGCCGCTTGGCGTCACGCGCCAGATCACGTCACCAACGTCATCGGCAACCAGCAGCGCGCCGGTCTTGTCGACGGCGACGCCGACCGGGCGGCCCATGGCTTGCTCTTCCTCATTGAGGAAACCGGTCAGAACGTCTTGCGCATGGCCGTCCGGCTCGCCGTTTTTGAACGGTACGAAAATCACCTTATAGCCGCTTCGGGGTTTGCGGTTCCAAGAACCATGCTGGCCGATGAACGCACCGTTGCGGTAACGCTCCGGCAGCAGCGAGCCTTCGTAAAATGCCAATCCCAGCGAGGCGGTGTGGGCGCCGAGGGCGTAATCGGGGACCAGTGCTTTGGCAACCAGATCCGGTCGCTGCGGTTTGACGCGCTCGTCGACATGCTGGCCGTAATAGCTATAGGGCCAGCCGTAGAAGCCGCCGTCCTCGACCGAGGTCATGTAGTCCGGGACCAGATCGCTGCCGATCTCGTCGCGTTCGTTCACTGTTGTCCAGAGCGCGCCACTGTCGGGCTGCCAGGCCAGCCCGTTGGGGTTGCGCAAGCCCGAAGCGAACAGGCGCAACGTCTTCTTCTGCGGGTCGACTTCGAGGATCGCCGCGCGATTCTCCTCAGCCGCCATGCCGTTTTCGGCGACGTTGCTGTTCGAGCCGCTGGTGACATACAGGCGCGAGCCGTCCTGGCTGGCGATCACGTTCTTGGTCCAGTGATGATTGATCGGCCCGGCGGGCAGGTCGACGACCTTTTCACCCTGGCCCTCAATGCGAGTGGCGCCTTCCTCGTACGGGAAACGCACCAGCGCGTCGGTATTGGCGACATAGAGTTGGTCTCCGACCAGTGCCATGCCGAACGGCGAATTCAGCCCTTCGAGAAAGGCTGTACGCTTTTCCGGCGTGCCATCACCGTTCTTGTCGCGCAGCAGGGTAATGCGGTTGGCGCTTTCGCCGCCGGAGCCGGCGCGTGCCATTACCTTTTTCATGATCCAGCCGCGAATGCTCTTGCCGTCTTCGGGCTTGGGTGGCGCATCGCTTTCGGCGACCAAGACGTCGCCATTGGGCAGCACATAGAGCCAGCGTGGATGATCGAGATCGCGCGCGAACGCCTCGACATGCAAGCCGGGCGCCGCTTGAGGCGTTACTCCGTCAGGCCAATCGGTGGCTTCGGCGATATTGACGGTTGGAATCAGCGACTTGTCAGGTGCCGGAAGTATAGGGTCCGGCCCGTAACCAGCTTCCACTGGGACTTTGGCGGTAGCGCCGCACCCGGTAAGGCCGAGCACGAGGGACGACGCGGTAATCAGATAGGCGTAGCGGCTTGGCATGGGCGACTCCTGCTTATGTCTGAATAGGGCGCCGCGCTCGGATCAGGGGCCCTGTTCGCGGTCGCGGCCTTGTTTGTCGTCATCCTGCGCAGCCCTGGCGGCATGTTGTTCCAGTCGCGGCATCAGCAGAAATATCACCAGTGCGAAGCACGTCGTGAGCACCGCCGTGGCTTCGTGACCGAGCCCGGCAGCGACGCCGATGGCAGCGGTGAGCCAGATGCCGGCTGCTGTGGTCAGGCCTTTAACGTCCTGAATCGAGTTGCCCTTGAGTATGGTGCCAGCACCGAGGAATCCGATGCCGGTGATAATGCCTTGCATCACTCGCGACAGATCCTCGAGCGGCATGCCTCCTTCAAGCGGCACCAGCACGAACAGCGCGGCGCCCAGCGACACCAGCATGTGCGTTCGCAATCCCGCTGCCTTGCCCTTGTACTCACGCTCGTAGCCAAGCACGCCGCCGAGTGCCGCGGCTAATAGCAGCCGCACCGACACGCGAATCGCATGTTCGAGATCGGGAATGTCGGAAAATTCTGACGCGACGGTGCGGCCCAGTATCTCCCACCATTCCATGATTGCCTCCGGCTAGCGCCGCGATTGCGGCTGTCTGGCGTTCGAGTCATGACGCGCCAGGCGGTTCACTCGACAACCTCGAAGCGCAGCATGCCAATCATCTGTCCGGCCTCGGTCATGACCCTGACGCGCCATTTGCCTTGCGCGTCGTCGGGGAAGTTGCGCTTGTGAGTCCAAGCGCGATAACCCGCTTCGCGGCCGCCATTGATGTCCAGCGGAATGCGGTCGACGCGCCGGCCGTTGTGCATCCATTCATGGTAGATGCGTTCCTTCAGGCCGCGCGGTGCGTTGATCGCGGTGAAGGCATAGAGCCCATTGGTGCGCAGCTCTGCGCTGGTCAGCTGACGAAGGCGATTGCCAGGTTCGCGCGAGGCATCGTCCATGCTCATGGTCACCGCTACGTCGGTCAGCCACAGGGTCGCTGGTGGCACCCAGGTGCGTCCCATCCAGCCCGCCAGCCCGACGACTATTGCAAGCAGCGGAACCGCGATCAGGCTCTTCCAGTTCCATGTCCGGAGCAACCCGCTGAGACTCGGTAACGCTAGCACCACGGCGATACCCAGCGCCCACAGATAACTCTGCGGCGTCGATAGATGAAAGATGATCGGTAGCGCCGTCAGCAGTACGGCGAACAGGGTCAGCGCGTGGAAGGCCAGATAAATCCAGCGTCGCGGCGCCAACCATTTGTAGTACAGCGGGTCGACCAGCGAGATCAGCGCAGCGACGCCCAGCATCACCGTGAACACGGATTGGCCACTGTTCCAGGTGGTGGTGATGAAGAAGAACGGGATGATGAAGAACAGGCTTTCCTGATGCACCATCTGGGTGACGTAGCGCAACAGCGGTCGTGGCACTTTCCAGCCGAACCAGCGCTCCAGGCTGCGGCGCAGGCTATTTTCCAGCATCAGCCAGAGCCAACTGACCAGCATCACCGCGGCGATGACTTTGGCGAGGCCTGCTTGGCGCTCCACCAGTACGAAACTAGCGATACCCGAACAGAAGCCGAACAGGGCGACAGTGCCCGGGTAGCGGCGGATTAGGCGCGAGGTCAGATCGAAAAGGGCGGAAAGCCGGGATTTCAGCGGCATATCGAGGTCACGTTGAAGGTTCTCTCCGAAAAGGCGCCAGGCTGCACGCTGGTTGGCATTCGGTGTTTGCCAATTATGCGCTCGGCAGGCAAAGCGGTAGCGTGGTTACGACACGGCCGCAATGGCGTGATCGATGGCTGTGCGTATCTCGCCATAGGAACGCGCCGTTTCTGGCGTCAGGCGCACCAGCGGTAAGCCGATGGTCTGGCAAAGGTCATCGAGGAAGGCGTTGGCTTCGGTTGCCTGCTCCATCTCGATGGCGCAGAGCAGGTCCAGCGTCTGCCGGTCGCACAGGAGAAAATCGAAACGAGCCGCCGAGATCCGGTTGGATGCCTGGTACCAGGGCGCTCGCCGAGGTATCGCCGTGACCTCGACCACGTCAGCGACACGCACTTTGCTCAGGATCAAGTGGTCGTCACCCGCCGCCTGTTGCAACAATACAAACAGCTCCCGTTCGGCCGGTTGAAAGAACGGCCGCTTCAACTGATAGGGCATGCGCAGGGCGGGATGATTGAATTGCCGCTGCTTGATATAGAAGACCAGGGCGAAGCAGACGAAGGCCACGAACACCAATCCGAGAAAAGCCGTCATTTCACATCGTCCCGCTCGGCCGGTGGCAGAGCTCGGGTTGCGATAGTGTCGGGTCGGACACGCATGGGCAGCTCCAGATTTGAACGTTGACATTTGATTCGGTGGCGGAAGGGGAGTTCGCTTTCATACGAGGCGTAGTTATCCCATTTATCTGTGCGCCGTTCTGTGGATAAGCTTGGGATCAACCGTTGAGGGCCATGCGGTACCAAGGTTTGCATCGTTTGGTTAACGTTTGTTCAACCCTGTATCGCTTCGCTTGTGGGCATAACGACGATCTTGATGCAAGGTGTTATTCATTGATTTAAAAAAGGAATTCCCAGCGCTGGCGGCGCGCATAAACAGTTATCCACGATTGCTGTGGAGAGTCCTGTGGATAACGCTCGGCGAACTTTGGGCGAGTCCCATAGGTGTTGGGCTGCGGTCAGTTGTACGATTTTTGTCCACCTGATTGTTCGATAATGCTTCAGGCCGAAGGGTGGACGCCCCATCGGGTTTCCGTACTGGGTTGCCAATCGTTCAGCATTTGTAGCAGCGCTTGTGGTGACTCGCTGCGCTGAAGCATGCCGCGTTGCTGCGCCCGCACGAAGCCCTCATCCACGAGGTGGTCGAGGAACTGGCTAAGCTTGCTGTAAAACTGGTTTACGTCGAGTAGGCCGAGCGGTTTGCGGTGATAACCGAGTTGCCCCCAGGTCCAGACTTCAAACAGTTCCTCCAATGTGCCGAGGCCGCCCGGCAGCGCAATGAACGCATCGGAGAGTTCGGCCATACGCGCCTTGCGGGCGTGCATTCCATCGACCACTTCCAGCCGGGTCAGCCCTGGATGGCCGATTTCCTTGTCTTTCAGGCTCTGCGGAATAATGCCGATCACCTCGCCTCCAGCGGCCATGGTGGCGTCTGCAACGACCCCCATCAGGCCAACCGCTCCGCCGCCGTAAATCAGCCTGATGTCATTCGCCGCCAGGGTCTGGCCAAGCGCGATAGCTGCCTTTTGATAGGCGGGGTTGAGGCCAGTGCTGGCGCCGCAGAATACGCAGATCGATCGCAGGGACATCATCCACTCCGTCAGTTGAATGGTCGAAAGGTTACCTCCCGGCGCGGATGACGGCCAAGCGGATCGGATCAATATTCGAGGTCTTCGATGCAGGCATCGCCCGCGGCCAGGGCGTAATTGGCAAATGACATCTGGAACAAATCGAAGCTGGGCATTACGGCACTCCTGCGCTGACTCCTAGATATGCGACAGGTTATGCCTCCGCTTCGCCTGCGGCTCTTAGCTTGTAGGTATGGCAACGATAGCTTTCAGCGGAGATATGAAAATCATCCCCTATTATTGTGCATAGGTCTGTGGATAACCTCTTGACGCCTTGTCTGGAGCCGCGTCGACGCTGGCGCTTCGGTTAGTGTGCGTTTTTTGAGCAAAGCGAATTAAGGCCATAACTTATTGAAATTTCAGTTTAAAAATGGGGGGCCTAAAAATGACCAGTTCTGGCGACTGGTTTTAGTTATTCAGTAAAGCTGTGGAACGGTCTGTGTATAACATGGGGAAGCGGGACGTTAAGGCCCGCTGCGACTGCGTGTCAGGGCGCTGAACGAAAAATAATCACTCGAATCGCCATGACATTCTGCGCACTGCCGATCGCGCCGACCCAATCTGGACGGAGCGGGTCATCATCCCGCAGCGTTATGCCGGGGCATTCAGTCGCGGCCGTTTGATTGTGAGCCGGGTTGGCCTCGCCGACACTCGCTGCACCTTATAACAACATCCGCTGGAGGAATTCCAAATGAGTGAAGCCATCCGCTTCGAAGACAAGGTTGTGATCGTGACTGGCGCTGGTGGCGGTCTCGGCCGCGCCCATGCGCTACTGTTCGCCCGTCATGGCGCCAAGGTGGTGGTCAACGATCTCGGTGGTAGCGCTCAGGGCGAAGGCGCCAACAGCTCGGCTGCCGATCGCGTGGTGGAAGAAATCCGCGCAGCTGGCGGCACGGCCGTGGCCAACCACGACTCCGTTACCGATGGCGAGAAGATCGTGCAGCAGGCCTTGGACAGCTTCGGCCGCATCGATGTAGTGGTGAACAACGCCGGTATCCTGCGCGACAAGACCTTCCACAAAATGGACGACGCCGACTGGGATCTGGTCTACCGGGTGCATGTCGAAGGCGCCTACAAGGTCACCCGCGCCGCCTGGCCGCACATGCGTGAGCAGGCGTATGGTCGGGTGATTTTCACGGCTTCCACATCCGGCATTTACGGCAACTTCGGCCAATCGAACTACGGCATGGCCAAGCTTGGTCTCTATGGCCTGACCCGCACCCTGGCGCTGGAAGGCCGCAAGAACAACATCCTGGTCAACGCCATCGCACCTACCGGCGGTACCCGCATGACCGAAGGGCTGATTCCGCCGCAGGTCTTCGAGCAGCTCAAGCCCGAGTTGGTGAGCCCGCTGGTGGTGTTTCTGGCGAGCGAGCAATGTCAGGAAACCTCCGGCCTGTTCGAAGTGGGCGGCGGCTGGATGGGCAAGGTGCGATGGGAGCGCAGTCTGGGCGCTGGTTTCGATCCGAAGGCTGGCTTCGATGCAGAAGATGTTGCAGCCAACTGGCAGCAGATCTGCGATTTCGAGAACGCCGCCCATCCGGCTGACAACATCGAAGCGTTGAAGGAAATGATGGCCAACTTGCAGAAGCACGCGGGCTAAGGCGGCCAGCAGCAGGGCGCGGATAGCGCGCCCTCGGTTTCGCCCGGGGCGGGCGTCTCAGCCAGCCGCGGTGGTCATCGCGTTTGGCGATAGCAGCCAAAAGGCTTTTGCTCGGGCCTGGACAAGATCACGCACGTAATACAGCTGCCCTTCGAGCAGATGGATGCCGACGCGCCGCAGCTTGAGCCGCACCCGGGCGCTGCTGCCGCAGAGAATTAACGCGATGCCCTGCTTTTTGTAGTCCAGCAGAACGTTCTCCAGTGCCGCCAGCGCGGTCATGTCCAGCATTGGCACCGCGCTGATATCGACGATGACGATCTTCACGTCCGGATTGAAGCGTCGCAGCACGCCTAACGCCTTCTCCGCCGCGCCGAAGAACAGCGGGCCGCGAATCGTGTAGGCGGCGACATGCTCGGGTAGATCCGCGAGCAGATGACTCCGGCCATGACGCAGGCTGGTGGTGTCGGTGAGCTCGCTCATGCGCTTGATGAACAGCCCTGCGGCCAGCAGCAGGCCGACCCCGACCGCCAGCACCATGTCGAACAGCACCGTCAGCACCAGGCAGGTGAGCAGCACCAGCACATCGCTGCGCGGTGCGATGCGCAGTGTCTTGAGCACATGGGGCGCTTCGCTCATATTCCAGGCCACCATGAGCAATAGTGCCGCTAGGGCGGCCATCGGCAGGTAGCTAAACAAAGGCGCCAGCCACAGGATCGCTACCAGCACCACACCGGCATGAATGATCGCCGCCAGGGGCGAGAAGGCGCCGGCGCGCACGTTGGTGGCGCTGCGGGCAATGGCCGCGGTGGCGGTGATGCCGCCGAACAGAGGCGCCACCAGATTACCGATGCCTTGGCCCAGAAGCTCGGCGTTCGGATCATGCCTGCTGCCGGTCATGCCATCGGCGACCACGGCGCAGAGCAGCGATTCGATGGCGCCGAGCATGGCGATAGCGCAAGCAGGCGCCAGTAACTGGTGGAGCAGTTCGAAGCTCAACGTCAGCGGCTGTCCGTCGGGGCCGGGCAACAGCCACGGCCAGGCGAAGTCCGGAAGAAGGGGCGGAATGCCGGGATGGATCACGTCGTCGGCCGTATAGCTGAAGCGCTCTCCCAGCGTGGCCACCGCCAGGCCGGAAGATTCCAGCGCCATTCCAGCCAGCGCGCCGACGACGAGGGCTACCAGATGGCCTGGCACCTTAGGTACCAGGCGCGGCCAGACAATCAATACGACCAGGCATAGCGCGGCGACAAGGCCGTCACCTGGCTGCGCGCTGGGCAGCGCTTGAGCTAGCAGGCCCAGCTGCTCAACGTAATGTTGAGGTTGTTCGGTGAGGGTCAGTCCGAGCACATCCTTGAGCTGCAGCGTCGCGATGACAATGCCGATACCCGCGGTGAAGCCCAGGGTGACCGGGTAGGGGACGAAGGTGATCAGCTTGCCTGCGCGCAGCAGGCCCAGTGCAATCAGTATCAGCCCGGCGAGCATGGTACAGAGCAGCAGGCCGCCGAGGCCGAATTGCTGCGTGATCGGCAGCAGGATCACCACGAACGCAGCGGTCGGCCCGGACACGTTGAAGCGAGAGCCGCCGGTCAGAGCGATCAGCGGCGCGGCGATCAGCACGGTATACAGGCCATGCTGTGGCGCGACCCCCACCGCGATCGCCAGCGCCATGGCCAGCGGGATGGCGATAATTCCCACCGTCAGGCCCGCCGCAATGTCACCGCGCAGCTCACGGCCACCGTAGCCCGACTGCAGGGTTTCACGCCAGGCGGCAAACAACGGCGGACGCTTCATGCCAGACACTCCTTATGTGCAGACGGCCAGTATAAGCAAAGGCCCGGCAGTGCGGATGCCTGAGCGCAACATAGCGGGTAAATCGAGGATTTTCGTGTAAGACCTTGGTCGCAAGCGAGCCTGGTGCGTTGAGTGCGTTCGTCCTGCGGAGTAAACTGCCGCCCCCGTAAGGCTCGTCGACTGGAGTGGACATGCGTAAAGACAAGAAAAAGGTGGTCGGTGAAGAGATCTCCGACGAGTCGATCAAATTGTTTCTCGAGCCTGAGCCTATGGACGATACGCCGCCGGCATTACACAAGTTGATCAAGGCTTATCGCGGTTTGCGCGTCGATGATTTCGAGCGCTTTCTAGGTTTCTTTGTCGAAGCCGGGTACGACCTGAATGCGAAGGATGCCAAGGGGCAGGACTTCGTTGCGCTGATCGTCGATCAACGTCAGGCTGAGCCCTATATCGAGCTAATCCGGGCCGCTCGCGGCTAACGACTACATTCGCATCGGTGAATTGCTGCCGATGCAAGCGACACCGTTTGGACCGGCTGAGCGATTGGCAGCCACACTGGTTTTTCTCGCTGCACGTGTCCCGTAGAGCCCAGGCTTATCGCCCTGCTCCGGGAGCTTTGGAGCGAGAGGGAGGAAGGCCAAAAGCCGTTCTTCCGACAGCGGGCAGACACCATGGGGTGCCTGTCTTCGGGCACAAGCCCGAGCAGCGGTTTAGAAACCCTCCTCCGTTTCTAGTCGCCTGGCTGGTGGTTCTACACGATCGCGTACTGCGGTCGTGACAGTTTAATGCTGTGATTCTGGAGAACGCGTTAATGGCGCAACACGATAGCGAAGCCGTGGATATGGTGCTGGTGGGAGCCGGCATCATGAGTGCGACCCTGGCAGTCCTGCTCAAGGAACTCGATCCCAACATCAAGCTGGAGATCGTCGAACTGCAGGAGTCCGGAGCCGTTGAAAGCTCGAATCCCTGGAACAACGCTGGCACCGGCCACGCCGGGCTCTGTGAACTGAACTACACGCCGGACAACAAGAACGGCCCAATCGACATCAAGAAAGCCGTCACCATCAACACCCAGTTCGAAGTGTCCAAGCAGTTCTGGGCCTATCTGACCGGTCGCGAAGGCTTCGGCAGTCCCAAAGACTTCCTCAATGCCGTGCCGCACCTGAGCTTCGTTCGCGGCGAAAAGAACATCGATTTCCTTAAGCGCCGCTTCGAGGCGTTGAAGGCTCATCACGCCTTCGAAGACATGGTCTACAGCGAAGACCGCGCCACGATGGAAGAGTGGATGCCGCTGATGATGCCGGGCCGCCCCGCCGACGAGCCGATTGCCGCGACTCGCGCCATGAACGGCACCGACGTCAATTTCGGTGAGCTGACCCGACAGATGCTGGTGTACCTGGCGGCCAAGCCGGGCGTGAAGATGTCCTATTTCCAGAAGGTCACCGGCCTTGCGCGCAACGGCAAAGGCTGGCGCGTGGAAATCAAGAACACCCGTGATGGCAGTAGTCGTGAAATCGATGCCGGTTTCGTCTTCCTCGGTGCCGGCGGCGCGGCGTTGCCTCTGCTGCAAATGTCCGATATCGAGGAAGGCAAGGGCTACGGCGGCTTCCCGGTCAGTGGCCAGTGGCTGCGCTGTGACAATCCGGAAATCGTCAAGCAGCACCAGGCCAAGGTCTACAGCCTGGCGGCCGTAGGGGCTCCGCCGATGTCCGTGCCGCATCTGGACACGCGTGTAGTGGATGGCAAGAAGTCGCTGCTGTTCGGACCGTACGCAGGTTTCACCACCAAGTTTCTGAAGCACGGCTCGCCGCTCGATTTGCCGATGTCGATTCGTCCGGGCAATCTCAAGCCGATGCTGGCCGTGGCGCGCGACAACATGGATCTCACCCGCTACCTAATCAAGGAAGTGCGGCAATCCATGGCTGATCGTTTGGAAACCCTGCGCGGCTTCTATCCGGAGGCCAAGGCCGGAGATTGGCGCCTGGAAGTAGCAGGCCAGCGCGTGCAAATCATCAAGAAAGATCCGAAGAAAGGCGGCATTTTGCAGTTTGGTACCGAGCTGGTGTCAGCCAAGGACGGGTCGATTGCTGCGCTGTTGGGTGCCTCGCCAGGCGCGTCGGTGACCGTTTCGATCATGCTTGATCTGATCGAGCGCTGCTTCCCCGAGCAGGCGAAGAGTGCGGCTTGGAGCAGCAAGCTCAACGAGATTTTCCCGGCCCGCGAGAAGGTTCTGGAAACCGATGCTGCGGCCTACCGCGAAGTCGTCGCCGTGGTCGATAAGCGTCTGGGGCTGACTGAGTAGGTTCGGCTCGACGCGCGTTACCTGAAGCCGCGCTGCTCGTCATGAGTAGCGCGGCTTTTTTATGCGTCGAGAAGACCGATCAGAGAAATCAGACGGGTTCCTAGGGAAGGCGGCGCTCTATTGCGAGACCTGCGTGACAGGGCGATGAATGGAACGTTGCTGGCGTCGTACGGGTCTTTAGCGCATCACTGTCGAACGGTTGCGGTGCTGGTTATACTGCGCGCCATTCATCCCCTAACTGGAGAAAACAGCATGCTGCAACGCCTGTTGTTCAGTCTTGTCGCCGTGTCTGCACTGACTCTCGCGGGCTGTGCGCACAGCCCGCAACAGCTCGACCCGACCCCGAAGCTTAACGAAACCATCAACCCGGTCGGCCAGGGCCAGCCGGTAGTCGTGCGGGTGGTGGATGGTCGTTCGTCACCGACGCTCGGTACTCGTGGCGGTCTGTATCCGGAAACCAGTGCGGTCATCGTGCCGAAGGAAAAGATCATACCCAAGCTCCAGGCTCAGGCTGAAGCTGCAGTCCGTCTGCTTGGCTTCACGCCGTCTGCCAACGCCTATAACGCTCCACAGCTGACGTTGACGTTGGCCGAGTTGAAATATCAGTCGCCGAAAGAAGGCCTGTACGTGACCGAGGCGAACGTCGGCGCGACCTTCCGTATCGAGGTACAGAACGGCGGCCGTCGCTACACCGGACGCTACGGCGCCTCGCTGAATCAGCGCTTCGGCATGGCGCCGAACGAGCAGACCAACACAAAGCTGGTCAGCGAAGTGTTGAGCGATGCATTGACCCGCGTGTTTCGGGATCAGAGCATCAGTCAGGTGCTGACTCAGTAACGCTTCAGCGCAACGATCTTCCGGCCACGCGCTGGCACTGGGAACCCGCATCTCGATGCGGGTTCTTCGTTTCAGGGGCGGAGGCAGCGATTCGTCAGAGATGACAATAACGGGGCGCCATTAGATGGCCTTTCAAACCACCGATAAGCTCGTACGACGTAGGAAACAAAGCGCCCCGAACCAGTCGGGGCGCTTGTCGTTCATGCGGAACGTACGCAGGGATCAGCGCACGCCGGAGTTGCGCAGGGCGGCCGGGGTGTACTGGTTGGAGTTGGCCTTGTAGTTGTAGGTGTAGGGGTTCTTTTCCTCGTTCTTCATGCCCATCACCAGGTAACGACCGGAGACCAGGTCATATAGGGTTTCCATGGCGTAAAGCGGAACCTGATCATTGTAGATGTACTCGGCATGCGCCTCGGCGACGCGCCAGAGCATGTTGCGACCGTCGTAATGATCGATGACCGCGGCCTGCCAAGTGTCTTCGTCGATGAAAAAATGGCGCTTGGCGTAGATGTGGCGCTCACCGGTCTTCAAAGTCGCCTCGACTTCCCACACGCGGTGCAATTCGTAGCGGGTCAGATCCTGGTTGATGTGGCCGGGCTTGATGATGTCGTCGTACTTGAGCTTCGGCGAGTCCAGGCGGTAGGAGTTGTAGGGGATGTACATTTCCTTCTTGCCCACCAGCTTCCAGTCATAACGATCCGGGGCGCCGTTGAACATGTCCAGGTTGTCGGAGGTACGCAGGCCATCGGCTGCAGTGCCCGGACCATCGTAGGCGACCTGAGGTGCGCGGCGAACACGGCGCTGGCCGGCGTTGTAGATCCACGCCATGCGCGGCTCTTTCACCTGGTCCAGGGTTTCGTGCACCAGCAGGACGTTACCAGCCAGGCGCGACGGGTCTGTGACCTGTTGCTTGAAGTAGAAGAGGATGTTGCCGTGCTTCTCCGGGTCGTAGTCGGTCAGGGTATTGGTGTAAACCACTTCGTCGACGAACTTGACCAGGCTGTAGCTGCCGTTCACCTGCGGCGTGGCCTGTGCCACGACGCGGCGGGCCGAGCCACCGCGATAGCGGGTGATGTGGTTCCAGATCACTTCCAGACCGTCCTGGGGAATCGGGAAGGCTACCGCCGTATCGAAGTTCTCCAGTCCGTTGCCGCCGCGAACCAGCTTGGTCTGGGTCGCGTTCTTCTTCGCCGCGTCATAGATCTGCTGCGGTACGGCAGCGCTGCGGCGGGTTTCGAAGACCGGTAGGCGATAGGTCTCGGGATAACGCTTGAGCATGGCAATCTGGCCAGGGCTCAGGTTGTCCTTGTACTGCTCGAAGTTCTGCGCGGTGATGGTGAACTTGGGCTTGTCGTTCGGGTAAGGATCGCTGACGAAGCCATCAGCGCTGATGGCGGCCGCGTCGGTTGGCAGGCCTCCGGTCCAGGCGGGGATGGTGCCGGCGGCGTTGCCGGCTTTCTCGGCGCCGAGAGGTGTCAGGCTGTCACCTAGCTTGGCTGCTTCCGATTCGGACACCGCAGCCATGGCTCCATTTGCCAGAACGGCGGCCGCCAGCAAAGAGAGAGTGAGTGCCCCCGTTTTCAATATCTTCTTATTCATTGTTCTGTCCTGTTGATCCTGAGTAGCTGATTCCCTACGAGGTGCAACCGTAAGCGCGGCGCTCGAAGGTGGCGACTTCCACGGAAGAAGTAGCGGGCCGGTACAGGCCCGGTAATGGCGTCAAAGAGACGCAGCGATTACAAGTTGCCGTTTGCTCGACTCCGTGGCAGTCCCATCTGGTTGCTCAAGCCAGGCGCACGCTCTATTTCGGTTGTTCGAGGC
This sequence comes from Stutzerimonas stutzeri, assembly GCF_024448715.1. Taxonomy (GTDB): domain Bacteria; phylum Pseudomonadota; class Gammaproteobacteria; order Pseudomonadales; family Pseudomonadaceae; genus Stutzerimonas; species Stutzerimonas stutzeri_AR. The sequence goes on from NZ_JAMOHZ010000006.1 coordinate 74,411, forward strand.
GAGGTGAGGGTGAAGCTGCGAGGGACTATAAGTCAACGATCTAGGCACGGCCTATCTGCATAAATGGCGCAAATGCCCGGCAAATTGCCATCCCTTGGTTGCGTCTCGCTTGGTCGCATCTCGTTTGGTCGGAAGCCGGCTGAACCGGAGGCTGCGCTTCGGTAGACTTCGCCGTCGCACCCAGGATGCCCTGGGCTTATTTTTCGGCGTGCCGGGGAGGTTCGGTTGTCAATGCAATTCGACGTATCGGGTTTGGCCAGTCTGGCCTTGTTGCTCAATTCAATGGCGCTGCTGATCGCGGTCGGTGGCGCCTGGCTGCTATTGGCGACGCGCTGGCGCCAGCAGCTAGCGGTCAATTCCTCATGCCTGGCCGGGCACAGCGTGCAGGCGGTCGAGCAGACCAGAATGTTGGCGACCCAGCGCATTGACCGCTTCTTCTATTGCTTCGGTTTCAGCAGCCTGGGATTGGCCTGGCTGTTGTCCTCGCTCACCCGGTTGGTATGAGCCGCCAGCCAGGCATCATTTAGAGATTCAGGCCTGCCTTCAGCCGGTGCTGATTACGCACCGGTGTGGCGTATTGCTGGATCAAATAGGGCTGTTGCACGCTTGGACAGGCGGCCAGGCGCTTGCTCCATTCGGCCTCGGCGCGGGCAATTTCCTCAGAGCTGAATAGCTCGGCGAGGCTGGGGATCGACAGCTCCGGATCGCGGCCATCCCAAATTCGGTACGCCAGATAATTCACTGGAAACAGGCGGTAGTCGCACAGGATCTGCTGGTCGATCCTGGCGGCGAGCTGCTTGGCATCCTCTGGAACTTCGGTGATCGGTGTGCCGAAACTCACATGCACGCGACCTTTGTAACCGGTGATTCCAAGCGCGATGCTGGTGTCGTCTTCGCCGGGCGCTTTGGTGTAGGTGCCAGTCGTGGCGCGGATGTAAAGCTCGCGAGCCTTGGCTTGATCGCAGGGATCATACTCGTAGCTGATCGACACCGGCGTTGGGCGCAGCTCCGTCAGTACGCTGGCGAACGGCTCGTCCTTGCGGCTCATGTGTAGCATCTTCAGGATCGCAGAATCGGTGCGATCGTCACCGTCTTTGGCGCGGCCTTCAGCCTGGGCAATCCAGATCGACTCGCCATCGTTGCGGATCGAGTGGTTGATATAGGCGGAGAGCAGTTGGTAGGCGGCGAGTTTTTCGCGCCGGCCGGTGACCGAGCGGCGCACGATGAAGCTCTTGTTTAGCCGCATCAGGTCACTGACGAAGGGCCGTTGCAGCAGGTTGTCACCGATGGCGATGCGCGGCGTGCGCATCTTCGCCTGGAACACCGCGTAATTGACGAATGCAGGATCCATCACGATATCGCGATGGTTGGCCATGAACAGATAGGCGCAGCCGGGCTGAAGTTTTTCCAATCCGGAATAGGTGATGCCATCGGTGGCGCGCTCGATGGTGCGGTCTACGTACATCTCGATCCGCGCTTGAAGCGTGTCGATCGAATGGATGCTGGCGAACTCGCGGCGCAGTCGTTGCGCTATAAGTGGCTTAAGCATCCAGCCCATCGGGCCGGCCAGTCGCGGAAAGCGAAAGTGCACCAGGATGTCGAGGAACTCCCGGTCGGCGAACAGCCGCGCCATCACGGCAGGGACTTCGGCGTCGGCATAGGGTCGGATGGCTTCGAATTCGTCCATCATGCTCTCTGTAAGGGAAACGACTGAATGACCCCAACTGTCTTGAGGTCGAAACTGGACGGCGATTATAGCGGCAAGTCACGCAGGAGACGCTGATGCTCGAAACACAGGATTACCAATGCCCCTATTGCGGCGAAGTGGTGGAGGCGCTGCTTGATCTGAGTGGCGGCGATCAGCGCTACATCGAAGATTGCGCGGTCTGCTGCCGGCCGATCATTTTCGATCTGCGAACCGATGGCAGCGATTGGCAGCTCGATGTACTGCGGGAGGATGAATGATGCGACGTATTTACGAACCCCGCGATCTGCTCGAGGCTGAGATGCTCTGCGGAATGCTGGAAGCAGAGGGTATCGAGGTATTTCTTACCGGCCGGCATCTGATCGGTGCGCTAGGCGAGTTGCCGGTTGCGGGCCTGCTCGGGCTGATAGTGGCGGATGAGCAGACCGAGCGCGCGCGACAGCTGATCGCTGAGTACAATGGCGCCGAACCGATGCCTGGTGATGAACCCGAAAGCTATCCTGGCGAGCTTATCTGCTAGTCGCTGGCGGAAAATCGCCTGCAATCCACGCCGTTGTTTCGGTGCCCACGTTCCTCAGCCCAACGAGTCCTGTTCATGTGTGGCCGCTATGCCCTGTTCCGCTGGAGTCCGGCCTTTGCCGCGCTGCCGGGTTTTCCCGCTGATCAGCAGCCGCACTGGAGTCTGGCGCCGGGAGCATCGGTATTACTGTTACGTCAGCTAGACGACGAGCTGCAGCTCAGCAGTGTGCGCTGGGGTCTGACCCCAGCCTGGTTGACTGACTTTACCCGGACGCCAGCACAGGCGCGTGCGGAAACGCTGGCCGAGCAGCCAATGTTCCGCGACGCCTTCCGTCAGCGCCGTGGCGTGCTACCGGCCAACGGCTTTTATGAATGGCGCGGCACCGCGCGCAAACGGCCCTACTGGATGACAGCTGAGGATTCGCTGATGTATTTCGCGGCGATCTGGGAAGCCTACCCGGTACAGGGCCACACTTATTTCAGCGCGGCCGTGGTAACGCTGCCGGCGGCGAATCAGCGGCGGCCGCTGATGCTGGACCAGGCGGCTATGGCCGCCTGGCTCGATCCCCAAACTCCGCTCGAAGTACTTCAGACATTGCTTGTGGCGCGCCAGCCAGCGCTACGCGAGCGGCCGTTGGCGACTTTCGTCAACGACCCTAAGCTGGATGCACCAGAATGCCTGACGCCGGTTAACTAGCCGCCTGGCCCCAGACCTCGGGCGGGTTGATCAACGCCGCGGCCGTCCAGCCAGACACGTAAGCCCGGCGCTGGCCGGTTGCCCGGTAGGCGGGCTCGCTCTAGCATACGGCGCAGAATCCACGGGAGACGCGACATGCTCAAGCCGCATCCATTTACCCTTTTCCTTGCAGCCTCCGTGCTCGCCGGTTGCCAGGCGGTCAATACCACCAGTGGCGGTGCCGTCGGCGTCGACCGCAAGCAGTACATGTTCAGCATGCTGTCGACCGAGCAGGTCAACCAGATGTATGCGCAGTCTTATCAGCAAACTCTGAGCGAGGCCTCGCAAAAAGGTGTGCTTGAGAAAAGTAGTGCGATCACCAAACGCGTCAATGGCATTGCCCAGCGGCTGATTGCCGAAGTGCCGGCGTTCCGTCCGGACGCGGCGCAGTGGAACTGGGAAGTCAACGTCATCGACAGCCCGGAACTGAACGCCAACTGCGGCCCGGGCGGCAAGATCATTTTCTACACCGGGCTTATTGAAAAACTGAACCTGACCGACGACGAGATCGCTGCGGTGATGGGGCACGAAATCGCCCATGCGCTGCGCGAACATGGCCGCGAGGCGATGTCCAAGGCTTACGGCGTGCAAGTGGCGACGCAGATCGGCTCGGCATTCGGCGTCGGCGATGGCAGTCTGCAGTTGGCGAATATGGGCGTCGAATATCTGATGACACTGCCAAACAGCCGCAGTAATGAGAACGAGGCCGATCTGATCGGCCTGGAACTGGCGGCGCGGGCGGGTTACAACCCGAACGCGGCGGTCAGTCTGTGGAAGAAAATGGCGGCGGCGGGCGGTTCCGCACCGCCGGAATTCCTCAGCACGCATCCTTCGTCGAGCAGCCGCACGCAGGCCCTGCAGGAAAATATTCCGAAGGTGATGCCGCTATACCAGAAGAATCGTTGAAGCCTGCCGCTGCGCCGCCCGGTTCAGGTCGGTGGCAGCGTAATCGGGATAGGGCTGTCCATACCCAGCTGTTGCCGGGCGCTTTCCAGGTCGAACAGCGTATTGATTTCTTCGATGTCGCCGCCCGGGTTGAGTGTCCATATCGACATGGCGGCGACCGTGAGGATCTTGCCGCTCGGAGGATGTCCGAAAACCGTTTTCTCCAGGGTGCCGAACAGCGTGCTGGACGTAACGACGCGGTTGCCCTCGCTGAGACACTCGTCCACTACCACTTCCAGATCCGGCATCGCCTGACGGATTTCCCGCACGATCAGGCCGAAGCCAGCACTGTTGACCGGCTGTGCAATGAATGAACTTTTGTAGCTGAAATAGCGGCTCTGCAATTGTTCGGCCAGCGCCAGTCGGCCCTTGCTCCAGCTCAGGTCGATGTGCTGCTGAACCCGCCGTTTTCGTTCCTCCGGTGACATGCAGCCTGCTCCCCCTGAAATGCCGCCAGAACGCGGTGAATACCCACTCTAACAGCACCGGGAGCGCGGCAATTTGCGCTGCGTATCAGACTGGAAGCATGCCGCTCAAGGTCAGCGCCTGGTAGGCCGCATACAGGGCCAATGCTGCGAAGCAGATGGCTGCGATTCTTCGGATCAGCGTGAGCGGCATGCGATCAGCGGCGAAGTTGCCGGCCAGTACCACCGGTACGTTGGCGAGCAGCATGCCCAGCGTAGTGCCGACGATGACCAGGATGAAATCGGGATATTGCGCGGCCAGCATGACGGTCGCAACCTGAGTCTTATCGCCCATTTCCGCGAGGAAGAATGCGATCAGGGTCGCGACGAACGGGCCGAAACGGCGCCCGCGAGAAGCTTCGTCCTCTTCGAGTTTGTCTGGTACCAATGTCCACAATGCCACTGCGGCGAAGGAGGCAGCCAGAATCCAGCTGAGGATGGCGGGCGAGACCAGCGAAGATACCCAATTGCCGACCGCGCCGGCGGCCGCATGGTTGGCCAGGGTGGCGACGACGATACCCCAGATGATCGGCAGCGGTCGCCGATAGCGGGCCGCCAGCAGCAGAGCGAGAAGCTGGGTTTTGTCACCAATCTCAGCGAGCGCAACGATCAGGGTGGGGATGTAGAACGATTCCAACGGACTTCCTTGCAGGGGCGGGTCGACGAAATCACCATGACACGCATCGCCTGCCCGCCCCGGGTCAGGTGTACGTGTCATGGGTCTTGTCAAACCGGGCGTGGCTGCCGAGGCGGGCCGCGCGGGTCGCATGCGCCATGGTCTGTGGACCAAGTATGTTGACGCATGCCAGGCGAGCAGGGCGCTCACCGGAGACTACTCCCCCAGGACGGGCGCGAGTTTGCCCAAGCATGGCGCGTTGTGCAAGTCGGGCCTGTAGTCAATCAGGCGCGTCGCGCGCGGTAGATGCGAAAGCCGTCCGCATTGACGAGGGTTTCGCAGCGACCCAGGTGCGCCTCGATCAAAGGCGGATATTTGAGGAAGGCGTTGGCGACCAGGCGTAGCTCGCCGCCTGTTCGCAGATGGCTGGCGGCGCGCTGAAGGAGTGTCTCGCTGGCCTCGTAATGGGTATGCACGCCTTGATGGAACGGCGGATTACTGACGATCGCGGCGCAGTCTCCCGGCGCAGCATCGATGCCGTCGCCGGCAATGACCTCGGCATTCAGGCCGTTGGCCGCCAAGGTCATGCGGCTGCTTTCGACGGCAAACGCATCCACATCCAGCAGCACTACGTCGTTATGCGGATAACGCCTTTTCAACGACGCGCCGATGACGCCAGCGCCGCAGCCGAAATCCAGCAGCCTACCCGCCGGCAAATCATCTAGTTGGTCCAACAGCAGTGCGGTACCGCGATCAAGCCGGCCATGACTGAATACGCCCGGTAGGCTGACGATTTGCAACGGGCCGTCCGCCAGTTCCAGACTGAAGCGCTGCGCAAGGAGTTGCAGATCGGGAATAGGCGGGCTGCTCTCCACCTTGACCTGCCAGAGCTGGCAATGCCGGGCGCTGTCGAGCTTGCGTGGCTCGCCGAACGGCGCCAGTTGTTTGGCCGCTCGCTCGACGCCGGCGCGCTTTTCCCCGACCAGATACAGCAAGCGGCCTGGTAGCCTGGCCGCCAGTGCATTGAGCAGATAGTCGGTCAGCTCGCGGGATTTAGGTAGGAACAGCACAGCGGCATCGAAATCGGCCGCTGGCGCCTGTACGCCAAATGCGCAGCGTCCACTGAAGCGGGCTTGCATCGTCTTATATTCGCCGGCGTGCCAACTCCAGCCTGTAGCCCCGCGCAGCTGGCCGAGCAGGTCGTCGGCCGGCAAACCGGCAAGCAGCACGTCGCCGCTGAAGAGTTCGGCCTGGCGCAGCAATACTTCGCTTCGCGGATCCATCGATGCCTCCGGGCAAAGCGGGCGAGCTTAGCAGCCTGTCCCTGGCTGCAGAAGTCGCGTCAACCTACTTGGCGCTTCGGCGCGCCGGCGAAAAACGCCTCGGCGTTCTCGCTTAGCTGACCGACGATGCGCTGGCGAGCTTCGCGGCTGCCCCAAGCGCTATGCGGCGTCACGATCAGGCGCGGTACGTCTGCGGCCAGCAGCGGGTTGTCGGCGCTCGGTGGCTCGCTGATCAGCACATCGGTGGCGGCGCCGCCCAGATGGCCGTGGCGCAGGGTGTCCGCCAGTGCCTGCTCATCGATCAGGCCGCCGCGGGCGGTATTGATGATGAAGGCCGATGGCTTCATCAGCTGCAGTTCGCGCGCGCCGATAAGGTTGCGCGTTTGCTCGGTCAGCGGGCAATGCAGGGTCAGTGCGTCGATCTGCGGCAGCAACTCGTCGAGCTCCAGACGATCCGGACGCGGCGGGCGGCCCGGCAGATTGCCAGTCAGCACGCGCATTCCCAGTGCCTCGGCCAGCCGGGCTACGGCGCTACCCAGCTCGCCATGGCCGAGCACGCCGAGGGTCTTGCCGGCCAACTCGACGATGGGAAAGTCCAACAGGCAGAATTGGCCGCTTTCCTGCCAGCGCCCGCGGGCCACGGCGCCTTGGTAATCGGGTAGTCGCGTGGCAAGTGCCAGCAACAACATCAAGGTGTGTTGGGCGACGGTGGCGGTGCCGTAGGCCTGGCAGTTGCAAACGGCGATGCCGCGCTGCCTGGCGGCCGCGAGCTCAATGTTGTTGACCCCGGTCGCAGCGACCAGAATCAGCTTCAGCTCCGGGCAGGCGGCGAATACCGCATCGTTCAGCGCTATCTTGTTGATGATGGCGACCTGGGCACCTTGCAGCCGTTCGATGATCTGCGCATCGCTGGTCTGCGCGTGACAAATCAGTTTATCGAAGGCTGACTGCAGCGGAGCCAGATCCAGGTCCCCCTGATCGAGGGGAGAGAGGTCGAGGAATACAGCGCGGCGATTGCTCATGGACTTTACTCGTATGATCAGCGGCGGACGTCCCGCCCCGGAAGTATCGGAGTCGATTAGATGTACTGGATGGAGTTTCTCACCGTGGCACTGGTGCACCTGCTTGCCGTGGCCAGCCCCGGACCGGATTTCGCGGTGGTCGTGCGCGAAAGCGTGACCCGCGGTCAGCGGAGCGGCAGTTGGACGGCCATCGGTGTCGGCAGCGGAATTCTGCTGCACGTAGGTTATTCGTTGCTCGGGATTGGTCTGATCGTCTCGCAGTCGATCGTGCTGTTCAACCTCTTCAAATGGCTGGCGGCCGGTTATCTGTTCTATCTCGGCTTTCAGGCGCTGCGCGCAAAGCCTGTCGCGGTCGGTGACCTGGCTCCGCCCTGCCCGGAGGAGGCACGTTCCGCCAGGCGTGCTTTTACCGTCGGTTTCGTCACTAACGGTTTGAACCCCAAGGCTACTCTATTTTTTCTGTCGTTATTCACCGTGGTTATCGACCCCCATACCCCTCTCGCCGTTCAGGCTGGCTATGGGTTATATCTGGCGTTCGCCACTGGTCTGTGGTTCTGCCTGGTGGCTTGGCTGTTCAGCCGCGAGCGCGTGCGGGCCGGTTTCGCCCGCATGGGGCACTGGTTCGACCGGGTGACCGGCGCGGTGCTGATCGGCCTCGGTGTGCGCCTGGCGGCAAGCGAGATCGCTTAGTGAGTAGTTTGCAAAAACGACCTGTTAGCCCGCAGCTGTAGCTGCGCAGGCAGTTGCAACGTTCTGTTGCACAGCCAGGCTGCGGGCTGAACGGTTGCGATGCAGACTGTCGGAGCTGAAGTTGCTCGGTGGGTGCCGCCGCGACGGTCCGGCGCTTGCCCAGGTTTTAGAGCGCATCTCATAACATTAATAACAAGGAAGCCCCTATGCTGCAGACCCGCGTGATCAAACCCGCCACGAACGCCTACCAATACCCCCTGCTGATCAAAAGTCTGCTGCTGTCGGGCCAACGCTACGAGCGCACTCGCGAAATCGTCTACCGCGACCAGCTGCGTTTCGATTACCGCACTCTCAATCAGCGCATCGCGCGGTTGGCCAACGTACTGACGGCTGCTGGGGTCAAGGCCGGCGACACCGTGGCGGTGATGGACTGGGACAGCCACCGCTACCTCGAATGCATGTTCGCGATCCCCATGATCGGCGCGGTTGTGCATACCATCAACGTGCGCCTGTCTCCCGAGCAGATTCTCTACACCATGAATCATGCCGAGGATCGCTTCGTCCTCGTCAACAGCGAGTTCGCTCCCCTGTATCAGGCGATTGCCGGTCAGCTCACTACCGTCGACAAGACGTTGTTGATTACCGATGCGCAAGACAAAAGCTGCGAACTGCCCAACTGCGTCGGGGAATACGAAAGCCTGCTGGCGACCGCGGAGCCGCACTACGATTTCCCCGATTTCGATGAAGATTCGGTTGCCACTACCTTCTACACCACCGGTACGACAGGAGATCCCAAGGGCGTCTACTTCACCCATCGCCAGTTGGTTCTGCATACGCTTGCCGGGGCGATAACCGTCGGCAGCCGTGAAAACCCGCAGCTGATGGCCGCGGGCGATGTCTACATGCCAATCACACCTATGTTCCACGTACACGCTTGGGGCTTGCCGTACGTGGCGACAATGCTGGGACTCAAACAGGTCTATCCGGGACGTTACGACCCAGAGTTGCTGATCGAGCTGTGGCGCCGCGAGAAGGTGACCTTCTCGCATTGCGTACCGACCATCGTGCAAATGCTGCTCAACGCCCAGGCTGCGCGAGGCGTGAATTTCAACGGCTGGAAGATCACCATCGGCGGCAGTGCACTGACCCGCGGCCTCTACGAATCGGCCCGCGCCTGCGGCATGCAGCTAGTGGCCGCGTACGGCATGTCGGAAACCTGCCCGCTGATTTCCGGAGCCCATATCAACGACGAGCTGCGCCAGGCCAGTGAGGACGAGCAGACCAGCTATCGACTCAAGGCCGGTATCCCCGTGGTGCTTGTCGATGCCGCGATCCAGGCGCCGGATGGCAGCTTCCTGCCCGCCGATGGCGCATCCCAGGGCGAACTGGTACTGCGGGCGCCATGGCTGACCCAGGGCTACGCCGGCAATCCGGAAAAGAGCGAAGAACTGTGGGCTGGGGGTTGGCTGCATACCGGTGACGTCGCAACCATCGACGAGATGGGTAATATCGACATTCGTGATCGCATCAAGGATGTGATCAAGACCGGCGGCGAGTGGATTTCCTCCTTGGCACTGGAAGGCCTGATAAGCCGCCACGAGGCCGTGCGCGACGTGGCGGTGGTTGGTGTGCCGGACGAGCGTTGGGGCGAACGCCCGTTCGCCTTGCTGGTGCTGGGCGAGGGCAAACAGCTCGATGCACGGACCCTTCAGGGTTTCCTCGAACCTGCCGTGGAGCAGGGCCATATCAACAAGTGGGCGATCCCGCAGCAAATTGCGGTAGTCGCCGATATTCCCAAGACCAGCGTCGGTAAGCTGGACAAGAAACGCATTCGGGTAGACATCGCTCGCTGGATGGAAGAGGGCAGCAGCGCCATCTCGTCGATCTAGGCCACGCCATTATTCTGACCAGATCCCAGCATGCTGCGGACCTTGTCTTCGAGGGCTGTAATGCTGAAGGGTTTGGTCAGGACCTCGTAATCGTGCAAGACATTGCTGCGGTGCAGTACCGATCCGTCGGCATAGCCAGTGATGAATAGCACGCGCAGCGACGGACGTTTTTCTCGTGCCGCATCGGCGAGCTGGCGTCCGTTCATGCCGCCGGGCAGGCCAATGTCCGAGATCAACAGGTCCAGGTGCATATTACCGTCGAGGATTCGCAGTCCGTTGGGGCCGTCGGCGGCTTCGAGGGTCTTGAGTCCCATTTCCTGCAACACCTCAGACACCAGCGTGCGAACGTTGGGTTCGTCATCGACCACCAGAACGATCTGGCCTTCGACCGGGGCGGACACCAGGCTCGCCGCGGTCGGGGCATCCTCGCTAACAAGCGGGCCGTGGTGGCGCGGCAGGTAAATCCAGACGCTGGTACCTTCGCCCACGACGCTCTCAATACGCACGCCGCCGCCTGATTGTCTGGCGAAGCCATAGACCATGGATAACCCGAGCCCTGTGCCTTCACCCAGCGGTTTGGTGGTGAAGAATGGATCGAAGACGTAGCCTAGCTTTTCCGGTGGGATGCCGACGCCAGTATCGCTGACACCAAGTGCCACGTATTCGCCTGGCTGCAGGCCTAGCTCATGGGCGGCTGGCTCGCTCAGCAAGATATTTTCGCTGATCAGCGTCAGGCGGCCGCCGTCCGGCATGGCGTCGCGGGCGTTGATGGTCAGGTTGAGCAGCGCGTTTTCCAGCTGATTTGTGTCGCAGAGCGTAAGCCAGAGGTCGTCGGATAGCCGGCTCGAGTAATCCACCAGCGGGCCGGTAGTACGCTGCAGTAGCTCCATCATGCCCGCGACCAGGGCATTAATATCGGTGGGACTGGGATCCAATGTCTGTCGGCGCGAGAAGGCCAGCAGGCGATGGGTCAGAGCCGTTGCGCGGGTGGCCGAACTCAGTGCGCTGCCTACGTAGCGCTGCAGATCGTCGACTCGGCCTTGCTGCAGGCGCACCGAGAGCAACTCCAGCGAACCGATCACGCCGGCCAGCAGATTATTGAAATCATGCGCCAGGCCACCGGTGAGCTGACCTACTGCCTCCATCTTCTGCGATTGACGTAATGCCGCCTCGGTCTTGGCACGCGCCGCGACCTCGGCATTGACGCGTTGCTCGAGGGTTTCGTTGAGGCGATGCAACGCATGTTCGGTACGTTTGTGTTGGGTAATGTCGAGACAGGCACCAACCATGTAAGAAGGCTTGCCGCTGGCATCGGCGAAGGTCTGCCCCTTGTCGAAAATCCAGCGCTCGCTGCCGTCTGGCAGGATTACCCGAAACTGCATCTCGAAGTCGTCGCCGTAGTGTGCGCAGAGTTCGCATTGCTGGACGATACCTGCTCTGTCGTCGGGATGAACCTTCTCGAGAAAATCGCTGAGCCATCCCGAGGCCACGCCCTCCATTCCGACTAGTCGCTGCATGGGCAGGTCCATGTCCAAGCGGTTGTTGTGAAGATCCCAATAAAAGGTGCCTGTGCCGGAGGCCAGTAGCGCCGCGTTCAGGCGCTCGTCGCTCTCGCGCAAGCGCAGTGCCGCCGACTCCTGCTCCAGCAGGCTGTCTGTAACATCTTCGGCCTGATGAATGATGTGGCTGACCCGGCCCTGCTCATCGAATACCGGCGAGTTGATGACGTCCCAATAGCGAGTTTCGTAACCGCCGCCAGCTTCGTCCGGGCGACGCAGCGCGTAGCTCACATGCCTGAGTTGTTGCGGCTCGCCAGTGCGCACCACCTCCGCCAGCGATGTGCGTAACAGGCCGACACCCTGCGCGCCAGAACTGGAGGCGTCTCCGCCATCGAAAATTTTGAATAGCGGCTCTCCGATCACGTCTCCGCGATGCGTCATGGTAACTCGCAACCGCTGATCGCTTGCGGCGACCATGGTGTAATCGGCATCGTTCGCGACTACCAGAACGACGCTTGGCAGAGCGTCGAAAATGCGCTGCATATCCTGTATGTCGATGGCTCAGCTCTCCCCGGCCAGATGCAGGCCCGTGTGTTCTCTATAAGCTAGTAGTTGCCGATTTTCGAAAATAATTCCGATTCATTTCGAAGAGCCGATGCGGCCAACACGTCCAATCGCTGATTCCCAGTCCGCTGCCGGGCGGCTGCACCGTCTACGGTGGCCGTATTCAGAGAAAACAGCTGTCAGCTTGAAATCATGGTTATTCAGCAGCTTGTTCCGTTGCGACAGGTTCGTCGGTACGTTCCGGTTCGGTGCCCGGCTGGGTGTTAACCTAGCGGCGCATTTCAGCCTGTGGCGGGTCTCGTTCGGCAGGCTGACGTCTTGGAGATAAAGGAAGTAACCATGAAAAAGCTCAGTAACCTGACTGCACTTGCCGCCACTTTCGCTCTGTTGGCGGGCTGTACCAACAATCCCTATACCGGCGAGCGAGAGGCGGGCAACGCAGGGATCTATGGAGGCATCGGTGCGATCAGCGGCGCTGTAATCGGCGCCGCCACGTCCAGCAAGAAAGACCGTGCCAAAGGTGCCCTGATTGGTGCAGCGGTGGGTGGCGCAGCCGGTGGCGGCTACGGATACTACGTCGATACCCAGGAAGCCAAGCTGCGCCAGACGCTGCAGGGCACTGGCGTTCAGGTTCAGCGCGACGGTGATAACTTGACGCTGATCATGCCGGGCAATATCACGTTCGCGAGCAGCTCGGCAGATATTTCCAGCGGTTTCTATCCGACGCTGAATTCGCTGGTTCAGGTGTTCAAGGAGTTCAACAAGAACGGCATCGACATTATCGGCCATACCGATAGCACCGGCTCGCAACAACTCAATCAGGACCTGTCGAATCGCCGCGCGCGTAGCGTCGCCGCCTATCTGGAAGGCAACGGCGTTGCCGCTTCGCGAATCTCGTCCTATGGCGCCGGCTCAAGTCAGCCAATCGCCAGCAACGATACCGCGTCTGGAAAGGCACAAAACCGCCGTGTAGAAATCAACCTGCGGCCGCTCTAAAAGGCTCTTAAAACAGGCGAGGCCCACAATAGGCTCGCCTGTGCCATTTAAGTGGCGTCATATTTTTTTCTTTTGTTCGTCTACTATTGAACCTCTCAGCGATACGCGACTCTGAAGCTCGTGACAGCGAGCCATGTAGTGGCACTGAGGAGGTCGAATGGACGATCGTACCGCTCTCCATTCTCGCAAGCCTTGGCTGCCATTGGCGGTGACGTTGGCCTTGATGGTAGGGCTCGGAGGATGGGTCGGCTGGCAATGGCATGTTCAGGAAATGCGGATTCGTGCCGAGCAGGCGCAGCGATTCAACCTGGCTGTTAATGATGTCGAAAACACGCTACGTGAGCGCATGCGCGCCTATGAAATGGTTTTGCGTGGTCTCGCTGGCCTTTTCGTTGGCAGCGATACTGTCTCGCTGAACGATTGGAATCGTGCCTCGGACCAGCTTCAACTTCAGGATTTCTACCCGGGCATCCAGGCCCTCTCGCTGGCGCGTTACGCGCGCGACGAAAATCTTCAATCCGTTCTCGCCCGGATCCGCGGGGATGACCGTGCCGATTTCCGCATGTATCCACCCGGCAAGCGCGACGAATATCTGATCGCCGAATATATTCACCCGCTCGACTGGCGTAATCGTAGAGTGGTTGGCTTCGACATGTTCAGTGAGGAAACCCGCCGGGAAGCCATCATCGGCGCGCGTAACATCGGCACGCCAATGCTTACCGGGCCCTTGCGCCTCAAGCAGGAAACCGAGCAGAACGCTCAGGTCGGCATCCTGTTATTCCTGCCGCTGTACCGAACCGGCGCGCCGACCACAACGCTCGAAGAGCGGCAAAGCGCCTTCGTCGGTACCCTGCACGGCGCGTTCCGGCTGACCGATCTGATGGAGGGCGTGCTGGGTTCGCGCAGTAAGTTGTTCCAGCTGCAACTGTTCGATGCTGCCGCGCCGGACGAACCGCTGCTGGTGGGGCGTGCACCGGTTAGCAGCGATGCGGGCTTTCACCGCACCCGCAATATTTACATGTATGGCCGCAGCTGGCAGCTGGAAGTCGCCAGTACGCCAGAATACGAGGCCATTTTGCGTAGCTCTGGGCGGGCCTTCAGTCTGGCTGCGGCAATGACCGCGGCGGTGTTATTTGCGCTGATGATAGGCGGCTATCTGTACCTGCGCGAGCGAGCGCTGCGCAGTAGTCAGATTCTCGGGGCGCAGCTTCAAGAGCGCGAAGCACGGTTTCGCCATCTGATCGAGCAATTGCCAGTGGCGACCCTGCTATGCGACTCCCTGGGGCGTATAGAACTGGCGAACCAGAGTGCCGCGTCTCTACTTGGCAGCAGTGCCGATTTGCTTGCGGGCGAACGTCTGCGTCGCTATGTCCCGGGCGCACTGGATGTACCCTCGCACGAGCAGCGGCTCGAGGCCAACCTTCAGGAAAGCCAGGCGCTGCGCGAGGACGGTACGCCGATACCTGTTTCGTTGAGTCTGACCAGCTTCAGTCGGGACGACGGTATTCACCATCTGCTTAATCTGGTCGATCTGCAGCAGCGCAAGCGCGATGAGGAGCGTTTCCGTAATGTGGTCGAAGCATCGCCGAATGCCTTTTTGCTGTTCGACTACGACGGCACGATCATCATGGTCAATCGGCAGACCGAACTGTTGTTCGGTTATAGCCGGCAGGAGCTGCTGGGCCAGTCGGTCGATCTACTGATCCCCGAGTCGATGCGCAAGATCTACTTGGAAGTACGGCACCGTTTCGTTCAAGCGCCGGAAACACGCCGCCTGGGCGATAATCGCGAACTGTTCGGCCGCCACCGGGAGGGCCATCTGCTACCCGTTGAAGTTGGCCTATCGCCATTGCGCAGCGGCGAAGAGCAGTTGGTACAGGCGGTCGTGACCGATATCGGTCACCGCAAGGCGGCCGAACGACGCTTGCGCGATCAAGCCAACGAGCTGGTCATCGCCAACCGCTACAAATCCGAGTTTCTTGCAAACATGTCCCATGAGCTGCGTACGCCGCTCAATAGCATCCTGATCCTGAGCGATCAGCTCAGGCAGAACGCGGCCAGCAACCTCACCGAGAAGCAGGTCCGGCATGCCGACATCATTCATCGCGCCGGGCACGATCTGCTGCAGTTGATCAACGACGTGCTCGACCTGGCCAAGATCGAGGCTGGCCACATGCAGATCAAGCCGGAGCCGCTGGATCTGGCCGAGCTGTTGGTGGAGGTGACTGCCGGGCTACAGCCCATGGCCGAGCAGAAGGGGCTGACGCTGAGCACGCGGATTGACCCAGATGTACCGGTGTCTGTCATCAGCGACCGTGCACGCTTGCAGCAGATCCTGCGCAACCTGATTACCAACGCACTGAAGTTCACCGAGCAAGGCTCCGTGGACATCCGCGTCGCGTGCAAGCCGGCTGAGACTCCAACCGACGACGATGTGCTGCAAATTTTTGTCAGCGATACCGGCATCGGTATCGCTGAGGATCAGCACGAGCGTATCTTTCAAGCCTTCCAGCAGATCGACGGCTCGATCAGCCGGCAGTACGGCGGCACGGGACTTGGCCTTGCGATTGCGCGGCAACTGGCTGAAGTGCTCGGCGGCGGCATCATACTCAGAAGCGCGCCGGGCCAGGGCTCTTGTTTTACCGTCGAGTTGCCGCTGAAGCCGGCGGCGAATACGGAAATCAGGACGTTGCGACCATCCCAACGCCGTGGCCAGGGACGTGGTCTATTGATCGTCGAAGACGATGCCGATTTTGCCTCGGTGGTAGCTGAAGTCGGACAGTCCCATGGCTTTTCCAGCGTGATCTGCGGCACCGGTCAGGAGGGGCTGGATGCCCTCGAACGAGACCGTTTCGCTGCGGTAATCCTGGATATTCTGCTTCCGGATATCAGCGGCTGGCAGGTGCATCGGATGTTGCGGGCCGATTCACGGCACCAGGGCATGCCGGTATACGTCATTTCCTGCGTGCCACAGCCGCATGGCTGGTCGGACGACAGTTCGCGCTATCTGCTCAAGCCGGTGGCGCAGTCGGAGTTGGAGCGCCTGTTCATCGAGCTGGCGCGCGAGGAAGCCAATCCAACATGGTTGCTGCTAGTCGAGACCGATTCCGAGCGGCGCCGGCAACTGCGCGAGCATTTCGAAAGCCTTGGATATCGAGTCACCGATTGTCAGCGCAGCGAGGATGCGCGACTGGCCTATGCGGAGCATCCGTTTACCGTGCTGATCATCGATTTCGACCTTCCCGATGAAGATGGTCTGGACCTTCTCGAGGCGCTCGATCGCCTGCGTTCGCTAAAAGATGTACGCGTTGTATTGAACAGCCGTGAATCGCTCTCCGAGAAGAATCGGGAGCGGCTTCGGCGCTATTCGTCGGTTGCGTTGTCAAAAACAGAGGGACTGGAGCATATGGATGATGCGTTGAAACCCACCGCAGTCGAATCTGCGGCCCCGTACACAAACGAGGTGGACCACCCCATGCTGGGGCAGCGCGTGCTGCTGGTAGACCCCGATGTACGGGCCATTTATGCCATCAGCGCGATGCTCGACGAGCAGGGACTGCAGGTGGTTCCGGCCACAACCAGCACTGAGGCGCTCGAACGATTCGATGACGATGCCTTCGATCTGGCATTGGTGGACATGTCACTGCCGAATAATGACGGCGCTGCACTGATCCGCCAGCTGAGAAACGACTATGGTTGTCAGGTGCCGATCGTGGCGTTGGCAGCTGATGCCGATCCGGCCGTTCGCGATCAGAGTATCGCGGCTGGTGCCGACGATTTTTTGTTCAAGCCGATCGATGGTCCCAAATTGGTCGAGTTGTTGCGCCGCTGCCTTGGGCGTGCTGATGACCTTGGTCCATAAAGGAGAAAGCGTGTGACGCATCGTTCATGCCGGGCTGGCGTCCTTGCCGACGCCGCCGAAGTCGGAATCTACCGTGTGCTGAGCAGGGGAGCCGGTTAATGCTGCGGGTACAAGCCAAAGCACAGCCACGTACCCGCACGCTGCTGGTGGTCGATGATCGCGAGGCAAATCTGGTCGCGATGGAAGCCTTGCTGGGTGATGGCGACTGGCAGGTCCATACGGTGAATTCCGGTGAGGCAGCCCTGCAGGCGCTGCTCGATCTGGATGTGGAGCTCGTGTTGCTGGATGTACAGATGCCGGGAATGGATGGCTTCGAAGTCGCGCGACTGATGCGTGGCAGCCCGCATACCCGCTATACCCCGATCATCTTCGTCTCGGCCATCGCGCACACCCGCGATTCGGTGTTGCGTGGTTATGCCACGGGTGCGGTGGACTTCATTCTGAAGCCCTTCGATCCGCAGGTGCTCAAGCACAAGATCAATACACTGCTGAGCCACGAGCATAATCGTCGTGATCTGCAACTGCTCACCCAGCAGCTCGACAGTGCTCGGGCGTTCAATGCATCGGTACTGAACAATGCCGCCGAAGGCATTCTTGTGGTGGGCGAAGACGGCTACATCAATTTCGCCAACCCGGCGATCGCGCAGATGCTACATACCAGCGTCGATGCCCTGCAGGGCACCGCGCTGGTCGATCACCTGGCCTCTCCGCAGATGCCCGACGTCTGGCGCGACACCGATTTCTACAAGCATTGGCGCAGCGGCGATACCTATCGCCTGCACGAGGCGCAGCTGAACACCACCCGTGGTACCACGCTGCCAGTGGCCCTGTCGTCATCGCCGTTGCCTCGCCAGCAGCGCTCGATGGTCGTCATCGCGCTGGACATGTCGGTGGTGCGCAATCTCCACGTTCAGTTGGAAACCCAGGCGGTCACCGATTCGCTGACGGGTCTGTTGAATCGTCGAGGCTTCCATCAGGCGCTGGACTCGGCATTGGCTAGGGTCGACCGGAATGGCAAGCGCATGGCCATCCTCTATATCGATCTTGACGGCTTCAAGCGCATCAACGACTCGCTGGGGCATGATGCCGGCGACGAGATTCTCTGCCGCGTGGCTCGGGTGCTGGAAACCTGCATGCGCCCCTACGACATCATCGCGCGCATGGGTGGCGACGAGTTCACTGCGCTGCTGGACTCTCTCGATCATCCAGAGGATGCCGCCAAGGTGGCCGAGAAGCTCATTGAACTGATTTCGGTTCGGCACACCATCGACGGAACCGAGGTCACCCTTGGCGCCAGCATCGGCATTGCGCATTTCCCCGACAGCGGGCAAAGCGTGGAAGAGCTGCTGCGTTCGGCGGACATGGCCATGTACGAAGCCAAGCGCGCCGGGCGGCAGCAATACCGTTTCTTTTCCAAGGAAATGAACGGCCGTGCCCATGCGCGCCTGATGATGGAAGAAAACCTGCGCAGCACCATCGAGCGCAATGGTTTCGCCCTGGCTTATCAGCCGCAGGTGATCCTCGAGACGGGCGAATTGCGCGGCTTCGAGGCCTTGCTGCGTTGGGATTTTGCCGGCCGCGGCATGGTCGAGCCGAACGTCTTTATCCCATTACTGGAAGAAACCCGGCTTATCGATCGTGTCGGCGAATGGGCGCTGCGCGAAGGCTTGGCGCAATGCCGCGATTGGCGTGAGCGGTTCGGCGAAAAGCTGATCCTGAGCTTTAACGTCAGCCCGGTGCAGTTCGGCCGGGCCGGATTACTTGACGAATTGCGCCGCCTGCTCGACGAATATCAGCTCGACCCCCGTCAGTTGGAGCTGGAGGTCACCGAAGGCGCGCTGATGCAGAATCTTGAACAGAGCTGCGACAAGCTCCGGCAGTTGCGCGAATTGGGTGTGCGGGTAGCGGTGGATGACTTCGGCACCGGCTATTCGTCACTGGCCTATCTGCGACATTTCGATCTGGACACGCTGAAGATCGACCGGCTGTTCATCGCCAATATGCTCGATTCGCCGCGCGATGCCGCGGTGGTCAGTACCATCATCGATCTGGGGCGGAACCTCGAGCTCGAAGTCATCGCCGAGGGCGTCGAAACGCTGGCTCAGCGTGATTGGCTGATCACCCATGGTTGCCAGGTGATGCAGGGCTTCCTGGTGGCGCCAGGACTGACGGTCGACGATGCTCTCGCATTTCCCCGCGAAGTCGATTGGCTGCAGCTGGATCACCAAACGGCCGGATGATACCGGCCTGTACGGTCAGCTAGTGGCCTGTTCGGCTAGTTGGTTAACTCAAGTTCGGATGACTGAGGTTCTGAGACAAGGCGCTGCGACAAGTCATAGCTGGCTATGGCGAGGAGCAGCAACGCAGTATCAGAGCCTCAGGCGCCGAAGTTGACTAACTGAACTAGCCACACAGGTCACTAAGGCTGGCGGCTCGGCGGAAATTGGCGGTGCAGCGCCTCGAGCGTGTCGTCCTTGTCGCTCCATAGTTCGTTGACCCACTCCTGGAAACTCAGCCGATAGCGCTCGTCCTGATCGTAACTGCGATGCAGGAACTCGGCGGGAATCGGCAGCGAATCGATGCGCATCACCACTTGGCCGATCCGGCCGCAGAGCAGATCCCAGAAGCTCGGGTTGCCGTCCGGATAGTGAATGGTGACGTTGATCAGCGAGGTCAACTGTTCCCCCATAGCGTCAATTACGAAAGCGATGCCGCCGGCCCTGGGTTTTAGCAGGTAGCGATAGGGCGAGGCTTGCTCATCGTGCTTGTCCTGGGTGAAGCGTGTGCCCTCGAGGAAGTTGAATACCGAAACCGGATTAGTCCGGTAGCGCTCGCACGCCTTGCGGGTGGTGGCCAGATCTTCGCCACGCTTTTCCGGATACTTGGTCAGGTATTCCTTGGTGAAACGCTTCATGAAGGGAAACTCCAGCGCCCACCAGCACAGGCCGATCACCGGCACCCAGATCAGTTCCTGTTTGAGAAAAAATTTCAGAATAGGCATGCGCCGGTTCAACTGATATTGCAGCATCAGGATATCGGCCCAGCTTTGATGATTGCTGGTGACCAGATAGGAATGCTGCATATCGACCTTTTCCAGGCCCTGCACGTCCCATTGCGTGCGTCGCACCTGATCCATCCAGAAGCCGTTCACGGCCATCCATGACTCCGCGATCCAGTGCATGCCGAAGCGCAGCGCGCGCTGAACGCGAGGAATCGGCAGCGCCAGCTTGAGCAGCGAAAGGGCAAAGAGCGGCCAGCACCAGAACAGCGTGTTCAGCGCCAGGGTCAGGCCGGCGAGGGTGCCTCGCAGGGGAGCGGGAAGGAAGCTCAGCATAGGTCGTCTCGTCGATACGGCTGATTCGAGGCGCCAAGGGTAGCGATTGCGCGCCGAACTGCAACTGTCGCGAGTGCCGGCCTAGCGACGTTTTGTATCAAGCAGATAGCAACCGGTAGCAAAACGCAGGGGCGGACGAACGTAGGGTGGGCCGGGCGGCGCTCCGCTTCAGCCCACCGGGACTTTTCATGCACGTAGGGTAGGCCTCAGCCCACCAGAGCTTTTCAGACGAGTTGGTGGGCTGAAGCCCACCCTACGGGACGCCGCACGGCCCACCCTACGGTACGGGTCCCCATCGCTGGTACGCCCGCCAGCTTTTGTTTCAAGCTTCAGGCTTGCTCGCCAGCGCTATCGGCCTGTAGGGCGGTGAGGGCAATGGTGAAGACGATGTCGTCCACCAACGCACCGCGGGACAGGTCGTTCACCGGCTTGCGCAGGCCTTGCAGCATCGGACCGACGCTGATCACGTTGGCGCTGCGCTGAACCGCCTTGTAGGTGGTGTTGCCGGTGTTCAGGTCAGGGAAGATGAAAACAGTGGCCTGACCTGCAACCAGGCTGTTCGGCGCTTTTTGTTTGCCGACGCTGGCGACCGACGCGGCGTCATATTGCAGCGGGCCATCGATCGGCAAGTCGGGCGCGCGCTCTTGTGCGATGCGTGTGGCTTCGGCGACTTTTTCCACCTCGGCGCCGCTACCGGAGGTCCCGGTGGAATAGCTGATCATCGCCACTCTTGGCGTGACGCCAAGGGCGACGGCAGATTCAGCGCTCTGCAACGCGATCTCTGCCAGCTCGGTAGCGCTCGGGTTCGGATTGACCGCGCAATCGCCATAGACGAGTACCTGATCCGGCAGCAGCATGAAGAACACCGAAGAGACCAGGCTGTAGCCAGGCGCGGTCTTGATCAGCTGCAGGGCCGGGCGGATGGTGTTCGCGGTGGTATGCACCGCGCCGGAAACCAGGCCATCCACCTCATCCAGCGCCAGCATCATGGTGCCGAGCACCACGGTGTCCTTGAGCTGTTCACGCGCATCGTCCGGGGTCAGGCCTTTCGCCTTGCGCATTTCGCACATGGGTTCGACGTAGTGGTTGATGATCAGCTCGGGGTCGAGGATTTCCAGGCCAGCCGGCAGGTCGATGCCCTGCTCGCGCGCGACTGATTGGACCTCTTCCGGCTTGGCCAGCAGTACGCAACGGGCAATGCCGCGTTCCTGACAAATCGCCGCGGCGCGGATGGTGCGTGGCTCGTTGCCTTCGGGCAAAACGATGCGCTTGTTCGCTTGCTGGGCGCGCTTGACCAATTGATAGCGGAACGCCGGCGGTGACAGGCGCAACTCGCTGCGGGGCACGCTGAGGCGTGTGTGGAGCAGTTCGGGTTGCAGATGCTTGGCGATGAAGTCGGTCACCTGGCGCGCGCGCTCGATGTCGTCTACCGGGGTTTCCTTGTTCAGACCGAACAGGCTGGTCGCGGTATCGTAGGAACCGGTCTGCACGGTCATCACCGGTAGGCCGCCGTCGAGAGCCGCCTTACACAGCTCAAGGATACGTGGGTCCGGGGCGAAGTCGCTGCAAAGCAGCAAGCCGGCGAGCTCGACGCCATTGAGTGAGGCCAGGCTCGCCGCAAGGATGATGTCGTCGCGATCGCCGGGAGTGACGACCAGCACGCCCGGTTGCAGTAGCTGCACGGTGTTGGGGACGGCTCGGGCGCAAAGCACGATTTTGTTGACGCGGCGCTGCTCGGCGCCGCCGGCGTGAAGCACTTTGGCGTCCAACAGCTGGGCAATGTCGCGGGTACGCAGGGCGTTCAGCTCTTCAGCGAAGGGAATCGCGCCGAGCAGCTGGAAATCCTGGGAGCCAAGGAGTGGCAACTGCTCCTTGAGCCGCTCGACGAATGCTGGCACGCCATCGTCGCTTTTGATCTTATTGAGTACCACCCCAAGCACCTTCGGGTCCTTGGCACCACCGAACAGCTGCGCCTGGATCTCGATACGTTCGGCCATGCGTTTGAGGGTGTCGCCTCCTTGTGCGGAAATCAGTATGACTTCCGCGTCGAGGCTCTTGGCCAGATGGGTATTGATGCGCGAGGTGTGGTTGAACTCACGCGTCGGCACCATGCCTTCGACGATCACTACATCCTTGCCTGCCGCGACTTCCTGATAGCGGCTGATTACATCTTCGAGCAGCAGATCGAGTTCGCCATCGGCCAGTTGTCGCTCCACCTGTTCCAGCGGCAGCGGTTCGGGCGAGGAAATGCCCAGGGTGTTCTCCACCAGCACGCAGGAGCGTTCGCGGCCCTGATCGAGCGCGAACGGCTGGGCGATTGGCTTGAAGAAGCCGACCTTCAGCCCAGCGTGTTCAAGCGCGCTAATCAGGCCGAGGCTGATGGAATTGAGGCCGCCGCCGAAACCGCAGGGGGCAAGGAAGAGCGTATGCATAGGGATCTCCGGTCGAGAAGAGGGCGATGGCGTTGCTGAGCGCGAACCCGGCGCCTGAATGGGATTGCCGGATTCGCGCAACGCGCATGCGTGACTGCCTGTTGTTCAGGCGTCGAGGTCAGGCGTCGAGCAGCGCGAGCGTGTCCAGGGCGATCTGGCGTTCTTCGTTGGTGGGAACCACCAGTACGCGCGTACTGCCCGCGGCCTGAATCTCGCCACCGACGCCGCGGATGCAACGGGAGTTGGCGTCTTCGTCGAGTTTGAAGTTGAACAGCTTGAGGTGCTCCAAGGTACGGCTGCGTACGGCGACCGAGTTCTCGCCGATGCCGCCAGTGAAGATAAGACCGTCGAGCTTCGGCAGGGCGCAAGCCATGCTCGCCAGGGATTTGGCTAAGCGATAGCAGAACACTTCCAGCGCGAGGTTGGCGCCAGCGTGGCCCGCGACACGGGCGTCCTGGAGGGTGCGCAGATCGTTGGACAGCCCAGAAAGCCCCTTAAGACCGCTGTCGTGGTTGAGCATGCGATCAATCTGCTCGAGGCTCCAGCCCAGGGTTCGGTTCAAGTAGCTGTGCAGGTTGGGGTCGACGTCGCCGCTGCGCGTACCCATGACCAAGCCTTCCAGCGGTGTCAGGCCCATGCTGGTGTCGCGGCTTTCGCCATTGACGATGGCGCAGGTGGAGCAACCGTTGCCTAGATGTGCCGTCAGCCAGCAGCTGTCGTTCACCGGTAGGTTGGTCATTTCAGCCGCGCGCTTGCTGACATAGTTATGGCTGGTGCCGTGGAAGCCGTAGCGGCGAACGCTGTGTTCCCTATAGAGAAATTCCGGCACGGCGTAGCGGAACGCGTGCTCGGGCATGGTTTGGTGAAAGGCGGTATCGAATACGCTCACTTGCGGCAGATTGGGGAAAAGAGCGATGGCTGCATCGATGCCGATCAGGTTGGCCGGATTGTGCAAGGGGGCCAACTGAGCGCTATCGCGGATGGCCTGGAGCACCGCTTCGCCGATCAGGCTGGAGCCGGTGAAATGCTCGCCGCCATGGACCACGCGATGACCGATGCCGTCGAGCTTGCCGCCGGCTGCCTCCTGCGCGAGCGGCAACAGTTGCGCCAGTGCGGCGCGATGATCTGCACCGGGGATGTCCAGGCTCTGCTTGGCGTCTCCCAGCTGCCAGTGAAGCACTGCCTCAGGACTGCCGAGACGCTCGACCAGGCCCTGCAGGGGGAAGGTCGCTTGCGTTTCGTTGACCAGCGCGAACTTGATCGACGAGCTGCCGCAGTTAATCACCAGGATGTTTCGAGCCGACATCGGTGCTCCTTGGATGCTAATAATTGTTAAATACATCGCTAGATTGCAGGCGAGAATTCTTTCATAGCTCTCGATGGACCGATGTTCTCCAAAGGTTGTATGCGACACCATCCGAGGGAGCGGATACGGAGGGTTTGTCAAGACGGCGGATGGTCCCGTTTATCCGGGCTCGGTTCGCAATCGGCGCAGCTCGCGGTTAAACTTTGGCATCACATTCCCCAGCAAAGGTTTTGCCTCATGCAGATTGCCGCTAACAAGGCTGTGTCAATCGACTACACACTCACCAACGACGCCGGTGAGGTGATGGACAGCTCGGCCGGCGGCACACCGCTGGTCTACCTGCACGGTGCTGGCAACATCATTGCGGGTCTGGAAAAGGCGCTTGAAGGCAAGCAGGGCGGTGACGAAGTGAAGGTCGCTATCGAGCCGCAGGATGCTTACGGCGAGTACAGCCCGGAGCTGGTCGCAACGCTCAATCGCGCTATGTTCGAAGGCGTCGACGAGCTGGAAGTCGGCATGCAGTTCCATGCGTCCGGTCCGGACGGCGGCATGCAGATTGTCACCATTCGTGATGTTGAGGGTGACGATGTGATCGTCGACGGCAACCATCCGCTGGCCGGCCAGCGTCTGAACTTCGAAGTTAAAATTGTCGATGTGCGTGACGCTAGCGAAGAAGAAATTGCTCATGGCCACGTCCATGGCGAAGGTGGACATCACCATTGATCCTCTCGCTGCGAGGCGAGTGAGCAGCGACAAGGCCCAATCGAAAGATTGGGCGATGGAAGCGCTTCGGTATGCCGGAGCGCTTTTTTTACCCTCTGGAGAAGAGAGAATGAGCGCGTTCCACGAGTTGATTCTGCCCGGCCTTGCTGGCCAGGAGTTGCCCCTTGCGCCGCTGAAAAATCAGCTGACGCTGGTGGTCAATGTGGCTTCGGAATGCGGACTGACCCCACAGTACGCGGGGCTACAGGTGTTGCATCAACGCTATCAGGATCGTGGCTTTGGTGTGCTTGGAATCCCTTGCAACCAGTTCGCGGCCCAGGAGCCCGGCAGTGACGCAGAGATTCTGCAGTTCTGCAACGAAAACTACGGCATCAGCTTTCCGCTAAGCAGCAAGCTCGAGGTCAACGGCCCGCAACGTCATCCGCTGTACCGTCTGCTGGCAGGCGAAGGGGCGGATTTTCCAGGTGATATCAGCTGGAATTTCGAGAAATTTCTCGTCGATCAGGACGGCCGCGTATTAGCGCGTTTCTCACCAAGAACCGCCCCTGACGATCCGGCCCTGATCCAGGCTATCGAGAACGCACTCGCCTGACGACGTGCGTAATCCCCGTGCAGCGGCGCCCGCCGCTGCACCTGCGCAAGCCCCACGCTGGGCTATCTTTCCGCATTACCATCACCATTGCCCTGATCGTGGCACCGAAATAAGTGCTATTGATGGTGCTGTTCGCACGAGACGACCGGTCATATCCTCGGCTTATGAATAACCGAGCCCGAATCGACAAACGCGAACTGATCTTGGCCAAAGGTGCCCAGGTAATGACCCGTCGTGGCTATCACGGCACCGGTGTGCTGGAAATCGTCCAGGCGGCAGGGATTCCCAAGGGATCGTTCTACCACTACTTCGCCAGCAAAGAAGATTTTGCCCTGCAGGCGCTGGAATACCTTTATCAGCCTAGGCTGGAGCGCTATCAGGCCGCGCTGACCCATTCGCCGTTGAGCCCGCGTGAGCGAATCCTGGCTTATTACGCTCAACTGGTTGCTCATTTTGCTCGTCAGGAGTGCCCGGAATATCACTGCTTCATCGGCAGCTTGAGTTTCGAGATGGCTGAGTTATCGCAGCCGATCGGACAACAGGTCGAGACAATTCTGCGACGTTCCGTCGAGGTGCTGGCGGGCTGCATCGAACAGGCTCGTGAAGCCGGTGAGATCGATGCGAATACCGATTGCCAGGCGCTGGCTGAATTTATCGGCAATGCCTGGGAAGGCGCGCTGCTGCGTATGAAAGTGGGGCGCAGTGTCGCGCCGCTGGAAGTTTTTCTGACCCAGCTGGAGCGTCTACTGACGCTTCGTTGATTTTTTTGTGCGGGCGGTGAGACGACCGGTCGCTTTCGTTCTTGATCGAGTTAGCAAGGAGACAACAATGACCGCAGCCGTGAATGCCCTGTTTCAGCCCTTCCAGCTCGGCAGCCTGCAACTGCCGACGCGCGTGGTGATGGCGCCGATGACCCGTTCCTTCTCGCCAAACGGCGTACCGACCGCAGATGTGGTTGAGTATTACCGCCGCCGTGCCGCATCGGGGGTAGGGCTGATCATCACCGAGGGCACCACGGTGGGTCATCGGGCTTCCAACGGCTATCCACAAGTGCCGCGTTTCTACGGCGAAGATGCCCTGGCCGGGTGGAAGGCGGTCGTCGAGGCGGTGCATGCGGCAGGGGGCAAAATCGTTCCGCAGCTCTGGCATGTCGGCAATGTGCGTCGCAAAGGTACTGAGCCAGAGCCGGAAGTGCTGGGCTACGGGCCGATGGAGAAGCTCAAGGATGGGCATGCCGTTGTGCATGGCATGAGCAAGGAAGATATTCAGGACGTCATTGCGGCCTTCGCTCAGGCTGCGGCTGATGCCAAAGCCATCGGGATGGATGGCGTTGAAATCCATGGCGCTCATGGCTATCTGATCGATCAGTTTTTCTGGGAAGGCAGCAATCAGCGCACCGATGAGTATGGCGGCAATCTGGCAAATCGCTCGCGCTTCGCCATCGAACTGGTCGAAGCGGTACGTGCGGCGGTGGGTACGGATTTCCCGATCATCTTCCGCTTCTCGCAGTGGAAACAGCAGGATTACACGGCGCGCCTGGTAACCACGCCCGAAGCGCTTGGCGAATTTCTTGCGCCGTTGTCAGCAGCTGGCGTGGACATTTTCCATTGCTCGACACGCCGGTTCTGGGAACCTGAATTCGAAGGCTCGGACCTCAACCTGGCTGGCTGGACCCGCCAGTTGACCGGTAAGCCGACCATCACCGTCGGTAGCGTCGGCCTCGACGGCGAGTTTCTCCAGTTCATGGTCAAAACAGACAAGGTGGCGCAGCCGGCCAATATCGAAGGCCTACTGGAGCGCCTGAACAAGCAGGAGTTCGATCTGGTCGCAGTGGGCCGAGCCCTGATTTGCGACCCGGACTGGGCGCTGAAGGTTCGCGAAGGCCGCATGCAGGAGATCCTGCCGTTCAGTCGGGAGGCGCTGAAAACGCTGGCCTGAGTCGGTTATTTGTCTGCGCGGGTCGTTGCATCGTCGCGTGCCGCAACCCGTGCAATCAGTGCCGAATGTGCCGTCCCGGCGCTGATTGACTGCTACTCCGAAGCTCCGGGATAGCCGGACTGTTTGAGCAGAGTTGCCAGATGTACGGCGTTGCGTGCAAGCATCGCATTGGTCTTGGTGACCTTCTCGCTGGGGGCGTCCAGGTCTTTGTAGTCCGTTGAGCCCATAGCCTCGCCGACCCAATACGTACAGCCATTGGCAGGAATGGTGAAGCCCACGTCATTCAGCCCCTGGTACAGGTCGGCTATTACATGGTGGGCGCCGTCCTCATTGCCAACGACCGTGACACAGGCCACTCGGCCGTAGGAAACCATCCGCTGTTGGTCGTCGACTTCACCGAGAAAGGCATCGAGGCGCTCCAGTACACGCTGACAAACGCTCGCCGGATGGCCAAGCCAGATCGGAGTGCCAAGCAGCAAAATGTCAGCGGCTAGGATTTTCTCGCGAATCTTCGGCCAATCATCCCCAGGACCTTCGTCGGAGGTCACGCCCGGCTTGATGTTGAAATCCACGGCTCGTAACTGTTCGCAGGCCACTCCGAGCTTTTCCAATTCGCGCTCGGCCTGGCTCAGCAGCAGGCTACAAGATGATTCGTCTGGGGATGCTTTGAGTGTGCAGTTGATGGCTAGGGCGGAAAGCGTCATTGCAGATCTCCAAGTCTCAAGTGTTCAAATCTAGACACTCGCTTGGGCTGCAGTTCATCTTTTGACGACAGGCGTTAGCTGTCCCTTGCCTCCCTCGCGTACCCAGAACAGCGTCGCGCCGGCCACGGCTGCGGGCATGATCAGGAGGTTCAGGAACGGCACTAGCAACGCTGCGTAAGTCACCGCCCCAAAGCTCAGGCTCTTCCAGCGTCTTTGGCGCAGCCAGGCCATCATCTCCGCCCAGCTCATCTTGTTGTTGTCCGCCGGGTAATCAATGTATTGAACCGCCATCATCCAGACACCGAAGAGCAGCCACAGCGGAGGGGCGATGAGATTGAGCGCGGGAATGAACGAAAGGATCAACAGTGCCAGTGCGCGTGGCGCGAAGTACGCAAGTTTGCGTGCTTCACGCCCGATGGTACGTGGCAGCATGGCCAGCAGCTCAGCCCAGCTGAACGGCGGCGAGCTGTCCTCTCCACGCGCCACCGTTTCGACCTTCTCGGCGAGAAAGCCATTGAACGGGGCGGCAATAATGTTGGCGAGCATGGTGAACGTGAAAAACACCATCAGCACGACCATGACCACGAACAATGGCCAAAGGATGTATTCCAGAAACATCAGCCACTGGGGCAGGCTGGGCATGAAAGCGTCGACCCAACTGCCGAATTGGCGCAATGCCAGATAGATGAGGCCGCTAAACAAAAGCAGGTTAACCGTCAGCGGCAGGATAACGAACAGCCGCAGCCCTGGGCTCAAGATCAACTTCAGACCTTCGCGCAGGTATTGCGGGCCGGAAAGGGCTGTGATGGGCATGAGGTCGTACTCCGGATGAGATCGGTCCGGACCTTACCGGCTTTGCACCGACCGGAAAAGCTCGAAAGCGAAGCGATAGCGGCTGGCTATGCAGCCGATCAGATTTACCCAATGGTCGGCGTTGCGTCTGGCCGTCAGACTTTGCTTCGAAACGCCTCTTTGGTTTTCAGGGCCGTCCGCTTTCAAGCCTTCCCCAAGTGCCTGGCCGGCCCTTTTTTATTTCGCCTCTAACTCAATTGGCTTGCGCGTCAACGGCTGCTGATCGAAGCGCACGCCGGGCAATCCGGTTTCCATCAATGCGCGGATGTTGCGGTGATCGTTTCCGCTGGGCGTCGCCAATACCGACTGGTAATGCTCGCCGAAAGCCAGCAGCGCTTCCTCGGTGGTGAAACCCTCCAGCACTGCCATCCCGAGTGTCTTGCACGAGCCTTCATTCTCTCCGGCGGCATTTTCCACGGTGCCATTGAGAAAGCGGCTTGGCTGGTAATCATAGGCACTGGCGATATAGGCCAGCGTCTCGCTGAAGGCATGATTGCGGTTGCGCAGGCTGGCGCGGAAATCGCGAAGACCGGTCATGGCTTCTGGCCTTTGTCGAAGGCGGCTTGCTGCTCGGAGGTCGCTTCTTTCTGGTAGCGCTTCTTCCACTCGGCGTAGGGCATGCCATAAACCTCTTCGCGTGCCTGGTCGATGCTGACTTCGATGTCCAGATCGTCCGCGGCGGCTTTGTACCATTTCGACAGGCAATTACGGCAAAAGCCCGCCAAATTCATCAGATCGATGTTCTGCGCGTCCGGGCGGCTGCGCAGGTGCTGCACCAGGCGGCGAAAGGCGGCGGCTTCGAGTTCGGTGCGTTCTTGGTCATTCATCTCATGGGCCTCGGCGTTCAGACGTGGGCGGGATCATAACCTTGAGGGATTGACGGGGCCAGCCATTGGCGGGAACACCGATTACGCCAGCAGCGTTTCGATGGTCACCCCGCACACTCGGCTGGAAGCCCGCAACGGTAACCGCGCACTGGGGACCACTGTCGCTTGCGGCAGCGATTTACTGACGCAGCGGCTCAGTCTCGATGCGCGGCGAGGGTGATCGACACCGATTCGGCGAAGCGTAGGGCGTGCGGCTTGTCCACTTCGACCTCGGCATAGCGCACCTCCGGGTGCTGCATGATCAGATCGAGAATTTCCTGGGTAAGCCGCTCGAGGAGCGCGAAACGGTTGTCCTCTACGTGCTGAATGATCGTCTTGGTGATGGTGCGGTAGTTCAGCGCATGCTCAATGTCGTTGTCGCGCACGGCGTTGGCCGCCGGATAGAGCATCGTCAGGTTGATCAACACATCCTGCTTGTTGAGGATTTCCTCTTCCTTGATGCCGATGAAGGTGCGTAGTCGCAGGTCTTTGACGCGGATGCGCGCCATTGCGGGTTCCAGTCGGGGCATGGGGTTCCTTCGCGTATCAGATCAGGTGACGGCCACCGTTGACGGCCAATGTGGTGCCGGTGACATAGGGATTGTCGAGCAGGTAACGCAGGCTCTGGTAGATCACTTCGGCGCCGGGTTCGATGCCCAGCGCAGATTTCGCCAGCGCCCTTCGTCGATAAGTCTCGTCATCGCCGTCATTGAACTGTATCAGGGCCGGAGCGATACCGTTGACCTTGATGGCTGGTGCCAGGCTAGCCGCAAACGACAGGGTAAGGTTATCCAGACCGGCTTTACTAGCCGCATAGGCAATGTGCTTTTTGCTGCCGGTGCGGGTTACGTCGTCCCCGATGTGGATGATGTCGGCCGGGCCGCCGTATCGCAGCAGCTCGGCGCAGTGAAGATTGATTAAATAAGGCGCAAGCATGTGCACTTCGAACATTCGCTGGAACACATCCGCTTCCTCGCCTGGCGTCTCGACGTGCCAATCCGAGGCGTTGTGAACAACGGCGCGCAGCGAGTGGGTCTGTTGTTTCAGCGTGGTGATAAAGGCATAGATACCCGCTGCGCTGGAAAAGTCAGCCTGCAACGTCACGGCCCCGCGTTCACGTAGCCCGTCGAGGCTTGCCCGCGGTGTGCGGTAGCTGACGATCACTGATTGCCCGTCATCGAGCAGGCGCTCGGCGCAATGCAGGCCTATGCGCTGACTGGCACCGGTGATCAGAATCGGGGCCGTTGGCTGGGTCATGGTTTTCAATGAGTTTGGCGGTGGTTGGCGTGTCGACCAGCTTACACCAGCGCGCTCTGCGTTGTGCCATGGCTCGTGGAAGCCAAGGCGAGACGATTGTTAGGGCTGGTCGGCGCCGTCGGCAAGCATCTCGGTCGGGAGTTCCGGCTGCAGTTCCGGATGAAGGCGCTGATGCTGCTCATAAAGATAGGAGCGGATGCGTTCAGCATCCTTGTCCTGCGGATACTCGACTTCATATGCGGTCATCCCGCCCTCTGCATCGCGGATCCGATGCGCATCGATCTCGAGCGAATTCTCGCCCGGTAGAGCCAGGCGCAGATGAAGATGGTTGGGGGCCTTCTTCTTCGGTCCGGTATCCACCAGCAGGCCGTTGGGCGACAGCTCATGGACGCTCAGCGCGGTTTCGTCGCCATTGTCGTAGAGCAGCGGCAAGGGCTCGTCCAGATGCAGACGCCAGGCGCGAAGAACCGGCCCGCGCTCATAGATGGTCGGCGGTGCCAGTTGTAGCTGGATCGTGTGAAATTCATCTTCGTTCAACTGCACCGGGAAGGACATGCAGTAATCTTCGAGTTCCGCTTCGAGTGTCAGGTTGGCCTTGGCGGCCAGCTGTAACAGCAAGCCATTGGCGTGCTCACCGCCGTCTACGCGAAAGCCTGCACGCGTTTCGCCCGGCTCGGCCCGAGAGCTGCTGACTAGTTTGTTGATGTACGCCAGCTCGGCGCTGGTGAGTACGGTCTTTTTCGGCATTCTCGATGTCCCTCTCAAGGGGCAGGGCTGCCCGTGCCTTTTGTCGCTCCGGTGCGTTCCGATCGCGCCTCTGCCAGACCGCTTGCGACAGTGTTTTCGTCGGCGAGTTCCCTTCGGCGCCCCGGCCTTGCCGCAGGCCTCTGTTGCCAACTGGTTAAAGTGTAGATCTACGCAAGCGGGCCGGATGCGTCGAATACGGCATAATATTCGGCCTCAATTCGCAGCGGAGTCTTCCATGAAAATCGCCATCCTCTCCGGTACGGTCTACGGCACAGCCGAAGACGTCGCCCGCCATGCCGCCAGCATGTTGAAAGCGGCGGGCTTCGATACCTGGCATGACCCGCGCGCGCAGCTTCCACAGATCATCGAATTCGCTCCGCAGGCGCTGTTGGTGGTAACCGCAACGACCGGCATGGGCGAGTTGCCGGACAACTTCATCCCGCTTTATTCAGCCATTCGCGAACAATTTCCGGCCTGGCAGGGCTTGCCGGGCGGTGTCATCGCGCTGGGCGATGCCAGCTACGGCGATACGTTCTGTGGCGCTGGCGAACAGGTCAGAGAGCTGTATGCCGAACTCGGTGTGCGCGAGGTGCAAGAGATGCTGCGCCTGGATGCCAGCGAAACGGTCACGCCCGAAAGCGACGCCGAGCCTTGGCTGGAACGCTTCGCTGCAGCCCTGCGTGGCTGAGCAAATGTCTTCTGCGGTCATCAAGCTGGCTGGAAAGGCGACTTCCGGCCCGTTTCACGCTCGCTAGACTCAAGGCACCGGAAAACAACAAGAAGAGGTGCCGCGTGACCGCTCTGCATTCGATTCACTCGCTCAAGAACCAAGTCAGCGCCGCCGAATGGCAGACGCGCGTGGATCTGGCCGCCTGCTATCGGCTGGTCGCGCTGCATGGCTGGGACGATCTGATCTTTACTCACCTCTCGGCGAAGATTTCCGACGCGGACGAGTTTCTGATCAACCCTTACGGGCTGATGTTTCACGAGATCACGGCGTCCAGCCTGGTGAAGATCGATCTGGCCGGCAACAAGCTGATGGATTCACCCTACGACATCAACCCGGCCGGCTACACCATCCACAGCGCCGTGCATGAGGTCCGCCACGACGTGGCCTGCGTGATGCACACCCATACCGCGGCAGGCGTGGCGGTGTCGGCACAGAAGCAGGGGCTGTTGCCGATCAGCCAGCAATCGCTATTCGTACTCTCCAGCCTTTCCACCCACGGCTATGAGGGCGTGGCGCTCGATCATGAAGAAAAGGCCCGGTTGCAGGCCGATCTCGGCGAAACCGGCTTCATGCTGCTGCACAATCACGGCCTGATGACCTGCGGTGCGAGCATTGCCGATACCTTCCTGATGATGTTCATCTTCCAGCGCGCCTGTGAGGTGCAAGTGATGGCGCAGACCGGGGGTGCCGAGCTGATCCCGATTCCCGAACAGATTCTCGCCGGAGCCAAAGCCATGGCGGCAGGCGTCACGCGCAGCAAAGGTGGGATGGGTGGTGCGCTGGCCTGGCCCGCGCTGCTGCGCAAACTGGATCAGCAATGCCCCGGTTACGACGCCTGATGGCGGTCCGCCAGGCCAGTGCTGCTGCGCTGGGCGAAAGCCTGTAGTTGTGGGTAGAACTCGCGAAAGTCCTGCTGGAGCGGCACGTACAGCCGCTCCAGCTCAGCCACCCCGCCGGCCAGCCCTTCCGGGCGTGACAGCCGGCGACTCATGCCTGCGACTACCTGCTCCATGACCGCAAAAGCCCGGTAGCTGCCGAGCCAGTCCTGGGCCGCCATGCGTGGCGCGATCAAGGCCAGCTTGTCGGGTAGCGCAGCTTCGTCACGCAACACTTGATATACCCGCTCGGTGAACTGCTGCAGCGGCTCTTCAGCATAGTCGTGCCAGTGCGCGGCCAGGCAGTGGTCAAAAAACAAGTCGATCAATATCCCGGCGTAGCGCCGCCGCTCGCTGGGAAAACGCTGCTTGGCTTGCAGCACCAGTGGATGGCTATCGGTATAGGCGTCGATCTGCCGGTGCAGACGAATGCCGGCCTCGATGTCGGCGGGCCAGCGACCCTGTAAGGGGCCTTTGACAAAGTCGCCGTAGAGGCTGCCGAGCAGCTCGCCGGGCCGCGGGCCGCCGAGATGGAGATGTGCGAGATAATTCATTTGGTCAGTCTAGCAGTGCTTCCTTGCGTTCAGCTTGCATCAAGCCGCCGCGCACGCTGGCGCTGCGCTGCCATATATCGCTTCGGCAATAGCGCTGTGGCAAAGGCGGGCGAGTCGGTTGCGCTCCATGCCTCGGCTTTCGATTGGCTGCAATAGCTGAATCTCTACCACAGCGACATCCGTTGCCAACAATCTGAACAGGTGCGAAAGCAGATCGTCGTCGCCAATGAACGGTGCGATGGGATCGGCCTGGCCGTCACGCAGATAGCGGATCGCTACGGGCTGGATCGGCGTGCCTGTTTCGATTGCGCAAGCCAGCAACCTCGAGTGGAACGTGCGTAAAGCGGCGCCGTTCGTCGTGGTGCCTTCTGGAAAGATCAGCAGGTCGCGGCCCTGCTGCAGCTCTGCGACCAATTGCTGAGTCAGCGCGCCGCTGTCGCCGCTGCCACGCCGGATGAATTGCGTCCCCGCTTCGGCGGCGAGCCAGCCGAGCAGGGGCCATTTCCGCACTTCGGATTTCGCCAGAAAGCTCATCGGCCGCAGCATCCCGAGCAGCGGGATATCAGTCCAGGACAGGTGATTGGCGAGCCACAGCATTGGCTGATCGGGACGGTTGCCGGTCAGTCGAACCTCGTACGGCAGGGCGGCCGCCAGCCGCGCGAGGAACCAGCGGCATAGCCGCTGGCGAGATGCAGGTGACGGTCTGAGTCGGAGTAGCGCCTGCAGTTTCAGCGCGCTCGCAAATAGCAGACCGACAGCAATCACCGCACCCAGTCGGATGATCCTCAGATAAAACCGCAGCCTTTTCATCAAACCGCTGCCTTGAAGTGCCTTGCGTAACGCGGGCACAGATCGTCTCGCTTGAGCAGAATGAACACGTCGGCCACCTGAAAATCCGGGTCCCAGCAGGGCTCGCCGCAGACCTTCGCCCCAAGGCGCATGTAGGCTTTGAGCAACGCCGGCATTTCTGCGATGACGTTGTCTGGCAGCTCCAGCAATGGCAGCGGATTCTTCGGGCTGGCATGCAGTAATTCGGTGCACAAATAGCGCTCGCGCAGCCGTTGCATGATCGCTTGCGCCTGGATGCCGCCATCGCGCATGGATATGCTCGCGCAGCCCATCAGATAGCGATAAGCGCCTTGATTCAGCGCCTCGGCCAGCTCCCCCCAGAGCACGGCAATGGTCGCCCCGTTGCGGTAGGCCGGGTGGACGCAGGTACGACCGATTTCCAGGATTGGCGCGTCCAGCTCCGTCAGGCCTTGCAGGTTGAACTCGTTTTCGCTGTAGAAGCGTCCCAAACGATTTGCCGTCAGGTTGTCGAGCAAGCGCGTAGTGGCGACCAGCTCCCCGCTGTCGAGATCACGCACCCCTATATGGCTGCAGTGAGCGTCAAAGTCATCGCGGTCCAGTCCGGCTTCGGCGCCTTGCAGGTGAGCGCCGAATTCGCTGCTGAACACCCGGTACCGCAAGCTCTGGGCTTCGTGAAGCGCAACTGGTCCGTGCAGGCGCTCTGCCTGCAGGCGCCGCATAGTGCGAGGGAAAGCGATGGTGGTCATGCTCTGTCTCCTGGTCAGCCTTGGCAGTGGCAATGCATTCGGAGCGCGTGATTGTTATGGTTGGCGTTCCGTCAATCAGTGATGCCGGCTCAGGCTAGGCAGAGGCGGTGTCACCACTGTTACGGATCGGTGATGCTTGGATGACGGCTGATGCTTTCACCGTAACCGTTCAAATTTGCAGGAGATTGGTCGATGCCCTGGCAGGAGCTGCTTGGTCCGCTGCAACGCTTACCCCAGCCAACTGCGCTGGACGGCTGGTTCGCCGAGTTACAGTCGCGTGGCACGGACGGCACTGTTGAGCTGGCGATACTTGGCGGGCGCCTCGCAGCGACACCCGGGCTGGCTTTTCTCGCTGGCTACCAGGCCGCGCTGCGCCGGCTCTGGCCCGCTGCGCCCGGTGGCCTCGGCGCGCTGTGCGCTACCGAGAACCGCAAGCTGCGTCCGGCCGATATGCAGACCCGCCTGGACGAGCTGACATTGACTGGCAACAAGGATTTCGTCATCGCCGGCTCGGCCGCGGCGTGGCTGTTGGTACCGGCTCGCGACGAGGCTCCGGGTGATCGGCCTAGGCTGAGCCTCTGCGTGGTCGGCTGTGACGAGCGTGGCGTGCTCATCGAAGAAGGGCCACGGTTGCCGCTGGTACCGGATATTCCACACGGTCGTCTGCGCCTGGAGCGTGCACCTTGTCAACGCCTGGCTGGCGATGGCTGGGATGACTACGTTAAACCTTTCCGCACCTTCGAGGATTTGCACGTGTTGGTGGCGCTTGTCAGCTGGCTCCACGGCATCGGCCTGGAATGCGGTTGGCCGCAACGGCTGCAACTTCTGTTGTTGGGCATCCTGGCCGGTGCGGCTGAAGTGTCCCGGATGCCGCCAATGGAACCTTCCACGCACCTGTTGCTGGCTTCGCTCAATGCACAGTTCGAGGCCACGGCAACAGAGCTGGATGCTGCGCTGATGAGCGGGCCGGAACAATGGAGGCGCTTGTGGCAGCGTGACCGCGGCATATTGCAGCTGGCAAGCAGCGCGCAGGCCAAGCGGCTAGTCCATGCTGCCGCCGTCTTTGCTCTGACACCTGAAGGAGGAGCGCGCTCTGCTTGAGCGCAACGCAAAGGCGATCGACATGGGAACTCTGAGTCGCCGTACGGACCTATAACAAGCGTGTCGCAACGACACTGGCCGGTTCCTCTGCATTTGGTGACTTCCGCTGCCGGCGACACCCCTGAGTATTCACACGGACAAGGAATCCAATGTCTATCAGCTGTATCGATATCCTCGTGCAGAGCGCCGCTTCGCCCACTTGGAGGCGTCTATGGTGATGCTCGCCGGGGAGGTATTTCCCTGGCGAGACGGCAACCGCTTCCGGTTGCTGATCGACGGCCCTCAGTTTTTTCCGCACATTCTGCAGAGCATTGATGCGGCCGAGCGGCGGGTGGACGTCGAGCTCTATCTGGTGGAAGACGGTCTATGCGCCGATCGCCTGATCGATGCGCTGGTGGCTGCAGCTGGGCGTGGTGTGCGGGTGCGCTGTCTGTTCGATGGTTTCGGTTGCCTGAAGCTGGGGCAGAAGGCACGTCAACGATTGTCCGATGCGGGTGCTGATCTGCGTCAGTACAACCCGTTGAAGCTGCGGCTGAAGTTTCGCAATCTCCACCGCGACCACCGCAAGCTGATTCTGATCGACGACGCCTGCTGCTTCGTTGGCGGAGCGGGGGCGACCGACGAGTTCTGGAATCCTGATAAGCCGCAAGAGCATTGGCACGAGGCGATGGTGGAAATTACCGGCCCGTTGATGGAGGACTGGCGGCGCCTGTTCGACGCGCAATGGGCGTTGTGCTTGAAACGCCGCATTTGGCAGCTGCCATTACCGCAACGGCTGCCGAAGATCCCGGCCAACCCTCAGGCGGGAGAAGGGATGGGGCGGGTCGCTTATTCAGCGGCGCGTCAGCATCGTGACATTCTCCACAGCCTGTTGCGAAACCTGCAGCGAGCGGAGCGTCGGATTTGGCTGGCGACACCTTACTTTCTGCCCACTGGCCGCGTTCGGCGTGAGCTGATGCGCGCGGCGAGACGCGGTGTTGACGTGCAATTGTTGCTGACCAGCCGAAATACCGACCACCCATCAATTCGTTACGCGGGGCAACGTTACTACCCGCGATTGCTGCGTGCTGGCGTGCGAATTCACGAATATCAGCCACACTTCGTTCACCTGAAAATGGTGCTGGTCGATGACTGGGTAAGCGTCGGCTCGTGCAATTTCGATCATTGGAATCTGCGCTGGAACCTGGAAGCCAATCTCGAGGCGATCGACACGCAGTTCAGTGCCTCGGTGGCAGAGAGCTTCGAGCATGATTTTTCCCGTAGTCTCGAAATCGATCTGCAGCAATGGCACTCGCGTCCGCTCCGCCAGCGCATCTATCAGCGCATGTGGGGGCTGCTCGATCGGCTGACGATCAATATTTTCAACCGAAGCGGTTGATCGGCTCTCGCTGAGCTAGCCGCAAATGAATCACCTGACTGGAGAACGTTTCGATGGCTGCGAAGAAGATTCTGATGCTGGTTGGCGACTACGTCGAAGATTACGAAACCATGGTGCCCTTTCAGGCGCTGCAGATGGTTGGTCACGCGGTGCATGCCGTCTGCCCAGGTAAGAAAGCAGGCGATACGGTGCGTACCGCGATACATGATTTCGAGGGCGATCAGACCTATAGCGAGAAGCCTGGGCACAACTTTGCGCTGAACTTCGATTTCGACGCCGTGCGCGCCGAAAGCTATGACGCGCTAGTGGTGCCTGGTGGACGTTCGCCGGAATATTTGCGGCTGAACGACAAGGTGCTGAGTCTGGTGCGCGCCTTCAACGAAGCGCAGAAGCCCATCGCGGCCGTCTGCCATGGAGCGCAGCTGCTTGCCGCTGCCGATGTGCTCAAAGGGCGCGCCTGCAGCGCTTATCCGGCCTGCGCACCGGAGGTGAAGCTGGCGGGCGGCGAGTTCGTCGACATCCCGGTCGATCAGGCGCATACCCAGGGCAACCTGGTCACCGCCCCGGCGTGGCCGGCGCATTCCGCCTGGCTGGCGGTATTTCTGGAGCTGCTCGGTACGCGTATCACGCTGTAATATGCGGGCTGGACGAAGGCCTGGCACTCGCTGGGCCTTTTGTTATCTGCCGTCTTGGGCGGTGTTTCGGATTCAGAGGTCCGCTGTGCGAGAACCCACCAAAGACCCGCTCCATGGAATGACGCTCGAAGCCATACTTGTCGAGCTGCAGGCGCAGTACGGCTGGGACGGGCTGGCGCAGCGGGTCGATATTCGCTGCTTCAGGAGCGATCCCAGCATCAAGTCGAGCCTGACGTTTCTGCGCAAGACGCCTTGGGCACGGTCGAAAGTCGAGGCGCTGTTCGTTCAGTTGCGCCGTTCGACACGTCGAGAGTGAGCCGCAAAAAAAAAAGCCCGGATAATGCCGGGCTTTTTTGCTGTGCGTCGGTTACTGCACTTCTACCGCGAGGTTCTCTGCAATTTTCTTCTGCCAGATCGCCGGACCGGTGATGTGTACCGACTCGCCGTTGGTATCCACCGCGACGGTGACCGGCATGTCCTTCACTTCGAACTCGTAGATCGCTTCCATGCCCAGTTCGGCAAAGGCCAGCACCTTGGACTTCTTGATCGCCTGGGCGACTAGATAGGCGGCGCCGCCAACGGCCATCAGATACACGGCCTTGTTGTCCTTGATCGCGTCAATGGCGATCGGGCCGCGCTCGGACTTGCCGATCATGCCCAGTAGGCCAGTGCTTTCGAGGATCTGGCGGGTGAACTTGTCCATGCGGGTGGCGGTGGTCGGACCGGCCGGGCCTACCACTTCGTCACCGACCGGATCGACCGGGCCGACGTAATAGATGAAGCGACCTTTCAGGTCCACCGGCAGCTCTTCGCCCTTGTTCAGCATGTCGACCATGCGCTTGTGCGCGGCGTCGCGGCCGGTGAGCATCTTGCCGTTGAGCAGCACGGTTTCACCCGGCTTCCAGCTCTGCACTTCTTCCGGAGTGATGGTGTCGAGATTGACGCGGCGTGCGCTCGGGCCGGCTTCCCAGACGATCTCCGGGTAGGCGTCCAGTGGCGGCGGAGTGAGTTCGGCAGGGCCGGAACCGTCCAACACGAAATGCGCGTGACGGGTGGCGGCGCAGTTGGGGATCATGCACACCGGCAGCGAAGCGGCGTGGGTCGGATAGTCCATGATCTTGACGTCGAGCACGGTGGTCAGACCGCCCAGGCCTTGAGCGCCGATGCCCAGCTGGTTGACCTTCTCGAACAACTCCAGACGCATCTCCTCGATGCGGCTCTGCGGGCCGCGGGCCTTGAGCTCATGAATGTCGATGGATTCCATCAACACTTCCTTGGCCATTACCGCGGCTTTTTCGGCGGTGCCGCCGATGCCGATGCCGAGCATGCCCGGCGGGCACCAGCCGGCGCCCATGGTCGGCACGGTCTTCAATACCCAATCGACGATGGAGTCGGACGGGTTAAGCATGGCCATCTTCGACTTGTTTTCCGAGCCGCCGCCCTTGGCTGCAACGTCTACTTCCACCTTGTCGCCGGGGACGATGGAATAGTGGATGACGGCTGGGGTGTTGTCTTTGGTGTTCTTCCGGGAACCAGCCGGGTCGGCGAGGATCGAAGCACGCAGAACGTTTTCCGGCAGGTTATAGGCGCGGCGAACGCCTTCGTTGATCATATCGTCCAGACCCATGGTGGCGCCGTCCCAGCGCACGTCCATACCCACGCGCACGAATACGGTGACGATGCCGGTATCTTGGCAGATTGGCCGATGGCCGGTGGCACACATCCGCGAGTTGATCAGAATCTGCGCCATGGAATCGCGCGCTGCAGGCGATTCTTCGCGCAGGTACGCCTCGTGCATCGCCTGGATGAAGTCGACGGGGTGGTAATAGGAAATGAACTGCAAAGCGTCGGCAACGCTTTGTATCAGGTCGTCTTGCTTGATCACGGTCATGCAGCGCGTCCTCTTGGCGGGCGGAGACGAGGCGCGTCGAGTAAGGCATTCGACGCGCTCAGGTTAGCTCAGGGTAAAAAAGGCGCGGCAGTATAACCCGCCGTGACGCAGGGTACACAGACGGACCAAAGGTGAAGGGATGCACATCAAAACAGGCATGGCGATGCTATCGGATGTCCGCCGCGCTACGGATCAAGCCGCCGGTGGCGTATTCGTGAACGGCGCACCATGAGCCGACTGAATGCGGCAGAACGGTCGCAATTGGGACTGTCGGCGTTTCGTCCTGGCCTTGTCAGTACAGCTTGTAGGCTTTTTCGAATGGCCGGCGTAGAGTGTGTCGAATTGCCACTATGGGATGGATTCCATGCGCGCGTTTCGTGACGAGAGCGAACAGCAGGCGCTTCAGCAACTGGTAACCAAGCGGTTTGGCATGGCCGCCGGGACTTACGGCCTTGCTCTGCTTTTAACCTGGGTTACCGTTGCGGGCGGCTTCTATCAGGCATCGATCGACACGGCGGTAGCCGGCTCGGTGATGATCCTGGCCAGCCAGCTAGTGTTCTCCTGGATTTTCTACCGAGGCCACAACCTGCGCTTTCGCGACCCTAGCCTGACGGAGCCTCAGGTACTGGTTGCGCTGGTCTGGCTGACGTTCTTCCTGTTCCATTTCGGTGATCATCGCGGCTCGTTGTTAGTGCTTTACGTGCTGGTGCTGATGTTTGCGGTATTCCTCCCGCCGAAAGTCTTCATCCGCTACGCCCTGCTGGCGCTTTTTAGCTTCGTCGGCATGTCACTGCTCGATGTACAGCTGAATCGGCTGGACGATCCGCAGGCTGCGCTGTTGCAGGGCAGCGTGCTGCTGGTAACGCTGATCTGGATGTGCCTGTTCGTCGGTTACGTCTACAGGCTGCGCCAGCGTATGCGGCAACGCCGTTTCGCCCTGCAGGCGCACCAGGAAACCCTGCGGGGGATGATGCGACAACTGGAAGATTTGGCATCCACCGACGAGCTGACCGGACTGTATAACCGTCGGCATTTCCTTCGTCGAGCCGAAGCGGAGTTAAGCCGCTTGCGTGCTGGGCATCAATCCGGTCTCGCACTGATCGACCTGGACCATTTCAAACGGGTCAATGACCTTCACGGGCACGCAACGGGTGATCGGGTGTTGCAGGCCTTCGCGTCAGTGGCGCGCTCATGCCTGCGCGATGGCGATATCCTCGCCCGTTATGGCGGCGAAGAATTCGTGCTGCTGATGCCGCACACCGATGCCGAGCAATTCAGTGCTTGTTGCGAACGTCTGCGCGAAGCCTTCGCCACTGCCCAGCCGTTGGACGTCCAGCTGCAGGCGGGGCATCTCAGTCTGTCGGTAGGGCTGACGCTGATCAATGCCGGCGATGAGCTCGACGATTCCTTGCAGCGGGCCGACGAGGCGCTGTATCGGGCCAAGGGCAATGGGCGCAACCGCTGCGAGGCAAGCTGGACGACCGCCAATGCCTGAACTTACCTGTGGCTCACGAACCTGGAACGTGACCGAGGGTAGCAATCTACTCGATGCGCTCAACGCTGCAGGTCTGAACGTGCCCTATAGCTGCCGCGCAGGCAGCTGCCATGCGTGCCTGGTGCGCTGCCTGCAGGGCGAACCGCTGGACGCCCGTCCCGACGCACTCGATGCCAGCCGGCGCCTGCAAGGTTGGAGGCTGGCTTGTCAGTGCAGCGTGGCCGAAGATCTTTGCGTGGCGGCATTCGATCCGGCGCGAGAGGGATTGGCGGCGCGGCTCGACGGGCTCGACTGGCTCGGTGACCAAGTCCTGCGGCTACGGCTGACGCCCGAGCGCCCGTTGCGCTATCGCGCCGGTCAACATGTGTTGCTGTGGAACGCCAGTGGCATTGCCCGACCTTATTCTCTGGCGAGCCTTCCGGGCGAGGATCCTTGGCTCGAGTTCCACCTCGATTGCCGTATGCCCGGTGCGTTCTGCGATGGGGCGCGTGAGTTGATTGTTGGCGACAGCTTGCGCCTCGGCCCACTGAACGAAGGCGCGTTGCACTACGAGCCCGATTGGCAGACACGTCCGCTATTGTTGCTGGCTGCGGGGACCGGGCTTGCGCCGCTCTGGGCCGTATTGCGCGAAGCCTTGCGCCAAGGACATACCGGGCCGATTCGACTGCTGCACTTCTGTCGGGACGAGTCCTACTTGCGAGGTCCGCTCGGTGAGCTCGCTGGGTTGCACGGCAATCTGAGTGTCGAGTTGATCGATGGGAAGCAGACACAGAGCCGCCTGCAGTCCCTTCGCGCGACGTCGCGTCAGGAGGTGGTGTTGATCTGCGGTGGGAGCGGCTTCGTCGAAGACTGTGCCAAGCGAATGTTCCTGGCAGGCATACCAAGAGGACAGGTATTGAGCGATGCCTTCGTCATGCGGAAGGTCTGACAGCTGATGCAGCAGTCGCTG
The DNA here is from genome assembly GCF_024448715.1 of Stutzerimonas stutzeri. Classification (GTDB taxonomy): domain Bacteria; phylum Pseudomonadota; class Gammaproteobacteria; order Pseudomonadales; family Pseudomonadaceae; genus Stutzerimonas; species Stutzerimonas stutzeri_AR. The sequence continues at coordinate 117,116 of NZ_JAMOHZ010000006.1, forward strand.
AATGAGGGATGTTACTGAAGGGCAGGGTTCAACTCGTATTGAATGCGTGGCGGCTCCTGGAAGGCATCGGGCCAAAGCTGGCCGATGCCTTCCGGTTTTGCCGCAATCCGTTCAGCCGCGATATCAGCTCAGCGAGTCGCCGACACGCAGGATTTTCATGGTGTTGGTGCCGCCAGTCGAATCGTGATAGCTGTCGCCCTTGGTCAGGATGACCCAGTCTCCCGGCTGCACGATGTTGCGCTTGACCAGTTCGTCCACTGCTGCCTGGCTGACCTTGTCCGCCGGCAGCGCGGCTGGGTCGAACGGAACGGTTTGCACGCCGCGGAACAGCGCCACGCGGGCTTGGGCATCGCGGTGCGGGGTAAAGGCAAAGATCGGTACCGAGGAGCGGATGCGCGACATGATCAACGTGGTGTAGCCGCTCTCGGTCAGGCTGATGATTGCTTTCACACCAGGGAAATGGTTGGCGGTGTACATCGCCGCCAGCGCGGTACTCTCGTCGCTGCGCTCGAAACGCTGGCCGAGGCGGTGGCCGGACTTGATGCTGGTCGGATGTTTCTCGGCACCGACGCAGACGCGTGCCATGGCCTTGATCGCTTCCACCGGGTATTCGCCTGCGGCGCTTTCGGCCGACAGCATGACCGCATCGGTGTAGTCCAGAACGGCGTTGGCTACATCGGACACCTCGGCGCGGGTCGGCATCGGATTCTGGATCATCGACTCCATCATCTGGGTCGCGGTGATGACCACCTTATTGTTGCGGCGTGCATGGAGAATGATCTTTTTTTGAATACCGACCAGCTCGGCGTCGCCAATTTCAACACCCAGGTCACCGCGAGCGACCATTACGCCGTCGCTGGCACGAATCAGGCCGTCGAGCGCTTCATCATCGGCTACCGCTTCAGCGCGCTCGATTTTGGCGATCAGCCAGGCGCTGGAGCCGGCTTCGTCGCGTAGGCGGCGGGCCAGTTCCATGTCGGCGGCATCGCGCGGGAAGGAAACGGCGAGATAGTCCAGATCCATCTCGGCGGCCAGCTTGATATCGGCCTTGTCCTTGGCGGTCAATGCCGGTGCGGTCAAGCCGCCTCCTCGACGGTTGATGCCCTTGTTATCCGACAGCGGGCCGCCGATCAGCACGGTGCAGTGCAGCTCATCGGCAGTCGTGCTGTCGACGCGCATGACCACGCGGCCATCGTCGAGCAGCAATTCATCACCCACGCTGCAGTCTTTGACCAGATCCGGGTAATCGATACCCACCACATCCTGGGTGCCGGCATCGCGTGGATGGGTGACGGAGAAGCGAAAGCTGTCGCCTTCGGCCAGCTCGATGCGCTTGTTGGTGAACTTGGCGATGCGGATCTTCGGTCCTTGCAGATCGCCCAGCAGCGCGACGAAACGGCCATGTTTCGCGGCGATGTCCCGTACCAGCTGGGCTCGGGCGCGGTGTTCGTCCGGGGCGCCGTGGGAGAAGTTCAGGCGCGCAACATCGAGTCCGGCCACGATCATTTTTTCCAACACTTCCGGAGAGCTGCTGGCTGGGCCCAGGGTGGCGACGATTTTGGTACGGCGCGAGATCATTCAATGCTCCTTTTTCAGAATGGTCGGGAGGCTACTATGCCGTGTGGCTGTAGTCATCGTTGGGGTGCACTACTCTTTGGGCGGGGCTGCGCGCGGGTAGATGGGGTCCGGCTCGCCGTTGAACGGGGCTGCAGTTTTTTTCGCCGTGGTCGATAAGCAAGCATCGGAGGATTTTACCCATGCGCACCCTGTTCATTCTTTTCCTGGCCACCCTCAGCGTAGGCTGCAGCAGCAGAAACGCACTCGATCGGCATCTGGACGATGCCTACAAGCATTACGAAAGCGGCGATTGCGACAGGGTGATGCTGGAGCTCTCCCAGGCCGAACGCCGCAGCCGCCCGCGTGACAATGTTCAGCCGGAAATCTCGCTGCTGCGTGGTCAGTGCCTGGAGCGCCAGGGTCTTTTCGTTGATGCGGCAGAAACTTATCGCTTCATTCAGACGCGCTATCCGGCTAGCGAATACGCCTTTCGCGGTCGCGCCAGGCTGGAGACGTTGCGCCAGTTGGGGCACTATCAGCCGGAGGAGCGGGTGGTCACCCACGCCGCCAAACCCTAAAGCGAAGCTGGTATCGATGGCCGGCCGGGAAGGAACCCATGCGCGTTGTACCAATAATGTTTGTAGCCTTGTTGTCTTCGCCGTTGGTGACCGCCGAGATTTACCGTTGGGTCGATCCGCAGGGAAATGTACATTTCGACGCGCAATCGCGTCCCGGCGCCGAGCAGATTGAGGTCAGGCCGCAAATCGTCGAGCGAGACGAGGCGACCCGCGAGCGTGAGGCACGCACCGAACGGTTTTTTGAGGCCCGCCGGCAAGAGCAGCAGGAAGCCGATCAGGCTGCCAGCGAGCGGCATGCGCAGCGCGACCAGGAGTGCCGTCAGTTGCAAGAGGAGCTGTCGCGCCTTTCCCGGGGTGGGCGTTATTTTCGTGCCGATGCAAAGGGTGAGCGGGTCTACTACAGTGATGAAGAAATAGGGGCGGCGCGGCGGCAGTTGGCCAGTCGTATCAGTCAAAACTGCAGCTGAGTCGCCGGTAACGGTGGCAGCGACCAAACTTGGCGGCAGGCCCGGAACCGATGAACATGTTCAATCAACGCAGCATTGAACGGCACCAGTTGCCGTATTACCTCAATGTATTCAATCGTTTCACTGATAAACCCTTGGGCTTTATCGGCAATCTGTCAGAGTCGGGTCTGATGCTTATCAGCCCGTATCCGATGATGACGGATGCGCGCTTCGAGATGCGCTTGAAGATACCCGGCCAGCACGGCCAGCTGCGGCATATTGACTTCAGCGCGACCTGTCGCTGGTCCCGCGAAGATGTAACGCCTGGCAGCTTCGATTCGGGCTTCGTCCTGCTCTCGCCGCCCAGCGAGATCAGGGACATGATCGACGCGTTGCATCATTACTTCAGCTTTCGGCCCATGCTGCATATTCCACCGGCTCGCCTGCCACGCATGGATGTGCCAACCAGCAAGGCGGCCGATCAGGATCGTTGCCTCGGAACCTGAAAGGGGTGATGTCGAAATTTTCACTCGCGTCGCTCAAGCACACTTTCATGCCGCTCTGCGAAGCCTGCGTGCTATAGCACACCACCTTTTTTCCAGGCCAGATAGCGGCTGATTAACGCCGGCCCAAGTTCGTGCGGCCGCGCATCGAGTACCGGCACGCCATGAGCCAGCAGCCGTTCATGCAGACCGCTGCGCGCGTTCAGATAGTCCAGGGTGCCGCAATAGGCCAGCGCATCCTGGAAGCTGCTGACCGGTTGCTGCCGCAGCCCATCGAGGACCTGCTCGCGCAAGCTCACCACCAAAACTCGATGTCGGCGCGAAAGGCGGCTGACCGCGCCGAGCAGGTCTTCATCGTCCTCGTCGCGCAGGTTACTCAGGATGATTACCAGCGCCCGTCGTTTCTGCAGCGCCAGGACATTGCTCGCAGCCAGCGCAAAGTCCGCCGGCTGCCGGGTATTGGCCAGGTCATAGACGCCGTTGAGCAGGGCGTTCAACTGTAACTGGCCCTTGGCCGGTGCGAAGAAACGGCGTTGTTCGGTGGCAAATGTGTAGAGCCCCAGAGCATCGCCCTGGCGCAAGGCTACATAACCCAGCAGCAGGCTCGCGTTGAGCGCATGGTCGAAGTGCGAGAGCGTGCCATCCTGGCTGCGCATCCGCCGGCCGCAATCGAGCATCAGCAGGATCTGCTGATCGCGATCATCCTGGTATTCACGGGCGATGGGCATGCGCTTGCGCGCCGTGGCCTTCCAGTCGATCTGCCGTAGGGTGTCGCCTTCGCGGAACTCGCGTAACTGATGAAAATCCAGCCCCAATCCGCGGCGAGGTTGCTGTCGCACGCCCAGGCGGCTTAGCCAGCTGTCCACAGCCATTAGCGGCGCGCCGTGCAGTCGAGTGAAGTCGGGGTAAACGCGAGTCTGCGATTCCAGGCGCAGCAGGCGGCGCTCGCGCCATAGCCCAAACGGACTGTACAAGCGGATCTCACATTGACTGAAATGGAAATGTCCGCGGCGTTCCGGGCGCACTCGGTAGCTGAGGTCGCAGTGTTGCCCAGGCAAGAGAATCAAGAATAGGGGCAGGTTCTGGAGCTCCATTCCGGTGGGAGCGTGGTCGAATATTTCCAGGCGCAAAGGCTGAGTCAGTGAATGTCGAACCTGAAGCTGCACCTCATGCCAGCGGCCCAGTGCCAGGTTGCCGGTCAGGTTGCGTCGCAGACTGGGTGAGGGCAGACGGTGCAAGGACAGCGCGTCGAATGCCGACAGCAGGCCCAGGCACAGCAGCAATCCCCACCAAGCCAAGTTTGTTCCGGGCAGGTCGGCATCCAGGGACGACGATATCCCCAGCGGCAGAGCAAGGCCGAGCAATGCAGCCAGCGCGTAGATCAGCCGTCGTGATGGATTCATCGAAGGTTCAACGCGTTGGGCTGGATCACAGTCGCGGCGCCGCAACTTGGTCGAGCAGCTGTTGCAGCAGCTGATCCACCGAAACGCCTTCGATATTCAGTTCGGGCGAGAGCCTGACGCGGTGCCGTAAAACGGCAAGCGCAGACCCTTTTACGTCGTCCGGCGTGACGAACTCACCGCCGCGTAACAACGCTCGCGCCCTTGCGCAGCGAACCAGGGCGATAGAAGCACGTGGGCCTGCACCCAGTGCCAGGCCCGGCCAGTTGCGTGTCGAGCGAGCCAGGCGCACCGCGTAGTCGAGCACCTGCTCGTCGAGCGGCATGTCACTGGCGATTTTCTGCAACGCCTGGACGTCCTTCGCTTGCAGCAGAACGCGTAGCCCGCTGACATCAAGGATATCGGTGCGAGCCGAGCGCGTGACCTGACGGACCAATTCCAGCTCTTCGTCGACCTGTGGATAGTCCATGCGCAGCATCAGCATGAAGCGGTCCAACTCGGCTTCCGGTAGCGGATAGGTGCCTTCCTGTTCGATGGGGTTTTGCGTGGCCATTACGAGGAAAGGTTGCGGCGCCGCCAGCGCACGTCCTTCGAGCGTGACCTGACGCTCCTGCATGACTTCCAGCAGGGCCGCCTGAGTCTTGGCTGGCGCGCGGTTGATCTCGTCGGCGAGCAGCAGGTTGGTGAACACCGGGCCCTTGCGCAGCTTGAACTGTTCGCTGGCAAGGTCGTAGATGGCGTGGCCAGTGATATCGCTAGGCATCAGGTCGGGGGTGAACTGGATGCGTGAAAATTCGCCACCGAAGCAGCGTGCCAACGCACGCACCAGCAACGTCTTGCCCAAACCCGGAACACCCTCGACCAGCACATGGCCGCCGGCGATCAGCGCGGTGAGCACCCCGTCGACGATGTCCTGTTGACCAATGATGGCTTTGTGCAGCTCCTGGCGCAGCGCTTGTGCCAGTTGGGCGGCGCGCTGTCGTTGAGTGCTTGCGCTGGTAGCGGGGGTAGTGTTGTTCGATTCGCTTGTGGCGTCGCTCATAGGGCATTCCTGAGGCTTTGCAGGCGGGCAACCTGAGTGGTGAATTCGGCGGTGCTGGCAGGCTTTGCGGCGGGTGAGCGTAATGCCTGATCGATTGAGTCGATGGAAAGGCGGCTGAATTTCGCCAGTATCTCGCATTGTTCGGCATGCCCGAGCGTTTCGAAACCGGGATGGCGGCGGCACGCCTGACGCAGTATGTCGCGTTGCAGATTGCTCAGCAGGTAGCGCTGCCCCGCGTGCCGATAGAGAAAATCGGCGCTGCCACGAAGGTGTTCCTGCAACTGTCGGCGGCCGCGGTCGGGTGGAGCGAAGAGCGGTCCCTGGCGTTGAGCCAGATGCCAGGTGGTGAATATCAGCATCAGTAGCAGGGCGACTAGCGCTTCGGGAAAATAACGCAGCAGTTGTTGCAGCAGGCTGTTGTGCTCGGTGCGATAGGCCAGGGTCACGTCGCGGTCCTGGGTGAGATACCAGAGCAGCCACGCGTGGTCATACCTGGCGATGTTGTCGTTTTGCCAGATCCAACTATCGGTAAGCGCGGTGACCAGACCGTTGCCGTGCTGTAGCTGCAGCATATGCGTGGCGCCGGCGCTGTTGGCCCAGGCGTGTGCTTTTTCACCTGCGTCGTAGAGGTGATAGTCGGTATCGAAGGCGAGGTAGGCCGGCGCGTTTTCGTTTTCCAGATAGAGCCGGGTCAGCGGCGGATGCTTCTCGGCGCTGGCTATCCGGTCGGCAACGTCTTTGCCGTTGCGGCCCTCGGTAGTTTCGTACTGCTGCAAATTCAAGGTGTCCAATAGCAGGTCACCGCTGCTAGCCGTACGCTCATTCCAAAGGCGCTCGGCGACGAACACCAGGTGACCACCATCTGCGACCCACGCGAGCAAACGAGCCGACTGGCGTGGCGTCATCTCGCTGCGGTCACCCAGCAATAGCAGGACCTGCGTGTCCGGTTGCAGGTCGACCAACCCCGTAACACTTTCCGTGCGGGTGACCGCTCTGCCCTGGTCAGCAAGGAAATGCTCGGCAGCCAGGTAGGGATTGCTGCGCACCTGCGGCGACGGCCCATGCTCGATGACTTCTTCGTAGGGCGTCGCCTTGTTCATAGCGAACAGCAGCAAAGCGCCGAGCAGCACGGCTGCCAACGCCAGATAGATCGCGCGACGGTAGATCATGCGCGCGCCCCTGTCCCGAACAACTCACGCCACCGAGCGCATAGTTCGGTCTTGGCGGCACTCGGTGGCAAGCGATGCCCATAGGCAAGATTCAGCCAGTGACCGGTGAGCGTTTCGGCATAGCCGACGAGCTCCGGTTGCCCCTGACGCAGCAGTCCGAGCACCTCACCTTCGGTGTGGGCGCTCTTCAACGGCAGGTTGCGCTCATGCAACAGTCGACTGAGAAAAGCTCGATAGAGCAATCCGAGGGCTTCGCGTGGCTGTTTATCCCAAAGCCGCTCCACTTCGCCGGGAACGTCCTGTGGAAGGCTTTCGGGCAGCATATCGAGACCGAACAAGATGGCCGGCGCGGGCGGGCGAGGGCTATCGGATGGTCGGTGGAGTCGCCCGACGTAGAGCCTGATCCACTCTCGATAACGCCAGAATACAAATGTGATCAGGCCGAACAGAGCGGCCCAGAGCAGAATCTCTATGCCCGTTGCGACATGGTCGAAGCCGCGTTGCAGGCCGCTGCCGTTAAGCAGTTGTTCTAACAAACGCGCCAGCCAGCCAGCCTCTGAATCGTGCTGTTCCTCGCCAAAACGCCAGCGGGTAACCGTTTCGCGGTTTCTGAATGGTGGTTGATCCAGCAGCTCGGCGATCCGTTCGCTGGCGGCCTGGCTGGTCAATGGCTGGTTGAGTAATCGGCTGCTTTCCGGGCTCGGCTCGGCTGTCTTCTGTTCAGCTTGAGCAGTCGGAGGCGCTGCCTGGGCGTCGTCGATCGGTGGGATCAACAGCAGGCTCAGGCCGAGCAAAAGTGCCGGTAGCACGGCTTTCAGCCGTTCCTGCAATCGGCGGAAGCTCAACTCGATATCCCAGGCCTCGAGTACGGTTCGTCGATTGAGATAAAGGCTGAAACCGCTGGCGACATAGATCGGCTCCCAGACCACCAATGCCAGCACGTACAAAAGGTTGGAGAAGTGCTCGAACCAGAGCCAGTCGCCGTCCAGTTTCAGCAGGTCCTGCCACTTCCATTCAGCCAGTAGTTGCGACGGGATCAATACGTAAAGCAATGCCAGAGCGCCCAGCCACAAACCGCTCTCCAGATGGACGCCGGCGATGGTCAGCCAGCGTGCTGCGCTGGTGTCACGTTGTTTCAGGACGACCAGCCGTTGACGCCGCGCGGAGCCGGACAACTCTTCAAGCTGCAGAACCGGCAGGTCGAAACTGCGGGTCAGGCTGAAGCGGCGCCAAGTGATGCTGGAAAACCACTGCGAACGCAGCAGTCCGGGAAGCGCCTGGAAACTGCGGCGCATTGTCGGGATATCACCGAACAACGAGCGGGAGACGATGAAAAGCGGCAGGCGCTCATAGAGTGGCTTGAACCACCAGAACAGCAGCAACGACAGGCTAGGGTGCTGCCAGAACACCAGACTGAACAGGGCGAATAGCGGCAGGGTCAGCAGTGCCCAACTGAACATCAGCAGTCCGGCCTGTCGCCGAGCCAGTAGGATGCCGAGGTCCAGCGCTTCCCAGGCACTGCGCGGGCGAATCTCCATGCTCGCGTCAGTCAGGCGCATGGGTGTTCCTGCCGCTCAACAAGAAATACAGGCCGACCAGCAGCCACAGTAGCGCGCCCACAGCATATTTCACTGGCGCAGAAGGATAGGTCATCGACGACCAGTAGGCCTCGATGAACGCGGCGATCAGCAACAGCACAGTGGCGCCGATTATCAATCGCACCGTCTTGGCTGCTGCCAGCCGTAACGCTTCAGTTCGTGTCAGCCGACCTGGCGCAACGAGCGCGGCGCCCAGTTTCAACCCCGCTGCGCCAGCAAAGGTAATGGCTGTCAGCTCGAAGGCACCGTGACCTACGACGAACGACCAGAACGGCTGATGATAGCCAATCCCGGTCAGGTGGCCGGCAACCGCACCGATCATCAGTCCGTTGAAAAGCAGGTAGAACAGGCTGCCGACGCCGAATAGCAAGCCGCCAGCAAACGTCTGGAAGGCGATCCCGATGTTGTGCATGACGTAATAGCCGAACATCACCCAATCGTCACCGGACTCTCGTTCGCCGAAGCGACCAAGGCGGCTGGTGTCTGGGTCGTACATCGCTTCCATCTGAGCGACCTGTTCCGGGTCGATCAGGCTGTAGACCAGCTCCGGGTACGCCAGCACCAGCGCGCCCATGCCCAGCAGGCTGGCATAGAACAGCAGGCTTGCGACTGCCACGTATCGCCATTCATCGCGGACCAGCCTGCCGAAGCCACCCAGGAAAAAGCCGAGCAAACGACCCGTCAGCGGGCTGCGATGGCGGTACAGCTGTTGGTGCCCGCGCTGCACCAACAGCTGCAGGTTATCGATCGAATGAGTGCTGTAACCACGCGTCTGAGCCAACGCGAGCTGCTGGCAAAGTCGCCGATAGGCCGCCGGAAACTCAGCAATTAAGGTAGATGAGGGCTTTTTGCCGCGCTCGAACGCATCGAGCGTTTCGTCAAACACTTGCCATTCGGTTTGGTGCCGGCTTTCGAATTGGCTCTGTTTCATGCGGGGCCCACCAGGCCGCGGGCGATGCCATTGATATACGCTTGTGCCTGCTCCGGCGGGACCTGCAGCGGCCCCGAGAGGATCGCCGCCAGCTCCTGGCGACGCTCCGGCGACAGGCTCGATTGGCGCTCGGCGAAGCTAATCAGCGCACGTTGTTCGGTCAGTTCCAGCGGGAAGGGCGCGGCGATGGCGTCGACCGCCGGAAGCGTTGGCGCGGGAATGCTCCGCTCGCGATAAACCACCAGTGTGCCGGCGGCCAAATCCCCAAGCCTTTTGAAGGATGGGTGCCAGAGGCAGGAGAGGGCCCCGAGGAAATAGCCGAAAGGGAGCATGTCGATGAAACGCAGCAGGTTGCGCGTCAGCGATGACGTCCAGCCGATCGGTGTCCCGTCATCGTGGACCACCTTCAGCCCCAACCAGTACTTGCCAGGTGTCCTGCCTTGATTGAGGACTTCGAACAGCACCATGTACCACCATTGAACCAGGAACAGCAGCAGCGCGCCGACGCCCATCCCGAATTTGCCCAACAGCGCAAAACCCACTCCCAACAGGGCCAGTATGGCTCCGCGAATCAGCAGATCCAGGGCAAACGCCAGCGCTCGCGGGACCAACCCAGCCGGACGGAGCAGCAGATCGATACCTTCCGGCGTTTCGACCCGGTGTGTGTTGTCCAGTAGCGCTTCGGATGCTGAGGCGGGAGGCAATGAATTGGCTCGTTTAACGGTATCGGTGAGCCTGCTGCAGCTCATCATGGTTTGGTCAATTGATCGAACCTAGTGCTGGAGCAGCCGGTTTTGGCGGGCATGAAAGCATCGAACGGATAATTCGGCCAGAGCCTACGAAGAATTTTGAGGCGAAATGCTGGCGCCTGCACACGACTGCAGCGCCATTGTGCATAGCGCCTCGCGTCTGCGACGCAGGCGATGCGGCCAGCAGTTGCTCGGGCGCGCTAGACTGGCGCCAGACGACCGAGAAGGAATCTCCCGTGACATCCAGCATCTTCTGGTACGACTTTGAAACAACCGGTATTTCTCCACGTTGCGATCGGCCTCTTCAGGTCGCCGGGATCCGCACCAACGAGGCATTAGAAGAAATTGGCGAGCCGCTGAATATCTATTGCCGCCTCAGCGATGACATCCTGCCGCATCCGGCGGCATGCCTGGTAACCGGCATAATCCCGGCGACCTTGGCTGAGAAGGGGTTATGCGAAGCCGAATTCATTGGGCGGCTGCATCAGGAATTGGCGCTACCCGGCACCTGCGGCGCGGGTTACAACAGCTTGCGTTTCGATGACGAAGTGCTGCGCTACAGCCTGTACCGCAACTTCTTCGATCCTTATGCCCGCGAGTGGCAAGGCGGCAATAGCCGTTGGGACCTGATCGATCTCGTCCGCACGGCCTATGCGCTGCGTCCGGAAGGGCTGGTCTGGCCAGAGGAAGACGGCCGGGTGACGCTCAAGCTAGAACGTCTGAGTGTGGCCAATGGACTCGAACATTTGCAGGCGCACGATGCCTTGTCCGATGTGCGAGCGACCATCGCCCTGGCGCGGTTGATACGTGAGCGCCAACCGAGGCTCTACGACTATTTATACAAGCTGCGCCGGAAGAACGCGGTGATCGAGCAGATCGAACTGTTGAAACCGTTGGTGCATATTTCAGGGCGCTTCTCTGCTACCCGGCACTACTTGTCGGTGGTACTGCCGCTGGCCTGGCATCCGCGCAACCGTAATGCACTGATCGTTTGCGATCTAAATTCCGAGTGCGCGCCCTTATGGGAAGACAAAGCCGAGGATCTTCGTGTACGGCTTTATACGCGTCGTGAAGATCTCGGCGAGAAACTTCCGACTCCGCTGAAACTGGTGCATGTGAATCGCTGCCCGGTGCTTGCGCCAATGAAAGTGCTGCGTGATTCCGATATCGATCGCTTGGGGCTGGATCTGGAATGTTGCGAGTTCAGGGCACGCGATCTGCGCAGCCGACGGGCAGACTGGGAAGCGAAGCTCGCCGACATCTATCAGGAAGAGGTTTTCGCAGGTTCGGCTGATCCGGAACAGCAACTTTACGATGGCTTCCTAGGCGAACGAGACCGGCGGCTTTGTGATCAGGTCAGAACTCTTGCGTCGTCGCAAAGTTCGGGCGGCGTGTTCCCGTTTGACGACGCCCGTTTGCCTGAACTGCATTTTCGTTATCGCGCCCGTAATTTCCCAGAGTGCCTGTCGGCAGCGGAGAAACTGCAATGGGACGAATTTTGCCGGCAGCGCTTAACTGCCCCCGAGTTTGGTGCGCCCAATACCTTGACTCAGTTCGAAACATGCGTTCAGGCACTGCTGGCCTCGGCGAGCCCGGAACAAGCGCAGTTGCTACGCCAGTGGTCCATGCATGCTGACAGCTTGCGTGACCGTTACATTCGCTGACTGCTGCGCCTATCGGCAGATACAAAAAAGCCATCTGACGCAGCATGCCTTGGCATGAAGCGTCAGATGGCTTTTAGGCGTAGCGTGCCAATTAACCGAGCAGAGTGGCCCAGCCTTCAACCTCATCGGAGCCCCACTGCGCTTTCCATTCTTTCAAGGTCTTGTGATTGCCACCTTTTGTTTCAATCACTTCGCCGTTATGCGGGTTCTTATATTGCTTCACTCGGCGGGCACGTTTGGCCGTAGCCGGCGCTTTGGTTGCGCGCTGTGCCTTGTTGCTTCTGGCGTCCGGATCAAGCAGGGCGATGATATCGCGAAGAGATTTTTGGTATTCGCCCATCAATTCACGCAGTTTGCCTTCGAACTCAAGCTCCTTTTTCAGCTTGTCGTCTGCGGAAAGAGACTTCAGGCGTTCCTGAAGTTCCTTGATAGCTTCTTCAGTGGCGCGGTATTCGTTGATCAGCGACATGTCACATCCTTGGTATAGGTTTGAACGCAAGTGTTGGTAATCATAGACAGCTGCAATGCACAAGTAAATATTCTTTGAATAAAGTTTAACCGCGCTCCTGCCTTTGCTTGATTCTAACGTCGTTCAGTTAGTTCGTTCGGGTTGCGGATAGTACTCGTCAAAAAAACTAGCGCTTGAACGAGCGCATCGTTGTTATATCTACAGCGGATTTGTCCGCAGTAGAGGTTGTAGCGTCGCGATACCTCTACGGCGCCGTTCGCGTAGTTGACACCGCGCCATGCTCGGCTTTGTCGCAGTGCTAAAAACTCCCCATGTAAACCAGGCGAATGAGCCGTTTCCTGTCGTATATCCGGTGCAATGCCACCTAGCCACGAGGTAGCGGGGTGCTGGACCTGCTCGATAATGTGGCTGCAGTTTTTTTCGCTGCGCTAGAATGCGGGTCTTTTTGTAAGTCGGAGTTACTTTTAATGCGTACATTCAGGCTGGTTATTGCCTGTCCCGATGGCGTTGGCATCGTTGCCAAGGTCAGCAATTTCTTGGCTACTTACAATGGCTGGATCACCGAAGCCAATCACCACTCCGACCATCAGAGCGGCTGGTTCTTCATGCGCCATGAAATTCGCGCCGACTCGCTGCCTTTCGATCTTGAAGGTTTCCGTCAGGCATTTGCTCCTATAGCACGCGAGTTTTCCATGGAATGGCGCATCACCGACTCGGAGCAGCGCAAGCGCGTCGTGTTGATGGCCAGTCGGGAATCGCATTGTCTCGCCGATCTCTTGCACCGTTGGCATAGCGGTGAGTTGGATTGTGAAATTCCCTGCGTTATTTCCAACCACAACGACTTGCGTAGCATGGTCGAGTGGCATGGAATCCCATATTTTCACGTGCCCGTCGAACCGGGGCGCAAGGAGCAAGCGTTTGCCGAGGTGTCGCGTCTGGTGCGAGAACAGCAGGCCGATGTCATTGTGCTTGCGCGTTATATGCAGATTTTGCCGTCCGAGTTGTGCGAAGAGTTCGCTCAACGCGTGATCAACATTCACCACAGCTTCCTGCCTTCGTTCGTCGGGGCCAAACCGTACCACCAAGCCTCGCTGCGGGGCGTCAAGCTCATTGGTGCGACCTGTCATTACGTTACCGAAGAACTAGACGCCGGCCCGATAATCGAGCAGGACGTGGTGCGCATCAGCCACCGCGACAGTGTCGAAGACATGGTTCGTCTGGGTAAGGATGTGGAAAAGATGGTGCTATCGCGCGGTCTGCGCTATCACTTGCAGGAACGTGTGCTGGTCCATAGCAACAAGACCATGGTTTTCAACTGACCCGTCGTCATCGGCGCGGGAGCGTGTATGACCGATCTACTGAAAAAGGCAGGCGCAACAGCACCGCCGATCATTGGTAGCGGGTGTACGCAACGCTACGATCCCGAACACCTTGGGCCGGAACTCGGCACGGACTTTCCTGGTGCCGAAGCGCTGTGGAAGCGTCACCAACCCGATGCCGAAGTGGCTGTTGATGACGTTGCTTCCACTGTCCCGGCTAGCGATTGAGCAAAAGCATCGGCGCGGCAGCGCTAGCACTGCCGCGCTCATCCGCAGCTTCCCGTTCTGGAGATGGCCAGATGGAACACAACGATTGCTTGGTGTTGGGCGCTGATGCTGCAGGCGACCCCAATATGCATCCGCTACGCCTGGCCAACCGTCACGGTTTGATCGCTGGCGCGACGGGCACTGGCAAGACCGTTACCCTGCAACGGCTCGCAGAGCAGTTCAGCGATGCCGGTATAGCGGTGTTTGCGGCAGATATCAAAGGCGACTTGTGTGGGCTGGGCGCCGCCGGGGTTCCGCAAGGAAAGATCGCCGAGCGTATCTCTAGCATGCCCTGGCTCAAGCATCAGCCGCAGGCCTATCCCGTTACCTTATGGGACGTGCATGGCGTGAGCGGACATCCGTTGCGTACCACCTTGACCGAGATGGGGCCGCTCTTGCTAGGCAACTTGCTCGAACTGACGGATAGCCAGCAAGCGGCTCTCTATGCCGCGTTCAAGGTGGCCGATCGCGAGGCGCTACTGCTTCTGGACCTGAAGGATCTCAAAGCACTACTCGCCCACCTCAAGCAGAACCCCGAGGTGCTAGGTGATGACGCCGCCTTGCTGACCGGTGCCTCGTCCCAAGCCCTGTTACGGCGGCTGGCGACGCTGGAACAGCAGGGCGCCGAGGCGCTGTTCGGCGAACCGGCATTGGCGCTGGAAGATGTGCTGCAGCCGCATCACGACGGGCGTGGCCGGATTCATCTGCTCGATGCCAGTCAGCTCGTGCATCAGGCACCCAAGGTGTATGCGACGTTCCTGTTGTGGTTGCTGGCAGAGTTGTTCGAACAACTACCCGAGCGCGGCGATGCGGATCGTCCGTTGCTGGCGCTGTTCTTCGACGAGGCACACCTGCTGTTCAACGATGCCCCGAGAGCTTTGCAAGACCGGTTGGTGCAGGTCGTTCGGTTGATACGCTCGAAAGGCGTTGGCGTCTATTTCGTCACCCAGTCGCCGGCAGATTTGCCGGATGAAGTGTTAGCTCAGTTGGGCCTGCGCATTCAACACGGCCTACGGGCCTATACGATCAAGGAGCAGAAAGCCTTGCGTGCCGTGGCAGAAGGGTTTCGAGCCAATCCTGCATTCTCTGCGCTGGACTCGCTGGTCGATCTTGGAATCGGCGAAGCCCTGGTTGGCGGGCTCGAGGACAAGGGCACGCCTGCCATGGTGCAACGCGTGGCTATCGCGCCGCCTCAGTCGCGTGTGGGGCCGCTCGATGATCATGAAAGACGTGCGCTGATTGCCAGTTCACCGTTGCGTACTCGCTACGATAAAGCGATCGATCGCGAATCCGCCTACGAAATATTGCTCAGCCGGGCGAAACAGGCGACAAATGCCGAGCCGCAGGCGAAAGCGGCGACGCAGAAAGATGATGCAGGAGATGCTTTCGGCGATCTCGCCGGGCGAGTGTTCAAAAGCGCTGTGCGTCAGGCGGCCAACCAGCTAGGCCGGCAATTGGTACGAGGATTGATGGGCTCGCTATTTGGCGGAAAACGCTGATCGGGGCGGCAATGCTGCCTGGGCCACTCGTCCGCCCGTTGTGCCTGTCATGGCAGCACGGTACCTAGAGGTCGTTTTTATTTGACTGAGAAGGCTGTTGCGACAGCTCTTTTTCAATCTTTTGTAATTCTTCTTTGAAAACCTGATCGTGAATAGTTGGCTTTTTGCGCCAAGGCTTGCGTTCAGGATCGGGTTGAGCAGCGTAGGTGGTTATCTCGCCTCCGTATACGGCCTGGAAGCGGTTGGCCTGTCGTTCCAGTTCGGCGCGTAGTTCTTCTTTTGTCACTTCTTGATCTGTCCTTTTCGATAGTTCGAATATACCTGCAAGCACAGGTTGAGGCGCCCCAAGCAGCAGATCGGCACGTGCGATGCGACTCGGCGGTTGGTTTATTTAATGGACTGGCTGGCTCTATTGCAAGCGGATGGCGAAAAACAAGTGTAAGCGAAATTAGTATGTGCCGCATGCAGTAGGGCGTCTAGGTTGGTGCTGGCGGAGCATCGACTAATTGCGTGCTCGGTTACACCGAAGGATTGAATTAGTGATTTCGCGAGCCGCGTCTCCCTTGATTGCTGTCTTCCATTCCGACGCTGAGCAGCAACCGCTATTAACCCGATAGAGGCCTGCGCTGGTCAGCCGATTAATTCGGATCGTCCCAGATATAAAAAAACCGCGCCTGATCCTCGGCGCGGTTGTTTATATCTCAGCCAATTACCGTGCTGATTGGCTCGCCACGTTATCGTGGGCGCGTCCGTACACATCGTCTAATCGCTCGATGTCATCTTCACCGAGATAGCTGCCTGACTGTACTTCGATGATCTCTAGCGGAATCTTGCCGGGGTTGGCCAGCCGGTGAATGGACGTCACCGGAATGTAGGTCGATTGGTTCTCGGTCAGCAGGAAGGTCTTGTCATTGCAGGTAACCTGGGCGGTGCCGGATACGACGATCCAATGTTCAGCACGGTGATGGTGCATTTGCAGTGACAATTGCGCTCCCGGGTTGACGCATATCCGCTTGACCTGGAAGCGACCGCCCATATCGACCGAGTCATACCAGCCCCAAGGGCGATACACGGCGCAATGATTGACCGTTTCGGAGCGCTTCATGGCGTCGAGCTTGTTCACCAGCTTCTTGACATCTTGGACTTTGTCCTTGTGCGCGATCATCGTCGCGTCTTTGGTCTCGACCACAACGATATTGTCCAGACCGACCACGGTCACCAGCTTGCCGTTGCCGTGAACAAGGCAGTTGCGGCTGTCTTCGACAATCACGTCGCCTTTGGTCACGTTGCCATTTTCGTCCTTTTCCAGCACGTCGTATAGCGAAGACCAGGAGCCAACATCGCTCCAGCCTGCCGACATGGGCACTACGCACGCCAGTGCGGTTTTTTCCATTACTGCGTAATCGATCGAGTCGTCAGGGCAGCAGGCGAAGGTCTCTGGATCGATCAGTACTTCGTCACCATTTTTGGCGCTGCGCTCCAGCGCGGCTCCGCAGGTGTCGTAAATGTCCGGATCATGTTTCTTAAGTTCTTCTAGGAATACACTGGCGCGGAACAGAAACATGCCGCTATTCCAATAGTAATCACCCGACTCAACATACTGTTGAGCACGCGCTTCGTCAGGTTTCTCGACGAAATTGGTAACACGGTTAACGCCTTCCGGCAGGCCATTGCGCTCGTTGTGATCGCACTTGATATAGCCGTAACCGGTCTCAGGACTGGTTGCAGGAATGCCAAACAGTACCATCTCGCCGTTTTCCGCAGCGTTGGTGGCCAAGGCCAGCGAACGCTGGAACGCTTTATGGTCCTCGATCACATGGTCCGCTGGCAGGACCAGCAGCAGCTCGTCACGGCCATCCTCGAGCAGTTTCATCGCCGCAATGGCGATCGCAGGCGCGGTGTTGCGACCGAATGGCTCGAGCATAAGGCCTTGAATGCCCAGCTTGCGTGCCGCCAGCTGCTCTTTGACGATAAAGCGGTGTTCTTTGTTGCATACCAGCAGGGGCGGCTGCATGCCTTCGAAGGCGAGACGCTCGATAGTCTGCTGGAACAGCGTCTGTTCAGCCGTCAGTGCGAGGAACTGCTTGGGGAACGCTTTGCGTGAAAGAGGCCAGAGCCGAGAGCCGCTGCCGCCTGAGAGGATGACCGGAATCATGTTGTTTCTCCTGAATCGTTGAGAAGGGGAGTTCTTCTTGTCCATTTAGGTGGCGTAGAGGTTTGTGCTCGCCATGCGCTTCTTGGTCGGGCCTCCAGGATGCCGCGCGCCGTCAAGCTGTGTTTTCTCGCGAGAAAACTACCGTCGGAACGAACTGCGCGCTCCGAGCCTGAATATGGGATTGTTGCCTGGTTGTTGATCGCAGCCGGATTTGAAATAGCGGTGTCGAGCGCCGCTCCAGAGTGAGAGGCGACATGCCCTCTATCGGTCTGACGTAAACGGGCCTGCACTGTCTTCGGGCGGACGCTGCCTGATTGGCACCGGTGCGCTTGGCACAGTGCGGTCATTACCGGCACTGCTTTGGTTCGGCCGATCTGACCTCGGCTAGTCGCGCCTGGTGATCCTGAAAGATAGCCATGGCTGACGTTTTGAAAGCATTGTTCTGAATTCCGCTGCACGTTCATGTGCGACGTCCCTTTCCATCTGGAATTGTCGGTACGCGCTTATGATTGTCGGTGCCTTCGGATAGTTCCCTGGTGGACGGCCGCTGATCGGAGAGTTTTTTGAGGTCGTAGGACGGGAGCTGTCAGGCGGTGTGGTAGACGTAACTGTGACCCCAGTAGCGGCGACGAATGGCGCCTGCGTCGGTGCTGTGCGTAGCGAGAAAACGCCCGCCTCTGCTTGCCATTCGAGCGAGGCGGCAATTCTTTAAGGTTAAGTGTCACGCAGGAACACTAGGTGATCGGTCGATGAATCATCCGGGCTGTAGCGGTAGCCGTCGTAAGCGAAATTCTTCAGCTGTTCGGGCTGCTCGATGCGTTCCTTGATAACGTAGCGACTCATCAGGCCGCGCGCTTTCTTGGCGTAGAAGCTAATGATTTTGTACTGACCGTTTTTCAGGTCCTTGAAGTCGACGTCGATCACTCGCGCATTCAGGGCCTTGCGTTTGACCGCGCCGAAGTATTCATTCGAGGCAAGGTTGAGTAATACATCGTCACCCTGTGACGCCAGCGCTTCGTTAAGCCAGCCGCTGATGCGTTCGCCCCAGAATGCATAGAGATCCTTGCCGCGTGCATTGGCTAGTTTGGTTCCCATTTCCAGCCGGTAGGGCTGCATCAGGTCGAGCGGGCGCAGGATGCCGTAAAGCCCGGACAACATTCGCAGATGTTTCTGAGCGAAATCGAAGTCCTGCTCGGAAAAATCGCTGGCGTTCAATCCGGTATAGACGTCTCCCTTGAACGCGAGCAGTGCCTGCTTGGCATTGCCCGGGGTGAATTCCGCTGTCCAGCCGCCGAAACGAGCGACGTTCAGGGCGGCGAGCTTGTCCGAAAGGTGCATCAGTTCGCTGACCTGCTGGGGTGAAAGGTCGCGCAATTGATCGATCAGTTGCTGGGCGTGGTCGAGATGTTCGGGTTGGGTGAAGCGTTTGGTCGTCGGTGGGGTGTCGTAATCCAGGGTCTTGGCCGGCGAAATCACCATCAGCATATCGGTCTCCTTTGAAGGGCGCTGATTTTAGGCTTATAGCTGGGTGAGGCTCCACCTATGGCCCCGATTAACCGAGAGGTTGACCTTGCCCCGGTGTTAAGGAACAAGCTTGTCCCCTCGAAGAGGAGCGCTTATGACCGCTTGCAATCATTCAAACTGGGAACCTTCCCATGATTATCGTCCGCTCGAGCAGGGAGCCGAGCGGCAAACCTGGGCGGTGGTGGCGCTGACCGGGTTAACCATGGTGGCTGAAATATTCGCCGGCTACCTGTTCAACTCCATGGCGCTTCTGGCCGATGGATGGCATATGGCATCGCATATGGTGGCTATCGGTATGGCAGCGATTGCCTATCTTCTGGCGCGTCGCTACGCCCACGATCGGCGCTTCGCATTCGGAACCTGGAAAATCGAGGTATTGGCGGGCTTTGCCAGCGCGGTGTTGCTGGTAGTGGTGGCGGTGATGATGATCGGCGAGTCGCTGTCGCGCTTCTGGTCACCTGCGCAAATTGGCTTCGACGAAGCGTTATGGGTGGCGATTATCGGATTGTCGGTGAATCTACTATCGGCTTGGCTGCTGCGTGATCAGCACGGCCATCACCACCATCATGCTCACCACGACCACGACCACGACCACGACCACGACCACGACCACGAGAGCTCCGCAGGGCCAGGGCGAGATCTCAATCGCCATGCCGCCTTCATCCACGTGCTGACCGACGGGTTGACCTCGGTTGCGGCCATTTTCGCCTTGCTGGGAGGCAAATACTTCGGCTGGAACTGGCTGGACCCTCTGATGGGCATCATCGGTGCGATCGTCATTCTCGTATGGGCCAAGGGCCTGCTGCGCGATACCGCGAAGGCATTACTGGACCGGGAAATGGACGATCCGCTGGTGCAGCGCGTTCGAGAGCAGCTGGAAGCGGTGCCGGACACAGACGTGATCGATCTGCATCTATGGCGAGTCGGTCGAGCGCAATACAGCTGTATCGTCAGTATTGTCACCCACCAAGCGCATTCGGCGGATCGCTACAAGGCCGAGCTGAAAGGGTTTTCAGAGCTGGTGCACGTGACGGCGGAGGTAAATCAGTGCGGGGAAAACGCGCGGGTTGATTACTGAGCCTAGCTGCCCATCGGAAGCCAGCCAAGCGTTTTTCGTCGTTCCGATAAAAAAACGTCGTCTGGTAGAAAAAGACTTTTTACTGTCATCCATTTTGCGGTATTACCTTTCATCAAGACCGCCGAAACCTGCACTCACAGGTGGCGGCCTCTGGGTGGCCCCAGGCCCCTGCTACCCAAGTCCGCTCACCTTGCGCACGGTGGTTTTCTCTACGGCGGAGTGCATTCGGCTCTCCGTCGTCCGGCTCCGAAAAGGTGATCGCGTATGGATGACTACGGCAGACCCCGCGCAACTCAGCCCACCCTCTACGTTCTTGATACCAACGTTCTGATTCACGATCCCAATGCGTTGTTGAATTTTCAGGAGCATCAGGTCGCCATCCCAATGACCGTGCTCGAAGAGCTTGATCAACTCAAGACCGGCAAGCACAGCGTGGCGGCTGAGTGCCGTCAAGCCATTCGCTTGATCGACAAGGTGCTCGGCGATGCCACCCCCGAAGAAGTCGAGCTGGGCGTACCGATCCAGCGAGAGAAGAGCGGGCCCTGTGGCAGCCTGTCGATTCTGATGAGCAAAGGCGCCGACTCCAGCGCGCTTCCAGAAGATCTCAACGACAACAAGATCATCAATCAGGTCGTGGATCTGCAGCGGCGCAGCGCTGGCGTTCCGGTGGTGTTAGTTACCAACGACATCAATATGCGTTTGAAGGCGCGCGCCTGTGGCGTTGCCTCGGAGGATTACCACACCGACAAGCTAGTGGACGACGTTGGCCAGCTATCGCGCGGCTACCACAGCCTGAGCGGGTCGTTCTGGGATCGTGTCAGCAAGGTCGACACACACCAAGGTCACGGCCGGACCTGGCATCGGGTCCAACTGATCGACAATCTGCCTGCCGTGCACATCAATGAGTTCATCCTCGACGAGCAAGGCTTTGTCGGCTGGGTCAAGGGCATCAAGGCGGACGAGTTGCTCTTGCTCGATATGCACCAGGAACCATTGTTGCACCAGGAGGCATGGGGGCTGCGCCCTCGCGATATCCATCAGGCCTTGGCGCTGTTCGCCTTGCTTGATCCAGATATTCATCTGGTCAATCTGTCGGGTGCCGCAGGATCCGGCAAGACCATCCTGGCCTTGGCCGCGGCCATCGAGCAGACCGTGGTGAGCAAACGTTACCGGCGAATCATTGCGACACGCAGCGTGCAGGGGCTGGATGAGGACATCGGCTTTCTGCCTGGCACCGAAGCGGAGAAGATGGAACCCTGGCTCGGCGCAATTACCGACAACCTCGAAGCGCTGCATATGGATGACGAGAGCACCCATGGCAGTGTCGATTACATCCTGCAAAAGGTGCCGTTGCAGTTCAAATCCCTTAACTACATTCGCGGCCGCAGCTTTCAGCAGAGTCTGATCCTGATCGACGAATGCCAAAACCTCACGCCGCACCAGATGAAAACCATCATCACACGGGCAGGGAGCGGATCGAAGGTGGTTTGCCTGGGTAATCTTGCGCAGATCGACACGCCTTATCTATCCGCAACCAGTTCGGGATTGACCTATCTCACGGAGCGTTTCAAAGACTTCCCGCACGGCATGCACATCACCTTGCAAGGCGTGCCTCGTTCGGTACTTGCCGAATACGCCGAGGCTCACATGTAAGCCAGCGCGTGCCGCCCGACGGGGCCGGCAGCGGAGGGTGCGGTGCGGCATATTGTGTATACAATGTGCCGCATTGATATTCGGAGTCGCCTGCTTATGCTTACTCACCTCGATTCCCAAGGGCGCGCCAATATGGTCGACGTCACCGCCAAGGCCGTTACGGCACGTGAAGCGGTGGCGGAGGCGAAAGTGCGCATGCGTCCTGAAACTCTGCAAATGATCCAGCAGGGCGGCCACCCCAAGGGTGATGTATTCGCAGTTGCCCGCATCGCTGGAATCCAGGCGGCAAAGAAGACTCATGAGCTGATTCCCCTTTGTCATCCGCTGCTGCTGACCAGTATCAAGGTCGAACTGCAACCGGAAGGGGGCGACTGCGTGCGGATAGAGGCACGCTGCAAACTGGCCGGTCAGACCGGCGTGGAGATGGAAGCGCTGACTGCCGCGAGCATCGCCGCTTTGACCCTCTATGACATGTGCAAGGCCGTCGATAAGGGTATGGTCGTGGAGAGTGTCCGACTGCTGGAAAAGCTAGGCGGAAAAAGCGGACATTGGCAGGTGCAGGCATGATTCAGGTGCAGTACTTCGCGCGCTATCGTGAGGCGTTTGGCCTCGATACCGAGCAGCTGGAATGGGATTCGTCACTTCGGCAGGTCGACGATCTCAGGCGGCGACTGCTGGCGCGAGGTAACGAATGGACTGTACTGGGCGAACAGAACCTGATGTGCGCGCGCAATCAGGAGTTGTGCGGGCTCGACGAGCCGCTGGTCGATGGCGATGAAGTGGCATTCTTTCCCACCGTGACTGGAGGCTGAGCATGAATGTGCGTGTACAGCAGGCGCCGTTCGATCCAGGTGCAGAGCTCAACGCGTTGCACGCAGCCAACCTTGGCATCGGCGCGGTAACCGGCTTTGTCGGCTTCGTTCGCGATTTCAACGATGGGCATGACGTCGCCGGGATGTTTCTCGAGCACGCACCGGGAATGACGGAGAAGGCGCTGCAGAAAATCGTCGAGGAGGCCACCGCGCGTTGGCCCTTGCTGCACCTGGAAATCCTGCACCGAGTCGGTCGGCTCGAGCCCGGTGAGCCGATCGTCTTCGTCGGCGCCGCCAGCGCACACCGTGAGGCTGCATTCGATGGTTGCCGGTTCGTCATGGATTATTTGAAAACCCGCGCGCCGTTCTGGAAGAAGGAAGATACCCCGTCAGGACCGCGCTGGGTCGAAGGTCGCTGTAGCGACCAAGCCGCTGCGGAGCGGTGGCGTCAGGGATAGCAAGCCAGCCGAAGGTGATCTGCAGCTTTAGGAACAACGTGAAAGCATCGACAGAGCGCCCAGGTAGGGAGCTTCCTCTATTATGCTCTCTGTCATTGACGCCTGCGCCCATCAGCGAGAAGCGAGCTCGGGAGATCCGCAGTACCATCAGGTACGGGCGAAAAAAAGGCGAAGCCGCTGCCGGCTTCGCTTTTTTGTTTAAGTATTTGTTCCAAAGCTTGTCAGCGCTTGGCCGGGACCGCAGCCAGCAGTTCGGCGGGAGGCATCTCGCAACTGATCTTGCGCCCCAGAAGTGCTTCGATCGCCGGCAGGGCAAAGGCATCATCTTCCCCGGCAAAGCTGATCGAAGTGCCGCTGGCGCCGGCCCGACCTGTGCGGCCGATGCGATGCACGTAGTCGTCCGGCACTTCTGGCAGAGTGAAGTTGATCACGTGGCTGATGCCATCGACATGAATGCCGCGGCCTGCCACATCGGTCGCCACCATTACGCGAATCTTGCCTTCGCGGAAGCCTTCCAATGCACGAATGCGCTTGTGTTGCGGGACGTCACCGGACATCTGGACGGCGCTTATACCGTCGCGAGTGAGGCGCTCCTCAATGCGGCGCACCTCGTCCTTGCGATTGGCGAATACCATCACTCGGGTCCAGTCATTCTGGGTGATGAGGTTGTACAACAGCTTGTACTTATCGCTTCCCGCTACGGCGTAGACATGTTGCTCGACGGTGTCGCTCGCAACATTCACCGCTTCGATTTCGACGATTGCCGGGTCCGTTGTCCACTGCTTGGCCAGATTCATCACGTCTTCGGTGAACGTAGCGGAGAACAGCAGAGTTTGGCGTTCGCTCTTGGGTGGGGTCTGGCGGATGATTTGGCGGACCTGCGGAATGAACCCCATGTCGAGCATGCGATCCGCTTCGTCGAGGACCAGAACCTCAACCATATCCAAGTGCACTTCGCCGCGCTGATTGAAGTCCAGCAGGCGCCCCGGTGTAGCCACGAGAATGTCGCAATAGCGGGATTCCAGAGCTTTGAGCTGTTTGTCGAAATCCATGCCTCCGACGAAGCTCATCACACTCAGGCCGGTGTACTTGGTTAGATTCAGCGCATCGTTGGCGATCTGCACGACCAGTTCCCGCGTCGGCGCGATGATCAGCGCGCGCGGCTCGCCCATGTAGCGATCGCCGGGTGGTGGGGTCTGTAACAGCTGGGTGATGGTGGAAATCAAAAAGGCTGCAGTCTTGCCGGTGCCGGTCTGGGCGCGGCCGATCGCATCTCGACCCTTGAGGGTAAACCCCAACACCTGGGCCTGGATCGGTGTGCAGTAAGGGAATCCAAGATCATGGACGGCGTGCATTAGCTCCGGAGCGAGCTTGAAATCATGAAAACGTGTCTTGCCTTCGGCGGGCTCGACCTTGAAGTCTTCCAGTTTCCACGCAGGTGCAGGCGGTGCGGCGGGCTTGCGTGCACGTTCAGGGCGCGGCTTGGTTGCTACCGCTGAAGCATCGGAACGCGCAGGGCGAGGGTTATCGGTGCTTTTCGAGGTGTTGCTGATGGGCTGGGCGGCGGGTAGCTCGGCCTGGCCTTTGCCAAAAATTTTTTTGAGTGCTTCGAGCACGGGCTTCTCGTCTGTGTCTATAAAGGTTTGCCCGCCAGTGTAATGCAAGAAGCAGATACGGCGAAGATTTGCTCGGAACTGGCATCGAACTTGGGCTGGTCATGCTATCGGCGCGGTTGTAGGTCAGCCGCAAACGCGGTTTCGCCCCCGCTTCTTGGCCTGATAAAGCGCTTGGTCGGCGATGTGAATTAGCGTCCTCAGGTCGTCCTTCGGTTGCATCGGCGCGACACCGACGGAAATCGTCACGCCAGGCAGAACCCCTATAGGTGAGCGGAACGATTTTATATCTTCGAGGCTCTGGCGCAGGCGTTCGCCAATGTTGCGAGCATCTTCGAGTGACATGTCGGGAAGCAAAATCACGAACTCCTCGCCACCGTAGCGCACCAGGCTGTCTGCTGGACGCAGCAGCTTGCTGAGCGTGTCGACGACAAGGCACAACGCATGGTCGCCGGCCAGATGGCCATGTCTATCGTTGTAATCCTTGAAGCGATCGACATCGAGCATAAGGATCGATAGCGGTTGTCCGCTGAAGGCGCAGCGGGTGCTCTCGCGCGTGTAGATATGTTCGAGCCAACGGCGATTGAAGGAGCCGGTTAGGGTGTCGACGTTGGCGTTCTGCTCGCTGTTGATGATCAGCCGATCACTCAGGCGAACACGTTGGCAAAGCAGTTCGGCAAGGTTCTGCATCAGCTTGGGGGACCGGGTAAGCAGTGGCATCGAGCGACGATGCAGACGCAGCAGTACCGAAGGCACGAGCGAGACGACGTAGGCCGACGGCGGCAGATTGTCCATGAAGCTGATTTCGCCGGCACAATCGCCTGGGCCGATGGCGCGTACCTGATGGCTTTCGAGCGAATCCAGGTGAACGGCCAGCTCGCCGTCGAGGACCAGATAAAGATAGTGATTGTGTTCGAGTGGTGAAAGCAGGACCTCGCCAGCCCCGACCAGGCACGGTTCGAAGAACTCCTGCAGCAGCCGCAGGCACGGCTCGTCCACATGATCTAGCAGTCGTGCCTGTTTCAGGTGCTGCATTTCGGCCCGCCATTCGGCAAGCTTCATGACTGCAACATCCGGCTGGATGGCGTCTTTGTCATGGTTATCGCTAGCGCCCCGTAACTACTGGCTGGTCGGCTTCGTCTGACCGCAATGAGCGCTACAACTGCAGGCGCATCAAGTTTTTTCTGCCCATGCCAAGCGTAGCTTTATTTGGCCATCCGGACAGGCGCGCAGCGTCACAAATTTCTTAGCGGAATGAGCCGCTGTTCAAGCGCAGTTAACCCAGCCGGGCTTTTAGCCAATCGCCGATATCGCGAATCTCGTCCGGCACCACCTCATGGCCCATCGGATAACCCTTCCAGGCCGCTTGTACCTGGTTCTGTACCAGACATTCATAGGCGGCGCGCCCCATTGAGGGCAGTACGACGTCATCCCTCGAACCGTGCAGACAAAGCACCGGCAGACCGGTTTGCAGCGGCGACAACCCCAGAGCGGCGTTGAAAGTCGGCGCATAGGTAGATAACGCCAGAACTCCGCCCAGCGGGCCGGACCAGCGTAGGAACGCGGTGTGATAAACCACCGCGCCGCCTTGGGAAAAGCCGGCGAGGAAGATGCGCTTGGGATCGATGCCACCGTCGCGCTGCGCTTCGATCAGCTCGATCACACTCTGCGTCGATTGCTCGAGCTGCGCCTGATCAATCGCTCGAGCAGGACTCATGGCCAGGATGTCGTACCAGCTCGGCATCGCCCAGCCGCCATTGATGGTTACTGCCCGGGTGGGTGCCTGGGGGAGCACGAAGCGGGTCGCCAACAGACGCTGCTGCAGCATTTCGGCCACGGGCAGGAAGTCGTAGCGATCAGCGCCGAGGCCATGCAGCCAGATAACACAGGAATCGGCAGTTGTTGCGGGTTCGATGATTAGAGGGTCGCTCATGTCGGGCTCCATTCGGGCGGATCGCGCCATGTTTGGGCGAGCGCAGAAAAAAGTGCAGCAATATGCGGCGAGATTACCTGCTCATAGCCTTGCTATGAAGCGCGCCGCGGCTCCAGAAGGCGCTGTTGCGATCTGGTACGCCACTTGCTTTGCCGCTGGTACCTAATGCGCCGATGTCGTCGGCACTGTCGCAGATAAGCGCATCGGGAGAAGTTGCCGATAACCAATCGGCGGCTAGACTCAGGTCAGGCTCTTCTGTCATGTCGGTTGATGCGTGTCGATTGGCAACCTGTGATGCAGGTAGAAGACCCCGACCCCGTAAGAATAAAAGCAAACTGGAGGTTTCGATGATAAGGGCAAAATCCACACTGGCCGTGCTTAGTGCCGCGACACTTTTGGGCGCCAGCGGCTTGGCTCAGGCAGGGGCGACTCTGGATGCGGTCAAGAGCAAAGGTTTCGTGCAGTGCGGCGTCAGCGACGGGCTGCCGGGCTTCTCCTACACCGATGCCAAGGGCGAATACAAGGGAATCGATGTGGATGTATGCCGCGCGGTAGCGGCTGCGGTATTTGGTGATGCCAGTAAAGTCAAGTTCAGCCCGCTGACGGCCAAGGAGCGTTTCACCGCGCTGCAATCTGGTGAAATCGATGTGCTTTCGCGAAATACCACCTGGACCAGCTCTCGTGACTCGGCGATGGGACTTAACTTTACCGGCGTGACCTATTACGACGGCCAGGGATTTCTTGTAAATAAGGAACTCGGCGTATCCAGTGCCAAAGAACTCGACGGTGCGACCGTATGCATCCAGGCCGGTACCACTACCGAGCTGAACCTCTCCGACTACTTCCGCGCCAATAGTCTCAAGTACACCCCAATCACCTACGACACGTCCGATGAAAGCGCCAAGTCGCTGGAGTCCGGCCGTTGCGACGTGCTCACTTCCGATCAGTCCCAGCTGTACGCCCAGCGCATCAAGCTAGCCAAGCCGGACGCCTATATCGTGCTGCCGGAAGTCATCTCCAAGGAACCGCTCGGCCCTGCGGTGCGTCAGGGGGACGAAGAATGGTTCGATATCGTGCGCTGGTCGCTGCTGGCCATGATCAACGCCGAGGAGCTGGGGATAACCGCGGCTAATGTCGAAGGAAAAGCCAAAACTACTAAGAATCCCGACGTTGCGCGTTTGCTCGGCATCGAGGGTGAATATGGTAAGGATCTGAAGCTGCCGAAGGATTGGGCGGTGCAAATCGTCAAGCAGGTCGGCAATTATGGCGAAGTGTTCGAGCGCAACATTGGCTCCGGCAGCGACCTTAAGATCGAACGCGGTCTGAATGCGCTCTGGACCAATGGAGGCCTGCAGTACGCACCGCCGGTGCGCTGATCGAGCCGGGCCAGCGAGCGCTGGCCTTGTTTCAAGGATGAGCGCTGCCGGTGCCCTTGCACCGGCGCGTCGTATGAGGTTTCTTAATGCGAACCATCGCCAAAACGGGAGCAGCGCGCGGCTCGCTGCTCACGGATCCACAGGCGCGCGCCTGGTTGTTTCAGATTGTCGCGGTAATAACGGTAGTAGGGATCGGCTGGTTCCTGTTCTACAACACCCAAACCAACCTCGCCCACCGAGGCATCACCTCGGGCTTCGGCTTTCTCGACAATGCCGCCGGCTTCGGCATCTCCCAACATCTGATCGACTACAGCGAAAGCGATTCCTATGGACGGGTGTTCTGGGTCGGCTTGCTTAACACGCTGTTAGTTAGTGTCATCGGCATCGTTCTGGCGACCATCATCGGATTCGTACTCGGTGTGGCGCGACTATCGCCTAACTGGCTGATCCGTCAAATCGCTACGGTCTATATCGAGACCTTCCGCAACATCCCGCCGCTGCTGCAGATCTTCTTCGTGTACTTCGCCGTGATTGGCCCTTTGCCCGGCCCAAGGGACAGTCTGAGCTTGTGGGGCGTTATCTTCGTCAACAACCGCGGGGTGCAGATGCCTTCACCCAGCGCGGGGGAAGGCTTCTGGCCGTTCTGGGGCGCGATGTTCGTGGCGCTGGTAGCCATCGTCATGCTAAATCGCTGGGCCCGCGCGCGACGCCACGCTACCGGGCAGACCTTTCCAGTGTTCTGGGCCAGTCTGGCGCTGTTTGTCGGGATTCCGGGGCTCTGCTCGCTGCTGCTTGGCGCGCCGTTTCTGTGGGAAATTCCGGAGCTGCAACGCTTCAACATCCGTGGCGGTTGGGTGGTAATACCGGAGCTGGTGTCGATTGTGCTGGCGCTGTCCATCTATACCGCGGCCTTTATCGGAGAAACCGTACGCGCCGGGATTCAGTCGGTCAGCCACGGGCAGACCGAAGCCGCCGCCTCGTTGGGTCTTCGTCCGGGACGTGTATTGCGACTGGTCATCATCCCCCAGGCAATGCGCGTGATCATCCCGCCGCTGACCAGCCAATACCTCAATCTTGCGAAAAATTCTTCGCTGGCGGCTGCCATCGGCTATCCGGATATGGTGTCGCTATTTGCCGGTACGGTGCTCAATCAGACCGGTCAGGCCATTGAAACCATGGCCATCACCATGAGCGTGTATCTGGCGATCAGCATTAGCATTTCGCTGCTGATGAATGGGTACAACAAGCGCATTGCGCTGATCGAGCGGTAAGGACGAGCGCATGACGACCCATACTTTTAAACCGGACCTGCCGGCACCTTCCACCAACATTGGTGTGATCGGCTGGATGCGGGCCAATCTGTTCTCCAGTTGGATCAATACGCTACTCACCTTGGTGGGGCTTTATCTGATCTGGTTGATCGTGCCGCCGATCCTCGACTGGGCCATCATCAAGGCCGACTGGACCGGAGAGACACGAGCCGACTGTACGCGTGAAGGCGCATGCTGGGTGTTCGTCCAGACGCGCTTCAGCCAGTTCATGTACGGTTTCTATCCATCAGAGTTGCGCTGGCGCGTGGATGCGACAGCCTGGCTCGCCGTCATCGGCGCCGCGCCGCTATTCCTCCGACAAATGCGGAACAAGGCGCGTTACGGCATAGGCTTTCTGCTGCTCTATCCGTTGCTCGCCTACTGGCTGCTGCATGGTGGCTTCCTGGGCCTGGAAATGGTCCCGACCAGCCGCTGGGGCGGGTTGATGTTGACCATCGTCATCGCTGCTGTCGGCATCGCCGGAGCCTTGCCGATGGGCATTCTGCTGGCGCTCGGCCGTCGCTCGGACATGCCTGCGATTCGCGTGCTGTGCGTGACTTTCATCGAGTTTTGGCGCGGCGTGCCACTCATCACCGTGCTGTTCATGTCATCGGTCATGTTGCCGCTATTTCTGCCCGAAGAAATGAACCTCGACAAGCTCATGCGGGCCATGGTGATGGTGATTTTCTTCGAGGCCGCATATATCGCCGAAGTCGTGCGCGGCGGGCTACAAGCGATACCCAAGGGCCAGTATGAGGCGGCCGCCGCGATGGGGTTGGGCTATTGGCGCAGCATGATCCTGGTGATCCTGCCGCAAGCACTGAAGATGGTCATTCCCGGCATCGTCAATACGTTTATCGCCCTGTTCAAAGACACCAGTCTGGTGATCATCATCGGTCTGTTCGACTTTCTCAACAGCATCAAGCGCGCCACCGCCGACCCTGCCTGGCTGGGCATGTCGACCGAGGGCTATGTATTCGCCGCGCTGGTCTACTGGATTTTCTGTTTTGGCATGTCGCGCTATTCCATGCATTTGGAACGCAAGCTCGACACCGGTCACCGGAATTAGGAGAGGCACATGAACGATACATCTCTGCAACCCAAACAGCCTGAACGCGCCGGCGAGCCGGTCATCCAGATGCACGGCGTACACAAATGGTTCGGGCAGTTTCACGTGCTCAAGGACATCAACCTGAATGTCACCCAGGGCGAGCGCATCGTGCTATGCGGGCCATCCGGCTCAGGCAAGTCCACCACCATTCGCTGCCTCAATCGGCTTGAAGAGCATCAGCAAGGTCGCATCGTAATCAACGGTGTCGAGTTGACCAACGACCTCAAGCAGATCGAGGCGATCCGCAGCGAAGTCGGCATGGTCTTCCAGCATTTCAACTTATTCCCGCATCTCACCGTACTACAAAACTGCACCCTGGCACCGATGTGGGTGCGCAAGCTGCCGCGGCGTCAGGCTGAGGAAATTGCCATGCACTATTTGGAGCGTGTGCGCATACCGGAACAAGCCGATAAGTATCCGGGGCAGCTCTCGGGTGGTCAGCAGCAGCGTGTCGCGATTGCTCGTGCGCTGTGCATGAAGCCGAAAATCATGCTGTTCGACGAGCCCACCTCCGCGCTAGATCCGGAGATGGTCAAGGAAGTGCTGGACACCATGGTCGGCCTCGCCGAAAGCGGCATGACCATGCTTTGCGTGACCCACGAAATGGGCTTCGCCCGTACCGTCGCCGATCGAGTGATCTTCATGGACAAGGGCGAGATCGTAGAGGAAGCCGACCCAGAGACCTTCTTCACCAATCCGAACAACGAGCGGACCAAGCTGTTTTTGAGTCAGATATTGCATTAGGGCGGCAGGCCACAGGCTTCAGGGCATAGGGTGGGCCGGGCGGCGCTCCGCTTCAGCCCACCAGAAACACCGGTAATCATCCCAATGTGGTGGGCTAAAGCCCACCCTACAGTGCTGTTTTTGAGTCAGATATTGCACTGAAGCTCGACGTGAAAGGCAGGCGTAGGTGGGCTTCAGCCCACCGGCAGGGCTACGATGCGGGGCGGACGTTTCGCGCCAGCTGTTACCTAATCGCTTCAGCTTCCAGCTGCCCCTTGCCCTCCGTCATGAGCTAGAATACGCGCCCCCGACTGCTCCCCTCCGAGGCTGTTCCGACGATGTTGATCCTGCGCGGCGCTCCCGCTCTTTCCGCCTTCCGTCACGGTAAGCTCCTGGCACAATTGACCGAGAAGGTCCCCGCTGTCAGCGGGCTGTACGCCGAGTTTGCTCATTTCGCCGAAGTATCCGGCGCGCTTGGCGCGGATGAGCAGCAAGTATTGGCTCGACTGCTGAAGTACGGTCCAAGCGTCCCGGTTGAGGAGCCAGCCGGTCGCCTATTCCTGGTCGTGCCGCGCTTCGGCACCATTTCTCCATGGTCGAGCAAGGCCAGCGATATTGCCCGTAACTGCGGCCTGGACAAGATCCAGCGACTCGAGCGGGGCATCGCCTATCACGTCGCGGGAAGCTTTTCCGAGGCTGAAGCAGCGCAAATCTCCGCGGTTCTGCATGATCGCATGACTCAACTGGTGATCGAGCAGTTCGAGGACGCGGCGAACCTGTTCAGCCATGCCCAGCCCAAGCCGCTCAGCGCCGTCGATGTGCTGGCTGGCGGTCGCGCTGCGCTGGAGAAAGCCAACGTTGAGCTAGGCCTGGCACTGGCGGACGATGAAATCGAGTATCTGGTGGACAGCTTCACCACTTTGGGACGTAACCCGCACGACATCGAATTGATGATGTTCGCTCAGGCCAATTCCGAGCATTGCCGTCACAAGATTTTCAACGCCAGCTGGGATATCGATGGCGAAAGCCAGGAGAAATCCCTGTTCGGTATGATCAAGAATACCTTCCAGCTGTACGGTGAGGGCGTGTTGTCCGCCTACAAGGACAACGCTGCGGTGATCGTCGGTAATGTCGCGGGGCGCTTCTACCCGAACGCCGAAACCGGTGAATACGCGGCGAATCAGGAACCCGTGCACATCCTGATGAAGGTCGAAACCCACAACCACCCGACGGCGATTGCACCGTTCCCCGGCGCAGCCACCGGCTCTGGCGGCGAGATCCGCGATGAGGGCGCCACAGGCCGTGGCGCCAAGCCAAAGGCCGGCCTGACCGGGTTCACCGTTTCCAACCTGAACATTCCAGGCTTCGAGCAGCCTTGGGAAGTACCTTACGGCAAGCCCGAACGCATCGTTACGCCGCTCGACATCATGATCGAAGGCCCTCTGGGCGGCGCGGCGTTCAATAACGAATTCGGTCGGCCGGCGCTGAGCGGTTACTTCCGTACGTTCGAGCAATCCATCGATACGCCGCGCGGCTCGGAAGTGCGTGGCTACCACAAGCCGATCATGCTGGCGGGTGGCATGGGCAACATTCGTGAAGATCATGTGCAGAAGGCTGAAATATCGGTTGGCGGCAAGCTGATCGTATTGGGCGGCCCGGCGATGCTGATCGGTCTTGGTGGCGGCGCGGCGTCGTCCATGGCCACCGGCAGCAGCTCGGCGGACCTGGATTTTGCCTCGGTACAGCGCGACAACCCCGAGATGGAGCGCCGCTGCCAGGAAGTCATCGACCGCTGCTGGCAGCTGGGCGAAAACAATCCGATCAAGTTCATCCACGACGTCGGTGCGGGTGGCCTATCCAATGCTTTCCCGGAGCTGGTCAATGATGGCGGTCGCGGTGGCCGCTTCGAGCTGCGCAACGTCCCTAACGACGAGCCGGGCATGGCACCGCTGGAGATCTGGTGTAACGAGTCCCAGGAGCGCTACGTGCTCTCGGTGGATGCCGCCGATCTCGAACGTTTCGAGGCGATCTGCAAGCGCGAGCGCTGCCCCTTCGCCGTCGTGGGTGAAGCCACTGCCGAGCCGCATCTGACCGTTTCCGACAACCATTTTGGTAACAATCCGGTCGACATGCCGCTCAACGTGCTGCTCGGCAAGGCGCCGCGCATGCACCGCAGTGCCGTCCGCGAAGCCGAGCTGGGTGATGATTTCGCCGCGGATCAGGTCGATCTGGGCGAGGCGGTCACTCGTGTTCTGCATCACCCGGCGGTAGCCAGCAAAAGCTTTTTGATCACCATCGGTGATCGCAGCATCACCGGTATGGTTGCCCGCGATCAGATGGTCGGTCCGTGGCAGGTTCCGGTGGCCGATTGCGCGGTGACCGCTACAAGTTATGACGTCTACACTGGCGAAGCGATGGCCATGGGCGAGCGCACGCCGCTGGCGTTGCTCGATGCCCCCGCCTCGGGACGCATGGCGATCGGCGAGACGCTGACCAACCTTGCTGCCGCACGTATCGAGAAGATTTCCGACATCAAACTGTCTGCCAACTGGATGGCTGCTGCTGGCCACCCAGGCGAAGACGCGCGCCTGTACGACACGGTCAAGGCCGTCGGTATGGAGCTGTGCCCGGAGTTGGGCATCACCATTCCGGTGGGCAAGGACTCGATGTCGATGAAGACCCGCTGGACCGACGAGGACGTCGAGAAGAGCGTGACGTCGCCGTTGTCGCTGGTCGTGTCCGGCTTTGCCCCAGTGGCCGATATTCGCGAGACCCTGACGCCGCAGCTGCGGCTGGACAAGGGCGAGACCGACCTGATTCTTGTGGATCTCGGTCGCGGCCAGAACCGTATGGGTGGTTCGATCCTGGCTCAGGTTTACGGACAGATCGGTCGCCAGGCGCCGGATGTGGACGACGCCGAAGACCTGCAGGCGTTCTTTGCGGTCATTCAAGGTCTGAATGCCGATGGTTTGCTGCTGGCCTATCACGACCGTTCCGATGGCGGTCTGCTGACCACCGCGCTGGAGATGGCGTTTGCTGGTCACTGTGGCCTCAACCTCAGCCTTGATGCTCTGGTAGAGAGCACCACGGAAATTTCCGCTGTGCTGTTCAACGAGGAATTGGGCGCACTGATTCAGGTCCGCCAGGGCGACACCGAAGTGGTTCTGGCGCAGTTCAGCGCCGCCGGTCTGGCTGACTGCGTCGCCGTGGTCGGTCAGCCGATCAACAACGGCCACGTGGCGATCAAGTTCGACGGCGCCGACGTGTTTAGCGGCGACCGTCGTTTGCTACAGCGTCAGTGGTCCGAAACCAGCTACCAGATCCAGCGCCTGCGTGACAATGTCGATTGTGCCGATCAGGAATTCGATGCGCTGCTCGAGGAAGACAACCCAGGGCTCAGCGTCAATCTAGGGTTTGACGTCAACGAGAATATCGCGGCGCCGTATATCAAGCGTGGCGTAAGGCCCGAGGTGGCGATCCTGCGCGAGCAGGGCGTCAACGGTCAGACCGAAATGGCTGCTGCGTTCGACCGCGCTGGTTTCGCTGCCGTCGACGTGCACATGAGCGACATCCTGTCGGGGCGCATCAGTCTCGATCGGTTCAAGGGGCTGGTTGCCTGTGGTGGCTTCTCCTATGGCGACGTGCTCGGCGCAGGTGAAGGTTGGGCCAAGTCGATTCTGTTCAATGGCCGCGCCCGTGAAGACTTCAGCGCCTTCTTCGAGCGCAAGGACAGCTTCGCGCTGGGCGTTTGCAACGGCTGTCAGATGCTTTCGAACTTGCATGAACTGGTACCTGGCAGCGAGTCCTGGCCGCACTTCGTGCGTAACCGTTCCGAGCAGTTCGAGGCGCGCGTGGCCATGGTTCAGGTGCAGGATTCGCCATCGATTTTCCTGCAGGGCATGGCCGGCTCGCGTCTGCCCATCGCCATTGCGCATGGGGAAGGGCACGCGGAATTCGAAAGCGAAGAAGCACTGCTAGAAGCCGATCTGTCCGGCACCGTGGCGCTGCGTTACATCGATAATTACGGCAAGGTTACTGAGCGTTATCCGGCCAACCCGGGCGGTTCGCCGCGTGGCATTACAGGTCTCACCACCCGCGACGGTCGTGTAACCATCATGATGCCGCACCCGGAGCGCGTCTTCCGCGCGGTGACCAACTCCTGGCACCCGGATGAATGGCAAGAAGATGGTGGCTGGATGCGCATGTTCCGCAATGCGCGGGTCTGGGTCGACTGACCCGGTATCTGGAAGAAGGAAAGCTCGGAAGCGTGCAGGCGCTCCGGGCTTTTTTCTTAACTGTGATCTGGGTCGAACGTAGTGGCTGAACCAAGCACTTAGGGCTGCGTCTGATGCAACCGGCCGGCAGAAGAAGCCGGTCCGGCCATTGAAAGCCGTTTGCTATCCTGCGGGGAGTTGCTCCGCTGATAGTTCTTTTCGGAGATGTTGATGTACAAGCTGTGTTTCTATGTTCCGGAAAGTCATCTGGACGCAGTTAAAAAGGCGGTTTTTACAGCCGGCGCCGGACGTATCGGTGCATATGACAGCTGTTGCTGGCAGGTTCTTGGACACGGACAGTATCGGCCGCTCGAGGGCAGTCAGCCGTTTCTCGGCCAGCACGGCCAGGTACAGTCGGTATCGGAATGGAAGGTCGAATTGGTGGTGGCTGACGAGCTGATTCACGACAGCGTCAAGGCGCTCAAGCGAGCGCATCCGTACGAGACGCCTGCTTTCGAGGTGTGGCGGCTCTCTGACATGCAATTCTGATTGATGTTGAGCGAAAACCCCGGGCCGCCGCCGCGACTCGGGGTTTTTCATTGTGCCGACGAGTGCAAGATCAAACGCTGACGTTCAGGCGCACTTCGATATTCCCGCGAGTCGCATTGGAATAAGGACATACCTTGTGTGCGGCTTCGGTGAGTTGCTCGGCGGTTGCCTGGTCCAGGCCAGGCAGACTGACATTCAGCTCAACTTCGAGCCCAAACCCACCCGGAATCTGGCCGATGCCAACCTTGCCGTTGACCGCAGTATCGGCGGGCAACTGTTGCTTCAGCTGGCTGGCGGTGAACTTGAGCGCGCCGATAAAGCATGCCGAATATCCCGCGGCAAACAGTTGCTCAGGATTGGTGCCATCGCCGCCCTGGCCGCCCAGTTCACGAGGGGTTGAAAGCTTTACGTCTAGCAGCCCGTCGGAAGATACAGCACGTCCGTCACGGCCTCCGGTAGCAGTTGCAGTAGCGGTATAGAGAGCCTCGATGGTTTGCATGGTTCACTTCCTTCATTGAGTATTGAGCAATTAAATTATCGCGATAATATTTATCGCGCAAGTTAAATCCAAGGCCGCATGACAAATGCCGTTTGCCTTTTGAGAGACGCGCAGGCTGCGGACGCTGTCCGCTTGCGATCAGGTTGTTTTTAGCAAGGCGCTGCGAAGGGAGACGAGCTGGTTGCGCAGGGCCAGAAGCGCTTCGGGCGATTGGCCGGTGCACTCAACCATGCAGGAAGGAAAATCTTTGGCGCGCTGCTTGAGGGCACGCCCGGCATCGGTAAGGTGAAGTTCGACCACGCGTTCATCAGTATTGCTGCGGGTCCGGCTGATCAGTCCTTCAGCTTCCAGGCGCTTAAGCAGCGGCGTCAGCGAGCCGGGCTCGGTCAGCAAGCGGGCGCTGATTTCACTGACGGTCAGGCCATCGCGCTCCCACAACACGAGCATCGCCAGATACTGCGGGTACGTCAGGCCGATGCTCTGCAGCAACGGTTTGTAGGTCTTGGTCATCTGCAGCGAGGCGGAATAGAGCGCAAAGCACAGCTGATTATCCAGCTGCAATTGCTCATCGGAGAAAGGCGTCGTCATGGCTGACCGAGTGGTAGAAAGTGGGTTCACGTTAACGCGTGTCTTTGCTTCCTGCCAAGCTCGGTTTACTGGCTAGTGGCCTGTGCGGTTAGTTGGTAGTCGATTGACTCGCTGGCACTAGGGTCGAATCTCAATCAAGGTACCGTCCTGTACCAGATTCCAGATCTCGCGCATGTCGTCGTTCTTCAGTGCGATGCAGCCTTCGGTCCAGTCGAGGGTATGGAAGAACCATTCCGGATACTCTTCATCGAGGGGGGTGCCGTGGAGCATGATCATGCTGCCTGGTCGTAAGCCTTCACTGCTGGCTCGGGTGAGATCTTTAGCGTTCGGGTAGGAGATGTGCATCGCCAGGTTGTATTTGTCCGAGCTCTTGCGCCAATCGATCCAATAGAGCCCCTCTGGCGTGCGTTGATCGCCTTCGCGCTGCTTGGGCCCCGGCTGCTTACCCAGCGAGACGCGATAGCTCTTCATCGTGACGCCTCGGCTGATCAAGTGCAGCTTGCGCTCGGATTTGACTACCAGAACCTTGTCGATGAAGGACTCATCGAACGTTGGCGCTGAGGTGGCATGGGATAGGGCGGCAAATGTGAAGCAGAAAATCGCTAACAGCCAGCGCATTGGAGCTTTCCTGAATCCTTACAGCATCAAACCTGTTTACGCGCCACCCGCATTGCTTCGATGGCTTCGTTGCGCACCGGGAAGGTCTGCTGCACCCGGTCGGCGAAGAAGTATTCTAGGGTACGGCCTACGGTCGGAAAAGCGAGTGCCGACCAAGGGATTTCGGTCTGCCGAAAAAGCTTGACCTCAAGGCTCTCGATGCCGGCGCAGAATTGCTCATCGACCAGCTCGGCGCGAAAGAACATGTAGACCTGGTTGATATACGGCAGATCGAACACGGTATAGAGCTGCAGGTCCGTGACCTTGGCGCAGGCTTCTTCCAGCGTCTCTCGCTCCGCTGCTTGTTGTACGGTCTCGCCGTTTTCCATGAAGCCAGCCGGCAATGTCCAGTATCCGCGTCGTGGCTCGATTGCGCGTCGGCAGAGCAGCACATGGTCTTCCCAGACGGGCAAGCAACCGGCGACGATCCGCGGATTTTGGTAGTGGATCGTATTGCATGATTCACAGACAAAACGGGCTCTGTTGTCGCCTTCGGGGATCAATTCCAGTATCGAGCCACCGCATTGGCTGCAGAATTTCATCGCGATTCCTTCGTATGATGGGCCGATCGCTCTACCTGCATTTAACCCGATGACAGGTTAGTGCTGAGAGCGACGTCGGGACAAAAAGTTTTCCATGGCGGGCGATGGCTGATACAGGCGTGGGCCGTCTCCGTTGAAGATGCATGCGCCGGGTTTTAGCTTTGCCCGTCTTGGGCGCCTCGGTGATTCATGCCATGATGCCAGTCAAAGACAGAAAGAGAAGTTTCATGCTGGACAAGATTCTCCAACGGGTGCGCGACTACTCCCCGCATCTTCTGGAGCCGGAAGCCCGGATGCCCGAGGCGGCGGTATTGATGCCGATTACCCGTGGTGACTCGCCGGAGCTGGTGTTGACTCTTCGTGCCAGTGGTTTATCCACACACGGCGGGGAGGTGGCGTTTCCGGGCGGTCGCCGTGATCCGGAAGACCGCGACCTGATCGACACAGCCCTGCGCGAGGCCGAGGAGGAGGTTGGTCTGGCACCGGGGATCGTGGAAATCATCGGGCCTCTCAGTAGCCTTGTGTCCCGCCATGGCATTCATGTCACCCCTTACGTCGGGATCGTGCCGGACTACGTCGAGTATCGTGCGAATGATGCCGAAATAGCCTCGGTCTTTTCCGTACCCTTGGATTTCTTCTGTCAGGGGCAGCGCGAGGTCACCCACCGAATTGATTATCAGGGCGGCGCCTGGTACGTCCCGTCTTACCGTTATGGCGAATACAAAATCTGGGGGCTGACGGCCATCATGATCGTTGAGCTGGTAAACCTGGTGTACGACGCCGGAATCGAGCTGCGCCAACCTCCCGCTTCCTTTGTCGATCTTAGCCAGAAGAGGTCATGACCGTGAAATATCGTCTGGGTGATTCCCGCGTTGAAGCCCATTCACAAAGCTGGGTGGCCCCGAACGCCACATTGGTCGGCAAGATTCGCCTGGATGCCGGTGCCAGCGTCTGGTTTGGCGCCGTGCTGCGTGGCGACAATGAGCTGATCCATATCGGTGAGAACAGCAATGTGCAGGACGGGAGCGTCATGCATACCGATATGGGTCACCCGCTAACGCTCGGCACTGGCGTTACTGTTGGTCATAACGCGATGCTGCACGGTTGCACCGTAGGCGACTACAGCCTTGTCGGTATCAATGCGGTGATTCTCAACGGGGCGAAGATCGGCAAGTACTGCATCATCGGCGCAAACACGCTGATCGCCGAAGGCAAGGAAATCCCTGATGGCTCGCTGGTTGTAGGTTCGCCGGGCAAGGTGGTTCGCGAGCTGACCGAGCAGCAGAAGAAGATGCTCGAAGCCAGCGCTGCGCATTACGTGCACAACGCCCAGCGTTACGCCCGTGATCTGTCGGAACAAGACGATTGAGCGCTCAGGAAAAGCCTGTTGCCTCTCCTTGCGTAAGTATCTGCGCATTGGATGAAGATGATATCTGCACCGGCTGCCAGCGCAGTGTCGACGAGATCCTTCGCTGGAGTCGCATGGACAATGCCGAGCGGCGCGACGTGCTGCAGCGCTGCCACGAGCGAGCGCGGGCGAGTGGTCTGCTGCTCTAACGCCGATGCGCAACGTATCGTCTGCGGCTTTGAATACGGTCAAATAACGAGGAATACCATGCCCCGAATAGGCACTCCGCTGTCTGCCAGCGCTACTCGCGTGCTGCTCTGTGGTTCCGGTGAGCTTGGCAAAGAGCTGGTCATCGAGCTTCAACGTCTAGGCGTCGAAGTCATTGCGGTGGACCGTTACGCCAATGCACCAGCCATGCAGGTCGCCCACCGTCATCATGTGATCGACATGCTCGATGGCGCGGCGCTGCGGACGATCATCGAGCAGGAACGGCCGCATTTCATCGTGCCGGAAATCGAAGCGATCGCTACCGCGACGCTGGTCGAATTGGAGGGCGAAGGTTATACGGTAATCCCGACCGCAAGGGCCGCACAGCTGACCATGAATCGTGAAGGTATACGCCGGCTGGCTGCCGAAGAGCTTGGGCTTCCCACATCGCCTTATCGCTTCGCGGACTCGCTGGACGAATGTCTTGCGGCCGTTTCAGTTCTCGGCTTTCCGTGCCTGATCAAGCCCGTCATGAGTTCATCCGGCAAGGGCCAGTCGGTTCTTCGCAGCGAAGCCGATATTGCACGCGCCTGGGAGTACGCCCAGGCTGGAGGCCGCGCTGGGAAGGGGCGAGTGATCGTCGAGGGGTTCATCGATTTCGATTATGAAATCACTCTGCTGACCGTCCGCCATGCGAGCGGAACCACGTTCTGCCAGCCCGTCGGGCATCGTCAGGAGAAAGGTGATTATCAGGAGTCCTGGCAGCCGCAGCCGATGAGTTCCGGGGCGATGGCCGAGGCCGAGCGAATTGCTCTGGCCGTAACCGATGCTCTGGACGGACGCGGCATTTTCGGTGTCGAACTGTTCGTTAAGGGTGATCAGGTGTGGTTCTGCGAGGTTTCGCCTCGGCCGCACGATACCGGTCTAGTGACGCTGATCTCTCAGGATCTGTCCGAGTTCGCCTTGCATGCGCGGGCGATTCTCGGTTTGCCAATCCCGGCAATTCGGCAGTTCGGCCCGTCCGCTTCGGCCGTGGTACTGGTGGAAGGCGAATCCGCACAAGTGAGCTTCGGTAATCTGGCAGCGGCCATGGCCGAGCCGGATACCTCGCTGCGGCTGTTCGGCAAGCCTGGTGTCAGTGGGCAGCGGCGAATGGGTGTCGCCTTGGCCCGTGATGAGTCGATTGAGGCGGCGCGCGCAAAGGCGCTGCGAGCCGCGTCGGCGATCGATACGCAATTTTAGATATAAGCGGGTCTGAGTGGCGCGGCTATTGCGCGTCGTTCGATGGTGCTGGGGTGCTCTCGATGACCCACGCACGCACGCTTTTAACGCGGTTGTCGGCCGCCTGCAGAATCTCCAGGCGGTACTGGTCGATCTGCAGGCAAATGCCGCTGTCTGGAATGTGCTCCAGTGCCTCGGTTATCAATCCGTTGAGGGTCTTGGGGCCGTCGCAGGGCAGCTGCCAGCCGAGTGCGCGGTTCACTTCACGCAGGTAGGCGGCGCCATCGATCACCTGGGTGCCGTCCTCCTGCGGGTGTATGTCTGGACTGCGCAAGGCGTCCTGATTGCTGAACTCGCCGACGATCTCTTCAAGTATGTCTTCCAGTGTGACGATACCGAGCACATCGCCGTATTCGTCGACGACGATGCCGATGCGGCGTTTCTGCTTCTGGAAATTCAGCAGTTGTGTCGACAAAGGCGTGCTTTCGGGTACGAAGTAAGGCTCGTTGCAGGCTTCCAGCAGGTTTTCCCGTGTCAATTGATCGTGGCTGAGCAGGCGCGCTATTTGGCGCATGTGCACGATGCCTTCGATCTGGTTGATATCCTTGCGAAACACCGGAAGGCGGGTATGCGGCGTAGTGCGCAACTGGGTCACTATGGTTTCCAGGTCGTCCTCGAGATCGATGCCGGTGACCTCATTGCGCGGGATCATGATGTCGTCGACGGTCACCCGCTCCAGATCGAGAATGCCGAGCAGCATGCTCTGTCGATTCAGCGGCAGATCGCTGCCGGATTCGCGAACCACGCTGCGCAGCTCTTCGGTGGACAGGCTGTCGGTGCCTTTCTTTGACGGATCCACGCCGAGCAGCTTGAGCAGCCCGTTACTAATCCAGCCGAGCAGTGCGACCAGCGGGTACATCACCTTCTGCAGCACCAGTAACGGCAGGCTGACCGGATAGGCGATCGCCTCGGGGCGCAGTGCCGCCAGCGTCTTGGGTGTTATCTCACCGAAGATTAGCAAGATGATCGTCAGGCCAATCGTAGCAATGGCGATCCCTG
Source organism: Stutzerimonas stutzeri (assembly GCF_024448715.1). Taxonomy (GTDB): domain Bacteria; phylum Pseudomonadota; class Gammaproteobacteria; order Pseudomonadales; family Pseudomonadaceae; genus Stutzerimonas; species Stutzerimonas stutzeri_AR. The sequence continues at coordinate 158,937 of NZ_JAMOHZ010000006.1, forward strand.
CCTCGCCCCAAAGCTGCATCGCCAGGACCGTCGCGATCGACGAGGCGAGAATATTGACGAAATTGTTACCTACCAGAATGGTGCCGAGCAGGCGATCAGGCCTGGAAAGCAGGTCGATGGCTCGTTTGGCTCCGCGGTGACCTTCTTTGGCCTGGTGGCGAAGACGGTAACGGTTGAGGCTGAGCATTCCGGTTTCGGAGCTAGAGAAGAACGCCGAGCACAGAAGCAGGAAGACCAGCAAACCGACCAAAAAGCCGGGGTGTAGATTTTCCACTTGGTTGCCTTAGATATGCAGGATGAATTCGCGGACCAGCTTGCTGCCGAAGTAGGCCAACATCAGCAGGCAGAAGCCCGCAAGCGTCCAGCGGATGGCCTTGTAGCCACGCCAGCCAAGCTGGTGGCGCCCCCACAGCAGTAGGCCGAAGACTACCCAGGCAATGACCGATAGCAACGTCTTGTGCACCAGATGCTGGGCGAACAGGTTGTCGAGAAACAGCCAGCCGGAGATCAGCGAGGCCGAAAGCAGCAGCCAGCCGGCCAGCAGGAAGCCGAACAGCAGGCTTTCCATGGTCTGCAAAGGCGGGAAATTCTTGATCAGGCCGGACGGGTGCTTGTGCCTGAGATGGTGGTCCTGCAGTAGAAGCAACAGCGATTGAAATACCGCAATCGTGAGCATCCCATAGGCAAGGATGGAAAACAGGATGTGAGCCAGAATTCCCGGCTGCTCGCTGATGGCGGGCACAGTGCCGGACGGGGCGAACTGGGCGAAAAGTACTGTCAGGCAGCCCAGTGGGAAAAGCAATAGCAGCAGATTTTCGACCGGCATTCGATACAGCGCGAGCAGGATCAAAAGGATCACTGCCGCGGCTATCAGGCTCGATGCAGTAAAGAAATCCAGATGCAGGCCGCTCGGCGAGAGCAGTTGAATAAACAGGCTCACTCCGTGCGCAATCAGCGCCAGTGCGCCTAATGCGAGAAGCAGACGTTTATCCGGCACGGTACGTTGTGCCAGGCGCAGGCCTTGATATCCGGTGACGCCAGCGTAAAGACAGGCAGCAGCCAGGCTCGGTAGCAAAGGGTGCATAGGTCCGTTAACAGGCTTGAAAGGCGCTGAGTGTGGCACAAACACCTGGCGTGCAAAAGCGTGCGAATGCAGGGGTTGGCTGCCGTTGTTTATTGATTGTTGTGTTGCCGGATCGGTAGGGCTCCTTGCGTGTCGCCGACGCCTTGCGGTGCATTTAACCGGAGTTGGTTCGGCAGTCACGATCAAAAGCATTGATGCGGGGTACCGGCATAGGGGTCGCAGCTTCTATAATCGGTGCCTTAACCACATCCAGCGTGGAAACGGCACATGTTTGAAAACCTAACTGATCGCCTCTCGCAAACGCTTCGCCACGTCACAGGCAAGGCCAAGCTGACCGAAGACAACGTCAAAGACACGCTGCGTGAAGTGCGAATGGCGCTGCTCGAAGCGGACGTCGCGCTGCCAGTGGTCAAGGATTTCGTCGCCAAGGTCAAGGATCGGGCCGTCGGTACGGAGGTTTCCAAGAGCCTGACACCTGGTCAGGCTTTCGTGAAAATTGTTCGCGCCGAGCTGGAAGAGCTAATGGGCGCGGCAAACGAAGACCTTGCCTTGAGCGTGGTGCCGCCGGCCGTGGTATTGATGGCCGGCCTGCAGGGTGCGGGCAAGACCACAACGGTTGGAAAGTTGGCGCGCTTCCTTAGGGAGCGCAAGAAGAAATCGGTGTTGGTGGTTTCTGCGGACGTTTATCGCCCGGCGGCAATCAAGCAGCTGGAAACGCTGGCTGCGGAAGTAGGAGTGACCTTCTTCCCCTCGGATATCAGCCAGAAGCCGGTCGAAATCGCTCAGGCGGCAATTCGCGAAGCCAAACTCAAATATATAGATGTGGTACTGGTCGATACCGCCGGGCGCCTGGCCATTGATGCCGAGATGATGGCGGAGATCCAGGCCGTTCACGCGGCGATCAATCCGGCCGAGACACTATTCGTGGTTGATGCCATGACTGGTCAGGACGCCGCCAACACCGCGAAAGCTTTCGGGGAGGCGCTGCCGCTGACTGGCGTGGTGCTTACCAAGGTTGACGGTGATGCGCGCGGTGGTGCGGCCTTGTCAGTGCGGCATATCACCGGCAAGCCGATCAAGTTCCTCGGCATGGGCGAAAAGAGCGACGCGCTCGAACCCTTCCACCCGGATCGGATTGCCTCGCGCATTCTTGGCATGGGCGACGTCCTCAGCTTGATCGAGCAGGCCGAGCAAACCCTGGACCGGGAAAAAGCTGAGAAGCTCACCAAGAAACTAAAAAAGGGTAAAGGCTTCGATCTCGAGGATTTCCGCGATCAGCTTCAGCAAATGAAGAACATGGGCGGTCTTGGTGGGTTGATGGACAAGCTGCCTGCGATCGGAGGCATGAATCTGTCGCAGATGGGCAGCGCGCAAGGAGCAGCTGAGAAACAGTTCAAACAGATGGAAGCGATCATCAACTCGATGACGCCCGTCGAGCGGCGCAATCCGGACATCATCAGCGGTTCCCGCAAGCGTCGCATAGCCATGGGGTCCGGCACACAGGTGCAGGATATCGGCCGGCTTATCAAGCAACATAAACAGATGCAGAAGATGATGAAAAAGGTCAGCGGCAAAGGCGGCATGGCGAAGATGATGCGCGGCATGGGCGGCATGCTCCCGGGCGGCGGCGGGATGCCCAAATTCTGATTCCTCGCGTTGCGGGCGGCTCTTCGCCAAGCGCCCGCCGAAGTGGAATAGGCCTGCTGCCAAGGCCTGTGGTTGTTTTTGAAAAAGCCATTTGCAAAAGTCCGGATAATCCTTAGAATATGCGGCCTTTCGGGCCTTGGGCCCTGCATTCAGATTTGCTGTACCGACTACAGGAACGATGTTCACATGGTAACTATTCGTCTCGCCCGTGGCGGCTCCAAGAAGCGCCCTTTCTACCACCTGACCGTGACCAACAGCCGCAACCCGCGCGATGGTCGCTTCGTTGAGCGTATCGGTTTCTTCAATCCGGTCGCCTCGGGTGCGGAAGTGAAGCTCTCTGTAAATCAGGAGCGTGCCACTTATTGGCTGAGCCAGGGCGCACAGCCGTCTGAGCGCGTTGCTCAGCTGCTGAAGGAAGCTGCCAAGGCTGCTGCCTGAAACACATGAACGCAACGTCAGACCCGGCCGAAGACCTGATCGTCATCGGCAAGATCGTTTCGGTGCATGGCGTGCGTGGTGACGTAAAGGTCTATTCCTTTACTGATCCGATCGACAATCTGCTGGACTATCGTCGCTGGACGCTGAGGCGAGGCGAGGAGGTCAAGCAGGTTGAGCTGGTCAAGGGCCGCCTGCAGGGCAAGATCCTGGTGGCTACGCTGAAAGGGTTGAGTGATCGCGAAGAGGCACGTACTTACGCCGATTTCGACATCTGCATACCCCGAAGCGAACTCCCTGCCTTGACCGGTGACGAGTATTACTGGTTCCAACTTCAGGGCCTGACGGTCATCAACCAGCTCGGGCAAGTGCTCGGTCGGGTAGACCATCTGCTGGAGACAGGGGCCAACGATGTCCTGGTGGTCAAACCGTTCGACGGTAGCCTGGATGATCGTGAACGTCTGTTGCCTTATACCGACCCCTGTGTCTTGAAGGTCGATCTGGGGGCAGGCGAGATGCATGTTGAATGGGACGCGGATTTCTGACCGACATGCCCAGTCTTCGTGTCGAAGTGATCAGCCTGTTTCCGGACATGTTCGCTGCTATCCGTGACTACGGTATTACCAGTCGCGCGGTGAAGCAGGGGTTGCTCCGGCTACAGTGTTGGAATCCGCGAGCCTATACCGAAGATCGCCACCAGACGGTGGATGATCGACCTTTCGGTGGAGGTCCCGGCATGGTGATGAAGATCAAGCCGCTGGAAGCTGCTCTTGCGGATGCCAGAGAAGCTGCAGGCGACAAGGCGAAAGTTATCTATCTCTCGCCACAGGGGCGCCAGCTTAAACAGGCTGATGTTCGCGACCTGGCGAAAGACGAGGCACTCATCCTCATCGCGGGTCGTTACGAAGGTATCGACGAGCGTTTTATCGAAGCGCATGTCGACGAGGAATGGTCGATCGGCGACTACGTATTATCCGGTGGTGAGTTGCCGGCGATGGTGCTGATCGATGCAGTGACCCGATTGCTCCCTGGGGCCTTGGGTCATGCTGATTCTGCTGAGGAGGATTCGTTTACCGACGGCCTGCTCGACTGTCCGCATTACACGCGACCGGAAGTGTATGCGGATAAACGTGTTCCTGAGGTGCTGCTTAGCGGCAACCACGAACACATCCGGCGCTGGCGTTTGCAACAGTCCCTCGGAAGGACTTGGGAGCGCCGTGTCGATCTTCTGGATAGCCGCTCGCTTTCTGGGGAAGAACAAAAGCTGCTGAAGGAATACATCCATCAGCGGGACGATAGTTAACGTATCGATGGCACGCCAGACGGCTTGTCTCAGGAGCACACAGCATGACCAACAAGATTATCCAGGCGCTCGAAGCCGAGCAGATGACCAAAGAATTGCCTCCGTTCGCCCCCGGTGACACCGTTGTCGTCCAGGTGAAGGTAAAGGAAGGTGAGCGTGAGCGTCTGCAGGCCTTCGAAGGCGTCGTTATCGGTAAGCGTAACCGCGGCCTGAACAGCGCATTCACCGTTCGTAAGATTTCTAACGGCGTTGGCGTTGAGCGTACCTTCCAGTACTACAGCCCGATGGTCGACAGCCTCAGCGTCAAGCGCCGTGGTGATGTTCGCAAAGCCAAGCTGTACTACCTCCGCGCGCTTTCCGGCAAGGCAGCCCGCATCAAGGAAAAGCTTTCCTGAGGAAGGCTTTCTTGTGGAAAAAGCAGCCTACGGGCTGCTTTTTTTTTGCGCTCAGTTTCGGCTGCATTCAATGCATCGCAACTTAATGATTGCTGCCGGTGTGGCGGCGTGAAAACAAACAGGCTCATAGCACGGTAGTGATCGATTCCTGCGGGTTCAATCGTCGAACTGGCCGTCGCGTGGTTCGCGTCGGTAATACCAGTCTCAAGGCGGATGTCAAAGCCTGTGTGGCGGCCGCGCGCTTGCTATCAGGCCCGCTTCAGCTTCGTTGCAGGGGTGACGGTAATCGACCCGTGCACTGTTGCCGCACGTTGATGATTGATTCTGGCGGAACTGACGCGGCCTATGGAACACTAGCGCGCTTTCACCTCTGCCGACATTCCATCATGCCCGCACTTGACGACCCGGTAATCGACCGCTTTCTCGATGCCCTTTGGCTCGAGAAGGGATTATCGGATAACACGCGCGAGGCCTATCGCAGCGACCTGGCATTGTTTAACGGCTGGCTCGACGCGCGCGGCGTACGCTTGGTCGATGCAGGGCGCGAGATGATCCTGGATCATCTCGCCTGGCGTCTGGCTAGCAACTACAAGGCCCGCTCTACTGCGCGGTTGCTTTCTGGGTTGCGTGGCTTCTACCGGTTCCTCCTGCGCGAAGGTTCGATCTCGGTTGACCCTACGCTACGGGTCGATCTGCCGCAGCTCGGGCGTCCGCTGCCCAAAACGTTGTCCGAGGCTGATGTCGAGGCCCTGTTGGCCGCTCCTGATATCGGCGAGTCGCTGGGAATGCGCGATCGCGCGATGCTGGAAGTTCTTTATGCGTCTGGCCTGCGTGTGACTGAGCTGGTCAGTCTCAGCCTGGAGCAGATCAATCCTCGCCAGGGTGTGCTGCGTACCTTCGGCAAGGGCAATAAAGAGCGTTTGGTGCCGCTGGGCGAGGAGGCTATGCACTGGCTGACGCGCTATCTGCGCGATGCTCGCGGGAACCTCCTGGCCGGTAAGGTCAGCGATGTGGTCTTTCCCAGCCAGCGTGGCGACCAGATGACGCGCCAGACGTTCTGGCATCGAATCAAACTGCACGCCAAGGTCGCTGGGATAGCGGTATCGATCTCACCGCATACGCTGCGTCATGCGTTCGCCACGCATCTGCTCAACCACGGCGCGGATCTTCGCACCGTGCAGATGCTGCTCGGCCACAGTGATTTATCCACCACCCAGATATACACGCACATCGCTCGCGCGCGCCTGCAGGACCTGCATGCGCAGCACCACCCGCGTGGCTGAGCGATGACGTTGGTAAGGTGCCTCGTAGGCCGCAAGCCAGCGAGCGAAGCCCTGGCGTCGTGCGCCGGATGGCAGTGCCTATGTTAATCTGCGCCTCTTTCCTCGATCGAAGTCGCCAGGAGATTCCATGCGCGTGATTCGTTTTTTTGCTGCCGCGACCATCGGTCTGGCCAGCTCCGTTGTCCTGGCTGCGGACGCCGACAAGGCGATCCGTGACTCGCTGCATTCCATTCAGCCTGACATGCCGATCGAAGCGATTGCCGAAAGCCCCATGGATGGCGTTTACCAGGTGCAGCTCAAGGGCGGGCGTCAACTCTACGCCAGCGCTGACGGGCAGTTTCTGATCCAGGGTTACATGTTCCAATTCAAGGACGGCCAAGCGATCAACCTGACCGAGCAGGCCCAGAGTCGTTCGGTTGCCAAGACGATCGAGGCCATTCCTACCAGCGAGATGGTGGTATTCGCCCCCGAGAAACCGAAGACACATATCACGGTGTTTACCGATACCGATTGCGGCTATTGCCAGAAGCTGCACAGCGAAGTGCCTGAGCTGAATCGTTTGGGTGTCGAGGTTCGCTATATGGCTTTTCCAAGGCAGGGTATGGGCAGCCACGGCGCCAATACGCTGGCTAGCGTTTGGTGCGCCAAGGATCGTCAGGCTGCGATGAACAAGGCCAAGGCGCGCGAGGAAGTCTCTACCGCCAGCTGCGACAATCCCGTGGCCGAGCAGTACGAGTTGGGTCAGTTGCTCGGTGTTCAAGGCACCCCGGCAATCATTCTCGCTGACGGCCAGATCATCCCCGGTTACCAGCCTGCACCACAGCTTGCTGCGCTCGCGCTGAAGGCGAAGTGATCCTGGGGAGGGCGCCTTCAGTCTGAAAGACGCCCTCCTGTTTGACGCTGCCTGAACTGTTCTGCGCCTCGCGTTCAAAGCCTGAAGGCATACCAAGGAGGCGCGAAGATGAAGCTCGAAGGTTCCTGTCACTGCAAGGCCGTGCGTTTTTCGCTCGAGTCGGCCGAACCTTATCCATTCATGCGGTGCTATTGCACCATCTGCCGCAAGACGGCTGGGGCGGGCGGCTATGCGATCAATTTGGGTGGTGATCATCGAACGTTGACCGTCGAAGGGCGCGAGCATCTGAGCATCTATCAGGCGAAGATGGTTGATGCGCAAACGGGCGCAACCACCACCAGCGATGGCCAGCGTCATTTCTGCAAGCATTGTGGCAGTGCGCTCTGGTTGTGGGATCCGAATTGGCCGGATCTGGTTCACCCTCACGCATCCGCTATCGATACAGATTTGCCGAGTCCTCCTGAGTCGACCCACCTGATGCTGGCTTCGAAAGCCTCATGGGTCGAACCGCAGATTGGCCCTGACGATCGCTGTTTCGATGAGTACCCGGACGAGTCGCTCGCACAATGGCATCAGCGCCTGGGACTGCGAGACCATTCCGGGTAGCGGCGAGGCGCGTCCGCATCCCGCCGATTTGACTAAATCCCGCGCGCTTCGTAATGTGCGACTCTTTTGTTCGGCCGCTGTACTCGGCCGTTCGCTGGCAATGGAGAGTGCAGCTTGAAACCGGTCAAAGTTGGCATCTGTGGGCTGGGAACCGTCGGTAGCGGTACCTTCAATGTGCTTGAGCGCAACGCTGCCGAGATTGCTCGCCGGGCCGGACGTGGAATCGAGGTTGCGCAGATTGCTGCACGCCGCCCGAACCCCAAATGCGACACCGGTGACACCCCGATTACCGCTGATATCTTCGGCGTGGCAAACAACCCCGAAATCGACATCGTCGTCGAGCTGATCGGCGGTTACACCCTGGCCCGTGAGTTGGTCCTCAAGGCCATCGAAAACGGCAAACATGTAGTTACCGCGAACAAGGCTTTGATCGCGGTGCACGGTAACGAAATCTTCGCCAGGGCTCGTGAGAAAGGTGTCATCGTCGCGTTCGAAGCCTCGGTTGCCGGCGGCATCCCGGTGATCAAGGCGATTCGTGAAGGCTTGGCGGGTAATCAGATCAACTGGCTGGCCGGCATCATCAACGGGACCGGTAACTTCATCCTCACCGAAATGCGCGAGAAGGGCCGCACCTTCGAAGACGTGCTCGCAGAAGCGCAGGAGCTGGGTTACGCCGAGGCCGATCCGACCTTCGACGTCGAGGGCATCGACGCCGCCCATAAGCTGACCATCCTCGCTTCTATCGCCTTTGGCGTGCCCCTGCAATTCGAAAAGGCTTACACCGAAGGCATTTCGCGCTTGACCACCGCCGACGTCAATTACGCCGAGGCCCTGGGTTATCGCATCAAGCATTTAGGAGTTGCGCGCAGCACAGCCTGTGGAATCGAATTGCGCGTGCACCCGACGCTCATTCCGGCCGATCGCTTGATTGCTAACGTCAACGGCGTCATGAATGCTGTAATGGTCAATGGCGACGCCGTCGGCTCCACGTTGTACTACGGCGCCGGCGCCGGTATGGAGCCGACCGCGTCGGCCGTAGTGGCTGACTTGGTCGACGTGGCTCGCGCGCTCACCACCGACCCGAACAATCGCGTCCCGCATCTGGCGTTCCAGCCCGACTCGCTCTCGGCACACCCGATCCTTCCGATCAGCGCCTGCGAAAGTGCCTATTATTTGCGCATTCAGGCCAAGGATCATCCTGGCGTTCTGGCTCAAGTCGCGACCATTCTTTCCGAGCGCGGGATCAACATCGAGTCGATCATGCAGAAGGAAGCCGAAGAGCACGATGGCTTGGTGCCGATGATTCTGGTTACCCACCGGGTTCTGGAAAAGCGCATCGACGACGCTATTGCGGCCCTCGAGCAGCTCGAAGGAGTCAGTGGCGACGTCGTGCGGATTCGCGTGGAACAGCTGAATTAATTGGAGCTGGAAGCCGGAAGCTGAAAGCCAAAGTGGATCTCAGGCTTCAGCTTCGGGCTTCAGGCTCAAACCTAAGGTTAAAAAAATGCGCTACATCAGTACCCGTGGCCAGGCGCCCGCCCTGAATTTTGAAGACGTGCTGCTCGCCGGGCTGGCCAGCGACGGCGGTCTCTACGTACCGGAAAACCTGCCACGCTTCACTGTCGAGGAAATCGCATCGTGGTCGGGTCTGCCGTATCACGAACTGGCATTCAAGGTGATGCGGCCGTTCGTGACCGGCAGTATCCCGGACGCCGATTTCAAGCAGATTCTCGAAGAGACCTACGGTGTTTTCGCGCATAACGCAGTCGCGCCCCTGCGTCAGCTGAACGGCAACGAGTGGGTCCTGGAGCTGTTTCATGGCCCGACCCTGGCGTTCAAGGATTTCGCCCTGCAGCTGCTCGGACGCTTGCTCGATTACGTACTGGCGAAGCGCGGGGAGCGCGTGGTCATCATCGGTGCGACCTCAGGCGATACCGGCTCGGCGGCGATCGAAGGCTGCCGCCGCTGCGACAACGTCGATATCTTCATTCTTCACCCGCACAACCGTGTTTCTGAAGTGCAGCGTCGTCAGATGACGACTATTTTCGGCGACAACATCCATAACATCGCAATCGAAGGCAACTTCGATGATTGCCAAGAGATGGTCAAGGATAGCTTCGCCGACCAGGGCTTCCTCAAAGGCACTCGTCTGGTAGCGGTGAACTCGATCAACTGGGCACGGATCATGGCCCAGATCGTTTACTACTTCCATGCGGCGCTGCAGCTAGGTGGTCCGGCACGCTCCGTGGCGTTCTCTGTTCCGACAGGTAATTTCGGCGACATCTTTGCCGGTTATCTGGCGCGCAATATGGGGCTGCCGATCAGTCAACTGGTGGTCGCGACCAACCGCAACGACATCCTGCATCGTTTCATGAGTGGCAACCGCTACGACAAGGACACCCTGCATCCTTCGCTGTCGCCCTCCATGGATATCATGGTGTCGTCCAACTTCGAGCGCCTGCTGTTCGATCTGCACGGTCGCAACGGCGCGGCGGTGGGCGAGCTGATGAGTTCCTTCAAGGCTACCGGCAAGCTGTCGGTCGAAGAGGAACGCTGGACCGAGGCCCGCAAGCTGTTCGATTCGCTGGCCGTGGACGACGAACAGACTTGCAAGACCATCGCCCAGGTATTCGATACGACCGGCGAGCTGCTCGATCCACATACCGCCATCGGTGTCTACGCCGCGCGCGAATGCCGCCGCAGCCTGTCAACGCCGATGGTGACACTGGGCACCGCACATCCGGTGAAATTCCCTGAGGCGGTCGAGAAGGCTGGCGTTGGCAAGGCGCTTGAGCTTCCGAGCCATCTTGCCGATTTGTTCGAGCGGCCGGAGCGCTGCACGGTGCTGGCCAACGACCTCAAGGCCATGCAAGCCTTTGTCGGCGAGCACGGCAATCGCGGCAAGCCGCTGTAACTTGTAGCTAACCAGTCCGATGGAATGCGCTTGGTGTCGGTGATGAGCTAAGCGCAAGCCGGTCGGCTCTTGTCGAAAACGCTGTGCTTCACCGGAGTGTCGTCGCTTGCCTTGCTCGGCTGCCCCTCTTCCAACGGCGAAGCGATGGTCTGACGTTACAACGCCTGAGCTCAGAAACTCCACAGCGACCATCAGTCCGCGACGATTACTCCCGCTAGATTGACCGCTTCCAGCTTGTGGCTGAGGTGTCCTCTGAGGATGCTGCCCAAGCGCATCCCGTCACGATCCCGTAGTGCATCGATCATTTCCTCGTGGTCGTTCACCGCTTTGCGCCAAAAGTCTTCGTTCATTTCCATCGTGTAGCGGATCCTCTTCACCCGCTGGCTGAGGTTGTTGTACATCTCCAGCAGGATCGGGTTTCCAGAAGCCAGCAAAATCCTTTCATGTATCTGCTGGTTGGCTTGGAAATAAGCCTGCAGGTCCTTGCGCTCGTAGTAGTCGATCATTTTTTGGTGAAGCTCGCAAAGGGCTGCCAGCTCTTCGTCGTTCAGGCGACAGCAGGCGGCTTCGCCGGCCAGCCCTTCCAGGGCCGCCATGACATCGTAGGTATGTTTCACATCGCTCAGAGACAGGCGGCTCACGCGCGCTCCCCGATTCGGCAGAATTTCTACCAATCCTTCTGAGGTAAGAACCTTCAGTGCCTCGCGAAGCGGCGTTCTGGAAATGCCGAACGTCTCGCAAAGCTGTTTCTCTGAAATCTTTTCGCCTGCTACCAGCGAGCCGTGCTCAATTAATTCACGAATTCGGTTTGCAGCTTCCTGATACAGAATCTTGTGTTGGATTTTTTCCAAGGGAGCTTATTCCTGATAAGGCACACCGTTAGCTGCATCACGTCCATTGTTGATATCAGTGAAAGGTCTGCTAGCGTTTGAATTAAGAATACAAAATAGGCGAAAAGTGCGACAGAAGAAAAAAGTGGAACACAAAAGGTAGCGTGCATATGCCAGGTCAGAACTTGGCTCCGTGCCGTTGCCTCAGTACTCGTTTTGATCAGTTCGCCTGGCTCTGCCGGGCCCATCAAAGGAAATAACATGGCTGGCAAGGTTTATCGTTCGAGCGTAGTCATATCACGAGCAAAAGCCCGGCAAATCATCGATGCTGCGTTCGCGGAGGCTAGAGCCAAGGAGATGGAACCGCTGACCCTATTCGTTATGGATGCGGGCGGCAACCTCATCGCGGCCGAACGCGAAGATGGCTGTGCCCCGTTGCGCTTTCCGGTTGCCAGGGGCAAAGCCTTCGCCGCGCTGGGTAACGGCGTATCCAGCCGCACGGTCGGCGAGCGAAACGAATCGCGTCCGGCTTTTCTGGCCTCTGTGGCAGCGGCGTCAGGCGGGCACTTCGTGCCCGTACCGGGCGGCGTACTGATTCTCTCGAACAATGACGAAGTGATCGGCGCCGTCGGGGCTAGCGGCGCATCCTCCGATGAGGACGAGCAAGTAGCCATCCTGGGTATAGAAGCTGCGGGGTTACGGGCCGGTATCGTTCCAGCCTGACGCCCATCTCCAGCGCTAATGGCGGCCGGCGCTGCTGGTCGCCTCTCAATGCTCCGGCTCTTCATGACCATGATCGCTTTCGGCTGGCGATTAGTGTCAGGTATGGGCGCTCATTTCATTTGCGGCCCGTTATGTTCTAACGTCTGCGCCGCTAATAATTCTTCCTGAACCAATCCTAGCCAGGACCGACGAGCCCTTTGCCGACTTCCTGCGCTCCGCCTTGTCCGGCGTAAGGGATGCTCATGGCTGTTTTTCTTACCTCATTTCTGGCGTACCGCAAAAAGCTGGTCTAACGTCTGAATCGGGTTATGAATAATGAATTCATTTTTGTTCCCAGCGTGCGTAGCCGGTTTAGCCGCCGCCGGCCTTGCAGTCAGAGCGATGGGTCCGTCCTGACTGTAAAGATGGTACTGCGGTACGCCTCAATAAAAACAAGAGTGGAGGTCAGCATGAAAATATTGAAAACAGCTTTGATCGCATCCCTGTTCGGTCTAGCCACATCAGCAGTCCAGGCGGCCGAACTCCAGATCAAATTCGGCCACGTGGGCGGACCGGGATCACTGTTCGAAATCACAGCCAATAAATTCGCCGAGACCGTTAACGAAAAGCTCACGGGCAAGGCCAAGGTCGTGATCTACGGCTCCAGCCAGCTGGGCAGCGATTCTCAGATGCTTAACAAGCTCAAGCTGGGTTCGCTGGATCTGGCTCTGCCATCGACGGTGATGAGCAGCGTGGCGCCGGAGTTCTCCTTGTTCGAAATGCCGTACCTGATCACCGATCGCGATCATATGAAGCGTGTTCGAGACGAGCTGGTGCGCGACGTGATGTACAAGACCGCCGAAGACAAGGGGTACCGGATCATTGGCGTGTGGGAAAACGGCTTCCGGCAAATCACCAACAACTCCCGGCCGATCGTCGTGCCGGAGGATCTCGAAGGGCTCAAGCTGCGCACGCCCAACGGCATATGGCGTGTCGAGATGTTCAAGAGCTACGGCGCTAGCCCGGCTCCGATGGCACTCTCCGAAGCCTTTGTCGCGCTGCAGACTGGCGCCATGGACGGTCAGGAAAACCCCTTGGTGCAGATTTATTCCCAGCGCTTTCACGAAGTGCAGAAATACCTCTCCATGTCCAACCACGTCTATACCCCTGCGTTCGTTCTCGCTGGTGCCAGTTGGAAGCGTTTTCCAGAGGAAGTGAGGAAGGTGCTGAGCGACGCTGCTGTAGAAGCAGAGGCCTATGCGCTGGAACAAGGGGCGCAGCTCGATGAAAGCCTCGTCAAGAAAATGGAGGAGGCAGGCATGGAAGTGAACAAGGTTGATCAACAAGCCTTCATCGACGGATCCAAGGCCATCTACGCGAAATTCGCTGAAGAAGTCGAAGGTGGGCAGGAAATGCTCGACGAGGTCGAACAGCTTCGCCAGATGTAACCGACTTCGTGGCTGCAGATCGCATTCTGACTTACGCCTGAGCACGTGGTGCTCAGGTCGACCGGAGAGAGCTGATGGATTCCTTTACCGCTTTCAGAAAGGGTTTTTCCAAACTTCTGGAAATCATCGTAGTGGCCAACGTAGTTGCTTTGACGTTGGTCGTTACAGTCGGCTTCGCATCGCGGCTGGCCGGTTCGCCGTTCAGCTGGTACGACGAGGTGGCGTCCGTCGGCCTGGCCTGGCTCACCTATTACGGCGCGGCGTTGGCCGCGGCGAAGGGCGCCCACATCGGTTGCCCTAGCGTAATCAATTACTTCTCTCCAGCGCTGCGCTTGCCGATCGCTCTGGTCGCGGAGGCGATCACGATCGGCTTCTTCGTGCTGCTGGCCTATACCGGCATGCAGGTCGTGCTCATCCTGGAAGGCTCCTCACTGGTCAGCCTCACCAACGTCTCGCTGCAGTTGACGCAATCGGTGCTGCCGATCGGGTCGGTACTTTTCATCATCGCTGAGATCTTGCGATTGCCTGAGGTGATCAAGAGCGCGAAAGGCGATGGGTTCGTCGATCACGAACTGGAAGAAGTGGGCGTCAAGCCGGTGAAGGCATGACCAGGACATTTCAGAGCGAGCGCTTGCTACGGCGCTCGGGAGAATAACAAGATGATAATCCTTTACATGTTTCTGGGGCTGATAGCCCTCATCCTGATCAATGTTCCTGTCGCCATATCGCTAGGCATCGTCGGTGCGGTTGCAATCTTTTCCAGCTATGGGGCGCTGGCCCTTCCCAACATCGGAATGGTGATGTACGACGGGACGACCAGCTTTCCGCTTATTGCCATCCCGCTTTTCATTCTCGCTGGCGCGATCATGAATGCCTCGAGCATTTCCCGGCGGCTGATCGATCTGGCCTCGGCGATGCTCGGATTCATCAAGGGTGGGTTGTCGATGGTGACCATCGGTGCCTCGATCTTCTTCGCGGAGATTTCCGGTTCGGCGGTGGCGGGCGTATCGGCTATCGGCAGCATCATGATCCCGGCGATGACTCAGAAGGGATATTCGAAGGAATTCGCGGCGGCATTGTCATCCTCGGCAGCCAGCCTGGCGATCATCCTGCCACCATCGATTCCGATGATTCTCTACGCCGTGATGTCTGGGGAGTCGGTGGTGAAGATGTTCGTCGCCGGCATCTTCCCAGGCTTGCTCGGTGCCATGGGGCTGGCGGGTATGTGCTATTACCTGGCCAGGAAGAACAACTTTCCATCCGAAGGGGCCTTCCAGACCAAGCGGTTGTGGGAAGCGTTCAAGGGAGCAATCTGGGCGCTGTCGATTCCGGTGATCATCCTTGGCGGAATCTTTGGCGGAATCGTCACGGCGACCGAAGGAGCGGCGTTAGCGGTGGTGGTGGCGATCTTCATCAGTGCCTTTGTCTATCGCGAGTTCACGCTGCGCACGTTCTACAAGGCGTGCCTCGATGCCGGCGTGCAGACTGCGGTAGTGATGCTGCTGGTGGCGAGCTCCGCCGTGGTTGGCCTCTACCTGACTGAAACGCAGCTGCCGCAGCAGCTCGCCAGCTCCATCAGCGAGTGGACCAGCAACAAGTACGTGATCCTGGCGCTGCTTAACATCATCTTCCTGATTCTCGGCGTCTTCCTGCATTCTGCGGCCGCGATCATCTTGGTCGTTCCAATCGTTCTGCCGCTGGTACTAGCGGTAGGCATCGATCCGATTCATTTCGGTCTGATCGTCACGCTCAACCTGGCCATTGGTCAGCAAACTCCGCCGGTTGCCAGTGTGCTGATCGCGTCCTGTTCGATCGCCAAGTCCGATATCTGGGCCACCACCCGTACCAATCTGTGGTTCCTTGGGGTGCTCTTCGCGATTCTGCTGATCAACACCTACATCCCGGCCATTGCCATGGTTCTGGTGAATTTCGTTTACGGCGCGTGAGCGGCATCGAGCAAGAGGAGACGAAGATGAGTGATATGTCTCAAGGGCAGGTCGACTGTCGCATCGAGCAGGGCGTCGCCTGGGTTGGCTTCAACCGGCCGGATAGCCGCAATGCGATGACCTGGACCATGTACGACTCGCTGGAGCGCTTGTGCAGCGAGCTGGAGGCCGATCCCGCGGTCGTAGCGGTGGTGTTTCACGGTTGTGGTGGCAAGGCCTTCGTTGCTGGCACTGACATCAAGCAATTCGCTGATTTCGAAGGCGGTGAAGCGGGCGTGAACTATGAGCGGCGCATCGACAGCGTGATCGCGGGGCTGGAAAACCTGCACAAGCCGACCATCGCGATGCTCGAGGGATTCTGTGTCGGTGGCGGCGCGGCCATCGCGCTGGCCTGCGACTTCCGCTATTGCACGCCGTCGTTGAAGTTTGGCGTACCGATCGCCGAGACACTTGGCAACTGCCTCTCGGTGACAAACGTGTCCCGCCTCATGGATCTGCTCGGCGTACCGCGGACGAAGGAAGTACTGATGACAGCAAAACTGATCGAGGCGCCCGAGGCGCTATCGGCGGGCCTGGTCAGCGCAGTGTTCGAGCCCGACGCTATCCGTCAGGAGGTCAGTCGCAAAGCGCAGGCGTTTGCCGGTCGAGCGCCGCTGACCGTGCTGGCCACCAAAGAGGTAATCAACCGGGTGCTGGAGCACCGCCGTACTTCTGCAGACTCCAGCGATGACTGGATACGGACCTGTTACGGCAGCCGCGATTTCAAGGCCGCCGTCGACAAGTTCGTCAGTAAGACCTCGTTCGAATGGACCGGTGAGTAACGTCTCGTCGATCCCAGTGCTGGAGAGCCAAGCATGCTTCCGCTAAGCAACGTAAAAATTCTGGATATCTCGCAAATCATGGCGGGCCCTTACTGCACGATGGTGCTGGGCGACCTCGGAGCCGAGGTCATCAAGGTGGAAAAATCCAATGGTGGTGACGACAGTCGGCAAATGGGTCCCTATGTAAACGGCGAGTCCACATGTTTTTTTCAGATCAACCGAAACAAGAAGAGCATTTCGCTGAATCTGAAGGATCAACGGGCCAGGGATATTTTCTATCGACTGGCCGCTGATGCCGACGTCATCGTCGAGAATTACCGGCCGGGCGTGACGCAATCGCTGGAGATCGACTACGAGACGATCCGTGCAATCAATCCAGGGATTATCTATTGCTCGATCTCCGGCTATGGCCAGACCGGCCCTTACAGCAATAAGGGTGGCTTCGACCTCGTCGCCCAAGGCATGAGCGGCCTGATGTCGATGACTGGCGAACCCGGCAAGCGTCCGCTGAAGACCGGTATCGCCGTCTATGACATCGGGGCTGGCCTTACCGCGATCTATTCGATTCTCGCCGCTTACATCCACAAGCAGAACACCGGGGAAGGGCAGCACATCGATATCGCCATCACCGAGTGCGGGCTGCCTTGGTTCGCCTGGGAAGCGGCGGCGTATTTCGCCAACGGTACCGTGCCGCAGCCCACGGGATCGCGTCACCGCATCTCGGCGCCATATCAGGCCGTCAGGACTCAGGACGGCTACCTGATGCTCGGCTGCGCCAATCAGCGAACCTGGGAGCGTCTCTGTCGCGATGTGATTGCGCGTGAGGATCTGCTTGGCGACGAGCGCTTTGTCACTAACAGCGACCGTGCACGCAACGTCGAAACGCTCGAAAACATCCTCGAAGAGATTCTGTCCCAGCAGCCCATGAAGCACTGGCTCGATCTGTGCGACACGGCCGGGGTACCGGCAGGGCCGATCAACGACTTCGCCCAGGCCATGCACGACGAACATTATTTGGCGCGCGGCATGGTTCAGGAAGTCAGACATCCGGTGATAGGCAGCATGAAGACGATCGGCTTTCCCGCCAAGTTCTCCCGAACGCCTTTGGAAATCCGTCGACCGGCTCCGTTGTTCGCCGAGCACACCGATGAGGTGCTACACGGAATCGGCATGACCGATGAGGATATCGGCAGTCTGCGAAGTGAGGGCTGCATCCGCTGATAGAAAATCTATTTTTCGTTAGTTATGAATTCAAAACTCAAAATACAAAAACAAGATTTGGAGAATCGCTATGTTGAAGCTCGATTTTCATCCGTCCGGCCGTCATTTTCTGCAGATCCCCGGACCTTCACCGGTTCCGGACCGCATCTTGCGGGCTATGAGCCTGCCCACTATTGATCATCGTGGACCGGAGTTCGGTGCATTGGGTCGCGAACTGCTAAGCAAGATCCGTCAGGTGTTCAAGACCCAGCAGCCCGTGGTGATCTACCCCGCATCCGGTACCGGGGCTTGGGAGGCGGCGTTGGTCAATACGCTGTCGGCTGGCGACCGGGTATTGATGTTCGAAACCGGTCACTTCGCCACGCTGTGGGAAAAGATGGCCCGACGCTTGGGACTCGAGCCCGAATTCATCGGGCTACCGGGCTACGAAGGCTGGCGACGTGGTGTGCAGGCCGACATGATCGAGCGGCGCCTGAAAGAGGACAGCAGCCACACCATCAAGGCTGTCTGTGTGGTGCACAACGAGACGTCCACCGGCGTGACCAGCGACATCGCGGCAGTGCGTCGTGCCATCGATGCGGTCAAGCATCCGGCGCTGCTGCTGGTAGATACCATTTCCGGCCTGGCCTGCGCTGATTATCAGCACGACGCCTGGGGCGTGGACGTCACTATCTCCGGCTCGCAGAAGGGCCTGATGCTGCCGCCTGGTATCAGCTTCAACGCGGTATCTGAGAAGGCAATCGAGGTCAGCCGCAGCGCGCAGCTGCCGAAGAGCTTCTGGGCCTGGGACGAAATACTCGAACTAAACCGCAGCGGCTACTGGCCATACACACCCAACACCAACCTGTTGTACGGGCTGAACGAAGCGCTCGACATGCTGCTGCAAGAGGGGCTCGATCATGTCTTTGCACGCCACCAGCGTTGGGCTGCCGGCGTGCGTACGGCCGTCGCGTGCTGGGGGCTGGAGGTGCAGTGTCAAGATGCAAGCGTCTTCTCACCAGTGCTGACCGGTGTGGTAATGCCGGAAGGCATCGATGCCGACGAGGTTCGCAGCCTGATCTACCGCCGTTTCGACCTTTCGTTGGGCACCGGGCTGGGCAAGGCGAGGGGCAAGATGTTCCGCATCGGGCACCTGGGTGATTGCAACGATCTCACCCTGATCGCCACCCTCGGCGGTTGCGAGGCCGGCCTCAAGATGTCCGGTGTGTCGCTCAAGGGGAGCGGTGTGCTCGCCGCACTGGATTACTTCGCAGCGAACCCGCTGGACTACGCGCGTTGACATCCCCCTTTGACGGCAGACATGGGAGGTCCTGATGACTTCGTTTACCGAACCCAGAATACCGGCGAGCAAGGTGTCGTCAGAACGTGCTTCGGCGCTGGCAGCGCGGCTACAGCGCGAAATTGCCGGCGAGGTAATGTTCGATTCGGCGTCACGTGGCCGCTACGCAACTGACGCTTCGATCTATCAGATCACGCCGGTCGGTGTGGTAATCCCGCGTCACCAGCATGACCTGCAGGTAGCACTGGATATCGCCCGAGATGCCAAGGTTCCGCTGCTGGCGCGCGGTGGCGGCACCAGCCAGTGCGGCCAGACCGTGGGTGACGCGCTGATCGTCGATACCAGCCGCTGGCTGAATCAGATCGTCGAGTTCGACCCAGACAACCTGACGGTAGTGGTCGAGCCGGGCGTAGTGCTCGATGACCTGAACCGCTGGCTCAAGCCGCACGGGCTGTGGTTTCCGGTGGACGTGTCGACGTCTGCCCAGTGCACCCTGGGTGGTATGGCAGGCAACAATTCCTGCGGCTCGCGTTCAATTCGCTACGGCAACATGGTGCACAACGTCTTGGGCATCGATGCGTTGCTGGCCGATGGCAGCGAAGCGCGCTTCGGTCTGCTCCATGAGCTGGCACCGGGTGACCGGGTACGCCAGCTCGCCCGCGAGGTGCAGCGTATCGCCGAGCGCGAACATGCCAATATCCGTGAGCACTACCCGAAGGTGCTGCGCCGCGTGGGTGGCTACAACCTCGATCTGTTCGACTGTCAGAACCCGCTCCCCTACGACTCGGGCGGCCAGGTCAACCTGGCCCACCTGCTGATCGGTTCGGAAGGTACGCTCGCGGTCACCCGGCGGATCAAGCTCAAGCTGGCGCCGCTGCCCCAGCACAAGGTGCTGGCGGTGGTGAATTTCCCGACCTTCTATCAGGCCATGGACCTGACCCAGCACATCGTCACGCTCGACCCGACGGCGGTCGAACTGGTCGACCGCACGATGATCGATCTGTCGATGGAGAATCCGTCCTTCAAGCCGGTGATCGAGAAGGCGCTGATTGGCTATCCCGAGGCATTGCTGCTGGTCGAGTTCGCGGGCGAGGAAGTCGCCGCCCTGCATGAGCAACTCGGCAGGCTGAGCGAGCTGATGGCCGATCTCGGCCTGCCCGGTAGCGTGGTCAAGATGACCGAGTCTGCAGAGCAGACAGCGTTATGGAACGTACGCAAGGCCGGCCTGAACATCATGATGAGCATGAAGGGCGACGGCAAACCGGTGTCCTTCATCGAAGACTGCGCGGTGCCGCTGGAGCATCTGGCCGAATACACCGCCAAGCTCACCGAGGTATTTCACAAGCACGGCACCGAAGGCACCTGGTATGCCCACGCAAGTGTCGGCACTCTGCACGTACGGCCAATCCTGGACATGCGCCGTGATGGCGCGCAAAAGATGCGCGCCATCGCCGAAGAGGCGTCCGCGCTAGTCCGCGCCTACAAGGGGGCGTTTTCTGGCGAGCATGGGGATGGCCTGTGCCGCGGAGAATGGGTGGCATGGCAGTTCGGCCCGCAACTCAATGCCGCATTCAAGGAGATCAAGCAGCTATTCGATCCGGAAAACCTGCTCAATCCGGGCAAGATCGTCGATACCCCGCGCATGGACGATCATAGCTACTTCCGTTTCCCCAAGACCTATCAACCGATTCCAGTAACGCCGGTGCTGGACTGGTCGGAATGGAACGTGCTGCGCGATCCGTTGACCGGCAAGCAGAGCGCGCCCGGAAGTGGCGCCGATCCAACTGGTGGGCTCATCGGTGCCGTCGAGATGTGCAACAACAACGGCCACTGTCGCAAGTTCGACGCCGGCACCATGTGCCCCAGCTTCCGGGCGACGCGCAACGAGCAGCATCTGACCCGCGGTCGCGCTAACACGCTGCGGCTGGCGTTATCCGGGCAGCTAGGTCCCGATGGATTGGGCAGCGAAGACGTCAAGGCCGCGCTCGATCTGTGTGTCTCCTGCAAGGGCTGCAGGCGGGAATGCCCGACTGGCGTCGACATGGCGAAGATGAAAATCGAGGCCCGCGCCGCCTGGGCGAAAAATCATCCGATGCCGCTACGTGAGCGGATGGTGGCTGAAATGCCACGCTATGCGCCCTACGCTCGCCATCTGGCCGGCGTGACAGGCCTCGTCGAGCGCGTGCCGCTGCTGTCGCAATGGGTCAAGCGCACATTGGGACTGGCCGGGCAGCGTGCGCTGCCGCGCTTCGCAGGCAACTTTCTGGCGACCGCGCCAGCAAGCCGTTCGACACATACGCGGGAAGTCCTGCTGTTCGTCGATACCTTCAACAACTACATGGAACCGGAGAATGCGCGAGCGGCCTGTCGCGTACTCGAGGCGGCCGGGTATCGGGTCCATTTCAATCAGGCGCCATCAGAGCGACCGTTGTGCTGCGGGCGCACTTACCTGGCGTCGGGTCAGGTCGACAAGGCCAAGGCGGAAGCCCGGCGCACGCTCGACCACCTGCTGCCGTTCGTCGAGCGCGGCGTGAGCATCGTCGGGCTTGAGCCTTCGTGTTTGCTGACCATGCGCGACGAGTTTCTGCGCTACGGTTACGGCGAGCAGGCCAAGGCGTTGTCGAAGGCGTCCTTCCTGTTCGAAGAGTTTCTGGTCAGGGAGCAGGCTGCAGGCAATCTGCAGCTCAAGCTCAGGGCGCTAGACGAACCACGGGCTCTATTGCACGGTCATTGTCATCAAAAGGCATTCGATGCGCTGCGGCCGGTGGAACAGGTGCTGCGTTGGATACCGGATCTGGAGGTCAGAACGGTCGAAACCTCATGCTGTGGCATGGCTGGAAGCTTTGGCTACGAGCGCGAACACTACGATGCTTCGATGCAGATGGCCGAGCTGGCGCTGCTACCTGCGGTGCGTAAAGCCGAAGCCGAAGATCTGGTGGTCGCCGATGGTACCAGTTGCCGCCACCAGATCTACGACGGAGCCCAGCGTGAAGCTTTGCATGTGGCGAGGGTATTGGAGCGGGCGTTGGCCTGATGTAGCGCTGCTAGCGAGCCCTTGCATCGACGGCGCGGGTTCGCTGCGGTGCCGCTGTGGAGCTGGTTGATTGCCTTCTGAGCAATCAGCTGGTGGCGCGGCGGCTCACTCGTCGAACTCTTCCCAGCCGCCCATTTCCTTCCAGCGATTGACGATGCCGCAAAACAGTTCGGCCGTCTTCTCGGTGTCGTAGCGGGCTGAATGCGCTTCGCGTCCGTCGAAATCAATACCCGCCGCCTGGCAGGCCTTGGCCAGAACGGTCTGGCCGTAGGCGAGGCCGGCAAGGGTAGCGGTGTCGAAGCTGGAAAAAGGATGGAAGGGGTTGCGCTTGATGTCGCAGCGCGCCATGGCCGCGTTGAGGAAACCGAGATCGAAGCTGCTGTTGTGGCCGACCAGAATGGCGCGCTTGCAGCCTGCCGACTTAACCGCTTTGCGCACACTGCGGATAATCTCGTTCAGCGCCTGCGACTCGGGGACGGCCATACGCAGCGGGTGGTCCAGCTTGATGCCGGTGAATTCCAGAGCCGCTGCCTCGATATTGGCGCCCGCGAAGGGTTCCACCCGGAAGAACAGCGTTTCCTGTGGATAGAGCAGACCCTGTTCATCCATGCCGATGGTCACAGCGGCGATTTCAAGAAGCGCGTCGGTGGCACAGTTGAAGCCGCCACATTCGACATCGACCACCACCGGTAAAAAGCCACGGAAGCGCCTTGCCATGGGCGATCGCGGCTTGCCGGCGAGATTGCCTTCGAGCTCGTCGTCGAACTGCTCGTCACTCATGCGCTTGTCTCCAGCCGCCATTGCAGGGTTTCGCCCGCGCGCAGGGGCACCACGTTATGCTCGCCGAACGGTAGATTGGCCGGTACGTTCCAGGGTTCGCGTACCAGCGTGATTTGCTCGGTGTTGCGTGGCAGACCATAAAAGTCGGCACCGAAGTGGCTGGCGAAGGCTTCCAGGCGATCCAGCGCATTGCGCTGTTCGAAGGCCTCGGCATACAGCTCTATCGCCGCGTACGCGGTGTAACAACCGGCGCAGCCACAGGCGTTCTCTTTGGCGTGCTGGGCATGGGGTGCCGAGTCGGTACCGAGGAAGAACTTCCGGTTACCGCTGGTCGCTGCATCGAGCAGGGCTTCTTGGTGGGTGTTGCGCTTGAGGATCGGCAAGCAGAAGAAGTGCGGACGAATGCCGCCAACCAGCATGTGATTGCGGTTGTAAAGCAGATGGTGGGCCGTGATCGTCGCACCGACGTTGCTGCTGGCCGCCTCGACGAACTGCACTGCATCGCGAGTGGTGATGTGCTCGAACACCACCTTGAGGGTTGGGAAACGCTCGGTCACTCGGCTCAGTTGCTCGTCGATGAAGTACTTCTCGCGATCGAAGATATCGATCTCCGAACGGGTCACTTCACCGTGCACCAGTAGCGGAAGGCCGACTTCGGCCATGGTTTCCAACACCGGGAAGATGTTGTCGATGCGGGTCACGCCAGATGCTGAATTGGTGGTTGCACCGGCCGGATAGAGCTTGGCCGCGTAAACATAACCGCTGGCCTTGGCTGCGCGTATGTCGTCGGGCTGCGTGCCATCGGTGAGATAAAGCACCATCAGCGGCTCGAAGCTGTTCGCGTCCGGCCTGGCGGAGAGAATGCGCTGACGGTAAGCGTCTGCCTCCGCGGCGTTGCGTACCGGCGGGACCAGGTTCGGCATGATGATCGCGCGGGCGAACTGGCGAGCAGCATCCGCCACGGTATGCGGCAGCGCTGCGCCGTCGCGCAGATGAATGTGCCAATCGTCGGGGCGCAGTAGAGTCAGTCGGTCGGACATGCAGGTTTCCAGGCGGGTAAAACGTGCACGAATGCTACCGTAAACGGGGGAAAAAATCGCCGCAGACGGGACGTCAGGGTCCGAAAGAGCCTCTCCGAGGGGCGACCAGGCGTGCTAAACGGATGGCACGCCTGTTCAAGTTTCCGCTGCCAGCACCGATACCCCGGTTGAATGTTGTTTACCGTGGAGCCTTACGTGCGCCTGCGCCTCTTTGTTCTTGCTTGTCTACTGACTTCGCCGGCCGATGCCATCACGTTCCAGACACGTCTGGAACGGGTGCAGTGGCAGGTCGATGGCGACCAGTTCGAATGCCGGCTGGTACAACCGGTGGCCGGCTTCGGCAGGGGCGAGTTCGTTCGGCGCGCTGGTGAGCAGGCCATCTTTCGCTTGCAGTCGCCTGATCGCTGGCTGGGCAATGGCTCGGCGACTCTGCTGGCAGCGGCTGCGCCTTGGCAGCCGGAGCGTAGCGATATCAACTTGGGCATGGTCTCGGTAGTCGGTGGCGACATCCCGTTCAATAGCTCGCAATTACAGGCCGGGCGGCTGCTGAGCGGTCTGCTCGACGGGCGCAGCCCCGTGGTGCGTCATCACACGTTGCACGGTGGTGAAGCGCTCGAAGTGCGTCTGCTGCCGGCGCGCTTTGGCAAGGCGTACGAGGAGTTTCGCGCCTGCACGGCGAAGCTGCTGCCAGTGAATTTCGATCAAATTCGCCAGTCCCAGATCGGCTTTCCCAGCAGTGATGTGACGCTCGATGCGCTGGGCCAAGCCAAGCTCGATATCATCGTGCAATTTCTCAAGGCCGACCCGAGCGTCAATCACATCCAGCTCGACGGCCATTCCGACAATAGCGGCAACCGACTCACCAATCGCGACCTGTCCCGCCGCCGCGCGCTGGCGGTGGAAGAGTATCTAGTCGCCAACGGCGTGCCAAAGGAGCAAATCACGCTGCGCTTTCATGGCGAGCGCTATCCACTGGTCCCGAATAACGGCGAAACCAATCGAGCAAAGAATCGCCGGGTCACCCTGCGTCTCGATCGTGCCCCTGCGAGCACCACAGCCGCCGCCGGGAATGTCGCCCCGTCGTCTTGAGGCCGAGCGATGCTCACGCCCCTGTAAAACAAACGTCGCGACCAGTAGAATCCCCGCTTTCCTTACAATCCCGGGAGTGGATGGCAATGGCCGACGTAAAGAAGGTAGTCCTGGCGTATTCCGGTGGCCTGGACACCTCGGTGATCCTCAAGTGGCTACAAGACACCTATAACTGCGAAGTGGTGACCTTCACCGCCGACCTCGGTCAGGGTGAAGAAGTCGAGCCAGCACGCGCCAAGGCCAAGGCCATGGGTGTCGAGGAAATTTACATCGACGACCTGCGCGAAGAATTCGTCCGCGATTTCGTCTTCCCGATGTTCCGCGCCAACACCGTTTACGAAGGCGAATACCTGCTGGGTACTTCCATCGCCCGCCCGCTGATCGCCAAGCGCCTGATCGAGATTGCCAACGAGACCGGTGCCGACGCCATCTCCCACGGCGCGACCGGCAAAGGCAACGATCAGGTCCGTTTCGAGCTGGGCGCCTATGCGCTGAAGCCGGGCGTCAAGGTCATCGCCCCCTGGCGTGAATGGGATCTGCTCTCCCGCGAGAAGCTGATGGACTACGCCGCCACGCACGAGATTCCGATCGAGCGCCACGGCAAAAAGAAGTCGCCTTACTCCATGGATGCCAACCTGCTGCACATCTCCTATGAAGGCGGCGTGCTGGAAGACACCTGGACTGAGCATGAAGAAGACATGTGGCGCTGGACCAAGTCACCGGAAGCCGCACCGGACACCCCGACCTATATCGAGCTGACCTACCGCAAGGGCGATATCGTCGCCATCGACGGCAAGGACATGACGCCCGCTGAAGTGCTGACCTACCTGAACAAGATTGGCGGCGAGAACGGTATCGGTCGTCTGGATATCGTCGAGAACCGCTACGTCGGCATGAAGTCGCGCGGCTGCTACGAAACCCCCGGCGGCACCATCATGCTCAAGGGCCATCGCGCCATCGAGTCGATCACCCTGGACCGTGAAGTCGCGCATCTGAAAGACGAGCTGATGCCCAAGTACGCCAGCCTGATCTACAACGGCTACTGGTGGAGTCCTGAGCGCAGCATGCTGCAGCAGATGATCGATGCCTCGCAGGTCAATGTGAACGGTGTGGTACGTCTGAAGCTCTATAAAGGCAATGTCATCGTTACCGGCCGTAAGTCCGACGATTCGTTGTTCGATGCCAATATCGCTACATTCGAAGATGATGCCGGCGCCTACGATCAGGCTGACGCGGGCGGCTTTATCAAGCTCAACGCACTGCGCATGCGCATTGCCGCGAACAAGGGTCGGACGCAGTTCTAAAGCAACAGCTGCGCCGCGTCCGACCATAACCCCGGCCATGTGTCGGGGTTATGCTTTCTGCACAGACACGAGCCTGGCCGAATGAGGAGAAACACACCATGAGACTGCTGCATACCATGCTGCGCGTAGGCGATATGGATAGATCCATTGCCTTCTATACCGAAGTGCTGGGCATGACGCTGCTACGCCGCAAGGATTATCCGGAAGGCAAGTTCACCTTAGCGTTTGTCGGCTACGGCGACGAAGCGCATAACAGCGTGCTGGAGCTGACCCATAACTGGGGCGTCGAGAAATATGATCTGGGCGATGGCTACGGCCATATCGCGCTGGAGGTGGAAGATGTCTACAAGGCCTGCGAAGACATTCGCAGCCGTGGCGGCAAGATCACCCGCGAGCCGGGACCGATGAAGCACGGCACCAGCATCCTGGCGTTCATCGAGGACCCGGACGGATACAAGGTTGAATTGCTGTCACCGTCACGTCGGGACTGAAGGTCCGAGCGCAAAAAAGCCCCATTTACGGGGCTTTTTCAGTCAGAGGTCAAAGTCGAACTCGTTGAGTTGCTTCTGCAAACGACGCTCTTCAAGCAAATTGTCGATAATGCGGCGCTTGGTCAGGTTGGTTTTGGCCACTTCAACCGGAGCTTCTGCAGTATCGTCTTCGTCCTCGGCGACGAAGTCATCTTCAATCTGGATATCTTCTTTCTCGGACACTTATCTACTCCACGGCTAAGGCGCGCTGTTGGCGCACCTTATAGCGACAAAACAGAAAGTCGTAAAAAAGATTTTTTCAATCAGCCGATAGGTTTTTGCTCCGGTCAATCAATCGTCGGAAGTCTTGTGCTTGTACTCGCAGAGGTCCTCGATCCGACAGCTGCCACATTGAGGCTTACGCGCCTTGCAGACGTAGCGGCCATGCAGGATCAGCCAGTGATGGGCGTCGAGCAGGTAATCCTTCGGGACGAACTTGATCAGTCGTCGCTCCACCTCCAGCACGTTCTTGCCAGGCGCGATATTGGTGCGGTTGGCGACCCGGAATATATGCGTGTCGACGGCCATGGTGAACTGCCGAAAGGCCGTGTTCAGTACGACATTGGCGGTCTTGCGGCCTACGCCTGGCAGGGCTTCGAGATCTTCGCGGTTGTCCGGTACCTGGCTGCCGTGCTTCTCGATCAAGATGCGGCAGGTTTCGAGCACGTTCTTGGCCTTGCTCGGGTAGAGACCGATGGTCTTGATGTAGCTGCACAGGCCGTCGTAGCCGAGTGCATAGATGGCTTCCGGTGTATTGGCGACCGGGTAGAGCTTGGCGGTTGCCTTGTTGACGCCGACGTCGGTGGCCTGGGCGGACAGGATCACTGCGATCAACAGCTCGAACGGCGTGCTGTATGCCAGCTCGGTCTTCGGTTCGGGGTTGTCTTCGTGGAAACGGCGAAAGATTTCCAGGCGTTTTGCAGCATTCATTACAGCGTTCCATCCAGCATCATTCGATCACTCCGGTGACGCGAACGCGACGGCTTTGTACCGGCGCGTCCGGCTGTATCGCCTTGGCGCGCTCTGCGAGGTTCTCGTCGATACGGTTTTTCAGTGCAATCAACAGGCCGAGCACGATGAATGCACCGGGCGGCAGGATTGCCAGCAGAAACCCCTTGTAGTCGCAGAACAGGGTCAGCTGCCAGTCCGCGGCGACTGGGCCGAACAGCAGATGCATGTTGGCGAACAGCGCGCCGGTGCCGACCAGTTCGCGGACGCCACCCAGCACCACCAACACCAGCGCGAAACCCAGCCCCATCAGCAGGCCATCGAAGCCTGCAATCAGCGGGTTGTGCTTGGCGGCAAAGCCATCGGCGCGGCCGAGGATTACGCAGTTAGTGGTGATCAGCGGGATAAAGATGCCGAGAATCTGATACAGCTCATAGGTGTAGGCCTGCATCAGCAGCTCGATGCAGGTCGTCAGCGCGGCGATGATCATCACAAAAGCCGGCAGGCGCACGGCGGTGTTGACCACGCCGCGCACCAGCGACACGCCAATGTTCGAGCAGATCAGGACCAGCGCGGTGGCCAGACCGAGACCGAGGGCGTTGACCGCCGAGTTGCTGACCCCGAGCAGCGGGCAGAGCCCTAGCAACTGGACCAGTGCCGGGTTGTTTTTCCACAGGCCGTTGATGCTCAGTTCTCGGTAGCTGGGATTGCTCATGGTGTATCGCCTTTCTGCTCGGGCTGCGGGTCGGTGACCTGCAACTCGCCACGGGTCGCGGCGGCGCCTGCGCGCGAATGGGTTGTCGTTTCGGCAGGCTCCGCTGCGTTTTCCAGCGCATCTTCGGGCGCTATCGGTCTAGTTGACGCGCCGAGCAGCTCGGCCTTATGCGCGTCGAAATATTTCAGGGCTCGGTGCACCGCACCAACAACGGCGCGAGGAGTGATGGTGGCGCCAGCGAACTGGTCGAAATCACCGCCATCCTTCTTTACTGCCCAGTCGGACTCGTCGGGATTGCCCAGTGAACGGTTCTCGAAGCTGCGAATCCACGAACTCTTCGCCAGCTCGATTTTGTCGCCAAGCCCGGGTGTCTCGCGATGACCCACTACACGCACGCCGGCAACTCGTCCGTCCGTATGTACGCCGACGAGCAAATGTATCGCGCCGCTGTATCCATCCGGCGCGATGGCTTGGAGAATCACTGCGCTGGGCTTGCCATTCTTGATCGCGACATAAGCGGGCAACGGTCCCTTGGTCCCCAGCAGGGGATCATGCACAGCGACGCTGTTGTCGAGGAGCTGGTTGTCGTAGCTGTCTCTGGGCAGGATTTCGTTCAGGGCACGCAGCTGTGCGGCGCGTTCCGACGCCTGGATGCGTTCGGCGGTGAATTGCTGCAGTAGCGTCACCGCGCCCACGGTCACCACGGCGAACAGACCTAACACCAGGCTGTTCTTGAGCATTGAGCGGCTGAGTTCAGGAAGGATCATGTCATTCGCCCAGCTTGAAGCCGCGCTCGGCCTTGCGGTGGCCGTAGGTGCGCGGGCGGGTGTAGTAGTCGATGGTCGGCGCGCACAGGTTCATCAGCAGCACGGCGAACGCGACGCCGTCCGGGTAGCCACCCCAGGCGCGAATCACGTAGACCAGAATGCCGACGCCGGCTCCGAAGATCAGGCGCCCCTGGTTGCTGGTTGCGCCGCTCACCGGATCGGTGACGATGAAAAACGCGCCAAGCATGGTTGCGCCGCTAAGCAAATGAAACAAGGGAGAGCCGTGGCTATCGGAGCCAGAACCGTTCCAGAACAACAGGCTCATCAGGGCCAGCGCCGCGAGCATGCTCACCGGTGCGTGCCAGCTGAACAGCCGCTTGTGCAATAGAAACAGGCCGCCGGCAAGGAACGCCAGATTGACCACTTCTGAACCGATGCCACCGAAGTGACCAAAGGCCGGGCTGGCCCAGAGCTCGTCGATCGTCAGGCTCTTGTTCACTTTGAGTACATCGAGTGCGGTGGCCTGGGACCAGCCGTCTGGTAGCGAGGCGATGCCAAGGATGTGCTGCAGACCGTCGACCAGCCCGACGCTGTGCGGGATTGGCCAGGTTGTCATCTCGATCGGGAACGAAACCAGCACCACCACGTAACCGATCATCGCTGGGTTGAAAGGATTCTGCCCAAGACCGCCATAGAGCTGCTTGCCAAAAACGATGGCGCTGCCGGTGGCAATCAGCGTCAGCCACCAGGGTGAATAAGGAGGGAGCGCCAGCGCCAGCAGCACGGCGGTAACAAGCGCGCTGCCGTCACGCAGGAAGAACTGCACGGGGCGTTGACGCAGCTTCAAGACCAGCGCCTCGCAGCCGAGCGCCACGACAGTGGCCCAGATCAGGTTGATTAGAGTGCCTGCACCGTATAGCCAGATCAGTGCGAGCACGCCCGGCAGGGTAGCGGCCAATACCAGCAGCATGACCCGCTGGGTGCGGTTGCTGCCTTTGGTATGCGGTGAGGTGATGCGGGGCAGGGCCATTGGCTCTCCGGTCAAATGCTGTGCGGGGGACGGTGTAGCGTCTGTCGCCCTCGGATAGCTACGCTGACGGCGCAGCCATTTACGAATCAGTGTGTTCTTGCAGCTTGCGCTCGGCTTCGCTCAGGCGTGTCCGCGCGGCCTCGATGGCGCTGGTTTCGCTGTCTGTATCGCGTTCAAGCTTACGCAAGTCGGCGCGGGCGAAGGCGACGTCGGTTTTGAGCGTGCGGGTCAGGTCATCTACCGGGCGCTTGTCGTTGCGCATCAGCTCAGGAATGGGTTTGCCGGAATTCGCCTCTGCGTCATGCAATGCTTGCTCGGCGCTGGCCAGGCCGTCACGCAGCTTGCTCAGTTCGGCTTCTTCGGCACCAGCCTTCTCGGCTTTTTTGAGTTCGGCGCGCTTCATCGCCAGTTCGATCTTGGCTTTCTTCAGGGCCTCATCGCCGGCTGTCTTTGCGGCAGGCGCCGGAGTGTTTACGGTTGTCAAAGCAAGCGCTTTTTCAGCCTCGGCCAGCTGCGACTGAAGGCGGCTCAGCTCGGCATTTTGTTCTGCATCGCGGTTTTCGAGCTTCTCAAGCTTGCGAGCCTGGGCGCGAAGCATGGCGGCTTCGATCTTCGCTTTTTTCGCGGCGTCGTTGGTGGCCAGGGGCGGCGCTGTAGCAGTTTCGGCCGGCGGCGCGGCTGCATTGGCGTCATCCAACGCCTTCTGTGCGCTCATAGCAACGATGCGCAACTCGGCGACCTGTGCCTCCAGCTCCGCGGTCGCATGCACGGCGAGCTGCTTTTCGGCTTTCTTCAGTGCGACCTGCGCCATGCTGGCTTCGATCTTGAGTTTCTTCTGCTGCTCGGACAGGCCGGCTTTCTGTGCCTGAACGCGGGCGACCGGGTCGTCCTGGCTGGGCACAGAACTGGTTTCCGCTTGAGCCGCCTTGGCGCGTGCAGCGCGCTCGGCGCGGGCTTTGCGATCGGCTTCCTTTTGCTCTTCGGCCCGCCGCAAGCGCTCCTGGCGCAGTTCGAACCGTTGCTTGGAGTGCTCGGCCTTTTGCTGCTTCTGCTCCAGCGCACGAATCTCGCCCTTAGCCGAGCGGTAATACTGCACCAGCGGAATGCTCGACGGGCAGACATAGGCGCAGGCGCCGCACTCAATGCAGTCGAACAGGTTGTAGGCCCTGAGTTGTTCGTGCTCCTGCCCCAAAGCGAAGAAATGCAGCTGCTGGGGCAGCAGGCTCGCCGGACAGACCTCGGCGCACTCGCCACAACGAATGCATGGCAGGGCGGGCGGCGGTGGCGGCAGCTCGTCCAGGGTGCTGGCCAGCAGGCAATTGGTGG
This sequence comes from Stutzerimonas stutzeri, assembly GCF_024448715.1. Classification (GTDB taxonomy): domain Bacteria; phylum Pseudomonadota; class Gammaproteobacteria; order Pseudomonadales; family Pseudomonadaceae; genus Stutzerimonas; species Stutzerimonas stutzeri_AR. The sequence goes on from NZ_JAMOHZ010000006.1 coordinate 190,267, forward strand.
TCTTGACCAGCGGCACGTCCGTCGATGGCAGGGTGAAGCCCATCATCGGACCGCCCATGATCAGGCGATTGAGCTTGCTGCTGTCCAGTCCCGCAAAGGCTAATAGCTCGGCCACCGGCGTGCCGATCAGCGCTTCGACGTTCATCGGATGCGCCAGCGCTTCGCCGGTCAGTGTGGTGATTCGGGAAATCAAGGGTTTGCCGAGCAGGACTGCGTCATGAACGGCGACGCAGGTGCCGACGTTCTGGCAGAGCATGCCGATATCGGCAGGCAGGCCGCCGCTGGGAACTTCCTCGCCGGTGAGTATTTGAATGAGCTGCTTCTCACCGCCGGAAGGGTACTTGGTCGGGAAAACTTTTACCAAGTAAGGACGCTCGCCGACCGCCACCTGCACGGCAGCGATGGCTTCGGGTTTGTTGTCTTCAATGCCGATCAGCACCTGCTCCGGCTGGATCAGATGCTCAAGGATCTCGATACCGGCCACCAGCTCGGCGGCCTTTTCGCGCATCAGCAAGTCATCGGCGGTGATGTAAGGCTCGCATTCGGTGCCGTTGATGATCAGCGTGCGGATCTTCTGGCTCGACGGGGCACTCAGCTTGACCGCTGCGGGGAAGCCCGCGCCGCCCAAGCCGCTAATACCGGCCTGGCGGATGATTTCCAGCAGTTCGGCAGGCGGCAGTTGAGCGTATTCGGTGTGAGGTTGCCGCTCGATCCATTCGTCCTGACCATCGCTGTCGATGACGATGGCAGCACTCAGCATCCCCGATACATGCGGGTAGGGTTGCGGCCCGATGAAACTGACTGTGCCGGAGGTTGGTGCGTGAACCGGTGCGCTGACGAATCCAGTCGCCTCAGCGATTTTCTGTCCTTTGAGCACGCGTTCGCCGAGCTCCACGCAGGGCTCGGCCGGCGTACCCAAGTGCTGGGCGAGTGGCACGACCAACTGTGCGGGCAATGGCATCGGTTGAATCGGCGTGCGCCTGGACAGAGCCTTGCGCTCAGGCGGATGAATGCCGCCGTGAATATCCCAGACGTTCAATGAAGTCATGCAGCCTGCTCCCGGTCGCTGGCAATCAGCTGGCCTGGTGTCAGCGGTTGGTCCCACTTCCAGCTCTGCAGGTTGCCTCCAACCTCGATCATGTCGATGCAGTCCACCGGGCAGGGCTCGACGCAAAGGTCGCAACCGGTGCATTCGGAGACGATGACTGTGTGCATCTGCTTCGCCGCCCCAACGATCGCATCGACTGGGCACGCCTGAATACATTTGGTGCAGCCGATGCACTCGGCCTCGCGAATATAAGCGACGCGGGGCGGAACTTCGCCTTCGGCGGCATCGAGCGGCTCGGGCTCGACGTCGAGCAGGTCGGCCAACGCCTGGATTGTCGACTCGCCGCCCGGTGGGCATTTGTTGATCTTGTCGCCGCCGGCAATCGCTTCTGCGTAAGGCTTGCAGCCCGGATAGCCACACTGCCCACACTGGGTCTGTGGTAATAAAGCGTTGATCTGTTCGGCAATCGGATCGCCCTCGACACGAAATCGCACGGCGGCAAAGCCGAGAATCGCGCCGCATACCAGGCACAGCGCGAGCAAGGCGAGCACCGCAATCATGACCAGGCTCATAGCTTGATCAACCCGGAAAAGCCCATGAATGCCAGCGACATCAAACCGGCAGTGATCATGCCAATCGCCGCGCCCTGAAAGGATTTGGGCACGTCGGCAATCGCGATGCGCTCACGCATGGCGGCGAAAAGCACCAGCACCAGGGAAAATCCGACACCTGCTGCGAAGCCGTTCGCCGTGGCGGTAAGGAAGGTAAATTCCGACTTGTTGGCGTTAAGCAGGGCGACGCCCAAGACGATGCAGTTGGTGGTAATCAATGGCAGAAAAATGCCGAGCACGCGGTACAGCAGCGGGCTGGTCTTGTTCACTACCATTTCGGTGAACTGCACCACGACGGCAATTACTAGAATGAAGCTGATGGTGCGCAGAAATTCGAGATCCAGCGGCTCGAGCACGTATTGCTGAACCAGGTAACTGCACATCGCCGCGAGCGTCAACACGAAGGTTGTGGCCAGCGACAGGCCGATAGCGGTCTCGATCTTCTTCGATACGCCCATGAATGGGCACAGACCGAGAAACTGCACCAGCACGAAGTTGTTGACCAGAATGGCGCTAACCATGATCAGGGCGAGTTCGGTCATCGCGAGGTTCCTGAGGTGCTCTGCATGAGCCCGAGCTAAAAGGCCGCTATTATCGGGAAGCGACGGTGGCCATACAAGCCGCGGGTGCCTGCGTATGCCGCACGGGACGAGGCGGGGCGCTGACATATGTGGAAATGCACCGACTGTCCGCTCGATCGTCAGGTGGCTATTTGCTGTGGTCTTATGGAGTGAGGTCGCAGCTTTCAGGCAGAGCGGCTGTTGGAGGTGCTCGATGAAGATTCGAATCTTGGTTTTGTTGCTTGGCCTAGGGCTGGGCACCCAGGCGTACGCCGACTCGCGCGGCGGCGTATGGTTCTACCAACCGGATGGCGGTAGTTATCGCGTCGACAGTCGTTCGTATCAGTACGACCCGCGAAGCCCATATCCGCAGCATCGGCAATATCCACAAAACCTGCCGCCGCGCTACCAGGGTCAGTTGCCACCGCAGTATTACGACCGGCACCGTGGGTCTGACCGGCAACGCTGGGACAATGACCGCCGCCGAGCGATTAATCAGCTACAGGGCTCGAACAACGGCCGGCATTCGGGGTTCGATCGCTCTCAGCGCTGGAATCGCAATGATCGGAATTTCGGGCGGCCGCCGCTGGTTCGTGACGGCCGCGATTACCGGATGCATCAGCATCGCGACTTCAATAACCGAGGCTATCGTCATTAAGATGGCAGCGTCATTCTGAGCGAAACGTGATCTACCGGTTTCTCCAACGCGGGTCGCGCTTTTCCAGAAATGCATTGACGCCTTCGAGCGTGTCGTCAGCCTCGAATAGATCGACGAAGGCTTCGCGTTCTTTCGCAGCAAGGGTGGCTGGGCCGCGGGTGTGCATCGAGTCGATGAGCGGCTTGATCGCGCGCACCGCGACCGGACTCTGACGAGCCACGCGCGAGGCTAACAACAATGCATGTCCGCGGGCCTCGCCGGGCTCTACGATCTGTTCTATCAAACCGATACGCAACGCAGTATCTGCGGTAATTCGCTCGCCGCAGAGGATTATCCGCTTGGCCCAACCCTCGCCCACCAGCCAGGCGAGCGCCTGGGTGCCGCCCGCGCATGGCAGCAGGCCGACCGACGCTTCAGGCAGGCCCATTTGTGCCTGTTGTTCGGCGATGCGGATATCGCAGGCCAACGCACACTCGAGCCCGCCGCCGAGCGCGAAGCCGTTGATAGCCGCTATCGATACGCCGCGAAACTCACGCAGTGCTTCGAACGCTTCGCCGAAGCGCCTCGCCATCTCCTGCGCGCGGGTGCGGTCGCCATCGGCGAAGAGTTTGAGGTCGGCCCCCGCGCTGAAGAATTTTTCGCCCTGGCCGCTGATTACTAACGCGTAAACCTCGTCATCATGGTTCAGATGATCGACGACTTGCTTGAGACCAATGAGCGACTCACGGTCCCAGGTGTTGGCGGGCGGATGGTTGATCGTGATTAGCGCGGTATGTCCGTGCTTTTCCACTGTCAGCTTATGGGTCAGGTCGAAGACCCCGGACTTGTAAGGTTCAACTGCAGTAGTGCTCATGGTCATCTTCCTCGTCGGGGGTCAAATGCGTACTTGTCTGCATGAGATTCGCGAATGGCCTGTGCGTTTCAGGCGCTCATGGCATCTGCGCGATACGCTAGTTCAGTGGCGGTGCCTTGGCTGGTATGCGATGCGGCGTTGGGCGGGGGAGGAGGCGATTGGTGCGGTGATATGGATGCTTCCATATTCCGCGTGCAGGGGAGTCGGGCCGGCGAAACGTTAGAGTGGCACTGGGTTGTCCAGTGCCACCCTGTCTGCGGCTTATTGCAGTGCCAGTGTCTGGCCGGCTGTACGGCGCTCGGCCTGCCATTCGGCATGGGTCGGCGCGGCTTGCTCACCGGTCAGGCGATGGACGATTTCGAAGTAGTCCTGCTTGAAGCGGTCCTTGAGCACTTCCTCACGTGGCTTGACCTTGACGGCGTATACCGTCTGCACGTTCTGGTGGTCGAAGGCGCGCCATTCCTGTTCGTCTTTAAGCAGGCTGTAGCGATGGCCTTCGAGCGCCGCGATGATCTGTTCGCTATCCAGACTGCGGGCGCGGGTCGCTGCATCGGCCCACTGATAGACGATGCTGTACGCTGATGCAGCCGAGCTGGACGGGTGAGTTTGGTAGCGTTCGTCGTAATTCTCGACGAACTTCTGCCCGGCAGCCGCGCCTTCCAGCTTCGGTACCCGCCAAGTCCACGGTTCGGTGCCCAGCACGCCGCGCATAATGTCTGGGCCTGCGGTTTCGACCATGCTCAACGTCAGGTTGGGTACAGCGATTTGCATCTTCTTGTTCAAACCCAGGTCATCGGCGATCCGCATCGCTCGTACCAAGTCTTCGCCGAACAGTACCAGCGCTAAAACTTCAGCATCGCTATTGGCCGCCTGGGTCAACGCTTCGCGATAATCCGAGAGACGTGCTCCAGGAAATGCTGTCTTGAGGCCAGGATGCTTGCTCTTGTCCTGTGTACCGGTTGCCTGGCGCAGCGAGCTTTCGCTGGTATGGCCCCAGGTGTAATCGGAGGTGATATAGAAATAGCGCTTGTTCGGCAGGTTCTTGTTCAAATACTGGCCCAGCACCTGCGCGCTCATCCAGGCATTGTTGCATTCGCGAAACATGTAACGATGACCGTCCTTGCCGGTCGTGTCGTTGGAATAGGTAAGGGTGCCGAAGTAAAGCAAGCCGCGCTCTTTGGCACGTTTGCCGGCCGCGATGGCGACCGCGCTCGAGACGCCGCCAAACAGCATGGCAGCCCCTTCGTCAGCCAGCTTGTCGACGTTGGCCACGGCCTTCTCCGGTCGCGATGCAGAGTTGCGGCTGGAAAGTTTCAATGGCCGGCCCAGCACGCCGCCTTTAGCGTTGATTTCGTCGATGGCCAGCAATGCGCCGCGCATCTGCGAAAGGCCTTCTTCCTTATAGCTGCCGGTACGGGGATAGTTGAGGCCGAGGGTAATCGGGTCGGCAGCTTCAGCAGCAAGACAGAAACCCAACCCCAGAGCTAAGAGGGTAGTCCGTTTCATCGCAGGATCCTTGTTGTATTTTTTTGTTGGCGAGATGCTTTTTTTACCGTGCCCTGCGGCTATTCGTCACCCTTTAATTAGTCGTAGGCAAAGGCCTTATGTACAGGCGTGCGGCGTACGACATTTTTGAGAGAATTGTCGGCTGCAGTTGGGGCAAGAAGCAGAGGGTTGCGTGGGGGCACGCATTGACTCGTCGGTTTCCTTTCCTTAGGGTCGGCGACTCGGCGGACCAGGAAAGCGCTATGACACAAGATGACCGCGTCAAACTCGAAGCCAGCTGGAAGGCGGCCTTGCATGAAGAGTTCGAGCAGCCATACATGAAGGAATTGGGCGCGTTTCTGCGGCGCGAGAAAGCGGCAGGGAAAGTCATCTATCCGCCGGGGCCGCTGATTTTCAATGCGCTGAATTCGACACCGCTGGAGCAGGTCCGGGTGGTCATTCTCGGGCAAGACCCCTATCACGGCCCCGGGCAGGCGCACGGGTTATGCTTTTCGGTGCAGCCGGGTGTGGCGCCACCGCCGTCACTACAAAACATCTTCAAGGAGCTAAAACGCGACCTGAATCTGGCTATTCCTCGCCATGGCTATCTGCAGCATTGGGCAGATCAGGGCGTGCTGATGCTCAATACGTCGCTCACCGTGGAACAAGGGGCGGCGGGGTCACATGCGAAGATGGGCTGGCAACGCCTGACCGACAGAATCATCGAAGTGGTGAGCGAGCAACGGCCAAACGTGGTGTTCATGCTCTGGGGCGCGCATGCGCAGAGTAAGGCCAAACTGATCGATCCGACCAAGCATCTACTGCTTAAGTCGGTACATCCGTCGCCTCTGTCGGCGCATAGAGGTTTTATTGGTAACGGTCATTTCAGTCGGGCTAATCAGTTTTTAAAGCAGCAAGGCCTGGTGCCGATCGGCTGGGAATTGCCGGCCGAAGTTTGACACCTGGCGCCGTGCAGGCGGCGCCAGGTGCCGCCGCCTTATTGCTGTTTCCCGCCGTGCTTGGAAGCAAGCTCTTTGGCATGCTGCAGATGCTGCTCAAGCTCCTGCAAAGTCGATTCGGCAAACTGCTTGAGCTCGGCATTCTCGCCATTCTGCGCATATTCGCGATACAGCTCGATAGTCTGCTCGTGAGCGACAACCTGGTTGTTAGCATAGGCTTCATCGAAATTCTCGCCGTCACGCAGCTTTAGAATCATGGCCTTGGCCTTGTCCATCAACATGGCTTCGTCAGACATCTCAAGGTCTTCGTGCTGCCCGGCCAGTTCGGCAAGTTTCTGATTCGACTTGGTGTGGTCATCGATCATTTTCTGGGCGAATGTCTTGACGTCCTCAGAGGTGCCTTTATCCAGCGCAAGCTTGGCAGTTTCGATTTCCGCCATGCCCTTCGCAGAGGCCTCGTCAACGAAGTTCTCACCTTCGGCTGCCAGCGCAAAGTTTGCGGCTACACCAAATAACAATGCAGCGGTACCCGATAAAAATGCTTTGGTTGTGCGAGTCATCTTGTTCTCCTTCATCTAACCGGCAAGCTTGTGCGGCGCCGAAGGCATGGCCATGGGTGCACTAGCGAGGATGCGGCAGGAACGCCGTCTATTTTGTGACTGGAGTGCGCAATAGCGGTTCCATGCACCCGGCGAGCGGTCGAGAAGGGGGCAGGGCGAGCGGGTGCTGAGCGGCACCCGCGAAGGGTTATTGCAGCATGCTCATGGCCGCGTCCATGGCCGCCGACAGGTCTTCGTCTTCCTGCAGTAGGGAGTTCGGATCGATCCCTAGTTTGGCGAACGCGGGAATCTGGTTCCAATCCAGCTGCGTATAGGGGTGCGATGTACCGCTGTAGCTCTGCAGGGTCGCCACTTGGACGATATCCACGTAGTCGGCCTTATCCGACACGCGAGAAAAATTAAGGTGCTGGCCAGGAACCGTGGCGATCGAGTCTGGAAATTCCCAGGTACGCAAAATTTTCTCGCCGATGATTGGATGGATCCGGTCGATCACATGGTTGAGGCTGATTGAATCGCTTAGCAGCGCACTGTGTTCTTCGGCGTAGGTCAGGATCGGCAGTATACCGATTTGGTGCACGAGCCCGGCCAGTGTCGCCTGATCAGCGGGAAGGCGTGTGAAGTTGCGGCAAAGAACATGGCTGATAGCGGCAATCTCGGTGCTTTTGTTCCAAACTTCACGCATTTTACGGTCCACCACGTCGGTGGTGGCCTGGAACATCTGCTCCATGGCGAGGCCGGTTGCCAGGTTCGAGGTGTAGTTGATGCCAAGACGACTGATCGCCATCTGCAGATCGTTGATTTCCCGATTGGTACGCAGTAAAGGGCTGTTGACGACCTTGATGATGCGAGCGGTAAGGGCGGTGTCGTTGCCGATCACCTTGGCCAGCATCGGAATGCTCACGTCTGGATCTTCCGCTGCCTCGCGGACACGTAGTGCTACTTCCGGAAGTGTCGGCAGGACCAGTTCGTCATTTTCAATCGCTCGCATCAATTCTTGTTGGACTTTATCGGCAATGCTGCTCATGTCGTTCCTTAATATTCTGTGTTGGGCGTGGCAGGCAATGGCTAGCGCTGGATTTCTCTGGCCGCGTCTAGCATGTATGGCAGATCGAGCAAGGTCAGCGGCAGGCCGTCTGGTGAGCCGAGGAATATTCGACCGTCTGCAGCGGCGTCCTCCTGCAGCACGGCAAGCAGTTCCAATGCACCGTCGACGCTTGCCGCTAGGACCACTTCGCCCACGCTGGAGCCATGAACGGGTGAATACAGCTCTAGCCCTGGAGCGGGCAGTTCCGCCTCGGCATTTTCAGCGGCAAGCCGATGCAGGCGGCGCTTCAGTTTGCCGAGATACTGCATCCGCGCAACGATTTCCTGGCCGGTATAGCAGCCTTTTTTGAAGCTGACGCCACCCAGCGCCTGAAGGTTGATCATTTGCGGAATGAACAGGTCCCGGGTACCGGTGACGACCTGTCCGATCCCCGCGCGAATCTGTGCCATTAGCCAATGTTCAAGCGGTGCTTCGGGAAGCTGGGCGCTGAGCCGCAAGCGGATGGTTTCGGCGTCTACCGCACGGACCCAGAGCTCTGCACGACCATCCGGAAGGCGGATGGCGATCAGTCCGTGGGCGGTGACCATCCTGTCGGCTTCTGGCGGAAGATCCAGGCCGAGGTTGACCAGAACGCCATCGCCTGCATTGAGCCCGAAGCGGACCCATTCGGTGCTCTCGTCATACAGTTTGGATTTTGAGAATGCCGCATATTTGGTCAGGTCCGCGAGTTGCGTTTGCACCAGCTCGCGTTCCATGGCCAACAGATAGCCTTCGCCCTCCGGCAGGATGCGGAAACTCGACTGCATGCGTCCTTTAGGGGTGCAGCGTGCGCCGAGGCTCGAATGCTGGGCGTCGAGGTAATTGAGGTTGCAGGTCAGTTGTCCCTGCAGGAACTTGCTGGCGTCCGGGCCGCGTACGGCCAGAACGCCCTCATGCGACAGGACGCAGAAAAAAGCAGTGTCGGTCATGACTGGTCGCCGTGAAAATTCCGGACGGGCATCATAGCAGGGCATTGGCAAAACACAGCGTGCGCCAGGTGCCACTCTGCTCTGGCTTGCTGACAGACGTGCCGGCCCGCTGCGCCACCCGTTATAATGCCGGGCTTCAACTCAGGAGCATTTGCATGGTCGAACAATCCGAACTCAATCGCCTGTTCTGGCAGAGCCGCCGCGGCATGCTCGAACTGGACGTCCTGTTGGTGCCCTTCGTTAAAGAGGTTTACCCGCAACTGGATGAAGAAGACCAGCGCCGCTACCGCAAGTTGTTGAGCTGCGAGGACCAGGACATGTTTGGCTGGTTCATGGAGCGCTCCGAGCCCGATGACGAAGATCTGCGCTACATCGTTCGGATGATTCTCGATCGTGTCCAGCCCAAGTAACCAGACATTCGAATGCCGCTGGCAGGCTTCGAGCCTGTTGTTGGCACTCTATGTGACGGTGCTGCTAGCGGCCATCGTTACCCTGTTGGCGCTGCCAATCCCGTTCTGGTTTCAATCTCTCAGTTTGCTGCTTTGCCTGCTGCATGCTGGCTGGGCGATACCTTCTCGCATCCTGCTTTCCCGCGATTCGTCCTGGCTCGGCTTGCGCCAGGATCAGCAGGGTTGGTCGCTATGGAGTCGGCGTGCTGGCTGGCAACCCGTCCAGCTGCGCCCTGACAGTCTCGCGTTGCCGCTGGCTGTAGTGCTGCGCTTCAAGGTGCCAGGCGAATGGCTCGTTCGTGGGATCTGCATTCCCCGAGGCTCGATGCCGCCCGAACAGCATCGGCGCCTACGGGTCAGGTTGAAGTTCAGTCGCCGTAGGTGGGCGGCACCAGAATAGTATCCACCGCATCGGGCAACTGCTCAGGGTAATCCAGGGTGTAGTGCAGTCCTCGGCTTTCCTTGCGCTGCATCGCTGAACGGATCATCAGCTCCGCTACCATGGCTAGATTCCGCAGCTCGATCAGGTCGCGGCTGACTTTGTAATTGCTATAGAACTCGTCGATCTCACCAAGCAGCAAGCGCACCCGATGCTGTGCGCGCATGAGTCGCTTGTTGGTTCGGACGATACCGACGTAATCCCACATGAACCGTCGCAGCTCGTCCCAGTTATGAGCAATGATCACGTCCTCGTCCGAATCGGTGACCTGGCTGGCGTCCCAGGTCGGTAGGTTGCCTGGCGCTTCTATATCCGGCAGCTCGCTGAGCATATGTTGGGCGGCTGATTGGGCATAGACGAAGCATTCCAGCAGCGAGTTACTGGCCATGCGGTTGGCGCCGTGCAACCCGGTAAAACTGGTTTCGCCAATTGCGTAGAGCCCTGGTATATCGGTCCTGCCGGACTGATCGACGACAACGCCGCCACAGGTGTAGTGAGCTGCGGGTACTACTGGAATCGGCTCGCGTGTGATGTCGATGCCGAACTCCAGGCATCGCTCGTAGACCGTGGGAAAATGGCTCTTGATGAATTCCGTAGGCTTGTGGCTGATGTCCAGATAAACGCAATCGACACCTAGTCGCTTCATCTCGTGGTCTATCGCTCTGGCAACGATATCTCGCGGAGCCAGCTCAGCACGAGCATCGAAGCGCGGCATGAAACGTTCGCCATCAGGCAACTTGAGCAAGGCGCCTTCGCCACGTAATGCCTCGGTGATAAGGAAGCTCTTTGCCTTAGGGTGGTAAAGGCAGGTGGGGTGGAACTGGTTGAATTCCAGATTGCCGACCCGGCAGCCCGCGCGCCAGGCAATGGCGATGCCGTCGCCGCACGCGCCGTCCGGGTTACTAGTGTAGAGATACACCTTGGCGGCTCCGCCGGTCGCTAGAACGACGAATTTCGCTTGAAATGTATCCACTTCGCCAGTGCCTCGGTTCAGCACGTAAGCGCCAAGGCAGCGCTTGCCGCTCAAGCCTAGCTTGCGCTCGGTGATCAGATCGACGGCGACGCGCTGGTGCAACAGATCGATATTACGTCGGTCCTGAGCGCGTGCAAGCAGCGTATTAAAGATCGCTGCGCCGGTGGCATCGGCTGCATGGATGATGCGGCGGTGGCTATGCCCGCCTTCACGTGTCAGGTGATACTCGAAGCTGCCATCCTCCCGATCCGCTTCATCTTTGGTGAAGGGAACGCCTTGTTCGATCAACCATTGAATGGCTTCGCGACTGTGTTCGACCGTGAAGCGCACGGCTTCTTCCTTGCACAGCCCGCCGCCCGCGATGAGTGTGTCGACGACATGGGATTCAACCGTGTCGGTGGTGTCCAGCACTGCAGCGACGCCGCCTTGAGCCCAGTACGTCGATCCGTTGGCCAGGTCACCTTTGCTCAGTACCGCGACGCGGAGGTCGGTCGGTAGGTTGAGTGCCAGCGTCAAGCCAGCGGCGCCACTGCCGATGACAAGAACGTCGTACTGATAATGTTGGCTCATTTCGGATCTCGCATTGAAGATGACCCTAGTATATAGAGTGCTTCCCCCTGCAAAATAGCAGCCCATGTCTTATGTGGCTGATGCCTTGGAACTTTTTTTGCAAGTCCGTCTCTATACACAGTTGTGGATGCAAGCCGGCTGGCCATCAATGCGTGGGCGGCTGGTTTTTGCTGTGGATACCAGTAGAACGTTGTCGAAACGATCTGTTTTGCGGCGTTGCTTGCCAGTGCCGTCAGGTGTGTTGCAGGAAAGCTTGCTTGGAGGGGGAGAACTTTTGTGTAAAGCCCGGGTCTATTCTGGCAGGTCAGCTCGCTGGCGAGCGCAGCACTCCTTCCAGGTCATGGAGGAGTGTTTATGCTAACCCAGGAGCAGGACCAGCAACTGGTCGAACGAGTGCAGCGGGGAGACAAAAGGGCTTTTGATCTGTTGGTACTAAAGTATCAGCATAAGATTCTTGGGTTGATCGTACGCTTCGTACATGATTCTCACGAAGCTCAGGATGTTGCGCAGGAAGCCTTTATCAAAGCCTACCGTGCGCTGGCGAATTTTCGCGGGGACAGCGCCTTTTATACCTGGCTGTACCGCATCGCCATCAACACGGCGAAAAATCATTTGGTGGCCCGAGGACGGCGGCCGCCTGACAGCGATGTCAGTTCCGAAGATGCGGAGTTCTATGAAGGTGATCACGCCCTCAAGGACATCGAGTCGCCGGAGCGCGCGCTTCTAAGGGACGAAATAGAAGACACAGTTCATAGAACTATCCAGCAACTACCAGAAGATTTGCGTACGGCTCTAACACTGCGTGAATTTGATGGTCTTAGTTATGAAGACATTGCAAACGTCATGCAGTGTCCGGTGGGTACGGTCCGCTCACGGATATTCCGGGCGCGGGAAGCCATCGATAAAGCATTGCAACCTTTGTTGCATGAATCCTGAGACAGCGGCGACAGCCAAGAGAGGAACCGCCATGAGTCGTGAAGCCCTGCATGAATCGCTGTCCGCGGTGATGGATAACGAAGCGGACGAGTTGGAATTACGTCGAGTGCTTGCTGCAGACGGCGACACCGAAATGCGATCGACTTGGTCGCGTTATCAAATTGCTCGTGCCGCAATGCACAAGGAGTTGGTCGAGCCTCGTCTGGATATTGCCTCGGCGGTGTCGGCTGCCTTGGCTGACGAGCCCGTCATTACTGCGGTTAAGCCACAGCGTTTTGCTTGGCGCAACCTGGGGCGTCTGGCCGTTGCAGCTTCGGTTACCGTAGCGGTGCTAGCTGGTGTGCGCCTGTACAATCAGAGCGAAGTCGCTGGTCCGCAGGTCGCGCAGCAGGCCGCTCAGCCTAGCATTGCGGTGCCGCAGGCCAATCAAGGGCCAGCTGTGTTGGCTGGCTATAGTGAAAATGCTGGTGCGCCGGAAGCTCAGACGGCGAGTGCCCAGGTGCCCGTCGAAGGGTGGCATGAACAGCGTTTGCCGGCGTACGTCCGCCAGCACGCACAGCAGGCCGCTTTCGGTAGTGGCTCTGAAAGCGCGCTGCCTTATGCTCGTGCTGCCAGCATGGAAGATCGTTAAGGAACAACATGCGTGTAATACCGCTGTGTGTGGTACTCGGAGGCTGGCTATCAATGCCGGCCTTTGCTGCTGATGCTGAAGACTGGATGCAACGTCTTGCGGCGGCTGAAAAAAAAACAGAGCTACCTCGGCACCTTCGTGTATGAGCGCAACGGTAGTTTTTCCAGCCATGCCGTCTGGCAGCTTGTCGATGATCAGAAGCTGCGCGAGCGTTTGCTGCAACTGGACGGTCCGCCAGCAGAGGTTTCGTTGGTGGATGGCAAGGTTCAGTGCGCCAGTGAGGATTTAGCATCTCAAGTCCGTGATGCCCAGTCTCGGCGTCACCAGCAGTTCGATCCGAACGTACTCTCCAAGTGGTACGACTTTCAGGTCATTGGTGAGTCGCGAGTTGCCGGGCGACCCACCGTAGCACTGGCTATTCGGCCGAAAGATCAGCACCGTTACGGTTTCGAACTGCACTTAGATCGCGAAACGGCATTGCCGCTCAAGTCTCTGCTGCTCGATGAGAACGGCCAATTGTTCGAGCGCTTCCAGTTCACCCATTTCTCTCCAGGTTCAGTTCAGCTCACCGACGTCCAGGCTGGGTCGGCATGCAAGCCTGTTTCATTGAATGCGGAGCGTGAATCGAAAGTACCGAAATGGCACTCTGACTGGCTTCCGATGGGTTTCCAGTTGCTCGACTCGAACGTTCGCCCCAGTCCAGCTTCCGACGAGTCGGTGGCTTGGCTCTCTTATGGTGACGGACTCGCTCGTTTTTCGGTGTTCCTGGAGCCGCTACGCGGGGCTGTAGTTGAAGATGCACGCAGCCAGATGGGACCAACGGTGGCGGTGTCCAAGCGCATTTCCACAGCCGGCGGTGATGTGATGGTGACGGTCGTTGGCGAGATTCCACTGGGTACCGCTGAGCGAGTCGCGCTGTCGATGCGGTCCGGGGCCGAACAGGCGTCGCGATGATTGAAGAGCCTGGGCGCGTGATCGCTGTAGAGCCTGGGGCTGTTTGGGTTGAGACGCAACGTAACAGTACCTGTTCAGGCTGTTCCGCCAGGAACGGTTGTGGCCAAAGGCTGATGGACCGTCTTGGCGTTCGCGAGCGACGCGAGCTGATATGCGCGGTATCCAATCTTCAGCTTCGTGTGGGTGATTTGGTCGTCGTCGGTATCCGTGAGGACGCGTTGCTGCGTGGCGCCATCCTTGTTTATCTTTTTCCGCTGGTTGTGCTGTTTGCCTCGGCGCTTATTGCTACGAAGCTTTCGGTAGCAGAGCCGTACGTGATACTTGCCGGGCTTGGGGGATTTCTGTTTTCTTGGCTGATCGTGCGTAAGCGCAGCCAGCGAACTGCAGGCGATCCAGGTTTGCAGCCAGTTGTGTTGCGCGCATTGCCGGTGGGCTCTGCGGCAGGTGGTCGGGTGGGTTTGTTTTCATCAAGGGAGAATGATTTTGAAGGTTCAACGGAATAGCTGCTTTGCTCTTGTCGCTGCACTGTATTTTCTAGGGCAGGTCGCGGTGGCTAATGCGCAGTTACCCGATTTCACGCCCCTGGTTGAAAGCGCCTCGCCTGCAGTAGTCAATATCAGCACCAAGCAAAAAGTGCAGACTCGTGCCGCCAGCCCGCACATGCCGGATCTCGAAGGACTGCCCCCAATCTTTCGAGAGTTCTTTGAACACGGCATTCCGGAAATGCCGGGCCAGGATCAGCGGCGCGAGGCGCAGTCGCTAGGCTCCGGCTTTATCATTTCGGCCGATGGTTATGTGTTGACCAATAACCATGTTGTTGCCGATGCAGACGAAATAATTGTTCGCTTGCCGGATCGCAGTGAACTGGAAGCAACACTGGTCGGTGCTGATCCTCGTACCGACGTGGCATTGCTAAAAATCGAAGCTACCGGTTTGCCGACGGTTAGGCTGGGAACGTCCAGTGCGTTGAAGGTCGGTGAGTGGGTACTGGCAATTGGTTCGCCGTTCGGCTTCGACCACACCGTAACGGCGGGTATTGTCAGTGCGACCGGGCGCAACCTTCCAAACGAAAGTTATGTTCCCTTCATTCAAACCGATGTCGCGATCAATCCCGGTAATTCGGGCGGGCCGCTGTTTAATCTGCAGGGCGAAGTGATCGGCATCAACTCGCAGATATTTACACGGTCGGGCGGTTTTATGGGCCTGTCGTTTGCTATTCCAATCGATGTCGCCTTAGACGTTTCAGATCAGTTACGAACTGACGGAAAAGTCAGTCGTGGCTGGCTGGGTGTGGTCATACAGGAGGTCAATCGAGACTTGGCCGAATCGTTCGGGCTTGAGCGCCCGGCGGGCGCTCTGGTCGCTCAAGTGATGGACGGCGGCCCTGCAGCTCAGGGCGGTCTGCGCGTGGGCGACGTGATCCTTAGTGTCAATGACAATGTCATTGACATGTCTGCCGACCTGCCGCATTTGATCGGCGCGATCAAGCCGAACACCAAGGCTAAGCTTGGCATCGTTCGCGATGGCGACCGCGAGACGTTGACCGTCACGATCGGCGCATTGCCGGAAGAGGGCGAGGAGTTAGCGGCAACAGGCGGTCGCGCAGAAAAAAGCAGCAATCGGCTGGGCGTCAAGGTGTCGGAATTAACTGCCGAGCAAAAGAGCAGCCTGGACTTGCCTGGTGGCGTGGTAATCACCGAGGTATTGAGTGGTCCGGCCGCGATGATCGGCCTGCGACCGGGTGATGTAATTACGCATTTGAACAATCAGGCGATCGACTCTGCCTCGACCTTCGGCCGCGTTGCGGAGCAACTGCCGAAGAATCGGTCGGTTTCCATGCGGGTATTGCGTCAAGGAAGAGCGAGCTTCATCACGTTCAAGCTTGCGGAGTAAAGCGATTGGGTAAAGAAGCGGCCTCCGGGCCCTCTTTTTTTGTTCTGAAGGATTGTTTTCGCTGGCGTGGTTCACGGACCTGCTGGGTTGGGTTCTGAGGCGGCGTGGCGCTGAATAGACCGATCAGGTACACTTTGCGGCTATTTTCGGCGGGCAGTCAGCTCGCGGCATATTCGAGTGTTTAGCTGTGAGCGACCTGAGTCATATCCGCAATTTCTCCATCATCGCGCACATCGATCATGGCAAGTCGACCCTGGCTGACCGTTTCATCCAGATGTGTGGTGGTCTGACCGAGCGTGAAATGAACGCGCAGGTGCTGGATTCGATGGATCTCGAGCGTGAAAGAGGCATCACCATCAAGGCGCATAGCGTCACGCTTTACTACAAAGCTAGGGACGGCAAAACCTACCAGCTAAATTTCATTGACACCCCGGGACACGTGGATTTCACCTATGAGGTGAGCCGTTCGTTGGCGGCCTGTGAAGGTGCGCTGTTGGTCGTCGATGCAGGTCAGGGAGTCGAGGCTCAATCGGTTGCCAACTGCTATACGGCGATCGAACAGGGCCTGGAAGTGATGCCTGTCCTGAACAAGATGGACTTGCCCCAGGCCGACCCCGACAAAGTAAAGGACGAAATCGAGCACATCATTGGTATAGATGCTACCGATGCCGTCGCTTGCAGTGCCAAGAGCGGCATGGGTGTGGACGATGTCTTGGAGCGCCTGGTGGAAGTCATCCCGCCGCCAACGGGCGAAATTGATGCGCCGTTGCAGGCGCTGATCATCGATTCCTGGTTCGACAATTATCTGGGCGTTGTCTCGCTCGTGCGGGTCCGTCATGGTCGGATCAAGAAGGGCGACAAGGTTCTGGTCAAGTCCACCGGGAAGACGCATCAGGTCGACAGCGTCGGCGTATTCAACCCGAAACACACCAGTACGGCCGATCTCAAGGCTGGCGAAGTAGGCTTCATCATCGCTGGCATAAAAGACATCCATGGTGCTCCGGTGGGTGACACGCTGACGCTCTCCAATACACCGGACGTCGAGATGCTTCCCGGCTTCAAGCGGGTCAAGCCACAGGTCTATGCCGGCTTGTTTCCGGTCAGCTCCGACGACTTCGAAGATTTCCGTGAAGCGCTACAGAAGCTCACGCTAAACGATGCCGCCCTACAATACGAGCCTGAAAGCTCCGACGCGCTGGGCTTCGGCTTCCGCATCGGTTTCCTTGGCATGCTGCACATGGAAATCATCCAGGAACGGCTCGAGCGGGAATACGATCTCGACTTGATAACGACCGCGCCAACGGTGGTCTATGAGCTTGCGCTGAAGAATGGCGACACGCTGTACGTTGACAGTCCGTCCAAGCTTCCCGACTTGTCCTCTATCGAAGATATGCGAGAGCCCATTGTGCGGGCCAACATTCTGGTGCCGCAGGAGCACCTAGGCAGCGTTATCACGCTGTGTATTGAGAAGCGTGGCGTGCAGAAGGATTTGCAGTTTCTAGGAACACAGGTGCAGGTGCGTTATGACTTGCCCATGAGCGAAGTGGTTCTGGATTTTTTTGATCGGCTGAAGTCGGTCAGCCGCGGTTACGCCTCTCTGGATTACAGCTTCGAATGCTTCCAATCGGCCAACCTGACCCGCCTGGACATTCTGATCAACGGGGACAAGGTCGATGCGCTGGCGCTGATCGTGCATCGCGACAATGCACATTACAAAGGCCGCATGCTGGTCGAGAAAATGAAGGAGCTCATTCCCCGGCAGATGTTCGACGTGGCGATCCAGGCGGCTATTGGTGGCCAGATCGTTGCGCGAAGCACTGTAAAGGCGTTGCGCAAGAATGTCCTGGCCAAGTGTTACGGCGGTGACGTAAGCCGCAAGCGCAAGTTGCTGGAAAAGCAGAAGGCCGGCAAGAAGCGCATGAAGCAGGTCGGCAATGTTGAAATCCCGCAAGAAGCTTTCCTCGCGGTGCTGAAGGTAGATAGCTGATATGTCGATCAATTTTCCGCTGTTGCTGGTAATTGCCGTTGCGGTATGCGGTTTTCTAACGCTTGTCGATATGGTGTTTTTCGCACCTCGCCGCCGGGCTGCAATAGCCAACTATGAAGGTCGCACTGGCGGCGAGCCTGATCAATCGACGCTAGATGCGCTGAACAAAGAACCGGTTCTGATCGAGTACGGCAAATCTTTCTTTCCTGTGCTGGCTATCGTGCTGGTGTTGCGCTCGTTTCTTATCGAGCCGTTTCAGATTCCGTCCGGTTCGATGATCCCGACACTCGAGGTGGGTGATTTTATCCTGGTCAATAAGTTCGCCTATGGCATCCGTCTGCCGGTAGTCGATATGAAGATCATCGACGTCAGCGATCCGCAGCGCGGCGATGTAATGGTGTTTCGTTATCCGAGCGACCCGAACATCAATTACATCAAGCGCGTCATTGGCCTTCCGGGTGATGTGATTCGCTATAGCAGCAATAAGCGTTTGAGCATAAATGGCAAGCCGGTTCCCGAAATGCTCATTGGCGAGGAGCCGGGTAGCTTGGGTAGTGCCAAGCTGTATCAGGAAAAGCTGGGCGAAGTGGAGCATCTGATTCGCAAGGAAATGGGCCGTTATCGAGTCGAACCTGACCGCGAATGGCGCGTCCCGGAAGGCCACTACTTCATGATGGGCGACAACCGCGATAACTCCAATGACAGTCGCTACTGGCACGATGCGGCGATTCCCGCCGACCTGGCTGGCATGGTTCCGGACCGCAACATCGTCGGCAAAGCGTTTGCCATATGGATGAGCTGGCCAGATCCGAAATTCAGCAACCTGCCAAACTTTTCGCGAGTCGGGCTGATTCACTGAGTCTGTGAATCAGGGCCCGGTTCTCCTGGCCCGGCTCGCTATATTTAAGCAACCCGATCGGTGGGTAACGTACGACATAGAGGTCGACATGAGTTTTGCTCGTTCGCAAAAAGGGCTGTCCATGCTGAGCTGGATCATGGTGCTTGCGCTGGTGGCGTTCTTTGCCAGTACTGCATTCAAGATGCTGCCGCACTACTTTGACTATATGTCCATGGACAAGATCATCAGCGCAGTGGAAAGTGACCAAGCCACGGAGGTCCGCACGGTGCGTGACTTCTATAGCCATGTGCGCAAGGGAATGGATGTGAATGGCATTCGTGACCTTGATCTCGAAGAGGCGATGAAGGTCGTGATTGAAAACAATGAGTTCAAGGTCAACCTGAACTACGAAAAACGCGAGCCCCTGATCCGAAACCTAGATCTGGTGGCGAACTTCGATAAAGAATATCGCCTAAGGATGCCGTGAGCACTTCGTTAGCCCGTCTTGAGCGCAAGCTCGGATATCAATTCAAGGATCAGGAGCTGATGCTTCTGGCCCTGACGCATCGCAGCTATGCCGGACGCAACAATGAGCGTTTGGAGTTTCTCGGTGATGCCATTCTCAACTTCATCGCCGGCGAGGCGCTGTTCACCCACTTTCCGCAAGCCAAGGAAGGGCAGCTGTCCCGCCTGCGTTCACGCCTGGTCAAGGGCGAGACCCTGGCGGTGCTCGCTCGCGGCTTTGAGCTCGGCGAGTACTTGCGCCTCGGCTCGGGTGAGCTGAAGAGCGGCGGTTTCCGTCGCGAATCCATTCTCGCCGACACACTTGAGGCACTGATCGGTGCCATTTATCTGGACGCTGGCATGGAGGCCGCACGCGACCGCGTGCTCGCCTGGCTCGCCAACGAACTGGAAGGACTGACGCTGGTCGACACCAATAAGGATCCGAAAACCCGTTTGCAGGAATTTCTCCAATCGCGTGCCTGCGAGCTGCCGAAATATGAAGTGGTCGCCATTCAGGGGGATCCGCATTGCCGAACGTTCTTCGTTGAGTGCCAGGTGTCGCTGCTCAACGAGAAAACGCAAGGGCAGGGTGCCAGCCGGCGTATTGCCGAACAGGTTGCCGCTGCCTCGGCACTGATCGCCTTGGGCGTGGAGAATGGTAATGACTGATGTGCGTGTAGAAGACGATGCCGTAAGCCGCTGTGGTTATGTGGCAATTGTGGGCCGTCCCAATGTTGGCAAGTCGACGTTGCTCAACCACGTCCTCGGACAGAAGCTTGCGATTACATCACGCAAGCCTCAGACCACGCGCCACAACATGCTTGGGATAAAGACCGAGGGTGCCGTCCAGGCCGTCTACGTCGATACGCCCGGTCTGCACAAGAACGGCGAGACCGCCCTCAATCGCTATATGAACCGCACCGCGTCCTCTGCATTGAAGGATGTCGATGTGGTGGTTTTCGTTGTCGATCGAACGCGCTGGACCGATGAGGACCAATTGGTGCTCGAACGCGTGCAATACGTCGAAGGTCCGGTGATCGTTGCGGTGAACAAGACCGATCGCGTCGAGGACAAGGGTGAGCTATTGCCGCATTTCGAGTGGCTGGCGCAGCAATTGCCAAAAGCCGAGATCGTGCCGATATCAGCCCAACACGGGCAAAATCTCGATGTATTCGAGAAACTAGTGGCCTCGCATCTGCCCGAAGGCGAGCATTTCTTTCCAGAAGATCAGATCACTGATCGCAGCAGCCGCTTTCTGGCAGCCGAGCTGGTACGGGAAAAGATCATGCGGCAGCTCGGTGCCGAAGTGCCCTACCAAATCACCGTCGAGATCGAGGATTTCAAGCAGCAAGGGCATGTGCTGCATATCCACGCGTTGATCTTGGTCGAGCGCGACGGACAGAAAAAAATCATCATCGGCGACAAGGGTGAGCGCATTAAGCGCATCGGTCAGGAAGCGCGCAAAGACATGGAAGTGCTGTTCGATTCCAAGGTCATGCTCAACCTTTGGGTGAAGGTGAAGAGCGGCTGGTCCGACGACGAGCGTGCTTTGCACTCGCTGGGATACAGCTGAATAAGCAGCGACAAGCTCCAAGGAGCTCAAGCTGAGCGAAGCTTTTTAAGCTTTGACATCCAGTCTCCAGTCTGAATCCCATGACCAGCCAAACCGCCTTCGTCCTGCACAGTCGCCCCTATCGCGAGAGCAGCGCCCTGGTGGATTTCTTTACACCGCAGGGGCGGCTGCGGGCGGTGTTGCGCGGTGCGCGAGGCAAGGCGGGCACTCTGGCTCGGCCTTTCGTGCCGCTCGAGGTTGAGTTTCGTGGGCGTGGCGAGCTGAAGACTGTGGGGCGGTTGGAAAGTGCCGGCCTGGCTTTCTGGCTCGACGGCAACGCGCTGTTCAGCGGCATGTATCTAAACGAACTACTGATCCGCCTGCTTCCTGCTGAAGATGCCCATCCCGCAATGTTCGAACACTACGCCGCGACTTTGCCGGCGCTGGCGGCCAAGCGTCCGCTGGAGCCAATTCTGCGCTCGTTCGAGTGGCGACTGTTGACTGAGCTCGGCTATGGTTTCGCCTTGGATAAGGATATCGCTGGCCAGCCGATTGCCAGCGATGGGCTCTATCGCCTGTTGCCCGATGCCGGGTTGGAACCGGTGGGTCAGTTTCAGCCGGGGCTGTTCAACGGCGCGGAACTGCTTGCAATGGCCGAAGTTGACTGGAGCTTGCCAGGGGCGCTGGCGGCAGCGAAACGATTGATGCGCCAGGCGCTGGCGCCACACCTAGGTGGCCGACCGTTGGTCAGCCGCGAACTGTTCATGAACTTGAAGGAGGCCCCACGTGACTGAAGCCAATCGAATCCTGCTCGGCGTCAACGTCGATCACGTCGCCACCCTGCGCCAAGCGCGCGGCACGCGCTATCCCGACCCGGTCAAAGCCGCGCTGGATGCCGAAGAGGCGGGTGCAGACGGCATCACGGTCCACCTGCGTGAAGATCGCCGGCATATTCAGGAACGCGATGTGCTGATGATGAAAGACGCCCTGCAGACGAGGATGAACTTCGAGATGGGCGTCACTGAGGCGATGTTGACTTTCGCCGAGCAATTACGCCCGGAGCATGTTTGCCTTGTGCCAGAGACGCGTCAGGAGCTCACTACCGAAGGCGGACTCGACGTGGCCGGACAGGAGTCTCGTATTCGGGATGCGGTCGATCAGCTGGCCGCCTGCGGTGCAGAAGTTTCGTTGTTCATCGACGCCGATCCGCGCCAGATCGAAGCTGCCGCACGCATCGGCGCTCCGGCCATCGAGTTGCATACCGGGCGCTATGCCGATGCGCATAGCGTGGCCGAACGTGCCAGTGAGCTGGCGCGAATTCGTGAAGGTGTCGAGTCAGGCCTTGGCCACGGGTTGATTGTCAATGCAGGCCATGGGCTGCATTACCACAATGCCGAGGCGATCGCCGCGATCCGTGGGCTCAACGAGCTGAACATCGGGCACGCCATCGTCGCCCACGCGCTGTTTGTTGGCTTCAAGCAGGCCGTCAAGGAAATGAAGCACCTCATCCTGGCCGCGGCAGCTCGCGGCTGACAAGCGTGGCGATCTGTTCACGGCGGGTCGCCTAGCTAGCGTCTGAACAGGTTCAACAGAATCGTCAACACCACGCTCAGGATCGCCATCGAGGTGATCGGGATGAAGGTCCTACTGCGTTCTGATTCGATGCGGATGTCGCCCGGCAGCTTGCCGAACCAACTCAGCAGCCCCGGCGCATAGTGAAGGGCAACGCCGAGCAGGAGTAGTACCACACCTGCATACATCAGCCACTTTGTCATTCCGTCTCCCGAAAATTCATCTCAGGCCTCGCCATCCGGCTCGTCAGTGATAGGCGGCAAAGGCTGCCACGACATGTCGTGAAAGCACCTCTACCGGCTCGCTGCGCTCCGCGGCGCATAGCAGCTTGATCTGATACTCGCCGAGTGATGGCAGGCTGGCGCCTTCCTCCAGCCGCTTCAGCGGAGGCCTGACCAGGCTCAGCGGATACGGCGCAACTGCAAGATCGGCGATCATCGCCGCTTCCTGACCGGCACACTGCTCGCTGGAGTAGGCGATGCGATACGAGCGATCAGCTCGGTCGAGCGCGTCCAGCGCCTGGCGCCGCCAAGCGCAATCAGCACTGGCCAGAGCCAGCGGCAATGGGTTGCGCTCCACCGCGACACCGCCCGTCCTACCGGCCCAGACCAGCGGCTCGCTGTGAATGACCTCACCGCGTGAATCGTCCTGGCCGAGATTGCCGACGCTCACCAGAGCCACGTCCAGCTCGCCAGTGTCGATGCGCTGGATCATATCGATGCTACGTCCCACCGATACATTCACTTCGACTCCCGGATGAGTCCGTGCGAATAGTGATAGCAGGCCAGGCAGGATGTGCGTGCCGATGTCTGCCGGCGTGCCAAAGCGAACCCGCCCATTCAGTCGCGGCGCGATGAATGCGCTGACCGTTTCCTCATTAAGT
Organism: Stutzerimonas stutzeri; assembly: GCF_024448715.1. Lineage (GTDB taxonomy): Bacteria > Pseudomonadota > Gammaproteobacteria > Pseudomonadales > Pseudomonadaceae > Stutzerimonas > Stutzerimonas stutzeri_AR. The sequence continues at coordinate 213,195 of NZ_JAMOHZ010000006.1, forward strand.
TTGAGCAGCCTGCGCGCATAGCCCAGCAATCGTTCGCCTTCTGCAGTAAGGGCGATGCGTCGGGCCTCCCTGATGAACAGCATGCAGCCGAGCATGGTTTCCAGGCGTTTGATTTGCATGCTGACGGCTGAGGTAGTGCGAAATATCTGCCCGGCCGCGCGCGTGAAGCTGCCGCTTTCGGCGATGGAAACGAATGTTCGCAGTACGTCGATTTCCAGCAAAGGCATGGCGGACTGAGGAAATTCTTCGGGCATACCGGGCATGGGTTCGCCTTCAATTTTTCTGAATCGAGAGTTCTATTGTAGTCGTTTGTCTGAATCGTCAAGGGCGCTCAACCTGATGCTGTCGACACGCGAGTTGCAGTCGACAGGCATCGGGTGCGCCTGTGCACCCTCTGAATAGTAGGAGGTTGCGATGCGAAATTCCGAACGGCGGCAGCAATGCCGCGTGGCTGCGGATCGGCGCGCGCCGGCCATGCCGGACGTGTATCTACCAGCGATGTGGCCGGTAGGGCTCCAGCAGATCATCGCCGACTGGTACAAGGCGTGGCGCAAGCGATGCTTGTATCGGCAACTGCTGGCCCTGAGTGATCGTCAGCTTCGCAGTCGCGATCTGAGCAGGCCGAGGCTTCGCGAAAGGGCTGCGCTGCCGTTGCGGCAGATTGTCGCTGAGCAGCGCAGGCGGCGCTGTCATGAACGGGCAGTTAGGGCTTACGAGCGATCAGCACGGCGCGCATCGGTGCTGGCAAACCTTCGACGGTTTTGCTGTGGTTCTGCGGATCGAGGAAGTCAGGTAGCGACTGATAACGCATCCAATCAGTGCTGCGCTGCTCTTCGATGCTGGTAACGCTGACGTCGGCGCAGCGCACATCGACGAAGCCCGCGCGGCGCAGCCAGCACTCTAAGGCGGCGACCGAGGGCAGGAACCAGACGTTGCGCATCTGCGCGTAGCGGTCTTCCGGGACCAGCGCGGTGTGCTCGTTGCCTTCGACCACCAGGGTTTCCAGCACCAGCTCGCCGCCCTTGATCAGGCAGTCCTTCAGATCTAGCAGATGGTCGATGGGCGAGCGCCGGTGGTAGAGCACACCCATGGAAAACACCGTGTCGAAGCCTTCAAGTTTCGCCGGCAGCTCCTCCAACGCCATCGGCAGGTGCCAGACCGGCAGTTCTTCGAGGTAGCGCTTCATCGCATGGAACTGGCAGAAAAACAGCCAGTTCGGATCGACGCCCACCACCGAGTCAGCGCCAGCGCCGAACATGCGCCACATGTAGTAGCCGTTGCCACAGCCGACATCGAGGATGCGCTTGCCGGCAAGATCAAGATGCGGCGCGACGCGATCCCACTTCCAGTCCGAACGCCACTCGGTATCCACGTGAACACCGAACACGTCGAATGGCCCCTTGCGCCAGGGCGACAGGCCAAACAGCGCGTCATGGGTAACGGCACGCGTGGCCTCATCGCAATTCGCCTCAAGACGGAAGGCATCGCGCAGCTCGACGACACTGGGCTGGATATTCGGCAGCGCATCGACCGCACGACGCCAGCGCGGCAAATCCCCGTGACCGATGGCGAGCTTGGCGTCGAGTTGCTGTTGCAGGCCATTGGCCCAAGCGGCCAGCGGGGTGCCGGCCAGACGCCAGGCGAGAGAAGTCAGATCAAGGTTCATGGCAGGGCGATCAAGGAGGCGAAATTCAGGCATTGGAACCAGGGCACAACCTTGGAAAAACCGGCGCCCAGTAGGCGCTGGCGGTGGGTTTCGAGGCTGTCGGGCTTCATCACGTTTTCGATGGCGCTGCGTTTCTGGGCGATTTCTAGTTCGCTGTAGCCATTGGCGCGCTTGAAGGCGATGTGCAGGTCAGTGAGCAATTCCTGCTCCTGCTCGTCCTCGAAGCGCAGTTTCTCCGACAGGATCAACGCGCCTCCCGGCACCAGCGCCTGGCGGATCTTGCCGAGCAGGACTGGCCGCTGTTCGCGCGGAATGAACTGCAAGGTGAAGTTAAGCGCAACCAGCGAGGACGGCTGGAAGTCGAGCGCGAGGACATCCGCCTCGATCACCTCGACCGGCAACAACTCCTGAAACATCGAGTCCTGCGCATGTAGATATTCGCGACAACGCTCGACCATCGCGGCGGAATTATCTACGGCGATCACCTGGCAGTTATCGGTTTTAACGTGCCGACGCAGCGCCTGGGTCACTGCACCCAGCGAGCAGCCCAGATCATAGAGGCGAGTATTCGACTGAGCGAATTGCGCAGCCAACACGCCGATGTTCTCAACGATGGTCGGGTAGCCCGGTACCGAGCGCTTGATCATGTCGGGAAACACCCGCACCACGTCTTCGTTGAAGGCGAAATCCTGGGGCTGTGCGAGGGGCTTGGCGAACAGGCGGTCTGGGTCGTGGATCACGGCGGCGTCTGGGCAGGCTGAAAAATAAGGGCGGCATTGTAGCGGAAAGCCGCTCGGATCGCCGTTCGCCAGCGGACGGCCGGCGCAGGCGCTTTGTATTCGCGATTACTGGACTTCGATACGGCAGTCGAACAGACCGGTCGGCTCCGCGTCGGCTTCCCACGGGCGCTGATAGGTGAGAAACAGACGGCCACTACCGGTATCGGCTGCCTCGAATCGCCATGTCGAGACGCCGTCGCCGCCGATCATGCCGTTCTCCGGCGAAGTGAACACTTCCGGGCCGAGGCTCTTTAGTTGCTCGGCTGAGGCGTCGCGAAGATTCCAGCGATAACCGGTGGCCGGGTTACTGGGCAGGCTAAGGATCAACGTCTGGCCTGGCTGCAATGACAGCGGGCAGGCAGCATCGTCGTTCAGCGCGACGCTACTGGGCGGGGTGTTGGCGCAGCCGGCAACCAGGAGCAGGGAAGCGAACGGCAGCAGGCGGGGCAGAACAGAGTGCATGGGGCGACCGGCTCAAGAAGGAAAAGGAAGGCTCGGGTGTTGGGGTAAAACCTTAAAACCCTGGCAGCTGATCGTAAAGGCGTCAGTATGATTGTCAGGGTTGTTCGTGCTGCTATCGGGTTCTGCACGTAAACGAGCGGGCCGCGCTACGCAAGTCGCGGCCCGTTGAGTTCACCGGATCAGAACAGCACCTTGACCACATCACTGAAGCGCTTGGCGAAATGCATCGTCAGGCCTTCTTTCAAGTAGTCCGGCAGCTCCTCGAAGTCACCCCGGTTCAGCTCGGGGATGATCAGTTCGTAGAGCTTCAGGCGCCGGGCCGCGATCACCTTTTCACGCAGGCCGCCGATGGGCAGGACCAGGCCGGTCAGGGTCAGCTCGCCGGTCATGGCTACGCCTTTCTTCGGTGCCTGGTTGCGTGCCAGCGATAGCAGCGCGCTGGCCATGCTGATGCCAGCGCTGGGACCATCTTTCGGCGTCGCGCCTTCCGGCACATGCATATGCACGAAGGCCTGATCGAAGAATTTCGGGTCGCCTTTGAATTCTTTCAAATGCGCGTTCACGTAGCTGAAGGCGATTTCGGCCGACTCCTTCATCACCTCGCCCAGCTTGCCGGTGAGTTTGAAGCCGCGGTTGAGCGTATGGATGCGCGTCGCCTCGATCGGCAGGGTGGCGCCGCCCATGCTGTTCCACGCGAGCCCGGTAACCACGCCGACGCCGTTGAGCAATTGCTCCGGGTGCCAGAACGCCATGCCCAGGTAGCTCTCGATGTCCTTCGGGCCGATCTTGATCTTGCTATCGGGTTCGTCCAGCAACTTGACCACTGCCTTGCGTACCAGCTTGCCGAGCTGCTTATCCAGCTGTCGCACCCCGGCTTCCCGTGCATAACCCTCGATCAAGCCGCGCAACGCGCTGTCGCTGATCGATAGGCGATTCTTCGGTACACCGGCCCGCTCCAGCTGCCGCGGCCATAGGTGGCGCTTGGCGATGGCGAGCTTCTCTTCGGTGATGTAACCGGATAGGCGAATGATCTCCATGCGATCGAGCAGCGGCCCGGGGATCGAATAAAGGCTGTTAGCCGTGCAGACGAACAGCACTTTTGAAAGGTCGAGGCGCAAATCAAGGTAGTGATCCAGGAAGCCGACGTTCTGCTCCGGGTCGAGGGTCTCCAGTAGCGCCGAGGCCGGATCGCCCTGATGGCTGTTGCCCAGTTTGTCGACCTCGTCGAGCATGATCACCGGGTTCATCACCTCCACTTCCTTCAATGCTTGCACCACTTTGCCGGGCAACGCGCCGATGTAGGTGCGGCGATGGCCCTTGATCTCCGCCTCGTCACGCATGCCGCCGACGCTGAATCGGTAGAACGGACGTCCCAGGGATTCCGCGATGGATTTGCCGATACTGGTTTTGCCCACGCCTGGCGGGCCGACCAGCAGCACGATGGAACCGGCGATCTCGCCGCGAAACGCGCCTACCGCGAGAAACTCGATGATGCGGCTTTTGATGTCGTCGAGCCCGGCGTGGTGCTCGTTGAGTATCTTTCGCGCCCGTGCGAGGTCCAGCTTGTCCTCGCTGTACAGGCCCCAGGGCATCGAAGTGGCCCAATCCAGATAGTTGCGGGTCACCGCGTATTCCGGCGAGCCGGTTTCCAGCACCGAGATCTTCTGCAGTTCGTCGTCGATACGTTTTTGTGCCGCGGGCGGTACCACCTTGCCCTCCAGGCGCGAGCGGAACTCATCGGCGTCGGCGCTGCGGTCGTCCTTGGTGATGCCCAGCTCCTGTTGGATGATCTTCAATTGTTCCTTTAGGAAGAACTCGCGCTGGCGTTCGCCAATCTTGCGATTAACCTCGCCGGTGAGCTCCTTTTGCAGCTTCGCTACTTCGACTTCCTTGCGCAGCAGCGGCAGCACTTTCTCCATACGCTTGAGCACCGGAACCGTGTCCAGCACTTCCTGCAATTCCAAGCCCGGAGCAGTAGTCAGCGCAGCGGCGAAGTCGGTCAGCGGCGACGGTGCGTTCGGGCTGAAGCGATTGAGGTAGTTCTTCAACTCTTCGCTGTATAGCGGATTGAGCGGCAGCAGCTCCTTGATCGCATTGATCAGCGCCATGCCGTAGGCCTTCACCTCGTCGCGCGGATCTTCGTCGCTCTGCGGATAATCCACCTCCACCAGATACGGCGGCTTACGCCGTAGCCAGCCACGGATCCTCACGCGCGCCATGCCTTGTGCGACGAACTGCAGCTTGCCGCCCTCTTTGGATGCGTGATGCACGCGAACCATGGTGCCGTGTTCGGGCAGGCTGTCGGGATCGAAACTGGCTGCATCCTGTACCGGCGTGTCCATATAGAACAGCGCAAGGCGCTGGTGCGGTGTCTTCGATACCCGCTCCAGGGTTTCGGCCCAAGGCTCCTCGTTGACGATGACCGGCAGCACCTGAGCGGGAAAGAAAGGCCGGTTGTGCACCGGGATGACGTAAAGCTTGTCCGGCAGTTCCTGATCCGGCAGCACCAGGCCGGTGGAAGAAATGTCCTGCTCGAATTCCTGATTACTGTCGTCGTTCATGCGGCACCTGCTTCGATTACATGTTTCTTAGATGGGTCTCGGGCAAATGATTTCAATCGGATTGTCATGGGCTCCTGCCTTGGCTGGGAAAACCTGTTCCGCTCCGGTAAAGTGCCGCGACGAAACGGGAACAGACCCTAGGTACCCCGCCATGCTCAACGCCCGTCTCCTTCGCCTCGATGATCAGGCCCACGAACACGCCCACGACTACCATCAATTGGTACTGTCGCTGGCCGGCAGTGCGGAATTCGAAGTGGACGGCTCGGGTGGCGAGGTCTGTCGCATGCGTGCTTGTCTGGTGCCGGGCCATGCCGAGCATGAGTTTGCTGGCAAGGGCGACAACCGCATGCTGATCATCGATCTCGACGAGCAAGACGTGAGTAATGATGATCCGCGCTTATTGGCCCAGTTGTTCGAGACGCCACGCTATCCCGCACTGGATGCCGATTTTCATAATCTGCTCAATTACGCTGGCGCCGAGCTTGCGCGCTACGGTAGTGATCCGCTGCTAGCGCGCGCATTGGGCGGCGTGCTGCTGCGGGCGCTGCATTTGCGTGTATTCGGAGAGTCGACGCGCCGGCCGACCGGTGCGCTGGATATCGCCCGTCTCGATGCACACATCGAAAGCAATCTGGCGCGACGGATCACCGTTGCCGAGCTGGCACAGGTGGTCTGTCTGAGCCCCAGCCACTTCCACGCGCAGTTCAAGGACAGCGTCGGCCTCACGCCCCATCAATACTTGCTTAAAAGCCGCCTTGATCGAGCCAGCCGTTTATTACGGGAAAGTCCGTTGCCGCTGGTAAGAATTGCCGAAGAGTGTGGCTTTTCCAGCCAGAGTGCATTGACCACCGCCACACGACGTTATCTCGGACTGACGCCCAAAAGATTGCGCAGCAGCGACGAAACGCCTGAATCAAAAATGCACCGATAAGGTGCGTTATTCGTTGTCTGGTCATTATTTCGCATCGTCCTAGCGAACTTTCATGACGGCGTTCTGACAGTCCGAAAACCCCGTAGCTTTCTGCAAAACTTCCATAGTTTTGCGCAACAACGCAAAACCCTCCCGCCGTAGATTCGCCTACCGCGTTCGGCGAGCCGCTGCGCAAATTCGCGCGCGAGCCATCCGCCAAACCAGATCCAGACACAACAACACTCCACGAGAGGAGCGGCGCGATGTTCAAAGCCGGTCAAGTCTTGCAGGGCGATTTTGCCAATCTGAAAGCCGCCGAATTCTTTCCCGCTATTAGCGCCAATTACAGCGTTGACGAGGCGGCCTACCTTACCCAACTTTTGCAACTGGCCGATCCCGGCGAAGCGGGCATCGACGCCATTCGCTGTGAAGCCCGCAGCCTGATCGAAGCCGTGCGCGGTCGTGATAACGCCGTCGATACGCTCGATGCGCTGCTGCGTCAGTACAGCCTGGATACCCACGAAGGGCTGATGCTGATGTGCCTGGCCGAAGCGCTGTTGCGCGTGCCGGATTCGGCCACTGCCGACGCCCTGATACGTGACAAGCTCAACGCCGCCGAGTGGGAACGCCACCTTGGCCAGAGCGACAACGTGCTGGTCAATTTCGCCGCCTGGGGCTTGGTGATGACCGGCAAGGTGGTCGACCCGGAAAACGCCGATGGCCGCCCAAAGAATGTCATCGGTCGACTGGTCAAACGCTCCGGTGAGCCGGTGATCCGCGCCGCGATGAACCAGGCGATGAAGCTGATGGGCAAGCAGTTCGTGCTGGGTCGCACCATTTCCGAAGCGTTGAAAAACGGCCGTCCGGAACGCGAGAAGGGCTACACCTATTCCTTCGACATGCTCGGCGAAGCGGCACTGACCGTCGAGGATGCGCGCAAATACATGGCTGACTATCGTCAGGCCGTGGAAACCGTCGGTGCCGAGCCGCAGGTTGGTAAAGGCCCGCGGCCGTCGGTGTCGATCAAGCTGTCCGCACTGCACCCGCGCTATGAGGTCGCCCAGCGTGAGCGCGTGCTTACCGAGCTGTTCGAGAGCGTGCGCGAGCTGGCGATCCTGGCGCGCAAACTCGATGTCGGCATCACTATCGACGCCGAAGAAGCCGATCGCCTCGAACTGTCGTTGGAGCTTTACGAAAAGCTCATGCGCGATCCGGCCATCGTCGGCTGGGGCGAGTTCGGTCTGGTGATCCAGGCCTACTCCAAGCGTTGCCTGCCGGTGCTGGTCTGGCTGACGCTGCTCGGCAAGGAACTGGGCGCACGGATTCCGCTGCGTCTGGTCAAGGGCGCCTACTGGGACAGCGAGATCAAGCAGTGCCAGGTTCAGGGGCTGGACGGCTATCCGGTATACACCCGCAAGGAAGGCACGGACACTTCCTACCTGGCTTGCGCCCGCTATCTGCTGTCCGAGCACACGCGCGGCGTGATCTACCCGCAGTTCGCCAGCCACAACGCGCATACCGTCAGCTGCATCCTAGCGATGGTCGGCGAGCTGAAGACGCCTCGCGAGTTCGAATTCCAGCGCCTGCACGGCATGGGCGATGCGCTGTACGACACGGTGATCGAAAAGTACCGCAAGAACGTGCGTATCTACGCCCCCGTCGGTGCCCACAAGGACCTGCTGCCGTATCTGGTGCGGCGTCTGCTGGAAAACGGCGCCAACTCATCGTTCGTCCACCAACTGGTCGACCCGCGTGTGCCGGTCGAGACGCTGATCGACCACCCGGTGACCCAGCTGCGTCAGTTCAAGACCCTCGGCAACCATCGCATCCCGCTTCCGCCGGCGCTGTACGGCAACCGGACCAACTCGCAAGGCATCAACATGAACATCCAGACTCAGTGGAACGAACTGTCCAGCGCCTACCAGACCTTCCTCGACTGCCAGTGGCAGGCTGCGCCCGTCATCGCTGGCCATAAGCTGACCGGCGCGCCGCACAAGGTGCATTGCCCGTACGAACTCAGCCAGGAAGTGGGCACCGCCCAGTTCGCCACCGCCGACCAGGCCAAGCAGGCCATCGATGGGCTGGCCGCTTTCTGGCCGCGCTGGAACGCTACGCCGATCGAGCAGCGCGCACAGATTCTTGAACGCCTGGGCGACCTGCTTGAAGCCAACCGCGCCGAACTGATGGCCATGTGCACGCTGGAAGCCGGCAAGACCCTGCAGGACGGCATCGACGAAGTCCGCGAAGCCGTCGACTTCTGCCGTTACTACGCGCTGCAGGCTCGCCTGAAGCTTGGCCGCGAAGAGCTCAAGGGCCCGACCGGCGAGCGCAACGAGCTGTTCCACGAAGGCCGTGGTGTGTTCGTCTGCATCAGCCCCTGGAACTTCCCGTTGGCGATCTACCTCGGGCAGATCACTGCCGCTCTGGTCGCCGGCAACACCGTACTGGCCAAACCGGCCGAGCAGACCAGCCTGATTGCCGCCCGTGCACTGGAACTGATGTTCGAAGCCGGCCTGCCGAAGGAGGCCATCGCCTTCCTGCCAGGCGACGGAGCCACGTTGGGCGGCGTGTTCTGTCGTGATCCGCGTGTGGTGGGCGTGTGCTTCACCGGTTCCACCGACACGGCGCGCATCATCAACCGTCAGCTGGCCGAGAAGGAGGGCGCCATCGCCACCCTGATCGCCGAAACCGGTGGCCAGAACGCGATGATCGTCGATTCCACCGCGCTGCCCGAGCAGGTGGTCAAGGATGCCGTCGGTTCGGCCTTCACCAGTGCCGGCCAGCGTTGCTCGGCCCTGCGCGTGCTCTACGTGCAGCGCGACATCGCCGACCGCGTGATCGAGCTGATCAAAGGCGCCATGGCCGAGCTGAAAGTAGGCCCGACCTACTTGCGCGAGAACGATCTGGGTCCAGTGATCGATGCCGAAGCCCGTGACGGTCTGCTGGCCCACATTCAGCAGCTCAAGGCGGAGGGCAAGTTGATTGCCGAAGCCAAACTGCCCGGCAGTCTCAATGGCCACTTCGTCGCGCCGGTCGCGTTCGAGATCGGTGGGATCCACGAGCTGAAGAAGGAGCAGTTCGGTCCCGTGCTGCACGTGGTCCGTTTCGATGCGGCGGATCTGGAAAAGGTCGTCGCCGACATCAATGCCACCGGCTACGGCCTGACACTTGGCGTGCACAGCCGTAACGAGGAGACCGCGGCGCGCATCGAAGCGCTGGCGCGGGTCGGCAACCTCTATGTCAACCGCAACCAGGTTGGCGCCGTGGTCGGCGTGCAGCCGTTCGGTGGATGTGGGCTGTCCGGTACTGGCCCGAAAGCGGGCGGCCCGAGCTACCTGCTGCGCTTCGTCAACGAACGCACCACGTCCACCAACACCACCGCTGTGGGCGGTAACGCGTCCCTGCTGTCGCTGGTCGACGACTGATTATTAGCTTGGCAACAACAGCCGGCGGCTCGGCTCAGAGACCGTCGGCGAAGTAGAACAACCAGAACAGTTGGCGGATCGCTCTTCCGCCACTGACGGGCCCGATTGGGTCCGTCGCCGGTGATGGCACGAACCGCCATCGCCCTCTGCCAGGTGGGATCGGGAATACCCTCGCGCCCATCAACAACAACTAACGAGGGAACAAGATGAGCATCAGTACACCCACTCTGATCACGTTCGTGATCTATATCGGCGCCATGCTGTTGATTGGCTTCGCCGCCTATCGCGCCACCAAGAATTTCGACGACTACATCCTCGGCGGACGCAGCCTGGGCAGTTTCGTCACGGCACTGTCAGCCGGCGCTTCGGACATGAGCGGCTGGCTGCTGATGGGTTTGCCGGGCGCGATCTTTGTTGCGGGGCTGTCCGAAAGCTGGATCGCCATCGGCCTTATCGCTGGTGCCTGGCTGAACTGGCTGATCGTGGCCGGCCGCCTTCGTGTACACACCGAGCGCAACCAGAATGCACTCACGCTGCCCGACTACTTCTCGCACCGTTTCGAAGACGACAGCCGTCTGCTGCGCATCTTCTCGGCGCTGGTTGTCCTGGTGTTCTTCACTATCTACTGCGCCTCCGGTGTGGTCGCTGGCGCGCGCCTGTTCGAGAGCAGCTTCGGCGTGCCGTACGATCTGGCGCTGTGGATCGGCGCTGCAGCAACCATCCTCTACGTGTTCATTGGTGGTTTCCTGGCGGTCAGCTGGACTGACACCGTGCAGGCTACGCTGATGATCTTCGCACTGCTGATCACGCCGGTGTTCGTCATCCTCGCGTTAGGCGACATGGGTGCGGCGATGGACACCATCGCCACCCAGAACCCAGCCGCCTTCGACATGTTCAGCGGGCTGTCCTTCGTCGCCATCATTTCGTTGCTGGCGTGGGGCCTAGGCTACTTCGGCCAGCCGCACATTCTGGTGCGCTTCATGGCCGCCGATTCGGTGAAGACCATCCCCAACGCCCGCCGCATCGGCATGGCCTGGATGATTCTGACCCTTGCGGGTGCTGTGGCGGTGGGCTTCTTCGGTATCGCCTATTTCGCCGGGCATCCGGAACTGGCCGGCCCGGTCAGCGAGAACGGCGAGCGTGTGTTCATGGAGCTGGTGATGATTCTGTTCAACCCCTGGGTTGCCGGCGTCATCCTCTCCGGCGTACTGGCCGCAGTGATGAGTACCCTCAGCGCGCAGCTACTTGTCAGCTCCAGCGCCCTGACGCAGGACTTCTACAAGGCCATGCTGCGCAAGAACGCTTCGCAGACCGAGCTGGTCTGGATCGGCCGCGCGATGGTGCTGCTGATCGCCTTCATCGCCCTGGGCATCGCCTCCAACCCGGACAGCAAGGTGCTGGGCCTGGTGTCCTACGCATGGGCCGGCTTCGGTGCTGCTTTCGGTCCGGTGGTGTTGATCTCGCTGCTGTGGAAGCACATGACCCGCAACGGCGCGCTGGCCGGCATGGTCGTGGGCGCCGTCACCGTAGTGGTGTGGAAGGAGTTCATCGGCATGGGGTTGTACGAGATCATCCCGGGCTTCATCCTCGCCAGCATCGCTATCGTGGTCTTCAGCAAGATCGGCCAAGGCGCCTCGCCCAGCATGATCAAGCGTTTTGAAGACGCAGAAAACGAATACCACGGCCGCTGATCAACCGGCTGCCGTAACAAAGGAACCCCGCTGTCGATTACTCCGGCAGCGGGGTTTCTTTTTTCTATGAACTGCCGAGCGTCGGTCGGCTTCGGTTCATGCAGTTCGTTCAGTCGTCGGCAATTAGATTCTCGCGATCATCCTTGGCACCTGCGGCAATCAGGTGTTCGGCCTGGTCTTCGGGAACGTGCACGCTGGCGCTATCAATATGTGCAACCGACATGCGCGCCGCCGGATCGGTGCTGACGCGAACATCCATGACCGCGCTGCGGTAGGTAGTGCCCTGGACGGTGGTGGAGCAGGTGCCGGTAGCGGTATCGATGCTGACGGTCATGGCAGACCTCCTGGTTTCGCTGTCAATGGAGCCCGTGCTGCGGATGCGGGCGGCTGTTACTTGTCAGACCGCCGCTGGAGCGATCGGTTTGCGCGGAGGTAGCGCAATGGTCGGTTTGAGAAGTAAAAAATCGCTGATCAGGCAGTGGCAATAGGCTGGCCTGATCCTTCAACGCGCTGGTTGAGAATCTGCAGGATGCGATGGTCGCCGAGGCTGTGCCGATCGCCTGCTGGCGCGCCTTGCGCCCATGCGCGGGCAGGTGATCGATCGCTAGCGATTGCTCGCTGTGCCATCGGTCCTTAGGGCTGATCACCCAGCGAGTTGTACTTCTTCTGATGAGAACTGTCTGGTCACGAGCGAAGAGGACGTCGAGACGCTATGCTTTCCTACCGACTCGACCATCCATTGCCAGCGCTGCGCCACAAGCGTTCGCGTTTCGCCAGTGGCGGCGGAGCAATGCCTGTGCAGCACAAGGAAAAATTCAAATGAATGTGAGCACCCCGACTCTGATCACTTTCGTGATCTACATCGCGGCCATGATTCTCATCGGCTTCACCGCTTACCGCGCCACCAAGAATTTCGACGACTATATCCTCGGCGGGCGCAGCCTCGGCAGCTTCGTCACGGCGTTGTCGGCGGGCGCTTCGGACATGAGTGGCTGGCTGCTGATGGGCTTGCCGGGCGCGATCTTTGTAGCAGGCTTGTCGGAGAGCTGGATCGCTATCGGACTGATTGCCGGCGCCTGGCTCAACTGGATCTTCGTTGCTGGCCGTCTGCGTGTGCACACCGAGCACAACCACAACGCGCTGACACTGCCGGACTACTTCTCGCATCGCTTCGAGGATACCAGCCGGCTGCTTCGGATCTTCTCGGCGCTGGTGATTCTGGTGTTCTTCACCATCTATTGCGCCTCCGGCGTGGTGGCTGGGGCCCGCTTGTTCGAATCGACCTTCGGCATGGAGTACAGCACCGCGCTTTGGGTTGGCGCAGCGGCGACCATCCTTTATGTCTTCATCGGCGGCTTCCTGGCGGTGAGCTGGACTGACACCGTACAGGCCACGCTGATGATCTTCGCGCTGCTAATCACGCCGCTATTCGTCATTCTGTCCCTCGGTGACATGGGCGCGGCGATGGACACCATCGCCGCGCAAGATCCTTCGAATTTCGACATGTTCAAGGGCCTGTCCTTCATCGCGATCATTTCACTGCTCGGCTGGGGCCTGGGCTACTTCGGCCAACCGCACATCTTGGTGCGCTTCATGGCCGCCGATTCGGTGAAGACCATCCCAAATGCGCGCCGCATCGGCATGGCCTGGATGATTCTGACGCTGGCCGGCGCAGTGGCGGTGGGTTTTCTCGGCATAGCCTACTTTGCGAATAACCCCGGCCAAGCCGGCCCCGTAACCGAGAACGGTGAGCGGGTGTTCATGGAGCTGGTTAAGATCCTGTTCAATCCCTGGGTGGCTGGGATCATCCTTTCCGGCGTCTTGGCGGCGGTGATGAGCACTCTCAGCGCACAGCTGCTGGTCAGCTCCAGTGCCTTGACGCAGGATTTCTACAAGGCGTTCTTGCGCAAAGGCGCCTCGCAGACCGAACTGGTCTGGGTCGGCCGCGGCATGGTTCTGCTGATCGCCCTGATCGCCATCGGCATCGCATCCAACCCGGACAGCAAGGTACTTGGATTGGTGTCCTACGCCTGGGCCGGCTTCGGTGCCGCCTTTGGCCCGGTGGTACTGATTTCGCTGATATGGAAGCGCATGACCCGCAACGGCGCGCTGGTGGGCATGCTGGTCGGTGCGATTACCGTGGTGGTATGGAAAGAGTTCATCGGCCTCGGGCTGTACGAAATCATTCCAGGCTTCATCCTTGCGAGCCTCGCCATCTATATCGTGAGCCTAATGGGCAAGGAGCCGGCACCGTCCATTCAGCAACGTTTCGAGATTGCCGATGCGGAGTATCGCGCGGGTTAGGTGATACGTGTCACGGCGTCACTGTGCTATGCGACCGATAGCACTTGCGAGCAGGGCGGGCGCGATGGTGGCAAGCGGCCCGTGCCAGGCGATCCTCTCTGACAATCTGCCGCGGAGTCCCAACCAGTGCCGTTTCGTCGATAAATATCCCGTCAGGCGAAGCGGGCACGGTTGACAAACATGTGCATCGAAACGGTTTTTCTTGGCGATAAAAAACGCCCGACTGACGCATCGCTCAGGTCAGGTAGAACGCGTGCAAGGTTGTTTTACTCGCAATCGCTCTTCCCTTATGCTCCGTTGCGCTAACGGGACCGCACAGTCGGGCCCGAATGTGATTCATTCTTGTCGGCCCGCTTAGTTTCTCACGTTCGCCACGTCGCCCTGGAGGGTGCCGCGATCGTTTTGTCGGGTGCCCGTATTGCCTTGGACGTATGCTGGCTGATGCCCCCTCAAAGTCCCGAAATTGCGGAGTAATGGAATGCCGGATCCGTTGCAGGTTCTCATTCTCGAGGATAGCCCGATCGATGCGGAGCTGGAACTTCATGAGCTTCGCCGCGCGGGCTTCGAGCCTACCTGGACGCGGGTGCAGACAGAGGCTGAATTCATCGCACAGCTCAGGCCCAATCTGGATCTGATCATTGCCGATTATCAGCTGCCTCAATTTACTGGCGTTCGAGCGCTGGCCTGCTTGCGCAAGGCGCAACTCAGCGTGCCGTTCATCATCGTATCGGGCGCGATCGGCGAAGAGCTGGCGGTTGAACTGATGCGCGAGGGCGCCACCGATTATCTGCTCAAGGATCGCCTCGCTCGTCTTGGCGCCGCCGTGCGGCGGGCGCTTGATCAACGTCGCGATCGGCAGATCCGGGCCGAGGCTGAACGCGAGCGGGAGCGCTTGGCCGAAAAAGTTATCTATCAGGCTCGGACCTTCGATACGCTCCTTTCCGCCGTCCCCGATCTGCTCATTCTGATCAATGCGGATCGCCGTCTGAGCTACGCCAATCGGGCCGCGCTGGATGCCTGGGGCGTGACTTTAGAAGGCATCGTCGGTAAGCGCATCGAAGAGCTGGAATTATGCGCCGACGCCACTGCGCGGCTGAGTGCCGCATTGGATGAAGCGTTGCTCGGCAGGACAGTGCGTAATGAAGGCGCTTTTTTGCCGCCTAGCGAAGCCGCCTTGCTCTACGAATACATCGTCAGCCCCGTGACCGACGGCGAGGGCATCGTGATCGCGGTTGCCTGCGCCGGGCGCGACATGACCGAGCGCGCTGCGGCTGAAGCGCGGATTCGCGGCGAACGTGAAATGCGCGAGCTGTTCATCTCAACGCTTTCGCACGACATGCGCACGCCCATGACGGCGGTGAAACTGAGCGCCGAACTGCTGATGCGCAAGAACCAAGGCGATGAAGCCAGCGCAAAGTTGCACAGCCGCATCATCGAGAATACTGATCGAGTCGATGACATGATCCAGACCCTGCTTGATGCCGATCTGGTGCGAGCGGGTGGGCGCCTGTCGTTGAACATGCAGACATGCGGTTTGCGTCGCACTGCGCAAATAGTGATCGAGGAGCTGTCCGCCCTGTATGGCGATCGCTACCGGCTGTTCGCTCCGGCCGAGGTGGAGGGCCTTTGGGATTGCCGCCTGGTTCGCCGCATCCTGGAGAACTTGCTCAGCAATGCCGTGAAGCACGGCGACCCAGCCGCGCCCGTCTCGCTCAATATCCAGACCGAAGGCTGCGACGCGATTCTCAGTGTGCACAATCAAGGTGCGCCGATTCCATCGGAAGATCATGCCATTCTCTTCGAACCGTTCCGCCGGGCCTCGTCCGAGCGCAACAGCAACCTCGCCGGCTGGGGACTAGGGCTGTCCATGGTGAGAGCAGGTGCCGAGGCGCATGGCGGCAGCGTGAGCGTTTCGAGCAGCCGCGCGGAAGGCACCACTTTCTCGGTCCGCCTGCCAATGTCCGTCTGATGCGCTGGCGATCGTCATTCAATCAACGGGCAGCCCTGCTCGTATTCGTCCAAAGGAAGGCCCCCGTTGCGTAGTTCAGGCAAGCCAGCATTATTGATCGTGACCATGATCGCACCGTTCGCGCTTTGGGCAGCGCATGCTGACGCTGCCCAAAGCGCGCGCCTGCCAGATCTTTCCATCGAGGCTTTGGCGGAGATGGACGTGACCTCGGCCTCGAGACGACCGGAGCCGCTATCCGGTACCGCCGCCGCGATCTTCGTAATCACCGTCGAGGACATCCGGCGTTCCGGCGCCACCAGCATCCCTGAAGCCTTGCGGCTGGTTCCAGGGTTGCACGTAGCGCGCATCGACAGTCGTCGCTGGGCCATTAGCAGTCGCGGCTTCAATGGCGAGTTTGCCAACAAGCTGTTGGTCATGATTGATGGCCGTAGCGTCTACACACCGGTGCATGCAGGGGTTAACTGGGATTCACAGGATGTGCTCCTGGCCGATATCGAGCGTATCGAAGTGATCCGCGGGCCTGGCGCTGCCCAGTGGGGTGCCAATGCCGTTAACGGCGTTATCAATATCATCACCAAGTCCTCTCACGATACTCATGGCGGTATTGCGTCGCTGACAATGGGCAACGAGTTACAAACCAGCGCCGTGCGCTGGGGCGATGCGTTGGGCGAGACCGGCAGTTACCGCGCCTATGCCAAACAGCTCCGCCGCGATGATTCGCCACGGGCCACTGGCGATGCGGGCGATGAGTGGAGCCAGGAACGAGTGGGCTTCAGAAGTGACTGGGCACCACAGGCCAACGCGTTCACGCTGCAAGGCGACCTCTATCAGGGTGAAGTGGGGCGGCTGTTTCCGGTGGTGTCGTCGCCGACTCCGCCTTATAACCAGCCTAAGCTCATTGAGAGCGACACCCGGGGTGGCAACGTGCTGGGGCGCTGGACGAATACACAATCGGCTGACAGTGAAACCTCGCTGCAAACCTATTTTGACTGGTACCAGGCGCGGCCATTGCAGATCGAGGAGGAGGTGTACACCTTCGATCTGGATTTTCAGCATCACCTGCGCCTGAACGATACGCACCAGCTCGTGTGGGGCGGAGGCTACCGGCACATTCGCGATTCATTCGCGCAGAGCTACACCATCTCGTTCGATCCGGACAGGCAGACCAGTGACATTTTCAGCGCCTTCGCGCAGGACACCATGGCGCTGACCGATACGCTGGCGTTTACGCTCGGGGCGAAGGTCGAGCACAACGATTACACGGGCTTCGAGTTTCAACCCTCGGCTCAGCTGAGCTGGACGCCGAACGAGCAGAACACCCTGTGGGGCTCGGTGTCCCGGGCGGTTCACACCCCCAGCCGGGCGGACAACGATGTCCGTGTGCAGGTCATTAGCCCGACCGCTCCGATTCGGGTGGTGATCTCTGGTAGCGACTCGGTCGACGCGGAGGAGGTGACAGCCTACGAGCTCGGCTACCGCGTATCGCCGACGGCCGGTTTGTTTTTCGATCTCACGCTGTTCGTCAACGATTACCGAGAGTTGCTGGGTACCCGCACTGGCATGCCCTATGTGGGAGATGATGGCCGTCTAGTGGTTCCGGCGATCTTCGCCAATGGCGTGGATGGCCGGGCCTGGGGGACGGAGCTGGCGGCGCGTTGGCAAGTGTTGCCGGCCTGGCGCCTCGACCTTGCCTACAGCTCGCTGAAGATCGATCTCGACGCTGCGCCCGAAGTAGCGGGCTCGGATGCATCGGAGAATGCTGCACCGCAGCAGCAGTTCAGCCTTTTTTCCCGCTACGACCTGGGCGAGCACTGGAACCTGGACGCTGTCGTTAGGCATGTCGACCGGCTTGAGGCGTCAGGCCTCTCGGCTTATACCGAGCTCGACGCCCATGTCGCTTGGTCACCCGTGCCGGAATGGAGCCTCAGCCTGGTCGGACAGAACCTGCTGGACGCGCAGCACCCAGAGTTTGTCGACATTGGCGCCGAAGTGGAGCGCGCCCTGTACGTGCGCGCGACGCACAGGTTCTAGTCGCATGCCTTGTTCATTCTTTCAGCGTGATCGTAATCCATCGCTACGGGCTCGCCCGTTCGCGCTGGGTGCCCTGGCTGTGTTGATGTGGGCGTCGCTCAATGGCTTGGCGTTTGCGGCTGCAGACGAGTACGACATCAAGGCCGCGTTTCTGCTGAATTTTGCCGACTACGTCGAATGGCCGGCTGGTTCAGGCCCCAGGCCCGACGCGCCGGTACGCATTTGCCTGGTGGGTGTCGATCCCTTTGGCGCTCGGATCGATCGATTGCTGGCGGCGCGCTCTACGGCCAAGCGGGCGCTGATCCTGCACCGCATCGATCTGCCTACAGCGGCACAGGGCTGTCATATCGCTTTCGTCAATCCGCCCCAACCGAGCATGGCCAAGGGCTACCTGCAAAGGCTTCCCGCTGGGGCAATACTGACGGTCGGCGAGGGTGCGGCGTTTGCCGATGACGGCATGATTGCGCTTCACATGGTGCAGGGGCGGGTCCGGCTGATCATCAATCTTGCCCAGGCGCGGCGCGAGCAGATTCAGCTTAGTTCACGCTTGCTTTCTCTCGCTCAGGTGAGGGAATGATCATGGTTGGTTTTTTGCGCAACCTGCCGATCGGCACGAAGATCATCGCGGCGATTCTGCTCGCCAGTACCCTGTCGCTGATGGGGGCCGCGGTGGTCATCATTGGCTACGAAGCCAATACCGCGCGTGATCGCATGTCGGCTGAACTCCTCAGCCTGGCCAGGCTGTTGGCGGTCAATACCGAGGCTGCGTTGAGTTTTAACGACGAGGCCGCGGCGGCCGAAAACCTTAACTCGCTGGTGGCGCAGCCGCATATCGTCAGCGCGGCGGTTTATTCGAGCGACGGCTCGCTGTTTGCCAAATACCGTGCTTCGCCTCTCTTCGAGGTTCCTGAGCAGGCGCCGACACCCGGTGAGCGTTTCAGTAGCCAACAGCTCGAGTTGGTTTATCCCATCGGGCCACAAGACGACCCTGCAGGTGTCGTTTACCTGAAGACCGATCTGGCGCCACTGACTGCATTCATCAAACGGTACGCGTTAATCGTCGTCGGCATGTTCGGCGCAGTCTGGCTCTGCGCTGCGCTGTTGGCAGCTTTATTACAACGGGTCATTACCGCGCCGATTCTGCGCATCGTCGAGGTGGCGCGGGCAGTCACTGATCGCTCCGATTACAGCCTGCGTGCCGACAAGCAAGGCACCGATGAGATTGGCGACCTTTCTGACGCGCTGAACCAAATGCTGGCGCAGATCCAGACGCAGCATCAGCAGTTGGAAAAGACCTATTTGGACCTGGGCGTCAAGCACGACAGCTTGCTCAGCGAGATGAGCGAACGGCGCAAGGCCGACGAGGCTCTGCGTGCACTCAACGCCGAACTTGAATCGCGCGTGGCCGCACGCACGGCTCAGCTCGAGGAGAGTAACCATGAGCTGGAGAGCTTCAGCTACTCCGTCTCGCACGACCTGCGTGCGCCGTTGCGCGGTATGGATGGTTTCAGCCGGATCTTACTTGAGGAATACGCGCCCCGACTCGATGCGGAGGGGCTGCGGCTGATCGGGGTGATCCGCCAGAATTGCGCAAGCATGGGCCGGCTGATCGACGACCTGCTCGCTTTCTCGCGGCTGGGGCGCAAACAGCTGAGCAAAACGAAGGTCGATATGGGAGATCTGGTCGCCGATGTGATTGCCCAGCTGGCCGCAGTGCCGGGCGAACACTTGCCATCGATCGAACGGGGGCCACTGCCTACTGTCGCCTGTGACCCATCGCTGATTCGACAGGTTTGGACCAATCTCATCGCCAATGCCGTTAAATTCAGCAAAGGCCGGAACACTCCGCAAATCCGGATATGGGCTGAACAGCGGGGCCGCGAGCAAGTTTTTGTCGTTGCTGACAACGGCGTGGGCTTTGATATGGACTACTACGAAAAACTGTTTGCCGTGTTCCAACGCCTCCATGGCAACGATGAATTCCCCGGCACAGGCGTGGGTCTGGCAACGGTCAAGCGGATCGTTGTCCGCCACGGCGGCCAGGTTTGGGCTCAGGCCAAGCCCGACCAAGGGGCGACTTTCTATTTCAGCCTGCCAGAAGGGAACGATGATGGCCGTGTCTAACGACATTCGGATACTGTTGATCGAAGACAGTGCCACCGATGGGGAATTGACCATTCGCGCGCTCGGCAAGCACGGCCTGGCCGAGCGCGTTACCTGGCTCCGCGACGGCGCGCAGGCGTTGGACTATCTGTACAGGAACGGCGCTTATGCCGAGCGCGCCGAAATCCCGCGCCTGCTGATTCTGCTCGATCTCAAACTACCGAAGGTCGGAGGCCTGCGCTTGCTCGAACGCCTCAAGGCCGACCCGGACAAGGCGAGCATTCCTATCATCGTACTCACCTCGTCTGCCGAAGATCGCGACCTCGAAGAGGCCTACAGGTTGGGCGTCAACAGCTACCTGGTCAAACCATTGGAATATCAGGCATTTATGGATGTGGTGAGTCACGCCGGCTGGTATTGGGTTCTGAACAACCGGTTACCCTAGCGGCGGTTACAACACCGACTGTGCTGGTCATGCGTTTTTTAAAACTGCGCATGACTGCTGCGCTTTTGGCCGATGTGCAAATATCGTTGGTTGATTCTTGCATCGTTGCAGGAATCTGTAGGGGCGAGCTTGCTCGCGAATTCCTGGCTAGCGCAGGGTCAGGCAAGACACCATTGATTGCGTCGGTGGTAGCTACTACGGTCGGCTGACGTCAGCCCGTCGCACCTTGCTGCCTGGCATCAGTTACGTCCGTAAGCCAAATCTTTCGAACAGCTCAGCTATCCCGCCACCCAAGGCGCTAGCCTGCCGGCAGGCTGCGTTCGAAGCTGGCCCGCAGGGTAAAAATTTCCGACGAACGGCTGCTACTGGAAAGAAACAAGCCATACCTCGACATAGAGCGGGCGCGACGGTGTCGTGGGACACGGAGCCGCTCGCCGGACTTCCTGCGCCGCGTTGCACCCCGGTCGGCTTGCGAACATTCGTCTAGCCTGGCAAGTCGTAGGCAGTTGCCACGCTGATATGAGTGACATGTAGCGTCTTCGCTCAGCAATCTGGCGCAAAGCTCGCATCGCTAGAACAAAAACAATAATTCAGGAGACTTCCCATGCTTCCAAGCAAGTTGGCTTCAGCCTGTGCACGTGCCGTTGTCGGCGTAATGCTAGTTGGTACGATCGGAATTGCCGCTGATGTTCAGGCTCGGTCAAAACCCATAAAACCACCGGTATCGCACAGCGAATCACGTGAGCAGGATTCGCGCATTTTTGTTCCGATCGTATCGCCGCTGGCGGCATTTCCGGGGCTGCCAAGTGAGCGTTGGACCGGCATCTATCAAGGCTCGTCCTACCAAATCGAAGTTCCGCCGAACTGGAACGGCATGCTGGTCATGTACGCGCACGGCTACCGAGGCACAGGACCGGAACTCACCGTCGGGCCACCACCGATCCGTCCATGGCTGTTACAACAGGGCTACGCCTGGGCCGCTTCCAGTTACAGCAAGAATTATTACGATGTGCGCGCCGGCGTCGAAGATACCAATGCCCTGGCGCTAGCCTTCAGCAGCCTGACAGGCAAGCCGCAGCCGTCCAAGACCTATATCACCGGACATTCAATGGGCGGCCACGTCGCGGCAGCGGCAGTAGAGGCCGAGACATACGCTACTGCCAATAACCCGGTGCGCTACAGCGGCTCGGTGCCCATGTGCGGTGTCACTGGCGATGTCTATGAGTTCGAGTACCTGATGAATTTCACCCTGGCCGCGCAGCACCTGGCTGGACTGGGGCCAACCACGTTTCCGGCGACCGATTTCCAGGCAAAGCTGCCGCAGATCATCGGTGCGCTATGGAACACCTACCCAACCGATCCATCGCCGCAGGGCTTGAAGCTCGAAGGCATCGTGCGTGAGCTCAGCGGCGGCGAACGTCCAATTTTCGCCGAAGGTTTCCGCACAAGTTTGCAGAGTGTGGTGCTCGGTACAGGCGGTCGGGATGGTTCGGTTGACGGGATACTCGCCGACTCGCTCACCGGCAATCTCGCCACGCGCTACCAGTTCGATACGCGCAAGGCGATGTCCCGGGAAGAGCGCGAGTTCAACGATTCGATTATCCGTGTGATCGGCCATCCGCCAGCCAACAGCATCCGCCCGGACGGCCTGCGCTGGATTCCAGTAGTAAACGGCCAGTTCAACGTCCCGGTGGTCAGCATCCACACGCTCGGTGACCTCTACGTGCCGTTCATCCATGAGCAGATCTACCGCCGCAACGCTGTAGCCAACGGCAACGGCGACCTGCTGGTACAACGTGCCATCCGCGCACCCAGTCACTGCGACTTCAGCTACCAGGAACAGGTCGAAGCGATGGCAGCGATGCTGCAATGGGAACAGCAGGGCATCAAACCGGCCGGCGACGACGTCATAAACCCACGTGTCGTCGCAGATCCCGCCTACGGTTGCCGGTTCACCCGTAACGAAGGTGTTCCAACGCGTGCGTTGCTGCCGGCTTGTCCTGAGAGTTGATGCAATAGCGTCTTGAGCGAAGAAAGCCCTGCGTGTGCAGGGCTTTTTATATCTGAAATCTCACTCAGGCGTTCCCCTGCCACGATCCACCGTGCAGGCTCGAGTTGCCCCAGCTCCGGAGAGCATTCTGCTTGATGCTCGATATTTTCCAATCGCCCTGTATGTCATCGAAGAGGAATTCATAACTTCCACACGAGTGGAAGAAATCGCCTGAGCCGGCAGAGTCAAAACGAAGAATCAGATAGTTGCATCGCGCACTGACAGTACGCTCATCTGCACCACGCGCGATAAGAAGGTTGGAAAAGCTATGGTGCTTGGCCAACCTATCAACCGCATTCTGCCGGCGGCTAACGAAGTCTTGGCCACTCATCGTCGTGGGCTGCTCCCGACCCGAGGACGAGTAATCAATCGCCACCAGAGGCGCAAGGCATTCGACCATGGCAGGCCAGTCCCGCCGATCAAAGGAAAGGAAAAACTGACAGAGGAGGTCGTTGATCTGCAAGAAGATGGTCGTATCTATGGCTTTCAAAAATATGCTCCGGTGGATAGCTAATATTCAATAACTCAGCACTGCACAGCTAGTGCGGGGACAATGAACGGATAAGCGAGTCAGCTCGGTCTGTCACGTTATTTGACCTATGCCGCTCCAGCGAGAGCTGCGGGCGCAGCAACTCATGTGCAAGCGTATACGTGAGCATCCGCACCGGCATGTTCAAACCGGACGAATCCAAGTTCGCCAAAGGTGTCGTCTGTGAGCTGCCGTACCCAACCGACGACACCCGCTACATCACTCGCGCTGCTATCGCCGGGCTGGAGCTTATCTATGAAGGCTTTCCTTCAGCGAGGTTGTATTGCTGATCGGCCTGTGCCAGCGCGGCGAATACACCGATGACTCTTCACCGAAATCCAACCCGCCGCAACGCCAAGTGGGTACGCAATGCCCTCAGGCTGGGCCGCGTACCACTGGGGGATACAGCTGTTTTACTGTTGGAGAACGCTGGTTATGTTGCCGCTACCGTTCTGAACGACGCTCGCTGAATTACTGCCAAGCGATTGAGCTTGCGTCAGGAAAGCCTGGTTGCCGTGACCCGTTTGGCTGATGAGCGCTTCATGGGCGTGAAATTCTTGGCGGGCTTCTATCTGGTTATAAGACCCAACCTGAACGATATCCAGGCTGTTGTTGTTTCCAACCTGCGACGTTACCACCGTGTTGTAATCGCCTTCTGAGTATCCGGTTAAGCTACTGTTCTGCCCGGCCATGTAGGCGTCAAGCTCGTTTCCTGTGCCACGTTGTATATAGTCCAGCGAGCTGTAGCCGCCACCAGCTTCGATCTGCGCGATGTTGGCGACACCAATTTGCTGTAGAAATACATCGGCGGCAGGGTAGCGTCCGGAGAACTGCTGTATGTTCGCCTGGTTGGCGATGCCGTTCTGTTCGACCACAGCGAAACCACCACCAATGCCGGTGCTTACCTGTTCCAGCTGCACTAGGTTAGCCGTACCGGTCTGCTGAATTTCTGCGGTGCTGAAGCCGGACTGGTCCACTTGGACGATGTTGCCTTGACCGATCGACACCACGTCAAGCTGGTTGCCTACCCAGGCCTGCCTGGCATTGAGTTGGTTGCCAGTACCCTCCTGATGGATAGTCGCAGTAACGGCAAGCTCGTCACGAGACTCATGCTGTTCGAGCGCGGCGCTATTTGCATTCCCTGTCTGATAGATATACGCGCTTGCCATCCCGGGCCGGCTTCCATTCACCTGATAAATTTCGGCGGTATTCAGCGCTCCTACTTGCTCGATGCTTGCCTGACCACCCTCGCTGCTGGTGCCAGATTGGTTAGTGAGTGCGCTGTTCTCCGTGCCGTTCTGCAGGATGAAGGACCGCTGCATGACGCCGCTCTGCGTCTGTTCTGCGCTGTTATCAATGCCGTTCTGTTCTACCTCAGCCACACGTTCGTTGGCTAATACGCTGCCGCTTACCGCGAATAAAAGCGCTGCAGTTAAAGGAGTGATTTTAGACATTGGAATCTCCTGTTCGCATTGGATTAGCTCCGTACATCACAGGCGAAGCAAGGAGAGTGTTGTCGGTCCGTTCAGGTTGCGGTATAGGTCAAAAGAGCCAAACGGTGGCTGACGGGGATTAGCTCCTTTCCTCGTGCATGCCGGCCTTTTTTGCAGTGATCATGTATTTGCCACAGTTCCCAGCTGCGGTTTCGTCTATGGCATGTAGTTGTTGGCAGCTGCGCATGCGGGCTGGTATCGGCTGCCCGTCTGCTTGAAGGCGACCTCGGCACCTTTCGGCGTTCGCGGTAGATCAGGGCCGCGTTTGTAGTTTTGGCACACACTGTTGAAGTCGATCTGGTCGTTTACGACTGCCCACTTGAACTGTCCGCCGACGCGCTGTCTGTTATAGCCCGCTCTCTCAGCTCCAATTGCTTAGGTGGGTCTGACGGCTTACGGAGCGCGTCTGCCTGCTGTTGGATGAGTTCGCAGCGTAGTAGCGAGCCGGGGGATGGCTGCATTTTGTTTACGGTGGGGCGGGCGTGCAGTTGTCGTCGCTGGGAACAATACCGACGCGAACTCACTGGTCCTGCCAAAGCGATGGTATCTGGAGCGGGCGAAGGGAATCGAACCCTCGTCATGAGCTTGGGAAGCTCAGGTAATGCCATTATACGACGCCCGCGCAGGCAGCCTTTGTACCAGAAGGGCGGGGCGAGTTGAAGCTGATGAAGTGGTTTTCCCCGTTGTTTCAGGTCTGCTCGATTTCCTCTGGAGTCAGGCTGCGGTATTGGCCGGGGGCGAGGGTGGGATCGAGCTGCAGCGGGCCCATGCGTTCGCGGTGCAGTCTGGTGACCTTGTTGTTGAAGTGACCGAACATGCGTTTGACCTGATGGTAGCGGCCTTCATGCAGGGTCAGGCGTGCCTGATGCGAGCCGAGCAGTTCGAGCGCGGCGGGCAGGGTAGTGAGGTTCTCGAAGCGGAAGTAGAGGCCTTGGGCGAAGCGCTCGACGCAGATGGGGTCGATGGGGTCTTCGGTTTCGACGAGGTAGGTTTTGCCCAGCAGGCTTTTCGGTTGGGTCAGGCGGCGTGACCATAGGCCGTCGTTAGTGATGACCAACAGCCCGGTGGTGTTGAAGTCCAGCCTCCCGGCGATGTGCAGTTCGCCCTTGTCCGGTTCATGTAGCAGGTTGAGTACCGTGGGGTGCTGCGGATCGGCGGTGGCGCTGACGCAGCCAGCCGGCTTGTTCAGCATAAAGAACCGCGCGGGTTTGCCTGCCTGCAACACCTCGCCGTCCAGCTCGATACGGTCGAAGATGCGGACATCATGGGTGCCGTCGCAAACGGTCGCTCCATTCACCGAAGCACGGCCCGATGCCAGCAGGAGACGCGCTTGGCGATGACTGCAGTCGGGCAGGTTGGCAAGGAAGCGGTCGAGGCGCATCAGGGTTTTGCTGGAGACTCGCCGCGAGCGCAGCGCGGGCAGATGCAGGCTTTATTCAGCGTGTCGTCCGGAATCCGTTCACGGGACTCGGGGGATATCTCGGCGCTAAAGCACCAGCACGGCTGAGTTGCGGTAGCCGGGTTGGACAGGCTGCATTGATTCGACTGGCCGCAAACTGGGCATTTACTGGGATCGGGTGTCTGGTTCATTACCGCCTCCGGGGAATGTCAGCAGCTCGCTGTGGTGAGACGGTCGTTGGGGAATCGAAGCGGGAGCCCGGCGTTGCGCCGGGCTCCCGTGCTGTTACGTCGTTACTTAACGCGCTGACCAGGTTTAGCGCCGCTGTCGGGGCTGAGCAGGTAGATCTCTTCACCGCCAGGGCCGGCGGCCAGCACCATGCCTTCGGAGATGCCGAACTTCATCTTGCGCGCGGCCAGGTTAGCGACGTACAGGGTCAGGCGGCCTTCGAGCTTGCTCGGGTCTGGGTAGGCGCTCTTGATGCCGGAAAAAACGTTGCGCTTGGCGTCGCCGATATCCAGGGTCAGGCGCAGCAGCTTGTCGGCACCTTCGACGAACTCGCACTTCTCGATCAACGCGATGCGCAGGTCAACCGCAGCAAAGGCGTCGAAGGCGATTTCGGCGGCGATCGGCTCCTTGGTCAGTTCGCCATTGCCTTGGGCTGGCGCAGCGGTTTCAGTGGAGGCGAGGTCTTCCTTGGATGATTCGATCATGGCTTCGATTTTGGCAGGCTCGATACGGGTCAATAGCGGGGTGAAGGCGTTTAGCTGATGGTTGCTTAGCAGCGTCTGAAGGTCAGTCCAGCCCAGCGGCTCGACGTTCAGGAAGCGCTCGGCGTCGGCAGCCAGGTTTGGCAGCACTGGCTTGAGGAAGATTACCAGCTGACGGAACAGGTTGATGCCGGTGGCGCAGATCGCCTGGACTTCATCCTGCATGCCGTCCTGTTTGTTCAGTGCCCAGGGCGCCTTATCGGCGATCCAGGCATTAGCGCGGTCGGCCAGCGCCATGATCTCGCGCATGGCACGGGCGAAATCACGGTTCTCGTAAGCGTCGGCAATGGACGGTGCTGCCGTCTGGAAGGCGTCGGTCAGTTCCGGTGCGGCGTTGCGGTCGACCATCACACCGCCGTTGCCCTTGTGGATGAACCCGGCGCAACGGCTGGCGATGTTGACCACTTTGCCGACCAGATCGGAATTGACCTTTTGCACGAAATCTTCGAGGTTCAGGTCTAGGTCGTCCACGCCGCGGCCGAGCTTGGCCGCGTAGTAGTAGCGCAGGTATTCCGGGTTCAGGTGATCGAGGTAGGTGCGCGCCTTGATAAAGGTGCCGCGCGACTTGGACATCTTCTGCCCGTTCACCGTCAGGTATCCGTGCACGGCGACGGCGGTGGGCTTGCGGTAGCCGGCACCTTCGAGCATGGCAGGCCAGAACAGGGTGTGGAAGTTGATGATGTCCTTGCCGATGAAGTGGTACAGCTCGGCGCTTGAGTCTTTGTTCCAGAATGCATCGAAGTCCAGTTCTGGGCGGCGCGAGCAGAGGTTCTTGAAACTGGCCATGTAGCCGATGGGCGCATCCAGCCAGACGTAGAAATACTTTCCGGGCTCGTCGGGGATTTCGAAGCCGAAGTAGGGCGCGTCACGGGAGATGTCCCACTCGTGCAGGCCGCCGTCGAGCCATTCGGCGATCTTGTTCGCCACCGAATCCTGCAGGCTGCCGCTGCGGGTCCACTCTTTGAGCATCGCCTCGAAGTCGGGCAGCTTGAAGAAGAAGTGCTTGGAGTCCCGCAGCACCGGCGTGGCGCCGGAGATGGCCGAGCGTGGGTTCTTGAGTTCGGTGGGCTCGTAGGTGGCGCCGCACTTTTCGCAGTTGTCGCCGTACTGGTCCTCGGCCGCACACTTCGGGCAGGTGCCCTTGATGAAGCGGTCAGCGAGGAACATGCCTTTTTCAGGGTCGAAATACTGGGTGACCGAGCGCGTGGCGATGTGGCCGGCGTCGCGCAGCTTGGTGTAAATCAGCTCAGACAGCTCGCGATTCTCTTCCGCGTGGGTCGAATGGAAGTTGTCGAAGTCGACCAGGAAGTCGGCGAAGTCGGCGCTGTGTTCGGCCTGCACATTGGCGATCAACTGCTCGGGCGTGATGCCTTCCTTTTCGGCGCGCAGCATGATGGCCGAGCCATGGGCGTCGTCGGCGCAGACATAGATGCACCGGTTGCCGCGCAGCTTCTGAAACCGCACCCACATGTCCGTCTGGATGTACTCGAGCATGTGGCCAAGGTGAATCGAACCGTTGGCGTAGGGCAGGGCACTGGTAACGAGGATCTGACGGGCTTCGGACATGGGGGAAATCTGCAGTCGGGGTTGCGAAGTTAGTCGGACACTATAAAGGTGCGAGGTTTTTTTTTCACCCGCACTGGCGCGGCTGGTGCCGGTCGAATACCGAGTGCCGCGCCATGTTGACGCGGTTGATGGGCCCATACGGCACCACGGGGTAAGATGCCCGTCTGTTTTACTAGGTTTTCTTGGGAGTAGTCATGACCGTCACACGCGAAGCTGTCGAAGCCGTACTGCGTCAGTACACCGACCCGAACCTGAACCAAGACCCGGTGACCGCCGGTTGTGTACGTTCCATCGAAGTTCAGGGCGATCGCGTCGGCGTGCAGCTCGAGCTGGGTTATGCCGCCGGGCTGTTTCGCAGCGGTTGGGCGCAAATGCTCGCGATGGCGATCGAGCAGCTCGAAGGCGTGACGCGTGCTGATGTCCAGGTCGACTGCGTAATCAAGCCACACAAGGCGCAGGACCAGGTGCCAGCGCTGGCCAATGTGAAGAACATCATCGCGGTGGCTTCCGGCAAGGGCGGTGTTGGCAAGTCCACCACGGCGGCCAATCTGGCGCTGGCGCTGGCGCGCGAAGGGGCGCGTGTAGGTGTGCTGGATGCGGACATTTACGGGCCGAGCCAGGGCATCATGTTCGGCATCGTCGAGGGCACGCGCCCGCAGATACGGGACGGCAAAGCCTTCATCCCGCTGGAAGCGCACGGCGTGCAGATCATGTCGATGGCGTTTCTGGCCGACGACAAGACTCCGATGGTCTGGCGCGGCCCGATGGTTTCCGGAGCCTTGCTGCAGCTGATCACCCAGACGGCGTGGAACGATCTCGACTATCTCGTGGTGGACATGCCACCGGGCACCGGTGACATCCAGCTGACCCTGGCGCAGAAAGTGCCGGTGGTGGGCGCGGTAATTGTCACTACGCCGCAGGACCTGGCGCTGCTGGATGCCAAGAAGGGCGTCGAGATGTTTCGCAAGGTGAACATTCCGGTGCTTGGAGTGGTGGAAAACATGGCCATCCACATTTGCTCGAACTGCGGCCATGCCGAGCATCTGTTCGGTGAAGGCGGCGGTGAGAAGCTGGCAGAGCAGTACAACGTCGAGCTGCTGGCCTCGTTGCCGCTGTCGATGGCAATCCGCAGTCAGGCCGATGCCGGCAAGCCAACCACTATCGCCGATCCGGAAAGCCAGATCGCCATGATCTATCAGCAGATGGCGCGCAGCGTTGGGGCGCGGATTTCACAGAGCGGCCAGATCATTGCGCAGTCGATGCCGAACATCGTCGTCTCCGACGATTGACCCGTGAGCGGGCGGCGCTCGTGCGTCGTCCGCTGCCGGGCCGCTTGATGCAGCAAATCGCAGGCATAAAAAAGCCCCGCCGAAGCGGGGCTTTTTCAGAGAAACTTCAGGTTAGATAACCTGAACTTCCTCAGCTTGCATGCCCTTCTGGCCGCGGGTAGCGACGAAGGAAACTTGCTGGCCTTCTTTCAGGCTCTTGAAACCGTCGCCCTGGATGGCGCGGAAGTGTACGAAAAGGTCGTCACCGGATTGCGGAGTGATGAAGCCGAAGCCTTTCTCATCGTTGAACCACTTAACGGTACCGGTTTGGCGATTGGACATTTGAAATGTCTCCTTGAACAAGGTGTAGAGATAATTTGAACGGGCAAATACCCCGAACGGTGACTGTGTGCAAGGAGTTAGGAGTCGTAGCAATGATCGGATCGAAATCTAAACATGTAGCGATTCACGGTGACACATGCAGCAGCAGCCAATGAAAGATACTCCATTTCTGTCGCAATGCGAGCATTATTTTCATATTCCGCCAAAGCGTCAGAGATGCAGCGCATCGTACTGGCTCAGGGGCTTTGAACCGGCTTCGTGGGCTCGGTAAGATGCACGCCTTTCTTTGACAACTACCAGCCAAATCAGGACGCCCGCCATGAGCATCAAATCGGACAAGTGGATTCGCCGGATGGCCCAGGAGCACGGCATGATCGAGCCCTACGTCGAGCGCCAGGTGCGCGGCGAGGGCAGCGAGCGCCTGATTTCCTATGGCGTGTCCAGTTATGGCTACGACGTGCGCTGTGCCGATGAATTCAAGGTGTTCACCAACATCAATTCGGCGACGGTCGATCCGAAGAACTTCGACGAGAAAAGCTTCGTCGACATCAAGAGCGATGTCTGCATCATCCCACCGAACTCGTTCGCTCTGGCCCGTACCGTCGAATATTTCCGCATTCCGCGTAACGTTTTAACCATCTGTCTTGGCAAGAGCACCTACGCCCGTTGCGGCATTATCGTCAACGTGACGCCGCTCGAGCCCGAATGGGAAGGGCACGTGACGCTGGAATTCTCCAACACCACCACATTGCCAGCGAAGATCTATGCCAACGAGGGCGTGGCGCAGATGCTGTTCCTGGAGTCGGATGAAGAGTGTGAGACGTCATACCGCGATCGCGGCGGCAAATATCAGGGCCAGCGCGGTGTAACGCTGCCTAAGGCATAAAGCCTTTCAGGAACCCCTGGCTACTTTATCGATGCGGACGGTAGCTGATGCTGCCGCCCGCATTGTTGTTTCAGGGGTCGGCTCGTCGCTCCGTTCATCACCAAGGTAGCGTTTCGCCCTGATAGTCGATGAACCGATGGCCACCCTGGCCGGCAGCGCGCGTGACCTGCTCGACCATGCCGCGGCAACTGGTTTCGATATCCAGTGGCGCTTCCGCTCCGCCCATATCTGTCTTGACCCATCCCGGGTGCATCGAAAGCACAGTTAGGCCCGTGCCTTCTCCGAGACCTGCAACGAAGGTTCGTGTCAGATGGTTGAGGGCCGCCTTGCTCGCGCCGTACAGCGGCATGCCCATCCCCGGGCCGGTTTCGACGCTGCCCATAATAGAACTCATGAAAGTAATGACGCCCGAGTGCGAGTCGAGCAGGGGCAGCATGCGCTTGGCCAGTCGCACCGGCGCGATTGCGTTGGTCATGAACAACTGGCTGACGTTTTCCGGCGTAGCGGTGTCGGCCGAGAGCGCGCGTGAGCCAGCAATCCCTGCGTTGATGTAAAGCACATCAAGTGTGATGCCGGACAATCGCTGGGTGAGGGCATCGACCCTTGCGGGATCGTCTATATCCAGCGCTTCGATACGGATATTCGCGATGGCCTTCAGCGCATCCGCGCGCTGCGGGTCACGAAGGGTGGCGATCACTTGCCACCCTTCGCTGGCGAACTGCTTCGCCAAACCCAGGCCGAGGCCACGTGACGCGCCGATGATCAGAATTGTGTTGGGCATGGAAAGAGCTCCGAAATAGACGGGCTATAAGCATAGCTAATGCTGCTGCAGTGCCTTTTTAATCTCGCAGGTTTCGTGCGTTGTACCGCTAGAACGAAAAATGCCCGCATCACCAGGATGCGGGCATTTCGGTTGCGAGTGTCACGGGACTAGCCGTCCCATGTTGCAAGCCAGGTGACTCAGCCGGCGAAGTTCTTCGCGACGAAGTCCCAGTTGACTACGTTCCAGAATGCTTCAACGAACTTCGGACGCGCATTGCGATAGTCAATGTAGTAGGCGTGTTCCCAGACGTCGCAGGTCAGCAGCGGCTTGTCGCCAGCGGTCATCGGGTTGCCGGCACCGATGGTGCTCGCCAGGCCGACGCTGCCGTCGGACTTCTTCACCAGCCAGGCCCAGCCGGAGCCGAAGGTGCCGATGGCGGTCTTGGTGAACTCTTCCTTGAACTTGTCGAAGGAACCGAAGGAGGCGTTGATGGCATCAGCCAGAGCGCCGGTCGGCTGGCCACCGGCGTTCGGTGCCATGCAGTTCCAGAAGAAGGTGTGGTTCCAGACCTGAGCGGCATTGTTGAAGATGCCACCGGACGAGGTCTTGATGATGGTTTCCAGGTCCTTGCCTTCGAACTCGGTGCCCGGGATCAGGTTGTTCAGGTTGGTCACGTAAGCCTGGTGATGCTTGCCGTGATGGTATTCAAAAGTCTCGGCGGAAATGTGCGGCTCAAGGGCATTCTTTTCAAACGGAAGCGGCGGCAATTCGAAAGCCATGGTGTATCTCCTGCTCAGGTGTCGAGAATAGATGCGGCTCGGAAGGAGGCAGCTGCGCTGTTGACCAGCGCCTCGCGGAACGGAGAAAACTACTGCACTGATGCTCGTCCGTTTACGCCTGTCTTTCCCTTCGCTCGCTACATGCGTGCGCAATCTTTCGGCCGTTCACGGGCGGCCGTAATGGCGGGCTGAAGCGTTCCACTCCATGCCCGCGAACCAGGGATCATAGCACCCGGCTTGCGGCAAAACCACGCGACAACTGTGTGGAAAAGCCGAGGCCAGAGCTTGTCGCTTGGGCTCGCTCAGGGCGGGGTGCTGCATGGGACCCTCTGCGTGGACCTCCGCTTACAGCAGGCGTTCCTCAGGTGAGGATAACCAGTTGCGCAGCGATGGCGAACATCATTCCCGCCACGCCCAGATCAATCAGCCGCCAGGTCAGCGGCCGTGCGAGCCAGGGCGCCAGCCAGGCGCCGCCAAGGGCGAGAATGAGAAACCACAGAGTCGACGCACTTGCGGCACCGAGCGTATAGGCGCCGGGCTCGGGCTGCTGGGCACCGAGCGAGCCGATCAGCAACACCGTGTCGAGATAAACGTGTGGATTGAGCAGCGTGACCGCCAGCGCGGCGAGCAGCACGCTCTGCAACGAGCGTGGGCCGCGTTGCGCGTCCTCCAGCAGGGCTTGTGGACGTGCCGCGCGGCGCAAGGCGATAACACCGTAGTACAGCAGAAACATCACGCCACCCCAGCGCGTGATCTGCAGCAACAGCGGACTTTCCGCCAGCACCGCGGCGAGGCCGAACACGCCGATGCTGACCAGCAGAATGTCACAAAGGATGCAGAGGACGGCTACGGGCAGATGGTGTTCTCGGCGCAGGCTCTGTGCCAGGACAAAGGCGTTTTGGGCACCGATGGCTATGATCAGTCCTGCCGTCACCAGTAATCCGTTGAAATAGCTCTGCCACATAGTCGCTCTGCCTGTTCGCATTCGAATGAATGCTCACAGTCTCGGTGGCTCTGTCGTATAAGAAAAACGAAATATCTTAATGCTATATAAGGAAATCTGATGTTCGATTACAAACTGTTGGTCGCTCTGGCGGCTGTGGTCGAGCAGTCTGGATTCGATCGCGCCGCCCAAGCGCTGGGGCTGTCGCAATCGGCAGTGTCCCAGCGCATTAAGTTGCTGGAGGCCCGGCTCGGGCAGCCAGTGCTATTGCGCGCTGCGCCGCCTCAGCCGACTGAAGTGGGTCGGCGTCTGCTCAATCACGTGCAACAGGTGCGTTTGCTGGAGCGCGATCTACAGGGGCAAGTGCCGGAACTGGATGAGAGCCGCCTGCCGGAAAGGCTGCGTATCGCCCTCAATGCCGACAGTCTCTCGACCTGGTGGGCCGAGGCGGTCGCGCCGTTCTGCACGGCGCATGGGGTGGTGCTCGATCATGTGCTGGAAGATCAGGCGGTGGGCCTCAAACGCATGCGGGCGGGGGAAGTGGCGGCCTGCGTGTGCGCGGTGGAGCGTCCGCTGGCCGGCGCGCGCAGTCAGTTTCTCGGTGCCATGCGCTATCGCGCCCTTGCCAGTCCGGCCTTCATCGCCCGCCATCTGAGCGGCGATCCGCCGACGGAGGCTCTATTGCGGGCGCCAGCGATAGTGTTCGGTCCTGATGATCAATTGCAACGTCGCTATCTGGCCTCGCTGGGTCTCAGCGGTGCCTTCAGTCATCACCTGTGTCCGTCGTCCGAGGGCTTCGTTCGCTTGCTGCAGAGCGATCTTGGCTGGGGTCTAGTACCTGAGCTTCAGGTACGCGGTGAGCTGGCTAGTGGGGCGCTAGTCGATGTGTTTCGCGGCAAACCGATCGATGTGCCGCTCTATTGGCATCATTGGCGCAATGGCGGCGAGTTGCTCGCCGAACTTACCCAGCAACTCACGCGCTCGGTCAGGCAATGGCTGGTCGATTGAGCGTGTTCAGGCCATGATTCGCTGGCCGCGATAGATGCGCACCGATGGTGTGTAACCGTTGCTGCTTGCGGAAGGAGAAGGTTTCGCCAAAACGGGCGGCGGCATATCGCTGTAGGCGGCCAATTGTCTGCCAAGGTCGCGGGTAGTTTCGTCACTGGAGCCTAGGCATGCCGTCAGCATCGCCATGATGGCGTCGGGTTGGCTCAGGCGGATATCAAGCTGTTGTTCTTCGCGTAACCGGCGGCGAAGAGTCTGCATGCAATCGAGTACAGCCTTGTTGAACTCCATGATGATTCGTTCCTCTTAGTTCCGCCTCAGCCGCCCGAATCCCTAGGCCCGACATCCTTGTCGGCAAATGCTATCCACTGGCATGACTACCAAAGCAACAGGCGTACCAAGCTTCGGTTTTCGGCGCATTTCGCATCAGAATTTCGCTCCAAGCCCGGCGTGGCTGGCTTGGGTATGTATAGGATTTCTGTTTTAAGAGCGGGCCAGCGCTGTTGCCTATTAACCGCTGCGGCGCATTGCACATCCTTGAATCGTGGCAACGCCTGCGCGCTTGCAGATGGTGCGTTTATCCATCCTCTCATCGCTGAAGTGACGCTGCTGAATCGTTATACTGCGCGTTGACTCTCGCTTCGCGCCATCAAAGGTATCCCATGCGCAACGATGCTCACGACGAACTGGACCATGTACCCAGCCTGACCGCTGGCCGTGACCGCGATCCCTATCCCGCGCCGGAGCTTGAGCCGATCAGCAAGCCCGTGGAAAGCCGCTCGGATGATGGGCGATCACGGCAGAAGCGCCGCGGCGTCAGCACCGCACCGCTATGGGTGATGATTGCGGCGCTGTTCGCCGCATTGGCGGCACTGGGCTGGTGGAGCATGCAACAGATCTCCCGGCTCGAGGCGCAAGTGGTCGCCACTCAGGAAAGCTTCGCGCGGATCAGCGAAGACGCGGCAGGCAGGCTGCAGGATATCTCCGGAAAGATGGTAGCGACGGAGTCCAGCGTCACCACTGAAGGCGAAGCGTTGAAACTGCGCATCAAACAGCTTGAGAAGCAGGCGCTCGATCTGGCGGAGCAACAGCGCGCCATCACTACTCAGCAGCAGAGCCTGACGGGCAAACAGGGTAATCAGGATCAGCGCCTGGACGAACAGGCCAGGCGGGTCGAAGCGGTAGCGACAGACGTGCGTAACCAGCAGGGCACAGCCGCGACCCTTGCCGAAGGCCTGAAAGGGCTGACCAGCGAGCAGGCGGCGCTGAATTCCACGGTGAACGAACTGAAGGGCTCATCCGACAGCATCGACAAACTTTCCGCTCGATTGGATGGGATGAGCAACGACATCGCCGCGCTGAAACAGCGAGGTGATTCCAATCCGGCAGTCAGCCGCCTCGAACAGGAGGTGCTGATTCTGCGCAGCGAGCTGGACAATCGACCGGCCGCCACGCCGGGTGTGAATATCGGTGAGTTCGATGCATTCCGCGCACAGATGACGCGCAACCTCAGCACCCTGCGAGGGCAGATCGCCAACCTGCAGGAGCAAATCGATCGCCGCTAGGCTTCGGCGCTGGTTCGCGATGAATCGTAAAAAAAGCCGCGGCGCAATGAACGCAGCGGCTCAGCCAGAGCAAGCCAAACGAGAAGAGGTATTACAGATCCAGCGCCAGGGATAGGCCGATACCATGGTTACGGTTGTCGTTACCCTGGTAGTTGTAGTTGGCGCGAACGCTGAGTCCCGCTGTGAGCTGATGCGCGACACCAACGCTGAAGCGTGTCTGATCGCCGGTGGGAGTGGCGCCGGGCAGCTCGAAGCTATTGTTCGGTACGCTGTTCAGCGACATACGCAGATCGTCACGTTCGTCATCCTTGCGTTCGACCTCGCGTGCGACTTCACCAAAAAGGCGAGTGCGCTCGGTCAGCGCATAGCCGCCAAATAGACCGAGCGACAATCGCAGCGAGTCCAACTCCTGGTCTTCATAGGTCAGTGCGGTAGCGCTGGCGCCTTTTTCGCTATAACCATCGACTTCGATTTTCTGATAGCTGGCGCCGATGAACGGGCCGAACTGAAGGCGTTCGCCCTGTTGCATCAGGTTGAAGCCGGTTTTGCCCGAAACGCCCCAAAGCATTCCTTCAGTACTTCCCTTCTCGGAGCGCTCGGCGACGCCGAGGGCGAAGGTGCGCTCGAGATCATCGTAGTCCAGGTAACCGGCACTCACACTGAAGTCAGCGAACAGGCGTTCCT
The DNA here is from genome assembly GCF_024448715.1 of Stutzerimonas stutzeri. Classification (GTDB taxonomy): domain Bacteria; phylum Pseudomonadota; class Gammaproteobacteria; order Pseudomonadales; family Pseudomonadaceae; genus Stutzerimonas; species Stutzerimonas stutzeri_AR. The sequence continues at coordinate 249,583 of NZ_JAMOHZ010000006.1, forward strand.
GCTGGAAGCTGGCGAATGCCGTGGCTAGGTAGCTGCGCATGTCGTAATCCGAGTCTCCCTCGCCCAAGGTCAGCGAGTTCTGTCCCAGCCCAAGGCTGAGCCCTGCCAGCCAGTTGTCGCTGACTCGGTTGGTCGCACCGATCGCAAGCGTTGGGTTGTCCCCATCGCCACCGCCGAAGCCGTCGTATTCCGGACTGTTGTAGCCACCCTGTACGAAGGTGCGCCAGGCACCGATCGATTGCCAATTACCGCGCTGCACGGTCAGCTCGTTGTCGAGCATCTGCAGGTGATTGCGCAAGGCCGAGCGGCCCATTTCAGGCAAACGCGAAACCTCAGCCGGCGCGGAAAGAATTGAATAGATGTAGTCGGCACTGATCTGATGAACTGCCGTGGTGGGGTGCACCTGGTCATTGAATAGCAGGCGGCTCGGATCGGCGTTGGCGGTGCCCAGACCGTAATTGGGGTCGAGCGGGCAGTTGCCCCCGTCGAAGCACACCGCGGTCTGATCGATGGTCGGGTCGAATCCATAGCGGGCGAGGTCCGCGCGAACTTCCGAGAGCAGCAGTCGGTTGTTCAGCAGCACGTAATTGCCACCCTGCGCCTGGAGTCCAGCGGAAAGTTCAGCGTTGAACGTGTCGCTCAGGTCGTTCAGCACCGTGCTGAAGCCTGGCAGGCTGTTGCCCAGAGGGGTATTGCCAACGTCCGGCAGGTCGGAGATCACGATATAGCGCGCGCCGGCCGCCTGAAGTGCACCCACAGCCGCGACCATATTGGCGGCTGATTGCGCCATCGTGATTGGGATGGGGGAAGTCCCTTCGACGAGCTGAAAAATATCGTTGGCGCCGCCATTGAGGTAGTACAGCCCGTTCGGGTCGACTTGCGGGTTTTCCACCAGATAGCCGGGACGACTGCGAGACAGACCAGTGCCGGTATCGACGATCGACCTATCGTTCAGCGAGTCGAGGATCTGATCCGAACGGTAACCACCCACGGCATAGTTGGTACCGTCCGGATTGCCGGTCAACAGCGCTGGCAGCAGGGGTGTCGAGGGCAGCGACTGCAGGCCCAGGCGATCGGCGAGTACCTGGGTAACAACCTGCCCTGCATATTCGGTGTTGTTCGGCGCGTACGTCGGACCGGTGCGGTTGGTGAAGCGCAGACCGCCGGTCGGCAACCCGTTTTGAAGTGGGCTGGCCAGGTCGGGAAAGTTACCGGCATCACTGAGTGAGTCGCCAAAATTCACGAATTGACTGAATGGCCCTGTGTCGGCTGCGGCCGTCATTGACGCACAGCTCAGTAGCACTGCGAGGGCAAGGGGTGTGCGAGCGCTTCGCATCAAAAATCTCCTATTGTTGTTTTTGTTGGCTTCGTGGTCGGCGACTGCTTCAGCCCCTGACCACTCAAACTAATAACTCGGAGGGGTATGTCATAAGCGCTCTAAAGCGTCATTTTTCCGGTCGAAACTCTGTCGCTCTAACGGATTAATGAGCCGGGGGCGAATCAGCATTCAGTGACCGTTCACACCGAACACATGCTTGAGGTACGCAACGAAAGCTTCGTCGCGACACATGGTCTTGCCCGGGGAGTCGGATATTTTCGCCACGGGCTGACCGTTGCAACTGGTCATCTTGATCACCATGTTGGTCGGCTCGACGCCCGGGATGTCGCAGGTCAGTTGCGTGCCGATACCGAAACTGGTGTTGCTGCGGCCTGCCAGGGAGCGGTAGATGCCAAGCGCCCTGGGAAAGTCGAGACCATCGGAGAACACGAGTTGCCGTGTCATCGGGTCGATGCCAAGACGGCGGTAATGGGTGATGGCCTTTTCCGCCCATTCGACTGGGTCACCGGAATCGTGGCGCAGGCCGTCGAACAACTTCGCCAGGTACAGATCGAAATCGGCCGTAAAAGCATCCATGGTGATGCAATCGGTAATGGCGATGCCCAGCGCGCCACGGTATTCGCGCGCCCAGCAATCCAGCGCCGCGCTTTGGCTGTCGATGAGCCTGGGACCCAGTTGCTGGTGCGCCATGATCCACTCGTGAGCCATGGTTCCCATGGGCTTTAGATCTAGTATGCGGGCGAGGTGAACATTGCTGGTGCCGACGAAATTGCCGGGGAAACTGCTCTTCAGACGTTTGACGACCGTAGCCTGGACCGCAAAGGAAAAGCGTCGGCGGGTGCCGAAGTCGGCGAGGTTGAACCCGGCGAGTTCCTCATCGGTGGCTTCGTCGCGCAGCCACTGAAGTTTATCTTCGAGCCGCTCCTCGGCTTGCTCCAGGGTTACATGGGGGTAGCGCGCTCGATTGCGGACTTCGCTAATGATCGCCAGCAGTGGCACCTCGAAAAGAATCACATGCAGCCAAGGGCCGCGCAGGTAGACCACCAGTTCGCCCGCTTCGACCTCGACCCGCACGTAGCGCAAATCGAAGCGAAACAGCCCGAGGAAACGGATGAAATCCGGCTGCATGTAGGGGATACGTTCGAGGAAGGCGAGTTCTTCCTGATTGATTCTAAGCGCGGCGAGCGCCTCGATCTGCTGGCGAATGTCGCTCAGGTAAGGCGCAAGGTCTTCCTCGGAGCGACTGCGAAAGGCCCATTCGACTTCAGCGTTGGGGTAGTGATGCAGCACCGCCTGCATCATCGTCAGCTTGTAGTAGTCGGTGTCCAGCAGGCTCTGGATGATACGGTCGGAAAAGGCGCTAGCGCTCATTGACTGCTGCTCCTGTTTGCCGACATGTATCAGGCCCCGCCGATACCTTCGACCACCTTGCCGGTACCGCCACAGTTTTGGCATTCACCGGACTCACTGCGGCCGCTGCCGTTGCACACCGGGCAAGTATCTTCACCGGTGCCGGGCGTACCAGGCGGCGCTTGATCACCAGGATTGGTTGTCACCGTTTCGTTATTAGCTTTGATCATGTCGATACGGTTCCTGCAGTGGTTTGGTATGGCTGAGTTACTCGATTTGTCGAGAATTTGTGTGGATTGATTTAAAACAAATTTAATATTAAAAGTGTCGGCTTATTGTCGTAGGCAAAACTGTCCTTTTATTTTGCCGTAACGATGAAAAATTAAATATGAAACAAAAAGGCAAAGGTATTTAACCTTTGCCTTTATTTTTAGCGACACACATTAGCTGTTGCTGTTTCGACCACCGCCGTGGCTGTTCTGGCCGCCCTTACGGCCTGCTTCAGAGGCCTTTTCGCGGTCGTTTGCGAAGTTGCCGCCGCTATTGTGGCCGCCCTTCTTGCCAGCTTCCGACGCTTTTTCGCGGTCGTTGGCAAAATTGCCGGGATTCTTGTTTGTCATGTCTTTTTCTCCTCGATGGATAGAGACTTTCTGCAGGGCTGCACAACTTCATCAGCCTTCATGGTTTGAGAGTTAGGTTCCGCCTCTGGAGTTTCCAGCAAAGAACAAACGGCAGACGAATGGTTATCTACAAATATCGTGGGGTTATGGCGTTATGAAGGCACAGCGAAACGGCACGCTTTGAAAGTTTGCATCTTGAACTAGACATTATCCACGAAGGAACTGCCTGAGTTCGGATGGCTAAAGGGCGCATCACGTAACCGACCTTCAGCGCGGCGGCCGAGATTCCTGCAGCCACGCCGTCTGGCTAATTACTCCAACGCCGAAGCCGGGCCGAAGAATTCAAAGCGGGTCTGATGCTCCGGAACTCCAAGCGTTCGCAGCTGCCGGCGAATCGCCGCCATGAAGGGTTTAGGGCCGAGGAAATAGGCATCCAGGTCGCGATCGGCTGGTAGCCAGGCGTCCAGCCTCTCTTCGGTCATCAGGCCCACGGCGTCCGGCTGGGCTTCGCTGCTGTGGTGCTCGTCATAGCAATAGAAGCGCTTGAGCTGAGCATGTTGCTCGGCCAGCGCATCGATAGTCTGGCGGAACGCATGCGCATCGGCATTGCGTGCGCAATGGATGAAGTGGATCGGCCGGTCGGTGGTGACGGCCTCCTCAAGCATCGCCAGAGTTGGGGTGATGCCAACACCGCCGCTGATTAGCGCTAGTGGCTTATCGCTAGGCTGCAGGGTGAACTTGCCAGCCGGAGCGAACAGGTCGAGGCTCTGACCTTGTTCCATTCCATGCAGGGCGTTGGAGGCTACGCCGCCGGGCTCGCGCTTGACACTGATGCGGTAGTTGCGGCCGTTGCTGGCTGCGGAGAGCGAATAATTGCGGCGTAGCTCCTGCCCGTCGACTTGCAGGCGCAAGCCGATGTATTGGCCAGGCTTGTGAGCGACGACCGCGCCGCCATCTTCTGGCTCCAGATAAAAGGAGACGATTTCGGCGCTCTCGACTACTTTGCGGGCAATCCGGAAACGCCGGGCGCCGCGCCAGCCACCGGGTGCGTCAGCGGTAGCGCTATAGCGTTGTTCTTCGGTGCTGATGAGGATGTCGGCAAGTTGCCCATAAGCTGCGGCCCAGGCCTCGATCACTTCATCTGTGGCGATTTCGGCGCCGAGTACCTCGCGTATGGCCCGCAACAGGCAGGAGCCGACAATAGGGTAGTGCTCCGGCAGTACCTGCAGAGCCACATGCTTGTTGACCACTTGCGACACCAGTCCACCGAGCTGATCCAGGCGATCGATATGCTTGGCATACATCAGCACACCATTTGCCAAGGCGCGGGGCTGATCGCCGCTGGCCTGATGCGCCTGGTTGAACAGGGGGCGCACTTCGGGGTGCTCGGCAAGCATCAGTTTGTAGAAATGGCTGGTGAGCGCTTCGCCACCGGTCTCCAGCAGCGGGACGGTGGCTTTGATCAGGGCACGTTGTTCAGCACTGAGCATGGTGAACTCCAATAGTGGGGAAATACCGCCCATGTATTGCGCAGCCATCGCGCAGTACGGACAGGTTGCGCATCCCTTTCAATATCTGTTCCAGCTTGGAATCGGCCTGAAATCGGGGCTTTAGCGTGGGGATGGTGGTTATTACCATAATCGGCTCGGTAATTTTTACCCTGTCAGGTGATAAGTACCTGCGTCGATATGCCGAACGAACCGCTACGCGTGCCAGCGTTCTATAGCTTTGACTATCGATTAGCTTACGGAGGCAACATGGAGAACTACCACATCACGCATGACGACGACCGTTGGGTGCTGCGCGAGGAGGGTGACAAGCGGGCACTGCTCGAGGCCACGACCAAGGAGGACATCATCAACGAGACCCGTGACTATATGAAACTGCGTACTGCCTCGGTGAAAATCCATACCGCTGACGGACAGATCGAAGAAGAGCGGACCTACCCGCGCGACCAGGACCCGCGCGCGACCAAGGGTTGAAGGTCAGACCGTTTGCGTTTCAAGCTGGCGCTGGATCAGTCGAGTACCCAGCGCCACCGCCCAGCAGGCAAGGATGAAGGGCATGGTCAGCGCTGGAATACCCAGTTGATCGAAGGCCAGTTTGCAAATTATCGCCAGTGCGATGCCCAGCGCTGGTGCCAGCGCCGAGCGGTGCACCTGGCTCAACGCAAGAGCCGCCAACGCCGGGTTATACCCAGCCAGCCCCGCTAGCGCCTGTGGTTCCGTTGCGCCGGTCAGCAGGGCGCAATACACCCCAACTGCCGAGCCACAAAGCGCCCACAATCCGGCGCGCCTGTCCGCAACCAGTATCGCTAGCAGCAAACAGAGTCCGGCTCCGGCCTCGCCGAGAAACATCACTTGCCCAACGCCGCTTGCCATGGCGCCCACCGCGCCCCATCCGTCCAGCCTGGGCTCGGGCAGGCGTGCTTCTGCGACCGACTCGAGCATGCCCGCCACTACCAGCACCAGCCAGCCGAGCAGAACGAAGCACAGGGTGAAGACTGCTGGCCCGCCGCGCTCGCGCATGGCGCGCAACAAATATCGCTGCAGCGGGCTCGACAGCGCTCCGGCAACCACCACCAGGAACAGAGCCAGCGGTGATGAACCCAGTACAAGCGTGACCAGCAGCCCCAAGAGCGCCGGGTTATAGCCGTAGAGCCCGGATTCGATGTCCTGGCGCGCATACCCCAGCAACCGGGCGGCGAGGGTTCCGCTGAGCAGACCGAGCAGCGTCCCAGCCAGCAGAGAGGGCGCGTAAAAGGTGATGGTCATGAGCATCAGCAACCCGCAGGTCGGATTGGCGTGCAGGAAAATCTGACTGACACCGTTGAGCACCGCGTGTGACGCGTGCGGTAGGAAAGTACGGCGCATTTGTGAGGTTTTGAGAACCGGTGAGAGAAGGGCGGCGGTTTAATGCGAATGCCGCCTGCATCGCATATTGAGATGCAGGCGAATGCCAGCTTGGTTGAGCTAGTTGAGCGTCTCGATACGCAGCGAGTTAGTCGTTCCCGGTTGTCCTAAAGGCACCCCAGCAGTGATCAACACCGTGTCACCGGTGCCAGCCATGCCTTGGGCACGAGCCAGCTCCAATGCGTTCAGACAGACATGCTCCATGTCCTGCATCGGCGCATCGATCATCGAATACACCCCCCAGGCCACAGTCAGTTTGCGGGCTGTCGCCAGGTTTGGCGTCAGGCTGAGAATCGGCGTGCTGGGCCGCTCGCGCGAGGCGCGCAAACTGGAGCGCCCGGACTCGGTGTAATTGACCAGTACCGCCACGGGCAGAATGCCGCAGATACGGCGGATCGCGCAGCTGATGGCGTCCGGCAGAGTCGCCTCGGCGTTTGGACGGTGTACATCGAGTTGGGCTTGGAAATCCGGCCCGCTTTCTACTTGGCGGATGATCTTGCTCATCATGCTCACGGCTTCCAGCGGATAGTCGCCCGAGGCGGTTTCCGCCGACAACATGACCGCGTCCGCCCCTTCGGCTACCGCATTGGCCACGTCCGTAACTTCGGCGCGGGTCGGAGCGGGGGAGAAGCGCATCGATTCGAGCATTTGGGTCGCCACTACCACCGGTCGGCCGAGCTGGCGGCAGGTGCGGACGATGTTCTTCTGGATACGCGGAACGTTTTCCGCCGGTACCTCAACGCCGAGATCGCCACGCGCGACCATGATCGCGTCGGACAGGCGAGCAATCTCGCGCAGGTGCTGCACCGCCGATGGCTTTTCGATCTTGGCCATGAGGAAGGCGCGGTCGCCGATCAGCCCGCGTGCCTCGTGAATATCCTGCGGTCGCTGAACGAAGGACAGCGCCACCCAGTCAACGCCCAGTTCCAGGCCGAAGGCCAGGTCACGGCGATCCTTGTCGGTCAGTGGGCTCAGTTCCAGCACCGCTTCTGGCACGTTGACACCTTTGCGGTCGGACAGCTCGCCGCCAGCAACCACGCGCGTGTCAATGGCGTCGGCATGCTTGGCGATTACCGTCAGACGCAGCCGGCCGTCGTCTACCAACAGGCTCATCCCCGGCTGTAGTGCATCGATGATTTCCGGATGCGGCAGATTAACCCGGCTGGAGTCACCTGGCGTCGGGTCTAGATCCAGACGCAGGGTTTGACCGCGAACCAGTTGCACCTTGCCTTCGGCAAAGCGACCGACGCGCAGCTTGGGTCCCTGAAGGTCCATAAGAATGCCGATCGGCTGATTGAGCTGACGTTCGACCTCGCGAATCCAGGCGAAGCGCTCAGCATGATCGGCATGCTCGCCGTGGCTGAAGTTGAGGCGGAACAGATTGACCCCGTTTTCCACCAGCTCGCGCACATCATCGATGCTACGAGTGGCCGGTCCCAGGGTGGCGAGGATCTTGACCTTCTTGTCGGGTGTCATGGCAGGCTCTATCGGCAGTAGTTGTTATGGGACGCATGTAACAGACGCGTGCAACAGGCGTGCAGCCGATGCGTATAACGAACACATCGACAAGCGCGCTTGGCAGCAGCGCGCACGCAACCGCCGTTAGCGGGACGGCGGCAGGATCAGGATGGCGCGGAAATCGTTGACGTTAGTGCGTGTCGGCCCGGTCATCAGCAAGGCGTCCAGTGCCTGGAAGTAACCGTAGCCATTGTTGTTGGCCAACTCATCCGCAGCCTTGAGGCCGAGGGCTTCGGCGCGGGCGTAGCTGTCCGGTGTCATCACGGCGCCGGCGTTGTCTTCCGAACCATCGATACCATCGGTGTCGCCGGCCAATGCGTACACGTTCGGCAGGCCCTGAAGGTTTTCCGTCAGGCTGAGAAGAAATTCCGCGTTGCGTCCGCCGCGTCCGTTGCCGCGCACGGTCACCGTGGTCTCGCCGCCGGAAAGAATCACGCAGGGCGGCGTGATCGGCTGGCCATGCAGGACCACTTGACGGGCAATGCCAGCATGAACCTTGGCGACCTCACGCGACTCGCCTTCCAGATCACCGAGAATCAGCGGCGTAACGCCGGCAGCGTGCGCTTTTTCGGCCGCCGCATCCAGCGATTGCTGGGGCCTTGCGATCAGCTGGAAATGGCTGCGTGATAGACATGGGTCGTTCGGCTTGACCGTCTCCGAACGCGGATCTTCAAGCCATGCGCGAACATTGGTCGGTATCTCGATGCTGTAACGGGCAAGTATTGCCAAGGCTTCGGCCGAAGTGGTCGGGTCGGCCACGGTAGGGCCTGAGGCGATTACCGTAGCCTCGTCGCCGGGTACATCGGAAATCGCATAGGTGTAAACGCTGGCCGGCCAGCAGGCCTTGGCCAGACGGCCGCCCTTTATCGCCGAGAGGTGTTTGCGTACGCAGTTCATCTCGCCAATGTGCGCGCCGGAACGCAGCAGCGCCTTGTTGATGGCCTGCTTGTCGGCGAGACTGATGCCCTCGGCCGGCAGCGCCAGCAGCGAGGAACCGCCGCCGGACAGCAGGAATATCACCCGGTCGCTTTCCTCAAGGTTGCTGACCATTTCCAGCACACGACGGGCGACGCGCTCGCCGGCATCGTCCGGTACCGGGTGTGCGGCTTCCACCACCTCGATCTTGCGACAATTGGCTCCGTGACCGTAGCGGGTTACTACCAGTCCGGAGAGCTCGCCCTGCCATGCTGCTTCGATAGCTTCGGCCATGGCGGCGGCCGCCTTGCCGGCACCGATGACGATGGCGCGCCCGCTACGGTCAGCCGGTAGATGATCGGCCAGCACCTGGCGCGGATGGGCGGCATCGATGGCGGCGGTGAACAGCTCGCGCAACAAGGCTTGCGGATCGAGGCTCATGTACAGCTCCTTCTAATGGGGTCTGGGGCCGATTCCAGACCTTAGTGCTCGGTTACGCAAGTAAAAAAGCAAGCACTAAGGTTTGGAATCGACCCGCCCGGCAATCGGGCCGTGACTCCTTCTGCCGAGCAGGTCGAAAGGGGTGCCGCCCGAAGGCGGCGAATGAACTGGTTGCTGAACGGAGCATTGCGTCGTGGGGGACTTGATTCCAAGCACTCCGCACAGCAGCCGGCTCATGACTTGCAAGTGGCGTTGAGCGCAGCGCTACCCTGCGTTGCTGTCTGGATCCAACACTGGATAGCGCGGCTCAACTCAACTCTGTTGCTTCGCGATCACTTCTTGCGGATCGAGAAATTGGCCATGTGCTCCAGGCCTTTGATCAGTGCCGAGTGGTCCCAGCCGCTGCCGCCGATGGCCGCGCAGGTGCTGAACACCTGCTGAGCGTTGGCGGTGTTGGGCAGGTTCAGACCCAGCTCGCGCGCGCCAGCCAGGGCAAGATTGAGGTCCTTCTGATGCAGGCTGATGCGGAAGCCTGGATCGAAAGTGCCCTTGATCATGCGCTCGCCATGAACTTCGAGGATCTTCGAGCTGGCGAAGCCACCCATCAGTGCCTCGCGAACGCGGGCCGGGTCGGCGCCGTTCTTGGCGGCGAACAGCAGCGCCTCGCCGACGGCCTGAATGTTCAGCGCGACGATGATCTGGTTGGCTACCTTGGCGGTCTGGCCGTCACCGTTCTCACCGACCAGGGTGATGTTTTTACCCATGGCCTGGAACAGGGGCAGGGCGCGAGCGAAGCTTTCTTCACTACCACCGACCATGATCGACAGGGAAGCGGCTTTGGCACCGACTTCACCACCAGATACCGGCGCGTCGAGATAGCGGGCACCCGTAGCGTTGATCTTCTCGGCGAACTGCTTGGTGGCGCTGGGGGAGATCGAGCTCATGTCGATCACCAGCTTGTTCGGGCCGACGCCCTCGGCGATGCCGTTCTCGCGGAACAGCACGTCTTCGACGTGCGGGGTGTCCGGCACCATGACGATGATGAACTCGGCTTCCTGAGCGACTTCCTTCGGGTTGGCCAGGGCTACGGCGCCTGCTTCAACCAGTGCTGCCGGGGCAGGGTCATGATGGGTGGAGATGAAAATGCTGTGGCCGGCTTTCTGCAGGTTTTGAGCCATGGGCAGGCCCATGATGCCGGTTCCGATAAATCCAATCTTAGCCATGAGTGTGTTCCTCTAATTCGTCTGGGTCGCTGAAAAAACTACCTGCGTTGACAATACATCGTTGAAAACAGCCCTCAGAATGCTCATTTCTTCGGTTGTCTTCGCCTCGTCTTGCCTGCCTCGCTTACGTTTTTCCAAGGGTTGCTAAATGGCGTTGTGCGCCTTCATCCAGCTGAGGCCGGCGGCGGTAGTGGTGGCCGGCTTGTACTCGCAGCCTACCCAGCCCTGATAACCGATGCGGTCCAGGTGCTCGAACAGGAAGCGGTAGTTGATCTCGCCGGTACCGGGTTCGTTGCGGCCCGGGTTGTCGGCCAGCTGCACGTGATTGATCGCTGCCAGGTTGGTTTCGATGGTCCGTGCCAGGTCACCTTCCATGATCTGCATGTGATAGATGTCGTACTGCAGGTACAGGTTGGTGCTGCCGACCTTGTCGCGAATCTCCAGCGCCTGCGAGGTGTTGTTGAGGAAGAAGCGCGGAATGTCGCGGGTGTTGATCATTTCCATGACCAGACGGATACCAGCGGCTTCCAGCTTCTTCGCGGCGTAGCGCAGGTTTTCGATGAAGGTAATTTCCAGCTTGCCAATGTCAGCACCCTTAGGGGCGATGCCAGCCAAGCAGTTGACCTGGGTATTGCCCAGAACCTTGGCGTAGGCGATGGCTTGGTCGACCCCAGCGCGGAATTCCTCGACTCGCTCCGGATCGCAGGCAACACCACGATCACCGTTGGCCCAGTCGCCGGCCGGCAGGTTGAACAGCACCTGAGTCAGGCCGTTGGCGTCCAGGCGTGCCTTGATCTCCTCGGCTGGGTAGTCGTAGGGGAACAGGTACTCGACACCGCTGAAGCCGGCTTCGGCAGCAGCGGCGAATCGATCGAGAAAATCCATCTCAGTGAACAGCATGGACAGGTTGGCGGCAAAACGGGGCATGGGTATCTCCTTGTCTGTAGGGACAATCCCCGAACGGGTTGGAAGCTACTGCTACCAGACCCGTCGGGGGTGTTGGTGGATGTGCTTCGCGACATCCACCCTACGTTCACTTGCGTAGGGTGGAAGATCGCGAAGCGCCTTCCACGCGTTTGGTTACGGTTGAATCAATCCAGCAAGCCGATCGCGGTCGGTGCATCTTCTCGGCCTTCAGCCAGCGCCTCGAATTCATTGATGGCGTCGATCTCGGTGCCCATGGCGATGTTGGTCACACGCTCAAGGATCACTTCGATCACCACCGGTACCTGGTGCTCGGCCATCCAGGCCTGGGCCTGTTCGATGGCCGGTTGCAGCTCTTCCTGGCGGAACACGCGGATCGCCTTGCAGCCCAGACCCTCGACCACCGCGACGTGATCGACGCCGTAGCCTTCCATGCCGCTCTGGTCGGCATTGATGTTCTCGAAGCCCAGCTGCACGCAGTAATCCATCTCGAAGCCGCGCTGTGCCTGGCGGATCAAGCCGAGGTAAGCGTTGTTCACCAGAATGTGGATGTAGGGCAGCTTGAACTGCGCACCTACCGCCAGCTCCTCGATCATGAACTGGAAGTCATAGTCGCCCGAGAGCGCCACTACCTTGCGTTGCGGATCAGCCGCAACCACGCCGAGCGCTGCAGGAATGGTCCAGCCGAGCGGGCCGGCCTGGCCACAGTTGATCCAGTGGCGCGGCTTGTAGACATGCAGGAACTGCGCGGCGGCGATCTGCGACAGACCGATGGTGCTGACGTAGCAGGCATCTTTGCCGAAGGCGTTGTTCATGCACTGGTATACGCGTTGCGGCTTCATCGGCACCGAGTCGAAGTGCGTCTTGCGCAGCAGGGTACGCTTGCGCTCCTGGCAGTCGGCGGCCCAGGCATTGCGATCCGGCAGCTTGCCAGCGGCCTTGCGCTCTTTGGCCACTTCGACGAACAGCTTCAGCGCGGCGCCAGCATCGGAAGTAATGCCGAAGTCCGGTGAGAATACTCGGCCGATTTGGGTCGGCTCGATATCCACGTGCACGAAGGTGCGGTCCTTGGTGTAGACCTCGACCGAACCGGTGTGGCGGTTGGCCCAACGGTTACCAATCCCGAGTACGAAATCCGAGGCCAGCATGTTGGCGTTGCCGTAACGGTGGCTGGTCTGCAAGCCGCACATACCGGCCATCAGCGGATGGTCATCGGGAATCGAGCCCCAGCCCATCAGGGTCGGGATCACCGGCACGCCAACTGCCTCGGCGAACTCAACCAGCAGCGCTTCGGCGCCGGCGTTGTAGATACCACCGCCCGCGACTATCAGCGGACGTTCGGCGGCGCAGAGCATGTCGATAGCTTTCTCGATCTGCTTGCGGGTGGCCGCTGGCTTGTAAACCGAAAGTGGCTCGTAGGTTTCTACGTCAAATTCGATTTCAGCCATCTGCACGTCGAACGGCAGATCGATCAGTACTGGGCCCGGACGACCGGAGCGCATTACGTGGAAGGCCTGCTGGAATACGCGAGGAACCAGTGCCGGCTCGCGTACAGTAACGGCCCACTTGGTTACCGGCTTGGCGATGGACTCGATATCCACTGCCTGGAAGTCTTCCTTGTACAGGCGTGCGCGCGGCGCCTGGCCAGTGATGCAGAGGATCGGGATGGAGTCGGCCCAGGCGGAATACAGCCCGGTGATCATGTCGGTGCCGGCCGGGCCGGAAGTGCCGATGCACACGCCGATGTTGCCAGCCTTGGTGCGGGTGTAACCCTCGGCCATGTGCGAGGCGCCTTCCACGTGGCGAGCCAGGATGTGGCGGATGCTACCGTCGGCGCGCAATGCGGAATACAGCGGGTTGATCGCGGCACCGGGGATGCCGAAGGCAGTATCGATGCCTTCCTTGCGCAACACCGCTACTGCGGCGTCAATTGCTCTCATTCGGGCCATGGATCATTCCTCCTGACGTTGACTCGATAGTTTTTATACGTGGCCCAAGCATGAAGCCGTAGATTGGATGGGGGAATTAGTCGAAACTTCAGTTCTGTCGATATCAGGAGTATCGAATGGATCGTTATACGTCCTTGCACAGCTTTGTGCTGGTGGCCGAATACGGCAGCTTTGCTGCGGCTGCGTTGAAGGAAGGTGTTACACCGGTGGTAATGGGGCGTCGGCTCGATGCGCTTGAGCGGCACCTGGGCGTCAAATTGATGCACCGCTCCACCCGCGGGCTGGCATTGACCGATCTCGGTGAGCAATATCTGGAGCGCGCACGCGGCCTGCTGAAGGATTTCGAGGAAGCGGACGCCAGCATCAGCCATCACCGTACTTCGGTGCGCGGGCATCTGGTGGTGTCGGCACCAGCTGCGTTTGGCCGGCGACATATCGGGCCGCACGCGCCAGCGTTTCAGGCGCGTTATCCGGATTTGCAGCTGTCGTTCAATTTCACCGACAGCGTGGTCGACCTGGTGCGTCACGGCTATGACATGGGCATTCGTATCGGTGAAGTGACCGACCCCAACTATGTCGCCATCAAACTGTTCCCCAATCGCCGAGTGGTCTGCGGTGCGCCGGATTATTTCGAGTTGCAGGGCGTACCGCGCACGCTCGAAGACCTGACGCGGCACAACTGCCTGGCGTTCAACCTGCAGGGTGGCCAGCAGCGCGGCTGGACCTTCCTGCGTGATGGCCGTCAGGTCGCGGTGAGAGTGGCTGGCAACCTCGACTGCAACGATGGCGAGCTGCTGTTCAATTGGGTCAAACAGGGGCTCGGCATCGGCTGGCGCTCGACCTGGGAAATCCAGGCTGAACTCAAGCGCGGCGAGCTGGTGACGGTGCTCGACGAATACGCATTGCCGGCCTATGACATTCAGGCAGTGTATCCGCAACAGCGCTATCTTCCGGCCAAGGTGCGCTTCTTCATCGACTACTTGAAGGCGATCTACAACGCGCCCGGCTATTGGGAAACCCGCTGAGACGACCACGATGTAGGGTGGGACGGGCGGCGCTCCGCTTCAGCCCACCGCATGGCCTGGCGGTTGGTCTGAAGCCTCTCGACCCTCGTGTTTGGCGCGTTTTTCGGTGGGCTAAAGCCCACCCTACCTCTGTGTGTTGCAGTTACGGCCAGGCCGGATACGCAGTTGTGTAGGGTGGGCTTCAGCCCACCGTCATCTTGCGAACGGCTCTACATCCGCCTGCTCGACGCGGAACCGGCTGGAAGCGAACCACGCCGCGCCACCGCGAGTCACAATAAGGTCATTCATCGGCGCGAGGCTTCTCGTGGATATCCTGAAAATCGCCACCTTCAACATCAACGGCATCCGCGCGCGCCGGACCAATCTGCTCGAATGGCTGGCCCGCGAAGAGCCCGATGTGGTCTGTCTGCAGGAGCTGAAGGCGCAGGACGCGGACTTTCCCATCGACGACATCCGCGCCGCCGGTTACGGCGCCATCTGGCACGGGCAGAAATCCTGGAATGGCGTGGCGATCCTCGCGCGTGGCGCCGATCCGCTGGAAATCCGCCGCGGCCTGCCCGGCGATCCGGACGATACGCATAGCCGATACCTTGAAGCGGCGGTGCACGGCGTGATCATCGCCTGCCTCTATTTGCCCAACGGCAATCCGCAGCCGGGGCCGAAGTTCGACTACAAGCTGAGCTGGTTCGAGCGCTTTATCGAGCACGCCGCCGGCTTGTTCGCCAACGGCCACCCGGTGGTGCTGGCCGGCGATTACAACGTGGTGCCTACTGACGAGGACATCTATAATCCGCGCTCCTGGACCAAGGACGCACTGCTGCAGCCGGAGAGCCGTGAGTGTTTCCAACGGCTGCTGGACCAGGGTTGGACCGACGCGCTACGCGCCAAGTACCCGGACGAGCGTATCTACACCTTCTGGGATTATTTTCGTCAGCACTGGCAAAAGAATTCCGGTCTGCGCATCGATCACCTGCTGTTGGGCGCCGATCTGGCGCCGCGGTTGGCCGACGCTGGCGTCGATCGTTGGGTGCGCGACCAGGAACACGCCAGCGATCACGCGCCAACCTGGGTGATCCTGCGTGGCGAGTCAGCGGCCGAAAAACCTGCGCCGAAGCGCGGCAAGACCAGGCGCAACCCAGATCAACCCTGACCGAAAGCGAACAATGCGGCACCTTCCGTCCTTATCCGATTCTGCAGGAGCCGTCTGACAACCATGCACCGCCCCCGTCGCGCCCCGGTCTGGATAGCCGCTTTGGCGGTGCTGCTGCATCTGTTCGCGATGCCGCTGATGGGTGCCGGCGCGCAGATGTCGGGCATGGTTGGGCATTGTCCAATGGGCGAGGCCAACCGGCACGATTCCTCCCATCTCGCCACGCATGACAGTCACGCGACTCCTATCGTCCACGCGTCGCATGACAGCGAACCGATGCCGAAGCCGGGCCCCGCACATCACATCGGTATGCCGTGTTGCTGCGCGGCGGGCTCGGCGTCGCTGGCTGCAATTCCCAACAGTACGCCGGAGCTGCACGAGCCGCGGCTGGTGCAGTTGGTTGTCCTTCCGGTCGTCATGGCGACGCCGCTGGCACCGCGTTTCCGCTGGCCCAGTCTTAATCCCCGCGCTTCTCCGCTCACCTGATCGTTCCAAAACTACTTGGGCCCCACCTAACTGCTGCGTGAGTACGGCTGGTGGCGGTGGTCCGTGTCGCCAACCCGAAGCGCTGGGTTGGCCATGTTTTCTCGATCGAGTGATTCTTCATGTCGTCATCCATTTCTGGTGCCCAGCCTGAAGCGCCACCCCTGGCATCCCGGGCGCAGCGACCGCTGCTGGCGCTGCTAATCCGCCTGCATCTCTACGTCGGCTTGTTCGTCGGGCCTTTCATCCTCGTCGCGGCCTTGAGCGGCTTGTTTTACGCGCTGACGCCACAGCTGGAAAACCAGCTCTACGCCGAACAGCTGTTTACCGATAGCACCGGTCCGTCGCTGCCCCTGGCGCGTCAGATCGAAGTCGCGCAAGCGCACATCGGCGAGGCGGCGACGCTTTCGGCGGTGCGCCCGGCACCGCAACCCGGCACAACCACGCGGGTGATGTTCAGCGCGCCGGGGTTGGCGCCGTCAGAAAGTCGAGCCGTGTTCATCGATCCGGTAACAGCCGACATCCGCGGTGATCTGGTCGTTTACGGCACCACAGGTGTGCTGCCATTGCGGACCTGGATCGATGAGTTCCATCGCAACCTGCTGTTGGGCGAGCTCGGCCGGATCTACAGCGAGCTGGCCGCATCCTGGCTATGGGTTGCGGCGCTGGGCGGACTGGCGCTCTGGGTTATTCGGCGCCGAAAGGCGAGCGTGGCCAGGACGCAACCCCTGCGCCGTTGGCATGCCACGCTGGGGCTATGGTTGCTGTTGGGGTTGCTGTTCTTCTCCGCCACTGGCCTGACGTGGTCGCGCTGGGCGGGGGGCAACATTGGCGTCGCGCGGGCGGCCTTCGGTATGTCCACGCCGAGCGTATCCACTGCGCTGACCGGCGAGGCGGCTACTCCTGCAGGTGAACATGCCCATCACGCCGGGATGCAAATGGCTTCGGCTGAGCCTGGCGACCTTGCCTTATTCGATGCTGTGCTGGCTGCTGCGCGCCGCGCCGGTATCGACGCCGGCAAGCTGGAAATCGTTCCGGCTGCAGGCCCTGATCGAGCCTGGACGGTGACCGAAATTGATCGCAGCTGGCCGACTCAGGTCGACGCGGTAGCCATCGATCCGCGCTCGCTGACGATCGCTGACCGCATCGATTTCGCCAGTTTCCCGCTGGCGGCAAAGCTGACGCGCTGGGGTATCGATGCGCACATGGGCTCGCTGTTCGGCCTGGCCAACCAACTGCTGCTTGCCGTCACCGCGCTCGGCCTGGTGACGCTGGTGAGCTGGGGTTACCTGATGTGGTGGCGCCGCCGTTCGCCTGTGCGCAAGCCCGGTGTGCTGCGGGCGCTGCGCGATCTGTCACCGACTGCTCGAGTAGTGACGGTGGGGCTTGCGGTGCTGTTCGGTTACTGCTTGCCGGTGCTTGGTGGCAGCCTGGTTCTGTTCCTCTTTGCCGAGTGGGTATTCGGCGGTATACGGCGCACCGATCGCGAAACCCTGCGCCAGCCGGGCTAAGCCTTCAGCGGCTGGGCTAAGCCTTCAGCGCTCGGCGGCGGCCTGCCAGCCACCGCCGAGTACCTGATAGAGACCAATCAGCGCATTGAGCTGGCTTTCGCGCAGTTGTACGGCGGTCAGCTCGGTATTGAATAGATTGCGCTGGGCGTCGAGGGTTTCCAGATACGACGAATAGCCAGCGCGGTAACGATCCTCGGCGAAGGTCAGCGACCGCTCGAGAATCTCGCGGCGAGCCTCGACGCGTGCGATCTGTTGCCGCAGATTGCCCACCGCCGAGAGGCTGTTCTCGACCTCGGCGAAAGCTTCCAGCGCAGTAGCGCGATAGGCGAAGGCCGCTTGATTGCGCTGCGCGACCGCGATGTTCACGCCCGCTTCCAGGCGCCCGGCGTCGAAGATCGGTGCCAGCACGCTGGCGCCTATATCCCAGACGCGGACCGGGTCGTAATCCAGTGAATTGACGAACAGCTGGCCGAAGCTGGCTGATACCTGTACCTGCGGCAGGAAGCGGTCGCGCTGGGCTTGCAGGTTGAGGTCGCTGGCCGCCAGCAACAGTTCGGCCTGATGAATATCCGGCCGCCGCCGCAGCAATTCCGAGGGTAATACGCCGGGCACACCCGGCGGTTCGATGGCGAGCAGCCCGGCGCCGCGCTGCACCGCGCCCGGTAGCGCCCCGGTGAGCAGACGCAAGGCATGTTCCTGCTCGCGAATCGCCTGCTGCAGCTGAGGCAGTAATTGAGCCGCGGCTTCGTATTCGGATTGTGCCTGGGTCAGCTCCAGCTGCGAGGTGTAGCCGAGGCTGGCGCGATCTTCGGCGACACCCAGCGCCTGCAGGCGCGACTCAACGGTGTCGCGGGTCACGGACAGCTGCCGGTCCAGCGACAACAGCGAGACATAGGCACGTGCCGTGGTGCTGGCGACGGCCAGCCGCACTGCGTCGCGTTCGGCCTCGCTGGCCTGATATTGCAGTTC
Organism: Stutzerimonas stutzeri; assembly: GCF_024448715.1. Taxonomy (GTDB): domain Bacteria; phylum Pseudomonadota; class Gammaproteobacteria; order Pseudomonadales; family Pseudomonadaceae; genus Stutzerimonas; species Stutzerimonas stutzeri_AR. The sequence continues at coordinate 267,912 of NZ_JAMOHZ010000006.1, forward strand.
CGCGGCTTCGCGCAGACGCCGTAGCCGGCCCCAGATATCCAGCTCGTAAGACACCTGCAGCGAGGGTTGCACCGCCGTGGTGTGGGCGATGCCGAGCACGCTGAGCTCGCGCGTGCGTTGCGCCCCCAGCACCGCGTCGAGACTCGGCAGCAGTGAGGCATGGGACAGGCGGATCTGTTCGCGTGCCTGTTCGACCCGCGACGCGGCGATCAGCACGTCGGTGTTATGTGCTAGCGCCGCTTCGACCAGTGTCGTCAGCTGCGGATCACCAAACGCCTGCCACCAGATCGCGGAGATTTCGGCGGTGCGCGCCGCGTCCTCGCGCCATTGCGTGGGCGGGGTGAATGCAGCCTCGGGCGGCAGCGGCTGCCGCGGCGGCATGCAGCCGGCCAGCGTTATCAGCAACAGGCCCGACAGTAATCTCGGAACGCGAAACTGACGATTCATCGCCTGTCGTCCGTGGCCGTTTCGGCGGTTGTGGCGTCGCCGCTGGTATTCACGTGCGTGACCACCGATAGCCCTGGCCGCAAGTGTTGGCTCAGCGGCTGGTCCGGATCAATGGAAATGCGCACCGGTATCCGCTGCACCACCTTGGTGAAGTTGCCGGTGGCGTTATCCGGACGCAGAACGCTGAATTCAGACCCGGTGGCAGGCGCCAAACGCTGTATGTGTCCGCTCAGGCGCGCACCGTCCAGTGCGTCGACTTCGATCGACACCGGCTGGCCTGGGCGCATGGCAAAAGTCTGGGTTTCCTTGTAATTGGCAATGACCCAAAGCTGCTCCGGAACTAGATAGAGCAGCTGCGAGCCGGCCGCGACATATTGGCCCTGGCGCACCGTAACTTCGCTGACCCGGCCGTCGCGTGGCGCCTCGATGACTGTGTTGTCCAGGTCAATCTGGGCCCGCTTCAATGCCGCTTCGGCAATTTCCACCTGCGCCTGAAGGCCGCCGCGCGAGACTTCGCTGGCCTTCAAGGTCTGTTCGGCAATGGCGATGGCGGCTTGGGCCTGCTTCACGTTTGCTGCTGCGGCGCGAGCGCTGGCGCGGATCTGATCGCGCTCGCGAATCGAGACCGAGCCACGTTCGGCCAGCTCGTTGACGCGTTTTTCGTCGGCGAGAGCGCGTTGCAGTTCCGCTTCGGCGGCGGACAACTCGGCGCGGCGTGACGCCAGCGTCGCGCGATTGGAAGCCAGGGTCTGTTCGAGGTTTTCTAGCCCGAAACGCTGCGCGGCCAGCTCGGCACGGCGCTGCTCGACCAGTTGGCGATACTGTCGATCATCGATGCGTACCAGCGGTTGACCGCGCGCGACTTGCTCGAAATCCTGTACCAGCACCTCGGTGACGTAACCGTTGACCTGCGGCGCGAGCACGGTGATTTGCCCGCGCACATAGGCGTTTTCAGTGACCGCGACTCGGCCGCTGAAAGGCCACAGCTGCCAGGCGTAGAGAATCGCCAGAACGCCAGCGAGCGCGACCAACGCCATCAGCATGACCGAGCGACGGCTCGGTTTGATCGTCTTCGGCGGATCGTCCGGCGCTGGGCCGGCGTCGGTCACAGCGGCGGAAGCCTGCGGTGGCTGGGCTGTTTGCAAGGTTTCTTCTTCGTCGGGTCGTTTGGTTTCACTCATGGAGGCGGAGCATTCCTGTTCTGCCGCGCAAGGCGCAGGGTGTGATAGAGCGTCCAGCCGAACACGCCGATGGCGAGCGTGCCGATCAGCCGGAAGACATCATTGAAGGCCAGCACGTTGGCTTCGCGGGTGACGGTCTGGCTCAGCTGCCCCGCGCTCTGCGCCTGGCGCAGCTGCGGGTCGCTCTGGCGCGGCGCCAGCGCCTGGCTCTGGGCCTGCAGCCGCTGCGCGACACGCGGATCGCCCGGCACCACCTGCTCGGTCAGGTGACTGGAATGGTATTTCTCGCGAATAACCTGGTAGCTGCCGAACAGCGCCGGCGCCGCCAGCCCGCCGAGGCTTTGAGTCATGGTGAACAAGACGATGAAGGTCACCAGATAATTCGGCCCGTTGCGTAGCGCCTTGCCGATGCCGGTGATCAGCAGCGGACCGAGGAACATGCCGCTGGCGAAAGCCAGCAGGCCCTGACTAAGGAACATGTCGTGCGGGCGAGTCAGGTTGGTGGCATCGATGTCCAGAAAGCTGGCGACCGCGATCAACACGATCGACAGCAATATTTGCGGCAGGGCGGTGGTCGGGCTGAAGGTCATGGCGCTGCCGGCGATACCCATGCTCAACCCGAGCAGAATCACTGCATACAGCGGCTGCAGCTGTTCAGTGCCCATTCCTAGCGTTTGCAGCAGGCCGACCGCGCCGTAGGTCTGCTCCGATAAAATCAGGCGCAGGGCGAGCGCGCCGAAGGCGAAGCGCAGCATTTCCGCCGTGCCGAGCCAGCGGGTGTGCAGCAACGGATTGCGTCGGTGATGTTCGATCATGAAGGCCGTGCACATCAGCACCAGCGCGGCTATCAGTGCATAGCCGAGCCAGGGTTGCTCGGTCCACCAGAGTATCCGTCCCTGGACCAGCACCGCAGCGATCAGCGCCAGCGCCGGGGCGAGCAGGGCAAAGGTGAGAAAATCCAGCGGCTCGAAGACCTTGATGCGTTCGCCCAAGGGCAGCTTGAGCACGACCACCGCCGCCAGCGAGCAAAGCGCCAGGCCGCTTTCGAACACATAGAGACGGTGCCATTCGCCCATGTCCAGCAATGCCGGTGACATCAGCCAGGCCAGAGGCGTGCCCAGTTGGCTGATACCGAACCCGATAATTACCGCTTTTGGCAGGTCCGCTTTGCGAAACGCCTGCAGCATGTAGAACAGCCCCAGGGACGAGGTGGTGGCGGCCGCCAGCCCGCTGGCAGCCCGCACGAAGATTGCCATTTCCAGCCCTTCGATGAAGACGTGGGCGATGCTCAGCAACGCATAGAGCGTCAGGCCGATCTCGGCGAAGCGGCGCAGGCCGTACTGCTGGCGGAACTTGATCATCAACAGGTTGGCGGAAACGTTGACCATGAAGTACGCCGCAGGCAGCCAGGCGGCTTGCGACGGCGTCAGGCCAAGGTCGCCCTGAATGCTCGGCAGGTTGGCGATGAACAGCGCGTTGCCCAGGCCCCCGGTCAGCCCGACCAGCACGGCGACGCAGGCATAGGCGATGCGCATCGGCATCGGATGCAGCAGGATCGCCGGCGAACCGGGCATGGATGGGCGTTCATGGGGTTCCCAACGGGGAACGGGTGCGAGGTATTCCGGCATGTTTCGCAGGGCTCGACGGCGATGAACAGGGTTGTGTGTGCTCCTGCCGAGTCGGCAGACATTCTTGGGACAATCGCGAGCAGGAAACGGTTGGCCACACTTTGCGTTAGCGTGGCAAAAAAGCGGCTCACCAGAAGCCAGCTCCTGCTCCAGTTCCCGTTTCGTCGCGTCGTGATCCTGATGCCTACCACGCCACTCTTACCATTGGGCGAACACTGCGTCGCCGGAATTGACGCAGGTTAATGCCTGTGCAAAAGTCGATACTAGGTAGTAAAGCGAAATGCTGTTTCGCATTGCGAAACAGCGTGGGAAAGATCGAAATTCGTCATTACCGCTATAAGAACGACAACAGGGTCAGGAAGAATTGCCATGCGTACCAGCCATCACACGGGCGTGCCCGCTTTTAGCAGGCCGTCGCCTGCCAGCCAGAAATTCCCGTCCTTGCCGGATCGGTTACACCAGAGCGAGGTGTGCTGATGGCTCTGTCACAATCGATGACTGCGCCGGACGAAATGATCAATGGCCGCTGGGCCAGCGAGCTGATCGCCGAGCTGCCGCAGCGCCTGAGCACAGGGGTGCTGGAACGTGCAGATCGCACGCCCGGACTTCAGGCGCTGGTTGATGGCGAGGTGCGCTGGAGCTATGCCGAGCTGGCCGAAGAAGTTCGTGCTGCAACGGTCTGGCTGAAGGCGCTTGGGGTGCGTCCGGGCGATCGTCTGATGAGCGTCGGTGAAAATTGCCGCGCGTTGGTGGTGCTCTTGCTCGCCGCGAGCGAACTCGACGCCTGGTTGGCCATTGTCAACGCGCGACTGTCAGGCGCCGAGGTGGACGCAATCCGCGAGAACTGCGAGCCACGACGAGTTTTCTATACCACCGGCGTATCCCCGGAAGCCTGTGAGCATGGCCAGCGTCACGCAGCCGAGCATTTCGCACATCCTCGGCTTGGTGAGCTGATGATCGGCGCGCTTGCGGAGGCCGAGTCCGAACCGGTGTACGCCAGCGGTGCCGAGCAGGTTGCGGCGATGATCTACACCTCGGGCACCACCGGTACGCCCAAGGGCGTGATGCTGACCCACCGTGGCATCCTCTATATCGCCTCGATCTCCGGCGGTATGCGTCGTCTCACTGAGGGCCAGCGCGTCTACGGTGTGCTGCCGATGTCGCATATTTTCGGCCTGGCTTCGGTGTGCATGGGTTCGCTATACAACGGTGCCTGTCTGTTTCCGGTGCCGCGTTTCGAGCCGGCAGCGTTGTTGCAGGCGCTGGGTGAGGAGCGCATCACCGTGTTGCAGGGTGTGCCGGCCATGTATGCACGACTGCTCGAATACCTAAAGCAGCAGAATCTGACGCTGCAGGCACCAGCACTGATCTACATGTCCGCCGGCGGCTCGCCATTGGATGGTGAGACCAAGCGGCGTGTCGAGGCCTGCTTCGGCATGACGCTGCACAACGGCTACGGCCTTACCGAGGCCAGCCCGACCATCAGCCAGACCCGTATTGAAGACCGCCACACCAGCACCACCGTCGGTCGCGTGCTGCCGATGCTCGAGTACCGCCTCGAACCGCTGCAGCGCGCTGACGTCGAGGCACCGGAAACCGGCGAGCTATGGATTCGCGGCCCTAACGTCATGCGTGGCTATTTCCGCCAGCCGGAGGCGACCCGTGCCTGTCTGGACGAGGACGGCTGGCTGAACACGGGCGACATAGCCCGCGTCGACGAGCGCGGCGAGCTGTTCATCGTCGGTCGCAGCAAGGAATTGATCATTCGCTCGGGCTTCAATATTTACCCACCGGATGTCGAGGCAGTGCTCAACTCGCATCCGCAGGTCACGTTGTCGGCGGTGGTCGGCCGACAGATTCCCGGCAACGAGGAGGTAGTCGCCTTCGTCCAGTGTGCCGCGGGTGCCGACCTGAGCGAGGCCGGGCTACTGAGCTTCGCTGCCGAGCGGTTGGCGCCCTACAAGCGGCCCTGCCAGGTCGTGATGGTCGAAGCGTTGCCTGCGACCGCCACCGGAAAGATCCTCAAGGGACAGTTGCGCCAGCGCGCCCAGACCATGCCCAGCCCATCGGCGACGCGCAGCTCGGCTGGCTGAACGCAACCGGTAACGAAAAGCGCCCCGACTGGTTCGGGGCGCTTTTTTCGTTGCGGGGATTAGCGTGAGAGGCAAGTCGCCGCATCATTCGCTTCGACAAACGATGCGACGGCCGCTTTCAATCAGACCGAGGGCGCCGGGGTTGGCGCAGTAACACACCAAAGATAAGAAAACCGATGACCAGCCCCGCGAACGCCTGCCAACCTGCACCCGTTTCGGCCTTCCTTTTCGTCGTGTGGCTCCGATTCCATCGGGCAGCTCACCTGAACCTTTATCGAAGCGGGGCAGTCGACTGAACAGGTTGGCCGTGTTGTTTCCGGCCGTTTAGCAAGCTCCAGGAGGAATGCTCAATGGATACCAAAGACACCATCTCCGTACTCAACGACCTCATCGAAACCAGCAAGGACGGCGAGAAAGGCTTCCTTGAGTGCGCCGAAGACTTGAAAAGCCCGAACCTCAAAACCACGATGACCCAGCGTGCCCATGACTGTGCCACGGCGGCCGCCGAGCTGCAGCAACTGGTGCGTACTCTGGGTGGCGATCCGGAAACCACCACCAGCACCGCGGGCGATATGCACCGCCGCTGGGTCGATCTCAAGTCGATGATCACCGGCAAGAGCGACGAAGCGATCCTCAACGAGTGCGAGCGCGGCGAAGACGTCGCCTTGAAGAGTTATCGCAAGGCATTGGAAAAAGACCTGCCGGTCGATGTGCGCAGCGTGGTCGAACGCCAGCTCCAGGGCGTGCAGCGTAATCACGACCAGGTCAAGGCTCTGCGTGACGCCGAGCGCGCCCGGAGCTGACTGCTCAATGCTCAAGAAGCGTCGGCGAACGCCGTAATAATGTTGTTCGCCTAGGACGAGCGCCGCACTGGTTGCGGCGTTTTTTCTGCCCTAAGCGAACCCGCTGCCCGTAGGAGCGAGCTTGCTCGCGAACCCAGGCCACGCAGAGCTTCGCGAGCGCGCTCGCTCCTACAGGCAGGGCCGTCACGCCGTCTAAACACCTTAGGTGAACAGCATTAAGGCGGACGCCAGCGTTTTTATTGAGAAAGAGAACAGGCGGCGTGAAATGTCGAGAGCAGCTAAGCTGATTCCTTCGTTTCAAGGAGCCCGCTTCATGAACACATTCGTAACTCCTTCGGCGGATGAAACCAGCACGCAGCGCGCTGAACTGGCGCAGTTGGTGGAGCGTTTCGTCAGTGAAGATGGCATGCACCCGACCGCCATCGATCCCTTGTATCTGATCCGCTGCGCGGAGCCGGGCGAGAAGACTTGGGGCGTACACAAGCCAGCGCTGTGCATCATCGTGCAGGGCGGCAAGGAAGTGCGGTTGGCCGACGAACTTTATAGCTATGACCCGCTGCACTATCTGGTGGTCTCGGTCACGTTGCCTGTGGCGGGTTGCGTGGTTCGCGCCTCGTCGCAAGAGCCCTATATATGCATTCGCCTGGACATCGATCCATCGCTGATAGCCGAGCTGATCAGCGAAGCCGATCCCTTCGCCGAGCTGGAAGAGTTGCCCCAACGCGGCCTGTACCTGGACCGCATCGATGCGCCGCTGCTGGATGCCACCCTGCGTCTGGTGCGCTTGTTGGACAAACCCAAGGACATTCCGGTACTGGCACCGCTGGCGCTCCGGGAAATTTTCTATCGTCTGCTTTGTGGGCCGCAGGGCCAGCATTTGCAGGAAATCGTCCTGCAGGGCAGTCAGTCGCATCGGGTGACCCGCGCGATCGAGTGGCTCAATCAAAACTATGTCGAGCCGCTGCGCATCGAGGAGCTGGCGCGCCGGGTAAATCTCAGCAGCTCCAGCCTGCATCACCGCTTCAAGGCGCTGACCGCGATGAGCCCGCTGCAATACCAGAAACAGCTCAGGTTGCAGGAGGCTCGGCGGTTGTTGATGGCCGAAGGGTTGGAGGTGTCGGTGGCCGGTTACCGGGTCGGCTACGAAAGCCCCTCGCAATTTAGCCGCGAGTACAGCCGACTGTTCGGCGCGTCCCCAGTCAAGGACATGGCCCGGTTGCGCAGCATCGCCTGAGCCTCATCGCGCTGTCGGCGGGTTCGGCACCTCCCGCAGCGCCTGCGCCGCATCGATGGCGCGCGGAAAGCCTGCGGTAACGGTCGTCAGGTAGATTATTTCCTTCAGCTCATCGCGCGTGACCCCGAGCCGCAGCGCATAGCCGGCATGAATCTTCAGATACGGCAAGTTGCCTTGTGCGGCGAACGCAGCGACGGTGGCCATCTGGCGGGTTCGGTCGTCTAGTTGCGTTCTGCCCCAGACATCACCCAAGGCGTAGGCGGTAACGCCCTCGGCGAGAAAGGGATAGTCCCGTCGTAAAGCATCGAGTACCGGTTGTCCGGCACCGCCGGAGAGCCGCTCCATCACCTTCATGCCTCGCTCGTGCCGCTCGCTGCCGTCGGCTGCGTAGGAGGCGGCAGTCGACAAGCCGACGAGCAGCGCCAGCCCTGCTGCTAAAAGGGTTCTGCTTGCATTGCCATTCATGGGCGTGTCCTCAGTAGGGGCTGGCGGTGGGGCGGACGATCAGCTCGCTGACATCCACATCGGCAGGCTGGTCAACGGCGTAGGCGATGGCACGGGCGATTGCTTCGGCGGGGATGGCGATCTGGCGAAAGTCGTGCATGACCGCGCGGGCGCCCTCGTCGGAGATGCTCTCTGCCAGCTCCGATTCGGTCACGCCGGGGGAAATAAGGGTCACACGGATGTCACCGCCGACCTCCTGACGCAACCCTTCGCTGATGGCGCGCACCGCGTATTTGGTGGCGCAATACACCGCAGCGGTCGGACTCACTGAGTAGGCGCCGATGGAGGCGATGTTGATGAATTGACCGCTGCGCTGACGTTGCATCAGCGGCAGTCCGGCGGCGATACCGTGCAGCACGCCGCGGATGTTCACGTCGATCATCCGGTCCCACTCGTCGACTTTCAGCGCTTCCAACTTCGAAAGCGGCATCACGCCGGCGTTGTTGATGATGACGTCGACGCGGCCGAACTGCTGCTCGGCGAAATCGATGAAGCCCTGCATGTCCGCACGACTCGTGACATCCAGCGCACGGGCCACCGCGCTGCCGCCGTCCCGGTTGATACCCGCGGCCAGCGCCTCCAGACGCTCCAGGCGCCGCGCCCCCAGAACCACCTGCGCGCCTTGGCTCGCCAGCAGGCGTGCGGTTGCTTCACCGATGCCGCTGCTGGCGCCGGTGATGGCGATGACTTTTCCGTTGATGTTCGACATGTGCAGAACCTCCGGTTGCATTCATGAATGCAGCACCAATGTGCTGTGAGTGAATGCTAGGGAGGCGTGCCGACGGGACGTTAGGCGGATTCTGCCTGGTACTTGCCTGATTCTGGCGGCCCGTATTGTCGTGCTGATGCAACCCAAGTGCTGGCCGTGCGTGGTTGCATGACGGCGTGCAGTGATCTCATTAACGCCGCATCTGGTCTGCTTCGCTGGCCGCGATGGCCTCGATCTCGAACGCGATGCTCCAGTTGTGCAGCGGGTAGGGCTTGTCCGCCAGCACGTCGATATCCGCGTCCGGCGGCATGCCTTCGTCCGGCAGGTATTCATAATTTGCGTCGGCCAGGGTTGGATCACTGTCACGCAGCTCGCCGGCGCCGCCGGTCGCATGGCTGGCGTAGCGGATTCGCGGGGTGCCGATCAGAGGGCGTCCGGCCGTCAGACGCACCACTGTACTTGCGGCGAGCTCGACCGCTTCGATCGGCACTTCACCGTGGTCGTCACTGAGTGTGAAGCCTCGGTCGTCGATCATCTGCGCTTCGTAGCCGAGGTAGGGCTCGTCGAACGCCAGCGGCGGATGCGGTACGTGAAAATCGATGAGGATTTCGCGGCCTTCGACTGTGGCGCCAAGCGGCGACAACGGCACCCAGTTGCGGCGCTCAACTACGACCTGGTGATACACCTTGCCGAGCATCTGGCCGAACCAGCGATAACCATTGGCCGAAAGATGCGTGCCCTTGTCGACGTAGGGATAAACCGGGCCGGCCAGATACCAGTTGGGCTCTTCCCGGGCCAGTTCCCACTGCGCCATACCGATATCGAGGCTGCCGTCCACGACCGATGATTTAGCGTCGGTCTGGTAGCTGATAAACGCCGGCATGCGCTGCTGTCCGGCGATGGCTTGCGCGGTGTCGGCGTTCAGGTCGTCGCGTAGCTGGCGCATCATCTGCTTGTAGTTTTTCTTATCGTTGATTCCGCCCTGGACCTGCGTGTAGTCGTATTCCCCCTGTAGCCAGAAGAACGCACTTAGGCTGTAACTGGCACCTTCGGCGTCCGCAATCTGCTTGGCCTGATCGACAGCCTGCAGCACCCGCCGGTACTCGTTGGTGCCGTCGACCTTGGACAGCTGCGCAATGGAGCGACCGGACGTGGACGCGTTGCTGGCGACGAACAGGTGCTCGGGGTCGGCTTTGACGCCGTGTTTCTCTAGATAGAGCCGGCGCGCCATGTTCAGCGCGCCGACTTCCACTGACTCGCCTTCTTCCTGCGCGTGTTTTTCCAGTTTCGCCACTGCGCGGCTATCGAGAATGACCTTTGGATCGCGTTTGTACTGCACCACAGCTTTTAGCGGCTTGAATGCCGCCTCGCCGACCGGCACGAAGCGATCGCCGCTGAACGTCGCCGAGCGCACCGAGTCGCCCAGCATCAGGTTGTCGTAGCCCGGCTGCTTCGACAGCGCCGGCCAGCCTTCGGCGGCCGATGCCAGGGACTGGCCGTAGGTAATGATGTGGTTGTACTTCGCGGTTGGCGTCGGGGATAGATGGTTGGGCTTGGCCATCAGCCGCTCGGTGAGGCGCTTGTTCTGTGCATCGCGGGCGGCCAGCGCTTGCTCATCAGCCAGCAAGGGTAGCGAACAGCCCATCAGCAATACGCCCAGCAGCGCCGCGGTTCCTGGTTTGGTGGTTGCGGGTCGGGCAAGCGGATAAGGGATATCCCGAGGCGCGGGCATGGTCGATTCCTTCTGGTTGACGCAGACGAATAGCCAAAGCCGCAGCGAAACCGCAGCGGCTCGAACTCGCGTTTCGACGGCCTTGTCTGTGGTTAGTTCGTGAGTGCGGCGAGTCTCATCGGCCTATGGCGGCGAATTAGAGCGCGGGTAGGCTGGTCAGCTCGGGGCTTTCAGTCGCGGCTTCCATGGCGTTCTTCAATGCCACGGCCAGCTCTTCGAGGCGGTAGGGCTTGGCCAGCACATGCACGCCTTCGGCCTCCGCCGATTTGTTTGCCGCCTCGGCGTAGCCGCTGGTGAGCAGGACAGGTATGCCGAGTTGGCGCGTGCGGATTTCCCGAGCCAGCTCCACGCCGTTCATGCCGCCGGGCATCATCACGTCGGAGAAGACAACGTCTACTCGAGGCCCGTTCGCCAATGCCGCGAGGGCAGCGGCAGCACTGCCCGAATGAGTCACCTGATAGCCGAGGTGCTCGAGCATTTCGCCCACCAGCGCGGCGACTTCTTCGTCGTCATCGACCAGCAGGACGCTGCCTGCGGACGCCTCGGGAGATTCGTCAACGCTGGCATCCTCGATAGGCACCTGATCCGGCTGATGTTCCGAGCGAGGCAGCATCATGATCACGCTGGTGCCTCGCCCGCATTCGGTATCGATCCACACCGTGCCGCCGGATTGACGGGCGAAGCCGTACACCTGGGCAAGGCCGAGACCGGAGCCTTTGCCAATCTCCTTGGTGGTGAAGAACGGGTCGAATACCCGGCCGCGCACGTCGGCGGGAATGCCGGTACCCGAATCGGTCACCGTCAGGCGGACGAAGTCGCCCTGCCGCCCCAGTACATGCTCATTCGGTGCGTTGGTTGCCTGCAGCAGTATCGAACCGCCTTCGAGCATGGCGTCGCGGGCGTTGACCGCCAGGTTGAGTATCACCAGTTCCAGCTCGCCCGGATCGACCTCCACTGGCCATAGATCGGGTGCGAACTTCACCTCCACGTGCACATCGCCGCGCAGGCTGCGGTCGAGCAGTTCGCTCATCTGGCTGATGCGCAACGCAAGGTCCACCGGCTCGGGCGCCAGTGACTGGCGTCGGGAAAAGGCCAGCAACTGGCGGGTCAGGGCGGCTCCGCGTTGCGCAGCCTGACGCATGCCATCCATCAGGCGCTGACGGCGCTCCGGATCCGCTCGCCGATCGATCATATCGAGGCCGCCAGATATGACCATGAGTAGATTATTGAAATCATGGGCGATGCCACCGGTGAGCTGGCCGATGGCCTCGATCTTCTGCGTTTGGCGCAGGGTTTCCTCGATATGGGCGCGTTCAGCCATTTGCGCGCGCAGTTCAAGGTTGGTCTTTTCCAGCTCGCTCGTGCGCTCCACTACCAGCGCTTCCAGTTCTAGGGATGCCTGTTCGCGTGCCTCGATCAGCGCCCGCACCTCGTACTGGCGATGCCGCCCGCGCAATGCGGTTCGAAGCGCGCTGGTGAGGGTAATGCTCTGTACCGGACGTTCGAGCAGCGAGACGTTGCGCAACGCTGCAACCATGCGTTGACGCCAGGCGGCGACTGCCGGTTGCTGATGTTTGCTAGTCAGCACAACGAACGGAAAATCGGACCATGCCGGTTGTTGATCGACCCAGGCTGACAGCACGTCGAGATCCTGGCCGAATAGCCCTTCTTCGGCGATGAACACCGCATCGGCATCCGTGCCGGCGCGCTCCAATATTTCGTCGACACTTTGACAGACCACCGCGTCCATGCCGCTGCGGCGGAGCAGGGCGGCTGAGGCAGGACCGTCCCTGCCAATAGGGGCGTAGACGGCTACTGTCGGGCTATCTCGCTTAGGCGTCGTCATGCTCGTCTTTCATGAGGGGAGCGGCATCGCCGGTGTAAACCGGCGTGCCCGAAAATATACCGCTGAACTCCGAAAGCGGTGGCCCGACCTTGATGCCGGAAGCACCAAGCCGGAACTCCCGGATGGTGTTTTCGTGGCGTCCGCTGCGTTTCTTGACCACCGACAACGCGCGGCGAACGACGCCAGCATGCTCGAAATAGCGCAGCATGATAACCGCATCACTCAAATAGCTGATATCCACGGGCGTATCCATCGGCCCGACCAGGCCATGCTGAGCCAGAACCATCACACTCATCACACCTTTCTGGCCCAGATAGCTGAGCAACTCATGCATCTGCAAAATCAGGAAACGGCCGTCTGGCATCGCATTGAGATAACCGTTGAGACTATCCAGCACCACCAGTCGCGCGCCATGCACTTCGACGCTGTGGCGCACTGTAGCGGTGAATTCACCGGGTGAAAGTTCGGCGGGATCGATCTGTTGCAGGCGCAGCAGTCCTTTTTCGACCCAGGGTTCGAGGTTTAGCCCCAGCGCGCGGCCACGGGCCAGCAGGGTTCCGATCCCCTCATCGAAAACGAAGAAAGCGACCTGTTCACCGCGTTGGCATGCCGCTACGGCGTAACCTAGAGCCAGCGACGATTTGCCGACGCCGGCGGAGCCAATCAGCAGCGCGTTAGTACCGCGCTCCAAGCCGCCACCGAGCATTTTGTCCAAGGGCTCATTGCCGCTGGATGTCAGTTCCCCTATGAAGTGCGTGTGATGCTCAGCGGCGATCAGCCTCGGATAGATCGCCAATCCACCTTTTTTGATGGTGAAGTCATGGTAGCCGCCACGAAACTGGATGCCGCGCATCTTGATGACGCGTAGCCGCCTGCGCTCGGCGCCGTAATCAATGGCCAGTTGCTCGAGCATCACCACACCATGAGATATCGAATGCAGCTGCAAATCGCCGCTTTCGGAAGTCTGGTCGTCGAGCAGGATTACCGTGCAATGTCGGGTGGTAAAGAAATGCTTGAGCGCCAGTACTTGCCGGCGATAGCGCAGCGGGCTTTGAGCAAGCAGGCGCATTTCCGAAAGACTGTCGAACACCACCCGGCTCGGGTTGGTTTCGCTGACGCGATCAAACACTTGTCTCGTGGTCTCGCTCAGTTCCATCTCGGCCGGATGCAGGACCGTCAGCTCTAGATCGGGATCGAGGCTGTCTTCGGGCGTTACCAGCTCCAGGACGTCGATACCTTCGAGTGTCCAGCCGTGGCGCTTGGCGACCAGCTTCAATTCCTGTTTCGTTTCCGACAGCGTGACGTACAGGACGCGTTCGCCCTGGCGTACGCCTTCGAGCAGGAACTGCAAGGCGAGGGTGGTCTTGCCGGAGCCGGGGCTGCCCTCGTAGAGATACATCCGGTTGGGATCTAGACCACCGCCGAGGATGTCATCCAGACCTTCGCTGCCGGTGGAGATACGCGGCGAGTCGTCTGGGTCGAAAGAAAATTTAGGAGAATCAGTCATTCCATACTCCTTATGCAGTCTACGCAGCGTAGTTGCTGCGTTCCTCGTCGCCGCAACGCTGGCCATGATAGCGGCCCGACGCGAGGCAGGACACGCCCAGAAAAATCCCTGCGGGCTGGCCGGGCTGAAAGCCACTCGATTGATCGCCTATTGGATTTGCGGGGCGCTCGCAGGGCGTTCCGCTGGATGCTCGAGAGGCGCAGTCATTTAATCCGACTCGGCTTTCCCCACGCCGTTCCGCATGGTCGGTTTCGCAGGCTGCGTCAGCAGCGTCGTTGCGAGCAGCTGGATGTTCTGGGGCAGCCCGGCGTCGGGCAGCTTCGCTGCTTACGGCGCGCCCATCCCACAGCATCGAGTCGCTAAACGACCACCAGCGGACCTAAGCCTGTATATCCATACAGATAAAGATTGTCTGATTGGTCATCACTGCGCATGCTGTGCGACACCGAAAATGATCCAGTGATGACTTGATGCGGCTGTTTCTCTGCGAAAAACCTTCCCAGGCCAAAGACATCGCCAAAGTGCTCGGCGCCACACGGCGCGGCGATGGTTGCTGGTTGGGCACCGGTGTGACGGTGACCTGGTGCATCGGCCATTTACTGGAAACCGCACCACCGGACGCTCATGACGCACGCTACAAGCGGTGGGTGGTGGCTGATCTGCCCATTGTTCCCGAGCGCTGGAAGATGCTGGTCAAACCAAAGACGGCCAGCCAGTTCAAAGCGGTCAAACGCCTGCTGGCCGAGGCGCGGGAGCTGGTCATCGCCACCGACGCCGATCGCGAAGGCGAGATGATCGCCCGCGAGCTGGTCGAGCACTGCCGCTATCGAGGGCCGATCCTGAGGTTGTGGCTGTCCGCCTTGGACGATGCCTCGATTCGCAAGGCGCTCGGCGGGCTGCGCGCGGGCAGTGACACCTTCAATCTGTATCAATCGGCGCTGGGCCGTTCGCGGGCCGACTGGTTGATCGGCATAAATATGAGCAGGCTGTACACGCTGCTCGGGCGCCAGTCCGGCTATCAGGGCGTGCTGCCGGTTGGCCGCGTGCAGACGCCAACGCTGCGGTTGGTGGTCGATCGCGACCGCAGCATCGCCGACTTCGTGCCACAACCGTTCTGGACCATCGAGGTGCAAATGCTCGGCGAGGGCATGCCGTTCACCGCGCAATGGCGCGCAGCGGAAGACCGCTGCGATGACCAGGGCCGTTGCCTCGACCAGAACTTGGCGGAGGAAGCCGCCGAGGCCATGCGCCAGGCCGGCGAAGCGCACCTGCGAAAACTCAAGACCGAGCGCATGCGCGAAGCGCCACCACTGCCGTTCGATCTCGGTACGTTGCAGGAAATCTGTTCGAAGAAGCTCGGGCTCGGTGCCCAGGAAACGCTGGATATAGCCCCCAAAGCTCAAACAGAAGCTCAAGGACACCACTGGCATCGGCACCGAGGCGACCCGCGCCGGCATCATCCAGGGCCTGCTCGATCGTGGCTACCTGACCAAACAGGGTAAGGCATTGGCTGCGACACCTGCGGCTTTCAGCCTGATCGATGCGGTGCCACGCGCCATCGCCGACCCCGGCACCACGGCGATCTGGGAACAGGCGCTCGACATGGTGCAAAGCGGCGAGATGAGCCTGGAAGAATTCGTCAGCAAGCAAACGGCCTGGATGAGCAAGCAGATCGAACGCTGCAAGGGCGTGCGCCTGACCATTGATGGCCCGGCACCTGCCGCCCGCGGTGCGCCCTGGAAGAAATGCAAGGGCGCTGGCCGCAAAGCGGCGCCGCGGGCCCGCCGCACCGCGAAATCACCCAGCCCGGCGTAACGTTTGGCTACGCGGCAAACCACGGCTGCAGCAGGTAATAGCAACCGCTACCCAGCCCGGCCGTCACGATCAGGCCCAGCCGTGTCGCAACGGCGACGCCCGCCACCATGGCCAGCGCAACCGTGGCAGCGAGCGGCTCCTTGATGGCCTCGCTGTAGAGGATGTAGACCGCAAAATTGATGAACACCGCTGTCGGCAGCACGCGTTCAAGGAGGCGTCGGGTAGCGTCAGACAGCTCGAGGGTGACGAATACTGGAAAAATGCGAACCAGGCAGCTGGTAGCGAACAGTGCCGCAATTGCCAGCAGGACGGACGTATTCATGGGCGCACCCGCGAGAGCACCAGCGTGGCGAGCAGCACGCTGGGAACCCAGAAATACAACGGGCCGAGCAGCAGGATCAGCAGTACGGCAATTAGCGCGCAGAGCATGACGGCCAACAGCAAACGCGCCTTTCCATCGCCGAGCAGAGGCAGGCGTGCACGCAACTGGCTGATCGAGAGATACATCAACACCACGCTCGCCGGGAAACCCAGATTCAGCTCGGCATCAATCCATGCCGCCGGAATCAGGCTGCCTATCAAGGCACCTGCTACTCCGGCAATCACCCAGGTCGTGAAGAGGCTGCCGCGAATCACCGCCAGCGACGTCCAGGAGTCCTGTTCACGTTCGGTGGCGTAGGCTTCGTCGCCCAGCATATGAGCGAGGAGGGCACGAAGCCCCCATGACTGTGGCAGCCCAGATGCTGAAACATAGGCGATGGGCAGATAGCGGCTGTTGATCGAGGCGGTGAGCAGCAGCATGGTGACGAACCCGGCGCCGGAATCGGCCAGCGGCAGCACGGCAAACTGACCGCTACCGGTAAAGCCCAGCAGGCCAATCATTGCGACTTCGAGTGGGCTCCAGTCCGAGCGGCCAGCCAGCACGCCGAACAACAGGCTCACCGGAATAACGGCCAGAGCGGCGGGCGCGACCCGGCGCAAGGCGTCGAAGGGGTGGTATGCGGTGGCTTCCATCTGTCGCGGTTCCTGGGAAGTCGGTGGGTGCGCTCGTCGCACCGAGCGGAACAGTCTAAACCGGGGCTTTGTTGCCGTCTCGCCAGGCACGGCCAGACGATGATGCAAACCGCGATTCACCATCGGCCCAGCAGGACCGGCGGTTCGCGTTTAGAATGCGAGCCTTTTCGAGATGACGTGATTCATGCAGCCCGATGCCCTCGTAACCCTCCAGCAGCACCTCAGCCAAGCCCTAATGCAAGTGCCCGACGAAACCCGTCGGCTGTTCCACGGGCGTGGGCGCTGCTGGGCCGGGCTCGAGCACGTCACCGTGGATTGGCTGCAGGGTGTGGTGCTGGTTTCGCTGTTTCGCGAACCGGCTGCGGCGGAGCTCGATGCGTTGATCCAGACGCTGCTGACCTTGGCGCAAGGGCCAGCCTGGAAGGCGAGCGGGGCGCATAGCTTGCTGCTGCAGCACCGTTACCTGCCAGATAGCAAAATGGAGCAGTTGCTCGGCGAGCCGGTCGAGGAATGGCTGATCACCGAGAATGGTCTGCGCTACAAGCTAGATCTTGGCATCAAGCAGAACAACGGGTTGTTTCTCGACATGCGTTACGGCCGACGTTGGGTCCAGCAGCAGGCGCGAGGCAAACGGGTGCTTAACCTGTTCGCCTATACCTGTGGTTTTTCGGTGGCGGCCATTGCCGGTGGTGCGGAACACGTGGTCAATCTGGATATGGCGAGGGCCGCGCTGAGCCGCGGGCGCGATAACCATCGGCTCAACGAACATGATCTGAGTAAGGTCAGCTTCCTCGGTCACGAGCTGTTCAAGTCGTGGGGCAAGGTCAAGAAGAGCGGGCCCTACGACTTGGTGATCATCGACCCGCCGTCGTTCCAAAAAGGCAGCTTCGCGCTGAGCCGGGACTATCAAAAAATCCTTCGTCGTCTGCCAGAGTTGCTGGCCGCAACCGGCACGGTGCTGGCCTGCATCAACGACCCTGATACCGGGCCGGATTTTCTCGTCGAAGGCATGTCCGCCGAGGCGCCCGAATTGGTATTTCAGGAGCGTCTGGAGAACCCGCCGGAATTCGCCGATATCAGCGCCGACAGTGGGTTGAAGGCCTTGGTATTCAGACGCGACGCGCTTCAGCTCAGGTAGACGTGGAAAGGAGGTTGCCCGGCGCTGCCAGCCGTCCTCAGGGAGTTTCGCCAGCACATCGCCAGCAGTTAAAGTCGGGCGACATTAGCCTCCCGGCGGTTTCACCATTGTCACAAGCAACCTCCGCGGATCGTGGCGATCTGTAATTGATCAGTTGCAGGAGTCAAAACCATTCCCGATTCAGGGCAGCACATACAGCAATCTTCGATGCCGCCAGCGACTGCGCCATGCTCACGACCGATCTCCAGGGCGTGATTACTGCCTGGAGCGCCGGCGCCGAACGCCTCTTAGGCTGGACGGCAGAGCACATGCGCGGCAGAGCGTTCGATCATCTATTCATTGATCTGAAGCGCGACGCGGGTCAGCTGCAGGCGCTTATGCAGCGCGCTTTGCTCGAAGGTAGAACCCAGCATGAATGCTGGTACATTCGCGCCGATAACTCCCGCCTACGTTGTACGGGCACGCTGACGCCGCTACGCAGCGAGGGCCGCCACATCGGCTTTCTGAAAATTCTGCAGGACCGTACCGCCGTAGATGAGGCGGCGCGCCGCCTGGCTGAGAGCGACAGGCGCTATCGCACGCTGTTCGACGCGATCGATGCGGGCTTTTGCATTATCGAAATGAAGTTCGATGCGCAAGGCAAACCGGTCGATTACCGCTTCATCGAAACCAACCCGGCATTCGAGCGCCATACCGGGCTTGTCGATGCGGTTGGTAAATGGATGCGAGACTTGGCGCCGACTCACGAGCAGCACTGGTTCGATATCTATGGCGAGGTGGCGCTGAGCCGCCGCGCGACGCGCTTCGAGAATAACGCCGAGGCTTTGCAGCGTTGGTATGACGTCCATGCAATGCCAGTGGGCGAGCCATCCGGGTACCGCGTAGCAATATTGTTCAATGATGTATCTGCGCGCCGCTCTGCCGAGCTCGCCCTGCAAGCGTTGACTACCTCTCTGCAAACGGAAGTCGCGGCCAGAACGCGGGATCGTAATCAGCTTTGGGAGCTTTCCACCGATGTGATGATTCGCTGTCGGTTCGACGGCACCATCATCGCCGTCAACCCGGCATGGGAGCAGTTGCTGGGCTGGAGCGAGGCCGAATTGCTCGGTGCCACAATCTCCGACTTCGTTCATCCTGACGACCTGGCCAGTACAGGAGAAACAGCGGACAACTCGGCGCAGGGGCAGTCCTTCCTGCATTTCGAAAACCGATATCGCAGCAAGGATGGAAGTTATCGCTGGCTCAGTTGGTCGTCACGGCCGGCTGACGGTGTGATCAATGCGGTCGGCCGCGACATCACTGCCGAAAAAGAGCAGGCCCAGGCGCTGGCGCGGGCCGAGGCGCAGTTGCGACAAAGTCAGAAAATGGAAGCCGTTGGCCAGCTCACCGGCGGCCTGGCGCATGACTTCAACAATCTGCTGACGGGGATTGGCGGCAGCTTGGAACTGTTGGAAAAGCGTATCGAGCAGGGGCGCGTCGAATCGCTGGCGAGCTATCTGACGGTGGCGCAGACCGCGACTCGACGCGCCGCGGCGCTGACCCACCGTCTGCTGTCGTTCTCCCGTCGGCAAACACTTGATCCGATGACAACCGATGTCGGCGAACTGGTCGACGACTTGCGCGAATTGCTTAGCCGCACGGTGGGGCCTTCGGTCAAGCTTGAGACGGTAGTCGCCGGCACCCTTTGGCCGACGCTGATAGACCGTAATCAGCTGGAAAATGCCTTGCTCAACCTCGGCATCAATGCTCGTGATGCGATGCCCTCGGGCGGGACCTTGAACATTGAAACCAGCAACGTTGTGCTGGATGACACCGCCGCGCTGGAGCTCGACGTACCACCCGGTCAGTACGTGCGAATGTGTGTGTCGGATACCGGCGTCGGCATGTCGAAGGATGTGGTAGCGCAAGCATTCGATCCCTTTTTCACCACGAAACCATTGGGCATGGGCACCGGCTTGGGGTTGTCGATGGTCTATGGATTCACCCGGCAATCGGGTGGCCAGGTGAGCATTCAGTCCGAGCCCGGACATGGCACCAGCATCTGCCTGTACCTACCTCATGTGGCTTTGAACAGCGTGTCCAGCGAGATCCAGGCGAACCACAGTGCATCGCTGCAGACGAGCGGCAGCGGTGAGACGATATTGGTGGTCGACGACGAGCCTGCGGTGCGCATGCTGGTGGTGGAGATTCTTGAAGAGTTGGGCTATCGGGTGCTGGCGGCCAGCGATGGTACAGAGGGCCTGCGCATTCTTCAAAGCGGCGAGGCGGTAGCGTTGTTGGTTACCGATGTCGGTTTGCCGGGTGGTATGAATGGTCGTCAGCTGGCCGATGCGGCCCGTCAGCACGATCCAGGGTTAAACGTTCTGTTCATTACTGGCTACGCGGAAAGCGAGGTGATGCGAAATGGCCAACTGGAGCCGGGCATGCGCATCGTGACCAAGCCATTTTCGATCGATACGTTGGCGGCGCGTATTGATGAGCTGCGCGACTGATGCTGAGTCGGTTCGATAGGTTTTTTTGCCGCTCAGACTGGCGCGGGCTGTTGTCTACTAACGGCAGCAGCCCGCTCCCTGATGGGGTGTAGCCCAGTGATCCGCGGAGTTGGATCGCACCTGTGTAGCCCGACCCATCTATAAGCTACTGGTGTGCGCCGTCAGAGGTGCGCTTTGACGATGAAATTGGTCACGTTGTTATCAGTGTTGAAGCCATCGCTGTCTTCGATACCGTACTTGTCCGTCCAGTAGTCGTACTCGATACCGACGTAGAGCTTGCCTGGCGTGTAATCCAGCGCCTTGCCCAGGTCGTACTTGATCTGTGGGTTGATGTGTAGATTCTTGGCGACGAAATCGCCCTTGGACTTGGAGCCGGCGTCGTTCACCACCCAATCGATGAAGCCGTCGAAGAGGATGTCGGACTTGCCCACCGGGAAGGTCATGGCCCAGGTTGGGGTGATCTGCCATTGGCCGCTGGCCTGGCCGGTAATGCCATCCGGCTTGCGGTAATAGGTGTTGATCGCCAAACGATCGAAGCCAGGTACCGCGAGGTCGACAGCGGGGCCGAGCAGATAGTTGCGATTGCGCCCCTCGCCACGCTCATAGGTGGCCGAAAGTAGCACATCGGTAATCGGCCCGAAGGAGAGATCTTGGCCGGTGATCTTGCCCAGCGACAGGCGCGGGCTGAATTCGCCGTAATAGGTTCGCCCATCATTGCCCGAATGACCGTTGAACCACTTGTGATCGACGAACAGGAACATGTCGCCCCAGGTCCAGCCGCTGGCGTGTTCGAAAGTGATGGTTTGCTGGATGTCGGCTTCGCGCCCGTCCTCGCCTGAATCGACGGAGAAATTCTTGCCGTAGAGATAGGTCAGGCTGTTGTCCTGCCAAAGCATCGGGGCGGCCATGGTTTGACCGCCAAGAGCCAGACCGGCTGCAAGAACGGCGGTGGAGAGGCTGCGTTTCATCGGTGTGCTCCTTGGTTGCAGTTGCGACTGCTTATATGGGCTTTGTCCAAACGGGCACGCGTTGCGCTCAAAGCAGCGACGCGCCAGTCGATCAAGCGCAGCGGAAATATCACAGAAAGCTTTTTATTTCATCGTTTTGTGAGCGAGCAACGTTCCGCGCAGCGGTATTGATCGAGGCGGTGATACCAAGGAGGCATAACTGCCTAGAGTTGGCGCTCTTCAACTCAGAGGTCGGTCACGATGAATACGGAGGATGCTTGAGTCCACGGGCGCAGCTAGTCGGCCAGTGCGGCGGCTGTCAGGACGGAGCAGCGCTGTTCGCTGCTGCGGAGAACGAAACTGCCGGCGCAGGGCCGGCAGTCTCGAGGGGTTGCGGGGATCAGTGTTGGGTGACGATCGCCATGTTGTTGAAGCCTGCCTGGCTGATCAACGCGTTGTTGCCCATACCGCTTTGCACCACCAGAGCCTCGTGGCCGGTGCCGTTCTGGGTAACCGTCGCCAGATGGCTTTCGCCGTACTGAGACAGGGTCGCCACGTTGTCGACCCCGGTCTGGTTGACGTCGGCCAGGTTGAAATCGCCGTCCTGGACGATATCGACATCGTTGCCAGCGATGTTGCTGGAGCCGGTGATGCGGTTGCCTTCACCTTCCTGTACCGCGCTGAGTGTGTTGAAGACGCCCGACTGATTGAAGTTCAGCTCGTTGTTCTTGCCCTGCTGATCAACAGTGGCATCGTTGTAGCTGCCGTGCTGAGTAACCGTGGCGACCTGATGGCGACCATCCTGATCGAGCACTGCCACGTTGCCGAAGCCGTACTGATTGGCCGTGGCGGTATTGCCATTGCCACGCTGGGCTACGTCGGCGTAGTTCTCGTCGCCCTGCTGATAGACGAAAGCGTTCTGGTGGCTGCCGCGCTGATCCACGTTCAGGTTGTTGTAGTCGCCACTCGAGTAGGTGTAAGCCTCTTGGCTGGCACCGGTTTGGCGAACGTATGCATCGTTGAGATTGCCGATCTGCTCGACTTCGGCGACCGAGCCAGCACTCCAGTTTTGAACGATCTCTGCGGCGTTTTCGTTGCCTTGCTGATCGATCATGGCGCGGTCGTTGGAGCTGAGCGACTGGCTGATGCTGGCGTCGTTGAGGTTGCCGTCCTGGTACAGCTCGGTCTTGCTACCGTAAACCGCCGCTTGATAGCTGGACGCATAGTTGTGGCTGCCATGCTGCTTGGTGACCGCGTCAGCGCCGTAGGTGCCGACTTGATCGGTTTCGGCGGTGTTGGCGTATCCATGCTGGCGCTGTTTGGCGCTGCTGTCCAAGGTGCCGGTCTGGCTGATGTTGGCATCGTTGCTCTTGCCGTACTGCCATTGCTCCGAGCTGCTCTGTACCGCCAACGTCTGGTTGGCGCTCGCCTGATTGAAGTTGGCGGTCTGGGTCTGCTGGGCCGATGAGGAATCCGAGCCGTTCTGCTCGATCATCGCGTCGTTGCCCCAGCCGCTCTGGATCTGCTTGGCCATGTTGGAGCTGCCGAAGCTTTGCTCTACCTGGGCGAGGTTATCGATGCCGTTCTGGCGTTGTTCGGAGGTGTGCTCAGCGGCGAAAGCCTGGGCAGTGGCGACAGTCAGGATGGCAGCTACAAGAGGTTTGATCTTGAACATTGTTATCTCTCCATGGAATGTTTTTCAGCGGTACTTCCTGGTGGTGCTTTGCTTAGCGGTACTGGCGAACCAGTACGCTCAGACCCTGGCCGTTCTGCGTGACGCTACTGCGATGCCCGGTGCCGGTCTGTTCGATCAGCGCGTTGTTGTACGCGCCGTATTGTTCGATCCGGGCCTGGTTGTAGGCGCCTGATTGAACAATCAATCCTTGGTTGTGGCTGCCGTGCTGCGCGATGGTTGCCTCGTGCGCATAGCCGCTCTGGAGAATGAAGGCTTCCAGGGCGCTGCCGGTTTGGGTGATGTCGCTGGTCAGGCTGTCCCCGGCCTGGGCGATGAGGGCGAGATTGCCATGTGCGGCGCTGACGTCTGGCCGGGCCGATGCAATCGAATGATCCCGGCTCGAGGCGATTTCGCTGGGTGCCAGGTCGAGTGAGGTCGAAAGACCGGCGGCTTGAAGGGCGGGGCTGGTTACCGCTGCGAGGATCAGCGGCAACAACGCTTTGCGAGCAATCCTTTGCGCGTGGTTCATCAGTCGTCCCTGGTTGAATCGCGGTAGGTCATCCTGTCCTAAACCGCGATCCGGCAAATCCATCGAACGGTTGAACCGTTGCGTTTGTTTTAGGGTCTACTTCCGTTTTCACGGCTTCGATGAAACGGCACAGCTGCTAAATCTTGGTCGGCGTGACGAGATATTTCGCCAGTTCGGCCTCGACCGCGGGTGTGTTGTCGGCGGTTTGCCAGAGCCGGCGATCGACACCCTGGGCGATCAGGTGGGCTACCGCCGCTTCGATTGCCGACAGCACGCAGAGCTGCGCCGGCTCATTTGTGGTGTACCCGGCCTCGGCTTCGAGTAGTTCCTTGAACTCGATGAACTTGTAAACGTTGGCGTTGCGCCCGATGGAATAGATGGTCTTGGTGGTCATCACATTGGAAAGCACCTGGCCGCTGCGCACGTCGATGGCGCGCAAATTTACCGTGACCTGATCGACCCGGTATTCCTGCGAGACGCCGATGCCCAGATAGCGCGCACCCAGCCCGCCGCTGCGCACATTGGTTTCGTAGGCGACGATGGCGCCTTCCATGATGATGTTGGCGGCCAGCAGCGATGGCAGTTCCGACTGTATGTTCGGTGCCACGTCCGGCTTGGCCTGGGAGGCGCGGATGATCTTGCGCTCGGTCAGCACGTTCTGCAGGCCCTCGCGCTCCAGCACGATGAACCAGCCGCTGGCCTGCATGGCATCGACCAGCATGCTCGCCGCGCCCTGGGTGACGGCGGTGGAAAAGGAGCTGGCCGGGCTAGGCTTGTATTGCCCGGTCTGGTCGCGGAAGCCATAAACGGCGGCAACCAGCGGGCCTTTGGGGCGGGGCAGTTGCAGCAAGTCCTGGTAGGTCGAGGCGCGGGGTGTAAGGGTGGGTTGTTCCTGGTCTGCGGACATCGGTTCGCGCACTGCGCAGCCCTGCAGAACGGCCATCATCCCGATGGCTACGAATAGGCTTCTCATGGCCTTTGCTCCCTGCTGATTAATTGGTGGCGGCGCCGTAGCCGTTGACGATGACTTCCGATACTTCGCCGGTCAGCCGGTCGGTGATCTGCACCGTCAGGTTGCCGTCGAGGTTCACAATGTTGACGATGAAGTCATCCGTGGTCAGTGTTCCGTCGTTGCTGGTGCCATTTCTGAAATCCGTCAGCAATTCGGAAAGTAGGCTCGATTGCAACTGGCTGGTAAAACGGTCGAGCGCCGAGGTGCCGGTCAGCGAAGATCGATCGATCGCGTCCGGGTCCTTGGTGTCGTTCTGCGCCTGGGCGTTGCCCAATAGCCAGGCGCCGTTCAGTGGACTGCCGCCAAAAGACGGGTTCACCGGGGTATAGACCAGTTCAGTTGCCGTAACGCCGGAGCTGAGCAATAGCCCGGCCAGGAGAATGCCGGTGGTTTTTTGTTGTAGCCGGTTCATAACTCATCCTTCGCAAGATCAATGGTGTCTTCGAACATTGCTTCAACTTTCTTACGGTTTATCTCTTGCAGTACGACATCCGCCGCGTCATAGGCGGTTTGCTCAATATCTCCGATATTCGGTTGCAAGAAGCGGCGGTAGAGCGGCTGGTTGTCCTGCTCGACCCAGACCAGAATGCCCCAGCGCGCAGATGGCCTTTCCTTGACCGCCAGGTTGAAATCCAACGAGCTGGTGTCGGTCAGGCGCTCGCAGAACTTGCGGTAGAACTCCTGGCCGGATCGGGAGATGGTGTTGTTGGTGATTAAACCCTTGAGCTCTGCTTCGTCGGCATATGCCTGAAAGCCCAAAAGCAGCATCAGGCACAGGCACGCAGCCTTCATATGCCAGCCTCGCTCACGTGCCCCAGGACCAGTGACGCACCTTGCGCGCGGTTGGACGCGCCCAGCTTGCTCAGCGCGTTGTGGATGTGACTCTTGATGGTATGAGTGCTCAGGTGCAGGTGATCGGCGATTTCCGAGTTGGACAGGCCCTTGCCTGCGAGCGCGAGGATCTGCTTTTCACGCACCGATAAGTCATCGATGGCGCGCGACGCATGGGTCAGCTGGCGATAGCGACCAAGCAGTTTTTCCATCAAGGCACGAGGCAGCCAGTCGCCACCGTCGAGCATGACGCTGACGCCGCGGCTGAAATTGCCGCGACTGGTGCACGGGTAGAACACGCCCTTGATCCAGGGGTGCAGCTCCAACAATCGCCGCGCCTGTTCCGGTTGCGCATTGACCAGCGCAGTGGGCGTATCGCGTAGTTGCCGAAGTAGGCGCAGGCAATCTTCATCCTGAAAGCTGCCGACATCGACCAGCGTTAGATCCGCGTCGTTCAAACCGAAGCGGGGCGTATTGCTACGAGTTAGGCGCAGTTGTGGGTAATCGACTAAATATTGATGGAGGGAGCTGTCCAGCAATTCGCTGTTGGACAACAGAACGAGACGAGCGGATGAGGCGACGAGCGCCGAGCGGGCTTCATCGATCATATGCATTTCCTTTGCTGTGAATGGCTAAACGGGCAGCGCCCGCGATCCTTGCCGCGGTCTGGCGCTTTGACATTACAGAGATCAAGGTAGATC
The DNA here is from genome assembly GCF_024448715.1 of Stutzerimonas stutzeri. Lineage (GTDB taxonomy): Bacteria > Pseudomonadota > Gammaproteobacteria > Pseudomonadales > Pseudomonadaceae > Stutzerimonas > Stutzerimonas stutzeri_AR. The sequence continues at coordinate 293,750 of NZ_JAMOHZ010000006.1, forward strand.
AGTAGAGTGACAATAAAAAGTCGGATATTGCGAACGGCGACAGCTTTCCGACGAAATGCATCTTTGTACGAAAAAGGCGAAGCTGGAAAGCGACCATTCGCTCAACTACATTCAAGGTTTTTCTTCGTGGCGAATCGAGGCTGAGATGTCGGATCCTACGTTCTGGTTGGTTTTTTTTTCAGCCGCGCTGGCGTTGAATCTGTCGCCTGGGCCCGATCTGCTGTTCGTGCTTTCGCGCACCCTGTCCGGTGGGCGGCGTGTCGGCGTGGCCTCGGCGTGCGGTGTGTGCAGCGGCGCGCTGGTCCATGTCTTTGCGGCTGCCTTGGGCATCTCGGCGGTTCTGGCGACTTCGGCGCTGGCGTTTGCCGTGGTCAAATATATTGGCGCGGCCTATCTCCTTTATCTCGGCATACAGGCGTTACGCTCTGCCGGAGCCGGCATGCAGCTCGACGCCAGGACGGCACCACGGACGACGGTCTGGCAGGCCTATCGCCAGGGGATTCTGGTGGACATTCTCAATCCGAAGGCGGCGATCTTCTTCATGGCATTCCTGCCGCAGTTTGTGCGTCCGGACGAGGGCGCGGTAGCGCTGCAGTTGCTGGTGCTGGGCGCGCTGGTGGTTTTGGTAGCGATCATCGTCGAATGCAGCCTGGTGCTGCTGGCGGCTCGGGCCAGCTCGGCGCTGCGCGGCAACCTCCGCTTGAATCAATGGCTCGATCGTGTCCTCGGGTCGGTGTTGATCGGGCTGGGAATTCGCCTCGGGCTTGCCGAACGCGCGTAGGCACGGGAACGTCGGGCGCGGGGTCGGTCTGAATGCTATGCGGTGCGTTTTTTTTCTACGGTGCATCCGCAGCAACCGAAGGAGTTTTCATGTCCCTGTATAGCAAGAACACCACGTCCAACCTGATTCCCTGTCTGCGTTATCGCGACGTCCCCGCGGCGCTTGATTGGCTGTGCAGGGTGTTCGATTTCGAGCAGCAGCGGGTGATCGAGGACGCGCAGGTGGGCGTCATTCATGCCCAGCTCAGTTTCGGCAGCGGCATGCTGATGCTGGGGCCAGTGTCCGATTCGGAGTATGGGCGCCAGGTCAGGCAGCCTGACGAGGTCGGCGGCGTCTCCACACAAAGCATCTATGTCATCGTCAACAGTGCCGATGCCCTCTACACCAAGGCCAAAGCCGCCGGCGCCGAGATCGTCATCGAGTTGAAGGATGAGGATTACGGCGGTCGGGGCTTCAGCTGCCGCGATCTGGAAGGTCATCTCTGGAATTTCGGCACCTATGATCCCTGGGCCGAGCCGGTAGCCGAGCAGAATGCACCGCGGAGGAATGGCTGATGCGGACTCTGAAGCTGGCCGATGGCAGCGCTGTACCAGTGATCGGGCAGGGCACCTGGCATATGGGCGAGAACCCAGCCGAGCGCAGCAATGAGGTCGCTGCGTTGCGCCTTGGCATCGAGCTGGGCATGACCCTCATCGATACGGCCGAGATGTACGGCGAGGGCGGCGCGGAAGAAGTGGTTGGCGAGGCGATTCGTAATCGCCGCGATCGAGTCTTTCTGGTCAGCAAGGTCTACCCGCACAACGCCAGCCGCAAGGGTGTGCCTGAAGCGTGCGAGCGCAGCCTGCGCCGGCTGGGCACTGAATGTATCGATCTGTACTTATTGCACTGGCGTGGCCAGTACCCATTGGCGGAAACCGTAGAAGCCTTCGAGCGGCTCAAGGCGCAGGGCAAGATTCGCCGCTGGGGTGTGTCTAACTTCGATCTGGATGACATGCACGAGCTGGATGCGTCCGCATGCGCGACCAATCAAGTGCTCTACAATCCCGGCGAACGCGGTATCGAATTCGATCTGTTGCCCTGGTGCCAGGCGCAGGGCATGCCGGTCATGGCTTATTGTCCGCTGGGGCAGGGCGGCGCTCTGCTACGCCATCCAGCCATCGTCAACGTGGCGCGCCGGCATGGCGCGCAGCCCGCTCAGGTAGCGCTGGCCTGGGCCTTGCGCCAACCCAACGTGCTGGTGATACCGAAGTCGGCAACCCCGACGCACCTGCGCGCCAACGCGTCCGCAGCCGAGCTGAAACTGACGGTAGAGGAGCTGAGCATCCTCGACGACGCCTTCCCGTCACCGGCCCGTCGGCAACCGCTGCAGATGGTCTGAAGAAAACCATCCTTCGGTTGGCTGGGAATGTTTGCCCCGCCACGGCTGTCAGCTATGAACGACAGCAAACCCGGAGAAGCGAGCATGAGCGGAACCAAACTCGAGGGCGCGGTGGTGGTTATCACCGGCGCATCCAGCGGTATAGGTCGCGCCACGGCACAGGCTTTCGCGCGTCAGCGAGCCCGTGTGGTCCTGGCCGCGCGCGACGACGAAGCACTGCAGGAGGCTGCCGAGGAATGCCGGGCGCTCGGCGCCGAGGCATTGGTGGTGCCGACCGACATGACGCTCAGCGACTCCGTGGAGCAGCTGGCCAATGCCGCCGCCGAGTTCGGCCAGGGCCGCATTGACGTTTGGATCAACAATGCCGGCGTCGGAGCAGTGGGCGCTTTCGACGAGACGCCATTGGACGCTCATGAGCAGGTGGTACAGACCGATCTGATTGGTTATCTGCGAGGCGCGCATGTGGTGTTGCCTTACTTCAAACAGCAGAATGGCGGCGTGCTGATCAACACGTTGTCCGTCGGCAGCTGGGTGCCGCAGCCATTTGCCGTGGCCTATTCGGCCAGTAAGTTCGGGCTGCGCGGATTTTCCCATGCGCTGCGCGGTGAGCTTGCGCAGTGGCCCGGAATTCATGTGTGCGACGTTTATCCGTCGGTGGTCGATACGCCCGGCTTCCGCGACGGCGGCAATTATGCCGGGCGTTCGCTGCAGCCACCGCCACCGCTCTGCGATCCCCGCCAAGCCGCCGATGCGATGGTCAGCCTGGCGTTGCATCCGCGGCACACCACCTCGGTGGGCGTGACGGCAACCTTGCTGCGCTTCGCTCACTTCATCACGCCGTGTTTCGATCAGCTGTCGGGGCTGTTTACCGGTGCCGCGCTACGTCGCGCCGAACGGGTGGCGCCTTCTTCAGGCAATTTGTTCCATCCGCCGCTGGGTCAGCGGCGGATCGATGGCGGCTGGCGCCATGGTAATCACCAGCAACGCACCTTACTGGTCGCTGGTGGTATCGCGGCGGGTGTGGTCGGCTTGTTGCTCTGTTGTCGAAAAAGGTAATTCGATTCGGCCAGCCGTCACGCCCCCGATCCGCATGGCGGCTTTAGCGGGACGCAGGCAGACAGTCGAGCGAGCCCAGATCATTACGCATTTCTTCTAGCTGCTCGTCGATGTGGCGTCGCTGGCCGGCGTCGGACATCACGTAGAGGTCGCCGATCAGCTCGATGGTCGCCTGTTCGGTGCTGGCGAAGGCGGCTCGGTATTCGTCCGTCCAGAAGGATTCGCGATCTTGCAGCAGCCGCGCAATACGTTCTTCAAAGCCTGCCTCGTGGCGCTTGGTAAGGGCGTCGTTTAGCGCCTGCTGCCAGTGCACCCGGTTCCCCAGCCAGAGTCGATTCTGCTCGCCGAGCGTGTGTGACCATTCGAAGATACGCTGTCGCTGGGCCGCGCTGGTGCTGCCCATCCAGTGCTCGACCCGCTCCTGCATGCGCTCGGATCGTTCGCGGATTTGCTGTGTCAGCGGTGGCTCCAGGTATTTTTCTTCGCGTTCGCGACGATCATCATCGAGCGATTCATTAAGCTCGCGCATCTGCTTGTCATCGAGATCGCTCAACAGCTGTGCCGTGGTCGGGGTTATCTCGATGGCGATGGCCTGAATCGCCTGCTTCGCGTCCTGAGCGTGAGCGCGCAATGCGGCCTCGTCGAGCTGGCCCAGACGGACCTGGAGCTGCATGCGTTCGATGGCGTCGAGGTAGCTTGGCAATTGTGTACGGCAGTGCCAGCTGAGATGCTCGCGCAGCCGCTCCCGGAAGCGGTTTTGCTGGTCGCGGTTCATGTCCAGGTAATCGTTCAGCGACCAGGGGATCAGCAGGTTCAGGTTGCGATAGGCGAGGTTCATTCGACTGCAGCCGGCCAGTACCGCTGTGACGACCATCAGCAACAGCAATGCCTTGCAGCCAAGCGCCTGACGGATCTGCATCGGAGCCCTCGTCTTGTCATTCGCCGAAACGGATTTGTCGCCTGTTCAGTAGAGCAGCAGGCGCCGTGGCAGTTCGAGACGAAACAGCAACGGCTTGTTTCGCGAGAAAAACGTTGGCCTTGTGGTGCGGTGATTGATGAAGAAGACGAACCCAAGCTATTGCAGACTCGGTGATCGAAGTCACAAGCACTGGCTAGGGCACGGGAGGATGCGTTCGGGCAGCGGCGGTGGCGGCTCGACGAGCTGGGAAACCAGCACCAGCGCCTTTTCGAAGGAGGGGTAGCCGCTCTGTGCAACGTCCAGTTCAGCGTAGGCCTGGCGGTACTCGTCGGCCTTGTCTGTGTTCCGGTCTGCCACTAGATAGGGCTCCTGGTAAATCTTGTAGAGCAGCGCCACGGCGTGCGGGTGGCCTTTTTTCCTGGCTTGTTCCAGCAATCGCAGCACTTCCGATTGCTGCGGGCCCTGACGGATCAGCAGCAATGCCTGATAGAACTCGGTCTCGCCACGCTCATCCAGGCGGGCGCTGCGATCGAGCAGTGCATGGGCGAGCTCGTAGCCGTCTTCGTCGCCGACGGAGATGAGGATCTTCGCCTGCAACAGGTCGTTCTGGTAGAGCAGCCGCTCCGCGCGGCAAGCGCTGCCAGGTTGATCGCATGACTGTGAGGCGCAGCCGCCTAAGGCCATGAACAATCCGATCACCAGTGCGTTCTTCATCGCTGCCTTGTTCTCTTGATGATTTATATGTGTCAGCGCGACTTCTGACCTGCGCGTTTCGTTTCTGTTCAGCTCTGCTTCATGGCTCGGTAGCGATAGGCTTGAGGCCATAGTGGAACAGTAGGATTTGCCACTCTGGATTGTCCGGGAGGGATTTGAGCATTCCGTCGAGGTAATCGGTAACGCCTGCGCCAAGCGTGTCGGTAAACAGTAAGTGCCGTGCGAACTGATACAGGGGAACCGTCGAAATATACAGTTCGCCCAAATTCTGCTCCTTGCGGTAGTAGAGCAGGGTGGAGCGTGGGATCAGCAAGGTATTGATGCGCCCGGAAAGGAGCTTCTGAATATTTTGCAGGTCGGTCTGGACATTCTGGCGCTTGATCGCGCCGCTAGCGATATCCTCTTCGAGTCCCTGATAGCGATGACCGAGCACGCCGCCCAGAACGAGACCGTGCAGCGATTCGGGTCCTGCATATTCGAAGGGCGCATCGGGTAGCGAGACGAAATCCTGCTGATCGATCAGCAACGGTTCCGACCACCTGGCGCTTGCCGTCTGAGCGGCGGTGAAGAAGCTCGGCGTAGCCCAGAGCAGGACGCCGGGCCGCTTTCGGGCGAGGCGGACGTCCACGCGTTTGCGCGGCAGTTCCACCAACTCAAAGCGAAAACGGTCGCGGTTGGCCGGATCGCGATTGAGCAGTTCGACGAATGCATGCGAAAGGCCCTGAGCATTTCCGAGAACGAAAGGGGGCGAAAAGTGATAGGTCCATACCTCGACGCGCTGCTGCGCTGCGCAGATCGAAGGCAATAGAACGAGCACAAGCACCAGAACGAGTCTCTGCATGGCGCACCTATCGGCGGAGTTGTGAAGCGGCCGGCCCAGGGCTTGGTGATGCGGCCCGCGATGGCTTTTGTCTGTTCGACAATGAGCAAGCATAGTCGACCGGCCGCATGGCGCGAGCAGCCGGACAGGGGCAAGCCTTAGAAGCGTTCGTGCTCGCCGAGAAAGCGCCACTCGCCGACCGGCAGTTTGGCCATCGACAGACGTCCGATGCGGATGCGTTTGCAGCTGAGCATCTGTAGGCCGATGGCTTCGCAGAGCTGACGTAGATCGCCGGTTTGTGGTGCCTTGATAACGATGCGCAGACGGGTTTCGTTCTGCCAGCTGGCCTTGGCTCTCGGCAGGACTCTGCCACGGTGCCCGATGCCTTTGGCCAGCAATGCCAGGCCGCCTTCCTCGGGCTCGCCAGCGACTTCCACAATGTATTCCTGTTCGAGCTTGTCGCGTGGGTCGGCGAGCTTGCGGATTACCTCGCGCTGTTGGCTGAAGATCACCAGGCCACTCGCATCCGGTTCCAGTGGCAGCAAAGCAGTCTGGCGCGCGTGGTGCCGCTCGCGTGGTCTAAGACGAGCATCATCGCCTGTCCAGTGACTCGCCCGTGCAAGCTGTAGCTGGGCCTCGGATGGGTCCGCAGGGGTAGGTTGGCCGGCTGGCTTGTGCAGCAATAAAGTGACCGGCGGCACTTCGGTCGCGGTAGCGCCTGGCAGCAGTTCGATTCGCTGATTGTCGACCTTGAAATAAGGGGCTTCGATGATTTTTCCGTCGACGCTGACCCAGCCACCTTCGATATACAGCTCGGCTTCGCGCCGGGAACAGCCGAGCTGCTCGGCGAGGCGTTTGGACAAGCGTATCGGGTCGGCCATGGATATCTCGGATGTTGCGGGAGGGAAACCTGGCGAGCCACTGCGGTACTGCAATGACAGCGGAAGCTCGCTTATCGGTTAGGTGTTGCGGGTTACTTCTTAGCTATTTATTTCTTACTGATGGTGATCTGCCGCGATGGGCCTTGAGTCTGGCCACTGACCCCGTTAGGAATCTTCTGGACTTCGCCACCGGCCTTCAGAAAGGCAGCCATCTGAGCGGCTAGAGACTGGCTGGTTTCGCTGGCGGGTTCTGGTTTGCGTTTGGCGGATGTGGTCTTGGAGGCCATCGTCATCTGGTTCCTTTGGTCAGTCGAACCGGACATTATACAGATCTGGCTAATTTTTGTTCGATTTTTCCGCGGGCGGCAGTTTGCGGAAGCGGTTATGCGGCACGCAATTTAGGCTGGCACTGATTTAGCTACAGATGGGGAGCATTCTCGCCGACCGCCGGTCAACTGCTATGCCGGTCGATTCTCGGAGTCGCCGGCCCCATCTGGGTGCTGCAGGAGATGTTCGCTACGAGCTCGTTTCGCCATCCCCGTAGCCTGACAACACGCAAAGGAGGGGAGAGTGGCGGTCATCATCAGTGCAATCCTGTGCATCATCATCGGTCTGGCGCTTGCAGTTGGCGGCTGGAAAGTCATCGATCTTGGCGGTACCTGGTATTTCGCGGTCCTTGCGGTGGGCTTCTTGCTGACCGGCGTGCTGCTACTGGCCAAGCGCCGCTCTGCGCTCTGGGTTTACGCATTGGTCATGCTCGGCGCACTGGGCTGGGCGATCTACGAGGTGGGCTTCGACTGGTGGCAACTGGCACCGCGCGGCAGCATCATCGCTCCGCTGGGGTTGTGGTTGCTCACTCCGTGGATTGCCCAACGACTGGGTTGGCAGCATTTCGGTGCTCGCGCCTGGGGCGGTAGCGCGATCCCACTGATGATTGCAGTGGCGCTTTGGGGCGCAACCGCCTTGCACGCGATCACCACCGACAGCCACGACATCAAGGGCATGCTGCCGCAACCCCTGGCCGCCGCGCCTGCCGCTCAGGTGAATACCGCTGACAATGTGCCGGAAGGCGAATGGCATGCCTATGGACGTACTCAGCATGGCACCCGGTATTCGCCACTTGCGCAGATCACGCCGAGCAACGTCGATCGCCTGGAAGAGGTCTGGCATTACCACACCGGTGATCTGCGTCGCCCCGACGATCCCAACGAAACCACCTACGAAGTCACACCGCTGAAGATCGATGACAGCCTCTACATCTGCACGCCGCACAACTTTGTCATAGCGCTCGATGCCGAGACGGGCCAGGAGCGTTGGCGTTTCGACCCGCAGGTTCCGGATTCGACCAACCGGCAGCATCTGACCTGCCGTGGGCTTTCATACCATGTCAGCGAAACGCCCATAGGCGAATCCTGCCAGCAGCGGTTGTTCATGCCGACGGCCGACGCACGACTGATCGCGCTGGATGCCAAGACCGGCCAGGTCTGCCCGGCATTCGGCAATAACGGTACGGTAAATCTCTGGGCGAACATGCCGCATGTAAAGGAGGGCTTTTACTACTCCACATCGCCGCCTGTGGTCGCCAACGATCTGGTTATCATCGGCGGTGCGGTTAACGACAACGTCTCGATCAACGAGCCCTCCGGTGTAATTCGCGCCTATGACGTGCTGACTGGCGAGCTGAAGTGGAACTGGGACCCGGGCAATCCGGAGCAGACCGAGCCGATCGCTGAGGGCGAAACCTACAGCGAGAGCACGCCGAACAGCTGGAGCATCTCCAGCGCTGATGAAGAGTTGGGGCTGATTTACGTGCCGCTGGGCAATCAGGTGCCCGATCAGTGGGGCGGCAATCGCAGCGAGAACAGTGAGCGCTTTTCGTCTTCCATCGTTGCGCTCGATCTCGATACCGGCGAGCTGCGCTGGGTATTCCAGACCGTGCATCACGATCTTTGGGATATGGATGTGCCGGCACAGCCGAGTCTGGTCGATATCGACACGGAAAACGGGCCGGTGCCGGCGCTGGTCGCGCCAACCAAGCAGGGCGATATCTATGTGCTTGATCGCCGGACTGGCAAGCCGATTCTGCCGGTCCGCGAAGTGCCGGCGCCGCAGGGTGCCGCCGAGGGCGACTGGGCGGCGCCTACCCAACCGGCCTCGGCGCTGTCCTACGAGCCGCCGATTCTGCAAGGCAAGGACCTTTGGGGCGCGACGTTCATCGATCAGATGATGTGTCACATCCAGTTCCACTCACTTCGCTACGAGGGTCGCTATACGCCGCCGTCCACCCAGGGTTCGCTCATTCATCCAGGCAATTTCGGTGTGTTCAACTGGGGCGGGGTTGCGGTCGATCCGGTGAGGCAGATGGTGTTCAGTACGCCTGCCTATTTGCCGTTCACGTCAACGCTGATTCCCCGCGAGAATGATCAGGACACCTATGTTTCCAATAAAGAGCCGTATCTCAACGAGAACTTCGGCGCGCCCTTTGCAGTCGAGTTGAAAGCCTTCGTTTCACCCATCGGCCTGCCCTGTATCGCGCCGCCGTGGGGCTATGTGGCTGGCGCCGATCTGCGCACCGGCAAGACTCACTGGATGCGCAAGAACGGCACCGTACGTGACCGCGCGCCGATACCTCTGCCATTCAAAATGGGCGTGCCGAGCCTCGGCGGGCCGATGCTTACGGCCGGTGGCGTGGCCTTTCTCAGCGGCACGCTGGATTACTACTTGCGCGCTTACGACGTCACCACCGGTAAGCAGTTGGGCGAATGGCGGCTGCCGGCCGGTGGCCAGTCGACGCCTATAACCTACCTGAGCCGTTCGGGGCGACAGATGGTGGTCGTGGTTGCGGGCGGCCACGGCTCCCTTGGGACCAAGGCTGGAGACTCAGTCATTGCCTATGCCTTGCCGCAATAGCTGCTATCGAACAGGCCAGATCATGATTGCGTCTGGTCTTAAGACAACGATGTGATTCGGCTGGCCGCGTTGGCGCGCTCGCGTCCTACGGGCCTGCTAGAATCGCCGCCTTCGACTCACAGGACTCGTCACATGGCCGCAATCGGGCGCTTCAACAGCCTTCAGATCGTCAAGCACACCGGTTTCGGCCTCTATCTCGATGGCGGTCCGGATGGCGAGATTCTTCTGCCCAATCGCTATATTCCAAAGAACGTGCCCACCGAAGTCGAAGACTGGCTGAACGTATTCATCTACCTCGACAGCGAAGACAAGCTCATTGCGACCACTGAGAAACCCAAGGTTCAGGTCGGAGAGTTCGCCAGCCTCAAGGTGGCTGAGATCAATCGAGTCGGGCTCTTCCTCGACTGGGGCCTGCCCAAGGATCTCCTGCTGCCTCATTCCGAGGAAAAGCGCCCGCTGAACGAAGGCGACTATTGTGTCGTCCACGTCTATCTCGATAAGCACACACGACGCATCACCGCCACCGCGCGGCTGGACCGCTACCTCGACAAAACCCCGCCTCGTTACAAGGTCGGCGAGGCGGTGGATCTGCTCGTGGTGGAGCCGACCGAACTCGGCCACAAGGCGATCATCAACGGAAAGCATTGGGGTCTGATCCATAAGAACGAGGCGTTCAAGTTCCTGCGCGGCGGCATTCGCGAAAAGGGCTACATCAAGGAAATCCGTGCTGACGGCAAAATCAGTCTCAGTCTTCAGCCGGTGGGCAGTGAGGCCGGCGATGCCTTACAGGCACTGATTCTGCAGAAGCTTCAGGAAAACCAAGGCAGCCTGCCAGTCAGTGACAAGACCGCGGCTGACGAGATTGCGCGTCTGTTCGGCGTCAGCAAAGGCAACTTCAAGAAGGCCATCGGCGGTCTCTACAAGCAGGGCCGAATCGTCATTCATCCGGATCGCATCGAGCGCACCTGATCCTGCCAAAGCGGGGCTAGACAGGCTGTGTGAAAACTACTGCGCTCGGTTAGGCTGCGTTAAAAACAGGCTCGGATGCGAGCCCTGTCGGAATGCTCATTTACAGCTCGTAACTCGAGTGCGAGCCCAGTCCGCTTCCTCGCCTGTTTTTGTGGGGACGCCTAGTTCTTGCCTAACCTTCGCTCGCTACGTTTTCACACGGCCTGTAGAGATGGCGCCCGCTACTTTCCTCCCGCCGGTCGCACCCGAGCCACGCATTGCCGTGCTCGCTATCGGAAACGCCTCTAAATCCAGCTCTTATGCTGGTTTGCGGCGTATCGGTCGGTTCTCGTCCGGCAAGGCTTCGGCGTATCACCGCTTATCCCATGAGCACTACTGATGTAACGAAGGCGGAACTCGCGCCGATCGAGCCATGTCCAGAGAGAGCGCCTGAATTCTGTGGCGTTTCGCGAGGACAGGCCACACGTCGCGCGCCGGAGGTGGTGAGGGGGCGGGTGATGTCGCTTTTGAACATGCTTAATCGCGAGCAATAGATTCAGGTACGTCTGGCTTGCGTTCAGACCGTCCAGCAAGGCGCGATCTCGCCTCTCTAATAACAAAGCACCCGACCATTTTTTGTTTTGCCTGCCTCGGTCTGCTGATCAGAGCTGCATGCGGCTTTGTTTGTTCGATGGCTGGCCGCTGTTCATTACCGCTGCAGGGCCCATTCCCTGGGGCGGTAGCGTGCCTGAAGCGGTGGACGCGGCTCCAGCCACGAAACGCTTTGACACGTTATCGAGCTCACCGCTCATTAATTCTGCAACTGTCGGGGATATCTGCGGTCTGTTGCGTGTCTATGCCTCCTCACATCAGCCAGGCGTCGCGGCCGGAGTCGAGGCATGAACAATAATTTATCTCCGAGAAGGGATTCCAAATGAGGAAGATCACGCTCCCAGGTGTATCGCTACTGTGCCTTGCGGCCACCAACAGCTGGGCCGCTAGCGATCCACAGGATATTCGCATTGGTGGTTTCGAGTTCACCCCGACGTTGGTCGTGCGCGAGAGCTATGACGACAACTACCGCGGTCTGGCGGATAACGAGCAGGCGTCCTGGGTAACGGGTATTAACCCGACCTTCCTGCTCGGAACGGGCAATCGCAACAGCGAATACGAACTCGAGTACTCCTTCAACAGCGATATCTTTCATTCGGATTCCGAAGCCAGCAATACCGATCACCATCTGCAGCTCAGAAGCGTCATGGAATTCACCTCACGTCATCGTTTGAGCTGGGGCCTTGCCTACCACCGCGTGGAGGAAACTGCCGATACCGAGGCTGAAACCGAGAACGACAAGTACAGCAGGGCCATTGCCCGTGCTGCCTACCGTTTTGGTGCCCAGAGCGCTCGTAACCAGCTGGAGTTCGGCACCAACTACGAGCAGCGTCGTTATCACAACAGCGACAATCTCAACGCCTCCGAAGAACGCGACAGCCTGATGTTGAATTCCATCTGGTATCACCGCCTCGGTTCTCGTACCCGCTCGCTGGTAGAGGTGCGACACACCGACCATGACTACAAGCTCGCCAGTGCGCTGCGCGACAGCACCAACATGGCACTGCTCGGTGGTGCTACCTGGGAGGCGACGTCGAAGACCTCCGGCATGTTCAAGCTCGGCGCCGAGCGCAAGGACTTCGACAGCGACCAGCGAGAGGATTTCACCAGCCCCATGTGGGAGGTCGGCGTCACCTGGAAGCCGCGCACCTATTCGGCGTTCAATCTGACCTCGCGGCGTGCCTTCGATGAAGGCGACGACGGCGCCAGCACCATCAATGACTGGACCACCTTGGCTACGTGGGACCACGAATGGACCTCTCGTATTGCAACCGAACTGCTCTACCGCTTTTCGGATCGAGAGTACGAAGGAATCAATCGGGACGATGAACGCACCGGCTACGGTGCTGGCGTGACCTGGTCGCCGGACCGTTGGATCGACGTGACTCTGTCGTACCTCAGAACGGAAAACGACTCCAGCCTGAGCTCCGAAACCTATGACCGAAACGTTTACCTGCTGAATTTCGACCTGAGCCTTTGACGCCGGGTAGAACCTAATCAGTACCAAGGAGAAGCCGACCATGTTCATGCCGAACACCTTCAAATACTTATCGCTGCTGTTGCTGCTGGCTTTCAGCGCCGGTGCCAATGCCGCCCAATATCAGCTGGGCTCGGGCGATGTGATCAGCGTCAGCGTTCATGGCGAGCCTGATCTGTCCTTCGAAGAAATACGCCTGACCGACGCCGGCACTTTTACCTTTCCCTTTATTGGCGAGGTGGACGCCGACGGCAAAACGTCCGGTGAAGTACGCAACCTACTGGTGGAAAAGCTCAAGGATGGTTACCTGATCGACCCCCGCGTATCTGTGTCGGTGGTCAGTTACCGCGAGTTCTATATTGCCGGTGAGGTCAAGCTGCCTGGCGGTTATCCCTATCAGCCTGGGCTCACCCTGGACCGGGCAATCGCCTTGGCTGGTGGTCTGACCGAGCGTGCGTCGACCAAACGTATGACCATTGTGCGGGGCTCCGAAGGTAGCCGCGCCGAAGAGGAAGCCACTATGAATACCCGGGTCCGTCCTGGCGATACGATCAACATCGACGAAGGATTCTTTTGATGAACAGCCCAGTTCGCCCGGACCGACCATGGCAGCGCCCAGCCGGCGCAGTCGATAGCGACTTCATAGACATGAAAAAAATCTGGCATGCGATCTGGTCGCGCAAGTGGGGCATCGCCCTGCTGGTAGGGATCGTCGCCGTGCTGATGGTCATCCTGGTGTCGCGGATGACGCCAATCTATAAAGCCGTCGCATCGGTGCTGATCGAGACGAAGGGCACGCCGGTATTGTCGTTCCAGCCTGCAAGCGATTCTCCTGTCGAACTCAGCGAATACCTGCAGACCCAGCTCAGCTTGATGCAGAGCCGTGGCGTCGCGGAGCGTGTGGTACGTGACCTGAACCTGACCGAGCATCCGGAGTTTGATCCGCGCCAACAGCCCGGCCCGCTGATCGATTTCGCTGGCATCGTCGATACGCTGACCGGCGACGAGCCCGAGCCGCTCACCGAAGCGCAAATCATGGATCACGCCACTCAGGTATTCATGGACCGTACATCCGTTTGGGTCGAGGGCAAGAGCCAGCTGGTCTATCTGTCGGTTTCCATGGCAGATCGCCTGACCGCTGCGCAAGCCACCAATCAACTGGCCCAGGCTTACATCGAGGCTCAGTTGGAGGCGAAGGTCGACATGTCGATGACTGCTGCCAGCTGGATGAATGACCGTCTGGTCTCCCTGCGGGAAAATCTACAGGCCTCCGAAGACCGCCTCCAGGCCTATCTGGACGCCGAAGGATTGGTCGATCTGGATGGCGTCGGCACCATCAGCGCCAACGAGCTGTCTCTGACTGGCGACCGGATGATCGACGCCCGCCGTGAGCGTGCCGAGGCCGAAAGCCAGTACCGTCAGGTCGAATCCATGCGTAGCCAGGGCTGGGAGCGTCTGGCCAGCGTACCGGCGGTCCTCGGTCATCCACTGATCCAGCAATTCAAGGCCGATCAGGCACATGCCCGTTCGCGCGTCGAAGATCTCTCGCGTCGCTACGGTGATCGCCACCCTGGAATGGTTTCCGCGCGTTCCGATCTGAATGCGGCAACTGCCAGTCTGCGTCAGCAGGTCGAGCAGGTGGTGGCGAGCATCGAGCGCAACTATCAACTGGCCGTGGCCAACGAGAACTCGCTGCGCGCCTCGTTCGACGAGAACAAGGACCGCATCCAGGACATTTCCCGCAAGGAATTCAAGGTGCGTGATCTGCAGCGCGAGGTCGAAAGCGACCGCGCACTGTACGACACCTTTATGACCCGCCTGCAGGAAACCACTGCGACTTCGGACTTGAGTTCCACCAATGCCCGTGTGGTCGATTCGGCCATTCCGCCGGCTGAGCCCAGCGCGCCGAACACCAAGTTGATCCTGGTGGTGGCGTTGTTCCTGGCGTTGGTACTCGGCATTGCGCAGGCGATCATCCGCGAAATTCTCGACAACACCTTCAAGAGTTCCGAAGAAGTCGAGACCAAGCTGAACCTGCCGGTGATGGGTATCGTCCCGCAGGTGCCGCGCAAGCTGCGCAAGGAAGTCAGCCACCTGTTCGAGCGCAGCGGGGACAAACGCTTCTGCGAAGCCGTGCGAACCATTCGTACCAACCTGCTGCTGAGCGAAGCCGGTCAACCGCGACAGGTACTGGTAATCACCTCCACCGCGCCGGGCGAGGGCAAGAGTTCGGTTTCGGCCAACCTCGCGTTCGCTGTCGGTCAGCTGCATCGCGTTCTGCTGATTGACGCCGACTTGCGCCGCGCGACGCTGGACAAGTCATTCGATCTCAAGCCGGGGGCACCCGGTCTGGTGAACCTGATCGGTGGTAATGCCAAGCTCGAGGAGTGCATCCAGACGGTTGGTAACGTCGACATGATCGCGGCCGGTGCGGCGCCATCCAACCCGCTGGAGCTGCTGTCCTCGCCGCGTTTCGCCAAACTTCTTGAGGTCCTCAAGGGCCGTTATGACCGAATCATCATCGACTCGCCGCCGAGCCAGGCGGTCAGCGATGCGGCCGTATTGTCGACCCTCGCCGACGCGGTGATTTACGTGGTCAAGTCCGACAGCACCTTGATCCCACACGTACAGAAGGGTGTGAGTCAGCTGCAGAACAGCAGCGCGCCGGTAGCCGGTGTCGTGCTCAACCATGTCGATATCGAAAAAGCCAAGAAGAACGGTCAGTTCCGTGGCTACTACGACCATTACGGATACAGCGAGCAGACGGTCTAGCCCGCCTCGCCGATCCATCGCCCGGTCAGGTCCCGCCAGCGTGCGGCCCTGGCCCGGTTTGGACGTCTGCCCAGCAAGCGAATTGCGCCACCGGCCACCGAAAGGGTCGCGCCGAGGCACGCCTGTATCAATGTTTTTGAATCGAGGATCCTGCTATGAACATCACCGTCGTTGGAAGCGGCTACGTGGGGCTGGTTACCGGTGCCTGCATCGCGGAAATGGGTAACACGGTCTACTGCGTCGATGTCGACAAGACCAAGATCGACAACCTGAAGCAGGGCATTCTGCCGATCTACGAGCCTGGCCTCGAAGAAATCGTCACCGAAAACCATGCGTCCGGACGTCTGCACTTCACCACTTCGCTGGGCGAGGCGGTCGAACAATCGGAAGTGTTCTTCATCGCCGTCGGCACGCCGCCCGGTGAAGACGGCTCGGCCGACCTGCGCTACGTGCTGGAAGTCGCGCGGCAGATCGGCGATACGCTGACCGGCCCGGCGATTGTCGTGAACAAGTCCACTGTGCCGGTGGGCACGGCAGATCTGGTTCGTGCGGCGGTGGCCGAGCGCCTCGAAGCCCGTGGGGTCGCCATCGAATTCTCGGTCGTGTCGAACCCGGAATTCCTCAAGGAAGGCGCCGCGGTCAATGACTTCATGCATCCCGACCGGATCGTCATCGGCGCCGACAACGAGCACGCTCGCCAGGTAATGAGCGCCCTCTACGCGCCCTTTATCCGCAATCGCCCACGCACCATGTTCATGGGTATTCGCGACGCGGAAATGACCAAGTACGCCGCCAACGCCATGCTGGCGACCAAGATTTCCTTCATGAACGAGATCGCCAGCCTTTGCGAGCGCCTCGACGTCGACGTCGAGAACGTGCGCCTGGGTATCGGCTCGGACGAGCGCATCGGCTATCACTTCATCTATGCCGGCTGCGGCTACGGCGGCTCCTGCTTCCCGAAGGACGTCAAGGCGCTGATCAACATCGCCCATCAGAACGACTTCGAGCCCAAGCTGCTACAGGCCGTCGAGGCTCGTAACGATCAGCAGAAACATTCACTGTTCAACAAGATTTCCACGCATTTCAACGGCGATCTCAGCGGTCGCACCTTTGCCGTCTGGGGGCTGGCGTTCAAGCCCGGCACCGATGACATGCGCGAAGCGCCGAGCATCGTGCTGATCAACAGCCTGATCAATGCCGGCGCCAAGGTTCGCGCCTTCGATCCGGTGGCCCGCGAGACCGCCCGCAGCGAGTTCCCGGAAGCCTGGTTCGCCGATGGCCGCTTGCAGATCGTCGAAGGCCAGTACGAGGCTGCCATCGATGCCGACGCACTATGCCTGGTGACCGAATGGAAGCCGTTCCGCCGTCCGGACTTTCGCGCCTTGAAGCGTCTTCTGAACACCCCACTGATCATCGACGGGCGTAACCAGTACGACCGCGAACAGGTCAAACGCGAAGGTTTCGGCTATTACGGCATCGGCCGTCAGCCGGTTCAGGCCTGAGCGGGAATCGCGAGTGAGCGCCATCGATCAGCCCAGCGCCCGGCACGGCTCTTCCTTGTTCAGGGAAAGGCTGGCAGCGCTGTTGCACGGAAGCATGCGTAGCAAGTTGCTGCGCAATATTCTCACCGTAGTGACAGGTACCGCGGGTGCGCAGGCGATCACCCTGGCGTTCATGCCGGTGATCACCCGCATCTACGGACCGGAAGCCTACGGCGTTCTGGGCACCTTTCTCAGCGTCACCATGATGCTGATTCCGGTTGCTGCGCTGA
The DNA here is from genome assembly GCF_024448715.1 of Stutzerimonas stutzeri. Classification (GTDB taxonomy): domain Bacteria; phylum Pseudomonadota; class Gammaproteobacteria; order Pseudomonadales; family Pseudomonadaceae; genus Stutzerimonas; species Stutzerimonas stutzeri_AR. The sequence goes on from NZ_JAMOHZ010000006.1 coordinate 310,789, forward strand.
CCTATCCCATCGCTATCGTGTTGCCCAAGCGCGATGGCGATGCGCGTGGGCTGGTGCGTCTGGCGTTGGCGATCGCACTGACGCTGTCGGTGGTCGTTGCCCTGTCCCTGCATTTGTTCGGCGGGCGGCTGGCTGAGGCGCTCGAGATCCAGATCATCCAGCCTTACCTGATGCTCATCCCGTTCGTCATGTTCTGCGGGGCGGCATTGGAAATCTGTCAGCAATGGCTGTTTCGCACCCAGCGCTTCCGCATCACGGCGAGCGTTGCAGTAGGGAACTCGCTGCTGTTCAACTCGATGCGGACCATCGCCGGTCTGGTGCAGTCTTCTGCGCTGGTACTGGTGTGCACCACCGCTCTGCAGCAGGCCCTGCACGCGGCAATGCTGGGGCTGGCGATGCTGCGAACGAAACCCCATGAGGACAATCACACCGGCGAAGCGGGGCAGGATAGCCCTGGCATGTTTGAGCTGGCCCGCAAGCACAGCGACTTTCCCAAGTTTCGCGCCCCGGTGATGCTGATCAATGCTGTCTCGCAGCATCTGCCGACGCTAGTGCTCGCGGCCTATTTCGGCCCGGCCGCTGCTGGCTTCTTTGCTTTGTGCAAACAGGCGTTAACCATGCCGACCAACCTCATAGGCAAGTCGGTGGCGGACGTCTATTACCCACGTATCAGCCGCGCGATCCACGACCGGGAGCCAGTTGCGGCGATGCTGTTGAAGGCGACCACTGCTCTCGCGCTGGTCGGTCTGGTTCCGTTCGCGCTGGTCGCGATTCTCGGGCCATGGCTGTTTGCCTTTGTGTTTGGCGAGCAATGGCATGTGGCAGGCGAATATGCCCGCTGGTTGGCGCTGGCCGAGTATGTGGTCTTCGTTTCACGCCCTTGTGTAGTCGCGGTTCCGGCGCTGTCTCTACAAGGCCGTTTCCTTCTGTTCGAGATATTCAGCACCAGTTTGCGTGTGCTTTCGCTATTCGGCGGTGCGCTTCTGATCGGCAACGCGCTGGCCACTGTCCAGGCCTTTACCGTCGCCAGCATCGTCATTTATTCGTCGCTGATCGTGATCGTGCTGATCGCCTCGCGCAGGTGGTATGCGGCCCAGCACTCGACGTTTCAGCACCCCGAAAAGAGTTTCGATTGATATGAAGGTATTGCACTTGGTCGCCGGCGAGCTGACCGGAGGCGCTGCTCGCGGCGCCTACTGGCTGCATCAGGGACTGCGCTCGCTGGGTGTCGATTCGCTCGTCTACACCAATAGCCAGGTCACCCATGGTGACACTTCGGTGGTGTCCGTCAGCCGCAGCAAGAAAGACAAGATCATCAGCATCGCCAGAAGCCAGGCCGACCAGGCGTTCGCCAGCGTTTATCGGGGGCGGCAGTCGGGAATGTTCAGTGCCGGCGTGATGGGTGCCGACTTCACCGGCAGCGCCGATTGCCGCGAGGCTGACGTTGTGCATTTGCACTGGGTCAACGGTGGCTTCGTCGATATGAAGCACCTGGCCAAACTGCGCAAGCCGGTGGTCTGGACCATGCGTGACATGTGGCCGATGACTGGTGGCTGCCATTACGCCATGGGCTGCGAGAAATTCATCACCGGGTGCGGCAGCTGCGATCAGCTCGGCAGTACGTCCGACAAGGACCTGTCGCGCTTCGTGCTGAACCGCAAGCGCAAATACCTGCCCGAGTCGATGAAGATGATCGGCATCAGCGACTGGGTCACCGAGCAGGCCAAGCGGAGTCTGCTATTTCGCGATTTCGACGTGCGCACCATCCATAACAACGTCGACAGCAATGAATTCTTCCCGCTCGACAAGCAACTGGCTCGCCAGCTGTTGGGGCTGAACACCGACAAGAAGATCATTCTTACCGGCTGCACCAGCGCCAAGGACACCTACAAAGGCTTCGGCAAATACCTCGAGATGCTCAAGCACCTCGACCCGGCCAAGTATCACCTGTGCTTCTTCGGCAAGCTGGACCAGTCCATCGCCGATGGATTGGGTTTCGACTACACCTCGTTCGGCTATCTGCACGACAGCATCTCGCTGCGCCTGCTGTATTCGGCTGCGGATGTGTTCATCGCGCCGAGCCTGATGGAGGCATTCGGCAAAACGCTGGCCGAGGCTATGGGCTGCGGGACGCCGGTGGTGTGCTTCGACGCCACCGGCCCGAAGGACATCGTGACCCACAAGCACGACGGCTATAAGGCCGCGCCCTTCGAGGCCCTGGGGCTCGCCGAAGGCGTCGAGTGGGTCACCGGCGAGGCGGACTATCCACAACTCGCGCTCAACGCACGGGAAAAGATCACCAGCACCTTCGACAGTCTGGTCATCGCCCGGCAGTACCAGGCGCTGTACGAGGAAATGCTCGCATGAACGGTCCGTCCGTCCGCGCCGGGTATCGCGGTAACGCCTCGTTAACCTCGGCGGCCAACAATCAACCGAACTTGCTGTCTGTGGGGCAGGGCGCTCAGTTGCGCCTGCCCGGCAATGCATAAACCAACCCTTGTCATCTGGAACCTACAGGTACTCTGAAATGGAAAAGAAACGC
>NZ_JAMOHZ010000007.1 GCF_024448715.1 Stutzerimonas stutzeri
TAGAGCACTGGCTAGCAGCGTTTTTACACACTCTGGGCCGGAAGCGGTCACTCATAATCGGCAGAGTCCGGCCCACAGTTGAAGCCCGGCAGCATCAATATCGCGTCCCTCCATTGCGCAAGTATCTCAACCAGTCCGCTGCCGCCGCCGGCCTGATGGCCCAGCACATCCTCGTCAATCTGACCTGAAATACAAATGCACCGTGCCGCGCGGCCCCAGCCAGGCCAAGCGCCTGTATCAAAGCGCTTGTGAGCAGCGTTATCTGATCAATTGCGAGGCGTTGAGCAACCTGTCCTGACGCAGGCGCCTACCCACCTGCGGGTAAACTCTGCGGGGCTTTTTGATAGCGATGGCTTAAGCGGCGAAGCCACCGTCGATCGAGAGGCTGGCGCCGGTGACGTAACCCGCTTCGGGGCCGGCGAGATAGGCTACGAACGCGGCGATTTCTTCGGCGCGGCCGTAGCGTTCGATCGCCATCAGGCCCTTCATGGTTACCGCGAAGTCACCGTTCTCCGGGTTCATGTCGGTGTCCACCGGGCCCGGCTGCACATTGTTCACCGTGATGCCGCGCGAGCCTAGATCGCGCGCCATACCGCGGGTCAGTCCGACAATCGCCGATTTACTCATGGCATAAACACTGCCGCCGGCGAAGGGCATGCGGTCGGCATTGGTGCTCCCGATAGTAATGATGCGGCCACCTTCGTTCATGTGCCGCGCGGCTTCCTGACTGGCAATGAACACGCTGCGTACGTTGACGGCCAGGGTGCGGTCGAAATCTTCCAGGCTGAATTCTTCGATCGGTGCAATCGCCAGCACGCCGGCATTGTTCACCAAGATATCGATGCGCCCGAAGTGGCTCAACGTCTGGCTGACGGCGCCGCGTACGGCATCGGCGTCGGCGCTGTCGGCCTTAACGGCAAGGGCACGGCCGCCGGCCGCTTCGATGCCTCGTACCAGCTCGGCGGCTTTGTCCGCCGAGCTTACATAGGTAATGACCACAGCCGCACCTTCGTGGGCCAGGCGCTCGGCAATGGCAGCGCCGATGCCCCGCGAGCCGCCCTGAATCAGGGCAACTTTGCCAGTGAGGTTGTTACTGCTGAGAGTAGTGATGTTCGACATGCTCGTTGCTCCGATTGGACGGACGACTTGCCCGGATGAAACGAGTATCCACTGCCAATTGCATATCGATAAGCCATCAATCACTCTATTCACTCGATCCTTTTGGTTTACGGAGACGCTATGGAAACGCTAGCGGGTCTCGACTGTTTCGTGCGCAGCGCCGAAGCCGGCAGTTTTGCCGAGGCCGCACGCCGCCTGGGGATAACGCCCGCCGCAGTGGGCAAGAGCGTGGCCAAGCTGGAGGCTAGCCTCGGGGTGCGTCTGTTTCAGCGCAGCACCCGCAGCCTGACCCTGACCGAAGCCGGCGAACGCTTTTTACACGAAGTCCGTGCCAGTCTGGGCAGCATTCAGCGCGCAGTGGCCAATTTAGCCAGCGCCGCTGGGCAGCCCGCCGGAGTGCTCAAGGTCAGCATGGGCGTGACCTTTGGCCGCGATTACGTGGTGCCGATGCTGGGTGACTTTCTGCAGCGCTATCCTGCGATAACGCCCGATTGGCATTTCGATAACAGCCCGGTCGATCTGATCTCGCAAGGCTTCGATGCCGCCATCAGCGGCGCGATGGAGCTTTCGCCCGGTGTGGTGGCGCGCAAGTTGGCGCCGGCCCACCGGGTGCTGGTGGCCTCTGCCGGTTATCTGGATGCACATCCTCTTGCGCGTGTGCCGAGCGACCTGGCGCAACATGCCGGCATTCTGGTTCGCTCTCCACAGACGGGGCGGGTCCGCCGCTGGACGCTACGCAATCGCAGCAACGCAGAAGCAGCGATCGAACTGCCGGCACGCATGACCATGACCGATCCGGATGCCGCCTGCCGCGCGGCGGATATGGGGCTGGGCATCGCCTTAGTCAGCTTACCGCACGCTCTTCCCTATCTGGACCAGGGCAGCCTGTCACGGGTGCTGCCCGATTGGTATGTGGACGCGGGGCATATAGCGGTGTACTTCTCCGCCCATACGTTGCTGCCGGCGAAAACCCGCGCCTTTGTAGATTGCCTGGTCGAGCATTTCAAAGCACAGAATCTGGCTGAGCGGTTTTCCTGCTGAGCGTCTTTGGCACGACTCGGTCGTAGCCAACGATGAGGAACCGGGGAAGGGGAGCAGCCATTGCCGGTCCCAAACGACCGCTCCTGGCCGACTGTTGCCGGTACCACGGGCCGGAGTCGACCCGAAGCGGACCCCCTAACAAGGATTTCTGAGCTAGCTTTGTGTCGCAACTCGTTCTGTTTGCTGGATTGCGGCTTTGGGCAACTCCATTCGAAGGCTCTCGCGATACTGCTCGGCCGGCGCTTCATGGGTGACCTCGACGACGGCGTCATAGTTTTCTCGAATGACCGACTCGATCTCAGCAATGTCCGCACGGAAGAATTCCTTGCGGCCATTTACCTTGTTTAGACGTCCTGCGGCGAAGCGTTCGTGCAGCTTTGCCTCCAGCGCAGGGGCATTATCTGAAAAGACCATCGCATGCACGTCAAACCAGAACGGCACCGATGCGTCACCAAGCTCATCGACACGATCCAGCGGCTCTAGCCGGCGGGTCATACCGATCTTGTAAACTCCTTCGCCGAATGCCCCTAAGTTGGAAATCACGTACACATAGCCGGCTTTCGCATTTTGTTCGCGATAATCAATTAGCTTCTCTTCGCTCTCAAGCGCAGCTCGGCCCGCTTCAATCTCAGCCAGCTTCGCTAAAAGGGGCTCGCGCTCCTCTTCGGACTCTGTTTTGTCCAGGCGAGCCTGAAGGTCGCGCATAGCGGTAGCGAAGTGTTTGCGCTCCTTGGCAATCTTCTCCCGGGCTGCGCGAATCTCCTGCTCAAGCTTCTGCTGTTCGCGCAGTTCTTCGCGGACGCGCTTGGCCTCTTCCTTTTCCTCCTGTTTCTTGATTTGAAACTCGTGAGCAAGGTGCAGCTCATCAAGCTTAAGACTCAGATACTTACGCGATATTTCCACGTCCATAATCTTGCCTAGGCGGTTGCAGGCTTCGTACGACTTGAGAATTCGCTTCTCACCTAGCTCGACGTTGTCGAACTTTACATTGTCCACGCAATAATCCGCTTCGTTGTTGAACGACCGGATCACCAGCTTGATCATATCGTTCACAAGCTTGCGACCTTGCGGCTTGCTGCCGTTAACCGTCCAGTCCATATTTCCAGTGGCAGCTTTCCCGTTCTTGATCATCGCCTTCTGGAGTTCGCGGACACTGCCTAATCGGGACTTGTATTCATGACTCGCATTTAGTTTGAACTTGGGCTCATAGAGCGCGAAGCTTTCGAGGAGTATCGTTTCCTCCCATACAAGTATCTGCCTTTGTAAATCAGAGGAGCGTTGTGCAAATGCTACTACCTCCTGCTCGGCGCTCTGAATTTGCTGTCGAACAGCAGCAAGCTTTGCTTTCTCCTGCTCAGTCAGCCGCTGGACGTCCAGAACATCCATGGCCCCGATCTTTCTATTGAGCGCTTCTAGCTGTGCATGACGCGCCTGAAGCTTTGTGAGCTGGGCATCCAGATCATCCGCTCGCTGCCGGTTCGCTGGGCCATTCCAATAATCTCTAAAGAGCATAGGTTCCTTCCTCGTTGCTGACTCGAATGATTGTTCAGTTGTAACGTCGGTCTGAACGCCTTTATAGCGCAACCAAGCCGCAATGGCTGTCCCGCAATGGCCTATGGCGGCCACTGGGCGCCCGAGGCAAGACCAAACGAGGTCAACGAGGCAATAATCGCTTTTGCGCGGTTAGTGTGATGACGGCTGACGGTGCCGGTTGTGACTGGCAGCTTTGGGTCGGTTAGCGACCGTCACCATCGTGGCTCATCCTTGGCTTCCCTCACGATGAGGACAAGCCATGAAACCCATCACTACTCAATGCTACCAACCTTGGAATAAAGGAAAGCTAGTCGGGCAGAAAGCACCGCTTCGGCTCAGAGATATTTGGGCTATCCGAGTCAGACTCCAGATCGGGGAGAAACCCGGGATCTCGCCCTGGTTGACTTGCCTATCGATAGCAAGACGAAGCTTCGCGTACGCGACATAGCCCATGAGGTTCACGTGTCAGCACGAGCCATCGTAATGCAGCAGAAAACCCAGCGACCGGTACAGTTTGAGATCACCGAACAAACTCGGGCGGCACTTGAGGCTTGGATACATCAGGCACAGCTACGGGGTGAAGATCGGCTTTTCCCAAGCCGACTGCATTGCTCAGACCACCTCTCCACAAGGCAATACGCTCGCATCGTCAAAGCCTGGGTAACAGCCATCGGTCTCGATCCGGCCGTATACGGCACCCACACGATGCGCCGAACCAAGGCGTCGCTGATCTACCGTAGGACGAAGCTGGAAAGCACCGTCAGGTATCTTGGTATCGAGGTAGACGATGCTCTAGAGATGGCTGAACAGATCGAGGTATGACGACGTTTAGCGGTGGTCGAACTAGACCGTCGCTATCCGGCCAAGAGCGGACATTGGTCATGCTGTTGAACGCTGTCATCACTCCCTTAAACTACGGCCGATCTTCAAGCAGTCTTCTACCCCCGATTACCACTTCTGTATCCGCTCTACGGGCCACTTGCCTGGTCGCGCTTCGACTGTAGGGTTAAAGTAAACTTTAATGTCAACGCCTTTCGAGAGTGTGGGAAATGAAAATTGGTGAACTGGCGAAGCTCAGCGGTCTGGCGGCTTCACGTATCCGCTTCTATGAGTCGAGCGGCCTGATCAAGTCGGTGGAGCGCAAGGCAAACGGTTACCGTGATTACGGCCCCGAGGCGGTGTGGATTCTGGAGATCATCACCGGCGCCCAGAACGCCGGCTTCTCGCTGGAGGAGATTCGGACTTTGCTGCCAGTAAGCGCCGATGCCTGGCAGCATGACGAGCTTCTGGATAGCCTCAAACGCAAGGTGTCCGAAATCGAAGTCCTGCAAAAGCGTCTGGAGCAGAACAAGGCGCAACTGCTCGTCGTCATTGAGGGTATCGAAACCAAACCCGAAGGAATGCGCTGCACCGAGAATACGCAGCGGCTGCTGAACCGCTTTCGCGAAGACGGAAAAGAGGAAAAAGCGACGACAGCACGCTCGACCCAGGCCTGATTTGCATCTGCGATGCGCGATCAGCGCAGGTACGCATCCCAGGCCAAAAAAGCCAGGCCGTGACGGCCTGGCTTTGTTTCTGGAATCCGCATGGACTCAGTCGCGCTCCAGCATGGCCTTCAAGGGTTCGGGGGCATACAAGGCGCTCTGGAATTCGGGAACGTATTCATACTTCATCATTTTTCCCAGACCCAGCGATTCAATGTAGCCGGACAGGCTTCCACCGCTCAGCATGAGCTTTACCGAGTCTTCGCTTGAGCTGGACGCATGGCGTTGTTGGCGTGAAACCGCATAGCCATAGGCCAACTCCCCATCGTGACCGATATTGGTGAAGCTGTTGGTGACCATGTCGATCTCATCCGAGAGATCGCTGAGTTTCTCGCCTTCGAAGGTGACGTCGACTTTGCCTGTTTTCTGGTCGATGAGTTCAAAGACCACCGAGTTGTAGGTTTCCCTGAAATTGATGCCGGTCAGCCACTTGGGCAGGTTATAGCCCACCACGCCCCTGACTTCGGCCAGTTCCGTATTCACTGGGAGCTTGAGCACATAGCCCCAGAAGTCCTTGGATATGGACTGACCGATCAGCGTGACGGGTCCCAGGTTCGAGCGACCGGGCTTGTTGGTGACAATCGATAGCGCGATCTCGTTGTAGCTGTCGTTGTCGCAGTATTCGTAGGCATAGGCGGTGAATGCGACCAGTCCACGGCCGGGCCATACTTGAAGCGGCTGGACTTCTTTCAGAACCTCGGCGGGCATGAGCTCCCTCAGCCGGTCTATGTCTGCCGTGAAGACGGCCGTCACTCTACTGTTCTTGTAGTAGAAGTTGGGCGAATAGGACTCGAAGCCCATGTCGACCTTGGTTTTCTTCAGCTCTTTGAACCAGCTCAGGTCGATGCCCGGAGCCTCGGCGGCGATCACCGACAGCGGCGGGTTCGATTGATAGCGGTCATACAGCCCACCCGCCGCCACGCTCACTTCGCGACCGCCAAGGTTGGTCTTGCCGTCGCGTTGCGCGGCCTCGAGAGGCGCCTCCGCCCATGAGGGAGCTGTAGCAGCACTCAGGAGCACGCCTGTTATCACCACAATATTTCCGAGTTTCATTCTCTGTCTCCGCATGCGCTATGGCTGATATGCGAGCAGAAACCAAGTTATCTGCGTCGCACTGGCACATCTCTAGTGGCCAGCTGTGCGCACCCTAACGTTTAACTAAACTTTAAGGTCAAGCGGGTCGATAGGGACTCTCGGGAGCTTATTCGTTGCGATTCATGTCAGTCATGCAGCGCCGTTCATGGCGCTGGGCTGTCGGATGCACCGCATCGCCTTCGGCTCCTGCCCGGCAGCCGCAAAGAAGGCCTTGACATTAAAGTCAACTTTAATCTTAAGGTCGCTCCACATCACACGAGGTAGTTATTCATGAGCGTTTTCGACGGGTTGATCCTTCCCAACGGCTCCAGCATTGCGAACCGTATCGCCAAGGCCGCCATGGAAGAAAACATGGCCGACGACAACCAGGCGCCGTCCGAGAGGCTGATGCGCTTGTATCAGGCCTGGGCCGATGGCGGTGCCGGCCTGATCATCTCGGGCAACGTGATGGTCGATAGCCGCGCCATGACGGGCCCCGGCGGCGTGGTGCTGGAGGATGACAAGCAGTTGGATAAGTTCAAGCGTTGGGCCCGGATCGGCCGCTCCAAGGGCGCGCAGTTCTGGCTGCAAATCAATCATCCGGGCCGCCAGATGCGCGCCAATCTCGGGCAGAAGACTTGGGCGCCGTCGGCGGTACCGCTGGATCTGGGCAAGATGTCCAAACACTTCGACACGCCCAGCGAGATGACGCCGGAGGTCATCGAGCAGGTAGTCCGACGGTTCGCTCGCACCGCCCGGCTCGGCGAGCTGGCCGGCTTTACCGGTGTGGAAATCCACGCGGCCCATGGCTACCTGCTGAGCCAATTCCTGTCCCCCCTTACCAATCAACGAACGGATGAGTGGGGTGGTTCCCTCGAGAACCGAGCCCGCCTTCTGCTGGATATCCTCAGAGCCGTGCGGGCAGAGGTTTCACCGAGTTTCTCGGTTGCCGTGAAACTCAACTCCGCGGGTTTCCAGCGTGGTGGTTTCAGTGCCGAGGATGCCGAGCAGGTAGTGAGGCTGCTCAACAACCAGGATGTCGACTTGGTCGAGTTGTCAGGCGGAAGCTATGAAGTTCCTGCCATGCAGGGCGAAGCCCGCGACGGTCGCACATTGGCGAGAGAGGCCTACTTTCTGGAGTTCGCCCGTGATATCCGGAAGGTCGCGAAGATGCCCGTGATGGTCACGGGAGGCATCCGCCGTCGACCGGTGGCTGAGCAAGTGATCAATAGCGGTGTCGATATGGTCGGCATCGGCACGGCCCTGGCCATCGATCCGGCTCTGCCGCGCGATTGGCATCTCGGCAAGAACAGCGCCCCACAGCTGCCACCCATAACCTGGAAGAACAAGGCCCTGGCATCGCTGGCTAACATGGCGGTCGTCAAATTTCAGTTGAGCAAACACAGCCTGAACAAGAACCCCAACCCGAAGGTATCTCCATGGCGAGCACTGATCATGCAGCAGATGGCCAACGCCTCGCGTACTCGCCAGTACCGGCGCTGGATGGCGCAACGCGCGCATTGACTGCCGCTGAACCTGCCCCCATCTTAAGTCTTGAGCTGGCTTGCGAACTGGCCCACCGCGTTCACGACCCGCTTCGCGCCGTCCTGAATTTCGACGATGACTGCGCCCGCTTGGTTGGCAAGCTCCAGACCGTCTTCGGCCTGGTTGCGACTGGCCGACATGCTGTGTACGGCGGCTTGCGCCAGGTCCTGGTTCTTTCCCACAACGCCAACGATTTCACCGGCGGCTTTGCTGGTTCGCGCCGCAAGCTGCCTGACTTCGTCTGCCACTACCGCAAAACCTCGACCCTGGTCGCCGGCGCGTGCCGCTTCGATCGCCGCGTTGAGCGCCAGCAGGTTGGTCTGATCGGCAATGTCGCTGATGGTTTTCAGGATCGCACTGATCAGTTGCGATTGCTTGTCCAGCGCCTCTATACCATTGGATGCTTGTTGTATCTGCACTGCAATCTGGCGCATGACGTTTACGGTCTGCTGCACCACTGCCGCGCCTCGCTGGGCACTGAGGTCGGTCTGTTGTGAAGTGCCATAGGCGATGGTCGCGGCTTCGGCGACTGCCATTTCGCGGTTGACCTGATCGGTAATCACCGTGGCGAACTTGATGACCTTGTACAGCTTGCCGTATGCATCGAGCACCGGGTTATAAGACGCCTCGAGCCAGACAACACGACCATTGGCGTCGATGCGTTTGAAGCGTTCTGCGATATATTCACCGCGGTTTAGACGGACCCAGAATTCGCGATATGCCGCGGAGTCGCTTTCCTCGCGTTCGCAGAACATGCGGTGATGCTTACCTTTGATCTGCTCCAGTCGATAGCCCATGCCTTCGAGGAAGCGATCGTTCGCGTTCAGTACATGGCCGCTCAGGTCGAATTCGATTATTGCGGTCGAGCGCCTGAGCGCACTGATCACACTTTCATGCTCGCGAGACGCAGCGATCGTGCGGGTCAGATTACTGGCACAGAGGGCAAAATGCTGCAATGACCCATCCGAGCGCTTGATTGGCTGCCAGATCGAGCGAAGCCAGGCTTCCTCTCCGTTCGCCTTGAGTAGCCGGAACGCGCCATTTAAATGCTCGGCCCGTTGCATTGTCATCTTCAGGCTTGCGTAGTTGGGCTCCCTGCGAAATTCATCGGAAAAGAAGCTATCGATTGGACGACCAACGAGCTCATCGAGTTGATAGCCCATCTCACTGAGGAAGAGCGGATTGGCATGCTGAACCCGGCCCTGCGGGTCGATCTCCATGATCATCAACTCTCTGTACAGCGAATCCTTTATTTGCCGATTGGTCGCGACTTCCTCGCGCATTTCGGCCAAGTCTCGTTTTAGCTTTCTGTTGAACATGTCTGATACCGATGAAGGGAAAAGAGCAAAATGCTCTACAAGAGCATCAAATCGTACAGGTTTCCCTCCAATTAATTGTACAAATATTCTTGATATAGGCATCAGCAGCGTTCTGACCAGCGCCGACCAACCGCCGAAAAACAACAACCAACCCGCTCAGCACGAAGGTGCCGATGCAGCTCCACAGATTGTGCAGTTTGGAAACAAGCAGGTAGCCCAGCAGAAACCGGGAACTGGCTTCAACGTGCCGAACTCTCATTTATTTAGTCGCGCAAAGGAGCATGGTTATGTCGGTATCAAGCGAAAACCGAACCGCCACCCGATCAATCACGGCGCGCGATGCTGCGCAGCGTATGGTCTTAATGCTTGGCGTCACAGCGATGGTGCTGTTTACAACGCAGGCCTTCGCTCATCACGGTTGGGCCTGGGCGGAAGAAGAGCAGTCGGAATTGAAGGGCACGATTACCGAGATTTCGATGGCGCCACCTCATCCAGTCTTGCGCGTAAAGGCTCAAGACGGCCGTTTATGGCAAGTCGATCTGGGGAATCCGAACCAGACGCAACGTTCCGGCTTCACCGGCGATACCGCCAAGGAGGGAGATGACATCACCGTCCTCGGCAACCGCACCAAAGAGCCGAACGAAGCGCATATGAAAGCCGTGCGCATTACCGTTGGCGGCAAGCAATACGACATGTATCCGGAACGAATCAAGGAATGACGACACGGCGATGACTGTTTTTCTGCAGTCGATTGCTGGCTGGCCCGGTGCCGTCTTCCTGCAGGAGTACTGGATAGCCTATCTGGTCGTCAACGCAGCTCACATCCTTGGCATAGGGCTACTCCTAGGCGCGATCCTGCCGCTCGATTTGCTCATCTTGCGGTCAATGCACGGACGAGATCTGCCGGTCCTTGGCCCCTTTCTAGTACGCGTAGCGGCAACGGGCGCCACACTTGCGGTGATAACGGGGCTTTGGTTGTTCTCAGTGAGGCCAGCGGAGTACGTAGAGAACCCAGCCTTTCTCTGCAAGGCCGCGCTGCTATTGCTGGCGATCTGCAACATTGCACTCCAGCATCACGGCGAGCGCTTTGATGCCGCCCTGTGCGGCCAGCCAACTGTCCGAGTTCGCGCCCTGGCCGCCGCATCCGCCATTCTTTGGCTTTCGATCCTCATAGCTGGCCGCTGGATCGGCTTTGTCTGAGACGAGGATATCGCGAGCAGTTAGCGGCGCCACCAATTGCGACTCTGCCAGCGCTATCAATATTCCAGCAGAAGGTTTTTCATCTGGCCGTCCGTATGGGCTCTCGTAAGCAGCCGTTCGCTCGCTGTCACGCGGCTTATGTCTGTGCCTTTTGTTCTCGCAAGCCCTATGCTGTTGCGGACCTTATGGCCAATTGGTAGTCCCGCTGATCTTCCGCCGGCGCGGCCGCTCCTGCCGAATCAGCCTCATGGCGAATCTGAATGGTTTGAATATTTCTACGAAGAATACTTAAGGTCGGACGCAGGATTGTTTGCTAGCTTCGGCTCAGCAACTTAGGAATCCATTTCAGAGGTGCGATCTGTGTCTTCATCCCTTCGAAAAGGTAGCTGGTATCACGGCTGGAACATCGTCGCTGCTGCCACGGTCCTTACGCTGCTGACAGTTGGGATGCGCCTCGGGATCGGGCCATTTTTCCTGCCAATGGCGGAAGATCTGGGCTTTAGCCGTAGTCTTCTGGCCACTATCGTTGGGGTTGGCATGCTGTTCTATGGCCTAGCGATGCCTCTGGCGGGATACTTGGTGGGGGTCATTGGAACACGCTCCGTGCTGTTGCTTGGAACGGCCATAGTTGTTGCCTCAACGATATGGACGGTCGTTGCGCGTACGCCTTTCACCTTTTTACTGTCATTTGGTGTGCTGCTCTCGATTGGTCTTGCGTTCACCAGCCCAGTAGCGCTGACGCCGGTCATTAGCCGCTGGTTTACTCGGCAACGTGGTATGGCGTTGTTCTTCCTGTCCACTGGCTCAATGGCTGGTATGGCGGTACTGACGCCGCTGCTGACGCTGTCTATTACGTTATTTGACTGGCAAACCACCCTTGTTGGCTTCGCTATTACATTCGCTGTAGTAACCGTGCCAGCAGCCTTGTTCATCATGAAGGACGAGGTGCCGCAAAACTCAGATCTGCTTCCCGCAACACCTGGTTCTGCGCCCCCAGCTAACAATGCGGCGCCTGTGGAGCTCACGTTCGGTGCTGCTATGCGCACGTCGCCTTTCTGGAAAATCGTGCTCGGCCTGTTCGCATGCGGGTACAGCATGAATCTTCTTGGAACTCATGGTGTGCCTATGCTCATGGATCACGGATTCGATGCCATGACGAGTTCCTACGGCATCGGGCTTATCGGTCTCGTGGCCATTGCCGGAACACTGGTACTGGGTCGACTGTCCGACCGGCTCCCTCGACGGAACATCCTAGGGGCGATTTACTTCATCCGGGGCCTGGGATTCTTTGCGCTACTGCTGGTGGGGACCCATTGGGAGCTGTACATCGCGGCGGCCATTGGAGGAATGGTGTGGGCGGGCAGTATCGCAGCTTCGTCGGCCATACTCGCGGACGTCTATGGCGTGCGGCTGGTCGGTGTCATGTACGGAACGGCTTATTTAGGCCATCAGGTCGGCGCCATGATCAGCTCTTGGCTAGGCGGGTGGGGGTTCGAGCAGTTCGGTACCCATTGGCTCGCCTTTGGTAGTTCAGGCGTGCTGCTTTTGATTGCCGCAGTGGTTTCGCTAAAGCTGCCGTTGAAAGGATTCACTTTGCCGCAGCCGGTAACGGTTGCAAAAGCCTGAGTCGGCGCGTTTCAGAAGCGTAGTAACCTCCTATGGCGCGCCCACACTGAGCGGCGCGCCATATTGCCCAGTGCGACTTCAGCGAAGGGTTGTCGAACCAAACAGTTTGTTGAGCTCCGCACCCGAGGGCGTATCGATAGACCCATCGAATCGACCCTGTTCACTCATCGTCCGGGCCGCGGTGATAAAACCGCCCCAAGCTGCTCGGGCCAAGGCACCGCCTACGCTGATTCGCCTCACGCCAAGATCGGCCAGATCTTGTACCGATAAGTCACTGGCCCAACCGATGAGGACGTTCACGGGTTTTGGTGCTACTGCGCTGACAACCGCCTGGATTTCTTCCCGCGTCTTGAGGCCAGGCGCATACAAACAGTCTGCGCCGGCGTTCGAATAGGCGAGCAAGCGCTCGATGGTATCGTCCAGATCGGGGCGACCCACGAAGTAGTTTTCTGCACGCCCGACCAAGAGGGTGTCGCCGCCATTTGCATCGATAGCTGCACGGGCTGCCTGCAGGCGCTCGACGGCTTCCGATTTGTCTCTCAACGGCTGTTTTGGGTCGCCTGTCGAGTCTTCAATCGACAGGCCGGCCACACCGGTATCGACCGCCATGCTGACACTTTCGAATACCCCCTCGGCGGTGAATGCATAACCGCTTTCGAAGTCGGCATTGATAGGAAGCTCGCTGATGGCGGCCATGTAACGCATATGAGCCAGAGTATCGAAGCAGGATAACTGACCGTCAGCTTGTGCTTGCGACCACGCATAGCCAGAACTGGTAGTCGCTAGCGCTTTGTAGCCGAGTGTCTCCAGGATACGGGCACTCCCCGCGTCCCAGGGATTGGGTAGCAAAAAGCACCCTGCACGATGCATTTCAGTAAATACCGCTCGTTTTTCTGTAGCTGTGAGCCGAGCCATGGCGCCTCCAAGGGGACGGTATCTACCGGTATTCGCTGGGGCAGTAAGCCGAATCACATTATTACAGTAGTGCAGGATCTGTGGCTCATCGCGATAGGCCTGTCCGAACAAAAAGCCCAGCGCAAAGGCTGGGCTCGGTTTCTCTGAACAGATCAAGGAAGCGGATTGCCAAGACCCGGCTCGTTCGGGTCGGTGTCTGGCGATCTACTTGGCTGCTCTGAAGGTTTTGTGCCATTGCCGGAACCTGGCTGGACATCTGGATTATCGGTAATGAAGTCAGGTTCAGGGGAATGGCTGGGGTTCTGGCCCTGCCCCGGCACGGGCTGCTGGTTATGGGTTCTATCGAGCGGATCGATACTCATGGATCACCTCCGATTGAGCCGTGAATGGCTCAAAGATTCGAGGCCGTTCTGGTCGATTAGTGCTAGCCGCGTGTCACTTGGCGGTAAGCGCATCTCCTCCATGTAAACCAATCCAGACCGCCTGGAAGAAGGCGCCAAACCTGCAGGGCTGAGTCAACCACACCGAAAAGGGCTGGGTGGCAGCTCTAGCCAAACATGCTCGGCGACTGGCATACACCGCCCTGCCCCAATCACTCGCCAGACCCGCGGCATTTGTCCAAACCGCTCATCCAGATTGGTGGCTTTTGCCATTGTTGCGTGGGCCATGCAGCGCCAATATCCAGAGGAACCAAGAACAAGAAACCCAGGAGCCAGCCATGCGCGACCATGCAACTGCGGCCAGTGAGTTCGATTACGATCAGACAGTCTCATCCATCCTTGCCGGCGACCTGTCCGCTATGAATGCCTGCATTGAGTGCTGCGACCGCCATGCAGACTCAGACAAGGTCGCCCTCATCTGGGAAGGCCGCGATGGGCAGCGAGCCACCTGGACCTTCGCGCAACTCAAGGAAGCCGTGGCGCGCTTCGCCAATCTCCTAGACAGCTACGGCATAAAGCCCGGCGATACCGTCGCTGGTTTGCTGCCGCGTACGCCTGAATTGCTGATCACCATCCTCGGCACCTGGCGCGTAGGTGCCATCTATCAGCCGCTGTTCACTGCATTCGGCCCCAAAGCGGTCGAGCACCGAATCAAGGAATCCGGCGCAAAGATCGTCGTCACCGACGCTACAAACAGCGAGAAGCTGGACGCCATCGAAGCCGCGCCACGCCGCCTGGTCGTAGGTGACGGTGCTGATGATTTCTGGACCCAGGTCAATCGCCAGTCGGCCGAGTTCGAGCCGGTGCTGCTGGGCGGTGAAGCACCCTTTCTCGCGATGTTCACCTCGGGCACCACAGGGCCGGCGAAACAGCTGCATGTGCCGCTCAAGGCCATCGTCGCCTTCGTCACCTATATGCGGGATGCGGTGGACTTACGGCCCGATGACAACTTCTGGAACATCGCCGATCCGGGCTGGGCATATGGGCTGTACTACGCCGTCACCGGACCGCTCGCCATGGGCCATAGCACGCTGTTCTACGAAGGCGGCTTCACTGTCGACAGTACGTGCCGCGTCGTCAGCGAATACAACATCACCAACATGGCGGGCTCACCCACTGCATTCCGCCTGTTGCTGGCAACCCGCGACGAGGTGGAAGGCAAGATCAAGGGTCGCTTGCGCGCCGTGAGCAGCGCCGGCGAACCGCTCACGCCCGAGGTCATCCGCTGGTTCAAGAGCGGCCTTGGCTGCACCATCCATGATCATTACGGCCAGACCGAACTCGGCATGGTCCTGTGCAACCACCATGCGCTGAGTCATCCGATCTGCATCGGCACGGCGGGCTACGCCATGCCCGGGCACCGCGTCGTGGTGCTCGACGATCAGCAACGCGAACTGGAACCCGGCACGCCTGGCATGCTCGCGCTGGACCGCCAACGCTCGCCGCTGCTCTGGTTCGCGGGCTATGTGGGCACCAAGACCAAGGCCTTCGTTGGCAATTACTACCTGAGCGGCGACACGGTGGAACTGAATCCTGACGGAAGCATCGCCTTCGTGGGCCGCGCAGACGATGTGATCACCACGTCCGGTTACCGCGTCGGCCCCTTCGATGTGGAAAGCGCCCTGGTCGAACACCCGGCGGTGATCGAAGCGGCAGTAATCGGCAAGCCTGATCCAGAGCGCACCGAACTGGTGAAAGCCTTCGTTGTGCTGCATGCCAGCCAACAGGGCGACAAGGCGCTGGCCGAACAGCTGCAGCAACATGTGCGTCAACGCCTGTCCGCCCACGCTTATCCGCGCGAGATCGAGTTCGTTAGCGAACTTCCGAAAACCCCGAGCGGCAAGATCCAGCGATTCCTCCTGCGTGACCGGGAAAAGACTGCACAGCAGGCACCGGCGGCGGTGGCTAACTGCTGAAGCAGGCATCTCGACGCGGCAGCGTCCGGATATTGCTAATCTGCGGTATCGGACTGTGGCGTGACGGAGCTACGCGGCCCATAGGGGCCGCGTCTTTTTGTCGGAAGGGTTGTGTGAAACTGTGAAGCGACTTTCCCGAGCGCCTCGCGATGGCCACCGAACGAAGTCATTGCTTACGACCGCCTCGGCTTTGGTCGCTCCGCGCCGCACCCCGGCGGCTGGTCGAGTAGTTTCGGAAAAGCATGTGGCTAACGCTGGGCTCCCCGCTACGCCCAGCACGCGCATCTTAGATAGTTGAGTTTTGCTGCTTTCGTTTTGCGCGCCGGGACAACATGTTAAGCACCTCAATACCCGCTGAGAACGCCATGGCTGCATAGACGTAGCCCTTGGGAACATGGGCACCGAAGCCTTCGGCAATAAGGGTCATACCGATCATCAGCAAGAAACCCAGGGCAAGCATCACGACTGACGGGTTGTCGTTTATGAACTTAGCTAGCGGATTGGCGGCAACGAGCATAACGGTGACCGCAAATATTACGGCGATAACCATGATCGGGACGTGCTCAGTCATCCCTACAGCGGTGATGATACTGTCGATGGAGAACACTAGGTCGAGCACCAGAATTTGCGCAATTGCAGCACTGAAACCCATCGTCACCGCGTTCTCCAGCGGCTTGCCTTCGAACATGTCACCGCCAGGCGTGGGGTCCATACTGTGGTGAATTTCCTTGGTTGCTTTCCACAGCAGAAACAGACCGCCAGCAATCAAGATCATGTCTTTCCAGGAAAAGGCGTTGCCCATCAGCTCGAAAACAGGCTCGGTTAGCTGAACAATCCAGGCCACGGTTCCTAGCAGACCCAACCGCATCACCAGCGCCAGGCCAATACCGATGCGCCGTGCGCGCTCCCGCTGATCCTCGGGAAGCTTGTTGGTCAAGATCGAAATGAAGATGAGGTTGTCGATGCCGAGCACCACCTCCATGGCGATCAGCGTGGCCAGGGCCACCCAGGTGGTGGGCTCGGAAAATAGCAGTAGAAGCGATTCCATTGAGAAACTCGGGTTGTGGCTAGTTAGGGCCTGTGATGGCGCTTAATGGGCCTGCAAATCACATCCATATCAAACACTGCTAGGACGATGGTTGCGGGCTTGATCTGTTTTAACCTTTTCACATAACGACGCTACGCGGAGCAACCCTTTAATCAGGCGACTGGAAGGTAGCTTGGGAAATTCAGGTTTCGATGGCTGACTTGGGGCTGGCTATTATCGGCTGCTCTGAATCGACTTCGTCAGGTTGTACGTCCTCTTCAGGCTGCACCAATGGCTTGCCTAAAAACTCGTTGGTTGATTGCTGAAAATCATCCACTTGTTTATTGAGCTCATTGACTGTGCCGCTGATAGCTTCTCGCGCTACATCCTGAACAGCTTGTTCCGCTTTTTCAGCCAAACTTTGAGCAGTCTTTTCTGCTGCATCACAGCCTGTAAGGCTAATAAGCAAAGCGCTTGCTCCAAGTAGGTTGATGATTGTCGCTAGCGGTTGCATTCGGGTTCTCCGTAACGGGGTGGCCGTGGTCTACCTATTAAATCAGTATGTTGCGGCATGCACTTACGGGCAATCATCGCTGACATCCTAATGTTTGCGAAATGCGTCCGCCTGGGCATTCTGGCAACTACCGAGGCGCGCGAAACTGGCCACGTATATCCTAGCGGCGTTTAGGCGTGCCTGGTGTTGCGACACGCAGCGCGTCGGACCAGCGTAAACGCCGAGACGCAATGGCCAACCACCTCGCCCCTGCAACCGTATTCAAGTGCCTGGCTGACGAAATCCCCGTTCGGCTAATGTGATCATCACCCGCGAAGCCGAACTATGCGTGTGCGACTTTACCGGCGCATTGGTTGAAAGCCAGCCGAAGGTATCCAGGCATTCTTGCCCAACTGCGCAGCTGCGGCCTGCTGGAAAACCGCCGGCAGCGACTCGACGAGTTAGGCTCCCGCGCTGATCGGGTCGCTGCGTGTCTAGGAGACGCGCCTTGATCGTCATTGGCGCTGCTCGTACCCTTTTTTCACCTGTCCGCACTGAAGCCACATCATTGGAGCTTTGGAAGAATGATTTCACTGATCTACCACAACCCTGCCTGCGGCACTTCTCGCAATACCCTCGCGATGATGATTGCGTCAGGCGAAGCACCACAGGTGATCGAATATCTGAAGTGCCCGCCTACGCGTGAAAAACTGGGGGAACTGATCGCCGCCATGAACATCGCACCACGCGATCTGCTGCGCCGCGAGGGCACGCCCTTCGACGAGCTGGGCCTGGACGATCCGGCGCTGAGTGACGAACAGATCATCGACGCGATGATGGCCCACCCGATCCTAATCAATCGGCCCGTCGTCGTGACCGAACTGGGCACTCGCCTGTGCCGGCCATCAGAACAAGTGCTAACGCTACTGCCCAAACCGGTGCACGTCTTCACCAAGGAAGATGGCGAAGTGGTAAGGCTTGCCGACCAGGCGCGCTGATCCTGCTGGAGGCCGGTTCGAAACTCACATCGCCCGCCTCGACTTATTGTTCACCAACCTACCAAACTACCAATCCCGCAGCTGACCGGCACCCATGTCGACCGCGTGGACTGTATTCGTGAATGGATTATCTGATGCTCGCGTTCGTCATCTTTATCGCCACGCTGATTTTCGTGATCTGGCAACCCAGGGGCCTTGGCATCGGCTGGAGCGCGTTGGCCGGAGCCGTGGTGGCGCTGGCCACCGGCGTGGTCGGCTTGGCCGATGTTGCGGTCGTCTGGGACATTGTCTGGGACGCCACCTTTACCTTCGTCGCGCTGATCATCATCTCGTTGATCCTCGACGAAGCCGGCTTCTTCGCCTGGGCGGCGTTGCACATCGCCCGCTGGGGTGGTGGACGTGGGCGTTTGCTGTTTCCGCTGATCATCGTGTTGGGCGCGATGATCGCCGCGCTGTTCGCCAACGATGGGGCAGCGCTGTTGCTGACGCCAATCGTGTTGGCCATCCTGCTTCGGCTCGACTTCAGCCCCGCGGCGGCGCTGGCGTTCATCATCGCCACCGGCTTCGTCGCCGATACCACGAGTCTTCCGCTGGTGACCTCCAATCTGGTCAATATCGTGACCGCCAACTATTTCGGCATCTCGTTCTCGCGCTATGCGCTGGTGATGGTGCCGGTCAACCTCGTGTCGCTGCTGGCGACGCTGCTGGTCGTTGGGCTCTACTTTCGCCGGGAGATTCCGCGCAGCTATCCGGTCGACCGACTGGAAGATCCCGCCTCGGCCATTCGCGACCATCAGGTGTTTCGAGCCGCCTTTCCGTTGCTCGGCCTGTTGCTGGTGTCGTTGTTCGTGACGGCACGCTGGGGTATCCCCATTGCGTTCATCATGGGCACTGCTGCGCTGGTATTGATGGCCATCGCCGGGCGCTGGCTATCGTTCGGCAGGGGCCACGTCGTGTCCATGCGAGCCGTGCTGACCAACGCACCATGGCAGATCGTGCTCTTCTCGGTCGGGATGTATCTGGTTGTCTACGGGCTGGGCAACGCATGGCTGACGGACTGGTCCGCCGGCGTACTGGCCTGGTTGAGTCTGCAAGGCGATTTCATCGCAACCTTGGGTACCGGCTTCGCGGTCGCGATTCTGGCATCGATCATGAACAACCTGCCCGCCACACTGATCGGCGCGCTGGCTATCGATCAGGTTCAGGTGGCGCCGCTTACTCAAGAGCTGATGATCTACGCCAACGTCATCGGTAATGACCTGGGCCCGAAGTTCACACCCATTGGCAGCCTGGCTACCCTGCTCTGGTTGCATGTATTGGCAGGCAAAGGCCACCGCATCACCTGGGGCGAATACGTCAAGGTGGGCTTGATCATCACGCCACCGGTATTACTACTGACACTGATGGCGCTTGCGCTCTGGCTTCCGCTGGTTTCGGCCAACTGACTAGTCGCCAGGCGCCTGAGCCGCCTGGCGATGCACCAAGCTAGTCCCGCTTGATGGAAACGCCGGCGCCAATGCGCAGAGATTTAATGTTCGTGTAGCGCTTTAGGCGCAAGGCTGGCGCCTCAACCAGTCGCCACGACAAAACCGCAAAACACAGTGTGATTGCCATACTCGAAAGCGCGAGCACTGCCAGGTTTATATCGGCGCCAAACCAGTAAATGAGCAACTGCTGAACTGGGAAGCCGAAGATGTACATGCCGTAGGAGAAATCGCCGTGTTTGCCGAAACGCGCAACCTTTGGCAGCCGCGCATAGGCGATGTAAATCACCAGATACGGCAGCGTGAACATGTGGACGACGAACCAGGCGGAGCTACCCAATGCCAGCACAGACGCCGCCAGGAACAACAGTGCAATGCGGCCGTCCCAGCGAATCTGGTCCTGGTAGAGATACAGCGCAGCGCCGCCGTAGAAGAAAAGTCCCAGACGGAACAGCTTGAGGATGGTTACGCTTTCGACGCCTAGTACCGGCAGAACGAAGAAATGCCCGACCATCAACACGCCCAGCCCAAGCACGACCATATGCCGCTTGAGCAGCTTCAGCGCTCCCAGCAGCAGCACGCTGCAGTACATCATGCCTTCCAGGGGCAGCGTCCAGAACGATCCGTTGACCACTTCCGGGAATGGGTTGGTAGCAAATACCCCCGGCAATTCGTACCGGGTCATCAGAAATAGGTTAGTCAAAAAAGCCGCGGTCTTACCGTTGCTAAAGTATTCGCCTAGCGGTAGCGGCGTAGTCAGCGGACCGATCACCAGCAATGCGAATACCACCGCAAAGGCCAGGCCCGGAAAGATGCGTAGGGCTCGTTTGAGGATAAAGCTGACGTTGCTGCTGCCGTGCAAATAGGAAGCAGTGATCAAGAAGCCACTGATCACGAAAAAGACATCTACCGCCATGTCCGCCACATCGGTACCGCCAGTCAACGGACGAAACGGTTCTTCTGAAAGCCGCCCAGTCAGCCAGTAGCAGTGCCCCAACAGGACCATCGTTGCTGCGACGAAGCGTAAAAAATCGAAGTTATTGTCCCGAACGCCTAATGACAGTTTCTGCATTCCTCGCCCCATCGTGATTGTTATGTCTTCCCTGCCGATCCGTTTGATACTCATCGACCTTTTCTTTGGTACGTTTTTTCGAAAACAGCCGAAGAAATCAGTTCCAAAAAAATGTCCTTTGGCCATCACGCACGTTCTGCAGGGTTCACGATGGTGGTTTCGGCTGAGAGGCAGACGAAATCGATACAACTGAACCTAGGCACCGGCGCGCGAGGTCTCACGCGCCGGTGTAACCATATAAAGAGCTGGCTAGTCACCCATAACGGCAGCCGAAGCCAGCGGCAGTCAGTGGATCAGTCAGCGGTGCTGAGCACACCGCGCTGGATCTGGTCGCGCTCGATGGATTCGAATAGCGCCTTGAAGTTGCCTTCGCCGAAGCCGCTGTCGCCCTTGCGCTGAATGAACTCGAAGAACACCGGGCCCAATAGCGTGCCGGAGAAAATCTGCAGCAGCAGGCGCTGCTCACCGTTCTCCGAGGCGCCGTCGAGCAGGATGCCACGCGACTTCAGCTCATCGACTGGCTCACCGTGATTGGGCAATCGGCCTTCGAGCATTTCATAGTAGGTTTCCGGCGGTGCGGTCATGAACACCGTGCCGCTGGCCTTCAGTTTGTCCCAGGTCTGGATCAGGTCATCGGTGAGGAAGGCCACATGCTGGATGCCCTCGCCGTTGAACTGCATGAGGAACTCTTCGATCTGCCCCGCGCCCTTCGACGACTCCTCGTTTAACGGGATACGGATCATGCCGTCCGGCGCGGTCATGGCCTTGGAAGTCAGGCCGGTGTACTCGCCCTTGATGTCGAAGTAACGGATCTCGCGGAAGTTGAACAGCTTCTCGTAGAAGTCTGCCCAATAGGCCATGCGGCCGCGATATACGTTGTGGGTCAGGTGATCGATGATCTTCAGCCCGGCACCGACCGGATGACGATCGACGCCTTCGAGGAAGACGAAATCGATGTCGTAGATCGAGCTGCCTTCGCCGAAGCGGTCGATGAGGTACAGCGGCGCACCACCGATGCCCTTGATCGCCGGCAGGTGCAGCTCCATCGGCCCGGTGGGCAGTTCGATGGCCTGAGCACCTAGTTCCAGCGCGCGTGAATAGGCCTTTTGCGCATCCTTCACGCGGAACGCCATGCCACACACAGACGGGCCATGCTCGGCGGCGAAATAGGCGGCGACGCCTTTGGACTCACGGTTAACGATGGCGTTGATCTCGCCCTGACGATACAGCGCTACATCCTTCGAACGATGGTTGGCGACATGGGAGAAGCCCATGCTTTCCAGCACCGGCTCGATGACGTTTGGGGTGGGCGAGGCAAATTCGATGAACTCGAAGCCCATGAGGCCCATTGGGTTTTCAAACAGGTCGGCCATGGTTGGCTCCTTGACTAGCTGTGGATAGGGATGACGAGAGGAAACGTCAGCCCGGCGGCGCACAGGAAATCCCCCGAACGCTGCGACCAAGGTGATCGCCCAGGGTCAGTCGAAAGCCAAGAGTCTTCATGTCACTGATGTGTTCGGCTGAACATCAGGGTGCGCCTGCTGAAAGGCCGCAGACAGAGTTCGCCGCCATTACCAATGAGATTGGCCGGTACAGAACCAGACCATCCCCAGCCAAGCGTGGTGACATGCATCTGGCAGGACGAGGTGGAACGGTAATAGGTATGCAATCCATCTCGTGCCACGCTGCTTGCTAGGTCGCGCTTCGTTTTCGGAGCACGTCGTAATTATTTTGCGTAATCAGATTACGATTAGCGGAATTTGCGTTAGTGATGCCTTACTGTCAAGCCTCAATCCGATACAGCCCTGGCTCGGTAGACGACAACGGCGCGCATCTGTTCCTTCCATCAGCGCACGTTCCCTCGAGCCCATTCATCCGCCGTTCAGAACGAATCGCCGGGCACTGTTGCCAAATTTTTATAGACAGCGAGGTGAGCAATGAACGGTAGCGAACCGCACCCAAGCGAAGAACAGATGCCGCCCGAATACGACGAATACGGCGATGTGCCGGGCTCGGCAGATACATCCGATGTTGATGAACGCGAGGATCAGAACGAAAGCCCGTTGGGTTGAGGCGAAGACGGCGCGGTGTCCGATCGCGCCCTTCCAGCCGCCCCAAATATATCTGATGAAACTGAGGAAGCCAGAATGACTCGACTGTTCGACAAGACCGCACCACAGAACGTGCACGGCTGGGAACGCACCGCTTCGGTCGCCGGGGGCCTGATGCTGCTGGGCAAGGGGTTGCGCCGTGGCGGAGCGAGCGGGCTTTTGCAGCTGGCCATGGGCGGCATGGCATTGGCGCGCGGGATCAGTGGGCGTTGCGAAGCGAAACGCATGCTGACCGAGCAAGAGCACTTGCATCAGCGGAGGGACGTCACAGATAAGCAGCGTTATAGCCACATGCCCCTCGACTCGGAAGTTCACAGTCCCGATTTCGCCGAGCCCGAAGTAACGCTTCCCGATACCACGCCGATGGGCCACGAGACGCATCCGGGCGAACGTCGCAGTATCAGCTGAGCCTCAGGTACCGATGGGCATCCGGGCCGGTTGCTGATGACACCACAAATCGGAGTTTCATTACTCAGCCTGGATTCCCAATGCCCTCAGAGGACTGCTCCTATTAGGGCCTTATTTTTCGAAAACTAAGGAGATTCGGCCAATACCAGCCTCTTTTGAGCCTCCCGCCGAACGGTGATTGTCGATATTTTGACGAAGTGCTATTCATATGTCGTGATTTCGTCATATCTCGCAACATTTCCAAGGAAGATATCAAATGGATATTACAGGGCTCGATACCAGAGACGCTGGGCAATGGGGGGTCGTTTATTCGTACGGCAGCGTACTGGCGGTGTTTGAAAACGAGCAGGACGCTCAAGACGAAGCCACCAGTTTTGGTGGTGCGGTCGTTCGGATTGCCGGAGACGTCTGGACTGCGTTCTGTGAGGCAGGTACAGCGGTTGAACATTGCTGAAGCTCAAGTTCTATACGTCACCGCGGCCCGCAGGCTGTTCAGCCGGATCAAGTCGAAGCTAGAGCGGATCACGCCATAAGCGTAAACGTCTTCCCGTTATCTTCCGCCCCGCATTCCGTTGCTGGCATGGCAACCACAGCAGGCTGCGCCAAGCTTGGCGGCGCGGATTCGTAGTGATATGGCACGAGCCCTGTCCCGGTGTGCTGAAACTCGATGAAGCTATAACCATCAGCCCAGATTTCGGCCTCATTTCCGATCATTACCTGCGCACCCGCTGAGCGACTTCATTCACAGTGGGCGCTTCGGTCTTTCCCATCAACTTTTGGCGCTGCTGAAGGATGATGTCCAGCACCCGGCTGGGTTGAATCTCTATGTCGTCGAAGGTAATCAGCTGCCCTGGTTCGACGGGCCTTTTGAGCACCGTATTGCGAAGCAGGCCGATGGGCACGTAGTCGTGCTCATCAACAAGCCGCACCGCTTCGCCACGAACGTCGAATCCGCCGATACCGCGGCTGATCACCTCGCCCGCCTTTATCTCGCGCTTGGCTATCGCTGCAACACCCAGTGTCGGCTCGACAGAGTTATTCAATAGCACGCCGCCCCCCGCCAGAACTCGACGCACGGTCTTGCCAACTTCAAGCGAGCAGAGATGAAACGGACGCGTCAATACGTAATACGGACCGGGGCCCAGCTTGAAGTACTCGATCGCCGGCGCCTGATCTTCATCGTGGCGGCAGACTAGGAAAACCCCACCAGCGGAATATCCGCTCGGGATCACATAGTCGACGATAGGCTGACCAATGCCTTCAGCGATC
Source organism: Stutzerimonas stutzeri (assembly GCF_024448715.1). GTDB lineage: Bacteria > Pseudomonadota > Gammaproteobacteria > Pseudomonadales > Pseudomonadaceae > Stutzerimonas > Stutzerimonas stutzeri_AR. Next base: position 24,135 of record NZ_JAMOHZ010000007.1, read on the forward strand.
AGACCGAGGATGTTACCGCTGCGGTTAAGGTCAGTGGACGCCAACCCTTCCAGCCCTCGCCGGGTGATGGTCGCACCAAAACCGTTACCCACCACCGCCTGTTCGATTTGCACCTTCGTGCCGTCAGTAAACGAGGTGGTCTGATCGATACTGATACCCTGACGTTTGGACCAGTACGTCATGTCTTCGTGGCTGGGGTTATGGTTCAGATAGCCTTTCATGTTGCCGTAAACGAGAGGCTTGAAACCCATTTGCAATGCATCTTCACGCAATGCCGCCAACGACCCTGGCTGGTCACCTTCGGCTTCAGTGAGCAGACCCTTGCCGGCTAGGTGGGAGCCGGTGGTGATTTGCAACTCGGCATTGATGGTGACGACAGGCAAGCCGGCTTCGAATGCCCGCTCGATCACTTCCGTCCCGAAGAACACATCACCGGTGCACTCGACGATGATGTCCGAGTGCGCGATGAGGTCGTCAATGGAGTTGGTCAACACATCCCGGAGCGGAAAATCGCCAAGCGTGTCAATGCTCCTGCGCGTAAGGACGCGGCTGATCTGCAGATCTTGGTAATGCTTCATGATCAGGCGAACGAAACAGTGCGAGATCATCCCTGTGCCTGAAACACCCACTCTTTTCACAGCTGTGTCGTTCATCACGAAAGTCCCTTTATTTTTTGGTGTGCAGTTCGGACCGTAACATCTGGAAAAAGTTTGCTTGGCGAAAGGGCTAATGCTGGCTTGCCGTTTGCGCTATTGGGAGACGCGCAGCGAATGGCTCGTCTCCCTCACTCTGTGGATAGGCCCTGAACGGCACCCGACTCGGTGCAGGCCCGAACGGTACAGCTGGCAGGTCACTCATCTGCCGTATCACATGGCGTAACTCTTCCCGCCATGGCTTGGGTCTGATGCCGAAAGTTGCCTCGATCCGGCTGCAATCGAGCGCTGACCAGGCCGGTCGGGCCGCCGCCCTTGGCAGGTTTGCGCTGAGTACCGGCAAGACTCGAGGTGCTTTGGCGATGAGCCCGGCGAGCTCGGCTTCACGGAAAATTTCCACCGCAAACTCTGCCCACGAGCAGGGCGACGAACCGCTGTAGTGGTAAAGCCCCCACTTGAGATCGCCATCACGGCAATAGCGCAGCGCAAGCTCTATCAGCACGCGAGCAACACTGCGGGCACGAGTTGGACAGCCAATCTGATCGCTGACTACCGAAATTTCATCGGTCTTGCTGCCTAGATTGAGCATGGTCTTGACGAAGTTATTGCCGCGTTCGCCGTAGATCCAACTGGTACGCAGAATCAGGTACCGATCCAGTGTTTCGCTGATGGCGACCTCCCCTGCCCGCCGGGTGGCGCCATAAACGCCGATCGGCACAGCCGGATCGGTTTCCCGATAAGGCTCGCAGCTGTCGCCGGAAAAAACGTATTCGCTAGACAGGTGAAATAACGGAATCCCGAAGTGCCTGGCTGCCTGGGCCAGATTTGCAGCACCGTCACGATTCACCGCTTCGGCCTGTGCGACCTCGGCCTCGGCGTGATCAAGATTGGTATAAGCCGCCGCATTGATAATCAGGGCCGGTCGATAACGCTCAATCGCCTCGCTGATCTGCGACGGGGATGTGATATCGAGCTCCTGATGCATCAGCCCGATTGCATCCAGACCAAAGCTCGCGGCCTGATTGACCAGACAGTGGCCCACCTGACCGCCAGCACCGCACACCAGGACACGCATGTTCGGCTTGAATGAGCGCGGCTGTGGTTGGCGGTCCCCTGCTGTTAGTAAGCCAGTTGGGTCTGCTGCAAGCGCTTGCGTGTCGACGGCGGGCGGTGAAATGTCATTCATCTGCGCACCGCTCAATGGCTTTGGGCTCAGTTTCCGCACAGTCACGCCGAGCGCCTCCACTGGCGCATCGGCCGCCTCGGGCTTGGGCGTAAAGCTGAAACTTTCGATCACACCGTTCAGCACTATCCGAGCCTTGGCGAACTCACCGCTTTTAAGCATGCGAGCCACCAAGACCAGGCGCGAAAAGAACACACCCAGCACGCGGCGCTTACGGAAATACCGGCGTGCGACGAATAATTCGTTGCGTATGAAGTGCCGATGCAACGCAACCCGCTTCGGGTCGGTCTCGCTCAAAATGTCGATGGCGCCGCTGACTCGCCGCATGTGTAGCACCTTGCTCGCCGCCACTAGATAGCCTGGAGCCTCCTGACTGATACGTAGGGTGAATTCGGTATCGTCGCCCCACATGAACATCGACGCGATCGGCAGGCCATAGCGCTGCAGCGAAGCGCGCGGTACCAGTATCGAAACGAATGTCGCCGGGCGCACCGGAACCACGCCTAGGTCGAGTAGTGCCGGCCAGTTTTCATAGGCAATGGCATTGGTGCGTTCGTCGATGCGCGGAACATTGGTCAGCAGGCCGTCTTCGGTGTAGGCCATCGACAACAGGAAAGAATGCGGCTTGTCCTGGGCACGAAGCTTCTCGTCGGCCTCGGTCAGCTTCTGCAAGGCGTCCGGCTCGGGAATGACGTCGTCATCCATCATCCAGACGAAATCGGCGCCAAGCTGGTAGGCAATACGGAACCCGGCACTAAATCCACCCGATGCGCCCGTGTTGTGCGACAGCACATAGACCTTGAGGTTTGGCAGCTGCAATTCGAGCAGCATTTCCTCGGTCCCGTCATTGCTGGCGTTGTCGACGACGATGATGCCGTCGCATGGCCGGCTTTGCGCGTTGATTCCATCGAGGCAGCGTTTGAGCAAATCCTTGCGTTTGTACGACAGTACGACTGCGTATATCTGATCCATTGGTCGTTCGGTCTCTGATCGAGAAGGCAGGTGGCATCCAAGCCCAGCAGTCGCCCAGCGATTGATCACATCATTGGGCGTCGGGGGCGTCGCTGCAGCACCGCCATGGTTTTATCCACAGCGCTCAGCTCCGACCCAGGAAGACGGACGGGGTTCAGTAATTTGCAACGAAATGTGGCGAAAACGAAGGCTACTTCATATCGGCTATCCCGGCCCCTCATCAGGCAAGGCGAGGAAACAGCGCTCAGTTGAAATGGGTGAAACCCGAACTCAGCCGGTCAGCTCTGTTCACATGCTTTGAGGCCACAACGGAGAATCAGAATGAAAACATCGTTATTGGCGCTGGTCAGTCTGGCGTTTGCGGTCCCGGCCTTTGGGCAGGATGTGCAGGTATCCACTCGACTAAATGGAATGGACATCGAAGTGGTGCCGCTCGGCGTGCCAGAGGCGTCGTCCAGCAAGGTCGACCTGGTCGGTGTGCCAGCCGTGAAAGTAACCAATCGCAGCAATGAGATCGCATCGTGCCAATTTCATGCGTTGCCCGAGGAAACAGCCATGACGGCTACCCCGGCGTTCTCGGTAGATCCCAACGAGCAGGTCGTCATGCGGGTGCCAGGAAAATACTCGGCCGGTGGGCCCATTGCGCTGCTGGTGTGCGAACCGGAAGGCGTCACGGGACGTTGACCGCGGACGTGGCGGACTGTCCTTTCTAAGGAGCCGGATACCAATACGCCGGCTGATCGGCGCATCGGCACGTCAAAAAAACAGGAGAACGTCATGAACAGATCGTTTCTATCGTTACTGGCGATGGCCACGCTGCTGGTTGCCGCCGCCCAACCTGCTTTGGCCCAATGGCCGGCAGGCACGCCACGGGAAGACACTGGCGCGCGCCCAAGCCCGATGGGCAACCCGACGCCACAAGAAAAGCTCGAAACCCACCGCAATGACCAAGGACAGATCGTGACCGAGGACGGTCGTGTGGTTAAAGGGATGCCCGAAAGCGACTCGGTACCTAACCGGAACATGCACCGCACCGAACAGGAAACAATAACCGACGACCCGCCACACAAATCCGCGACACCGGGAGAAATAGAGTAGCGATAGCGTCGGTACTGCTCGCGGATCTTATATGCCTATGGCCATGTTCTGAGCGGCTTGCCTATAAAGCGCGCGCCGATACTTATGGAACGCTAAGTACCCGGCACGCTTCCACTTTGATCTATCCGACTGACCCATGGGAGACCGTGATGACACAGCAGTCGCAACGAAACCGCAGCATTCGCCTCGCCTCACGCCCTCACGGCGCGCCTACGCAGGATAACTTCCGCCTGGAAACTGCCCCGGTGCCGACGCCCGAAGACAGCCAGTTGCTGCTGCGCACCGTCTACCTCTCGCTGGATCCCTACATGCGCGGTCGGATGAGCGCCGGGCCGTCCTACGCGCCGCCATTGGAGATCGACGATGTGATGGTCGGCGGCACGGTCTGTCGGGTCGTCAAGTCCCGCCATCCGGGCTATCAGGAAGGCGACTGGGTGCTCAGTGGCAATGGCTGGCAGGACTACGCCCTGTCAAATGGTGATGGTCTGCTCAAGCTCGGACGCGATATGAAGAATCCGTCTCACGCGCTGGGCGTGCTGGGCATGCCCGGATTCACGGCTTATATGGGCCTGCTGGATATCGGTCAGCCCAAAGCTGGGGAAACCCTGGTGGTTGCGGCGGCCACCGGGCCGGTGGGCGCCACAGTCGGACAGATCGGTAAGCTCAAAGGTTGTCGTGTAGTGGGCATCGCCGGTGGTCCCGACAAATGCCGGCATGCGGTCGAAACCCTCGGTTTCGATGCCTGTATCGATCACCGCGCGGACGATTTCCCTCAGCAATTGGCCGCTCAATGTCCGGATGGCATCGACGTGTATTTCGAGAACGTCGGCGGCAAGGTGTTCGATGCGGTGCTGCCGCTGCTCAATACCAGTGCGCGAGTGCCGGTCTGCGGGGTGGTTGCCCAGTACAACAGCACCGGTCTGCCGGATGGGCCGGATCGCCTGCCGCTGCTGCTCGACACGATTTTGAAGAAACGCATGCGCATGCAGGGCTTCATCATCTTCAATGATTACGGCCACCGCTACGACGAGTTCGCCCGCGATATGAGCGCCTGGTACGCCGATGGCAAGATCAAGTACCGCGAGCAGATCGTGCAGGGACTGGAAAATGCTCCCGAGGCATTCATCGGGCTGCTTGAAGGGAAGAACTTCGGCAAGCTGGTGGTGCAGGTGGGCGAGGCCTGATCAGAGGTTCGCTACCCGCGGCGCCTTCTTTGGTGGGCTGAAGCGGAACGCCGCCCGGCCCACCCTGCGGCACTCTACAGGTGCACCGATTACCACAGTTTTTTGTAGGAGCCAGCTTGCTGGCGAAGCTTCTGATGCTTCACTCGCGAGCAAGAACTAGGTGTCCCCCTCGCTCCTACATATAACGCTGCCCGGCGGTTCGGCCGGTGGTCAGCTTGGGTTCAGCGCCGTCGACACCTCGCAACGACGCGCGTCCCTCGCCTGCTGCAGGTGCGGCGGGCTAACGCCTGGGATGGGACTAGCCAGGCGGATTTTCAGAAATTCCGTGGCATCGGCAGCCGACTCGCGACCACCCCCGGCCGGGAAATTGTTGTCGTTGGCCACCAACAAAGTATGAGAATCCAGCAGCAATACGCTTTCGATGGTGACGTAGGGAAAGGTGAACAGGCGCTGGCCGTCGCCGTTGAGGTCATCCGGGTCAGCCAGTTGCATCAGGTCGACCAACTCAGTCTTGCTCACCGCCCCACCGCTGCCGACGTCACGCGTATCGATCAGGTAGATTTTCTTGAACGGCATACCTTGGGTAGCTGTTGCATCATTGCGTTCGATCACCAGAAAGCGGCTGTCATCAATGGCCGTCATGTCACCGATGGCGTGGTCAACAGCCTGCAAGGTGTAAAAAAAGACCTTGCCAGTGTAGCGCTCCCGGTCGACAGCGAATTCGCTAATGCGTAACGTGCCGGCCGGATCGCCGCTGACGGTTTTTTCCAGCAACGTATAGAGCCGATCACCCCGTGGATTAATCGCCATGCCTTCAAAACCACCTGACCCGGCGAGATTGACGGTTGCCCGCCCCGCCATTACATCGGCGTGCTGTGGCGCATAGACACCGGGCAGTGAAATTGCGCTGCGGGTGACCGTACCCGAGGTGTCGGTCTTGATCAGATAGGGGCCGAATTCATCGCCAAACCACATCGCACAATTCTTATCCCGGCGTACCGACTCGACATCCAGGTCGGCCCCTGTAAGCAATCGACCAAAGTCGATGGCGCTATCGACACGCGGTTTCGAGCCGTCGTCGTAATAGAAGCGAAAATCCGCCTGGATCGGCAGTTCAAGCTTCTGGTTGATGTCGTTGAGGGTGATCCGAGACGGATGGATGAAACGCGCCAACGGCGCCGCGCTCAGGAAATCGCTGGCGCTGACCTTACCGCTGCCGCCGCTGGCGGTGCGGAAATCGGGGCGCACGCTATAAAGCCGTAGCAGCGCATCAGCAGAGTTCTCCTGCGCACCGAAACCGTTATCGGTCATGACGATAAAGCTGTTCTCGTCGGCCCCCGGCAGCACGGCGGAAAATCCCTGAACCGGTTGCCGGCCTTCATAAGGTGGCCGATGCGCCCCGTAGGGATTCCCGTTGATCAGTTGACCCGAAGTCGGGCCGTCGGAGAAGGTGTCGGCGGGCATCATCGCCCAGCCCACTAAGATGTTGCTGGCGGCCATCGCAGGGGCGGAGATCGCAGCGGCAAGCGCCACGACCAGCGGCTTCGGGATTCGCATGAGGCAAAGTCTCCATCCGGTTAGCGCCGGCACCGCGCGATGCGCGCGATCTAAGGCGTTGGAGGATCACCTTAGGAATAGACTATGTCAGGAATATGGCTTGATCAGGCCAGCCGAGGTAACGCCGCCAGTGCCTTCATTCTTCCGCTGCACCAACTAACTGTTGCCGCTGGGTTCAGGCGACCGCAGACTCTCCGCCGCTAGCCCTCAGCCTTTTTTTGCGTTCCCCTAATCGAACATCCCAACGTACCGTGGGTGGTTAGCAATTCGCTGCAGCCACGCGCAGATCGCAGGGTATCCGGCTAGCCGAAAACCACCCTCTTCGGCCACGTGCGTATAGGCGTACAGTGCGACGTCGGCAATGGAGTACTGCTCGCCAACCAGATACGGGGTACGTAGCAACTGCTGTTCCATCACTTCCAAGGCGTGATAACCGTCTAACTGCTTGGCCGCATATTCTTCCAGGCGATCATCGGGCAAGCCTAGATAAACCTTGATGAATCGCGCCACCGCTATAAACGGCTCATGGCTGTACTGCTCGAAGAACTGCCATTGCAAAACCTGGGTACGTAGCCGCGCATCCGTGGGCAGGAACTCGGTTCCCTCTGCCAGGAAATTGAGTATCGCGTTCGATTCCCATAAACAGGTGCCGTCTTCCAGTTCAAGCACGGGTATTTTGCCGTTGGGATTTTTTTTCAAAAACGCCTCCTCACGACTTTCACCGCGAAGAATATCAACCGGCACCCAGTCGTAATCCCGACCAAGCAGATGCAGCATCAGCTTCACCTTGTAGCAATTGCCTGACCGATAATCGCCATAGATCTTGTACGCCATTTTGCTCCCTCCCAGGGCAACGCAAGCCGCTATATCGGTCAAGCCGCCTCGACTACTAGCGCTTCACGAATCACACAAGCCAAGCGGCGGACGCCTTCGGTGAGGCGCTCCGGCGCAACATGACTGAAATTGAGCCGCAAATATCCTGGATTTCGCTCAGGGTCAATGAAGAACGGCTCGCCAGGCATGAACACCACATCCTGCGCCAGGGCGGAATCGAGCAGCGTTCGGGTATCGAACGGTTGTTTCAATTGCAGCCAGAAGAACAACCCACCTTGCGGCACCTGCCAGTCGGCGAGGTCAGAGAAATGTTCCGCCAGCGCAACCTGCATGGCGTCGCGGCGTAGGCGATAGAAGCTACGTAGCTCACTCAGGTGCGAACGATACTGCTCGCTGCCGAGCCACTGCAGGGCCTGCCACTGGCCGATGCGATTAGTATGCAGGTCAGCTGACTGTTTCAGCCGTAGCAGATAAGGGAACAGGTCCGGGGTTGCGATCAGATAGCCAACACGCAGCCCAGGTAGCAGCGTCTTGGAAACCGTACCGGTGTATATCCAGCTCGCCTGAGACATGCGGCTGACGATGGGCTTGGCGCTGCCTTCGTCAAAAACCAGTTCACGGTAGGGTTCGTCTTCGATCAGAGTCACCTTGAACTCATCGAGCAGCGCCGCAACCGCGTCGCGCTTTTCTTCGCTGTAGCGCACCGCAGAAGGATTCTGAAAGGTTGGAATGAGGTAGGCAAAAGCCGGTTTGTGCTGTTCCAATCGCTGGCGTAGCGCGACCAGCGAAGGTCCATCCGCTTCCTGTGGTACAGCAAGGCACTTGGCACCAAACAACTGAAACGCCTGTAGCGCTGCCAGATAGGTCGGCGCTTCGAGTAGCACCTCGGTTCCACGATCGATGAACAGCTTGGATGCGAGATCGAGCGTCTGCTGCGAACCGCTAACGATTAACACCTGACTGGCCTCGCAGGGGACTCCGAGCAGACGTGCTTCAGCGGCAATCGCCTCGCGCAATGCCGGCTCCCCCTCGCTCATGCCGTACTGGCCAATATACGAAGGCATCTCAGCCCATTCGACCTTAGGCAGCATTGACTCTGCGGGCAATCCGCCGGCGAACGACATCACCTCTGGCCGCTGCGCAGCGGCCAGAATTTCACGAATAAGCGAGCTCTTGAGACGGTCGACGCGTTCGGAGAAAACCATGTGGGACACCAGATGCAAGGCCATACAAAATAAGTCAAACTACTTGACTGAAATTACGCGTTCATCCAGGAATACGTCAATATGCCTGACCTAAAAAAAAGCATTGTCCAGCGCCAGATGATGGAAAGCTTTTTTCTGGGCTATCAGGCGTTCACCGCCAAACCGGACGAGATGCTTGCCCGGCGCGGACTGTCCCGCGTACATCATCGAATCCTGTTCTTTATCGCAACCTACCCTGACCTGAGCGTAAAAGAATTGCTTGGCTACCTGGGCGTCACCAAACAGGCGCTGAATATTCCGCTGCGACAGCTGATTGAGATGCATCTGGTAGAAAGTCGAACCGCTGACGACGATAAGCGCAAACGTATGCTGCGTTTCACTGGCGACGGAGCGAAGCTGGAGCAAGCTCTACGCCGGGAACAGGTGCGCCTGCTCGAACGAGCGTTCAACGAGGCGGGAGAGGACGCGGTTTCCGGCTGGCTCTCAGTGAACCAGGCACTGGCTACCGGCACGAGTCACAGCTAGACGAGGCGTTCAGCAACTCATCGACTATGTGCCTGAAACAACTGCAAGAATACAGGTACAAAAAAGGGCGACCGAAGTCGCCCTTTTCAATGGATTGCAGAACTTAGTTCTGGTTTTCCATTTGAGCGCGGATCAGATCACCGATGGTGGTCGGACCGGCAGCCGGCTCTACGTCCTGCTTGGTACGCAGTTCCTTCATCGCGTCCTTCTCGTCCTCAACGTCTTTCGACTTGATGGACAAGCTGATAACGCGGCTCTTGCGGTCGATGCTGATGATCTTGGCTTCGACTTCCTCGCCTTCCTTCAGCACGTTGCGCGCGTCTTCTACGCGGTCACGGCTGATTTCGGAAGCTTTCAGGGTCGCTTCGATGTCGTTGCCCAGGTCGATGATGGCGCCTTTGGCGTCAACTTCTTTCACGGTGCCACGAACGATGCTGCCCTTGTCGTTGACGGCGGCGTAATTGGAGAACGGATCGTCTTCCAGCTGCTTGATGCCCAGGGAGATGCGCTCACGCTCCGGATCGACCGACAGGATAACGGTGTCCAGCTCGTCGCCCTTCTTGAAGCGACGCACGGCTTCTTCACCGACTTCGTTCCAGGAGATATCGGACAAGTGAACGAGACCATCGATGCCGCCATCCAGACCGATGAAGATACCGAAATCGGTGATCGACTTGATGGTGCCGGAGATGCGGTCGCCCTTGTTGAACTGACCAGAGAAGTCTTCCCATGGGTTCGACTTGCACTGCTTGATACCCAGGGAGATACGACGGCGCTCTTCGTCGATGTCCAGAACCATGACTTCCACTTCGTCGCCGACCTGTACGACCTTCGACGGGTGGATATTCTTGTTGGTCCAGTCCATTTCGGAAACGTGTACCAGGCCTTCCACGCCCTCTTCCAGCTCAGCGAAGCAGCCGTAATCGGTGAGGTTGGTGACCTTGGCCACCACACGGGTGTTTTCCGGGTAACGAGCCTTGATGGCAACCCATGGGTCTTCGCCCAGCTGCTTCAGACCCAGGGAGACACGGTTGCGCTCGCGGTCGAACTTCAGCACCTTGACGTCGATCTCGTCGCCAACATTGACGATTTCCGACGGATGTTTGATGCGCTTCCAGGCCATGTCGGTGATGTGCAGCAGGCCGTCGACGCCACCCAGATCCACGAACGCGCCGTAGTCGGTGAGGTTCTTGACGATACCCTTGACCTGCTGGCCTTCCTGCAGCGATTCCAGCAGAGCTTCACGCTCAGCGCTGTTCTCGGCTTCCAGGACGCTACGACGGGAAACGACAACGTTGTTGCGCTTCTGGTCCAGCTTGATGACCTTGAACTCGAGTTCTTTGCCTTCCAGGTGAGTGGTATCACGCACTGGACGGACATCAACCAGGGAACCTGGCAGGAACGCACGGATGCCGTTAACGTCGACAGTGAAGCCGCCCTTAACCTTACCGTTGATAACGCCCTTGACCACTTCCTCAGCTGCGAAAGCCGCTTCCAGAACAATCCAGCACTCGGCACGCTTGGCTTTTTCGCGGGACAGCTTGGTTTCACCGAAGCCATCTTCAACCGCGTCCAGCGCAACGTGAACTTCGTCACCCACGCTGATGGTCAGCTCGCCCTGCTCGTTGTAGAACTGCTCGACCGGGATGACGCCCTCGGACTTCAGACCGGCATGGACAGTGACCCAGTCACCATCGATGTCGACCACGATGCCGGTGATGATTGCACCCGGCTGCATGTCGAGGGTTTTTAGGCTTTCTTCAAAAAGTTCTGCAAAGCTTTCGCTCATGTTTATTCCTGCTGTTTTCGGGCGAGGATCCGCCCAATCTCCACATCCCAGATAGAAGTGGGTTCATTCATATAAAAAAAGGCCTGCGGGACTAGATCTGGTCTCCCACATGCCTCCTTGCTAACAGCCCTCGATATCGAGAGACCGTCGGGCCGCCTCTCGGCGGTCGTTCTTCAGGCGAAATCTCGCTTGGCGACTTCGCTCAGAATCTGTCCTAGCACCTGCTCGATAGAGAGATCCGTAGAATCCAGCTGTACCGCATCGTCTGCTGGCTTCAGCGGAGCCACTTCACGCCGGGTATCGCGCTCATCACGCGCCCGTATCTCATCGAGAAGACTCGCGAGATTAACATCATCACCTTTGGCCTTCAACTGCAGGAAGCGGCGGTGTGCCCTTTCCTCGGCACTGGCGGTGAGAAATATTTTTAACGATGCGTCGGGGAATACCACTGTTCCCATGTCCCGGCCATCGGCCACAAGGCCTGGCGGTTCACGAAACGCCTTCTGACGCTGCAGCAGCGCATCGCGCACAACCGACAACGCGGCAACTTGAGAGGCGCCGGCACCGACCTGCTCGTTACGAATGGCATTGGTGACCTCCTCTCCCTCAAGGATGATCTCCATGCCATGGCCGTCTTTGGCTGCACCGAATTGCACATCCAGATGAGCCGCCAGTAGTTGGAGCGCCTCCTCGTTGGTCAGGTCGACTCCATGGTTGCGCGCGGCGAAAGCAAGCAAGCGGTAAAGCGCACCGGAATCGAGAAAATTCCATCCCAGCTTAGCCGCCAACAGTGCCGCAACCGTGCCCTTGCCGGACCCGCTCGGGCCGTCGATGGTAATAACCGGGACCTGCCTGATCATGAACTACTCTCCACGCCTACCCGCATTCCGACCTTTTCGGCCAGCGAGAGGAAATTCGGAAACGAAGTGGCCACGTTGGCGCAATCGTGGATGCGTATCGGCGCACTGGATCGAAGCGCCGCAACGCTGAAGGACATCGCGATGCGGTGATCGCCGTGCGCCCAAACCTCGCCGCCGCCGATGGTGCCGCCACCCTCGATGATAATCCCATCCGGAGTCGGTGTAGCCTTCACACCCAGCGTTTGCAGACCATCGGCCATGACTTGGATACGGTCGGACTCCTTGACCCTTAATTCCTCCGCGCCACGCAAAGTGGTCCGACCTTCAGCGCAGGCCGCGGCAACGAATAGCACCGGGAACTCATCGATGGCCAGCGGGACGAGATCTTCCGGAATATCAACCCCCTTGAGCCGAGCGGCGCGCACTCGGATATCCGCAACCGGTTCGCCACCCACTTCCCGCTGATTGGTCAGCTCTATATTGGCTCCCATGAGCCTGAGGATATCGATAACGCCGGTACGCGTCGGGTTGACGCCAACGTGCTCAAGGGTGATATCTGATCCCGGCGCGATGCTCGCCGCGACCATAAAGAAAGCCGAGGAAGAAATATCCGCCGGCACTTCGATATGGGTAGCACGCAACGTATGGCCGGACTCGACGGCAGCCGTGCTGCCCTCGACCTGTACCGGATAGCCGAAGCCTTGCAGCATCCGCTCGGTGTGATCGCGCGTTGGCGCCGGCTCGGTAACGGAGGTCTTTTCCGCCGCGTAAAGGCCAGCCAAGAGCAGGCAAGACTTCACCTGTGCGCTGGCCATCGGCATTTCATAGTGCATACCTGAAAGTTTCTGGCCACCGCGAATGGTCAAGGGCGGACGACCTTCGTCCGCCGTCTCGATCACGGCCCCCATTTCGCGCAAAGGCTTGGCGACACGGTTCATCGGGCGCTTGGTCAAAGAGGCATCACCGGTCAGGGTGGAGTCGAACGGCTGCGCCGCCAGCAGGCCGGACAGCAGGCGCATCGAGGTACCAGAGTTGCCGAGATAGATCGGGCCTGGCGGCGGCTTCAGGCCATGCAGACCAACGCCATGAACGGTTACGCGGCCCTGGCTCGGACCTTCGATGACTACGCCCATGTCGCGGAATGCCTGGATGGTGGCGAGCGCGTCCTCGCCTTCGAGGAAGCCCTCCACCTCTGTCGTCCCCTCGGCCAGCGAGCCGAGCATGATGGAACGATGGGAAATGGACTTGTCGCCGGGCACACGAAGCTGGCCGTTCAGGCTGCCACCAGGATTGGCTAGGAAGATCAGATCATTGGAATGCATAACGTCCACATAGGCTCTGCGAGCCAGTATTTTGCTGAAATGTTCTCGGGCAGCCTTGGCGCGCGTGAACACGCCCAATAATGTATGCCCGCCTCCTTCCTCGACCGCGGCGCGCAGTGCGTCGAGGTCAGCACGGAAATCGTCCAAGGTATGCAGCACCGCCTCGCGATTGGCGAGAAATATGTCATGCCACATCACTGGATCACTACCCGCTATACGGGTGAAATCACGAAACCCACCTGCCGCATAACGGAATATTTCGAGATTCTCGTTCCGCTTGGCCAGCGAGTCCACCAAGCCGAACGCCAACAGGTGCGGTAGGTGACTGGTAGCCGCCAAGACTTCGTCATGATGCCGAACCTCCATGTGCTCGACATCAGCCTCCAGAGCGCGCCACAAGCTGTCGACAAGCGATAACGCAGCAGGATCGGTGTCTTGCAAGGGCGTCAGGATGACCTTGTGCCGTCGAAAAAGCGTGCTTTTGGCAGCAGTAACACCACTCTGTTCCGAGCCGGCTATCGGGTGGCCCGGCACGAAACGCTGTGGCATCCGACCGAACACTTCACCAGCACAGCGCACCACGTTGCCTTTAGCGCTGCCAACATCAGTAAGCACTGCATCGCCGAGATCGAGCATGGCGAGCTCCGCCAGCAACCGCTCCATCGCCAGGATCGGCACGGCCAGCTGAATGACATCCGCCCCCTCGCAGGCCTCCGCTAGATTATTCGCGCAGCGATCCACCACACCGAGCTCGACAGCAAGCTCACGGGAACGTGGATCAAGATCGAAACCGACCACTTCGCCACAGAGCCCGCGCTCACGCAGACCCTTGGCGAATGAGCCACCAATGAGTCCGAGGCCGACAACGACCAGACGGTGTACCAGCGGCACGCCGGAGCGCAGCTCAACGTCTCGACTCAACGTCCGAGCACCTTGCGAAGAACATCCAGAAAACGGGCATTTTCCGCTTCAGTGCCGATAGAAACTCTCAGAAACGTCGGCATTCCATAACCTGCGACCGGCCGCACGATAACCCCATCGCGCAGAAGTGCTTGATTTATTGGCGCCGCGTCACGACCAAAATCGACCGCAATGAAGTTGCCCTTCGAGGGAATCCAGTCCAGCCCCAGCTGCCTGAAACCCGCCTCGAGCTGGAGCATACCGGCGGTATTGCAAGCCCTGCTCTCAGTCAGATAGCAAGGATCATCGAGCGCTGCGCAAGCCGCTGCGAGCGCTAGGCTATTGACATTGAACGGTTGGCGCACCCGATTCAGCACATCGGCAATCCGCGCAGAACAGATCGCATAACCCACGCGCAGCGCAGCCAGCCCATAGGCTTTGGAGAAGGTTCGCGAAACCAGCAGATTGGAATGTGCGACCAGGAACGCCAGGCCATCCGGCAGCTCGCCGCCCTCGGCGTACTCGATATAAGCCTCGTCCAATACAATCAAGACATGTTCGGGCACGCTGGAAAGAAAACTGCCCAGCGCATCGGCGTCAAACCAGGTGCCGGTGGGATTGTTGGGATTGGCGATGAACACTACACGAGTGTTCTCATCGATAGCCGCAAGCATGGCATCAAGATCATGCCCCCACTGCCGGGCTGGAACAGCCTTCGCTTGCGCGCCCACAGCCTGAGTCGCGATAGGGTAAACCGCGAACGCATGCTCACTGAAAACCGCGTTGAGCCCTGGCGCGAGATAGGCGCGCGCGACAAGTTCGAGGATATCGTTGGAACCGTTGCCGAGCGTCACCTGCTCGATGCCGACGCCATATCGCTCGGCCAGTTTCTGCTTGAGCACGAAACCGTTGCCATCGGGATAGCGGGTCAACTCGTCGAGCTGCGCTTTGATCGCCTCGATGACCTTCGGACTAGGACCCAGCGGGTTTTCATTGCTGGCCAGTTTGACGATGGTGAGCGGATTCAGGTTCAGCTCGCGAGCCAACTCATCGACCGGCTTGCCTGGCACGTAAGGCGACAGTTTCTGCACGCCTGGCTGCGCCAGAGCGAGGAAATCACAACTCATATTCAGCTCCGCTGGAGCTGGAAGCTCGAAGCTTGAAACCCGAAACTCGAAGCAATCCAGCATTGCTCTCGGCTTCCAGCTTCCAGCTTCCGACTTCCAGCTGCTTTTTCTTAGAGTACCGCCTTCGGATAGGACCCCAGCACCTTCAACGCCACCGCTTCGCGGCCAATCTTCTCCAGTACGTCCTTGATCAGGGGATCCTGATGATGGCCAATGCAATCAATGAAGAATACATAGGTCCATTTGCCGCTGCGCGACGGCCGGGTCTCGATCCGCGTGAGATCAATGCCATTGGAATGGAACGGCATCAGCAACTCATGCAGCGCACCCGGTTTGTTGCGCATGGAAACAATGATCGAGGTCTTATCGTCACCGGTAGGCGGTACTTCCTGGCTACCGATGATGAGAAAGCGCGTGGAATTATCCGGACGATCTTCGATCTTCTCGGCAATCTTTGTCAGACCGTACAGCTGCGCCGCCATATCGCCAGCGATCGCAGCGGAATTCCATTCGCTCTTTACGCGCTTGGCGGCGTCGGCATTGCTGGAAACAGCGACACGTTCGACGTTCGGATAATGGGCATCCAACCACTTGCGACACTGCGCCAGCGATTGCGCATGAGAGTAAATTCGGGTGATGCGATCGGTCTTGGTCGTTTCACCAACCAACAAATGGTGATGAATCCGTAACTCGACTTCGCCGCAGATGACGATGTCATGCTCGAGAAAGCTGTCGAGGGTGTGATTGACGGCGCCTTCGGTAGAGTTTTCTACCGGCACCACGCCGAAATTGACCGCTCCGGCGACCACCTCACGGAATACTTCATCGATCGCCGCCATCGGCTTGCTGATCACCGCCTGACCAAAGTGCTTGAGCGCTGCAGCTTGGGAAAAGGTACCCTCAGGTCCCAAGTAAGCGACGCGTAGCGGCTGCTCCAGCGCCAGGCAGGAAGACATGATCTCGCGGAACAGGCGCGCCATTTCCTCGTTGCCCAGCGGCCCGTTGTTCAACTCCATGATGTGCTTGAGCACCCAGGCTTCACGTTCAGGGCGATAGAACACCGCCTCCTCGCCTTCTGCCAGCGATGCGGTTTTGACCCGAGCCACGTCTTGGGCACAACGGGCGCGCTCGCTGATCAGCTCGAGAATCTTCTCGTCGAGAGTGTCGATGCGTACACGCAGCGCCTTCAGCCGATCGCCATCGCTCATCAGCCGTGCTCCTTCTCGAATTCACGCATGTAGGCGACCAGCGCTTCGACTGCATCCAGACCTACTGCGTTATAGATAGAGGCACGCATGCCACCTACTGAACGGTGACCTTTGAGGTTGAGCAAGCCGCGCGCATCGGCACCGGCCAGAAACACCTTATCCAGCTGTTCATCAGCGAGCCTGAACGGTACGTTCATCCATGACCGGGCATTGCTCGCGATCGGATTGGAATAGAAATCGCTGGAATCAATTACGCTGTAGAGCAGGTCTTTCTTGACACGGTTGCGCTGCTCCATCGCCTCTACCCCGCCCTGCTCCTTCAGCCACTCGAATACCAGGCCAGAGAGATACCAGGAAAAAGTCGCTGGCGTGTTGTACATAGAGCCATTGTCGGCGGCGATTTTGTAGTTGAGCATGGTCGGGCAGTTGGAACGTGCGTGACCTAACAAGTCCTCGCGAACAATCACCACTACCAGACCCGATGGACCGATGTTCTTCTGCGCGCCGGCGTAGATCAGACCGAAGCGGGAAACGTCCAGCCGACGCGAGAGGATGTCGGACGACATATCGACTACGAGTGGCGTGTCGCCAAGCTCCGGCACCCAGTCGAATTGCAGCCCGCCAATGGTTTCGTTACTGGCGTAATGTAGGTAGGCCGCGTTGGCGCTGAGTGCCCATTCGTTCTGCCCAGGAATAGCGAAATAATCATAAGGTTTGGCACTGGCGGCCACGTTGATCTGACCAAAACGCTTGGCCTCTTCGATGCCCTTGCGCGACCAGATGCCAGTATCGATGTAATCGGCAACGCCATTTTCGGGCAGTAGATTCAGCGGAATTTCAGCAAACTGCTGGCTGGCGCCGCCCTGCAGAAACAGCACCTTGTAATTGGAGGGAATGTTCAGCAGATCGCGCAGATCCTGTTCGGCCTTTTCCGCAATGGCCGTGTATTCGTCGCTGCGATGGCTCATTTCCATGACGGACAGGCCACGACCTTGCCAGTCGAGGAGTTCGGCCTGGGCACGCTGCAGCACAGCCTCGGGAAGCGCGGCCGGGCCGGCACAGAAATTAAACGCGCGTTTGCTCATCTTCGTTCTCTCAAAAACGGTCGATACTATGCTCGCTCCGTACGCGGCCATGAAGCCGGGTCCAGCGCTCGCTATTCCTTCATCCGCAGCAGGGATCCACAGCAAAACGGCGGCGAAGCCCGTGAAGGCAGCGCCGCCGCTCGATCAATCGTCGTCGGTAGGCACTACGTCTGGCGGAACGTCTCCACCTCCCCCAAGCAACTCGTCTTCGCTGGGCTCGGTGCTGACAACGGGCATTTCCTTGTCCAATGCCTCCTCGTCGATAACCGCCTCGATATCTTCGAGAACATCCTCCTCGGAGGGCTCCTGAACCCGCTCGAGACCGACAAGGTGTTCGTTCTTGCCCAGTTTGATCAAGGTGACGCCCTGTGTATTACGGCCCAAAGACGACACTTCGTCGACGCGCGTACGCACCAACGTACCTTGATCGGAAATCAGCATGATTTCCTCGCCCGATTGCACCTGAACGGCTCCGACCAGTCGGCCGTTACGCTCGTTGCTCACCATCGCAATCACGCCCTGACCACCACGACCGCGGCGAGGGAACTCGCCGATCACCGTGCGCTTGCCGTAGCCATTGAGGCTCGCGGTGAGAATCTGGGCATCGGGCTCGGGAATCAGCATGGAAATCAAACGCTGACCTTCCGGCAGGCGCATGCCACGAACGCCACGAGCGGTACGGCCCATTGTGCGCACGTGCTTTTCTTTGAAGCGGATTACCTTTCCGCCGTCGGAGAACAGCATGACCTCACGCGCACCGTCGGTAACCGCAGCGGCGATCAGCGTATCGCCCTCTTCCAAGCCGAGCGCGATAAGTCCGACGCTACGTGGGCGGCTGAATTGCGAAAGCGGGGTCTTCTTCACGGTGCCCTTGGCGGTCGCCATGAAGATGTAGGTGCCGGTCGGCTCGTCTGCCGACTCATCGGAATCCTCGCCGTCGAGCAACTCTTCCGCTTCATCGGTTTCGCTGATGATCTCCGCATCTTCGACATCGTCATCGTCGTTCAGCTGCTGCTTACGCGCAGCCTCGATATCGACCTGCAGCATGGCAGTGATGTGCTCGCCTTCGGACAGCGGCAGCAGGTTGACCAGCGGACGGCCGCGCGAGGTACGCGAAGCTTCGGGAATCTCGTAGGTCTTGAGCCAGTACACCTTGCCCTTGCTGGAGAACAGCAAAAGCGTGGTATGGCTGTTGGCGACCAGCAGATGCTCGACGTAATCCTCTTCCTTCACCCCGGTGGCCGCCTTGCCACGTCCACCGCGACGCTGGGCCTGATAGGCCGCCAACGGCTGTGACTTGGCGTAGCCGCCGTGGGAAATGGTGACGACGCGCTCTTCTTCGGTGATCAGGTCGGCCAGGGTCAGGTCCAGGCGTGCATCGAGGATTTCGGTACGACGTGCATCACCGAACTCGGCCTTGACGCCCTCTAGCTCTTCACAGATGACTTCCATCAGGCGAACCGGGCTGGTCAGGATGCGAATCAACTCGCCGATCTGGTCGAGGATTTCCTTGTATTCGCTGAGCAGCTTTTCATGCTCGAGGCCGGTTAGGCGGTGTAGACGCAGATCGAGAATGGCCTGAGCCTGCTCCGGCGACAGGTAGTAACGTCCGTCACGCAGACCGTATTGCGGGTCGAGATCCTCCGGACGGCAGGCATCGGCTCCCGCGCGCTCGACCATGGCTTCCACCGCCGTGGATTCCCAGGCGGTCGCGATCAGGGCTTCCTTGGCTTCTGCCGGGGTCGGCGAAGCCTTGATCAGAGCGATGACCGGATCGATGTTGGAAAGTGCAACCGCCTGCCCTTCTAGGATGTGCCCGCGCTCACGCGCCTTGCGCAGCTCGAAGACCGTACGGCGGGTGACGACTTCACGGCGATGTCGAACGAAGGCTTCGAGCAGCTCCTTGAGGTTCATTGTGCGGGGCTGGCCATCGACCAGTGCCACCACGTTGATGCCGAACACGCTCTGCAGCTGGGTCTGGGCGTAGAGGTTGTTGAGAATGACCTCCGGCACCTCGCCGCGGCGCAGCTCGATTACCACGCGCATGCCGTCCTTGTCGGACTCGTCGCGCAGCTCGGTGATGCCTTCGAGCTTCTTCTCTTTTACCAGCTCGGCGATCTTTTCAATCAGACGTGCCTTGTTCAGCTGATAGGGCAGCTCGGTAATGACGATCTGCTGGCGGCCGCCGACCTTGTCGATGTCCTCGATGGTCGAGCGGGCACGCATGTAGATGCGCCCGCGACCGGTACGGTACGCCTCGACGATACCGGCACGGCCGTTGATGATGCCGGCGGTAGGAAAGTCGGGTCCCGGAATGAACTGCATCAGTTCGTCGATACTGATATTGGGATTGGCGATCAGCGCCAAGCAGCCATCGATAACTTCACCGAGGTTGTGCGGCGGGATGTTGGTCGCCATGCCCACGGCGATACCGCTGGAGCCGTTGACAAGCAGGTTCGGGATCTTGGTCGGCATGACCGCGGGGATCTGCTCGGTGCCGTCATAGTTGGGCACCCAGTCCACGGTTTCCTTGTGCAGGTCGGCCAGCAGTTCATGCGCCAGCTTGGACATACGCACTTCGGTGTAACGCATGGCGGCGGCGCTGTCACCATCGACGGAACCGAAGTTGCCCTGACCGTCGACCAGCAGGTAGCGCAGCGAGAATGGCTGCGCCATCCGCACAATGGTGTCATAGACCGCGGAATCACCGTGGGGATGGTATTTACCGATCACATCACCAACCACGCGGGCGGATTTCTTGTATGGCTTGTTCCAGTCGTTACCCAGCTCGCTCATGGCAAAAAGCACACGGCGATGCACGGGCTTCAATCCGTCGCGCGCATCCGGCAGCGCTCGTCCGACGATTACGCTCATGGCGTAGTCGAGGTAGGACTGCTTGAGTTCGTCTTCGATATTGACCGGGAGGATTTCTTTGGCCAGTTCGCCCATGGAAGCCTGGTTCCTTATAGTCAGCAGGGTCCTGCGATTAAGCGCGGAATGGTATCACAAGGCGGCATGCCGCTGGAGGCTGTAGGCGTAACGAAGAAAGCACTCGATCCGTGCCGCTCGTTCATTTACCGGAAGGACACAAGGCCTTAACGCTTCCGTCCAGTTTTCCAGCTTCCAGCCTCTTTACTCGTCCTTTCGCCTCTAATGCAGCCGCTTACGGCTCATCAGAGCAGCGAGCTTGGCGGCGTTCGGACGCTCCACGATGCCTTTCTCGGTCACGATGGCATCGATCAGATCGGCAGGTGTTACATCGAATACCGGGTTGAACGCATCGACATCCGCTACGAATCGCTGACCATTGACCTCCAGCAATTCGATGCCTGAGCGCTCCTCGATGGGTATGTCGTCTCCGGTTTCCAATTCCATGTCGATGGTCGAGCTGGGCGCCACAACCATGAACCGCACGCCATGGTGCATGGCAAGCACGGCGAGCTGGTAGGTCCCGATCTTGTTGGCGACATCGCCATTGGCGGTGATCCGGTCAGCACCCACAATCACCCAAGTAATGCCGCGCGTTTTCATCAGATGCGCCGCGGACGAATCGGCATTCAGCGTCACAGGCACACCTTCACCCGCCAGCTCCCATGCCGTCAGGCGGGAGCCCTGCAGCCAGGGGCGGGTTTCATCGGCGTAAACGCACTCGACAAGCCCTTCCAGATGCGCTGCACGGATCACGCCAAGCGCGGTTCCAAAGCCACCCGTAGCGAGTGCGCCAGTGTTGCAATGAGTGAGCAGGTTTTGCTGATTGCCTTGGTGCTTGCGGATCAGGTCGACGCCGAACTGCGCCATGGTGAGATTGGCTTCGCGATCGCTCGCGTGAATGGAAGCCGCCTGGGCCTCGGCAGCCATCAGTGGATCTTCGCCTGGTTTCAGCCGATCCAGCCGCTCACGCATCTGATTCAGCGCCCAGAACAGATTGACGGCGGTCGGACGCGAGTCGGCAAGCACTTTGAAGTCGTCTTCCAGCGCCGCACGCCAATCGCCGCCTTCGGCAAGCCGAGTCTTGAGCCCGAGAGCCAGCCCATACGCCGCGCTAATCCCGATCGCAGGAGCACCGCGTACGACCATGTCACGAATGGCCGTTGCAACAGCCGCAGCAGAATCGTAGGTGTGCCATAGCTCTTCTAGCGGCAGTTTGCGCTGGTCGAGCAAACGCAGCTGCCCGCCCTGCCACTCGATAGCCTTTACCTTTTCCGCGGCCAACAAGCGCTCACGCATGGCAATCCTCTCTTTAACTTGACTTGCATTCCAGAACCACAGGAACAGAACCGGCCCGCTCACCATCTTGAGAGCCGGGGACATGAAAAAGCCCGGCCGTTTCCGAGCCGGGCTTCAATATTCGATATGTCATGACGAAGTGATGCGAGCACTCGCGCCCCATACCCGGGCGCGAATCCTAATCGACTGATTTTCCTAGCACAAGCAAAGCCAGCCCGATGCAATCGACAGGTGCGAATACCGTGGTCACCGCCCCCTATTTGATCGAAACATTGACCGTCCCGGTATCCTGCCCTGCGCCTATATCGCGAATTCGGACATTCCTACTGGCTTGCCAGCGTTCGATCAACGGTTCGGCTGTGGCGTCATACGCAGATAAGGCTTCACCGCGCGGTAGCCCTTCGGGAAGCGCTGCTTGAGCTCTTCCTCATCCTTGAGCGAAGGCACGATCACTACTTCGTCGCCGTCCTGCCAGTTGGCGGGCGTGGCGACCTTATGGTTATCGGTCAGTTGCAGCGAATCGATCACACGCAGGATCTCGTGAAAATTGCGTCCAGTGCTCGCCGGATAGGTAATAGTCAGACGCACTTTTTTGTTCGGGTCGATAACGAACAGCGAACGCACGGTCAGGGTGTCGTTGGCGTTGGGGTGAATCAGGTCGTACAGCTCGGACACCTTGCGATCGGCGTCGGCCAGGATCGGAAAGTTGACCCGCGTATTCTGGGTCTCGTTGATGTCATCGATCCACTTGATATGCGAATCCACCGGGTCCACCGAGAGCGCGATGGCTTTGACGTTGCGCTTGGCGAACTCATCTTTCAGCTTGGCGGTGAAGCCAAGCTCAGTGGTGCACACCGGCGTGAAATCGGCCGGATGGGAAAACAGCACGCCCCAGCTATCGCCGAGCCATTCATGGAAATGGATGCGGCCTTCGTTGGAATCCTGTTCGAAGTCGGGTGCGATGTCGCCGAGACGAATGCTCATGTCTTTTCCTCTATGACAGTTGCGTTAAGCCGGCCGCACGGCAACCGGCGCGGATGAATCAATACCTGCGCTCAGGCCGTTTTACGGGCCTGTTGTGCAATACGGTTCTGCAAACCGGCATATCAGACAGCGGATCGATTCGCAGCCCATCGCAATGCCTTCAGAAAGTAATGGAGGCAGTCTAGACACAACCACGAATTGATAAAAAATAAGAAGCTATTTGCTTATTCCATGAATATTTTTTAAACGCCTCGGACAACGCAATCTTACTCAGGCTACCTGCCCCGCCGCACCGGCAATGCCTGGCTCTTCGTTCGCAGCCAAACGCACGGTCCGCCAAGTGTTATAGGCCATCAAAAGCATGCCGAGAAAGAATGTTCCACCGCCGATTAGACGCACGATATAGCCTGGATGGCTGGCTTCAGCGCTTCGACGAATGAATAGGTCAAGGTGCCGTCATCGTTGATCGCGCGCCACATCAGGCCCTGGGTAATACCGTTGACCCACATCGAGGCGATATACAACACGGTACCTATGGTCGCCAGCCAGAAATGCGCGTTGATCAGGCGCACGCTGTACATACGCTCGCGGTTCCACAGCGCCGGAACCATGTGATAGAGCGTTCCGATGGAAATCATGGCGACCCACCCCAAGGCACCGGCGTGTACATGGCCGATGGTCCAATCGGTGTAATGGGACTGGGCGTTGACGGTTTTGATCGCCATCATCGGGCCTTCGAAAGTGGACATGCCGTAGAAAGCCAGCGACACCACCAAAAAGCGCAGGATCGGATCGGTGCGCAATTTATGCCAGGCGCCCGACAGCGTCATCATGCCGTTGATCATCCCGCCCCAACTCGGTGCCAGCAGAATGATCGACATCACCATGCCCAGGTTCTGCGCCCATTCCGGCAGTGCGGTGTAATGCAGGTGGTGCGGGCCGGCCCAGATGTACAGGCTGATGATTGCCCAGAAATGCACAATCGATAACCGATAGGAGTACCCCGGGCGCTCGGCCTGCTTGGGCACGAAGTAATACATCATCCCGAGGAAACCTACGGAAAGAATGAAGCCCACCACGCTATGCCCATACCACCACTGGATCATCACGTCCGTTGCGCCGGAATAGAACGAATAGGACTTGAACAGACTCACCGGAATGGCGGCGTGATTGATTACGTGCACCATCGCCGTGACAACGATAAAAGCGCCATAAAACCAGTTAGCGACATAGATGTGCTGGGTCCGTCGCCGCGCGATCGTTCCGAAAAACAGATACATGTAGACCACCCAACCAGCGTGAACCATAACGCGATGGACCATTCCATCTCGGCGTATTCCTTGGATGAGGTGATGCCGAGGGGGTAACTGATCAGTATCGCCACGATCGCAACCTGCCAACCCCAGAAAACGAAGTTGGCCAGCCAATCCGAGATCAGCCGTACCCTGCAGGTGCGTTGCACGACGTAGAACGAGGTCGCGAACAGCGCACCTCCGCCAAACGCGAATATCACCAGATTGGTGTGAACCGGGCGGAGGCGTCCAAAGCTTGTCAGGGTAACCCGAGGTTGAGTTCCGGCCAGACCAGCTGGGCCGCGATAATGGTCCCCATCCCCATCCCAACGACACTCCAGAACAGCGTCATCAGGGTGAAACGACGGATAACTGCGTAGTTGTATGTCGGAGCGGTGTCATCTAAAGAAGCATCGGCCATAACGTTTCCAAAGCAAATTAAGTGGCAGCTCAACGCCGAGCCTCTATCCGACCCGACGGATCCGAAGCAAGAAAAGAGGATCGAGCGAAGTCACAGGAGTGTGCCCTGAAAATAGAATAAATATAACGAATACTAATGTACTTTAAATGTATAAATATTCGTTTAATACGGTGGCTAGCGGATGCCTGTTCGAAGAAGGAACAGCCGCAGCCACTCCGTGCGGCAGCATCAGTAGCAGATTTCCCTCAGAGCAACTGACGACCTCGCCAGGCCACAGCACTGAGTGGCAGTTGCAATCCAGCTTGCAGAGACCAGTCAGCAATACGCCGAAAAATCTTCATGCAAATACGCGTTTCATCGCGTCAGCTTGACCGTTCTTCGGGCAAGCCAAATACTGTATCCACATACAGTATTCGGACTACTCCATTGCCATGACATCCGCGGTCGCTCTCACCCATCTACTTGATGCACGTCGCCTGTGGCGTGGCCAGACCAGAGTCGTATCGCCCAACACTCAGCCAACCGGGCATGCCGCGTTGGACGCAGCGTTGCCCGGCGGCGGCTGGCCGGAATCGGCCCTAAGTGAAATTCTTTTCGCTACTACCGGTATCGGCGAGCTGCGCCTGCTCTGGCCGACTCTGGCACGGTTGACCATCGGCGGTGAGCGTGTGGTGCTGGTGGCTCCTCCTCATGTTCCCTACCCCCACGCCTGGCTGGCCGCCGGTGTGGACCTGCGTCAGTTGATAATCATCAAGGCGCAAGGACGTGACGCCTTGTGGGCTGCCGAGCAATGTCTGCGCTCGGGCAGTTGTGGCGCCGTGTTGTGCTGGCCGCAACAGGCCGATGATCGCGCCCTGCGCCGCCTACAGGTTGCTGCCGAGACAGGCCAGACCCTGGCCTTCGCCTACCGACCATTGCGCGAGGCGGTCAATCCCTCACCGGCGGCACTGCGCTTGGCTGTCGAGGTTCAGCCAGCGCAGCTGCGAGTACTCAAGTGTCGTGGCGGCCTGGCTCCCGCGCGACCGATCCCCGCCGCAGCGTGGCACTGAGATGGACATGCTTTGGGCCTGCATTCTGCTGCCGCAACTGGCCATGGATGGTGTGCTGCGCAGCCGCGCCGATGCCGAGGCGCCGCTAGCACTTTTGAGCGGCACGCCGCAGCGCCGCGTGCTGCAGGCGGTCAATCCAGCCGCGCGGGCTCTTGGTCTTAAGCCGGGGCAATCGCTAATCGCCGCCCAGGCGCTGACCCGCGACTTCGCTACTGCCGATTATGACCTCGCGGCAATCGAGCACTGGCAGAAATTTCTGGCCGCCTGGGGGTATGGCTTCAGTTCCCAAGTCAGCCTGCACTATCCGCGCTGCCTGCTGCTGGAAGTGCACTCCAGTCTCGGCCTATTCGGCCCTTGGCCTCGTTTGGAGGCACGTCTGCGCGAGGAGTTAGACGCGCTGGGCTTTCAACATCGTATTACCCTCGCGCCCAACCCAGCCGCCGCACGCGTCCTGGCCAACGTGCATGACGGCCTAGCCGTGATGGATACCGAGACGCTGCATCGCGTACTGAGCTCACTGCCGATAGAGCGTATCGGCCTGTCGCGTGAAGTGACGACCGCTTTTGTCCGCATGGGTCTTCGGACCTTAAAGCAGGTGCTCGCCCTGCCCCGCGATGGCCTGGCGCGGCGTTTTCCCGCAGAAGCGCTGAGGCATCTCGATACTCTGCTAGAACATCGTCCATTGGCGCTGGATTTCTACCGGCCACCAGACCGCTTCGATGCCCGAATCGAGCTGAACTTCGAGGTCGAGTCGCACCAGGCACTGCTGTTTCCGCTGCGCCGTCTGACCGCCGATTTCGCCGCCTACCTGGCCGGTCGCGACAGCGGTGTACAGCGTTTCACCTTGCATTTGGAGCACCGCAACCTGGCCGATAGCCAGGTGCCGGTCGGCCTGCTCAGCGCCGAGCGTGATCCAGCCATGCTGTTCGAACTGACTCGTGGCCGCCTGGAGCACTTGCAGCTGCCGGCGCCGGTACTGTCTGTGCGCCTGATTGCGCGCGAGCTGCCGACCTTCGTCCCACAGCACCGTGAGCTGTTCGACGAGCGTCCACAGCAGTCGCTGTCCTGGGAGCAGCTACGGGAGCGCCTGCGCGCCCGGCTGGGCGATGATGCCGTGCAGGGGCTCGGCGCCCGGGCCGATCATCGCCCCGAATGTGCGTGGCAGCCGCAGCATGCCTCTCAGAGCGAGCCTCCACCAACCACTGGCCTGCGCCCCGGCTGGTTGCTGGCAGAGTCGAAGCCGCTGCACGAAGCATCGCTGCGCATTCTGGCCGGCCCTGAGCGCATCGAATCTGGCTGGTGGGACGGCGGTGATGTTCGACGTGACTATTACCTGGTGGAAACTCGCGCAGGACAGCGTGGCTGGGCCTTCCGCCCCGTCACTGGAGGGCCGCTGCTGCTGCACGGCTGGTTCGCATGACAGCCGCCTATGTCGAACTGCATTGCCTGTCCAACTTCAGCTTCCAACGTGGCGCCTCCAGTGCCCGAGAATTATTCGAGCGCGCCGTCCGGCTTGGCTACCGAGCCCTTGCCATCACGGATGAATGCACCTTATCTGGCATCGTACGGGCGTGGCAGGCCTCGAAAGATGTTGGCCTGCCGTTGATTATCGGCAGCGAAATACAGATCGAAGGTGGACCAAAGCTGGTTCTGCTGGTGGAAGACCTGACCGGTTATGAGAACTTGTGCCGGCTGATCACCCGAGCCCGCCGCCGCGCCGAGAAAGGTCGTTATCAGCTTCTCTCTGAAGATTTGAGCGAACCGCTGGATGGACTACTGACTATCTGGATTGCCCGCCAGCCCGATGCTGACGACGAGGGTCGCTGGCTACACGAACGATTTCCAAAGCGCCTCTGGCTGGGTATCGAGCTGCATCGTGGGCCAGACGATGCGCTGCGCCTGCGTCAGTGGCAGGCACTGGCCGCGCGTCTGAACATACCCGCAGTGGCCTGCGGCGACGTGCATATGCACGCCCGCGGTCGCCGCGCGCTGCAGGACTGTATGACTGCGATTCGCCATCACCTGCCGGTGGCGGAGGCCGGACGTTATCTGTTTTCTAGCGGGGAACGTCATCTACGCCGACGCGAGGAACTGGCCGAACTGTATCCACAGGCCCTGCTCGACGAGACATTGCGCATCGCCGCGCGCTGTACCTTCAACCTCGGCCAGTTGCGCTATCAGTACCCCCATGAATTGGTGCCCGCCGGGCACGACGCCACTTCCTGGCTGCGCACGCTGGTCGAACAGGGCGCATGCTGGCGCTGGCCGAACGGCGTGCCGACCGAAGCTCAGAAGCGGATCGAGCACGAACTGAAATTGATCGTCGAGCTGGAATACGAGAGCTACTTCCTGACCGTCCACGACATCGTCCGCTGGGCCCGCGACGAGCACATTCTCTGCCAGGGACGCGGCTCGGCTGCCAATTCCACGGTGTGCTTCGCGCTAGGCATCACTGAACTCGACCCTATGCGCAAAGGAAGCCGGCTGCTGTTCGAACGCTTCCTCTCCCGCGAACGCAACGAGCCGCCGGACATCGATGTCGACTTCGAGCACGAGCGTCGCGAGGAGGTTATTCAGTACGTGTTTCGCCGCTATGGCCGTGATCGAGCCGCGCTGACTGCCGTGGCTAGTACTTATCACGCCACCGGTGCCTTACGTGACGTAGCCAAGGCGCTCAGCCTACCTCCGGACCAAGTCAATGCACTGGCCGATTGTTGTGGACGCTGGAGCGACAGGATTCCCGACGACGAGCGATTGCGCGAAGCCGGTTTCGATCCTGACAGTCCGGTGTTACGCCGGGTATTGGTGTTGACTGGCGAATTGATCGGCTTTCCCCGTCACCTGTCCCAGCATCCCGGCGGCTTCGTCATCTCCGAGCATTCGCTGGAAACCCTGGTGCCTGTGGAAAACGCCAGCATGGCCGAGCGCACCGTGATCCAGTGGGACAAGGACGATCTCGACGTTGTCGGTTTGCTCAAGGTCGATGTGCTCGCTCTCGGCATGCTCAGTGCGCTACGCCGCTGTTTCAACCTGATCGAACACTATCGCGGCACGCAATGGACCATCGCGACCCTGCCGCAGGATGACCGGCCCACCTATGAAATGATCAGCCGCGCCGACACTGTCGGCGTGTTCCAGATCGAATCGCGAGCACAGATGGCCATGTTGCCGCGCCTGCGCCCCAAGGAGTTCTACGATCTGGTGATCCAAGTTGCCATCGTGCGCCCGGGCCCGATCCAAGGCGACATGGTTCACCCCTATCTGCGCCGACGTAATCGTGAAGAGCCAGTCGACTATCCGTCAGATGAATTGATCCCCGTCTTCGAGCGCACTCTTGGTGTGCCGCTTTTTCAGGAACAGGTGATGGAGCTGGCGATCGTTGCCGCCGAGTACACGCCCGGCGAAGCCGACGAACTGCGTCGATCCATGGCCGCCTGGAAGCGTCATGGTGGCCTGGAACCCCACCGCCACCGACTTACCGAACGCATGCTCGCCAAGGGATACGAGGCGGACTTCATCGCACGCATCTTCGAGCAGATCAAAGGGTTCGGCAGCTACGGTTTTCCCGAATCCCATGCCGCCAGCTTCGCCCTGCTCACCTACGCCAGTTGCTGGCTGAAATGCCACGAGCCGGCCGCCTTTGCCTGCGCCCTGATCAACAGCTGGCCGATGGGCTTTTACAACCCCGATCAGATTCTTCAGGACGCCCGCCGCCACGGCTTGGAGATTCGTCCGGTGGATGTCCGCCACAGCGCTTGGGACTGCAGCCTGGAGCCAAACGGCAAGGAACAGCCGGCGATCCGCCTGGGTATGCGTATGGTGCGCGGCTTTCGCGAAGAGGATGCGCGACGCATCGAGACGGCTCGTCAGGTTTGCTCATTCACTGACGTCAGTGATCTATGCATGCGCGCTGGATTGGACGCTCGTGCTCGTGAACGACTGGCCGACGCCGGCGCCTTGCGCGGTCTTGCCGGTCACCGCCATCGAGCGCGCTGGGCGGTGGCTGGAATCGAACCACAAATGCCGCTATTCGTTGGCCAGTTCGAGCAACAGGAAGCACCTGTAGCTCTGCCATTCCCCACGGCCGGTGAAGATCTACTGACCGACTACGCCACACTCGGCACAACGCTGGGCCCGCACCCGCTGGCGCTGCTACGCGATCAGCTGAGAACACGGCGCTGTCGCAGCTCGCGTGAACTGGCCGGTGTCGAGCACGGCCGCCCGGTCAGCGTTGTCGGTTTGGTCATTGGCCGCCAACGCCCACAAACCGCCAGCGGAGTGATTTTCGTCACCCTCGAAGACGAATTCGGGATGATCAATGTGGTGGTCTGGCGCGACCTCGCCGAGCGTCAGCGACGGGTATTGATCCAGTCGCAGATGTTGCGAATCGATGGCCACCTGGAGTCAGCCAGCGGCGTACGCCACGTCCTCGCCGGTCGCCTGAGCGACCTCACGCCACTGCTAATAGGGCTGGATATACGCAGTCGAGATTTTCAGTGATACGGAGGTGTAAGGATACGCCGTATTAAACCTGTTCAAGTTGTGCGTCGGCGCGCCGAGCGTTGAAAGACACAATCGAAAAAATGGTTCAGTTGACGAAAACAAAACGAGCACACGTGCGACTAGTGCGGGATCGATCCCTTTCTTCAGAGCAGCAAGTATCATCTTGTGCTCTTGAATCGGGGTTAATCGATTGATCTGACGGTTGTAGGTAAAGCCTTCGTCATCGGTGGATATCAGGCACAGCGCTTCTACCCCGCCCAGCTCCTTTAGCGCCTCCAATCGAAGAAGCCCATCGAGCAATACGTAGGAAGCTACGCTGTGTTCGGCAACCGGCTGCGGGTGCACTGCCAACGGCTCGACGACACCAAGCTCGCGGATTGAGCTAAGAATGGACGCGTACTTCTTACTGCCATGGATACCCTTGTCTATTTGGCGTGTCGATAGGATGCGATCCAAAAGAATCGCAACAACCTGCTGTTCAAATGCTTGCTTTACCTGTCCCATCAAATTGCCTCGCCGTTGATACGGTCGGCTAGAGGCCGAGGCATATCCTGAATATCTTGGTTGCGTAGCAGCGCGGCGAAATAGTCATCGGCCAGAAGCTTTCTCACCGCCGTAACGATGATCAGCAAGCGCTGCTCGTTTATGTCAGCTTTTTTGATCATTACCTTTTGGCGTCGGACTTCTGCCTGATAAGTGTTGGAGCAATTTCTGGGGAGTGGTGGGTCGATCGGCATGAGCTCGTTGCCCGTACCGTTTGCCGAGTGCGTTGCGCCTGTCGATGAGCCGACGGACCTTGATCAGCTGCTCATCCAAGACAGCCAGCACGAAGGATGAGTTGCTCAAGATCACCGGTACCTTTATAGAGGGCAAAAAGGCATCGGTGAAAATCCACAAAAAGGACGGGGTCCTCCACGAAGAGCGGACCTATCCTCGTGCAGCGGACCCTCGCGAGACTAAAGGTTGAGCAAAAACGTTCCGCCAAAAGTATCCCGCACGGACGAAATCGAGCCACCCCAAGCACACCACCGCGCATGCTCAGTGAGCGCAGCACGAGCAAGCTTATTTACACTGCACTAGCCAGAGCCGATCGATCTGTGTCGTAAAGCTCTGGCTCATCATGTCCCGTCGCATGCTAAGTCTGGCGTTATGGGCACGCGGCCCGGCCTGAGGGTATTGCGTTCCCACTTTGCGTTGATTGCGTCCAGCACGCCCATGACCCAAAGCGGCGGGTTGAAAAGATCGTCGGTGTATTCGCCGCGCTGCCTGAGGTCCATCAGCAGCAACTCGGCCTTGCTGAACTAAAGCTCTCTCGATACACATGGTCCAGCCAGCAATGGCTGCACGGGTAATGTATCTGGTGTCGTCCGTTGGATAACGCAGTTCACAGACCACCCCCTTGGCAAACTTGGGCTTATTAAAGGATTGAACATGCCGGTGCGGATGCTCACACGCACGCGTTTGCACATGGATTGCTGCGCCCGTAGTTTCTCAGCAGCTCGGGCGGCATACGCTGCCACAGACTCCAATAACCTCCGCCTCGCTTGCGGTAACCGCTTCAACCTTCCCGTCTGATCCGGCTCCGCTAGTCCTATCTCAACCCAACTTTTCCGATCGGTGTGCTGCGCGTTGCGCAGCGCTTTATGCCGACTCGCACCCAAAGAAAACGCTCACATGGCACATCTCATCGAAACAATGGCCTACGCCGGCGCAGCACCTTGGCATGGCCTGGGTAATCGCTTATCTCAGAAACAACCCATCGAAGTCTGGCAGCGTGAAGCCGATATGGACTGGGACATCCAGGAAAGCCCGGTGCACTTTAAATCTGGTGCGGCTGGACATCTTGGCGCGATCCATTCATTCCCCCAACAAAAGGTGCTCTTCCGCTCCGATACTAAAGCGCCGCTTTCGGTAGTAAGGAATTACCCCGCGAACACTGGCTCCAAATCCGCAAGCAGGGCATCCGCAGTTCAGACGCCGCAGCCGCGGTAGGCCTGAATCCCTACAAATCACAGCTGGATCTGTGGATGGAAAAGACCGGAAGGAACTCCATGTTGCCGTAGGCCGATCCAGATGATGAAGAGTCGCCAATGTATTGGGGCAAAGTCCTGAAACCCATCGTGGCCTGGCATTACAGCAAGCGCACCAAGATAAGGTCCGTCGTATCAATGCCGTGCTGCAGCACCCCGATACTGATTGTCTTGGATGCTAGCCAATATAGATCGGGGGTAATCGGCGCTGAGGATGTGCAGATCCTCGAATGCAAAACAGCCGGCATAAACGGAGCACGCCTCTGGAACGAAGGCGTGCCTAAGTATGTGCAATTGCAGGTAATGCACCAGCTAGCAGTGACCGGAAGCAGACTGCGAATGTTGCAGTGGTGCTCCGGTGGTCAGCACCTGAAGATCCATCGCATCGAGCGTGACGAATGCATGATTGCACGCTTGATCGAGCTGGAGCGCAAGTTCTGGCAGCACGTCGAATCTGATACGCTGCCACCATCCGGCGGCACTGCATCTGCTGAAACCACCCTGCTGTGTTTGTTCCCAACGGATTCGGGAGCGACCGTGGAGTTCAGCGGTCATGCTGGATGTTAGCGGCTTACATCGAACTCAAGGCCCTGCGTCAGTCGATCTCCGACAAGGAAAATCGCGAAGCCCAGCTCAAGCAAATGCTGCAGCAAGCCATGGGCGCTGTCGAGCGGAGTTCACTAATCGCTATATCAATTGGCGAAAGGCCAAGGACAGCGTCGGCTTTGATGTGACCCGATTACTAAGTGAAAGGCCGCATCTGCAGGCCAATTCACGCTGACTAAGCCCGGCGCTCGACGCTTCCTGGTCAGCTAATTCTCTTTCCTTAAACCCTTCCCCTTGGTCAGCCCATGCAGTTCGCGCTGCGTGGCTGTGCCTTTTTCCATTCAAGAGAACCAATATGCTTAATGGTCTGGCTAACCCGTACGCTAAATCCAGGCAAGTTCCTGCAGACCTAGCTTACCAGCTTAGAAAGAAGCGGATCGTTTCGAAAAAGCACGCACCAGCGAGCAACGGCCGACAACTCAGCAGTACGGTCAGTCATTTCTCGAATGCGGCTGCGCACTGCCAGAAGACTGGCTTTAGCAGCTGGATTATTACCACCACAGCGGGCTTTAGCCGCCTTGAAGTCTTCGATTAGACCATCCACTTTCTGCCAAACTTTTCTACGTTCCTCCGCCAGGGGCACATGATCATTCAGCTTCAGGCGACTAACTGTTTCTTGAACACGCTTTTGATCCCACTCGGATGAACCAGGCATAGGGATAACTTTTCCCTCTTCATCGAAGGCGATCAGATCCACATCGTCGTCGTCGATAGGATCGAGCAGGTAGCGAGTTTCCGATTCCTCACATTGATCAGCGAAGGATGAACACAGCGATCCATCCCTGAGCGGAAACCAGCCACCTTTCTTGCGGTTACCTACATTGCCGCAAGCACGGAAGTTCATGTATTCAAAGGCCAGCCACCAGTAGCCATCGCGCACTGTGGTATCTAACGCCTTGGCCTCCTTTTTAGGCCGAAAGTGCTCAACGTCATAGTGCGAATACAGTTCACGAACTTCCGAAAACCAACACTTACCTGCCGACAATGCTAAAAGCCAATCTTTCAATGCCCCCCAGTGCCCACTATTCGCGTCTATTAGAGCATTTCGCTCTTCACGTTTACCTGCTGAATCCAGCGCTGCCAACTCAGCAACCAACTGTTTTGACTTGGCCAACCATGCATCCCACTTTTCCTGCGTCCAGGGCACCCACTGCTGGCTTGTAGCGGCTGGGTCCCAATTCGGGATACTTGCAGTCGGCAACTTTCCGTTAAGGTCGATCCAAATCACCGGGACGCCTCCTCGCGCAAAATCTCGTCAATGATCGAATCAGCAATCGCGTCTTGCTCAACCTGCTCTTCCGGTGTTAACACCGGTTTCCGGAAACGACGATGTTGCGCCATCTTGCGAACGAATAACGCATAATCCGGATCACGGAAATCAGCAGTGGAAAAGCCCAAATCGGCTAGCTCGGCGGACAACCGGCTCAACTCAGCTTCTTCCGCCGGTGTACGTGGTGACTTCACAAATAGCTCATTACGGCGGAACAGGCGACGCTCGGTTTCAATGTCCAGCGTGGACGACAAACCAAATAGCTCGCTTTTTAGCAGCCCGGTCACGCCCATGCCTTGTGGGTGTTCATCAGGGATATCCACCACTGTGCGACTAGGATCGCGGCGCAGGATGTGCACCTGCTCACGTTTGAGGCTCCCCACCATCATCGGGTCGTGTGTAGTGATGAGGATTTGCGATTCGCCCTGCACCAATGCTCCGTCGTCCGATGTCAGCACGCCTTCTATGTCGTCGAAATAGCGCAGCTTCCAGATCGGGTTCAAGTGGGTATCCGGCTCGTCGAGCAGGAACAGGCAGTGGTCTTCGCGGGTGATCCGCATCAGCCCCAGCACTGTGAGCATCTGCAGCTCGCCCTCGGAAAGCTGAGTAAAGCTCACCTTGCCGCCATGCTCATCACGTTTCTTGACGGTGATGCGCACTTCGTCGATCAGGTCGCCGATATAGGCACCTTCGGCATAGCGGAAGAAACTGTCGGTGCCGCCCACCAACTCGCCAAGTTGTTTGAGTTTGTCCTGACTGGGTACGAACAGATAAAGCTGCTTCTGTTTTTCTGTACGACCGCGGAAGTCGATTTGCTTGGTGGCCTCTTGCTCGATCGGTGCCCAAGCCACTTGCCAGAGATTGTCGAGAAACTCGCTCACCACATTGCCCCGCGCATACCAAAAACGCGGATCACCTTCGTTCAGTTCCTGCTCGTCGAACTTGCCACCCCGGCGCTTTTCACGCAGGCGGTGTGGCTCTTTCAAAACAAACAACGCGGACTCCAGCGACTCGATATGCAGGTTCTTCAACACCTTCTGAAAGACGGGGTCGTCAGACAGCAAACATGCCAACAAAACCAACTGGCTGTGTCCACCCCGGCAGTAGAACAGGCGGCGCAGGCGATCGTCGCCAGCTTGCTTCATCCGCGACTCACGGCGGCGCTTGGCCGCTTCTACGGAGCGAATATCAGCTTCGGAGCCCGTAAAATTCTCCAGTAAGTTCTCCGAAAGCACCTCGTCAGTCGTGATTTCCTGGCGCTGGTTGAAGCGGCGCTGATGCTCCTGGAACAATACCTCGATGCGCTCATTACGCCCGGAGTAGTAGGCAAAGATATGTGTAGGCAGCAGGCGGGGGCCACGTCGATGGTCAGGTGATTCTTTGCCCGGTGGATCGTTCTTTATCAGGTACTCTTGACTAACACGGTCACCATCCACCCATACAAAAGGACGCTTCTGTTTGGCGGTGTCCGCTTCAATGCGTACCGCGTGGCCGCGGATGCTGTACTCCAGCGTGTAATCAAAAGCTGCTTCGCGGTCCAAATCGACATCCCGGAAGATGGTGATCAGCGCTTCGATCAGGTTGGACTTACCAATGCCGTTCTGGCCAATTAGGGCATGACTGCGGATGGGCTTAGGTTCTGCATCCGCTGGAGCACCCGCTGCAGGCTGCAAGTGCGTGTCGAATGCAATCTCAAGGCCTCGCAAATTGCGAAAAGCCGGAATGCGGATTCGCTGTAGTTGCATATCAGGCATTCACCATGCTTGGCTGCTTTTCGTGCACTTCGGCCACGGTGGGCTCCAAAATCCAGCCGTGCGCTACTTCGGTTTTCAGCTGCGCGTAAAAAACGTCGATCTCACCGCCAAAGCGCTGCCATAGGTCCTTGGCGCTCATCTGGCCGTTGTTTCGGGCCAGGATAGTGGCTAACGACGCTTGGTCTTTGACTGCAGGGGACACACCCAAGCGCAACGGGGCGATCAAATCAGTTTGCGGGGCCTTCATGGGTTCCTCTTTATGTTCGTTAGCGATACCGGTAATACTTGAAACGGTAGCTCTAGCAAGTTTCTCCGCAAGATTTTTGCCGGTGAGCAGTTTTGATTCGAGGGAATCGCACAATGCCATCAACTCATTAACCCTGACGACGATTCGAGCTTGCTCCATCGTCGTAGGCAATGGCATTGCATGTAACGCGAAGTAACCTGTTGGAAGTCGCTTTTGCCCTGCTGTACCAACCATGTTTATCTCACCATGAAAACGAAACAACGGTGATTTAAGAAACAAATAAACAAAGCCAGGTAATACACCGGGGTGAATTGAACGGAAAACGTGAAACTCTGTAGACCCTGATCCTACACCATTATTTAACTCTCTAATGACAGCAGCTTTTCCATTTTCAAAACAAGGAGTAATTTTGGCTAAGATAACGTCTCCGTTGGAGATATGGGTGTAACCCTTGTTAATGTCGCCCCAAAGCCTTGGCTCTCCACGAAGTGGAGCATTGTGTCGCTCCGAAACGCCTCTCATAGGTAAAAAGGTAGCGGTCAAACCGGCTGCGGCGTTATTACGTGGATTGATTTCACCCAAATCAAGCAGACGACTCCATTGCCAGGTTGAAGGTAGGCCTATCTCCGGGGGAGACAATGGTTCAGACTCCAATTTTAGCGCGCGTTTATATTTTTTCTCCGCTATTAATTTCTGACGCGCACTCGAAATTTCGGCTAGAAGCCCTTTCGCATTACCTTCCGCAGAATCTTGAACCACCAAGCGACCCGTAACAGCCAATTGGTAAATCACTTCGCGCAACCCAGCCACATCCTCCGGCACATGAAACAGCCGCCCGAAGTTCTCAGCCAAGCGCGCCCAGCTGATTTGCAGTTCGTGAGGACTGTTGGCGCTGGCGACGGCTTGCAACATCGATTCACGGAGGTCGTTTTGCAGCTTCCGTCGGGCCTGCTGCTGCGCTTCCAGCCAGTCGCACAAGGCCATCAGCTCATCAACTTTGGCTACGATGCGGGATTGTTCCGCAGACGGTGGCAGAGGTAACGCACGGGTCGCAAAGTACTCCGTTGGCAATCGTCTCTGACCTGCGGTACCGGTCATATTCTTCTCGCCTTCAACAGCGAAATATGGCGACCTCAGAAACAAGTAGATGTACCCCGGCAGTATGCCAGCGTGGATCGGTCTGAATACGTGAAGCTCGGTCGTACCGGCACCGATGCTGTGCTGCAATCCTGTAATAACGGCGGCCTTACCGTTCTCAAAACATGGTGTGATCTTGGCAATAACGACGTCGCCATTTCTGAAGTGTGGAAACCCCTTCTTTATACTTCCCCACTTCGCAGTCTCAGGCACCAGTGCCCCCATATGGGCCTCAGAGAAACCTCTCATCGGTATAAAGGAAGCAGCGGCCTCATCGGGCGCATCGTTTCTCGGGCTAATCTCGCCAATATCAAGAAGACGCGTCCAACACCATGAATCAGGAAGCTGTATAGATGATGGAATATCGAGACCTGCGCCCTCTAGCTTTGGCAGGCGCTTGTAGGCTTTCTCGCAAATCAACCGATCCCGTAATATCGTAATGTCAGCCAGTAGTTGGCGAGCGTCACCATCGATGCCGTGCTGAGGCGTCAATGCGCCTGTAATTGCCAATTGGTAAACCATTTCACGGAGCTGTTGGATGCCCCCGGCGCATTCACAATATGCCCAAACTCAGCCAAAAACTGCTCCGCGTCCATCAGGCTTCCTCACCGACGAAGTGATGGGCCAGTGCGGCCCCTAATTCGCTTTTGAGCTGGTTTTCGGTTTCTTCGATTTCGCCCAACAGCTTTTTGTATTTTTCCAACAGCAGGTCAGGATCGTGGGTTTCTTCTTGCGGCTTGTTTGGATTTGGCTCATCAAGATTGAAGATAGGCCAATAGATGCGATCACCTGTAACCTTCGCATCGCGGGCTTGCAGGCGCAGCGGTTCGGCTTTAGCACGCAATCCTGCGATCTGATTATCGATCTTCTCGCGGTAGGCCGCATCAGTGCTGCCGATCAAGCTCCGGCGCAAATCGCTGGCTTCGTTTTCCAACTCGGCGGCCCGGTTATTCAGGTCGTCAGCGCGATGCCAGTACGGTTGCGCTGCAGCTTCGGCCTGCTCGCGCTTAGCTTTGAAATCAACCTTCCACGCAAATTCGTTTTCTACACGATCAGCAAAGTCATTGACTTCATCGCCCCACCACTCCTGTTCGACTTTGAACTCTTTAAACTGAATGGGCTTGGTTTTAGAATAGCTCTTATAGCCATTCGGATAAGGGTGCTCATAGAACCAAATCGTGTCGGTGTGGAAGTGCTCAGTGCCGTCATCCACCGTGGTGCCTTTGGTGAAGAACAGCAGGTTGG
Source organism: Stutzerimonas stutzeri (assembly GCF_024448715.1). Taxonomy (GTDB): domain Bacteria; phylum Pseudomonadota; class Gammaproteobacteria; order Pseudomonadales; family Pseudomonadaceae; genus Stutzerimonas; species Stutzerimonas stutzeri_AR. The sequence continues at coordinate 62,402 of NZ_JAMOHZ010000007.1, forward strand.
TTTTGATAGTGGTGTAGGGAGCAAACACCCCCTTAGGCAAACGGATGATGGTGTGCAGATTGCAGTCGCGCAAAAGAAGTTTTTTCAACTCATCCTTAACACCAGTGCCAAACAAAAAACCATCGGGTAGCACCACGGCGGCACGGCCATTTTCCTTCAAAAGTTTTTTGATGATGAGGGCCATGAACATATCGGCTGTCTCGCGGGTACGCAGATCAGCCGGGTAGTCACTGCCGACGCCATCCTCTTCATAACCACCAAAGGGTGGGTTGGTAATGATGCAATCGACCTTGTCGTTAGCGCTCCACTCGTTCCAGCCGATTCCGAGGGTGTTCCGGTGCTCAATCTGACTCGGTACATCAATTCCGTGCAACAGCATATTGGTGGTGCACAGCAGATGGGGCAGCTGCTTTTTTTCGATGCCGTGGATGAGCTCTTCAATGGCGCGTTTATCTTCAGCGCTGGATTTGATTGTGAGCTGATTGCGGAAGTGATCGATGACGGCGGTCAAGAAGCCGCCTGTGCCGCAAGCTGGATCCATCACGGCTTCGCGCTTGTCCAAACGCGGGTTGACGCGATCTGCCATGAAGGAGGTGATTGCGCGCGGTGTGTAGAACTCGCCCGCATTGCCGGCACCGCGCAGATCATTCAGCAGTTGTTCATAGACGTCGCCCAGCTGGGCGCGCTGTGTGAAGTCGTCAAAGTGGATCGCTTCTTCCAACTTTTCGATCACAGCAAGCAGCTGAGGACCGGATTTCATGTAATTGTTGGCGTCTTCAAAAACCTGTTTGATGACTTTGTGCTGCGGACTTTTACTCGCATCGATTTGGTCTTTGAGGGCTGGGAACAATTCGTTATTGATGAATGCGATAAGCTCGCTGCCAGCGATTTGCGGTTTCTTCTTGCCTTCGGCATCGGGCAAATATTTTGCCCAATTACGCCAGCGAAAACGCTCTGGAATAGGAGACTGATATTGAGCGTTATCGTCTTCCCACTCGTCTTCGCGCTGGTCGAAGACCTTGAGAAAGAGCATCCAGGTAAGCTGTCCCAAGCGCTGGGCGTCACCGTCGACACCGTCATCCTTGCGCATGATGTCCTGGATGGACTTGATGGTACTGCTGAGGTTCATCGATTGACTCTCTTATCTTTCAGCTTGATGCGTGATCAAGTCTGCTTCTGTTCGAAATTGTCGTAGAGCGCTTTTTCGAGCTCATGCACAGCCTGGGTGTATTGCTCGACGCCACCAAAAATGCCGCGCCGGATTTGCGTTTTGCTGCCGAACTGGTCGAAGGGCGGAAGCTCCAGCACCTTGGCGTCTTCGATATCATGCACACCATGATCGGCGAACTTGTCGAGCAGGGCTTCAAGCACCCCGCGGGCTTGTTCACCGTATTTTGCAAAAACGTTGCGCTTTTTCACGTTATTGACGCGCTCGCGGCGCGTGAGCGGCTTTTGGTCAAAGGCAACATGAGTAACTAGATCGAAGACATCCAGTTCACTGCCGTTGGTTACAGTCTGCTGCAGGATTTCCAGCGGGATACCATGTTCGGCAAGCTCTTCCAGCACCGCTTGTTTGCGCTCCGCACTACTCCAACGTCGCAGAAAGTCGGTGAGAGTACCGAACTCAGCCTGCAAGACCTTTCTGATGTCGTTCTTGAGTAGAACGCGATAATTCTCGGTGACGAGCTTGCCGTCGACATCGAGATATTGCGCGCGCTCCACCGCCAAGCTCACGTTGACATCGCCAATCACGTATTTGACGCGGCCATCGCCACCACCGCGACCGGGCGGTACATCGTCACCTGGGCCATAGAGAGACGGTTCAGCCTCACCTATATCAGGTGGGTTGCTGTGATCTGGCGGTACCACGGGATCGTCGGGCCCAGGCTCGTATATCACTACCGGTTCACCATCAAAATCCGGGTCCGCGAACAAGCGCGTTGCACCTTTGAAATCCAAGATAGTGAAATACAGCTTCTGGTAGTCCTCACGTAGACGAGTACCTCGGCCAATGATCTGCTTGAACTCACTCATCGAGTTAATGTTCTGATCCAGCACAATGAGCTTGCAGGTCTTGGCGTCTACCCCGGTGGTGAGCAACTTGGATGTGGTGGCGATATCGGGGTATGGCTCGTCATTATCAATGAAGTACGACAGCTGGGCTTTTCCTTCGTTGTCATCCCCAGTGATACGCATCACGTAACGGCGGTTGTTGGCGGCGGCTGGAATCAGCTTGACCAACTCTTGCCGCATTCGCTCGGCGTGGTCCTGGTCGTCACAGAAAACAATAGTCTTGGCCATCGGGTCGGTGGCCTTGAGATATTCCCAGACCTTGCTGGCAACGAGCTTGGTGCGCTTTTCCAGCACCAGATTACGGTCGAAATCCTTCGTATTGTACTGCCGCTGCTCCACTACTTGGCCAAGCTTGTCGACCTTGCCTTTTTCCGGGACGTAGCCCACAGCGTCGACATCGGTAGCAACACGGATAACTTTGTAGGGCGCGAGAAAGCCGTCATCAATGCCCTGCTTAAGCGAGTAGGTGTAGACCGGGTCACGAAGTAGGTGATGTTACTCACCTCCTTGGTTTCCTTCGGTGTTGCGGTGAGACCCAGATGCGTAGCACTACTGAAGTAGTCGAGCACGTCACGCCAAGCAGAGTCATCGGCGGCACTGCCGCGGTGACACTCGTCGATCACCACCAAATCAAAAAAGGCTGCCGGGAACTGGCGGTGGATCTGCTTCCATTCTTCCCTGCCCGTGACTGCCTGGTACAAGGCTAGATAAATCTCATAGTTCTTTTTGTTTTCGCGGTTAGCGACCTTATGCATTACCTCGCCAAATGGGGCGAAGTCTTGCTGCATGGTCCGGTCTACCAGGATGTTGCGGTCGGCCAAAAACAAAATGCGCTTCTTGGATTTAGCTTTCCACAGCCGCCAGATGATCTGGAAGGCGGTGTAAGTTTTGCCGGTACCAGTGGCCATGACCAACAACACGCGTTGCTGGCCTTTGGCAATTGCTTCGACGGCACGGTTAATGGCCACTCGCTGGTAATATCGCGGTTGGCGACCGCTACCGTCAGTGAAAAAAGGCTGTTCGATGAGTTTGACGGCTTCAGGGGCAGCTAATCCTTTCCATTGCTGGTAAAGCGGCCACAAATAATCTAACGAAGGGAATTCGCTGAGCTGCTGCTCGCGCTCGACAGGCAGTGTGAGACCGGTACGGTCGTGAATTAGAAAGCCATCGCCATTACTGCTGATGGCAAAAGGAGCATCCAGCATCTCTGCATAGGCTAACGCCTGCTGCATGCCATGTCCGACCGAGAACTTGGCTTGCTTGGCTTCGATTACAGCAATCGGGATATCAGGGCGAGCGTAGAGCACGAAATCGGCACGCTTGGGACCACCTCTGGCTTTGGGATTCTTAATACGAGCCGCAAGCTGGCCGCGCACCATCACGCGACCATCCGTGAGGCTAACCTCTTCACGAAACTGGTGCAGCTGCCACCCTGCCTGCTGGATGGCCGGCGTGATGAGCTTCGTGCAGATGTCACGCTCCGAAAATTGCGTCTTATCCATGAAGCCCGCCCCAAAGAGCCCATCATCCGTTTACTCGAGACTATCGTGCAGCCAATCTCAATTGGCAACCAATTGGCAACCAGGCTGAACATTTTCTGGTCACAACCAAAAACAAACGGGCATAAAAAAATCCAGCCACGTTAAGTGGCTGGATTTTCTAGGGATTTTTGGTCGGGACGGAGTGATTCGAACACTCGACCCCTTGCACCCCATGCAAGTGCGCTACCAGGCTGCGCTACGCCCCGACGATGCTTTCGTTACCTCCGAAAGCGGATCGCACTATACATTAAGCATCTGAATAGGTGAAAGTTTTTTGTGCGTTGCGCTCAATTCCTGAGTACGTGAAGGACATCTTCTAGCTCAGTGATCATCTGCCGGATTAGCTGCTTGTATTGCGTTGTATCGTCCCGGGCTTCGTCGCCGGACATACGCTGCCGAGCTCCGCCAATAGTAAAGCCTTGCTCGTATAGCAGAGAACGAATCTGCCGGATCATCAGAACATCTTGCCGCTGGTAGTAGCGTCGGTTGCCGCGACGCTTCACAGGGTTCAGTTGGGGAAATTCCTGCTCCCAATAGCGCAGCACGTGCGGTTTGACGGCACAGAGCTCGCTGACCTCACCAATAGTGAAGTAGCGTTTGCCAGGAATCGATGGCAGTTCGTCGTTATGACTTGGTTCCAGCATAGGCTTCGACTCTGGCTTTTAATTTTTGCCCTGGCCGGAATGTCACGACGCGACGCGCCGTGATCGGGATTTCCTCACCGGTTTTCGGATTACGCCCTGGGCGCTGTCGCTTGTCGCGCAAATCGAAGTTGCCGAAACCGGACAACTTCACTTGCTCGTTATGCTCAAGCGCCTGACGAATCTCCTCGAAAAACAGCTCGACCAACTCCTTGGCCTCGCGCTTATTCAAGCCTAGCTCTTCATATAGACGTTCCGCCATTTCAGCTTTCGTCAGAGCCCCCATACGCTATTTCCTTAACGTGGCGTTGAACCTTTTTTCCAGGGAAGCGAGGATCTGCTGCATCGCACCACTCACCTCATCGTCGTTTAGAGTGCGCGAAGGGTGTTGCCAGGTCAAGCCGACTGCCACACTTTTGCTAAGCGGATCAATACCTTTACCTTGATATACATCAAATAGCTTGAGGTCCGTTAGGTTATCGCCAGCTGCCGTACGGATGCACCGCATCACATCGTCAGCCGACACCTCACGCCCTACCAGAATCGCCAGATCACGGCGCACTTCGGGGAAGCGGGATAGCTCGCTGAAACGCGGCAGCCGGCCTTCGCTGATTTCAGCAATCTGCAGTTCGAACAGATAGACCGGCTGATCGATACCCAGAGTGGCGGCCAGCTCAGGATGAAGACTGCCAACAAAACCGACCGGACGCCCTTCCCGCTCGATTCGGGCGGTTTGCCCCGGATGCAGAGCCGGGTGATCGCCAGCAACGAATTCATACGCCGCCGTATCGCCGACATACCCGAGCAAGGCTTCAACGTCGGCCTTCATATCATAGAAGTCAGCCGCAGCCCTTTCGTTGCCCCAGGCTTCCGGCAAGCGACTTCCTGTAATCACACCCGCCAGCATCGGCTCCTGCTTCAACTCGCCAAGCTGGCCGACGAAACGCAGACCGCTTTCGAACAGACGCACCCGCGTCTGTTGACGATTGAGGTTGTACTGCAAGGCTTTAATCAAACCCGGCCAAAGCGTTGCGCGCATAGCGGCCATGTCCGAAGAAATCGGGTTAGCCAGCTGCAGTGGCTCGACACCGGGGCTGAATAGCTCGAATAGCTTCGGGTCGATGAAGCTATAAGTAATCGCCTCCTGGTAGCCACGGGCCACTAACAAGCGGCGCAGAGCAGGTAGCTCTGCTCGAGCTTCCGGATTGGCCTCCGGCGCCAGGCGTGCCTGCGGGTAACGCACCGGTAGACGGTCGTAGCCATACAATCGGCCTAACTCTTCGATAAGGTCGACCTCAAGGCTAATATCGAATCGGTGGCTAGGCACACGAACTTCCCAACAATCCGTCGACTTTTCGACGATGCCGAGCCCCAAGGCAGACAGGAGCGAAACAACCTGATCGCCGCCCATGCTTAATCCCAGCATTTGATCGATACGATCCTTGCGCAGCAGTATCGGCGCAACGCCGGGAAGATCAGCTTCGCTAACGGCTTCGTTCACGGGACCGGCGCTGCCCCCGACAATCTCCAGCAGCAGAGCAGTGGCCCGCTCCATGGCCGAGCGGGCAAGCTGTGAGTCGACACCTCGTTCGTAACGATGCGATGCATCGGTATGTAAACCGTAAGATCGTGCTTTGCCGGCGAGGGCGATGGTGTCGAAAAAGGCGCTCTCAAGGAACAGGTCCTGAGTCGATGCACTTACGCCACTGTGCTCGCCACCCATGACCCCGGCAATTGCGAGCGCACGCTGATGGTCAGCTATAACCAGCGTATCTGCGCGCAGGGTTACCTCCTGCCCGTCTAGCAGGACAAGTTTTTCCTGATCCTCAGCCATCCGAACCCTGATACCACCGTTAATTTCGGCGAGATCGAACGCATGCAGCGGCTGTCCCAGCTCAAGCATTACGTAGTTAGTCACATCCACCACGGCATCGATGCTGCGAATATCCGAACGACGCAAGCGCTCGACCATCCACAACGGTGTTGGACGCGACAGATCGACATTGCGAATCACACGTCCGAGATACCGAGGACAGGCTTTCGGCGCCAGCACTTCAACCGGGCGCACCTCGTCATGACTCGCAGCAACCGGGTCGACATCGACTGGCGAAACCACCGCCCCGTAAATCGCTCCCACCTCACGCGCAAGCCCGGCAATCGACAGACAATCACCACGATTGGGGGTCAGGCCGATCTCGATGCTCGCATCATCCAAACCAAGATAATCACGAAGATGGCCTCCGACTGGCGCATCTGAAGCCAGCTCCATCAGTCCACTGTCATCAGCACCGACCTGCAGCTCGGTTTCCGAACACAGCATGCCATTGGACTCGACGCCGCGAAGTTTTGCCTTCGTGATGTTGAAATCGCCTGGCAGCTTGGCGCCAATCATGGCGAAGGGGATCTTCAAACCCGGCCGCACGTTGGGCGCTCCGCAAACCACCTGATACGTCTCACTGCCATTACTAACCTGGCATACACGCAACTTGTCAGCATCCGGATGCTGCTCGGCGCTCAGCACCTCACCCACGACCACACCACTGAATACGCCAGCGACCGGTGTCACCGCATCTACTTCGAGGCCGACCATTGATAGGCGCGCCACCAACTCATCGCGGGAAACTTGCGGATTGACCCACGTACGCAACCACTGCTCACTGAATTTCATCCTGCTCTCCTGAAAGATTCTTTGACGGGACTCTGGACCTAGCGAAATTGCGCCAGGAATCTCAGGTCGTTATCGAAGAACAGGCGTAAGTCGTTGACGCCATAACGCAACATGGCGAGCCGTTCGGCTCCCATACCGAAAGCGAAGCCCTGGTATTTTTCCGGATCGATACCGGACATGCGCAATACATTCGGATGCACCATGCCGCAGCCCATCACCTCTAGCCAGCCGGTCTGCTTGCAGACGCGACAGCCCTTTCCGCTGCACATCACGCACTGCATATCCACTTCGGCAGACGGCTCGGTGAACGGAAAGAACGAGGGGCGGAAACGGACACCCAGCGGCTTTTCGAAGAATACTCGCAAGAATTGCTCGATCGTCCCCTTCAAATCCGCGAAGCTGATGCCTTCGTCGACGAGCAGGCCTTCGACTTGGTGAAACATTGGGGAATGGGTGATATCCGAATCACAACGATAGACGCGACCCGGACAGACGATCCTGATCGGTGGCTGCTGCGATTCCATCGTGCGCACCTGGACTGGCGAGGTATGGGTACGCAAAAGCATGTTGGCGTTGAAATAAAAGGTGTCATGCATCGCCCGAGCTGGGTGATGCCCTGGAATATTCAGCGCTTCGAAGTTGTGATAGTCGTCCTCGACCTCTGGTCCCTCGGCGACGCTGTAACCGATATGGCTGAAAAATTGCTCGATTCGCTCGAGCGTACGGGTCACCGGATGCAAGCCACCCGAAACCTCACCACGACCGGGCAAGCTCACATCGATCCGTTCCGCAGCGAGCTTAGCGCTTAGCGCCGCCTGCTCAAGCTCAGCTTTTTTTGCATTCAGCTCGTCTTGGACTCGGCTCTTCGCTGCGTTGATCAACGCACCGGCTTTCGGGCGGTCCTCCGCGGACAATTTACCCAACGTCTGCATGACCAGCGTCAGCTCGCCTTTCTTGCCGAGGTATTGGACCCGGATCTGCTCCAGGGTATTGATGTCTTGACTATGTTGCACCGCCTCAAGCGCTTGCGAGACCAGTGCATCCAGGTTTTCCATTTACAACCTCCAGAGGTTCTTGCAGAACCGCACCAAGCAATTCGCCACTCGGGTCACATTGCCACGTGCACTTTTGCAAATGCCCCTTCAGATACGAAATAGGGGAAGAGCACAAGGCTCTTCCCCTATCGGTGACGCTACGAATCCGAAGATTCGATTGTCGATGGGCTTAGGCCAGAGAAGCTTTGGCTTTTTCGACAATTGCAGCGAAAGCTGCTTTTTCATTCACTGCCAACTCGGCTAGAACCTTGCGGTCGATCTCGATGGCTGCTTTTTTCAGGCCAGCAATGAAACGGCTGTAAGACAGACCGTTTACACGAGCGCCAGCGTTGATACGAGCGATCCAAAGAGCGCGGAACTGACGCTTCCGCTGACGGCGGTCACGGTAGGCATATTGGCCGGCCTTGATCACCGCTTGCTTGGCAACACGGAACACACGCGAACGAGCGCCGTAGTAGCCCTTGGCGAGTTTCAGAATTTTCTTGTGACGGCGACGAGCGACGACGCCACGCTTAACACGAGCCATGAGTTATTCCTCTGAGTCTTGACCGAATTAACGAACGCGCAGCATGCGCTCTACTTTTGCGTTGTCAGACGGGTGCATCAGAGATGTACCACGCAGCTGACGCTTACGCTTGGTAGACATTTTGGTCAGGATGTGGCTCTTGAAAGCGTGCTTGTGCTTGTAGCCATTTGCCGTCTTCTTGAAGCGCTTCGCAGCGCCACTTTTAGTCTTCATCTTTGGCATGTTCGGTACTCCACAGTGTGGGTGATTTCAAATAACCGCAAGGCCTGCCAGTGCCCTGGTGGTTATTTTTTCTTCTTGGGAGCGATGACCATGATCAGCTGGCGTCCTTCCATCTTTGGATGCTGTTCGACCGAACCGTATTCAGCCAGGTCACCCTCGACCCGCTTCAACAATTCCATCCCCAGCTCCTGATGCGCCATCTCACGACCGCGGAATCTCAACGAAACCTTGGCCCTGTCCCCGTCACTCAGGAAACGTACCAGGTTGCGTAGCTTGACCTGGTAGTCGCCCTCTTCCGTCCCTGGACGAAACTTTACTTCTTTAACCTGGATCTGCTTCTGGTTCTTCTTCGCTGCAGCGACCTGCTTCTTCTTCTCGAAGAGGTGCTTGCCGTAATCCATGATCCGGCAGACAGGAGGAACCGCATCGGCGGAAATTTCTACCAGATCCAATTTCGCTTCTTCAGCTATACGAAGCGCTTCATCAATAGAGACGATGCCAACCTGCTCGCCATCAGCACCAATCAAACGGACCTCACGAGCCGAGATATTCTCGTTGATCGGGGCCTTGGGTGCAGCTCGTTTATCCTGTCTCATTTCACGCTTAATAGTCATTACTCCAATTCTTGGCGACCACGCCGGGAAACCGCTTGTGCCAGCAACTGGGCGAAGTCGTCCAGGGGCATGGAGCCCAAATCGACGCCTTCACGGGTACGCACAGCAACGGCTCGTGTCTCGACCTCCCGATCTCCGATAACCAGGAGATAGGGAACCTTGAGCAAGGTATGCTCGCGGATTTTAAAGCCGATCTTTTCGTTTCTCAAGTCGCACTTGGCACGGAAACCGCTTTGATTAAGCGTTTTCTCTACTTCCGCGGCAAATTCCGCCTGCTTATCAGTGATATTCATCACCACGGCTTGGGTAGGCGCGAGCCATGCCGGGAACGCCCCTTCGTAATGTTCGATCAGGATGCCAATGAAGCGCTCGAACGAACCGAGGATCGCACGGTGCAACATGACCGGCGTCTTGCGACTGTTATCTTCAGCAACATAGCTCGCATCGAGGCGCTGAGGCATATTCGGGTCGTACTGCAGCGTCCCGCATTGCCAAGACCGCCCCAAGCAGTCAAGTAGCGTGAACTCGATCTTCGGACCGTAGAACGCACCCTCTCCCGGCAAATACTCCCAAGGCAAACCAGCCGCGTCCAGTGCACCTGCCAGCGCAGCCTCAGCACGATCCCAGAAGGCATCGTCACCGACGCGCTTGTCGGGTCGCGTAGACAACTTCAGCTTGATATCGCTGAAACCGAAGTCAGCATAGACCTGCATCGTCAACTTGATGAAATCTGCCGCCTCGGCACTGACCTGCTCCTCGGTACAGAAAATATGTGCATCATCTTGGGTGAAACCACGGACGCGCATGATTCCGTGCAGCGCACCAGACGGCTCGTTGCGGTGGCAGGAGCCAAATTCAGCGAGACGCAGCGGCAATTCGCGGTAGCTCTTGAGCCCCTGATTAAATACTTGGACATGGCATGGGCAGTTCATCGGCTTGATCGCGTAATCGCGGCTTTCCGACTCGGTGGTGAACATATTCTCTGCGTAGTTGCCCCAATGCCCGGATTTCTCCCAAAGGCTACGATCCACGACCTGCGGCGTCTTGATTTCCTGATAGCCGTTCGCGCGTTGCACACCACGCATGTACTGCTCAAGTACCTGATAGATGGTCCAGCCGTTGGGATGCCAGAACACCATACCCGGCGCCTCTTCCTGGGTATGGAACAAGTCAAGCCGCTTGCCGATCTTGCGATGGTCGCGCTTCTCCGCCTCTTCAATACGCTGGATGTAGGCAGCGAGCTGCTTCTTGTCCGCCCAAGCTGTGCCGTAAACGCGCTGCAGCTGCTCGTTCTTTGCATCGCCGCGCCAATATGCGCCGGACAGCTTGGTCAGCTTGAAGGATTTGAGGAAACGAGTATTCGGCACATGCGGGCCACGGCACATGTCGACGTATTCTTCGTGGTAATACAACCCCATCGCCTGCTCGTCGGGCATATCCTCAACCAGACGCAGCTTGTAATCTTCACCGCGGGACTGGAACACCTCAATGACTCCAGCGCGCGGCGTAACCTTCTTGATCACATCGTATTCGGTGTCGATCAACTGCTTCATGCGCTGTTCGATTGCAGCCATATCATCTGGCGTGAACGGCCGCTCGAAGGCGATATCGTAATAGAAGCCTTCGGCGATGACTGGGCCGATTACCATTTTCGCGGATGGATAGAGCTGCTTGACGGCATGCCCAAGCAAGTGCGCGCAGGAGTGACGAATGATTTCCAGCCCCTCTTCATCCTTCGGCGTAATGATCTGCAGGGTCGCGTCGTTTTCGATCAAATCGCAGGCATCGACCAGCCGACCGTTCACCTTGCCAGCAAGAGTCGCTTTGGCAAGACCAGCACCTATTGACTGAGCCACATCGGCAACGGAAACCGGAAGATCGAACGAACGCTGACTACCGTCAGGAAGAGTAATGGTGGGCATGGCGCCTCCTCTCCTAGTGGTGACCCCTACCAAAGGCCACATGGGTTGGGATGAGCCAGGAAAGCGACCCGCTGGATAACCCGCCGCACAATGGCAGGAGCCCGAAGGCTGATCCAAGCGAACCGAAGTCACTGGAAAACATGGGGAGCACGGATGCTTTCAGAAAGCCGCCACGCTGACAAGCAAGGCATAAAAAAAGGGCCGCTAGCGCGACCCTTTTCGGAATTGGTAGGCACAATTGGATTCGAACCAACGACCCCCACCATGTCAAGGTGGTGCTCTAACCAACTGAGCTATGTGCCTCCGATGGACGCGCATTCTAGAGATCCGCCTGACAGAGTCAAGCGTTTTTTCGCTAAGCCCCTGATAACTGTAATTTTTGACGCAAAAGAATGATCGCCTGTCTTCGCTTATGGCATCAACGACGTTGTAGGGATAGCATCGGCGTCAAATATTGAGAACAGGGATAACAAAATGTCGCACACACCCTACCCCTCTTCGTATTACGCCGCCTCGGCAAACCCGGCGCCTATCCGCGAAACCTTGGGCAGCGATGTTGAGGCTGACGTCTGCATTGTTGGCGCAGGCTACACCGGACTATCGACTGCGTTGTTCTTGCTTGAGCACGGGTTCCGGGTCGTTATCCTAGAGGCGGCCAAAGTCGGCTTCGGCGCATCCGGGCGCAACGGCGGCCAGATCGTCAATAGCTATAGTCGCGACCTCGACGCTGTCGAGCGCAGCGCCGGCAGCGATGAAGCACGGCTGATCGGGGCGATGGCATTCGAAGGCGGACGAATCATTCGCGAGCGCGTCGCACGCTACAACATCGAATGCGATCTGAAGAACGGAGGCGTGTTTGCCGCTTTCAATCCAAAGCAAATGCATCACCTCGAGACCCAGAAGGCTCTCTGGGAGCGCTACGGTTACGATCAGCTGGAAATGCTCGATCACAACGGCATTCGAAACGTAGTGGCATGCGAGCGCTATACGGGCGGGATGCTGGATCACAGCGGTGGCCATCTCCATCCGCTCAACCTTGCGCTCGGCGAAGCGGCAGCAGTCGAATCGTTGGGTGGCGTCATCTACGAGCAAAGCCCGGCGATCCGCATCGACCGCGGAAGCAGCCCACGCGTTCACACCGAGCGCGGCCAGGTGACGGCCAAGTTCGTGGTCGTCGCGGGAAACGCTTACCTCGGAGGACTGGTACCCGAGCTAGCGGCCAAGTCCATGCCCTGCGGTACGCAGGTCATCGCCACGGAACCCCTCGATCCAGAGCTCGCAGCGAAGTTGCTGCCTCAGGACTACTGCGTCGAGGACTGCAACTATCTTTTGGATTATTACCGGCTATCCGCCGATAACCGGCTGATCTACGGAGGCGGAGTGGTTTATGGCGCGCGTGACCCGGCCGATATCGATTCGATCATTCGCCCGAAAATGCTAAAGACGTTCCCACAGCTGCGCGGCATCAAGACAGAGTTCGCCTGGACCGGTAACTTTCTGCTGACACTGTCTCGCCTACCGCAAGTTGGACGGCTTGGCGACAACATTTATTACTCTCAAGGATGTAGCGGCCACGGCGTGACCTATACGCATGTCGCAGGAAAAATTATTGCCGAGGCCTTGCGGGGGCAAGCTGAACGCTTCGACGCCTTTGCCAGCCTGCCACACTACCCATTTCCCGGCGGGCAGACATTCAGTGCCCCGTTCAGCGCGCTCGGCGCGCTGTATTACAGCCTGCGTGACAGGGTAGGTTTCTAGGCAGCGCTAATGTACTGGGCACGGAGGCGGCGCTTCGCACGCAGCCATTTCGTCGCCCTGCACCGCCGGCAATTCAGCTGTAAACCGTTCATCCTCAGGAGCCAGCTTCACGGCGCATGCACGTGCTCTCGATGACTGCGCAGTACAGCCCCGCTCTGCCAATACTTGCGACAGGTTGAACCACCCCGCGGCGAAGGTTTCGTCACGCTGGACGCTGGTCCGTAGCGCACGCTCTGCGGCGCGCTTGTCGCCTTGCGCGTACCAGCTGTTGCCAAGAGCAAACCAGGACAAACCACCGGACCAGCGCTTTGCTGCCGTTTCGTAGGCCTGCTGGGCGGCATCTATGTGCCCGGTTTGCTCCAGATCGTTCGCAGCCTTCAGCCACAGCGTTTCCTTAGCAGTCTGCGGCAGCTGATCGGGCATAACCGTCACCATCGCCCAACGATCGCCCTTGGCCCAGCTTCGCTCGAACTGCCGAAAACTGCCTATCCATCGTCGGGTCGTCCCGGATCGCAGAACGATGGTTTGAGTTGTTAGGTCATACCCCACCACAACCGCGAAATGCCACTGCGGCCAGCGATCGAACGCAAGATTCTGCAGTACCAGAACGGGATTGCCCGCTGCCACTTCGGTTAACAAAGCTTCTAACCTTGGCTCAACGGGATAAACCAACAGATCGTGAGCCCGAGCGGCAGCGACCATTTCGACCTGGAGGCTGCCCTTGCGCTCCGGCAAATAGACGCGCTCCACGAGCTGATCCGGTCCGGTGTTTACACCGCGCTGGACAAGCATCGTGGCAAGAGCAGCCGGCCCGCACTGGTAGGCTGCCTGAGGAAAGAACGGGACCTCAGCGAGCTCAACCTGCTCGGGGAGCTCCGCAGAGCCAATCGGAATGATCGGCGTACGCGCGCATGCCCCGAGTAGGAGGACAGCAGACAGCAGGACTAGTCGCCGGATCAACGGTTAATGCAGTTGATGAAGTTGAAGATATTAGTCGCGCAAAGCAGGTCAGTAATGATGAAAATCACCAGGAACAGCACGATGATTCCCACCACACCGGCACCTGCCGGCGCCTGATCCAGCTGCTGATTGAATTGGGCGAGTTCTGCCGGCGTCAGGCTGTTAATTCGCTGCTCGACCTGGTCACGTTCGACGCCCATCGACACGAGCTTCTTCTGGACATCTTTGTCTTCAAGCATCGTCAGCAGCTGCTGGCGATCCACTTGCTGCTGTTGTTCGGCAATAATCTCCGGGGTGCCGATCATCGCCGCATGAGCCAAGGGGATTTGCGCAAATAGCATGAAATGCATCGCGGCCAGAATGCTGGCTACACGCTTCATCACGGATGAGTTGAACATGGCGGAACTCCTTATCTTTATTCGTCGGCCCGGCGCAGTTTGCAGGGCTATCGATGCTAAGACGGCGCCGCTGTTCCGCCAGTTCCCTTGCGCGTAACTGTTTCAACAGCCGACCGGTTGCCATATTTAGCTCATCAGCTCGTCATATATTCACGCCCGCTACCCAACTAAAAAGGAAAACGCCATGCAGGCCATTCGATCAATCGCTCTGATGCTGCTCAGCTCTGCTCTGATCGGCTGCCAATCACAGCTGCCAGAACCAATGCAAGGCTCGAACGGCACAGCAGGACGATGCAACGCCTCAGCGGTCCAGAAGCTTGTAGGAGAACAGGCAAGCCCTGAGTTACTGGATCAGGCGCGCCATCAAAGCGGGGCAACCATTGCCCGCATCCTTCGGCCTGGAGACGTCGTCACGCTGGAGTACAACGACCAGCGTTTGACTTTGTCGACGGACGAAACGCTAAAAATCCAACGGATTGGTTGCGGCTAGCCAAATCACCTTTCCGCTGCGGCTCAAGCCCGGACTTCCCTCCGCTCGCGCGGCGACTTTGCCGGGCTGCGGCATCCCCCAGCGCCAAGGCTGACGATGAAGTTGGCCCAATCATGGCGAGTGAACGCTTCGGCTAGTTCGCCAATGCCCTGCGCATCCGAAGATTGGTCGCAGAAACCAGCTTCGGTGGGGTCAATAGGAAGTAAAAGTTGTAGCGCTTGATGATGACCTGCGCCAGCAACGGTGCCATGAGACCAATCAAGGTTCCGACCATTAAGTGGACTGGGATCGAATCGATGCCCAGGAAGCGACTAAGGATCACTCGAACCCCGCTTCCGGCCAGAATATGCATCAGATAGATGGTCATGGAAGAGGCGCCGATGAACAACAGCCACTCCATGCGAATCTGGCCCAGCCACATCGACAAGGCAATCACGAAAAGGATCGAAATGGTTGCCAGCACAAGCACCGGCAAACCCCCTACTTCCCAATTCAAGCCAAAGGTGATGTGGAATAGATATTGGCCAATCACGAACATCGTACCGAACAACAAGGTGAGCGGAACATAACGAGCAAGGAAGAACGCTTTAACCTCGTTAAACCATACACCGAGCGCGAAAAATACTGCGTTGCCAAAGATGAACCCGCCGACATTACCCAGAGGTAAGTCCTGGTTGAACACGTAGAGGACGCCGAAGACCAAAAGTATGGGTAGAAAGTAGCGGCGATCGGCCTTGGCATAAACGAAAGAGCAGACAACGAAAACCAGAAACAGCGCATAGAGGAACCAGAACTGCGCGCGCGGCGACCAGAGCAACGAGAACACTTGTACTAACGTGACCTGCCCGTTGGTGTAGTTCGACAATGCCACTTCGGTCAGGCCCTGCAACAGCGACCATACAATGAAGGGATAAACGATCGTGTCTACCTTGTTGACGATGAGCCCCGTCTTTCCCCGCTTCATCAGCGAGTCGTAGAAGAACAAGCCCGACAGGAAAAAGAATAGCGGCATATGGAAGGTGTAGATGATGCTGTCGACGAGAAGGTATTTGCCCTCTTCCATTGGCAACCCGGCGTTGAATACCCCGCGCGCAACATGTCCATAGACCACCAGAATGATCCCAATGGCTTTGGCGTAATCGACCCAGGCGTTTCTTTCCTGCATCTACATCCCTCCCTGTCTTTGAGGCAATACCAGACACATCTCTGGCCAGACATGGCCGCAGATGGGAAAAGTAGACAATGAAAAATGCGATCAGTTTATTGCCGGAGCCAACTTACCTGATATTCGTCAGCGTCTCGCGTCGTAGCGCACGCACCTAATCGAACCTCAGCCCCGTCTAATACAAAATGCCAGAGGCACGAAGCTAATCAGCCGAGCAATTCGGTAAATGAAATAAAGGGCACGGAATCACCCGCCTGCAACTGGCTG
Source organism: Stutzerimonas stutzeri (assembly GCF_024448715.1). Taxonomy (GTDB): domain Bacteria; phylum Pseudomonadota; class Gammaproteobacteria; order Pseudomonadales; family Pseudomonadaceae; genus Stutzerimonas; species Stutzerimonas stutzeri_AR. Next base: position 78,702 of record NZ_JAMOHZ010000007.1, read on the forward strand.
TGCTCTTGTATTTCTACCAATCCATCTGCCCAGGCTGCACTGCGCAATATTGACGAACTCTGGTTTGGATACAGCACCGCCCTACCCGACTCGATACGAGCTCTTAAATATTCGCGACGCGTGCCGGGCTTGGTCCAACTGAACCCCGCAGATACAGAGAAGCGCAGTGGATCTAGCTGCGAAGCACCCATGCGGCGAAGCATGTAAGGTCGCGCCAGCAGGCCAAAGGTAACCAACGTAGACGCCGGATTGCCAGGCAATCCGATGACCGCAACACCCCGATAGTTACCGCAGGTCAGCGGCTTGCCTGGCTTGATTGCCAATTTCCAGAGCGTCAATTCCCCCTCGTCCCGCAGCACTTGCCCTAGGAAATCAGCTTCACCAACCGACACACCACCCGTAGAGAGAATGAGATCAACCTCATGCAACGCCGCCAGGCATTGTCGAACCCGCACAGGATCATCCGGTACGATTCCAGCGTCGACAACCTCGCAACCCAAGCGCTGCAACCAGTGACGCAACAGCATTCGATTGCTGTTGTAAATCTGTCCCGGCATCAGTGCCTCACCCGGCTCAACCAGTTCGTTTCCGGTGGAAAGCAATGCCACTTTGAGCTTCCGGCGCACTTTCAGTTGCGGCGCACCTAACGAAGCGGCGAGCCCCAGCTCAATCGCCCCCAGGCGCACACCGGCTTCGAGCACCGTATCGCCGCACCTCGCCTCGCCACCCTGGGGGCGGACGTGCTGACCAGGCTGTATCGGTTCGACGAAGCGCACCCGACCATCGCCAAGCACCTCGATGTTCTCCTGCATCTCCACGCTGTCCGCGCCTTCCGGCATCGGTGCGCCCGTGAAAATTCGTGCGCAACAACCCGGGAGCAGCGGCTGCGGCTGGGTGCCGGCAAAGATTTTCTGGCAAACCGTCATCGGTTGGCCATCCAGGTCTGCCGCTCGCAACGCATAACCGTCCATCGCGCTGTTAGGCCATGGCGGCAGATCCAGCTGCGCAACTAGCGGTTCAGCCAGTATCCGGCCGACCGCGCCATCGATCGAAACGCTCTCGACTTCCTGAACCGGTGCGGCTTCCGCTTGCTTGAGCAATGCTTCGAGCGCCTGCTCTACTGACATCAACGCTGGCGATTCGACACGGGTCATGAACGGATCTCGCATGGCGCAGCCTGCTTGAGATGAGGCACGAAATTGCATGGACGATGGCGCGCATCGAGTTGCTCCGCGAGGATGCCATCCCATGCGGTTCGACAGGCATTGGTCGAGCCCGGTAGACAACAGACTAGCGTCGCATTTGCCAGCCCCGCCAACGCTCGCGACTGAACGGTGGAACTGCCGATGTCGGGCACCGATATTTGGCGAAACAGCTCGCCAAATCCGTCAACCTGCTTGTCCAGCAGGCAGCCAATCGCTTCCGGCGTGCTGTCGCGAGCGGTAAATCCGGTGCCGCCAGTAATCAACACCACTTGTACGGCGTCTTCGGCGATCCAGGTCGCGACCTGAGCGCGGATCCGATAAAGATCATCCTTGAGCAACACTCTCGCAGCGAGCCGGTGCCCTGCGGCAACTACACGGTCGACGAGTAACTGCCCGGAAGTATCGGTTTCCAAAGAACGGGTATCGCTGACCGTCAGGACAGCAATATTCAAAGCAACAAAAGGCTGATCAGCGAGGTGACTCATAAAGGGTTCCGGTTGTTGGACTCAATTGCAGGTGTTATATCACAGGCTTTTGCCGGAGAACTTGATGGACCAGAGCAGGCTCCCAGATTGCTCGATTCTTCTGCTGGCCGGAGGGCGCGGACAGCGAATGGGCGGGCAAGACAAGGGGTTGATTGAGTGGCACGGCAAGCCGCTCGTGGCCTGGCTACATGCGATAGCACGGCCGTTGACCGATGACTTGCTTGTCTCCTGCAACCGCAACCAGGAGCGCTACGCGCCCTTCGCCGACCGGCTGGTAGGTGACGATGAACCAAACTTCCCCGGCCCGCTTGCGGGTATACGCGCAGGCCTTGCGGCGGCTCGCCACTCTTGGTTGATGATATTCCCGTGCGATGCGCCGCTGATCGACAAGGCATTGGTCGCGCAGCTCTACGCGGCTGCGCAGGATGAACCGGACACACCAATAATGGCCCGACGGGGCGATCAATGGGAGCCGCTTTTCTGCATCATCCCGGTCAGTCTTGCTTGCGCTATTGAAACCGCGTGGCACGCGGGAGAGCGAAGCAATCGCGAGATACTACTGGCACTTGGAGCGCGCAGCCTAGATCTGGACGAAAACGATCCCCGGCTTGCCAATCTGAACTCGCCCAACCTGCTTTGAGGTAGCTCTGCCGCGGGGAACTTAGCGCCGCCGACCGCCGTCACAGACGCAACTACCATGAGGAGATCATCATGCGCACAGGAACCGGAGCCGCCCTTGCATTACTTGCAGGATTGGCTTTGCTATCAGGCTGCTCAAACCCTAGCGTCATCACGCTAAACGATGGCCGCGAAATCCAGACACTGGACCACCCGGACTATGACGATGAAGCTGGCTTCTATGAATTCGAGGGCATCGACGGCAAACCAGGTAGAGTGAACAAAGACCAGGTTCGTACCGTTCAGGAACTCTAAATGGCGCATTCAGCCACTCAGTGGCAATTTCCTGGGAAGCGTTAAAACCGCGTTCCAAGCGCTTGTGAAGTAAATGTTTTTCTGTAAAATGCGCGCCATCTTCGGAGCGTAGCGCAGCTTGGTAGCGCGTCTCGTTCGGGACGAGAAGGTCGCTGGTTCGAATCCAGTCGCTCCGACCATTCCCGGCATCAGCGTTGATAAAGTCTGATGTAAGAAAACCGGCCTTTGGCCGGTTTTTTCGTTTCTCTAGCTGAATTTTATCTACAGCCCGAACGGCCTTAAACCCGCCCACTCGTTAGTTGCATCCAGGCACTTGCCGCGCCGACGGTGACTATCAACTCGCAACTTCCAAGTTGCCGGTTCTCGCGATCACTCACCGCAAAAACCATACGACTTGTTCTATCTCGAATGGCCAGTCCAATTCGGCACCCGTATCAACTCGTCGCAGCACGGGTATGCGCAACCCATAGTCGTCGACCCATTCGGGCCTATCTGCCACATCAAGCAACTCTACTAACAGGCCATGCTCCACCAGCAGCAAAACTACCGCCTCGGCCTGCTCACATAGGTGGCAACCCAGCGTACCAAACAATTGACACTCAGGAAGCATAGATACGGCTCTTTTGACATTTTGGCCAAATGCAATTCTAGCAGCCTCATCGTGATGCAATTCCCTCAATCTCACCCTATCCTTTTGGTGTAGCCGAGCGAAAAAAAGTGTGACTTCGAACTCACTCAAACGACGGTTTGATTTATGGGTTCGACTAGTGACCAGCAAAACGCTAGGATGCGGCAGCCCAAGCGGACTTAGAGCTGCAGGGCCGGACGTGTAAGCGCGTATCGGTAGCGCCACTCAATGCTTCATCGAGTCGGAACAAGAGCGACTACCGAGCGGAACCGCGAACACTGCTACGCTTAGGCCTTAAAGACTAAGGTCTAAGGGCTGAAAATAACTATGTAGTGCTTTATTGCATGGCGCCGTAAAGAGCGACTTCAGAGCATCATCCAACGAGGAGAACAAGAAATGCTCAAGACCCCAATCGCCCGGGGCGTGGCCCTAGCCACTCTGGGAGCAACACTGGCCATCCCTACCATGGCTCAGGCTGCGTTTTTCGAAGACAGCAAGGCAAGCTTGGAACTGCGTAACTTCTATCACAACTCAGACAACCATGTAGTTGCTGCGCCTACCGCAGCAAATCCGCGTGGCGGGCAGTCCAAGTCCGAAGAATGGGCGCAGGGTTTCATCTTTAAATATGAATCCGGATTTACCGAAGGCACAGTTGGTTTCGGTATAGACGCCATTGGCTTGCTGGGCCTGAAGCTGGATTCCAGCGCAGACCGCGTCGGCACCGGACTTCTTCCGGGCGCATACGCCGACGACGAAAGTGCCCCTGACGACTACGGACGCATTGGCGGCGCTGCAAAAGCTCGCTACTCCAAAACCACTCTGAAAATCGGCGAGATGATTCCAAAGCTGCCGACCATCCTGCCGAGCGACTCGCGCCTGCTGCCACAGACCTTCCGCGGCGGTATGCTGACCTCCCAGGAAATTGACGGCTTGACCGTCAACGTCGGCCGGATGACTGAAACTAGCTTGCGTAGCGAAGCCGGTTTTGCAGATCTTGGGATGTCCAATGCGGGAGACGATGGTGAGGCTTCCGACAAGTTCGATTTCGCCAGCTTGAAGTATCAGTGGAACAAGCAACTGACGACTTCTTACGACTACGGCAATTTGGACAAGAACTATAAGCAGCACATCCTCAACTTGGTACACGTGCTGCCACTGGGTGAGAAGCAGTCGTTCAAGAGCGACATTCGCTACGCCCACTCCACCGAAGACGGCAACAGCAACGTGGATAACAAGGCCTTCGGTGCCATGTTCACCTACAGCCTAGGTGGTCACGCATTCGGTGCAGCCTATCAGGACATGAGCGGAGACACCGGCTATCCCTACATTGCTGGCGGCGACGCGTTCCTGGTCAACTATGTCATGGTCGACCCGACCTTCGCCGATCCGGACGAAAAGTCGTGGCAGCTTCGCTATGACTACAACTTCGCCGCCATGGGCGTTCCAGGTCTGACCTTCATGACACGCTATGTGAAGGGCACAGATGCCGGCGCTGATGGTAACGGCAGCGAGTGGGAGCGTGACACCGACATCGGCTACGTCATGCAGAGCGGTGCCCTGAAGAATCTGGGTGTCAAGCTGCGCAACGGTACCTACCGTGGCGAAGGTCGCGAGATTGACCAGACCCGCTTCATCGTTAGCTACACAATCCCGCTGATGTAATAGCGGCTACCGCATGCGAATGCAGTAGATAGAAAACCCGCTTCGGCGGGTTTTCTTTTTTATGCTTATCATGCTGAAGCCAAGCTGATGCATTGTCCGACTGCACCGATAGCTAAACGACCAAACCGAAACGGGAACCTTGCGCCACTGTCACGCTCGAAATTGAGAGACCGGGACCTTTCGTCCCTGCGAAACTCAAGAGGAGCTGCAGATGTCTACCGAATCCACTTTCGGCACCAGCGACAACACCCCGATCCCCGACGGAACCACCGGAACTATAGGATCCACGGGGACCACCGCACCGCTGATCGATAAATCGGCGCACCGTCGCAACCTCCAGGCCGCTCAGAACGCCCTTATTGAGGAGTTCCACACCCTGATCGGTGACACCGAGCGGCTGCTCAAGCATACGCAGGACTCCGCAGGCACGCAGACCGAAGAGCTGCGCGGCAAGATTAACGCCAACCTGAGCCGTGCGCGTCAAATGCTCAAAGAACAGGAAGGTTCTCTACGTGAACAGAGCCAGGCTGCCATCCAGTGCACTGAAGAGTACGTCCACACTCACCCGTGGCAATCGATCGGCATCGCGGCGGGAGTCGGCTTTCTCCTTGGCCTGATCACCCGCCGCTGATCTGGGGAGCGATTCCTATGGAAGCCAAGCACTCCGATGAAGCTCCCGCGCCTTCGCTGAAAAAGATGGGCAGCGCGCTTGCAGGCCTCTTGCAAGGGCATCTGGAGCTGGTCGGGATAGAAATCCAGGAAGAAAGAGCCCGGGTGTTCAAGCTGTTTCTTCTGGCAAGTATCAGCCTGATACTCGGTTTGCTGATTCTGGTAGGCCTCTCGGCAGCGATTGTCATCGCATTCTGGGAGACGAACCCCATCGCTGCAATTCTCGTTCTCTGCTTGGTATACGCAATCGCCCTGGCGGTATGCATCAGCCGTGCAGTCCGTCTCGCCAAGGAGAGCGCTTCGCCCTTCCAGGCGACGGTCGAGGAACTGGCCCGCAATCGGGAGCGTTTACTGCCATGAGCCTTCCCCTTAGCACCTCTAGCGACCTAACCATGCGCAAGGACCTCGTTCGGTTGCGCATGGAGATGAACCGTCAGCAGATTCTTTATCACTCGCAGCCACTGGCCCACCCATTCCAACGGATCAAGGGAATGGTAGCGAATCGCGGCGCGGCTTCAGAACATCATGTCCCGAAGGGCCCCTTGATGATTGCCACGACTTTGGGACTGGCACTCTTCGGCCGTCGCCTAGGCAAGGTGGGCAAACTTGCTCGACTGGGAATCATGCTGTACCCAGTGATCCGAAAGCTGCGTCAGTAGAAGGTTACAGAGCTGATATAGCCAGTCCAGCACCGTTGACAGTCAAGCCACGAAATATGTCTTATGGTTGGATTGTCAGTAAGTGCTGTAGGCTGGCGCATGCGCTGGATTATGCATAACAGGATGCGCCGCCTTACTCGACGGCCGGCCGTTACATTGCGCTTGCAGCCGGTACCCACTGGCAACATCAAGGAGGTTGTTCTTTGGATTGGCACACCCTGCTCAATCGTGAACGGCTCGGGAAATCCGCTCACAGCAATGAAGAACTTGGTCGAAGTCCGTTTCACAAGGATCACGACAGGATCATTTTCTCTGGAGCGTTCCGTCGTCTTGGGCGTAAAACCCAGGTGCATCCGGTTTCCAGCAACGATCATATACACACCCGCCTCACCCACTCGCTGGAGGTCAGTTGTGTCGGCCGGTCGTTAGGCATGCGGGTCGGCGAAGTATTGCGCGAGGGCATGCCGGAATGGTGCAGCCCGGCGGATCTCGGAATGATCGTTCAGTCGGCCTGCCTTGCTCACGACATCGGCAATCCACCTTTCGGGCACTCAGGCGAAGACGCCATTCGCTATTGGTTTCAACAGGCCGCCGGACGTGGCTGGCTGGATGCCATGAGCGACGCCGAGCGAGCCGACTTCTTGAACTTCGAGGGCAACGCCCAAGGTTTTCGTGTACTGACCCAGCTCGAATACCACCAGTTCGACGGCGGCACCCGGCTTACCTACGCCACCCTTGGTGCTTATCTGAAATACCCCTGGACGTCGCGCCACGCCGAAGCGCTTGGCTACAAGAAACACAAGTTCAGCTGCTACCAGAGCGAACTCCCACTGCTCGAACAAATTGCCTCGAAGCTTGACCTACCGAAATTGGACGAGCAGCGCTGGGCACGTCATCCGCTGGTTTATCTGATGGAGGCGGCAGACGACATTTGCTACGGCCTCATCGATCTAGAGGATGGTCTGGAGATGGACCTGCTCAATTATTCAGAGGTCGAGTCCTTACTGCTCAGCCTGGTTGGCGATGACCTGCCTGAAACCTATCGCCAGCTGGGCCCAAAGGATTCACGCAGGCGCAAGCTGGCAATTCTAAGAGGCAAGGCCATCGAACATCTCACCACCGCCGCTGCGCGCGCGTTCGTCGAACAGCAGAACGCATTGTTGGCGGGCAGCCTTGCCGGAGATCTGGTCGATCACATGCATGGCCCTGCCAAGCAATGCGTCGTGCAGGCCAAAGCCATGGCACGAGAAAAGATCTTTCAGGACAAACGCAAGACGCTGCATGAGATCGGCGCCTATACCACGCTCGAAATATTGCTCAATGCGTTTTGTGGCGCTGCACTGGAGCAACACGGTGGCCGCACTCCGTCATTCAAGAACCGGCGCATCATGGACTTGCTTGGCGGCAATGCTCCCGATCCTGAGCGTCCTCTGTATGACGCCTTCGTACGGGTGATCGACTTTATCGCGGGTATGACCGACAGCTACGCCACAGAGATGGCCGGCGAGATGACCGGACGTTCGAGCCCGATGTGAGCCAAATGAAGAAGTCGTTGTGGAAGATGATCGGTTGGCAACCAGGCCGTCCCGCCTGGGGGGCGGCGGCTGTCGCGGGGCTGGGTTGCGCATTACCGCTTATGCTTGGGCTGTTCAGTGGTCATGCCGGCTTCCTCTGGGCCACGGTCGGCGCCTTCCAGGCTGCCAAGGCAAATCCGTTGCACCGCCTCGGCATGCTGCGAATGCTATTGCTGATTGGGCTCGGTGCCGGTAGCGCGGGACTCGGGTTCTGGTCAGCAATTCATCCTCTGATCAGCCTTGGCCTGTTTGCCTTCTATGGCTTGCTACTCGCATGGCTGCAACGTTACGGCAACGAGGCTGGCAAGCTTGGCATCGGCCTTGCCATCTGTCTTTGTCTCGGTCAGGGCCAGCACGGTATTGGCGACTTCAATAATCCTCAAGCGATTGCAGCGCTGTTCGCCTTGGGAGGACTGTGGGTCACGCTACTGGCGTTCGGCCTGCGCGGCATGCACGGACTGCGTATGTGGCCGTATATGCCCCGCCTGTTCAGCTTGATGAAAGTCCTGCGTCGCAGAGCACGGCGCACGCCGATTCGCCAGTGGCGGCTGCATGCGTCGACCTACATGCTGGCTGCGGCGGTGGGCGGCCTGATCGTCACTATCGCCGATCTTCCACGCGGTTATTGGCTAACGTTGGCCGTCTTCACAACCCTGCAGATGAACCTACAGCGCAGCCTCGTTCGTGCGTTACAAGCCAGTATCGGAATTCTATGCGCAGCGGCGGTGCTGATTTATATGGGTCATAGCTTGGCCGATCCGCCGATGATGGTAATGATCATGCTGCCGCTGGTGATGCTCAGCCGGGCATTCCAGGCGCATCATTACGGGCTGTTCGTACTACAGACGACGTTGAGCTTTGTCCTGCTGGCCGAAACCCTTGCGCAAGATTGGGGATTGCCGCAACTGCGTCTGATCAATGCCGCAATTGGCGTCGGCGTGGCTGTGGCCGTTACCTTGCTGATGTATCTGCTACGTCGGTTGGTCGTTCGAATTGCATTGCGCAGATCCGGACAACCAACCGCAACCGATCAGGACACGAATGACTCGATCACGCCTTAGCGTTGATCTCGTTCTCCGGATACCAAACGTCCATCAACGGGCTTACGTTGAATTCAGATAGTTCGCTGCGGCCCTTGAGCCATGCCTCGACCTGGCCGCGCTGCTCCTCGTTGACCGAGCCACGGCTGGCCAGGCATACGAAACCGTAGTCCTCACCGCCGATATAACCCAGACCATTTACTTCGATGGCCTCGTTCAGAAAGGCTTCCAGAAATTCGTCCACCGCCTTGGCTTCAAGACCCTCACGGTAGGTCAAATTCACTTCGAAACCCAGTTCCTGGAATTCGTCGACACAGAGTTTTTTGCGCAAACGACGCGAGCGATTGGTAGCCATTGAATCGGACCTTTTTCTGACTTGATAACGGCGCGCACTCTAACAGCAACGCCGCGCTTGTGCGATGCGGACAGCAGGTCGCAGCGCAGCTTGTCTGGAAAACGCATCAATTGCTGAATTCCTTTTGCAGCGCTCTGAAGTCACCGGCTACGCTTGCCAGATGAGAAGTACGTCACCTCTCAGGCATGGGCCTAATGGCCCGTCATTCTTCCCTGAACGCTGTAGGGAACCTTCATGTCGATGATTTCCGGTGTACCTGTCCCAGCCGATCGGGGCAGAGGTATAAGCAAGTTTCTAAGCCGTATAGCAATTGCCGCACTGGCGATGCCACTGGCCTTCCCTGCGCTTGCCGAGCAGGTCAATCAGACCCTGCCGCCACGCGTGGCGCAGGCTCTAAAGGCGAACAAAATCGAGAGTAGTGCATTGTCGGTCGTCATGCTGCCGCTCAATAGCAACGCGTCGCCGACGTTCGTGAATGCCGACGTGTCAGTCAATCCCGCATCGACCATGAAGCTGATCACAACCTATGCCGCCTTAGAGCTGTTGGGCCCCGATCACGAATGGAAAACGGAGTTTCATGCCGACGGGCCTATTGAAAACGGCACGCTGAACGGCAACCTTTATCTAAAGGGTGGCGGCGACCCTAAGCTCAACATGGAGAAGCTCTGGCTGTTGTTGCGTGATCTGCGAGCCAATGGCGTCCAGACCGTGACTGGCGATCTGGTTCTCGACCGCAGCCACTTTGTGCAGCCGACGCTGCCGGTCTTCGATGACGATGGCAATGACAAGAACAAACCCTTCCTGGTCGGGCCAGACTCTTTGTTGATCAATCTCAAGGCGCTTCGCTTTATTGCCCGCAACGATGGTGGCAAGGTGAACGTAGTCGTCGAGCCGCCGATCGCCGCGGTTCGCGTCGACAACCGCATCCAGGCCCTGCCAAAAGCCAAATGTCCCGGCTGGCCGGACATTCGCTACAACCCGATCAAGGATGCAGATGGCGTTACCGTCGTGGTGACGGGCAAGCTTCCGGCCGGATGTAGCGGCCAGACCTACCTGTCCCTGCTCGACCACCAGCAATACGCCGCCGGTGCCGTCCGTGCGATCTGGAAGGAACTGGGCGGCAGCATTCTCGGCACTGATCGGGTTGCTCAGGTGCCCAAGGACGCACGAATGATCGCTCGCGCCTACTCACCGGATCTGGTCGAAATCATCCGCGACATCAACAAGTACAGCAACAACACCATGGCGCGGCAGCTGTTCCTGAGCCTGGGCGCTGAATTTCGCAACGAAGCGGACGCCGATGACGCCAAGGCTGCACAACGAGTGATCCGTCAGTGGCTAGCGAAAAAGGGATTGATCTCACCCCACTTGGTCATGGAAAACGGTTCAGGCCTTTCGCGTGCCGAGCGGGTCAGCGCGCGAGAGCTCGCCAGTTTGCTTCAAGCTGCCTGGCAGAGCCCGTACGCGGCCGAATTCATCTCGTCGATGCCTCTCGCGGCAATAGACGGCACCATGCGCAAGCGCTTGCGCAACACCGGCGTTGCCGGCAAGGCGCATATCAAGACCGGAACCTTGAACACGGTGCGGGCAATCGCCGGTTACAGCCGCGACAACGACGGCAATACCTGGGCGGTCGTCGCGATCCTCAACCACCCACGCCCGTGGGGCGCCTCGTCGGTGCTGGATCAGGTGCTGGTCAGCCTATACAACCGCCCGAGCAACAAAAGCACGGCGCAACGTTAGTCAGGAGCGCCGGCGGCTTAATGCCGTCGGCGTAGCCAACCGGCCCATCTCACAGCATCGCCATCAAAAGGCTGGCCGCCCGGCCATCGCCCACCAGTCAGCGCGCCTGAAATTTCCAGGCCTGATGAATCTTGCTGTTTCGGCGGAAGTCCTCGTCCAGCGTGGCGCTGGTAACTTCTTCGACGGCGTAACGCTCGGTAATGCCTGCGTCGAGCACGAATTTGCGGAAGTTGTTGGAGAAATACAGCGTACCGCCTGCTGCCAATCGCGCCATTGCCAAGTCGAGCAACGCGACATGATCACGCTGGACATCGAAGACACCTTCCATACGCTTCGAGTTAGAGAAGGTCGGCGGATCGATGAAAATCAAATCGTACTCGCCACGGTCTTCTTCCAGCCAGGCCATTACATCCGCTTGCTCCAGACCCTGTCGATCGGACAGGCCATTGAGCGCCAGATTGCGCCGCGCCCAATCCAGATAGGTTTTCGACAAATCGACACTGGTAGTGCTGCGAGCGCCGCCCTTGGCGGCGTGCACCGTGGCAGTAGCCGTGTAGCAATACAGGTTGAGGAAGCGCTTGCCAGCGGCTTCGCGCTGAATGCGCAGGCGCATCGGGCGATGATCGAGGAACAGCCCGGTGTCCAGGTAATCGGTAAGATTCACTAGGAGCTTGACGCCGCCTTCGCTGACTTCGAGAAATTCTCCCTGGCTGGCCTGACGCTCGTACTGACGCGTTCCGCTCTGGCGCTCGCGGCGCTTGACCACTACCCGGTCACGGGAAATACCCAGCGCCTGGGGAATCGCGCCGAGTGCGTCGTACAGACGCGCCTGGGCTTTCTCCGGGTCAATCGAGCGTGGCGGTGCATATTCCTGCACGTGCACCCATTCACCGTATAGATCGATAGCCAGCGCATACTCCGGCATGTCCGCGTCATACAGGCGGTAGCATTCGATACCTTCCTTACGGGCCCATTTGCCCAGAAGCCGCAGATTTTTCTGCAATCGGTTTGCAAACATCTGCCCGCCTTCGCTGAGGCGCGCCAGTTCCTCCGCTGGTTCCTGATCGGCGTGACACTCGGTGGACGTCGTACGCCGGCCGGTGACGAACTGATCCAGCTCCACCTTGATCAACAAAAGCTTGCAGGGCAGCGCACCGTTCCAGAAGGCGTATTGCTTGTGACTACGGATGCCCATGCGCTTGCCGAGGTCCGGGGCGGAGGTCAGCACTGCCGATTCCCAGCCAAGGCAGGCCTGTCGCAGGCGCTCACCGAGATTCTGGTAAAGATAGACCAGGCTCGCTTCATCGCCCAGACGCTCGCCATAGGGTGGATTGCAGATCACCAAGCCTTTCTGATTCTGATCGGGCCGAGGCTCGAACGTCGCCACATCGCCTTGATACACACGAATCCAACTCGCCAGCCCGGCTCGCTCGATATTGTTCTTGGCCGGCTGTATCAGCCGCGGATCCGCCTCGTAGCCGCGTATCCACAGCGGCTTTCTGGCTAGACCCGCCTCGGCACGCGCCTGCGCTTCTGCATGCAAACGATTCCAGATCGCCGGAACGTGCCCAAGCCAGGCACTGAAGCCCCAACGCTCACGGCGCAGGTTCGGCGCAATATCTGCCGCCATCATGGCGCCTTCGATGAGAAAGGTGCCGACGCCACACATCGGGTCCGTCAGCGCGCCGCCGGATGCGGCAATACGAGGCCAGCCAGCGCGTATCAGTACGGCGGCGGCGAGGTTTTCCTTTAGCGGCGCGGCACCTTGCTGCAGACGGTAGCCGCGCTGATGCAGGCTGTGCCCGGAAAGGTCGAGGGAAAGTACCGCCTGCCCGCGATCCAGACGCAGGTGTATGCGAAGGTCCGGATTCAACTTGTCGACGCTCGGGCGCTCACCGGAAGCTGTGCGAAGGCGATCGACGATGGCATCCTTGACCTTCAACGCGCCGAAGTGAGTGTTATCGATTCCCGATCCGTGACCACTGAATTCCACCGCCAGGCTGCCAGTCGCCTCGAGGTGCTCCGACCAGTCGATCCGGTGGACTCCGTCATACAGCGTTTCAGCGTTTTCCGTGGCGAAACGATCGATCACCAGCAATACGCGGTTGGCCAGTCGCGACCAGAGACACAACCGATACGCAACTTCCATGCCGGCGAACCCGCGAATCGCGGCGGTCTGTTCACGCGCCTCTTCGAGTCCTAGCCCAACGGCTTCTTCGAGCAACAGGCCTTCGAGTCCCTTGGGGCAGGTGAGGATAAGTTCGTGGCGATCAGTCATGGCATTTCCAGAAAATATTTAGATTCGGTTGGGGCTTGGCCCGACCCCGGATCGGCTTCAACATTTTGTATCGATTCCCGCTGTCTTCCATCGGAGTACAGGAGCAGCAGGGCCGCAATGGGTCTCACGAGCGTCACGGTTCGCGCGCCTTATGGGCAGCAGCATGGTTTCGTTACTTACTTATGACAAAACGATCATTCCCGCCTCGGAGACATTGGGTTAGAACTCGACTCAATCCGGCATCGCAACGATGTTCGGTAGAAATCCGCCACGCCGGCAGCGGGTTTCGCTGGCAGTCGATCTGCCCGACCTCGCCTTGAGGTCAACAGGAACACCAGTCAACCACTGAGGGCAATACCCAATGAGAAGACTCAAGCGTGATCCGATGGAACGAGCATTTCTACGCGGTTATCAGCATGGCATACACGGTAAATCTCGCGATCTCTGTCCTTTCTCCCATCCTGAAGTACGCCAAGCCTGGATTAACGGCTGGCGGGAGGGTCGCGGCGACAACTGGGATGGTCTGACCGGCGCCGCCGGCCTTCATCGATTGAACGAACTTCACGCGGTCGGCTGATTCAGGATCAAACCGACTTCAACTGGCACGCCCCACCCGGGCGGCGGGCTTGAAGCCCGGGGCTCCTTCAGGGAGCCCCACCGGGCAACAGATTAGCGATTTACGTCTTTTCGCGATTGCAGCGCCGCGATGGCATCCACAGCCTCACGAATCAATGCCGGCCCTTTATAAATAAAGCCCGTGTACAGCTGTACCAGGCTCGCACCGGCTTCAATTTTTTCCGCCGCATGTCGCCCCTCGGTGATGCCACCGACTGCGATGATCGGCAGACGACCAGCCAGGGTTTCAGCCAGCACCTTGACGGTGTGGGTACTCCTTTCGCGCACCGGCGCGCCAGAAAGCCCTCCCGCCTCGTCTGCATGAGCGAGGCCGGCAACGCCCTCACGACCAAGCGTAGTGTTCGTCGCGATGATGGCGTCCATCCCGGCCTGCAGCACAGCTTCGGCAACCAGCACGGTTTCTTCGTCGGTCATGTCCGGCGCGATCTTGATGGCCAGCGGCACGCGCTTTCCATGCAACACTTCCAGATCTTCCCGACGCAGACGAAGCGCGTCGAGTAGTTGCTTGAGCGATTCGCCAAATTGCAAGCTGCGCAACCCCGGCGTGTTGGGCGAGCTGACGTTCACGGTGACGTAGCTCGCTTGGTGATAGACCTTGTCCAGGCACAACAGGTAATCGTCCTGGGCGCGCTCAACCGGTGTATCGAAATTCTTGCCGATATTGATTCCCAGGATACCTTTGAAACGGGCCGCATCGGCCCGCTCCAACAGCGCATCGACGCCATGGTTGTTAAACCCCATGCGGTTGATAATTGCTTCGGCTTCAGGTAGACGGAAGATGCGTGGCTTCGGGTTGCCTGGCTGCGGCCTTGGGGTCACGGTGCCCACTTCGACAAAGCCAAATCCCAACTGGGACATGCCGCAGATAGCCTCGCCATTTTTGTCCAGCCCAGCCGCCAACCCCACCGGATTGGGAAAATCCAGTCCCATCACCCGCACCGGCAAGCTGGCCGGTGCCTTGCTCAGCATCGAATTAAGTCCCAGGCGACCGCCCGCACCGATAAGGTCGAGCGACAGCTCATGGGAAGTCTCAGGGGTGAATTTGAAGAGCAACTGGCGGGCCAGGTTATACATACGCAGCCTAGATCCTGGAAAGTGTGGCGCGAGAGTATAGCAGGCGGAAGGTAGTCCCAGCGGCGCGAAACGCAAGCTCAACAAAGCGAACGCCCTATGAAAAAAATGCGCCTAATCGAGCCGGCGCAAGCGAATCAGCTTGCCCTCCGGAGCAAATTCCATCTCAAATGAACCAAATACGCCGGCCGTTGTCAGAAAGGGTCGCAGATGATGTGCCGGTAAGCTGACGCTCGTCCCCTCCCGGCTCTTGATCAGGATACGATTGGCACGCCCCTGATAGACAGCCAGCAGCCTGTCGGCAGGTAACGCGATATCCAGTACGAGGTTTGGCATGGAGGCTCCTCATTGATCAGTGCAGCGATTTTGCCATTGTGGCATTCCACGAGTGACGCGCGGCCTTTCACAAACACGCCTATGCGTTATCTCCGCAGGCAAAAGCTCGGCAAAGGCAGTGCGCGCCGTCGCCGGCTCTGCCACACTTCGGCCGTAGCCCAACGCGTTCATCCACAATGATGAGCCTGCCCGAGCCGATGCCGTCCGTGACCTCCCGAATCGCCAGATTTGCCCAACGCCTTGGACTGACCGGCAAATCGCCGCGTCATGTTCTTGAGCATGCCAGCCAAATCCAATTGCCCTTCACTCCGCTCTCCGAGCCAGCGCCAAGTATCTTCTGGCACGACGGGCCCTGCCTGCAACGATTCGTCGATCTCCCTAGAGGGGCGCTCTCAGGTCCAATTCAAGAGGACAAAGCCAGAGCTCGCGCAGCCTTGACCCGCCTCGTGCGAGAGGAAGTAAGCAATTATCCGGCAATTGATCTCAGGCAGATCGACGGTCTTGGCGGACAGAGCATTGACGGAAAGACCTATCCCACATTCGAAGCCTTCGCGGCAACGCCGGCCTGTCGGCAGCTACGTGTCATCAGCTACAAGGATTTCGTGCGGACCATCACAGCTGCCCTGCCCGGCTTTCAAACTCATGCTCCGATCGAGCTTCGCCAGGCCAGCTGGCTTGGCGAGCGGATTTACTGGTCAGGTGAGCATCATGCCGAAGCCTTCGCTTGCGCCATTGCCTATGCGCGACTGCGAGGCCTTGAAGTAGCCCTGCCATGCGAGCTGACCGACTACCGGCTCGATACAGGCGGGTTGCAAGCGCTAGACAATGAATACCACGCCGTCACCATGCCGGCCCAGGCATGGAATGATCGTGAGTTCATGGGTCTGCTGCTGGATGCAAAGGTGCCCTATGCCCGCCTAACGCTATTGCGCAACGCCAGCAACTCCGAGCTGCTGTTGCTGGACAAACGAGAGCCAGCCGCCAATGCGCTGGGCGAAGGGCTCAAGTTCGCTGGCGCGCCTGACATGGTTCGCTATCTGCGTGACCTGCCCCAAATTACCCGCTTCCGCCTCGGCCACCGGACTGCACAGCCGGACTGATTTCGGCTCGAACACGGCACGATTCCTCCGCGACGGCATACGCAGGCGACTTCACTGTGCAACGCAACTGCAGAACCAGTAGCCGAATACAAAACGCCAACGCAAAAAATGTGCCGGCGTTTCATTACTAGCCAACCAACCGCCAGCAAATCCCGACGGTTGATCATTCGCTAGCGTCGCGCGCTTTCCAACGCCAGATCCTGCAACTCGCGTCCGGCAACGGCATACATGGCGTAGTCGACCGTGCTGGCACCACGCAGCTCGACCAGCATCCGCCGCCAACGCTCGACCTGATATTCGCGCTGTTCCAGCCAGAGCTGAACGCGAGCATCCAAGTCCTCGGGCGCGCCGCTCATCTGCAACACCGAAACGGTAATCGCGCGCTGCTGGCTGTCGAGATCATCGCGAAAGCTTTCCCGCGCCAGCGCCTGCCAGTTGTTCTCCACCGGCAGACCCGTTATTTGCTGCAGATACCAAGGCAATTCCAGCGCGCCCCCGACGGCGAAGTACGCAGCGGCGACATCAGCCGGCGGCTGGCCGGTTTCGTCAGCGGCCTCAAGAATCGGCAACAACGTATACAAATGATTGGTGCCGGCCACCATCCGCGCCAGCAATTCAGGAACGCCTGCCTCGGTGTAGCGCTCATAACGGGCTTGCCAAAGCTCACGAGTACCGCCCTGCAGCAGCGAGTCGAGCTTCAATCCGAGCGCTGCGACACGCGGACCGAAATGCCCGACGTCACGCGCCGCATCCAACTCGCTACGACGGTTGCGCAAGAACCACCGGGTTGCGCGACGCCCCAGCCGCATGAGCTCTTCCATGAGATTCATCTGCAGTTCGGCCGGCACCTTATAGTCCAGCGCCTCGATCTGACGGAACCAGTGTGGTAGATGAAAGATGTCCCGCACGATCACATAGGCGCCCGCAACGTTTGCAGCGCTCAGGCCCGTGGCCTCTCTGAGACGCTGAACGAAGGTAATGCCCATGTTATTGATCAGGTCGTTGGCGATCTGGGTGCTGACGATCTCTCGCTTCAGACGATGCTGCAACATCGCACCGCGATATTGCTCGGCTAGCAGTTGCGGGAACGCACTTTCCATTTCCCGCGCCAGATAGGCATCGTCCGGCACGCGTGACTGCAGAATGGCCTCCTTCAGGTCGATCTTGCTGTACGAGATCAGCACCGAGAGTTCTGCACGCGTCAGGCCTTTGCCCAAGGTTGCGCGCTCGACCAGCGCTTCGTCGGTTGGTAGATACTCCAATGCGCGGTCCAGCAATCCCTCCGTTTCAAGCGTGCTGATCAGCCGCTTGTACTCACCACTCCCCTCACGCGCACGGTGTTCGGCCTGCGATAGCGCCTGGGTCTGCTTGTAGTTGTCATGCAGCACCAGTTCGGCCACCGCGTCGGTCATCTGGAATAGCAGCTGATCGCGCTGCTTGCCGGTCATATCGCCGGCACTGACGATCTCATTGAGCAGGATCTTGATATTGACCTCGTGGTCGGAACAATTGACCCCACCCGCGTTATCGATGAAGTCAGTGTTCGCCGCGCCGCCATGCAAACAGTATTCGACTCGCCCAAGTTGAGTGATGCCGAGATTGCCACCCTCACCGATGACTTTGGCCCGCAGCTCGTTCCCATTGACCCGCAATATGTCGTTGGCCTTGTCGCCAACATCCGCGTGGCTTTCCGCGGTGCTCTTGACGTAGGTGCCAATACCGCCGTTCCAGAGCAAATCCACCGGCGCCTTGAGCAACGCGTGGATCAGTTCGGCCGGAGTGAGCTGGTCCGCTTCGATCTCGAAGCGCGCCTTCATCTGCGGGGTGATTTGAATGCGCTTGGCCGACCGCGGGAATACGCCACCGCCCGCCGAGATCAGCGAAGCGTCGTAATCGGTCCAGGATGAACGCGGCAGCTCGAACAGGCGCTTGCGCTCGATGAAGCTGCGCGCGGCGTCCGGCGTCGGATCGATGAAGATGTGCAGATGGTTGAAAGCGGCCACCAGCTGCAACGTCTCGGACATCAGCAGGCCGTTACCGAACACGTCGCCTGCCATGTCACCAATGCCGATCACGCTGACCGGGTCGCGCTGGACATCAATGCCGCGCTCGCGGAAATGCCGTTGTACCGACACCCAGGCACCCTTGGCGGTGATGCCCATCTTCTTGTGGTCGTATCCGGCCGAACCGCCGGAAGCGAAGGCATCGCCCAACCAGAAGTCGTACTCGGCAGCGATGCCGTTGGCGATATCGGAGAACGTTGCGGTGCCCTTGTCGGCCGCGACGACGAGGTAAGGATCATCTTCGTCGTAGCGCAGCACGTTGGCAGGCGGCACCACTTTGCCATCCTTGAGGTTGTCGGTGATGTCCAACAAACCGCTGATGAAGATCCGATAGCAAGCGATGCCCTCCGTCAAAACCTCATCACGCGACCCGTTGCTCGACAGCCGGCGTGGCACGAAGCCGCCCTTGGCGCCGCCCGGCACGATAATGGCGTTCTTTACCTGCTGCGCCTTAACCAGGCCCAGCACCTCAGTCCGGTAGTCCTCTTCGCGATCGGACCAGCGAAGCCCGCCGCGAGCGACCTTGCCGCCGCGCAGATGCACGCCTTCGACTCGCGGCGAATAGACGAAAATCTCGAACTTCGGCGCCGGACGCGGCATCTCTGGAATTGACCGCGGATCGAGCTTGAAGCTGAAGTAGCTCTTCGGCTTGCCGTTGGCATCGGCCTGATAGAAGTTGGTCCGCAGGGTTGCCTTGATCAGCGCGAGATAGCGCCGCAGGATGCGATCTTCGTTGAGTACCGCGACATCATCCAGTGCCGTGATGATGGCTTGCTCCAACCGAGCCTGCTTGTCGGCCAGGTCTTCTTCGCCAAGCTTGCGCGCCAGATAGAAACGCATCTTGAACAGGCGCACCAGCTCACGGGCAATGTCGGTGTGGTTGAGCAGCGCGCTGGCGATATAGCCGAGATCGAAGCCCATGCGAATCTGCTTGAGATAACGACCGTACGCCCGCAACAGCGCCACTTCGCGCCAGGTCAGCCCTGCCGTGAGGACCAGCCGATTGAAGGCATCGTTTTCTGCCTGGCCGTTATGAATATGAATGAACGCATCCTGCAGTGGCTCGTTGATTTCCATCAGATCGATTTCGAGCCCCTCGGCATAGGTGAAGGCGAAATCATGAATCCAGTATTCGCGACCATCCTTACGCCGCAGATGGAAGGGAAACTCACCAAGCACACGTAAACCAAGGTTCTCCAGAATCGGCAACATGTCCGACAACGGCAACGGTGCGTTCAAGTGATAGAGCTTGCAGTGCAGACGATTCTCCACCGCCGTGATCGGCTGGTAGAAGCTCATCACCAGTGGGCGCTCCTCGCTCAAGCTCAGTACGTGCTGCATGTCGACCGCAGCCGAGTGAGGGGCGAAGCGCTCGCGGTAACCAGCTGGGAAGCCCTTCGGGAAATCACCGAGAATGCCGGTGCCCTTGCCTTCACCGAAACGCTCGATTACCACGCTGGAATAGTCGTCCTGCCAGGTCCGGCAGGCTTGCACCACTTCCCGCTCCAATTGGGCCGGATCGAACTGCACCTGCTTGTTCGGATCCAGGCGCAGCAGGAACTGCACGCGAATCAGCACTGATTCGGAGAAGTAAGTTGAAAACTCACAGCCGCTGGCTTCGAGCCTGTCCACCAACACATGCTGAATACGCAGCCGCGTTTCGGTCGAATAGCTGTCTCGCGGCACATAGGCCAGGCAGTAGCAGAAGCGACCGTAGGGATCGATGCGCAGAAACAGCCGCAGCTTGTTGCGCTCTTGGATCTGCACAATCGCGATGGCGGTATCGAAGAGCTGATCGATGGTCATCTGGAACAGCTCGTCGCGCGGCAGCACTTCAAGTACCTGAATCAGCTCCTTAGCCAGATGCGCCGAATCTTCGAAGTGGGAGCGTTTCACCACTTCGGCGACCTTGCTGCGGATATAGGGAATCCGCCGGACGCTCTGGGTGTAGACAGAGGAGGTAAACAGGCCGAGGAAGCGGCACTCTTTGATTACCCGCCCCTGCTCGTCGAACTCTCGAATGGAGACGAAATCCGGATACGCCGGCCGGTGCACCCGGCTCGGCGTCGCCGCTTTAGCGAACGACAGCAGCAGCGGCTCGCGCAAATAGGCCAGGGCCGGCGGCATGATCAACTGTTCACTTTCTTCGAGGCCCGTACGTAACGTGCGCGACAAGCCCAGTAGGGACGACTCGTCATAGACGATTCGGCCACCGTCGCCCTGATCGATGACCGTGAACTCTTCATAGCCAAGGAAGGTGAAATGATCGTCTGCCAGCCAGCGCATGAAATCCATGCTCTCGGCAAGCTGGGCATCGTTCTGCTGCAGCGTGCCCAGGCGGGCATGGTGTTCTTCGGCCTTCGCCTTCATCGCCGGGAAATCGTTCACAGCCAGACGTACATCGGCCAGAACACCGTGAAGCGACTGCTCCAGTTCGCGCAAGGCAGCGGCGCTGGCGCAGCGGTCTATTTCGACGAAGATCAACGACTCGGCGTCGCTGCCTTCAGCGGAGCTGCCCTTGGGCAGCAGTTCTAGCAGACTGCCATCGGCGTCCCGGCGGACCTGCAGCACGCTGTTCTGCAGCGTGTGAATCGCGTAGCCGCGGCGGGTCAGCTCCATCCGCACAGAGTCAACCAGAAACGGCATATCCGGATGCAGCACTTCAACCACGCTGTGGGTCGACTGCCAGCCGTGCTTTTCATAATCAGGGTTGAATACATGAACGTCCGGGTTGCCCGGATCGAAGCGTTCCAGCAGGCGCCAACTGGCCAACGTTGAGCCGACAAGATCGGTCATGCGTCGCTCGGTGAGCTCGGGTAGCGCGACGATCCCGAAGAACTGCTCGGCGAAAAGTCCCACTTGTGGCAGAAGTTTTTCGTCGACATGCTGCGCCAGGGCCACTTGCAGTTGTTGCTGAAAGTCGGCTTTGCTGGCAGCTGTAAAGAACGCCATTTTTTCACTCCGTCTGGCTTGGGAATTAGACTAAGGCAGTCGCGGGAGGTGACTGATAACGCAACGTGTAAGTTCAACGTTAGTTCAGTAAACCGGGAATACATCGATGCATCACTCTGGTGACGTCAGCGACCGGGCGGTCACATTTGATTGCGGGAACGACGGCCATCGACTGCTGCGCCTTCGTTGGGATCGGTTCGCTCAAATTGCCGAGCTGCACTCACTGACCGTTGCTAGATCGATCAGCGTCGGGGCCAGAGATTGCAGGTGCCGCGGATCGGATCCTGAATTAGGCGAGCTTTTGCAGCTGATCGGTCACGGCGGCCAGCTGGACACGTCGACCTGTCAGATACGAGAGCGCCATTTGTAGCTCCCCAGGCCCCATGGGCCGGCCAACGCCATGCCAACCGGCTCCTGCGCTACTGCCCGGTCACCGCCTGAGGCAGTGCCAGGACGATCTGCGGAAACACGGTGATCAGAAGCATCGCCAATGCGATCAGGAAGAAGAATGGCATGCTTGCCCGGGCTACCGACCAGAGATCCCGACCGGTAAGGCCCTGGATCACGAACAGGTTGAAACCCACCGGGGGCGTGATCTGTGCCATCTCGACAACGAGGATGACGAAGATGCCGAACCAGAGCAGATCGATACCCGCCGCCTGAATGGCAGGCATGATGATCGCGGTGGTTAGCAGGATGATGGAGATGCCGTCCAGGAAGCAGCCAAGCACGATGAAAAGCACGGTGAGCGAAAACAGCAGCACATAAGGCGACATTTGCTTGGCCACGATCCAATCGGCGAGCGCAGACGGCAGACCGGTGAAGCTCATCGAGGCCGTCAGGTAGTGGGCACCGAGCAAGATGAAGAAGATCATGCAGGACGTACAAACGGCGCCCATCAAGCTGGCCATGAAGGTCTCGCGAGTCAACGAGCCCGAAACACCGGCAATCACCAGCGCGCCGACGACGCCAACCGCTGCCGCCTCGGTGGCAGTTGCTATGCCAGCGTAGATCGAGCCGATGACCGCAACGATCAGCAACGCAACGGGGATCAGCAACCTTGCCCGAGCGATTTTCTCGCGAAAGGAAAGCCGTTCGTTGTCCGCTGGGATCTGCTCGCGATTGATCATCGACCAGAGCATCAGATACCCCGAGAAAATGACCAGCAGCAGAAGCCCCGGTAGCAACCCGGCAATGAACAGGCGAGAGATCGACACTTGGGCGGCTACGCCATAGACGATCATCATGATCGAAGGCGGGATCAGCAGACCGAGCGTACCGGCACCGGCAAGCGACCCCATGGATATGGCGTCGGGATAACCGCGCGACTTGAGTTCCGGAAGCGAGATGCGGCCGATCGTCGCGGCCGTCGCAGCGGACGACCCGCTGACAGCGGCGAAAATGCCGCAACCGAGGACGTTGGCATGCAGAAGCCGGCCCGGCAAAAACCTGATCCAGGGCGAGAGGCCGTGGAACATGTCTTGGGAAAGCTTGGTGCGATAGAGAATTTCACCCATCCAGATGAACAGCGGCAGGGCCGTCAGCGTCCAGCTTGCACTTGCCGCCCAGGCTGTAGTCGCCAGGATAGGCCCTGCAGGTGCGCCTCCGAAGACCTCCATCGCGATGATACCCACGCCCAGCAGCGACAACGCCACCCAGACACCAGCGCCCAGCAATACGAAGAGCGCGACAAGCAAAGTCGTGCAAAGGATGAAATAGTCCACGGTAATCTCGCTGATTATTGTTGGAAAAACGGACGCGAGCGTGCTCACTCACTCAACGCGGGCTGAGCATCGGCAACCTCGAAACTGCGCGCCATTACGAAACAGATCAGTCGATCGAGCATCGCGACGACCAGCACGGCGGTGCCAAGCACCATGGGCACTTGCGGTATCCACATCGGAATCGGCAGCAGCCCGGAGGACACCTCGCCGAACAGGTAGCTTTCATAGACGAACAACATAGAAAACCATGCGAGGTAGGCGGCGATGGCCAGGCCGACCAGGGTTCCGGCAATTTCCAGCCGTTGTTGGCCGCGTTCGGAAAGCGCCTTGAACAGCAGCGATACGCGGATATGCGCGCCTCTATGCAGCGCGTAAGGGAGCCCCAGGAACCCCGACGATGCCATGGCGTAACCTGCCAGCTCGTCCGAAGAAGGCACCATGGTGCCGAGCAGCCGGGCGCAAATCTGTGCAACGACCAAGGCGCAGATCAGCATCATGAACACACCCGACAACAGGCCACAGAATTCATACAGCGGTTTTAGCGACTTCATGAGCTTACCTCCGTCATGGTCCCGCCCTTATCCAGGACGGGACGAAGCACCACTCAATCCTTGTAATCGCTGAGGATCTTCTGACCATCCGCACCGGCTTTCTCCAGCCACTCGGTGGTCATGGTGTGGCCGATATCGGCCAGCGCTGTTTCGACATCGGCCGGCGCCTCGGCGTGAACCTGCATGCCGTTGTCGGCGAGCGTCTTGGTCAGTTCGCCCGTTTCGGCTTCGGCGGCTTGCCAGCCCCGCTCTTCGGCCTTCGCCGCTGCATCGAGTACCGCCTTCTGCACGTCCTTCGACAGGCGATTGAACGCACGAGCGTTGACGATGACCATGTTCTTCGGAATGAAGGCCTGTACATCGTAGTAGTGCTCGGCGAAGTCCCAGACCTGGGTATCTACACCCGTAGTCGGTGAAGTCAGCATGGCGTTGATCATCCCGGTGCTGAACGCCTGCGGCACCTCGGCCACGTTGATGACCGTCGGGACAGCCCCCATCAACTCCACCATTCGTGAAGTCGCAGGGTTGTAGGCGCGAAATTTCATGCCATCGAAGTCAGCCATGCTGGTGACCGGTTTTTGCGTGTAGATGCTTTGCGGCGACCAGGGCATGGCATACAACAGCTTGACGCCCTGTTTTTCCAGGCGCGCTTCGATCAGAGGGCGGCTGGCTTCCCAGAGCTTGCGCGCCTGTGGATAGCTGCGGGCCAGGAACGGCACGCTGTCGATTTCGAAGATCGGATCTTCGTTACCAAGCACCGACATCAGCACGTCGCCAAGCTGTACCTGACCGGTCTGAACCGCTCGTTTGACCTCGGGTCGCTTGAACAGCATCGAATTGCCGTGCACGCGAATCTGCAATTCGTTGTCCGTAGCCTCCGCCACGTTCTTGGCGAACTCCTTGGCTACTTCCGTGATGGAGTTTCCGTCGGGGTTCTCTGCAGTCATGTTCCATTTGTCCGCGGCCTGCGCGCTAAACGTTGCCAGGCCGATAGCGCAGGCGAGGGCCGGAAGCCCGAAGCGAGAAAAAATTATTGTTTTCATGGGTCTTCTCCAGTCGCTCTGTTGGCGTTTGCTAGCTTTTCGTTCGTTAGGTCCTTCGTGAAGCTGGTTCGAGTCTCGGCAAGTGGGGCGGGCGGTGTCCAACTAGAAAATCCAGCAACGCATGATCGGAAAAGCTTATGGCATGACTCCTCGAACACGCACGCCGGCTGCACGCACAAAAAAGGGGCCACGAAGCCCCTGTCTCTCTGCTATGCGAAACGCGACGATACCGACTCGGCGAACGCCGTATATCAGGCAGATTCGCGCGCCGTCGCAGACGTGCCGGGCTCCGCCAGACGCACCATATCCGCGCCCATTGAGCGGCTGAAGTCGGCGATGACCTCATGCACCAGCGCGACAACGTTATCGATCAGATCGAGCCCTACGCCGGCGCGCCAGTTCGCGACGATATCCATGGCCGGAGGCACCGGTACATCGGCCAATACAACCAATACGCCCTGCCGGAGCTCGTCAGCCACCAAGGCCGCAGGCAACGCGCCGATTCCGAACCCATCGCGAATCAAGCGGGTCATGGCGGCCACCGAATTGACGCAACTCACGCGCGGCGACGCAATGTTGCCGGCATGCAGCATGTTCAGCAGGTCCTGATGCGGACGCGAGTGCTTGGAGAACGTAATCACCCGTTCGCGCGTTAAATCTTCCAGCGATTGATAGGTGCGATCGAATATGGAACCCGACGACACCACCCATTGAACCGGATACTGCGCCAGCGCCTGATTGCGCACCGAATCGGCGCGCACTTCGTCGGTCTGAAAAATGATGTCCAGATAACCTTTCTGGAGCTGATCGCAGAGATTACGGGCGGTGTCGGCGGTGAGCTCGATCTCGACGGCCGGGTAACATTCCATGATTCGCGCTACGAACGAACTCAACCAGGTGTGCATGATCGTATCCATCGCGCCGATACGGACCAGCCCTTGGGTATCCCCAGCGCTGCTGATCGACTGCTTCATCGCCTGCATGGTGTCCATCATCTGTTCGGCATATTCCAGCACCCGCTGCCCTTGTGCCGTCAGCGTGACGCCCTTGGAATCACGCAAGAAAAGCGGCACGCCAAGTTCATCTTCAAGGGCGGCGATACGGCTGGAAATCGACGCCTGGGTGCTGAACAGCTTTTCGGCCGTAAGGCGGAAGCTCTTCAGCCTGGCTACCCAGACGAATGTCTCGAGAAACCGCATGTTCATAGGCAGACAAAGCTCCCGGTTGTCCTTGGGGTGTGAAGTGCGCGGCCATACTCCAGGCGAGGAAAAGCAATGCCTGTGCCATAAAGCTAGTTCATGGCGCCACGTTTGCCGCCCAATCCGATGTCGCGCCTCCAGATTGCTCCAGGCAACACGCTCTGCCACCCAAGCGGTCGCAGATCGTGCGCAGCAACGCCGTGTGAGCGCTGCACTATTGCTCGACCGGGCATCCGTTGGCCAACGCGAAATTCCTGTTGCGTTCGATAGTAAAAAACCGCTCGCCGCCGCATCGCCCATGTGGAGCGCGGCTCGGCGATAGATCGAATTTTCTTATCCCCCGCGCACGTCTTAATTTGTTGGACGCGGCCAGATGCCCCTTCAACAATGCGCTCAGTGCCACCGTCTCAGGCCGGAAGGCGAGAACTCGCTGTGAACCAATAAGAGAATGCCCCTATGAAAAATCCGCTCTTGAATTGCGACATCGGGGAGAGCTTCGGCGCCTGGACCATGGGCCTCGATGCCGAGGTCATGCCGTACATCGATTGCGCCAACATCGCCTGCGGCTTCCACGCCTCGGACCCCGGCACCATGCGCAAGACGGTGGCGCTGGCCACCGAACACGGCGTGCGCATTGGCGCCCACCCGGCTTACCCCGACCTGGTCGGTTTTGGCCGCCGCTCGATGGCCTGCACGCCGCAGGAAGTCGAGGACATGCTGCTCTATCAGATCGGCGCGCTCGAAGGTATCTGCCGCGTCCATGGCGAGCGCGTCAGCTACGTGAAGCCGCACGGGGCGATGTACCAGGACATGATGCGTGACCCGGTGCGGCTGCAAGCAGTGATGCAGGCCGTGGCCCGTTACGACCGCCAGTTGCCGCTGATGCTGATGAGCACCGCCGACAACAGCGCGCCGCTGCGCATGGCCGAGGAGTTCGGCTTGACCCTGTGGTTCGAGACGTTCGCCGACCGTGCCTATGACAGCGCCGGCTACCTCGTCTCGCGCAGCCTGCCGGGCGCGGTGCACCACGACAGCGAGGCCATTGTCCGTCAGGCCCTTACCCTGGCCCGAGGCGAGCCGTTGCAAGCCAGCGACGGAAGCGCCCTGCGACTGGCCAGCGATACCCTGTGCGTGCACGGCGACAACGCTGGCTCGGTAGCCGCGGTGCGGCGCATCCGTGAAGCCCTGCGCGAACTGGAGCAGGCATGAAACCCGGCATCGAGGTTTCGGCAATCGACTGCCTGACGCTGCGGCTGTTCGAGGCCATCGACGAACGCAACATGCCCTGGCTGCGGGCGGCCGGCCGGAAGATCACCGCACTGTTCGGCCCCGCGCTGGTCGATCTGGTGCCCTCCTACACCACCTTGATGGTTCATTACGACCTGAGTCTGATGACCTCGACACAGGCGCGCGCCTGTCTGGCCCGCGCTGTCGAAGGCCTTGAAGCGGCTGAGGATGCCGGCGGCACGCTGCACCGCGTACCGGTGTGGTACGACCCGAGCGTCGGCCCGGAACTGGAGCTGATCGCCGGGCGCGCGGGTCTTACCGTGCAGCAGGTGATCGATAGCCACTGCGCCCATGACTACCAGGTGTTCGCGCTGGGTTTCGCTCCTGGCTTCGCATTCATGGGCCTGGTCGAGGAGCGTCTGGCGACACCCCGGCTCAAGACCCCACGCAAGCGTGTCGCCGCAGGCAGCGTGGGTATCGCCGACCGACAGACGGCCGCTTACCCGTTGCAATCTCCAGGCGGCTGGAACCTGATCGGACGCACCCCAATGCAGCTGTTCGACTACCAGCGCGACGGCTATAGCCTGCTGCGTCCGGGCGATCGCGTGCGCTTCGAGCCGATCGACCGTGCCGGCTTCCTGCGCCTGGGCGGGGACGACACCGCGCAGGCAACAATCGAGGGCGCGACAGCATGAGCGCGATAACCGTGGATTACAGCCGTTCGCTGGCGCTGCTGCAGGATGGCGGGCGTTTCGGCGTACGCCATCTGGGCGTCACCCAGGGCGGCGCCTTCGACTGGGTTTCGATGTACTGGGCCAACTGGCTGCTGGGCAATGCGCTGGACGCGCCGGTCATCGAAATCACCCTCGGCGGCCTGCGCCTGATCTGCGAGCGCGATGGCTGCCTGGCCCTCGCCGGTGCCGACCTGCAGGCCACTCTCGACGACCGGCCGCTGCAGCCCTGGCGCAGCTTCAGCGTCCGCCGCGGGCAGGTGCTGACCTTTGCTCAGCCGCGCCTCGGCGCTCGCGCCTATCTCGCAGCACCGGGCGGCTTCGAGGGGGAACGGGTGCTGGGCAGCGTCGCTACGGTAGCGCGCGAATCACTCGGCGGGTTACGCGGCGACGGCCAGCCGCTCAGGCCAGGCGACCGGCTGAATTGGAACGGCCAGGACGGTGTACTGAAACAGGTACCCGAAGCACAGATACCGGACCTCTCCGCTTCGCGTCCGCTCGATCTGGTGGTTGGCGCACAGATCGGCGAATTCGGCGGGCAAAGCCTGTATGACACCTTCAACAGCGACTGGACGGTGGACATGCGCAGCGACCGCATGGGCGTGCGCCTGACCGGACCGCAACTGCGCTGCCGTGTGTCCGGCATCGTCTCCGAGGGCGTACCGCTCGGCGCGGTGCAGGTGCCGCCAGATGGCCAGCCGATCGTACTGCTCAACGACCGCCAGACGATCGGTGGCTATCCGCGGCTGGGTGCGCTCACCCCTGAAGCGGTGGCGCGTCTCGGCCAGTGCCTGCCGGGCAGCCGGATTCGTCTGCGACCGGTGGTACAGCGCAGCGCCGAGTTCATCCAGCAGCAGCTGTTGCTGAACTGGCGCTGACGTTAGGGTCTGTTGACGTTTCGCTGCGAGCCGCGTTGCTGCGCCAAATTTCGCCAGGCAAGGCAGCGCCCGCTCCCGGCGGGCTTGCTGCATTCACCACATCCATGTAGATCGCGCGGGACGCCGGTAATGGCCTGGCCGGCCGCGTCGTTCCCCAGCCAAGTTCCGCAACGCCGCCTGGCGATATTTGCCGCGCAACCCGACGGGACGGGCCGTCGCGGCCGCGACGAAACGTCAACAGACCCTAGCAGCCTGACAAGCGCCGATCATCGGCGGCGCTACCCCATTCACAATCGCGGCGGGCCAAGCGAGCATCGGCGCCGAGAGTGCAATACAATCGCACTCCCCGGCCTCCGGGCTTCCGGAGACGGCGTATCGCCGCCTGGCCGTTTCTCAAGTATCGGGAGCCGTGATGGACCACCGTGAAGCACTCGTCTCGTTGCGCCAGTTCCTCTCCAGCCAGATCTTCGGTCAGGAGCGGCTGATAGAACGCCTGCTCATCGCCCTGCTAGCTGACGGACATTTACTGGTCGAAGGTGCTCCGGGGCTGGCCAAGACCCGCGCGATCAAGGAGCTGGCGGGAGGCCTCGAAGCCGAGTTCCATCGCATTCAGTTCACCCCCGACCTGCTCCCGGCGGACATCACCGGCACAGAAATTTATCGCCCGGAAACCGGCAGCTTCGTTTTTCAGCAAGGTCCCATCTTTCACAATCTGGTACTGGCGGACGAGATCAACCGCGCCCCGGCAAAGGTCCAGTCGGCGCTGCTCGAAGCCATGGCCGAGCGCCAGGTCAGTATCGGTCGCAGCACCTATGATCTATCACCGCTGTTTCTGGTGATGGCAACGCAGAATCCCATCGAGCAGGAAGGCACCTACCCACTGCCCGAAGCGCAGCTCGACCGCTTCCTACTGCACGTAAAACTCGGCTTCCCCGATGCATCGGTGGAACGGCGCATCCTGCAGCAGGCACGCGGCGAAGCCATCAACGGCGAAACCCCTCCGGAACATCGCGTTTCGCAGCAGGCTATTTTCGCTGCGCGAAAGGAAATTCTCGGCCTGTACATGGCCGATGCGGTGGAGGAATACCTGGTGCAGTTGGTCATGGCGACCCGCACGCCCGCCAAGTTCGACGCCGAGCTGGCCGGCTGGATCGCTTACGGCGCCAGCCCGCGTGGCTCGATATCGCTGGACCGCTGCGCCCGTGCCCATGCCTGGCTGGCGGGTCGTGATTTCGTCAGTCCGGAAGATATTCAAGCCATGCTGTTCGACGTGTTGCGCCATCGCCTGATTCTTTCATTCGAAGCGGAAGCCGCCGGCATCGATCAGGATCGCGTTCTGCAACGCATCCTTGATGTGGTCGCGGTGGCCTGATGCAACTTTCACCGACTGTCGGCAACGGCCATGCGCCGCCCTCGCCCGGTGACGGGATACGTGTGAGCCTGGCCGAGCTGATCGACATTCGCCATCGAGTCAGGGAGGTGCCCTTGTTTTCAAGTCCGCACCGGCGCGGTCAGCTGGTCGGCCTGCATCACTCCAAGCTCCGCGGGCGTGGTGTGGACTTCGATCAAGTGCGTATCTATCAGGCCGGCGACGATGTTCGCACCATCGATTGGCGAGTGACGGCACGAACCCAGGAGCCCCATACCAAGCTGTTCCACGAAGAGCGCGAGCGGCCCATTTACATTCTCGTAGAGCAGAGCCCCCGGTTGTTTTTCGGCAGCGGTATAGCGTTCAAATCGGTACTCGCCGCCCAAGCTGCCAGCCTTGTCGGCTGGGCCGCGCTGAGTCATAACGACCGAGTCGGCGGTTTGGTTTTCGGCCATGGCGAACAGCACGAGATCAAACCGCGACGCAGCAAACAGAGTCTGTTGCAGCTGCTAGATCGTCTGGCCCGGGCAAATACCGGGCTGTCCGCAGACCAGAACAGCGACCCGGATTCGTTCGGCCTGGCATTGAGACGTGCCCGCGAAGTGTTGCGTCCCGGCAGTCTGGCGGTGATCGTCTGTGACGAGCGCACCCTCGGCGATGCCGCCGAACAACAGCTGACATTACTCGCGCGCCACGTCGATCTTTTGTTGATGCCAGTCTTCGACCCGCTCGACCACGCCTTGCCTGCCGCCGGCCTGCTGCGTTTTGCTCAGTTCGGCGCACGGATGGAGCTGGACACTCATGATGCGGCCCTGCGCCAGACCTACCGCCGCCAGGGCGAAGCCCGCAGCGCACGCTGGCAGCGCTTGGCTGATCGCCTGCGATTGCCGTTGATGCCGCTGAATGCCCAGCATGAGCTGGTAGATCAGCTGCGCGATCACCTCAGCGTGCAGCATCCCGGAGCGCGCCGATGAGCTCGCTCGATCAACTCGAACCTTTGATCACACCGCCGCCGGTTGTCTGGTGGCCACCAGCGCCCGGCTGGTGGTTTCTTGCAGCGCTGAGCCTCGGCATTCTCTTGCTGGTGCGCTTGCGGCCTTGGCGGCGCTGGCAACGAGACGAAGTCGACGACAGCACAGAGGCGGACATCGAGCCTCAGCGCCATGTCGCGCTGATCGAACTCAGTCAGCTGAACAAGCCCTACGATGGGCAGCCGGCAAACCAGTGGTTGCAACAACTCAACGCGCTACTCAAGCGCCTTTGCCGAATCCGCTATCCGGACGATCATCCGCACACGCTCAGCGGTCGCGCCTGGCTGGCGTTTCTCGATAGCCGCTGCCCAGCCGCCGGCCTCACTCGCTGGATGGTTCTGGTCGAAGGAGTTTACCGCGCCGAATGCCGGCTGGATGACAAGGCCATTCAGGGCCTGGAACAGGCCGTGCAGATCTGGATTCGCAAACATGTTTGAGCTGGCGTGGCCGTGGATTTTCCTGCTATTTCCGCTGCCCTGGCTGCTGCGCTGGTTGCTGCCGGCCGCCGACAGTGGCGATGCTGCATTGAAGGTCAGCTTCCTCGGCGAGCTGGAGTCGCTGGCGGGCCGCCGCGCCGCCGTCGCGCTGCCCTCGTGGCGCCAGCAGTTGCCATATCTGGTGGTCTGGTCGCTGCTGCTGTTTGCCGCCGCCAGACCACAATGGCTCGGCGAGCCTTTGCCGTTGCCCACCAGTGGCCGTGATCTTCTGTTGGCGGTGGATGTGTCCGGATCGATGGACTATCCCGACATGCAATGGCAGGGGGACGAGGTCAGCCGTCTGGAACTGGTCAAGCAGTTGCTCGGCGACTTCATCATCGAGCGCCGCGGCGACCGTGTTGGCCTGATCCTGTTTGGCAGCAAGGCGTATCTACAAGCGCCGCTGACCTTTGACCGTCAAACCGTGCGCACTTGGCTCGACGAAGCTGTCATCGGTATCGCCGGTAACAACACGGCTATCGGCGATGCCATCGGGCTGGCGGTCAAGCGCTTGCGCGAACGTCCCGCTAAAAGTCGAGTACTGGTGTTGATTACCGATGGTGCCAATAACGGCGGTGAGGTCGATCCGTTGCTGGCTGCACGCTTGGCGGCGGATGAAAGTGTAAAGGTGCATACCATTGGGATCGGCGCCGATGCGCAAACCAATGGCGTGCTCAATCGTTTCGGGTTCAACGCCGGTGCCGAATTGGACGAACCGACCCTGCGAGCCATCGCCGAGCAGACCGGGGGCGAATACTTCCGAGCACGCTCGAGCGAGGAGCTGAAGGCGATCGGCGCCACCCTCGATCAACTCGAACCCGCCGCACAACAGCCGGCAAGGGCTCGCGTCGCCGAAGCGCTTTATGTCTGGCCACTGTCGGCCGCCCTACTGATCAGTCTGCTACTGGTAGCAAGCAGACTCTGGCAGCTGTCGTTTCAGCGCCTCGGCCGGCGAGGAGATCGTCCGTGAGCGAGTTGCTACCGCATTTGCTTCGGCCGTTCTGGCTGTTGATCCTGCCACTGCCGATCTGGTTACTGTGGCGTCTCTGGCATCGTCAACGACAGATCGGTCGCTGGCAGCGCCTGTTACCCGAAGCTTTTCATGCAGCTTTGCTGACCCGCGGCAAGCTGCGCAATAGCAGGCGGCCATGGTTACTGCTCGGCTTGGCCTGGCTGCTTGCCTGCCTGGCATTACTGGGGCCGAGCTGGCAACACGCTGAACAGCCCAGCCTGTCACGCGCCGACCCTCTGGTTGTGCTACTCGATACGACGCCCGCGATGCTCGCTGCCGATGTCCGTCCCAACCGCCTGGAACAGGCCAAACGCAAGATCCTTGATTTGCTGCACACCCGTCAGGATGCCCAAACCGCCGTTGTCGTGTTCGCCGGCAGCGCTCACACGCTGGTGCCGCTGTCCAACGATATCGCCACGACACAGAACCTCCTGGCTGCACTGCAGCCGGAGCTGATGCCGGAACCCGGACATCGAGCGAACCTGGCGGTGGCACAGGGAATCGAACTGCTCGAGCAAGGTGCCCGCGGACGCGGCCGGTTGCTTCTGATCGGTAGCAGCCTGGACAAGCAAGAACGCTCAGCGATCCGCACGCTGCTCGACAATAGCGACCAGCAATTGCTGATACTCGGCATCGGCACCGAGCAAGGCGCTCCGATCGCCACGGAAGATGGCAGCTTTCTCAAGGACGACAAGGGCACCATTCTAATTCCGCGCCTGGACGACAACGCGATGGGCCGGTTCGCCGCAGATATCGGAGGGCATTACCAGCATGTACGGATCGACGACGCAGATTTGGACAGCCTTGGTCTGCTGGAGCGCAGAGGAGCGCTACTAGCAAAGGATGACACCACCCGACTCGACGCCTGGCTGGATCAGGGCCACTGGCTGTTACTGCCCTTGTTGTTGCTGGCAGCCTGCGCCGGGCGCCGCGGCTGGCTGTTCTGCCTGCCCCTGATCATCTTCTTGCCGCAGCCGGCTAACGCGCTGAGCATGGAGGACTTATGGCTACGGCCGGATCAGCAAGGCATGCGTCTGCTGGAGTCCGAGCGTCCAACCGAGGCCGCCGAGCGATTCGAAGATCATCAATGGCAAGGGTTCGCTCGCTACCAGGCCGGTGATTTTGCAGGCGCCGTTGAGCAATTTTCCAAAGACGATACCGCCACAGGTCACTACAACCGCGGTAACGCGTTGGCGCGCAATCAGGAACTGGAGGCCGCCATCGAAGCCTATGATCAAGCGCTGGCATTGGATCCAGAGCTGAAGGCGGCCCGTCGCAACAAGGCCATCGTCGAAGAAATCCTGCGTCAGCGCCAGCAACAGGCACAGCAGAACGAAACCTCAGCAGATCAGGCCGAGCAGGATGCACCGCCTGATGCCACGCAAACGCAGCAGACACCTTCGACCCAAGGCGCTGCTGGCTCGGCGCCTGAAGCAGCTGAAACCGCCGAGCAGGAAGATGCCAGCGGTAATGTCAGTCAAGATGCCAATCCGGCTCCAGAGAAGACGCCCACTGAGGCAACGCAAAGCGATACAGACGCGACGCTTGCTCAGGCCCAAGAGGCTTCCGTCGATCCCGAGCAAGACCAGGCGATGAATCAGTGGCTGCGCAAGATACCCGACAACCCCGGCGAACTGCTGCGCCGAAAGTTTCTCTACGAACAACGCAAGCGCCAGGAAATGAATCAATGATGCGGCTGATGACACTGGTGTTTCTGCTCCTGCTCGCCTGCCAGGCAAGCGCCTCGATACTGGTCGCACGGGTCGACCGTACCCAGCTGAGCCTGGACGAAACGGTCGAGCTGACGCTTGAGACCAACGACGTCACCGTATTCAGCAAGCCGGATCTGCAACCGCTCGATAATCTGTTCAAGGTATTCGGTACCCGTCAGGTCAATCAGCTGTCCGGTGCCAATGGCGAGGCACGTGCCATCACTCAATGGTTGATCACGTTGCAACCGCGGCAGGCCGGCTACGTGGTGATCCCGCCGCTGCAGCTGGGCGACTGGAGCAGCGAACCCATTACCTTGCATGTCAGCGAATCCAGCGCGGAGGGCAGTGACAAGCTTGCACCGATATTCATCGACGCAAGCCTCGATCAGGACAGCGTCTACGTGCAGGCGCAGGTCGTCCTGACCCTGCGCATCTACCATTCGGTTTCGCTCTATGACGACAGCACGCTTTCGCCCTTGCAGATGAGCGATGCATTGGTCGAGCGCCTGGGCGAACCGCGCACTTATGAAAAGGACATCAACGGCATTCGCCATGGCGTGATCGAAATTCGCTATGCGCTGTTTCCGCAAAAGAGCGGCACGCTGACCATCCCTGCGCAGCTGTTCAGCGCCACCACGGTGGCTCCCTCGAACGGTGACTATTATGGCTCCCGCTTCGGCAGATCCATGCAGGTCAAATCTCCCACCATTCCACTGCTCGTCAAACCCAAGCCGGCCGAATATCCCGCCGATGCGCCCTGGCTGCCAGCAAGCAATCTGACCTTGGTCGAAGCCTGGAGTCCCGACCCGCAGGACGCAGAGCTCGGCGAGGCGCTGACACGCAGCCTTCTGTTGAAGGCAGAGGGTCTGACTAGCACACAGCTGCCGCCAATCGAATCGCCGCAGGTGACAGGGCTGCGCCGCTATTCCGATCAACCGAGCCTGAATAACGAGGTCACCGACAACGGGGTCAGCGGCAGCCGCGAGCAGCGCGAGGCATTGGTGGCGGCGCGAGCCGGGGACCTTCTACTGCCCGCCGTGGAGCTGGTCTGGTGGAACACCACCGAGGATCGACTGGAGCGCAGCACACTGCCCGAACGGGCGCTGCACGTGGCAGAAAATCCAGACATTCAGCAACCGACGATCGAGTCTCCCGATGCTCCGCAATCGCGTGATCAAGCGCGGCTGTGGCCCTGGCAGTTGAGCAGCGCAGTGCTGGCCCTGAGCACCCTGCTCGGCTTCGGTTTGTGGTTGCGCGCGCGCAGCCAGCCAGCCGTGATCCGAACCGTCCAGTCCGGCCCGACGCCGCGCAGCCTGCTCGATGATCTCAAGCGCGCCTGCCTGGCTAATGACACCCAGGCGACGCGCCACGCTCTTGATGCCTGGGCCCGCCAGCAACCCGAGACGCTGGCTGATATGGCCGCGCGCTTCGTACCGCTATCCGATGCCCTCGATGGGCTCAACGGTGCGCTCTACAGCGAGACCGGCCAGCGCTGGCAGGGCGAGGCGCTGTGGCAGGCCATCCAGAATTTGCCGACAGCGCAACCTGCCAGCGTTGAGCAAGAAACAGGTGCCTTGCCGCCGCTATATCCGCGCTGAAGCTCGCTGCGCTTTTCACGGCTGCTCCAGACCGTAAGCCGAATCCTCGGCTGAGCGCGACCCAACCGTCAGCCGCACCGGCGGATCGTGCGCCGGATCGATACTTTCCCCGGTCCTCTAAATGGGTGTCACCAAGACACCTTGGTTCAATGGGTTGCACCTATCCACGGGGCCGCTGGATCGTCGGTGAGATGGCATGGAGGTATTTGGCATATGGCTTGCTTCGCCAGAGTCATGGTCCTCCAGCGTGTCCGGTCGTTCATACGGCGACGACGCGCCTTCGCATGGCAAAGGTTTTTCTCAGCATGACCGATCCCAACACGCCGCCCCGCTCCGACGCCCTGGCCTGGGTGGCTGGCAGCGACGCGCCAGAAAAGCATGTCGTCAATCTTGGTTTCATGGCTCTGACCGATGCCGCGTCGTTGATAGTTGCTGCCACTCAGGGTTTCGCCCAGCCATACGGGCTCACGCTCAACCTGCGTCGACAGCACTCCTGGTCAAACCTGCGCGACAAGCTGGTCGAGGGCGAGCTGGACGCCGCGCAGGGTCTGTACGGACTGATCTATGCCATGCACCTGGGCATTAGCGGCGGTGCGCCCGTGGACATGGCCGTGCTGATGGGGCTGGCCCAGAATGGGCAAGGCATTACTCTATCCAGTCGTTTGAAAGCGCTTGACGTGACCAATGCCGAGGCGCTCGGTAAATGCGTGCGCCAGAGTGGTGCGAAAATCACGCTTGCCCAGACGTTTCCCACCGGCACACATGCGCTCTGGCTTTACTACTGGCTGGCGGCCCATGGCATCCATCCCTTGAACGATGTACGCACATTGGTGGTGCCGCCATCGCAGATGGTTGCTCATCTACAAGCTGGTCGTATCGACGGATTTTGCGCGGGCGAGCCGTGGGGGGCGCAGGCAATTGAAGAAGAGATAGGTTTCACCCTGGCCACCAGCCAGTCGATCTGGGCCGATCATCCTGAGAAAGTTCTGGGCTGCACGCGCACGTTCGTCGAGGCCTATCCGAATACCGCTCGAGCGCTGATCATGGCGGTTTTGGAGGCCAGCCGTTTCATCGATCAAAGCCAGACCAATCGGCGCAGCGCCGCACAACTTATCGCCAGCAACGAATACATCAACGCACCGCTCGCTGCCATCGAGCCACGCTTCCTCGGTCAGTACGAAGACGGGCTCGGGCACGCCTGGCAGGACAAGCACCCGTTGCGTTTCTTCGGTAACGGCGAGGTGAACATGCCCTACCATTCCGACGGACTCTGGTTCATGACCCAACTCCGCCGCTGGGGGCTGCTGCGTGAAGATCCGGACTATCTTGCCGTAGCGCAGAGCGTGCAGCAGACCAGTCTTTACCGCGACGCGGCGACCGCCTTGAACGTTCCGGTACCGGACTCATCCATGCGTAGCGCCGTATTGATAGATGGAAGCCACTGGGACGGCAGCGACCCGGCCGGATATGCACGCAGTTTCGCCCTGCACGCTCTGACTGATGCCGCCACGCCCGGCATTTTGTGAAAAGGAGACAGCCATGCTTCGTGTTCTCCTGATCGACGACACCCCGCGCAAAGTTGGTCGCCTGCGGGCCGCCTTGAACGAGGCCGGATTCGAAGTGATCGAAGAATCCGGCCTGACCATAGACCTGCCCGAACGGGTCGA
This sequence comes from Stutzerimonas stutzeri, assembly GCF_024448715.1. Taxonomy (GTDB): domain Bacteria; phylum Pseudomonadota; class Gammaproteobacteria; order Pseudomonadales; family Pseudomonadaceae; genus Stutzerimonas; species Stutzerimonas stutzeri_AR. Next base: position 116,309 of record NZ_JAMOHZ010000007.1, read on the forward strand.
GTCCATACGCCCCGACGTGGTGCTGATCGATACCGACTCGCCCGGCCGCGACGTGATGGAGCAAGTGGTGATGGTCAGTCGCGATCAGCCGCGCCCCATCGTCATGTTCACCGACGACAACAACCCCGACGCCATGCGCCAGGCGATCCGCGCAGGCGTCAGCGCCTATATCGTCGAAGGCATTCAGGCTCAACGCCTCAAACCGATCCTGGATGTGGCGATGGCCCGCTTCGAAAGCGATCAGGCCATTCGCGCGCAGCTGCATGCCCGAGATCAACAACTGGTCGAGCGCAAGCGCATCGAGCTGGCCAAGGGCATGCTGATGAAAATGAAAAGCTGCAACGAGGAAGACGCCTATACGTTGATGCGCCGCCAGGCCATGAGCCGCCAGCAAAAGCTGATTCAGGTAGCCGAACAGATCATTGCCATGAACGAGCTGCTTGATCGGTCGCATTGACAACGCACAACGCCTGCGGACGGAGGGGTGCTGAACAGCACGCGGCTCGATCCGATGCACTCCAAACGCCGGTCGAACATAAAGATGGAGAGATGAGATGGCCATGATCGCGACCTTCGTAATCGCCTGCCTGTTGGCATTGCTCGGTCATTATCTGAGTCGGATTGCCAGCGCCCGACATCATCAGCGACTCGAAGCCTTGCAAGCCAAAGCGAAGCGCGGTCTACAACAGCTGGCGGAGCCTTCGCCTCAGCACAACGAGCAGTGAGAACTATCGCGGCTCTTGTCGCGAGCAGGGGCGCTCGCGCTACGCCCCGTATCAGCTGTAGCGGGCTAGTCGCTACGTTAGAATGCGCATCTTCGATCACCAGCCGAGCAATTCATGGCCCGCCTCGCCCTGCACTTTCCAGAAGACCAGTTCTGCTTCACGACCCAGCAGACCGTACGCATCACCGATATCAACGCCGCTAACCATTTGGCCAACGACTCGATGATCTCGATGATTTCCGAAGCCCGCGCGCGCTTCCTGTTCGCTTACGGCATCGCCGAAACCACTAAGGACGGCTGCGGCATCATCGTCACCGACCTCGCCACTACCTACAAAGCCGAGGCTCATGCGCGCGACGTGCTGCTGTTCGAGGTCGGCGTGATGGACTTCAACAGGTACGGCGGTGACATCACGTTCCGCATCACCCGCCCGGCTGACGGCACGCTGATCGCCATGGCCAAGTCGGGCTTCGTTTTCTTCAACTACCGGGACAAAGGGGTAGTGCCGATGCCCGGCGAGTTCGACGCAAAATTCCCCAAGGTCAACCGCATTTCCTGATCGCTCCAGGACCTCTCGGAAACGCTTCAAATCGACGCACCGCATCGTGGCGGTGCGCCTTTTTCATCCAGCCTCTACTGCTCCAACCGCCGCGAAGCGCCCGAAAGCAGCGGGCCGACCGGTTGGCACAGCTCCTGCTTTGCAATCGGCAGGTAGCCAACGGCGGTTACTTACAGACATGACAAAGGCGTCGCGTCCCCCCGTTCGAACTGACGGGGGTTCGCGGCGCCTTTTTTGTTGCCCCGTTGACACGGGCGCGTGCAGCACCGACCCGCTGCTCGCAATAGATTTCGCGCTGTCGCCATCGGCCGACAGCACCGCGTTCTCCGGCGGCCATTCGGCACGTCGGTTCTACTTGTCTTGTGAGGTGTTCGATGAATACGAGTTTCTGGAAAGCCGGTCACACGCCAACGCTCTTCGCCGCCTTTCTCTATTTCGATCTCAGCTTCATGGTCTGGTACGTGCTCGGCCCGATGGGCGTGCAGATCGCCGCCGACCTCGGCCTGACCACTCAACAACGCGCCTTTATGGTCGCTACGCCGATCCTTTCTGGCGCTGTCTTACGCCTGGTGCTGGGCATGCTGGCCGACCGTACCTCACCGAAAACGGCCGGGCTTTTTGGCCAGATCGTAGTCATCGCCGCTCTGTTCGTGGCTTGGTTGAATGGCATCCACAGCTACGAACAGGCATTGCTGCTCGGCCTGTTCCTCGGCATGGCCGGCGCCTCCTTCGCGGTGGCGCTACCGCTGGCCTCGCAGTGGTACCCACCGCAGCATCAGGGCAAGGCCATGGGCATCGCCGGTGCGGGCAATTCCGGTACCGTGCTCGCGGCGCTGTTCGCGCCAGTGCTGGCCACGATGTTCGGTTGGAGCAACGTGTTCGGCCTGGCGCTGATTCCGCTTGTGCTAACCCTGATTATCTTTGCCAGTGTCGCGAAGAACGCGCCGAACCGCCCCGCGCCCAAATCTTTCGCCGATTACATGAAGGCGCTGGGCGACCGCGACAGCTGGTGGTTCATGTTCTTCTACAGCGTGACCTTCGGCGGCTTCCTCGGCCTGGCCAGTACCCTGCCCGGCTACTTCCATGATCAGTACGCCTTCGACCCGGTCAAGGCCGGCTATTACACCGCCGCCTGCGTGTTCGCCGGCAGCCTGCTGCGCCCGCTTGGCGGCGCGCTGGCCGATCGCATCGGTGGTATCCGCTCGTTGCTGGTGATGTACACCCTGGCGGCCGCTTGTCTGTTCATCGTCGGCTTCAATCTGCCTAGTTCCATCGCTGCATTGGCACTGTTCGTCGTCGCCATGCTCAGCCTCGGTGCCGGTAATGGTGCGGTGTTCCAGTTGGTGCCGCAGCGCTTCAGCAAGGAAATCGGCGTGATGACCGGGCTGGTCGGCATGGCTGGCGGTATCGGTGGCTTCCTGCTCACCGCCGGTCTGGGTGCCGTCAAGCAAACCACCGGCGACTATCAGCTGGGCCTCTGGCTGTTTGCCAGCCTCGGTGCGCTGGCCTGGTTCGGTCTTTATGGCGTCAAGCGTCGCTGGAGAACTACTTGGGGTTCGGCCGCGATGACTGCCGCGCGGGTCTGATCGACGCCACCTAAGCTGGACCAACGAAGGCAAGCCACGCGGCTTGCCGCCTTTTCATTTCATCGCTCAAAGCTCGCTGTCCGGAGTCTCGCTCATGCCCCTGCAACTGTCCTTCGGCGAGGCTACCGCCACCGGGCCGCGCGACGAAAATCAGGATGCCCTACGCATCGTCACGCCGACACCGGGGCTTGCCGCCAGTAAAGGTGCGTTGTTCGCCATCGCCGATGGGGTCAGCCAATGCGCGGACGGCGGACTGGCGGCACGGGCCACGTTGCAGGCGCTGGCTACCGACTACTACGCCACTCCGGAAACCTGGACCGTGGCGCAGTCGCTCGACCGCCTGCTTGTCGCGCACAACCGCTGGTTGCAGGCCAACGGTAACGGGCAACCGTTGCTGACCACCTTGACGGCGCTGGTGTTGCGCGGACGCCGCTTCACCCTTGCCCATGTTGGTGATTGCCGGGCTTACCGCTGGCACGGCGGAAATCTGCAGCGGCTGAGCGAAGACCACGTATGGGACCAGCCAAACATGCAGCACGTGCTCAAACGTGCCATGGGGCTGGATCAGCATCTGGTAGTGGATTATCTGGATGGTGAGCTGCATCTCGGCGAATGCTTTCTGCTGCTCAGTGATGGTGTCTGGGCGAGCATCACCGAAGGCGATATCCAGAATGTACTCCGCGACCAGGCGGATCTTTCCAGCGCCGCGCAAACCTTGGTTAATCTCGCCCATCAGACCGGCAGCCAGGATAACGCCAGCGCCTTGTTGCTACGCGTCGAGGAGCTACCCGACGCAGCACTGGCCGACTCTCTCGCGCAACTGAGCGACTGGCCGCTACCGCCCAAGCTGCGCCCAGGACAGGCGTTCGAGGGCTGGATTGTCGATGCGTTGCTGGCCGAGTCGCGGCAATCGCTGATCTACCGGGTCAGCGACCAACAGGGCCAGCCCTGGCTGTTAAAGACGCTGCCATCCAGCCGGCATGACGAACCCGAAGCCGGCCCGGCATTGCTTCAGGAAGAATGGTTCCTGCGCCGGGTCGCCGGCAAACATTTCCCGGAAACCCATGGTTTGCCGCAGCGCCAGCATCTGTACTACGTGCAGCGCGAATACAGCGGCGCAACCCTCGCCCAGCACTTCCTTCAGCGGGGGCCGATGGAGCTGCCCGACTGGCGGCAACTGGCGCCGCGCCTGGTCCGCGCGCTGGGCATGCTGCATCGGCGCAACATCCTGCATCGCGATATAAAACCGGAGAACTTGCACTTGGGCGACGACGGCGAGCTACGCCTGCTGGACTTCGGTCTGGCGCACTGCCCCGGTCTGTCGCAGGATCAACCGCACAGCCTGCCGGGCACCCCGAGCTATCTGGCGCCGGAAGCGTTTACCGGCGCACAGCCAAGTCGCGAGCAGGATCTGTACGCGGCGGGCGTTACGCTCTATTACCTGCTCACCGGGCATTACCCCTACGGTGAAGTGGAAGCCTTCCAGCGTCCGCGCTTTGGCACCCCGGCGCCAGCCAGCCGCTATCGCCCCGACCTGCCGGTGTGGCTGGATGAGATGCTCAAGCGCGCCGTTGCGGTTGAACCGAAGCAGCGATTCGAGACGGCCGAAGAGTGGTTGCTGACCCTGGAACAGGGTGAGCGGTTGGCCGCCAGTACATCGATGCGGCCGCTGCTCGAGCGTGAACCCTTGAAGGTCTGGCGAACCCTGGCATTGATATCGCTGCTGCTAAACCTGGGACTTCTGGTCTGGCTGGGCAAAGGGGCCTAGTCGGCTCCGGCGACGCATGCATCGCCAAGTGCAATCCAATGGCGCTGATCTTGGCCTGCCTCAGCGCCGAACGATCAGTCCCTGGCGCGCCACACGAGTCAACTCACGCACGCACTCATCGAGACGTTCGGCAGTCGGCGCCTGGACGACAGCGAGGTCGAAGCTGTTCGCGGCGAAATGGGCGAGTGACTGGTCGGCGCTGGTGAAGTGGACAAGAAAGGCATGAGGTTTTCCCCAGCGCTTCGGCCAACCGTCGAGGTATCGCAACAGCGATGGCTGATGATTGCCACCGAGGAGAATTTTCGGATTGCTTCGGACAAACCCGCCGGTGATCGGGGCTAAACGGATAGGGGAGCGCTGCGGTGCATTCATTCTGGAAATTCCGCCTCAAGAATTCCGCTGGGCAGCGGTGGGAGGCGACACCGAACCAGCGCTTTAGCGGTATTTCGAAGCCTTCGGCTCCAGGCGCCCCGCAAGTAGCTGACTAAATCGGCGCAAGGGCAAAACAATAGAAAAGCCCGACGGCCATTGTCAACGAAAACATGCTCGGAGCTGCGTGGCTCTGCACCAGCGATGCGCGAGCCGCATCATATGGGGGCACGAAACGGCCGGAGCGCACTCCTCCCAGGGCTTGAAGTCCATGAATTCCGGCAGGATTGGAATTGGCATATCCCCTGCAAAGCAAACCCAACATAAAGCACGACCTTCAACGGAGAAGGTCAGGCTGCATCAGATACAGGACAAAGGCGTCCTCACTGGGTTACCGGTGGGACGCCTTTTTTTGTTGGATTTTCTACAGCCAGGCGTGACCGGCCACTGGCTCGGCGGAGACTCGCATGAAGAAGCTCAAGCTTGTGATGATAGGCAACGGCATGGCCGGGGTACGTACCTTGGAGGAATTGCTCAGACTCGCCCCCGAGCTCTACGAAATTACCGTTTTCGGTGCCGAACCCCATCCCAACTACAATCGAATTCTGCTTTCGCCAGTGCTGGCCGGTGAACAAACCTTCGATGAGATCGTACTCAACGACCTCGACTGGTACGCCAAGCACGACATCCGTTTGATGCTCAATCGCAAGGTGACTCAGATCGATCGGGTCAGGCGTCGAGTCATAGCCGAAGATGGCAGCGAAGCCGAGTACGACCGACTGCTGATCGCCACCGGCTCGAGCCCGTTCATCCTGCCGATTCCTGGCAATCAACTGGACGGCGTGATCGGTTACCGCGATATCGCTGACACCCAGGCCATGATGAATGCCGCCCGAACCCATAGTCATGCCGTGGTGATCGGCGGAGGCCTGCTTGGGCTGGAAGCGGCCAACGGGCTGAAGCTGCGCGGCATGGACGTCACGGTGGTGCATCTGGGCGAGTGGCCGATGGAGCGGCAACTCGACAAGACCGCCGGGCGCCTGCTGCAAGGCGCGCTGGAAGCGCGGGGCCTGAGCTTCAGACTGAAGAAGCAGACGTCCGAGCTGATCGGCAATTATCAGGGCCAGGTAGCCGCCGTGCGCTTTACCGATGGCGAGGTAATTCCAGCTGATCTGGTGGTGATGGCGGCAGGCATCAGCCCCAACAGCGAACTGGCCGAAGCATGCGGCCTGCCCTGCCGCCGCGGCATTCTGGTGAACGACACGCTGCAAACATTCGATCCGCGAATCTATGCCGTCGGCGAATGCGCCAATCACCGAGGCACCGCCTACGGACTGGTCGCGCCGCTATTCGAACAGGCCAAGGTCTGCGCCAACCACCTCGCGATGCTCGGCTTCTCGCGCTACCTGGGTTCCGTGACCTCGACGAAGCTTAAGGTGACCGGTATCGATCTGTTTTCTGCCGGCGATTTCATGGGCGGTGAAGGCACCGAGACCATCACGCTCTCCGACCCAATCAGCGGCGTCTACAAGAAGCTGGTGATCAAAGACGACGTCCTGGTCGGCGCCTGCCTCTATGGCGACACCGCTGACGGCAGCTGGTACTACAGCCAGGTGCGCGAGAACCAGAACGTCAGCCAGATCCGCGACCACCTGATGTTCGGCGCGGCCGGCTTAGGCATGGCCGGCTTAGGTGCGGCTGGTCTTGGCGATTCCACGACGCCCCAACCTGTCCATCTGTAGACCCGTTTGCACCCACCACAAACAAACCGCGAGCCGCACCCCGCTACGCCAATCTGAGGAAACGAAGCCATGCGCCAGACTACCGCTTCAACATGCTGTTACTGCGGCGTCGGTTGTGGCGTGCTGATCGAGCACGACGGCCAGCGGATCCTCGATGTTGCCGGCGACCCGAATCATCCGGCCAATTTCGGCAAACTGTGTAGCAAGGGCTCGACGCTGCACCTGACCGGAGACCTCGACGCTCGCGCGCTCTACCCCGAGCTGCGGCTGGGAAAAGGCCTGGCCCGTGCACGCACTGATTGGGACAGCGCATTGGACCACGCCGCCAATGTGTTCGCCGAGACCATAGCCGAACACGGCCCCGACAGCGTCGCGTTCTATATCTCCGGCCAGCTGCTGACCGAGGACTATTACGCATTCAACAAGCTCGCCCGCGCGCTGGTCGGCACAAACAACATCGACTCGAACTCGCGGCTGTGCATGTCGTCAGCCGTGGTCGGTTACAAACGCAGCCTCGGCGCCGACGCCCCACCTTGCAGCTACGAAGACATTGAACAGAGCGATTGCGTGTTGATCGTCGGCAGCAACATGGCCTATGCCCATCCGGTGCTGTTCCGCCGTCTCGAAGAAGCGAAGGCGAAGCGTCCCGAGATGAAGATCATCGTCGTCGACCCGCGGCGAACTGATACCTGCGAGCTGTCCGATCTGCACCTGGCGATCCTGCCGGGCACCGATGTCGCGCTGTTTCACGGCATCCTGCACATCCTTCTTGAAACTGGCCGGATCGATCAGGATTTCATCGACGCCCATACCGAAGGCCTGGGCGAGCTGAAGCAACTCGCGCGTGACTACAACCCAGCTACGACGGCGAAGCTATGCGGCATCAGCATTGATGAATTGCAGACCTGCGCTCACTTGATCGGTAACGCACCTAGATTTCTCTCGCTTTGGTGCATGGGCGTAAACCAGTCCACGGCTGGCAGCGCCAAGAACAGTGCGCTGATCAACCTGCACCTGGCGACCGGTCAGATCGGCAAGCCCGGCGCCGGGCCCTTCTCGCTGACCGGCCAGCCGAACGCCATGGGTGGCCGCGAAACCGGCAGCCTGTCCAATTTGCTGCCCGGCCATCGCGAAGCCGGTAACGCGCAGCATCGCGCCGAAGTCGCCGCATATTGGGGTGTCGAGCAGTTGCCAACAGCGCCGGGCCTGTCGGCCATCGAGCTGTTCGAGGCGGTGCGCAGCGGCAAGGTGAAAGCGCTGTGGATCGCCTGCACCAATCCGGCGCAATCGATGCCGGATCAACAAAAAATCCACGAAGCGCTGGCGGCCTGCCCTTTCGTGGTGGTTCAGGAAGCCTTCTTCACCACCGAGACCTGCCGCTACGCCGACCTGCTGTTGCCTGCCGCCAGCTGGGGCGAAAAGGAAGGCACGGTGACCAATTCCGAGCGCCGCGTCAGCCATGTGCGGCGCGCCATTCCCGCGCCCGGCGAGGCGCGTGCCGACTGGTCGATCACCTGCGATTTCGCGCGACGGCTCGAGCGGCATCTACGACCCGGCCAATCCAGTCTGTTTGCCTTCAAATCTCCGGCGGCGTTGTTCGACGAATACAAGTTACTCACTCGTGACCGCGACTTGGACCTGTCCGGCCTCAGCCACGCGCTGATCGATCAGATCGGCCCGCAGCAGTGGCCGTTCCCTGCCGGCAGTCACACGGGCACAGCGCGGCTCTACGGCAATGGTGTATTCCCTACCGAAAGCGGCCGCGCGCGCTTTCTTGCCGAGCAGTACCAGCCACCGAAGGAGCAACACGACGCAGGTTTTCCGCTGATTCTGAACACCGGACGCCTGCGCGATCACTGGCATGGCATGAGCCGCACCGGCACAGCGACGCGTCTATTCGGCCATGTAGAAGAAGCCTTGTTGAGCATGAACGCCGACGACATGCGCCGCCGTAACCTGTTCGACGGCCAGTTGGTGAAAGTCCGCAGCCGCCGTGGCGAACTGGTACTGCCGGTAAGCAGCGATGACTGCCTACGGCCCAGCCAGGCGTTCATCCCGATGCATTGGGGTGATCGCTTCCTCAAGGGACTTGGCGTGAATCTGTTGTCCCTGCCCGCCTTCGACCCGTTGTCCAAGCAGCCCGAGCTCAAGCACACCGGTATCGAAGTGGAGAAGGCCGAGCTGCCCTGGCAATTCTTCGCGCTGATCGAAGGCTCGGTGCAAAAGCATTTCGAGGCCCTGCGCCCGAAATTCGACGGCTTCGCCTATGCCAGCTTCAGCCTGACTGGCCGCGACCGCCCGGCACTGGTCATCCGCGCCGCCTGCCACGAAGCACCAAGCGCGAAGCAATTGGCAGAGCTTGAGCAGTTGCTGGGGCTGGATGAGGGCCCGGTACTGGTCTATGACGATCCACGCCGCGGCGTGGGCAAGCGTGTGCGCATCGAGGATGGTCGCATCGTCGCCCTCAGTCTCTCCGGGGAAACCGCCGCGCGTCACTGGCTGAAGCAACTCTGGCAGGACGGCAAGGCTGACCAGACACTGCGCCGCTGGCTGCTGGCACCGCTGAGCACACCGCCCGGTAGCGAAGTGCGCGCGGCCAAGATCCTCTGCAACTGCATGAATGTCAGCCAGGACGCAATTTGCACGGGGATCGAGCGCGGTCTGGATCTGGATGGTTTGAAACGCGAGCTGGGCTGCGGCACGAGCTGCGGCTCCTGTGTACCGGAAATTAAGCGGCTACTGGTGAAGCAACCCGCGGTGGCTTAAGCGACGCGACGACTGAACATGCGATGCACAACGCATCGCCGAGATGATCACAGCAGCATGAGAGGTGAAAACATGAGCGCAAAAGTCTGGCTGGTTGGCGCAGGTCCTGGTGACCCGGAACTGCTGACGCTCAAGGCGGTGCGGGCCATGGGCGAGGCACAGGTGGTGCTGATCGACGACCTAGTCAATCCCGCCGTACTGGAACACTGCCCGAACGCACGGGTGATCCCGGTGGGCAAGCGCGGTGGCTGCCGCTCGACGCCGCAGGCCTTCATCCATCGGCTGATGTTGCGCTATGCACGCCAGGGCAAATGCGTGGTGCGCCTGAAAGGCGGCGATCCGTGCATCTTCGGCCGCGGCGGCGAAGAAGCCGACTGGTTGGCCGAACGCGGTATCGAGGTTGAATTGGTCAATGGGATCACGGCTGGCCTCGCCGGTGCGACTCAGTGCGGTATTTCACTGACCCAACGCGGCGTGGCACGGGGCGTCACGCTGGTCACGGCGCATACCCTGGACGGCAGCAGCCCCGAGTGGCACGCACTGGCGAAAACCGGCACGACACTGGTCGTCTACATGGGAGTCAGCAGCCTGCAGCAAGTACAGACAGGCCTGCTCGAAGGCGGACTGCCAGCGTGGACCGCGGTCGCGATGATCGAAAACGCCTCCCTTGCGCAACAGCGCGAGTGCCGCTCCAGCCTGGCGGACATGTGCCGCGATGCGCTGGCCTTTCGGCTAAAAAGTCCGGCAATCCTGGTGATCGGCCAAGTCGCCGCCCACGCGCAGACTCTGCCTAGCCTCTGTGTGGCCTGAGCATGAAAACAACGTTTCCAAAAGATTGCGACAAGCGGCCATCAACCTTGGAGAAGCCACCCCAGCACCGTCCCGCCAGGACACAGCCAACCAAACCATCAACTAATTTCGCAAAATAATTCAATATGTTTCATGTAGAAACATGTACACAATCTTTCACTAGGCATAGAATGCCCGGCCATGAGGGGTTGCGACGCTTAGTCGCTGTCGCAAGCTGGACATAATAAAGCCGTTCCGCTAAGGGGCCCGGCATGCCTGATGTATCTCTGTCCCATAACTGGGGCTTCGCTGTATTCATTTTCGGCGTCATCGCGCTCTGCGCATTCATGCTCGGCGCTTCCAGCCTGCTCGGCAGCAAGGCCTGGGGTCGCGCCAAGAACGAGCCCTTCGAGTCCGGCATTCTTCCCACGGGCAGCGCACGACTGCGCTTCTCGGCAAAATTCTATTTGGTCGCGATGCTCTTCGTGATCTTCGACGTTGAAGCCCTATATCTCTTTGCCTGGGCCGTCTCGGTGCGCGAAAGCGGCTGGGCGGGCCTCATTGAAGCTACCGTATTCATAGCAATTCTGTTGGCGGGTCTTGTCTACCTTTGGCGGGTGGGTGCGCTCGATTGGGCGCCATCCAGCCGTCGCGAGCGACAGGCGAAGCTAAAACAATGAGGCTCTTCACATGCAATACAAACTTACCCGGATCGATCCGGATGCGGTCAATGACCGTTATCCGATCGGCCAGCAGGAGACTGTTGCCGATCCATTAGAAGACCAGGTTCATCGCAACATCTACATGGGCAAGCTGGAAGACGTGCTGAGTGGCGCGGTCAACTGGGGGCGCAAGAATTCCCTCTGGCCGTACAACTTCGGCCTGTCGTGCTGCTATGTGGAGATGACCACCGCCTTCACCGCGCCTCATGACATCGCCCGCTTCGGTGCCGAGGTGATCCGTGCCTCGCCGCGCCAGGCCGACTTCATGGTCATTGCCGGCACCTGCTTCATCAAGATGGCGCCCATCATCCAGCGCCTCTACGAACAGATGCTCGAACCCAAGTGGGTCATCTCCATGGGTTCGTGCGCCAATTCCGGTGGTATGTACGACATTTACTCGGTCGTTCAGGGGGTCGACAAGTTCCTCCCCGTGGACGTGTACATACCCGGCTGCCCGCCCCGCCCCGAGGCGTTCCTGCAAGGTTTGCAACTGCTGCAGGAATCCATCGGCAAGGAGCGTCGCCCGCTTTCCTGGGTCGTCGGTGATCAAGGCGTTTATCGCGCCGAGATGCCTTCGCAGAAAGAACAGCGACGCGAACAGCGTATTCAGGTCACCAACCTGCGCAGCCCCGACGACGTGTGAACTCGGCTTTCCTCCCGGAAGGCCTCTCCACACCCAAACGTTGACCGAAAGCGACCGAGATCATGACTGCAGGCAATGCTCTGTACATCCCGCCCTACAAGGCTGACGACCAGGATATCGTGGTCGAACTGAACGCGCGCTTCGGCGCCGAAACCTTCACGCTGCAACCCAGCCTGACCGGCATGCCGGTACTCTGGGTGCCACGCGAAAAGCTCATGGAGGTGCTCGGCTTCCTGCGCCAGGTCAGCAAGCCCTATGTGATGCTCTACGACCTGAGCGCCACCGATGAGCGCCTGCGCACCAATCGCCGTGGCCTGCCAGCCGCCGATTTCAGCGTGTTCTATCACCTAATGTCGCTTGAGCGAAACAGCGATGTGATGATCAAGGTCGCGCTCAAGGAGGGCGATCTCAACCTGCCCACCGCCGTCTCCGTCTGGCCCAACGCCAACTGGTACGAGCGCGAAATCTGGGACATGTTCGGCATCACCTTCGAGGGCCACCCGTTCCTCACTCGCATGCTGATGCCGCCGACCTGGGAAGGCCATCCGCTGCGCAAGGATTACCCGGCGCGTGCCACTGAGTTCGACCCCTACAGCCTGAACGCCGCCAAGCAGGACCTGGAGCAGGAAGCCCTGCGCTTCAAGCCCGAGGATTGGGGAATGCAGCGTCACAGCGAGCACGAGGACTATATGTTCCTCAACCTCGGCCCCAACCATCCCTCGGCCCACGGCGCGTTTCGGATCATCCTGCAGCTCGATGGCGAGGAAATCCTCGATTGCGTACCGGAGATCGGCTACCACCATCGCGGCGCCGAGAAGATGGCCGAGCGCCAGAGCTGGCACAGCTTCATCCCCTACACCGACCGTATCGACTACCTCGGCGGAGTGATGAATAACCTGCCTTATGTGCTGGCGGTGGAGAAACTGGCCGGCATCACCGTGCCGGACCGCGTCGATTTCATCCGTGTGATGATGGCCGAGTTCTTCCGCATTCAGAACCACCTGCTGTACCTGGGCACCTACATCCAGGACGTCGGCGCCATGACCCCGGTGTTCTTCACCTTCACCGACCGCCAGCGCGCCTACAAGGTCATCGAAGCCATCACCGGTTTCCGCATGCACCCGGCCTGGTACCGCATCGGCGGCGTCGCCCACGATCTGCCGCGCGGCTGGGACAAGCTGGTGCGCGAATTCCTCGACTGGATGCCCAAGCGTCTCAACGAGTACGAAAAGGCGGCACTGAAGAACAGCATCCTCATCGGCCGCACCAAGGGCGTCGCCGCTTACAACACCAAGCAGGCGCTGGAGTGGGGCACCACCGGTGCCGGCCTGCGCGCAACCGGTTGCGACTTCGACATCCGAAAGGCGCGTCCCTATTCCGGCTACCAGCATTTCGATTTCGAAGTGCCGCTGGCGGTCAACGGTGACGCCTACGACCGCTGCATGGTGAAGATGGGCGAGATGCGCGAGAGCCTCAAGATCATCGAGCAGTGCCTCAAGCACATGCCCGAAGGCCCCTACAAGGCTGACCACCCGCTGACCACGCCGCCACCGAAAGAGCGCACACTGGAGCACATCGAAACGCTGATCACTCATTTCCTGCAGGTCTCCTGGGGTCCGGTGATGCCAGCTAACGAAAGCTTCCAGATGATCGAAGCGACCAAGGGCATCAACAGCTATTACCTGACCAGTGACGGCAGCACCATGAGCTACCGCACGCGCATCCGCACGCCCAGCTTCCCGCATCTGCAGCAGATCCCCTCGGTGATTCGCGGCAGCATGATTCCGGACCTGATCGCCTATCTGGGCAGCATCGATTTCGTTATGGCCGACGTGGACCGCTGATATGACCACTCTGATCAAGACTGACCGTTTCGTCCTCAGCGAAACCGAACGCTCCGCCATCGAGCATGAAATGCACCACTACGAAGATCCGCGCGCAGCGTCCATCGAAGCGCTGAAGATCGTGCAGAAGGCCCGTGGCTGGGTGCCTGATGGCGCATGTGACGCCATCAGCGAAGTCCTCGACATTCCGGCCAGCGACATCGAAGGGGTCGCCACCTTCTATAGCCAGATCTTCCGCGTGCCGGTGGGCCGCCACATCATCCGCGTCTGCGACAGCATGACCTGCTACATCGGCGGTCATGAAAGCGTGCTGGACAGCATCAGAAATGAAATAGGCATCGAGCCCGGCCAGACCACCGCCGACAACCGCTTCACGCTGATTCCGGTGTGCTGCCTGGGCAACTGCGACAAGGCCCCGGCGCTGATGATCGATGACGATACCTTCGGCGACGTCCAGTCTGGCGGTGTCGCTGCCCTGCTGGAGGCTTATCCATGAGCGTCATGAAGCAACTGGCATCCTTCGGCCCGGCCAACCGCATCGCCCGCAGCGAAGAAACCCATCCGTTGACCTGGCGCTTGCGCGACGACGGCGAGCCGGTCTGGCTCGAAGAATATCGCCAGAAGGCCGGCTATGACGCGCTGCGCCAGGCGCTGGCCGAGATGGCTCAGGCCGATATTGTGCAGACGGTGAAGGACTCCGGCCTTAAGGGCCGTGGCGGTGCCGGCTTTCCCACCGGCGTGAAGTGGGGCCTGATGCCGGCGGACGAATCGCTGAACATCCGCTACCTGCTATGCAACGCGGACGAAATGGAGCCCAACACCTGGAAGGACCGCCTGCTGATGGAGCAGCTGCCTCACCTCTTGGTGGAAGGCATGATCATCAGTGCCCGCGCGCTCAAGGCCTATCGAGGCTATATCTTCCTGCGCGGTGAATATGTCGATGCGGCGCGCAACCTCAATCGCGCTATCGATGAAGCCAAGGCCGCCGGCCTGCTGGGCAAGAACATTCTCAGCAGTGGCTTCGATTTCGAGCTCTTCGTACACACCGGCGCCGGCCGCTATATATGTGGCGAAGAAACCGCGCTGATCAACTCGCTGGAAGGCCGCCGCGCCAATCCGCGCGCCAAGCCGCCCTTCCCCGCCGCCGTCGGCGTCTGGGGCAAGCCAACCTGTGTCAACAACGTCGAGACCCTGTGCAACGTGCCGGCGATCATCGGCAACGGCGTGGATTGGTACAAGTCGCTGGCGCGTCCCGGTAGCGAAGACCACGGCAGCAAGCTGATGGGCTTCTCCGGCAAGGTAAAGAACCCAGGCATCTGGGAGCTGCCCTTCGGCATCACCGCCCGCGAGTTGTTCGAGGACTACGCCGGCGGCATGAAGGATGGCTACACCCTCAAATGCTGGCAGCCCGGCGGCGCCGGTACCGGCTTTCTGCTCCCCGAACACCTGGAAGCGCAAATGTACGCCGGCGGCGTCGCCAAGTTCGGCACGCGCATGGGCACCGGTCTGGCGCTGGCCGTGGACCACACGGTCAACATGGTCTCGCTGCTGCGCAACATGGAAGAGTTTTTCGCCCGCGAATCCTGCGGCTGGTGTACGCCGTGCCGTGACGGCCTGCCCTGGAGTGTGAAGACCTTACGCGCACTGGAGCGCGGCCAGGGCACAGCCCAGGACCTCGACATCCTGTTGCGCCTGGTGGATTTTCTCGGTCCGGGCAAGACCTTCTGCGCCCACGCACCCGGCGCGGTAGAGCCGCTGGGCGCGGCGATCAAGTATTTCCGACATGAGTTCGAGGCGGGCGTCGCCCAGGCGGCAACTGCACCTCCGCAGCCGGCATGAAGAATTGAAAGACGCTGAAGGCTGAACGCTGGGAGAAAGAGCCGTACGGCCTCGTCCAGCCCTGATCTTCCCTTCAGCGGAAAAAGTTTCCTATTAGCCAGACCCGCGCAAGCGGATGAGAAGACCTAGAAATGGCCACTATCCACGTAGACGGCAAAGACTACGAAGTCGATGGGGCGGACAACCTGCTACAGGCATGTCTGTCGCTCGGCCTCGATGTTCCCTATTTCTGCTGGCACCCGGCGCTGGGCAGCGTCGGTGCCTGCCGCCAGTGCGCGGTCAAGCAGTATTCCGACGAAAACGACACCCGCGGCCGGCTGGTCATGTCCTGCATGACCCCCGCTACCGACAACAGCTGGATTTCCATCGAAGACACGGAAGCCAAGGCCTTCCGCGCCAGCGTCGTCGAGTGGTTGATGATCAACCACCCGCACGACTGCCCCGTGTGCGAGGAAGGCGGTCACTGCCACCTGCAAGACATGACGGTGATGACCGGCCACAACCAGCGTCGTTACCGCTTCTCCAAGCGCACCCACCAAAATCAGGAGCTCGGCCCGTTCATCGCCCACGAGATGAACCGCTGCATCGCCTGCTATCGCTGTGTGCGGTATTACAAGGACTATGCGGGCGGCACTGACCTGGGCGTTTTCGGTGCGAACGACAACGTGTATTTCGGCCGTGTCGAAGACGGCGTGCTGGAAAGCGAGTTCTCCGGCAACCTCACCGAGGTCTGCCCAACCGGCGTATTTACCGACAAGACTCACTCCGAGCGCTACAACCGCAAGTGGGACATGCAGTTCGCGCCGAGCATCTGCCATGGCTGCGCATCCGGTTGCAACATCAGCCCCGGCGAGCGCTACGGCGAACTGCGTCGCATCGAGAACCGCTTCAACGGCGACGTGAACCACTACTTCCTCTGCGACCGTGGGCGTTTCGGCTACGGCTACGTCAACCGTAGCGATCGTCCGCGCCAGCCGCTGCTGGGCGCGGACAAGCTCGGCATCGACGCCGCCCTGGATACCGCCGCCGAGCTGCTTCAAGGCAAACGTGTGATCGGCATCGGCTCGCCACGCGCCAGCCTGGAAAGCAACCACGCCCTGCGTGAACTGGTCGGTGCGGAGAACTTCTACAGCGGCATCGCCGCCAACGAGCTGGAGAACATCCGACTGATCCGCCAACTGCTGCAGAACGGCCCGCTGCCGGTGCCGACGATGCGCGAGATCGAAAGCCACGATGCGGTGTTCATCCTCGGCGAAGACCTAACCCAGACGGCCGCCCGCATGGCGCTGGCAGTGCGTCAGGCCGCCAAGGGCAAGGCCACTGAAATCGCCGCCTCGATGAAGATTCAGGATTGGCATATCGCCGCGGTGCAGAACGTCGCACAGGGCGCCCTGCATCCGGTCTACATCGCCAGCGCCGCCGAAACCCGTCTCGATGACATCGCCGAACAGAGCGTGCATGCCGCACCGGCCGATCTGGCGCGCCTCGGCTTCGCCGTGGCGCATGCCATCGATCCCAGCGCTCCGGCGGTGGATGGCCTGGAAGCCGAAGCCCGCGAGCTGGTGCAACAGATCGCCGATGCCCTGCTCGCTGCCAAGCGGCCGTTGCTAATCAGCGGCGCCTCGCTAGGCGAGAAGAGCCTGATCGAGGCCGCCGGCAACATCGCCCAGGCGCTGAAGAACCGCCAGAAGAACGCGTCATTCAGCCTCATCGTGCCGGAGGCCAACAGCCTCGGCGTCGCGCTGCTCGGCGGCGAATCCGTGGATGCCGCGTTGGACGCCTTGATTGCCGGCAGTGCCGACGCGGTGATCGTGCTTGAGAACGATCTGTATCGCCGTGCTAACCAAGACAAAGTGGACGCTGCCCTCGCCGCCGCCAAGGCCGTGATTGTCGCCGATCATCAGCAGACCGCCACCACGGCCAAGGCCCATCTGGTGCTGTCCGCCGCCAGCTTCGCCGAAGCCGACGGCACCCTGGTCAGCCACGAAGGCCGCGCGCAGCGTTTCTTCCAGGTCTTCGAGCCCAGCTACTACGACGGCAAGATTCTGGTACGCGAAGGCTGGCGCTGGATGCACGCGCTGCAATGCACGCTGCAAGGCAAGGCCGTGGACTGGACCAACCTGGATCAGGTAACCGCAGACTGCGCCGCAACCAACCCGCAGCTATCTGGCATCCTCAACGCTGCGCCACTTTCCTCGTTCCGCATCAAGGGCCTGAAAATGGCGCGCGAGCCGCTGCGCTACAGCGGGCGCACCGCCATGCGCGCCAATATCAGCGTGCACGAACCGCGCCAGCCGCAGGACCAGGATTCGCCGTTCGCCTATTCCATGGAAGGCTATTCCGGCAGCGCCGAGGATCGTCAGCAGATTCCCTTCGCCTGGTCACCGGGCTGGAACTCGCCACAGGCCTGGAACAAATTCCAGGACGAGGTCGGCGGCCATCTGCGTGCCGGCGACCCCGGTGTGCGCCTGCTCGACGACGCCCGCCAGGATCTGGCCTGGAAATCCGCCCCTGCCGCCTTCGCCCCCGCGCTTGGCAGCTGGCAGGTGGTGCCGCTGCATCATCTGTTCGGCAGCGAGGAAACCACCGCGCTCGCCGCACCGATCCAGAGCCGTATCCCGCAGCCCTATGTCGCCCTGGCCGAAGCCGAAGCCCAGCGCCTTGGCGTGACCGAAGGCGCGCTGCTCAGCCTGCGGGTCGCCGATCGGCACCTACAACTGCCGGTGCGCATCGATGAATCCCTGGGCCTCGGCCTGGTCGGTCTGCCGGTCGGCCTCGAAGGCATTCCGGTACTGAGCAGCACCTGCCTGGCCACTGAACTGGAGGCGTCGCGATGAGCTGGCTGACTCCTGAAGTGATCGACGTGATCATCGCCGTCGTCAAGGCGCTGGTGATCATGCTGGCAGTGGTGGTGTGCGGCGCCTTGCTGAGCTTCGTCGAACGCCGCCTGCTGGGCTGGTGGCAGGACCGCTACGGTCCCAACCGCGTCGGGCCGTTCGGCATGTTTCAGATCGCTGCCGACATGCTGAAGATGTTCTTCAAGGAGGACTGGAACCCGCCGTTCTCAGACCGCCTGATCTTCACCCTGGCGCCGGTGGTGGCGATGAGCTCGCTGCTGATCGCTTTCGTCATCGTGCCGGTCACCCCGACCTGGGGCGTGGCGGACCTGAACATCGGCCTGCTGTTCTTCTTCGCCATGGCCGGCCTCACGGTATATGCGGTGCTGTTCGCCGGCTGGGCGAGCAACAACAAGTTCGCCCTGCTCGGCGCCCTTCGCGCCTCGGCGCAGACGGTGTCCTACGAGGTGTTCCTCGGTCTGTCGCTGATGGGTATCGTCGCCCAGGTCGGTTCGTTCAACATGCGCGACATCGTCGAGTACCAGCAGCAGAACCTGTGGTTCATCATTCCGCAGTTCCTCGGCTTCTGTACCTTCTTCATCGCTGGCGTCGCGGTCACTCACCGCCACCCCTTCGACCAGCCGGAAGCCGAGCAGGAGCTGGCCGACGGTTACCACGTCGAGTATGCCGGGATGAAGTGGGGCATGTTCTTCGTCGGCGAGTACATCGGCATCGTGACCATCTCGGCACTGCTGACCACGCTGTTCTTCGGCGGCTGGCACGGTCCGTTCCTCGACACGTTGCCCTGGCTGTCGTTCTTCTATTTCGCGATCAAGACCGGTTTCTTCATCATGCTGTTCGTGCTGTTGCGCGCCTCGCTGCCGCGCCCGCGCTACGACCAGGTGATGGCCTTCGGCTGGAAATTCTGCCTGCCGCTGACCCTGATCAACCTGCTGGTGACCGGCGCACTTGTGCTGGCCGCGGCCCAGTAAGGAGAGAATTCGATGTTCAAGTACATTGGCGCGGTGCTCCACGGCACCTATACCCAGCTGCGTAGCCTGGTGATGATCTTCAGCCACGGCTTTCACAAGCGCGACACCCTGCAGTACCCGGAAGAGCAGGTCTACCTGCCGCCACGCTATCGCGGTCGCATCGTGCTGACGCGCGACCCCGACGGCGAAGAGCGCTGCGTGGCCTGCAACCTCTGCGCGGTGGCCTGCCCGGTGGGCTGCATCTCGTTGCAGAAGGCCGAGACCGACGAAGGCCGCTGGTATCCCGAGTTCTTCCGCATCAACTTCTCGCGCTGCATTTTCTGCGGCCTCTGCGAGGAAGCCTGCCCGACCAACGCGATCCAGCTCACACCCGATTTCGAGATGGGTGAATACAAGCGTCAGGACCTGGTGTACGAGAAGGAAGATCTGCTGATTTCCGGCACCGGCAAATATCACGACTACAACTTCTACCGCGTCTCGGGCCTGGCCATTGCAGGCAAGCCGAAGGGCGCGGCGCAGAACGAAGCCGAGCCGATCAACGTCAAGGGGTTGTTGCCATGATGACTCGGAGTCGCCAGAGACATTTCCCCCTCACCCCAACCCTCACCCAAGGGGAGAGGGAGCAGTTCGCGCCTGAATCGAGGTTCTGCTGATGGAATTCGCCTTCTACTTTTCCGCCGGCGTGGCGGTGGTCGCCACGCTAAGGGTAATCACCGGCAGCAATCCAGTGCACGCCCTGCTTTACCTGATCACCTCGCTGCTGGCCGTGTCGATGTGTTTCTTCGCTCTCGGCGCGCCCTTTGCCGGCGCGCTGGAAATCATTGTCTATGCCGGCGCCATTATGGTGCTCTTCGTGTTCGTGGTGATGATGCTCAACCTGGGCCGCAACACCGCTGGCCAGGAGCGCGCCTGGATGGCGCCGCGCGTGTGGATCGGCCCGTCGCTGTTGGCGACGATTCTCCTCGCGCAGCTGCTCTGGGCGTTGTTCTCGGCGCCCGAATACGCGCCCGCAGGCCTGACCACAGTCGGGCCCAAGGAAGTCGGCATTGCCCTGTTCGGGCCTTATCTGCTGGCCGTCGAGCTGGCCTCCATGCTGCTGCTGGCAGCACTGGTCGCAGCCTTCCACCTGGGCCGCCACGAGGCGAAGGAGTAAGCATGCATTCGATTCCAATGGAGCACGGTCTGGCCATCGCCGCCGTGCTGTTCTGCCTGGGCCTGGTCGGCCTGATGGTTCGACGCAACATCCTGTTCATGCTGATGAGCCTGGAAGTAATGATGAACGCCGCAGGTCTGGCCTTTGTCGTGGCTGGTAGCCGCTGGGAGCAGCCGGATGGGCAGATCATGTTCATCCTGGTAATTACCCTCGCCGCCGCCGAGGCCTCCATAGGCCTGGCGATCCTGCTGCAGCTGTATCGCCGCTTCAACACCCTCGATGTCGATGCTGCAAGCGAGATGCGCGGATGAACCTACTATTCCTGACCTTCGTTTTCCCGCTGCTCGGCTATTTCCTGCTGGCCTTCTCGCGCGGGCGCATCTCCGAAAACCTGGCGGCCGTGATCGGTGTCGGTTCGATCGGCCTGTCGGCGTTGATCAGCGCCCTGTGCATCTGGCAATTCAACACCTCGCCACCGGAGGGCGGCGTGTTCAGCCAGCACCTGTGGCAGTGGCTGGACGTTGCGGGCTTCAGCGTCGCCTTCGGGCTGCATCTGGACGGCCTGTCGCTGACCATGCTCGGCGTGGTCACCGGCGTTGGCTTTCTGATCCACCTGTTCGCCAGCTGGTACATGCGCGGCGAAGAGGGCTACTCGCGCTTCTTCGCCTACACCAATCTGTTCATCTTCAGCATGTTGCTGTTGGTGCTGGGCGACAACCTGCTGCTGCTGTACTTCGGCTGGGAAGGCGTGGGGCTGTGCTCGTATTTGCTGATCGGCTTCTACTTCAAGGAGCGCAAGAACGGTAATGCCGCGCTCAAGGCCTTCATCGTCACCCGCGTGGGCGACGTGCTTATGGCCTTCGGCTTGTTCATTCTGTTCGTCCAGCTTGGCACCCTCAATATCCAGGAGTTGCTAGTGCTGGCGCCGCAGAAGTTCGCCAGCGGTGATCTCTGGATCACTCTGGCGACCCTGGCGCTGCTCGGCGGCGCCGTGGGCAAGTCCGCGCAATTGCCGCTGCAAACCTGGCTGGCCGACGCCATGGCCGGTCCGACTCCGGTGTCCGCACTGATCCACGCAGCGACGATGGTCACTGCCGGCGTCTACCTGATCGCCCGCACGCACGGCCTGTTCCTGCTGGCGCCGGACGTGCTGGAACTGGTGGGCATCGTCGGTGGCGTGACCCTGGTGCTGGCCGGCTTCGCCGCGCTGGTGCAAACCGACATCAAGCGCATCCTCGCCTACTCGACCATGAGCCAGATCGGCTACATGTTCCTGGCCCTGGGCGTCGGCGCCTGGGATGCGGCGATCTTCCACCTGATGACCCACGCCTTCTTCAAAGCGCTGCTGTTCCTCGCCTCCGGCTCGGTGATCAACGCCTGCCACCACGAGCAGAACATCTTCCGAATGGGCGGGCTGTGGAAGAAGCTGCCACTGGCCTACGCCAGCTTCATCGTCGGCGGCTCGGCCCTCGCTGCTTTGCCGCTGATCACGGCCGGTTTCTATTCCAAGGACGAGATTCTCTGGGAAGCCTTCGCCAGTAATCACAGCGGCTTGCTTTACGCCGGCTTGGCCGGTGCGTTCCTGACCTCGCTGTACACCTTCCGACTGATCTTCATCGCCTTTCACGGCGAAGCGAAGACCGAGGCGCATGCCGGGCGCGGCCTGGCTCACAACCTGCCGTTGGTGGTGCTGATCGTGCTCTCCACGTTCGTCGGCGCGCTGATCGTGCCGCCGCTGGCCGGCTTGCTGCCGCAGAGCGTCGGCCATGCCGGTGGTGAAGCCAAGCACAGCCTGGAGATCGCCTCCGGCGCCATCGCTCTGGCCGGCATCCTGCTTGCCGCCATGCTGTTCCTCGGCAAGCGCGGCCTGGTCAGCGCCATCGCGCAAAGCGCGCCGGGGCGTTTCCTCTCGGCCTGGTGGTACGCCGCCTGGGGCTTCGACTGGCTTTACGACAAGCTTTTCGTGCAGCCCTACCTCTGGCTCACCCGCCTGCTGGGCCGCGACCCCATCGACGCCACCATCGGATTGGTACCGCGTACGGCACGGGGCAGCCATGTGCTGCTGAGCCGCAGCGAAACCGGCCAGTTGCGCTGGTACACCCTGTCCATCGTTGGCGGAGCCGTGCTGTTGCTCGGCATCGTTCTGCTCTGAATTTGCGCAAGGATTCGAACTCGTGATTCTGCCCTGGCTAATCCTGATTCCATTCATCGGCGGCCTGCTCTGCTGGTTCGTCGAACGTTTCGACAAGAGCATGCCGCGCTGGATCGCTCTGCTCACCATGACGCTGCTGCTCGCGCTAGGCCTCTGGCTGTGGGCGGGCGGTAATTACCAGCTCGCCCCCGCACCTGGCGCCGAGGCCAACTGGGCGGTGGAATTCAAGCACGTCTGGATCGAGCGCTTCGGCATCAATCTGCACCTGGCGCTCGATGGCCTGTCGCTGCTGATGATCATGCTCACCGGCCTGCTCGGCGTGCTCTCGGTGCTCTGCTCCTGGAAGGAAATCCAGCGCCACGTCGGCTTCTTCCACCTCAACCTGATGTGGATTCTCGGCGGCGTGGTCGGGGTGTTCCTCGCCCTGGATCTGTTCCTGTTCTTCTTCTTCTGGGAAATGATGCTGGTACCGATGTACTTCCTCATCGCGCTCTGGGGTCACAGCTCGGAAGGCAAGCGCTCGCGGATCAACGCGGCGACCAAGTTCTTCATCTACACCCAGGCCAGCGGCCTGATCATGCTGGTGGCCATTCTCGGCCTGGTGCTGGCCAACTTCCACGACACCGGGGTGCTAACCTTCGACTACGAGCTGCTGCTCCAGGCCGACCTGGCACCGGGCGTCGAGTACCTGCTGATGCTGGGCTTCTTCATCGCCTTCGCGGTGAAATTCCCCATCGTGCCGCTGCACTCCTGGCTGCCCGATGCCCACGCCCAGGCGCCTACCGCCGGCTCTGTCGACCTGGCGGGGATTCTGCTGAAGACCGCCGCCTACGGCATGATCCGCTTCGCCCTGCCGCTGTTTCCCGACGCATCGATGGACTTCGCGCCCATCGCCATGGGCCTCGGCCTGCTCGGCGTGTTCTACGGTGCGGTGCTGTCGTTCGCGCAGACCGATATCAAGCGCCTGATCGCCTATTCCAGCGTCTCGCATATGGGCTTCGTGCTGATCGGCATCTACTCGGGCAGCGAGCTTGCTCTGCAGGGCGCGGTGGTGCTGATGATCGCTCACGGTCTCTCGGCCGCAGCGCTGTTCATCCTCAGCGGCCAGCTCTATGAGCGTCTGCATACGCGAGACATGCGCGAAATGGGCGGTCTGTGGTCGCGCCTGCCATGGCTGCCGCCGCTGAGCCTGTTCTTCGCCGCTGCCTCGTTGGGGCTGCCCGGCACCGGCAACTTCATCGGTGAGTTCGTGGTGCTGTTCGGCGCCTTCGCCAACTCACCGTGGGTGGTGGTGATCGCCACCTTCGGGCTGGTGCTGTCATCCATCTACTCGCTGGCGATGATCCACCGCGCCTATTTCGGCCCGACCAAGGCCGAAGGGCTGCTGCAGGGTCTGGACGCACGCGAGATTGGCATGGTGCTGTTGCTAGCCGTACTGCTGGTGCTGCTCGGCGTCTATCCGCAGCCGGTCTTCGACACCTCGCTCGCCACCATGAACGGTGTGCAGCAATGGATCGATACCGCTTTCACCCCAACAGTTTCGGCCCGGTAGTCTCGCTATGGAATTCACACAGCAACACTTCATCGCCCTGCTGCCCTTGCTGATCACCGGCGCCACCGCCATCGCGGTGATGCTGGCCATCGCCTGGCGGCGCAACCACGGGTTCAGTTTCATCGTCACTTCGGTGGGCCTCACGCTCGCCCTGTTGTCGATAGTGCCGGCACTGCAGATCGGCGCACTGGATGTAACGCCGCTGCTGCGACTGGACCCCTTCGCTCACTTCTATAGCGCCGTGGTGCTGGTGGCGACACTGGCTTGCGTGACCCTGGCCCACGCTTACTTGGGCGAGAAAGCCGGCTCCGACGGCTTCCCGGGCAATCGCGAGGAGCTCTACCTGCTGATGGCGCTGTCGGCAGCAGGCGGGTTGGTGCTGGTCAGTGCGCAACACTTAGCCAGCTTCTTCATTGGTCTGGAACTGCTCTCGGTGCCGGTTTACGGGCTGGTTGCCTACGCTTTCTTCAACAAGCGCTCGCTGGAAGCCGGCATCAAGTACATGGTGCTTTCCGCCGCCGCCAGCGCCTTCCTGCTGTTCGGCATGGCGCTGCTTTATGCCGAATCGGGAAGCCTCAGCTTCGCCGGTCTCGGCGCCAGTCTAGCGGCGCAAGGTTCGTCCGTATTGGTGCAGGCCGGCATCGGCATGATGCTGATCGGTCTCGGCTTCAAGCTTTCGCTGGCCCCCTTCCACCTGTGGACGCCGGACGTCTACGAGGGCGCACCGGCTCCAGTGGCCACCTTCCTCGCCACCGTCAGCAAGGTGGCGGTGTTCGCGGTGCTGCTGCGCCTGTATCAGCTGTCGCCGGCCACCAGCGGCGGCTGGCTGAACGATGCGCTGAGCCTGATCGCTATCGCCTCGATCCTGATCGGCAACCTGCTGGCGCTGAACCAGAGCAATCTCAAGCGCCTGCTGGGTTATTCGTCCATCGCCCATTTCGGCTACCTGCTGGTCGCTCTGATCGCCAGCAAGGGCCTGGCGGTGGAAGCCATCGGTGTGTACCTGGTGTCCTATGTGCTGACCACGCTGGGCGCATTCGGCGTAATCACTTTGATGTCGAGTCCCTTCCAGGGGCGTGATGCCGATGCGCTCTATGAGTACCGCGGGCTGTTCTGGCGCCGCCCTTACCTCACCGCCGTGCTCACCGTGATGATGCTGTCGCTGGCCGGTATCCCGCTGACGGCAGGCTTCATCGGCAAGTTCTACGTGATCGCATCCGGTGTCGAATCCGAGCTGTGGTGGTTGCTGGGCGCGCTGATCATCGGCAGTGCCGTGGGCCTGTTCTATTATCTGCGGGTGATGGTGACGCTGTATCTGGTCGAGCCGGGCATTCGCCGCCACGACGCTCCGATCAATTGGGGACAGCGTGCGGGAGGTGTTATGTTGCTGGCGATTGCGGTGTTGGCGTTCTTCCTGGGGGTTTATCCGCAGCCGTTGTTGGAACTGGTGCAGCAGGCAGGATTGGCGGTGCTCTGACGCGCGCTGCTCAGCAGATAAAAAGCGCCCCGACTAGTCGGGGCTTTTTTGCGTCACCCTGGCGCTCTCTCGCCTGTGCGAAAGAGAAAGGTGGGTAATTTTTGCTAAAGCACTGGGGTTGATACTGGACTGGTAATTCTGGGTGTTTCTGCTAGTTGAAAGTTTTGTTCCAAGCCGATCATCGAGTGGCCTGATTGCGTGGTTTCGCCCTGCTGGGCGAGTCACTTTTTCCAATCGCTGAAAAAGTAACCAAAAAAGCTTGCCCCGACATACGGCCCTGCGCTGCGCGAAGGGTTCGTTCGCTCCATCGCCGCTCCGAGGGTCGCCGTACAAGGGCCATCCATGGCCCTTTACGGCTCTCGCCGCGTCCCTGCGGCTCGTCCCTCTGCGCAACGATTCTGCTCACCCTCCTGAAGGGCGTTTCGCGTCGCCTGATAGCTCGTGCAAAAAAAAATAATCCATACATCAGAAGTGCTAGCACACGCCGCAAGCGGTTTGACATTGAACTCAAGATCCCGCCAAACGACATTAACACCTCAATAGTCAGTTCAGTCTCAAACTATGCTCCTGATACCCATGAAGAATAAAAAAAGCCCGCATCTTGCGATGCGAGCTTCAAGCGCCCAAGCAACGCCGATATCAGTGCGCTAGCAACGACCCCCCAACCTTACCCGCCAGCTTCTCCGGCTTGATCAGGAAACGCGCCAGAGCCGGCAACAGCCACAACGCGCCGAACATGTTGACGATGAACATGAAGGTCAGCATCAAGCCCATATCCGCTTGGAATTTGATCGCCGAGAACATCCAGGTCGCCACACCGATGGCCAGGCACAGACCGGTGAACAGCACCGCTTTACCGGTCGATTTCAGCGTTTCGTAATAAGCTTCCTGCAGGGGCAGTCCCGCGCGCAGGAAGCTTTCCAGACGGCTATAGATATAGATGCCGTAATCCACACCGATACCTACGCCCAGCGCAATCACCGGCAACGTTGCCACCTTCATACCGATGCCCAGGAATGCCATCAACGCGTTGCCGAGGATCGACGTCAGGATCAGCGGCAGGACGATGCAAATGGTGGCGGGTATCGAGCGGAAGGTAATCAGACACATACCCGCCACGCAGATATAAACCAAGGTGAGAATGGTCAGCTCGGACTTGGCGATTACCTCATTCGTCGCTGCCTCGATCCCAGCGTTCCCCGCAGCAAGCAGGAACTCCAGCCCTTCACGATTGTTTTCCTCGGCGAAGACTTCGACCGCGGCAACAACCCGCTTGAGTGTTTCGGCCTTGTGGTCGTTGAGGAAGACCATGACCGGTGCCACCGAACAATCGGAGTTGTACAGCCCCTCGGCACGCGAGATCGAGTTATTCAAGACATGCTGGTTACGCGACAGGGTTTCCCATTTCAGGCTGCCCTCGTTCATACCCTTGATGCCCTGACGAGCGACAGTGACCATCGACACCGCCGACTGCACGCCCGGTGTGTTTTCCATTTTCCAGGTCAGCTCGTCCATCGCAGCGAGCGTGTCGTAGTGGGAACAGCCCTCAGGAGCGGTCTTGACCATCACCACCAGTACGTCCGAACTGGTCGAGTAGTTATTGATGACAAAATCGTTGTCCTGGTTGTAGCGAGAATCCGGACGCAGTTCGGGTGCACCCTGATCCAGGTCGCCTACCTGAAGGTTCTGCTTTTGGTACCAGAAGCCGCCAACCGCAACCACCAGCGCCAGCACCACTGAAATCGGCGCCACCTTGGGATGGGCAAAATTCGACAGCGCTCGCCAGAACGGATGCTCCGTGCGGGCGTCTTTCTTGCTGCGCTCGACGGCTTTCTTGCTGATCCCGAGATAAGAGATCGCTACCGGCAACAGGATCAGGTTGGTAAATACAATCACCGCGACGCCGATGGACGCGCCAATGGCCAGCTCGCGGATCACCCCGATATCGATAATTAGCAACGTGATGAAGCCGACGGCATCGGCAAGGATCGCAATCATTCCCGGCAGGAACAATTGACGGAACGTCCGCCGTGCAGCGATCAGTGCGTTGTCCGCCTCACCCGATTGCAAGGCGATACCGTTGATCTTCTGCACGCCATGGGAAATACCGATGGCGAAGATCAGGAACGGCACCAGCATCGAATACGGATCCAGGCCGAAGCCGGCCAGATTCATCAGACCCAGCTGCCAGCCCACCGCAATAAGAGTGGTCACCAATACCGAAATAGTGCTGCGAATACACCGCGTGAACCAGTACAGCAGTACAAGTGTGATCAGAAAAGCGATGGCGAAGAACACCACCACCATCAGCAATCCATCGATCAGATCACCAACCTTCTTGGCGAAACCGACAATATGGATCTCGACATTGGGGTTCTGCAGTTCGTACTTGTCGCGGATCTTTTCTTCCAGCTCGTGGGAAAATTTCTGGTAATCCAGGCTAATCAGCTTGCTTTGGTCGTTCGGATCCGAATAGGACTCCTGCAACGGAATATCGATGATCGAGGATTTGAAATTGTTGGCGACCAGACGGCCGACTTGTCCGGACTTCAATACGTTGTTGCGCAATTCGTTCAGGCTGCCCTCGGAACCGTCATAGGTCTGAGGAATGACCTCACCGCCGTCGAAGCCCTCTTCGGTCACTTCAGTCCAGCGCACACTGGGACTCCACAAGGATTTCATCCCGGATCGATCGACACCTGGGATGTAGAAAGCCTCGTCATGGATCTGCCGCAGCGTTTCCATGTATTCCTTGGTGAAAATATTGCCTTCCTTGGCCTCCACCGATATCCGCACGGTATTGCCGAGGTTGGCCAAGTCATTCCTGAACTCGATCATCTTCTGGATATAGGGATGACTGAGCGGGATCATTTTCTCGAAACTGGTCGACGGACGAACCTGAGAAGCCTGATAAAAAAGAAAGATGCTGACCAGCAGGCACAGCAGGATGACGACTGGCCTGTTGTTGAATATCAGCCGTTCCAGGAACGTGGCCTTGTCTTGATGATGTTTACTCATCGCTATTTCCCCCGACTATTATTTTTGGCTTGGCTCTTCACCGGACGGAAGTGCGATATGCGCACCACCCTGCCCGACCAGAACCAGCTCACCTTGTTCGTTGGAAATCGCACCAGCGAGAGAACGCCGGTCCGAGCGATGGACGACCGAGAAACTTCGTCCTTGATCTTTGCTGGTCAGCACTGCCCCGCCGTGCCCTACGATGACCATGGTGCCGTCAGACAGCAGACTGCCACCCGACAGGCCGGAACGTACCGACCGGTTGCCGTCCTTCAGCTCGATCTGTTGCCAGTTGTCGCCAAAATCGGTCGAGCGAAACAGATGGCCACGCAATCCATAAGCAATTACCAGCCCCGGTTGCTCGCCACCCAGCACGCCAAAAAGCGAGCCTTCATAGGGTGATTCGACGCGTTCCCATGTCTGCCCCATGTCCGAAGAGCGAAACATGCCCCCCAGCTCACCGACGATAAACAGACCGGAACCCTTTATCTCGGCGATGGCGTTGAGGTGGTAACCGTCTTCATTATCGAGACGATCAACGATGCTCTCCCAGTTTCGGCCGCCATCGGTGGTTTCCAGCAAAACCCCGTAAGCCCCGACGGCAATACCGTGCTGCGGACTCTCGAACCAGACGTCGAGCAACGGTACCTCGCCTTCGCGATCCTCGTACTGGCGAACCCAAGTCTCGCCAGCATCTGAAGTAGCCAGGATCAGCGCATCGTGACCGACCGCCCAACCATGCTTGTCGTCGGCAAAATAGATCGCAGTAAGCAGCTGGCGGGTCGGAACCTTGGCTTGCGTCCAAGTTGCGCCGCCGTCATCGGAAAAGAGGATATGCCCACGATCCCCCGCCGCGACCAGACGCTTACCGGCCTGGGCGATATCGAGCAGAAGCGTGGATGCGGCTTTCTGCGATTCGATCGCATAGCGGGTGCCTGGCCCAGCTGCGCTTTGTGCGTGAGCCGGAGCGGTGACAAAAAACAGAATGGTGAGAACACTGCAGAGCGAGAGCGTTCTTGCCAGCGGCGAATGACTGCGGAAGATCGGCTTGCGGAGCGTTTTCGCACGGCCGATCTGGGTGCGCCACATGACGGGCTCACTCATACATACCCCCTTTATTTTTATTAGGTAAGGCCTGTGTATGACTACCAGGCCAGGCCATGCTATCGGGCTTTCGAAAGCGGCGGCAATTGCCCGGACGTTATGTTTTGTTAAACCGCGATGAGTGATGTTGCGTAATTAGCTGGCCTGATGGCACGCGGGCTTCAGAGCTACTCGTTTCGCTGCGCGGAGCGGCGAAGGATGTGGCGTTTTTGCCGTATCGAAAACAAAATTCCCGCACCGGAGCGCGGGAATCGTCGATGCCAACCGGCCATCCGGGTGACGGTTTGAAACCGTCAGGCCAGGCTCTTGCTGACCACCTCGTAGACGTCGCTGGACAGCTCGCCCGAGGCCAGAATCCGCTCTAGTTCGGTCCTCATCAACCCTTGGCGGCTCGCGTCGTACTTGCGCCAGCGAGTCAGCGGCGCCAGCAGGCGCGAGGCGATCTGGGGGTTGAGTGTGTTCAGCACGATGACCTGATCGGCCAGGAAGTGGTAGCCGGCGCCATCGGCCCGATGGAAGTTGACCAGGTTCTGATTGGCGAAGGCGCCGATCAACGCACGGACCTTGTTCGGGTTCTTCAGCGTGAACGCCGGATGCTGCATCAGGTGCTGAACACGTTCCAGGCCACCCGGCTGGGTGTTGCCCGCCTGCACGCTGAACCACTGATCCATCACCAGCGGGTTGTCCTTGAAGTTTTCGGCAAAGGCTTCGAGCGCCTTGTCACGCTCGGCTGCGAAGCCTGAGTTGACTAGCACGGCCAGCGCAGTCAGGCGCTCGGTCATGTTGTCGGCCTGCTCGAACTGCTCGACGCAGGCGGCAACCACTTCGGGCTTGCCGCTGAGCATCAGATACGACAAGGCGATGTTCTGTAGAGCACGACGGGCGAAGTGGCTGGCTTCGGCAATATAAGGCGTCTGCCGGGACAGCTCGCGGTTGGCCTGGTAGCGCTTCCAGAACAGATCGAACAACGCTGTGGCGATACCCTGGCGAGCAAAGTCGCGCGCCGCGTGAATGGCGTCGACATCCGCCACTTCGCTGATTTCGGTGAGGTAGGCCTCACTCGGCAGCGAGAGCATTTCGGCGACCATCGCCGGATCGAGACTCTCGTCCTCCAGCAGGCTGCGCAGCGCCGCGACCAGGCGCTGATCCAGCTGCAGCGCTTCGCCACGCTGATGTTGCCCGATCATCTCCTGCAGCACCTGAACCGACAGCTGCTGACCGGCCTCCCAGCGGTTGAAACCGTCGGAGTCGTGCTGCATCAAAAACATCAGCTGATCGCGGCTATACGGAAACTCAAGCTTTACCGGTGCCGAGAAACCGCGCAGCAACGAGGGCAACGGTTGCTTGGGAACGTCGATGAAGGTGAAAGTCTGCTCGGCCTGATCGACTGCCAGCACGCGAGTGGTGCCGACGGCGGTGTCTTCGCCTTGCAGGCGCAGAGCGATCTCGTTGCCCTGGCCATCCAGCAGGCCCAGCGAAACCGGAATCACGAACGGCTGTTTTTCGCTTTGCCCCGGCGTCGGCGGGCAGCTCTGGCGGAACGTCAGGCTGTAGGTCTTGGTCGCTGCATCGTATTGCTCACTAACGGCGAGGCGCGGCGTACCGGCCTGGCTGTACCAGCGCTTGAACTGGGTCAGGTCAGCGCCGTTGGCGTCTTCCATGGCTTTGACGAAGTCATCGACGGTCACGGCCTGGCCGTCATGCCGTTCGAAGTAGAGGTCGCTGCCCTTGCGGAAGCCCTCCTCGCCCAGCAGCGTCTGGATCATGCGCACCACTTCAGCGCCCTTCTCGTACACGGTCAATGTGTAGAAGTTGGAGATCTCAATGAAGGATTCCGGGCGCACCGAGTGCGCCATGGGGCCGGCGTCTTCGGCGAACTGGTGAGTGCGCAGGTAGGACACGTCCTCGACGCGCTTGACGGTCGGCGAGTTCATATCGGCGCTGAACTGCGAATCGCGGAAGACGGTGAAGCCCTCCTTGAGCGACAGCTGGAACCAGTCGCGGCAGGTCACGCGGTTGCCGGACCAGTTATGGAAGTATTCGTGGGCGACGATCGCTTCGACACGTTGGTGGGCGGCATCGGTGGCGGTTTCCGCAC
The DNA here is from genome assembly GCF_024448715.1 of Stutzerimonas stutzeri. Taxonomy (GTDB): domain Bacteria; phylum Pseudomonadota; class Gammaproteobacteria; order Pseudomonadales; family Pseudomonadaceae; genus Stutzerimonas; species Stutzerimonas stutzeri_AR. Next base: position 148,043 of record NZ_JAMOHZ010000007.1, read on the forward strand.
GCGCCAGCACGGCGCTGGAGTTGAAAATATTGAGGCCCTTGTTTTCCATGGCACCCATGTTGAAGTCGTTGACCGCGACGATCATGAAGATGTCCAGATCGTACTCGCGACCGTAGGCCTCTTCGTCCCACTTCATCGATTTCTTCAGGCTGTCCATGGCGTGCTGGCATTTGTCGATGTTCTCCGGCTCGACGTAGATGCGCAGCGCCACGTCACGGCCGCTCATGGTGGTGAAGCTGTCCTCGACGCACCAAAGGTCACCAGCCACCAACGCGAACAGATAGGCCGGCTTCTTGAATGGATCTTCCCAGGTCGCCCAATGACGACCATCTTCCTCGTCACCGCTGGCAAGCGGGTTACCGTTGGACAGCAGGATCGGATAGGCCTGTTTCTCGGCGCTGACGGTGGTGGTGAACTTGCTCATCACGTCTGGGCGGTCGAGGTAATAGGTGATCTTGCGGAAGCCCTCGGCCTCGCACTGGGTGCAGAACATGCTGCCGGATTTGTAGAGGCCTTCCAGCGCGGTGTTGCTTTCCGGGTGAATTACGACGGTGCTGTCGAGAGTGAAGGCGGCGCTATCGGGCTGCAGGGTCAGGCTTTCCTCGGCGATCTCGTAATCACCGAGGCCCAACTGGCGATCGTTCAGCGACAGGGACATCAGCTCGAGATCCTGGCCGTGCAGCTGCAGCGGCGGCAAGCCGGCACCCGCCTCAGGATTGCGCCGCATCACCAGTTGCGCATGCACCAGGGTGCGGTCTTCGTACAGTTCGAAGGTCAGGTGTGTTTCATCGATCAGGTACTCGGGCGCCTGATAATCCTTGAGATGAATGACTTTCGGTTGTTCGGTGCGCATCTGGTAGGCCTCTTCGAGGCAGCTTTAAGCGGCAAGCTCAAGCTGCAAGTGGTTCGGTGGCAGCCGTTGACGTCGGCGTTGAAATTGACTGTCTCGTAGGGTGGATGTCGCTTTTTACATCCACCAATGTGTTCGTTCGGTGGAGCCTGATTGTTCCTCGTGCCCATTCGATGGCCACCCCGTGGATCGCCACCCGGTGGATCGATGAAGCGTGATCCACCCTACGCACTGTTTATTTATGCCGCGGAGCTGGCCGCGACCTGATAAGCCGTGAATTTGCGAATGTTGATAACGCCTGTATCGAGGATCAGATATTGACCCTTGATGCCGCGCAGGGTGCCTTCTACGACAGGGGTCTTTTCCAAGTCTAGACTGACGATCTTGGTCGGATAGGCCTCGACGGGGTAGCGAATCTCCAACACCTCGGCATTTGCAACCGGTTGAATCGCTTGCAGCCCATAACGCTGCTGCAGGCCTCGCAGGCCTTCGGCGCAGGCGTCGAAGATCTTCTCGCGCGTTTCGATCAGGTTGATGGGCTCGGCGTCGCCCTTGAGCAGCGCGCGCCAGTTGGTGCGGTCAGCCACCTGGCTGCGCAGCAGATCCTCGACCATGCCCGACTGCTGGCGGGTAGCGACGCGCATGATCGGCAGCGCCTGGCTGGCACCTTGGTCGAGCCAGCGCGTCGGCAATTGCGTGGCGCGGGTGATGCCCACCTTGATGCCCGACGAGTTGGCCAGATAGACCACGTGGTCGGTCATGCAAAAATCCATGCCCCACTGCGGATCGCGGCAGGTACCGAAATCGTGGTGGCATTTTTCTGGGCTCATGATGCAGACGTCGCACTGCGGCAGTTTCTTGAAGCAGGGATAACAATAGCCCTGGCTGAAACTCTTATTGGTTTTGCGCCCGCAGTGAGTGCAATTGATGGCGCCGAGGTACTCCAATCGCAGAGTCTTGCCGATCAGCGGATTGACCGGCACCAGGTCGTCATTCAGGCGGAAGGAATATTGCGCCAGCGCGCCCAACTGAACCGACATCTTGCTCAGAGCGCCGCGTCCCAGCTCCAACATCAGTGACGGGTTCCTGAGACAGGTGCGAACAGGCTGGTATCGATCGGCGCCTTGTTCTTGCTCTTGGAAGCGCATTCCTGGCCACCCATGTAGCCGGTACGTTCTTCTTCAGGCAAGTTCTGAATTTCCCAGGCGATCATCGCACCGAGGCAGGTTTCCTTCTGCTCGGGGGTCAGTTTGCGCCCGTCGCTCCACTTGCCCAGTTCGACGGCGGTTTTCAGGTTTTCATAGATTTCGGGGGTGATGTTTTCGATGGCTTCGATAAAGGACGACATGGCCGGCTCCCGGGGAAACAAGCGCGCATTCTACCGAGCGGCGTCGCTTTAGGGAAAACTCGATCAGCTTCAGCTGCGCTAGGTCGCGGCCCTGCGGCGCGCCAGCAGCCCGCCAATAACGCCAGTTAGACAGCCGGCAATCAACCCACCGACATGGGCCGCATTGGCGATCGCCAATGCGCCGAAACTCACCACCTCGATCAAGCCCGTCAGGCAGATCACCAGCCAGATCAGCATTAACACCACCACGCCGGGCGGCAGGCGATAGGCTTCGTCCGGCGACAGTTTCTGGAACAGCCAGCAGTGGCCGAGCAGCCCGTACAAGACGCCCGACAACCCACCGAAGATACCCGGCCCGCCAAACAGATATTGCGACAGGTTGGACACGACACCGAACAGCAGCGTGAATCCGAGCAGCATCAGCGCACCCTGACGGCATTCAATGCGTCGTCCGAGTTCCCAGTACCACATGGAGTTCATCGCCAGGTGCAGGAAACCGAAGTGCACGAAAATCGGCGTCACCAACCGCCACCACTCTCCCGCGTCAAGAGTCTGTCCGAGGGTAGCGAAATAGGCATATTCGCCGTCGATGCGGAAATCGGTAAAGCTGAACCAACGGATGGTCTCGAAATTCTCGCCAAGCATGGTGATGGCGGCTGCGATCATCGTCAGCAGTAGCACCGCAGCGGTGAGCGGGCTTCGACGCAAGCTCGCCACGAAACCGTCGCCGCGGCGCGGCGGCTGCTCGGCAACCACAGCGCCGTCACCTTGAGGGTAGCGTTGATAAAGCTCTTGGACCTGCTCGACAGTTTCCGCAGGCACCCGCAAGACCTGCTCGCCCGACTCCTCGGACACCCGGCAAGGCACCCGCAGGCGTCGCAGCAAAGCAATGAAACCACTCAGATCTTCTGACAACGGCAGGCGCAACGCCTCGACAACAGCCATCTATCGCTCCACGTTCACCCAGACGAACTTCGCCGGGTCGAGTCTTGTTTCCTGATCGAGCCGGTAGGCGACGAGTTTGCCGTACTTGACTGCGCTGTAGTCCAGGCAGGCCAGATTTGGTCGGATGGGCGCAGGCGTGCCGCTGCGCCAGTAGTGCCCGACGAACAGCAGCGGGTTATCGGGACCGTAGAGAAACAAGCGGCTCTTCTGAGTTTCACTGAGTGGCAGGCGGGCCGCTCTTTCCGGCAGGCCGTCAGGCTGGAACACGATATCGCCGTAGGTCCTGGGATTCTCTTCCCAGAACTTGGTACGAAAGACGCTGCGAGTGAATCCCTCGGCGCTGGTCAGCGTAAGGCCTTCCGGCAAAGGCATGTCGGTGCCTCGTAGCAGGCGGTCCAATGCCTTTGCAGCAAACCCGTCGCTGAAAGCGGCATCACGCAAGAACTCAGGGTCAACACACCCGTGGCTTAAACGCTGGCGCAGCTGATCGATGACAGCGTTGTCCCAGCAGGCGTGAACCACGCGGAAGCGCTCGCTCTGAAGAAACAACGGCAGCTCCATGAACCACTCGCGGAACGCTTGCCATTCGTCCGAATAGCGCTCGAACTGCTCGAACGTCTGCTGCAGCAACATCTCATAGCGCGGCGTGTGTTCGCGAACGAAGGCCTTGCCGCTTTCCGGTGGTGCCGGGGTATACCAGCCCAGTGCGTTGAACTCGTGGTTGCCCATGATGCAATAGGCCTGCTCCGCCTCGACCATTGCATGCACCAGATGCAACGCCTCACGGATGCGTGGCCCGCGGTCGATAATGTCGCCGAGGAAAATCACCTGTCGCCGCGGATGCCGCCACACATCGCCATGCTGGCGATAGCCGAGCTGATCAAGCAGGCGCATCAGGGTATGGGCGCAACCATGCACGTCCCCAATGAGGTCGTAGCTGCGCTCCGGATCGACCATCACTATTCCCCTCCACCGAGGCGACTGCCCCAGCCCAGCTTGGTGCGGCAGACCTCGTAATAGTTGTGATCCAGCGGGTGTATCAGGTGCAGTTTTTGTGGCTTCTTGCGCACCGTGACGGTATCACCGGGCGCACAGGTGAAGTGGTTCTGCCCGTCGCAGGACACTTGCGGATAGATCTGCATGTTTGGCGAGACGACGATTTTCAGCTCGCTGTTGCCATCCACCACAATCGGTCGGCTGGACAAGGTATGCGGATACATCGGCACGATGACGATCGCATCGAGACGTGGATGCATGATCGGCCCTCCGGCTGAAAGCGAGTAAGCAGTAGAACCAGTCGGTGTCGCGATGATCAGACCATCAGCCTTTTGACTGCAGACGAACTGCCCGTCGATATACAACTCGAACTCGATCATCCGCGTCGACTTGCCGGGGTGCAGTACAACGTCGTTGAGCGCATCGCCCTCGCCGATGGACTCCTCGAAGCGCCGGACCTGGGCCTCGAGCAGGAAGCGGTTCTCCAGCGTGTACTGCCCACTGAGCACTTCAGCTACTTTCTCTTCCAGTTCGTCAGGGCGAATATCGGTGAGAAAGCCCAGGCTGCCGCGGTTGATTCCCAGCACCGGAACACGATGCTTGGCCATTGCCCGTGCGGCACCGAGCAGGCTGCCATCGCCGCCCACGACGATCACCAGATCGCACGAATCGCCCAATCGCTGCCGCGAAGACGTCTGCATGCCGTGGCCGGGCAACACCTCGGCGATGTTTTCTTCGAGAATGACGTGCAGATGACGCTCTACGAGGAATTTCTTCAGCCGGCGAATGGTATCCAGCACCTGGGAGCTGCCCAGGCGACCGATGATGCCGATATTGCGGAACTGGTCCATTGAAGCTCCCTGATAGACGTGACTGGTAACGGGCGGACTGGAATCGACGGGACGTTGGCCGGCCGGGGCGTAACAGGCACTAGATTGGTGTCGCGTGGGCAGGCTTGAGTTCAACACCGCGCTTGGTGCGAGTCCCATTGCAGTGCGGCTGCGCGATTATGAGCGAAAGCCCGAAGTGGCAGCAAACCATCCCGGCTATGCTTGGTGCATGAACCGCCCCTGTCTTGCCGAGTTATTGCCCCGGTTGCTGCACCCGCAGGTGCGGGATCTTGCCTGGGTGTTGCTGTCGCCGCCGCTGCTGAAAGATACGCCATCGCCCCAACGCCATCCGCTTGCGGCCAGTCGCTGGACCGAACGACCCGGCGAACTCGCCGACTGGTTGCTCTTACTCGATACGCAGCCGACCGTGCTTCAGGCCTGGCTTGCGCAGCGCAGCATTCGCCGGCTGGGCCTGTATTACGAAAGCCTCTGGCAATTCGCGCTTTGCCAAGCACCGGATATCGATCTGCTGGTGGCCAACCTACCGATCCGTCAAGGCGGTCACACGCTGGGTGAACTGGATTTGGTCCTGCGCGATACCGAAGGTGTGCATCACCTGGAACTGGCGGTGAAGTTCTACCTCGGTCTGGATAATGGCGACCGTACTCGACACGACCACTGGCTAGGCCCCGGTAGCCATGACCGGCTGGATATCAAATTGCGCCGCCTCTGTGAGCATCAATTACAGCTCTCCTCCAGTCCTCATGCTCGCGCGCTGCTGTGTGAGCTAACCTGCTGCGAAATCGACAGCGCGCTCTGGCTCGGCGGCTATCTGTTCCAGTCTTGGCCAGCCGGCTGCGAGCCGCCCGCAGGCGCCGACCCGTCACATCTTTACGGGAAATGGGTGCGGCATTGCGACTGGCGAGGCTTTACCGATGGTAACCGCGACGCGCGCTGGCAGCCCCTGCCCCGCAGCGCTTGGCTTTCGCCAGCTCGATTGGCCGACAGCGAAGTCTGGCAACCCGGGGATTTCGACAGCTGGGTCGCTGACGCGGACAGCCAGCGCCAAGCAAAGCTGCTGGTCCGCATCGAGCCTGATATGGATGATTTCTGGCTTGAGCAGGAGCGATTGTTTCTCGTCCCTGACGCCTGGCCGACCTGATCGGCTAAGCGCGCCTTTCGCCGTCAAACTGTCATTTACATACTTCACACTCCATCGCGTCAGCAATGCTGACATTTCTGCAACGTGAACAGCGAACAGATGTCCTCAGCCCAAGCCCATTCAGACCACCTACCGCATTCAAGCGCCTGGAGCATCTTTCTGGTGTTTCTGCGCTTGGGCTTGACCTCTTTTGGCGGCCCGATCGCTCACCTCGGCTATTTTCGCGAAGAGTTCGTCAATCGGCGCCGCTGGGTGGATGAGCCGGGCTATGCCGACCTGGTCGCGCTCTGCCAGTTTCTACCCGGACCGGCCAGCAGCCAGGTCGGGATTGCCATTGGCCTGCTGCGCGGTGGTTACAGCGGATCGTTAGCCGCCTGGGCCGGTTTTACGTTGCCGTCGGCGATTGCTCTGGCGCTCTTCGCGCTGGGCATTGCTAGCTGGGGCGATGCCTTGCCAGATGAGCTCTTGCATGGTCTGAAGATCGTCGCGGTAGCGGTCGTGGCGCAGGCCGTATGGGGAATGGCGCGCAATCTCTGCACCGACGGAACACGGATCACCATTGCGCTGGCTGCGGCCTGCGCCGTACTGGTAGTGCCCAACGCCTGGGCACAACTCGGGATAATAGTTATTGCAGGGATGATCGGGCTGCTCCTGTTTCGTCCATCCATGCGCTCGCCGTCGATGCCTTTTCAGCCCCGTACCGGCCGAGCGACAGCCAGCTTCTTCCTGATCCTGTTCTTTGCATTGCTGATTGGGCTGCCCGTGCTGGTTGCCGTCTCGGCAAGCCAGTCGCTGGCATTGCTGGATACCTTCTATCGTGCCGGTGCGCTGGTGTTCGGCGGCGGTCACGTCGTATTGCCGCTGCTCCAGGCCGAGGTGGTACCCAACGGCTGGGTTAGCAATGACACCTTTCTAGCCGGCTACGGTGCGGCTCAGGCGGTGCCAGGCCCACTGTTCACGTTTTCCGCATTTCTTGGTGCCTCGATGAGTGGTGGCAACGGCAACCTGGCAAACGCCGCAGTGTGCTTGGTTGCTGTATTCATCCCGTCGTTTCTACTGGTGTTCGGCGTCATGCCGTTCTGGGAACGGCTGCGTGCCAGCCGGCATATGCAGGCGGCATTGGGTGGGGTCAACGCTGCGGTAGTTGGCCTGCTGTTGGCCGCCCTGTACGACCCGGTCTGGACCAATGCGATCTTCGGTGCCGATGACTTCGCTCTGGCGATGATCGCCCTCGTCGCGTTGATGGTCTGGAAGCTCCCGCCCTGGCTGGTGGTGCTGGTCGGTGGCATCGCAGGCTGGATGCTCGCAGCGCTGCTATAAGCGTATCGGGTCTAGCCGCTACGTTCGGTGCGGCCGCCGGAGCGCGCCAAGTAGCCGCTGCCCTGCTCACAGAGCAAAGCGGCATAACCATCCATGGACAGCGCATCGAGGCCATCGCGCAACGAATAGGCGGTAAAGCCAAGTTGGGTCAGCAGAAACACCGCGCTGGCACTGCGCTTGCCGCTATCGCAGTAGCACAGATAGACCCGGTCCTGTTTCAGCAAGCGGACCTTGAGGCGTAGCAGGTGCAGCGGCATGTTCAACGCCTGCGGCGCATGCCCGTGCTGATATTCGTCAAGCAACCGGACATCGAGCCACTGCGCACCTTTGGCTATCAAGCCGCTCGCCTCGGCAAGATCGAGCTCGGCAACTACCGGCGCCTTCAACAGCGCAATGAAATCCTCGCGCGCCAGCCGCAGCACACAGGCATCCTCGAGAAGCGTCACGGTGGCGTTTCGCGGCCGCTCGGTCAGCAGCGCCTCCTCGCCGAAGCAGGCGCCGACGTCCAGTTCCGCCACCACCTGCCCTTCGTTACCGAAGCCGATCATGACTTCCGCACGTCCACTCTTGAGGAAGTAACAACAATCACCGATTTCGCCTTCACGCAACAGCACATGGCCGGCGGGCAACTCGATCGATTCGATTTTGTTCAGTATGTCCCGCACATTTTCCGGCGGCACCTTGGCGAACAGTGGCTTTTCCAGCAACTCCTCGAGCCAGTCCGTCAGCTCGCCGACGGTCGCCAGTTCCAGCAGCAGATCGGCATTGGCCTGATGCCATGACAGCAAGCGGTTCAACTGAGCGCTATCGAGCACTAGCACGCTGGAATCTTCCAGAGCCCACACCTTGCTCAACCGAGTGCCGACGCTGACCGCATGGCAGCTTTCCGGGGAACCGGCAACCATGCGTCGCTCTTCGCCGTCCGGGCCCTGCATGGACAAGGCACCAGCGAGAAGGAAATAGCTGGATCCAGCCTCTGTATCGTTACCGAACAACAGCTCGCCGGCGAGCAGCGGGCGAGGCGTTAGCTGGTCGCGGAGCTCCTTGACTCCACAGGACGAGAGCGCATTGAGCGGAATCAGACTACGTAACTGATCATGAAGCAGCGGCTTGTTCATCCTTGGCTTCCAGAAAACGATAATTCAGCGCAACAGCTCGTCCAGTTGCGTCTGGGCAGCTCGTCGGCCTTGAAGGCCGCCGGTGTGTATGAAGATGAGCCGCGTGCCCTTGGCAAAATAACCGCGCTCCACATGAAGGCGCAACGCCATCATCGCTTTTGCCGTATACACCGGCTCCAACGGCAGGCCTGTGGCAGCCTCGGTTTCGAACAGAAAATGGGCAAGCGGCTCGTCGAAACGGCCGAAACCACCGCGGCTCGCATCGAATAGCTGATAACCATCATTAGCGATTCCAGCCTCCTTCAAAAGCCTGTAGACCTCTTGCGCCACGCCGTGAGATGGCGGGCCGGCCAGTGCGCCATAAACCGGGCGGCGCACCTGTCCCGCCTCACCGATGACCAGCCCGGCCAGCGTCGTCCCGGTCCCTGCTGCCAGCCACCAACCGTCATGATCAACCCAGCCGAGAGCTGCAAGCTGTTCCTGCACGTGGGCCACCAGCGGTGCGCAACCCAGAGCCCCAGACAGCCCGCCCCCGCCTTCAGGCACGCAGTAATAGCCCGGATATTGTTCAAGCCAGGGTGTGAAGAATCCCGGCTGGTGCCGCTCACGGTAACCGCCGTAGCCCAGCCAGTGCAGTTGCATGCCGAAGCCTTGTAGGTCCTCTATGGTTGGCGTCAGCTGTGGGTTGCCGCGCAGCAAGCCGACGCTGACAAAGCCGGAGCGCTTTGCAGCAGCTGCCATTGCGTGAAGATGATTGGAGTGCGGCCCACCGAGACCGATAAGCCCCGGCGCGCCGGCCGCATGTGCTGTGTGAAGATGATGGACGAGTTTGAACAACTTGTTGCCGGACAGCTCGGGATCGACCAGATCCAGGCGCAGCACGGCGACCTGCACGCCAGCTCGCTGCAGCCAGGGCAGATCGATTGGCTGCAACGGTGCTGTCGTTAATTCGGGAAAATTGGATGGGATCGCCGACAAGCGCGTCAGCTACCGGTGCGCAGCCGGCCTTGCGACCGATGCCTGGCACAGCAGTTGGATTCACCGATAACGAAGCGGACGGGAGAATCCACTTTGTCCAGTGGCATGCTGCATCGCTCTCCGCTGGACAGCGTCGCAACGCAGCTCGGTTGTTGGTAATGCTGGACCCACTGACCGTACTGCTCTTCGGATACGCCGCACTTGGCAGCAGCATATGCCAGAGGATTCTGCTGGTAGCGCGCCATATCCTGCAGAGGGATGGTCAGATGACCGGCACCAGGATGGTAGGCCATGAACAGTACGCCCATGTGTGAAAGCCGCTCCAGTACCCGCTCACCGCTCTGCTCGACGAGCGCATCACGTTGCTTCTGGAGCTGTTCGATTTCATCCTGTAACTGGCTGTCCAGCTCGTTGCGGTAGGCCAGTTCAACGTTACGGATCGTCACCTGTTCCTTATACTCGGCTACCGCTGCTGCAATCTGCGTTTGCATCTCGCTATCGAATTGCGCGCGTGCGGCATCCGCTTCGGCGCGGCCGTTCTGCTCCAAAGCGCGCAATTGCTGGCTCATCTCTTCACGTTTTTTTTGGAAGCTCTCGGCCTGGGCGTTTAGCTGTACACGCAATTCGGCGGCACGTTGTTCATGCTGGTGCAGATCGAGGCGCAACTGGGCAATTTCGTCCTGCAGTTTAGCCTGTTGCTGCACGGCCAATTCGCGCAACTTGGCGATATCGGCTTCGCGCTGTTGCTCTAGGCTGGCGATGCGCAAACGCTGCTGCTTGATGAGTTGGGCGGCTTTGAGGCGCTGCTCCTGTTCGAGCTTTTCGGCTCGCCGGGTGGCGACTTCCTTGGCTGGGTCAGGCGCGTACCAGGTTTCTTCGGCGACCATCTGCAACCGCTCGGCAGGCACGGTCTGAGGTGCCTCGTCTTCGACCAGCAGACCTAATTGATTACGCTTTATCCGGTCACGCAGCATGACGAAGTGGTTCTTGCCCTGGATCAGCTCCGGGTCCCACAGGTGCATCTGGTGCCAGGACACCGGGCACTGGCTGCGGCAGGCCAGGCGAATCGGCCCGGCGCCCAGATCCGGTCCGCGACCTGTGCGCTCGGCCAGATTGCGCAGCGGGATATTCCAGCCACTGTCTGCCGAACCGTCTTCGTTGAAATCGAGATAAAAGAACACCGCCGCACGAATCTGCAGGCGGGCATTGACCAGCACGTAGGCGACACGCATTTGCTGGTCGGCGAACTCCGGCATGCTCACGACTCCGTCGAGCATGGCCTCGAATTCCGGATAAAGCATTTCCTTGCAGACGCCGCCATCATTGAAGAACAGCACGGCTTCGACCGTCTGCGGTTTGTTCTGCATGCTCGGCATCCTCAACAGCATGAACGGCCAGCGAGTTTTTGAGATAGCGAGCGCATCGACGCTGCAGTCCCATGGTCGGCGCAAGTTTAGGGGAAAAAGCGAAACCGGCAATGTGACTGGGTTGGCAGCGAACTCGGCGTTCGGACCAACCCAAAGAGATGCCGCCGGTAAATTGTGACAGGGTTGGGATTAAGCTGATCGGGGCTTTAGCGCTGCAAGCTGAGGCGCCAAGCGCCGAGCCATTTCGTCGCCGAGCGCCTGCAGACCGCTCATGGGACGCACCATGACTTCAAAATCAATGATCAACCCGGACTCGTCGAAGCGAATCAGGTCGATACCCTTGAGTTGTCGGTCACCGACGCGTGCGCTGAACTCCAGCACTACGCTCAAGCCGTCAGCGCTAGCTAGCTCGCGGTGATAGGCGAAGTCTTCAAAGACCTTGATCACAGTGTTGAGGATCAAATTGACGGCCGCCGCGCTCTCGTAAGGCTTGTATGCCATCGGAGAGCGAAACACCGCCCGCGAATGAAGCAGCTCGGGTAGAGCGCTGAGATCCCGGGTCTCGATCATTCGATGCCAAAATTGCAGGCTGGTAGCAGCGGCGGGTTGCAGCGATAGAGATGCGCTCATGCAATGCTCCTGAAGAGAAAGCCCCGCTCGGAGCGGGGCTTGGAAACTAGATCTCGGCCGCGAGGCGTGAACCCTGATTGATCGCGCGCTTGGCATCCAGCTCGGCGGCCACATCCGCTCCACCAATCAAATGCACATGGCGCCCAGCTGCTTCGAGCTCAGCCTGCAATTCACGCAACGGATCCTGTCCGGCACAGATGATCACCGTATCCACTGGCAACACCTGCGGCTCACCGTCGGCAACACGGATGTGCAGACCGGTCTCGTCGACCTTGAGATATTCCACGGCGCTAATCATCTGTACCTGTTTGTTCTTCAGACCGGTCCGGTGAATCCATCCGGTGGTCTTGCCCAGTCCGTTACCCACCTTGGATTTCTTGCGCTGCAGCAGATACACCTGGCGCGCCGATGCATGCGGTGCCGGCTGGATACCGGCAACACCGCCGCGTGCCTCCAGCCCAAGATCGATGCCCCACTCCTTCCAGAATGCTTCGCGATCCAGACTGGTCGACTGGCCACTATGAGTGATGAACTCAGACACATCGAAGCCTATGCCGCCCGCGCCAATCACCGCGACGCGCTGGCCCACTGGCTTACGCTGCAGAATCGCATCGAGGTAGCTGATTACCATTGGGTGCTTGATTCCCGAAATCTCAGGCGTGCGTGGTGCGATACCGGTGGCGAGAACAATCTCGTCGTAGCCGCCAGCTAGCAGTTCGGTAGCACTGACGCGGGTATTCAGACGCAGATCGACGCCGGTGCTCTGAAGCTTGCTGTTGAAGTAGCGCAGGGTCTCGTAGAACTCCTCCTTGCCCGGCACACGTTTGGCGACGTTGAACTGGCCGCCGATTTCGCTGGCCGAGTCGAACAGCGTTACGTGGTGGCCACGCTCGGCAGCGACCGTGGCCGCCGCCAAACCAGCCGGGCCCGCGCCGACCACCGCAATTTTCTTCACCGCCGCGGTGGGAATGTAGTTCAGCTCGGTCTCGTAGCAGGCGCGAGGATTGACCAGGCACGTAGTCAGCTTGCCGCCGAACGTGTGGTCGAGACAGGCCTGGTTACAGCCGATGCAGGTATTGATGGTATCGCTGCGATCAGCCGCCGCCTTGTTGACGAAATCCGGATCGGCGAGGAAAGGTCGCGCCATGGACACCATGTCGGCATCGCCTTCGGCCAACACCTGCTCGGCGATTTCCGGGGTGTTGATGCGGTTGGTGGTAACCAGCGGAATGCCGACCTCGCCGCGCAGCTTCGCCGTTACTTTGGTAAAGGCCGCGCGCGGCACCTTGGTTGCGATGGTCGGGATGCGCGCCTCATGCCAGCCGATGCCAGTGTTGATCAGCGTCGCGCCGGCCTGTTCGATGGCTTTGGCCAGTACCACCACCTCATCCCAAGTACTGCCGCCTTCCATCAGGTCGAGCATGGACAAGCGATAGATGATGATGAATTTTGGTCCCACCGCTTCCCTCACGCGGCGAACGACTTCCACCGGCAAGCGCATCCGGTTTTCGTAGCTGCCGCCCCAGCGATCATTGCGATGGTTAGTATGGGCGACCAGGAACTGGTTGATGAAATAGCCTTCCGATCCCATGATTTCGACACCGTCATACCCTGCCCGCTGGGCCAGGCTGGCGCAATTGACGAAGTCGCGGATCTGCTTTTCGATGCCCTCTTCATTCAGCTCGCGCGGCGTGAAGGGGTTGATCGGTGCCTGGATGGCGCTTGGCGCCACCGACTGTGGACTGTAGGCGTAACGGCCTGCATGGAGAATTTGCATGCAGATCTTGCCGCCCGCCTCATGCACGGCCTGGGTAACGATTTTGTGCTCTTCGGCTTCTTCGGCGGTGGACAGCTTGGCCGCGCCGGCACGCACCGAGCCTTCCTCATTCGGCCCTACGCCACCGGTGACGATCAAGCCGACACCACCGCGGGCACGCTCGGCAAAGAACGCCGCCATGCGCTCGAACCCGTTGGGCATTTCTTCGAGACCGGTATGCATCGAGCCCATCAGCGTGCGATTACGCAGCGTGGTGAAGCCCAAGTCCAGCGGGGCCAGCAGATGCGGAAAGGCAGTCATGTTCGTTCCTCGATCAGGCGGCACAGGCTCGTGCCATGTATGCAACGGTAGGGCCGCCACGCCTCGTCGGGTCGTGGTCGCTATGCCGCGAAGATAAACAGGCGACACCGAGCGCTCAATGATTCGAAATGACAACTCTCTGATCCTAATGCACAAAAGGCTTGGCAAGCGAACGGCAGATGCCTAGTCTCTTGGCTCACCCAAAAAGTAATTGTTCATGCGCACCCATACCAAGCTGCTCGGTCTGGCGGTACTCGCCATTTCCGCAATGGTCATCTACCTGGACTGGACGCGTGATCGGCGCAGCGGCCCCTTGCTGTCGGACTTACGCACACTACCTATAAGTATCCAGGGGCAACCGGGAACCGCCGGCAATCTGCTCGGGATCGAAACCCGACTGGTGCCGGCCGACTATCAAAGTCGCGAGCGATTGCAGCTGAAGTTCGCCACCTACCTCGACCAGGCGCGCGATGCCGGGCTGCTGAACGCACGCACCGTTGTCGTGCTGCCCGAGCATGTTGGAACCGGTCTCTTCGCCCTCGGCGAGAAACCCGAGGTTCAGCAGGCGCGTACGCTGCGCGATGCGATGCAATGGATGGCGCTGAGCAACCCTTGGGATTATCTCCGTGCGCTGTTCAACAACGAAGGCGACGACCGCCGCACGGAGGCGGCTCTGAAGATCAAGGCGCGACAGATGGCCGATGACTATCAACTCATCTTCGGCGGCCTCGCAAGGGATTATGGCGTGACGTTGGTTGCGGGCTCCATCGTGCTTCCGGAACCTCGCCTTGAAGACGGTCGTTTGCTGATCGGCGACGGTCCACTCCGGCAGGTCAGTTTGAGCTTCGCCGCCAATGGTGAACCAATCGGACCACTGCAACACAAGATGGCGCTCACTCGTTACGAGCAGCGCTACAGTGAAGCATCGACCGACCAGCCGCGGACCTTACTGCAGACGCCCGCGGGTCGACTGACCGTGCTGATCGGCTGCGATGGCTACACCCGCTCCGTTCCAGCCGATGCCGAACTGCTCGTCGTACCAGGCGCACGAGACGATCCGTCCAGTGCCTGCGCAGCCACCGCCCCAACGGGCACTGAGCTGCCGCGCATGGAAGTGCGTACGCTCGGATTGCCCTGGAATCTGGTCGGCTCACCCCACAGACATACACGACACAACCATAGCGAGCCGGTGCAACTGAACAATCTCTGGCTGCCGGAGCGGTCATGAACCGGCAGCGAGTACGGCTCGGTGATCTCTCGGTAGGGTTCGTGCACAGCCTGAGCAGCGCACTGCAGGAGAAACAGATAGACCCGAAACCACTGCTGGAAGCGTACGGACTGGATCTGGCACGCCTCTCGGAGCCGCATGCCCGTCTGTCGATCCCGCGGTACATGCGCCTCGGTCACTCGGCTATACAGATGACTGGCGATCCGGGCCTGGGGCTGGAGATGGGCCGGCTGCGCAAAGCCGGACATCTCGGCTTGGTTGGCGTTACTTCTACCCAGGCGCCGACTGTTCGTGAAGCGGCGCGTACGTTGATTCGCTACGAGCCGCTGTATGCGTCCAATTACCGTGGCGCCTCGGGGTTTCATGAAGACGCCGAAGGTGCCTGGTTGCGGTTCTATTCGATCAGCCCATACAACGGCTACAACCGGTTCGTCGTCGATACCGTGCTGGCCAGCTGGATCACTCAGCTGAGGGCGATTGCAGCATGTCCGTTGTCGCCTGCCGCGGTTCAGATCGAATTCGACCGCCCCGACTACGTGGCATGCTATGAGGCGTTTTTCGCGAAACCCGTGATGTTTGGTGCCGAGCACAATCAACTTCGGCTGGATAAGGCCACGCTTGCATTGCGCAACCCCGAGCATTGTCCCGGCACCTGGCGCCAGCTGCTGGAACTCTGCGAAGCGGAGCTGGAGCAGCGCACCCGCACTCGCAGCCTCCATGAGCGGGTAACGCAACTCTTGGGGCCGATGCTCAAGGGCCAGGAGCCGGACTTGCAGCAGATCGCCAATCGTCTGCAGCTTCCGCCCTGGACGCTGCGCCGCAAGTTGGAAGAAGAAGGCACCAGCTATCGGGCCATCCTCAATGACACGCGACGCGACCTGGCGATGGCCTACATTCGCGATACCGAATCAGCGTTCGGCGAAATCGCCTGGCTGCTCGGATTCTCCTCGGCGGAGGCTTTTCAACGTGCGTTCAAGCGCTGGAGCGGGCAGACACCCGGGGAATATCGGCGCGCGCAGCGGCACGCCGGCTGACATCAAAGCTCGAACGCGTCTTCGGCAGGTTCAAGACCGTCCTGCTCTGCCGCGTGCCATTCGAGAATTTCGTCCTGATAGTCATCCATAGGAGCGTTCCTCTTGCTGGAGTCAATGTGCTAACAAAGTCCATGCCAGGCAAGTTAACGCAGGCCTATGAAGAAAATATGAACCCTCGCACATCGCAATCGCGCTGAAGCCATCCACGAGTGAGGCTCAAGGCGTCGACAGACCAGCCGCAGTCATAAACTGGCGCAACAGCCAGGCGACCACACCAAGCGCAAGCACGCTGGCGGACCAGATCAGCACCAGCCAGGTCATTCGCTTCCATAACGGCTTTGGTCCAGGCGCGCTACTTTCGTGCTTGTTTTGCATGCGAGGCTCCGTGAAGAGACAGACTCAGTGGTAGCCATCGTCGGCGCTGACCTTGCCGCGGAACACGTAATAGCTCCATGCGGTGTACATCAGGATCAGCGGAATGATCAGCAGCGCCCCAACCAGGGTGAAGCCTTGGCTCTGCGGTGGCGCGGCGGCATCCCAAATACTTACGGACGGCGGGATGATGTTCGGCCAGAGGCTGATACCCAGGCCGCTGTAGCCCAGAAAAATCAACGCCAGGGTAAACAGAAACGGCGAGTAATGGGCGTAGCGCGCGATCGATCGCAGCAACCCGAAGGTGCACAGCAGCACGAGGATTGGCACCGGCATAAAGAGGATCAGGTTCGGCATGCTAAACCAGCGCTCGGCGATGTCCGGGTGCGTCAGCGGTGTCCATATGCTGACGATGCCGGTCACGGCGAGGACCGCCCATACCAGCGGTATGCCGATATCGTGCATGCGCTTCTGTAGATCGCCAGCGGTTTTCATGATCAGCCAGGTGCAGCCCAGTAACGCGTAGGCGGCGATCAAAGCCAGGCCGCAAAACACCGAGAACGGTGTCAACCAATCCAACGGACCTCCGGCGTAGGCGCGGTCGGCCACTGGGAAGCCGTCGATGAAGGCCCCCAGCGCGACACCCTGAAAGAACGTCGCCGCCAGCGAGCCGCCGACGAACGCTTTATCCCAGATATGCTGGCGCGCCGCGCTCGACTTAAAGCGGAACTCAAAGGCAACGCCGCGAAAAATCAGCCCCATGAGCATGAAGATGATCGGCAGATACAATGCCGAGAGCACCACCGAGTAGGCCAGCGGAAACGCGGCGAATAGCCCGGCACCACCGAGCACCAGCCATGTTTCGTTGCCGTCCCAGATCGGCGCCACGGTATTCATCGCCACGTCGCGCTCAGAGGTATCGGCCAGGAACGGGAAAAGAATGCCAATACCCAAGTCGAAGCCATCCATTACGACGTACATCATGATGCCGAAGATGATGATGACGGCCCAAATCAGCGAAAGATCGATGCCCATATTCAGTTCCTCTCGCCCAATTGGTCGCCATGGTCGTGGGGAATCGCCTCGTCGGCGGCGGAAAGCGGTCGCATCGGCGTGCGCTTTTCACCCGGCCCACCGGCCCCTTTCTCGTTGCCCTCGTTGATGACTGGCCCCTTGGCGATCAGGCGCAGCACATAGACGAAACCGATGCCGAAGACTGCAAAGTAAATCAGCACGAACATCGCAAGCGTCAGACCGAGTTGTCCGGCGCCATGATTCGAGACGGCGTCCGAGGTGCGCATCACCCCGTAGATCACCCAGGGCTGGCGGCCGATTTCGGTGGTGAACCAGCCCGCCAGGATCGCAATAATTCCCGAAGGCCCCATGCACAGCGCCAGCCGCAGGAAAGGCCGTGATGCGTATAGACGGCCGCTGCGCCGCAGCCAGAGGCTCCACAAACCCGTGAAAATCATTAAGAAGCCCAGCGCGACCATGACCCGGAACGTCCAGAATACGATGGTCGAGTTAGGCCGATCTTCCGGAGGGAAATCCTTGAGCGCCGGAATCGGCTCGGTCAGGCTGTGTTTAAGAATCAGGCTACCCAGATAGGGAATTTCTACCTTGAAGCGCGTCTCTTCACGCTCCATGTCCGGCCAACCAAACAGCACCAAAGGCGTCGGCTCGCCCGATGAATTATCCCAATGCCCTTCCATCGCAGCGATTTTCGCGGGCTGATGTTCCAGTGTGTTAAGGCCATGGAAGTCGCCAACCATCGCTTGGATTGGTGCGACGAGCAGTGCCATCCACATAGCCATCGACAGCATCTTGCGGATCGCCGGATTGTCCTTTCCGCGAAGCAAGTGCCAAGCTGCGGAAGCACCCACTATGAATGCCGTGGCCAGGAACGCGGCAATCGCCATGTGCGTCAGACGATAAGGAAACGAGGGGTTGAAGACGATGGCGAACCAGTCCACCGGGACCACGATGCCATCAATGATCTCGTGGCCCTGAGGTGTATGCATCCAGCTGTTCGAGGCGAGAATCCAGAAGGTGGAAATCAGCGTGCCGACCGCCACCATCAAGGTAGAAAAGAAGTGTAGCCCCGGTCCTACACGGTTCCAGCCGAACAGCATGACCCCGAGGAAACCGGCTTCGAGAAAAAACGCAGTAAGCACCTCGTAAGCCAGCAACGGTCCGGTCACACTGCCCGCAAATTCGGAAAAGGCGCTCCAGTTGGTGCCGAACTGGTAAGCCATGACGATGCCGGAAACCACGCCCATACCGAAGTTGACGGCGAAAATCTTCAGCCAGAAATGGTAGAGATCACGGTACACCTGGCGCTTGGTCTTCAACCACAACCCTTCCAACACGGCGAGGAAGCTGGCCAGCCCGATGGTTATCGCCGGAAATATGATGTGAAAGGAGATGGTGAAAGCGAACTGGATCCGCGCAAGCTCGAGAGCTTCCAAACCGAACATTAACAACCCCTCGTCAGTAGCCGCTTGCCCCTGGCTTATTGATGTCATCACGCATTACAGACAGCAGGAAACCACAAGGGTGCGCTCTGCGCCCCGTAACAGATTGACGCAGATAGCGTAGAACGGATGAAAAGAGTGGGCTCGCCGGGTGGTTCCGGCCCTAACCCAATCATCGATTGCATTGGAAAGCAATTTCCGGCGCGTAGGAATGCAGAAGCAAACGGCAGAAGCGGGGAATGAAAACGAAAAAAGCGGCCATATGGCCGCTTTTAACGAGGCTTCCAGTCGTTCAGATGAACCAGAAGCGAATGTGGCGCAGCGGACGGGACTCGAACCCGCGACCCCCGGCGTGACAGGCCGGTATTCTAACCGACTGAACTACCGCTGCGCGTCGGCCGGACTTTCGTCCGATTCGCAAGGCCTGCGGTGAAGCAGTAGTCAACCGTTGATACAACAGGCTGATTGCCTTGCGAGGCGCGCAATTTACGCACCCAACAGAATCAAGTCAACAGCCATAGCATTATTTTCCGTAGAAATAACGGCCACTTGCAAGCACGCTCAGGATTCATCGCCCGCCGGGCACCTTTTGCCTGAAAAACAGTCAGTTGCATTGGCCTACTAAAGTACTTCTTTGTCATGGCTCGGTCTGGATGGAGCGAACACCTCGAACTACAGTTGAACCAAACAATCAGCTCATCATCATTCAGCTTCATGGAGCACCTAGCTTGGCTTCCCTCGCAGCAGTGCACAAAGCCCGTCAGCACGCGCCGATGATCGCCAGTGCGGCTATCGTTGTGCTCTTCGGCCTCTACCTAGCTGGCCAGATTAGTGGATGGCTGCAACTTACCCAGGCGCCGCCTACAACCGGCGCTGACAGCAGCCAACCCGCTGGCGTCGCACCCGATTTACAGCGCATGGAAAGCTTGTTCGGAACACCAGCCAGCCAAAGCTATGCACCCAGTACAACGAGTTCTGATCTAACCTTGCTCGGAAGCTTCGTTCATGCCGATCCTGCTCGCTCCACGGCAATCATCCAGCTGAGCGGACAGCCGCCGCAGCTCTATCGGATTGATGAGCAACTGGAGTCGGGCGTGGCTCTGCACAGCGTTCATCCAGACAGGGTAGAAATACAGCGCGGCGGCCAGATCGAAAGCCTATATTTTCCAAGCACCCGCTCCGTTACTGCCGTGCCCGATAACCTGCCGGACTACAGTGAACCTGCACAAATGGATCAACTCGACCCGCAGGCGGAAATGCTGCAACAACAGATGGAAGCGCTTCGCCAACAAATGGAAGGGTCAAATAACCCGCCAGAGAACATGCCCTCCAATGAACCGCCCACGGAAGAGACGACTGACTGATGCTGCCTTTTTCCTCCCGCCCGCTCATTGCGCTACTCGCTGCCGGCCTGCTCGCCGCCCCCCTGCCGCTGCTGGCAGCTGATCCGGGAATAGAGCCGAGCGAAACTCAACAGGACGGCTGGACGATCAATCTCAAGGACGCGGATATCCGTGCCTTCGTCGATCAAATCAGCCAATTGACCGGCCAGACGTTCATCGTCGACCCACGAGTAAAAGGGCAGGTCAGCGTGGTGTCGTCGACCACGCTCTCATTGTCCGAGGTCTATCAGCTATTTCTTTCAGTAATGGCGACTCACGGCTACAGCGTCCTCACCCAAGGCGAGGTCGCACGAATTGTGCCAAACGCCGAAGCGAAATCGGAAGCTGGCGGCGGGCCGACCGGCGGCGACTTGCTGGAAACCCGGGTCATTCAAGTCCAACACACCTCTGCCACCGAGTTGATTCCACTGATTCGACCACTGGTTCCGCAATACGGCCACCTCGCCGCGGTCGCCTCTGCCAACGCGCTGATCATCAGCGACCGCAGCGCGAATATTGCACGCATCGAGGATTTGGTTCGTCAACTCGACCGCGCCCAAACCGGCGACCACAGTGTGGTGGACCTGCAGTATGGCTGGGCCGTGGATATCGCCGAGGTGCTTCGCAACACGCTGGCTCGCGGCGAAGCCAGAGACACCGCCGGCGCTCAGATCATCGCCGATTCACGCACCAATCGCCTCATTTTCACCGGCCCGGAACAAGCGCGGCAGAAGCTCGCCAACCTGGCGAAAACGCTCGACACGCCCAGCACCCGATCCGCAAATACACGGGTCATCCGCCTGCGCCACAACGACGCAAAAGCGCTAGCAGAGATGCTCGGCGATATTTCGGAGGGGCTCGCCACGCCTACTGACGGCGAAGCTCAAGGTGGAAGGCCACAGGATATCCTGATTCGCGCCGACGAAAGCCTCAACGCGCTGGTGATGCTCGCCGAGCCCGAGCTGATCGGCACATTGGAGTCGATTGTTCGACAGCTCGACGTCCCGCGCGCGCAGGTCATGGTCGAAGCGGCCATCGTCGAGGTATCCGGCGATATCACCGACGCGCTCGGCGTGCAGTGGGCGGTAGACGCACGTGGCAGCACAGGCGGCGTCGGCGGTGTCAGCTTCGGCAATACCGGGATATCGATCGGCAGCGTGCTCAACGCGATCGATGAGGGCGAGATCCCTAGCGACCTTCCCGACGGCGCGATTATTGGTTTGGGCACGCGCAGTTTCGGTGCGTTGATCACTGCGCTGTCGGCCAACAGTAAGAGCAATCTGCTCTCCACGCCTAGTCTGCTGACGCTGGACAATCAGGAGGCCGAGATTCTTGTCGGGCAGAACGTGCCCTTTCAGACCGGTAGTTATACGACGGACTCAGCTGGTGCAAACAATCCGTTTACCACCATCGAGCGAGAGGACGTGGGTGTGACACTGAAGGTGGTGCCGCACATCAACGACGGCGCTACGCTGCGCCTGGAAATCGAGCAGGAAATCTCTTCGATTGCGCCGTCGGCATCAATTTCGGCCCAGGCCGTGGACTTGGTGACGAACAAGCGTTCGATCAAAAGCACCATTCTTGCCGAGGACGGTCAGGTAATCGTGCTTGGCGGTCTCATTCAGGATGATGTAACCCTCACAGATTCTAAGGTCCCGCTGCTTGGGGACATTCCATTCCTAGGAGCGCTGTTTCGTTCCACTCAGGAAACTCACGTCAAGCGCAACCTGATGGTATTTTTGCGGCCAACGGTCGTCCGTGATCGCGCGGGGCTGGCGGCGCTGTCCGGCAAGAAATACAGCGACATCCGGATCATCGAGACCGATTCGGACAGCCCGAGCATTCTGCCCGCCACGCCTGAGCGACTGTTCGATGGCCAGGGGCAACCTGCCCCGGCAATCGATCTTCGTTCCAACGAGCCGGCGCAACGCAGTGCTGTGCCTAGCGCACCGGCGACGCAACGAGCACCGGAGACCTTTACGCCGCAGCCCCAACTCCAGGAACAGCCATCGGTGCGTTCGGGCTGGTCCGTACAGCTGGCAAGCCTGCAAAACCGCAATAGCGCCACGGCGCTACGGGAAAAGCTGCTCGCTGAAGGATTTGATGCTTACATCAGAACGACAGGACGTACGCATCGCGTCTTCGTCGGGCCGGTAGATCAGCGCCAGGAAGCCAATCGGCTCCGCGAGCAACTATCTGAAGAACAGCGCCTGGATGGCTTCGTGGTGAATTTCGAACCTGCCAGCGATTGATGGACGGTCAATGCAGCCCTTGCGGGCCGCACCTGCATCAGAGCGCCGCCAACCCGCGAGCCAGATCGACCTTCAAGTCAGCCACGTCTTCCAGACCCACCGCCACACGGATGAGGCTGTCGCGAATCCCAGCGGTCGCGCGGTCTTCCGCGGAAAGCCGGCCATGCGTGGTCGATCCCGGATGGGTGATGGTGGTCTTGCTGTCACCCAGATTGGCGGTGATGGAAATCAACCGGGTCGCGTCGATGAAACGCCACGCGCCCTCCTTGCCCCCCGCCACCTCGAAACTCAATACCGCACCGAAGCCTTTCTGCTGGCGCTTGGCCAAAGCATGTTGCGGGTGGCTTGGCAAACCGGCGTAATACACTTTCTCCACACCCGGTTGCTGCTCGAGCCACTCGGCGAGCACCTGAGCGCTAGCGCAATGGGCCTGCATACGCAGCCGCAGGGTTTCCAAGCCCTTGAGGAATACCCACGCATTGAAAGGGCTCAATGTCGGGCCAGCCGTGCGCAAAAAGCCCACCACTTCTTTCATCTGCTCGGCGCGCCCAGCAACCACACCACCCAAGCAGCGCCCCTGCCCATCGATGTACTTGGTCGCGGAATGGATGACAATATCGGCCCCGAGCGACAAAGGCTGCTGCAATACCGGCGTACAGAAGCAGTTATCCACCGCCAGCATGGCGCCCTTGGCGTGACAAAGCTTGGCCAGCGCCTCGATATCTACCAGCTCAGCCAGAGGGTTCGAAGGAGACTCAACGAAAACCAGCTTGGTGTTGGTCTTGAAAGCCGGCTCCCAGACGCCCACATCCGTGAGCGGCACGTAATCGACCTCCAGTCCGAAGCGCTTGAGGTATTTCTCAAACAACGAAACCGTCGCGCCGAAGACGCTACGCGAAACCAGCACATGATCGCCGGCGGAACACAGGCTCATCACCGTCGCCAGGATCGCAGCCATGCCGGACGCGGTCGCCACGGCCTGCTCGGCTCCTTCCATGGCGGCGATGCGCTCCTCGAACGCGCGCACGGTCGGGTTGGTATAACGCGAATAGACATTTCCCGGCACTTCGCCAGCAAAACGCGCAGCGGCATCGGCGGCGCTACGAAAAACGTAGCTGGAGGTAAAGAACAGCGGTTCACCGTGCTCGCCTTCGGGAGAGCGATGTTGGCCGGCACGAACGGCCAGCGTATCCATGCGTGCGCCAGACAGATCACTGTCCAGCCGGCCAGCGTCCCAGTCGATTGTCATAGTCGTTTCCACCCTGAACCGAGGCGGCATCGCCGCCATTTTGTCGATCAGTTGTTATAGAGGTCGATAATGGCGCTACCCATATTGACCTGGGTCTTGCTCAGGTCATTACGCGCCTGCTCGATCTTGTGCAAGTAAACCTCATCGATGTCGCCAGTGACATATTTGCCGTCGAATACCGCGCAATCGAAATTCTCGATCTTTACCTTGCCGCCACCGACCGCGTCGATCAGATCAGCCAGATCTTGATAGATCAGCCAGTCGGCGCCAATCAGCTCAGCGACTTCTTCAGTGCTACGGTTATGCGCAATCAGCTCGTGGGCACTAGGCATGTCGATCCCGTAGACGTTCGGGAAACGGACGGCAGGTGCAGCGGAACAGAAATAGACGTTTTTCGCTCCCGCTTCGCGGGCCATCTGGATGATCTGTTTGCAGGTGGTGCCCCGCACGATGGAGTCGTCTACCAACATAACGTTCTTGCCGCGAAACTCCAGATCGATGGCATTGAGCTTTTGCCGCACCGACTTCTTGCGTGCAGCTTGGCCCGGCATGATGAAGGTACGGCCGATATAGCGATTCTTGACGAAGCCTTCTCGGAATTTCACGCCCAGGCGATTGGCCAGCTCCAAAGCTGCAGTGCGGCTGGTGTCGGGGATAGGAATCACCACATCAATATCGTGATCGGGGCGCTCGCGAAGAATCTTGTCGGCCAGCTTCTCACCCATCCGCAGGCGCGCCTTGTATACCGAAACGCCATCCATCAGGGAGTCCGAGCGCGCCAGGTAGACATGCTCGAAGATGCAGGGCGCATAGTGAGGGTTCGGCGCGCACTGACGGGTATGCAGCTTGCCGTCCGACGTGATGTAAACCGCCTCGCCTGGCGCCAGATCACGGATCAGTGAGAAGCCCAGCACGTCCAGCGCGACGCTTTCGGAGGCGATCATGTATTCGACGCCCTGGTCAGTGTGGCGTTGACCGAACACGATCGGGCGAATGGCGTGGGGATCGCGGAAGCCGACGATGCCATAACCGGTCACCATCGCCACCACCGCGTAACCACCAACACAGCGCTCGTGCACCTTGGCCACTGCAGCGAAGACGTCCTCCTCGGTGGGCTGCAGCTTGCCGCGCACGGCCAGCTCGTGGGCGAACACGTTGAGTAGCACTTCCGAGTCGGAATTGGTATTCACATGCCGAAGGTCGGATTCGTAGATTTCCTTGGTCAGCTGATCGACGTTGGTCAGATTGCCGTTATGCGCCAGCGTAATGCCATAAGGCGAGTTGACATAAAACGGCTGCGCCTCCGCTGAGCTAGAGCTGCCGGCGGTGGGATAACGGACGTGCCCGATGCCCATGTTGCCAACCAGGCGCTGCATGTGACGCTGCTGAAATACATCGCGAACCAGCCCATTGTCCTTGCGCAGAAACAGCTTGCCACCGTCACTGGTCACGATTCCGGCTGCATCCTGCCCACGGTGTTGCAGTACGGTAAGTGCGTCATACAACGCCTGATTGACGTTCGACTTACCGACGATGCCGACAATGCCACACATGCAAGGAACCTCTCAGTTGTTACAGACTGATCCGGACGTGACACCGGCTCGAAAGCCCACGGCACGCTCGTTGTAAAAATGCTCGTCTCAGCCGGAAGCATCGAGCGAGCCAGCTACCCATTGGCTCCCAAACCCAAGAATCAGATTCTTCGACCAATCAGCGACCAACAAGAAATGTGGCAGCAATGTTGACTCACGCCACCAAGGATCCTGTTGCACGGGTGCAAGGCTGAGCAAGCCAACCAGCACCACGATCAGCAGCCCGCCTCGAGCTGCACCGAAGACCATTCCCAGAAAGCGATCCGTACCGGACAGGCCGGTAACCCGAACCAGTTCCCCTATAAGAAAGTTGACCAGCGCGCCTACGAGCAGCGTCACCACGAACAGAATCGCGCATGCCGCGATGATCTGAAAGGACGGAGTGCTAATAAACTCGGCGAGATGGTGAGAAAGCGCGCCACCGAACATCCAGGCAACCACACCAGCGATGATCCAGGTGAGCAGAGAAAGCGCTTCCTTGACGAAACCGCGTTTCAAACTGATCAGG
The DNA here is from genome assembly GCF_024448715.1 of Stutzerimonas stutzeri. Lineage (GTDB taxonomy): Bacteria > Pseudomonadota > Gammaproteobacteria > Pseudomonadales > Pseudomonadaceae > Stutzerimonas > Stutzerimonas stutzeri_AR. Next base: position 173,755 of record NZ_JAMOHZ010000007.1, read on the forward strand.
CTGGAGATGACCACAACGGCGATAAACGCCCAATCGACCCAGGTGAACGTCACGGGGTTTCCCACAAAGAAGAAAGGCGGCGTATTTTAGCAGAGCACCTGCCAAGGAGTAAGCGCCGCGATCCCCCTTCTGCTGGCCGGAACACTGACACTGCAAAGCCCAGCTCCAGCGGTTCCGCCTGCAGCGGATGACTCTCAATCCAGGCTTCAGCCCTGCTCAGGTTTGAAGCGCACGACGAAACCGTCGAGCTTCTGCTGACGCTGCAGCTGATCACGCAAGCGATTGGCTTCCGCCCGCTCGACAAGCGGCCCGACGAATACGCGATTCATCCCGTCTGCCGTACGTACATAAGCGTTGTAGCCTTGGGAGCGAAGCGTTTTCTGCAGCTTATCGGCGTTCTCGCGACTCGACAGGCTGGCCAACTGCACCGACCAGCTGACCGGTAGATTGGCCGTATCCAGCCGCGGCTCTTCCGCTGGCGCTGCCGGCGTTTGAGTGGTGGCTGACTCAGGCTCGGCTGGTGTCGGTTCCGTCCCCGTGGAAGGCACCGGAACCTGACTGATGGGAGCTGCCGGCACTTTCGATTCGGCTGTCGGTCCCTCTTCGACGATCTCGAACTCTTCCGGGAAAGGCTCGGCTTCTGGTTCCGGCACCTCAACGGGTTGCGTCACGATCACAGGCGTAGCAGGCGCCTCTGGCATCTCCGGCGCATCCACAGCGACCTGACGGCCATCGTCTTCACGATTGAACAGCATCGGCACGAATATCACCGCCAGCGCAACCAGCACCAACGCACCGACGATACGTTGCAGCAATCCTTTATCCACCAATGCTTTGCCCTCCATTCGCTGCGTGCCGATCGAGCCAGTCCAGCGCCTCAGCCACACAATAAAAAGATCCGAACAGTAGAATCTCGTCTTCCTCGGAGGCCTGATCGCACTGCCCTTCGAGCGCCTGAGACACACCTGGGTAGATACTGACGGAGGCGCCTCGTTCCATCAATGTCTCACTTAGCTCGGCAGCGGGACGAGAGCGAGATGACGCGAGGGGCGCAACGGCCCAGCTGTCGACAACGGGCATCAACGCATCGATCACGCCAGCCAGATCCTTGTCGGCCAGCAGACCGAAAACCGCAAGCCGCCGTCCACGTTTTGGCTGCGCCTGGAGCTGCTGGGCCAAGTAAGCAGCCGCGTGTGGGTTGTGTCCAACATCGAGCAGTATCGACAGGTCGCGGCCTTGCCAACGGATCGCTCGACGATCCAGGCGTCCGGTAACGCGTGTATTCTGTAGCGATTCAGTCAGCCGCTCCGGCTGCCAGGAAGGCTCAAGCAACGCAAACGCCTGCAACGCCAAAGCTGCATTTTCCAGCGGCAGCGCAAGTATCGGCAGATTTCGCAGCTCCAGCAGGTTGCCTGCGCCATCCTGACCACGCCAATGCCAGCACCCCGCTTCCCTCACCAGATCGAAATCACGCCCGCGCACCAGCAACGGCACAGCGGACCGGGCGGCGCTTTCAAGCAATGATTCTGGCGGGGCAGGATCACCGCATACGGCAGGTTTTGCGCAACGGAATATCCCTGCTTTCTCGAACGCAACGCTTTCGCGTGTGTTCCCCAGCCATTCGGCATGATCCAGCCCGATATTGGTGACGACCGCCACGTCGGCATCAACCAGGTTTACCGCGTCGAGACGGCCACCAAGCCCGACCTCCAGAACCACGGCATCCAGCACCCCGCGTTCAAAAAGCCAAAAAGCGGCCAGCGTACCCATTTCGAAATAGGTCAGAGAAACGGAGCCGCGCGCGCGCTCAACCGCTTCAAATGCTTCGCACAGTGCTGTGTCGCTGGCATCGGCACCGTTGATACGCACACGTTCGTTGTAACGCAGCAGATGCGGTGAGCTGTAAACGCCGACCCTCTTGTCTTGCCCTGCCAGCATTTGGGCGATGAATGCGCAGGTCGAGCCCTTGCCATTAGTACCGGTAACAGTGACGACTTGCGGGGCCGGACGCGTCAGCCCGAGCCTCGTCGCTACCTCACGGCAACGATCAAGGCCCATATCGATGGCGGTAGGGTGCAGCCGCTCGAGGTAATCGAGCCAATCCTGCAGACTCCGCTGGATCATGCGCCAGCCGTCACCAATGCGGGTTCGGCCGGTGTCGGCAGCTGTTGCAGCTGAGCGAGGAGACGGGATAGACGAGCACGCAGTTCGGCGCGCGGGATGATTAGATCAATGGCACCGTGATCAAGGAGGAATTCGCTGCGCTGGAACCCTTCCGGCAGTTTCTCGCGAACTGTCTGCTCGATGACTCGCGGCCCGGCAAAGCCGATCAGCGCCTTGGGCTCTGCAACGATAACGTCGCCGAGCATTGCCAGACTAGCCGATACGCCGCCGTAAACCGGGTCGGTAAGCACAGAAATGAATGGCAGTCCCTCTTCACGCATACGGGCTAATACTGCGGAGGTCTTGGCCATTTGCATTAGCGAGATCAGGGCTTCCTGCATCCGTGCGCCGCCGGAGGCAGCGAAGCAGACCAATGGGCATCGCTGCTCGAGCGCTGCATTCGCCGCACGAACGAAGCGCTCGCCAACGATCGCTCCCATGGAGCCGCCCATGAAGGAGAACTCGAACGCACAGGCTACGACCGGCATGCTAGACAGCGTTCCGCGCATAGCGATCAGGGCGTCCTTTTCACCGGTCTGCTTCTGGGCAGCGGAGAGGCGATCCTTGTATTTCTTGCTATCACGAAACTTCAGACGGTCGACAGGCTCCAGATCGGAACCGAGTTCCTCGCGTCCGTCTTTGTCGAGAAATATATCCAGGCGCGTACGCGCATCGATACGCATGTGATGCTGGCACTTGGGGCAGACATCCAGCGTTTTTTCCAGCTCTGGGCGATACAGCACCGCCTCGCATGATGGACACTTGTGCCATAAGCCTTCAGGCACTGAGCTTTTCTGCGTTTCCGAGCGCATGATCGAAGGGATCAGCTTGTCTACCAGCCAGTTGCTCATGCTTTTGTTCTCCACAGCTTTTCAGTCCCGGCACGTATCGACTGCACGCACTAGGCAAATTTATCGTTGCGACCGGTCTCCAGTCGGAGCTCACTGCGTCACGTTGGCGATGGACCGGAGGGCCCTACCGCTGAACTCGATCCCTATTCAATGTCGAGATCGACTGCGGGCTCGCCAATCCAGCGAATGGTAACTGGACGGCAAGGACCCTTGGTTCGTCACATTGCCGCTCTAACCCGTCGAACAAATTCACGTACGCTCTCAGCATTCTTGACGCCTTTGCGCAGCTCTACCCCACCACTGACGTCGACCGCGAACGGTCGCACCTGGGCAATGGCCTGTTGCACATTCTGCGGGGTAAGCCCGCCAGCAAGGATAAGAGGCTTGGGTAGATCAGCAGGAATCAGGGACCAATCAAACACAACCCCTGTCCCGCCTGGAATGCCAGAAACAAAGGTGTCTAGCAGAACCGCGCTAGCGCCCGCATAGCGAGCCGCCTGGCCGCGAATGTCATCACCAGCCCTGACCCGAAGCGCCTTGTACCAAGGCCGGTGGAAGCCTTCACAGTCGGCAGGTGTTTCATCCCCGTGAAATTGCAACATATCCAGCGATACCGCATCGAGCGTTTCGTTGAGTTCGCAGCGCGACGCATTGACGAACAAGCCAACCGTGGTAACAAAAGGAGGTAGCGCGGCAATGATCGCGCGCGCCTGTTGAATACTTACCGCTCGCGGGCTCTTGGCATAGAACACCAAGCCGATCGCATCGGCTCCCGCGTCGGCAGCAACAAGCGCGTCCTCAACGCTGGTGATTCCACATATCTTGCTACGGACGATGGCCAACGGCAGCTACCTGCGATAAAAGACCTCGGATGGTAACAAAAGCGCCACAGGCTGCAACCTGCTTCGCGCTGAGAGCGACTCCGCTTTTCCATGAACGCTTCCGACAATCCCAGCTATCCCGGATACGTTCGCACGTCCGGCAAGCCCGACAAAAAGTGCGGCCCGAGATAGCGTTCAGGCAATGCGAACTCGTCAGGGTAATCCACCTGAACGAGATACAGACCGTAGGGATGCGCAGTGACCCCACCGGTTCGCCGTATTCGCGATTCGAGTACTTCTCGCGCCCATTCCACAGGACGCTCGCCCGCGCCAATGGTCATCAGCACACCGGCAAAGTTACGCACCATATGATGTAAAAAAGCGTTGGCACGGACATCGATCACGATAAGCCGGCCGTACTCGAGCAACTCCAGGTGATGAATGGTTTTGATTGGCGATTTCGCCTGGCATTGACGCGCCCGGAAGGCACTGAAGTCGTGTGTGCCCACGAATGCTCGGGCCGCTTCGCGCATGCGCGCGACATCCAGCGGACGATGGTTCCAAGTCACCTCTTCGGCGAGGTGCGCCGGTCGAATCTGGTCGTTGTAGATGACATAGCGATAACGACGCGCCATGGCGCTGAAACGTGCGTCGAAACGCTTGGGCATTTCCTTGGCCCAAGCCACGCTAATGTCACCTGGCAAGTTCATGTTCGCGCCCATTACCCAGGCGTGCATGGAACGTGTCACTGGCGTATCGAAGTGCACGACCTGGGCGCAGGCGTGAACGAGAGCGTCCGTACGCCCAGCACAACTCAGCACTACCGGATGACCGCCGGCAACCTTGCTTAATGCGTTTTCCAGCGATAGCTGGATAGACGGCACACCATCGCGCTGGCGCTGAAAACCCCGATACCGCGAACCTTTATATTCGACGCCAAGAGCAATTCTGAAAACGTCAGCGGCAGCCGATGTGGCTGCCGCTTCAGGTACTGCTTCGATCATGGTCAGGCTAGTTTGGCGAGCATCTCGCGCGCCTCTTGCTGCTGATTGTCGCTACCTTCGCTCATGACCTCATCGAGGATATCGCGCGCACCTTCAGCATCACCCATATCGATGTAGGCGCGAGCGAGGTCCAGCTTGGTAGTGGTTTCGTCTGTGTCGGAGAAGAAATCGAAGTCATCGTCAAGCGACTCCGATCCCGACTCAACAGGCGCAGGAGCCGAGGCTACCTCAGGCTGGTCGAGCGGCTCCCCCAAATCATTCGACAGGTCGTCCAGCTCGGCTTCGACCTCATTCAGTTCGGAGGTGAAAGTATCCGGCGTCGCTTCTTCGGCGGGCTCGTCACCTAGCGACAGGTCGAACTCATCCGGCATGTCAGCGGGCTGTGCCGAATCGGAAAGTTCGAAATCGAACTCATCTGCGGCAGGCTCGAGCGACGCAGGTGCTGACGGTGCGTCATCGAGACTCAGCATCAACTCTTCATTAGCCGGTGTTGCCGGCTGATCATCATCGAGATCAAGCGAGAAGCCTGCGAGCTCACCCTCAAGGGACACATCATTCGGCTTCGACGATTTTTCCACATCGAAAGAGAAGTCATCCATGGCTTGCTCTTGCGTCGCTGCATCAAGACCAAGTTCGTCAAAGCTGAGTTCATCTAGTTCTGGAGCGGCGTCGCTAGTCGGCGCGACTGCAGTCTCCGACAGGCCGTCGTCCAGTTCAAGATCGTCAAAATTAAGATCGAAGGCTTCGTCGGTGCCTTGCTCTGCAACGGAGGCAGGGGCAGGCTCGTCGAGCTCGAGATCATCCAGGCTGAAACTATCGAAACCCTCATCACTTGCGGCGACTGCTGCGGTGCCAGTAGCGGCTGCGGCAACCATCGCAGGGTATCTGTTCTTTATCTGGTCGATACCGGCCGAAGCGCCTCCGATGTCACGAAGCTCCGCCTCTTGCCGCGCGAAACCATCGCGATCACCGAGTTCGGCGTAAACCTCCATCAACTTCAGACGCAAATCGCTGCGCTGCGGCTCATCGTTCAGCGCATTTTGCAGGAGATCAACAGCCTGGTTAAAACGACCATAGGCGATGTAAATATCGGCTTCGGCAAGCGGGTCGTTACTGGCGCCAGCAAGCGAGTCGGAGGAACTGTTGTCGAAATCTACCGCAGCGCCCTGATCGGCCGCTTCGATATCAGATGAATCGAGCCCCCGCTCAGCTACGTAGAGATTGTCCGGTGCGCTATCGGCTAACAGGCTTTCCTGCAGTTCAGCCTCTTTCATGGCATTACGACGAGACAACGCCATCAAGCCGACAAGCAGTAGCAATAGCGCACTACCGCCCAGCACGCCGAGCAGAACAGGATTGGCCATCAGTTCGTCGACGTAGCTATCTTCCTTCGGCTCTTCAGCAACTGTAGCCGGTGCGGCAGTGGGCGCCTGTTCGGCAGACTCAGAGGTCGCTACTGGCTGGTTCTGAGGCGCTTGGGGCGCCGAGGTTTCAGGGGCAATTCCGGGCTCGGCATTTGCCTCAGGTGCGGGCTCGCCGGATTCTGGCGCAACATCAGCGCTTGGATCGACCGGAGGATTTACCGATGCCGCCGCATCAGTCCCTGGCTCTGCTCCGGTCGCTAGCTGGGCCTGTAGTTTGGCAAGCTGATCGTCTTTGAGCTGCATTAAACGTTGCAGCTTGTCCAGTTGGCCTTGGAGATCGCTGAGGCGATCGTTGAGATCCAGATTCTCACGGCGACTTGAATCGAGGCTTTCCTCGGTAGTGGCGAGCCTGTCGCGCAGAGCTTTGGTGTCTTCGCCGGTACCGCTATCGCTGCCTGTCGTGGAAGTGCCTGTTTCCGGTGCAACCAGTCGCAGATTATCGCCCTGCTCGCTGCGAGATGGTGCAGCCCCGGCCGAGCTACGCTGAGTGGCGTCGAGCTGACGCGCACCTGCAGCAACCGAACCCGCGCCCTGGCGCCAGCTGGCGTTCTGTTGCGCAACTTGCTGAATCGCTTCCGCTTGCGAGCGGCTGCCAATTTGCTCGGCGTTGGGCAGCCGAAGCACCTGCCCGTTCTTCATTCGATTGATGTTGCCGCCAATGAAAGCGTCTGGATTCAGGTCCTGAATGGCCAGCATGGTCTGATGCACGGTTCCGCCCTGACGCGCGCGCTCGGCGACTTCCCAAAGCGTGTCATTCGGGGTGACCTTGTACTGATCACCCTGCAGCGAAGAGGTACTAGCGGGAGCGCTCAGAGGTGTAGATCGGGTTGCCGCTCGAGACGCCGAGCTCGGTCGAGAAACGGGAGCGGCAATCGGCAGCTGGGGTGCGACGGCAGCAGCGATTTCCGGAGAATAAAGCGGCGGGTCCAGCAGCAAGGTGTATTCGCGCAGAAGACGGCCACTCGGCCAGAGAACTTCGACGAGGAAATTCAGATAGGGTTCGCGAACCGGTTTTGTCGATGAAATTCGAATGACGCTCTTGCCGTCAGGACGCAAAACAGGGGTAAAGGTCAGGTCCGTCAGAAAATATTGGCGATCAACTCCAGCCCGATTGAAATCCTCGGCAGAAGCTAGAACCGGAACCACCTCACCCGGGGCCAACGTTTTCGCATCCAGCAGTTCGATTTCAGCGACCAGCGGTTGGTTAAGCGCCGACTTCAGCGTGACCTCCCCCAGCCCCAGCGCATAAGCCATTTCGGAAGTCAGCGCGGTAGCAGCCGCGATTGCCAGTACCAGATTGCGAACCCGAACCATTATGTAAATCCCTTGTTTTAACTTTTCTCGGATCGTCGAGAGGGTCTTATAGTCACTGCCTGCGCCCGCCTAGTGGCGGCTCCCCGTCAGCGATAAGCCTAAACAGCGTTGTTAGCTAGAATAGTTCTTCGAATTTCCGGTAAGTATCTTTTACAGATAGTGTTTTATCAACAACTCACCAGACCGCACGGCATTGAGCGCCGCGCCTTTTGGTACGTTATCAGACACAATCCACAAATTGTGTTCGCGTACAGCAGGCAGGCCGCAATGCGACCGCCAGCATCCAGGACGCTCTGCGTGATTGGATCTGCTTTCAGCGTTAGGGTTACTGTCCGCTGGTCTCATTGCGGCGGCAGATAGGAAGAAGGACACCCTTTCGCATAAAAAAAGCGCCGCGGCACAGCCGGGGCGCTTTTTTGCCAGCCCATTCTGGCTTATCGCTCCAGAAGGATCCGCAGCATGCGGCGCAGCGGCTCGGCCGCTCCCCAAAGCAGCTGATCACCAACGGTGAAAGCGCCCAGGTAATGCGAACCCATATTGAGCTTGCGCAGACGGCCAACCGGAACACTCAAGGTACCGGTTACCGAGGTGGGACTGAGCTCCTGCATGCTCGCGTCACGATGGTTCGGAACGAGCTTCACCCAGGGGTTGTGCTGACTGATCATGCCTTCGATGTCCGAGATCGGCACATCCTTGTTCAGCTTGATAGTCAACGCCTGGCTGTGACAGCGCATCGCGCCGATCCGCACGCAGATGCCATCTACCGGGATGGGGCTTTTGAAACGGCCCAGAATCTTGTTGGTTTCCGCCTGCGCCTTCCACTCCTCACGGCTCTGCCCATTCGGCAGCTCCTTATCGATGTACGGAATCAGGCTACCGGCCAGCGGAACGCCAAAATTGTCCACCGGAAATGCTTCTGAGCGCTGACACTCGGCGACCTTGCGATCAATTTCCAGAATGGCGCTGGCCGGATTGGCAAGCTCATCCGCAACCGAGGCATTAATGCTGCCCATTTGCTTGATCAGCTCGCGCATGTTCTGTGCGCCGGCACCTGATGCAGCCTGATAAGTCATGGCGCTCATCCACTCGACCAGGCCGTTCTCAAACAAGCCGCCGAGCCCCATCAGCATTAGGCTGACGGTGCAGTTACCGCCGATGTAGTTGCGGGTGCCGGCGTCCAGCTGGTGATCGATCACCTTACGGTTGACCGGATCCAGCACGATGACCGCATCGTCATGCATGCGCAGGGTCGACGCCGCGTCGATCCAGTAGCCATTCCAACCCGCTTCGCGAAGCTTGGGGAATACTTCGCTGGTGTAGTCGCCGCCCTGGCAAGTAAGAATCACGTCGAGGGTTTTCAGCTCTTCGATACTGTAGGCGTCCTTCAGCGGCGCAGTATCTTTGCCAATGGAAGGCCCCTGACCGCCTACGTTGGAAGTGGTAAAGAACACTGGCTCGATCAGGTCGAAGTCCCGCTCCTCCAGCATCCGCTGCATAAGCACGGAACCTACCATACCGCGCCAACCGATCAGACCTACACGTTTCATCGCAAACAACACCTATATATAAAGTGGCCCATCTAGCAGGCCGTAACAGACTGTGCTTTCGGGTGGAAAGCGAGGGCACTATATCTAGCCTGTGCTGAACAACGCGCCCCGCCATCGCTTGACGTTACCGCCTAGCCGTCGCCCGCAAGCTCTATCAACGGCCGGTGCAATGGGACCCGAGAGATTACAACTTCGCGAGCGCCGCGACTACTGCGTCGCCCATCGCCTGGGTATTGACCTTCTGACAGCCGTTGGACCAGATATCGCCAGTGCGCAGCCCCTGATCAAGCACATCGCTGACCGCTTGCTCGATTGCATCCGCAGCCGCAACCAGGTTGAAGCTGTAACGCAACATCATCGATACAGAGAGAATGGTTGCCAGCGGGTTCGCAATGCCTTTGCCAGCGATATCCGGTGCTGAACCATGGCACGGCTCGAACATGCCCTTGTTGTTCGAATCAAGGGAAGCGGACGGCAGCATGCCGATCGAACCGGTCAACATGGAAGCCTCGTCCGACAGGATGTCACCGAACATATTGTCTGTGACGATCACATCGAACTGCTTCGGCGCACGCACCAGCTGCATCGCCGCGTTGTCGACATACATGTGGCTGAGTTCGACGTCCGGATAATCCTTGCCGACCTCCTCCACCACAGCACGCCACAATTGGCTGGACGCCAGCACGTTGGCCTTGTCCACCGAGCAGAGCTTCTTACCGCGGACGCGTGCCATGTCAAAACCGACCTTGGCGATTCGGCGGATTTCGCTCTCGCTGTACGGCAGAGTGTCATAGGCCATACGTTCTCCATTTTCCAGCACCTTGCTCTCGCGCGGCTGGCCGAAATAGATACCGCCAGTCAGCTCGCGAACGATCAGGATATCCAGGCCGGCAACAATCTCCGGCTTCAAACTGGAGGCCTCGGCCAACTGCGGATAAAGCAGAGCAGGACGCAGATTGCCGAACAGGCCCAGCTGCGAGCGGATCCTCAGCAAGCCACGCTCGGGGCGGATCGCCGGATCGATCGTATCCCACTTAGGGCCACCGACCGCACCGAGCAGGATGGCGTCGGCCGCGCGTGCACGCTCCAGAGTTTCGTCGGCCAGCGGCACGCCGTATTTGTCGACCGCAGCGCCACCCAGCTCGTCGTAGTTGAGCTGGAAGTCGAGTTGAAACTTGTCGTTGGCCAGCGTCAGCACCTTGACCGCCTCGGCCATGATTTCCGGGCCGATACCGTCGCCGGGCAATACCAGAATCTGTTTAGACATTTGCTGTTCCTTGAAATTGATACGCCGTAAGAGTGGGCCGGGCGTGTTCCGCTCCAGCCCATCGCTTGCCATTTACTCTCAGGCGGGCTGAAGCCACCCTACACAACAGGTCCAACTCGAACTTATTTGATTGCACCGAACAACCAGGGCTGACTCTGCTGATGGCGGGCTTCGAACACCTTGATCGCATCCGCGTCTTGCAGCGTCAGCCCGATGTCGTCAAGGCCGTTAAGCAAGCAATGCTTGCGGAAGGCATCGACCTCGAAGCTGTATTGTTTTCCGTCAGGACGAGTAACGGTTTGCGCGGCCAGATCCACGGTGAGCTGGTATCCCTCGGTGGCTTCGGCCTGTTCGAATAGCTCGTCGACTTCCGCTTCCTTCAGCATGATCGGCAGCAGGCCGTTCTTGAAGCTGTTGTTGTAGAAGATGTCAGCAAAGCTCGGCGCGATGATGGTACGGAAGCCGTACTCATCCAGCGCCCACGGGGCATGCTCGCGGGACGAGCCGCAGCCGAAGTTTTCGCGAGCGAGCAGGACGCTAGCGCCCTGATAACGCGGAAAATTCAGCACAAACTCGTTGTTCACCGGACGATTCGAGCAATCCTGATTGGGCTGGCCGACGTCCAGGTAACGCCATTCGTCAAACAGGTTCTGACCGAAGCCGGTGCGCTTGATCGATTTGAGAAACTGCTTAGGGATGATCTGGTCGGTATCGACGTTGGCGCGATCGAGCGGCGCGACCAGACCTGTATGCTGGGTGAATGCTTTCATGTCGGTCTCCTCAGGCCTGGATCAATTCGCGAACGTCGATAAAGCGGCCAGTCACCGCGGCGGCGGCAGCCATGGCCGGGCTGACCAGATGAGTCCTACCACCAGCGCCCTGGCGCCCTTCGAAGTTACGGTTGGAGGTGGAGGCGCAATGCTCACCGCTGCCCAACTTGTCCGGGTTCATTGCCAGGCACATCGAACAGCCTGGCTCACGCCATTCGAAGCCGGCTTCGAGGAAGATCTTGTCCAGCCCTTCCGCCTCGGCCTGCTGCTTGACCAATCCGGAGCCCGGCACAACCATTGCCTGCTTGACCGTAGCGGCCACCTTGCGGCCCTTGGCTACTTCGGCGGCAGCGCGCAAATCTTCGATGCGAGAGTTAGTGCAGGAGCCGATGAATACGCGATCCAGTTGGATCTCGGTGATCGGCTGGTTGGCGCGCAGCCCCATGTATTTCAGCGCACGGGTAATGGAATCGCGTTTGACCGGGTCGGCTTCTACTGCCGGGTCAGGCACGCTCTGGTCGACCGCCAAAACCATTTCCGGGGAGGTACCCCAGCTCACCTGCGGCTTGATCTCTTCGGCTTTCAACTCGATCACGGTATCGAATACCGCATCTTCGTCGGAGACGAGATCCTTCCAGGCTGCAACTGCACGTTCCCAGTCGGCACCCTTGGGCGCGTATGGACGACCCTCGACATAGGCGATGGTCTTGTCGTCCGCAGCTACCATCCCCACGCGGGCACCGGCCTCGATGGACATGTTGCAGATGGTCATGCGGCCTTCCATCGACAGGTCGCGGATAGCGCTACCGGCGAACTCCAACGCATGGCCGTTACCGCCGGCAGTGCCGATCTTGCCAATTACCGCCAGGACAATGTCCTTGGCGGTCACACCGAAGGGCAACTTGCCCTCGACGCGCACCTGCATGTTCTTCATTTTCTTGGCGACCAGGCACTGGGTCGCCAGTACATGCTCGACTTCCGAGGTACCGATGCCGTGGGCCAGCGCGGCGAACGCGCCGTGAGTCGAGGTGTGCGAGTCGCCACACACCACGGTCATCCCCGGCAGGGTCGCGCCCTGCTCCGGGCCGATTACGTGGACGATACCTTGACGGATGTCGTTCATCTTGAATTCGAGGATGCCGAAGTCATCGCAGTTCTCATCCAGAGTCTGTACCTGAATACGCGAGACCTCATCGGCGATGGCTTCCAGGCCGCCCTGGCGCTCGCCCTTGGTGGTCGGCACGTTGTGATCGGGCGTAGCGATATTGGCGTCGATGCGCCATGGCTTGCGAGCAGCCAGACGCAGGCCTTCGAAGGCCTGTGGCGAGGTCACTTCGTGGAGGATATGACGGTCGATGTAGATCAGCGACGAGCCATCATCGCGACGTTTGACTTCGTGCATTTCCCAGAGCTTGTCGTAGAGCGTTTTGCCAGCCATCAGACGTTCCTCATCAGTTTCTTGGGCAATAGCCCTTTTGCTTATGAGGTTGATGCTATGGGGTTGCATAGAATTACTCAAATTCATATTTTTCATTCAATGCATTCCTTAAGAGAATAGCTATAAGCTACTCCTTTATCGACTTGGACCTGGCCTCTAATTTTTCGCCGGAGCGAACCGATGGACCTCGCCAATCTCAATGCTTTTATTGCCATCGCCGAGACCGGTAGCTTTTCCTTGGCTGGAGAACACCTGCACCTGACCCAGCCAGCGGTAAGCAAGCGGCTGGCAGCGTTGGAGTCACAACTGAACGTACGGCTATTCGACCGGCTCGGACGGGAAATCGGGCTGACCGAAGCCGGCAGAGCACTGCTGCCGCGCGCCTATCAGATCCTCAACGTGCTGGACGACACGCGCCGCGCACTGACCAATCTGAACGGGGATGTCAGCGGCCGATTGTGCTTGGCGACCAGCCACCACATCGGCCTGCACCGCCTGCCGCCACTGCTCAGGGCGTTCACCCGCGCCTATCCGAATGTGAACCTGGACATCCGCTTCCTGGATTCGGAAATCGCCTACGAGGAAATCCTTCACGGGCGGGCTGAACTCGCCGTGATCACCCTGGCACCGCAGACCGCAACACCGGTTCGCGCGAACAAGGTCTGGGACGATCCGCTGGACTTCGTCGTAGCTCCCGAGCATCCATTGGCGCAGAAACCGGACATCACACTCGCCGATATCGCCGCCTACCCTGCCGTATTCCCGGGCGGTAACACCTTCACTCACCATATCGCCCAGCGGTTGTTCGAGCGTGAAGGGCTCACACCGAACATCGCAATGAGCACCAACTATATGGAGACGATCAAAATGATGGTTTCCATTGGCATCGCCTGGAGCGTGCTGCCGCGAACTATGCTCGATGAACAGGTGGTGCGTTTGCCGCTACCTGGCGTTCAGCTAGCAAGACAACTTGGGTACATAATTCATACGGAGCGCACCCTGTCGAACGCAGCAAAAGCCTTCATGGCATTGCTGGATGCCGACTAACCGCACTTGCACTTTGCCATTAGCTACGGATAAGTTCGGAGCATAACTACAAGATACCCAGAAGCGCCCATGAGCATTGTTTGTTTACCACCGATTCGCCACTTCCTGATTTGCCCGGCCGAGGCCGTTCATGTTGCCCACTGAACCCGCACGCAACGCCATTCCAAACGAAGCAGCAACTCCTTGGCAGGACGCAGCTCGCCTACTGTCGGTACTCGACGGTGCTGGGTTGGGCGTCTGGTCCTGGGATTTACAGCGTGGCGTCGTGCATTGGTCGCTCGGTACCAGCAGGCTTTTTGGCCTCACGGAGCCGCGCGTCGAGATCTCACAGGCCGACTATCTCAAGCTGATCTTCGAGCAAGACCGATCCCGCATCGACGCATTCATTCGCTCAGCACGGAAGGGCAACGAGCCACGCTTCAGTTTTCGCCACCGAGTGCTTTGGGTAGATGGGACTGTGCGCTGGCTGGAAATCGACGGCCAGCAAAAAGCTGGCCGCACGGACCAGTCGATGCTGGTGGGCATCGTCCGCGACATCACCGACCAGCACATCCAGGCCCAGGCCCTCGAAGACAGTCAGGAACGCCTGGAGCTGGCGTTGGCCTCGGCAGAGCTTGGCAACTGGGAATGGCACATCCCGAGCGACAAGCTGTATGCCTCGGCTCGGGCTTCTGAATTGCAGGGCATCGTCGAAGGTCCATTCGATGGATCGTTTCGGGAGTTTTTTCGCAGCGTCGCGGCAAAAGACCGACAAGCCATGCGCGACGCTTACAGCGATCTGCTCGCTGGGCGACGTAAGACCTACCAAACCGTTTACCAGGCGGAACATGCCGATGGCACGATTCGACACCTGGAAAGCACCGCCAAGCTCTATCGTGATGAGCACGACGCGCCACTACGAATGGCCGGCATTATTATCGACGTCACCGAGCGTGTTCTGCGCGAGCAGCATCTAGCCGCCTCCGAAGCCAAATTTTCCGCGCTGTTCCAAGGCAGTCCAGATCCGATTTCTCTGTCACGCATTCGCGATGGTAAGTTCATTGGGATCAACCCGAGCTTCAGCGCTGTATTCGGTTGGGAGAGCAGCGATATCGTGGGACGTTCGGCTCCGGAAATACGCTTCTGGCGCGACGAGAATCAACGACTGGAACTCTATCAGCAGCTGACTCGCGACCAGCGTCTGGAGAATGCCGAAGCGCAATTTCGAACCAAGGCAGACCAGTACATCACCTGCGTTGTTTCCAGCCGCTTCATCCGTATCGACCGGCGCCTATGCATTGTTACTACGTTCCGGGACATCACAAAGCGACAGCGAGCCGAGGCGGCGCTGAAGGTCAGCGAGGCCAAGTTCGCCACGGCGTTTCACTCAAGCCCCGACGCGATCATCATCAGCGAGCGCAGTACCGGGCGATTCATTGAGGTCAACGACGGTTTCTACCGCCTCTCTGGTTATCGTCCGGAGGAAGCCATCGGTCGCACCTCTGCAGAGTTAGGCATCTGGCCTGTCACGCAACGCAACGAAATTCTCGAGCTGCTAGAGCGTGACGGTCGCGTGACCAATTGGGAAATGATCGGCCAGGATCGTTACGGCAGACCAATGAACATCGAGGTCTCGGTAGAGCCTATCGAGCTCAACGACACCGAATGCCTGCTGTTGTCAGCCCGCGACATTAGCCAGCTGAAAGCCGCCCACGCACAGATCCATCATCTGGCTTACCACGACCCGCTGACCAACCTGCCCAATCGCGCCCTGCTCATGGATCGTCTGACCCAGCAGGCCGCGTTGCATAAACGGCACAATCTACGGGGCGCGCTGCTGTTCCTCGATCTTGACCACTTCAAGCACATCAACGATTCGCTCGGACATCCGGTCGGCGATGGCGTACTGAAAATGATTACCGCACGCCTCGAAGCCAGCATCCGTCAGGAAGATACCGTTGCCCGCCTTGGTGGCGATGAGTTCGTCGTGCTGCTGACCGGCCTGACCGGCAAACGCTCAGATGTGACCCGCCAAGTGCGGCAGGTTGCGGAAAAACTGCGCACTCTACTTGCGGAGCCCATGGTCTTCGAAGGTAATCGACTGCAGGTCACGCCGAGTATCGGCATTGCGCTGATGCCGGATCACGGTGACACTCCTGCCGACTTGCTGAAGCGCGCCGACATCGCCCTGTACCGGGCCAAGGATGCCGGACGCAATGCCATTCAACTGTTTCGAGCGACCATGCAGGAAGCCGCGAGCGCCCGCTTGCAGCTGGAAAACGAGCTGCGCCTGGCACTGCAGCGCAATGAATTCGAGCTATATCTTCAACCTCAGGTAGATGCGCGATCCGGCGTGGTGGTCGGTGCCGAGGTCCTGTTGCGATGGCATCATCCGGAGCATGGCGCACGCTCGCCCGCGCAGTTCATTAATGTATTGGAAGAAAGCGGACTGATCATCGAAGTCGGCGGCTGGGTAATAAAGGAAGCCTGCCGAATCGGTGCTTTATTGTTGGCCAACGACCTGGTACGGCCCGACGACTTCAGCCTCTGCGTCAACATCAGCCCACGCCAGTTCCGCCAGAACGAGTTTGTCGAACGCGTCGTCGAAGCGCTGAAAACCACCGGACTGCCACACCAGATGATCAAGCTGGAAATCACCGAAGGCATCGTGATCCAGAACCTGGACGACACCATTGCCAAAATGCGGCGCCTACGCCGGCACGGGGTGAGCTTTGCGATGGATGATTTCGGTACCGGCTACTCCTCGCTCACCTATCTCAAACGGCTACCGGTGGATCTGTTGAAAATCGACCAGTCCTTCGTTCGCGACGCACTGGATGACGGCAACGACGCCGAAATCATCCGCGCTATCGTCGCGATGGCCAGGAGCCTGAGACTGGAAGTGATTGCCGAGGGGGTCGAACAGCAGGCGCAGCTCGAGTTGCTGCAGCTGCAAGGGTGCCATCTGTATCAGGGCTATCTGTTCAGCCGCCCGCTGCCGTTTGCCGAGTTCAGCGAGTTATTGGCAACGAATTTGACAGCCTGAGTTGCAGCTGGAAAAAGGGCGTCTTGCAGACCTTGCGAAAACGTAGCGAGCGAAGGTTAGGCAAGGCGCAACGACCATCGGGAGTAACAGCCGAAGGCTGGCCCGAAGGGCGAGCGCAGCGAGTCAAAACAGGCGAGGAAGCGGACTGAGCTCGCACTCGAGTTTACGAGCTGTAAATGAGCATTCCGACTGGGCTCGCATCCGAGCCTGTTTTTAACGCGGCATAACCGAGCGCAGTAGTTTTCACACAGTCTGTTGCGACGCCCTTCTCTAGGTCAGGCCTCTTCCAGTGCCAGGCGCTCACCGTTGATCGGGATACGCTTGGGCTTGGCCTCTTCCGGCACGACGCGCTCGAGCTGGACGTTCAACAAGCCATTTTTGAGCGCAGCACCTTTGACCTCTATATGGTCGGCCAGGCGGAACGACAGCTTAAATGCCCGCTGGGCGATGCCCTGATGCAAATAGGTGATGTTTTCCCCGCCGTTCTCGCGCTTGCCGCCACTGACGGTCAGCACGCCGCGTTCGACTTGCAGATCCAGATCGGACTCCTGAAAACCGGCAGCTGCTACGATGATGCGGTATTGGTCATCACCGTGTTTTTCTACGTTGTACGGTGGGAACGAGCTGCTCGCTTCGTTGCGCAAGGCAGACTCGAACAGATCATTGAAACGATCGAAGCCAATGGATTGGCGGAACAGTGGAGCCATCGAAAAGCTAGTCATTTTGCTATCTCCTGATATGCAGCGAGTGGTTTTTACAGGACCCGAATTCGGCATCCTGTGATGCCCTAAATAGGAATTGCCCGCTGCTTTTCAAGACCGTTCGTCGGAGTTATTTATGTCCAAAGTCATGCTGATCACAGGGGCCAGCCGAGGAATAGGCGCCGCCACCGCCAGGCTCGCAGCTGCCGAAGGCTATGCGCTGTGCCTTAACTTTCACCATCGCCAGGACGCCGCGCAGAGCCTGCTGGACGAGCTTAAAAACGCCGGCGTCCGGGCCATAGCGGTGGCAGCCGATGTGGCCGACGAGGCTCAAGTAGCCAGACTGTTCGCCGCAGTCGACGATGAGTTCGGCAGGCTCGACGTCCTGGTCAACAACGCCGGCATGCTGGAGCGCCAGATGCGTCTGGACGAGATGGACGCCGCGCGGCTGGCACGGGTATTCGCCGTTAATGTAACCGGCAGCTTTCTCTGCGCGAGCCACGCGGTGAAGCGCATGTCGACCCGCTACGGAGGCAATGGCGGCGCCATCATCAACGTATCCTCGATTGCAGCGAAACTCGGCGCGCCCAATGAATATATCGATTACGCAGCCGCCAAGGGCGCGGTCGACAGCATGACTCTTGGCTTGGCCAAGGAGGTCGCAGCAGAAGGCATTCGCGTCAATGCCGTGCGGCCGGGCGTGATCGACACCGAGATTCACGCCAGCGGCGGCGAGCCTGGACGGGTCGAGCGCGTCAAAGCTAGCGTGCCTATGGGCCGTGGCGGTCGTGCCGAAGAAGTGGCAGAGGCGATTGTCTGGCTGGCCAGCGATAAGGCCAGCTACACCAGCGGTGCCCTGCTGGATGTCAGCGGCGGGCGTTAACAGGCCGTTGAAAACTACCTGCTAAACGGCTGCTTCGAAACCCGACGCGTTGCTGTCGATACCCAGCAACGCGTCGAGTCGCTCACAATCGTTTTCCCGTCGCAGCTGGGCGAACAGCGCTACTGCTTCCGGGTAGCTGCGGGTGAGCATGGATATCCATTGCTTGAGCCGACCCGGTGCGTAGCGCGGAGAAATTTTGCGTCGCGCCTGTAGCCAGAAGTCGGCGAGCAATGGCTGCAGGTCTTCCCAGCTCATCGGCTCGACCGTTGCGCCCTTCTTCGCCGCACTGATCTGGCGAGCCAGATCCGGCCGGCAGACCAACCCGCGCCCAAGCATGATGTCGTCCACGCCACTGATTTCACGGCAGCGGCGCCAGTCCTCCAGCGACCAGATATCACCATTGGCGAAAACCGGCACGGCGACCACATCTTGAACCTTGGCGACCCATTCCCAATGCGCAGGTGGCTTGTAGCCGTCGAGCTTGGTTCGCGCATGCACTACCAGCTGCTCGGCGCCGCCATCGACCAGCGCATTGGCGCAATCGAGCGCACCGTCCGGACTGTCGAAACCCAGCCGCATCTTGGCGGTAACCGGGATATGCGCCGGCACTGCTTTGCGCACTTGGTACAAAATCGTATGAAGCAGCTCGGGTTCCTTGAGCAGCACGGCACCGCCCCGGGACTTGTTAACCGTCTTGGCCGGGCAACCGAAATTCAGGTCGATAGCGGGCGCCCCGAGGCTGCAGGCGAAGGCGGCATTGTCGGCCAAGCAAAGCGGATCGGAACCCAGTAATTGCACTCGCAGCGGCGTTCCTGCCCGTGTCACTGCACCGCCATCAAGCTCCGGAGCGAGCTTGCGGAAGCTAGACGGCGGCAACAAACGGTCCGATACACGAATGAACTCAGTTACACACCAGTCGACACCACCGACACGCGTCAGCACGTCACGGAGAATCTCGTCGACCAACCCTTCCATGGGCGCCAAGGCGATCTGCATGTTGTACGGCCCAATCGAAAAAGGACCGCATTGTACGGAGTGGGCCGCTCGTTAGGAACGTGCCGGCTGCTTCGCCTGGATCATCGGTCGTCCTCGTGATCACCGAGAGTTCGGCGTGGGTGATGCTCCATATCGGTGTCGTTATCACCGTGGCGCGATTCGTCGTAAGTCTTTTGTGTTCGTTGCCCATCATCCGGATCGAAATCCGTTTCGGATCGTTCGGGTAGTCGTTCGATACCTTCGCCAACGCCCATGGAACTGTTGCCGAGGGTGCGGTCGACGGCCCCGGTGTTCTGCGCCAACTGGCTAGCGCTGGGCGCTGCACGCTCAAGCGAGGCGGCGAGAGCAGCCGTTACAGCGGCAAGCCCAACTACGGCTCCAAGCGCAATTCTCAGATAGGTCCGCATAAATCCTCCTACCAAGTCACGACAACGTTTAGGCAGCTTAGCGAACCAGCCGTGCATCACCGGCGAGCATCACCGACCAACGGCAGTTGGAACCGTCCGCATCGATTCGGGGTCCATCTTCAGAGAGCAGTTGATGGCAAACTTAGAAAGGAATCCAACAATGATCACACCTGCACTGGTAATTCTCTTGATGATCATCGGCTGGAGCGGAGCCGCATTCGCCATGCTCTGGGGCATGCTGCGGATCGCTCGCTACCACCACAAGCCAGGCACTGAAGCGCCGCAGGCCCGGTCAGCCATAGCCACGCGGCACGGTACTACTGTTTCGCTAAGCGCTTGAAGCAACGAGCTTATTTTCGATAAAAGCCGTGACAGCACGACCGAAAGCTGTAGAATGCCGCCCCACAGACGCGGGATGGAGCAGTCTGGTAGCTCGTCGGGCTCATAACCCGAAGGTCGTCGGTTCAAATCCGGCTCCCGCAACCAAATACGAAAAAGGCCACTCTTGAGAGTGGCCTTTTTCGTATGCGCAGAACTAACAATCAGCTACTGCTTGCCAGCACCAGTGCCTAACCAATCGGCTAAAGCTTTGAAAAGAAAACTCTTTCCAGCGCAAGCGGTTGACAGAGGCACGGCACGCTGTAGAATGCCGCCTCACAGACGCGGGATGGAGCAGTCTGGTAGCTCGTCGGGCTCATAACCCGAAGGTCGTCGGTTCAAATCCGGCTCCCGCAACCAAACACGAAAAGGTCACTCATTCGAGTGGCCTTTTTTCGTTGCGCGGCAAAAAATCGCTTCCCTCGCTGCAATCGTCCCGGCTTTTTTTTGCTAATCCGTTTTGGCATTAGCGTCCTCTGGTTATGCACCGTATTCCATCGCGCACAGATCAATAGACCGAACGGCTTAGTTTGAAAGATGGTTGTATTACTTGAAGGTACAACCGCCCTGTCAGAGCGCTACGAACAGCCGGAAAGCAGCACGTCATCATTATCAATAACTTACGATGCCAAGCACATACCACACGGTTTTTTTAATCGAAATTTAGCTATTCGAACTTGACTGCCGTCCGGTTCTGGATGATAACTACGTCACATAAAACAGAGACAGGATGCTCAACGAAACGGCAAGTCAGACCAACCAAAATACAAGTTTGGCTACCGCGAGCAACTTCACAGGTAGCATCGTTTACAGCGCAACTATGTCTGAGCTTGAATAGTTTTTCTTATCGTCTGATGCTTATCTCGTATCCCAGCCGAGTGCGGTAGCTTTGCCTAATTAGCAGTGGCCCGCATAGAGCGGGATTCGCAGGCGAACCGCATATCCGCAGCGAGCAACGTACAAAGCGGCTATGGCCGCCAGTGGCGGTAGCATTGTCTGGTAAAAACGTAATTGCGGCAGAAGCAGAAAGATTAAGCTCATGGAACGGCGCCTGATCATATAAAAATAAACCGCGCTTTTATTCCATCTGCTATTTGCAACTTGCACATCCGTAACTTGCGTTATTCCCGCCAGGAGTTAACCGTGAGCAATGTATTTCGTAGCGTGGATTTAGAAATGCATCAATTAATTGTCCAAGAGATGAACAACACAGGTTATTCCTGCGTCGCTAACTTCCTAACTCAGGATCAATTAAAGTTATTGCAAGATCAGGTCCGTGCCGATGCCGAAAAACATAAGGGCCATTACTTCGCGCACCATGGCGGAGATGCGATCGCGAACTCTCTATTGGGCGTGCTAGGCGCTGCGCCGGAGTTTCGTGAAATGCTTGCAGGTATTCATCAGGCAGGTGCGGGAAAAGCCTCGTTTAGCGACGCGATATTTCAGGTACTGCGTTGCGTACAGGGCGATTCAGGCCGCCGAGAGTCAAATTGCTTTCATTACGATGCAAGCCTTCTGACAGTACTGTTGCCCATTGAGATTCCTCAACATGGCGCCGACTGCGGTGACCTGATCGTTTTTCCAAACCTTCGCCGTGTACGTTCGAACGTTCTGTTCAATGTGCTGGAAAAAGCGTTGCTGCAGAACGCACTGAGCCGAAAGCTGATCAGCGCCGCCATTCGCCGCAATCTGCTGAAGCCCAAAAAGTTGCAATTGGTTCCCGGCAATCTCTATCTGTTCTGGGGCTACCGGACACTGCATGCAAACGAGCCTTGCGATCCCGCCAGCCGCCGGGCAACCGCCATCTTTCACTATGGCGATCCGCACGCGGGCAGCCTCGCAACCCGGTTGATCCTCAAGCTGAACCAGCGTCGCGCCCGCCGCGCGACTGCGGCCAGGGCGCATCCGGCCGCCTGAACCGACGTAGCTCCAACCGGTTTTCCGCTTCGCACCTTTCGCCATGGCTACCGATAAGGACGTCGAGATGATCAATGTCACCAAATCGTATCTGGGCAACAAGGCCAAGTTTCTTAATTACGTGGACAGCATCTATGCGTCCGGCTGGCTGACGAATCACGGGCCGCTTGTCACAGAGCTGGAGGAACGCCTGCGTGATTATCTAGGGGTCAGGAACATCATCCTCACCAACAACGGGACCCTGGCGTTGCAGATTGCCTATCGAGCGCTGGATCTGTCCGGCAGCGCTATCACCACCCCGTTCAGCTTTGTCGCCACCACCAGCTCGCTGCAATGGGAAGGCATACGGCCGATATTCGCCGATATTGACAAGGCCACCTGGAACCTCGACCCGCACACCATCGAGGCGAGGATTGACGGCGACACCCGGGCAATCGTCGCCACCCATGTCTTCGGCAACGCCTGTGATGTCGAGACCATCGCGCAGATCGCCAACCGCCATCGTTTGAAGGTGGTCTACGACGGAGCTCATGCGTTCAGCGTGCGCTACAAGGATCAGTCAGTGTTCAACTGGGGCGATGTCAGCACGCTCAGCTTCCATGCCACCAAGCTCTTTCACACCATCGAAGGGGGCGCCATCGTTACCAATGACGATGCGCTGGCAGCCAGGATTCGCTTGCTGTGCAACTTCGGCATCGTCGATACCGACATCATCAACGGTATCGGTATCAACGCCAAACTCAACGAGTTCGCGGCTGCGATGGGCCTGTGCATCCTTGATGACATGCCGCTGATTCTGGAGCAACGGGCGGAGATCGCCCGGCGCTACGAACAGCAACTGGGCGATCACTTCGACCTTCAGCACCAGCAGCCTCACTCCGCTCGAAACCATAGCTACTTTCCGATAGCCCTGGCCAATGAAGAACAGCTGCTACGCAGTCGCAGTGCGTTGAATGCACAAGGCATCAATCCCAGGCGTTACTTCTACCCCTCGCTGGATACCCTCGGCCACCTGCAGCCACAGATGCCGCAGATACAGTCGCGGACCTTAAGCCGCCGCGTGCTGTGCTTGCCGATTTATCCGGGCCTGCCGCGACACATCCAGAACACTGTGGTCCAGACGCTGCTGACCGAATCGGTGCGGCGCACCCGATCACGCGCGGAACAATACTGGCCGCAGGCCAGCTCTGTCGGGTTGCTGAACGAACACCGGCTCAGCCTGCTCGACCCAGAGTGCAAGCGTATTTCCTGATTCACTCGCGGCGATTTGATTGATGTCCGACTCCCGAAAGCTTTCCATGATTCGCAACACCGGCCTGAGCTACGCAGGTCAGGCGTACGCCTTGCTGGTCGGCATTCTCATCCTGCCCTTCTATCTCGGGCATCTGGGGGCAGAAGCCTATGGTCTGATCGGGTTCTTCGCGGTGCTACAGGCTTGGCTGCAATTGCTGGATGCAGGCCTGTCGCCGTCGCTGGTTCGCCAGATCGCGCATTTGCGTGGCCGCCCGGTCGCTGCGGCGCAACGCTACGAGCCCGGGCAGTTGCTGCGTTCGTTCGAAATCATCTTCTTGCCGCTGGCGGCGCTGACGGTGCTGACCATTCACTTCTCCAGCGGGTGGATTGCTCATCAGTGGTTGCAGGCGCAGGAGTTGAGTACTGCGACCATCATTCACTGCATCAGCCTGATGGGCTTGATGATCGGCCTGAGGTTGTACGCAACTTTATACAAGAGCGGCCTGCAAGGACTCGAACTGCATGCCTGGCTGAACGGCGCAAACATCCTCGTCGCCACGCTGCGCTATTTCGGTGGCCTGTTTCTGGTGGCTTATGTGAGCCAGGATCCGCTGGACTTCTTCCTGTTTCAGGCAGCGGTAGCACTAATCGAAACGCTGATATTCGCCGCCAAGGCTTATGCGCTGATGCCCAACCCAAAGCTGCTGACCGGCTTCGATTGGGCAGTAGTCAGGCCGGTGCTGCCTTTTGCGGCAGGCATGTCGCTTACCTCGGTGTTGTGGATCATCCTGACGCAGTTGGACAAGGTCTTGCTGTCCAACGTGCTGCTGCTCAAGGAGTACGGCTACTTCTCGCTGGTAGCGCTGATTTCGACCGGCATCATGACGCTTACCAATCCGCTGGTGCAGACGCTGCTACCACGCATGACCATGCTCGTCGCAGAAGACCGGATCGCCGAGATGCAGGCGCTTTACCTGAACGCCACCCGCTTCGTCTGCAGCCTGCTGTTTCCCCTTGCCGGGGTGATCGCCTTTCATTCCGCCGAGCTGATATTCGCCTGGACCGGTGATTTGGAAGCCGCGCAATGGAGCCGATCGGTTCTGCCCTGGTATGTACTGGGCAGCGCGATCATGGCCGTCACCGCCTTCCAATTTTATCTGCAGTACGCCCACGGGCAGTTGCGCCTGCATGTGTGGTTCAGCCTGGTCTCCGCCGCGCTAAGCATTCCGCTGGTGACATATGCGGCGCTGGAACATGGCGTCTATGGCGCGGCACTGGCCTGGTTCGGGCTGCGCATGCTGACCTTTCTGATCTGGCCGTCGATGGTCCACAAGCGCTTCGCTCCCGGCCTGCATCGGCAATGGCTGCAGGACTTGCTGCGCATTACCGCCATGACCGGCCTGGGCCTGTTGATCGGCGAACCGGTGTTCGCGGCCATCGCCAGTGACAACCGCTTCGACACGCTTCTAGGGCTAGCGATCAGCGGATTGATCTGCCTGACGCTGGTCACCTTTACCTCCAAACCCGTCGTACTCCGCCTGTACGTACTGATGACAAAGTCGAGCACCTGATGGACACGCAACTGAAAAGCGAACAAGCCTTGATGGCAACCTGGGGCGATAGACGTGAACCCTTGCTGAGCATCGTCTGTCTGGCCTACAACCATGCCTCTTTCATAAGGGAAACGCTGGATGGATTCCTCCGGCAGGAAACGGACTTTCCCTTCGAGGTGATCGTTCATGACGACGCCTCGACCGACTCCACTGCGGCGATCATTTGCGAATATGCCGCGCGCTATCCAAACGTGATCAAGCCGATCTATCAGCGCGAAAACCAGTACCGCCAGGGCGTGCCGTTCAGCACACGGCTGTTCGCCCGAGCACGTGGCAAGTACATCGCCTATTGCGAAGGGGATGACTACTGGACCGACCCGCGCAAGCTGCAGCTCCAAGTCGACTTTCTCGAGCAGAACCGCGACTACGTGATCACCTATCACGACGCATTCATGTTCAACAGCCAGGGCGTAGTCCGCAATCCGGACATGCAGGGCAAGTACCGGCAGGACGCCAGTGCCCGAGAGTTGATGCAGGCGCGTCCGATGTCGACGCTGACGGTGTGTTTTCGCAACCTGCTGCAGGAGTTGCCGCCAGAACTGCACGGCGTCGAGGTGCTGGATATCTGCTGGTGGTCACTGCTGGGAGCTTACGGCAAAGGCAAGTTCATCGAAGAAATCAAACCCGCCGCCTACCGCGTGCATGAGGGCGGAATCTTCTCCATGCGCAGCAGCAAACAGCGCATCCAGATGAGCATGCACGCCTATTACAGCCTCGCCCGCTATTACCAGCGGATCGGCGATCAAGCGCTCTACGAGTATTTCCTGATTCAGGTGTTTTCCCATGTGCTGGCATTGATTTCTCCACTCAGCAAGCTGCAGGCGCTGGGCCAGATATTCCAGAACATCAGCGTCAACCTGTTACGCAGGCTTAACCCAGGCGCCTGACTAGCGGATGGCAACGCCGCCGCATCGATAGCGCAACATTCAAGGAAGGATCCGCAATGACTGCCATGACTCGCTCTTCGCTGGAATACGATGCGGACAACCGCATCGACCTGGCGCGTATCCTGCGCGTGGCGTTTGATCACAAGGCACTTATATTCACTATTACAGCCTTCTTCGCCCTGCTCGGCGTCGCCTATGCAATTGTCGCGACGCCGATTTACGAAGCCAGCGCGATGATCCAGATCGAGCCGAAGAAGACCGGTATCACTGGCGTTCCAGAAGCGATATCCAAGCCCAACTCGGTTTCCCAGGCCGTGACCGAGATAGAACTGATCAAGTCACGCTCGGTTCTTGGGCGCACGGTCAACGCCTTGAAGCTCTACATCACGGCCCGTCCCAAATATCTACCGCTTCTCGGCGGTTATCTGGCGCGCATGCACGATCCAGAGGAGGACGGGGAATTCGCCGCACCTCTGCTGGGCATGGATAGCTACGCCTGGGGCGGTGAGAAACTCGATGTATTTCAGCTGGATGTACCCGAAGCCTACCTGGGCGAAAAGCTGATATTGCGCACAGGCAACGCAGGCGCCTTCAGCCTGTATGACAAGGACGAGCAACTGCTGCTGCGCGGCAAGACCAATGAAGCGGTGCAGCACGAAGGCTTCCGAGTTCAGATCGCCGAATTAAAAGCCCGCCCCGGTACGGAGTTTTCACTCGTGCGAAGCCGCCCGCAAACCACCGCGCTGGATTACCAGAAGCGCCTCAAGGTGGGCGAAGCCGGCAAGGATTCGGGAATCATCTACCTCACCCTTGAAGACCCGGACCCGGACAAGGCCAACCACGTACTCGACCAGATCAGCCGCCTCTATGTGCGTCAGAACATCGAGCGCAGCTCCGCCGAAGCCGCACAGCGCCTGGAGTTCCTGCGTTCACAGGTGCCCCTGGTACGCAAGGAGCTGGAAAAGGCCGAGGCGGCGCTCAACGACTATCAGACCAGCGCGCAGTCGGTGGACATCAGCATCGAGACCAAGGGCGTACTGGATCAGATCGTCGCGTTGGAATCGCAGATTTCCGAGCACAACCTCAAGCGCACCGAATACAACCAGCTGTATACGCCGGAGCACCCGACCTACCAGACCCTGATGAAAAAGATCGACCAGTTGGAAGCGCGAAAGGCCGCTTTGATGGCCGAGATCGACACGCTACCGATGACTCAACAGGAACTGCTGCGCCTGAACCGCGACATGGAGGTCACGACCCGCACTTATACCCTGCTGCTGGACAAGGCTCAGGAACAGGACATCCTGCGCGCCGGCACTATCGGTAACGTGCGCATCATCGACAGCGCCTATTCGGTGGTGGAGAAGCCGGCCAAACCGATCAAGCCGCTGGTGGTGCTGGTCGCGATTTTCGTCGGACTGCTGGTTTCGGCAATGGTGATCCTGCTGCGCCAAGTGTTCTATCGCGGCGTCGAAAGCCCGGAGGCAATCGAACATCTGGGCATTCCGGTGTATGCCGCGCTGCCCTATTCGGCGAAACAGGAACACCTGCACCGGCTGCGCAAGATTCGCGACGGCAGAAGCAAGTTGCTGGGTGGTGCCGATCCGGCGGATCTGGCCATCGAGTCCCTGCGCAGCCTGCGCACCAGCCTAAAATTCGCCATGCTCGAAACGCGCAACCCGGTACTGGTGATTACCAGCCCAACGCCCTCGGTGGGTAAGTCCTTCGTTGCAAGCAATCTGGCGTCGGTCATCGCTCAAGCGGGCCAGCGCGTGTTGCTGATCGATGCAGACATGCGTCGCGGCTATATCGCCAGCATGTTCGGCATGGCGCCGCGCAACGGCCTGTCCGATGCATTGGCCAGCGGTCTGCGCCTCGCTGCGGTGACCAACAAGACCGATCAGACCAACCTGCATTTCATTGCCCGCGGCTTTTCCGCGCCGAACCCGTCCGAGCTGCTGATGCACGACAACTTCGCCAGGCTGTTAAAGGAGGCGGAGCGGGAATACGACTTCATCATCATCGATACGCCACCGGTTCTCGCCGTCACCGATGCGGTGCTGGTCGCGCAACTGGCTGGTACCAGCCTGCTGGTGGCCCGTTATGGCCTGAGCACCGCAAGCCAGATCGAAGCCTCCAAACGGCGTCTGGCGCAGAACGGAGTGCTCCTCAAGGGCACCATTCTCAACGGTGTAAAACGCAAGGCATCCAGCACTGCCTATGAAACCGGTGCATACGGTTATTACAGCTATTCTCAGAAAGCCTGACACAAACCGTGTGAAAACGTAGCGAGCGCAGTAGTTTTTCACACGGTTTGTAAAGCGAGGGACACGCCATGCTCAGAACCGCCGCCATGATGCAACCCTACCTGTTCCCCTACCTTGGCTACTTTCAGCTGATCGCTCGCAGTGATGCCTTCGTGCTGGGCGATGACCTCCAGTACGTCAAAAGTTCCTGGATAAACCGCAACCGGATACTGGTGAACGGGCAACCGATGCTGATCACTTTTCCATTGCGCAAGGGCAATCAAGGCGATCGGATCAACCAGCGCTGGCTGTGCGACGACTTTTCGCGGCACACGGACAAGCTGCTGAAAACACTGGAGCGCGCCTATGCCCGCGCCCCGTACAAGGTCGCAGTGATCGAGTTGATACGGCAAATCCTGACGTACCCGGAGCGCAATCTGGCGCGATTCACCGAGCACTCCATTCGCCGAATCTGCGCGTATTTGCAGATCCAGACACCGATCCGCATCGGTTCCGAACTGGGGCTACCGGCACGCATGGACAAGCAGGAGCGGGTCGTCAGCATCGCGCGGAAGCTGGACGCCGAGCTGTATATCAATCCCATCGGCGGCACTGAGCTTTACTGCCCCACGTTCTTCAGAACGCACGGCCTGGTGCTGCGCTTTCTGCGTATGGATGACCTGAGCTACCCGCAACTCCACCAGCCCTTTGTGCCGTCGCTTTCGATCATCGACGTACTGATGTTCAACAGCCAAAGCGACGCGCAGGCCCTCCTCAAGCGTTTTACTCTGGTGGAAGGCATCGAGCAGCCGGCCATGCTCCAACGGGCATAGCCGCCACGCCCGCAGAAACGGACACCGGCACCACTCACTACGGAAGGCAAGCACATGGCAGCGCTAAGCAGCAACCCACGCTGGTACCTGATCCAGACCAAACCACGCCAGGAAGCCCGGGCCGAAGAGAACCTCCGACGTCAGCAATTCGAGTGCTACCGACCGCAAAAGCAGCGCGGATCACTCCACGGCAAGGCAGAGGAACCACTTTTCCCGGGTTACCTGTTCATCCGTCTCGATCGGCAAATGGATAACTGGTATCCCATCCGCTCGACCCGAGGCGTTGCTCGTGTGGTCTCCTTCGGCGGAGAACCGACACCGATCAAGGACGAATTGATCGAACAGCTACGCCAGCGCCTTGCAGTCGAACAGCCGCAACCGGAAGCCCCACGGTTCAAGCCCGGTGAGCGGGTGCAACTCAATGGCGGCAGCTTCCAAGACATCGAGGCAATCTTCATCAGCGCTGACGGTGAACAGCGCTCGGTAATCCTGCTGAACCTGTTGCAACGCGAGCAGAAGGTCCGCGTGCCCACGCGTTATCTCAACGGTTGCACGTCGCAAGCCATGTTCGCCACAGCCTGGCCCGCCGATTGATCAACTGGAGGAATGCCGAGATGAAGGTTCTCCTGCTGCATAGCCTGTATGCGCCCCATATCGGCGGTGGCGCGGAAATCGTCGTACGCCAGTTGGCCGAAGGGCTGCAGGGACGGGGTTGCGACGTCGCGGTACTGGTCACCGGGCCCGAATCCGGATTGCACGAGGAAACGCACAATGGCGTGCGGGTCTACCGCGCCGGCCTGCATAACTTCTATTGGCATTTCACCCAGACCCGGCCCAACCGACTGCTGCGCCTTGGCTGGCATTATCGAGATCGCTACAACCGCAGCATGCGCCAGCATGTTCGCGAGGTGATTGCACGGGAACGACCCGATCTGGTGGTCTGCAACAACCTGACCGGTTGGTCGGTGTCGGCATGGGACGAGATCAGCGCGGCCGGTCTGCCGATCGTTCAAGTGCTGCACGACCTGTACCTGCTGTGCCCCAAAGACACGATGTTCAGCAAAGGGCGCAGTTGCGAGCGCCAGTGCGGCATGTGCTCGGCCTTCCGCCAGCATCATGCCGCAGCGTCGGCCCAGGTCGCAGCGGTGATCGGCGTCAGCCGTTTCGTCCTGAATCGCGTGACTGGCCACGGCTACTTCGGCCAGGCCAGCCGCCACGTGGTACACAACAGCACCACGCTGACCGACAATTCGCTGCCTGCGCCGCGCCCGAGGCACAGCGGCCTGCTGCGTTTCGGCTACATCGGTACGCTTTCGGAAAACAAGGGCGTGGGCTGGTTGATCGAGCAGTTTCAGGCGCTTTCCATCGACGCGACGCTGGAAATCGCCGGCCGCGGCAAGCTGGACTACGAAGCGAAGATCAAGGCCATGGCCGATCCGGGCAAAGTCAGGTTCGTCGGCTACCAGAACCCGGAAGCCTTCATGCGCAACATCGATGTGCTGGTGGTGCCGTCGATCTGGGCCGAGCCCTTCGGGCTGGTCGCCATCGAAGCCTGCGCCGAGCATCTGCCTGTCATCGCGACAAATACGGGCGGTTTGCCGGAAATCATTCAGGACGGCGTCAATGGGCTGCTCTGCTCGCCGCATGATCCCGACTCGCTCGGCCGGACGATGCTAAGGCTGTACCTGGACAGCAGCCTGCGTCAGCGCCTGTCCAGACAGGCGCGTACCAGCGTCGCCCCCTTTTTGGATATGGAACGGATGCTCGATCAGTACCTGTCGATCCTGCACGCCACGCTGCACGGCCGGAGAGCCCATGATGATTCCGAGTTTGCTGATTACTCCGCAACCCAGATCGAGCCCGCTGGCGATTGACAAACCGACGGTGCTGACACTGATTGCAGCCTCGCTGCTGGTCAGCGAGACCTTTGCCGGAGCGCTGCGCTACTACTTGGACATAGCCGGTGTCTCCGCCCTGCTCTACCTGCCGAAACTCGCCTGCGTGGCGGCGGTGGCACTGGAATTGCCACGTGCTCGAATCAAAGCAGGCGTCTGGCTGGTGCTCTTCGCATTGGTGGTTTCGGCCCTGCTGGCGCTGCTTCACGGGGCCTCGCCGAGCAACGTCGGCTTCAGCGTATTCATCTACATTCCGTTGTTGTTCGGGATGGTTTGCGGCAGTTATGTGGAACGCAGGATTGGGCTGCTCGGATGGGTCATCGGGCTATGCCTGGTCGCCTCGCTGATCGGCATCGCACTCGACATGTACACCAGCGTGCCATGGAAGGGCTACAGCTACATGATGGGTGATGTCGAATTGAGCGGGAACAGATCCTGGGCCTTCGGCAGCATTGATCGTCTCGCCGGATTCGCCCGGATGTCGACCAACCTGGCCGTCATGATCGCGCTGTACAGCCTGTTTCTCGCGGCATTTCTGCAATCGCGGCTGCTACGAATGATGCTCTACCCGCTGGCCTTCGGCGCGATCTTCCTCACCACCAATAAATCCACCGCGGCGGCCTACCTGCTAACGCTGATGATGCTGTTTCTCGCTGGCTATCGCATGCCCAGCGCCACGGCATTCTTCATCGCAGTGATGGTGGGGCTAGCACTGCCGGTCATCAGCTTGTTGTTGAACATCCCGCAGAGCGAAGCCTACAGCGAGAGCCTCTTGTCATCGTTCAACGATCGATTGATCAACAGCTGGCCCAATTTCATCGATGTAATCGTCAACGAGGGCTGGGGATGGTGGGGCGCAGGCGTCGGCGCGGTAGGCAGTGCTGCCGCCGCCTTTCCGCTGGCCTGGCTGGAGCTGCTGAGCGTCGCCGACAACACGGCGCTCTATCTCTGGGGAATGCTCGGGATGTTTGGCGTGCTGCTGTATCTGCTGCTGTTCCCGTTGCTGCTGCGCCTGCACGACCGCGGCTCGCGCATTCGCGATGCATTGCTGAGCATCGTCTTCTGCATTTGTCTGATCGGCTGGGCCACCGATGTGCTGGAGGTAGTCACCGCCACCCTATTCATCGGCATGGCCATCGCCCATGCCCTGGCCCCACGGGACGCCTTACAAGGCACGCGCTATAGCCAGATCGAAACAGGACCAACCCACTCTGCCTTGAACAACCTTCGCCCTCAGTAACGGACGAGCTGCCATGAGCACCCGCCTTCATTTTCGCCATCTGACGCTGATCGCCGTCATGTCCGGCCTAGCACTGCATGCGCCGGCACAGCAGCAGGAAGATCCTTTCATCGTCGGTGTCTGCTCGCACGATCTGCATCTGCGCGATAGCCGCAGCCAGGGCAACCAGCTAATGCGTGATGCGGGTATCGAGTCGGTACGAACCGACGCGCATTGGGCGTTCCTCGAACGCAACCGCAACCAACTCAAGGTAGAGCCGCACTGGCACCCCTATCTGGCCGGGACTGAAGCGCAGGGACTGGATAGCCTGTTCATTCTCGGTTATGGCAACAGCTTTCACGGCGCTGGCGAAAAGCCGCGCAGCGAACCGGTACGCGCGGCATTCAATCGCTATGTTGCCTTCGTTGCACAGCAGTTTCGCGGTCGAATCAAACACTACGAAGTCTGGAACGAGTGGGACGTCGAAAACCCGACCGACCCGCAGTTCACCGACGATTACGCGCGCCTGATCACCGACGCGGCGGGGATCATTCGCCAGCATGATCCGGCCGCCAAGGTTTTAGCAGGCGCGGTGACCACTAAAGGAATCGAGTCCGGCTTTGCCCTGCGACTGGTCGAGGCCGGGGTGATGCAATCGATCGACGGACTCTCGCTGCATCCATACGTGCATTGCCGCGGCCGTGGAAAGAACACACCCGAAGCCTGGATCGAATGGCTCGCCGAGGTGGATATGGAGCTGTCCCGCGCCGCCGGACAGCCAGTGCCGCTGTATCTCACGGAAATGTCCTGGCCTGCTTACCAAGGCTCCTGCGGCATCGATGAAAGCCTGCAAGCGGCCTATCTGGCGCGCAGTTTCTTTCTCGTCAGGACACTGCCCAACGTGCGCGGTTACTGGTGGTACGACTTCAGAAACGACGGCACCGACAGGCGCGAGCGAGAGCACAACTTCGGCCTGCTGCGCCAGGACTACACCCTGAAGCCAGCGTATCGAGTGCTCAACGCGATCAGCCCGATCGTCCACAACTACCAGTTTCTTGAGGATGCCAGCGAATCCGGGAAAGACACCGTTCTGTTGCGTTTCGGCAACGCCGAAGAACAGCTCCTGATCGCTTGGAGCACCGACAAGGCGCGCTCGGTCAGCATCGAATCCATAGGCAAAACAACCGGCAAGCTGGAGCTGATCGACACCGCGCGCCCTGACCAGGGACGTATCGCAGATGGTGTGGCATGGGAGTGTCCGACGACCGCGGAAAGCTGTACCGCCAGCATCGAGCTCGACGGGTTCCCGAAGATTATCAGCCTCGGCAGGCCAGCTCGTTCCAACCCACTAACGGATCGCAGTTTATGAACAGGTTTTTGCAGGGAGAATTTCCAGATGATTGTGATCAATGCTCGCTTTCTTACTCAGGAAATACGCGGCGTGCAGCGTTTCGCGGAGCAGATCTGTTTGCAACTCAAAGGGCTGCGCGACGATTTGGTATTCGTCGCCCCGCACGACATACACCTGCACGACAGTGCCGAGCAGTTACAGGTGCAGCGGATAGGCCGGCAGAGAGGGCATCTCTGGGAACAGCTGGACCTCCCGTTGTGGCTGGCTAGAAACGGCAGCCCGCCGCTGGTCTCGCTGTGCAATACCGCACCGCTTGCGTACAGCAACCAAATCGCGACCCATCACGACATTACCTACGTCAGACATCCGGAGAGCTACTCGAAAGCCTTCCGAGCCACCTATCGCCGCCTGACGCCCGTATTGCTCAAGCGAATCAAGGCCTTGATTACCGTGAGTGAATTTTCCCGAAAAGAAATAGCTCGCTTCTACGGCTACCCGGCGCACCAGATCTGTGTGGTGCCCAACGCCGTGGATTCGCGTTTTCAGCCGTTCTGCGCAGAGCAATGCCACGGTAGATCGACGCCCTATCTGCTGGCGGTGTCATCGCCTAGCGCACACAAGAACTTCGCCCGGATGGTGGCGGCCTTTCTTAGGATGGAGGGCCTCGACGAGGTGGAGCTGCGCATCATCGGCGACTCGAACCGGATCTTTTCAGGCAGCCTTCACGATGTCGGCGGCAGCCGACGCATCCGGATGCTTGGCCGGCTCACCGACGAGGAATTGGTGGAAGCCTATCAGGGCGCGACGGCCTTCGTGTTTCCTTCGGTCTATGAAGGCTTCGGTATTCCACCGCTCGAGGCGCAGGCATGTGGCTGCCCAGTGATCGCCGCACGTGCAGCCTCGATCCCAGAGGTGCTAGGCGATAGCGCGCTGTACTTCGATCCGCTGGACGTACGGGATATCGCTGGCTGCATGAAACGAGTTCTGCAGGACGAGTCGCTACGCAATGATCTGCGTCGCCGTGGCAAGGCAAACGTCGCGCGCTTCTGCTGGATCTCATCAGCCCGGCAGGTTTCTCGCCTGATCGATCAGGCCTTCACCGGGGTGCCGTACATCGGTGATAGCGACCTTCAGCAGTTGCCGTTCAGTCCGCCAGAAAGCTAGCCGCTCGCTCGCCAGATAGCAAACTCACCAGCCGAACTACGCGGAGCGTGAGCACGCACCGCGATGGCCGCCGCCGTACCCATTTTCAGTCGCCATGTCTGCCGGCTGATTCCGCTGCCACGCCACAATCTATAAAAGGCCTTCGTATGAAAATTGCCATTGTTCATGACTGGCTAGTGACCTACGCCGGAGCCGAGCGGGTACTCGCCGGGCTGCTCGAAACTTGGCCGGACGCCGATCTGCATGCAGTGATTGATTTCCTCTCCGACGAAGATCGCGCCAGCCTCGGTGGCAAACGTGCCACCACGACCTTCATCCAACAACTGCCCAAGGCGAAGACGCACTACCAGAAATACCTGCCGTTGATGCCGCTGGCCATCGAGCAGCTCGACATGTCCGCCTACGACCTGGTGATCTCCAGCAGCCATGCCGTGGCCAAGGGTGTACTCACCGGGCCCAACCAGCTGCATATCAGCTATGTGCATTCACCGATCCGCTACGCCTGGGATCTGCAGCATCAGTACCTGCACGAGGCCAGCCTGGACCGAGGTTTCAAGGCCAAGCTGGCGCGCATGCTGTTGCACTACATGCGCATGTGGGACCAGCGCACGGCCAGCGGCGTGGACGAGTTCGTCGCCAACTCGCATTTCATCGGCCGGCGCATCAACAAGAGTTATCGGCGCGAGTCGACCGTGATTTATCCGCCGGTCGATACCCGACAGTTCACGTTGCACACGGAAAAGGAAGATTACTATCTGACGGCGTCGCGCATGGTGCCTTACAAACGCATCCCGATGATCGTCGAAGCATTTTCCCGAATGCCCGACAAGAAGCTCATCGTCATCGGCGCCGGGCCCGAGATGGAAAAGGCGAAGGAACTCGCAACGCCGAACGTGACGCTGATGGGCTATCAGAGCTTCGCGGTGCTGTTGCACCACATGCAACGCGCCCGCGCATTCGTGTTCGCTGCAGAGGAAGATTTCGGCATTGCACCCATCGAAGCTCAGGCCTGTGGGACGCCGGTCATTGCTTATGGAAGGGGTGGCGTCCTGGAAACCGTACGCGGCCTTGATCACCTCGAACCGACGGGGGTGTTCTACTTCGAGCAGACGCCGGAGTCGCTGATTGCCGCGGTCAGCGAGTTTGAATCGGCAGCGCATCACATCCGGTCTGAGACATGCCGTGCAAGTGCAGAGCGCTTTTCAACCGAACGATTCAGGCAGGAGATTAAGTCTTTTGTCGATACTAGGGTTCGCGAAGTTACTTTGCTCCAAGGGCAGGACGCGCTACTGCATCGGCCAATCGTAACGCCGGTGAACATCGCACCGGTTTACCCAGCGGCGGTTCCGATGAAGCACGCCTGATCAGGGCCCCATCAATTGCGAGGTTTCAAGGATGAACACAGCAGCTACAACTCAACGTATCCAAACCACCTGCGCACTGAGCATCGCTCTGCTGATCAGCGGGACCACGAGCGCTAATCAAGGGTTCGAACAGCCTGGTAGCGAGGTGTATCGCCAGGGTTACGAAAGCTTTGCAGTGGACACCCCCAGCTGTGACAGCAGCCAGGACCCCCGAATCATCATTTTCGGTGGCGCTCGCCAGACCGCGACGCCCTGCAGCGATGCCAATACGACGATCACACCGCCCGTGCGCCTGGCGCGACCGCTTTCGGGCCGCCAGTACATTCGATCTGGCGACAGCATCCGTTACTCGTTCTGAACCCAGCGACCTTCGGAGGCAACCATGAACAATGCAGATAAAAACACGCAGTCGCTGGTATTCGCCGATGGGTATTCCTACACCGAAATATTCCAGGCGCCCGAGACGCCGGGAATGCCGAGCAGCGATCGGTTGATCAGCGTTTTCCACGCCTTTTTCACCGATGACCACGACACTGACATCCTCGAAGCCAACCCGACCGAAGCGGCGCCCGTCGAAGCGATCGAGCTGGCCGCCAAGGACGTTTGACTGCCCAGCAACTCCGTAACACGCAGCCCCCCGCCTTTCCTCCTGCAGCCCGGCTAACGTTTCGTCAGGGAATTCCCCCTGACGTGGCGACCACGCCCACGATTCACGCCGAGACAATTCATGACTCCCAAAACCACCGTGGTGACCGTGACCTATGGCGACCGGCTGGCCTACTTGCAGCTGCTGGTCGAGCGCGCACTGGCTTTTACCGAAATCAGCGAGGTGATTGTGGTGAGCAATGCCGCACTCGCGCCGCTGGAGCAACTGCTGGAGCGTTGGCCGGGACAGGTCAGGCTGATTCAGTTGCAGCACAATACCGGCTCGGCGAATGGTTACGCTGTGGCGATCGAGGCAGCACTGGCAGGCGGGGCCGATTACATCTGGATGATGGACGACGACAACGCTCCCACTGCAGCAGCGGTGTCGATCTTGCATCGTGAACTTGCGCGCCTCATCGGTCTGCTTGGCCCGGACCGGGTAGCTGTGCTGGGCTATCGCGCGACGCAGCAGGCGGACATCGCCCAGGGCGTACCGACCCGCTACATCCTCCAGCCGCGCTCCAGCTACTTCGGTTTTCATATCGCCCAAATGCCTTACAAACTCTGGCGCCGCCTGCCCTGGACCAAGCGACCCGGTAAGCGACCGGCGAGTATCAGCCTGCCCTTCGCCCCTTACGGCGGCATGCTGGCGCACCGCAGCTTGTATCAGCGCATCGGCGTGCCTTTGAAGGAACTGGTGCTGTACGTCGATGACACCGAATACACGCGACGCATAACCGCCGGCGGCGGTCGGCTGTTCCTGTTTACCGATGCGGTGATCGACGAACTCGAACAATCCTGGAATATCAAGGACCGCACGCGGAACATCTACGAGACCTTCCTGCTCGGCAATTCGGATTTCCGTGCCTACTACGCTGCGCGCAATCAAGCCTGGTTCGACAAGAACATCTGGGCCGCATCGCCCCGGCTGCATCGCCTCAACCGCGCGATATTTCTCACCCTGCTGCGCCTGGTCGCAAGACTGCGCAATACCCGCGAGCGCCTGACGCTCATCGAGCAGGCCATCCATGACGGCGAAAACGGTGCCTTAGGTATCAGCAAGACTTTCCCGTTGCGTTGACCAACCGTAGCGTTGGCACAGAGGACATTTATGGGCATCACAACGGTCCAGCGAGAAGGAAACAACTTCGACTTCTTGCGTTTCTTCGCCGCATCGGCCGTGGTCATCGGGCACTGCTACTGGTTGTTTGGGATTGGCCATGCCGAGCCGGTGCGGCTGTTCACCGGATCGATGGATACCGCGGATATTGCCGTGAACCTGTTTTTCGTGATGAGTGGATTTCTGATCGCTGCCTCATGGATCAACAGCCACAGCGCGCTGGATTTCGCTGCCAAACGGGCATTGCGGA
Source organism: Stutzerimonas stutzeri (assembly GCF_024448715.1). GTDB lineage: Bacteria > Pseudomonadota > Gammaproteobacteria > Pseudomonadales > Pseudomonadaceae > Stutzerimonas > Stutzerimonas stutzeri_AR. The sequence continues at coordinate 211,528 of NZ_JAMOHZ010000007.1, forward strand.
TCTTTCCAGCTCTATGCGTATCGGTACTGCTTACCGTGCTGGTTGTCGGCCCGTTGGCGACCGGATTGTCGCTGAAGGACTATCTACTTAACAGCCAGACGATGCGATATCTGTTGAACATGGCGTTGGTGACCCAGTTTCATCTGCCGGGGGTATTTGCCGACAATCCGTTTCCGGACACGGTCAATGGATCGGTCTGGACATTGCCCTATGAAGTGCTGATGTATGCCTCGTTGATGCTGATGGGCTTGCTCAAGCTTTTCGGACGAATCGCCGTATTGGCGGTGCCCATAGTGCTCATATTGGTCCATTTCCATCTGGCGCCGAGCCTGGGACTGGAAAACGACATCCTGCGCAAATCCACCCGGCTGGGCATGTTCTTTTTCTTCGGATCGGCGCTGTACCTGTATCGCAAAATCCTGCCCTGGAACTGGAAGGTCGCGCTGGCGTTGCTGGCCTTATCGCTGCTCAGCGCTAAAACCGAGTTATGGCTGTATTTCCATGTGCTGACGCTGCCCTATCTCACTATCTATCTGGCGCACCTGAAGATTCCGCGGCTCTCTGGGTTCGGTAAATACGGCGATTTTTCCTACGGCATCTATATCTTCAGCTTTCCGATTCAACAACTGTTGATGCACTGGTTCAGCTCGCAACTATCGCTACCCGCCTTCATGGCGATCAGCTTGTCGGCAAGCATCGCCATCGCAGCGCTGTCCTGGCATCTGATCGAGTCGCCGGCGTTGCGCCTGAAGCGTTATCTACCGGGCAGTCACGGGCGTGTCAGACGCACAAGCCTCAGCCCTGTTCCCTGACAAGCAGTTCGACACGCCCATGATGGCTGCGCCCTATGTGTCGTGAGAGCCCGGCTCGGCATCGCCGTCAACAAGACGTCGAATGGTTGCCACCAGCAGATCGAGCCCGGTGCCCTTGGGCAGAAACTGGTCGACGAGGTCGCGCCCAGGAATTTGCTGAGGCAGCGCGGCGCTCATCATCAGAATGGGAACGTCATCGAAAGCCGAATTTCTGCGGATCGTTCGAACCATTTCGAAGCCGTTGAGCTCCGGCATCATGTAATCGGTAATGATCAATGCCGGCTTCTCCTCCTCGAGCTTGGCCAAACCCTGCGCCCCGTTCGCCGCCTCAGCAACCCGATAGCCTTCCTCTTCCAGGATCATCACCATCAGCTTGCTAAGCCCGAGCTCATCCTCGACCAGCAGCACAAGCGGTGCCAGTCCGTCCCGGTCTCCTCTAGACATCCTTGCCGCCCGACGGAGGCTGACGATGTGGCCGTCCCACCATTACTCCCTCAGTACGCTCCAGACGCTCAGCGATCTTGAACCCCGCCGCTCCCAAGGTGAACTCGTAGACATGGGGATCAAAATCGCTCTCACGCATTTTCAGAATCCCCAGGGTCCGATAGAGTCGCGATTCGAGTTCGGCATATCTCAGCAGCACGATATTTTCAGCAATCGCCGATACAGCAGCGAACTGCAGGCCATGTTCCCCTCCGACGATTTCCGCCAGTTCGGCGGTGAACATCGTGGTTACGCCTTCGCTGCGAAGGATGGCGGTCAGCGCGCTGAAATATCGGCCGAGCTGCTGGGGACTGACCACGGTCTGTTTGAACGCATCGATCCCGTCGATGAACAGGCGCTTGACGCCTCGGCGCCGAACCGCGTTGAGGATCTCTTCCGCCAACTGGTCCTGCAACAATTCTGTTGGAGCGTGATGGATAACCTCTACCACGCCGCTGTCGACCATCGCTTCCAGCTTCAGGCCCAGCGCGCTGGCGCGACGTCGTAGGCGGTGCGCATCTTCATAGAAACCAAAGAAGAGGCCCGGTTCTTCTTCGGTGCTCTGGCAGATGAAGCTAAGGCCCAGCGTCGTTTTGCCTACACCCGTGGGGCCGACCAACAGTGTCGTCGATGAGAAAGGGATGCCACCGCGGATAATCTGATCAAGGCCACTGGAGCCGGTACCCAGCCGCTGATCACGCATCGGTGCGGATTCCAGCGCGCCGGTGACCGCCTCAAGACGCGGAAACACCCGATAGCCGTCACCGGTGATCGAAGTCATGTGCCGGCCGGAAATGAAATCGCTCCCTCGAAACTTGCGCACTTGCAGATAGCGGAAGGTCCGAAACTGGTCCTCGTCGCTGCCCAGATGTAACCAGCCGTCGACCATGGTGAATTCCGGACTACCGGAATCACGCTTGCTGTTGGTCAACAGTAATATCGTGCAGCCGACAACATCGGCATAGACCGATAGGTCGTTGATGAATTCTCGGAACGCCCGTTCCGACTCGGCGTTTTCTTCCAGCGCGAACAGACCATCGATGACGATGAGCGATGCCTGCTGGCGCTTCCCGTTGCGTGTCAGATATCGAAGGATACCTTCCAGACCGTCCGCACGAAGGATATCGAAGGCGCTTTCGTAGACCACCGATGTGCCTGCGTACTGGTTATCCATGAACGCCATATTCTGCAAATGGCGCAGCAAGCGATGATGAGTCTCGGCCAGCAGCGTCACATACAGCGAGCGCTCTCCACGAGCCGCCCAGCTGTAGCAGATCTGGTTGGCCAGAATCGTCTTGCCCTCGCCTGGACCACCCTGGACGATATACACCGCCCGCGGTAGCAGACCACCCATGAGCACAGCATCCAACCCCGGTACGCCGGTAGGAACATGGGCCGGTCCCGTTTGCGAGGAGGTATAGGTATCGGTCACAGCAGCTATCCGTTCAAATCAGTGGGCGCATACTAGCAAAGGGGCTTCACCATTCGTTGCTTTGCCTACGTTGGTCACTCTCCGCGGATGTGCGTTCAAAGCACATGCGGCGAAGGGTTCAGCTCAACAATTCAGGCCTCTTTATCTGTTCCTCCTTTCGCTACGGCCAGACCAAGACTGCCCTCGCTAGAGCGTCCCGTTTGCGCCCACCATCGTTTGAACTGGAGCCAGGCGACTAAACGACCTACCATGCGCGGCGAATTCATGCCTAATAACAACCAGAATTTATGCCATTTGCCCCTCTGCTTCGCGTAGACCTGCGGCGGCTGATTGTGCTGCTGGCGATACTCAGCGGGTTGATCACGCTGGGCATCAGCTTTTATGCAAGCTACCAGGTACAGCGCGAATCGCTGATCGATAGCACGCTCGAGGCCAATCGCGCCTACGCGGCGAAGCTCGCCGACAGTACCGATCGATTCTTCCGATCGGCTCAGCAACAGCTGGCCTTCAGCGCAGGGGTTATCGCCGAACGATTCGCCAACGATGCCGCGCTGCGCGCCGAAACCAGACGCCTGCGATTACAGACGGATAGTTTCAACTCGATCGTAATAACCAGCGCACAAGGCGTCGTGCGGGCAACCTCGCCCAATGCGAGCCAATTGCTCGATCAGCAACTCGATTCGCCGGGAGCGCTCGAAGCGCTGCGCGAACGGCGAGCGTTGATCAGCAAGCCCTACATTGCAGCGACCGGCAAGCTGGTAGTGGTGATATCGCAGCCGATCTTCAGTGAGAACGGCAGTTACCTGGGTTACGTGGGCGGCACTATTTACCTGACGGAAAAAAGCATTCTCAACAGCCTGCTCGGCGCGCACTACTACCAGGATGGTTCGTACCTGTACGCGGTGGATCAGAATCGGCGGCTGCTCTATCACCCGGACCCCGAGCGGCTCGGTACCGTGGTGGGCGACAACGAGGTCATTGACCGCGTAATCGCCGGTGAGTCGGGCAGCCAACGCGTAATCAACAGCCAGGGCCGCGACATGTTGGCCGGTTACGCGGCCCTGCCAACAGCCGGTTGGGGCATCATTGCGCAACGTCCCACGGCAGCGACTCTGCACCCCCTCGACGGCCTGATGTTGAAGGTCCTGCGCCAGACCGCCCCCCTCGCCCTGCTGACTTTTTTTGGCGTGTGGTGGCTTTCACGATTGATCGCCCGCCCGCTCTGGCAGCTGGCAAAAAGCGCAAGCGAGATGGACGCAACCAACAGCGCCGAACGAATCCAGAATATCCGCTCCTGGTATTTCGAGGCCGCTCAGCTCAAACGTGCCATGCAGCTGGGCATCAGCCTGCTGCACCAGCGTATCGGCAAGCTCAATCTCGATGCCCAGACCGATCCGTTGACCGGCCTGCATAACCGGCGCGGCCTCACGCTTGCCCTGGATACCCTGCGCGCCGAAGGCCGCTCGTTCGCCGTCGTCGCCCTGGATATCGATCACTTCAAACGCATCAACGACAGTTACGGCCACGACGCGGGGGATCAGGTCATTCGACATTTGGCACAGCTAATGACCGCCTGCTCGCGGGGCGCCGACACGCTATGCCGAAGTGGCGGCGAAGAGTTTCTGATGCTATTGCCGGACACAAATCTCGAATCGGCAACGCTGGTTGCCGAGCGGCTGCGCCAATGCGTCGAACAGGATGAGATTTCGCAGGTGGGCCACCTCACCATTTCTCTGGGCATTGCGCTCTGGCCGCTGCACGCCGACAGCATGGAGGGCGTCCTCAAGCTTGCCGATGGCGCTCTGTACAAGGCAAAGCAGCAAGGCCGCAATCGCTCGCAAATCGCCGAGTTGGATCAGCACACGCCGGAGAATTTCTCCCACAGCGGCTAAGCCGCTTTGCTCCTATCCATGTGAGTACCGCTTGGCATCCGAAATCCGAAAGAAGCATAAATAGCTGTATACACGCGCGCCTTTTTACGTGGTGTCCTGAGGTTACGCGATGAGCAAAACACCTACCGTCGGATTTGTTTCACTTGGCTGTCCATAGCGCACGTTATCTAAACCAAAAAAAGCCCGGCTTCACTTGAATTGTCCGACTTCTTTACCTATCGATTACTTCCCCTAGCACAAGAGCATCGCTATTAGTGAGGTGATTCTAAAGTACCTGTGCACCATTGAGCAGCTCTACATGCCACTCTGTTTGCCCGCTGGGTAAAGTTGCCCGGATATGGCCCACTCCTGTATCTATCACAGATATCTCCTTGACCGTTGCATCAATCATCTTTAAAACAGACTTCGACCTGTTAACTGTTCTACCGGATCTCACTATTCGTGTCGTGTAAGTTTTATCAGACAGCGAGCTAATCCGATCAATATCTTCCTTCTTCGGCAATTTATAACCGCGATTATAAGGAGTGAGAATAGAAATTGGCTTCTCTACCAACATCTTCTCCCAAACCCCATCATGATGCCCATTACTAGAGCCATGATGAGGAATTTTGAATAACGAAGATTTATCAGTAGGGCGCCCGCACGAAGCTAATATTGAAGTCCATCCACGATGAGTTTCTTCTAAATCTGCACCCAACAGTACAGAATGATCCCCGTACTTCACTAGCAAAGCCACAGCCGTTTCGTTGGAATAGATACTTGGAAGCCGTTTTCTCGATTCTCCTTTCTTGGGCATGTTATCCGCTACAAAACCCATAAATCTATCCAAACACTCATCAGAAGGAGACAATGACCATATCTCTATTGGCGAGCCATCTAATGCCGAACATTGATATAGCCTTCTATCCGGCTCTGCCTTTGTTACAATCTGGCCGCGCTGACTCAATACTTTTAATATCTGAATCATCTCCTTACCGCCAGAACTGAACTTATCAGTTACTTGAGCTTGACTATAGGCGGAAAGAAACGCAACAAATTCTTTATTAGTGAACACATGGCTCATGCAAAATTTTGCCTTAGTGCACACCTCTACAATCTTAGAAAGACCTCTAACATGATCATCATGCCAATGGGTAACAACCACCATTATAACTTGATCTACGCTTACACCAATGCTCTTCAGATAAGATAACGCGGCCGGCTCGCCGTAGTTATCATGACATGAATCAACGATAACCCATTTATCTTTATCGATCCGAACCAATACGCACTCGCCATATCCTGGACCAAAAAGGCTGACCTCAAACATAAACGCGCTTAAAACCTTATCAAGCCCATTGAAGCCCGGATAAAATGTCCTCCGCCTCTTCCTGACTTTTCGCTAAATCTTTAGAGTTCCACGCGGGCATACGTCTAAAAACCAAGCTAGAAAGCCTACTTTTCGTCCCGCCCTTCTGCCGCTGATAACCAATTGACCATCGAAATATGGCGCCTTCCTTAACAAGATCACGGTATATCTCGGAGACTTCATCTACATCAAACACCGCCTGCTCTTCAAGCCCAGGGCGCGATAAATCCTGCAGAAGAGCCGTAATCTGCCCTTCATAGATGGACAGAACACAACCTTCCCATTCTTGCTCCGCTATAAACGAGCTTTCAAAGTTCAGAATACGCCGCTGATGGGTGGAGACAGCGTCGCTAAACAAACTATCATAGCGCAGCCTTGCATCAATTTCTCGACTCGCCCCTGAACTCTCCGGCGCTGATCTACTTATCAATTGCCTATGAAAACCAGAAGGAGCCAAAGTATTGGAGTCACCTATGATTTTAATATCATTGCTTGTGGTATCTAGGGAAGCCACTCCGACGAACTCACCCATCATATACTCCTCCCTACGATGTCCACTCCAACGACACGGGCGTCCGATATTGAACGCTCAAACTCACCCGCTAATAAACCTTCAACTATTGAAGCCCCACCTTCCTTTTCTTCACCAAATGCGTAGTGGTCGTTGACATGCACATTTACCCCATATGGCTTTAGAAGATTTGAGCCTCTAATCGCCACGTCAACATACTGATTATATTTATTCTCAAGTCCTTCACTTCGGCGCATAGCAATCGAAATCAGCCCATTACTTGGAGCAGTATGGTCGACATTAAACAAATCCTTTCCCCACCCCCCCCATGGCTCACGGGGAGCAAGACTCGTCCCTAGCTTTTCTCTCTGCGCCGAAGTTACATTGAAATGCAAAGAAGTATTGATACCCAATGCCACACAAGAGCTTCCAGGCAATACATCAGCGAGCAACTTAGAAACGAGGTCTGAAATTCTTATCCAAGGGGATTGCGTAGTGCTTATTTGTAGCCTCTGCAAGTCAGCATAGAACTTACACCAACCGAAATCAATTTGAGAGACCTCCATTGTAGTCAAATTAACAGTGGCCTCTTCCGCTTCCTGCTGACTAACCAATTCATGGAATGCGAACCAATGAGGGGACATCAATCCTGGAGAGAAGCCTCCCACGATAACTATCGTCACTTCCTCTATATCAGGTGTAAGACTCAACGTTGCTCATCCCAAGGCCGGTTGATCGGGGCTGGTTCCGCGCAGGTAAGGCACCCTCGAAACGCCATCGTTCTGCCTGCATAAGTGCTGAATATATGTTATTCCACACAGCAGCGTAAGGGCTAAGAAAGATTCCTGTGACGATGGTTCCCCCACGCCCACGTGGGCTACCGCGCCTCAGTGAAAACCTGACTTCACCTACACCCAACCTCCCACAATTGATCCAGCCGCGTCGTAAAGCTCTGACTCCGCATCTCACGTCGCATACCCCAGCCAGGCACGGTGGGTAGACCCCTCGCAGCACTAGTTCTCAGCATACTACAACTGACGGTCGGCACTACTACCGGCCGCCTGACGTGGATCAGAAAACCGCAGATAGCTGTATACTCGCGTGCTATTTTTTTCCATGCCGTATTGCCGAGGCGGTCTGCTATGTCTAAGAAAGCTCCTAGTGTAGGGTTCGTGTCACTTGGCTGTCCCAAGGCAACGGTGGACTCCGAGCGCATCCTCACTCAGCTGCGCATGGAGGGCTATCAGATCGTGCCCACCTATCAGGACGCCGACGTGGTGGTGGTCAACACCTGTGGCTTCATCGACAGCGCCAAAGCCGAGTCGCTGGATGCCATCGGCGAAGCCATCGCCGAGAACGGCAAGGTCATCGTCACCGGCTGCATGGGCGTGGCCGAAGACAACATCCGCAATGTGCACCCCAGCGTGCTGGCGGTCACCGGTCCGCAGCAGTACGAGCAGGTGGTCAATGCGGTGCATGAAGTGGTGCCGCCGAACATCGACCACGATCCCTTCGTCGATCTGGTTCCGCCGCAGGGCATCAAGCTGACCCCACGCCACTACGCCTACTTGAAAATTTCCGAAGGCTGCAACCACAGCTGCAGCTTCTGCATCATCCCGTCCATGCGCGGCAAGCTGGTCAGCCGTCCGGTGGGCGACGTGCTGAGCGAAGCCGAGCGCTTGGTCAAGGCCGGTGTGAAGGAAATCCTGGTGATTTCCCAAGACACCAGCGCTTATGGCGTCGACGTAAAGTACAAAACCGATTTCTGGAACGGGCAGCCGGTCAAGACGCGCATGCTGGAGCTCTGCCAGGCGCTGTCGAGCATGGGCGTGTGGGTGCGTCTGCATTACGTCTATCCGTACCCGAACGTCGACGACATCATCCCGCTGATGGCCGAAGGCAAGCTGCTGCCCTACCTGGATATTCCGTTCCAGCACGCTAGTCCAAAAGTGCTCAAGGCCATGAAGCGCCCGGCCTTCGAGGACAAGACCCTGGCACGGATCCAGAAATGGCGCGAGATCTGCCCGCAACTGACCATTCGCTCGACCTTCATCGTCGGTTTCCCCGGCGAGACCGAAGAAGACTTCCAATATCTGCTCGATTGGCTCACCGAAGCTCAGCTGGATCGCGTCGGCTGCTTCCAGTACTCCCCGGTCGAAGGTGCGCCGGCAGAGGCGATGGATCTTGAGCCAGTACCGGACGACGTCAAGCAGGATCGCTGGGATCGCTTCATGGCGCACCAGCAAGCCATCAGCGCTGCCCGGTTGGAGCGCAAGATCAACCAGGAAATCGAAGTGCTGATCGATGAGGTCGATGAGGACGGCGCAATCGGCCGTTCCTATGCCGATGCGCCGGAAATCGATGGCATGGTCTACGTCGACAGCGACCGTTCGCTGCAGCCGGGCGACAAGGTCCGCGTTCGGGTAACCAATGCCGACGAGTACGATCTTTGGGCCGAAACGATCTGATTCGGCATGCCTGCTGAAAAAAATCAGAGAAAACCCCGCAGCGACGGGGCTCAACTGAACAACGAACCCCGCTCATTGGCGGGGTTCGTTGTTTTTGGGGCGGCCTGTTTTTCAGTGGGCGGGGTTGCCGCTTCGGAGAATGGTGTCGGTAATTTTGGTAGCCAGCAGCTTCCGCAGTGACTGAGCACACCGGTACGTATAGGTCGTGTCCAGACATGGCCAAATGACTGCATCAAGTTGGCGCATTGTCGGGATGGTCAGGTTTTTTCTAGGGCAGGTTTACCGAACGGCGGCTCTACGCTCCCTCAAGGTGCGCCAATATCTTCAATAACACGTTGATATACAAAATATTTATATATTTTCTAGAAGCTTGCCGGCAACTGGCGCAGGTTTTGCTTTGATCAGCCGTATCTGACCGTTTGGCCAGGAAATCAAAGCACATATCGCAACAGGAGCGCTTCCATGAAATCCATTCTGACCACCGCAGCACTGGCGGGCAGCCTTATGATTGCAGGCCAAGTGGCCGCCGCACCGATGCTCTGGCAGAACAACAGCCTGACCTACCTCTACGGCAAGAACTTCTCCGTAGACAGTGCCGGCGGCAAAGAAGGCGATATCCAGCAAACCATCACCTTCGAACATGCCAGCGGCTGGACTTGGGGAGACATGTTCCTGTTCGTCGACAACAAGTGGTACAACGGCATCTCCGGCAGCGATGGGCATACCTACTACGGTGAATTCAGCCCGCGCTTGTCGTTGGGCAAGATCACCGGCGCCAACCTCTCATTTGGCCCTATTAAGGACGTGCTGATTTCGGCCACCTACGAACGCGGCGAAGGCCGAAATCGCAATTACCTGCTCGGCCCGGCTGTGGACCTAAATGTGCCGGGTTTTGATCGCCTCGCCATCAATACTTACTACCGCAAGCCCGACGGCATCACTAACAAGCCGAGCGGCCAATGGCAGATCTCTCCGACGTGGGCGATCACGATTCCAGTCGGCAAATCCGACATTCTGTTCGATGGCTATATCGACTGGGTGGTCAACGACAAGAAAAACGGCAACACGGAACTGAAGAAGAATTTCCACTTCAACCCGCAGGTGAAATACGACTTGGGCAAGGCGCTCGATTACACGCCGGGCAAGCTATACGTCGGTATCGAATACGACTACTGGTCGAACAAGTACGGCATTGAAGACAGTGACGCATTCAATACCGACAACAACGTGACTAACTTCATCGTCAAAGCTCACTTCTGATCCGCTGAACCGCCCGGCTCGCCTGGGCGGTCAGGCTACCTCCCAGCCGTCGTTACCCAACGACGGCTTACCTTTATCCCCACGCAAACACCGTTACGCCTTCATCGCCCGACGCGGATTTTGGACACAGCTCAGATCACCGACTCCGCACGCTGAATAAGGCGCGCCACCGCTGCGCGCGATTGACCTCCCAGTTCGGCCATGTCCAGGCCCGGTATGTTGTCGTCTTCAACCACCCGACGCCCTCCAACCAGCAACGCCTTTAGCGCAGCGCGGCCACCGCTGGCGATTGGGCCGATGGCGGGATCGTGCAGGCCAAAATAGCGTGGGTCATCCAGACGATACACCGCCAGATCCGCAGCTTGGCCGACCTGCAACGTTCCGACCGCATCCAGTCCCAAGACCATCGCGCCGCCGGCCGTTCCCCAGCGCAGCACATCCTCGATGCTCGCCGCATCAGCGCCGCCTTCGAACTCGCCACCGGCATAGCGCGGCTGCGCCCGCTCGCCCTTTCGCGCCCGTTGCAGGAGCCAGGCCGCATGCGCTTCGGACTGCATATCGGCGGCCTCGTTGGAGGCGGCGCCATCAACACCAAGCGACACCGTCACGCCAGCCGCTTCCAGCGCCGGCAGGTCGGCGATACCGCTGCCGAGCCGGCCATTGCTCTGCGGGCAGCTGGCGATGCCGGTGGCGGTTTCGCCGAGCAGGCGAATCTCCTCGGGCAGCAGCTTGACCATATGTGCGAACCAAACGTCTTGCCCGACCCAGCCGTGCTCGGCGCAGAACTGTACGGGCGTCATGCCGAACTTGGCGCGTGCCGCATCGAGATAATCGACCGTTTCGGAAAGGTGGCTGTGCAGGCGAATCCCGAGGCGACGCGCCACGTCCGCTGTCAGGCGCAGCTCATCCGGCGTAGTCGAGTGCAGTGTGGTGGTCGGCGCCATGACCACACGTCGCCGGGCATCGGCGGCCGGGTCATGATAGGTCGCAACCAGACGTTCGACGTCGGCGAGGTAGTCGTCGATGCGTTCCGGCCGCAAGGCCTGGGGAAGCTCGGCTTCAAGCTGTCGCGTCTGGGTCGCGCCGCCGCGGCACAGCACGAAGCGCACCCCCAGCGCCTCGGCTTCTTCGAAAAGGATGGCCGCGCTGTCGAATGGCATCCCGGGATAGTACAGATAATGGTGGTCGGCCACGGTGCCGCACCCCGAGCGCACCAGCTCGACGAGCCCGATGCGCGCAGCCAGGCGGAAGCTATCTTCGTCGAAGGCACCGCGGAACCGATACGGTGTCGCAGCCAGCCAGGGCGTCAGGCTCTGGTTCAGCCCCTGTGGTTCGCCCTTGAGCAACGACTGGAACAGGTGGTGATGAGTATTCACCCAGGCCGGATAGATCACGCAATCACGAGCGTCGATGACCTTTTCGCCGGGTTGGGTTTTGAGCGACCCCATGGCAATGATGCGACCGTCGACGACGCGGATGTCCGGACCGGCATGCCGCGCTGCATTGCCCGGCAGGCCAGTAAGGATGGCGCTGGCGTTGCGGATCAGCCAGTTAGTATTGATATGCATGGTTGAAATCCTGTGGAGGGATAATCGAGGCGAAACTCAGCAGCACGATCCCACGTAGGGTGGGCTTCAGCCCACCAGTGTTCTCTGGCCTGCGGTGGGCTGAAGCCCACCCTACGGGTTGCAGCGCCAACGCCTCATCCTTGCTCACTCTCGTGCCAGTGCCCAAGGCTGTACCGCGCCAAAGCGGCCATCAGGCTGAACAGCAGCACGCCAGTCAGGGCGATGAGAAAGAGCGCGGCGAACAGCCGTGGGATGTTCAATTGAAAGCCCGCCTGCAAGATCTGGTAGGCCAGCCCCGCGCCAGTGCCACCGGTGCCGGCAACAAACTCGGCGACCACTGCACCGATCAGTGCCAGCCCAGAAGCAATGCGCAGCCCGCCAAAGAAGTATGGCAAGGCGCTGGGAATGCGCAGGCGTACCAGGGTCTGCCAGCGGCTCGCGCGGTTCAGGCGGAACAGGTTGAGCAGCCCCGGATTGACGCTGCGCAGCCCAAGCACCGTGTTGGAGATGATCGGGAAGATCGCCACCAGCGTCGCGCAGATGGTCAGCGCCAAGGTCGTATTGCTGACCCAGATGATGATCAACGGCGCGATGGCCACTACCGGCGTGACCTGCAGGAGGATCGCGTAAGGAAACAGGCTGGCCTCGATCACCCGACTCTGCACGAACAGAAACGCCGCGATCACACCGAGCACCACGGCCAGGGCGAACGACAGAAAGGTGATCTTCAAGGTCACCAGCAAGGCGCCGAGCAGCATCGGCCCGTCGGCGACCAATGTCCGCCCTATATCTATCGGCGTCGGCACCAGATAAGTCGGCACCTGCAGCGCGACACACAGAAATTGCCAGCCGCCGAGCAGCACCAGGCCGACCAGCAAGGGCGCAGCGATACGCTGAAAACGCGGGTCGGCCAGCAGGGGTTGAGTACGTGTATCCATAGTCGTGGCCTCAGTGCGCCGCATCGGCGTTGGCTTCGGCGAGCAGCCGGGACAGCTGCGCGCACTGCTGGATGAAGGGCGCGCTGGTGCGAAATGCCTCATCGCGCTCCTCAGGCCCCTCGATGTTCACATCAGCCAACACCCGCCCAGGCCGTGCGCCCATCACCACCACGCGCGAGGACAGAAACACCGCCTCGTAGATGCTGTGAGTGACGAACACCACGGTCAGGTCGCGCGCTCTCCAGAGGTCGCGTAAATCGCTGTCCAGACGATTGCGGGTGAACTCGTCGAGTGCGCCGAAGGGTTCGTCCATCAGCAGCAGGTTCGGTTGCGTGGCCAGCGCGCGGGCAATGGAGGCGCGCATCTGCATGCCGCCCGAGAGCTCGCGCGGGTAAACGCCACCAAACGTGCCCAGGCCGACCAGCTCCAGTGCTGCTTGCACCCGTGCGTTGCCTTCGGTCTTCGGCACGCCGGCCAGATCCAGCGGCAGCCGGGCGTTGTCGGCAACCTTGGCCCAGGGCATCAGCGTAGCCTCCTGAAAAACCATGGCCATGCGCTGGCCGGCCTCGCTCGTATCTAGATCACCCTTACCCCACCAGCGTATATGGCCGGCCGATGGCTCTTCGAGCCCAGCGAACATCTTCAGCAAGGTACTCTTGCCGCAGCCGGACGGCCCGAGCAGCGAGACGAATTCGCCGCGGCCTATGGCCAGCTTCAGTCGTTGCAGAGCCTGGGTGCCATTGGGGTAGGTTTTCTCGACCTGATTGGCCAGCAGCACCGGGATCGACTCGCTGGCGGATGCTTCCGGTACCGGGCGCGCCGTGTCGACAGGGATCGAGTGCATCAGCATGACGGCATGCTCCGCTCAGGGCGCGGGGTAGCGACAGACGCGGCACGGCGTGGGAATCGGATCGGGTTCATGCACGGTTCTCCAGGGCGGTTGGATATCCGGCCTGCTCGTCTACGCGAGCAGAGGCCGGGAAACACTAGGCGGTCGTGAATACTTCGCTTTCGCCGTGCGCCTCGAGCAGCGCCAGCAGTTGATTACGAATCACCAGGCCCGGCTTGTCCGAGGGCATGTGCAGTTCCACGCGGCGGCGGGTATCGACACAGGCGTCGTGATCGGTCGCTTCAAGGATGTCGCGATCCTCGGCGGTGATGGCCGCGTCCCAGTCGATCAGCTCCTGGGTCGAGCACTGCTCCTCGCTGTCGTTGCGGTAGAGCCACTGCACCAGCATTAGCCGGCCGTCGTCGATGGGCGTCGCGCAGTTGTAGATGATGTGGTGGATGCCACTGTCCGGGTACATGCAGCCGAAGCGCCGTGAGAACGGCAGGTAGTAACGGTTGATCAGGTGGCGGTTGGTAATCGGCTCGGTGGTGCCGGTAATGCGGAAGCTCGCCTCGGGGTTGCGAATCGGCACCAGCGTCTCGGCCTCGAAGCCATAATCGGTTTCGCGGAATTCGTAGGAGGACGGCTTGGGCTGGTCGAACAGGCCGAAGTTGGCCTTGTGCACAAAGGAGAAGTGCGAGTTGTCGAACGAGTTTTCCATCACCCGCAGCGGGCTGGTTTTCCACTCTTCGTAAAACTGAAAGATGCGCCGATAGCCGGGCGCACCGTCCTCGGGAAATTCCGGGATCTGCTGCAGCGGGTCATCCAGCGCGACCCAGACGTAACCGTAACGGTCCTGGCAATGGAACGTCTCGACCTTGGCGCCACGCGGGATCATCCCCTCCGGGTTCTGCGGGATTTTTACGCAGGTACCGCTGCAGTCGTACTCCCAGCCGTGATAGCCGCAGGCGATGTTGCCTTCATCGCTGATGAAACCCTTCGACAGTTTGGCGGTGCGATGACAGCAGCGGTCGCGCATGGCGACCGGCGTGCCGTCGGGCTTCTGCCACAGCACCAGCGGCTCGCCCAGCAGGGTGAAAGGTTGCGGGCCCTCGGCCAGTTTCGCAGTGGGCATGAGCGCGTACCAGAAGCGACGCAGCACGGGTTGTTTAGTGACCAGCATATCGGTGTCCTCATCGGGCCTTGCGGCCCGGCGGCCATGCGCCGGGCTCGAAATGTTGTGTGTGGCGGGTTACGGCAGCACCTTCTCGGCGCCTTGGACGAAACGCAGGTCATACCCCTGCTTGAAGTCCACGGCCTCGCCGAGCAGCCCGGCCTCGACCATGTAGTCGCGGGTCTTCTGCCAGCGCGCATCGGTCATCACGCCGATGCCGCCGGTGGCCGCGTCGCCGCCGGTGACCAGCTGGAACTCCTTCATGCGCTCGATGCCCCAGGCAATCTGCGCGTCCGTCATGTTGGGGTTGTCCTGCTTGATCAGCGCGTTACCGGACGCCGGGTTGGCCAGGTAGCTCTTCCAGCCCTCCATGGTTGCGTCGTAGAAACGCTGCAAGACCTCCGGCTGCGATTCGATCAGATCGCGGCGGCTTACCAGCGTCGAGCCATAGGGGGGATAGCCGTGGTCGGCGAACAGGTAGAAATTGGCGTCCACACCCTGCTGGCGTGCCTGGAACAGCTCGGAGCTGGCATAGGCCTGCTGCGCCGTGTTCGGGTCGGCGAAGAACGGTTGCAGGTTGAAGGTGTAGGGGCGGGTCTGGCTGTCATTCAGCCCGTATTTGACCTTGAGCCAGGGCCACCAGGACGTTTGGCCCGAGGTGGCGACCAGGACCGTCTTGTCTTGCAAGCCGTCCAGCCCCTTGACGTCGCCGTGGGTCAGAAGACCCTGCGGGTCGCCTTGAAAGCAGGCGCCGATGGCCGCCACCGGCAGGCCCTGTTCCAGGCTCTTGAGTATCTGGAAGTCGTAACCGACGATCACGTCGGCCTTGCGGGCCAGCAGCAGCTGCATGCCGTTGACCTGCGGGCCGCCCATCTTCACGGTCACGTCCAGCCCGTGCTTTTCATAGATGCCCTCGGCCACGGCCTGGTAGAAGCCGCCATGTTCGGCCTGCGCATACCAGGAGGTGAGCAGCGTGAGCTCGTCGTTGGCCTGCGCCGAAGTAGCAGCCAGGGCGCTACCCAGTAGCGTCACGGGCAACAGCGCCCGGCGGACCAGCTTGCACAACACGGACGCAGAGCGTCCCGATTCCGTCGTTTTCATAGGGATGACTCCATCGGCAAGGCACGGGAATGCCGCCGGTTGCACAAGGCAACCAACAGGCGAACAAACAGAGAAAAGCGAGGCGAAGGTATCCGGCTTATCGGCACCGGACGGTTGCAGCAAGAAACGAGCGACGCGGCAAAGCGCATGGCAGTGACCTCTCTCCTGTCGAGCCCTTCGGGGCGTGAACAAGCACCCCGTACACGACAGGGCGTGCGGCCATGAGGGCCGCAAGAGCAATGTCCCGCGCCTCCGGACGAACCGGGCGGCGCTAACCGCTTCTACTCGGGAGGTCACATAGCAGAAGCTGTGCCAGATCGTCCGGCAGGGGGCCGCGTCGCGGTCCAGGTCCCGCCGCCAGAGCCGATCTTGACGGATCGGCCAGCTTTGACAGGGCGGACAATTAAGGCACTGCAGTCCGCGAGATTGGTCTAGCGGCAAATGCGGAACGCGACAAAAGCGAGCAAGCCATCCTGCGCATGGCAGCGTTTTGGTGCACGACGGTGATCCCGGCCGGCTTTACGCAGCGTCAGCCGAGTACAGGGTGACGGCAGACATGGCAGGCACGAATGACGCCCAACCAAGAGTTTCGAGGCCTGGAAGTGGTGCTGCGGATCCGGTGACCGATAAAACCTAAGCAAGTGGTCAGCTTCTTGCACTGCGTCAGGCACTGAGACAGGCAATAAAGCCTGCGCTACCGCCGTTCGCTTTCGAGGTCACTGCCATGCAAGAACACACCGAAGCCGACCTGATCCATGGTCTGGATGATCGCCCTGCCCCGTTGCCCGCCATCTTCGCGGCGCTTCAGCACATCTTTGCCAGCTTTGTCGGAATCATTACGCCGCCGCTGGTCATCGGCGCCGTGCTGGGTCTCGGCGATCACCTGCCCTACCTGATCAGCATGGCGTTGATGGTTTCCGGGGTCGGTACCTTCATCCAAGCGCGCAGCCCGTGGGGTATCGGCGCCGGCATGATTTGCTTGCAAGGCACCAGCTTCGCCTTCCTTGGCGCCGTGCTGTCGGCAGGGCTGTTGGTCAAAAGCCGCGGCGGCAGCCCCGAAGACATCCTGGCGATGATCTTTGGTGTGTGCTTTTTCGGCGCCTTCGTGCAGATCGTGCTGAGCCGCTTCATCGGTCAGCTGCGCAAGATCATCACGCCGCTGGTGACCGGCATCGTCATCACACTGATAGGCGTTAGCCTGATCAAGGTCGGCATCACCGATCTAGGAGGCGGCTTCAAAGCCGATGATTTCGGCGCACCACGCAACCTGGCGCTCGGCGCACTGGTGCTGCTGACCATCATCCTGCTCAACCGCTCGCAACAGCCCTGGATTCGCCTCTCCGCCATCGTCATCGGTCTCGCCGTCGGCAGCCTTGCCGCCTGGTTCAGCGGCAAGCTGATCCCGCAACCGCTGCCGGATCTGCCCCTGGTAAGCGTGCCGATGCCCTTCCGTTACGGCTTCGCCTTCGACTGGACGGCCTTCGTACCGGTGGCACTGATCTACGTCATCAGCACCATCGAAACGGTCGGCGATCTGACCGCCAATTGCATGCTTTCCCGTCAACCAATCGAGGGCCCGAGTTACCTCAAGCGTTTGCGCGGCGGCATTCTCGGCGATGGCGTCAGCTGCCTGATCGCGTCGGTGTTCTCGGCCTTTCCCAACACCACCTTTGCGCAAAACAACGGCGTGATCCAGATGACCGGCGTGGCCAGCCGTCACGTAGGCCTGTATATCGGCACGATCCTTTTTGCCCTCGGCCTGTTCCCGCTGCTCGGCGCGGTGCTACAGCAAATTCCCAAGCCGGTGCTCGGCGGCGCCACGCTGATCATGTTCGGCAGTGTGGCTGCCGCTGGCATTCGCATCCTGTCGCAGGTCAAGCTGGATCGGCGGAACATGCTGATCATCGCCGCTTCCCTCGGAATCGGCCTTGGAATTGCTGCACAACCGGAGCTGTTGCACCAGATGCCCAAATTGGTCCAGAACCTTTTCGATTCGGCCATCACTTGTGGCGGCATCACCGCTATTTTGCTGGATCTACTTTTGCCGCGCGAAAAGACGTCTGCTGCTGCCTGCGCTAGCATCCAGGAAGCCCACCAAGCCTGACGACCCGTCGCCCACAGGAAAGGACACCATGAATACCTTCGACGCCGCGCTCAACCCCGACGCCATATCGGACAAACGCCCTGGGCGCATCCGCCAGAAGAATGAAGAGCTGATCCTGTCGGCCGCGGCCGAAGAGTTCGCACGTCATGGCTACAAGGGCACGAGCATGAATGCCATCGCGTTACGTGCAGGGCTGCCGAAGGCCAACCTCCACTACTACTTCACGAACAAGCTCGGGCTGTATGTCGAGGTCATGCGGCACATCCTCGAGCTTTGGGACAACGCCTTTGACCACCTCACGGTCGACGACGACCCGGCCACCGCGCTGGCAATCTATATCCGCACCAAGATGGACTTTTCCCGCAAGCAGCCGCAGGCCTCGAAGATCTTTGCCATGGAGGTCATCAGCGGCTGTGAATGCCTGTCGGCGCACTTCAACGAGGACTACCGCGAGTGGTTTCGCGGTCGCGCCGCAGTGCTTCAGGCCTGGAGCGATGCGGGCAAGATGGACCCGATCGATCCCATGCACCTGATCTTCCTGCTCTGGAGCAGCACGCAGCACTATGCAGACTTCTCCGACCAGATCCGCCGCATCACTGGCCAGCGCCGGGTGACCAAGGATGATTTCGCATGCGGCACCGAGACCCTGATCCGGGTCATTCTCAAGGGCTGCGGTCTGACGCCTCCCGCCTGACGTCCCTCCGGCGTGGAGGTCGCCCTCCGTCCGGCTACCCGAACCGAGGCGAGCCTCTCGTATGTCACGTCGTCTGCGTATCCATTCTCCCGCCATTCATTACTTCGACATGGTGCGGCGCTGCCAGTCGATTCGCGAGGCGGCGCGACGGTTGAACGTGGCCTCGTCAGCGGTCAACCGGCAGATTCTGAAATTGGAGAGCGAGATCGGCGCCCCGTTGTTCGAGCGCCTGCCGGCAGGGCTACGTCTGACCGCCGCCGGCGAAGTGTTCGCTCGCCACGTGCTCGTGGTGTTGCAGGATGCCGCGCGCGCCAGTTCCGAACTCGATGCGCTGCAGGGCTTGCGCACAGGCCACGTAGAAATCGCCACCGTCTCCGGTGTCACGGTCGACTTGTTGCCCTCCGTGCTTGAAAGCATGGCGGTGCGCTACCCGCATATCACGGTCGGCGTCACCAGCCTGGGCTCGCAAGGCATTCCGGATGCGGTGACCAGCGGCCAGGCCGACATCGGCATCGCCTTCGCTTTGCGCCGCACCGCTGACCTGCAGCAACTCGGCGTCGGGCATTTCCGTCTCGGTGCCATCGTCGCTGCCGATCATCCGCTGGCCGAACGCCGTGAAGTGAGCTTTTCGACCTGCGCCGAACACCGCTTGATCCTGGCCAAGAGCGACCTGTCGATTCACCATCTGTTGGCGCCGGTGGTGGCGCGGACTCGTTCGCCGCACAAGGCGACACTGGAGACCAGCTCGGTGGAGCTCGCGGCGCAAATGGCCAAACGTGGCGCCGGTATCGCCTTTCAGACACGCATCGGCATCGAGGCGGAACTGCAAGCCGGCACCCTGATTCACCTGCCGCTGAACGACAACGGCCAGGTGCTTAGCGACCTCGGCGTGTATGTGCGCAGCTCACGCTACCTGCCGGTGGCCGTGGATGCGTTCGTCCGAGCGCTCTGCGAAGAAATCGCCAGCCGTGAAAGCCGGGAGCGCGCCGAGCTCGGTTGACGTGTCACCCGCCTGCCTCCGCCAGTCGACATCGTCTTTACCACTGCCAATTCGAACGTTCACCGCCGTAACAGGCCGCAGTGACGGCCTGCGAGGGTGCGAACCTCGGCCAGGGCAGGCGTCCCGCCGCTGATCTCGCATTTTTTTCGTCACGACCAAATCCGCATTTCGTGCGCCATAGCGGTGCGCCGAAGCCGTTGCCCAAGTCGTCCAACCCGCTTGCCAGGCCACCGGCCGGGCCCTTTGAAAGCGCCATTCCAGAGCACTCGACGCCCCACATGAGCGCATCGCTCGCTGATGCCGAAAAGGCATCGTGGTGCTCGATATTCTCTGCTTTTGCGTACACCAGGTGCGACCCGATACTGCGCCGTAACGGGCCATGCGCCCTCGGCAATGCACAGGTTTTCGCCATGTCTCATGCTTCTCACGTCAGCCCGATTCACGAGGCCAACCTGCCGCTGATCGACCTCGCCGGACTGCTCGGTGACGACCCGCAGGCACGCAGCATGGTCGCCCAAGCGATCGGTCGGGCCTGCCGCGACACCGGATTCTTCTACATCCATAACCATGGCATCGACGTCTCGCTGCAAGCCGCGGTATTCGAACAGGCGCGGCAACTGTTCGATCTACCTGACGAGGCCAAACAGGCGCTCGACAAAGCCACCTCGCCGGCCAACCGCGGCTATGAAGCGCTACGCGGCCAGCGCCTGGAGCCCGGCGCGCCGGCCGACCTGAAGGAAGGTTTCTACCTCGGGCGCGACATTTCGCCTGATGATCCGCGGGTACAGGCTGGGCGCTTCAACCACGGCCCGAATCAATGGCCGACGACGCTGCCGGCGTTTCGCCCGGCGATGGAGCACTACCATGCCGCCCTGACCGGGCTTGCCGAACGTCTGATGGCTGGCCTGGCGCTGTCATTGGAATTACCCGGAGACTATTTCGCGGCCTTCTGTCACGAAGCCATGGCGACGCTGCGCCTGTTGCACTATCCACCACAGCCAGCGAACGCCGAGCCGGGGGAAAAGGGTTGCGGTGCGCACACCGATTTCGGCGGCCTGACGCTGTTGCTGCAGGACGACAACCCTGGCCTGCAGGTCTGGAATCACCGCGCTGAGAGCTGGATCGATGCCCCGCCTCTGCCGGGAACCTATGTGGTCAATCTCGGCGACATGATCGCCCGCTGGACCAACGACCGCTACCGCTCGACCCTGCACCGGGTCGTCAACCTGTCCGGTCGTGAGCGTTACAGCGTGCCGTTCTTCTACGGCGGCAACCCCGACCATCAAGTGAGCTGCATCCCTACCTGCCTGGAGCCCGGCGAAGCGCCGCGCTACCCGAGCGTGACTGTCGAAGAGCACTACCGAGAGATGTACCGGAGGACCTATGCCTGACCGTCATGTAGTGCTGATTCATGGCGCCTGGGCCGGCAGCTGGGTCTGGGACGGGTTGCTCGATGGATTGCGGGACGCCGGTTTCAAGCCTCACGCCATCGACTTGCCCGGCAATGGCAGCGACGACACGCCGGCCTCGGCAGTGAGTCTCGACCTGTACGCGGCCCACGTCGCGGCGCTGATCGACAGGCTCGAAGGCCCCGTGCATCTGGTCGCCCATTCCGGCGGCGGGCTGACCGCCACGGCCGTGGGTGAACGCTGTGCCGAGCGCATCGCCGGAGTTACCTATGTCGCCGGCATGATGTTGCCGAGCAGTGTGTCCTTCGCCGATGCCTGCGCAGAGTTGGTGTCCACCGCGCCCGAGGTTTCCGGAGTCGGCCCGTTTCTGCAACGCAGCGTCGACGGCCTCGGCACCCGCGTGCCGGCGGAGATCGCCTGTGCACTGTTCTTCCATGACGTGCCGCTGCCGCAGGCGCTCGCCGCGGCGCAGCGTTTGTGCGTGCAGCCCGATGGCGGGCGCGCCGTGGTGACGCGCTGGACTAACGAGCGCTTTGGCCGCCTGCCGCGCCTGTATATCGAATGCAGCACCGACCGCTCGGTCGTCCCAGCGGTACAGCGCTGGATGCAGGAGCAAGTACCCGGCGCCGAACGGGTCGTGCTCGATTGTGGTCATGCGCCGCAACTGGCCACCCCCGAAGCCCTACTCGCCGCCCTGCTGCCGTTCTTTTCGCGCCACCCCGACTCTTCTTCCAGCCGACAACATTCGTAATGCCCACCAAGGAGCAACTCCCCATGTTCAAGAAAACCCTGCTCGCCAGCTCGCTGCTGGCCCTGCTTTTCCAAAACGCACTGGCGGCCGACACGGTGCGCTGGCTGAATGACTGGCTGCCTGCCGGCGACAAGGCGGTGATCTATCTGGGCGTCGACAAGGGCCTGTTCGCCGAACAGGACATCGAGGTGGAGATCGCCAGTGCACGCGGCGGCAGCGACGTGGTGACCAAGCTGGCCACCGCCAGCGCCGACTTCGGCAGCGCCGGTCTGGCGTCGGTCCTTCAGGCCAGGGCTCAGGGACCGGTGCCGGTGGTGGCCGTGGCGCCCATCTACAACAAGCAACCGGACGCCTTCTTCACGGCTGAAGGCTCAGGTATCGAGCAATTCAGGGACATCGTCGGCAAGACCGTTGCCACCCCGACCTTCTCCGCCTCCAACGTGGTTTTCCCGCTGGTGCTCGAAGCCAACGGCATCGACCGTGACGGCGTGCAGCTGCTCAAGCTCGATCCCGGCGCGCTGGCACCGATGCTGGCGACCGGCAAGGTTGACGCGACCATCAACTGGGTCACCGTGGCTCCCGGCTTTGCCCGTTCGATGCAGGAAGCCGGCAAGCAGCTCAAGGTCATTCCCTGGTCGGACTACGGCTTCGATGGTTATGGCCTCTCGCTGATCGCCTCCGAGCGCTTCCTGAAGGACAACCCCGACGTGGCGAAGAAATTCATCAAGGCATACCGCCAGGCCCAGGAAATGGCCATTGCCGATCCCGCCGCTGCGGCCGCTGCATTGAAGAAAATCGTTCCTGAGGTTGACGAGCAGCAGGCGATCGAGCAGTTCACCGCGTCGGTACCGCTGATGCAGAACGAAATCAGTGAAGCCGAGGGCACTGCCCGTTTCGATCAAAAGCGCCTGGAAACCACGTGGCAATGGGTCGCCCGCGCCCAGAATCTACCGGCCGACAGTCTCGACCCAGCCCAGGTCGTCGCCAACGACTTCGTCGAGTGAATGCATGAATCAGACTGAAACCCGCTCGGCCGTACGGCCGAGCATCGTCTTCGAGCAGGTCCGGCAGGTCTTCACCTCGTCGGACGGCAGCGAGGTGGTGGCGCTCGACGACACCAGCTTCGACATTGCGCGCCATGAGTTCATCGCGGTAATCGGCCCGTCGGGCTGTGGCAAGTCGACCTTGCTGCGCATCCTGGCGGGCTTGATCCATCCCACCAGTGGTCAGGTAAGCATCTATGGCAAGCCGCTGGACGGCCCGCGGGATGAGATTGGCATTGTGTTTCAGAAGCCGACGCTGCTGCCCTGGCTGACGATTCGCGACAACCTGACCTTTCCCATGAAGCACAAGTATGGCCGGGTCACCCAGCAGGAACGCGAGCGTGGCGAAGAGCTGCTCGACCTGGTCGGCCTCAAGGAATTCGGCAACAAGCGGCCGGATGAGCTCTCCGGCGGCATGCAGCAACGCGCTGGGATCGCACGGGCGCTGCTGCACGATCCGGAAATTCTGCTGATGGACGAGCCCTTCTCGGCGCTCGACGCGTTGACCCGCGACGAGCTCAGCCTGGAGTTGCTGAACATCTGGACCCAGCGCCCGAAAACCGTGTTGTTCATCACCCACTCGATCCCCGAAGCCCTGCTGCTGGCCGACCGAATTCTGGTGATGTCGGCGCGCCCGGGGCGGGTGACCGAGATCATCGATGTCGACCTACCTCGCCCACGGTCGCTGGATACCCTGACGGAGCCCCGTTTCAATGAGCTCGCCAACCACATCCGCAGAAAGGTTTTCAGCCGCCATGGCCTTTAATCGCGCACTGGGCGAGCGCTTCGCCCCCGGGCTGGCGTTGCTCGGCCTGTTATTGCTGTGGGAGGCCGCCTGCCGGCTATTCAGCCTCCCGGCCTTCGTCCTGCCCTCGCCCAGCGCCATTCTCACCGCCGCATGGAAGCTCGACCCGGCGATCTGGCTCGAGCACACCTTCGCGACATTACGGGTAACCCTGCTCGGTTACGGGCTGTCGATCCTCATCGGCATCCCGCTGGCCATCGCGCTGGCCTCGTCCAGGCTGTTGTCGCGCACGCTCTATCCGCTGCTGGTGATCGTGCAATCGACGCCGATCGTTGCGGTGGCGCCGATCATCGTCGTGGTAATGGGCGCCGGCGACCTGCCGCGAGTGTTCATTACCTTTCTGATCGCCTTTTTCCCGATCGTGGTGTCGACCGTGACCGGGCTGCTGGCGACGCCGCCGGAGCTGATCGAGCTGTCGCGTTCGCTCGGCGCCTCGCGGGCACGGGAATTTCGCAACATCCGCCTGCCCTATGCCATCCCTCACCTGTTTTCGGCATTGCGCATCTCCATCACCCTGGCGGTGATCGGGGCAGTGGTCGCCGAATTCGTCGCAGCGGACAAGGGCCTGGGGTACTTCATCAACTTCTCGACCTCCATGTTCCAGGTTCCCCAGGCGTTCGCCGCGCTGATGATGCTGGTGATCATCAGCCTGGCGCTGTTTCAGCTGGTCGGGCTGATGCAGCGGCTGTTGTTCAGCTGGAGTTTGCCGAAGGGCGAACACTGATTTCCGCCCATTTCCATCGATGCGGCGAGACGCCTCGCCGCAATTTCATCTCACTCGGACCCTTACCATGCCTCTAGACGATTCAGCCCTGCTGCGCAAAAGCTTCGACGTCGCCCGCCGCGCGCTGGCCGACGGCACTCACCCATTCGGTGCCATTCTGGTCGGACCCGATGGCGAGACCCTTCTGGAGCAGGGCAACGCCTACATGCCCGATCACGACATGACCGGCCATGCCGAGCGTGTATTGATGACCCGGGCATCGACCCGCTACACCCCGGAATTCCTGTCTCGCTGCACCATGTACACCTCTGCCGAGCCCTGCGCCATGTGCGCGGGCGCCGCGTATTGGGCAGGCCTCGGGCGGGTCGTTTATGGTCTGTCCGAACGCAGCCTGAAAGAAATTACCGGCAACCATCCGGAGAATCCGACGCTCGATTTACCCTGCCGTGTCGTCTTCGAAGCGGGCCAGCGCAAGGTCGAAGTAATCGGCCCGCTGCTCGAAGCAGAAGCGGCCGCGCTGCATGAGGGGATCTGGTAAATCGTGCCGCTAAAATCAGGCAAACCGATGGGCCAGCAGCCGTCGCGCTCAGAACGGTGCACACGCAGCCCCCGCCTTACCTTACAAGCACCAAAGCGAAGCACTGGTTAGCCTCGTCCCAACGACCTCCGATAGCGCATCCTGAGGTACGCATGCGCTCCGGCTTTTCCTGACTACTTGGCCAGCTTTTTGCTAATGCCATTAGCATGAACAACCCAGCGAACGCCGATATGCCCGACTCACAGACCGCACGCCTGCAACTGACCGGTATTACCAAACAGTACCCCGGCTGCTTGGCCAACGACCACATCGACTTGTCGATCCGCGCCGGCGAGATTCACGCCTTGCTCGGCGAAAACGGTGCCGGCAAGAGCACGTTGATGAAGATCATCTACGGCGTGACCCAACCGGACGCCGGCCAGATCCTCTGGGAAGGCCAACCGATGGTGATGCGCGACCCGGCGCAGGCACGTGACCATGGTATCGGTATGGTGTTTCAGCACTTCTCGCTGTTCGAGACCCTGAGCGTCGCCGAGAACATCGCCCTGGCCCTCGGCGCTGTCGCCGGCACGCCAAAGCAGTTGGAGCCGAAGATCCGCGACGTGTCGCAACGTTATGGCATGCCGCTGGAGCCGCAGCGGCTGGTACACAGCCTGTCGATCGGCGAGCGCCAACGGGTGGAGATCGTTCGTTGCCTGATGCAGGACATCAAGCTCCTGATCCTCGACGAGCCGACATCGGTGCTCACCCCCCAGGAAGCGGATGATCTGTTTGTCGTCCTGCGCCGGCTCGCCAGCGAGGGATGCAGCATCCTGTTTATCAGCCACAAGCTCAACGAGGTGCGTGCCCTCTGCGAGAGCGCCACGGTGTTGCGCGGCGGCCGTGTATCAGGAAAGTGCGTCCCGGCCGAGTGTACCGATATGGATCTGGCGCGCCTGATGGTCGGCGACGCCGAAGGCCTCGAAGCCGAGTACCCGAAAGCACAGGGCGGTGCGCCCTTCCTGCGTGTCGAGGGACTGTCCTGGCACAACGTCGATCCGTTCGGTGTATCGCTGGAGGCGCTGATGCTGGAGGTACGTGCGGGCGAGATCGTCGGCATCGCCGGGGTGGCCGGCAATGGCCAGGACGAGTTGCTCGCGCTGCTCAGCGGCGAAGAGCGCCTATCACGAGAACACGGATCGCGCATTCGCTTTCTAGACGCCCCGGTAGCCCATCTGCGTCCCGATGCGCGCCGCCGCCACGGCATGACCTTCATTCCCGCCGAGCGGCTGGGTCACGGCGCCGTTCCGGACATGAGCCTCGCTGACAACGGCCTGCTCACCGGTTTCCAGCAGGACGGGCTGGTCGGTAACGGCCTGATCCGTCATGTCCGGGTCGAGGCCTTCGCCCAACGCATCATCGAGCGCTTCGCAGTGAAAACGCCAGGCAGCCACACGCCAGCGCGGAGCCTGTCCGGCGGCAATCTGCAGAAATTCATCCTTGGGCGGGAGATTCTTCAGCAACCGAAGCTGTTGATTGCGGCGCACCCGACCTGGGGCGTGGACGTCGGCGCAGCGGCGGCAATCCACCGCGAGCTGATCGGACTACGCGACGCCGGCGCTGCGATCCTGGTGATTTCCGAGGACCTGGAAGAGTTGTTCCAGATCAGCGACCGCATCGCTGCCCTGAGCCATGGGCGTCTGTCACCACTGCGTGCCACCGCCGAGACCACTCCCATCGACGTTGGCCGCTGGATGGTCGGCCAGTTCGATCGACCCACGCCCACCGCCGCCTGAGAGCCTTCGTATGCTGTTATCCCTCGAACCACGCGGCCAGCAGTCGCGCCCGATGCTCTGGCTTTCGCCGCTGCTCGCCGCGCTGCTGACATTGATCAGCGGCGCCTTGCTGTTCGCCGCGCTTGGCCATCCGCCGCTGGAAACCCTTCGTGTGCTGCTGATCGATCCGGTCAGCGACCTCTACGGCGTCTCCGAATTGCTGGTCAAAGCCTTGCCGATCCTGCTTTGCGCCTTAGGGCTGGCGGTGGTCTACAACGCGCGTATTTGGAACATCGGCGCCGAGGGCCAGCTGCTTATCGGCGCCCTGGCCGGTAGCACGCTGGCTGTGAACATCATTGACTGGGACTCGCGCTGGGCATTGGTGCTCACGCTGGCTGTCGGCACCCTGGGCGGTGCCGCCTGGGCCGGCCTCTGCGCCTGGTTGCGCACGCAGTTCAACGCCAACGAGATCCTTACCAGCATCATGCTCAACTACATCGCGCTGAACCTGTTGCTGTTCGGCGTGCACGGCCCGCTAAAGGATCCGGAGGGCTTCAACTTTCCGGAATCGGCGATGTTTGGCGACGCCACGCGCCTGCCGCAGTTGTTCGAAGACCTGCGCGTGCACGCCGGCTTCTACTTCGCGCTGCTGGCGCTGGTGGTGGTCTGGGTGCTGCTGCAAAAGAGCTTTCTGGGCTTTCAGATCAAGGTACTCGGGCTCGACAAGCGTGCCGCCGGCTTTGTCGGCTTTCGCGAGAAACGCCTGGTCTGGGTCGCCCTGCTGATCAGTGGTGCGCTCGCCGGACTGGCCGGCGTCGCCGAGGTCACCGGGCCGATCGGCCAGCTGGTGCCGCAGGTTTCGCCCGGCTACGGCTACGCGGCCATCACCGTGGCCTTCCTCGGCCGGCTCAACCCGCTCGGTATCGTCTTTGCCAGTTTGCTGATGGCGCTGCTTTATCTTGGCGGTGAGAACGCACAAATGGCGGCCAACCTCCCACAATCGATCACCCAGCTGTTTCAGGGCATGGTGCTGTTCTTCCTGCTTGCGTGCGATGTGCTGATTCTTTATCGACCGCGCCTGAAGGTGTGGAGCCGCAAGCCGCGAGCCGCTGCGCTCAAGCCGGAGCCCGCCGCATGACTCCTTTGCTTTTTCTCTCACGGTTTGCCGCTTGCAGTTCGAGGCTTGATTAGATGGATATCGATCTACTGACCAATATTTTCTACGCCATGATCCGCACCGGCACGCCGCTGCTGCTGGTGGCGCTTGGCGAACTGGTCTGCGAGAAGACCGGCGTACTCAATCTCGGCCAGGAAGGCATGATGCTGTTTGGCGCGGTGGCTGGTTTCATCGCGGCGTTCACCACCGGCAACCTCTGGTTGGGCGTGGTGTTTGCCTGCCTCGGCGGCATGCTGTTGTCGCAGCTGTTCGCGCTGGTAGCGCTGGGCTTCAATGCCAATCAGGTGGCGACCGGTCTGGCGCTGACCATCTTCGGCGTTGGCCTGTCGTCTTTCATTGGTGCCGGCTGGGTCGGCAAGCCACTGGCGGGCTTCGAGCCGATCGCGATTCCGCTGCTGAGCGAGATACCGCTTGTCGGCCGCATGCTGTTCGCTCAGGACTTACTTGTCTACCTGTCCTTCGCCCTCTTTGCCCTGGTCGCCTGGATACTGCTAAAAAGCCGCGTCGGGCTGATCATCCAGGCGGTCGGCGAGAATCCCAACGCCGCAAGCGCCATGGGACTGCCGGTACTGCGCGTGCGAGCCTTGGCGGTGCTGTTCGGCGGCGCCATGGCCGGGCTGGCCGGTGGTTACCTGTCGCTCGCCTATACGCCGATGTGGGCGGAAAACATGACCGCCGGCCGTGGCTGGATCGCCCTGGCACTGGTGGTATTCGCCAGCTGGCGAGTGGGTCGCGTACTGCTAGGCGCCTACTTGTTCGGCCTGGCCAGCATTCTTCACTTGGTGGCCCAGGGTATCGGCCTGTCGATTCCTGGCAACCTGCTGGCGATGCTGCCCTATGTCGCAACCATCATCGTACTGGTGCTGCTGTCACGCGACGCTATCCGCACGCGGTTGTATGCACCGGTGTCGCTGGGGCAGCCTTGGAAGGCTGGCCATTGATCGGAGGCAGCCTGTCGCCATCATTGGTGGGCTGAAGCCCACCCTACCTAACTTCACCGCTGGCTTGCCGCGAGCATCCGCGTAGCCAGCTTCGAGACTGGTGCCCACTGTCTGGCTTACCCCAGCTGCCCGTTCGAGCAGTCGAGATTAGCGCGATTGATCCACGCGGCCTGTTCGCGGGCCTCTGGCCGCTAACCGCCACACAGCGCAGTATCCCAATCGCTCCGGCAGTGCATTCGCGCCTTGTTCACGTCGATGATCGATCACGCGACGGGTCAGCGTCGGCGTGAATGCACCGTGCTGAGGCAGATATCCCCGAGCATCGCACCTTACCGGATCAGCCGGAACTCACGCCTATGGGTACGGCAGCACGCTAGCCGGTATCTGTCCAGTTGGTCAGTTTTTTGCAAACAAAGCTGCAGCCTCATGGCGGATACGCAAAAAAGATTTGCTACCAGGAGCATCACCCATGCAGAAGAAGAACACTCGGACCACCCTCCTTCGCGGTCTCGCCGCGGCGATTGGTTTCAGCACCGCGCTTACCGCCGCGGCAGCCGATCCCCTGAAGGTCGGCTTCGTTTATGTAGGTCCGATTGGCGACCACGGCTGGACCTACCAGCACGAGATGGGCCGTCAGTTCGTAGTGAAGGAACTCGGCGATCAGGTCGAAACCACCTTTGTCGAGAACGTTGCCGAGGGGGCCGACGCCGAGCGGGTGATCCGCAACATGGCCAAGGGCGGCTACGACCTGATCTTCACAACGTCATTCGGTTACATGAACCCGACGCTCAAGGTGGCGAAGCAATTCCCCAAGGTCACCTTCGAACACGCAACGGGCTACAAGCAGGACACAAACCTCGGCACCTACCTGTCTCGCTCCTATGAGGGCCGCTACGTGGGTGGCTTCCTCGCGGCGAAGATGACCAAGAGCAAGAAGGTCGGCTACATCGCCTCCTTCCCGATTCCCGAGGTGATCCGCGACATCAACTCCATCCAGCTGGCACTGGATAAATACAACCCCGGCACCGAGATCAAGGTGGTTTGGGTGAACTCCTGGTTTGATCCAGGCAAGGAAGCCGATGCCGCCAATGCGCTGATCGACCAGGGTGTCGACGTGGTGTTCCAGCACACCGATAGCCCGGCGCCAATCCAGGCGGCCGAACGTCGTGGCGTCTATTCCGTCGGCTACGCATCGGACATGGCTCACTTCGGACCGAAAGCCGTGCTGACCTCCATCGTCAACGATTGGGGCCCGCACTATGCGAAGTCGGCAAAAGCCGTAATCGACGGTAGCTGGAAGCCGCAAGACTTCTGGGGTGGCTTGGCCGAGGACACAATCAGCCTACCGATTAGCGACCTGGTGCCCGCGGACGTGAAGAGCGAGGCAGAAGAGATCATCGCCAGCATCCGCAGCGGTGAATTCCATCCCTTCACCGGCCCGATCAAGGATCAGGCCGGTACCGTGCGGATCGCCGAAGGCACAACCGCCAGCAACGGTGAACTGGCATCGATGAATTACTACGTGCAAGGCATTACCGCCGAGCTGCCGAAGTAATAGACAAGCAAGCTTGAAGCCGAAAGCTCGAAGCGAAAGCCGGAGTCGTACCGGCTTCAAGCTTCAAGCTTCAAGCTTCAAGCTTCAGCTACGACCGAGACAATCAGATGACACAATTACCCATCATCGACATCGCCCCTCTCTATGCTTCAGGGGAAGACGGCTGGCACGCCGTCGCCCAAGAGATCGACGCGGCCTGCCGCGACTGGGGCTTCTTCTATATCCGCAACCATCCGATCAGCGCGGTGCGCATCGCCCAGTTGAAGGATCGCGCGGAAACGTTCTTTGGTTTGCCGACCGAGGAAAAACTCGCCATCGACATTACCCGTAGCCAGCACCACCGCGGCTACGGGGCGATCGCCACCGAGCAGCTCGACCCGAGCAAGCCGAGCGATCTGAAGGAAACTTTCGACATGGGTTTCCACATGCCTGCCGATCACCCGGACGTGCTGGCCGGCAAACCGCTGCGCGGCCCGAACCGGCATCCGGCCATCGAGGGCTGGGAAGTCTTGTTCGAACAGCATTACCAGGATATGCATGCCCTTTCCTGCACGCTGCTACGGGCCATCACCGTGGCGCTCGGGATCGAGCGGGACTTTTTCGACACGCGCTTCATCGAACCCATCAGCGTGTTCCGCATGATCCATTACCCGCCACGGCAGACCGCCACCGCGGCGAGCAGCAGGGCGCGGGCGCGCATACCGACTATGGCTGCATCACGCTGCTGTACCAGGATCAGGCCGGCGGGCTGCAAGTGCAGGACGTGCGCGGCGAATGGATAGACGCACCGCCGATCGAGGGGACCTATGTGGTCAACATCGGCGACATGATGGCCCGCTGGAGTAACGACCGGTACAAGTCCACGCCACACCGGGTTATCAGCCCGCTGGAGGTAGACCGCTATTCAATGCCTTTCTTCGCCGAGCCGAACCCCGACACCGTCATCAGTTGTCTGCCCGGCTGTCAGGGACCAGACAATCCGGTGCGATATCCAGAAACCACCTGTAGCGCCTACATGCTTTCGCGTTTCGCCGAAACCTATGCTTATCGGCGGGAATCCGATCCTGCCTGATCTGGCACGGCGTCAATGGTGGACGGACACAGTCGCTGTGGCTTGTTCGTCGCAGTGGATGGGCTGACTGGCGGGCGAAACCCTCCATCCGCCAGAATTTCTCCACGGCAACCTGGGCTCAGCTCCTTGCCTCGGTACGGACCGAGCGCCAGGTGAGCAATATCTCCCGCGTCCGGTGAATGCCGTCTCGAAACTCCTGCCAGTCCTGTTCGTGAGCCATTAATTGAAGTGAATGCTTGAATCGACCTTGGGATCCGGCGACTTTGCAGGAACGCTTTAGCGGCGGGATAGAATCTCTGTCTCCGGCCTGACCGGCCCGCTTATATTTCAGTTAAGTGCCGCCTGGCTAGAAGCGTACCTCGACGCAGCAGCAGGTAAGATGGCGACTCACCCTACAGACAAAAACGGCAAAGCATGTCTTATTCCGTTTCGCCCATTGGCTTTGTCCACTCCTGTTTCAAGGAAAAATTCGCGATTCCGCGACAACCCCAACTAGCGCCCGCAGCACGTGGTGTGCTCGAACTGGTTTCCCCGTTCGATCAGCCCCATGCGTTGGAGGGCCTTGAGCAGGTCAGCCATGTCTGGCTGCTGTTTCTCTTTCATCAGGCGCTGGAAGCCGAGCCACGTTTGCGGGTACGCCCGCCGCGCCTGGGTGGCAACCGCATGGTTGGCGTGTTCGCAACGCGCGCGACCCACCGACCCAACGGCATCGGGCAGTCAGTGGTCAGACTTGAGCGGATCGAGCCCGGCCGGCTGCATCTGTCGGGGATCGATCTGCTGGACGGCACGCCTGTGCTGGATATCAAGCCTTACGTTCCCTATGCCGACGCCATTGCAGGAGCGCGTAATGATCTGGCCGACGCCGCACCGGCACCGATAGATGTGCACTGGACCAAGGCAAGCCTGGAGCAGGCCTCTAGCGAAGCACTGCGACTTGGCGAGCCACTGGTTGAGCTGATCGAACAGTGTCTGGCGCAGGATCCACGTCCGGCCTATCAATTACCGGCCCCGGAACGCCGTTACGGCACGCGACTATGGGATGTCGAAGTTCGCTGGCATTACCCCGACCCACAGTCCATCACTGTACTGGAAGTGCTGCGAGCGGCAAGCTAGCCTACCTGGGCTGGTTATCGAGCGATCTCCCAGCCCAGCGGCGCGAGCCCGCTGGCTCGCTAAACATGCCGGCCCCTACGAGATATCTACCACCGCTACGCGGGTTGCGCCGCGTGAGATATGCCGCTGCCCTTTTCCGCATAAAGCCACCCTCGCTGGGAAGACATCGTCGAGCTGAAGTCGATGTTTCCGCTGCTGAAGGTGGTCGAGAATTACCGCTGGGCAGAACAGGCCGCTACGTGACCTCTGCAAGCATCGACCTGAGCCCGCATCTGGTCGAACGAATCGGCCGCGAACTGGCCGAGGCCACTGCCCGACAACTGGATTTCGATTGGCGCGAGAATGATTGATAGCAAGCCTGGCGTTGGCCGGCTTGCTGTACAGAACCTACTGGCGCGACGGAGTAAGCAGTAACCGCTGGGTGCCGTAGACCTTGTCCAAGTTTTCTGACTTGAACGGGAAGCTTATGTACTGCCCGTTCAGCCAGGCGTCGATGCCATCGGCGTAGTGTGGGCTTGCCGGGTTGCCCGACTGGCCGGAGCTGTTGAGCCCCATCATCGGCTCGTCGCGACCGAAGTCGACAATGATCCGCATCGCCGGTATCAGCCACGTATCGAAATTGTCACCCCAACGGTAGGCAGAGACGTTCAGCGTGCTGTGATCACCACCCGCCGCATATGGACCGCGGTCGAGATAGCCGCTGATGGCATTGATTCCGCTACGCTGGCTGGCAGGCATGTACGGAGCCAATTGGGTGGTAGCCGTCCGCCAGGTATAGGTGTGCAGATTGCCCCAGCGCCAGGCGTTGCGATCCGCGCCCTGCGACGTCTCCAAGCGGCTGACCGCCGCCGCGAGGGAGCGCGCCAGGATGACTGGTTTGTCTTCCTGCTGGGGCGTAGACAAGTCATCCCAATAAGGACTGTCCTCGCGCCCGAGCAAGTGATCCGCCTGCGCCGAGTAGGACGCGTTCGCTGCTTCTACCAGCGCTCTCCACGCGGAGCTGGTTTCCGGTCCCAACTCGTCGAGGAAGGTTTGCCGTGCCGATTCCATCAGGAAGGCTTCGTACAATGCGGCATCGGCGGAGTCTGCGGCGAGCCTGCCATCGAAGCGGAGCAGACGAGACAACGCCTCGCGCGCCTTGCCTCGCGCAGGCTCGGCGAGCGCATCGATGGCGGTCTTGAGCGGCGCCGCCATTCCAGGTGCCTGGAACATGTGTTGCAGCTTGGCCGCGAAGGTGGTCGTCTGATCGTATTGCATAGCGATCACGCTGCGGCTGTCCTGTTTGCCCTGCCCGAGCAGCTCGGCAATACGCTCGGCGCGCTCAGGGTAATACCAGGAGTTGGACAGTTGCATGCCGTAGCCTTTGGGCACGGTGCGATGATTGGCAGTGGCGAGCCAGCCTTGCTGCGGATCCTGGTCATAGGGATGCAGCATGGGATCGGCGAAACCATCCCAGTCGTAACGACCATCCCAGCCAGGCGATGGCATCAGGCCGAGCCCTTCGCGACGATTGGGATAGCGCCCGGTCACCTGCCAGCCGGTACCCTGGGCGTCGGCGAAAACAATGTTGAGTGCTGCAGCGCGGATCTCTCGAGCCGCCTCGAAGGCCTGATCCAGCGACTGCGCGCGGGTCAGGTCGAAAAACGCGTCCAACGACCGGTCGCCCTCGAACTGTGTCGTCTTCAGCGCGAGCCCATAACCGCTGCTCATCTGCAGCGGCTGCAAAGGATGCTTGCGCTCGCCCAGCACGCTGTTCAGCAGCGGGCCGTTGCGGGTCTCGTAGACCGTCTCGCGAATTGGGCGCTCGCCCTTGATGAAGAACGTCTCGTGACGCTCACGCGCCGGCACCCACTTGCCATCGGCGAGGTACATCAAGCGTCCGCCTTCACGCCGCACCTGTTCCAGAAACAGGTCTTGGGTATCACCCATGACCATTGTCATACCCCAGCCCAGTTTGCCGTTGAAGCCAGCGACCACAGCGGGTACCCCTGCGATCGTCACGCCGGCGGCCTGAAATTTCGGCGAGCGGATCTGCACGAAGTTCCAATACGAGGGCATCGACAGCGGCAGGTGCGTGTCGTTGGCCATCAGCGGTTTGCCGCTACGGGTGTTGCTGCCCGATATAGCCCAGTTGTTCGAAGCCGCGACGCCCAGCATGTTCAGCGAAGCGATCTCGGACGCGGCGCGGTCGAGCGCGGCAAGTCCTGATATCTCGCCGCTCAGCTTCAGGCCCTTGAGCTTGTCGGCTTCATCGAAGGGCAGCGGCTCGTCGGGATAGGTAGGCAGCAGCCAGGCGAGGTTATCGCTGCCGACCTTTTGCGTCAGGACCAGCGATGCGATCTCCTCCTGCAGATTGACCGCCAGACCGAAGTTCAACAGGCAGAACACCAGCACCGAATCTTCTGCTTTCCAGTATTCGGGGATGTAACCCGCGGCGGCCAGATCCATCGGCAGCTTGTCACGATGCCTGAACAGATAGGCGTTGACACCCCGTGCGTAGACTTCGAAGAACTTCTTCATCCGCGGCGAGCTGTCCTGGTACAGCACCGCCGCGCTCTGCCGAAGATTTACAGCGCGCATGAAGCGATCAATCTCTAGTACACCCGGTCCGACCATCTCCGCCAGACGGCCTTCGGCCATGAGACGCAAGCCGACCATCTGGCTCAGACGGTCGGTAGCATGCACGTAACCCAAGCCGAACAACGCGTCGTGAAAAGTGGCCGTCTCGATCAATGGCATTCCCAACGGATTGCGCCGGATGCTCACGCTCTTGTCCAAACCGGTGATCGCCTGGACACCTTGCGCAGGTGGCAGGCTGTCGCTATAGCGACTGTCCAGATAGGCCTGACAGCCGCTGAGTCCCCCGGCCGCCAATGTAGCGCCCAAGGTCAGACGAACCAGAACAAACGGCAGACGCAGAAACATCAACGGCTCCTTCGCGGGCGGGCAATGCGGAAATAGACAGGATAGATGGTGTGCTGCAGTACGGCGCCGCGCTCAGGCGGCTTCGCGGTTTTTTGGCAAGGCCTCGTCGAGCAGCCAGCGAGCAGACCGCCGCGCCTCCGCTTTGTGTTGCAACTCGAGCGCACTGAAGTTGGCTTCGTGGCGGCGACGCTCGGTCTTGTCCAAAGCCTTCCAGGCGGCATGCGTCGGCACTTGCTCGGTCGCCTCGAAAAGCACTTGGAACACTTGGCAGCGAGGATCTTGCCCAAGGTTGGCGTCGTAGTTGTCCAGCAGCACCTTGATCCGGATCGCACCTTCGATCAGCGGCACCTGCTCGTCGAGCAGGCTACCGGCGAGCACCCGCAAGTCCGCCGCAAGCGCCACGTGCTGCTGCGCTTGCATTTCTGCAAGTTGTTGCTCCCTGCGCCAAACCTTGCGCCATAGGTGCACGGCGTATGCGGCCAACGCTGCAATCAGCAGCAAGCCAATGATAAGCAGCGCCATGGCAAGCGGCGTCATGGACGGGTCAGGCTCCGTGGCACTTCTTGTATTTTTTTTGACTGCCGCACGGACAAGGGTCGTTGCGGCCGACATCTTTCAGCGGATTGCGAACCGGATCATGGCTATGGTTGCAATGCGGGCCATGGACGTGATGGTCATGGTCATGGTCGTGATTGCAATCGGGACCGTGTACATGGGTTTCATGGTTCATCGAGGTTACTACTCTGGGATAAAGTTGCCGGGGATTATCTCGCCATTGGTGGAGATGTGCACGCCCCGACCGAGCAACAAGCCTGTTTTCAGCTCGCCATCCAGACGATAGGCAATAGGCCGGTCAGGCTTCTCCAGTAATCGCACAATGTATTTCATGTGCCGCCAGAGGTTGGTATGTACCGGCACTTCATAGTATTCGAAGCCATGACCGGGAATAGTCGCCCAGCCGCTGGATTCGCCGCTGGCCAGTTCGATGTCGTTGAGGTGGACGGTGTAAATAAGCCCGCGAACCGGCAGGCTTTGCTCATTGGGATTGTCGATGCGAAAGCGCAGCATAAATTGCTGCTCGAGCAACCTGGCCTTGATGATTTCGACCTTGGTGAGCTGGACGCTAGGATCTTGGAAATCGCTGCTGAACCAGGTCGAGCAACCGACAAGACTGGATAGCAGACCCAGCAAAACCACTGCTCTCGATATTCTTCTTATAGGTGCGTGGCAAAGCATTCCGGTACTCCATAGGACGGCCAAGTGTAGCAAGCGGCGGATTGGCTGCAATGGGTTGTTTTGGCGAAGCTAGCACGCCGCCGCTACGTCTTTGCTACCACCGTTGCGACGTACGGAGCCATTACGGCACTACCGTCGCAGCTGCCCTCCCCTAGGCCAGCTGCGGACCACCCGGCTAACCAGCGAGGGCGCGAGCCAACACTGCCCGCGTCTTGAAAATCCCCTCCGCCAGTGCCGCCTCGATTTCAGCCATGGTAATGATACCGGTGGTTTTTCCGGCGGCGGGATTGACGACTAGGGCCAGGCAGGCATAAGGCAGCTCCAGCTCCCGAGCGAGGACCGCTTCGGGCATACCCGTCATACCCACGATATCGCAGCCATCGCGCTCCATCCTGGCGATTTCGGCAACCGATTCCAACCTCGGCCCTTGAGTACAGCCATAGACGCCATGGCTGCTGAACAGATAGCCCTCGGCAGACAAACCAGCGATAAGGCGCTGGCGCAGCGTTTCGTCGTAGGGGTAGCTGAAATCGACATGGGTGACATGCTCGATGTCGCCCTCGAAGAAGGTGTGCTCTCGCCCATAGGTATAGTCGATGAGCTGATGCGGTACGCACAGGTGGCCAGAGCCCATCGCCGAATGAATGCCGCCGACCGCGTTCACCGCGATCACCGCCTGCGCCCCAGCTTTTTTTAGCGCCCATAGATTAGCGCGGTAGTTCACTTGATGCGGAGGGATGCGGTGCGGATGTCCGTGACGGGCCAAAAACAACACATCTTTGCCGGCATACTCGCCGCGCAGAATATCGGCCGACGGCGGACCGTAGGGGGTTTCCATATATATAGCTTCACGTAGGGTGAAGCCGGGCAACTCGGTCAGGCCGGTGCCGCCAATAATGGCGTGGACAGTCATCATGTTTCCTTGGTCAAGCGATCAGTTCGGCTGCTTTGAGGGTGGAGATCGATGCGCGCCAACGAGGATCCTGTTTGTACTCCAGCGAACCCGCCGCACGGCTGCGCATCTTCGCCAGTGCGAGCGATGGCTGCACACCGAGACGCTGCAGCGCCGACAGGGCCAGCTCGGCAGCGCCACGGTCGTTGCACACTAAGCCCATGTCGCAGCCAGCCGTTAGTGCCGCTTCGATGCGGCTCGCGGCATCACCTACCACATGCGCACCAGCCATCGACAGGTCGTCACTGAAGATCACCCCACGGAAGCCCAGCTCCTTGCGCAAGATGTCCTGCAGCCAATGCCGTGAAAAGCCGGCCGGCTTGTCGTCGACCTGCGGATAGATCACATGTGCAGGCATCACCGCATCGAGCTCGCCAGCCAACTGCTGAAACGGAATCAGGTCATGCACACGAAGCGCGTCCAGACTACGCTCGTCGACCGGAATCGCCACGTGGGAATCAGCCTCGGCCCAGCCGTGACCAGGGAAGTGCTTGCCGGTGGCTGCCATCCCGGCGCTACGCATGCCTTTGATGAACGCTCCGGCAAGTTCGGTGGCACGCTGCGGGTCAGCCTCGAACGCACGGGTCCCGACCACTGCACTGCGTTGGTGATCCAGGTCGAGCACCGGCGCGAAGCTGAAATCCAGC
The DNA here is from genome assembly GCF_024448715.1 of Stutzerimonas stutzeri. Classification (GTDB taxonomy): domain Bacteria; phylum Pseudomonadota; class Gammaproteobacteria; order Pseudomonadales; family Pseudomonadaceae; genus Stutzerimonas; species Stutzerimonas stutzeri_AR. The sequence continues at coordinate 249,784 of NZ_JAMOHZ010000007.1, forward strand.
CCAACCGCCAGCACTTCGGTCGCCATCACCCAGGCGCAGGTTTCTGCCAACTCCAACGCATCGGCGCGCGAGGCGAAGTCGCGCATCGCCGGCAAGCGAACAAAATCGCGACGCAGCCGTTGGACGCGCCCGCCTTCCTGATCGACAGCCAACAGAACATCGGGCCGCACGGCGCGAATAGCGCAACACAGTTCCTGTACCTGGCGAGGATTTTCGATATTGCGAGCGAACAGAATCAGCCCGCCAACCTCCGGTTGGCGCAGCAACTGGCGATCCTCGGCGGTCAGCCAAGTACCGGCGATGTCCAGCATCAATGAGCCTTGCATGATGAGCAGATCCTTAATTCAGCGCTGCGCTCGACCAATCCGGACACGCCGTTTCGCCTATATGGACGGCACAACCAGCCGGCACCAGAGGAAAAAGATCGAGCAGATCGGCATTGCGCAGCCTGATGCAGCCGTGAGAAAGCGGTACGCCCATGGGTTCTGAGTCAGGCGTGCCATGCAAATAGATATAACGACGAAAGGTATCGACCTTACCCATCCGGTTGTGTCCGGGCTCGCATCCGCTGAGCCAGAGGATTCGGGTGAGAATCCAGTCACGCCCGGGAAACCGCTCGCCCAGGTCCGAATTCCAAACTTCACCGGTCCAGCGCCGGCCACGCAAAACGGCCCCGGACGGTAGCCCTTCACCGATACGCGCACGTACCTGGTGGCGACCACGTGGCGTGCAACCGGAACCATTGAGTTCGCCGACACCGTTACGAGCGGTAGACACGGGCAGCCGGACGCGCAGCCTGCCATCGGAAAACCCGTAGAGCATCTGGTCGGCAATCGAGATATGAAGGAAATCGAGATCAGACATGGGCGGCTAGCTTAGCTGATCGATCCCTGACCGTGTACCTCAACCCTTGGCGGGCATCGCCAGGGCGTTGCGTCGACCGATGGGATGGGCTTGAGCCAAGCTCGAGTCCACCACGCCGGAATCGGCACGCATGCCGGCAGCTAGAAACGGAACCATCATGCGCATGACCTGCTCGATGGATGTCCTGGCGCCAAAATCGTTCTCAGCGATTGCTCGCAACGCCTTGATGCCCGACATGCTGAACGCCGCGGCACCGAGCATGAAATGCACGCGCCAGAACAGCTCGATGGGCGGAATCGAAGGCGCCGCCTCGTGCACTCGGTGCATGTAGCGACGAAACACCTTGCCGTACATGTCCTCAAGATAGCGGCGCAGGTGACCTTGACTCTGACTGAATGACAGGCCCAGCAGGCGCATGAAAATCGACAGATCGTCGCCACTGCGCGGCTTCACTGCAAGCGCCTGCTCGACCAGAATCTCCAGCAACTCTTCGAGACTGTCTTTCCTGTCGGGTTTAGCTTCACGTTTGTCCAGTTCTCGTTCAAGGCTCACGCAGAATGGCCCAAGGAAACGAGAGAAAACTGCTTGGATAAGCGCCTTTTTCGAACCGAAGTGGTAATTCACTGCCGCCAGATTGACCCCAGCCTTGCTGGTGATCAGGCGAAGCGATGTCTCGGCGAAGCCTTTTTCAGCAAACAGCTGTTCCGCTGCATCAAGAATACGCTCCACTGTTTCCGACTGCGCCATGCCCCCTCCCACTGACAAACACTTGTTTGAAACTTACGTTTCACTCACCACCAAGTCAACCACGAAAGTGTCCGAGCGCCTATCGCAGGCAAACCAGAGCTTGCACCAAGCCAGCGCAGCTCTCAACCAAACAAAGATTGCCAAGCACCAGGCACTGTATATAATCCCAGTCACTGTATAAAAGAACAGAGACCGCTCATGATCAAGCTGACCCCTCGCCAGTCGGAAATCCTCGCCCTCATCAAGCGTTGCCTTGAAGAAAACGGCTATCCACCTACGCGTGCGGAGATCGCTCAGGAGCTGGGTTTCAAATCGCCCAATGCAGCTGAGGAGCACCTTAGGGCATTGGCCAACAAAGGCGCTATCGAGATGACGCCCGGCGCCTCGCGCGGGATACGTATTCCAGGCTTCGAACCTGCCGCCGAAGAGAGCGGTTTACCCGTCATTGGACGAGTAGCAGCCGGCGCGCCAATTCTTGCCCAGCAAAACGTCGAAGACTCCTGCCAGATCAACCCGGCATTCTTCCACCCCAAAGCCGACTATCTGTTACGTGTGCGTGGTATGAGCATGAAGGATATCGGCATCTTCGATGGTGATTTGCTCGCCGTTCATACCACGCGTGAAGCACGCAATGGCCAAGTCGTCGTGGCTCGGATCGATGATGAGGTGACGGTGAAGCGCTTCAAGCGCGAAGGCGACAAGGTCTGGCTGCTGGCTGAGAACCCCGAGTTTGCCCCCATCGAAGTGGATCTCAAACAACAAGAACTGGTTATCGAAGGCTTGAGTGTCGGCGTGATTCGCCGCTAAGGAGAGGTTCATGCAGTATCAACCCCAACCCACCGCAGGCAAACCACCGCAGCTTTCTTTATTCGAAGGGCTGATCGCCCATCGATTGACACCGTTCGGAGAAATGGCCTGCGCCACCCCGCAGCCCGCCGACGATTGGCTGAGCGAAATGACCTTGAGCGGCAGCGGTGGTCATTGCCGTCTGTTGCTCGCCCCGATCCTGCGCGAGCTCAGTGAGGCGGCTGACACACGCTGGCTGACTCTGATCGCGCCGCCTGCATCGTTGTCGCAAAGCTGGCTACGGGAAACCGGGCTCAACCGCGACCGTATCCTGTTATTGCAGGCCCGCGAGACCCAAGGTGCACTGGAATTGGCGTGCAAGGCACTGATGTCAGGCTGCAGCCATACGGTGATTACCTGGTTGGGACGTCTCGACAGGACCAGCCGGCTGAAACTGCGCGCTGCGGCCGATCAGGGCAACGCGCAAAGCCTGAATGTACGTATGGGTAACTGAACCGTCTGATCTATCCGGCACATGGAAGTGCCGAAAAAACCCGCCCAGCCGCAATGGCAACCAGGCGATTCGCATCAGTGCAGCACGTGCGGCTCCTCTTCCCGCTCGAATTCCCCTTCCGATACTCGCCCTGCCATCTGCACACCGACGCTGAACATTGCTTTGGCAATTTCGACATGCTGCCCCTGCAGGAACTCCTTGGCATCGTCAGAGAAATCCAATGTGGCCAGCACACCTTCGTCCTCAGCGCGACGCAGCACAATGCTGCCATCGGGTAGCTCGACGATTTCCAGAAAAGACGTTGGCATGAGTCTGCTCCCCGTGAAAGGCGCGCATTGTACCAGCCGGTCAGAATGCAGACAGCCCTTGGCTTGATACGAGCGGCGGTATGCAAATGCACCACAGCGCCACTACACAGTAGGATGGCGTCTCATCGCGGTCTGGACAGCAATCGGGGCCGCGCCATTCGCTTCAAGGAAGCTGCCGAATGACCGCCAGAACGTTGCTGCTGACAGCATTGGCCATGCTTGCTTTCGCAGGCAACTCACTGCTTTGCCGTGCTGCATTGCGTGACAGCCAGATCGACCCTGCCAGCTTTACCGCGTTGCGCCTGCTGGCAGGAGCCCTGATGCTGTGGCTGCTGTTGTTCCTGCGTAAAGGATCTTCAGCGAAGTCCGGCAGCTGGTACGGCGCCGTGGCGCTCTTCGTCTATGCGGCAGCCTTCTCGTACGCCTACCTGCATCTCGATGCCGGTGCCGGCGCGCTACTGCTGTTCGGTGCAGTGCAGTTGAGCATGATTGCCTGGGGGCTAATCAGAGGGGAGCGGCTGCATCGCCTGCAAGTGGTTGGGCTGCTTTTGGCAGGAGGGGGGCTGGTCGCGCTTCTTCTGCCCGGTACGAGCACACCGCCTGTATCGGCTTCGTTGCTGATGGTGCTGTCGGGCATCGCCTGGGGCGCGTACTCGCTTTTGGGAAGAGGAACACCAGATCCGTTGGCCGCGACAGCTGGAAACTTCATCCGCACGCTACCGATTGCGGCTGTGCTTTGCCTGCTGGCGTTGGCCTGGCTGGAGTGGGATACGGCCGGTGTGATCTATGCGCTCCTATCCGGTGGGCTGATGTCCGGTATCGGCTATGCCATTTGGTACGCCGCGTTGCCCGGCCTCGCAGCCATACAGGCTGCGAGCGTGCAACTGAGCGTGCCCCTTATCACTGCGCTGGCTGGTAGTTTGCTCTTGGGGGAAACCCTGACCGGCCGCCTGTTGCTCGTCGGCCTCGCGATCCTGGGCGGTATCGCCTTGGTCCTGCGGGTCAAGCACAAGGTTCCAGCCAGAACCGAATAGCCAAACGCTTTCTCGCTTAGGCGCTTACCATTCGGTAAGCGATTCCCGAAAACGCAGCGCCAGGGCCTTCATGTTCTGCCGCCAAGATTCCACTTCGGCATGTGTCGGTACGGGCGCTTCCTCGCCCACGCTGACCGCCTCGATCAACGGCATGGCTGGGTCGGTCTTCGCCTTGACGGGCGCCCGAGGAGGCTCGAAGAGTGCCATATGGGCCTGCAGCAATCGCGCAAGCCAGGTCTCGGAATGTTCGGCCAACTCGATCAACTCAGCCAGCTCCGGACTCGGCGATGAGTTCTGCGAACGCGAAAGCAGTAATTCTGCGCGCGGCGCGTTCGCACCCGGTAGGCGATAGTAGCCGGCAATCTCGTGGCATAGCCCCAGCAGCGCGCCGTACAGATGGAACAGACTGGCTTCGCGCTCCGCCTGGATCAATCCTGGGGCATTCAGCGCGCCTTTTTCCTCGGCCCGTCGCCAGTTCTCAAGCGCCAGTCCGGCAAAATAGATTTTCTGATTGGTTCGGGTGTACAGCTCGTGAGCCATGGCGGTCGTTCTCATAGATCAGCGGGTAGCCGGAAAGCAAAAGTATGGCGGCAGGTGCAGGAATCGCCAGCTGAACATCGAGACTGCGGCTGCTTTCCTTCCAGCCCACAGCCTCAAGCGCCCTTATCGGCTTTTAACCTACTTGGTGCTTTTGTCTTCCACCTTCCACTTGCCGCCATCGAAGAACGCCTTCCAGCCCGTCGGTTTACCGTTGACCTCCGTCTGCACGTACTGCTCCTTGGTCTTGCGGCTGAAGCGGATAACGGCTGGGCGGCCTTCCGGATCTTTCTTTGGCGCATCGAGCAGGAAGTAGTACTTCGGATCGATCTCATCCTTGTGCGGAATGAGCTCCTGCACCAGCGGCGCACGTGTCTCGCGGTTTTTTGGGAACTGACTGGCTGCCAGGAACAGGCCCGATGCACCGTCGCGCAGCACGTAAGTATCGTCGACCTTCTCGCACTTGAGTTCCGGCATCTTCACCGCATCCATTTTCGGCGGTGCCGCCTCGCCGCTTCTGAGCAACTTACGTGTGTTCTTGCACTCGGCGTTGGTGCAACCAAAAAACTTGCCGAAGCGGCCCGTCTTGAGCTGCATCTCGCTGCCGCACTTGTCGCACTCGAGACTCGGGCCTTCGTAGCCCTTGATGCGGTACTGGCCTTGCTCGATCTCGTAACCGGTGCAGTCGGGGTTGTTGCCGCAAATGTGCAGTTTGCGGGTTTCGTCCAGCAGATAGGCATCCATCGCCGTGCTGCAGATCGGGCAGCGATGCTTGCCAAGCAACACACGCGACTCGGACTCGCCCTCATCGTCGGCAGCAATCTCGTCGCCCGGTATCAGGTTGACCGTCGACTTGCAGCGTTCTTTCGGCGGTAGGCTGTAACCGGAGCAGCCAAGGAACACGCCGGTGGAAGCGGTACGGATCATCATCGGCCGGCCACACACCTTGCATGGAATATCGGTCAGGGTTGGCTGGTTGGCACGCATGCCGGTATCGCTGGATTCGGCGACTTCCAGTTTCTTGCGGAAATCACCATAGAACTCGTCGAGCACGTGCTTCCACTCGCGCTCGCCCTGAGCGACATCGTCGAGATTCTCTTCCATCCCGGCGGTGAAGCCATAGTCCATCAGGTTGTTGAAGCTTTCCGAGAGGCGCTCGGTAACGATGTCGCCCATCTTTTCCGAATAGAACCGGCGGTTATGCAGGGAAACATAGCCGCGGTCCTGGATCGTCGAGATGATCGCTGCATAGGTCGACGGACGACCGATACCGCGCTTTTCCATCTCCTTGACCAGGCTTGCTTCGGAGTAACGTGCCGGCGGCTTGGTGAAATGCTGGCTTGGGTCGAGCTTGATCAGCTTCAGCCCGTCACCCTTGTTCATATCCGGCAATACGTCGTCTTCACCGCTCTTGCTCTGCTGCGGCATGACCTTGGTGTAACCGTCGAACTTGAGAATGCGACCCTTGGCACGCAGCTCGTAATTACCCGCCGTCACGGTCACGCTGGTGGACAGGTACTGCGCCGGCGGCATCTGGCAGGCCACGAACTGGCGCCAGATCAGATCGTAAAGGCGCTCTGCGTCGCGCTCCATGCCGGAAAGCTGCGTCGGGCGCAGGTTGACGTCCGAAGGGCGAATCGCCTCGTGCGCTTCCTGCGCGCCTTCCTTGCTGGAGTAGAAGTTAGGCTTCTCCGGCAGGTACTTATTGCCGAACTCATCTTCGATGAAGCCGCGAACCATGGCCAGCGCATCGGCCGATAGGTTGGTCGAGTCGGTACGCATGTAAGTGATGTAGCCCGCTTCGTAAAGCCGCTGCGCCATCATCATGGTCTTCTTCACGCCGAAACCGAGCCGGTTGCTCGCCGCCTGCTGCAGGGTCGAGGTGATGAACGGTGCAGAAGGCTTGCTGCTGGTTGGCTTGTCTTCACGCTTGGTGACGCTGTAGCTCGAATCCTTGAGCTGCTCGAGCGCAGCCATGGCATGGGCTTCGTTGAGTGGCTTGAAGGCTTCGCCGTTCTCGCGGGAAACCTCGAATCGCACCTTGGCATCGCCAGCCGTGGCGAGATCGGCGTGCACTTCCCAATACTCTTCCGGGACGAACGCACGAATTTCACGCTCGCGCTCAACCACCAGTTTCACGGCAACCGACTGTACCCGACCGGCCGAAAGCCCACGTGCGATCTTGGACCACAGCAATGGCGAGACCATATAGCCCACCACGCGATCGAGAAAGCGCCGCGCCTGTTGGGCGTTGACCCGATTGATATCGAGATCGCCCGGCTTGGAGAACGCTTCCTGAATCGCTTTCTTGGTGATCTCGTTGAACACAACGCGCTTGTAGCGGCTGTCTTCGCCGCCGATCGATTCGCGCAGGTGCCAGGCGATCGCCTCCCCCTCTCTATCCAAGTCGGTCGCGAGATAGATGGTGTCGGCTTCCTTGGCCAGTCGACGCAGCTCGTCGATCACTTTTTCCTTGCCCGGCAGGATTTCATACTTGGCTTTCCAGCCATGTTCCGGATCGACGCCCATACGGGTGAACAACTGGCGCTTGGCCTTTTCCTTGGGCGAGAGCGCAGGTGCCTCGGCAGCCGCAGCCTTGCCACGCTTGGCCGGCTCGCGAGTACCAGAACCGCTGGTAGGAAGGTCGCGGATGTGGCCGATACTCGACTTCACCACGTACTGGTTGCCCAAATACTTGTTGATTGTCTTGGCCTTGGCCGGTGATTCCACGATGACCAGCGATTTACCCATGGAGAGGAGAGTTCCTGAATCGAGAGGTGAACTGAGAAATTTGATCGGCAGTGCGTAACGTCGTATGCGATGCGCAGGCTGCCAGAAAGAAGCGAAGCAGCACGTTCCAGAGCTGCACAGAGCACTCGTATGCTCCGGAAAATCCTTCGTATCCACGGTCAAAATCCGTTGGCAGCATCACTGCCTAATGTTTTTGTACCGTCCGAAACAGAGTGGAGTCGCTTTCACTCTGTCCGAAAAGCACCGCTATATATAGTGGCGGTAGAGCTGAGGTCAAGCGCAAGGGTTAAGCCAGCTTGCCCAAACAGCGCTTAAAAACGGCTGGGTTCGGCTTCAATCAGAGCGAAACGGGGAAGCGTTTCGCCATCGACTTCTACCGTTTCGGTGAACATTGAAAGCGGGCGTACCCAAAGGCCGAAATCCCCGTATAGCGCCTGATAGAACACCACGGATTCTTCTGTCTCGGAATGTCTGGCGACCGCATATACCCGATACTCGGGTCCCTTATAGTGACGATAACGACCGGGCGTAACCTGCATGACTACTGCCTCTGGAAAAACAACTACCTATAAAAATGAAAACCGGGGCACGAGGCCCCGGCTTCCTTGTCCCGAACAGCTTAGACGCGTTCGAACACCGTGGTGATACCTTGACCCAGGCCAATGCACATCGTGGATACGCCAAAAGTACCGCCGTTCTGCTTCATCACGTTCAGCAGCGTGCCGGAGATACGTGCGCCTGAGCAACCGAACGGATGGCCCAGCGCGATGGCACCGCCGTGCAGATTGACCTTCTGCTCCATCTTGTCGAGCAATTTGAGATCCTTCAACACAGGCAGCGCCTGAGCCGCGAACGCCTCGTTGAGCTCGACGAAATCGATGTCGTCCATCGTCAGACCGGCACGCTTGAGCGCCTTCTGGGTGGCCGGCACCGGGCCGTAACCCATGATCGCCGGATCGACACCGGCCAGCGCCATGGAGCGGATCACGGCCATCGGCTGGATCCCCAGATCCTGTGCCCGCTGTGCCGACATCACGATCATGCAGGACGCACCATCGGTGATCTGCGAGGACGTACCCGCCGTTACAGTGCCGCCCTTGGGGTTGAAGGCAGGCTTCAGAGCCGCGAGGCTTTCCAGCGTAGTTTCCGGACGAATGGTCTCGTCATAGTCGAAAATCTTGAGGAAACCGTTCTCGTCATAGCCCTGCATCGGGATGATTTCATCCTTAAACAGGCCTTCGACGGTCGCCTTGTGCGCCAGGCGGTGCGAGCGCTCCCCGAACGCGTCCTGCTGCTCGCGGGTGATGCCGTGCATTTTGCCCAGCATTTCGGCGGTCAGGCCCATCATGCCAGACGCTTTGGCAGCGTACAGCGACAGCTGCGGGTTCGGGTCGACGCCGTGCATCATGCCGACGTGGCCCATGTGCTCAACACCACCGACGACGAACACATCACCGTTACCGGTCATGATCGCCTGAGCGGCGGTATGCAGCGCGCTCATCGACGAACCGCACAGACGGCTGACGGTCTGCGCGGCGCTGGTGTGCGGAATGCGGGTCATCAGCGACGCCATGCGTGCAATGTTCCAGCCCTGTTCCAGGGTCTGGTTGACGCAGCCCCAGATCACATCTTCCACCTCAGCCGGATCGATTTTCGGATTGCGCGCCAGCACACCATCGATCAGGTGCGCGGACATGCTCTCGGCGCGGGTGTTGCGGTGCATGCCGCCCTTGGAACGACCCATCGGGGTACGGCCGAAGTCGACAATGACGACGTCTCTCGGATTAAGGCTCATATCTCTCTATTCCTCGATTAACCGTAGAAGCGCTGGCCGTTGGCAGCCATCTCACGCAGCTTCGCAGTCGGTTGATACAGCGGGCCCAGGTCGGCGTATTTGTCGGCCAATGCTACGAACTCGGCAACACCGATCGAATCGATGTAGCGCAGTGCACCGCCGCGGAAGGGTGGGAAGCCGATGCCGTAGATCAAGCCCATGTCGGCTTCGGCAGCGGTTTCGACGATCTTGTCTTCCAGGCAGCGAACGGTTTCCAGGCACAGCGGGATCATCATGAAATTGATGATGTCCTCGTCGGTGACTTCACGCTGCTCGTAAACAATCGGTGCCAGCACTTCCTGGACGCTCGCGTCCACAACCTTCGCCGGCTTGCCGCGCTTGTCCATTTCGTAGCTGTAGAAGCCCTTGCCGTTCTTCTGGCCCAGGCGGTTGGCGTCGTACAGGGCATCAACCGCAGTGCGGCGATCGTCCTTCATGCGATCCGGGAAGCCTTCGGCCATGACGTCACGACCGTGGTGGCCGGTGTCCATGCCGACGACATCCATCAGGTAAGCCGGGCCCATCGGCCAGCCGAACTTTTCCATGACCTTGTCGATGCGGACGAAATCCACGCCTGCACTGACCAAACGGGCAAAACCACCGAAATAGGGGAACAACACGCGGTTGACCAGGAAGCCCGGGCAATCGTTAACCACAACAGGGCTCTTGCCCATCTTCTTGGCGTAAGCAACGGTGGTAGCGATAGCGGTTTCGCTGGTCTTCTCACCACGAATGACTTCCACCAGCGGCATCATGTGTACCGGGTTGAAGAAGTGCATGCCGCAGAAGTTTTCCGGACGCTTGAGCGCCTGAGCCAGCAGGCTGATGGAGATGGTCGAGGTGTTCGAGGCGATGATCGCGTCTTCACGCACCAGGCCTTCCACTTCAGCCAGCACCGACTGCTTGATCTTCGGGTTCTCGACCACGGCCTCGACGACGATGTCGACGTTGCCGAAATCACCATAGGAGGTGGTCGGGCGAATTGCATTGAGGGCTTCGGCCATCTTCGCCGGGGTCAGACGTCCTTTCTCGACGCGCTTGCCGAGCAGCTTGGAGGCCTCGTTCAAGCCCATCTGGATGCCTTCTTCGCGGATGTCCTTCATCAGGATCGGCGTGCCTTTGACAGCCGACTGATAGGCGATACCGCCACCCATGATGCCAGCACCAAGCACAGCAGCCAGCTTCACTTCGCGCGCCTGCTTGTCGTAGTTCTTGGCCTTCTTCTTCAGCTCCTGATCGCTGAGGAACAGGCCGACCAGGCTCTGTGCGACCGAGGTCTTGGCCAGTTTGACGAAGCCGGCGGCCTCGACTTCGATGGCCTTGTCACGGCCGAAGTTGGCGGCTTTCTGAATGGTCTTGATCGCTTCGACCGGGGCCGGATAGTTCGGGCCAGCCTGACCGGCGACGAAACCCTTGGAGGTCTCGAAGGCCATCATCTGCTCGATGGCATTGAGCTTGAGCTTGTCCAGCTTGGGCTGACGCTTGGCCTTGTAGTCCAGCTCACCGGAGATGGCGCGCTTGACCAGATCCAGAGCAGCGGCTTGCAGCTGATCAGGGGCAACGACCGCATCGACGGCGCGAACTTTCAACGCATCTTCAGCGCGATTTTCTTTACCGGAAGCAATCCACTCGACCGCGTTGTCGACACCGATCAGACGCGGCAGGCGCACGGTACCGCCGAAACCTGGGTAGATGCCCAGCTTGACTTCAGGCAAACCAACCTTGGCTGCGGTGGACATGACACGATAGTCAGCAGCCATGCACATTTCGAAACCGCCACCTAGGGCGATACCGTTAATGGCAGCGACAGTCGGAACGCCAAGGTCTTCGAAATCGCTGAAAATCTTGTTCGCTTCGAGGTTGCCGGCTACCAGTTCTTCGTCCGGCATCTTGAAGTTGTCAACGAATTCGGTGATGTCGGCGCCAACGATGAAAACATCCTTGCCGCTGGTAACGATCACGCCTTTTACCGAAGCGTCGGCCTTGATGGCATCAACGGCTTGGCGCAGGTCATTGAGAGTGAGGCGATTGAACTTGTTGACGGACTCACCCTTGAGGTCGAAATTCAATTCGACGATGCCACTCTCAAGAGCCTTAACCGTGATGGCTTTACCTTCGTAAATCATCAACTGATCTCCAGGTATGGAAGCTGAACGTTACGTGTCGCACGTCTTCGGTCCGAAGACCGTCACCGATACTGGTGTAGCGACACCCGGTGAAACGACACCCACCGACACGATAAGCCGGGCTGACGGCGTTTGCGTGGCAAACGCTCGATTCATACGCCCGTTTGATTTGGGTGAGCACACCTTCATGGAAAAGCGATCCGTTGTCAATCGGCCAACATACCGTTCGAGTGCGCCCGCCCAGGAATCAGACCAGTAAGACTAGCCAAGACCCCGGCTCGTGCGGCGCGTGATGTATCGTTTTGGCCCATCGATGCCCATTCACGCAGATGATCTGAGCGGTGACGCCAGTGAACCCGTGACGGTCAGCACCGTCACAAACTGACGATGCGCCTTGTACACTGGCCGCCCGCAATCCTCACGCAGCTGTAAGCCGCCGCGCTCCAGGAGTTCTGAATGTCCGCCCCCATTGCCCGAGTCGATAACGGCCAAGACCCATACAAGTGGCTGGAAAATCGCGACGCGCCCGACGTGCTCGATTACCTGAAGGCTGAAAACGCCTATCTGGAAAGTCAGCTCGTTGATCAGGCCGAGTTACGCGAGGCGCTGTTTCAGGAGATCAAAGGGCGCATCCGCGAGACCGACCTTTCACTGCCCTCGCCGTGGGGGCCTTGGCTCTATTACCAGCGCACTACCGCAGGTGATGAATATCCACGCCATTACCGCTGCCCACGACCGATGGACGGCTCGTTCAGCGTGGACGAGAACGCCGAACAATTGTTGCTCGACCCCAACGAACTGGCGGCAGGCGGCTTTCTCTCGCTCGGCGCATTCAGCGTCAGCCAGGACCACAGCAAGCTGGCTTACAGCCTCGACACCCAGGGCGACGAGATCTACCGGTTATTCGTAAAGGATCTCGCTACGGGTGAAGTCACCGCCCTGCCTTTCGATGATTGCGACGGCAGCATGACCTGGGCCAACGACCATCAAACCTTGTTTTTTGGCGAACTCGACGACACCCACCGCCCGCACAAAATCTACCGTCATCGCCTTGGCGAAACGGACTGCACAGAGGTGTATCACGATCCCGACGGCCGCTACTTCGTCCACTGCTATCGGGCCAGCTCCGAGCGTCAGCTAATAATTCTGTCCAACAGCAAAACCACCAGCGAAGCCTGGGTGCTTTCGGCCGATGAGCCCGACGGCCGCTGGGTTTGCCTGGCACCGCGCCAGGAAGATCACGAGTATTACCCCGATCACGGGCTGCTCGACGGCCAGTGGAGCTGGATCGTTCGCAGCAACCAGACCGGAATCAACTTCGCGCTATATCAAGCGCCTGAGAGCACACCGCAGCGCGAGCATTGGAAAGAACTGATCGCTCACCGGGAAATGGTGATGCTCGAAGACGTCAGCCTGAATGCCAGCGCCATCACGCTCAGCCTGCGCGAGTCCGGCCTGCCGATTGTCGAGGTCCGGCCGCAGGGCACCGCACCTTATCGTGTGCAGCTACCGGATGCGGCTTACAGCCTGCACGTGCACAACACCCTTGAGTTCGACAGCGCCGTCATCCGCCTGCGCTATGAGGCGCTCAATCGCCCCGCGCAGATTCGGCAGTTGAATCTGGCCGATGGCGAACAGAAGGTACTCAAGGAAACCCCTGTCGAAGGCCCCTTCGATGCCGACGCCTACGAAAGCCGTCGAATCTGGGTAACCGCAGCAGACGGAACCCAGGTGCCGATCAGCCTGGTCGGCCGTCGCGAAACCTTCGGCAAGCCCGCCCCGCTTTATCTCTATGGCTACGGCGCCTATGGCCACAGCCTGGATCCCTGGTTTTCCCACGCACGGCTATCGTTGCTCGACCGTGGCTTCGTCTTCGCCATCGCCCATGTACGCGGCGGCGGCGATCTAGGCGAGGCCTGGTATCGCGCCGGCAAGCTGGAGCACAAACCGAATACCTTCAGCGACTTCATTGCCTGCGCGGAAAAGCTGATCGCCGATGGCTACACATCACCGCAACAGCTGGCTATCAGCGGCGGCAGTGCTGGCGGCCTGCTGATCGGTGCCGTGCTCAATCTGCGCCCGGACCTGTTCGGCGCGGCAATCGCCGAAGTGCCTTTTGTTGACGTATTGAACACCATGCTCAACGCCGACCTACCATTGACTGTTACCGAGTACGACGAATGGGGTGATCCGAACCTCCCGGATGTGCGTGCGCGCATCAAGGCTTACGCGCCGTACGAAAATATCCGCACCCAGGATTATCCAGCGCTGCTCGCCGTCGCCGGTTACAACGATAGCCGGGTGCAGTACTGGGAAGCGGCGAAATGGGTGGCCAAGCTGCGCGCTAGCAAGACTGACGACAACCTTCTTCTGCTCAAGACGGAATTCGGCGCCGGTCACGGGGGCATGAGTGGGCGCTATCAGGCACTCAAGGATGTCGCGCTGGAATATGCGTTCGTGCTTAAGGTGTTCGGAATGGCGGCGCGCTAAGGGTGACGGGGTGGGCCTGCGTGGCGCACCCCGCAGTTATATGGCAGCGCAGATTGCCGACTTGCGGTGGGAACGGGCTCTAGGCGCCGGGGTCATTTATTCACACCACTGTTTCGGAGTGATTACCCATGAACAGGACATCGTCAAATCAGGCTTCGCAAAACGTGCACGGTTGGGAACGCGCAGCATCGATCGCTGGCGGGCTGTATTTCCTTGGCAAAGGGCTCGGACGTGGCGGCCTGGGCGGTCTGCTTCAACTCGCCATGGGCGGCATGGCGCTCGCGCGAGGAGTATCTGGCCACTGCGAAGCCAAACGGGTCCTCTGCGAGGTGAACGAGCAGGCAAAAATGGCCGAAGGCAATTCCCGCAGTATGCCGCTGGAGCGCAGCGAAACAGACGAGGCACGCCTGAAGGCAAATGCTCAGGCAGCCACCGGAACCGCGACAGTGACTGGTAACGATTCGCTCACCAACCCACCGACCGGCATCTGACCGCTAGCCGGCGCGCTTCAGTGGGAGCGCGCCCCGCGGTGATAACTTCTTGCCGCCCGCTTAAAGGTAAAATCTCCGCCCCAGAGTCGGGCCTCTCAAGAATCAAAACGGCCAAATTCGAAACCGAGCCGCTTTTCGTAAAGCGGCAGCATAGTTCAGTTGAGGGGCACCACGATCAAGCCGGCACGCTCGCCGATAGCGACACTGGCCATCGGAAACAGAATTCGCGCGCCCAGCTCTTCGACCACCCAGCGCACTTCATCGCCATCCTCGGCCAGCAAGGTACCGGGCGATACGGGCGTGAAGTTGTCGATACCAGCCGGCAGACGCAGCACAAACTGTTCGCTGCGCTTGATAATTTCCCTGGCCAACCGGAACTTCATCAACGGTCGTACCGGTCTTTTCTGTGACGGCTCAGTCGCCTCGATCCAGCATTGTGCAGCTTGTAGAAACTCACCGAGGCAATCAGGCCAGACGCCGCCTGGCGCTTCTGCCACTTCCAGGGTAAAGGCCTCAGCGCCGTGGCGTATCGCCGTATGAGCACTGAAGGTCGAGGACGGCTTTTCCTGTAGCAGCACTGCATCAACCGCTGCACGCTGAAGGCGTTGTAGGCTTTCCTCAGAAACTTCGCGCCCAGCCACCCATGGGCACACGGCGAACTGCGGCAACTTCGATGCGCGCATGGCCGAATGTAGATCGTAGTGCCAGCGCCTGCGACCCGGATCATGAAAGAAACCCGTCACCAGCGCTTCCAACTGCGACGCGCGCCGCGCCTCTTCGCTCGAATCATCCTCGTGTGCACCGCAGAAGAGCCGATTCAGATCCCGGCCGATCAAACGCACGCCCTGACGCATCGCTGGCGCATTGCAGAACAACAGAAGCAAGCGCACACGAGGACAGATCTCGCCGCTCCCGATCGCCTGCACCAGGCGGTCAAGCAGTTCAATCGGGATAATTTCACAACCGTGGACACCAGCGGACAGCACCAGGTCCAAACCTGCGTCCAGGCCAGTAGCCGGCGTCACCTCAAGCGCGCCTTCGCCCAGCCATCGCAGCTTGGCTCCGTCAGTCGTCCATTGGACCTTCTCACGAGGCTCGCGCCCGGCCAGGGTCAGCTCCAGCAAACCACCGAGCGAGAGCATGTCGGCGCGATCAGTGATCGTGGTTGCAGTCCGGTCCATGAACGTGATCATCGTCGGCGGACTCGACCGGTTCCATCTCGAGCTCGAGGCTGACCAGGTTAGTCGCGAGCGGACGCAGCAGCAGATTGGCGTATTCGGTGTCGCCATCTTCGACGTCGACGCCAATCATTAGCTGATTATTGCCGACCTGCTGAATCCAGACTTCACGGCCCTGCCACATAACGGCGAAGCGGGTGCAGGAGGTCTCCAGCTGAGTGCCGTCTACGTCTTCCAAGATCAGTTGCAGGCTATCGCTCATGGTCAATGTTCTCGATGAAGTGAAGAAGACAGGACGGAAAAAACCGCCCTGCCGGAATCATAGGCCTAGGTTAGGCTTGGGTAAGTTTGGCTGCGGCGCGCTCAAAACGAGCAAGACCTTCTGCGATGTCGGCCTCTTCGATGATCAGGCTGGGGGCCAGGCGGATCACATCGGGGCCGGCTTGCAAGATCATCAAGGCCTCCTTCTCGGCGGCATCGAAGATGTCCCTTGCGCGGCCTTTCCATGCATCGTTGAGTACACACCCGATCAGCATTCCCATGCCACGCACCTGACTGAACAGCCCGTAACGCTGGCCGATTTCAAGCAGCCCGCTCTTGAAGCGCTCGTGCCGGTCCTTAACGCCGTTCAGCACCTCGGGAGTGTTGACAATATCGACCACCGCCTCTGCCACCGCACACGCCAGCGGATTACCGCCGTAAGTGGTGCCGTGGGTACCGACGCTGAAATGCGCGGCGATCTCATTGGTGGTCAGCATCAGGCCGATCGGGAAACCGCCGCCAAGGCTCTTTGCGTTGGTCAGAATATCCGGCGTGACACCGTAATTCATGTAGGCGAATAGCTCACCGGTACGACCCATACCAGTTTGTACCTCATCAAGGATCAGCAGCGCGTTGTGCTTGTCGCAGAGTTTGCGAGCTCCTTCCAGATAAGCCTGATCAGCAGGCAGAACGCCGCTTTCGCCCTGAATCGGTTCCAGCACCACGGCGCAGGTTTTATCCGAGATCGCGGTGGCGAGCGCGTCCAGGTCGTTGTACGGCACATGCCTGATGCCCTGAATCTTCGGCCCGAAGCCGTCAGAGTATTTCGGCTGGCCACCGACGGTCACGGTAAATAGGGTGCGGCCGTGGAAGCTGTTCACCGCCGAGATGATTTCGAATTTTTCCGGCCCATGTTTATCGTGGGCATAGCGACGAGCCAGCTTGAACGCCGCCTCGTTGGCTTCGGCGCCGGAGTTGCAGAAAAATGCCCGGTCGGCAAAGGTCGCCGCCACCAACTTCTTCGCCAGGCGCAGCGCCGGCTCGTTGGTGAAGATATTGGAGATATGCCAGAGGTTGCCCGCCTGCTCTGTCAGTGCAGCTACCAGCGCTGGGTGTGCATGGCCGAGCACATTCACGGCGATGCCGCCGGTAAAGTCGATCAGCTCTCGCCCGCTCTGATCCCATACTCGCGAACCCTGGCCGCGCACCGGAATGAAAGCGGCTGGAGCGAAAGTGGGAACAATGACCTGGTCGAAATCAGCGCGTTCTACCGGGGTGTGCGGGGCGGACATCAGGACTCTCCTGCGATGCGGCGAATAAGAATGAAAAACGCCCCGCCATGGCGGGGCGTTGCAAGCGCAGTTTAAACGCTGGTCCGCCAGGAATGGGCGGTCCGTCGAAAATTCTCTTCAGGATACGATCGAGTGCTGCTGATCCAGCAGGATGGCCTGGTCGAGGGTTTCCAGCAGGGCCTTGCGGGCCTTGAGCTTGGTGTTCTTATGGGCCGTCATGTTGATCTTCTTTAATTGGGCCGCGGTCGCTTTGGCGACGCCCATCAGCTCACCAGCCGGGACGATCCTGTCGAGGAAGCCGGCGTCCAGTGCGGCCTGCGGAGCGAAGATCTCGCCATTGATCACCGAACGCTGAAACGCCGGCTTGGTCAGCCGATCCCGCGCTACCTCGATGCCCGAATGGTGCATCGTCATGCCAATCTGGACTTCGTTGAGGCCGATATTGAAAGCGCCTTCGACGCCGATACGGTAGTCGGCCGAAAGCAGTAGAAACGCACCCTTGGCGATGGCGTGACCGGGGCAGGCGACAATGATCGGGAAGGGATGAGCGAGCATCCGTCGCGTGAAGGTCGAGCCGGTCGTCACCAGCGCAATGGCGTTTTCTGGGCCAGAGGTCATCACTTTTAGATCGTAGCCTCCGGACAGTATCCCCGGCTGCCCAGTAAGAATCACTACAGCGCGGTCCTGCTCGGCGCGATCGAACGCTGCATTGAGTGCGTCGAATACCGCTGGGGACAGCGCATTGACCTTGCCGTTGTTCAGGGCCAGGGTGGCGATGCCGTCTTCGAGTTCGTAGGAAACCAGATCACTCATGACGAAATATTCCTTGTTAGAAGTCGACAGACGTTACTCAGCACAACCTTCAAGGTAAAGCGTCGTGACTGACTGACAAGTCATGATTTGAGGTCATATCCCTTGAAAACCGCACACATAGGCGACGGCTCAGCTTTCAGCCGTTTCCGGCTCAAGCTCAAGTATTGCCAGTAGTTCGGGATGCAAGATGGTCTGTAACTGCGGATCGGCGATGAATAGGCCGTAGGATCCATCGGAGATACCGCTGCGAATCCGGTAAGGCGTTCCGTCAGCGTCGACGGTTAGCTGTGAAAGATCCAGATAACGCGGCTCGCAAGGCTTCTTCTCGGCGTCCCGCATGACAACCACCTTGGGGCGTAAATGCAGCTGCTGATGCTTCTCCAGCACCAGCGCCACCTCACCAGTGTGCAGCTCGACGAGCGTGCCGACCGGGAACACGCCTAGCCAGCGAATGAATTCCTGAACCAGCGTTTCGTCGAACTGCTTGCCAGCACCGCTACGCAGGACGTCATACGCCGCCTGGATCGGTCGCGCGTCGTCGTAAGTGCGATGACTGGTGATCGCGTCGAACGCATCGACAATGGTGATGATCCGCGTAGTGAAAGGGATCTGATACTGATCCAGGCCTAGCGGATAACCTTTGCCATCCAGTCGCTCATGGTGTCCATACGCCGCCTGGGCAGCAGCAGCGGGAATGTCTTCCTGGCTGCGTAGCGCCTGATATCCAAAAGTCGGGTGCAGCTTGATATGTTCGAATTCTTCCTGGGTGAGCTTGCCCGGCTTGTTGAGGATGGTGGGATCGATCTTCATCTTGCCCACGTCATGCAGCAACCCGGCGATTCCCAACAGCTCGATTTTTTCATCAGGCAGCCCGAGGTGGGTACCAAAGCCCATCGCCAGAATAGAGACGGACAGGCAGTGCAGACTCGTATAGACATCCTGCGACTTCAGCCGAGTCAACCAGAGCATGGCGCTCTCATTGCGCAACATGCTTTCCAGGTTGCGTGTAACCAGCGTCTGACAGGCCTTTGTATCGATCGCTCGACCTTGCTGGACATCCAGCAGCACCTGATCCAGCACTAGCGCGCTACTGCGATAGGCTTCGCGGGCTTCATGGACTTCAAGCGATAGCGGAATACGGTTCATCGTGCGATTGACGCGTATTGGCGTTGCCGAAGGCACGATCATCTGCCCCTGATCGAGCAGAACCCGGCGGGTGTCGTCGACGAAAACGTAATCACAACGCTCACGCACCGCCTGGATATGTTCGATTTTAAGCAGGGGAAACCCCTGGAACAGAAAATCCGTCTGACGCCAAGGCCGATCCAACTCGCAGATATACATGCCAAGTTCGAGATGACTGACGTGAAGGCGGCGCTTCGTAGCGACCTCTACTACATCCGGCCGCTTGCGCTTGTTCTTGAATAACTTCATCAAAGCCTGTCCTGGCTCTTCATATTCACTTTCACTACGCTCGATCCCAGTGACGTGCGATCCGTTTGCCAATGCAGCTGAGAACCCTAGAGAAACGATAGGTTCATTACGATCACCACTTTGCCAGTATTCCAACGGTGCGTTAAGCACATGAAAAAACTAAAAAAACTTTTTGCCATCCAAGAGCTCTTCGGCTACATTAGCGCGCCTCGACGGACATCAAACTCCGTTGAGATCCGGTGAGGTGTCCGAGCGGTTGAAGGAGCACGCCTGGAAAGTGTGTATACGAGAAATCGTATCGTGGGTTCGAATCCCACCCTCACCGCCAAATCAAACGTAAAGCCCCGATTATCGGGGCTTTTTCGTTGCTGCTGCCCAGAGCCCCGTCCGGAAGCGCCGAGCACTACGAGCCCCCACTCAGCCCTTTGACCGGGCAATCATACAATCAAGCATAGCCCCTTATCGGGCTCGTGCGGCAAAGAGCCTGTCAGCCGGCCAGTCAGTTGCCGGCCGCGCCGCTAGCAGCCGATCCTCCTGAACCCGCTGCGCCGGTACCAGCGCCCCCGACTCCGTTACCGCCGGATGTTCCGATTTCACCCGTAGCTGCGCCGCCGTCGGGCCTGGCGTTTCCATTGGCACCACCATTACGGCTGGGATCAATCGGCGTGCCGGTGGTGGTTGGCCTGCCAGGCTCGACTGTAGAACTTCCCGGACCAGTGGTCGTGATCGGACCGCCGTCATCGCCCGGTTGCGTGATACCCGGATTACTGGCGCTGCCAGCCGGGGCCTGTCCAGGCTGCGTTGCGCGGGTGCCAACCGAATTATTCGGACGGGCCGAGCCTGCTGCGCCCGGCTCAATGGCCGACCCAGAGGATACGCCAGGCTCGCGGACGGCATTGATCTCACGTCCAATCTGCTGGCGATTCTGTTCCATCTCTGCGCCTATCTGGTCACGCTCCTGTTGCAGGGTCATGTTTTCTTCTTCGGCATCCGCCACGCCTGAAACAGTCAAAGCAAGCAGCAATGCCGGAAAGCCAAGCCTGTTCATATGTACCTCCAGTAATGAACGTTCATATCAATAGACAACAGAAACCGCGTAGCTGCACGCGTTTGAACAAGCATGCCACTCAGCCATTGTCGGATGCGTATACCAGCGCGCGTGCCTGCACTGGTCTGTAAATTGCTTGAGATTTGCTTAAAAGGAAGACTCCAAATTCGGGGAAAAAGCGATCATGAGGCCAGTACGTCTGGAAGGCGGACCAGACCAGTGCCGCGTTGATCAATCTCGTGCAGCGCATCCCAAATCATCGGGTACGCAATTCTTTCGGCAAGGCGTGACGGATAATCCGGCCAACCGGGACTTTCGCGCCAGAACACAGTGAAGGCCGCTAATCATGTTCAAACACAAGAAATTCAGGCAGGCGACACTGATCCTGTTCGCCACGGCGGTCATTCTGATTCTGCCGAATCTGACCCGTCTGATCAGCTGACCGCCCGAAACAAGGCGGCCAAGAGGGAACGTATGTACCGATTGCTTCTGCTCTTGATGATATCGACCACCACGGCAATCGCTGGCGATATCGACAAGTCAGCCGCGTTGGCGGCACTGCAGCGTCCCGACAGCATATTGATCGATGTTAGAACAGCGAAGGAGCACTCCGAGGGTTCCCTGCCCGGCTCAACGCGTATCGAGGCCCAAGACCTCGCCGAGCGCATCGCCGATGTCGCACCCGACAAACACGCTCCGGTCATTCTCTACTGTCGCACCGGCCGCCGTTCCTCCGCTGCGCAGGATTTACTTCAGCAGCTGGGATACAGCCAAGTCATCAATGCCGGCGGTTATGACGATCTGAAGCAGGCCTTTCCGCCGCGCTGACTGCGCGGTAATACTCGTTCTAGCCTCATAGTTTCGCCTCTCCTCCTCGGTCAACGCGGGAACTAATGCGTGGCAGCGGCTACTGAAAAAGTAGTCATTGCTTCAGCGCCTGGTCGCGCCAACCCTCGGAGGACTCGAATTGATGAATTGGGACGTGATGTTGAACGAAACGCTGTGGATCAACATCGCCATAATCGTTGGCGTTACTCTTGTCAGCTATCTGGTGCTGCAGACCATTTTGCGGGTCATCACCAATCGCTTGCGAAAGATGGCTAAAGGCTCGCCGAGTGGCTTCCCGGCTATTGCCGCGGAGATGCTCAGCCGCACTAGCCATCTGCTGCTGATTGCCCTCTCGCTGCTGATCAGCCTGAAAATCGTCCAGTTGCCCGATCGCTGGGAATCAGCAATGTCGCACGGCTGGTTCATAGCGCTGGCGTTCCAAATCGCGCTTTGGATGGATACAGCCGTTCGCCTATGGATGGAAAGCCTGACCCGTGACGGCAAGGCGCGAAACCCTGTCACCACCACCATCATCGGCATCATGATCCGCATCGTTATCTGGACCATGATGCTCCTTTCGATCCTGGCCAATCTGGGCGTCGACATCACCGCTATGGTCGCGAGCCTCGGCGTTGGCGGTATCGCCATCGCACTGGCGGTGCAGACGCTGCTCAGCGACATCTTCGCCTCCCTGTCCATCGGTGTGGACAAGCCCTTCGAGATCGGCGATTTCGTCGTATTCGGCGATGTAGCCGGAAATATCGAGCACATCGGCCTGAAGACCACGCGCATTCGCGCGCTCAGCGGCGAGCAAATTGTCTGCGCCAACGCCGACCTGCTCAAGCAGGTCCTGCACAACTACAAGCGCATGAATACCCGTCGTATCGTGTTCAAGTTCGGCATCACTTACAACACGCCATCAGACAAGGTGCGCGAAGTCTCGGCACTGGTGAAGCGAATCATCGAAGGCCAGGAGAAAGTGAAGTTCGACCGCGCTCATTTTCTTAGCTTCGATGACAGCCAGCTCACGTTCGAAGTCGTCTACATCATGCAGGTGTCGGACTACAACGAGTACATGGATACCCAACAAGAGATCAATCTGCAGCTTATGGACGGCCTTCGTGAGATGGAGGTGAAGTTCGCCTTTCCGACTCGCAAAGTCGAGTTCATCGGCGGCAACTTTCCGGAACTCACCGTGGCCGGTGTGCCAAAGGATAAGCCGGCTGCTAACGAGGAAGCGCGCAACGCGCAGCCGAACGGCTGACCGAAGTCGCGGTGCTCGGGCATGTTTCCCGGCACCGCGACAGAACGGATCAGCGCGGGCGCATCTGCTTGTGGGTTTCGATGAGCTGCGGCACCACGCCCGGGTCAGCCAAGGTGGAGATGTCACCCAAAGCGTCATATTCGTCGGTCGCTATCTTGCGCAGGATACGACGCATGATCTTGCCCGAGCGAGTCTTGGGCAGGCCCGGCGCCCACTGAATCGCATCCGGCACGGCGATCGGCCCGATCTCTTTGCGCACCCACTGCTGCAATTCCTGACGCAACTGATCGGACGGTTCCTCGCCCGCCAGTAGCGTTACGTACACATAGATGCCCTGCCCTTTGAGCGGATGCGGTACTCCGACGACTGCCGCTTCGGCAACCTTGGGGTGCGCCACCATGGCACTTTCGATTTCCGCCGTCCCCATCCGATGACCGGAAACGTTGAGTACGTCGTCCACCCGACCGGTGATCCAGTAGTACCCATCCTCGTCACGGCGTGCACCGTCACCGGTGAAATACATGCCGCGGAACGTCTTGAAATAGGTATCGACGAAGCGGTCGTGGTCCCGATAGATGCTGCGCATTTGTCCCGGCCAGGAGTCGAGAATCACCAAGTTGCCCTCGGTGGCGCCTTCGAGCAGGTTGCCAAGATTATCCACCAGCCCTGGCACTACGCCGAAGAACGGCCGCGTCGCAGAGCCCGGCTTCAATGCCGTGGCACCCGGCAAGGGGCTGATGAGAACACCGCCGGTTTCGGTCTGCCACCAAGTATCGACGATTGGGCAGCGCGACTTACCTACCGTCTCGTAATACCAATGCCAGGCCTCCGGATTGATCGGCTCGCCCACCGAGCCAAGCAGCCGTAGGCTGGAACCATCGGCGCCGTCCATCGCTGCATTGCCTTCGGCCATCATCGAGCGGATCGCCGTGGGTGCGGTATAGAGAATATTGACCTTGTGCTTATCGATTATCTTGCCGACCCGCGTCACGTCCGGGTAGTTAGGCACGCCCTCGAACATCACCGTGGTCGCACCGTTTGCCAGCGGCCCGTAAATAATATAGCTGTGGCCGGTGATCCAGCCGACGTCAGCGGTACACCAATAAACCTCGCCGGGCCGGTAATCGAAGACTCGCTCATGGGTCAGTGCGGCGTAGAGAAGATAGCCTCCAGACGTGTGCATCACGCCCTTGGGCTTGCCGGTGGAACCGGAGGTGTAAAGGATGAACAGCGGCTCTTCTGCACCCATCTCCTTCGGCGCGCACACGTCGCCTGCCACGCGCATGAGATCGTCGTACCAAATGTCGCGATGCTGGTTCCACTTGATGTCGCCCCCGGTGCGGCGCACGACGATGATTTTCTGTACGCAACGAGTCTGGGGGTTGGTCAACGCTTCGTCGACGTTGGACTTCAACGGTATTTTCCTGCCGCCGCGCAACCCTTCATCAGCCGTAATAACGACCTTGGAGCTGCCATCGATGATCCGCCCGGCCAAGGCTTCCGGCGAGAAACCACCGAACACCACCGAATGAATCGCGCCGATGCGCGCGCACGCCAGCATCGCAACCGCCACCTCGGGAATCATCGGCATGTAGATGGTCACCACATCGCCCCGGTGCACATCCTGCCCGCGTAATGCATTGGCGAACTTGCTGACCTCGCGATGCAGCTCGCGATAGGTAATTGATCGACTCTCGGACGGATCATCCCCTTCCCAGATGATCGCGATTTCGTCACCACGCGTTTCGAGATGGCGATCCAGGCAATTCGCCGAAACGTTCAGGGTGCCATCGGCGAACCACTTGATATCCACGTGATGGTCGTCGAAGGACGTCTGCTTGACGCGCGAGAAAGGCTTGATCCAGTCCAAGCGCTGCGCCTGCTCGCGCCAGAAGCCGTCAGGATTGACCACCGACTGTTGATACATCGATTTGTAGGCGGCCTCGTCGGTCAGCGACCGAGCCGCAACTTCCGGTTTCACGGGGTACAGGGACGTAGCGCTCATGGGCAATACCTCACTCGTCGGTCTTGTTATCGTTTCGAATCCTGTCTCACAGGCGAACCATACGAATCAAACCAGGCGCCTGCAAACCTCACGTTCGAGCTACGTGGGGTCTAAGCGTTCCGTTGGCTTGCGAGCCACCGGCAAAACACTTTTCTCGGTAGAGCATAGACGCTTCGGCCTGGAAGCACTTCGCAGCCCAACGTGGTCATACGAGCGTCAGGGCCAACGTCCTCCGCGCCAGGGATCCGAGATGCCAAATCCAGCGAACGTGTTTTTCCGTATCGTCAAGCGCGTCAGCGAAAGCATCGCCCTGTATCCGGTCGTTATCGCCAGCGCTTATGTTCTAGTGGCGGCTATGGTGCTTGCATTCGAGTCGACCCCGATTGCCAAAACACTACGCGACGACTTGCCGCCTGGCCTGATCGATCTCGACAACGGCCGCGAAATCCTTGGGACGCTGATCACCGGCATCATCTCGCTCACCGTGTTTAGCTTTTCGATGGTAATGGTCGTGCTCAACGGCGCCGCCGCGCGCCTGTCTCCGCGCGTACTGCCGGGGCTGATCAGCGACAGACGCAATCAAGCGATTCTTGGCATCTATCTGGGCAGCACGCTCTATCTCCTGCTGATGATCGGCACCCTGAACACGAGCGATCCGGCCAGTATTCCCACGCTCGGACTGTCACTTGCATTGCTGTTCGGCATGGTCTGCATGGCGCTGTTCGTTGTGTTCATCCGCTCGGTTTCGCAATCGATTCAGGTCGACTGGATCGTCAGCCAGCTCTACTGCGACGCCTTGGCCAATCTAGAAAAGCGTAAACAACGCCTCGCCAATGTCGCCGAGATACCCGACGCCACGGATTGGTGGTGCCTTCCCGCTGGCCAGCCAGGCTACTTACGCGAAGTGAACGAACGGCGCCTGGGCAAAATACTGAGCAAACGCGACTTGGTCGCCATGATCCAGGTGGAGCCGGGTTTCTTTCTTGTCGGAGGCCATCCGCTGATCAAGTTCAATGAGCCGCTCAGTGACGAGGACGCAGCCGAAGCGCTGGATTGCTTCAACTTCCACAACAATGAGTTTGCCGGCGCCAACGTCTCTTACGGCATGCGGCAGATCTCTGAGGTCGCGGTCAAGGCGATAAGCCCGGCCATCAACGACCCCGGCACGGCGATGCGTGCGGTCAATCTGATCGGCGTACTGCTGAAGCAGCTAGGCGGTGTGCTGCCTTACGACATTGGCTGTTTCGACAACGGCCGGCCGCGCCTCTTTTACCCGCAGCTGGGCATGCAGCGCATGCTCCAAGCCGTAATAGCCCCGATCCGCGTCTACGGTAGCCATGATCCGCAGGTGCTGATCACGCTATTGCAGTGCTTGAAGAACGCTCTACATGGCCACCCGAACGAGGAGCAGCTGGCAGCGCTTTATGAAGAAATCCAAGCCGTGCGCGATGAGGCCGATGCGAACGTGGAGAATCCGCGCGATCGGCGCGCAGTGAATGATTTGCTTGAGCGGCTGGGTAGCCTCCACGGCAAAACACCCTCGGTAGCGCTTCTGCCGATCGTCAGGGAGCACCAACCACAAGCCCTGGCCTGAAAAAAACGCGGCCTGGCCCGTGCCAAGCGCCAGCGTAGAGCGGTACTGCTCCGTAGGATGGGTGCAACCCATCAATCCGTAATGACCCGGCCTGGGCCGAGACCGGTGCGGCGCGGTCAGAGGCAGCGATGGGTTTCACCTGCGCGGCCCGACCCATCCTTTATCTGCTCCAACCGCTCGTAACAATCCCACAGTCAATCACTGCGCCTGATTGGCCGCTTCGGCGGCTTGGATCAGATCGACGCCGATTTCATCTTCGAACTTCTTCCAGGCCGGGCGAACCGCGTCGCGCCAGGCGTTGCGCTGCTCTTCGGTCAATACCAGGATTTCACTTTTGCCGGTATCGACGATGTTCTGCTTGGCTTTTTCATTCAGCGCCTCGGCCTGGCGATTCACCTCGGCGGTAACCTCCTCGATGATGTCTTCGAGTTCCGTACGCACCGGAGCCGGCAAGCCGTTCCAGAACTGGGCGTTAGTGATTAACAGATAGTTGCCGATGCCGTGGTTGGACTCGGTCATGTACGGCTGCACTTCGTAGTACTTCTGGCTGTAGATGTTCGACCAGGGATTGTCCTGAGCGTTGACCACACCGGTCTGCAAACCCTGGTAGATCTCGGCGAAAGCCATCTTGCGCGGCACGGCGCGCAGCGCGGTGTACTGAGCGGCCTGTAGATCCGACGGCTGCACACGGAACTTGAGCCCACGAGCGTCGGCCGGCTCGCGCAATGGCTTGTTGGCGGTGAACTGACGCATGCCGTTGAGCCAGTAGGCCAGCCCGGTGATGCCTTTGTCTTCCATCGACTTGAGCATGGCCTTGCCTTTGTCCGATTGCTGGAAGCGCTGCGCGGCGGCCACGTCATCGAAGAGGAACATCAGATCGAACAGCTGCAACTGCTTGGTGTATTGCTCGAGTTTCGATGGCGCCGGGGCGAGCATCTGTACCTGATTCAGCAGCAGAGCCTCCATTTCCTTGCCGTCGCCATACAGCGATGAGTTGGCGTAAACCTCGACCTTGACCTGATCCGGCAAGCGTTCCTCGACGAGCTTTTGAAACATCAACGCGCCCTGCCCCTTGGGCGTGCTGTCCGCAGTGATGTGAGAGAACTTGATCAGGATAGGTGCGCTTGCCTCCGATTCGGCCTGAGCACTGAATACGGTGACTAGTGCCGAAACGGCGAGCAGACGGGTGATACCACGGGTGAGTCGTGTCATGAGGAAGCTCCGTTTTGTAGTTGTGTGAGCCATGCAGCTGACTGGACTCTAGCCGGCGACGCTTCCCACTAACATTCATATTTGAGCAAGCAAGGCTTCGCTGCTCGCGAAGGCTGTAACGCAGCCACGCCGCATACAGCTCTTTTTCAGCGATTGCCTTCGCGAGTCGTGAGGTGCTCCAGCAACTGCCGCGCCGTGATTGAAAGGCTTTCAACGCTACGCACACCAATCTTCAATTCGCGCCGAGCCCAAGAATCGGTCAGCGGAATGATCGCCACATCCAGCGCCGGCAAATAATTGCGCACCACCTGTTCGGGCAGCACACCGATGCCCATACCGGTGTGAATCATCCGGCAGATCGCCTCGAAGCTGCGCACCTGAATACGCAGCCGCAACGGCGTGCCCATCTGCTGGGCCGACTGCTGCAGCAGCGCGTACAGCGAAGCATCCTGCTGCAGGCCGATGAAATCGAAACCGGCGGCATCGCGCAGAGCGATGCCTTCCAGCGTCGCCAAGGGATGCTTGCGCGGTGTAACCAGTACCAGCCGGTCCTCGCGGTAGCTGAACACCTGAAGCTCTTCGGTTGGCATGTGGCCAGCGAAAATGCCGATATCTGTTAGCCCTTCGCGTAGAGCACGCAGGGTGTCGCTGCTGACGCGCTCTTCCAGATCGATTTTTACTTCCGGATGCAAGCGAGCGAAGGCACTTAGATCCTCGGGCAGAAACTCGATCACCGCTGAGGTGTTGGCATGGATCCGAACGTGCCCTTTCACGCCCTGGCTGAATTCGCTGAGGTCCGCATCCATCTGCTGTAGGCCATCGAGCAAGTTGCGCGCGTGGTGCAGCAACGCGTGGCCGGCGGGTGTCAGTTCCACGCCCTTGGGTTGGCGATACAAAAGACTCACGCCGAGCTGGCCCTCCATGTCGCTGATGCGCTTGCTGACAGCCGCGAGCGCCAGGTGCTCGCGCTCAGCGGCACGGGTAAGGCTGCGCTCGTCGGCAATGGCGACAAAGAGGCGCAGGGTAACGAAATCGACACGCCGCATGGTTGGTTCTCGTATTCGCAAGTGACGAAGCGAAACGATAAACCGGCCCGTTCAGAAAGGCATCCGTTAAACAGCCTTCGCATTTCACGAAACCATCCTTGGCTATTCGGCAATTGTCCGCCGACCGGCTCTCAGTCATTCTTCGTCCATGAATCGACCCGGCACAGGTGTGTGATGAACGAGACGAATGTAAACAGCTTGCCGCTGCAAGGCCTCAAAGTGATCGAGATGGGTCAGCTGATCGCCGGCCCCTTCGCCAGCAAGATGCTCGGCGAGTTCGGCGCCGAGGTGATCAAGATCGAGCCGCCAGGTGTCGGCGATCCACTGCGCAAGTGGCGCAAGCTCAAGGACGGCACTTCGCTCTGGTGGCACGTTCAGTCGCGCAATAAGCGGTCCGTGACACTCGACCTGAAAGCCGCAGAGGGTCAGCAAATCGTCCGCCAATTGGTGGCTGAGGCCGATGTGCTGGTGGAAAACTTTCGCCCCGGCACCCTTGAAGGCTGGGGCCTTGGCTGGGATGAACTGGCCAAGCTCAACCCGCGCCTGATCATGCTGCGCATCTCCGGCTACGGTCAGACCGGCCCCTACCGTGACCTGCCCGGCTTCGGCGTGATCGGCGAGGCCATGGGCGGATTGCGGCACTTGTCCGGCTATCCGGGCCAGCCGCCGGTACGGGTAGGCGTGAGCATTGGTGATTCGCTGTCTTCGCTCTACGGTGTGATCGGTGTGCTGCTCGCCCTGCAGGAACGCAACCGCAGCGGTAAGGGCCAGGAAATCGACGTAGCACTGTACGAATCGGTATTCGCCATGATGGAAAGCCTGGTGCCCGAATACGACGCCTTCGGCTATATCCGCGAGCCAGCCGGTAGCGCCCTGCCCGGCATCACGCCGTCCAACTCATACCTGTGCAGCGACGGCGCCTACGTATTGATCGCAGGCAACGGCGACAGCATCTACAAGCGCCTGATGACGCTGATGGATCGCCAGGATTTAGCTGACGATCCGCGCTTCGCCCATAACGACGGCCGCTCCCGGCATGCCGAACTGATCGATGCCGCCATCGGTGAATGGACCGCGCAGCACAGCCGCGACGAGGTGATCGAGGCGCTTAAAGAAGCGCGCGTCCCAGCCGGCTACCCCTACACCGCCGCCGATATCGTCAAGGACCCGCATTACCTGGCGCGACAGATGATCGAGCGGGTACAAACGTTCGCCGGGCCGCTCAAGGTTCCAGGCGTGCTGCCCAAACTCAGCCGCACACCGGGCCGCATCGGAACCGGCGGTCCGCAACTGGGCGAGCACACCGAAGATGTACTGGCCGGGCTCGGCCTGACCGACGAGCAGGTCCAGGGGCTGCGTGAGCGCGGGATAGTTTGATGTAGCTGTTCGCGAGCAAGCTCGCTCCTACGGGAGCAACGCACCCGCCCTGCTGTAGGAGCGAGCTTGCTCCGAACCCGTCCCCACTAATTGTAGGGTGGGCTTTAGCCCACCATCCGTGCGTTGCCCAGCGGGCACTTTATTGTCCCCACGCGACGAATCGGAACGATCAAAGCCATGAACGACCTGTAGGAGCCAGCTTGCTGGCGAAAGGGACCGCCAAAGATCCGCTAACAAACTCGCTACTCCGCGCTTATCGATGTTTCCGACGCTTTGCGTGGGGGACCATCAAAGAAAACGCTCGCTACCAACGGAGACATCATGACAAAACGCCTCTACATCCAGGACGTCGCCACTCGCGATGGCTTTCAGATCGAACCGAACTTCATCCTCACCGAAGACAAAATCGCCCTGATCGATCGCCTGTCCAAAACCGGGCTGGCGAAGATCGAAGTGACCTCGTTCACCTCACCCAAGGCGATCCCCAATCTGCGCGACGCCGAAGAGGTCATGCGCGGTATCCGCCGAGTGCCGGGTGTCGAATACACCGTACTGGTGCCCAACGTGAAGGGCTGTGAACGCGCCCTGGCCTGCGAAGTGGACGAAATCAACCTGGTGATGTCCGCCAGCGACACCCACGGCATGGCCAACCTGCGGATGACACCGGAGCAATCGCTAGTACAGTTTCAAGAAATCATTGAAGTCACCCGCGGCAGCGGCGTGTTCATCAATGCATCGCTGTCCACCACCTTCGGTTGCCCGTTCGAAGGCGAGATCCCCGAGCCCCGCATCTATGAGCTGATGCAACGCCTGCTGGATATCGGTGTGCAAGGCATCACGCTCTGCGACACCACCGGCATGGCCGACCCGGCGCAGGTCGAGCGCATCTGCCGCGAAGCGATGACCAACTGGCCCGAAGCGGTATTCACCGCTCATTTTCACAACACTCGAGGAATGGGCCTGGCTAACGCGCTGGCCGCATTGAATGCAGGCATAGACCGCTTCGACGCCTCGCTCGGCGGTCTCGGCGGCTGCCCCTACGCACCCGGCGCCAGCGGCAACATCTGCACCGAAGATCTAGTGCACATGTTCCAGCGCATGGGCATGAATACCGGTGTCGACTTGGACAAACTGCTGCAGTGCGCCGCAAGCCTGCCAGAACTGGTCGGCCATGAGGTGCCAGGCGCCGTCCTTAAGGCGGGGAAATCGGACCGTCGCTATCCGAAGCCGAAATGGATGCAAGATTCAGAAAACTAGCCCAACCGACCCTTCATGCTGCGCTTTTGTAGGAGCCAGCTTGTTGGCGAAGCTTTGAGAGTTCGCGAGCAAGGACTGAGGCGTCCCCTCGCGCCTACGATTGGGCGTACCGGAGCCTAAGTGACGGAGCTACGCTCCAACGTCGGGCTTCCAAACAAAGCCCGCCACTGAACTTACTCAGCCGGCCCAACCCGCCGCTGCTGGTAAATCAAATCAACAATCTCACCCTCCGGCACATAACCGCTCACCACCTCACGCAGCAACACCCGCACCTGAGGATAGTCATCCTGCTCTACCGCCTTAAGCAGCTTTGCCAGCACACCGCGCAACACGTCCCAGGTGAAATGCTCTTCATCGGCCCGCATGATCATTGGGTGTTCGGTGGGATTGACGTTGTCGCCGATCAGCAGCTCTTCATAGAGCTTCTCACCAGGACGTAATCCGGTGAACTCAATGGGGATATCGCCATGCGGGCACCTCTCCGAGCGCACGCTCAGGCCAGACAGATGAATCAGCTTCTCGGCCAGCTCGGCTATACGCACCGGTTGTCCCATATCCAGCACGAACACATCGCCGCCCTGCCCCATGGAGCCCGCCTGAATTACCAGCTGCGCCGCCTCGGGAATGGTCATGAAATATCGAGTGATCTTCGGGTGCGTAACAGTAACCGGCCCGCCGCTGCGTATCTGCTGGTAAAAACGCGGAATGACCGAGCCCGAGGAGCCCAGCACGTTGCCGAAGCGGACCATGGTAAAACGAGTCTTGTTGACGTGATGCACCGCGCCGTCCGCATTGAACAGTACGGGCGCGGTTTCACGACTCAACGCTTGCAGGATCATCTCGGCAACACGTTTGGTACTGCCCATTACGTTGGTTGGCCGCACCGCCTTGTCGGTAGAGATCAGCACAAAGTTGGCCACTCCCGCCTGCACCGCAGCCTGGGCAGTATTCATCGTCCCTAGAATATTGTTCAGCACGCCTTCAGCAACGTTGTGCTCCACCATGGGCACATGCTTATAGGCCGCCGCGTGATAGATCGTCTCCACCTGCCAGGTGCGCATCACATCCAGCAGACGCTCAGGGTTGCGGATGGAGCCAAGGATCGGCACCAACTTGACCGGCAACGAAGCCCGCTCGATTGCCCGCTCCAGCTCGATGTGAATGCTGTAGAGATTGAACTCGCTATGCTCGAACAGCAGCAGCGCCCGAGGTTTGTTCGAAAGGATCTGCCGGCACAGCTCTGAGCCAATCGAGCCGCCCGCGCCAGTTACCATTACCACCTTGCCGCGAATGCACTTCTCGAACAGCGCCTGCTGTGGCGGCACGGCATCGCGGCCCAGCAGATCCGCGATGTCGACTTCCTGAATGTCCTCGACCTTTACGCGCCCGCTGGCCAAATCCATAAAGCCGGGCACGCTGCGAACGTGGAGTGGATAAGGCTCGAGCGTCTCCAATACCTCTCGGCGACGCCCTCGGGACGCAGACGGGATTGCCATCAGAATCTCGTCGCTGCCCGTCTCATCGATCATTTGCTGAATATGCTTGGGCGAATACACCCGCAGGCCGGCAATGGTTCGGTTGTAGAGATTAGGATCGTCGTCAATGAAGGCCACAGGGCGCATCGCCCGCCCCAAACGCAACGCCGCCACCAGCTGATTGCCGGCGGCACCGGCGCCATACACCGCCACCCTCGGCAACCCCGCGTCGCGCCCCTTGAACTTGGTGAGAGAACCCGGAGAAAACCAGTCACCCATGAAGTATTGCCGCATCACCAAGCGCAAGCCGCCAATCAGCACCAGGCTCAACCACCAGTAGTTGAACACCATTGAGCGCGGAATCAGCTTGGGTGCATCACTGCGCCAATACACAGCCAGGGAAAGCAGCAAAGCCGAGAGCGTAACCGCCTTAACGATCGCCATCAACGCATCGTTACCGAAGTAGCGCATGACCGCGCGGTACATGCCGAAGCGGATGAAGATCGGTATCGATAACACAGGCGTAAGCGCGAACAACCAGGCGTGTCCGCCTAGCGGCTCGACAAAATTCGCCTCACCAAGGCGAACGAAAAAAGCCAGCCACAGCGCCAGCCAAACCAGAAGCATATCCATACCAACTTGGACAAGCCGCTTCTGCCGTCTGGGCAAACGCACCAGATGCGTGCGCAGTTTCTCAGCCAACCTCAACACAACACTCATCCTTCCTTTAGTTCTGCTGGTGTCCCATCGCAACAATGCACCGAAAGCCAAACAGAATTGTTACGATCGACCCATTGCATCAAAGCGTATGCGCCAGTATCCGAATAGTCAGGTTTTCCGGACGATCCGATCCCCAGCGCCCTTGCCCGCCACCGTCATGAAGATGTACTTGAAGTAATGCGCCAAGGTGAGGGTTCGGATCATCTTCTGATCCGTTTCCGCCAGTAGAGCCGGCGTAGACATATCGATTTCGCTCACCTGCGCCAGCCCGGTTATTCCTGGGCGAGCATTGAACACGCCCCGTTTGGCGCGTTCCTCGGTCAACTCCTCTTGATTGAACAGCCCCGGCCGCGGCCCTACCAGGCTCATATCGCCCTTCAGCACGTTCCATAACTGGGGCAGCTCGTCTAGCTTGGTTTTGCGCAGGAAATTGCCAAAGCGGGTAATGGACGCAGTGCTAGCCAGATGGGTGGCAACCGATGCGGTATCCACCTTCATGGTGCGGAACTTGATCAGCGTAAAGGGCTTCTGATGGCGCCCTACACGCACCTGCCGGAAAATCGGCGAGCCGGTATCGAATAGACCGATAACCGTCAGCATAAGCAGTACCGGAAAGCCCACCACCAAGCCCAACAGCGAAAAAGCAAAATCGAAAACTCGAATCACGGAATTACCTGACACTGGGTCAATTGGAACGCTCAAAGCAACGCCTGAGCCCTTCTTCCACTGTATAAGGCGGTTTCCAGTCCAAGAGTTCGCACGTCTTGCTGATATCTACCTGCAACGACCCCAGCAGCCGCTGGGACATCGCCTTCTTGCCTAACAAGATAGCACCAAGCTGAAGCATGCCAGCGGGTATGGGAATCAGCCGTGCGGGCTTGCCCATAGCCTCACCTACACCACGCAACAACTCGGTAGTAGAGAGATCGTAGCCATCGCCCGCGAGAAATACCTGGTTCGCAGCAGCGGGGTGATCAATACAACGAATGATCAGATCAACCAGATTATCGATCCCTACCAGAGAGCGCTTGTTGTGTATGGTGCCAAGCGGAAGAGGAACACCCTTTTCAATCCAGCGAACCAGGCTCCCAAAGTTACCGGGTGCGTCAGAACCGTAGACCAGCGGCGGACGAATAGTCACCACTTCCATTCCAGTTTCCTGCCGGATTCGACAAAGCCCCTGCTCTGCCTCCCATTTAGACTGAGCATAAGGCTCAGCTGGGTTAGGCTGATCGTCTGGAGTAAATGGATAAGTATTAGCATTACCGTTGACGCCGATTGAACTGATAAAAATAAAGCGATTAACTCCAGCTTGAGCAGCATGCTTTGCCAAATTTAACGTCGCATCTACATTCACACGACGGAACCCTGCTAACGGATCGCCCATTTCATCTTTAAAAATATGAGCTCGGGCAGCAGCATGAATAACCACATCCTGCCGAGCCACAGCCAGATTCCAATCAGTATTTGCTGAAATATCCCCCACAACGTATGAAGATAAATCAGGAACAGCCCCAGACGAACGCACCGCAATCGAAAGAGATATATTCTTCGACTGACCGATCTGCTTAATAATTCTGCGCCCCAAAAACCCCGTAGCACCGGTTAGCAAGACTCTCATACGAAGACCTGTCTGATGAACTTTATCGGCAATCTCAGCAAAAGCATTAAGCTTGATGAGAATACTCCATTCTCACTTAAAGATTGGCGCATCTCTCTAGTCGACACAAGATTGCTTCTCCAACCAGCGGTACTCGCGCCACCGGTACGCATTCTCACCCAGTGTTTTTTTATGACTTTATAATTGGCGCCATCAATCAAAAGCAATCGAACCAAAAAATCAAAGTCAGCAGCGATCTTATATCCAGTCTTATAATACCCAACGCGGTCATACGCCGATCTTCGTACAAATACAGCGGGATGTGGAGGCATCAGCCCGAGCCTGAACATCCAAGGCTTAAAAGCACCCGCGCGGTAAGATCTAACAGACCTTTTTAAATCACTATCGGCTACAAAATCGACGTCACCAAGAACCACTTCCAAGGAAAAATCTGATGCGAAAGCAGCCGCAACTTCATTTAGCACATTACTGTGGACATAAAAATCATCTGAGTTTAAAATACCAATAACTTCACCCGTTGCACACCGCACCCCTTTATTCATTGCATCGTAAATCCCGTGATCAGGCTCTGACACAAGCTTCTTTACTAAACCTGGGTATTGGGCGACCTGCTCTAACGTAGCATCTTTGGATGCTCCATCAATTACTATATATTCAAGATCGGGATAACACTGGGCCGCAACGGACTCAAGCGTTGTATTGATCGTAGATTCGCTATTATACGCGACGGTTATCAACGAAATTCTCACAACACCCCTTAGACTCGACCGTATTGATCTTCAAAACGAACAATATCGTCTTCTCCCAGATATGATCCCGACTGTACTTCAATCAGGTCCAGCGGTATCATTCCAGGATTCTCCAGCGCATGTATTTGCCCGATCGGAATATAAGTAGACTGATTTTCAGTGACGAAGTAGGTTTTATCGCCATTGGTAACCTTGGCTGTGCCACTCACCACAATCCAGTGTTCAGCTCTATGGTGATGCATCTGGACAGATAACTTGGCGCCAGGCTGGACGGTGATCCGTTTTACCTGATACCGCTGGCCATTATCGATGGAGTCATACATCCCCCATGGGCGATATACTTCGCGATGGTTCATATGCTCATGACGCCCATCTGCATTGATCTGCTCAACAATCTTTTTTACATCCTGAACTTTTTCCCTATGCGCAACGAGCACGGCATCCTTGGTTTCGACAATCACCAGATCTTCGACACCTACCGTGGCCACCAAACGGTTCTCCGCATGTACTAGAGTATTGTAGGTAGTGTGTACGATCACATCGCCCTTGAAGGAGTTGCCTGCTTCGTTCTTGTCGCTTACCTCCCAAAGGGCTGACCAAGAGCCTATGTCGCTCCAGCCCGCATCCAACGGAACGACAACCGCATCGGTCGTTTTTTCCATTACCGCATAGTCGATGGAGTTTGCCGGGCAGCCAGTAAAGGCTTCGGCATCGACGCGGGTAAAATCCATGTCCTGCTTACCCTGTTCCAGAGCTTCACGGCATGCCTTGAAAATCTCAGGCTGAAAGCACTCCAGTTCCTGCAAATAACGGCTTGCACGAAACATGAACATCCCGCTGTTCCAGAGGAAGTTTCCGCTAGAGAGATAATCGCGAGCCGTGGCGATGTCAGGTTTCTCGGCAAAGCGGTTTACAATGAAGCCTTCATCACCCACTTGGCTCCCCTTCTCTATATAGCCATAGCCCGTTTCCGGGTGCGTCGGGACAATGCCGAAGGTCACCAATTTTCCATTAGCAGCAAGCGGGAAAGCGGCGCGGATGCTAGCGTGGAAGGCCTGCACGTCTTGGATCAGATGATCGGCAGCCAGGACCAGAAGCATTGGGTCATTAGTGTCTTGCAGTGCTTGCAGCGCGGCCAAGGCAATGGCTGGCGCGGTGTTACGGCCAACTGGCTCGAGCAGGATTCTGGCGTGCTCGATATTTAATTGGCGCAGTTGCTCGGCAATAAGAAAACGATGCTGCTCATTGCAAATCAGCCGAGGCAAAGCACCATCCAAACCATCCAAACGCTTGATAGTCGCCTGAAGTAGGGAGTGCTCGGCATCGACCAAGGTCAAGAATTGCTTGGGATTGAGCTGCCGAGAAAGAGGCCAAAGGCGAGAGCCAGAGCCCCCTGCCATAATCACCGGGATAAACATGTCATATCCTATGAATGATCGTTAGGGCAAAGCTTAAAAAGGCGCGGGTATCATCCTGTACGTGCATAGCCTCTTCTATTACAGCAACGGACCACACCAAACGGTAGCTGTCGTGCTTCTGGAGGCGGAGTCAGACGGCGGCGGGCTCCTCTAAGACACCAGTTGTCCCGGCCTACTGGTGCTAGGCCGAGTCTCCTCCCCGCCCCAGTACGCACCAGCAGATGAATCAATACCAGCGGAGTGATCGCGGGAACAGTTTGAAGACCTCGCTATTGAAAAAATATCCTAGCCCCTCGCCTCATGCTGATTCTCT
>NZ_JAMOHZ010000008.1 GCF_024448715.1 Stutzerimonas stutzeri
AGCGTCAATGGTTGTTTTCAGGTTTGTTTAAGCACACACGCTACGCATATAAACAGAGAGCTAAAACCATAACCCGAATGATATCTTCCGTGTTTAACCGAGCAGCAAGACCACACATAGACCATGTGGTTCAACTCGAAACGCTATAAAGAAGTTAACCAGTACTCATCTTGAGCAGCGCGACCGCTTCTGGGCCGCACTACACCCATAGTTGTAAACCACTTCACAGTCATGTCGGTGCATCACGCCTAGGATGCGTCCTCATCAGGCGTGCCCAGGTTGCATGCGGAAACTTCAGCGCATGAAGCGCACCTGCAGCATTGCTAAGCAGGAACGAATCGAGTCACGGAATGACGTTCTCTACCAAGCTGGCTGCTCACTATTTAGAGCTAGCCAAGTCTCCCATCACAGCAACCTGCTTCGCAGGTGAAGACGCTCGCTATGCTCCCGAGTATGAAGTTCTCGAGCAAGAACTAGCTAAAGCTGCTTCCGTGCATGCCGCGGGCGCTGTCGATTGGGAAGTCATGCGTGCAGGCAGCGAAACCCTGCTAGCCACGCAGTCTAAGGACCTACGAATAGCCTCTTGGCTTACCTGGAGCTTGTACCAGCGCGATTCGTTTGCTGGGCTACAAGCCGGTGTCAGCATGCTCAACTATCTGTGCCGAGAGCACTGGGCGGAACTCCACCCTTACAAGCCCCGCACTCGCTCAGCAGCAATCAGTTGGCTCGTTCCGAGGCTAGAACAAGTGCTGGCCGATCATGTGCCGATGGGCGAGCAGCTTCCTTTGTTTGAGCACATTGCGCTTGATCTACGCAGTCTTGAAAGTTGTCTTGCCAGCCATATAGGTACGCAAGCTCCTCTTCTATTACCTCTCTGCCGTCGCCTCGAGGACATGGTCAAACGTGCAGGCAATGCCCATCCACAGCCAGGTCCCGTCGGGGCAGCCATAGCTCAGGTTAAGCAGGCCGCCGCTCAGGTTTTTAATGCAACTGCACCGGTCGAGCATGAGAAAGATGCGCACAAGAGTCTGCGCAGCCTGCAAGATCAGGCCCGCCCGTTGTGCAGCTGGTGGCTGAAGCAGAAAGCCACCGACGTCAAACCGCTTCGCCTCGCGCGGACCCTGCTGTGGCTGCCGATCGACAGTCTGCCTGAACGCAACGCCGAACAGATTACAGTTCTGCGCGGCGTTCCGGCAGATAAGCTCGCCAGCTATCGCGAGCGTTTCACCCAGAGACTTTATGCCGACCTGTTAGCAGACTTGGAAGCCAGCATCGCGCGCGCGCCTTTCTGGCTCGACGGCCAGCGCCTCGCCTGGGAATGTCTGAACGAGCTCGACGCTGAGCAGGCCATACGCGAAGTGGAAATCCAGCTCGCGCTGTTCCTGCAGCGCATGCCGGGCCTCGACGAGTTGCGCTTTCATGACGGCTCGCCTTTCGCCGACGCCGAAACCCGCGCCTGGATCAGCGCCAGGGTGATGCCACACGTACAACCGGCACAGGCACCAAGCGAACCTGTGGCCAGCCACGGCAACGCCACACCAGCCTGGGAAGAAGCGCTCCAAGATGTATTGCCACAGCTTCGCAAGGACGGCCTCAAGAGCGCCGTGCAGAAACTCAAGCTGGGTCTCAACCAGGCCCGCGGCGGACGCGAGCGCTTCTTCTGGCAGCTGACTCTGGCCCGTCTGTGCTTCCAGGCCAAGAAATACGACCTAGCCAAGACCCAGCTCGAATCTCTCGATCAGACGCTGCAGGCAACCGGCCTCGGCGACTGGGAACCCGATCTCGCCCTCGAAGTGCTGCGCCTGTTGCATAGCTGCTATGAGCTGCTGCCGCAGAACCACACCGTGCGTGAAAGCAAGGATGAGATTTACCGCAGACTGTGCCACCTCGACCTCGAAGTGGTACTCGATTAGGCCCCCGGGGCCGTAAACGC
This sequence comes from Stutzerimonas stutzeri, assembly GCF_024448715.1. Taxonomy (GTDB): domain Bacteria; phylum Pseudomonadota; class Gammaproteobacteria; order Pseudomonadales; family Pseudomonadaceae; genus Stutzerimonas; species Stutzerimonas stutzeri_AR. Next base: position 1,934 of record NZ_JAMOHZ010000008.1, read on the forward strand.
AAAGGAGAAGAACCATGGCCAAAGAAGGCTCGGTAGCCCCTAAAGAACGTATCAACGTCACCTTCAAGCCGTCCACCGGCGGCGCTCAGGAAGAGCTGGAGCTGCCACTGAAGTTGATGGTGCTTGGCGACTTCACCCAGCGCGCCGATGATCGCAAGATCGAAGACCGCAAGCCGATCGCCATCGACAAGAACAGCTTCGACGAAGTCCTGGCCAAGCAGGAATTGAACCTTACCTTCGCAGTTCCGAACCGCCTGAAGGACGAGCCCACCGATGAAGAGCTGGCCGTGCAGCTGAACATCAACTCGATGAAGGATTTCAACCCAGCCAATCTGGTCGAGCAGGTTCCAGAACTGAAGAAGCTGATGGAACTGCGCGACGCACTGGTCGCCCTGAAAGGCCCGCTAGGTAACGCCCCGGCCTTCCGCAAGGCGATCGAAAGCGTGCTCGCCGACGACGACTCGCGCGACCGCGTACTTGGTGAGCTGGGTCTCGCCGCGAAAGAACAACTGGACGCCTGAATCTCCCGACAAGGAAAGCCAACACAATGAACACTAGTGCAGCAGCCGTCGAAGGCGGCAAGAACCTCGCCGAACTCGGCATTCTCGACCGCATCATCGCTGAAACCAAACTGACCCCCGACGACGAGGCGTACGACATCGCCAAGCGCGGCGTCTCCGCTTTCATCGAAGAACTGCTCAAGCCGCAGAACGAACAAGAGCCAGTTAAGAAGGCCATGGTTGACCGCATGATCGCGGAAATCGACGCCAAGCTCAGCCGGCAGATGGACGAGATCCTTCACCATCAGCAATTCCAGGCCCTGGAATCGTCCTGGCGCGGTCTCAAACTGCTGGTCGATCGCACCAATTTCCGCGAGAACATCAAGCTTGAGATTCTCAACGCGTCCAAGCAGGACCTGCTGGAAGATTTCGAAGATAGTCCGGAAGTGGTCCAGTCCGGCCTCTACAAGCACATTTACACCGCCGAATACGGCCAGTTCGGCGGCCAGCCCGTCGGCGCTCTGATCGCCAACTACTTCTTCGACCCCAGCGCACCAGACGTCAAGACAATGCGGTACGTGGCTTCGGTCGCAAGCATGTCTCACGCGCCTTTCATCGCCGCTGCTGGTCCGAAGTTCTTCGGGCTGGAAAGCTTCACCGGCTTACCGGACCTGAAAGATCTGAAGGATCACTTCGAAGGCCCGCAGTTCGCCAAGTGGCAGAGCTTCCGCGAGCAGGAAGATGCCCGCTACGTGGGTCTGACCGTCCCGCGCTTCCTGCTGCGTAATCCCTACGACCCCGAAGACAACCCGGTCAAATCCTTCGTCTACAAGGAAAACGTAGCTAACAGCCACGAGCATTATCTGTGGGGCAATACCGCCTACACCTTCGCCAGCCGCCTGACCGACAGCTTCGCCAAGTTCCGTTGGTGCCCGAACATCATCGGCCCGCAGAGCGGCGGTGCGGTGGAAGACCTGCCGCTGCACCACTTCGAGAGCATGGGCGAGATCGAAACAAAAATCCCGACCGAAGTGCTGGTTTCCGACCGTCGTGAATACGAATTGGCCGAAGAAGGCTTCATCGCCTTGACCATGCGCAAGGGCAGCGACAACGCCGCATTCTTCTCCGCTAACTCCGCACAAAAGCCGAAGTTCTTCGGCAACAGCGAGGAAGGCAAGAACGCCGAGCTCAACTACAAGCTCGGCACTCAGCTGCCCTACCTGTTCATCGTCAACCGCCTGGCGCACTACCTTAAAGTGCTGCAGCGCGAGCAGATTGGTGCATGGAAAGAACGCACCGACCTGGAACTGGAACTGAACAAGTGGATTCGCCAGTACGTGGCCGATCAGGAGAACCCCAGTTCCGAAGTTCGCAGCCGCCGTCCGCTACGTGCCGCGCAGGTCGTCGTTAGCGATGTGGAAGGCGAACCGGGCTGGTACCGCGTCAGCCTGAACGTGCGCCCGCACTTCAAGTACATGGGTGCCGATTTCACCCTGTCGCTGGTTGGCAAGCTGGACAAGGAATAAGCATCTATGGCCTACGGCAGCCTTTTCGAACGCCTCGGCGGGGACGCTGACAAGCGCGCCGGCTGGAGTCGCGAAGTTGCGGCAATGGCGTCGGTGGCTGCCCATCTGGCCAAAATGCTCAGCACCCGGGCGGGCAGCGTGCAAACGTTGCCCGACTACGGGTTGCCCGATTTGAACGATATGCGCCTGTCGCTGCATGACTCGCTGCAACAGGCGCGTATCGCCATCGGACGCTTTATAGAAGCGTACGAACCCCGCTTGAGCCAGGTGCGGGTGATATCCCTACCCCGCGACCACGACCCGCTGAGCCTGTCTTTCGCCATCGAAGGCCTGCTGGAACTGGATGGCACCAAGCGTCAAGTGAGTTTTTCCGCAAGCCTGGATGGCAGCGGACAAGTCAAAGTGCACTAAGGAGAGTCAATGCCCGGTAAATCAGCACCTTTCGCTCCTGGTCAACGGCTGATGCCAGGCGAATCCGTCGAAGTGCTGTCCCATATCTCGTTCAGCGAAAGCATCGGGAAGAGCCTCCCGTCCGGCTACCGTCTGGACATTGCCGCGCACGGCGAGTCGATGCTGCTCGATAAGGAGCGCGTCCTTGCGCAGCTAGCGCACTCGCCGATTGAACGTAAAGGCAGCGCCATTAGCATATGGACGATCCGCGACACGGCCTTGTACCCGTGACGTCAAGCCCAGGGATGAGCAAACAGCATGTCGTTTAACCACTATTACCAGAGCGAACTTACCGCTCTGCGCGAGCTCGGCAAGCGCTTTGCCGAGCGTAGCCCGGCGTTGGCGCCGTTCCTGGGCCAGGCCGGGCGTGACCCGGATGTCGAACGGCTGCTCGAGGGATTCGCCTTTCTAACCGGGCGTTTGCGCCAGAAGCTCGATGATGAGTTGCCGGAGCTCACCCATTCGCTGATGCACCTGCTATGGCCGAACTACATGCGCCCGCTACCGGCGTTCAGCATGTTGCAGTTCGATCCGCTCAAGCGGCCCGGCTCTGCGCTCATGGTGCCGCGCAATACGCCCGTCGAATCGAAGCCGGTCCATGGCGTTACGTGCCGTTTTCGTACCGCCTATGCAACCGAGGTGTTCCCCTTGGCGCTCGAGGCGCTGGATTACTCCGTGAAGGGCGGCGGCGCACTGCTCAGCCTGCGCCTGCAGATGACCGCCGACGGCAACCTCGGGGAATTGAGCCTCAAGCAATTGCGCCTGCACCTGGCCGGCGAGCGCTATATCAGCCAGATGCTCTACCTGAGCCTGCTGCGTCACCTTGATGGCGTTTATCTGGTCGCGTTGGATGCCAACGGCAAACCCTTCACCGATGGGTTCGACATTGCTCTGCCTGAATTAAAGCTCGACCCCTCGAAGCTGCACCCGGTGGGTTTTGCCGAAGACCAGGCGCTCATTCCATACCCGCTCAATACATTCCGAGGCTATCGCTACTTGCAGGAATACTTCGCCTTCCAGGACAAATTCCTGTTCGTCGACCTGCAGGGCTTGGATGCGCTGCAGCGATTCCCCGAAGAGGTGCTCAAACAGGCTCGCGGCTTTGAGCTGCGTTTCGATATCCGTAAAGCCGGCGTGCAACGCATCCGCCCAACGCTGGACAACGTTCGCCTGTACTGCACCCCAGTGGTAAACCTGTTCGAGCACGACGCTAGCCCGATCCGCCTCGATGGCAAGCAGGACCAATACCTGCTGCTGCCATCGGAACTGGACAGCAGCCAGTGCGGCGTTTTCTCCGTCGACCGCGTCACCGGCTGGAAACCCGGCGGCATGGGCTACGAAGAATACGTGCCGTTCGAGTCGTTCGAACACGATCCCAGTTTCGACGTCCCGCTCGCGCGCTCGCATTACAGCGTCCGCCAGCAACCGTCGGTGCTCGGAGATGGCCTGGAGACGTATCTGAGTTTCGGCCTGCGTAACCTCGACCAACACGAAACGCTTTCGATCGAACTGACCTGCACCAATCAAAACCTGCCACGGCAGTTAGGGCTCGGCGACATTTGCCTGCCCAGCGAAGACACGCCGGAGTTCCTGACCTTTCGCAACATTAGCGCCGTAACGCCGAGCTACGCGCCGCCGTTGCACCAAGACTTCCTATGGAAGCTGATCAGCAACATGTCGCTCAACTACCTGTCGCTGGCCAATGTCGAGGCGTTGAAGGTGATCCTCGAGACCTACGACTTGCCGCGACATTACGACCAGCACGCGAAAAAGGTCAGTGAGCGCCTGCTCGGCGGGCTCAAGCAGATCGGGCATCAACAGGTCGATCGTCTGCACCGTGGGCTGCCGGTACGCGGTGTGCGTACCGAACTGGAAATGGACCTCGAAGGTTATCTCGGCGAGGGTGACCTGTTCCTCTTTGCCTCGATACTCAATGAATTCTTCGCGCTGTACGCCAGCCTCAACTCGTACCACGAGCTGCGCGTCAGGAGCACACAGGGAGAGGTGTACCAATGGACGCCGCGTATGGGGCAACAGCCCCTGCTGTAAACCGGATCAGCCGGGGCATTCGCGAGTACAGCCTGTTTCAGGGTGTGCTGTTGGTGATGGACCGCCTGAAGACTGCACACCCCGATTTGGACGAAGAGTCCCTCTACGAACACCTGGAGTTCCAGGCCAACCCGAGCCTGGGCTTTCCCGGCAGCGACATTGATCGCGTGGAGTTCTTCGAGGAGCGCGGTGAGTTGCGAGCGCGCATGCGGATCAACCCTATCAGTCTGTTCGGCGCCGGCTCGCCGCTGCCCGCTTTCTATGCCGACCAGGCATTGGGCGACAGCCCCGAGGGCAACCCGACGCTCGAATTCCTCGATTTGTTCAACAATCGCCTGCAGCGCCTGATGCTGCCGATCTGGCAGAAATATCGCTACCACGCGCGCTTCTCCAGCGGCGCGAGCGATCCGCTGTCTGAGCAACTGTTCGCGCTGATCGGGCTGGGCGGCGAACAGATCCGCGCCGCATCGGAGCTGAACTGGAAGCGCCTGCTGCCCTATCTTGGCCTGCTCAGCCTGCGCGCACATTCGGCGGCCCTGATCGAATCCGTGCTGCGCTATTACTTCAAACACGCCGACCTACGCATCGAGCAGTGCCTGGAGCGCCAGGTCGAGATCCTCGCCGAGCAGCAGAACCGCCTCGGTCTTGCCAATAGCCAGCTCGGCGAGAGCTTGGTGCTGGGCGAGCGGGTCCGCGATCGCGGCGGCAAGTTTCGTATCCACATCCGTCAGTTGAGCTGGGACCGTTTCCACGAATTCCTGCCTGTGGGCAACGGCTACCAGCCGCTCTGCGCCTTGGTCCGTTTCACCTTGCGCGACCCGCTCGACTACGACATTCGGCTGGAGCTGCGTCGCGAGGAAATCCACGACCTGCGCATCGGCGCTAAAAACCCCTGCCGCCTCGGCTGGACCAGTTGGCTCGGCAGCGAACGCGCCGACGGCATGGTCACCTTGGGCAGCCAAACTCATTAAGGAAGATGAAATGATCAACGTAGACCTCCAACAACTGGTTCAGGCCCTCGATGCCGAGACCAAGCGCGATCTGGAAGCCGCAGCCGAATGCTGCGTGATGCGGGGCGGCAGCAAAATCCTGGTCGAAGATGTGCTGCTGGGCCTGCTGGAACGCCCCGAAGGCTTGCTCGCGCGCGCTCTGCAGAACGCCAACATCGAAGCGGCCACGCTGATCCAGGCACTGCGGCCGCGCGGCGAATACAGTGAATCGCGCAACCCGGTGTTTTCCGCAGAATTGGTGCAGTGGCTGCAAGACGCCCTGCTGGTGGGCAACCTTGAACTCGGCCAGAGCCATATCGACCAAGCCGCGCTGATCCTTGCGCTACTACGCAACCCGATGCGCTACGCCGGCAGCCATTACCAGCCGCTGCTGGCGCGCTTGAATGCCGAATGCTTACGCGAGTTCGCTCTGGCCCAGCAACCACAGGCTGCTCCGGGCAAGTCAGCGTCGGCGGGCGAATCCAACCTGTCGCGCTTCACCCACAACTTCACCCAGCAGGCGCGCGACGGCAAACTCGACCCAGTGCTGTGCCGCGACGCCGCGATCCGCCAGATGATCGACATCCTCGCGCGCCGCCGCAAAAGTAACCCGATCGTGGTCGGCGAAGCCGGCGTCGGCAAGACTGCCATCGTCGAAGGTCTGGCCCTGCGCATTGCCCACGGAGAGGTGCCGGATGCTCTCAAGGGCGTCGAGCTGCTGTGCCTGGACCTCGGCTTGTTGCAGGCCGGCGCCAGCGTCAAAGGCGAATTCGAGCGCCGCCTGCAGGGAGTAATCGATGAGGTCAAGGCCTCGCCCAAGCCAATCATCTTGTTCATCGACGAAGCCCATACCCTGATCGGTGCTGGTGGTCAGGCTGGCAGCGGCGATGCAGCCAACCTGCTCAAGCCGGCCCTGGCGCGGGGCCAACTGCGCACCATCGCCGCCACCACCTGGAGCGAGTACAAAAAATACTTCGAGAAGGATCCGGCCCTCGCACGGCGCTTCCAGCCGGTTCAACTGCACGAGCCCACCGTCGACGAAGCGGTGACCATCCTTCGCGGCCTCGCCCCGATCTACGAAAAGAGCCACGGCATCTACCTGCGTGACGACGCCGTAGTCGCCGCCGCCGAACTCTCGGCCCGCTATCTCGCCGGGCGCCAGCTGCCGGACAAGGCAGTGGACGTGCTCGACACCGCCTGCGCCCGGGTACGTATCAGCCTGGCGGCCGCGCCGGAAGCGCTGGAGCGCCTGCGTGGCGAAATTGCCGAAGGCGAGCGACAGGGGCTGGCCCTGCACCGCGATCTCGACGCCGGCCTGCAGATCGAAACCGATGCGCTGGACCGCCTGGAAACCCGCTTGGCTGTGGCTCGCGCGGAACTCGAACAGCTGGAGACCCGCTGGTCAGCTCAACGCAGCCTCGCCGAGCGCCTGCTGGAGTTGCGCAAGCAATGCGCCGCCGCTCGACTGAACCCCGAAACCGAGCCTGGCGAAGCAGCGCATTCCGATCTCGAACAGCTCGAAGCCGAGCTGCGTGATCTACAGGTCGAGCTCGCCAGCGCGCAGGCCACCGAGCGCCTGGTGAGCTTCGAAGTCTGCCCGCGCCTGGTAGCCGAGGTGATCAGCCACTGGACCGGCGTGCCGCTTTCTCAACTAGCGCGCGAGCACAACAGCAAAGTACTCAGCTTTGCGACCGATCTGCGCCAGCGCGTACGGGGCCAGGAACAGGCCATCCAGGCACTGGACCGCTCGATGCGTGCCACTGCTGCAGGTCTCAACAAGCCCGATGCCCCGGTCGGTGTCTTCTTGCTGGTCGGCCCCAGCGGGGTCGGCAAGACCGAAACCGCTATAGCACTGGCCGACCTGCTGTATGGCGGCGAGCGCTTCCTCACCACCATCAACATGTCCGAGTTCCAGGAGAAGCACACAGTGTCCCGCCTGATTGGCGCACCACCGGGTTATGTAGGTTACGGCGAAGGCGGCATGCTCACCGAGGCCGTCAGGCAAAAACCCTACTCGGTTGTGTTGCTCGATGAGGTCGAGAAAGCCGATCCGGACGTGATGAACGTCTTCTACCAGATATTTGACAAGGGCGAAGCCAACGACGGCGAGGGGCGTGAGATCAACTTCCGCAACACCCTGATCCTGATGACCAGTAACCTCGCCAGCGACCGTATCGCCAGCCTTTGCCAGGGTGGTCAGCGGCCGGCGATTGAAGACTTGGAGCTGGCCATTCGCCCAGCCCTTACCCAGCACTTCAAGCCCGCACTGCTGGCTCGCATGCGCGTGGTGCCCTACTACCCGGTTCAGGATGAAGTGCTCAATGAACTGGTCGCGCTCAAACTGTCGCGCTTCGGCGAACGTCTGGCGCGGCGCCAGTTGCAATTCAGCCACTGCGAAGCGCTGGTTGACAATCTGGCCGAGCGCTGCACCCACAGCGACAGCGGCGCACGTCTGATCGACCATCTGATTGATCGGCACCTGCAGCCGCAGGTCGTCGACCGCCTGCTCGACGCCATGGCGGGTGGCGAGACCTTGCAACGCGTGCACGCAACTCTCGACGGTAACGGGGCGGTGGTTTGTGAGTTCGCTTAAGGCCCCGCCGATGCTCACCGAGCCTTCGCCTCTTGCCAGTGCGCTATTGGATCGCTTCGCCGAGTTGGCCTGGACGACCGATGCCAGCAAGTGGCTGGACGGGGTGGTAAAAATAGCGGCACAACTGGCTAACTGCCCGCTCATCCAGCTTTACTTGCTGGATGCGACCCACACACGCCTGACCTTGTCGGCCGAATGGTTCGAAGGCTCGCGGCGGCACGAGACCGCGAGCCTGCCCAGCGACTACCACGACGAACAACTGCTGCAGTACTGCCTCAGCCAGAATCGTCAACTGAGTATTGTCCCGCTGGATGCCAGCCTGCATCAGACCGGCTTCCTGCCCGAGTCATCGCGCTCCTGGCACAGTCTGTTGTGCCTGCCGTTGGAGGATGCAGAAGGTCATGCGGTCGGGCTGATGGTAGCGGCCAGTATTGCCAGGCAGGACCTCGCCACCGCAGCCGCAACCTTGACCAACCTTGGCAGGTTCGCCCTCGGCCAAGCCCATCTGCTCAATAGACTGCGCGGCGCGGCGCAACCCGCACTGGCGGAAGTCGCCCCGCCGCGCCCTTGCGCCAGTGGGTATGGGCTGATTGGTGACAGCCCGCGCATGCGCACGGTCTACGGGCTGATCGGCAAGGTTCTGCACAACCCGGTCAGCGTCCTGCTGACGGGTGAAACCGGCACTGGTAAGGAGCTTGTTGCCCGCGCTATTCACGAGTGCGGCTCGCGCCGCAGTCAAGCTTTCATCGTGCAGAATTGTGCGGCCCTGCCCGAACATCTGCTTGAAAGCGAGCTGTTCGGCTATCGCAAAGGTGCCTTCACCGGGGCCGAGCGCGATCACGAAGGCCTGTTCGATGCCGCCAATGGCGGCACGCTATTCCTCGACGAAATCGGCGACATGCCGCTGACCCTGCAAGCCAAGCTCCTGCGCGTCCTGCAGGAAGGCGAAGTCCGGCCGCTTGGCAGCACGCGCACGCACAAAGTCGACGTAAGAATCGTCGCCGCAACCCATCAGGACCTGCACAAGCGCGTCGAAGAAGGCCGCTTTCGTGAGGACCTCTACTACCGCCTTTCCATCTTCCCAATCGAGCTACCGCCGCTGCGCGACCGGGACCAGGACATCCTTCGCCTGGCCCGGCACTTCGCCGACAAGGCTTGCAGCTTCCTGCAGCGCGATACCGTGCGCTGGTCGGACGCGGCACTCGAACAACTGGCCGACTATGCGTTTCCCGGCAACGTGCGCGAACTCAAGGGGCTGGTCGAGCGCGCCGTACTCTTGTGCGACAGCGGCGAACTACTACCGGAACACTTCAGCCTGCGCACCGTGACCGACGAGCTGGACAGCACGCTGAACCTGCGCGAACGCCTCGAACGGGTCGAACGCAATCTGTTGATCGACTGCCTACGCAAGAATGGTGGCAACCAGAGTCAAGCCGCGCGCGAGCTAGGACTGCCACGCCGCACGCTGCTGTATCGCATGGAGCGCCTCGGGATCAGCGCTGCAGACATCTAAGGACGGTTGAACATGTATAACCCTGCCAACGAAACCCATTTCAGCCTCAGCATTGACGGCATAGCGCATGACTTGCAGATATTGGAGTTCAAAGGCCGCGAAGCGCTATCGGAGCCCTTTACTTTCGAGCTCGAGTTAGTCAGTGAGCACGCCGATCTGGATATTGAAAGCCTGATCCACCAGCCGGCCTTTCTTACCCTCTCACCGGTCGGTAACGGCATCCACGGACTGATCTACCGTGTCGTCCAGGGCGACTCCGGCAAGCGCCTGACGCGCTACCAAGTCACCCTGCGCCCGCAGTTGGCCTATCTTGCCCACCGCACCAACCAGCGCATTTTCCAGCATCTGACGGTGGAGAAAATCATCGCTCAGGTGCTCGAAGAGCATGGAATCCAAGCCAACGCGTTCCGTTTCGGGCTCGGCTCGGTCTATCCCGAGCGCGACTACTGTGTGCAGTACGACGAGAGCGATCTTCACTTCATCCAGCGCCTTTGCGAGGAAGAAGGGATTCACTATCACTTCCAGCACAGTGCCTCGGGCCACGTGTTGGTTTTTGGCGACGATCAGACGCGCTTCCCAACACTCGCATCAGTTGCTTATCAACAGGACAGCGGCCTGGTCGCCGACCAGCCCGTAATCAAGCGCTTCGGCCTGCGCGTCGAGACCCGCACCAGCCGCGTCACCCGCCGTGATTACGACTTCGAAAAGCCGCGCCTGACTATGGAAAACACCTTCCAGTGCGAGCTCCAACCGGACCTGGAAGACTACGACTACCCCGGCCGCTTCGTCGAACGAACCCGCGGCAAGCACTTGTCACAGCGGGCACTCGAACGCCACCGCAGCGACTACGAACTGGCCGAAGGGACGAGCGATCAGCCGCTGCTGGTCACCGGTCACTACCTCGACCTCGCCGATCACCCACGGAGCGCTTGGAACCAGCTCTGGCTGCTCAATGAGATCATCCATGAGGGCAAGCAGCCGCAGGTACTGGAAGAGTCAGTCACTGATCTCGGAAGTAGCGACAGCTTCACCCAAGGCTATCGCAACCGCTTCACTGCCACTCCGTGGGATATCCTCTACCGCCCGGCACTCAAGCATCCCAAGCCTAAAGTCTTGGGTAGCCAGACCGTTGTAGTTACAGGCCCCGCCGGTGAAGAGATTCACTGCGACGAGTACGGACGTGTGAAGGTCCAGTTCCCCTGGGACCGCGAGGGCCAGAACGACGGCAAAACCAGCTGCTGGTTACGCGTTTCAAGCAGCTGGGCCGGCGACCGCTACGGCGCCATTGCAATCCCCCGGGTGGGCATGGAGGTATTGGTCACTTTCCTTGCAGGCGATCCCGACCAGCCCCTTGTTACCGGATGCCTGTACCACGCCGAACATGTGGTTCCCTACGACCTGCCGGCGAACAAAACCCGCACCGTCTTCAAGACCCTGAGCTCTCCCGGCGGGGGCGGCTACAACGAACTGCGCATCGAAGACCGCAAGGGCGCCGAGCAGATCTACATTCACGCCGAGCGCGACTGGGACGAGAACATCGAGCACGACCAGAAAATCAGCGTCGGCCACCAGCGCCACGACACCGTCGAGGCCAACAGCTACAGCGACTTCCGCGCCGAAGAACACCGCACCACCCACGCCGACCGCAAGATCGAAATCCGTGCCAGCGACCACCTGACCGTGGGTAACACCCAGCACGTGAAGGTCGGAACGGGGCAATTCGTCGAGGCGGGCAACGAAATCCACTACTACGCCGGCAGCAAAGTCGTCATCGACGCCGGAATGGAACTCACCGCGTCGGGCGGCGGCAGCTTCCTCAAACTCGACCCAAGCGGCGTCACGCTAAACGGCGCGACCATCAAGATGAATTCGGGGGGCTCGCCAGGTAAGGGCTCGGGGCTGCGTATCCAGGTTCCCGAGATCCCTTGGGCCGCAGACAAGGATAAGGCCGGTGCCAAGCCCAAGCTCGCGATGGCGAACGCCCAACTGCAAATCGCTCGCAAGGCCAGACAGATTGGAGCCAGCCGTTGCCCGATCTGTGAAGCATGCCGGGCGGGGATGTGTGAAATTGGAGCAAGCCGATGAACGATAGGGTTGAACAGTGGCTCAGCGAGCAACAAGCCCAGCGCCGGCAGTTGCTGCTCGTTATCGATAGCCTGGCAGAGCCTTCTCTGCTGCCTCATCTGTTCTCAGCGGACCTGGTGCACAGCTACGCCAATCTCTATCAGGGCACCGAGGTCGACGAGATGGCCGGCGTCGGCCCATGGCTGATATCGCTGAACGAGCTGAATCTCACGCAGCTACGCGCGTTGACCGATGCACCGGAGCAGAACTGGGGTTGGCTCGCCAGCATCGAACACGCCGAAGTGGGCGCCCTCATCCAACACTGGCAAGCCCGTATCTTTGCCGACGAACAAGGCCAACGGTCGCTTTATCGATTCCAGGACAACCGCATCGTCGCGCGTCACCTTGGCGAAATGGACGCGTCACAACGCCCACTGCTGCTTGGCCCACTGACCAGCGTGCTCTGCTGGGATGGTCAACATTGGCAGTGTTTCGATAATGGCCGACCTGGCGACTACCCAGAACCCTTTGAAAAGCCCTGGCTGTCCATCGCAGAACCCGCGGACGTACGGCGCGCTGTGGCACACCACAACTTCGAGTTGTGGCTATGGCAGAACCACACGCATGCGACCACTCGGCTCGCCGAAACCCAGGTGCTGAGTGAATGGCTCGACCTTCAGCTCGATAAAGCAAGCGAATGGAACTGGCACAGCGAGCCGCAACTGCACTTTTTACTCTGCTACAAGCTCGACCCCACACTGGCCGATCATCCGGCCTGGCTTCCGGCCGAGCGGGAACCCCCAGAAGCACACTATTCGCGGGTCAGCTCAGCGCTAACTTCAAGCTCTTCTGCACGGAATCGATTCGATGACTGCTAACACCTTTTTCCATAGCCGCTTCCTGCGCGCTCACGCATGGTCTTCGCTATTCGGGCTCTTGCTCAGCGGTTGCAGCACGCTCGGCTCGTTCGGTGCCGACACCTTTACATTTAAAGGCGAACTACCTGCTGATTTCGCATTGAAAGCCCAAGCGCATTACGGCGCGTCCGAGGGATGCAGTGGCCGCGGCCATGTGGAGACTTTCAAAAAGGACTTCGACAAAGCGCCCCATGGGTACCAATTCAAAATTCCCGTTAGCTATCGCGATGGTCTTTGCGATCTGCAACTGGTTAGGGTTGGGTTGTTTATCTATACCAAGTATGGAGAACAAGACTGGCAGGAAACGTACGATAACGGCGGATTGATGGTCGTAGAAGAACTGCCGTTAAATGCTCCGACCTTCAAAGCAGACGGGACTTTATTTAAAACCGCTCGATGTTCTTGGCTATTTCAAATCAGCAAGCTTGAGCTAGGGATAGCCAAAATGCTGGATTGCAAAGGCGCGGGTGCTTATTTGATGCGCAACGTTCTTCCAAAAAAAACTATAACGCTCAACCTAGAATTGGGCGGTAATGATCGACCTTATATGAGGAACTATTGGAAAAAAACCGCGGCGGGCTGGAAGCCATGCACGGGCCGCTGGGGAACAAGTTTTGAGGAGCTTTGTACAGCCCCGCCGCAATTTCGCACCTTCACGATGGATGGCCGTACATGCACGGTTTATCCAAACTGCACAGAGTGACTAAGGGATGAGCAACTCAACCTCGCAAGCCTTGCTCCAATGCCCGATTCGTTTGGATCGGATAAGCTTTCGTTTGGTAGATGAGCATGGAAACGGCCAACCATACGCTGGACTAGCCTACCGGATCACGGACAGCCAGGGGCTTGATTATTACGCGACTCTAGACGACCACGGCTATGCACGTGTGGATGGTGTTCATAGCGGCCCCTTGGTTTTATCTTTTCCCAACGATTATACCGGCGGCGACCCATGGTATACGGGCTTATACAACAGGGAATATTTCTCGATTCCTCTTTCGGACCTTCAGGTTGCAGCCGAGCAGTCACCAGCGGGGCCTCGGCATGCTGATGGACAAACCTATCTAGCGCAAGAACGCGCAGAGAAGGAGGAAGCTTATTTCATACGGGCCGAAGTAAGCGATTTCGTAGAGAGCAAGGGCCATCTTCCGACCCCAGACGCAAATTGGACGACACCGTCCTCACTAAAACAGAACGCAGGCCCAGCAGCCGGAAAGCCTGGTATTGCTCTTGGTTGTAGCAGGCACCATGTAATCGAGATAAAGGCGCTACGTGCCTATAGCCCTTTGCTTTCCCGCGGCGCTGATTTCTGCGCGCTGAATGCCTATCACCTTGCGGTTATGAGCGCCTTCGTCTACGCACCTTTCAGTACACCCAAAGATCCTTACTCTTCAACGCCGCCGCCCTATTCCGCGCTTGGCAGCATCGGATACGTACTTCAGAACCAACTAGGCTGTCGAATTAGGCCAACGCAATTCAATACCGCGTCCCCCTATCATCTGCTTTGTGAAGAAGTCCCCTATTCGAAACGTCTTGAGATCATGCCGTACGATCCGTCGCGCTATGGAAAAGAAGTGCAAGAGGGCTGGCGTAATCCTGAGGACGTGCATTTTCTGCACGATACGGATAACGAGACAAATACTAATACACAGGCCTTCATTACCCATAACGACAAGATCGTGCTGATCTCTATCCGAGGCACGCAGGAACTTCTAGCAGATGCCAGCCGCGACGCAGACGCCCGTCAAGTACCTTATGAAGAAGGTCAGGGCCAAGCACACCGCGGCTTCTATAGAGGCTTCCAGGCCGCGAAGCCTTTCGTGGAGCGTTACCTCAATGCTTTTTATACGGGCGAGCAGACCCTGGTTGTCTGCGGCCACAGCCTTGGCGGAGCAATCGCGCTTTTAGTCGCCGAATGGCTACGTCGCAAACCCACCAAACCGAAAGTCATTCTTTATACCTTCGGCGCCCCACGTGCGGGCGACTCGGCCTTTGTCAAAGCAGCCCAATCCCTCACCCATCACCGTATCGTCAACCACAACGATCCGGTCCCGGCCGTTCCACTGCCCTGGATGGACGCGGAGTGGAAGCTCGCCCTCCCCGGCACAGCTCTGCTTTTCAGCTCGCCAGCAACCGGCATCGCGTTGTTGCTTGCAGGCCTCGTGAACCTTCACGGCGACCCTTACGAGCACCACGGCGAGCAGTGGCATTTCATGCCGCGTAAGCCCGGGGCAGGGAGCGAGGCCGCGGTTCTCTGGCAACCGGGTTGCGCGCTGATCGACGAGCAGACCTGCGCACGCTACGTTGGGGAAGTCGGGCTTGATGGTGATATGCCGAACCGCCTTGCACTATGGGGAACTCACCACTCCAGCGATAGCGGCTACGCACGGGCAGCGCTCACAAACCTGCTGCGCTGGAACGCCAGCGTCGAGGAGCGCAACGGAAAGCTCTTCACTGAAGCCGAAATTCGTGACATTTACGCCCAGCTGCTGAGCACCGCCCAGCTACTGGATAGCTGGCAAGCGCGCTCATTCAACGAATTCCGCTGGGAAATCAGGCGCAGGGGGGAGATGCGTTTCTACGGCAAGAGCGATATGGAACTGCGTGCTATCTACGCCAATGCGGTCGAACAGGGAGAACGCGTTCGAGCAGAACAGAGTCCGGCGCTCACCCGAGCTCAGCAGCGTTTACTAGCCCAGGCCGAGCGCCTGGTTACTCCACGCAGCGTGTTCGGCGAGCACTCGGAACGAGCCGATCTTGCGGAGCTGGTAGCGCAGTGGCGCGCCATCAACGACAACCAGGTCGCAGAGCGGCTCGCCGCTATCAAAAAAGAAAGCGCCCAAGCTTTCTCCTAGTAGATTCGTCACATCGGACGAGAGCGAAAGCATTTATAGCTGCAGCTCTCGTTTCCAACCCAACCCGGCCGTTTTTCGTGACCCCGTTCACCCACGCAGACACGCGGGTGAACTTCAATACTCAGCCTGAGTCTCGCGTCGCCGTTTTCGGCGGGCGAGGCCGTCTGCCCACACGCATTCAAGGAGGAAGTCGCGTGCTAGCCCGCTATTGCGCCCTCGTTTTATTCGCTGCATCCCTCGCCCTTGCCGGCTGCTCCGGCAATTACAAGTTCAACGACGACGAGTATCGCCCGCTGGGTGATCCGCAGGTGTCTGCTCGCGGCAACTGACTCACCAGGAGGAAAAAAGCCATGGAATTGGTTTTCGATATGGTCAGTGCACAGCAATTTGCGCCAGGCCTCATCAGCAGCAAGACCTTCAAGCAGGCCGGCGGCACTATTGGCCGTGCCGAGGATTGCGACTGGGTGATACCGGACCGCAAGCGTGTCTTGTCCAGCCGCCACGCTGAGGTGAGCTACCGGGACGGCGCGTTCTTCCTCACCGACACCAGCAGCAACGGCATTCAGCTCAAGGATACTGGCGCCAGCCTGGACAAGGGTCGGGCGCAGAGAATCGAGCACGGCAGCGTCTATTGCCTGGGCGACTTCGAAATCCGCGCTCGGCTGATCCAGGACCCGGCCTCTTTCGAAGGTGACATCGGGCGTCCGCAGCCAGCCGGCAGCATCATTCCCGACGACGCTTTTCTCGACCTCGATCCGCTGACCGCAATGGACCAGCAGGAGCGCGTATACGCCGAGGTGGACGACTTGACCGCCGTGCTCGCCCCGTCACGAGCCCAGGCGCAACAGCGTGACTACGCACAGATCGACGAAGAAAATCTGCAGATTCCCGAACTGGTGATGCCCAACAAGCTGTCCGCCCAACCCAAGGTCGCGCCCGAGCCAGAACGCTTGCCGCCCGACTTCTGGGCACGCTTCGGCGAAGCGTTGGGCGTTGATCTAGCGGGTCTAGATGAAGAAGCCCGCCAAGCGCTAGCGCTCAAAGCCGCCGGCCTGCTCAAGCAAAACGTTGGTGGGTTGCAGCAGGCGCTGCGCACCCGGAGCGAGCTGAAAAACGAGATGCGCCTGTCGCTAACCACCGTGCAGAGCGCCGGCAACAACCCGCTCAAACATAGCATCGACACCGGCGAAGCGCTGAACCTCTTGCTGCGCGGTGGCAAAGCCGGTCAGCTGCCAGCCGAGCAGGCCGTGAGCCGTGCTTATCGCGACCTGCAGGCGCACCAGGTGGCAATGTTGGCCGCCAGCCGCGCCGCCATCAAGAGCATGCTCGAGCAATTCTCCCCAGATCAGTTGGCCTTGCGCTTCGAGCGTGACAACAAGCCGCTGATTTCTACTTCCGGCAGTCGCTGGCGCGCCTATAAACGCCTGCATCTGGCCATGCAACGTGACGACGATTGGAGCGAACGGCTGTTCGCTCGAGACTTCGCCCAGGTTTATGAGGAGCAGGTACGCCTGATCGCCACACTCAACACCGACCTTCAAGGATGATGTTCATGTCTCGCTTTTTCCCCGCCGCTGTCTTCGCGGCGCTGGCCGTGCTCGGCGGTTGCTCGGCACTTTCGCCCAATTCTGATCTGACCAAGCTCGACCTGTCGCTGCAGGGGAGCGACCGGCTCAACCCCGACCTCAACGGCCGCCCCTCGCCCGTCGTGATTCGCCTGTTGGAACTCAAGCATCCGGTGGCGTTCGAGAACGCCGACTTCTTCTCGCTCTATCAGCGGCCCAAGGAGGTACTGTCCCCGGACCTGGTAATTCAGGAAGAGCTGGAACTGCGCCCGGGCGAGCAGCGCGACCTCAAGCTCTTCGTTCAGGATGGCAGCCGCTACGTCGGCGTGCTGGCCGCCTACCGCGACTTACCCGAATCCAACTGGCGTTTCGTCATTCCTCTGCAGCACAAGGCGCGGAACCACATCGAGCTGAGTCTCGACGAGCACGGCATTCAAGTCGGCGATCCGCTCGCGAAGGGGAACTGATCGATGAGCATGAACAAAGTGATCTGGCAGGAGGGCATGCTGCTGCGTCCGCAGCATTTCCAGCAAAGCGACCGCTATTACGACGCGCAGCTCAAGCTGCGGACCCAGAAGTTGGGTCACTACGCCTGGGGCTTCTTTGGGCTGGAGATTGACCGTCAGTTCCTCAACATGGGCAAGCTGGTACTTAGCCAGGCCAGCGGCCTGCTTCCCGATGGCAGCCTTTTCGAGATTGGCGCCGAGCGTGAGCCACTGGCCCTGGACGTACCGCCCAACACCGGTAACACCCCGGTCTACTTGGCTCTACCGCTGGTGACTGGTAATCACATCGAGAGTCGCCGGCCAGAGCAGAAGGACGTGCTGGCGCGCTATACCGCTTTTGACGAGGAAGTCGCCGACTCCAACGCTGGCGATAGCAGCAGCAGCCAGGTCAGCACCGGCCGACCGGACTTTCGCCTGCTGCTCGGCGAGCAGCAGAGCGACCAGGCTTACGTAAAGCTCAAGCTCTGCGACATCCTCGACACCACGCCGGACGGGGTCATCAGCCTCGACGCCGAGTACATCCCCACCTTTATCGACTTCCAGGCGTCCGGCTATCTGCTGTCCTGCCTGAAGGAAGTAATCAGCATGCTCGGCCATCGCGGCGACATCCTGGCCGAACGTATCCGCGCGACCGGCAAGGTTGGCGGCGCCGAGGTCGGCGATTTCATGATGCTACAGCTGATCAACCGCTACGAGCCGGTGCTGCGCCACTACTTGGGCATCGACCGGGTGCATCCCGAACAGATCTATCGCGAGCTACTGGGGTTGCTCGGCGAACTGGCGACCTTCTCCAGCGAGACCAAACGACCGCGGCTGGATGGCCGCTACCTGCACAACGACCAGGGATTGTCGTTCCGCAAGTTGATGGATGCGATCCGTCAGGTGTTGTCGATGGTACTCGAGCAGCACGCCATCGAGCTGTTGCTGCAGCAACGCCAGTACGGCATCCAGGTCTCGCCGTTGCACGATCACAAGCTGTTAGGCAGCGCCTCCTTCGTGCTCGCCGCCAGCGCGCAATGCGACTCCGAGGAGCTGCGCACACGCCTGCCCGCGCACCTGAAAGTCGGCCCGGTGGAGCGCATCCGCCAGCTGGTCAACCTGCACCTGCCGGGTATCAAGGTGAAGCCTTTGCCGGTGGCGCCGCGGCAGATCCCGTTCCACTCCGGCAAGACCTATTTCGCCTTGGAGCTGAGCTCCGAGGAACTGGCGCAGCTGGAGCGTTCCGGCGGCTTCGCCTTCCACGTGTCCGGCGAATTCACCGGGCTTGAGCTGAAATTCTGGGCGATCAGGGACTGACCGACATGATCAGAGAAATGGACTATGGACAGGACGACAAGACCGTCATCCTCAATCGCCACGGCGACGCCCCGGCACAGAGCCCGCTGACAGACTTCAGTGCGCCACCCAAATTCGAGCAGCTCGAGGAGCGGATGATCTACGCCGCGCGCTTGCGCCCGGCCGAAACCTTCAACATCAGCCTTAACCCGCTGGTCGCGGCCGCATCCTCGCTGCTTTCAGAAGTGGTGCGGCTCAAGCACAGCTACGAAGGCGAAGACCTGCATGCCCTCAACCAGCGCCTGTCTGGCGAGCTCAGGCTGTTCGAACACCGCGCCCTGCACGACGGCGCCGAGAGCAGTCAGGTCATGGCCGCCCGCTACGTGTTGTGTACCGCGATTGACGAAGCGGTGGTCACCACGCCCTGGGGTAACGAGAGCGAATGGTCGCAGATGAGTCTGCTGTCGAGCTTCCACAACGAGACCTTCGGCGGCGAGAAGTTCTTCCAGCTGCTCGAGCGCCTCTCGCGCAACCCGGTCAAGCATCTGCCGATGCTGGAATTGATGTACCTCTGCCTGTCGCTGGGCTTCGAGGGTAAGTACCGCGTACTGCCGCGCGGCATGCTCGAACTCGAAGCGGTACGCGACAGCCTCTACCGGCAGATCCGCCAGCTGCGCGGCGACGTGCCGCGTGAGGTTTCACCGCACTGGCAAGGCCTGCGCGACACGCGTCGTCGTCTTGTGCGCATCGTGCCCTGGTGGATGGTCGCGCTGTTCACGCTGATTTGCCTGGGAATGCTATATGCAGGCTTCGCCTGGGTACTGGGCGAGCATCGCGACACCGTTCTGCAGCCGTACCAACCCGTCGATCCGACCGTTCAAGTCGAGCCTCAGCCGTAACAAGGACGTAATGCCATGAAGGTTTTTTTCGGCAAGCTTGCCGCGTTTTTCCGCAAGACCTGGGTATGGAGCCTATGCGTCCTGCTGGTACTGGCCCTGCTGGTGTGGTTCGTCGGACCGCTGCTGGCGGTGGACGATTACAAATTCTGGGAATCCTCGACCAGCCGCCTGCTGACCATCGCCGGCCTATGCCTGGCCTGGGGACTGTTCATCGTCTTCACCAGCTGGCGTAGCACTCGCCGCAAGCAGGCCGAGGCCAGCGACGAAGAGGCACAGGAGCGCCTGCGCCGCGAGGGCTTGGTCAGCGAAGAGCAAGGCATCCTGCGCCAGCGCTACCGGGACGCCATGCGCACCCTTAAGCGTTCGAGCCTGTATCGCGGGCGCAGCGAAAAATGGCGCAACGACCTACCCTGGTACCTGTTGCTCGGCCCCCAAGGCAGCGGCAAGACCTCGCTGCTGGACTTTTCCGGTTTGGACTTCCCGCTCAACCGCGGCGAAAACCAGCGCCTGACCAAGGATGTCTCTGGCACGCGCTATGCGGACTGGTACTTCGCCGATCACGGGGTGCTGATCGATACCGCCGGTCGCTACCTAACCCAGCCCGACGCTTCCGTCGACAGCAAGGCCTGGGATACGTTGCTCGGCCTGTTGCGCCGCCGCCGTGCGCGGCCGCTCAACGGTGTGCTGGTCAATATCCCGGTCGAGCGGCTGCTGCAATCGAGCGAACTGGAGCTCGAGACCCTGGCACGCCAGAGCCGCCAGCGCCTGCATGAGATCCACCAACGCCTGGGCGCCGACGTGCCGGTCTATCTGGTGCTGAGCAAGGCGGACAAAGTGCTTGGCTTCGACGAGTTCTTCGATCAGCTGTCACGTGAAGAGAGTGACCAGGTGCTCGGCGCTAGCTTTCGCAAGGAGCAGGACGGCACCGACGTCAACGTGGTCCGCGGCGAATTCGAGGAATTGCTGCGCCGGCTCAACAGCCAGGTCATCCTGCGCATGCACCAGGAACGCGATACCCAGCGCCGTGGACGCATCCTCGACTTCCCCCATCAGCTCGGTCAGATCGGCGAGCGCCTGTGTCTATTCGTCGAGCTGGCGTTCTCCGGCAACCGCTACCAACGCGCCAGCCAGCTGCGCGGTTTCTACCTGACCAGTGCACCGCAATTACAAGGTGGGCTCGATCCGCTCACCAGTGGCATCGGCCGTAATCTCGGGCTGTCCAGCAACGCCCTGCCGACCTTGCACAGTGGCCGGGCGCGTTTCATCAATCATCTGCTTAGCCGAGTGATTTTCCCTGAAGCTGACCTCGCCGGACTGGATCAGAAGGAAGTACGCCGCATCGACTGGGGCCAGCGCGCCCTGTATGCCGCGAGCTTCGCCTGCCTGGCACTGTTCGGCGCGCTCTGGGCCAACGGTTTCTCCGGTAACCACGAACGGCTCGAACAGCTGCGCAGCCTGGCCGATCAGCTGAGCGACGAACAGCAGAGCATCACCGCCCAGGACGACGCGCTGCGCACGCTCAAGGCGCTGGATACCAGCTATGCGGCGACACAGGTGTTCCCGAACAAAGCCGAGGTGGCCTACCTGCAACGTGGCGGGCTTTACCAGGGCGAGGTGGTCGACTCAACACTCCATCAAGCCTACCGCCGGGAGCTGGAAAGCCTTCTGCTGCCCCGCGTAGCGCGCCAGCTCGAAGCCCAGATACGCGCCAATCTCGCTGATCGCGAGCGCTTGCTCGGCAGCCTGCGCGCCTACCTCATGCTTAACCTGGAAGAGCGTCGCGACGACAGCTTTCTCAAGGACTGGATCGCCGCCGACTGGTCGCTGCGCTACGCCGGCAACTCGGTCGCACAGAACGGCCTTAACACCCATTTCGAGCGGCTGCTTAGCGACGGCTTCGCTCCGTATGCGCTCAATGACCAGCTCGTCGCCGAGGCACGTCAGGTGCTACGCAGCGAATCGCTGGCCAACGTCGTCTACCGCATGCTGCGCGACCAGGCTCGCAGCTTGCCCGACTATCGTTTCAGCCAACGTCTCGGACCTCAGGGCGCGCTGTTCAACGGCAGCGACTACGCCATTCCCGGCTTCTACACCCAGAACGGTTATCAGAAGTTCTACGTCGCCCAGGGCAGCGACCTGGTGCGCGAGATCCTGCGTGACAACTGGGTGCTCGGCGAGGGCGATAGCCTGAGCCTCAAGGACCTTGGACGCCTGATGGTCGAGATGGAGCAGCTCTACTTCCGAGACTACGCCAACTATTGGAGCGAAGCAGTCGCACAACTGTCGCTGGAGCCTATTGCTGGCGCCGGTCAGGGCGCCGTACTGCTAAGCGGGCTGAGCGCTGCCAATTCGCCGCTGCTGCAATTGCTGGTCGAAGTGCGCGACAACACCCGCTTTGCCGGGTCCGTGGACGCCGCTGGCGACGCCGCAGAAGCCGCCGATGCGCTCAAGGACGCCAATGGCAAGCTGGGCAAAGCCGCCAAGCTGGCATCGGCCGCAGCTGAGCAGGCTCAGGCTGCACTGGCCAAGAATCTTCCGGACACTGCGCGTAAGACCCTGGAGCGTCGCTTCGAACCGTTGCATCGCCTGCTCGACGACAACGCAGGGGCCGGCGCCGAACTGGTCCCGACGCTACAGGCCCTAGACGCATTACAGCTGCAACTGGCGGGCCTGGCCCACTCCAGCGCGCCGGATCAGGCCGCGTTCGAGCTCGCCAAGGCACGCATGGGAGGCCAGCGCGATGCGATCAACCAGTTACGCGCCAGCGCAGCGCGTCTGCCGCATCCGATCGGCAATTGGCTCGGCCTGCTCGCCGAAGACAGCTGGACGCTGGTCCTGAACGACGCCTATCACTACCTCAACCAGCGCTACCAGAGTGAACTGTACGCGTTCTACAAAGGCTCGCTGCGCAAGCGCTATCCGTTCAGCGCCTACAGCGAAAGTGATGTTGCCATCGCTGACTTCCGCGAGTTCTTCAAGGCACAGGGCGTGGCTGAAGGCTTCTTCGATCGCTACCTCAAACCCTTCGTCAGCGGCAGCGCTGGCCGGTACCAACTGCGTCGTGTCGATGGCCGCGGCTTGCCGTTGTCACGCGAGTTCCTTTCGCAAATGAGCAACGCGCAAACCATCCGCCGCAGCTTCTTCGCCGAAAACCCGAACGAGCCGCAGATCCGCTTCAAGCTTGAGCCTTACTCGTTGGATTCGAGCCTGGGCCGCGCCGACTTCCGCTTCGGCAATCAGCAGATGGAATACCGCCACGGCCCGATCGTGCAAACCGCCTTCAGCTGGCCTGCCGACGCCGAGGACGGACGCACCAGCCTGGTAGTCGAAGAGCTCGGCGGGCACCGTGTCGGCATCGAGCAGAACACCGGTCCTTGGTCGCTGTTCCGTCTGCTGGACCTGATGCAAGTGGACTACCACAGCGGCCGTGACGTGCTGATGCTCAAGGCCAATCTGGGCGGCCGTCACGCCAACTATCTGCTGCACAGCCAGCGCTCGCCGAACCCATTCGACATCGACTTGCTGCGTGATTTCAAGCTGCCGGCGACGCTGTGATGACGATTACCGCAAGCCTGGCCCATGGCTGGCGTAGCGCCGCGCGGACCGACACCGGCAAGGTTCGCGCACGCAATGAAGACGCCTTTCTCGACTTCCCCGAGCAAGGCTTGTGGGTGGTCGCCGATGGTATGGGCGGCCACCACAACGGCGCGCTGGCCAGCCGCCTGATTGTCGAGCAGCTGGCCGAGCTGCCGGAAGGCAGTCTGGCCGAACGCCTGGCTAACCTGCGTCGCTGCCTGCACGACCTCAACCGCAGACTCGGCCAGGAACTGACGGTCACCGCCGACCGCCCCGACCCGGTGACCGGCAGTACCGTGGTCGCCCTGCTGATGGAAAGCGATCGTGCCGCATGCGTATGGGCCGGCGACAGTCGCTGCTACCTCTGGCGTGGCGGCCGTCTTTACCAGCTCACACGTGACCATTCGCTGCTACAGCAACTGATCGACGAACAAAACTTAACCCCGCAGGAAGCCGCACGTCACCCCGCTGCGCATGCGCTCACTCGCGCGATCGGCGCCAGCGAGCAATTGGTGCTGGATATTCTCGAGTTCGATGTCTATCCAGGCGATACCCTGCTGCTGTGCAGCGATGGGCTCTACCAGAGCCTGTCGCCGGACGCACTGGGTGCAGCACTCAACTCGCCATCGACGACGCTTGCGCTGCAACGGCTGTGCGACCAGGCCATGGACGGCCCGGCGCGGGACAACCTTAGCGCGGTGGTAGTACGCCGATGAGCGAGCCCCTGCGTGCCGAGCCGGCTTCGGACCTGACCTACTTCGCCTTCGCCTCTACGTCTGCCGCGCCGGGTACTCCGAAGCCGCCTACCATCAGTACCGGCGAATTGCCGCAGGTCTTAGGCGGACGCTACCGGATCGAACGGCTGCTCGGCGTCGGCGGCATGGGCGCGGTCTATCGCGCTCGGGACCTGTTACGCGAACAGTTTGGCGACCCGGAGCCCTACATCGCGCTTAAAACCCTGAGCAATGATTTCGCCGAATACCCCGACGCCCATGCGCTGCTCTACACCGAGTTCGCCCTGACCGCACGGCTGAACCATCGCCATGTCGTGCGACTGTTCGGCTTCGACGTGGACGCGGCCAGCCAACGCGCCTTTATCACCCTCGAATTTCTCAAGGGACCGACCCTCGACCAGTTACTCAGCGAGCGCCCTGATGGCCTCGCCTGGGATGAGCTGCGCGAAATCGCCTTGCCGCTGATCGACGCGTTGGCCTACTCCCATAGCCGCGGCGTGATCCACGGCGACATCAAACCGAGCAACGTAATACTTGCGGAGGACGGGTTGCGCTTGTTCGACTACGGGCTCGGCCAGCCACTCGAGGGCATCCTCAAGAAGCTGCCGAGTCTGTCTCGCAACCGATTCAAGGCCTGGACGACGCGCTATGCGGCCCCTGAACTGCTGGACGGCGCAGAGCCGTCCGCGCTCAGCGATGTCTACGCGCTCGCTTGCCTGCTGTTCGAACTTGCGAGCGGCCAGCACCCGTTCCGCCGACTAAGTGCCAAGCAGGCCAAGGCTATGGCTCTGGATAAAGAGTTGCGGTGCCCACCGAATTTCCCAGCCCATGGCTGGCTGACGCTGCGCTCGGCGCTGGCGTTCGATACCGATAAGCGCACGGCCAGCGTGGCCCACCTGCTGGACATTTTTCACCGCCTCGCACCCAGCCGCCTGCGGCGCTGGTTCGGGCGCACCCACGGATGACATGAGAACAAGGAGGCGCCATGTTTAACGCGGCCAATGACACCCATTTCAGCCTTACCATCGAAGGCGTCGAACACGACCTGCAGGTACTCGCTTTTACCGGTCGCGAAGCCATCAGCCAGCCCTATCGCTTCGACCTCGAGTTGATTAGCGAACGCCCTGACCTGGACCTGCAGAGCCTGCTGCACAAGCCAGCATTCCTGGAACTCTCTCCCGCCGGCAATGGCATTCACGGGTTGATTCATCGCGTCGCTCAGGGCGAATCCGGCAAACGCCTGACCCGTTACCGACTGGCGATCGTTCCGCAACTGGTCTATCTGACGCACCGTACCGATCAGCGCATCTTCCAGCACCTGAGCGTGCCGCAGATCATCGCCCAGGTGCTCGAAGGTCACGGCATCCAGGCAGACGCCTATCGTTTTCAACTCGGCCCGGTGGTCTATCCGGAGCGTGACTATTGCACCCAATACGACGAGACCGACCTGCATTTCGTCCAGCGCCTGTGCGAGGAAGAAGGCATCCACTATCACTTCGAGCACAGCTCGGGAGGCCACGTCCTGGTGTTCGGTGACGACCAGACGAGCTTTCCCAAACTCGGCCAACCCACCGCCTATCTCCAGGACAGCGGGCTGGTAGCCGACGAGCCTGTGATCAAGCGCTTTGCCGTCCGCCTGGAGACCCGTACCAACCGCGTCAGCCGGCGCGACTACGACTTCGAACAGCCGCGCCTGGTGATGGAAGCCGGCCACAAGGGGCCCGAACAGCAGAGCGCAGCAGGATCTAACCTAGAAGATTACGATTACCCCGGGCGCTTCACGGATCGCACCCGCGGTAAGCATCTATCGCAGCGTGCCTGGGAACGCCACCGTACCGATTATCGGCAGGCTGAAGGCCGCAGCGACCAGCCCACACTCGTCAGCGGGCACCTG
This sequence comes from Stutzerimonas stutzeri, assembly GCF_024448715.1. GTDB lineage: Bacteria > Pseudomonadota > Gammaproteobacteria > Pseudomonadales > Pseudomonadaceae > Stutzerimonas > Stutzerimonas stutzeri_AR. The sequence continues at coordinate 27,839 of NZ_JAMOHZ010000008.1, forward strand.
CTGGAAATTTCCGACCACCCCCGCCGGGAATGGAACGACCTCTGGCTGCTGACCGAGGTGCTCCACGAAGGCAAACAGCCACAGGTACTGGAGGAGTCGGTTACCAATAGCTCAGGTCAGCAAAGGCGCGCCCACACAGCTCAACCGGAAGAAGGACTTAGTTCGGCGGACGAACACTTCACTCAAGGCTATCGCAACCGTTTTGTCGCGACCCCATGGGATGTTCCCTTCCGGCCCGCTTTGCGCCACCCAAAACTCCGCGTACTTGGCGCCCAGACCGCAATCGTCACGGGCCCCGCCGGCGAGGAAATCCACTGCGATGAGTTCGGTCGAATCAAGGTGCAATTTTTCTGGGACCGTGAAGGCCAAGCGAACGACAAGACCAGCTGCTGGCTGCGCGTCGCCAGCAACTGGGCCGGAGACGGCTATGGCGGTATCGCTATTCCGCGTGTCGGGATGGAAGTGCTGGTCACCTTTCTTGAAGCGGACCCTGACCAACCCTTGGTGACCGGCTGCCTCTACCATGCCGAGCACCAGGTCCCCTACGACCTGCCGGCGAACAAAACCCGCAGCGTATTCAAGACCCTGAGTTCACCAGGCGGTGGCGGCTACAACGAGCTGCGTATCGAGGACCGCAAAGGCGCCGAGCAGATCTACCTACATGCCCAGCGCGACTGGGACGAAAACATCGAGCACGACCAGAAGATCCGCGTCGGCCACGAACGCCACGATACGGTCGAAAAGAATAGCTACACCGAGCTGCAGGCCGAGGAACACCTGACCGTCAAAGCCGAGCGCAAGGTCGAAGTCAAACCCGACGACCACCTCACCGTCGGACAGAACCGACACATCAAACTCGGCACCGCACAACTGACCAAAGCCGGTAGAGAAATCCACCTCAAGGCAGGCCAGAAGATGCTCATCGAAGCCGGCGTCGAACTCACCCTCACTGCCGGCGGCAGCTTCATCAAACTCGACCCCGGTGGCATCACCATCAGCGGGCCGATGGCCAAGATCAATGCTGGTGGCGCGCCGGGTAAAGGCTCGGGCATTAAGATCGAGCCGCCCGTGCTACCGGGAGTGGTGGCTAGTGACCAGGCGGGAAGTCTGTTGAAGAACGCATTGCCCGGCGAGCTGATCAGTGCACCGAACAAGCGCAAGCGGATGCTGGACTTCTCGGGCTAACAGGAATAGAGCACGAGTCGGGAGTTGGCTCGCAGCTAGCCTTGTTCGAGCTTCTTGGCGGTCAGCTCTTCGTGTTGATCGCGGTCGTGCTCGGCTTGCGGCGCCCAACCACAGTGTTTCCGGCCGTACAGCTTTCCCTTTCTCTACTCGCTGCGACCCGTGGCGTCACGATCCTGCTCGTATCGTCTTATGAGCGGAAACGGCGGCAACCAGGACTCACGTCGGACGATCCAGCTTTCGTAGGTTGGCATCAGTTGGTCAGGGGCATCCAGCGATCCCAGGCTTACTTCGATTTCATCCGCGGTACGTGCGAAAACGGACGAGCCGCAGCGGGGGCAGAAAAACCGCCCGGCGTAATCACGTGTTTCGCCATCGATGGTCACCGCGTCTTGAGGAAAGACCGCAGCAGCATAAAAGAGCGCCCCGTGATGCTTACGGCAGTCGAGACAGTGACAAAGGCCGACCCGGTATGGAGGTCCCGACGCCGTTATCCGAACGTTGCCGCAAAGGCAACCGCCTGTGAACTGATCCATTCTGCGTCTCCTTTAAAATCAAGCGATCAGAACGTTCCTTTTACATCTGGACCTACGCCAAGTAGCGCCTGAACCACTCCAATGTGCGATCCCATGCCAGCTCGGCCGCAGCCTCATCGTAGCGGGGGGTGGAGTCGTTGTGAAAACCATGGTTCGCGCCAGGGTAAATATGAGCCTCATAGGTCTTGCCCGCCGCCTTTAACGCCTGTTCATAGGCCGGCCAGCCTTCGTTGATGCGCGTGTCGAGCTCAGCATAATGGAGCAACAGTGGCGCCTCGATCTTGCTTACGTCGTCCGCGTCGGCCTGGCGTCCATAGAAGGGGACCGCAGCGCCGAGCTCGGGATAGGCAACGGCGGCGGCATTGGCCACGCCGCCGCCATAGCAGAAACCGGTAATTCCCACCTTCCCAGTTGTGAACGGATGATCCATCAGCCACTCGACGGCAGCGAAGAAGTCATTCACGAGCTTTTCTGGATCGATTGTCTGCTGCAGCTCTCGGCCTTTATCGTCGTTACCGGGATAGCCGCCCACAGAGCTCAGGCCATCCGGGGCAAGCGCGACGAACCCTGCTTTGGCCACTCGCCGGGCGACATCCTCGATGTAGGGGTTGAGCCCACGGTTTTCATGAACGACAACTACAGCCGGCAATCTGCCGGTGGCATTGGCGGGACGAACCAGATAACCACGGACCTGCCCGTGACCTTCGGGCGATGGGTAGGAAACGTACTCGGGGATGATAGCCGGATCGGTGAATTCCACCTGCTGGGCAAGGGCGTAATTCGGACTCAGCGCGGAAAGGATTGTGGTTGCGGTCAGACCACAGACAGCGAAAGCCCCAGCTCGATCGAGAAACTCGCGTCTGCTGATCCTGCCGTGGGCATAGTAGTCGTACAGCTCCAGCAATTCGGGGGAAAAATCTTTAGCGGTAAGACGAACCATTTTTGCTCTCCTTCTGCGTCAAGTCGGCTGGTGCACAGAGAGCCTAGTACCGAAACGCCTTTTGGGCTGACTCAGAGTGTAAGAGTGCAAGACCGGCCAGCTTTGTAATTCACCCCTGCCTTGAGACGGCCACATCGATAACCGAATGAAATTCACTGATGGGCTTTCAAGCCAAGATCGGCATCGCTTCTCGCCCCGCCGGCCGGACCAGCTTTGCCTCCGCAGACCGCTTTGGGCGGCCGCACGGGCAAGTGCATGCCGAACGTATTAACGCCGTCAGCGCTGCGCACGAAAACGTCGCCACCATGCATTAGCGCGATGGCCTTGACGATGGCAAGACCAAGTCCGTGGTTGGCGCCGCTGTTGCTGCGCGAAGGGTCGGTCCTGAAGAACCGTTCGAACAGTCTCGGCAAGTGTTCGCTGTCGATGACCTCGCCCGGGTTGGCGACGCCGATGCTGACTTGATCCTCCCGCTCAGTGATCCACACCTGAATGCTCTGCCCTGCGGCGGTGTGTTGCACCGCGTTGTTAAGCAGGTTAATCAGCGCACGCCGCATGTGAGCCTTCTCGATCTGCACCGTTGCGTCGCCGCTGACCTGCACCTTCACCTGAGCATCTTCGAAAATGAAATCCAGGTAGTCCAGGGTGGTGGCGACTTCAGCGGCGAGCGAAGCCGATGTCAGCTCAGTCGCCTTGCTACCCTGGTCTGCGCTCGCCAGGAACAACATGTCGAGGATGATGGAGCGCAGCCGCTCGAGCTCCTCAAGATTCGATTGCAGAACCTCGAAATAGTCATCCGCCGATCGCCCCCGGCTCAAAGCCACCTGCGTTTGCCCAATGAGGTTCGTCAGTGGCGAGCGCAGCTCATGGGCCACATCGGCATTGAACGAATCAAGGCGCCCGTAGGCCTGCTCGACCCGTTCGAGCGTGGTATTGAAGGCACTGGCGAATTGCTTCAGCTCAGGCGGGAGCGACGAGAGCTGCAAACGGCCGGAGAGTCGCGGCGGCGTCAGCTTCTGGGCTTCATCGGACAGCGTGATCAACGGTTTCAGGCCGATGCGAGCAACCCAATACCCCAGAGCCGCTGCCAGCAGGACGCCAACGATGGCCAAGCTGACAAGTACCAAGAGCAGGTGGCGCTGGGTTTGCCAGAACGCCTCGGTATCAATGGCGATCAAAAAACGCACAGGTGGACGCTGGTCCTTGGCTGGCAATTCGCGTAGCAGGACTTTTATCGGATAGCCGTAGCCATCGAGCATCAGGTCGCGCATGCCTTCCGGTCCTTGGGCGAAACTACGCAGTTGTTCGTCCGGGTCACCGAATTCGAAACGAGGATCGTCACTGACCGCCCAGAAGCGGATGCGGCTGTCTTCCTTGCGAAGGAGCGTGAGCTTGGCGCTTATCTTGGCCCAGTGCTCAGGCGTTCCATAGCGATTCAGGGCCGACTCGAGCACGCTATAACGCGCATCCAGTTCTGCCTCTGGCAGCAGCCCCAGGCCTTTGCCGACCTGGTGGTAAAGCGTCCAACCGATCAATAAAAAGATCACCGTCGCCACGAGCGTGAACATGCCGCTCAGGCGCAGCGCGATAGAGTCAGTAGACACGACGGTCTTCCAATACGTACCCCATGCCACGAATGGTGTGCAGAAGCTTGTGCTCGAAGGGACCGTCGAGCTTGGCTCGCAAGCGCTTGATGGCGACTTCGACGACGTTCGCGTCGCTGTCGAAATTGATGTCCCACACCGTTTCAGCGATCGCGGTTTTCGACAAGATTTCCCCATGACGCCGCGCCAGCACGCTGAGTAGCGCAAACTCCTTGGCGGTGAGGTCCAGGCGAACGTCAGCCCGGGTGGCCTTGCGGCTGATCAGGTCGATCCAAAGGTCGGCAATGCTGATCTGTACCGGCTCGTGACCGCCGCCGCGCCGCGTAAGGGCTTGCAAGCGGGCCACCAGTTCGAGAAAGGAGAAGGGTTTGCCTAGGTAGTCATCGGCCCCTTCGCGAAGGCCCCGAACGCGATCTTCCACCCGCTCGCGCGCGGTAAGCATGATTACCGGCGTCTGCTTGCGTGCCCGCAAGCTGCGAAGCACGCCAAAACCGTCGAGTCCAGGCAGCATGACGTCAAGAATGATGACTGCATAATCGCGCTCAAGCGCAAAGTGCAGCCCTTCGACACCGTCACCTGCGCGGTCCACCGTGTAGCCTTGCTCGGTCAAGCCCCGGTGCAGATAACCAGCGGTTTTCTCTTCGTCTTCGATAACCAGAACACGCATGGCCCAGCCTCAATGATTGGTCGCTGGCTGCAAGGTTGGCTTGCGCCGATGGAATAGCCGCTCGAGCCACAAGTATATGACCGGCGTGGTGAACAGCGTCAGCGCCTGACTGACCAACAGGCCGCCCACCACCGCCATACCCAGCGGCTGACGCAGCTCCGCTCCGGGACCGGAGCCGATGATCAGCGGGACCGCACCGAGCATTGCGGCAAGCGTCGTCATGATGATGGGCCGGAAGCGAGTGACACACGCCTCGTAGATGGCGTCCTGTGGCGACAGGCCACGGCTGCGCTGCGCGTCCAGGGCGAAGTCGATCAGCAAGATGCCATTCTTCTTGACGATGCCGATCAGCAACACCAGCCCGATCAGCGCCATGATCGAGAAGTTCTGACCGAACAACCAGAGCATCACCAACGCGCCGAGCCCCGCCGCAGGCAACGTGGAAATGATAGTCAAGGGATGAACGAAGCTTTCGTACAGCACGCCGAGGATGATGTAGACCGCTACCAGCGCAGCGAGAATCAGCCAGGGCTGGCTCGCCAGCGAGCTCTGGAAGGCCTGCGCCGCGCCCTGAAAGCTGCCACTGATCTCGGTCGGCATGCCGATTTCGTTCTTGGCCCGCTCAAGCATGCTCACCGCATCGCCAAGCGCCACCCCAGAGGCGAGATTGAACGACAAGTTGGACGCGGGAAACATACCGTCATGACTGATCGACAGCGGCCCGCTGACAGGCGCGTCGATCCTCGCCACCGCGGACAGTGGCACCATTTCGCCGCTCAACGGGGATCGCATATAGAAATAATCGAGGCTTTCCGCTCTGCCACGCTGATGCCGGCTAAGTTCGAGAATGACGTTGTACTGGTTCGTCTCGGTCTGGTATTCGCTGATCTGCCGCTGGCCGAAAGCGTCGTACAGGGCCTGATCGACATCGTTGGTGGTCAGGCCGAAGCGTGCCGCAGCGGCGCGGTCGATGCTGATGTGCGTGGTGCTGCCCCCCAGTTGCAAGTCGTTAGAGATGTCACGGAATGCCGGATTTTCCCGCAGCTTTTCGGTCAACCGCTGCGTCCAGGTATTGAGCGTGGGCCCGTCATTACCCTTGAGCACATATGGGTACTGGCTGCGACTGGGACCCGCGCCGAGATTGATGTCCTGCCCCGCACGCAAGTACAAGACGACGCCCGGCACCGCCCTCAGCTTGCCTCTTACCCGATCGATGAAGGCGCTGGCGGAAACGTCGCGCTGGTCGCGATCCTTCAGCGAGATCCAGAAGCGTCCATTGGCAATGGTCTGGTTGCTACCGGTCACGCCCACCGCATGGGTAAACGCTCTGACCGCAGGGTCTTCGCCAAGGATCTTCGCCAATGCCAGATGCTTCTCGACCATGTCCGGGTAGGAGATGTCGGCCGCCGCCTCGGTGGTACCGAGGATGAATCCGGTGTCTTGCACAGGGAAGAACCCTTTCGGGATGAAAACGTAGCCCGAGACAGCCAACGCCAGTGTCAGGCTGAACAGCCCAAGCATGATTCGCTGATGCGCGAGCGCGCGGCGCAAGCCGTTTGCATAGCGGCTTAGCAGCCGCTCGCCGAAACCGGGACGCTGCTGCGCGTCATGATCAGGAGCCCGCATGAATAGCGCGGCGAGCGTCGGCGCCAGCGTCAGGGAAACCACCACGGAAATGAGAATGGTGGAAGTGGCTGTCAACGCGAACTCCTTGAACAACCGTCCTACCACACCGCCCATGAACAACAGCGGGATGAACGCCGCGATCAGCGAGACACTGATCGAAATGACCGTGAAACTGATCTCATTGACACCCTTGATCGCAGCCTCGCGCCTGCCTTCGCCGGCCTCCAGATGACGGTGAATGTTTTCCACCACCACGATCGCATCGTCCACTACGAAACCCACCGCGATCACGATGGCCACCAGGGTCAGGTTGTTCAGGCTGAAACCGAGCACATACATCAGCGCGAGTGAGGCGATCAACGAAACGCCAAGCACGCTGGATACGATCAGGGTTGCCGACCATTGCCGCAGAAACAGCGCCATCACGCCGATCACCAGCACCACCGCGATCAACAGCGTGAGTTCCACTTCGTGCAAGGAGGCGCGAATGGTCTCGGTACGATCGTTGAGTACAGTAACTTCGATCGACGCGGGCAGAAGGGCTTGCAAGCGCGGCAGTTCACCCAGAATGCGATCCACCGTTTCGACGATGTTGGCGCCGGGCTGACGCCTGATCACGAGGTTTAGGCCTGGTTCATCGCCCGACCAGGCGCGCACGTAATCATTTTCCGATCCGCTCGTAACCCGCGCCACATCGTTCAGGTGCACCGGAGCACCATCGACGTAGGAGACGATCAGTTGCCCGTATTCCTCGGGCTGGAACAGCTGGTCGTTGGTCGAGATCGTCGAGATGCTCGACTCGCCATAAAACGCGCCCTTGGCCAGGTTGAGGCTGGTGTTCTGAATCGCCTGGCGAATGTCCGCCAGGGTGAGGCCGACCGCCGCCAGTTTGTCCGGCGATGCCTGCACGCGGATGGCCGGGCGACGCTGGCCGGTGATATTGATCAGCCCGACCCCTTCGATCTGACTGAGCTGCCTTGCCAGCACGGTTTCGACCTGGTCGCTCAATTCCGTCGCAGGCATCAAGGCGGAACTGACGGTGAGAATCAGCACGGGGCTGTCAGCGGGATTGACCTTTCTCCAGGTCGGCAGGCTCGGCATATCCTGTGGCAACTTGCCGGCTGCACTGCTGATCGCGGCCTGTACCTCCTGCGCAGCGGTATCGATGCTCTTGTCGAGGGAGAACTGCAGTATCAGGTTGGTCGAGCCCAGTGCGCTGCTTGAAGTCATCTGCGTCAGGCCGGAAATCGCGCTGAATTGCACTTCCAGCGGCGTCGCCACAGATGACGCCATGGTTTCCGGGCTGGCGCCAGGTAGCTGCGCCGTCACTTGGATGGTCGGAAACTCCGCCTCTGGCAACGGGGCAACCGCCAATCGGGGATAGGCGATCAAGCCCATCAGCAGCATGGCGAAGGTCAGCAACAAGGTCGCGACCGGGTGATGGACGCACCAGGTCGATACCGAACCCCGGCTGCTCATTGCTGCGCCTGTATGGCAAGCGTCTGTTCCGATGGCGCTTCGAGCACCTCGACTTTTGTGCCCGGCTTAAGTCGCGATTGACCATCGCTGACCAATACATCGCCGGCTTGCGCGCCCTCGATGATGACTGTCTCGCTGTCGCGATAAATCAGCTTCACCGGCACCACCTCAGCGACATCACCGTTGAGCCGATAGACGAAGTGATTGTTCAGGCCGCGCAGCACCGCCTTGGGCGGGACGACCAGCGCGTTCTTGTAGAGCGCGGTCTGCACCTTGACGTTCACCAATTGCCCGGGCCAAAGGTTCTGGTCGCCGTTATCGAATTCGGCCTTAGCCCGTAGCGTGGCGGTGGTGGTGGAGATTTGATTGTCGATCAGGGTGAGGCGGCCTTTCCCGAGCACGTTCTGCGCCGACCTGTCATCGCTCACGTAGGCTTTGACGATTGCTGATTCCGGCGCATCGAGTAGCCGCTTCAGGGTCGGCAACATCCCTTGCGGCAGCGAAAACTCCACCGCAATGGGTGCGATTTGCGTGACCGAAAACAACCCCTCGGCATCGCTCATCCGCAAAAAGTTGCCCTCGTCCACATTGCGAATGCCCACCCGGCCAGCAACCGGCGACCGAATCTGAGTGTGGGACAGTTGTACCTCGGCTGCGGCAATCGCGGCCTTGTGCCCCGAAACCGTAGCCTTGAGTTGATTGAACAGCGCCTGCTGTTGATCGAAGGTCTGTCGTGACACGCCGTTGTCGGCAATCAACAAACGGTATCGCTTGAGATCGATTTCCGCTCCATCCAGTTGCGCCTGGCTTTGCCCCAATTGCGCCTTGGCCTCGGCGAGGCTGGCGCGGATCGAACGGTCATCTATGGTGGCAAGCAATTCGCCCGCCTTCACCCACTGCCCTTCCCGGACGTGGTGGCGGGTCAGCATGCCGTCGACTTGAGGACGGATCACCACGCTGTGCAGCGAAGCCACTCGGCCGATGCCGCTTGCATAAGCCGCCACATCCCTTTTCTCGACGGCCACAACCCGCACCGGAACCGCAGTGGAGGTTAAGGCCTTGGTAACGGCAGGCTCGCTCGATAGCCAGCTGCCTGCGATAGCCAGGCCGACTAATCCACATAAGGCTGCAATTACTTTGGTTCGGGTACGCATCGATAGGACGCCAGACGAGGTTATTAGATTTTTGTGGCTCACTTATAACCTGCCGGACGGGTCAGCAGAATGACCACCAACTGACAGCGCTGTCAGCAAGGGCTAGCTGCGGGACCGAATTGTCGTCACCGGTCGCAACGCCGTGCTCCATCAGTAATCTTTTCAGTACCGCTGACATGTCGTCACGCCTAAAAGCGCACACAAAATCAGACTCAAAGGTAAATCCGACGACTCATGGGTAAAAACCCGTAGCGGGGGGTAAGGCAACCTATTCGACGTCTGCCAATACTCGGGACACAAACAGAACAAGAGTCCCGCAATGAATATGTACCAACCCACCGAGCGGAACGAGGCCGGCCAGATCGGACGTTCCCAGGCTCGCGTCGAAGATGCGGCGCTGTTGCGTGGGCTGGGCCGCTATGCCGATGACATGGCCACCCCGCCCGGCACCCTGCACGCTGCCATTGTTCGTTCGCCCCATGCGCACGCTCGCATCATCTCGGTCAATGCCTCGCCTGCACTGGCCATGAAGGGCGTACATGCCGTGCTCACCGGAGAGGACGTCAAGCGTTGGGCAAACCCTTTTCCAGTCGGCGTCCGTGCCCCCATGGAGCATTGGTGCCTGGCGGTGGACAAGGCTCGCTATGTGGGTGAGCCCGTCTGCGTGGTCATCGCAGACGACCGTTATCTGGCCGAGGATGCGCTTGACGCGATTCAGGTCGAGTATGAGCCGTTACCGCCGATCATCGATCCGGAAGCCGCCACCCAAGAGGAAGCGCCCGTACTCCATGAGGCGGTGGGTAGCAACGTGGTCAATGAGCGTAACTTCCGCTACGGCGATCCGGAGCGGGCGTTCGAAGAGGCGCCTCACCGGGTGTCGATCAAGGTCCACTACCCGCGAAACTCCTGCACTCCGATCGAGTGCTATGTGGTTCTGGGACATTACCAGGCAGCCACCGGCACCTATGACGTCCTTTCCAATTTCCAGGGCCCCTACGCGCTGCACTCGGTAATGGCACGTGCGCTGAACGTCGCAGGGAACCGCCTGCGCCTGCGCACGCCGCCAGATTCAGGTGGCAGCTTCGGCATCAAACAGGGGGTGTTCCCCTATGTAGTTCTCATGGGCCTGGCGTCACGCAAGGTCGGCGCCCCGGTCAAGTGGGTCGAAGACCGACTGGAGCACCTGCAGGCCTCATCCAGCGCCACCAACCGCGTCTGCGAGATTCAGGCAGCAGTCGAGAGCGATGGCCGCGTGGTCGCCTTGCACTACGACCAGATCGACGACTGCGGTGGCTACCTGCGCGCGCCGGAGCCCGCCACCTTCTACCGTATGCACGGCAACCTGTCCGGCGCCTATGCCATTCGCAACCTGTCGGTGCGCAACCGCGTCGTGCTCACCAACAAGGTACCCAGTGGGCTCAACCGCGGTTTTGGCGGCGGCCAGGTGTACTTCGCACTGGAGCGCCTGATGCATGAGGTCGCGGTCCAGCTTGGTCTGGACCCGCTGCAGGTTATTCGGCGCAACCTGGTTCCGGCGGGCGTGTTCCCCTATCGAGCTGCCGCTGGAGCCCTTCTCGACTCAGGCGACTATCCCGCAACCGTCGACCTCGCCATTCGGGAGGGTGGACTCGACGAACTGCTGCGCCGCCAGAAACAGGCACGTGCCGAGGGCCGCCTCTATGGCATCGGCTACACCGCCGTGGTCGAGCCGTCGATTTCCAACATGGGCTACATCACCACCGCGATGACGCCCGAAGAGCGGCGCAAGAGCGGTCCCAAGAACGGGGCGGTCAGCACGGCCACCGTCAGCGTTGACCCGCTTGGTGGCGTGACGGTCCATATTTCGTCGACCCCCCAGGGCCAGGGTCACCAGACCGTTGTCGCCCAGATCGTGGCGGAGGTGCTGGGCGTGGCGCTCGGCAGCATTAACGTCAATGTCGAACTGGACACAGGCAAAGACGCCTGGTCGATCGCATCGGGCAATTATTCCAGCCGCTTTGCTGGCGCGGTCGCAGGCTCGGTATACAACGCAGCGGTAAAGATCCGTGAACGCATGGCCGGTATTGCGGCCGCGATGTGGGATGTACCTGCGGATCAGGTGCGCTTCGCCGGTGGCAAGGTTTTCGTTGAAGACGGCCCCAGCCAAGCCTTCCATCGTATTGCAGGATCAACCCATTGGTCGCCTGGCCTTCTCCCTGAAAATGAAGAAGGCGGACTGCGCGAAACCGCCTTCTGGACGCCGCCTCAGCTGACCGCTCCAGACGACAACGACTGCATCAATAGCTCGCTGTGTTACGGCTTCATCTTCGATTACTGCGGCGTGGAAATCGATCGGATCACAGGTCAAGTCCATATCGACCGCTACGTCACCTGCCACGACGCCGGCCGAATCCTCAACCCGATGCTGGTCGATGGGCAGATCCGTGGCGGATTCACCCAAGCGCTCGGCGTCGCGCTGATGGAAGAGTTCGCCTATGGCGACGACGGCAGCTTTCTTTCGGGCACCTTTGCCGACTACCTGGTACCGACTGCGCCCGAGGCCGTGGAACCGGTGATTTTGCATATGGAGACGCCCTCGCCCTTCACCCCGCTTGGCTCCAAAGGGGTGGGCGAAGGCAACAACATGAGTACACCGGTGTGCATCGCCAATGCCGTGGCCGACGCACTGGGCCGTTCGGATATCAAGCTGCCGATGACGCCGTCACGCGTGCGCAGCATGATCGGCATCGACGAGCCACCACCGCCCGAAGGCGTGGTGTCTGAAGCACCACGGGTCGCCGGTGGCTCGGCGCTGCAGGCACAGGACTCGGTGGTAATTCCGGCGCCGCCACAGCAGGTTTTCGATGCCCTGCTCGATCCGGAAACGTTGCAGTCGATCATCCCTGGTTGCCATGCGCTCGAGCTGGAAAGCGAAAACCATTACCGCGCCGATGTAACCGTAGGCGTTGGAATGATCCGCGCTCGCTTCGCGGCGCGTGTTGGGCTCACGGATCTGGACCCGCCGCATTCGCTGCGCCTTTCCGGCTCGGGCAACAGTCCGATGGGCTCGGCGACCGGTAGCGCCAAGGTCACCTTCGTCGAGCTGGACAACGGCCATACGCGACTGGAATACGCCTACGACGCAGCCGTGAGCGGCAAGGTCGCTGCCGTGGGCGGACGCATGCTGCAGAGCGCCTCGAAAGTGATCATCGGCCAGATATTCACCCGCCTCGCCCAGCGCCTGACCGGCAAGCCAGTGAAGACCAGCCCCTGGCAACGATTGCTCGCCCTGCTGGGCTTGGGAGGTGCGAAATGAAACCTGCTGCATTCGATTACGTCCGCGCCGCCAACAAGCGCGAAGTGCTGCAGTTGCTCGCCGAGCACGGCGAACAGGCCCGAGTCATCGCTGGCGGTCAATCGCTGATGGCGGTGCTGAATATGCGCCTGGCACAGCCGAAAGTACTGATCGACATCAACCATGCCAGCGACTTGCACTACCTGAATCTGGAAAAAGGTCGATTGGTGGTCGGCGCCGCCGTGCGCCAGGTCGAGCTGATGGATCGCCCAAGCCTGGCCGACGAAGTACCACTGCTGGCCCAGGCCATGCCCTGGATCGGCCACTTCCAAACCCGCAATCGCGGCACCGTTTGCGGCTCGGTCGCTCACGCCGATCCCAGCGCGGAAATCCCCCTGTGCCTGGTCACGCTTGGCGGCACCGTGGTGCTTGAGTCACTCAAGGGCAAACGTCGGGAAATCGCCGCAGCGCAATTTTTCCAGGGCGTACTGACCACCGAAAAGCGCCCGGACGAGCTGGTCGTTGAAGTGCACTTTCCGCTATGCGAAGCGGGTGTCACCTATCGCTTCCAGGAAATCGCCATGCGCCACGGTGATTTTGCGCTCGTCGCGCTGGCCGCCTGCATTCGGCAAGAGCATGTGGATCTGGGCGTCGGCGGCGTTGCAGACCGCGCCGTCCTGCGCCGCCTGCCCCTTGGCGCGGAGCTGAAAGACGCACTCAACACGTTCGCCTGGTCGCTCGGCGCGCAGGACGATGTACATGCCAGCGCGGCATACCGGCGTCAGCTGGTCCGCGAACTGGGCCAACAACTGATCGAGGGCAATACCCATGCACGCGCCAGCTGACCAGCGCTATCCCGTCAAGTTGGAACTCAACGGCCGGAAGCGCGAAGCGCTCGCGGAGCCGCGTATGCAGCTATGCGACTTTCTGCGCCATGAGCTGGGCGCCACGGGTGTACACGTGGGCTGCGAGCATGGCGTCTGCGGTGCCTGCACCGTGCTCGTGGACGGCGTGGCCTCGCGCTCCTGCTTGATGCTGGCGGTACAGGCTCACGAGCGTCGGATCGATACCGTGGAGTCGCTCGCCCGTGACGACGTCATGAATGATCTGCAACAGGCATTCAGCCGCCACCACGCGCTGCAGTGCGGCTTCTGTACCGCCGGCATTCTGATGTCCTGCGTGGAATACCTCGAACGCGTGCCGAACCCGGACGAAACCCAGGTTCGCGACATGCTGTCCGGCCACCTGTGCCGCTGTACCGGCTACACCGGCATGGTTCAGGCGGTACTCGAAGTAGCACAAAAACGACAAGAAAACCCCGTGGAGAACAACAACAATGTTTGATCTTGGACGCAGCTTCCTCGCCGCGGTCGAACGCCGGCCGCAGACGGTGGCGATCAGCGACGGCGAGTTGAAGAAAACTTACGAGACCTGGTTCGCCGATATTCAGAACGCCGCCCACGGCCTTGAGCGACTGGGCCTGAAAAAAGGCGACCACCTGGTTGCCGTCATGCAAAACCGCTGGGAAATGGCCACCTTGCACTGGGCCTGTCAGTTCGCTGGCATCATCATGACGCCTCTGAACTGGCGCTGCAGCGCCGACGACCTGAGCTGGTGCGTCAGCGATGCCGAAGCACGCGTAGTGATTCATGACGACTCGGCACACGAAGCTGTCAGCGCCTGCGAATTCGATGGCGTTCAATGCATCAGCTCCGGGCTGCCAACCAACGGCAACGTCATGAGCTTCGAGCAACTGATTGCCGACGCCCCAAGCGAAACGATCCTGCGCGCCGGCCCCGAAGACTGGTCGCTGATGCTCTACACATCCGGCACCACCAGCCGTCCCAAAGGCGTACCCCGAAGTCACCGTGCCGAACGCGCCTCCGCCGTCGCGCACGTGGCGCAGAATCTGTATGGCCATGAAGAGTGCACATTGGGCGTGATGCCGCTGTATCACACCATGGGCGTGCGCTCATTGCTGTCGATGGCATTGCTGGACGGCCATTTCGTCTGCGTGCCGAAATTCGATGTCGAAGCCACGCTGAACGCCATCGAGCGCGAGAAGATCACCAACCTGTATCTGGTGCCGACGCTCTATCACATGCTTATCGAACACGCTGCGTTCAGCGCCGAGCGTGTCGCCAGCGTGACCAAGCTCGGCTTCGCCGGCGCGCCGATGAGCGATGGATTGATGCAACGGGTCGAGGCGGCATTCAAGCCCGAACTATTCGTCAACCACTACGGCAGCTCGGAAATCTACACCTTCACCATCGACCAGAAGGCCAGCGGCAAGCCCGGCTCGTCGGGGCGTAGCGCGCTCAACCAGCGCATCCGTGTCGTGGCGCTCGACGCCCAGTCAGCCGACGACCTGTGCAAGCCCAACGAAGAAGGCCAGATCATCGCCGACCTTTCCAGCGACGAAGCCTTCGATGGCTACTGGAAGCGGCCAGATGCGGATGCCAAATCCATTCGCGACGGCTGGTACTACACCAGCGACACCGGTTATTTCGATGACGATGGCGATCTGTTCGTCACCGGCCGCGTCGATGATTTGATCATCACCGGCGGCGAGAACGTCAGCCCCGCCGAGATCGAAAATGCCCTGTCCCTCCACCCGGCAGTCGAGGAAGTCGCCGTGGTGGGCTTGCCGGATGAACAGTGGGGCAAGCTGATCGCTGCGTTCATCAAGCTGCGCCATCCGATTACCGAAGATGAATTGGACGCCCATTGCGTCTCGTCCGGCCTGGCGCGCTTTAAGCGCCCGCGTCGTTACGAATTCGTCGACCAGATCCCCAAATCGCCGGTCGGCAAGGTCCTGCGCCGCGTACTCGTCGCCGAGTACGGCCAGCCCGTGACCACTAATTGAATCCCCTTTTCGCACGTAGGAACATCAGACATGAACAGCCAGCAGATCGCCCAATTCCTGGAAACCTCCTTTGACGGCTTTACCGTCGAGCTCAATACCGAACGCGAACGCGCCGACATCATTCTGGGGCGTCCACCGTTCAACGTTATCGCCATGAGCCAGCGCGATACGCTGCGCGAAGTTTTTGAAGCACTGGATGCTCACCCGGACGTGCGTGTCATCGTCCTGCGCGCCGAGGGCGAGCACTTCTCCAGCGGCGGTGACATCAAAGGCTTCCTCGAAGCATCTCCCGAGCACGTCTCCAAACTGGCCTGGAACGTTGCAGCGCCGGTGCGTTGCACCAAGCCGGTTATCGTGGCCAACCGCGGCTACACCTTCGGTGTCGGCTTCGAGCTGTCACTGGCCTGCGATTTCCGTATCGCTTCGGAGACGACCCGCTATGCCCTGCCCGAGCAGAACCTCGGCCAGATCCCGGGCTCGGGTGGCTCCGCGCGGCTTCAGAAGATCATCGGCATCACCCGCACCAAGCACATGGTCATGCGCGCCAAGCGCATCACCGGGCAGCAAGCCTACGACTGGGGCATCGCCACTGAGTGTGTGCCGGATAACGAGCTGGAAAGCACCGTAGACGCGTTGGTTGATGAGCTGCGCCGATTCTCGCCGCTGGCCCAGCGCACCGCGAAGAAGCTGATCAACGACAACGAAGACTCGCCGTTGACGGTCGCCATTGAGATGGAAGGCCATTGCTACAGCCGCCTGCGCAGCTCGGCAGATTTCAAGGAAGGGGTCGAAGCCTTCCACGGCAAGCGCCCGGCGGTGTTCCGCGGCGAGTAAGCGACACCCAAAAGCAAAACGTAACCGAGCGTTGCGCGCCGCCTGGCCAATGCATCTTTGATCAGAGGGATGCGAGCCACGCAACAGCCGGCGCAGGTTTCTTCGCCGGCTGCATGCGCTTGGCCTGGATGCGAAGTCAAGCGAATGGGTCCCGGTAGCAGCTGCAGATAACAACAAACAGAGGCATCACGATGCTCAACGATATGACTCCTTTGGCGAATGATCTGCCAGACGCCAAACCCGGCAAACCAGCGCTGCGCCAGATACTGAACAGCAAAACCATCAGCGTCGGCCTGGTCGCGGCCGTGTTTGGCTGCACCGGCCCCGCACTGGTGGTGATCAAGGCCGCCGAGGCCGGGCAACTGAGCGCTGGTCAGACCGTTGCCTGGTTGTTCTCCATCTACGTGCTGGGCGGGCTGCTAAGCCTGTTCCTTGCACTGCGGTATCGCCAGCCAATCTGCGGCGCCTACACCATTCCCGGCGCTGCGATCCTCGCTACATCGCTTGTGGGCATGAACTTCAGCGACGCCGTGGGCGCCTTTATCATGAGCGGCTTGCTGGTCTTGCTGCTCGGCGTTTCCGGCCTGATCGGACGGCTGATGCGGTGGCTGCCGATGCCTATCGTGATGGCGATGATCGTGGGGGCCATGATTCGCTTCGCCACCGGAGCCGTCGATTCGATTGCCGCCATGCCATTGATCGCAGGCTCCGCGGCGCTGAGCTTCTTTCTGGTCACGCGGTTCGTCAAATCGGTGCCGCCGGTAATGGTGGCGGGCATCGTTGGATTTGGCCTTGCGCTGGCGATGGGTCAAATACAGCCCGCCGATGTGGACGTTGTTTTCGTGATGCCCGCCTTTACCGCACCGACTTTTTCGCTGGATGCCTTTCTGGCCATTACCATTCCGTTGACTGCATTGGTCATCGGCGCCGAAAACGCCCAGGCGGCGGGCGTACTGATGGCCGAAGGTTACAACCCGCCCATCAATGCCATGACGGTGGTCAGCGGCGTCGGCGGTATGCTCGCCGGATTGCTGGGCGGCCACAACGCGAATATCGCCGGACCAATGACCGCGATCTGCTCATCCGAGCAAGCGGGCGAAGACCCGCAGCACCGCTACGGCGCGGCGTTGGTCAACGGCGTGCTGTTCGGTCTATTCGGATTGTTCGCAGGCCTCGCCGTGCCGTTCATCCTGGCGTTGCCAAAAGCGCTGATCATGATCGTCGCCGGGTTGGCGATGATCGGCGTGCTGCTCAGCGCTCTGCAGCAGGCATTCCAGAAGGGCGGCGCCTGTCAGATAGGCGCCTTCGTTGCCCTTGCGGTGGCGATGAGCAATTTTTCGCTGATGGGAATCAGCGCGCCCTTCTGGGCGCTGGTTTGCGGCGTGCTGGTGTCCTGGCTATTGGGCGAAATCGAACGCTGATCGGTGCTCTGAATAACCCGCACGGCGCGCAAACAGCCAGGCCAGAGCCCTGGCTTTTCCAAAGCGCGCGCTGATGGCTCGTATCAGTATTCATTAATTTCATCCATTTACTGCTGAACCTAAGATGGAGCCAGCCACAGAGCCAGCTACTGCACAGCATTCATAACAATAAGTAGAGGCGGATATGAACGACCCCGTGCTTTTTCAGCATTTCCCGACAGGCCCAGTGCGTTCACGCCGACGGCCTCTGTTCGATATAGCCGACCCCGTCTCCACGGCAAAGGCGTCCCACAAAAATAACAGGCGTCTCGCCAAGCCCATCGAGCCTGCCATCAGGCTAGAGGCTGCATATCGGCATCCCGCCAGCCAACGTTCGGTATTGGCCGACCACGGAGATGGCAGAACATCATGAAAAGTCTTTTGAATCCTGCATCAATCATCGCGCTCTGCTGGGCGGCCTTCCAGATTCACATGGTGTACGGCGAACCTCTGGAACTGATAGTCGCCGTGCCTATTCACGTCATGTTTGGCGTGGTGCTTACCTTTATCACCCATCCGCTGCGCCAAGACAGCCGGGGTACGCTGTCGCTTGCCCGTGCTTCGGATTACCTGCTGGCGGCAATCGCAGCGGCCATCGCTGCGTACTACCTGATTGACGCGGAACGGCTAGTCACGCGGATCGCCATGGTCGATCTGTTGGAAAAATGGGACTTCATCGTCGGCATTGCAACCATTGCCCTTGTGATCGAGGCCGTACGCCGGTCGCTGGGAATGGGCTTGACGGTAGTTATCCTGGTATTCCTCGGCTACCAGTTCATCGGCCCCGCGTTACGCGATCTGCCGTTGTTGAGCATCATCGGTCACGGTGGCGAACCGACCATGTTGTTCCTCGAGACGTTCCTCGATCTGCAAACCATGCAGAACGAAGGCGTGTTCGGTATCCCGAGCATCGTTTCCTACAGCCAGGTGTTCTACTTCCTGCTGTTCGGCGCGTTCCTGCAGCTGTTTGGTGGCGGCCAGCTGTTCATGGACATGTCCGTGCTGTTGGTGGGGCGCTTCCGCGGCGGCATGGCCAAGGTATCCATTGTCTCTTCGACCCTGTTCGGCGCGGTGAGTGGCAGCGCCACCGCCAACGCGGCGGTGATGGGCATGTTCACCATTCCGGCGATGAAGAAGTCGGGGATGAGTTCGGAAGAGTCCGCTGCGGTCGAAGCCGCCTCGTCAACCGGCGGGCAATTGATGCCACCGGTCATGGGCGCGGCGGCCTTTCTGATCGCGCAGTTCATGGGCATCCCTTATGCTCAGGTCGCCATCGCCGCGCTGATCCCGGCGCTGCTGTTCTATATCGCGCTGTACTTTGTCGTGGATCTACTGGCCCGTCGCAAGGGCCTGACAGCGCTCAAGTTGAGCGAGATGGACACCAACTGGGCCAGCGTCTTCAAGCGTCTTTACCTGTTCATTCCCGTGATCATGCTGGTCTATCAGATCATGGCCGGCCGCGCCTTGAGCTCCGCCACGCTGGAAGCCATCTGGGTCACGATAGTCTTCGGCCTGATCACCCGTGTTTGGGGAGGTTTCAGCACTGAGGGCATCAGCGGCGCAGTCAAGGCCACCGCCAACGTGTTCATCGATTCGCTGAAGGCGCTGGATTCCGGTTCGCGCGGCGCCATTGCCGTGGCAATTCCTTGCGCTGGGGCAGGCATCGTCGTCGGCATCGCGTCGATGACCAACCTGGGTCTGACGTTCGGCTCGTTCGTCACTGCGCTATCGGGCGGCATGCTGATCCCTGCCCTGCTGCTGGTGATGCTCATGGTCATCGTCATGGGCATGGGTATGCCGACCACCGCCGCCTACATCATGGGCGCAATCCTGGCCATCCCGGCACTGGACAAGCTTGGGATCCCGGCGTTGTCGTCGCACTTCTTCGTGCTGTACTTCGCCGCTCTGTCGATGGTCACGCCACCCGTGGCGCTCGCCGCCTTCGTCGCAGGAGGAATCGCCAAGGCGAATATCTGGAAGACAGGCTGGATCGCGTTCCGCTACAGCCTGGCCGGCTTCCTCGTGGCATACGCTTTCGTCTTCAGCCCAGCGCTGCTTTTGCAGGGCGAGTGGACCGAAATACTTCCCGCAGTCGTCACCGCGGTCATCGGTTGCTATGCCCTGGCTGGCTGCGTGGCGGGCTATCTGAGGGCTAGAAACACACTGCTCGAGTCGTTCCTGCTGTTTGTCGCTGCCGCGATGCTGATTGCACCGGTAATCAAGGCGTCGCTCGCAGGCCTGGTTCTGCTGACCCTGGTATGGGTCTGGCAAGTCCGCAAAACAAAGGCCGCCTCCAGCAACGCCTTGATGGAGAGTTCAAGAGCCTGATTTAACGCCAGCTCAGCTCAACTGTCTGGCAAACGTTTCACCCATAAAGAGAACAAGAAAATGATTAAAGCATTCAAGAAAAACGCACTGCCTTTCATTCTCGGCGGCTTCCTCGCCTTCTCCGGTACGGCCTTTGCCGCCGACCCGGTAAACGTCAAGTTTGCTGCCGGGCCGACCGGCACCACCTGGTACGCCTACGCGGGCTCCCTGCGCACCGAGATGCTCGAAGGACTACCGCAGGGTTCGACTGTCGACATCCTTGGCACCCCCATGGCTATCGCCAATACCAAGCTGCTGGCTGCCAAACGCACAGACATTGGTTTGATTTTCCCGCCAGTCGCCTCTTGGGCGGTGCAGGGCTTCGGGCCGTTCGACAAGAAGACAGACAACGTGCTCGGCCTGGTCGGTGGCCTCGACCAGTATTACCAGCGCATCACCGTGCAGAAAGACAGCCCCATCACCTCTATCGCTGAGATAAAGGAGAAAAAACTTGCAGTGCGTATCGGTACCGGCCCGCAGGGCAGTCTGAACGAGTACATCAGTAAATTGATTCTCGAAGCCAACGGACTGACCTATGAGGATATCGAGGCCTTTGGCGGCAGCGTCAGCAAGTCCAGCCTGAGCATTCTGCAGGACCAGTTCGGCGACAAGCAGATCGACATGATCATCGGCATCACCACGGACGGACACCCGAACACCGCGCAGCTCTCGATCGCTCCCGGCCAGCGCTTTCTCAGCCTGAGCGACGATGCCGTGAAATTCCTCGAAAAATACGGCTTCGCGCGCGCCACCATGCCCGCCAACATGTTTGAAGACCAGAGCGAGCCGGTAGAGGGTGTGGGCTTCAGTACCTCGCTGTATGCCAATGCTTCGGTGTCCGAGGAAGATGCCTACCAGATCACCAAGGCGGTCATGGAGCGTCGTGAAAACCTCCAGCGCTCGTTCGGTTCGATGAAAGGCTGGACCGCTGAAGGCTCGGCCGCCGAAATCAACCTGGGCACCCCGCTGCACCCAGGTGCGAAGAAATACTACAAGGAAGCCGGGCTGCTCAAGTAAGCCGCGCCCACCGTCTTGCAGGAGCGAATGAATGACCGGCAATCCCGAAACACTAACCGGCGGGCAAGCGATAGTTGAGTTGCTGCGGCGCAATGGCGTCGACCGCGTGTTCACTGTTCCCGGCGAAAGTTTCCTGCCGGTTCTCGACGCCCTGCATGACGCACCGGACATCGAGCTGGTGGTATGCCGCCAGGAAGGCGGTGCCTCAATGATGGCCGAGGCACACGCCAAGATCACCGGACGCCCCGGCGTCTGCTTCGTCACTCGTGGCCCCGGCAGCGCCAACGCGCTGGCCGGGCTGCATGTGGCGTCACAGGATTCGACCCCGCTGCTGGTGTTCGTCGGTCAGGTGCCGCACGGCTTCCAGGAGCGAGAAGCCTGGCAGGAAGTCAACGTGAAGGCGCTGTTCGGATCAGTCGCCAAGTGGGCCTCGGACATCCAAGAGGCTGAACGTCTTCCCGAATATGTCAGCCGCGCCTTTGCCACCGCTCAGTCGGGACGCAAGGGGCCCGTGGTGATGGGATTGCCGGAAGACCTTCTCTATCAACGACTGAACAGGGTCGAGCTTGAACGCTCGCCCGGCGTGCAGAGCTACCCCGCCCCACGCGACGTACTGTCGCTTCTCGCATTGCTGGCCGAAGCCAGGAGGCCGCTCGCCATATTTGGCGGGTCAGGCTGGACGCCGGAAAGCCGCCAGCAGCTGCAACACTTCGCCGAAACACACGGCCTGCCTGTGGTGACAGCCTTCCGGCGGCAGGA
Organism: Stutzerimonas stutzeri; assembly: GCF_024448715.1. GTDB lineage: Bacteria > Pseudomonadota > Gammaproteobacteria > Pseudomonadales > Pseudomonadaceae > Stutzerimonas > Stutzerimonas stutzeri_AR. Next base: position 49,604 of record NZ_JAMOHZ010000008.1, read on the forward strand.
TCGCTTCGACAACGGCAGCCCGAACTATGCAGGCGACGCCGGCCTGGGCATGAACCCCCAACTGGCGGAGCTGATAAAGGATGCCGATTTGCTGATTGCGGTCGGTACCCGGCTGGGTGACATCGCCACCCGGCACTATGAGCTGGTCGAGGTCCCGCGGCCTCGGCAGCAACTTATTCATGTCCACCCCGAGGCCGAGGAGCTGGGCCGCGTCTACCAACCGGATCTTGCGATCTGTGCGGGGATACAGGGTTTCGCCGACGCGGTCGGCGCCCTGACCCGACCACTGTTGACGGCGGAGCGCGAATCCTGGCTTGGCCGGGCTCGCCGGGTCTACCTCGACTGGAGCAAGCCGACAGAATTACCGGGGCCGTTGCAGTTTGGGGAAATTGTCGCCTGGCTTGGCAAACGGCTACCGTCCAACGCTGCGATCAGTAACGGTGCCGGCAATTACACGTTGTGGGTGCACCGTTTTTACCCGTTTCGCGCGCTGGGCAGCCAGCTTGCGCCCACCTCTGGATCGATGGGCTACGGCCTGCCGGCGGCGATCGCAGCCAAGCTGGCCAATCCCGAACGCCCGGCGGTGTGCTTTGCCGGCGATGGCTGCTTCCTGATGACTTGCCAAGAGCTGGCGACGGCCGTGCAGTACAAAGCGAACGTCATCATCATCGTGGTCAACAATGGCTCCTACGGCTCCATTCGCATGCACCAGGACAAACAGTATCCCGGACGCCGCTACGGCACTGACCTGATAAACCCGGACATGCTCCGGCTAGCGGAAGCGTTTGGCGCCGGTGCTGCCCGCGTGGAACGAACAGATCAATTCGCGGAGGTGTTCGAGCAGGCACTCAATGCCGATCGACCGTTTCTGATCGAGCTGATCATCGACCCGGCCATTCTCAGACCCTGATGGTCGCATCGGAGCATGACGCACCGTCGCCATGCTCCTTCAATCTGTTCTGGAAGCGCAGGAGCAGGCTCACAGTGCTGTTCCAAAGAGCATCGCTCGCAGTGATGACCAGCATCAAAATTGCTTAATAGGCAGTCAATGCCGGCGCTTCTAGCATGGTCTGCGAACAATAACTACAGAGAGACCCGCCATGCCGTCCATATCCAATTCCACGGCCAACACCGACGCCATCGTCCACCGCCCCATCGGGGCCAGCTTGCGGGGCTGGCTGAATCACCTTCAACAAAGCGGTCGTTTCAATATCGTCCGAGCGGGCACCGAGCTGCGTTTTGGCGTCGCTGCGATAGCGAACCGTCTCGACGGTCAGAGCGCCTCGCTGTTCCTCCGCCCAAGTGGCCACTCCATTCCGGTTATCTCCGGCCTGCTGTCGGATCGTCAGTGGATGGCCGAGGCGATGGGAGTCGAATCATCTCAGGTACTGGCCCGTTTCGAGGAAGCCAGCCTGAATCCACTGCCATGGCAGGAAACCGAAGACGCGGTGTGCCAGCAGGTCGTGCATCGCGATGTGGATCTGCTGGCGCAGCTGCCGATCCCCACGCACAACGAGCACGACAGCGGCGCCTATATCACCGCCGGTTTGCTGATCACTCGCAATCCGCGTACCGGCGTGCAGAACGTGTCGATCCATCGCTTGCAGGTCAGTAGTCACAACCGCCTCGGCGCCCTGCTGCTGCCACGCCATACCTTGGCGTACTTCCAGGAAACCGAAAGCGTTGGCGAGGATCTGGAAGTCGCGGTAGTAGTCGGCTGCGACCCCCTGACCCTGATGGCATCTCAGGCGATCGTGCCGATCGACCACGATGAACTGGAAATTGCCGGCGCACTGCACGGCCAACCGCTCAAGGTCGCCAAATGCGTCACTAACCGCATCCGCGTGCCGGCCGATGCCGAGATTGTCATCGAAGGAAGACTGCTGGCGAATGCTCGCGAAGAAGAAGGTCCTTTCGGTGAATTCCCGCAGTATTACGGCGAGCGTGCCGAGCGACACGTAATCGAGGTGGATGCTGTCACCCACCGGGACTCACCGATGTTTCATACCATCGTCGGTGGTGGACTGGAGCATCTTCTGCTGGGCGGAATTCCGCGCGAGGCAACGATGCTGGCGCATCTGCGTCGCAGCTTCCCTTCGGTGCGCGACGTGCATCTGGCTCGGGGAGGCGTATGCCGGTATCACCTGTATGTGCAGATCGACAAGCGTTCCGAGGGCGAGGCGAAGAACGTGATCCTCGGTGCGCTCGGCGGGCATTACGACATCAAGCATGTCGTCGTCGTGGATACCGATGTCGACATCCATAACCCCACCGAAGTCGAGTGGGCGGTGGCCACGCGCTTTCAAGCCGATCGCGATCTGGTACTTATCCACGAATCCCAGGGTTCCAAGCTCGACCCCTCCACGCGTGACGGCATTGGTTCGAAGATGGGCTTCGATGCCACAGTTCCCCTTGAGGCGCCACCGATGCGTTTCAAACGCATCCAGGTCCCCGGCGAAGCGGAGGTGGAGCTTGCCGAAGCCTGCCAGTTGGCCGACGAAGACTGGGAGCAGCTATTGACCCACTCGCAGCACGACTGAGCCGCTCAGCGGAGACAGCAACGTGCGGGACGCCTGCAATGGCGCGGCGTCCACCGGCGACCGTCTCGATCGGATGAAGCGGTCAGCCAATCAAATTCGAATAAGAAATTCCCAACAGGAGAATCCAATGCAGGCTCGACATTTCATCGATGGAGACTGGTGCGAAAGCGGTCAGTGGAGCGAAAGCCTGGACCCGGCCAATGCTGAAACCATTGGCCAGTTTGCAGACGGCGGGCTGCGCGAAGCTCAGGCCGCCGTCGATGCGGCCGCACGCGCCTTTGCCGAGCCACAGTGGTCACAGAACCCGCGCCTGCGCCAACAGGTCCTTCTGGAATGGGCGGCCGCCCTCAAAAGCCGTCAAGAGGATCTTGCGATCCTGCTGACCCGCGAGAACGGCAAGGCGCTGGCGCAATCACGTGGCGAAATCGGCGGCGCCATCTCGGAAATCCTGTATTACGCGGGCCTGGCTCGCCATATTCCAGGCCATGTGCTGGAGGTGGCACCCGGCGAATTTTCCACCATGCTCCGCGAGCCAGCGGGGGTCGCGGCCCTGATCATTCCCTGGAACGCTCCGGCCGTTCTGCTGGTGCGCGCGCTAGCGCCTGCATTGGCGGCCGGCTGCACCTGTGTGATCAAGCCGGCGCCACAAACTGCATTATTCAATGCCGCCTTTCTCGAACCCTTGCTGCAGTTGCCCCTGTTGCCGCGCGGCGCCGTCAACCTGTTCGCGGAAACCGGCCACGTCGGTGCCGCGCACCTCGTCGCCTCACCTGCGGTGGACGTGCTCAGTTTCACGGGCTCGACTGCAACCGGAACGCGGATCATGCAAGATGCAGCGCCCACCATGAAGAAGTTGTCGCTCGAGCTCGGCGGCAAATCCTGCTGTGTGGTGCTCGAAGATGCGGACATCACGGCCGTGGCACTTAAGCTCGCTGCGGCAGCCACGATCATTTCCGGCCAGCAATGCACGGCAGCCCGTCGCGTGCTGGTACACGTCAGCCGCTTGGCGGAAATGAAACAGGCCCTCGCCGCCGCATTGGGCGAGATACGTCTCGGCCATGGTCTTGAAGCCGCTACGCAGATGGGACCGCTGATCGACTGGCACTCTCGCGATCTGGTGGGACAACGGATCGCTGAAGCGATGGGCAGCTGCGATGAGGTGCTGCTGGCTGGAGGCCAACCGGATGGCCCGTTGGGCGCCGGCGCGTTCCTCTCGCCCACGCTGATCGCTCATCGCGACAGCGGTGCGTTCTTTTGCCAGGAGGAAATCTTCGGGCCGCTGTTGGTTCTGGAGGCATTCGAGGATGATGCCGAAGCGATTGCCCGCGCCAATCACTCGGACTTCGGTCTGTCAGCGAGTGTCTGGACCCACGATGGCGCGCGCGCCATGCGCCTCGCCCGGGCGCTGCGCAATGGTACGGTGTGGATCAACGACCACAACAAGCTTTTCGCCGAGGCAGAAACGGGTGGCTATCGCAAGAGTGGGCTGGGCCGACTCCACGGCTATGACGCGCTGATGGATTTTACAGAGCTCAAGCACGTCTACCAGAATGTCGGCACCCTGTAGGTAGCCAACGCCGAGGTCAGAGATGGAACTGCGCCAACTGAAGTACTTCACCTGCCTGTATGAAGAGGGTTCGGTCACGAAGGCGGCGCAGCGCCTGAACATCGTGCAGCCAGCCCTCTCGATGCAGATTGCCAAGCTGGAAGAAGAACTCGGGCAACCGTTGTTCGACCGCACGCCCAAAGGCATGACGCCAACCGAAGCGGGGGTACAGGCCTACCGTTTGTTCATGCCGATCCTCAGTGAACTGCTAGAGGCCCGCCAAGCGTTGATCGACCGCAGCGGCAAGATCGGCGGAAGGATCAACGCAGGCCTGATCGCCTCGGCGGCCAACCAGGCACTGGCAAGCACCCTCGCCTATTTCGTCGAGCATCACCCGGACGTCGATCTGCAGGTCAGCTACGGCTACAGCCAGGATCTGATCGATCGCGTGCTGTCTGGCGCACTGGACTTCGCCGTCATCAACCAGAGCTTCCAGCAGGAGCATCTGAACCGGATCGATATCCTCGACGAAGAGCTGCTCGTTGCAACCGGCGCCACTACCCGGTTGCGCATGCCGATGCCCGTACCGCTCAGCGCGTTGCCGAAACTGAAGCTGGTTCTGCCTTCCCGCCGCCACGGCCTGCGCATCGTCATCGACCAGGCGCTCGCCGTTCATGGAATCGAATTGACCCCGCATCTCGAACTCGATGACCTGACGGTGATCGAGAGCTTTCTGCGCCGCAGCGACTGGATCAGTGTGCTGCCAGCCACCGTGTTGCAACGCGGGCTGGAAGACGGCGCGCTGCGTGCCTATCCGCTTGCGAATCCCGGAATCACCCGTCGAATGGTCTGCGTACACGACAGCCGGCGCCCCCTCACGCCTGCCGCCACACTGTTCGTCGATATCATCAGCAAGACGCTGGGCACCGCTCTCAATGCCATCCATTTCTATAAGGAAGGCGCGATACAGGACACCGATCATGATCTCAGCTAATCCTCGCCCTCAACGGCTCATCATCGGGATATCAGGCGCTTCGGGTGCGATATATGGCGTGCGCCTGCTGGAGCTGTTGCGCGACACACCGATCGAGACCCACCTGATGGTCACCAAATCGGCGCTGATTACCCTCGCTCACGAAACCGGTCTCTCGTGGTCGCAACTCAAGACCATGGCGACCGTGAGCTACTCCAATCAGGACATCGGCGCAGCCATCGCCAGCGGATCGTTCAAGACCATGGGCATGATCATCGCCCCTTGCTCGGTGCGTACCATGTCGGAAATTGCCAGCGGGGTGACCTCTACCCTGCTGACTCGCGCGGCGGACGTCATTCTGAAGGAGCAGCGCCGGCTGGTATTGATGGTGCGCGAAACGCCATTGCACCGAAACCACCTGCGCACCATGACCGAGCTGGCTGAACTTGGCGCCGTCATCGCGCCACCGGTCCCGGCCTTCTATGCCCGACCGACATCGATCGATGACATGGTCAACCACACAGTCGGGCGCGTGCTGGACATGTTCGACATCGAGCTGGGAGTCGTCCGCCGCTGGCGTGATGAGCCCGAAGCAGTTCCGACTCTGGACGAAATCGAGACGGCGATGGCCGACGAGCAGGGTTGAGATGAACGGCCGGCGAGGTGACGCGTTGTCAGGCTTAAACGCACTATGCCGGGAGCGTGGCCAGGAACTGGCCGATCAGCTCGAGAGTATTGCTCCTGGCCTGGTTCTGCGGAAAATGCCGGCAGTTGTCGAGCAGCTCGGTGCGGCTGTCGGGCACGTGATGCGCTATCAGCGCCATTTGCTCGGTGGTTGCGTACTCATCGTCCCGCCCCTGGAGCGCCAGCACCGGTACCGCAATGCGCGGCAAATGGTCGAGCAGATGCCAGCCGGTGAAGTCCGGGGCCAGCCAGGTGTCGCTCCAGCCATGAAAAGCACCGTCCGTGTTCATGCCGTGATAGGCGGCGAGCTGTTCACGCAGGCCGCCGCCAAGGAACTGACCGGTAGTCTGGCGGATACCGGCGAGGCCCGCCGGCTCGACCGTGACGTGCGGCGCGAGCGCCACCACGCCTCGAACGCGCGGATCGTTGCGTGCGGCGTAAGCCAGGGCGATAGATGCACCATCGCTGTGGCCAACCAGCACCACGTTGTCGAGCCCAAGCGCCTCGATAACCTGAGCCAGTTCATCAGGGCCAGCTTCGCTCAAGTAATCCAGCCGGCGTGGCAGCGGTACTGCGCTCGATCCGCCATAGCCTTGCCGGCTGTAGGTAAGAACCGACAGGCCCGTTGCGGCAGCGAGCGTGTCGGGAAAATCCTTCCACAGGGCGACACAACCCAAACCCTCATGCAACAGAACAAGCGTCGGACCAGTCGAATCCGCGTTGGACAACAACCGATACTCCAGCGTGGCCGTACCGGTATCGAGAAAGGAGCAAGACGACATCCCACAAGCTTCCTAGTAGAGCGGGGGTTGAAGGGTAACCGATTATCACGGCGCGCCAATGCGTTGTCCGCGACCAGGGGAAACAGGCATGCAACATCTTGACCTACAGGTAATCGAGCAGGCCCTGCGATGGGTGACAGACGGTCACAAGCTATGGCTATGCACGGTTCTGTCGACCTATGGATCGGCACCTAGGGCGCCGGGTGCATTGCTCGTTGCGCGTGCGGATGGTTCCCATGTCGGCTCTTTATCCGGCGGCTGCGTCGAAGAGGACTTTCTCGCCAGCCTTGCGCAGGGCGAACTACGCGCGCCCGCGCAAATCGTTCGCTACGGTGAGAGCGCCGATGATCGGCACCGGCTCCGTCTGCCCTGCGGCGGCATTCTTCAGGTGCTGGTCGAGCATCACGCTCCGACTGAAGCTTTGGCAAACCATCTGGAGGCCTTGCAGGCTGCTCTGCAAGGCCAGCGCCGTCTTCTGCGCCGGGTAAACCTCACGACCGGTAACGCGGAGCTGCTGCCCGACCGAGGCGGCGAGCAGACCTGCCTCATGGATGAACATGCCGAGATTCGCATTGGACCGGCGTTGCGCCTGCTGCTCGCTGGCGTATCACCGGTAGCGCAAGCCTGCGCCGGCTTCGCGCGGGCACTTGGCTGCGAGGTGATTGTCTGCGACCCCCGCGAGGAAATGCAGGGCATGCTGGTCGAGGGTATCGAGGTTCGACCGGTATTGCCTTCCATGTTCATCGCGTCGGGAGGGTGCCACGAGGCCACTGCGGTGGTTGCACTAACCCATGATCCGCGCATCGATGACCTCGCGCTGATGGAAGCCGTACGGACGCCGGCGTTTTACATCGGTGCCATGGGTTCGCGACAGACCTCATCCAACCGGGCGGAACGGCTGCAGCGCGTCGGCGGCCTGAGTCTGGAGCAAATCGAGCGCATCCACATGCCTATCGGGCTGGATCTAGGCAGCAAGACTCCGGCCGAAATCGCCCTTTCGGTAATGGCGGACGTATTGCGCGTGTACCGAGGCAAGGCCCGTGATGCGCTCTGAAGCGAATGGAGTCATCGGCCTGGTTCTCGCCGCCGGGCAAGCTCGTCGTTTCGGCGCCGACAAGCGCTTGGCCCGCCTCAGCGATGGCCACGGCGTGCTGGAGACAACTTTGCGGGTCGCGGCATCGGTGTTTTCCGAATTGGTGCTCGTGCTGCGTTCAGATGATCAGCTCTCGGATTACCGTCTACCGCCAGATGTGCGCGTTGTGCATGCAGCTCGCGCCGAACATGGAATGGGAGCAAGCCTGGCGGAAGGCGTGGCAGCCATTCACTCACAGTCGGCGCGGGCTATCGCCGTCCTGCTAGGCGATATGCCCTGGATCTCGACGGCTACGCTGGCGCAATTGGCCCAGGCAGCGACTGAGGATGGAATCGTCCAGCCTTGTCATATGGGCCGGCCTGGACATCCGGTGCTGTTCGGTCGTCAATTCTGGCCGCAGCTTCGCGCGCTGGATGGCGATAAGGGTGGAAGCGCGCTGATCGCCCGACACCCGACCGCACATGTATTGATCAACGTCACAGACCCGGGTATTCATCTGGATGTCGACGTGCCGTCCGATCTTGCTTCTGCTCCCGAACCCGCCGGTTTTCACACACCGGCCTCAGCGTGAGGCGCTAACGATGTCCATTGCCCAACGTGTATTTCACGGCAAGTTCGGTCGGGTTGCCCTTCTAGACATGAACCGACCGCTGGTGACCCACTCGCATCATGAGTGTCATGTGCTTGTGAAGGCAGCAGGCGCCGATACGTTTTTCAACGTGAACGGACGTCAGGTTCCGCTCACCGACCGTTGCGCCGTGCTGGTAAACGCCTGGCAGCCGCACTTCTATGATTACCAGCAGGGCTCCGAGCACACCCAGATCCTTGCGCTTTATATCGAACCGGCATGGCTGGCCGACGCGCAACAGTCGTTGGCGCTCAGCGGGCATCCGGAATTCTTTTCACAGCCATGCATTGAGCTCAGTAGCAAGAACCGGGCTATGGCTGACCGGCTAATCGCCGAAACCTATTCGTCCGGACTGGTACCGCTTGAGCGTATCGAATTTCTGTTGTTCGACTTTCTTATCGAGCTGATCGAAGACTATTCACAGTGGCGCCAGCTCTGCCGGCTGGGTATACAGACGCGACAGGGTTTCCGAGACGCACGCGTCCGGCGGGCCTGCGACTATCTGCAGACACACCTGGACGATCCGCAGTGCATCGCTAACGCAGCGCGAGCGGGGGGACTTTCACGTGCGCATTTTTTCACGCTCTTTCGGCAGGACACCGGCATGACACCCATGCTGATGCTGAACGACGCACGTATGCGCCAAGCCTTTTCCTGGCTGGAGCACGAGCGCACCGGAACACTTGGCAAGTTGGCCGAGAATCTCGGATTTTCCGAACAGGGGCACTTCACGCGATTCTTTCAACAACATATAGGGGCATCCCCGAGCCAGTACCGCCGGGTTGTGGACAGCTACTCGCCGTCCAACTCCGTCAAAAGCTGATAACGGGCGTTGGCGGTGCTATTGCGGCGACAACCCAGCGAATGAACCGTTCAGCGGAACGCGGTGGAAAGGCGATGAGCGGCCACTGCTAAAGAAGCGTTAGCTGTCAGAATGACATCACGGCTGCAGCGGAGCAGCCGCTTTTCTGAATCGAGCGCGAGCCTGCTTATCATGTCTGCTGAAAAACTCTACACGATCGTCCTGGAACACAGCCTGGAGGTTCTTCTCGAAGCCGCCACGATTGAGCAGGTCGAGGCGTTCTGGGATGCGTACGACTCCAGCTACTATGGCCTGCGCATGGAGGAGGAAAACAGCCACCACGCGCGCGTAATCGTCACCGACCAGATCCCCGAGGAAGAAGAAGCCGAGCTCTGCATCGGCTGATCTCGCTTCCATGCCCAGCCACCCAGACCCACACAAATCGTTCATTGCTCGTCGATAAGCCTGGCGGCCATGGCCTGCTTGCTGTCCAACTGAAAGAACAGCGATGCGGCCAACATCGACATCGCACCGATGCAAAGGAAAGTCAGGTGGAACGCCTGCAGCACGGCCTCGCCATCGGCACCCTGGGCGGTGAAGCCGCCAAGCAATGCACCGGCCGAGGCCACGCCCAGGCTCATCGACAACTGCACCACCACCGATAGCAGGCTGTTGCCACTGCTGGCGCTCTGATTGCTAAGGCCGACCAGAGTCACGGTGTTCATCGCGGTGAACTGCATCGAGTTGACCACGCCAATCAGGCTCAGGTGCAGCAGCAGAGATACCGTTGGGGTACTTGCGTCGATCGTCGCCAGGCTTGCAATCAAGCTGCCCAGCAGCAGGGTATTGCCAACCAGAATTCGTCGATAGCCAAGGCGGTCGATCAGCGGCTTGGCCAGTGGCTTGATCAGCATGGCGCCAATTGCCAGCGGAATCATGGTCATCCCCGCCTCTGCTGGCGAATAGCCCAGGGCGACTTGCAGCAACAACGGCAGCATGAATGGCAGCGCACCACTGCCCAGACGGGCGAACAAATTACCGAAGATACCGACGGCGAAGCTGCGGGTCCGGAACAACGACGGGCTGAACAGCGGGTTGTCGACATGCCCGGCGCGCAACCAGTAAGCCGCCAGGCTGGCGCTGCCGATAACCATCAGTAGCAGGACACGGGCATGCGGCATCTGCATATCGCCGAGCCCTTCCAGCGCGATGGTGATCAGCACCATCGCACCGCCGAAAAGCATAAAGCCGATGGTGTCGAAACGGATTCGCTCGGCGCTTTTCAGATCAGGCATGAAGCGAAACGCGGCGATGCAACCTACCAGCCCAACCGGTAGGTTGATCAGGAATATCCAGTGCCAGGACGCGTATTCCACCAGCCAGCCGCCGAGGGTCGGACCGATCAGCGGACCGACCATGCCCGGTAGCGCGATGAACGTCATCACGCGCACGAATTCGCTGCGCGGATAGGCACGCAGCACGACCAGGCGCCCGACCGGCAGCATCAGCGCACCACCCACGGCCTGCACCACTCGCGAAATCACCAGCTGATTGAAGCTCGCACTCATTGCGCAGAGCAACGAGCCGAGCGTGAACAGCACGATGGCGGAGAAGAAGATCCGACGGGTGCCGAAGCGATCCGCGACCCACCCCGATGCCGGAATCAGTAGCGCCACGGTGAGCATGTAGGCGATGACTACGCCCTGCATGCGCAACGGATCTTCTGCAAGATCGCGCGCCATGGCTGGCAAGGCGGTGTTGAGGATGGTGCCGTCGAGGGTCTGCATGAAGAACGCAATCGCGACCAGCCAGGGCAATACACGGGCGGTTCTGGCGTCCAGCGCGGCGGTTTGAGGCATAAGCCCCCCTGACTTGAAAAACACCATGGTAGACCGTCATTGGCGATCGAGCAGACCTTCACGCTGCCCGATAGCTCGGTGAAGTCGACGAAGGGCTGGCAGTGCCATGGAAGCCCTTCGCCTCAGCGATGAACTGGAAGCGCGCCGCGAGGCGCTCAGGCATAGCCAGTCGAGGCGCTGCTGGGCTGGTTTACCATCACGGGGTCAGAAATTCTGGTAGCCCGCTTCTAACAAGCCAAACTATCATAAGCACGCTTGTGAATTTGGTGAGAGCAATGACGACCCAACCGACCATAGGTTTTGTTCTGCATGACGTCGCGCGCCTGATGCGCAAACGCTTCGAGCAGCGTGCGCGACAGATAGGCCTGACGCGCTCGCAATGGCAGGTGCTGTCCAAGCTGGCCATGAACGAGGGCATCCACCAGAAAGGCTTGGCCGATCTGCTGGAAATCGAGTCGATCACCCTGGTCCGCCTGCTTGACAAGATGCAGGAGCGCGGCTTGGTTGAACGCCGCCCCCATCCCACCGACCGGCGGATGACACTGCTCTACCTCACGCCGGAATCTCACCCACTGCTGCAGGTCATGCGCACCCTTGGCGAGCAGACCCGCGTCGAAACCATGATTGATTTCTCCGAAGCAGAAGGCCGGCAGCTAGAGCAATTCCTGGCGCGCATGCGCGCGAACCTGCTCTATGCCTGCGACCAGCCGGTAGACAATGAGGAGCCAAGCGATGTCTGAACTTCGCACTGAAAACCTGCCTACCTCGGCCGAGCACGCCAAAAGCGCGGCCCTTGCCCGTCCGCAAACCTCAGCTACCAGCCAAACCAAACCGTCGGAGCCATCGTCGGCGGCGAGGCAACGGCTGCGCCGCGGCCTTTTCCTGTTGCTGCCCATCGCCCTGCTGGCTTGTGGCGCTCTGTATGTCCTGGGTGGCCAGGTGATTTCCACCGACAACGCCTATATCCAGGCCGACCGCGTGGGGGTTTCCACCGATGTAGCCGGGATTGTCGAATCCGTTGAAGTCACCGATAACCAACTGGTGAGTAAAGGGCAGGTATTGTTTCGTCTACGCCCTAAGCCTTTTCAAATCGCCCTGGACAGTGCCGAGGCGCAATTGGGTGAGGTCCGCAACCATCTGGAGAACCTCAAAGCCAGCTATGTCCAGGCCTTGGCCGAAATCACTCAGGCGCAATCGGAAATCCCTTACCACGAGACGAATCTGATGCGCCTGGAGAAGCTGCTGGGCGTTTCGGCGGTGTCGAGAACCCAGTACGACGACGCCCGCCACCTTCTAAAAGCAGCCCAGCAAAAAGTCGCGGTGGCCAAGGCTCAAGCCCAGACCACGCTTGCCCAGCTGGGCGGCAGTATCGATCTGCCTCTGGAGCAGCAACCGGCCTATATGCAGGCCCAGGCCCGGGTCGATGAGGCGGCGCGCAATTTGAAAAATTCGGTGGTGGTGGCGCCCTTTGCCGGCATCGTCACCAACGTTGACGCGCTCGCCACCGGCGCCTATCTGCAACCACCGCAATCTGGCTTCAGCCTGGTATCGACCGAACACATTTGGGTTGCCGCCTCGCCGAAGGAAACCGAACTCACCCATATGCAGCCGGGCCAACCGGTGGAAATCAGCGTCGACACCTATCCCGGCGTGACCTGGCATGGCACGGTTGAAAGCATTAGCCCGGCGTCCAGCTCGAGCTTCTCCCTGCTTCCGGCGCAGAACACCACAGGCAACTGGGTGAAAGTAGTGCAGCGTATTCCGGTGCGCATCAGCATCGATGACGCCGCTGGGAAACCACCTCTGCGTCACGGGATGAGTGTGGAAGCGGACGTCGACACCGGCCATCCCCGTGGCATGCCAGAATTATTCAGCGGCCTGTTCGTCAGCAGGGCGCAGGCCCATGAGTGACAGCGACACGGTGATGCCACCCTCCACGCAGCGGCTGATGATCACCGCATGCGTTGTGCTGGCGGTAATCATGCAGGCACTGGACACCACCATCGCTAATGTCGCCCTGCCCTATATGCAGGGCAGCGTGTCGGCCAGTTCAGACCAGATCAACTGGGTGCTGACCTCATACATCGTGGCCGCCGCGATCATGACCCCACCCTCGGCATTTCTCGCTCGCCGCTTCGGACGCAAAACCGTATTGCTGTGGGCTATCGTCGGTTTCGTATTGTCATCGGTGCTATGTGGAGTCGCCCAGTCGCTGGGAGAAATCATTGCGTTCCGGCTTATGCAGGGCCTGGCTGGGGCCGCGCTGGTTCCGTTGTCCCAAGGCATTCTGCTGGATATTTATCCGCTGGAAGAGCGTGGCTCGGCCATGGGCCTGTTTGGCGTTTCAGTGATGGTCGGGCCGGTGCTTGGGCCGATGCTCGGCGGCTGGCTGACCGAAAACCTCAGTTGGCGCTGGGTGTTTTTTATCAACCTGCCCATTGGCCTGTTGGCGCTGCTCGGCATTATTCGTTATGTCGCGGAAACACCGTCGGATAAAACTTCACGTCTCGACTGGCTAGGTTTCGGCTCCCTCAGCGTAGCTATCTTGGCGGTGCAATTGTTCCTTGACCGTGGCGAACAGCTGGGTTGGTTTTCATCCCTGGAGATTATCATCGAGGCTGTGGTGGCCCTCTCCGCCCTCTACGTTTTCCTTGTGCACACCTTCACAGCCAAAGACCCCTTTATCAGTCTGAGATTGTTCAAGGACCGCAACTTCAGCCTGAGCCTGGTATTTATCTTCATCATCGGTGTTACTTACCTCGCCTCCCTGGCGCTGATGACGCCGTACTTGCAGAACCTGATGGGTTACCCAGTACTGACGGCGGGGATGGCCTTGGGGCCCCGAGGCCTGGGCACCATGCTGACCATGTACCTGGCCGGGCGCCTGGTTGGCAAAGTCGACACGCGCTGGTTGTTGTTTTGGGGGCTTGCGCTTTCGGCTGGCTCGATGTGGCTGATGACCGGTTGGACGCCCGATGTGTCCATGCAAACGGTGATCTACGTCGGCCTTATGCAGGGCGCCAGCCTTGGCTTCATGTTCGTACCGCTATCGACGGTCGCCTTTGCCACGCTGCCGGTGTCGCTGCGTGCGGACGGCACCGGGCTGTATAGCTTGTCGCGCAACGTCGGCTCCAGTGTGGGGATATCCATAGTTACCGTATTGCTGGTGCAGAACACGCAGATCAACCATGCCGAAATCGGCGCGCATGTCACCGACTTCAACCGGGCCTTCGATGCCTGGCCAATCGGCAATGTGCTCGACCCGCTTACGGTCAGCGGGCGGGCGATGCTGGATAGCATGATCAGTACCCAAGCGAGCTGGATCGCCTACATCGACGACTTCAAGCTACTGATGGTGCTTTCGCTGGTAGTGATGCCATTGTTACTGGTGATGAAGCCGCCACGTACGCTACCGAGCAGCGATCATGGGCCGGTATTGGAATAAGCAAATCGAGTTCGCTCTACGGTGAAGATGAGCCTCGAATCGTCATCAAGCTAGCCTGAACGACTGCGACAACTCAACGCACCCTCGCGCTCCGAACCCCACCATTCTTGCGTTTGGCACATCGATTCCTTGTAGCTCTGTTCGATCAGCCCTATACGTAACAAAGTATTTCGTTCAGAATTGTCGCGAATCATTATCGTTAACCATCACAGGTGCGAACTTCCCCGCTACCAATTAACTCTTCGGAGGCTTCATGCGCATTCCCGCTACCCTCGCCGTCGCTTCACTGCTGCTCGCCCCCCTCGTCCAAGCCAAGGAATATCCAATCGGTGAACCGCAGCAGTGCGGCGGTATGGAAGTCGGTGCGGTGTACCTGCAGCCCGTCGAGATGGAACCTGCCGGCATGATGCTCGATGCCGCCAAGTCCGATGTGCATCTGGAAGCCGATATCGCCGCCACCGAGGGCAACCGCAACGGCTGGCAGGAAGGCAGCTTCGTGTCCTACCTGAACATCCGCTACGCGCTGAGCAAGAAAGGCTCCGACGAGAAGATCGAGGGCGACTTCCATCCGATGGTTGCCAATGACGGGCCGCACTACGGCGACAACGTCAAGCTGATGGGCCCAGGCAAGTACACGCTGACCTTCACCGTCTCGCCGCCAGGTGGCGATCACGCCATGTTCGGCCGCCATGTCGACAAGGAAACGGGCGTCGCGCCCTGGTTCGAACGCTGCGAGCTGAACTACGAGTTCACCTACGCTGGCATCGGCAAGAAAGGCGGCTATTGAGCCGGAGGCCAGCCATGCAACGCGCTCTGCTGTACGCCCTGCCCTTGCTCGCCGTTTTTTCCGGCGTGGCTCAGGCCGGGCTGCCAACCTACGAGCTGACCATTCGCGACGGCCATTTCGAGCCGGCGACTATTGAAGTGCCGGCTCGCCAGCGCTTCAAGATCGTCGTGATCAATGCCGGTAGCGGCCCGACCGAGTTCGAGAGCACGCCTCTGCGGGTGGAAAAGGTGCTCTCGCCTGGCGTCACCTCGTTCGTCGTGATTCACCCGCTCAAACCGGGTCGTTATCCCTTCTTCGACGAGTTCCACCTGGACCTCCCGGAAGGCGAAATCATCGCCAAGTAGTCCCTGTGGCCTGCACGGCTGGCGCACTTTCGGTCTCGACGCTTCGTCGCCGAATCGAGCAACAACCAGCCACGCGGGCCACCCCACAGGAGAACCGAAATGGGCCAATCCCTGTTCATCGTCTGGCGCGAAAGCGTCGAGGCCCTGCTGGTCATCGGTATTCTGCATGCCTGGCTGAGCCAGCAACCGAATAACCGCCACGCGCTACGCATGCTTTGGGGTGGCGTAGCAGCCGGGTTGGGCCTGGCAACGCTATTGGCCTGGGGCATTCTCAGGGCTGGCGACTGGCTGGCTGGTCCGGCGGGAGAGTGGTTTCAGTGCGGCATGCTGGTGGTCGCCAGCGTCCTGATTCTGCAGATGGTCGGTTGGATGCATCATCACGGTCGCGACCTCAAACGCAGTCTGGTCGACAATGCCGCGGCGCGTTTGAGCCAGGGCAGTGGCATCGGTCTGCTGGTGCTGGCGATGCTCGCCGTGGCCCGCGAAGGCAGCGAGACGGTGGTGTTCCTCTACGGTATCGGCCATCAGCAGCAGGGTACCGATCTTACCGGTTTCATCATCGGCGGCGTGCTTGGCTTCGTCCTCGCGCTGCTCAGCTATGCGGCTCTACAGGCCGGTAGCCGCGTGTTCTCCTGGAAGCGCTTCTTCAAGGTCAGCGAGGCCCTGCTGTTATTGCTCGGCGCTGCACTATTGATGGCCGGGCTCGATCGTTTCAGCGGTCAGCTCATGGGCATGGATGTGCCAGACGTGCTTTATACGGTCTTCGGTGACGCGCTGTGGGACAGCTCGGCGCTGCTCGATGATGGCGGCACGCTGGGCAGCACCATTGCCGGGCTGACCGGATACCGCGCCATGCCTTCGCTGGCGGCTGTAATTCTCATGGCGCTGTACTGGCTGGCCGTCTGGGCCTGGTTGCGACCAAGACCGGAGGCTCGTCTGGAGGCGCGCCCAGCATGATCGCCAGCACTCCCTGGCTGGCACGTATCGGCGACCTGCTGCGCCAGCATGCCAAGGCCATCCGCCTGATCCAGTGGCTAGTGGTCGGTTTCTATCTGGTCCTGCTGCTGGTGCCCGCCGTTCTTTCACTGCCGCCTTCCGAGGCGCGCATGCTCGACAACATTACGGTGTTCGCCCAGTTCCTGTTCTGGGGGCTGTGGTGGCCGTTCGTCTTGCTGTCGATGGTGATTTTCGGCCGGCTCTGGTGCGGTGTGCTTTGTCCGGAAGGTTCGCTCAGCGAATGGATCAGCTGGCGCGGGCTGAACAAACGCACCCCGCAATGGATGCGCTGGAGCGGCTGGCCGACCGTGGCGTTCGTACTGACCACCGTCTACGGTCAACTGATCAGCGTCTATGACTACGGCCGTGCTGCGGCCTTGATTCTTGGCGGCTCGACGGTCGCGGCGATGATCGTTGGCTTTCTCTACGGTCGCGGCAAGCGCGTCTGGTGCCGGCACCTATGCCCGGTGAGCGGCGTGTTCGGTCTGCTCGCGCGCCTTGCGCCGATGCACTACAAGGTCGATGAAGAACGTTGGCAGGCCAATCAGGGACCGAAACTGGTCACGCCCAATTGCGCACCGCTGATCGACATCCGCCGCATGCAGGGCAATAGCGAATGCCACGCCTGCGGTCGTTGCAGCGGGCAGCGCGGTGCCGTCGCCCTCGCCGCGCGATCGCCCAACGAAGAAATTCTCATCGTCGGCGAGCAGCCGCAAAACAATCACTGGGACAGTATCCTGCTGCTGTTCGGCATGATCGGCTTGGCCATGGGCGCGTTCCAGTGGACAGTCAGCCCCTGGTTCATCACGCTCAAGCAGGCGGCGGCGGAATGGCTGGTTGATCGAGACATTTTCTGGCCGCTGCAGGCCAACGCACCTTGGTGGCTATTGACCCACTACCCGCAGGCCAACGACGCCTTCACCTGGCTCGATGGCACGGTGATCCTCGCTTACATTGGCGCCTGCTCGCTGATGATCGGCGGTGCGCTCTGGTTACTGTTGCGCGCCGCGGTGCGTCTGATGGGGCGTGGCGATAACGTATTCCAACATTTGGCGTTGGCCCTTACGCCACTGGGCGGGGCCGGTCTGTTTCTCGGCCTGTCGGCGACCACCGTCAAGCTGCTGCGTTACGAGGGTTTGATCCTCGCCTGGGCGCAGCCCGCCCGCGCATTGTTACTGGTTGGTGCCATAGGCTGGAGCCTGTATCTGGCCTGGAAGGTTATCAGCCGTTACGGTGCCAACGGCCTGCGCCGCCTGATGGCGTTCACCTGCTGCGGGCTTGGCACCGCGTTGGTCGGCTACGGCTGGTATCTGCAGTTCTGGGGCTGGAGCTGATTCGCTCGTTATCAGTCGGTGGGCTAAAGCGGAACGCCGCCCGGCCCACCCTACCGGTGACTACTGCGTAGGGTGGGCTTCAGCCCACTGCCCGGGTGCCGGTTACCACGTAGGGTGGGCTTCAGCCCACCGCATTCCGCTCAAGTCTCAAAGCTCACCTCGTCCAGCCTCCAGCGCTTTCCTGCCCTGCTCCACCCTCAAATTCCCTCGTCGCCTTCGAATTCTTCGGTGGCGCGGGCGACCATCTGCCGCCAGGCACCCGACTCTTCCGCCAATAGGCGCATGGCTTTCAGGCTGGCCTCGAAAGCCAGCCGGTAGTGCTGTGCGTCATTTTCACTGGCGGCCCGATCGGCATGCGTCTGGGCTTCGCTCAATAGCGCCTCGAACTGGTCATGGTCCAGGGCCATAGGTGTCTCCTCGGTAGTGATCGATTTGAGCTTAGACCACCATCACATCAGGACGACTCGCTCCGATTGGCGGGCCGCCTCGACGGTGATCGGCATTCAACCAAGGCCAATCATCACTTCAGCTTTAGCCGCCGCGCCAGCTTGTGCAGATTACTGGGGTCGACATCGAGCATCCGCGCCGCTTGCGCCCAGTTCTCGCCGCTGGCCTCCAGCGCACGAATAATCGCTTGGCGCTGACTGGTATCGACGGCTTCGCGCAGCGACACGATGTCCGACTGGGCCACCAGCTGCACCTCGGCAATCGGCGTCAGCGAGGTCGAGTTCGAGCTATCCAGATCGAGCAGATTCGGCTCCAGCGTGAGAATTTCGCTACGCGACGCCCCACGGCTGAGCAGGCGTAGCGCCGCACGACTGATCACGTGCTCCAGCTCGCGTACATTGCCTGGCCAGGAATAAGCCAGCAGCGCCCTTTCGGCAGCTGGCGACAGCCGCATGCTGCGCAGCCCCAGACGCGCACGGTTCAGCTCGAGGAAATAGCCAGCGAGGATCAGGACATCATTGCCGCGCTCGCGAAGCGGCGGAATCGGGGCCGGATAGACCGACAATCGATGATAGAGATCGGCGCGGAAATCCCCGTCACGCACACTGTTCCGCAGGTTGCGGTTGGTCGCGGCGATAATCCGTACATCGACCTGGCGCGGTTTGTCGGCTCCCAGCCGTTGAATCTCGCCGTTCTGCAAGGTACGCAACAGCTTCGCCTGGACGACCAGCGGCAACTCACCCACCTCATCGAGCACGAGGGTGCCGCCGTTGGCCGCATCGAAACGCCCTGGGCGGTCGGTAGTGGCCCCGGAAAAGGCGCCCTTGACGTGACCGAACAGCTCGCTTTCGGCCAGCGACTCCGGTAACGCCGCGCAATTGACCAGCACCAGCGGCTTGTTGCGTCGCCGCGAATGACGATGCAGCCAACGTGCGAACAATTCCTTGCCTACCCCGGTTTCGCCCAGCAGCAGCACCGGCAGCTCGGAATCGGCCACCACTTCGAGCTCGCGCAGCAGATCGGCGATCACCTGGCTCTGGCCAAGGATTTCGCCATCGCCGGGCACCTGAGTGCTCTCCAGCACGTCGCTACGGACCAGGCGCAGGCCGCGGTTCTCATGCTCCAGGCGAGTGATGCGGATCGCCGCTTCGATCAACAAGGTGTAACGCTGCAGGTCGTGCCGGGCCTTGTCGTCGAAGGTGCCGGCATGCAGCGCATCGAGGGTCAGTGCGCCCCACAGTTTGCCTTCGAGGTACAGGCTGACCCCCATGCAGTCGTGCACCGGCAAAGGCTCACCGGCGTGTTCGTCGAGCAGGCCATCATAGGGGTCGGGCAAGCGGCTGTCGGGTTCGAACCATGTCGGCTCGCGCTGAGAAAGAATCGCTGCCAGCCGCGGATGCTGGGCGACCACGAAGCGCCGACCGAGCGCCTCCTGAACCAACCCCACCGCCGCCAGCGGGCGTAACGTGCCCTCGTCGAGGCGCAGCAATACAACCGCACCACAGCGAAAACGTTGATGCAGCGTATGCACCAGCCGCTGCAGACGAACCGCGTTGGGCAGTTCGATGGTCAAGTCGCCCAGAATCGATTCTTCGATCATGGTTCCAGTTACCCTTCAAGGTTTTTTAAACCCTAAACCGCCTCGGTACTTTTCACCAGCGGGGATGCCCATTCAAGCGCAAGCGGAACATTTCAGCGCTTCGGATAGCCATAGAAAGAACGAAGCCCATCGTCGCAGCGCTGTGCTGTTTGGCAAGCGGCTCCAAGCCGTCGAATGCGGAAATTTTCGCTGTCGAGCCAAATCATGATTGGCGACAAAAGATTTGCTTAGCCCAACCGGTAAATTTAACGTGCACAACACCCGGTACGCTTATTCCGGGTCGGGGGCGGGCATCAAGATTCAACCCTGTTAGCCTTTTGAGGAAAGATTCATGAAGAAAATCTTAATTCCACTGCTCGCCCTGGGCGGCGCAATGGTTCTCCAGCCGGCCATGGCGCAGGACGGTGAAGCGCTGTTCAAGAGCAAGCCTTGCACTGCCTGCCACAGCGTCGACGCCAAGCTGGTCGGGCCGGCGCTGAAGGACGTTGCCGCCAAGTATGCTGGCCAGGAAGGCGCTGCCGATATGCTCGCTGACCACATCAAGAACGGTACTCAAGGCAACTGGGGCCCGATCCCGATGCCGCCAAACCCGGTAACCGAAGAAGAAGCCAAAGCACTCGCCGAATGGGTGCTGAGCCTCAAGTAACAGCAAGCGACGCCATGCCCTTTCCCCGAATGCAGTCTTGCGTTTGGGAGCTCGCCTGGCGCTCTCTTTCCTCGTTCCCGCTGCCCTGGCGATCGTCCCGACTGCCGAACGCCAGGCATCTCCCAGCATCTACCGGTACAGGACCGAGCTTCTGCCACGGCCTGTGCATGCCTCGGTCCCGCACTCACGCTCACGCAGTACCACAAGCGGCGCGAATCCCGGCCTCGGTTCGCTACAATCGTCAGCCCACTGACGACCCAAGGCCCCGCACATGGACATCGATCTCGCCCGTACCTTTCTCGAGATCATCCGCAGCGGCAGCTTCATCGCCACCGCCGAGCGGCTGCATATCACCCAGACGGCAGTCACCGCGCGGGTGCGCAGCCTGGAAACGCAGCTCGGCTGCCGTCTGTTCGTGCGCAACCGCGCAGGCGCACGGCTGACGAGCGATGGCGAGCGCTTCGTCGCCTATGCCACCCAGCTGGTGCAGACTTGGGAAACCGCGCGGCGAGATCTGCCCTTGCCGCGCGGTTACGACAACCTGCTGACGCTCGGCGCTGAAGTGAGCCTATGCAATCCGTTGATGCTCGCCTGGGTGCAGCGCTTGCGCCAAGTGATGCCAGACCACGCGCTGCGCAACGAGGTGGCCACCGACAACGAATTACAGAAAAAGCTCGACCTCGGCGCGCTGGATGCAGCGCTGGTGCACCAACCCGAATACTGGCCGGGGCTGCAGGTTGAACAGCTGCTCGAAGAGAAGCTGATACAAGTCGAGCACGCCATCAACCCCGAGCCCTACCTCTACGTGGACTGGGGCCCGGCGTTTCGCACCCAGCACGACCTCGCACTGCCCATCAACATACGCGCCGCCTTGTCCTTCAGCCTCGGTCCGCTAGCGCTGCAATATCTGGTGCAGTGTGGTGGCCGCGGTTATTTCCGTACGCGGGTGGTTCAGCGTTATTTGGACGAAGGCATTCTCAAGCGCGTCGAGCAGGCGCCGGAATTCAGCTATCCGGTCTACCTCGTTTATTCGCGCGCGGCGCAGTCTCCGGCGCTGTTCAAAGCGATTGAGCTATTGCGCAAAGTAGCCGTGGATGACTACGACTGGTCGCGCTGGAACTACGAGTTTTAAGTGAAGCGCCGATGTAACGATGCGTGGATCAATCCGGCAGATGCTTTAACCAGTTCTGATAGAGCGCAGCGATAAGGTCGGTCTGGGTGATCATGCCCACCAGTCGCTGCTGATCGTCGACCACCGGCAGGCAGTGCAGACCGCGGTCGGACAGCAAGAAAACCAGCTCGACCATGTGGGTATCCTCGGTCACTGAAACCACCGGAGCGCTCATGATCGCGCCCAGATGTACACCACGAAGAAATTTCAGCTGCCCGAAATTGATCCGCGCAGAGGCCGGGCGGAAGTGCTTGAGCAGATCGACCAGGGTCACGATACCCACCAGCTTGTGGCTATCGGGTTCCAGGACCGGCAATGAGTGCAGCCGATGCTCGCGCAGGCTCTGCCAGGCTCGCTGGATGGTGCAGTCCGGTGTGCTCCAGTAAAGATCCCGCGACATGATGTCGGCGGCGGTGATCTCGCCCATGCTCCGCCGTAGCGCATGTTTTTCGGTCTGTTTGATCAGCTGCGCAAGATCGTCACGGGTGATGTCCACGTACTCGCCAAAATCCGCCAGAGCCCGCTCGACATCGTCTTCGCTGAAGCTCATACGCTCGCTGGGTAGCGCATCGTGTGTGTGATGAGTATTGCCTTTCTGAGGGCGCGGCTTCGGATAAGCGTGTCCGGTCAGGTTGTTGTAGACCAGCGCAACCGCGACCAGCAACAGCGAATTGAACGCCACCGGATACAGCAATTCGAAGCCGTACGCATGGAGTTCGGGGCTACCTACCACCGCGACCAATGCGAGCGCGGCGCCCGGCGGATGCAAGCAACGCAGGCCGAACAGACAGACGATGGCCAGCGCGCCCGCCATGCCAGCGGCCGTAGCCACTGGGACTGCGCTTGCACCAAGCGCCACGCCGATCAAGGTTGCGAACATACTTCCGGCGATAACCGACCATGGCTGCGCAAAAGGACTGGATGAGGCGCAGAACAGTAGCACGGCCGACGCGGCCGCCGGCGCCGTCAAAGGCAGCGTGATCGAGGTGCCGAAGACCCAGGCGCTGGCAGGCATTACCAACAGCATCGCCAGCCCGACGCCAATCGCGGCACGCAGCCATTCAGCGGGCCGCGCCGACAACGGCGCGGGCACAAATGATCGACACCAGTCGAGGAGGCGTTCCTGCATGGTTCCTGCTTTTGCTGCGAATGTTTCGATAGGTTGCGATGCCAAGAAACTGCCCGTTCGGACGACGTACCGCAACATTCATGAGTGGATCGGCGCACCGAATAGTTGCATCTATCAAATTGCGCGCACATTGTCGGTGCGCCACCGCATCATGACCAATGAATAGTATTGATCTTTAGCGACAATAATTTTGCTCCCAAAAAGCAACCCGTGAGTCTCACGGGCATATGCTCACTGGCCATTGGGGCGCGCAATGCAGTCAGACTTTCCTATGCTTGGCTGATCAAGTGAAGGAGCCAGCAACCGATGATTCTTTGTAAGCGCGCCTATGAGCAGGCGCAGGCCAGTGACGGATACCGGGTTCTGGTCGATCGGCTGTGGCCACGCAATTGCCGCAAGGATCAGCTACGGCTTAATGACTGGATGGCCTCCCTCGCTCCCTCCACCGCGCTGTGTCGGTCGTTCAAGTCGCGCGAACTGGACTTCAACGCATTCAGCCAGGCCTATCGCAAGGAGCTGGCCGCGCATCCGGAACACTGGTGGCCACTGTTGGAAATCGCCGAGCGCGGCCCGCTGACCTTGATCTACGCCGCGCGTGACGAGCAAGCGAACAACGCGTGGGTATTAGCCGAATGGCTGGAAGAAGAACTGGAGCACCGAGGGGCTCAGAGCTCGCCGACCTGCTATGCCGGCGAGCGGTTGGCATAAGTGGCTTAGCAGGCCGCTGTCAGTGCTTGCGATTGACGGTCAGCGCGGCACGAATTACGTCGGCGCCGATGTCCGCCTCATAGGCTTTCCATACCGGCATCATCTTCTCGCGCCAGGCCTGACGCTGCTCCGGCGTCAGAGTGATGAGCTTGCTGCTGCCGCTGGCGAGAATGCGGTCACGGTCGCGCTGATTGAGCGCTGCGGCTTCACGGTTCACCGCCTGGGTGACTTCCAGAATGATGCCCTCGAGCTCCGAGCGCACCGCGAACGGCATCGTCATCCAGAACTTCGAACTGGTCACCAGCATGTAATTGAGCACACCGTGATTACTCTCGGTGATGAACGGCTGGACTGTGTGCATGTTCTGGCTGGCGATGTTCGACCAGGGGTTTTCTGCGCCCTGAACCACGCCGCCCTTCAGGGACTTGAACACGTCGGCGAAAGGCAGGACCACCGGCTTGGCACCGACCGCCTGGAACTGCGCTTCCAGCACGGCGGAAGGCTGCACGCGAAACGCCAATCCGGCGGCATCTTCCGGCACGCGCAGCGCACGCGTGGCGGAAAGCTGCTTCAGACCGTTATTCCAGTACGCCAGGCCATAGATGCCGGAATCGGCCATGGAACGCAGCAATTCGCGACTCATCTCGCGCTTCTGGAAGCGTTGAACGGCCGCCTGGTCGTCGAACAGGAACGGCAGATCGAAGACCTGTAGTTTTTTCGTGTACTTACTGAACTTCGAGAGGGAGGGCGCAAGCATCTGCACTTCGTTATTCAGCAGGGCCTGCATTTCGTCGGCGTCGCCAACCAGCGTCGAGTTCGGATAGACCTCCACCTTCACCTTGCCGGCCAGGCGCTCGTGCACCAGCTTCTGGAACATCAGCGCGCCTTTACCCTTGGGCGTGTCATCCGCCACCACGTGAGCGAACTTGATGACGACGGGGCCCCCTTCGGCTGCCATCACCGGCGCACTCAACCAATACAGGGCTGCGACCAACGCAGCGACACAAAACTTGAACATCTGACCCCCAACGGGAAAAGCTCGACTTCGGCGCCTTGTGAGCACCGTTCGAGTGATTTATCGATTGCGATACGACCCGACACACGCTGCTGCGCGACAGATCCATTCGAGTTTGGTTGGCCAGATCATTCACGACGATGAAGCGTCGGCGGCTGGCCTTTATTGGAATACAGATCGTGAAACCCCAACGTTGAAGCCGTCGCGATCCGAACTGGAAAGTTTTCGTCATCGCTGGACGTGGCACAAGCGCGGGAAAGTCCAACCAGCTCTCAAAATGGGATATTGCATTTATCGGAATGACCGAACTTCCCGCAGCCAGCTATTTCTACAGGCAATCCATAAGCCGATAACCAACGCCATGAACCAACGCCCATCGCACCAGCAACTCACTCTGATCGACTGCCTGATCGTAGGCGGCGGTCCCGGTGGGCTGACCGCCGCCCTGTACCTGGCCCGCTTCCGTCGCAGTTGCCTGGTGGTGGACGCCGGCTCCAGCCGGGCCTCGTGGATTCCTCGCTCGCATAACTATCCTGGGTTTCCTCCGGGTATCAACGGCAACGATCTGCTCGTGCGGCTGCGTGAGCAGGCCAGCGGTTACGGCGCCCGGCTCGAACACGGCCGAGTCGAGCACATCGAGCCACACGCGGAAGGCTTCAGCGTGCGCTACGGCAATCAGCGCTGCATTGCCCGGCGCATCATCTTGGCCACCGGAATCGAGGACACGCTGCCGGATATGCCTGACGTCGAGCAGGCCATCGCAGAAGGCAAGGTCAGACTGTGCGCCATCTGCGATGGTTACGAGGTCAAAGGTGACAACGTTGCCGTGTATGGCGAAGCAGAATGCGCCATCAGTCACGCAGTGTTCTTGCGTACATTCAGCGATCAAGTCACCGTCGTGGTGCACGGCGAGCAGGACGCCTGCGATCAGGCCATCGCTCTGGCCGAGCACTACGACATCCGTCTGATCAGCGACCGCGTAGAGGCCCTGCGCCCCTGCGAGACCGGTATCGAGCTAATCACCTGCAACGGCGACACTCATCGCTTCGACATTATCTATCCCAGCCTGGGGGCACGTTTTCGCTCCGAGCTCGCCCAGCAGCTGGGCGCAGGGTGCGATGAATGTGGCGGCGTGCTGGTTGACGACCATCTGCAGACTTCGGTTCGCGGGCTCTATGCCATCGGTGACGTGACCATGGGCCTGAAACAGATGAGCGTCGCTATCGGCCAGGCTGCCCAGGCGGCAACGGCGGTGCACAACAGCCTGGAAGCCAAACCCTGGGGTGGCTCGGCAGCCACGCGCTGATCAATTTCCGTCCGGTTTGCAGCGCAGCCAAGCCGTCAGCGGAACAGGCAAATCAATGCAGAGCGCCGCCTCCTGACTGCCGACGAGGCGAGCGCTATGATGGCCACATTTACATGCTGCCCGAGATCGTCCATGACAGACCAAGACATACGCTGGCAACAGCGCCTGGCCAACTACAACCGTGCACTCGCGCAGCTGACGAGGGCCGTTGAACTGGCGCAAGCGCGACCGCTCAGCGAACTGGAAAAGCAAGGCATGATCCAGGCGTTCGAGTTTGTGTTCGAACTGGCCTGGAACCTGATGAAGGACTATTTCCTTTATCAAGGCAATCCCGCCATCACCGGGTCGCGTGATGCAATCCGCACCGCGTTCAAGCAGGGCCTGATCGTCGATGGTGAAGGCTGGATGGAAATGATCAAGAGCCGCAACCAGACAGCACATACCTACAACGAGTCCATCGCCAACGAGATCGCGGGGAACGTCGTGACGCTATACCACCGCCTTTTTCAGCAGTTGCAAGAGCAAATGAACCAGCTGGTCCGACAAGAATGAACCACGAGCTTCATTTTGGCTTGCCAGCAAATGCCATCAACAAACTGCGCGATGTGTTCGGTGGTTGGCCGCAGATTCAGCGCGTAGTGCTATATGGCTCTCGCGCAAAAGGTA
The DNA here is from genome assembly GCF_024448715.1 of Stutzerimonas stutzeri. Lineage (GTDB taxonomy): Bacteria > Pseudomonadota > Gammaproteobacteria > Pseudomonadales > Pseudomonadaceae > Stutzerimonas > Stutzerimonas stutzeri_AR. Next base: position 76,105 of record NZ_JAMOHZ010000008.1, read on the forward strand.
CCTACCGGCCCGGCTCCGACATAGACCTGACGATCGAAGCCGATGCGCTATCGCTCTCCCAGCTACTGGCCCTCGAAAACCAGATCGACGAGCTGCTCCTACCCTGGATGGTCGACCTCTCACTCAAGCGTCACATAGACAACCCCGCCCTTCTCGATCACATCCACCGCCTAGGCGTACCCTTCTACATTCGCCAGGACGAAGAATCGTCTGAATGAAATCGTTCCGGAAATTCAGATAGCCGTTCTGCCTGGTGCGCCTTGCGCCAAAACGCAGTGCGCCGGGCATCCGTTAACAACATTCAGAAGCACTTGGCGGTCTAGGATAGATACAGAGCCCGTCCGCCTCGGAGCACTTCATGTCACTCAGCGTTTTCGACCTGTTCAAGATCGGTATCGGCCCGTCCAGCTCGCATACCGTGGGGCCGATGCGCGCGGCGTTGCGCTTTGTCGAAGGGCTCGAGCATGACGACCTGCTGACTACCACCGAGCGCTTGAAGGTCGAGCTGTACGGCTCGCTCGGCGCCACCGGCAAGGGCCACGGCAGCGACAAGGCGGTGATACTCGGGCTTGAAGGCGAGCTGCCGGAGGACGTCGATACCGGCAGCATCCCGCAACGCATGGCAGCCATCCGCGAGTCCCATGAATTGCGCCTGCTGGGCGACAAACCCATTCGATTCGAAGTCAGCAACGACCTGCAATTCATCCGCAAGCCGCTGGCCTTCCACCCCAACGGTATGATCCTGCGTGCCTTCGATGGCGCCGGGCTGCAACTGCGCAGCCGCGAGTACTATTCGGTCGGCGGAGGATTCGTCGTCGACGAACAGGCGGCCGGCAGCGACCGCATCGTCGAAGACCGCACGCCTCTGCCCTACCCTTTCCATAGCGCTGACGAGCTACTGGCGCTATGCAGCGAGCACGGGTTGTGCATCAGCCAACTGATGCTGGCCAACGAAGTCGCCTGGCGCCCCGAAGCCGAGACCCGTGCCGGCCTGCTGAAAATCTGGCAAGTCATGCAGGATTGCGTCAAGGCCGGTTGCCGCACCGAAGGCGTGATGCCCGGTGGACTCAAGGTGCAACGGCGCGCGGCAGGCCTGTATCGCCAGCTCAGCGAGCATCCGGAAGCCAGCCTGCGTGACTCGCTCAGCGTGCTCGACTGGGTCGACCTTTACGCGCTGGCGGTAAACGAGGAGAACGCCGCCGGCGGTCGTGTGGTCACCGCGCCGACCAACGGTGCGGCGGGGATCATCCCGGCGCTGCTTCATTACTATGTGCGTTTCATCCGCGGCGCCAACGAAGACGGCGTCGTGCGGTTTCTGCTTACTGCGGCAGCGATTGGCATCCTCTACAAGGAAAACGCCTCGATTTCCGGCGCCGAAGTCGGTTGCCAGGGCGAGGTCGGCGTCGCCTGTTCAATGGGTGCGGGCGCGCTCTGCGAAGTGCTGGGCGGCAACCCGCGACAGGTCGAGAATGCCGCCGAAATCGGCATGGAGCACAACCTCGGACTGACCTGCGATCCGGTCGGCGGGCTGGTGCAGGTGCCCTGCATCGAGCGCAACGCGATGGGTGCGGTCAAGGCGATCAACGCCGCGCGGATGGCGCTGCGTGGTGATGGCAGCCACTTCATCTCGCTGGATAAGGTGATCCGCACCATGCGCCAGACCGGCGCGGACATGAAGAGCAAATACAAGGAAACCGCCCGTGGCGGGCTGGCGGTCAATATCATCGAATGCTAAATCCGCCATTTTCGCCGCCCTAAGGGCAGACACTATTCACCAACGCAAACCTTTATCATCCGTTCGGCAGCGCGTCGTAGAACGAGTGAATTCCTTGATCCGCCCCGCTGTCTTCCTTTAAGTGCTTACCGGAAAGCCCAATCCAATGTTGAGGACTAGATGAGTACCAGCCCCGACCCGTCCACGCCCAAAAACCTCAACATGGCACGAAGCACGCTGCAGTTCCCTGTGGTCGGGATCGGCGCCTCGGCGGGCGGCCTCAAAGCATTAATCACGTTCTTCGAAAACATGCCCAACGATTGCGGCATGGCTTTTGTTGTAATCATGCACCTCTCGCCCAAGCATGAGAGCAGCGCCGACAAGATTCTGCAGAACGTCACCAAGATGCCAGTCTTGCAGATCACCGAACCGACACCCATCGAGCGCAACCACGTCTATGTGATCCCGCCGGCGATGGATCTGTCGATGAACGACGGCTATCTGCGGCTGTTGAAGCCCGCGCGGGAACGCGGCCCCCAAGTAGCCATTGACCTGTTCTTCCGAGCGTTGGCGGACGTACATCACAGCCACGCCGTGGGTATCGTTCTCTCGGGCACGGGATCGGATGGCTCAGTCGGTCTGTCACGCATCAAGGAGCAGGGTGGCGTTACGCTGGCTCAAACGCCGGAAGACGCCGAATACGACTCGATGCCGCGCAGCGCCATTGAAACTGACATGGTCGATATCGTGCTACCGGTTATGGATATGCCGCAAAAGCTGGTGGAGCTGCGCCAGAACCTGGAGGCGCTCCTGGCACGGCAGGATCCGATCATGTCAGCAGGCGATAGCGAGCAAGCCGGAGATGCACAGGGCGAGCTCGAATCTGCTCAGGCTCACGCCCAATCCAAACCCAACGAGCTAGCGCTGCGCGAAATTCTCGCCGCGCTCCGCTCCCGCACCGGCCACGACTTCAGACACTACAAGCAAGCCACGGTATTGCGCCGCATTGAGCGGCGTATGCAGGTCAATGCCTTGCGTGATATGCCCAGTTATGCCCGCTTTTTGCAAAGTAGCCCAGAAGAAACCCCGGCTCTGCTTGCAGACATGCTCATCGGCGTCACCAATTTTTTTCGCGACCGAGAAGCCTTCGAGGCCTTGGAGCGCGACATCATCCCGTCGTTGTTCGAGCAGAAAGCCGACACTGAAGATAAATTTCTGCGCGTCTGGGCGGCAGCCTGCTCGACCGGGGAAGAAGCCTATTCGCTGGCGATGCTGTTGGCAGACCAAGCCGAAATCAGCGGTGTAAAAGGTGAAATCCAGTCACAGGTGTTTGCCACCGATATCGACGACCGTGCGCTCGAAACTGCCCGCGCCGGCGTGTACCCGGAAGCCATCCTGACGGACGTGCCGCCGAGCCGGCTGCGGCAATATTTCGTCAAGGGACAGAATCACTACCGCATGCAAAAGGAGCTGCGCGAGACGATCCTGTTCGCCCGGCACAATATCTTGCGCGACCCACCTTTTTCTCGACTCGACCTGATTTCGTGTCGAAACTTAATGATCTACCTGGACAGGGACATCCAGCTCGAAGTGCTGCGCATGTTTCACTTTGCCCTCAACCCCGGCGGCTACCTGTTCCTGGGCAGTTCGGAAACCGCTGACGCCTGCAGTCACCTGTTTGCCCCGGTAGACAAGAAAAACCGTATCTACCGAGCCAGGGAAGTAGGCGCCGCCCTGCGGCGCGCGCCTACGGGGCCGTATCACGGCTTCTCGCTTACAGCCCCAAGTCATCCACCCTTCAGCGAACCGTCCAAGCGCAACCGGAAGTTTTCCTTTGCCGACGTGCACCAGCGCGCGCTCGAGCAGTACGCACCGCCCAGCGTTATCGTCAATCACGATGGTGAGATCGTGCACATGTCCGACCGGGCCGGGAATTTCCTGCGCTATGTCGGTGGCGAACCCTCGCTGAACCTGACGACGCTAGTGCATCCGCAACTGCGGCTCGAACTTCGTACCGCGCTCTATCAGGCGACCCACACAGGCAAGAGTATCGAAGCGCGACGGGTCCGGCTGGAGCGCGATGGCCGCAGCTTCTACGTGAATATGGTGGTCCGCCCGTTCCGCGATAACGAAGCTGGCAGCGACTACATGCTGGTGCTCTTCGATGAAGTCGAAGACTGCATGGACAGCAACACCCTGGAGGATCCCGAAACTAAGGACAGCGTACTGACCCAGCTGGAAGCCGAGCTGCAGCAAACCAAGGAACGGCTGCAGGTCACCATGGAGCATTCGGAGACCTCCACCGAAGAATTGCGCGCTTCCAACGAGGAGTTGCAGGCGATCAACGAAGAATTGCGCTCGGCCACTGAAGAACTGGAAACCAGCAAGGAAGAGCTGCAGTCGATCAACGAAGAGCTCACCACGGTCAACTTCGAGCTCAAAACCAAGGTCGACGAAACCAGCAAGATCAACGATGACCTGCAGAACCTGATTTCCTCCACCGACATCGCCACGGTCTTCGTCGACCGCAAGATGCGCATCAAATGGTTTACCCCGCGCGCCAAGGACATCTTCAACGTGATCGGCAACGACGCCGGCCGATCGCTGTTCGACATTACCCATCGTCTCGACTATCCACAGCTGCAAGCGGATGCCGCCAAGGCGTTCGAGGAGCTTCATCTGGTCGAACGCGAGATCGGGTCCAAAGGTGATAACCGCTGGTATATGGCGCGGTTTCTACCCTACCGCACGCTGGATGACCGCATTCAGGGCGCCGTGCTGACCTTTATCGATATCACGGATCGACGCCGGGCCGAGGAGCAGCTACGCGTCGGTGAGGCCCATATGAAGCTCCTGGCGCAAAGCACCAAGGGCTACGCCATCATTACCCTGGATCGCGATGGCTATATAACCACCTGGAACCGCGGCGCGGAATTCATCTTTGGTTACACCGAAAAGGAGGCGATCGGCCAGCACATCGACATCCTTTACAGCGAGGAAGACCGCCGAGCGGGAGTGCCGGAAGCCGAACGTAAACGGGCCCAAGAGCAGGGCCAAGCCACGGATGAACGTTGGCATGTTCGCAAAAATGGCTCGCAGTGCTTCTTCAGCGGCCTGGTCAATCCGCTCGTCGATAACAACGGTAAGGTGATCGGCTTTGCAAAGATCGCCCGCGACTTGACCGAAGACCGCGAGCGCAACTCAGCACAACAGGACGAATTGGCGAACATCCAGGCTGCCAACATGCAGAAGGACCAATTCTTCGCGGTGCTTTCGCATGAACTCAAGCATCCGCTGAACCTAATTCAGCTCAATACCGATCTGGTCGCGCGCTCCCAGGCTACCAAGCACTTTCCGGCTTTGCGCAAGGCCACCCAGTCGATCCAGAACGCCGTCCGCAGCCAGTCGCGCATCATCGACGACCTGATGGACGTATCGCGCATTCGTACCGGCAAACTGAAACTGCAGTTCTCGACACTGCAATATCAGGAGGTCCTGCGTGGTATCGAGGCCGTGTTCGCTCCGTTGGCACAGGCCGAGAACGTGACGTTCGAGGCATTCAAACCAGAGCAGCCGCTTTACGTTCATGCCGACCCTACGCGTCTGGACCAGATTATCTGGAATCTGTTGAACAACGCCTGGAAGTTCACCAAAGGCGGAGAGCGCATCTGTCTCCAACTCGAGCGCGAAGGCGACCAGGCCCGCCTGGACGTCATCGATACCGGTGAAGGTATCTCGGCAGATTTTCTGCCCAAGGTATTCGACATGTTCGGGCAGGCCGAGATGCAGCACGCGCAACGCTCCAAACATGGATTGGGCATCGGGCTGGCGCTGGTCAAGCAACTGATCGAGGCCCACCACGGCCGTATCGAAGCCTTCTCCGAAGGGCCCGGTCGGGGTGCACGGTTCAGTGTCTGGTTACCGATCCATCTGCAAACTGAAATTGAACTCAGCGAATCGGCCAATAGTGAAGAGATTGGCGGGCTAGCTGGCATCAAGATTCTGCTGGTGGATGATTCGCCCGATATTCTCGAGACCATGTGTGAACTGCTGGAAAGCGAAGGCGCCATCGTAATCACGGCTGATGGCGGCGCCGCCGGCATCCAGTTGGCCGAGCAGCGTGAATTCGACGTAATCGTCTCGGACATTGGCATGCCGGAGATCGACGGCCACAAGATGATGACGGCCATCCGGAATAACGGGCAGAACGCGAGTACTCCGAGTATCGCCCTGACGGGTTACGGCACCATGCGCGATGTCGAAAAAGCCAAGGCAGCGGGATTCACCCTGCACTTGCGCAAGCCGATCGACCTGCAGGCATTGATCGACGCCGTGACCCAGGCGGTGCGATAAGAAAGGTCCCGCCGACTTGCAGATGTTTGTCGGCGCGCAGAGTAAGCGCCAGATCACGCAGGCGATCCGGGTCCGTGCGGCATCGGATCACTAGCAACCTGGCTCTACGATGGGTGATCTAGAGCTAACGAGCCTACAGATGTAACTAGACGACTTTAAGAGCCGGTACGTGTCTGGCACTCGCGTTCAACGGCGCAACACATCGGCTCCAAGATAGATTCGCGCCAATGGCGCTCCACGCCCCAGCGTTTTACAACGTAGCAAGCTGCGCACCGGCCAAGCTGTTCAGCTCGCTCGAGTTGGAGTTCGGCCGCTTCAGCCTTCTTTACCGATCCCGTAGTCGCGCAGTTTGTTGGCAATGGTGGTGTGCGAAACGCCCAGCCGCTTGCCCAGCAGACGACTGCTCGGATGCTGCTGATAAAGCGCCTCCAGCACCGCCTTCTCGAAACGCCCGACGATGCTGTTCAGGCCACCCTCCAGGGAGAATTCGCCCAACGGCTGCGGCGTGCCGTAATCCGGCAGGCGAATGTGCTCGGGCTTGATCACCCCGCCCTCGCACAGCGAAACCGCCTGAAACAGGGTGTTCTCCAACTGTCGCACGTTGCCCGGCCAGCGGTAGCCGGCCAGCCGTTCCAGCGCCTGAGACGACAGGCTCGGCAGGGCACAACCGATCTGCCGACTGGCCTGATCGAGAAAGTGCAGCGCCAGCGGCTCCAGCCCGTCGAGGCACTCACGCAGCGGTGGAATGTGCAAAGAAAGCACGTTGAGCCGGTGATACAGATCCTGACGAAATTCGCCCTTGGCGCAGAGTTCGGACAGATCCACTTGCGTAGCGCAGATCACCCGCACATCCAGATAGACCTCCTCGTCGCCGCCCACCCGGCGGAAACAACCGTCCTGTAGGAAGCGCACCAGCTTGGCCTGCAACCGCGTACTCATCTCGCCGACGCCATCGAGAAAAAGCGTCCCGCCCGAGGTCAGCTCCAGCAGGCCGAGCTTGCCTTCGGGTCGCGCGCCCTCGAAGGCACCTGGGCCGTAGCCGAACAGCTCAGTCTCGGCCATGGATTCCGGCAAGCCGGCGCAGTTCAGCGCCATGAACGGCGATTGCCCGCGCGGGCTCGACAGGTGGCAGGCGCGCGCCAGCAGCTCCTTGCCGGTGCCGGTTTCGCCTTCGATCAGCAACGGCGCGTCCAGCGGAGCCATGCGGCGCGCTTCACGGACCACCGCGGCCATCACTTTCGAACTCTGGAAGATGCTGTCGAAACCGCGCAGCTCCTGCTTGCGCACGTTGTAGATGCGCTCGCCGACACGATCGGCGCGATGCAGCGTCAACACTGCGCCAGCCAACGCCTCACTGTCGTCGTGTTCCGATTGGAGCGGGGCGATGTCGGCGAGGAACACGTCGCCCTTGATGGTCACCCGCAGCCCATTGATCCGCGCCTTGTTCGCCCGCACCAGCTCCGGCAGATCGAAATCCTCGGCGTAGCGCGACAGGCTCATGCCCGGCACTTCATCCACCCGCACACCGAGCAACTGCGCCGCGGCACGGTTGGCGGCAACGATGGCGCCCGTCATGTCGATCGACAGCACCGGAAACTCCAGCGCACCGAGCAGTGCATTGAGTTCCAGCGAATGCCGCTCGCTGGGCATCAGCCCGACCTTGCGTACCTCGAACACGCCCTGCAGGGCTTCGATCTTGGGACGCAGGGCTTGCAGTTGCAGGTTCATCAGATTGGGGCAATGCAGGTAGACCGCGTTACCGTGCTCGCCGCCGACTTCGCCGCGGGCGACGTTGATGCCGTAATCGACGAGCAGTTCGAGCATGTCCCGCAGAATGCCGATGCGGTTCTGGCAGATGATCTTGATACGCATGCAAATGCCTTATGGCGTGGGGTTTGGCCGCGCCAACTTCTGCGCCTCGCCATGATAGGCGTCAAGATTATTTGACACCCCACGCGCACCGCAAGCGGTCTCCTGGCTGGCTTGCGTTTCAGTAGATCAGGCCTTGCGTGGCAGAACCTCGGGATTGGCCAGCTCGCAGGGCCCGCCAGCAAAGAAAGTTCGCACATTGGCGAAGGCATCGCCGAAATACAGCTCGTAACCTTGCCGCTCCACATAACCCAGATGAGGCGTGCAGAGCACCTTGGGATGCTGTAGCAACGGGTCCTGCGGGTCGGTCAGCGGCTCGTCCTCGAAGACATCGAGCGCCGCGAACCCCGGTCGTCCCTGGTTCAATCCGTCGAGCAGCGCGCCCGGTGCGATCAGCTGGGCGCGACTGGTATTGACCAGTAGCGAGGTGGGTTTCATCAACGCCAGGTCTTCGCCGGTGACGATGTGCAACGTGCTGTCCGACAGACGCAGATTGAGGCTGAGCACATCGACTTCGCTGAAGAAGGCTTGCCGGCTGGCAGCCGCCTGATGGCCATCGCGCCTGGCGGCTTCGCGCGATGTCTCGCTGCCCCAGACCATCACCGGCATCTCGAAGGCCTGGGCGTAACGGGCCAGCCGCTGGCCAATCTTGCCGTAACCCCAGATGCCCAGCGTCTGGCCGCAGAGTCGCTCGCCCAGATTGATCTGCCACTGCCCCGCATACAGCGCCTGCATCGCCGGAAAGAGCGCGCGCCGCGCCATGAGGATCAGCGTCCAGGTGAGTTCGGCCGGTGCGATGGGAGAGCCCCGCCCCTCCATGACCGCCACGCCATTGCGTGTACAGGCGGCGAGGTCGAGATGCGCGGAAACCTTGCCGGTCTGGCTGATCAGCTTGAGCCGGGGGAGCCGCGCCAGCAGCGCCTCGTCGATGATCGTGCGTTCGCGTGTCAATACCAGGGCATCGGCGTCTGCGAAGCGTTCGGCGAGAATATTCGGATCCTGTTCCGCCTCGTGATAAACCGTCACCTGATGGCCGTCGAGCCGGTCGAAGCAGTCCAGCGAACGGGTGACATTCTGATAGTCGTCGGGGATGACGATGTGCATGACGTGTTCTCCAGTGCCGCCAGCCCGATCGTCTAGCTGGCGTGTGCCAATATTCCATAGAAGGCCAGGTGATTAAAACGCCGACGCCACAGGGTGAAGCGGTCGCTTTCGTTGTTGCAACCTTTGCCGTGACCGCCGTCCAGATACTTCAGTTTACTGCGCCCGATGCGTCCAGCGGGCGAACCCTAAATCGGCCGTAAGGCAGACCGGCCGGCCCTGGGAAAGAACGGTAGGTTTACGTGCCCACAGCCGAAAACCCGCGTCGCGCAGGGGGTCTTTAGTTTTGCTAAAGATGCTCCGACGTTGCGGCTCTCCCTACGCTGGGGCCAATGCCAGCTGCTGTCCGTGCAAACGCTCTAATCCACAAATTATTGGAAAGAATAATTTACGGAAGGGAGGCGATTAACAGGCTACGCTTCGCACTCCAAGAAAATCGTAAACATAACGTTACGGACTACCGTGTTTCGATGGGCTTAAAGGTGACAACTCGGTCTCCTCGCCCGCACGCAACGGGGTTGAATGAGCCATTCATAACAACAAAGCTCAGGCGGCCACCCGCTCAGGAGGTCCGATGAAAACCACGCAATACGTCGCTCGCGAACCGGACGCGCAAGGTCACATCCATTACCCGGACGCTGAACACGCCGTCTGGCAGACCCTGATCGAACGCCAGCTGAAGCTTCTCGACGGCCGCGCCTGTCAGCAATATCTGGACGGGATCGAACAGCTCGCTTTGCCCCGCGATCGCATTCCGCAATTACATGAAATCAACCGTGTACTCGAAGCGACGACCGGCTGGCAGGTGGCGCGAGTGCCGGCGCTGATCCCGTTCCAGACATTCTTCGAGCTGCTGGCGAGCAAACGCTTTCCGGTCGCCACTTTCATCCGCAGCCCGGAAGAGCTGGACTACCTGCAGGAACCGGATATTTTTCACGAGATATTCGGTCACTGCCCGCTACTGACCAACCCCTGGTTCGCCGAATTCACTCACACCTATGGCCAGCTCGGCCTCAAGGCCAGCAAGGAAGAACGCGTCTATCTGGCGCGCCTGTACTGGATGACCATCGAGTTCGGCCTGGTCGATACCCCGGCAGGCCGGCGCATCTACGGCGGCGGCATTCTTTCCTCACCGAAGGAGACGCTCTATAGCCTGTCCGACGAACCCGAGCACCAGCGCTTCGATGTGGTCGAGGCGATGCGCACGCCGTACCGTATCGACATCTTGCAGCCGGTGTACTTCGTACTCCCCGAGCTCAAGCGCCTGTTCGAGGTTGCCCATGAAGACATCATGGAATACGTGCGCACCGCCATGCAGCGAGGCCTGCACCAACCGAAGTTTCCGCCCAAGGCGGCATAGTTTGCTGAACGGTGGGCTAAAGCCCACCCTACGGCCGATGCCCATCCAACGCGGCGCAGATTGTAGGGTGGGATTTAGTTTTTGTAGGGTGGGCCGGGCGGCGTTCCGCTTTAGCCCACCGAAGACAAGCAATCACCGCACACGTCCGTTCCATTTCCATTCATCAACAAAGGACCGAACCATGACCGCCCTCACCCAAGCCCACTGCGAAGCCTGCCGCGCCGATGCGCCCAAGGTTTCCGATGACGAACTGGCCGAGCTGATCAAGCAGATCCCCGACTGGAACATCGAAACCCGCGACGGCCACATGGAGCTGGAGAAGGTGTTCCTGTTCAAGAATTTCCGCCACGCGTTGGCATTCACTAATGCCGTCGGCGAGATCGCCGAAGCCGAGGGGCATCACCCTGGTCTGCTCACCGAGTGGGGCAAGGTCACCGTGACTTGGTGGAGCCATTCGATCAAAGGCCTACATCGCAACGACTTCATCATGGCCGCGCGTACCGACGAGGTGGCGAAAACCGCCGAGGGCCGCAAGTGAAGCATTTCGGTGAAGTGGTGCGGGTCCCCGGCGACCCGATTCTCGGTCTGCTCGATGCCTATCGCGCCGACCCGAACCCGGCCAAGCTCGACCTGGGCGTCGGCGTCTACAAGGACGCTCTGGGCCTGACGCCGATTCCCAAAGCCGTGAAGCTGGCCGAGCAACGGCTGATCGACAGCGAGCAGACCAAGAGCTATATCGGCGGACATGGCGATCCGTTGTTCGGCGATCGACTGCTGCGCCTGGTTCTCGGCGAAGCATCACCCGCGCTGATCGAAAACCGCGCCGGCTGCACCCAGACCCCCGGCGGCACCGGCGCGCTGCGGCTAGTGGGCGACTTCATCGCCAAATGCCTGCCGGGCCGCAGCCTCTGGCTCAGCGACCCGACCTGGCCAATCCACGAAACCTTGTTCGCCGCGGCCCGACTGAAGGTCGAGCACTATCCCTACGTCAACACGCAGAACCAACTCGACGTTCCGGCCATGCTCGCCGCGCTGGAGCGGATTCCCTGCGGCGATGTGGTGCTGCTGCACGCTTGCTGCCACAACCCCACCGGCTACGACCTGAGCCAGGCCGACTGGCGTCAGGTGCTGGAGATCGTCCGTAGCCGTGAGCTGTTGCCGCTGTTCGACTTCGCTTATCAGGGCTTCGGCGACGGGCTGGACGAAGACGCCTGGGCCGTGCGCCTGTTTGTCGAGGCGTTGCCGGAGGTATTGATCACCAGCTCCTGCTCGAAGAATTTCGGCCTGTATCGCGAACGTACCGGCGCGCTGATCGCGGTCGCCGACAATGGCGATTCGCTGATCGACGTGCGCAGCCAATTCGCCTCAGTGGCGCGCAATCTTTGGTCGACCCCACCGTCCCATGGCGCCGCCGTGGTGGCGACGATTCTGGCCAATAGCGAGCTGCGCCAGCTCTGGCAGCAGGAAGTCGCCGCCAAACGCGAGCGCATTGCCGGTCTGCGTCAGGGTTTGGTGGAAGCACTCGCGTCATACGGCCTGGCCGAGCGCTTCGCACATATCGCCCGGCAGCGCGGAATGTTTTCCTATACCGGCCTGACGGCCGAACAAGTGCTGCGCCTGCGCCGCGAGGATTCGGTTTATCTGGTCGAAAGCGGACGCGCCAATATTGCCGGGTTGGATGCCGAGCGGCTGGCCCAACTCGCCGAAGCGATTGCGCGGGTCGTGCAGAACTGAGACGGGCTGGAAGCTACATCCGCAACTACATGCTGCCTGAACGTACCCACGCTCCGCCGTGGGCACGATCGGAAATGCCCTTGCCGAATCGATCGAAAAGCCCTCCGCCAGCGCTAATCAAAAGCCGAGTCGACCGCACGGAACCTGAACAGAGACCGTATGTCGTATCAATTGGCCATCATGGCGCATCGATCTGCACTAACATGGTGGCTCAGCTAACCGCAACGCAGCCGCTATGAGACCCCGGCGACGACAGACGGGGTCCAGCGCCGAGAACTGCGGCCGCTAACGTCCAAACATGTCCGACAACGAGCGCGCCAATGATTCAACGTGACGCCAGTAATCCTGCTCCCGCTTCCTATTCCTGCCATTCCGCCGAGGAGCACGGCGGTTGTCCCAGCTGCGCCAGCGGCGAGCGCCTCGGCTTTCGCTTCAGCTACGCCTATCAGCCGATCGTCGACCTGCAGGCACGCGACATCTTCGCTCATGAAGCCCTAGTCCGAGGAGTCAACGGCGAACCAGCGCCCAGCGTGCTGTCGCAAGTGACCGAGGACAATCGTTTCCGCTTCGACCAAGCCTGTCGCGTCAAGGCGATCAAAACCGCGGCCAAGCTCGACATGCGTTCCAGGTTGTCGATCAACTTCATGCCCAACGCCATCTACCGTCCCGAGCTATGCATCCGCTCGACACTTGAAGCGGCGCGCGTGCATGACTTTCCGGTAGAACGAATCATCTTCGAAACCGTCGAGGGCGAGCGCATCAGCGATGCCAAGTGGCTCGCCGAAGTCCTGAGCGAATACCAACGCATTGGTTTCTTGACCGCTATCGACGATTTCGGCGCGGGCTTCGCTGGGCTGAATCTGCTCGCCGATTTCCAGCCGGACATCATCAAGCTGGACATGGATCTTATCCGCGGCATCGATCAGAGCCGTGCCCGCCAGGCCATCGTTCGCGCCACGGTGCGGATGTGCCAGGAACTGACTATCTCCGTTATCGGCGAAGGCGTGGAAACCCTTGATGAATGCAGCGCTCTGCACGATCTGGGCATCAACCTGATGCAGGGTTATCTATTCAGCAAGCCGTTGTTCGAATCCTGCGGCCAGGCGGACCTACTGACCTGGCCGCGCGGGCTACCAAGCTGAGCCACGCTCAACCCGCCTTTAACAGCTTGAGCAGCTCACGTGCGGCCTCTTTCGAGGACGCCGGGTTCCGCCCGGTAATCAGCAAGCCGTCGACCCGGAGATTGATCGGTTGGCGCAGCCGTGTGCCTGCTCCGTTCTGCCCCATACGGACCGGAGCCGAGACGACGTGAAGGTGCCGCACCCGTAGGGTGGGCTTCAGCCCACCGGCGGCGAGGCTCCGGGTTTTGGTGGGCTAAAGCCCACCCTACCTATCGCCGTGCGACAACTTCGTTGCACAGGTCATCTGCAGGAGCAAGACTTTTTGGTTCCTTTTTGGCGGGGCGGCCATCCGTGCGACTGCTAAAACGGACTCGCCCAGCAGGGCCAAACCAATGCGCCAGCCCGCTTGCCAAAGGCGACCACAGCGAACGCAAGCCCACAAGCTTCGCGACCAACGACTCGGCGCCCCCTCGCGCCTACGAAAAGCCGGAATGCGATGCGACTCGGCAAAATAAAAAGGGCGCCGAAGCGCCCTTACCAACAAACTTCCGATCAGATCCGAAAGCTCCCCACCAGCTGCTTCAGCCTCGCAGCCTGTTGCTCCAGATCGCCACAAGCACGCAGGGTCGACTGCAGGTTCTCCACGCCTTCCTGGTTGAGGGTGTTGATCTCGGTGATGTCCATGTTCAGCGACTCGATCACCGAGGTCTGTTCCTCGGTAGCGGTAGCCACCGACTGGTTCATCGCATCGATCTCGCCGATGCTCTGGGTCACGCTGCCCAGACGCTCGCCGGCCTGGTTGGCGATGCCCACGCTGGCCTCGCTCTGACGCTGGCTCTCGGTCATGGTGGACACCGAATCACGTGCGCCAACCTGCAGCTTCTCGATCATGCCGTGGATTTCTTGCGCCGAAGTCTGGGTGCGGTGGGCCAAACTGCGCACCTCGTCAGCCACTACCGCGAAGCCACGCCCGGCTTCCCCGGCACGTGCCGCTTCGATGGCGGCGTTGAGCGCCAGCAGATTGGTCTGCTCGGAAATGCCCTTGATCACATCGAGGATCTGCCCGATGCCAACGGTCTGGCTGTTGAGCGCCTCGATCTGGGTGCAGGATGCGCTGATGTTGTTCGATAGCTTCTTCATCGCCTCGATATTCTGCTCGACCACCTTGCGCCCGTCTTCGGCCTGATGGCTGGCGCCGCTGGCTTGCTGCGATGCATCGGCGGCATTGCGGGCGATTTCTTGCGCGGCGGCGCCGAGCTGGTTGATCGCCGCGGCAACGCTGTTGGTGCGGCTGGCCTGCTCGTCGGAATTCAGCATCGACGAGTTGGACGCGGTCAGCACGCGCTGCGCGACCTCGTTGACCTGCTCGGTGGCTGACGACACTTCCCGAATCGAGCCATGGATCCGCTCAACGAAGCGGTTGAAGGCCATCGCCAATTCACCGAACTCGTCCTGCGATTGCACGGTAAGACGGCGAGTCAGATCACCCTCACCTTCGGCAATGTTGGCCATTGCCCTGCCCATATCGGTCAGCGGACGCATCAGCACGCGAATCAGCATGCCCAGCAGCACCATGATGAACACTACTGCAATCACAGCCGCCACGAAGGCAGAGGTACGGAAGCTGGACAGCGCCGCATAGGCCTTTTCCTTATCCACCGAAATGCCGACGTACCAGGTCACCGACGGCAGGCCGGGAACCGGGCTGAAGCTGAGGATGCGCTCCTGGCCATCAAGCTCTGCCTCGCTAAAACCGCTGTTCAGCGAAGGCGTGTTCTTTGGATAGAGCTCAGCCAGCGACTTCATGACTTTGGTCTTGTCGGGGTGAACCAACACCTTGCCGTCGCCGCTGACGAGGAACGCATAGCCCATGCCGTCGAAGTTCAAGGCGTTGATGATGTCTACCAGCACCTTCAGACTGAGGTCGCCACCCACCACGCCCAGGTTCTGGCTACCAGCTTTGGCCGGCGTCGCTACGGTGATGATCAGCTCGTTGGTCGCCGCATCCTGATAGGGCTCGGTCAGTGTGGTCTTGCCTGCGTTGACTGCGTCCGTGTACCAGGGGCGCTGGCGCGGGTCGTAGCCAGCCGGCAACTCGAAGCGTGGGTGAACGATGAATTCGCCATCGTTGCGACCCAGGTAAGTAAAGGCGAAGGTGGAGCTGAGGGCCGGTTGCTGTACCAGTGCTTCGACGGCAGCACCGGAGCTATCGCGAGCGATGGTCTGCGCCGTGTTTTCCAGCAACACGAGGCGCCCTGAAAGCCAGTTTTGAATGTTGTGCGCCGTAACTTCGCCCATCTCGTCCAGGTAGCTTTCCAGCTTGGCCTGGATGGCGTTGCGCTGCAGGTAATCGTTGTAGAGCGTGAACAGGGCGAAGGTCGCGATCACCACGAGTGAGGCGGCCAGCAGGATCTTGTGGCTGAATTTGAGATGACTAGGCATGGCGCGAGTCCGGGTTGATCTGAATCGAAGCGGCAATCCTTTCCTGGCTGAGCGTCCTTGCACTAGTCGATTTGTCGGCTGCGGCGGCCGTATCTTTAACCCAGCAATCCGATCGGAATAGCCGCAAGCGCCCGTCAGCCGGGCGCTTCGGCCGATATCACGACGCATACCGATGAACGGTATGGCATTTCGAAACGACCACTGCGCCACCGAACAAAAAACGGCACGCCTGTTACCAGCGCGCCGTTCTGTTGCTGCATTTAGATGTCGGGAATTAGCGCCCAGCCAGCACCGGCAACACACGCGGGCGCAGACCCTCACCGAGGATGGTCAGAACGCCCACGGCACCCGCAATCCAGTACCAGCGTACCAGCGGGTCGAAGCCCAACCAGCCGAGGGCATGCAGGAATACCATCAGGATCATCACCGGGCTGACGTAGCGCACCATGAACAGCCAGAGCGCATAGCCCAGCGGTGGCAAGTTCAGCTCGTCGCGCATGATGTCGCCGCGCAAACAGTAGCCGGCCAGTATCACCATGAAGATTCCGCCCAGCGGCATCATCCAGCGCGAGGTGATGTAATCCAGACCGTCGAACAGGGTCATGCCGAACAGCTTCCAGTCTGCGCCGACGTTGAACGAAAGCATCGCCAGCAGACTGATCACCAGCAGCAGCGAGCCCGACCCGAGCGCTGCGCGGCTGCGACGGATGCCGTATTTCTCGTTGAGGTAGGCCACCACCGCTTCGATCATCGAGATCGCCGACGTCAGCGCCGCCACCGAGACCATGGCGAAGAACAGCACGCCGAACACCGTGCCGAACGGCATCTGCTGGAAGGCCAGCGGCAGGCTCATGAAGATCAGCCCTGGTCCGGCGCTGGGGTCCATGCCGTTGGCGAAGATCACCGGGAAGATCGCCAGGCCCGCCAGCAGCGCCACACAGGTGTCGGCGATGGCGACGATGAAGGTGGTACGGGCGATGGATTGGCCATCGGGGATATAGGAGCCGTAGGTGAGAATCGCCCCGGAGGCCAGGCTGAGAGTAAAGAACGCGTGGCCGAGGGCCGCCAACAGCGCCTCGCCGGTCAGCTTGCTGCTATCGAAACTGAACAGGAAGGCGAAACCTTCGGAAAAACTGCCGTTGGTAAAGGAATAGCCCACCAGCACGATCAGCATCAGCGCCAGCCCCGGCATCATCCAGCG
The DNA here is from genome assembly GCF_024448715.1 of Stutzerimonas stutzeri. Lineage (GTDB taxonomy): Bacteria > Pseudomonadota > Gammaproteobacteria > Pseudomonadales > Pseudomonadaceae > Stutzerimonas > Stutzerimonas stutzeri_AR. The sequence goes on from NZ_JAMOHZ010000008.1 coordinate 93,000, forward strand.
GAAGGCCCGCTCCACGCCGGCTTGTACGCCCTTGCCAACGATCCACAGCGTCAGCAGCGCCACCAGCACGCTCCAGCCACCGAGCGCCCAAGGGTTGGCGTTGTGCGCTTCGAAGACTTGCCCAAGCGCCTCGACACTTGGCGCCGCCAGTGAGCCGTCGAGCATTTTCCAGGTATAGGCGAAGGCCCAGCCTGCGACGACCACGTAGAAGCAGAGGATCATGAATCCCGCCAGCATGGCCATGCCGCCCACTGCTTTCCATAACGGGTTGCCATTGTTCTCGCGCACTACCCTGCCAATGGCGTCGATGGGGCTGCCACGCCCACGCCGGCCAATGGCGATCTCGGTCATCATCACCGGAATGCCGATGGCCAGGATGCACGCCAGATACATCAGCACGAAAGCGCCACCACCGTATTCGCCAGTGATGTAAGGGAATTTCCAGATATTGCCGAGGCCGACCGCGGAACCGGTCGCGGCGAGAATGAAGCCCCAGCGAGAGAGCCAGAGATTCTTGGGTTTTTCACGGGTCATGCGTCACCTGTTTGTTTTTATCTGTGACGAGGATGGAACCCGCCACGCTCGTGGCGCGGCGGAATATGCAAGGCGGATACACCTTTATTGAGCGTCGGGCTGCACCTCCGGGGCGGCGTTGCGAAACGCCTCCAGACCGTCACAGCGCGCGACCATCTCGAGAATGCGTGGGTACGCGGTGAGGTCACAGGCAAAACGGCGCGCATTGTATACCTGCGGGATCAGACATGCCTCCAAGTAGCCTGGCCGACCGCCGAGTGACAGCTTGCCTTCGAATGCCGCCAGCCCCTGCTCGAAGCTGGTAAGACCGGTGGTGATCCAGTGGCGGATCCACCTGTTCTTGGCCTCGTCGTCCACGCCCAACGTACCGCTGAGGTATTGCAGTACTCGCAGATTGTTCAGCGGATGCAGATCACAGGCGATGTGCAACGCTAGCGAGCGCACCCGTGCACGATCGGCCGGATCATCGGGCAGCAAGGCCGGGAGCGGGAACACTTCGTCCAGGTATTCGAGAATCGCCAGCGACTGGCTGATGCGCTCGTTGCCATCGATCAACAGCGGCACCAGCGCCTGCGGGTTGAGTGCCTTGTAGTCGGCTGAATGCTGCTGGCCGCCATCCTTGACCAAATGCACGGGCAGGTTTTCGAATGCCAGCCCTTTCAAGTTAAGCGCGATGCGCACTCGGTAAGCGGCGCTGGAGCGCCAGTAGCCGTAGAGCTTGAGCGTAGGCGCTGCGCTTGGCGAATCGGTGGTTGTGGCTTGAGTGTTTTCCATGAATATCCCTGAGCAGTAGGGTGGCCGAACGGCGTAGTAGGGTGGGCTTCAGCCCACCATTTCAGGGCTGCTGCTTCCGCATCGGTGGGCTAAAGCGGAGCGCCGCCCGGCCCACCCTACGTACTGCGCCGACTGTTACTCACCACCGATTACGCCGCGGCGAACCTGATCTTCCTCGATGGATTCGAACAGCGCCTTGAAGTTGCCTTCGCCAAAACCCTGGTTGCCCTTGCGCTGGATGATCTCGAAGAAGATCGGGCCGATCACCGTGTTGGTGAAAATCTGCAGCAGGATGCCGTCGTCACCTGATTTGCCAGTGCCCGGTTTATCGACGCCCGGCGCGCCATCGATCAGCAGGTTCAGCTCGCGCAGCACCTCGGTGGGCTCGCCATGTCCGGCGACGCGGGCGTCGACTTTCTCGTAATAGGTGTCAGGCGTGCACATGAAATCCACGCCGTTGGCACGCAGCTGGCGCACGGTGGCGTAGATGTCGTCGGTGGACAGAGCGATGTGCTGGATGCCCTCGCCGTGGTATTCGCGGATGAATTCCTCGATCTGCGATTTGTCATCGGCCGACTCGTTGATCGGGATGCGGATCTTGCCGCAGGGCGCCGTCATCGCGCGGGAGAACAGGCCGGTGAGCTTGCCCTCAATGTCGAAATAACGGATCTCGCGGAAGTTGGCGATGCGCTCGTAGAAGCCGGACCAGACGTCCATCTGCCCGCGCATGACGTTGTGGGTCAGGTGGTCGATGCAGGTCAGACCCACGGCGTTGTCGTTCGGCGTGCGGCCTTCGATGTATTCGAAGTCGACGTCATAGATGCTCTTGTCACCGTAACGGTCGACGAGGTACAGCAGCGAGCCGCCAATACCCTCGACACAGGGAATGTTCAGCTCGCCGAAGTTGGCGTGGCTACCCACCAGCTTGGCGCCCTGGGATTCGACATAGGCGGCAGCTTGGGCGGCATTCTTTACCCGAAACGCCATGGCGCAGGCGCTCGGCCCGTGCTTTTCGGCGAAAGCATGCACATGACCGCTCGGGCTGCCGTTGAGCACGATGTTGATGTCGTTCTGCTGGAACAGCCAGACGGCCTTGGAACGATGTTTGGCCGTCTCGGTGAAACCCATCTGGTTGAACAGCTGCCGCAGCTGCTCGATGCCCTCGGCATTCGGCGCGGTGAATTCGACGAATTCGAAGCCATCAGTGCCGATGGGGTTGTGCTGCTCGATCTTGGTCACGGCGTTCATGTCGCCTCCTGGTTCTTGTTGTTCGGAGCCGCTGCACGGCTTGGCTGCGCCCATCACAAACCAGCCGGAGAAGACACACAAGCCCGCCGCAAGCCTCGTCCGCAGCCGGAAACACGCTGTGCTGGAAGGATTTATTTACAGCATGCTGTAAGGCCCGGATGCCGAGGTTGCGCCGTTTCAGGCGTAACGAAAAGCTGACAGCGCCGTGCGACAGCCCGTCGCATCTCGTTCGTAGGGTGGTGCTTTAGCCCACCGGGCGCTGGTGGGCTGAAGCGCCACCCTACACGACCCGCTGCGCTGCATTCAGGCAGTTGCCAAGGCTGCTAAACCGAGCCGCTCAGGTTGAAACACAAGCCCGGCACCGGTAGGGCTGCGCCTGTATCAAATGGCTCGGCAGCTGCGAAACGGGCGGCACGGAGCCGCCGGGAACGTTAAGCGTGCAGGCGTTGCTCGCGCGGCTGCGACATGCCGCCGGCTTGCACGCGTTCAAGCGCCAAGCGGTCAGCGATGATCGACGTGGGTTCGCCGCTGGCAGCGGCACGGTTGAAGATCTCACGCAGGGTATCGCCGATGCCTTTGACATGCGCATCGGTCTGCGCCGCGCTGCCCCCGATGCGTTGGTAATAGACGTCGATGATGCCGCCAGCGTTGATGGCATAGTCCGGCGCGTAAAGGTGATTGCGACGCTGCAGCTCGACGCCGATCTCCGGAGTCGCCAGCTGGTTGTTCGCGGCACCGGCGATCACCGGTGCGCGCAGGCTCTGCAGGGTTTCGGCATTGAGAATGCCGCCCATGGCGCAGGGCGCGAACACGTCCACATCCAGGCCGTAGATATCGTGCGGGCGCACCGCGTTGGCGCTCAATTCGTCCATTGCCTGCTGCACGTTGGCATCGAAGATGTCGCTCACCCACAGCTCGGCACCGGCGGCCTTGAGGTGACGGGCCAGGCCGAGACCGACGTGACCAACGCCCTGAATCGCGACTTTCAATCCGTTCAGGTCGTCGCGACCGAGGCGATGACGCACCGCCGCTTTAAGCCCGACGAACACACCGAGCGCGGTGGACGGCGACGGGTCGCCGCTGGCGATGCTGCCGTCGAGCGTCGTGCGTGGAGTGGCGCCGATGACATGGCGGGTGCGCTGGGCAAACGCCTGCATTTCCGGCTCGCCGGTGCCCGAATCGGCCGCGGTGATGTAGCGCCCGCCGAGGCTGTCGATAAAATCACCCATGGCGTGCAGCAGCGCCTGGCTCTTCCCGCTATGTGGATCGCCAACGATCACCGCCTTTCCGCCACCGAGCTTGAGCCCCGCCAGCGACGACTTCAGCGTCATCCCGCGGGACAGCCGCAGCACATCGCGCAGGGCATCGTCGTCACTGGCGTAGGGAAACATCCGGCAGCCGCCCAATGCCGGGCCGAGCGTGGTGTCGTGAATCGCGATGATGGCTTTGAGGCCCGACGCCTTGTCGTGGCAGAACACCACCTGTTCGTGGTGATCGAAATCGGGATGGGTGAAGACGGACATTGCGGATTCCTCTGTTTTTGTTCGGTTCGGCCCCGGTTCATCGAGGCCGTTGAAATTTATTAGTGAACAGCATGTGCACAGAGCCAAACCGTAGGGTGGGCTTTAGCCCACCGGCTGCGGTCGCCAATAGCTCTGGTGGGCTGAAGCCCACCCTACTGGAGCGCTGGCGGACCCACCCTGCTACCCCTACGAATCATGCCGCAGGCTCGAACAACCGCACGCTCTGCACCTCGTCGCCGCGGTTCAGTTGCTCCTTCAGCAGCTTTTCCTGCTGGCGGGCCTTGGCGATGGAGCGCTCCTTCACCGGGCCGTAACCGCGGATCTGTTCCGGCAGCGCCGCAATCGCCACGGCGGTGCGGTAATTGGTCGGTTTGAGCTGGGTCAGGAGTTCATCAAGGTTGTGCTCGTACTCGCTGATCAACTCGCGCTCGACACGGCGATCATGGCCGTAACCGAACACATCCAGCGGCGTCCCGCGCAGAAATTTCAGCTTCGCCAGCACGCCGAAGGCATTCAGCACCCAAGGCCCGAGTTCGCGCTTGCGTGGCTCGCCAGTGGCGCTGTCGCGCTTGGCCAGCCAGGCCGGTGCCAGATGGAACTGCAGTTTGTAGTCGCCCTCGAACTGCGCTTCGAGCTGCTGGCGGAATTCCGGCTCGCTGTACAGCCGCGCCACTTCGTACTCGTCCTTGTAGGCCAAGAGCTTGAAGTAATAACGCGCCACGGCTTTGGACAGGGCCAGATCGTCGGCCGTATCCACTGCGCGCACGCGCTCGACCATTGCCCGATAACGCTTGGCGTAGGCCGCATTCTGGTACTGGGTAAGGAAGTCCACGCGCCAGTCGACGATCTCTTCCAACGTCTGGCAGATCGGTTCGGACGCTTCGGCCGGACGCGCCAGCCTTTCCACCGCCTCGCGTTCGAGCACCGCACGACGGCCCCAGCGGAACGCCTGCAGGTTCAGCTCAGCGGATACGCCGTTAATGGTGATGGCCTTCTCGATGGCCTCGGCCGAAAGCGGCAACAGACCCTGTTGATAGGCGAAGCCCAGCAGGAAGAGATTGGTGGCGATGCTGTCACCCAGCAACCGCGTGGCCAGGCGAGTGGCATCGATAAAGTGAGTCTTCTCGGCGCCCACCGCATCCATCAGTGCTTCACGCATGGCCTTGCCCGGCACCTGGGCATCCGGATTTCGGGTGAATTCGGCAGTGGCCGACTCGTGGCTGTTGATCACCGCATGGCTGATCTGGTCGTTGAGGCGGGTCAGCGAATCGTCACCCGCGGCAACGATCAGGTCGCAGCCCAGCAGGAGATCGGTCTCGCCAGCGGCGATGCGCACCGCGTAGACATCGTCCTGTTTGGCGGCGATACGGATGTGCGTCACCACCGGGCCGAACTTCTGCGCCAGACCGGCCTGATCGAGAACGGTGCAGCCCTTGCCTTCCAAGTGCGCGGCCATGCCCAGCAGCGCGCCGAGGGTAGTGACGCCGCTGCCGCCGACACCGGGAATCAGCACATTCCAAGGACGCTCCAGGGTCGGATGCTGCGGCTCCGGCAGTTGGTCGCCCGAAATGCCACCGGCCACGGCTTCCGGCTTGCGCAGCCCGCCGCCATGCACGGTAACGAAACTCGGACAAAAGCCTTCGACGCAGGAAAAATCCTTGTTGCAGGCGTTCTGGTCGATCTCGCGCTTGCGCCCCAGCTCGGTTTCCAGCGGCAACACAGCCAGGCAGTTGGACTTCTCGCCACAGTCGCCGCAGCCCTCGCACACGGCGGGGTTGATGAAGGCGCGCTTGGCCGGATCTTCCAGCTTGCCGCGCTTGCGCCGACGGCGCTTCTCGGTAGCGCAGGTCTGGTCGTAGATGATCACCGAGACGCCTTTAAACTCGCGCAGCTCGCGCTGTACGGCGTCCAGGTCACGGCGATGATGGAAGCTGGTGATCGGTGCGAAGGTGTTGCGGGTCGGGTATTTGTCCGGCTCGTCGCTGACCAGGGCAATGCGTTTGACGCCTTCGTCGGCAACCTGTCGGCTGAGCTGATCGACGCGCAGCTCGCCATCAATCGGCTGGCCACCAGTCATCGCCACCGCATCGTTGTAGAGAATCTTGAAAGTGATGTTCACGCCAGCGGCCACCGCAGCGCGCACCGCCAGGCTGCCGGAATGGAAGTAGGTGCCATCGCCGAGATTCTGGAACATGTGTGGCGTCTCGGTGAACGGCGCCTGACCGATCCAGTTGACCCCCTCGCCGCCCATCTGGGTAAAGGTCTCGGTGCGCCGGTCCATCCACTGCACCATGTAATGGCAGCCGATGCCGGCCGAGGCTCGGCTGCCTTCCGGCACCTTGGTCGAACTGTTGTGCGGGCAGCCGGAGCAGTAATGAGGCGTACGCACAGTGTCGTAGCTACGGGCGGCCAGGGCTTTTTCCTTGGCCGACAGGAAGGCCAGCCGCGCCTGGATGCTGTCGCTGGTGTAGATCGGCGCGAGGCGCTTGGCGATTACCCGGGCGATCATCGCCGGGGTCAGCTCGCTGAGGTTCGGCAACAGCGAGGTGCCGTGCTCGTCGAACTCACCGACAACGCGCGGGCGCTTGTCCAATGGCCAGTTGTAGAGCTGCCCGGTGAGCTGGTCTTCAAGGATGCTGCGCTTCTCTTCGACCACCAGAATCTCGTCCAAACCCTGGGCAAATTCATGCACCGAGACCGGCTCCAGCGGCCAGCTCATGCCGACCTTGAGTACCCGCAGACCGACCGAGGCGCACAGCGCTTCGTCCAAACCGAGGTCGTCCAGGGCCTGGCGCACGTCGAGGTAGCTCTTGCCGGTGGTGATGATGCCGAGGCGCGGATTCGGCGAATCGAGCATTACGCGGTTGAGGTTGTTGGCGCGGGCGAAGGCGCGGGCGGCGTAGATCTTGTAGAGGTTGAGGCGTTTTTCCTGCGCCAGCGGTGGGTCCGGCCAGCGGATGTGTACGCCGTCTTCGGGCAGTTCGAAATCATCCGGGATGCGCGTCTGCACCCGTAGCGGATCGACTTCCACGACAGCCGATGAGTCGACATTCTCGGCGATGGTCTTGAGCGCCACCCAGCAACCGGAATAGCGCGACAACTCCCAGCCGATGATGCCGTAGTCGAGAATTTCCTGAACGTTGGCCGGGTTCAGCACCGGGATCGAGGCGGCGATAAAGGCGTGCTCGCTCTGGTGCGGCAGCGTCGAGGATTTGCAGCCATGGTCGTCACCCGCCAGCAGCAAGACCCCGCCGTGGGGCGAGACACCGGCGGCGTTACCGTGCTTGAAGACGTCACCGGAGCGGTCGACGCCCGGCCCCTTGCCGTACCACATGGCGAACACGCCATCATACTTGGCACCGGGGAACAGGTTGGTCTGCTGGCTGCCCCAGACGGCTGTAGCCGCCAGTTCCTCGTTGAGGCCCGGCTGGAAGTGAATGGCGTTCTGCTTGAGATAGTCGCGCGCTTCCCAGAGGCTCTTGTCCAGCCCGCCGAGCGGCGAGCCGCGATAGCCGGAGATGAAGCAACCGGTATTCAGGTTCTGAGCCTGGTCGCGCTGATGCTGCAGCATCGGCAGGCGGGTCAGCGCCTGGGTGCCGGTGAGGTACAGATGCCCGGTTGCGAGCCGGTACTTGTCATCCAGGCGGATCTCGGCCAATGACATGTGGCGCTCCTGTTTGTTTTTATCGGAGTCAGGACAACGTTTTACGTTGCCCGCCTAACAAGGCTGTGGGGGCTGCACGGTAAGCCGTCCCACGCCAGCGTCCGGCAGGGGATCACCCCACCGTTGCGCGTTGGATAAGAGTCTGGCCGGGACGAAGAGAGATTTTCTTTCTACTTTTGCGGTGTAAGCGCGATCGCGTGCATGATCCATTCACTAACAACAACAAAACAGGAACAACCATGCATACTTCGCTGAGCAGCATCGACCGCAAGATTTTGCTGCTACTGCAACACAACGCCGACCTCTCCGCCGCCGAGATCGCAGAAAAGGTCGAGCTGTCGCAATCGCCCTGTTGGCGCCGCATCCACCGCATGCAGGAAGAAGGGCTGATCGAACGCAAGGTCGCCCTGCTCAACCCCAAGAAGCTGGGGTTGAACATGACGGTGTTCGTCAACATCAAGCTCTCTGCCCACGGTCGCAGCAACCTCGACGAATTCGAGCGCGCCGTCGTCGGTTATCCCGAGGTACTGGAATGCCACACCATGGCCGGCGAGTCGGACTACTTGCTCAAGGTCGTGACCAAGGACATCGACAGTTACGAGCGCTTCCTGCGCGACCAGTTGCTACAGCGGCCGCATGTGCAAGAAGCGCATTCGCACATCGCGATGAGCGAGGTTAAGCGGACGACAGAGTTGCCGCTGGACTGACAAGCGCCAAACGCCTCGACAGGCTACGCCGGCTGGGCAATCTCGCCAGTTCGGGTTCCAGCCGCGCTCGCCTGGGTACCGGACCAACCCGCGACAGCAGCCCGCGAATACACGGCCGTCCCACCAACCACTGTCGCGTCCAGCGACAGTGGCGAGCCGTCGAGATCGCTGAGCAGCAGCAGATCGGCGTCATAGCCGGGCGCGATGCGGCCCTTGCTCGTCCCGAGGCCCGACGCCCGAGCGGGGTTTTCGCTGACCAGCTTCCAGGCGTCGGCCAGCGGCAGAAGTCCCAACTCGGCGATGGTGAAGGCAGCCCGAAACAGGCTCGGGTAGTGATAGTCGCTGCACAGCACATCGACCAATCCCTGCTCGATCGCCTCGCGAACGCCGATAGCGCCGACATGGGAACCACCACGAACCAGATTGGGCGCGCCCATCAGCACGGCTGCTCCATTCGCCTGACTAGCGCGTGCCGTCTTCGCGCACATCGGAAATTCGGCAATGGCGACCCCGAGTTCGCGAGCCGCGGCCACGTCTTCCGGCGTTTCGTCGTCATGCGAGGCCAGCGCGACGCCATATCGGCGAGCAGATGCGGCGAGTTCAATCGTCTGAGTTTCGCCCAGCGAACGACTCGCCTGCAGTTCTTCTAGGAATGCAGTCGTATCCGCTTCGGCCATGGAGACGCGTCGACGAAGCCCGGCCAGATAGCGCTCGACCTTTTTCGCGTTGTCCAGCGGCGGCAAGTGGTCGTTGAGTGAGAGCAGATGAATGCGACCCGAGGCGATCCAGTCCAGCAGCTCCGCGTGGCCGTCAGTATTGACCTTCTCGTGACGAATATGGATGCGTGCCTGGCAGCTGAAACGCGGCATAAGGCGATCCAGCGCACCGAGCAGCCTGCGTACCGTTTCACGGCTGCGCGGGCCGGGCTCGAATCCATCGGTGATGCTGTAAAAGAACATGGTGATGCCGTTGGCGACCAGGCTGGCGTCATTGGCCGCCAGCGCCAGTTCAAGGGGGAACTCCGTACCCGCGCGAGGCGTGATATCCCGCTCGAACGCATCCCCATGGAGATCGATGATTCCCGGCAACAGGTAGCGCCCCTGACCGTCCACCCGGCGGGTTTGCGAATCGCCCACGCCATGGCCGATAGCGTGGATCAGACCCGCTTTAATCCACACTGAGGTAGGGGTTAACCAGCCCTCCGGCGTAAGCGGACGCACGTTGTCGATAACCCAGTTCATTTCGGCTGGACGGGAAAGCGGTTGATCGGACATCTGCCCTCCATGTGGCAACACTGGCGCTTCGCGCCAATCAATGAATACAGCAACGATAAAAACGAACTGGCGGGTCAGATGCCCTGGCGCATCAGGCGCTGGCGCAGCCGCGAGGAACACTGCTCGACCGCGTACACCAGCACGAAGATCATCAGCACGATCGTTGCCGCCTGGTCGTAGCGGAACATTTCCATCGAGACGGCCAGTTCGGCACCGATCCCGCCTGCGCCAACAAGCCCGAGCACCACGGAAGAGCGCACGGCTTTTTCCAGCGAGAACAGGCCGGTGTTGATCAGGCTGGGCATCGCGCCCGGCAGCAGCGCCACGGCGATGCGATCCGCCGGACTGGCGCCAATCGAAGCGAGCGCTTCCGACGGTCCCGGATCGACTTCTTCCAGCGCCTCGGCAAAAAAGCGCGCACAGAAGCCGATGGTGTCGATGATGATCGTCAGCGTGCCGGCAAAGGTGCCAAGCCCGACCGATGCCACGAAGAACAGCGCCCACGCCAGGTCCGGCACTGTGCGAAAAAAACTGATCAGCGCCCGGGTGGCGTGCAGCACACCCGCATGTGGCGACGTATTACGGGCCGCGAGCAAGGCCAGCGGGACGCTCAGCAGAATACCGATGACCGTACCGACCAGAGCCATTTGAAAGGTCACCAAGATCGCTTTGGCCATCGGCCAGGCGCGGTCGGTGGCCGGAGGCAGCATCTCGCCGCCAATGGTGGCCATGTTCGGCAGCCCCCGGAGCAGGTCCGACAGTGACAGTCCCGCACTGGACAGCGACCAGAGAAAGAACAGCACGAACAGCCCAACGAGTACTTGGACCAACGCGCTTGGCCGCTCGAAGCGTCGGCCCAACTCAGGCGTTAACGGCGCAGTACGTTCAAGCATAAAAGCCTCGCAGGCTGGCCAGGGTTTCCGTACCGCTGGCGCTATCCAGCATTAAGCGCTGCTCACGCACGCCGATGATTCGATCCGCGTAATGCAGCGCATGCTCGATATGGTGCGAAACGAAAAACAGGGTCAGCCCGTTCGCCCGCCCAAGCGCTGCGAAGAGTTCCATGACCTCCTCGCCGGATTGCGGGTCCAGGCTTGCGGTGGGTTCGTCGGCGAACAGAATGCTCGGCTCCTGCATCAGCGCGCGAGCGATGGCCACACGCTGGGATTGGCCACCGGATAGCTCGTCGCAGCGCTTGTGCGCCAGATGGGCGAGCCCGACCTGAGTCAGGCAGTGCATCGCCTTTTCTCGGTCGGTCTGGGCTGCCAGCCCCTGCAACCAGTGCCGAGGCCCGCTATGGTGCGCGAGCGTGCCGTGCAGCACGTTGGTCAGCACCGACAGACGCGGCACCAGCCCATGTTTCTGAAACACGAAACCCACTCGGTTGCGCGCTTTGCGCAGATCGCGGCCCGACTTGCCGCATAGGCTGGTGCCGTCCAGGACGATCCGGCCGGCATCCGGCTCGATCAGCCTCACGCAACAACGCAGCAGCGTGCTCTTACCCGCACCATTGGCACCTATCAGCGCCACTGACTGGCCGGGCTCGAGGCGGAAACTGATATCGGCGAATACCGGCTTGTCGTTACTGGCGAAGCGCTTGGTCAAACCATTGACCTGTAGCGGGTAAGGCTCGGTCGCTACGCGCGGCAGTGCAGCGGCAAGACTCGTCATGCATGAGCTCCTTTGATTGGGCGCAATAGCGGTCTGAACCGGTTGCTCATTCGCCGATGAAATCGGCGTATTCGGGGAAGCCCGCAGTGGCGTACATCGACCGCACGTAGTTGTAATGGGTGTCCTTGACGTTGGTGACGAAGCGCATGCCCGAGTATTTCTGGTTGTCTTCACCTTGGAGAATCGCGGCAATCAGCGCATCGGAGTGCTCGACGAAGGCCTGACGCATCTTTTCAACCTTTTGATCGTCGACGTGGCTGCCGGCCATCAATACGTCGTTCGGCAGATCGGGACCGCGGGCGATGACGCGAAAAGCGCCTGGCTGCAAGCCGCCTTTTTCCATTTCGTCCTGACGCAGGCTGAGGAAATTCTGGTGGTTCATGCCGATGGCCGATACATCCCCGCGCTTGAGCGCTTCCCAGAGCACCGGAATCTTCGTATTGACGACCTCGACGTCTTTCAGCGGATCGAGCCCAGCATCAGCCAGCGCCTGGATCGGCCCCAGATGCTTGGAGGTGGAACCGACGTCACCGAGGCCGACCTTACTGCCCTTCAGATCGTCGATACTGTTGTAGGGCCCCTCGGCCATGGCAATGATGACGGCGAAGTAATCGGGGCGGGACAGGCCGGCGACGATCTTCGCGTCGGCGCGCTTTTGCATCACCACGTATTCGGCTGGGCCGGTGAGCACGAAGTCGACCTTGTTGAAACGCAGGGCCTCGACGGCCGCGGTGCGGTTGGTAACGGGCTGGAATTCAATCTCATAGCCGGTGACTTTCGACAGCTCGTCGCGGAATGCGCCGAATTCGCGCTGCAGCTCTTCCATACCGACCAGATCGGTCACCGCCAGCTTTACCGTTTCGGCTTGGACGGCTGAAACCAGGCAAACCAGACCGGCCAGCACTACTCCAACGTTTTTGATCAGCGACATCGTCCGTGGCCTCCATCGGCTATATAGAGTCGAACCACTGTCGCAGTGCTATCTGACTGACGCGTGAAGGTCTTGTGATTAATCGGTGACTTGTCTAGCAACTGATCGAAAAGCGCGCCTGTGCAAGTGGAGCCGCACCGCCATGCGCAAACGCGAACGGCGCTAAGCGGCCGGCTCTGCCAGCGCGCTTCGCCTCTGCACCCGACCGGCACGGAACAGGGCCGCGGGTCCGGCGAGCAAGCACAGCCCCATTAGCGCGAACGCCGCCCACCAACCCGCCAGCTGCTCGTCGCCCAGCCAGTCGAGCACCATGCCGAACAGCAAAGGCCCGAGGAACGCACCGGTAAAGCCGGTGCAGGAATACAGCGCCATGACGGCGCCGCGATGACTGGCGGGCGCCACCGCCACCAACCCGGCAGTCAGCGCAGCAGAGTCGGCCGTGACCGTAACGCTATAGCAAATGATCAGCACCAGCAGCGCCCAGAATGGCAGCGCCGCGCCGAGTCCGAGCAGGCAGGCCAACAGCGCCGAAAACAGCATCACTGCGACCAGCCAACGCTGCCGGCCAAAACGGATCGCCATTTCGTTACCGAGGATGCTGGCCGGCATGCCGATGAGCGTTGCGATCATCGCCACCCAGGTTCCGCTCAGCCAGGGCGATTGGCCCTGCCAATCACCGGCGAACACGATGAAGGCCACCAGCCAGGCGCGGAAGGCGAACAATTCCAGATTATGCATGGCATAGGCCAGGCAATAGGCGATGACGGAGCGTTCCATCAGCGGCGCCAGGTCGAGCAGGCGTCGCGGCTCATGCTCGGCGACCGGCTTTGGCGGTAACCCGCGCCACACCATCACCCAGGCCAATAGCGCGCAGCCCCCGCTGAGCAGTGCCGGCAATTGCCAACCGCCAAGCTTGGCCAACTCGCCAGAAAGCAGGAAGGACAGCGCCGTGCCGAGGCCGAAGCTTGCCGTGTAAAACGCGATGGCGCGCGATTGTGCCGGCCCTTCGATGCGCTCGGACAGGGCCTTGAGCCCTGGCATGTAGGTGCCGGCCATGCCGATACCGGCGAGGACACGCCAGAGCAGCGCCGACCAGAAGCCATCGGCCAGCACGAAGCCGGCGCTGGCGAACGCGGTCAGCAGCATGGCCCAGAGGTAGATCAGCCGCGCATCGTGGCGATCGGTCAGCCCCGTCAGTATCGGCACCGCGAGCATGTAACCGAGAAAGAAGCCGCCGCCGATCCAGCCCGCCTCGGTGTTGTTCAGGTCCCAGAGTGACTGAAACTCGGGCAGCAGCGCCGCGAACAGCGCGAATCCGGCCATGCCCAGGGTTTCCGCGATGCACATCACCAAGGTCAACCGGCGCGCGGTCGAGCTCAGTTGGACAGCGGGTGGCGGTGAGGCGTCGGTCGGATTCATTCGGCATCCATCTTGGTGGCGACTTCCCTGCGGGTCCAGCGTATCTCAGAGAGACTGGCCGTCGGCGGCCAGGCTGACTCCGGCTGGCAGCGCGTCGGGATGCTCCAGCAACCAGGAGTCCAGATTGTGGCCGATATGGGTCAGCACTGCCTGCCCCGGGTTCAGTTCGGCAATCGTCGCCAACGCGTGGGTCAGGTCGTTGTGATTCTGCGGTGACGCCTGAGGCGGGCTCGAACAGTCCAGCACCAGCAGGTCGAGCGTGCGCTGCCGCAGCACGCTCAAGCTGATATCAGGCACGCCAAGGGTGTCGGTGAGATAGGCAATGCGCCGCCCCATTCCCTCGAACAGATAGCCCTGTGTCGGCTTTGAATGATTGAGCGGCAACGCGGTAACGCTGAGCTCACCCAGCTCGCGACGCTCCAGCGCGGCGAACGGCTGGGAAAAATCCAGAATACCGGGATGCTTGTAGAGATCGGCCAGCCCCTCGGGGTCCTGCGGGCCATGCACCGGAATCCGCAGCCCGAGCCCCCAGCGCAGGTGCAACAGACCCTGGGCGTGATCGGCGTGGTAATGGGTTTGCAGAATGCCGCTGAGGCTACCCGGCGCGAAGCGCTCGGTCAGGTCGGTGAGGCCGCTGTCGACCAGCCAGCGCTGCGAGCCGCATTCGATCAATGCGCAGCAGGGTCCGCGACGCCAGGTCGAATCGGCGCGAGCCCGGCCACAGGCCACGCAATCGCAGTTGTACACCGGCACCTGACGGGCGTTGCCGCTGCCGAGAATGGTCAGGCGCATGCGGGAGCCTGGTCGATCAGCTGCAACAGGCGCTGCACGCTTTGCTCCAGCGCCCCGGAGTTGTCCAATAGCAGCGCCTCGCCCTGCCCCGCTGCCTGGAACTGGTCGTTGCGGGCCAGCCGTGCGTCTATTTCCTCGAGCGATTCACGCCCCCGTGCCAGCAACCGCTGACGCAGCACCGGCAGCGACACCGTAAGCAGGACCGCCTGCAGCTGCGGATAATACCGGCGCGCCTCGGCCAGATAGGCGCGTGAGCCATTGACCAGCACATCCTGGCCCGCGGCCAGCCAATCGTCGATCTCCCGGGAAATGCCGTAGTGCAAGCCATTGGCCCGCCAGTGCAGGGCGAAGGCGCCGGTCGCTCGCAATTGCTCGAACTCCGCCTCGCTGACCGCCAGGGCATCCTCCCCTACCGCCTCGGCTGATCGGGTGATGACGCGCCGGGCGATCCGACACCCGCGCGCCTGCAGCGGCTCGCTGGCCGCTTGTAACAGGCTGTCCTTGCCTGAGCCGGAAGGCCCCATCAGATAGATCAGTCGTCCCGTCATCCGTCCCTTCATCAAAACACCCTTCTGCCTTGCCGCCATACCTGTCGGACCACCGGCTGGCCATGCCTGTCGCTCGCCTGCAGCAGATCCGCACGCAGACCGGGGCGGATTTCGCCACGGTCGTCCAGGCCCGCTGCCTGAGCCGGCGCCAGGCTGACCGCGGCGATGGCCTTGGGCAAGTCATAGCCGTTGCCCAGCGCAGAGAGCATAAACGCCGCCTGCAGCAGACTGGCCGGATAGTAATCGCTGGAGAGTATGTCCAGCACACCCTGGCGTGCCAGATCAGCCGCGGCAATGTTGCCCGAATGCGAACCACCGCGAACGATGTTCGGTGCGCCCATCAGCACCTTCAGCCCACGGGCGTGGCTGGCCTGCGCCGCTTCGAAGGTGGTGGGGAATTCAGCGATGGCCATGCCGAAGCCGGCCGACTCCTCAACGTGTGCAAGGGTCGCGTCGTCGTGGCTGGCCAACGCCAGGCCGCGCGCCTGGCAGATCTCGACGATGGCACGGCGCTGGCGGTCGCTGTATTGCCTGGAGTTGGCGACCTGTTGGTCGCTGAACGCATCCATCTCCGCCGCGTTGAGGTGGTACTTGCCCATGTAGTACTCGCGGTATTTCTCCGTCTGAGCGAATTGGCGCTGGCCCGGCGAGTGGTCCATCACCGATACCAATTGCACCAGCGGATGCTCTACCAGATCGCGAAACACCGGCAGCGCATCCGGATGGCAGACCTCGCAGCGCAGGTGTAGCCGGTGATCGGCGCGGGTGTCGCCGGCGGCCTCGGCCTGGGCAATGGCGTCGAGCATGGCGGGTAGCTGCTGCATGCGCTTGCCGCGCGGGTTGATGTCGCCGATGGATAGCGCATCGAACACCGTGGTGATGCCCGCGGCTACGATCTGCGCATCATGAGTCAGCACCGCCGATGCCGAGGGCCAGTCGACACCGGGGCGCGGCGTCATGTGCTTTTCCAGATTGTCGGTGTGCAGTTCGACCAGGCCCGGTATCAGGTAATCGCCGCCCAGGTCCTGGGCCTGCGGCAACTGACTGCGCCCCTCGTCCAGCGCGGCGATGAGCCCGTCACGAATCACCAGCGTGCCGTCGATCACCCGATCCGCCGTGACCACACGGGCATTACTCAATATCAGTTCAGCAGGCATGGCGATGCTCCTCGGCGGCCATGTCCAGGTAGCGATCGGCGACCGCCTCGCGTATGGCACGGTCGTGAAAGATGCCGATCAGTGCCGCGCCGGCGGCCTTGGCTTCGGCGATCAGCTCCAGCACCACCCGGCAGTTGGTCTCGTCGAGCGAGGCGGTGGGTTCGTCCAGTAGCAGCACCGGCCACTGCACCATGAAGCCGCGCGCCAGGTTCACCCGTTGCTGCTCGCCACCGGAAAAGGTGCCGGGCGCCAGCTGCCAGAGCCGCTCGGGGATGTTCAGCCGGGTCAGCAGGCTTTCCGCTCGGGCCTGCGCCTCCTGCCGGCTCCAGCCCCGCGCCTGCGCTGGCGCCATGACCACTTCAAGGCAAGGCACCCGTGGAATTACCCGCAAAAACTGGCTGACATAGCCGAGGCTTTCGCGACGGACCGCCAACATTTGCCGAGGCTCGGCACCGACCAGTTCCAGTGCTTCGCCACGATGGCGCAGGCGGATGCTGCCGGTGGCCAGGTAATTGCCGTACAGGCAGCGCAACAGGGTGGATTTGCCGGCGCCGGAGCGTCCATGCAGCACCAGACACTCGCCGGGGGCCACAGTGAAGCTGACCTCGTTCAGTACGTTTAGGGTTACGCCGTGCTGCTGGTGGAGCGTGAAGGATTTACGCAGGTTGCGGACTTCGATCGGGTTGTTCATGAGTTACCTCGCAACGAAAGGAAGGACTGAAGGCCGTACCGGCATGCCTGATTTGCGAGCAAGAACTCGGCGGTGCTCGCGGCTCGCACTGGACCCTTGTAGGAGCCAGCTTGCTGGCGAAACTCTTTGCGCAAGACCGTTCGTCCCGGGCGCTGCCCGGTTCGCGAGCAAGCTCGCTCCTACAAAGAACGGAGGGGCCATGATCCAGCCCATCCTCCCGGCCCCAAGGACACCAGCCGTGCGTAATTCTCGAGCCAAGGGCTCGGCGCCCCCCTCGCTCCTACAAGAGCAGCGGGTAGCGTTGCGCTCGCGGCTTACATCGGCCCCCTGTAGGAGCCAGCTTGCTGGCGAAGCTTTTCGCGACGAGCCGACCGCCATACGCGGATTGCGTGCAACCCCACTCATGGTTGCAACACCGACGACACCAACAGCTGCGAATACGGGTGCTGCGGATCATCAAGAATCTGGTCGGTGAGGCCGGTTTCCACCACGCGCGAGCGGCGCATAACCATCAGTCGATCAGCCAGCAGCCGCGCGACGGCGAGGTCGTGAGTGACGATCACCACCGCCAGATCCAGCTCATGTACCAGCCCGCGCAACAGATCGAGCAGGCGCGCCTGCACCGAAACGTCGAGACCGCCAGTGGGCTCGTCCATGAACACCAGACGTGGCCCGGAGACCAGGTTGCGGGCGATCTGCAGGCGCTGCTGCATGCCGCCTGAGAAGGTGCGCGGTAGATCGTCGATGCGCGCCGGGTCGATCTCCACCTGGCTCAGCCAGTCCAGCCCGGCCTGGCGCAACTGACCGTAGTGGCGCTGCCCCTGGGCCATCAGCCGCTCGCCGATGTTGGCGCCGGCCGATACGCCCATGCGCAGGCCGTCGCGCGGGTTCTGCTCGACGAAGCCCCATTCGGTGCGCAGCAAGCTCCGACGTTCCGCCTCGCTGGCGGCGTAGAGATCGAGCCAGGCGCCGTCGCGACCGCGATAACTCACCGAACCCCGGTCGGGCGGGCAGCGTCCGGCCAGCAGGCTGAGCAATGTGGATTTGCCGGAACCGGATTCACCGACGATGCCCAGTACCTCACCCGGATGGAGATCGAAGTCGACGCCCTGGCAACCGGTATCCGGCCCGTACAGGCGAGTCAGCCCGCGGACCGAAAGCAATGGCTGGTCGAGGTTGCTGGCAGGTTGTTGCAGATCGAGCGCGGCGTTCATTCGGCGGTCTCCTGGGCGTCGCGGCGTTGCGTGCAGTAATCGGTATCCGAGCAGACGAAGCGCTTGGTGCCGGCGTCGTCGACGATGAGTTCGTCGAGGTAGGAGCTGTCGCTGCCGCAGAAGTCGCAGCACTGATCCCAGGCCTGGATGGCGAAGGGGTGATCCTCGAAGTCCAGGCTGCGCACGTCGGTGTAAGGCGGCAGCGCATAAAGGCGCTTCTCGCGCCCGGCGCCGAACAGCATCAGCGCCGGGCTCATGTCCAGCTTGGGATTGTCGAATTTGGGAATCGGCGAGGGATCCATCACGTAGCGACCGTCCACCGTCACCGGATAGGCGTAGCTGGTGGCGATATGGCCGAAGGTGGCGATGTCCTCGTAGAGCTTGACGTGCATGACCCCGTAGTCCTCAAGGGCGTGCATGGTCCGGGTCTCGCTTTCCGACGGCTCGATGAAGCGCAGCGGCTCGGGGATCGGCACCTGATAGACCATGATCTGATCGTTGCGCAGCGGCGTTTCCGGAATCCGGTGGCGGGTCTGGATCAGCGTCGCCTCGGGCGTGCGGGTAGTAGTGGCGACACCCGCGGTGCGGGCGAAGAAGCGCCGGATCGACACCGCGTTGGTGGTGTCGTCCGCGCCTTGGTCGATCACCTTGAGCACGTCCTCGGCACCCAGAATGGCGGCGGTCAGCTGCATGCCGCCGGTGCCCCAACCGTAGGGCAGCGGCATTTCGCGTCCGCCGAAGGGCACTTGATAACCGGGGATTGCCACGGCCTTGAGCAGCCCGCGACGGATCATGCGTTTGGTCTGCTCGTCGAGGTAGGCGAAGTTGTAGCCCTGCTCCGTCGCGCCGGGCTGGCGTTCAGTGACAGTCATGTTCATGCGCGGCGCTCCTCGGCATTGGGCTCGGGCTGGGCCGTGGCGGTCTCGTCGACCGGCGCGCGGCGCAGCTTGCGAATCAACTCCAGTTCGGACTGGAAATCGACGTAATGCGGCAGCTTGAGGTGCGAGACGAAACCACCGGCCTCGACGTTGTCGCAGTGCATCAGGACGAACTCTTCTTGTTGCGCCGGCCCCTGCACCGTCTCGCCGTATTCGGCGCCGCGCAGCGCACGGTCGACCAGGGCCATGCCCATCGCCTTGCGCTCGGCGTAGCCGAAGGCCAGCCCGTAGCCGCGGGTGAACTGCGGATCGATGCCCTGACCGCCAACGAATTGGTTGACCATCTCGCACTCGGTGACTTCGATATCACCCAGCGGCACGGCGAAGCCCAGCTCCGGCGGCTCCATCCAGACCTCCACCTGACCAATGCGGATTTCCCCGGCGAACGGATGGTTGCGGCCATAGCCACGCTGGGTCGAATAGCCCAGCGCCAGCAAAAAACCTTCGTCGCCACGGGCCAGCGCCTGCAGGCGTTGAGCGCGATCACTGGGAAATTCCAGTGGTTCGCGGGTGATGTCCGGCACGGCCTGATCGCCGCCGCGCTCGGGTTTCATCAGGCCTTCTGCGGCCAGCAGATCGAGCACACGCGGACAGCTCGCCAGCGTGGCGTCCGGGTCGCTCTCGGGGCCGGGATGTTCGCCCTCGGCGAGCAGGCTGAAGTCCAGCAGGCGATGGCTGTAGTCGAAGGTCGGGCCGAGCAGCTGACCGCCCGGCAGATCCTTGAAGGTTGCGGAGATACGCCGACTTGGCCGCATCTGCGCGGTTTCCAACGGCACGCTGTTACCAAAGCGCGGCAGCGTGGTGCGGTAGGCGCGCAGCAGGAAGATGGCTTCGAGCAGATCGCCGGCCGCCTGCTTGATCGCCAGTGCAGCCAATTCTTCGTCGAACAGCGAACCTTCGGCCATGACCCGCGCTACCGCCAACGGCAGCTGCTGACGGATCTGGTTGACGCTCAGTTCGGGCAAGGCAGTATCGCCGCGGCGCTTCTTCGCCAGCAGCCGGTGAGCGTTGTCGATGGCCTGTTCGCCACCCTTTACGGCTACGTACATCAGGCGACCTCCTCTATCGATGGCGCAATGCGGGTGCTGCGGGGCAAGCCAATCAGGGTCTGGCCGGCGGCGAAGAAAGCGTCCAGCCCGCGCGGAAAATCATTGCGCGCGGCACGCTGTTGCCAGAACGCGGCCGGCACCGGCAGGCTGACTTCGCGCTGACCAAGAATGCCGGGGCCGCTCCAGCTCAATGCCGCGCCACCGTCGAGGCCATCGAGCTGGACCAGCAATGTGCAGGACTGATCAGGAAAGCGTTCGCTACCGGTGCAGAAGCCGGACAGGTCGTCCAGCGCTTGCGCGTCAAGCAACGCAAAGTCCGCCAGTTCACGCTCAGCGACGATCGCGCAACCGCAGTGGAAGGCCAGGTTGGTGCGCACCGTTGGCGTATCGAAAGCCGGCGCCAGCCACAGCCGCGTCTCGCTATCGAGCAGGCTCAGGCACACCGCATAGGTTGCCGGTGCCAGCGGATCAAGGGCCGCTACCGGAATCACTGGCTGCACCAGGCCAGGCTCGGCGAGCGCCTTGAGCGCGGCGCGGAACACACGCTGGCTGTCCAGCACTTGGTCGTCGAATGCCGCATGCAACAGGTCTGCACTCATCAATCCTCTCCTCTCACCAGGGTGAAGAATTCCACTTTGCTGCTGGCCGTCTCGGCATCCTGCGCAGCGCGGTGGGTCGCCTGCGCGGCCGCTAGCGGTGCGATCATCTGCTCCTGCCAGCGCGCCTGATCGCGGCCCTGCAGATGCGCGTCGGCCAGCGCGGCCAGTTCGGCGTGATGCTTGTCGCGCCCGGCCACGTAGCTGTAACCGGTGCGGCCGTCGCCCAGGCGCACAACGCAGCGGGTCACAGTCATTTCGCCGAGGTTGAACGCAGCGCCGGTGCCGCCCATACGGCCACGCACCAGCGTCATGCCGATCTCCGGTGCACGCACCAGTCGATAGTCGATGTCCTTGAGTGCAGCCTCGTAACGCGCCAGCTCTTTGCCGGCACGGGCGAGCACGCCCATCCAGCGCTGACGAGTGGCAATTTCAGGGGTCATGCGCGTCTCCATCAGGTAGCGACCTGGTACTGGAAACGGTCGGCACGGCTGGTCGACAACGACAGCTCCACCGGCCGTCCGGCCAGGTCATGGGAAAGGGTCAGTACGGTCAGCAGCGGCGCGTGACGCGGCATCAGCAACTGGTCGGCCTCATCGGGCGTGGGCAGCCGGGCGCCGATCAGGCTGAAGGCGCGACTCAGCGGCAGTTCGCGCACGGCCAGGTACTGGCGCAGCGAGCCGCCGTTGTAATCAGCCAGTAACGACTGGCGGCTGGCGCAGAAACGGTGACGGATCAGGCTCACCGGTTGTTCGTCCAGCAGGCGCAGGGTGTGCAGTTCAAGCAACGGTGCGCTTTCGCCAAGCTTCAGGTAATTCGTTTCTTCGGCGGTGGCCGGACGCAGCTGGCGTTGCAGCAGGCGTGCCTGGACTCCGAGGCCCTGCGCCGACAACGACTCGCTGTAGGCGCTGCCCGCAGCCAGCGGATAGATCAGCGGCCGCGCCAGCACCCGTGTGCTTCTGCCTTGCTGGCGCAGTACGCGCCCTTCGCTGACCAGCTCATCGATAGCACGGCGCAGCGTGTGCCGATTGACCTCGAAGCGTGCCGCCAGCTGAGCCTCACCCGGTAGCTGATCGCCCGGCTGCAGATGGCGCAGTTCCTCACGCAACTGAGCGGCCAGCTGCAGGTAACGCGGCTGCGGTTGTCTAGACATGTGCATAGCTAAAAAAAGACGCGCGCGGCGTCCCTCTCCGATCAGATGAACAATTTGCGCAAGCGCTGGGAAACGATGTCGATCACGCTCACCACCGCCACGATGACGATCAGCAGTGCGCAGGTCTGGCCGAACTGGAAGCCGCGAATGGCCTCCCAAAGAATCACGCCGATGCCGCCGGCACCGACCATCCCCACCACTGTTGCCGAGCGCACGTTGGATTCGAAGCGATACAGCGCGTAGGAAATCCACAGCGGCAGCACCTGGGGAATGACGCCGAAGATGACCTCCTGCAGAGCGCTTGCACCGGTAGCGCGGACGCCTTCCACGGGGCCCGGTTCGATGGCTTCCACCGCTTCGGCGAATAGCTTGGCGAGCACGCCGGTGGTACCGACGAACAGCGCCAGCACGCCGGCGAAAGGCCCAAGACCCACCGCGACGACGAAGAGCATGGCGAAGACCATTTCATTGATCGAACGGCAGGCGTCCATCACGCGCCGGACCGGCTGATAGACCCACCAGGGCACGATGTTTTCGGCGCAGAGGATGCCCAGCGGAATCGCGCAGACGATCGCCAGTACGGTGCCCCAGAGGGCGATCTGCACAGTGACGATCATTTCCGTTAGGTACAGCTCCCAGTTACTGAAGTCCGGCGGAAAGAAGTCGGCGGCGAAGGTCGCCATATTGCCGCCGTCGCGGATCAGCGCCAGCGGATTCATTTCGGCGCCTTGCCAGGACCAGCCCAGCACTGCCAGGAACAAGCCCCAGCCGATCAGCTTGAACCACGAATGTTTCTGCGATGCGGCAACGGGATTAGGTGCGATCAGAGAAGTCATGGATGCTCCGGCAAACAGAGGTCGGCCGCCGCTTACGCGGCGTCCAGCGGATCAGCCCGCCGTAGCGGCGGCGGTTTTCTGCTCGATCTCGGCCATGCGCTGCTCAAGCGCGGCGAGTTGGGCGTCCAGCTCCTCTAGCTGAGCCTGCTTGTCGCTTTCGTCAAGCTTGCTGTTGCTGGCGACTTCGCTGCGCTGCTTGAACAGCTCCAATTGGCGAATCGGCAGCAGCTGATCGTCATCGGAAGCGCGGAACTTGCCCCACTGCAGGTCTGCCAACACTTCCATTTCGCCTGGCTGGTCGCCGTAGGTCATGAAGAACTCGCGGATGCCGGCCTTGGTCGCTTCCGGCAGGTTCTTGCGCCAGACCATGGGATCGGCGGGAATCAGCGGCGAGGTCCAGATGACCTTGAGCTGAGCGGCCTTCTCCGGCGCGGTCAGCTCCAGGCGCTCCATGCCTTCGTTGTTGAAAGTGCCGACGTCGACCTGCTTGTTGGCCACCGACAGGGCATTTACTTCATGGCTGCCATTGAGCGAGCGCTTGAAGATCTTGTTGGCGTCCACCTTGTTCTTGGCGAAGACGTAATAGCCCGGCACCAGATAGCCCGAGGTGGAGTTCGGGTCGCCGTTGGCGAAGGTCAGGTTGGCGGCGTTTTTAAGCATCGCGTCGACGGAGTCGATGGGGCTGTCCTTGTGCGCAACCAGCAAGCTGTAATAGCCGTGAGCGCCACTGGCGGCGACGGTTTGAGCGAAGATCTCGCCGCCGGCCCGGTCCACTGCTTCCATGGCCGACTTGTTGCCGTACCAGGCCAGATCGACCTTGTCGAAGCGCATGCCCTGGATGATGCCGGCATAATCCGGTGCGAAGAACGCGTTGATCTTCATCCCGGTGCGCTCGCTCATGGCGGCGAGGAACGGGTCCCAGACCGACCGCAGATTTTGCGAAGACTCGGTGGAGATGATGCCGAAGTTCAGTTCCTTGTCATCGGCATGAGCGCCGCCCAGCAGCGAGCCGGTCAGCAAGGCGGAGGCGGCCAGGACACGGCCAATACGATTGAACATGGAAAAGCTCCTGTCAGAGATTGACGCTTGGGTTGGCGTGACGT
Source organism: Stutzerimonas stutzeri (assembly GCF_024448715.1). Taxonomy (GTDB): domain Bacteria; phylum Pseudomonadota; class Gammaproteobacteria; order Pseudomonadales; family Pseudomonadaceae; genus Stutzerimonas; species Stutzerimonas stutzeri_AR. Next base: position 116,822 of record NZ_JAMOHZ010000008.1, read on the forward strand.
GGATCAAGGGAAGTGGTGTTCAGGCCTTGGCCAGGCTCAGCGCGCGAACCGGCGCCGGCGGCGCTGCGGCGGGCGAGCGGGCCTGATCGGAAAACAGCAGGCTGGCGTCGAGATCGGCGCCGTAGAGATCGTTGAGAAAACGGCTATCGAGATCGGCACAGGCGCCGTCGTAGTGGATGCGTCCATCCTTGAGCGCCACCGCCCGGCTGCAGTAGCGCAGGGCGTAGTCGACCTGATGCAGGGTCACTACCACGGTCTTGCCGTCGCGTCGGTTGATGTCGGCAAGAATGTCCATGACCTTGCGAGCGGACTCGGGGTCCAGCGATGCGATTGGTTCGTCAGCAAGGATGACTTCGGCCTGCTGAGTCAGCGCACGGGCGATTGCGACGCGCTGCTGCTGGCCGCCGGACAATGTCGAAGCGCGCTGATCGGCACGGTGGGCCAGCCCCACCCGCTCCAGCGCCGCCAGCGCCTGCTGCTTCTGCTCGGCACTGAACATGCCCAGCGAACCGCGCCAGCGCGGCATGCGACCGAGAAAGCCCAGCAGAACGTTGTCCAGCACACTGAGGCGGCTGACCAAATTGAACTGCTGGAAGATGTAACCGATGTCTGCACGCAGCCGCCTCACGTTGCCGTTCAGGCGTCCCGCCGACTGCACTTCGCGACCGAGTACGTGAATGCTGCCGCCGCTGCGATCACAGCAGGCCAGCCCGGCAATGTGCCGCAACAGCGTCGACTTGCCGGAGCCCGAAGCGCCAATCAGCGCCACCATCTCGCCGGGCTGTATTGATAACGCCAGATCGTCCAGGGCACGCTTGCCTGCGAAGGTCTTGTTCAAACCGTCGACACGGATAACTGCACTCATGACCGCACCTCATCGAGAACGACGGCAGCCGTTGGCGGCCGTCTGATGAGGCATGACCTTAGGGTCGGCCAGTGTCGCTTCGGTGAACGTTCTATGACTGTTCGATGACTTGTCTAAACAGGCGAGACGGGCCCCTCCATGCGCCTGCCAGCGCGGGTCGTCTAGCTCGCCGGTCGAGGGTTAATCGACTATGGGGATGCCCTTCACTTGATCACCGACGCCTTGTCGATGCTGACGAAACCAGCCCTGGTTCATCTCCAGCGCATAGCGCGCCGGCTCGCGCGAGCAGCGGATCGCGGTGCTCAGCGGTTCCAGATCGATGACATCGACGATGCGCCCCTGCTCGTCCATGAAGGCTGCGGACAACGGTAGCGGCGTATTCTTCATCCACAGACAGTGGCGGCGAAAATCGTCGAAGCGAAACAGCATGCCGCGGTCTGCCGACAACTCGGTGCGCTCCATCAAACCGCGTTCGCGCTCGGCTGGAGAACGGGCGTATTCCGCCTGTAGCCGCGTGTCGCCCACGCGCAGATCAAGTAGAGGTTCGGCGCCGACAAACGAGGGCAGCAAAATCAACGACAGCAAGGCGGCGCGCATATGGATGACTCCAGACACATTCATCGATGAGCCGCTCAGTGCGGGTCCGTCGCAACAGGCTGTGTGCCATACATTGATCGCACCAGAGGCCCAACCGTCAGGCCCTGCAATAGAATCGAGACCAGCACGACGATGTAGGTCAGGCTCAGCAACAGATCCCGTTCTTCTCCCAGCGGCAAAGACAGCGCGAGCGCTACCGACACGCCACCACGCAGCCCGCCCCAGGACAGGATGCGAATGGTGCCGCGTGTGATCTGCCGGTCAGTGACGCCGTGCAGTTTGCGCAGCGTGACGATCATCGGTGCCACGGTAAGCACGCGTGACAGCAGCACCGCCCCGCCCAGCAGCATCGCCGCCACCGCGTGCAACCAGCCGAACGGCAGTATCAGCAGCTCGAGGCCGATGAGCGCGAACAGCAGCGCATTGAGAATTTCATCGATCAGCTCCCAAAAGCCGTCGACGTAACGCCGCGTGCTGTCGGTCATCGCCTTCTTGCGTCCCTGATTACCGATAATCAAACCGGCGACCGCCATCACGATCGGCGCCGAAACGTGCAGATGGGCTGCCAGTGCCGAACCACCGAACACTAGCGCCAGAGTTAGCATGACGGACGGTTGGTGTTCGTCCACCTGACGCAGCAGGTAGAACACGCCATAACCCAGCGCAACGCCCAGCAGGATGCCGCCGACCGCCTCCTTGGCGAACAGCAGCCCGAAGTCCGCCAGACTTGGCGTCTGGCCGAGGCTCAGCACCCCGAGCAGGATGCTGAACAGCACCACAGCGGTGCCGTCATTGAACAGCGATTCGCCGACAATCGTGGTCTGCAGCGGCTTGGGTGCGCCGCTGCTCTTGAGAATTCCCATTGCAGCGATCGGGTCGGTCGGCGAAATCAGCGCGCCGAACAGCAGGCAGTAGATGAAATCGATATGCCAGCCGAACAGACCGAAGATGTAAAACGCCAGCCAGGCCACCACGAAAGTAGAAATCAGCACGCCCCCGGTGGCCAATATTCCGATGGGCCATTTGTAGCTACGCAGATCGTCGAGGTTGACGTGCAGGGCGCCGGCAAACAGCAGTGCGGGCAGGAACCAGGTCATCAACACGTCAGAAAAGTCGATGCGACTGACGATTTGCTGCATTTCGGTTTCAAGCACCGGATAGCCCAATGCCGAGAAACCCAGCGCGATCAACGACAGGACCAGCGCCGTCAGCATTACCCCGATGGTCGGCGGCAACTTGATGAAGCGGTAATTGACATAAGTGAAAAAGGTCGTCAGCGCAATGAACGCCGCCGCGAGATCGAGCATTGGAAACTCCAGCCAGTTCGTTAGCGGGCCATCTTATCGGTTCGCCGGACAGGCATTGCAATTCAATCGTCTGCCTCATCCACGGCCGGCTGCTCGATCCGTTGCATATCGTCGATTACCCCGTAGCGTTTCTGGCAACGCTCGCAATAAAAACTCCGGCGTTTACTACGCCCCAGCGCTTTAACTTTTACGAACGGGATATTGCAGCGTGGACAGGTCGTTTTGGTATGTGCCAACCAGTGCTTCTTGAGCGTGCCTTCGCGCTTCCACTGAAGAAATTCGAAGCTGTAAGTCCGAACCTCTCGTGCCAACTCGCGCTGCTTGGACACCGGCAATTCACCGATCAGCGACAGCGGATGAATGCGCGTACGGAACAGCACTTCGTTCTTGATAATGTTGCCGGAGCCCGAGAACAGCGTCTGATCCAACAGCGCATCGCAGGCGAGCAGGCGTGGCCGGGCGCGGAGTTTCTTGAGCGTCGCGCGGCCATCCCAAGCATCACTCATGACGTCGGCGCTCCAGTCGTAGGCATCATCCAGCGGGCCTTCGATGGGCTGCACCGAGCAACCGTAGAAATTCAGCTCGCCGTTGGCGAAGCCAAGGCTCAGGCGCGGCGCTGATTCCTTACGCTCGTTGATCCGATAGCTGCCGAACAGCAGCAGATGGATGCGCAGGGAAACGTCGTCCAGTTCGATCAGAAAGTGCTTGCCCCAGCTGCGAAACGAACGCACCGACTGGCCTACCAGTCGAGTCTTATCGAGCTTGGAGTTGCCCTCGGCACGTTCGATGACCTGCCCGGTAAACGGCGCGACTTCTTCGCGAAGAATGACAATGGACGGACCTTCGGGCATGGCGATATCGCTTCGGCTAGGCGTTACCGATATCGACTGGCGCCGGGCGTGAAGGTGCGACGGAGACGACCAAGCGTGATGAAGACTGATCTACGCTCGTGAGCGCGAGCCGATCTCTGCCGCACCAACGGGCTATCCGTGACCGGAACCAGTTCACGCGCTCGGCGTTGTGCCGGCAGGCGCGGGCCCATACAGTGGATGCCAGCCGTGGCGCCGCGGCTTTGCCCGCGCCCCTGCCCACAAATCTCGTCTGGATGTAGCCGATGGATATCAAACCCTTATTGAAAACACTGGCCGCCCAGGATGGCTCCGACCTGTTTCTCTCCACTGGCGCGCCGCCCTGCGCCAAGTTCAACGGCGTGCTCAAGGCCTTGTCAGCCGAGCCACTGAAACCCGGCGACATCGCTACCATCGCCGACGCCATCATGGATGCGGAGCAGCGTGCCGAATTCGAACGCGAGCTGGAAATGAACCTGGCGATCTCGGTGCCGGGCGTGGGGCGCTTCCGCATCAATATCTTCAAGCAGCGCAACGAGGTTTCGATCGTCGCGCGCAATATCAAGCTGGACATCCCCGTTTTCGAGGACCTCAAGCTGCCCAAGGTGCTGCTCGACGTCATCATGGAAAAGCGCGGTCTGGTGTTGTTCGTCGGCGGTACTGGCTCGGGCAAGTCCACCTCGCTGGCGGCCCTGATCGATTACCGCAACCGCAACAGCGGTGGGCACATCATCACCATTGAGGACCCGGTGGAATATGTGCATCGGCATAAGAAATCGATCATCAACCAGCGCGAGGTCGGGGTGGATACCCGCAGCTTCCATGCCGCGCTGAAGAACACTCTGCGCCAGGCGCCGGACGTGATTCTGATCGGCGAGATTCGTGACCGCGAAACCATGGAGCACGCCCTGGCATTCGCCGATACCGGCCATCTGGCGATCTCCACCCTGCACGCCAACAACGCCAACCAGGCGCTGGATCGCATCATCAATTTTTTCCCCGAAGAGCGTCGTCCGCAGTTGCTCAACGACTTGGGCAACAACCTCAAGGCGTTCATCTCTCAGCGGCTGGTGAAAACCCGCGATGGCAAGCGTCGAGCCGCGGTGGAGGTGATGCTCGGCACGCCGACGATTCGCGATCTGATCAAGCGCAACGAGTTCAGCGAGCTCAAGGAGATCATGGAAAAGTCGAAGAACCTGGGTATGCAGACCTTCGACCAAGCGCTCATCGACTTGGTCAACGAAGGGGTACTGGACGAGGAAGAAGCGACCAAGAACGCCGACTCGGCGAACAATGTGCGGCTCAAACTAAAGCTGCACCGCGACGGCGGTGTGGCGGCGGCCCCGAGCAACGCGCCAGAGTCGCCGCAGGCGGTCGGCAACGCAAGCTGGGGTGATCTCAAGCTGGAAGAGCTCGACGATCCGCAGGATGAGAACGGCCATCCCTGAAGTCCATAAGGCTCAGGCCCGGCGGTTCACCAGCTCAGCTGCCGGGCGCTTTCGAAGTGCCGCTCGATGCCGGTCAGCGGATCGCTGAAGCTCAACGCCCGGGCCAGCAACTTTAACGGCTGCGAATAATCATCCTGATCACGCCGCCCGCGCTCGATCAGCTCCGGGTAGAAGGGATCGTTACAGATACCGGCCCCCAGCGTGGCCATCTGCAGGCGCAACTGATGCTTGCGCCCGGTGACCGGAGACAACGCGTAGCGCCAAAGCTCGCCACGGCGTTCGAGCACCTCGATACGCGTCTCGCTGTTGGGCTCGCCGGTGCCCTTTTTCATCAAAAAGAACGGCTCGCCATCGACCATGTGCAGCCGCTCCTGACGCGGGAAATCCAGATCGGGGAGCGCCGGGCAGATCGCCTCGTAACGCTTGTCGATCCTGCGCTCGCGAAACAGCGCCTGGTAACGGCCACGGCTTTCGGGGTTGGTGGAAAACAGCACCAGCCCGGCGGTCAGTCGGTCGATACGGTGAATCGGCACCAGATCAGGGTTGCCCAAACGCTTGCTCAGGCGCGCCAGCAGCGTTTCGTTGACGTATTCGCCCGCCGGCATCACCGGCAGGAAGTGCGGTTTGTCGGCCACCAGCAGATGCTCGTCGAGGTGCAGCAGCTGCTCTTCGAAAGGAATCGGTTTTTCATTCGGCACTTCGCGGAAATAGTGAATTTTCAGCGCGACTTGATAGGGATGGGTCGACGCCAACGGCTGACCATCGGCACCGAGCACGCGACCACGCTCAAAGCGATCGAGCCAGGTGGCGCGGTCGATTGAGGCGAAATGCGCGCACAGGCAATCGAGCACAGTGGCCCAGTCGCCCTGGGGCAGGTGAAGGGTGCTGCGGGCATTCGGAACGGAAGCAGACATGGCGGCAATGCGGGATGGAACGGCCGCTGATGATACCTGACTGCCGAACCCACGCCTCCCGGCGAGTGCGGACAAATAAATCGTCTTGATCTGTCGATTCCGCGCGCCGCCGCTCGACCAGGTAACAAGGGCATCGAACTCATCGATGCCCAATTAGCTCATCCCGCAAACGGAGGCTCACGATGAACAACCATCCGATCGTTTCCCGCCAGCAATGGATTGCCGCCCACACCGAACATCTGCTCAAGGAAAAACAAGTCACGCACGAGCGCGAAGCCCTCGCTGCCGCGCGCCGCGAGTTGCCCTGGACGCTCGTGGAGAAGGACTACCGGTTCCATGACGCACAGGGTCCGGTGCGTTTGGACGATCTATTCGACGGACGCAGTCAACTGATCATCAAGCACTTCATGTTCGGCCCCGACTGGCAGGAGGGCTGTGTCGGCTGCTCCTTCGAGATGGATCATCTGCAGGGCACCCTGGTGCATCTGGCCAACCATGACGTCAGCGTCGTCGCCGTGTCGCGGGCGCCTTTCGCGGCACTCGATGCCTTTCGCCAACGCATGGGCTGGCAGATTCGATGGGTGTCTTCGGCCGGCAGCGATTTCAATCGCGACTTCCACGTTTCGTTCGATCCCGAAGACATCGTCGACGGCAAGGTTTTCTACAACTTCACGTGGGAACCGTTCGTCTGTGAGGAGCTGTCGGGTTTCAGTGTGTTCTGTCGCGACGAGGATGGGCGCATCTTCCATACCTTTTCGGCTTACGGGCGCGGTGCGGAGGAGTTGCTGGGTAGCTATGTGCTACTCGACATGACGCCCAATGGCCGCAATGAAAACGGCCCGCGGCACAACCTCACCGACTGGGTGCGCCACCATGATCGCTATGGCAGCGGCGACACGGTCGATGCCACCGGGCGCGCCAGACCAGGCGATTCCACTGCCTCTGCCGGCTGTTGCCATCAGGCAGATCCTCGGTGAGCCAGCTGGAGCATCGTAGGGCGGGCCGTGAGCCCACCAGAACGGGACGCCGGAGCGATACCGGTGGGCTGAAGCCCACCCTACGGCGATGCATGACAAGCTGAAGCATCGTGGGCCGGCCCACGCTACAACGTTGGAGCGAACCCTGCCGAGATCGCCCGGTCCAGACAAGAACAACCAGCGCCGAGGCCCCGCCCCGGTTACCTGACCACTTCGAGTCCAGACCAAGCGAGATTTCCATGGCTATGACAGTTGGCGATTATGTAGTTGAGCGCCTGTATCAATGGGGTGTGCGACGTATCTACGGTTATCCCGGTGACGGCATTAACGGCGTGTTCGGCGCCCTCAACCGGGCCAACGGCAAGATCCGCTTTATCCAGGCTCGACATGAGGAGATGGCTGCGTTCATGGCCTCGGCCGATGCCAAGTTCAATGGTGGCCTCGGCGTTTGCATCGCCACGTCCGGCCCCGGTGCGGCGCATCTTCTGACCGGCCTGTACGACGCGCGCATGGACCACATGCCAGTGCTCGCGATCGCCGGTCAGCAGGCGCGTACCGCCATGGGCGCGCACTATCAGCAGGAAGTCGATCTGGCGTCGATGTTCAAGGACGTCGCAGGCGCGTTCGTGCAGCAGGCCAGCGCACCGGCTCAGGTCCGGCATCTGATCGATCGGGCGATTCGCACCGCGGTGGGCCAGCGCACGGTCACTGCGATCATACTGCCCAACGACCTGCAGGAGATGGAGTACAGCGAGCCGCCACGGGCCCACGGCGCAGTGCATTCCGGTATCGGCTATACGCGGCCCAAGGTGGTGCCCTATGAGGTTGATCTCATACATGCCGCTGAAGTGCTCAACGCAGGCGAAAAGGTAGCGATCCTGGTTGGCGCCGGTGCGCTGAATGCCACCGATGAAGTCATTGCGGTAGCGGAAAAGCTCGGGGCCGGCGTCGCCAAGGCCTTGCTCGGTAAAGCCGCAGTGCCAGACGACCTGCCCTGGGTCACGGGCTCCATCGGCCTGCTCGGCACCGAGCCAAGCTACAAGCTGATGACCGAATGCGACACCTTGCTGATGATCGGTTCCGGCTTCCCCTACTCCGAATTCCTGCCCGAGGAAGGCCAGGCGCGCGGCGTGCAGATCGACCTCAAGGCCGACATGCTGAGCATTCGCTATCCGATGGAGGTGAACCTGCACGGCGACTCGGCGGAAACCCTGCGTGCGCTGTTGCCGCTGCTGCAGCAGAAGGCCGAGCGCACATGGCGAGGCGAGATCGAGAAATGGCGTGCTGACTGGGACGAAACCCTGGAGAAACGAGCCTTGGTCTCCGCCGACCCGATCAACCCGCAGCGCGTCGCCTTCGAACTATCGCCGCGATTGCCCGACTTCGCCATCATCACCAGCGATTCGGGTTCCTGCGCCAACTGGTTCGCCCGCGACGTGAAAATTCGCCGCGGCATGATGTGTTCGCTGTCTGGTGGGCTGGCTTCGATGGGCGCAGCCGTGCCTTATGCGATTGCCGCCAAGTTCGCCAATCCGGACCGCGCAGTGGTGGCGCTGGTGGGTGACGGCGCGATGCAGATGAACAACATGGCCGAGCTGATCACCGTCGCCAAGTATTGGAAGACATGGCAGAACTCGCAGTGGATTTGCTGCGTGTTCAACAACGAGGACCTCAACCAGGTCACCTGGGAACAACGCGTGATGGAGGGCGACCCGAAGTTCGAAGCCTCGCAGAACATCCCCAACGTGCCCTACCACCGCTTCGCCGAATCGATTGGTCTCAAGGGTATCTACGTCGACCGCGAGGACCAGGTCGCCGCCGCCTGGGATGAAGCCTTCGCTGCCGACAGGCCGGTGCTGATCGAATTCAAGACCGACCCGAACGTGCCGCCGCTACCACCGCATCTCAAGTTTGAGCAGGCGAAAAAATACGCGACGGCATTGCTGCATGGAGACCCTGACCAGCGAGGCATTCTCGTTCAGTCGGCTAAGCAGGTGCTCAGCAAGGTGCTGCCAGAGCGCGGCAAGAAGAAGGAATAATTTGCGGTAGAGCGCTAGGCCCAAAGCCGAGCGCTTCGGCTCATTGATCGGTGCGATTTGCTACAGCGAGCCGCAGGCGGGAACAGTACCAAGCTGTCCCGCCATGGCGCACCCATGATTCCGAGCGGTAGGTAACAGCTCTCAGTCCTGCTCGTCGCGGGTCATTTTCCCGGTCTTGCCGTCCATCTTAAATTCCCAGACCTTGCCGTCGGCCTTTACGCCTTCGCCTTCCCACGAATCATTGTCCGCGTCGATGGAGTGAAGCTCTGTATAACCAGCGGCCTTGGCTTTTTCTACGGCCTGCTCAAGAGTGATCCAGTCGGCGCCTGGCTTGTCTGCCAGTGCAACACCACTGGCACTTCCGAGAACGGCGACGGCAAGAGCGGCGGTCAATTTCTTGTGGTACATGGGCGCGATCCTTTTGGTGATTTCTCGATGCGGGCCGCAACGCAGACCCTGTTGAATACGAGGCCAGTGGCCAAGCAGGGTTCCTTTCGACGGGTCTGGCATAGCGTCGAGACTGTGTCAGTGCTTGTCGATGGAGACGATTGCCGCCTCGTCGCCTTCACTCTGAAAACCGATCTGCACCGCATCACCTACGGCCAACCCTTCAAGCTGTTCTCGCCGAGCCTGGAATTCCATGGTCGATGCCGGCCATTTCAATGCGGGCACCGGACCATGGGCTATGGTCACCACGCCTCGTTCGCGATCCAGGGCCTCGATGGTGCCGGTGGCCCGCATGACCGGCTCCGAAACCATTTCAGTGGCGGGCCCCGCGTCGATATCCGGCGATTCCGCCGGCGAAGCAGGCTTAAGCAGATCCTGCGCCAATGCAGGCTGATTGAGCAGAAATACGCTTAACGCGACGCTGTAGAAGAGATTCATGACAGCCTCCCGAAACAGGTGGACGTACGCCGTATTGGACAATGCAGCCGCCGCTATTGCTGGGCGCCGAGCACTTTTTTGCTGCGGCGGGCGCCGTTCAGGTTCGCGTAAGCCGGGGCTCGTAACCTGTGAATCGTCGAAACCCACACAGGAAAACGAAACCATGAAAACACTGACTACGCTGATCACCGCCGCCACCCTCGCCCTGGGCGCTAACCTGGCCATGGCCCGCGACCTGGGTCCGGACGAAGCACTGAAACTGCGCGACGCCGGCACCATTCAATCGTTCGAGAAGCTCAACGAAGCGGCACTGGCCAAACACCCGGGCGCCAAGGTCGAGGAAACCGAGTTGGAAGAGGAATACGGCCGCCACATCTATCAGCTTGAATTGCGCGACGACAAAGGTGTGCAATGGGACATGGAACTCGACGCCAAGACCGGCGAAGTGCTCAAGGACCATCAGGACGACTAATGCCACGCGCCACTCTTCTCACCGTTCCACTGGCCCTGCTGCTCGCTGCCACCCCGGCGGCGAGCCGTGACCTGGATCAGGACGAAGCCCTGCGGCTGCGCCGCGAGGGACTGATCCAGCCGCTGGAAAGCCTTCTGCAGCGCGCCATGCAGCGTCATCCCGGGGCGCGGCTGCTGGAGGCGGAGCTGGAAGAAGATGATGGCCTCTACATTTATGAGATCGAATTGCTGACCGCCGGCGGCATTGCTCGTGAACTCGAACTCGATGCCAGCGATGGTCGTTTGCTCAAGGATGAAGAAGACTGATGCGCTTGCTCCTGGTCGAAGACAACGTGCCGCTGGCCGATGAACTGCTCGCAAGCCTCAGCCGCCAAGGCTATGCCACCGATTGGCTGGCCGACGGCCGCGATGCCGACTATCAGGGCAGCAGCGAACCCTATGACCTCATCGTTCTCGACCTCGGCCTGCCTGGCAAACCGGGGCTGGAGGTCTTGCGCGCCTGGCGTGCACGAAACCTGGCGACGCCGGTGCTGATTCTCACCGCCCGTGATTCCTGGGCCGAACGCATCGAAGGACTCAAAGCCGGCGCCGACGATTACCTGACCAAACCCTTCCATCCCGAAGAATTGCTGTTGCGCATCCAGGCGCTGCTGCGCCGCGCCCACGGCGTTGCTAACCAGCCACTGTTGCAAGCCGGCGGCCTCGCCCTCGACGAAGCACGCCAGCACTGCAGCAAGAATGGCCAGCACATCGAACTGACCGCCGGCGAATTTCGCCTGTTGCGCTATTTCATGCTGCACCCCGGCCAGCTGCTATCGAAAACGCAGCTGGCCGAACACCTCTACGACGGCGAAACCGAACGCGACTCCAACGTCATCGAAGTGCATGTCAATCGCCTGCGCGGCAAGCTCGGGCGCGAACTGATCGAGACCCGCCGCGGTCAAGGCTATCGCTTCGGCGGCGCACCTTGAAGTCGATCCAGCGCAGCCTCAGTCTGGGGCTGATCGCCGTTCTGCTTATCGTCAGTCTGCTATTGCTGCAGACCAGTCTTTGGCTATTCGAGACGGGTCTCAAACGCAGCCTGGAAACCGACCTGCGCGAAGAAACCGAAGGCCTGCTGATCGCCGTGGTGCAAGGTCCGGACGGCTTCAAGCTGGATTCGAGCCGGCTTAATCCGCGATACCAGCGGGCGTTTTCCGGCCACTATTTTCGCATCGACCTGCCCGAACGCAGCTGGCGCTCACGCTCGCTGTGGGATGCCGAGCCGGCCTGGCCCAGAACCGACGGGCTCGCCGACGAGCTGCTCGACGGTCCTCAAGACCAACGCCTGCTCAGCTATCACGCCGACTACCGCCGCGATGGTCAGACCATCGGCATCAGCGTCGCTCGCGACTACACGCCGATCCTCACGAGTTTCGCCCAGGTTCGTCTCGCTGGACTGGGTCTGGTCGGTGTCGTCCTGTTGGTATTCCTGCTACTGCAGCGCTACGCGGTGAAGCTCGCAATGCGCCCGTTGGAACGAGCCCGCCAGCAAATTGCGCAGCTGCAGCAGGGTCAGCGTCAGCAGCTCGACATCCAGGTACCGCAGGAGCTGCAACCGCTGGTGGAACAGATCAATCATCTGTTAGCGCACACCGATGACACGCTCAAGCGTTCACGGCATGCACTGGGCAACCTCGGCCATGCGCTGAAAACCCCACTGGCGGTGCTCGGTAGCCTCACCCAGCGCGATGAACTGGCCGCACAGCCGGAATTGCAGGCCAATCTGCGCGACCAACTGGATCAGATCCAGCAACGTGTATCCCGCGAACTGGGCCGTGCAAGGCTGGCCGGCGAGGTGCTGCCTGGGGCCTATTTCGACTGCGCCGAAGAGCTGCCGGGGCTGTTCGAAACGCTGCAGATGATTCACCGTCGCGACCTTGATCTGCGCTGGCATACCCATGCCGATTGCCGCCTGCCCTGGGATCGTGAAGACATGCTCGAGCTGCTTGGCAACCTGCTCGACAACGCCTGCAAATGGGCGCGCTCGCAGGTACTACTGAACATCGAAAAGCTGCCTGACGGTTATCTGATCCGGGTTGAGGATGATGGGCCGGGAATTCCTGACCACCGTCGCGAAGCCGTTCTGGAGCGCGGTACACGTCTCGACGAACGGGCAGAGGGTCATGGCCTGGGGCTCGGGATCGTTCGGGATATCACCGCCGCCTGGAACGGTGATCTGACATTGGAGCAGAGCGCACTCGGCGGGCTGCAGGTAGGCATTCGCCTGCCAACAGCAAAAGGCCGGACAGCTCAGCAAGGCAATAGCGGACAGTAACGCAGAGAAGCAGAGTGCTTACTGCGGGCGGGACAACTCGTTGCGCATATCTTCCAGAATGGTTTCCACCAGCAGGCCGTTCTGCACCTGACGGCCCGAGACCATGCGAGTGGCTTCGGTGCCGTTGATCCGGTAGCCGACGCGGACCACCAAATAGCCGTCGTCTTGCGGCTCCACGCGGGTTTGATATTCAGCCGGAAAATTGTCGGCAAGGTGACGGGACAGGGTTTTCATTGAACGCCTCATGCGCTAGGTCTGACACAAAGACCTGGCAAATCAGCCGGAGATTCCAACCACTCATCGGATGACCGTTCATCGACAACAAACTGTAACGTTGCGCGCCCCGGCCCGCCTCACTTCTTCTCGCTTCTGCCGTACGCCAGCCAGGCCAGAAAACCCATACCGGCAAAAACGGTTGCGGAGAACAGCAGCGCATTCAATAACAGGCTCATGGTGTCGTCTTCCTCGTTCAGCTCGCTTGATGTACGCCCTGAATATATGTAGCGTTACACGACACGTCTAGCCACCCGATAGTAGCGTGTAAAGTTTTCCAGCAGATGAGGCGAGCATGAAAAGGACGCAATCGATCAATCAGATCCGCTGGGATCTGGCGCTGCGTTATCGCTTGATCGAGACGATTGTCTGGTGGGAAGGCCGCCTGACCACGGGCCATCTGATGCAGAGCTTCGGCATCAGTCGGCAGCAGGCATCGAAAGACATCAATACCTATCTCAACGAGCACGCGCCGAAAAACCTTACATATGACCGTCATCTGAAGGGCTACAAACCAAGCAAGCAATTTCAGCCATTGTTCATTGACGGTAGCGCCAGCGCCTACCTTCATTTGCTCGACCAGAACCGTGATCGCGCACCGCACATCGAGGGCCTGGCCCTGGCCTATGCGCATACCGAAGTGCTGAACATGCCTGATCGCAGCATCCGTCCCGAGGTGCTGCGGCCGATCTTGCGCGCCTGCCGCGAAGGGCTGCGGCTGGAAACCGAGTACGTGTCCCTCGCTCACCCCGACGTCGAGATCCGTGTGATGGCGCCGCATACGCTGGTCTTCACCGGCACCCGCTGGCATGTGCGCGCCTATTGCGAGAAGAATCGAGGCTACCGTGATTTCGTGTTAAGCCGCTTTCGCAGCGAGCCGGATCTGATGGATGAAAGCGAGAATACCCGTGACGCAGATGAGGCCTGGAATACCGCGGTCGAAGTGATCATCGAACCCGATGCACGACTGAAGCCGGAGCAGAAGGCGATCATCGAAACCGATTACGGGATGGAGAACGGCGAATTGCTTATCCAGACGCGCGGCGCGCTGGTGCAGTACGTGCTGCAGCGTTATCAGATCGATCCCAACACCGTGCAAGCAAATGCAGCGGCGCAGCAGATTCAGGTGCGGAATCTGCAGGGGTTGAAGGGGTGGTTGTATTGATGGTCTTGGCGACTCGTGCTGCTTTTCGTAGGAGCGAGCTTGCTCGCGAAGGATTGCCGGCGCGGGGGTTTGTGTATGGCGCCGCGCTTTCCTCGGCCCGACCGACAGGTTGCGCCTTGCACGGCGCGTCACTTTTTCTTGTGTGGCCAAGAAAAAGTAACCAAAAAGAAGGCCACCCCAACATCCGGGTTTTGCTTCGCAAAACTTCCCTCACTCCGGCGCTGCTCCGGGGGTCGTCGCGAAGGGACATCCATGTCCCATCACTCCTCGCTCGGCATCCATGCCTCGCGCCCCCCTACGCAACGCCTCCGCTCGGCCTCCTGAAGGGGATTCGGGACCGAGTTGTCTGGAAGTTTTGGAACAGCGACAGTAACAAAGCACCTTCCTCGTTTGATGACGAACAGACCATCAAACGACGCCGAACGCCCCGTTCAGCAGCCCGAATGGAATCCTCGCGGAGGGGAGCGAGCGGCATGGATGCCGCGAGAGGCGTAAAGGGCCATGGAGCGTGGATGGAATGAGGGAAGTCGAGCGAAGCGAGACCCGGATGCAGGGGCAAGCCTTTTTGGTTACTTTTTCGGCGTTTGGAAAAAGTGACTCGCCCAGCAGGGCGAAACCAATGTCTCAGCCAGCCCGGCCAATAGGCTCTCCCGCACGAACCCAAACCCCAAAAGCTTCGCGAGCAAGAGCTAGGCGCCCCCCTCGCTCCTACAGACAGGCCTCACAACCCGAGCGCGCCGGCAGGCCCGCCATCAAAAAAGACCCAGCGTATGCGCCTAATCCATACCTCCGATTGGCACCTCGGCCAGACCCTCCACGGCCAGGACCGCGACTACGAGCACGCGCAATTCCTCGCGTGGCTGCTCGACCAGCTGACCCAGCACCAGCCGGATGCCCTGCTCATCGCCGGCGACATCTTCGACACGGTCAATCCGCCGCTCAAGGCCCAGGAGCGCCTCTACGATTTCATCGTCCGAGCCCACGAAAAACTGCCGCAGCTGGACATCGTGATGATCGCCGGCAATCACGACTCCGGCGGGCGCATCGAACTGCCCGGGCCGTTGATGAGGCGCCTCAACGCCCATGCCATCGGCCGCATCAGTTGGGTCGCGGAGAATCAGCTCGACCATGGCCGTCTGCTGGTGCCGCTGCATGACGCCACGGGTCAGGTCGCGGGATGGTGCCTGGCGCTGCCCTTCCTGCGCCCGGCGGAAGTTACCGGTGGCGATGCAGGCGACGACTACATGCTCGGTATCCGCCACGTTCACCAACACCTGATCGCCGCGGCGGAAACACTGCGTCAGCCCGGCCAGGCGCTGGTCGCCATGAGCCACGCGCACATGGCGGGCGGTGCGGTGTCGGAGGACTCCGAGCGCAACATCGTCATCGGCAATGCCGAGGCGCTGCCGGCCAGCCTGTTCCCCGAACCCATCGCCTATGTCGCTCTCGGCCATCTGCACAAGCCGCAGCGCGTTGCCGGCCAGGAGCGCATCCGTTACAGCGGCTCGCCGCTACCGCTGTCGTTCGGTGAGATCAACTATCCGCATCAAGTACTGCTGGTGAGCTTCGATGGCCATCAACTCGCCAATGTCGAACCGCTGCCCGTACCCCGCGCCGTGGAGATGATCCGCATCGGCCGCGCGCCATTGGTGGACGTCATCGCCGCTCTCGAAGCGCTGCCAGCCATTGGTCTATTCAGTGAAAACCTGCCTTGGCTGGAAGTGCGGGTGCAGCTCGATGAGCCACTGCCGGACCTGCGCCAGCGCATCGAAACGGCGCTCACCAACAAAGCCTGCCGACTGGTGCGCATCGCCAGCGAGTACGTCGGCAAACGCGGCGAAGCGGAATCTGAAGTGTTGCTCGGCCTCGATCAGATCACGCCGCAGGAACTCTTCACCCGCGCCTGGGAAGAGCAGTTCGGCAACCCGCCGGACGAGCAAGCATTGGATGATTTCGCCAGCCTGCTGCAGCGCGTCGAGTTCGCCGGCGAAGGAGACGACAAATGAAGATCCTCGCCATCCGCCTGAAAAACCTCGCCTCGCTGGCAGGCGAGCAGGTCATCGACTTTACCGCCGAACCCTTGGCCAGCGCCGGGCTGTTCGCGATCACAGGGCCGACGGGTGCTGGCAAGAGCACCATTCTCGACGCGCTGTGCTTGGCGCTATTTGGCAGCACGCCGCGGTTGGAAGACGTAGGCACCCAAGGCAAGGTTCCGGACGGCAGCGACGAGATAGGCAACACCGACGAGCGCAATCTGCTACGTCGCGGTTGCAGCAGCAGCTATGCAGAGGTGGATTTCGTCGGCGTCGATGGCCACCGCTACCGTGCCAGATGGGAAGTCAAGCGCGCCCGTGAGAAGGTCGACGGCCGCCTGCAGGCTAGCAACCAGAGCCTGCTGGACCTGGACCGCGACCAGCTGCTGGCCAGCGGCAAGAAACGCGAATTCAAGGAGCTGCTCGAAGCCAGACTCGGCATGAACCTGGCGCAGTTCACCCGCGCCGTGCTGCTGGCGCAGAGTGAGTTCTCCGCCTTTCTCAAGGCCGATGACAACGATCGCGGCACCTTGCTGGAAAAACTCACCGATACCGGTCTCTATAGCCGCCTCGGCCAGGCCGCTTTCGAAGCAGCCAAGCGCGCCCGCGAAGCGCTGGCCGCCTTGCAACAACAGGCCGGAGGCGTGCAGCCGCTAGAGCCGGAAGCGCGCCAGACACTGGAGGCGCTGCACCAGACGCAGCTGGCCGACCTTAAAACCATCCAGCGTAAACTCGAGACCCTCAAGCAACAGCGCCAATGGCTGCAAGACCTTGCCCGCCTGCAAGGCGAACGCGACAACGCCCGGCAGCAACTCGCCGAGGCCGAAGAAGAGCAAGAAAACCTCGCCGACGCCCGGCGCATCCTCGGGCTGTTCGAGCAGCTGGCGCCGCAACGCCATCGCTTCATCCGCGAGCGCGAGCTAGCCCCGCTGTTGGCAAAGGTCGACGAAACCCTGGCGCGACACGCGCGCGAGCACACCGCCGTACAGCGACGCCTCGATGAGCTGGAACAGGCTTGCAAGACTTCCACCGAGGCGCTGAAGGCTGCCGAGCAGACGCTGAAAGCTGCCGAACCTGGGCTGGCACAGGCGCGCCGTGACGAAGAACGCTTGGGCCACCTCAGCAACGATTTACGTGAGGCAGGCGGCCAAGCCGAACAGGCCGAAGCGGCGAGCAAGGGCGGCGAGCTGAAACTGACCCAATTGCGCCAGCAGCAAAATCAGACCGCTCAGCAGCTCGCCAGCCTCACCGACCAGCTTGTCACCAGCGCGGAGCTGCAACCGCTATGCGCGGCCTGGAATGGCTACCGCCCGCGCTTACAACAAGCGGTGCAGATTGCCTCCCGTCTCCAACAAGGCCGACATGAACTGCCGGCCCTGGAAGCCGCCGCCAAGGCCGCCGAAATGGCGCAGACCAAAGCACGAAAAGCGCTTGATGATTTGCAAGCGCAAATCGGTGGCGAAACCAGTCTCGGCGATCAACTGACGCAACTGACAGCGAGACGCGAAGCTTCCGACGAGGCTGAGCGTGGCATCGAAAAGCTGCACAACTTCTGGTCACGTCAACAGCAGCTGGCCACTCAGCAGCGCACCTTGCAAAGCGAACAGAGCCGCCAGCAGAACGAACTCGACGCCCTCACTCAGGCCGGCAAGTTCGCCCGCACCGAGCGCGACGACGCGGAAAAGACGCTCAAGGTGGTCCAGGCCGTGCTGGATCGCCAACGCCTGGCACGCAGCGCCAATGTCGAAGCCCTGCGCGCGGCGTTGGTGCCGGGCGAGCCGTGCAGCGTATGCGGCAGTGCCGAGCACCCCTGGCACGACGGCGATGCCCTGCTCGCCGCGTTCGATCAGCAGGACGAGCGCGAAGCCGAGCAGGCTCAATTGCAACTCAAGGCCCAGAACGACAAGCTGCAAACCCTGCGCGATCAGCACATCGCCCTTACAACCGGCATCAAGCAGAACGGGCAACGGCAGGCGGAAATCACCGACGAACTGGCGAAGCTCGAACCGCAACTGGCCGCGCTGCCTGCGTATACCGAACTCTTGAGCCAGGCGGAAGCGGTCCGCGAATCCTGGCTCGATAGTCGCTTAGCGACACTCAAGGCCGACATCGCCGACGCCAATACCCGGCAGCGCGAACTGCTCAAGCTGCAACAGCAGAATGAAGAACTGCTAAAAGCTTCCCAGAGCGCGCGGGACGCTTGCGTACAGGCCACCCAGGCGTTAGCCGGCCAGCGCGACGCCATCACCCGAGACGACGCGCGGCTCGAGGAGGAGCTGGCTGAGTTCGCCAGTCTGCTGCCAGCAGCCTTGCTCGCTCGTTGGCGCGACAAGCCTGCCGAGACCTTTATGCAGCTGGACGGCCAGGTCGAGACGCGGCGTCAGCAGGTCGACCAGCAGATGGCACTGGCAGAAGAACAGCAGCAGCGTCAGACAGCGCTAGAGCACGAGCAGTTGCAGCAACGACATCGCCTCGACCAGTACAAAACGTGCGCAGACCGCCTCGCCGAACTTCAAACCCGCGAACAGGCCTGCCGCCGGAGCCTTCGTGAGAGTCTTGGCGAGCAACCCAGCGCGCAAGCCTGGCAACGGCAGCTGGAAAGCGCGATCCAGGCCGCCCGCCAGCAGCAAGCAGAGGTCGACCGGCAACTGAACGAGGCGCGCGTCGAATTGACCCGGCTCGCGGGCGAGCAGCAGAACTGCAGCCAGCGCCGCGAAGAGCTGCTGGCCGAACGCAGCGCACTGAGCGAAGAGCTCGCCAGCTGGCGCGCAGTGCATCCAGATCTGGATGATGCGACGCTGGAACAACTTCTGCTGCTAGACGACACGCTCCTCGCCGAAGCGCGCGAGCGTTTGCGCAGCAACACCGAACAGCTTGCCCGTGGCCGCGAGCGCCTGGATGGCTGCGGGCAACGGCTGAAGGCGCATCAGATTGGGCAGCCAAGCCCACCGGACGCCGATAATCTGGAGGCGCAATTCAGCGCTCAGCAAGCCAGCTGTGATGATGCCGAACAGCGCAGTACCGAAACCCGCGCCGCGCTGCTCGACGACGATCGCCGCCGCAACCAGAGCCAGGCTTTACTCACGCAAATCGCCGATGCCACCACCGAAAGCCAGCGCTGGGGGCGCATCGCCGCGCTGATCGGATCAAGCGACGGCGGTGCCTTCCGCAAGATCGCGCAAGCCTACAATCTGGACCTGCTGGTGCAGCACGCCAACGTACAACTGCGTCAGCTGGCGCGACGTTATCGGCTCAAGCGCGGTGGTAGCCCGTTGGGATTGTTGGTGATGGATACCGAGATGGGCGACGAACTGCGCTCGGTGCATTCGCTGTCCGGTGGCGAGACCTTTCTCGTCTCGCTGGCCCTGGCGCTCGGCCTGGCCTCGATGGCGTCGAGCAAGCTGAAGATCGAGTCATTGTTCATCGACGAAGGTTTCGGCAGCCTCGACCCCGAATCGCTGCAGATCGCCATGGACGCGCTGGATTCGTTGCAAGCCCAGGGGCGCAAGGTCGCGGTGATTTCACACGTGGCGGAAATGCACGAGCGCATCCCTGTGCAGATTCAGGTGCAGCGGCAGGGCAACGGTCAGAGCGGACTGCGGATCACAGGAGGGGCAGGCTGAGCGGCCCGCTATTGCGAAGCAGCTCAGCCTGAGGCAGCCGTGCGGGTGGCCTCAGCGCACCAGCGGCAACATGCCCTTGAGCACGTCGTCGCGACGCACGTAGTGATGCCAGAGAGCAACGGCGGCGTGACCCAGGATCATCGCGAAGAGTACGTACTGGCCGGCGATGTGGACGTCCTTCGCCGCGCCACGAATGTCGGATGAGATCGGCAGCGGCCCGATCTCCACCAGCCAGAACAGATTGATCGGCTTGCTGCCGAACAGCAGACCGGAGATCGGAATTATCAGCAGTAATAAATAGAGCAGCCCATGTCCGCCAGCGGCAGCAATTTGCTGCGTGCGCGATTGCTGGGGCTCGAGCTGCTGCGGCGGGATCTTGCGGCCACGGTAGGCCAGGCGCAGCAGGGTCAGCACCAGCACGGCGATACCCAACGACTTGTGCAAGGTGAATACGTTGCCCTTGCCGCCGAGTAGCGATGCGAAGAAATCTGCGCCGTAGGGCAACGCGATGATTGTCAGCACCAGCAACGCGCTGAGCCAGTGGAACAGGATCTGTACGGGAGTAAAACGTGCGGTAGTCATCCAGGCCTCGTGACAAGCGCACCAAGGTGCGACGGAAAAAAGCGCGACGATTTTCGCTCAAACGACGCCAGAACCCAAGCCAGGGCGGTTTCTCCATGTGGCTGGGATCTTTGGGTGAAAAGCGAACCGGCAGACGCCGCTTGTGGCCGCGCGGCCGAAGTTCGCACGAGAAGAGAGAAACCAACGCACCGCTTGTGGCCGAGCGCCTGCCGCGACGACAGATCATCGCGAGCGGTGACAGCATACGAACCCAAGCTTTCAACAAACTGTCGACAACCTAAGCACTGCAGAGCCTGTCGCCATGCCAAAAACCACCGCTGCTCAGCTGCGTGCCATGCACGAACAAGGTTTCGTCCTGCTGCCGCAGGCCCTGCGGCAGCAACAGATCGAAGACGTGCACACCGCCATCGATCGCCTCGAGCCAATCCATTGGGATTATCAGGGGCTGGTGGATGACCACTATAAATGCGTGTTCAACCGCGATCCGCTCTGGCTGCCCTATCTCGATCTACCGGGCGTCATCGATCTGGCCGAAGCCTGCCTCGGTGCGGACTGCCATGTGATCGGACAGACCGCCTGGCGCAGCCGTCCGGGTTTCATCGGTGGCGAGCTGCATGCGGACTATCTGGCGATGGAGCTGCCGGAAGCGCTGTTGGCCGAACCCGCTTTCGAGCTGCCGATGCAGGTCTGCACGGCACATATTTATCTCGACCGGATCGATGCGGATCTGTGCCCCACGCTTGTGATTCCGGGTAGCCACCGCGCGGGCCGTAAACCACGCCCAGATGAAACCAGCTGGCATGGCCACGAACCAGAACCGGTGATCTGCGACGCCGGCGACGTACTGCTGTTTCGCAGCGATCTCTGGCACGCCGGCAGTCGCAACCGCACCGCCGACCGCAGCCGCTACCTGCTGCAAGTGCATTACGGCCGGCGCATGGTCGCGCAGAAGTTTTCGCCCTATCTGCAGTGGCGTTTCAACCCCGACGTGATCGCGGCAGCCACGCCGAGGCAGCGGCGCTTGTTGGGTGAGCATGAAGCGGCGGAGTACGACTGAGCGATTTCTCTGGCATAGCTTCTGCAAGACGGGACAGACCGGCCGCCGCATGCGGCCCACCTAGTCCGACTCGAGAGGTAACGCCATGATTTCCTGCCGCAGCCAAGTCACCCAGATGATCGTTTCCGCCAAGGTGCGCAAAAACCTTCGTTGGTGCGATATCGCCGAGTCCATCGGCATGTCGAAGGAGTGGACTACGGCGGGATGCCTGGGCCAGATGGCGTTCGACAAAACTCAGGCGGAAACCCTCGGCAAGCTGTTCGAGCTGTCCGACGAAGCTGTGGCCTGGCTGCAAATCGTGCCCTATAAAGGGTCACTACCGACCACCGTGCCCACCGATCCGCTGATCTACCGCTGGTACGAACTCGTCAACGTCTACGGCAGCACCATCAAGGAGCTGATCCATGAAGAATTCGGCGACGGCATCATGAGCGCCATCGATTTCTCTATGAACATCCAGCGTCAACCGGACCCGAAAGGCGATCGCGTGAACGTGGTGCTTTCCGGCAAGTTTCTGCCTTATAAGAGTTACTGAGCCGATCAGCGCGTGCGAATCTCACCGCGCGCCAGGCTTTCAACGTTGTTGCCCACCGAGTCGCTGGCGTCGAGGTCCGCGCCGCGCTCACGTAATGCTTCAAGCAAAGCGTCGCGTTGAAACAGCGCTGCATACATCGCAGGCGTCTGGCCGGCATTGTTGCGCTGATCCGGATCGCAATCGGTGGCCAGTAGCCGTTTGGCAATGCGCAGCTCACCTTTGAAGATCGCACCCATCAGAGCGGTGTTGCCGCGCTTGTCCTCGGCGCAGGCATCGGCGCCGGCCGTCAGCAGCTGTTCGACCGTGTCGGGATGGCCGTTGTAAGCCGCCAGGATCAACGCTGTGTAGCCTTTCTCGTCTGTTGTATTGAGGTCGTAACCGGCCTGAATGAATTCTGTGAGAACTTCGCTATCGCCGAATCGTGCGGCGTTGAAGAAGTAAACGCGCAGCTGGCTCTGGACTTGCTCGGCGTCGCTGCTCAATACGGTGGCTGGCTCC
The DNA here is from genome assembly GCF_024448715.1 of Stutzerimonas stutzeri. Taxonomy (GTDB): domain Bacteria; phylum Pseudomonadota; class Gammaproteobacteria; order Pseudomonadales; family Pseudomonadaceae; genus Stutzerimonas; species Stutzerimonas stutzeri_AR. Next base: position 139,256 of record NZ_JAMOHZ010000008.1, read on the forward strand.
GAAGCGCCGAAGGCGTGGCCGCCACCGAGCAGCAAGACAGCCGATAGCAAAAGGCTTTTCATGTTCTGTTCCTGAAAATAGATGACCCGAGCAGGGCTCGGGTCGGTGGGCCGGCGTGCGTGGCGACGGCCTGCTGTGCGTCAATCCTGCAGTTCGGCAGCCAGCGTCTTGACTCGCTTGAGGTCAGACTTGGCGACCTTGGTCAGTCCTTCGCCGTACTCGGCATCAGCCTTGTAGAAGAACGACAGCAGGTGATAGCGAGCCTCCTCGTCGGTTTTGGCCAGCTCGCCACCCAGGGTGTTGATCAGATCCTTCTGCTCTTTACGAGTGAAGGAGCGATACAGTTCGCCGGTCTGCTTGAAGTTCTGCTCGCGATAGATCGGCGCCTGCTGCGTTGTCCCGGAAAGCGGCAATTGGCTATACAGACCGCGTGCAATTTCCTCTCGGTTCATGCGGCGGCTCGGCTGGTAGTTGACGCTGGTGGTGGTGTGGCCGGCATTCAGTTGACCATCCTGGTTGCCGTTGCTGACCTCGGCGCGCGGCTTGTTGATCGGCAGGCTCAGGGCGTTAGCACCGATGCGATACATCTGCGTATCGGCGTAGGCGAACAGGCGGCCTTGCAGCAGACGGTCCTCGGACGGTTCGATACCTGGCACCAGATTCGACGGCGCCATGGCGACCTGTTCGGTTTCCTGGAAGACGTTATCGGGATTCTTGTTCAGCACCATGGTGCCGATCTTCTTCGACGGGACCAGGTCCTCCGGCCAGATTTTGGTGGCGTCCAGCGGATCGAACTCGAACTTGGCCAGCGCTTCGGGCTCAAGTACCTGAAGGTACAGGTCCCACTTCGGATAGTCGCCGCTATCGATGGCGCTGATCAGATCGCGAGTCATGTGGCTGTAGTCGCGCCCCTGGGTCTCTTGGACCTGCTTGGGATCGAGGTTCTTGACGCCCTGCTGGCTCTTCCAACCGAATTTCACGTAGCGGTATTCGCCCTCATCGTTGACGAATTTGTAGGCATGCACGCTGCTGCCATCCATGAAGCGATAGCCCACCGGTGTGCCGTAGTTGGAGTACAGCATGGTCAGGGTGCGCGTGGACTCCGGATGGTGAGAGAGGAAATCCATCCGGCGGGTATCGTCGTCGAGGTTGGTGCGCGGGTCAGTCTTGAAGGCGTGCACCATGTCGGGGAACTTGATGGCGTCGCGGATGAAGAAAGTCGGGAAGTTGTTACCGACCAGATCCCAGTTGCCTTCATCGGTATAGAACTTGGTGGCGAAGCCGCGGGGATCGCGCAGGGTCTCCGGCGAGTGGCTGTTGTTGGTCACGGCGGAGAAGCGCACGAATACCGGCGTGGTGGTGCCTTTTTCGAAGACCTTGGCGAGGGTCAGGTCAGAAATGTCGGCAGTGGCAGTGAATTCGCCATGGGCACCAGTGCCGCGGGCATGCACCACGCGCTCCGGTACACGCTCGCGGTCGAAACGCTGCAGTTTTTGTAGCAGCTGCACGTCCTGCAGCACGATCGGGCCGTTGGCGCCTGCGGTCTGGGAATTCTGGTTGTTGCCGACCGGAGCACCGTTGTCGCGGGTCAGCGGTGCGGCGTGGGCGGAAAGCGACAGCAAGCTCGCGCAAAGCACACCAAGCAGCATGCGTGCAGGCAAGGCGCCTGACAGGTAACGGTTCATTCACTCATCCTCTTCTAGTTTTTTATTGCGTCTGGAACGCAGCGGGAAGACTAGGAGCGGGCGCCTCGCCGCCCCAATTGAATAAGCGAAGCGGCGCGATAGGCAGATTCTGTTTGTTAGAACATCGCAAGCAGTACACGCGTAAACACGCGATGCGTGAGCTGCGCGCTATTGCCACATTGACCGACGAAAATAAAACTGAAGACAGCGCGCTCTGGTCACACACAGCCGCTTCGTATTCGACTAAAGTAGCGGCCCTTTTTGCCCGCACGAGCCGCGCACCATGTTTGATGGAAACGCCGAACTGACCATGACCGTACTGATGACTCCGGACAAGGCCAACTTCTCAGGCAATGTACATGGCGGCACGCTGCTGAAATATCTCGACGAAGTCGCTTACGCCTGCGCCAGCCGTTACGCCGGGCAGTATGTGGTCACGCTGTCGGTCGATCAGGTGAATTTTCGTCAGCCGATCCATGTGGGCGAGCTGGTGACCTTCCTGGCATCGGTCAATTACACCGGCAATACCTCGATGGAGATCGGCATCAAGGTCATTACCGAAGACATTCGGCACAAGACGGTTCGTCACACAAACAGCTGCTTTTTCACAATGGTCGCGGTCGGCGAGGATGGTCGCCCAACAACCGTGCCCACGCTACAACCGCAAACGCTTGATCAGAAGCGCCGTTTCGCCCAGGCCCAGCAGCGCCGGCAGATCCGCCGCGAGCTGGAAGAGCGCTATCAGGCAATCAAGGACGAGGCCTGAGTTAAGCTGCCTCCAGCCATGGCCAACGCGGTAGACAGCCAATCCAGCCGGTCCGGCGTTCAGACCGGAACACGCAGCAACACTATATGACACTGCATTGCGGTTCCCGTCGCGCTTGACACGACGGGAACCGCAATGCAGGCAAAACCTTATACAATCCGCGGCTTTTTGCATCATCCCAACCGAGGATCTGCCGTGAGCTCTTTGCCGCCCTGCCCCATCTGCAATTCCGAATACACCTACGAGGACGGCCCGATGCTGGTCTGCCCCGAGTGCGCCCACGAGTGGTCCGGCGCGACGCCCGAGGCGTCTGCCGATGATGAAAAGATCATCAGGGATTCGGTCGGGAATGCCCTGCAGGACGGAGATACCGTCACTGTGATCAAGGACCTCAAGGTCAAGGGCTCGTCGCTGGTGGTGAAAGTCGGTACCAAGGTCAAGAACATCCGCCTGTGTGATGGCGACCATGACATCGACTGCAAAATCGACGGCATCGGCGCGATGAAGCTGAAGTCCGAATTCGTGCGTAAGGTCTGAACACTATTGCGCGCTCGATGAATCGCCTCCGTCGGTCCGCCGAGCGGAAAGCGACGCCGTAGGGTGGGCTTCAGCCCACAACCGGGTGCGAGGTTCGTGGTGGGCTAAAGCGGAACGCCGCCCGGCCCACCCTACGGGCTGGTGCTATTGAGTCGCAGGCTGAATCACATGCGACACCCAACACCCTGACTCTGTAGGAGCTAGCTTGCTAGCGATCAGGTGCCAACGACTGGCACCTGATCGCCGGTCGACCCAATCAAGGCGTCAGGTAAGAAGATCGCGTCAGCCCCAACCGCAACGCATCGATGTACTGGGTGCGCTCTTTGGCGCTGAGACGAGCACTGGAAACCTTGTCGCGGTAGTAGGTCATCAGCTCCTCGGGCGACAGGTGCACGTAGCGCAGCATGTCCTCGATGGTGTCGTGGGTCTCGATGCCGGCGTGGTAGAAGCTGCCGTCCTCGCGCTGATAGACGTTCACCGAATCGGTGTCGCCGAACAGGTTGTGCATGTCACCGAGAATTTCCTGGTAGGCGCCGACCAGGAAGACCCCGAGGAAATACTCCTCTCCCGCCTGGATTTCATGCACCGGCATGCTGTTTTCGATGCTCTGCTCGTCAACGTAATGTTTGATCTTGCCGTCGGAGTCGCAGGTCAAATCCTGCAGCACGGCGCGACGCACCGGTTCTTCGGTTAAACGCTGTAGCGGCACGATTGGCAGAATCTGGTCGATCGCCCAGGTGTCCGGCAGGCTCTGGAATACCGAGAAATTGCAGATGTACTTGTCAGCCAGCTTGTCGTTGAGCTCGTCAAGTACCGCGCGATGCGAGCGCTGGCGCGCCTTGAGCTGGTTATAGAGACGACGACAGATGGCGAAGTAGCTTTGCTCAGCCAGCGCCTTCTGCGCCAGGGACAACTTGCCGGAAGCGTATTGCGCGGCGGCCTCGCTCATGTAATGGGTGGCGCGCCAGTAGGTTTCGGTGACCATCTCCGGATCGGACGGGCCAAGCAGATCGGCGAGCGCCTGGACGATCTCGGGGAGCTCGTCGTAATTCTCGATGGTCGGCGCCTCGTCGTTGTGGCGCTCGAAGTCGGTCACTTGCATCACCAACACCGCGTGGTGCGCGGTCATGGCTCGGCCGCTTTCAGAGAAGATATGCGGGTGCGGCAACTCTTGGCGATCGCAGAACTCCTTGAGCATCCCGACCACGGTACCGGCGTATTCGTCGATGTCGTAGTTGATCGAACTGGCGTTGCGCGAATGCGTGCCGTCGTAGTCGACGCCCAGCCCACCTCCCACGTCGATATGGTCGACCGGCAAGCCCAGCGCGCGCAGCTCGGCGTAGTACCGAATCGCTTCACGGAAGCCTTCGCGGTAATCGGCGAGGTTGGCAATTTGCGAGCCCATGTGGAAATGCAGCAGTCGCACGCCCTGCTCGACCCCCGCCGCACGGAAGCGCTCGATGACGGTAAGTAATTGGGCCGCCGACAGGCCGAACTTGGATTTTTCGCCCCCCGTATCAGCCCACTTACTCGACGCTAACGATGACAGCCGCACTCGCAGACCGACCTGTGGAAGGATCTTCAGCTCGGCGGCTTCCTCGATGACCATGCCCACTTCAGACATCTTTTCGATGACGATGAACACGTTGTGTCCGAGCTTCTGCCCCATCAGCGCCAGGCGAATGAATTCTCGATCCTTGTAGCCGTTGCAAACGATGGTGCCGCCCTTCGGCGCCAGCGCCAACACGGCCATCAGCTCTGGTTTGGAGCCCGCTTCAAGGCCGATCGCGACGTTCTGCGTGGCGATGATGTTTTCCACCACCGCCTCTTGCTGGTTTACCTTGATCGGATACAAGGCGGTGTACTTGCTCTGGTATTCCAGCCGTTCGATGTTGGAATCGAACGCGCCGGTCAGCCGGCGAACACGGTCCTGCAGGATGTCCGGGAAGCGCACCAGCAACGGCAAAGTCAACCCCGCATCACGCAGCTGCTCGATCAGCCCGGTGAATTCGATCGGCTCGCCAACCGGCCCTTGCGGGCGCACTTCGACCTGACCGTCATCGCTGATCGAGAAATAACCCGCGCCCCAATGACGAATGCCGTAAACGCTACGGCTGTCCGCTGCGGTCCATTGGCTGCCGTCGTCTTTACGTGTGCGTCGTACGGGCATCTAAGCCTCCTGAGAAATTGGTGGTCTGTCGGGCGGTAGGGCACGACAGAAAAGCTATCCCGGTTGGACAGCCGATGCGCAAGGAAATAAGCGCAAACGCGTGATCAGATCGTAACGAGTTCAACCGCCGGATTTTTTTGCCTTGAATCCACGCTTGGTCAGTTCATCCAGAAGAAGCTGAACATGATCGCCCTGGATTTCGATAATCCCGTCCTTGAGCGCGCCACCGGTGCCGCAGCGACGCTTGAGTGCGCTGGCGAGCTCCTTAAGTTCGGCCTCGGCAAGCGGTACGCCAGCGACGGTCGTCACGGTTTTTCCGCCCCGCCCTTTGCTCTCCCGACGAACACGGGCGATGCCATCACCTTCGGGGATTACCGACTGCTTGCAAACACAGGCATCCAACGGCTGGCTGCAATCCGGGCAGTGCCGCCCCGCATCGGTGGAAAAGACCAGGCCGCCAAGGCCTGAGAAAGAGGTGGTTTTCTTGGCCACACTAACCTCTTGAGCGAAGAAATCGGCGCGGCGACACCCAGCGCCACACAGCCGCACAATTTAACAGCAAAACCGGCCTACACGTAGGCCTGAGGCTCACAGGAAGTCCATCCGTCGGCCGGAGGTTCGATCTCAGAGCCGGCCAACCGGCGCATATGGCGCTGGGTTCAGAGCAGCCTCATGCCCCAGCATCAGATCCGCCAGCAATTGGCAGGACGCCGGAGCCAGTACCAGACCGTTACGAAAGTGTCCGCAGTTGAGCCAGAGGCCGTCGTGACCGGGTACTGGCCCGATATAAGGGATGCCCTCGGGTGAAGCCGGACGCAACCCGGCCCAGTGCTTGACTACAGTCGCACCGGCCAGCGCCGGTAACAGTTCGATAGCGCTGGCTCTGAGGCTCTCGAGCGCGTCTTCGGTTGGCGTTTTGTCAAAGCCGACGTCTTCCAACGTACTGCCTACCAGGATATGACCGTCTCGCCGCGGAATTGCATAGCGTCGCTTGGCGAGCACCATACTCGGCAGAAAGTCCTCGGCGCACTTGAACAGAATCATCTGCCCCTTCATCGGTTTGACTGGCAACTCCAGCCCCAGCGTGGCCAACAAATTACCGCTCCACGCCCCGGCGGCAACCACAACCCGTTCGGCTCGCACTTCGCCCTGCGCCGTGTGGACTCCAAGAATCCGCTCGCCGTCACGAATGAAAGCGGTAACCGGGCAACGTTCGATCACCTGCACATTCGGCATCTTGGCGAGCGCTTCCCGTAGGGCCCGCAAAAGCTGTGGATTGCGCACGTTGGCGACACCCGGCATGAATATCGCCCGGGAGAAGCCTTCGCCAAGCTCGGGTACCGCCGTGTGCACTTGCTCCATTGGCACTCGCCCCAGAGCACGCCCCTGGCGTTCGGCCCAGGCTAACGCCTCGTCCTCATCTTCCAGATCCAGCCAGTAGAGTCCGGTCTCGTACACCTCGGGATTGATCCCGGTTTGCTCAAACAGACGTTCCCCCAGCTGCGGATAGAACGCCTGCGACCAATGCGCCAGCGCCGTCACCGCCGGGCTGTAGCGCCACGGGTACAGCGGAGACACGATACCTCCACCAGCCCAGGAGGCTTCGGCGCCCGTCTCGCCCGATTCGAGCAGGACGACTGTCTGGCCTGCTCTCGCCAGTAGGTAGGTGGAAAGCAGTCCAATGACTCCTCCTCCGACGACGATCATTCTTTGCTCCAAGCTACCCTCCGGCACGCTGGTTCACATTTTTGGCTTTCAATCCTTGGACTGGCTGCCATGTTGCTCTAAAAGCGTTCTTCGCCGACGTGGGTCGGTAGCAACAAGACAGCACCGCCAGGAAGGCGGCACATGATACGTGCAAAGGAACCGCACTATGCCGAACAAGGATCAGGGCTTCACGCTTATCGAACTGTTGATAACCCTCACCGTACTCGCGATCGTATTGGCGTTAGCGATACCGACCTTCACTTCTATTATTGACTCGCTTCGACAGCGTACGCAGGTCAACCAGCTACTAGCAGACCTCAACTTCGCAAGAAGCAGGGCGATAACCAGTAGGCGCCCAGTGAGTATCTGCGCTGGAGAGTCGGGCTGTGACGGGCTTGCGAGATGGAGCGGCCAAATCCTTGTATTCGACGACTTGGACGCTAACGGAGTCCTTGACGAGCAAGACACTCCGTTACGTATCTCGACGGTAGCGACCAGCCACTCGTGGAGGTGGCGAAATTTTAGAAAGCAACGTCACATGACCTTCAAACCTGACGGCACGACTCACAGCCTCAACGGCACCTTTATCTTGTGCCGCCAGGACGCGAAGCTGAGAAAGATTGTGATCAACATCACAGGCCGCGCGAGACTTGATACACCCACTACCGACGACCATTGCACCTAAGATGCCGCACAACCTTCCAAACCGACCGGACGTCCGGGCAGGATGGGAAGCGCAACGGTTAATCGGGATGATCTGATGACTCTAAAATCGAGAAAAACCATGCGGCATTCCCGAGGTTTCACCCTTATCGAGTTGCTTATCACATTGGCTGTTCTGGCTATTGTATTGGCAATTGCAGCGCCCTCATTCACGAACCTCATTCAGAGCAATCGGACCCAGACGATCTCAAACGATCTTATGGGTGCGTTGCAGTACGCCCGCTCCGAAGCTGTGAAGAGAGGTGTGAGGGTCGATGTCTGCAGACGCAACGGCAACGTCTGTGCGAATGCGGTGACTTGGGGTAACGGGTGGCTGGTCAAGGTTAATGGTGGCGACGTACTCCGCGTATGGGACGCGGTTGGCGGCCAGGACACCGTCACCGGGCCTAACGAAACCCTGACCTATCGCCCGAACGGCCTGCTGAACAAAGCGTCCGGTGCGGCTGATGTGCAATTTGTGGTTGCTCACACAAATTGCGCCGGCAAGGCCCAGTACACCATCGCACTGACGGCGACAGGACGAGCCACGAGCGCAAAAGGAACCTGCCCATGAGACGAAATCTGAAGATTCCAGCTATTCAGCGCGGCGCGACGCTTATTGAAGTGCTCGTGGCGATGCTGATTCTTTCGGTTGGGCTGCTGGGCCTGGCCGGCATGCAGATGACGGCATTGCAAAGCAACCAGAGCGCTTATTACCGATCCCAAGCCACGGTACTCGCCTACGACGTCATCGACCGCATGCGCGCCAACCGCTCCGACGCGCTAAACGGCGTTTATGACATTGCGCTGAAGAACGAAGCCTGCGACCCCGATCTCGACCCCAGTGGAACTCTCGCCCAGAGGGATGTGGCGGAATGGTTGAACTCCCTGTCTTGCTTACTTTCGGCCGATGCCCGCGGCAGCGTTGTGCGTAACGGGCGTTTGTTCACGATTTCCATCGAGTGGAACGACAACCGCGGCCGCATCGACGCCGAGAATGACGATCCCGAAAAATTTGTCTACCGGACTCAGCTATGAAACCAGTCTCTTTCAACCGGCAAATGGGCCTCTCGCTCATCGAGCTGATGGTCGCCATGCTGATTAGCCTGATCTTGCTCGGCGGCGTCCTGCAGGTCTTCTTGTCCAGCAAAGACATGTACCGCACCAATACGGCGGTTGCCCGTGTACAGGAAGCGGGACGCTTTGCGACGGAGTTTATTGCGTTCGACGTGCGCCAGGCGGGTTATAAAGGGGAGTGTTTAAGCGAGCCACTCAATCAGCTTGACCTCTCGAAAGCTTCCTATTCAGTCGATGATAAAAACTCTTACAGCACAAATCCGGCGGTCCAGGGCTGGGATAACAGTAAGCCAGTAGTTTTCGAAGCTGCAGATGCGATACGCGCCAACACCGATGCGTTTATTGTGAAATACGCGGGCGCCGGCACGGAATTCGAATCCAATGGAAATAATAAGGTCGGCGCTGGCAATCTCGGTGTGAAAGGTGAGACTGGGGCCTATAGCGGTCAAATTGTCTTAGTAGCGAACTCAACTGGTTGTGACATATTTCAGAACACGAATAGTGGTAATGCGAGCACATTTCAAACGAACGGTAACAACGAAATTCCGGGCAATACAAAGGCCGGCATGAGCCAAGCCTATAACGGCAGGTTTACGGCGCACATTTTACGCAGCCACACCTACTTCATTCGCGACAATGCTGACGAAGGTCGGCTTCCTTCGCTAGTCCGCAAGGTACTCAGTCCGAGCAGAGCAGATGAAGAGCTCGTCGAAGGCATCATCGACATGCAAGTCACCTACGGAATCGACAAGGATGGTGACCGCCTTGCAGACGAGTACGTGAAAGCGGGAACCAACAACCTCACCGCTACCGGCGCAGGTGACTGGGACAAGGTGGTTTCGGCGCGGATTTCCATGCTCGCCATCAGCCCCGAAACGAACGTGCTAGACGAGCCACAGCAGTTCGTCTATCCGCCAGTGGTTGGCATCGACAGAGATGATGAGTACGCCCTCTACGACGACGGCACGGTGACCATTAAGGACAACCGCGTCGCCCAGGTGTACACCACAACCGTCGCCATACGGAATCGTTTGCCATGAAACAGGGATCTTTCGGCTATTCGAAGCAACAGGGTGCTGTCCTACTCGTTGCGCTCATTATGTTGCTATTGCTCACCATCCTCGGCGCAGCGGCGATGCGCGATACCAATCTACAGGAACGAATGGCAGGCAATATGCGCGATCACAACCTCGCGTTCCAGGCCGCCGAGGCCGCCTTGCGCTTTGCCGAGCAGGAAGTCAAAACAGACTACGCCAACCTGATCGATGATGTGCAATACCCGATCAATGATGAAGATCCGGAAGTCGTGACCTTCACCAAATTCACCGGGGAAGTAGACAGCAAGCCCACCTACACCATCACCCGGCTCCCCCACCCTGGACAGCTCGATATGCAGAACATGGTCAACCCGGAAACTGCCGGAGGGGACTCGCTCGCCGCCGGCGAGTCGCTGATTCTTGATTTCGTTCTAGTACGCATCGAAGCCACCGGCACCGGCGCCAGCCCGGACTCGAAGGTCACCCTTCGTTCCCTGTATTTCGTAGAGGAGTGACATGATGCCGCTCAATCATAGCAGCATGCCTAGGAACGGCCTTACCGCCATCTGGCGCCCATTGTTGCTAGCCGGAACCGCGCTGTGCTGGACACTCGGCGCCAGCCAAGCCGTGGCCGATGTGTCGCAAACGCCATTGCTACTCGGCGGCGGCAATGTACCAGGCAACTTGGCACTGGTACCTTCGGTTGAATTCCCAACAGTCATTAGCTTGGCTAACCTCGGTGATTACAACAACGCTACTACTTACACCGGATATTTCGATGCTGATAAGTGCTATTCATTTATTGAACAGCAATTCAATGATCCTTATTTCGGCAACGTCACGGTTGACAGCGGTGGCGGGTACTTCACCCCGGTCAGCTACACAACAAGCGCTAACCGCAACTGTGCCGGGGAGTGGAGCGGTAACTACCTGAATTGGGCGACCACACAGACTATCGACCCATTCCGTAAGGCATTGACCGGCGGCTACCGTGTAGTAGATAGCACTTCACAAACAATTCTAGAAAAGGCGACACGATCAGGAAGAAATAGTTACTTTCCTGACCGCGAAATCACGTCCGCAAATGCGAGCAAGACCACGCCCTTCGGAAGCGTTTCGGTGACCAGTTCGCTGTACCAAGGCACCAACTATCAAAAAAACAAAACCGTACGCTTCAGCTATAAGTCTGGCGGAAAATCTAGGACTGCATTTTTCACGGTTCGCGTCGAAGTCTGCAAACCAAATTTTCTAGAGAGCGGCTGTACCAAGTATGGCGAAAACCTCTGGAAACCAGAGGGCTTGATTCAGCAGTATGCCAAGGACATCCGTTACAGCGTTTTCAGCTACCTGAACGAAGATGGCAACACCCGTAACGGTGGCGTGCTGCGTGCTGCGCAGGGCTATGTCGGTCAGACCAAGCGTGAGCCCGGCACGCCCAATGAACTCGAAAATGAATTGAAGGAATGGTCTCCAGACACCGGGATTCTCTATGCTAACCCCCATGACGACAGCACTGGCAACAGTGGAGTTATCAACTACATCAACAAGTTCGGCGAGCTGACAAACAGCCATAAGTCGAACGACCCGGTCAGCGAGCTCTACTACACCGCGCTCCGCTACTTCCGCAACCTTGGTAATGTCGCCGCCTACTCCAAAATTACTAACGAGGCACAGCGGGACAAATTCCCGGTCGTCACCAACTGGACTGACCCTATCCAATACTCTTGCCAGAAGAACGTGATTCTTGGCATTGGCGACGTCTATACCCACGAAGATCGGAACGTCCCGGTGGCTGATGACGACCTAAATGTCCAAAAATGGACCCAGAAAGTATTCGATCTGGAAGGGATTTCGAAAAACGCAGCGAACGTATTCACTGGGCGTGGCAACTCCGCCCATATTGCCGGGCTGGCCTACTACGCTAACACCACCGACCTACGCGAAGACCGGGGCGGGAAACAGACGATCTCCACTCACTGGGTCGACGTTCGAGAGAATCAGACGCTAGAGTCAAAGGCATCCAACCAGTACTGGCTAGCCGCGAAATATGGTGGCTTCAAGGCTCCAGATGATTATGAGTTCGGCGACGCGCTCAATCAGTCTTGGTGGTGGACCAACAACGAAACCTTTTCCAATGGCGACAAGCGCCCAGACAACTTCTATGTGGCGAGCGATGCCACCAAGATGGTCGAAAGCCTAAAAACCGCATTTGCCAACATTGCAGACGAAGTACGCAGCACGACTGCCGCGCTTTCTACGAACTCAACGAAGCTTGAAACCGACACGGTGGTCTTCCAGTCGATGCTAGACAGCGCGGCCTGGAGCGGTGACTTGTTAGCTAAGGCAGTCGCAACCGACGGTACGGTTAGCGAAACACCGACTTGGAAAGCCGCAACCAAACTCGATGCACTGACCAACGCGCAGATGTCTGATCGCAGCATTCTGACCTCGGCCCCTCCATCCACCGATGCGACCTCTGGCGCGTTGATATCCACAACAGGGCGCACCTTCACCTGGACGCAGCTGAGCACAGCGCAGCAGGAAGCGCTTAGACAGACGACCGGCGGGGCGCTAGCGACGGAACAGGTAGGTCAGAACCGACTCGCCTTCATTCGCGGCGATCGCAGCATGGAGCGTACCGACGCCACACCTAACAACCCGTTCCGGCAACGTACTAGCCGGCTGGGCGATATCGCCAACTCGGATCCGCAGTATATTTACAAACCGAACTTCGGCTATTCACAACTGCCAGAAAGCGCAGGATTCACCAGTGCAGTCAAGAGCGCCTATACCACTTTCCGTGCATCGAGCACCTATCAGAGCCGACCTCCTCTGGTGGTCGTTGGCGCCAACGATGGGATGTTGCATGGTTTCAATGCGAGCCTGGAAAGCTCGGGTGGCAACGAGCTGTTCGCCTACGTGCCGAACGATCTGATCGATGATCTCTCTCAGCTAACCGAGCCTACCTATTCCCATCGCTATTACGTCGACGGCACGCCGCGTATCGGTGACGCCTGGGTCGGGAGCGCCTGGAAGACCCTCGTTATCGGCTCTTCCGGTGCAGGAGGCCGCAGCATCTTCGCGCTGGACGTCACCAACCCTACAGCCATGAGCAGCAGCAACGTGCTATGGGAGTTTACGCACCCGGAGATGGGATACAGCCTTGGGCGCCCAAGCCTCGTGCCGCTTTCTAACGGAAAGTTTGGCGTGATCGTGACCAGTGGCTATGACCGCCCCACGAACACAACCAGCGGCTACGTCTGGATCCTCGATGCGGCTGACGGCAGTGTGTTGAAGCGCTTTGACCTGCCTGACAGCGGGGATCTGGGCGCACCTTTGGCCGTCGACCTGGACAACGACCGTGTCGGCGACCGAATCTACGTAGCCGATACAAAAGGCAATGTATGGCGCCTGGATACTAGCGGTACGACGGTCAGTGATTGGGATGCGCCTGCCAGCTTGCGGGTAGACGGCGAGATTGAACCCCTTTTCATCGCGAAAGACAGCAGCGGAGCCCGCCAGGCTATCACCGCGCCGTTGGACGCGGCTTATACCAAGGATCGGCAAATCATGTTGGTCTTCGGTACGGGCAGCTTCTACCAAACCACCGATAACGAGATTCCTAGGTCACCGCAGGTTCAGTCGTTCTATGGCATCGTCGATAGTGGCGAGCAAATCGACGGCCGGCAGAATCTACTAGAGCAAGAGATTCTTAGGGAAGTAACCGGCACCGGCCTCAACGGACGAGGCATCAGCCAGAATGTGATGGAGGAAGAAGATCAGGGTTGGTATCTCGACCTGCTCTGGAAAACCTCAAGAGGCGGCCCTGGACCCAAGGGAGAACGAGTCATTTCTCAAGCCCAACTTGGCGGCAACAGGGTCACGTTCAGCTCCTTGATCCCGTCGGCGGACCCATGTGATGCCGGCGGAACGAGCTGGATCATAAGCCTCGACCTTGCCACGGGAAGCCGTCTCGCCTATTCGTATTTCGATTACAACGGAGACGGAAAGATTGATGGGGATGATTACATCGAGCTTGAGGACGGCACCAAGATCCCGGTGAGCGGTGTGGCGGACCCCGACGAAGGCGCGGTCAAAGGTACGATTGGCCTGAGCGACCAGAAAACCGGCAAACGGTACCTGTGCTATGCCAGTTCGGCCTCAAGTACCGATTCGGATGGCGTGACACCGGTCTGCATTGAGGTTATGGGAGACAACAACGATTCCAACCGCCTTTCCTGGCATGAAGTGAGGAATAACCTTTGAGAAGCTCCTTAAATCGAGGCTTTACGCTGATCGAACTGATGATCGTGGTCGCGATCATCGGCATCATCGCCGCCATTGCTTACCCCAGCTATCAGGAGTATGTCCGTAGTGCCAAGCGCGCCGATGCGCAGACCGCCATGATGGAGTTAGCCCATTTCATGGAGCGCTATCACACAGGAAATGGCCGCTACGTCGACGGCGATGGCGAAGCGCCTGACCTGCCTTTCACACAAGCGCCCAAAGATGGATCCACCAAGGCCTACGACCTCGATTTCGCTGAAGGAAGCCCTACAGCGTCCACTTACGTTTTCCAGGCGGTTCCAACAGGCAGTATGGCCAATGACAAGTGCGGGACGTTGACGCTATCCAATACTGGCGCAAAGGGGCAAAAGGACGGGATGACTTCGGCCCAGTGCTGGAAACGCTAAACGAAAGTTAAAAAAGAAGCCCGGCATCGCCGGGCTTCTTTTATTTCGCAAATCGTTAAACCGCTTTGAGCCGCAACTCCTTCGGCATCGAGAACGTCACGTTCTCGGGCCGCCCCTCCAGCTCATCCATCCCCGTAGCGCCCCACTCGCGCAGCTGGTCGATCACGCCGCGCACCAACACCTCTGGGGCTGAAGCGCCAGCGGTGATGCCGATTCGGTCAATGTTTTCGAACCACTCTTGCTTGAGATCTTCCGCGCCATCGATCAAATACGCCGGCGTATCCATGCGTTCGGCCAGCTCACGCAGGCGGTTGGAGTTGGAGCTGTTGGGGCTGCCGACAACCAATACCACATCGCACTCACCTGCCAGCTGCTTGACCGCATCCTGACGATTCTGGGTGGCGTAGCAGATGTCGTCCTTGCGCGGCCCGCCAATGCTGGGGAAGCGTGCGCGCAAGGCATCGATCACGCGACTGGTGTCGTCCATGGATAGCGTGGTTTGCGTCACGAATGCCAGCGCGTCAGGGTTGCGAACCCGCAGACTGGCAACATCCTCCTCGTCTTCTACCAAGTAGATCGAGCCGCCGTTGGCAGTGTCGTATTGGCCCATGGTGCCTTCGACTTCAGGATGTCCCTCATGGCCAATGAGGATGCACTCGCGCCCCTCGCGGCTGTATTTGGTCACTTCCAGGTGCACCTTGGTCACCAGCGGGCAGGTCGCGTCGAACACTTTCAGGCCGCGCTTGTCAGCTTCCATTTTCACCGCCTGGGAGACCCCGTGGGCGCTGAAGATAACGATGAAGCCATCCGGCACCTGATCCAGTTCATCGACGAAAATCGCCCCGCGCTCGCGCAGATCTTCCACCACGAATTTGTTATGCACGACTTCATGACGCACGTAGATCGGCGGGCCGAATACCTCAAGCGCACGATTTACAATCTCGATAGCGCGGTCGACGCCTGCGCAGAAGCCACGCGGATTGGCGAGTTTGATTTGCATATGAACTCTCGGCACTCGGGGCGGATGAGTTGTTGAGTGTAACGCTTGGTCAGCGGTATGAAGCGAAGCTGGAATCAGCATAACGCCCATGCTCGCATGAGCACACGTGCTTGATCGCCAGCAAGCTGGCTCCTACAAAAAGCAGCTTACTTACGGGAGCCGATCACTCAGACCGGCTTGACCTCGAATATTTCAACTTCGAAAGTCAGGGCCTTGCCGGCCAGCGGATGGTTGAAGTCCACGGTGACCTGGCGATCATCGTAGCTTTTGACGATACCTGGCAGCTCAGTCTTAGCCGCATCGTTGAAAATAACAAGCAGTCCTTCCGATAGCTCCATGCCTTCGAACTGGCTACGCGGCATGACCTGCACGTTCTGCTGGTTGTGCTGGCCGAAGCCTTGCTCCGGCGCGATCTGGATGGTGCGCTTGTCGCCAGCCTTAAGTCCGAAGAGTTGCTGCTCGAAACCAGGTAGCAGATTGCCATCGCCCACCTTGAACGTGGCCGGCTGCTTGTCGAAGGTGCTATCGACTTGCTCACCATTATCCAGGCTAAGGGCGAAATGCAGAGTGACCTGCATGTCCCGCCCGATGCGCTGTTCAGTCATTTACCGTTTCTCCCGTTTTACTACTACGGAACATATCCAGCGCCAGCATCACGGCGCCTATAGTGATGGCGCTGTCGGCTATGTTGAACGCCGGGAAATACCAGCGGTTCTGCCAATGCACCAGAATGAAATCGACCACATGGCCAAGTACCACACGGTCGTAGAGATTGCCGAGGGCGCCACCCAGGACCAACGCCAAGGCAACCGCCAGCCAGGTTTCACTCGGCTTCAGGCGCTTCATCCACACCAACAGCACAACGCTGACGCCAATGGCAATCAGGGCGAATAGCCAGCGCTGCCAACCGGAGTGATCGGCCAGAAAGCTAAAGGCTGCGCCTGTGTTGTAGGCCAAGGTCCAGGCGAAATAATCCGGAATGACCTCAACCTTCTGGTACAGGCTGAAGTTGGCTTCGAAGTAGTGCTTGGTTGCCTGGTCCAGTGCGATGACCAAGACGCTGAGCCAAAGCCACGTGAGTTTGCCGAGACGGGTAGTCATGCCGCCGCCCTCGGAAGAGTGCAGCGAGTTGTGTCCGCTCTATGACTGAGGTGTCGTAGGGTGGGCTTCAGCCCACCAAGAATGCGACCGTGCCAACGGTGGGCTGAAGCCCACCCTACGAGGCTGAGCCAGAGCCAGCGGTGGGCTGAAGCGGAGCGCCGCCCAGCCCACCATACGGGGCTCGATCCTGCACTGACACTTCCAGCAGATTGCAAAAGTCCGCGGCGGATTGCACTAGCCCTACGATCAGCTGCTCCGTCACGCATAGCGACGCACCTCGCCGTCGCCTTCGATGTTCTCGACGCAGCGACCACAGATTTCCGGATGGGCCGCATGGGTTCCCACATCAGGCAGGTGATGCCAGCAACGACCGCATTTCGGATACCCAGTTTTGCTGATCTGCAGCTTGAGGCCGGACAGCTCGCTTTGCACCGCATCGGCCGGTGCATCGGCCAGCGGTGCAACGTTCACTGCCGAGGTAATCAGCACGAAGCGCAACTCATTGCCCAACCTGGCCAACTCAGCAACCAGCGCGTCCTCCGCATATAGAACTACTTCGGCCTGCAGGTTACCGCCGATGGTCTTGGCGGCACGCTGGGTTTCCAGTTCTTTGTTCACGGCAGCCTTGACCGCCATGACCTTGTTCCAGAACTCGCGTCCTAGTTCGACATTGCCTGGCAGTTCGGCGAGGCCCTCGTACCAAGTGTTGAGCATGACCGATTCGTTGCGCTCGCCCGGCAGGTACTGCCAGATCTCATCAGCCGTGAACGACAGGATTGGCGCAATCCAGCGCACCAGCGCTTCGGCAATGTGGTACAGCGCGGTTTGGCAGGAGCGGCGCGGCAGGCTGTCAGCACCGGTGGTGTATTGACGGTCCTTGATGATGTCGAGGTAGAAGCCGCCCAATTCCTGCACGCAGAAGTTGTGCACCTTCTGGTAGACGTTCCAAAACTTGTAAGTACCGTAGGCTTCCTCGATTTCCCGCTGCAGCAACAGGGCACGATCAACGGCCCAGCGGTCGAGCGCGATCATCTGATCGGCCGGAACCTGATGCTGCGCCGGGTCGAAACCGTCGAGGTTGCTCAGCAGGAAACGCGCGGTATTACGAATCCGCCGATAGGAGTCGGCACTGCGCTGCAGGATGACCTTGGAAACCGCCATCTCACCGGAATAGTCGGTGGACGCGACCCATAAGCGTAGGATGTCGGCACCCAGGCTGTCAGTGACTTCCTGCGGCGCAACGACATTGCCCAGCGACTTGGACATCTTGCGGCCGTTTTCGTCGACCACAAAGCCATGCGTCAGCAGCCCCTTGTACGGCGCATGCCCGTCGATGGCCGAGCCGGTCAGCAGCGACGAATGGAACCAACCACGATGCTGGTCGGAGCCTTCCAGATACAGGTCGGCGCGCGGACCGTGCTCGTGTCCCATCGGGTGCGAGCCGCGCATCACGTGCCAGTGCGTGGTGCCGGAGTCGAACCAGACGTCCAGGGTGTCGCTGATTTTTTCGTATTGCGCCGCTTCATCACCCAGCAGCTCGGCTGCATCCAGCTTCGACCAGGCTTCGATGCCGCCCTGATCCACTCGCTGCGCCACCGCTTCCATCAACTCGACCGTACGAGGATGCAGTTCGCCGCTTTCCTTGTTCAGGAAGAACGGGATCGGCACACCCCAGGTACGTTGACGTGAGATACACCAGTCCGGACGCCCGGCGATCATGCCGTGCAGCCGCGCCTGGCCCCAGGCGGGGACAAACTCGGTCTGCTCGATGGCATCCAGTGCACGACGACGCAAGGAGCTGCCGTCATGAGCGACCTTGTCCATACCGACGAACCACTGCGCGGTGGCGCGGTAGATCAGCGGCGTCTTGTGGCGCCAGCAGTGCATGTAGCTGTGCTGGATAGATTCATGTTTGAGCAGCGCTCCGACTTCGCGCAACTTCTCGACAATGGCCGGATTAGCCTTCCAGATGAACTGACCGCCAAAGAACGGCAGGTCCGACACGTAGACACCATGGCTCTGCACTGGGCTCAGAATGTCGTCATTCTCCATGCCGTAATGCTTGCAGGAGCGGAAGTCGTCTTCACCGTACGCGGGCGCAGAATGGACAACACCGGTACCAGCACCGGTTTCTACATAGTCGGCCAGGTAGACCGGCGCGAAGCGCTCGTAGAACGGGTGACGGAAACGGATTAGCTCCAGCGCCTTGCCCTCGCAACGGGCGATGATCTCGCCCTGCAGGCCATAGCGCTGTAGGCTGGACTCAACCAGCTCCTCGGCGAGCACCAGCAGCTTGTCGCCGGTGTCGACTAAAGCGTAGACAAAGTCAGGATGCACATTGAGCGCCTGGTTGGCCGGAATGGTCCAGGGCGTGGTGGTCCAGATGACGATACTGGCCGGTTTGGCCAATGCAGCGACGCCGAAGGCCGCCGCCAGCTTTTCCGCATCCTCGACTTGGAAGGCGACGTCGATTGCATCGGACTTCTTGTCCTGATACTCGACTTCCGCCTCGGCCAATGCCGAACCGCAATCGAAACACCAGTTCACTGGCTTCAGGCCCTTGAAGACGAAACCACCTTCGACCATCTTCGCCAGCGCGCGGATTTCACCGGCTTCGTTGGCAAAATCCATCGTGCGATAAGGGTTGTCCCACTCGCCCAGCACACCAAGGCGGATGAAGTCGGCCTTCTGCCCTTCGATCTGCTCGGCGGCATAGGCGCGGCAGCGCTCGCGGGTCAGGTCGGCCGGCTGGTTCTTGCCATAGGTGATTTCGACCTTGTGTTCGATCGGCAGACCATGACAGTCCCAGCCAGGGACGTAAGGTGCGTCGAACCCAGCGAGGGTCTTGGAACGGACGATAAAATCCTTGATGACCTTGTTCACCGCATGGCCGATGTGAATGCTGCCGTTGGCATACGGCGGGCCATCATGCAGGACGAACTTCGGGCGACCTTCGCCGATCTGCCGCAGCTTCCGGTAGAGGTCAATGCTGTCCCAGCGCTGCAGAATCTCCGGCTCGCGCTGTGGCAGACCGGCCTTCATCGGAAATGCCGTGGACGGCAGATTGAGGGTCGCTTTGTAATCGGTCATTTCAGTCCTGACTCGTGGTAATAGGTGAAGCCCGCCAGTATTCGCGAGCCGCGGCGATATCTGCTTCGATCGCCGTCTTTAGTGCCTCCAGCGAGGCAAAGCGCTGCTCGTCACGCAGCTTGCGGTGAAAAGTCACCCGCAGCAGTCGACCATAAAGGTCGCCTTGATAATTGAGCAAATGCACTTCCAGATGCGGCTGGCCGTCGCTCTTGACCGACGGACGCATGCCGATATTGGCCACCGCCGGCTGTACTACGCCGTCGACTTCCGTGCTCACCATGAACACTCCGCTAAGCGGCGTGCTCTTGCGCTTGAGCTGGATGTTAGCGGTCGGCGCACCAAGCTGACGCCCCAGCGCCTGCCCATGCATGACCCGCCCGGTAATACTGAATGGTCGACCGAGCTGTTTCTCCGCCTGTACCAGATCGCCGTCGGCAAGCACCTGACGCAGCCGCGTGCTGCTGACGCGTTCACCGTCCACCTCGATGGTGGTCGCGGCCTCCACCGTGAATCCTTCCGCCGCTCCAGCTTTCAATAGAAAATTGAAGTCGCCGGCACGGTCGCAACCGAAACGGAAGTCATCACCGACCTCCAGATGCCGGACGCCAAGGCCTTCGACCAGCGTCGCGTGGACGAACTCAGCGGCACTCAACTCGCGCAAACGGCGATTGAAAGCCAGGCAAAGCACCAGATCGACGCCCTGCTCATCCAGCAATTGGAGTTTTTCACGCAGCCGGGTCAGACGCGCAGGCGCCTTGACCGGAGCAAAATATTCGCGCGGCTGTGGCTCGAAGATCACCACACAGCTGGGCAGCCCGAGTTCGGCGGCACGCTCGCGCAGACGCGCCAGGATGGCTTGATGCCCCCGGTGAACTCCGTCGAAATTGCCGATGGTGGCGACGCAACCCCGATGTCGGGGCCGCAGGTTGTGAAGACCTCGAACCAGCTGCATACCGCACTTCTTGCTTGAAAAGTCGTCAATTATACGCATGAGGCACCGGTCCCGGACAGGTTTGCCGCGAGCCGCCCGTATAGATCAGTGACGCAAGTGGCGCGGACGCAGACCGAGCAATAGCAGCCCAGCCGCGAAGGCGCCCAGGCCAGCAGCAACCAAGAGTCCAAGCTGAAGCGCACGCTGCTGCCAATCCCAGGCGAACCACTCGACAGACGGGGCGTTCAGCCACCAGACCACGCCTACCATCGCTGCACAACCACCACCTAGACGCAGGAGAAATAGCCCCCACCCTGGCGCCACCTGGAAAACACCAACTCTGTACAACCCCCAGAACAGCAGCCCAGCGTTGAGCATCGACGAAAGCGAGGTCGCCAGCGCCAATCCAACATGCTTGAGCGGCCAGATCAGGATCAGATTCATCACCATATTGGCGATCATGCAGATAATTGCGACCCGCACCGGCGTCTTCAGGTCCTGACGAGCGAAGAAACCCGGCGCCAGAACCTTGATCAGCATGAACGCCAACACGCCTAGCGAGTAGGCCTCAAGCGCATTGGCGGACTGCACCACGGCTTCCTCGCTCATCGCGCCGTAAAAGAACAGGCTGGCAATCAGCGGCTCGGCCAGAATGCCCAGCGCGAGCGCCGCGGGAATTCCTACCAGCAGCACCATTCGCAGCGCCCAATTGAGTGTATTGGAAAAGGCTTTCGGGTCCTCTCCGGCATGCTGACGCGACAGACTCGGAAGAATGACCGTACCGATCGCGATCCCAAATGCGCCGAGAGGTAACTCCGAAAGCCGATCCGCGTAGTACAGCCACGACACGCTACCGGTCTGCAGAAACGAGGCGAGCACCGTATCGAGCAAGAGATTGATCTGACTGACCGATACCCCGAACAACGCTGGGATCATCAGCAGCATGATCCGCCGCACCCCCTCGTCACCGAATCTCACCCGCGGGCGCGGCAACAGCCCCAGCTTGGCGACATAAGGCAGCTGGAAAGCCAACTGGGCGAAGCCGGCAATGAACACGCCCCAGGCCAGCGCCATGATCGGCTGATCGAAATAGGGCGTGAGAAATATCGCCGAGGTGATCATGCAGACATTGAGCAGCACTGGGGTAAAGCCCGGCACCGCGAAGTGCCCATAGGTATTGAGCACGCCGGAGGTGAATGCCGTCAGGGAAATCAACAATAGATAGGGAAAGGTGATACGCAGCAGCTCGCCAGCCAACTGCATTTTCGCCGGCTCGTCATGAAAGCCCGGCGCAAACAACATCACCACATAGGGCGAGGCCAGCACCCCAATGGCGGTAATACCCGTCAGGATCAGCCCGAGCATGCCGGCCGTGCGATCGACCAGCAGCTTGACCTCGATCAGCGTCCGCTTGGTTCGGTACTCCGATAGCACAGGCACAAACGCTTGTGCGAAGGCACCCTCGGCAAACAACCGGCGCAGGAAATTGGGAATCTTGAAGGCAATGAAGAAGGCGTCTGCCGCAGCCCCTGATCCGAAGTAGCTGGCTACTACCATATCGCGTACCATGCCCAGCACGCGGGACAGCAGCGTCATCACGCTGACCACCGCACTGGAACGCAGCAATCCGCCTTTGCCGGATGTATCGGACATTTATCTTCCTAGAATTGCAGCAGGATGGTTCCGGCCAGGCAAAGCCACCGGTTGATGGCCCGTTACGACATTTAAAGAGGCCGCGAGTTTAGCGGCACCCCATCTGTCCGACCAGTATCCGCGATATTTCAGACGGGCTTGACAAGCGCCCGGTGCATCGGCATGATTCGCGGCCTTATTTGCTTTGTAATCCCACGTTTTCGAGGAGTTCGACGGTGGCCAACAGCCCTTCCGCCAAAAAACGCGCAATTCAGGCTGAGAAGCGTCGCAGCCACAACGCCAGCTTGCGCTCCATGGTTCGTACCTACATCAAGAATGTGGTCAAAGCCATCGACGCAAAAGATCTGGATAAAGCTCGTACTGCTTACACTGCAGCTGTGCCCGTCATCGACCGCATGGCCGATAAAGGCATCATCCACAAGAACAAAGCCGCTCGTCACAAGAGCCGCCTGAACGGCCACATCAAGGCCCTCGGCGCTGCCGCTGCCTAAGCTGTACGTTCTTGAAAAAACCGGCCTTGAGCCGGTTTTTTTATGCATACAAATCCTCATGCCCTGGCCCGAAACAGACATCCGCAGAAGCACATTACGAGCCAGCCTCCTCGCTAAAGCCAAAGGCATTCGCACAAGGCAAGCCCCCCCCCCGAAGACAGACCAGCACACCGAACCCCTGATTGCACTTTGCGGCACTACAGCATTGCAGGCCGCGGCCAACACAACGCCGATAGCACGCCATAGCTAGTCCGTCGCTAGAGCTTTACCGAGCCTGCACCCACGGCAAGATCGGAATAGCCGTTACCGCATTCTGCGGACTGCCTTCAATCACGCGATCGCTGTAGACCAGGTATATCAGCGTATTGCGCGCCTCATCGAAAAAGCGCACTACTTGCATAGTCTTGAACACCAGCGAAGTACGCTCCCTGAATACCACCTCGCCATCCTCAAGCTTGTCGCTCATACGGATCGGGCCGACCTGGCGACAGGCGATCGATGCCTCTGCCCGATCTTCAGCGAGACCGAGCCCGCCTTTTATGCCGCCGGTCTTGGCCCTGGATAGATAACAGGTCACGCCTTCGACCTTGGGATCATCGAAGGCCTCGACCACAATCTTGTGGTTCGGCCCGAGCCACTTGAACACCGTGTCGACTTCGCCCACTTCGCGCGCCATTCCGACCATCGGCCAGGCAAGCAGCAAGACCAACACCTTTGCCAATCGCATCGAATACCTCACAGCAGAATCAGGTTGTCGCGATGGATAAGCTCAGGCTCATCGACATAGCCGAGCAGCTTTTCAATTTCGTCAGACGAATGCCCCAAAATCCGTTGAGTTTCAGCAACGCTGTAGTTGACCAGGCCACGCGCAACCTCCTGACCTTCGGGGCCCACGCAGACGACCATCTCACCGCGGCGGAAGCCGCCTTGCGCTGCCCTGACACCGACCGGGAGCAAACTCCGACTACCCTGCTTGAGCGCCACCACCGCACCGGCGTCGAGCGTCACCGAGCCGCGCGTCTGCAAGTGGCCAGCGAGCCATTGTTTACGTGCAGCATGACGGCTGCGCTCCGGCGCCAGCAGCGTGCCCAACTGCTCCCCCGCCCTCAGCCGCGCCAAGACCTGCTCGATGCGGCCGCCAACGATTACGGTATGCGCCCCTGATCGCGCAGCGAGCCGCGCAGCGCGCAGCTTGGTCTGCATACCACCACGCCCCAACGCACCCCCTACAGCACCGGCAACCAGATCCAGCGCCGGATCGTCGGCACGGGCCTCGCTGATTAGCTTGGCATCGGGGTTGTTTCGCGGATCGGCATCGAACATACCGTCGCGATCAGTAAGGATCACCAGCAGATCCGCCTCAACCAGGTTCGCCACCAGCGCAGCCAGGGTGTCGTTGTCACCGAAGCGGATTTCGTCGGTAACAACCGTATCGTTCTCGTTTATGACCGGAACCACGCCAAGATCGATCAGGGTCCGCAGAGTACTGCGCGCATTGAGGTAGCGCTTGCGATCGGAGAGATCATCATGCGTGACGAGAATCTGGGCAGTCTGCTGATCGCAGCGCGCAAAGCTGGTTTCCCAGGCCCGAATCAACCCCATCTGACCGACCGCGGCAGCTGCCTGCAGCTCGTGAACAGCCTTGGGACGCGTCGTCCAGCCGAGGCGACTCATGCCAGCCGCAACGGCACCAGACGATACCAGCACCAGCTCGACCCCGGCTTCACGCAGCGCCACCATCTGGTCGACCCAGACCGCCATCGCAGCCTGATCGAGACCACGCCCATCGGCTGTCAGCAGCGCGCTGCCGATTTTTATCACCCAGCGCCGCGCGCCGCTCACCTTGTCCCGCATCGATCCCGCCTTCTATCCGGTAACCGGCCAAACCATTCGATGAGCAGCAGACGAGCCAGCCAGCCCGTCGACCACTCGCTAAATCCTGCACCTATACAAAAAACAGCGCTTAACGCACGTAGAAAACTTCCGCGCCGCCTTCATCGTCATCGTCATCGTCGAAGTCGTCATCATCGACATCCATCGCCGCCTTGACGCCGGCACGACGCAACGCACGCTGATCGTCAAGCTCCTGCAGACGGGCCCGCGCCTCGTCTTCGATTTGCTGATCCAGCTCGGCAAGCGCCTCGGCATAACCCGGCTCCTCGGCGAGACGCAGCGTGCGCTCGTCCAGATAGCGCATGATCGCCTGACTGAGCTCTTCGGTACCTTCGCGCTCGAGAGCGGAGATGACAAATACAGGCCCCGTCCACTCGAGGCGCTCGACCACCTGGCGGACCCGCTCTTCGCGATCCTCCTCAAGCAACTGATCGGCCTTGTTCAGCACCAGCCAGCGATCGCGCTGCGCCAGCGCGGGACTGAACTTCTCCAACTCGTTGAGGATGACTTCGGCAGCGTCCGCCGGATCGCTTTCGTCCAGCGGCGCCATGTCAACTAGGTGCAACAACAAGCGGGTGCGTGCCAAGTGTTTAAGAAACCGGATGCCGAGACCCGCACCTTCCGACGCGCCTTCGATCAGCCCAGGAATATCGGCAATCACGAAACTCTTGTAACGGCCAACACTGACGACCCCGAGGTTCGGCACCAGCGTGGTGAATGGGTAATCGGCAACCTTCGGCTTTGCCGCCGAAACCGAGCGGATAAAAGTGCTCTTACCCGCGTTCGGCAGGCCCAGAAGACCAACGTCAGCCAGCACCTTCAATTCCAGCTTCAGGTCGCGCACATCACCAGGCTTGCCCGGCGTGGTCTGCCGCGGCGCACGATTGGTGCTCGACTTGAAGCGCGTATTACCCAGGCCATGCCAACCGCCCTGAGCGACCAACAGACGTTGACCTGGCTTGGTCAGGTCGCCAATAACATCCTGGGTAGCGGCATCAATTACGGTGGTGCCGACCGGCACCGGCAGAACCAGATCATCACCCTTCGCACCAGTGCATTCCGTGCTGCCGCCCTTCTGCCCGTTCGGCGCATTGAAGCGGCGGGTATAGCGGTAGTCGACCAGCGTGTTGAGATTCTCGTCGGCCTCCATGTAAACGGAACCGCCGTCACCACCGTCGCCGCCGTTGGGGCCGCCCTTTTCGATGAACTTCTCACGACGGAAGCTCATCATGCCGTTGCCACCATCACCGGCCTTTACAAAAATCGACACTTCATCGACAAATTTCATGGGAACGCCTCCCGTCGCAGGGACGGGCTAGAAAAACGGAAACATAAGGGTCTTGCAAAACCCAGCGAAAATTTAGAGCAAAGCAGTGTTTTGCAAGAGCCCTATAGAGGATACAGAAACAAAAAAGCCCCGTCGCATGACAGGGCTTTTCCAGCAACGCCGCAGTTAGGCTGCGACGACGCTCACGTAGCGACGACCGAAAGCGCCCTTCACTTCGAATTTGATCACGCCTTCCACTTTCGCGAACAGAGTGTGATCCTTGCCCATGCCAACGCCGTAACCGGCGTGGAACTGGGTGCCGCGCTGACGCACGATGATATTACCGGCCTTGATGGCCTGGCCGCCGTACATCTTCACGCCAAGTCGTTTGGCTTCTGAGTCGCGACCGTTGCGGGTAGAACCGCCAGCTTTTTTGTGTGCCATGAGTTCAATACTCCTATAAGGGGATTCAGGCCCTATTAGCCCTGAATACCGGTGATTTTGACCTCAGTGAACCACTGACGGTGGCCCTGACGCTTCATGTGGTGCTTACGACGGCGGAATTTGATGATGGTGACCTTGTCATGACGACCTTGGGCGATCACTTCAGCAGTGACCTTGGCACCATCGACCACCGGAGCGCCGATCTTTACATCGTCGCCGTTGCCGACCAGCAGAACGCGGTCAAAAGTGACTGCTTCGCCAGTTGCAACTTCGAGTTTTTCAATCTTGAGGAATTCGCCTTCGGCGACCTTGTATTGCTTGCCGCCGGTAACGATAACTGCGTACATCTGTGTATCTCCGTTGATCCTGCTCACCCAGCGCTTAAGTGAAATAGTTGGAGGCTGGCATGGCTGCTCGGGGCCGGAAGGGACGCCCTTGCAATTGCGTAAGGCAGGGAAATGCCCAGGGGGAAGTTCAGGGTCCGCGATTGTACGCATGCGCCAAGGCTCACGCAATAGCCGGCGGGCCTTGCCTTGACAGTGTCTGACCCGCCCCATAGCATGCCGCGCAATCTCCGAGGAGTACTCGTCCCCGATGCAACCCCAGGCCTTTTACCAAGTAGTGGCTGAAGATTTTGCCGCTGTTGACGGCATTATCCGCAACCAACTGACTTCCCGCGTGCCGTTGGTGGAAAAAATCGGGGACTACATCACCTCGGCCGGTGGCAAGCGCCTGCGCCCCTTGTTGGTCCTGCTCAGCGGCAATGCACTAGGCCTCAAAGGTGAACAACTGCGTCTTCTCGCGGCCATCATTGAATTTCTGCACACATCGACGCTACTGCACGACGACGTGGTCGACATGTCCGGCATGCGCCGTGGCCGCTCCACGGCCAATGCGCTGTGGGGCAACGCGCCCAGCGTACTGGTAGGCGACTTTTTGTATGCGCGCTCGTTCGAAATGATGGTCGACCTGGGCTCGATGCCGGTCATGCGGATCATTTCCCAGGCCACCCGCGTGATCGCCGAAGGCGAAGTGCTGCAGCTGTCCAAGGTTCGCGACGCCAGCACCACCGAAGAAATCTACATGGAAGTCATCCGCGGCAAGACGGCCATGCTCTTCGAGGCATCGACCCACAGCGCCGCGACCCTGGCCGGCGCCAGCGGGGAGCAGTGCGAAGCATTGCGTACCTTCGGCGACCATCTGGGTGTTGCCTTTCAACTGGTGGACGACCTGCTCGACTACCAGGGCGATGCCGAAACGCTCGGCAAGAATGTCGGCGACGATCTGGCTGAAGGCAAGCCAACCCTGCCACTGATTTACACCATGCGAGAAGGCAGTGCAGAGCAGGCCGCGCTGGTGCGCAAGGCTATCCAGAAAGGCGGCATTGAAGACCTCGAAAGTATCCGTACGGCCGTGGAGGCGTGCGGCGCACTGGACTACACCGCACGCATGGCGCGTGACTATGCCGATCGCGCTATCGCCTGCCTTGAGCTGATACCCGCCAACAGCTATCGCGATGCCTTGGTGGAGCTTAGCCGCTTCGCCGTCGCCCGCACGCACTGACATCAACGCCGAAGCAAACTCCACCCCGCTCACCCCAGCACTTCATTAGCCACATCGACCAGACCGACTCGCCGCCATCAATCGAGCTGAGATTTTTTGTGCTTGCATGTTTGCAAATAACAATTATTCTCATTAAGGAAACTAACTGGAGGCGAACATGACTTATCTGATTGATGCCTGGCTGGATCGCCCGCAGCCCTATCTGCGGATACTCGACCGCAACACCGGTGTGGTGTGCATTTCACTGGAAGGAGAGGCCCTGGATGAGTTGCGCGACCAGGGCGATCTGGATCTGCAGGAGCTGAGCACCAGCGAGCCCGGCGTGCTCAAGGAACAGGTACGCAACCTGTTCCTGTTCTCCTATGCACGGGCACTGCGCCCGTAGCGCAGAACGGCTTACAGAACGGCGAGCAGCTCGACGTCAAAGACCAGCACACTGTGCGGGGGAATGCTACCGACACCCTGGGCGCCGTACGCCAGCTCGCTCGGCACATAGAGACGCCACTTGCTGCCAACGCCCATCAACTGCAGAGCTTCGGTCCAACCAGCAATCACGCCACCGACCGGGAATTCGGCCGGCTGGCCACGCTGATAGGAGCTGTCGAAGACGGTGCCATCAATCAGCGTGCCGTGATAGTGCGTGCGAACCTGGTCTTCGCGGCTCGGCTTGGCGCCATCGCCAGCGGTTAGTACTTCATACTGCAGACCCGATGCAAGCGTGGTAACCCCTTCTCGCTTGGCATTTTCAGCCAAGAACGATTTGCCCTCGCCTGCGGCGGCTTCGGCCTTCTTTTGTGCTTCGGCCTGCATGCGCTCGCGAATGACCGCGAAGCTGGCGTTCAGATCTTCCGGGCTGACCTGGCTCGCAGCACCTGCGAAGGCATCACGGATGCCTGCGATCACCGCATCCAGGCTGATGCCCGGCGGAGGATTGTCACGCAACTGATCTCCCAGCTGGCGACCGATGCCGTAGCTCACGCGAGTTTCGTCGGTTGAAAGGTTTAGATCAGTCATGCCTGGGCTCCGCTGGAAAAAAGGGCCGACAGCCTAGCACAGCTCGCGGCTTGCCTAGGCCGTAAGCAAGCCATGCGTTCGGGCTTGAAGCTTAAAAGCATCGTCCCCTTCAGCAGCACTTCAGGTGCCGACAGCATCAATACTTGGTGAGCTTGTCCAGGCCGCCCAGGATGGGCCAGATTTCCTGAAAGAGCATGATCGCCGAGGCCAAAAGAGCGAACACCAGGCCAAAGCAGGTAGGTGCAGCAACCAGCGCGGCATACATGGTGTTCTCGATGAAGCGTTCCATCTGTTCTCTGAGGCGGATACAGGCAGGCGAATATACGCAGCGCTACGGAGCCTTCAATAAACGCCCTGGCAGCATATTTAGCTTGTGGATAAGAACTTTACAAAGCCGCCGGCTTAGCAAAAAAAAGCCAGCGTGCAGACGCGACGCGCTCATCAAGAATCAGGTCCTGGACTCCCAGCCACCGAGGTAACGAGCCTGGTTGGCGTTGACCTTGCGCAACTCAGCTTGCATATGCAGCTGCCAGATCGACGGCGAGCTGGACTCGCAATAGCCTTGCCCATAAAGATTACTGGCAATCGCCTCCAGCACCGACTCGGCCTCCCGAGGCCCGTGGAATGGGCCCTGTGCCTTGATTGCAGTAGGTTGGCCGGCATCGATACCTGCCGCGCAGAGCAACGTCCAAAGGCCATTGCCACCGGCCAGAGGGCGGACGATGCACTCGATACGGGTCACCAGACCCAGGCACTGGCGATTCAAGCAAAGCGTGTGAGACATGACGGCGATCCTCGCGCTCGGTTGCGCACCGTCATTCTGGATGGATTGGCGGGCCAACCTGTTTATCCTCAGAAGCTGTGGATAACCATGTGGATAGGGAGTGGGAATTCCCTTCCATTGCAGACCCGCCATCGGTCGTATCGTTCCGTTCAATAACCGCTCAATGTAGAACCGACTAGTTCTGCTCCGCACCGTTTCTTGGCGCTGTGGCTAGGACCTCCGACGGTGACGCCGCGTCGCTCTTGGTTTCGTCCTCGAGTTCAATCTCGGCGATATCGCGCAAGCGCTCCACCACCCGAGCGTTGACGCTGCCCTTGGGGAACTGTCCGTCCTTGTCCGCCGCCCCCACCTGTTCACCCACCAACAACGAGAGGGCTTCATCCACATGACGTACAGCGTAGATGTGGAATCGCTCCTGGCGAACGGCTTCAAGTACTCGCTCGTCGAGCATCAGCGTGGTGACGTTGGCGAATGGAATGATGGCGCCCTGCTCACCCGTCAGCCCGCGCGCTTCGCAAAGCCGGAAGAAGCCTTCGATCTTCTCGTTGACGCCACCGACGGCCTGCACCTCACCGAACTGGTTGATCGAGCCGGTGATGGCGAAGCATTGTTTGAGGGGTGTCCGCGAGATGGCCGAAATCAGCGCGCAGCACTCGCCAAGCGATGCGCTGTCGCCGTCGACATAACCGTAGGATTGCTCCAGCGCGATGCTGGCAGAAATTTCCAGCGGAAACTCCTGCGCATAGCGGCTGCCAAGGAAGCCGGTCAGGATCATCACACCCTTGGAGTGAATCGGCTGGCCGAGATTGACCTCACGCTCGATGTCGACAATGCCCGAGCCGCCCGGATAAACGGTGGCCGAGATGCGCGCTGGCATCCCGAACGCGGAATCACCGACCTCCAGCACCGTCAGACCGTTGCACTTGCCAATAGCGGCGCCTTCACTGTCAATGAGGATGATGCCGGCGAGGATGTCCTCGAGAATTCGTGCCGAGACGCGCCCGGTCCGGGTGGCTTTGGCTTTCAGTGCCCGTTCGATGTGGCCGACATCGGTGACTTCGTCCTTGGCCAGCTGGCGAATGAAGTCCGCCTCGCTGACCAGCTGGAACAAATCACCGATACGAGCCGACAGACGCCCCTGATGCTCGGCCAGTCGCGCACTGTAGGTGGCCAGACGCGCAACAGCCGCCGCGGTCAGCGGCGCCATGCCCTCTTCCGACGTGCGCGTTTTCATCAGTTGGGCGAACTGTTCGAGGCTATCCTCGGCCAGCGGAATTTCCTCATCGAAATCCACCAGCACGCGAAACATCTCTTGAAAGTCTGGATCCAGATCCTGCAGCGTGTAGTACAGCTGCCGCGAGCCAATGATCACGACCTTGACGTTGAGCGGAATGACCGCCGGGTTCAGCGTCACGGTGGCCAGCCGACCGAGCTCGGCCAACGGCGACTCCATCTTCAGCTTGCGCGATTGCAACGCACGCTTGAGCGCGTCCCAGACGAAGGGTTCGCTGAGCATCTTTTCCGCTTCGAGCATCAGGAAGCCGCCATTGGCGCGGTGTAGGGCGCCCGGCCGCAGCTGGCGGTAGCTGGTGTAGAGCGCGCCCTGATCGGTGCTGTATTCGATGCGGCCGAACAGGTTGTCATACGTCGGGTGCGGCTCGAACACCACCGGCGCACCGCCGTCCAGCGGGTGCCCAACCACGAGGCTCGGGCTGTATTGTTCTTCGAGCAACTGGCGGGTCTGGGCGTCGGGACGATTTTCATCGACCAGTTGCTCGACTACGGTTTTCAGCAGATTGACCTGCACTGCCTGCAGGTAGGCCTCGATGCCGGCGTTCTCGCCATACTTCTCCGACAACGGCGCGAGCAGCGGCTGTAAGGCTTGGCTGATGGTCTCGTCGTTGAGCTGACGCAGCTGATTGCTCGACTCGCGCTTCCACTGCGGCAGACTGGCGAGACCTTCATTCAAATGGACTTCCAGCGCGGAGATGTCTTCGTGGTAGCGCTCGCGCTCCGCTTCTGGCAGCTGGGCGAACTCCGCCTCGTCCATCGACTTGCCATCCTTCATCGGCGTGAAGGCGATGTTGCTGCTGTCGCGGTAGAGCGCAATCTCCTTTTCCAACGCAAGCTTCTCGATGACATCCAACGCCTTGTCGTAGCGCTGATTGAAGGCGCGATCGATGGCGCTCTTCTTCTGTTGGAAGCTTGGGTGCTCGAACACCGCAGGAAAAGTCGCCATCAGGTTATCGATCAGCTGACCGATGTCGGAGATGAACTCACCGGCTCCGCCTTGGGGCAACTCCACCACGCGTGGCTCACGCGGCTCGTCGAAATTGTTGACGTATACCCAATCCGAGGGCGTATCCAGCCGCTTACCTTCGGCTTTGAGGTAGCGGCGCACGAACGAGAAGCGCCCCGTTCCCGGCTCGCCCATCACGTAGACGTTGTAGCCGGGACGCGGCATCGCCACGCCGAACTGTAGGGCTTCGACCGCGCGCTCCTGCCCGAGCACGCCGAGGAAGGGCTCGAGTTCATCGGTGGTCTTGAAATCGAACTGGGCAGGTTCGAAAGGGCGGGTCAGCGCCTCGGGCGCCAGGCGCAGGCCGGCAGCGACAGTTTCGGGCATCGGAAATCCTTGCTGGAGTGGCCTGACGGCCACGATTGATGCCGCCATTCTGGCGATGCCTCTGCCTGGCTGCAAGGTGTAGAAAGCCGTGCCGCAAGCGGTGGTGCCCCAAATCCATGGAGGTAATCAGGCCCGTCTCATGGCCGATTCTGTGCACGCAGCGCATCGCGGATTTCGGTCAGCAGCACCTCCTCCTTGCTGGGTGCCGGCGGAGCGGATGGCGCCTCTGCCTCCTTGCGCTTGAGACTATTGATGCCCTTCACCGCAAGGAAAATGGCGAAGGCAACGATGATGAAATCAAACACCGTTTGGATGAAGCGCCCATAGCTGAGAGTTACAGCGGGCGCATCGCCCACGGCTTGCTTGAGCACAATGGACAGATCCGAAAAATCCACACCACCAATCAACATCCCAAGCGGCGGCGTCACCACATCCGCGACGAAGGACGAGACGATCTTCGTGAACGCCGCCCCGACTATGATGCCGACCGCCATGTCGATGACGTTTCCTCTCACCGCAAATGCTTTGAATTCATTGAGCATGCCCATTTGATTGCACTCCCCTTGGTAATTGATAGATTGCGGCCGGAACGACCGCCGTAGCGCTTCGACCCTGAGCAGCATAGATTTGGTTCAAGCACCGGGCTAGAGAGTTTCAGTGACGGGCGACAATGGTTCGAGCGGTTTTGATATCACCTACTTATCGCAGGCGGTGCACGTTAATGAGTACGGTGCCGCACTTTGATGGGCTGCATCCATCCCACGTCGGCAATCGGGGCTATCCCATCGAGGCGAAACCGTAGGCGCCGGTGTAGCCCATCGCGCATGTGCCTCGCTCCTGTGCGATTCCTTTACAGTCGCGCGGCGCTTGTGGCTGATGCCGATCGAGTCAGCCGTTATCATGCGACTCCATTTGCTCGACACGGAGTTCCCCATGGCTAAGGCCAAGCGCATGTATGGCTGCACTGAATGCGGCTCGACCTTCCCCAAGTGGGCCGGCCAGTGCGGCGACTGTGGCGCCTGGAACACGCTAGTCGAAACCATCATCGACGGCGCCACGCCGCCGTCTGGCCGCGCTGGCTGGGCCGGCGACCAGGCTAACATCAAGACCCTGGCCGAAGTCAGCGTCGAGGAAGTGCCACGCTTTTCTACTGCCTCAGGCGAACTGGATCGCGTGCTCGGCGGCGGATTGGTAGACGGCTCGGTAGTGCTGATCGGCGGCGACCCCGGCATCGGCAAATCGACCATTCTCCTGCAGACCCTGTGCAATGTAGCCCGACAGTTTCCAGCCCTTTACGTCACTGGTGAGGAATCGCAGCAGCAGGTGGCGATGCGTGCGCGCCGCCTGGACCTGCCGCAGGACAAGCTCAAGGTGATGACCGAAACCTGCATCGAAACCATCATCGCCACCGCGCGCCTGGAAAAGCCCAAGGTGATGGTGATCGACTCGATCCAAACGATTTTCACCGAACAGCTGCAATCGGCACCCGGCGGCGTCGCGCAAGTTCGCGAAAGTGCGGCGCTGCTGGTGCGTTTCGCCAAGCAGAGCGGTACGGCGATCTTTCTTGTCGGCCACGTGACCAAGGAAGGCGCATTGGCTGGGCCGCGGGTACTGGAGCACATGGTAGACACCGTGCTGTATTTCGAAGGCGAATCGGATGGACGCCTGCGCCTGCTGCGTGCAGTGAAAAACCGCTTCGGTGCAGTCAATGAACTGGGCGTGTTCGGCATGACCGACAAGGGTCTCAAGGAAGTCACCAACCCCTCGGCAATCTTTCTCACCCGCGCGCAGGAAGCAGTACCCGGCAGTGTGGTCATGGCCACCTGGGAAGGCACCCGGCCGATGCTGGTGGAGGTGCAAGCGCTGGTCGACACCAGCCACATGGCCAATCCGCGCCGCGTCACTCTGGGTCTCGACCAGAATCGCCTGGCCATGCTGCTCGCCGTCCTGCATCGCCATGGCGGCATTCCGACCTATGACCAGGACGTGTTCATTAATGTGGTGGGCGGGGTGAAGGTACTGGAGACCGCGTCCGATTTGGCGCTGATGGCCGCGGTGATTTCCAGCCTGCGCAACCGACCGCTGGATACTGACCTGCTGGTGTTCGGCGAGGTCGGCCTATCCGGTGAGATTCGACCAGTGCCGAGCGGTCAGGAACGTTTGAAAGAAGCCGCTAAGCACGGATTCAAACGCGCCATCGTGCCCAAGGGCAACGCCCCGAAAGAGGCGCCTGCTGGACTCGAGATCATCGCGGTGACGCGGCTCGAACAGGCGCTGGATGCGTTGTTCGAGTAATACCGCGACGCTGCTCAGGGCGCGCCGAGTGCAGCAAGTTCACGCTCGAGTAGCGCTTCGTCACCGAGATTGAGCTCGACCAGCCGTCGCAAATGACTGATAGAGTCGACGTCGATGTGCCGGCAAACCATGCCGATCAGCTCGCCTTTGGCATGGGTCATTTCGACCTCCATGCGCACCTCAACATCGTCGGACAGCCGTATCTGTGCTTCGAACGGTTGCGCGGGATCGGCATCCCAACCCACCGGACGGTGCACCAGCAGGCCTTTCAGCGACAAGTCGTGCAACTCGACCGGCCAACGTCGCTGTCCCTGTACGAGAGCCGTTTCGGCATCGAAGGCAAAGCGCTGGAAGCGCCGACGTTCGCTGCTGGTTTCGCTCATCAGATCTACTCCTGAGAAAACTTCATTCACTATAGGTCAGGCCAGCCGATGCCAAGGCGGTTCAGAACCAACGCCGTACATGTCGCCGATAGGCCCGGTAATCGTCACCGAACAATCGCGTCAGCAAATGCTCCTCATGGACGATCACGGTGCGCTGCATGCAGAGGATCAGCAAGGGAAGCAACAACCATGGCCAGAGGCTGTCGAGCAGCAGCGCAATGCCGCAATAGATCAGCGTATCGGCGAGATAAATGGGGTTGCGTGAGAAACGGAACGGCCCGGTCTGTAGCAGGCTGCTCGGCTTACCGTAAGGGTTGATGGTGGTGCGGTGGCGATACATCTCCAGCGCCGCCCAGACCATTAGAAAGATACCGGCGGCAATCGAACCCCAGCCGATAAATGGCAACAACCCGTACTGCGGCAGATCGAGCGGCACCCACTTCGTCAGCCCCCATGCGCAGGCCACAAAACTCAGGTAAACCAGCGGCGGCGGCAGAATCACGCCCGAAGGGATGAGAGACATGTGGCGTCCAGAGAGCTGTTTGATGGCCAATCCTACAGGAAGCCACGGACAAGCTAACGACGGCGTCTGGACGAATCGTTCCCTTAAGCGCTTCGAACGGATCGCTAATGCTGCCCCGGCAACCAACCATGCACCATCGCATGCTTCATCAGATCCGCCGGCCGATCGATATCGAGCTTGCGGCGGATGCTTAGCCGGTGGGTTTCCACCGTTCGTACGCTGATCTGCAGGGCGCGCGCCATGGCCTTGTTGTTATGCCCTTGGGCCAACATCAGCAGTACCTCGCGCTCGCGCGGGGTCAGCTCGCGCTCCTCGCCGCCGCGGCTGGCCAGCTTCTCGGCGATGCCTTCACTGTAATAGGTGTTGCCCGCGGCAATCGCCTCGATCGCGAGGATGATTTCCCGCGACGGTGCGTCCTTCAGCACGTAACCGCAGGCGCCAACTTTCACCGATGTGTTCACGTATTCCTGATTGTCGTACATGCTCAGGATCAGTATCCGGATGTCCGGATATTGCTCGCGCAGCGACTGGGTCAGCTCAAGCCCGTTGATGTCCTTCAAGCCGATATCCATCAGTACCACGTCAGCCGGCACGCGACCGAGTAGCTCGATCGCCTCGGCGCCACAACCGGCTTCGCCGACAACATCCAGCTCCGGCACGGCCATCAACAGCGCACGGATGCCATCACGCACCAGCGCGTGATCATCGACGAGTACCACCTTGATGCAAGCTTTCGGGTTCATTGGGCGAGCCTCTTCTTATTCGTTTATCTCAGCCGGCATCAGCCGACCTGCGCTGGCAGGGTCACGTCCAGCTCCGTACGTCCGGGCGCCGAGGCCAGGCTGAAACGTCCTCCAAAATGCTCGACCCGTTCGCGGATATTGCGTAGCCCGATGCCACCCTTGATGCTGTCGAGCTGACGCGGATTGAAACCCACGCCGTCATCGCGGACGTTCAATCGTACCGACGCGTCGTTGCCATCCAGCGTGATATACACCGAGCGTGCCGCAGCGTGCCGCTCGATATTGGTCAAGGCTTCCTGAAGAACGCGAAATAAAGCGACAGCGACAGCGTCGTCTGGAATCTCGTCGCCGAGGCCGTCGCTGTATACCATTTTTAGCCCGCTGCGCTGTTCGAACTCGGCCACAAGCTGACCGATCGCCGCCGGCAGGCCAAGCGTATCCAGCAATGACGGATGCAAATCGTGAGAGATTCGCCGCACTTCGCCGATGGCTCCCGCCAGGCGCTCGGTTCCGCGATCCAGCGTCTCCAGTGCCTTCGGATTACCACTGGCCAGCTCATGGCTGGCCAGCTCGAACTGGAACTTGATCGAGACCAGCAGTTGACTGATGCCATCGTGCAACTCGCGAGACACCCGCGAGCGCTCCTCTTCCTGCAGGCTGACGATGCGCTGGGTAAGCACCTGCAACTTGCGATCCGCCAGCCGACGCTCACTGACATTCAGCGTCAGGCCGCTGGCGAAAACGAGCAGCACCGCCACCAGCGCCACCCCGGCGATCGCCAGCATGGTGGTGTGAATGCCGCCGGAAACCTCCTCACGTACTTTCAGGATTGCCTGATCGACATCCTCAAGGTAAATGCCGGTGCCGAGCATCCAGCCCCAGCGGTCGAGCATCACCACGTAAGCGAGTTTCGCCGCGAACTGCCCAGTGGAGGGTTTCTGCCAGGCATAGCGCTGAAAGCCCTTGCCGGTTTCGGCGCTGTGCATCAGCGCCTGAATTACCCGCAGGCCGTTCGGGTCGGTCATGTTCCACAGGTTCTGCCCTACCAGTTCGCTCTGGCGTGGATGCATGAGGTTGCGTCCGCTGCGGTCGTAGACGAAGAAATAGCCGTCGCTGCCAAAGCTGAATCGGCCCAATGCCGCGAGCACCTTCTGTTTGGTCTCGGCGTCGTTCAATCCGCTGTCGTAGAGCGGCGCGATGATGCTGGTGGCCATCTCGACGTAGTTTTTCAACTCGGCCTGCTTGCTCGCCAGAATGCTGGTCTCGATCAGTTTGGCCTGTTGTTCGCCGAGGCGCTGGTTCTGGAGGAAAACCAGCGCGCAGACCACCGCCACGGCCAGCAACAAAGGCAGGATGCTGAGCGCGGCGATCTTGTGTTTGAGCTGCATCGAGCTTCTCCGGATGATGCGAATCTTGCTGAGCGCTGCTGGATATCACCTTCGGTAAAACGAAAAAGCCCGGCAAAATAGCCGGGCTTCTCTGTACTGCGATGACGCCTTAGTTACCGTAGACCGGGAACTTGGCGCAGACGGCCTCGACCTTGCCGCGCACGGCGTCGATCACCGACTCGTCACCCATCTTGTCGAGGATGTCGCAGATCCAGCCAGCCAGATCGCGGCACTCAGACTCGCCGAAACCACGGGTGGTAACGGCCGGGGTCCCGATGCGCAGGCCGGAGGTGACGAACGGGGAACGCGGATCGTTCGGCACGCTGTTCTTGTTCACGGTGATGTGCGCGTTGCCCAGCGCCGCGTCGGCGTCCTTACCGGTGATGTCCTGCTTGATCAGGCTGAGCAGGAACAGATGGTTCTGGGTGCCGCCGGACACTACGTCGAAGCCGCGCTGGATGAACACTTCGGCCATGGCCTGAGCGTTCTTCACCACCTGCTGCTGGTAGGACTTGAACTCAGGCTGCAGCGCTTCCTTGAAGCACACTGCCTTGGCGGCAATGACATGCTCCAGCGGGCCGCCCTGGGCGCCCGGGAAAACAGCGGAGTTCAGCTTCTTCTCGATATCGGCGTTGGCGCGGGCCAGGATCAGGCCACCGCGCGGACCGCGCAGGGTCTTGTGAGTGGTGGTGGTGACCACGTCCGCAAACGGTACCGGGTTCGGATAGACGCCCGCGGCGACCAGACCGGCCACGTGAGCCATGTCGACAAACAGGTAGGCACCGACCTTGTCGGCGATTTCGCGGAAGCGCGGGAAATCCAGCTTCTGCGAATACGCGGAGAAGCCGGCAACGATCATCTTCGGCTTGTGCTCGACGGTCAGACGCTCGACTTCGTCGTAGTCGATCAGGCCTTGATCGTTGATGCCGTACTGCACGGCGTTGTACAGCTTGCCGGATGAGGAAACGCTGGCGCCGTGGGTCAGGTGCCCGCCGTGGGCCAGGCTCATGCCGAGGATGGTGTCGCCGGCGCTCAGCAGGGCGAGATAGACGGCACTATTAGCTTGCGAACCAGCGTGCGGCTGAACGTTGGCGTAATCAGCGCCGAACAGCTCCTTGGCACGATCGATCGCCAGTTGCTCCACCACGTCCACGTACTCGCAGCCGCCGTAGTAGCGCTTGCCCGGATAGCCTTCGGCGTACTTGTTGGTCAGTACCGAACCCTGGGCTTCCATCACCGCCGGGCTGGTGTAGTTCTCCGAGGCGATCAGCTCGATGTGGTCTTCCTGACGCTTGGCTTCCTGCTGCATGGCAGCGAAGAGATCGGCGTCGTAACGGGCGAGGGTCAAATCACGGCTGAACATGGCAGTCCCCTGAGAATCAGCTGGCGGTATAAAAGAGAGGCGCGGATTCTACCTCATCCGCCGGGGCGCGGGTATGAGGCGTCGTCATCTGCAACATGAAGGCAGCTGTAAGCTGCAAGCGAATCGGTGCGGCGCTTTGCTGCCAGGCAATGCGACCCCTGGTTTATGCCTTGCAGCTTAAAGCTGTCTGTTGCAGTTCATCTGCCGGTGCCGGCCGGCTCAGATAGAAACCCTGCACCTCGTCGCAACCGTGCTCACGCAGGAAGTCCAGCTGCGCCTGGGTTTCCACGCCTTCGGCGATCACCGACATGTTCAGGCTGTGCGCCATGGCAATGATTGCCCGAGCAATCTGCGCGTCCTGCTCGCCTTGGGGCAGTCCGTCGACGAAGCTGCGGTCTATTTTCAGCACATCGATGGGGAACGCCTTGAGGTAGTTCAGCGAAGAATAGCCGGTGCCGAAATCATCGATGGCGATCGAAGGACCCAGGCGTTTGAGCGATTCGAGGATGCGCATCGCCTCGCCGACATCCTGCATCAGGATGCTCTCGGTCAGCTCCAGCTCCAGACAGGACGGCGAGATGCCGCTGGCTTGCAGGGTTGCGGCAATGCGCTGGCCCAGCCGGCCGTCGGCGAATTGCCGTGCGGAAAGATTCACAGAAACCTTCGGCACCGTCACGCCTTGCTGATGCCAGGCCGCAATTTGCCGGCAGGCTTCGCCGAGTACCCAGTCGCCAACATCCACCACAAGGCCCAGCTCCTCCAGTGCCGGAATGAAATCGCACGGCGGTACCAACCCGCGGACTGGATGCTGCCAGCGCAACAGCGCCTCGACGCCGGTCAGCGTCCGGCCGTCGGCAAGGAACTGCGGCTGATAATGCAACACGAACTGGCGCTGTTCGAGCGCATGGCGCAGGTCGCTTTCCAACTCCAGACGCTCCAGCGCGCTGGCATTCATTTCCGCCTGATAGAACTGGAAGTTGTTCTTGCCGCGTTCCTTGGCGTGATACATCGCCGTGTCGGCATTTTTCATCAGTTGGCTGATGTCGTCGCCATCCTGCGGGCTTAGCGCGATGCCGATACTGGCGGTGACGAAGAATTCGCGACCGGACAGCACGAAGGGCTCGGTAAGGCTGGCGAGGATGCGTTCGGCAACGTGGATCGTGTGGGTCAGGGCCTCGTCGCGATTGCCGCCGGGGTGCAAGAGAAAGGTGAACTCATCGCCACCCATGCGCGCCACGGTGTCGTCTTCGTCAACGCAAGAGGCCAGGCGCACGGCAACTTCCTTGAGCATGCGGTCGCCAGCCGCGTGACCGAGCGAGTCGTTGATCGGTTTGAAGCGGTCCAGATCGAGAAACATCAGCACCACCCAGCCACCTCGTCGCGCGGCGAGCTGCAGGCTGCTGTGGAGTCGATCTTGGAACAGCGTGCGGTTGGGCAACTGGGTCAGACCATCGTAGTAGGCCAGGCGATGGATGCGTTTTTCACTGG
This sequence comes from Stutzerimonas stutzeri, assembly GCF_024448715.1. GTDB lineage: Bacteria > Pseudomonadota > Gammaproteobacteria > Pseudomonadales > Pseudomonadaceae > Stutzerimonas > Stutzerimonas stutzeri_AR. Next base: position 179,671 of record NZ_JAMOHZ010000008.1, read on the forward strand.
CCTTGCGTTCGCTCATGTCGCTGAAAAAGCAGACATAGCTGACCAGATCGTTTTCGGCGTCGCGTACCGCGGTAATGCCGATCCAGCAAGGATAGGTCTCGCCATCCTTGCGCTTGAGCCAGAACTCGCCCTCCCAAGTACCGCTCTGGATAATCTGGTCGCGTACATAACCCATCTGAATGGCCTGCTGACGGTCGGCGGTGAGCACTGTCGGCAGTTGGCCCAGCACCTCGTCGGTGCCGTAGCCAGTGATGCGCGTGAACGCGGCGTTGACCTGCACGATCCCGCCCGCCGGGTCGGTGACCACAATGGCAGCCGTGGAATGGTCGAAAACCGTGGCGGCACGGCGCAGCTCCTTTTCCGCCTGGCGTTGCTGGCTGATATCCCGGCCGATACACAAGGCTCCGTCGAAACGATTGTTTTCATTCCAGATCAGCATGATCCGCAACTCGATCGCCACCGCCCGGCCATCCGCGGCGAGACAGTCGAAATACAGCGTCTGGTTCTGCAGGCTCTGCCCGAGCTCGGCGAGCGCCACCGGGTTGGCCGAGGCCTTGCGCACCTGGCGCATCAAGTCATAGAAGCGGGCCGCCTGGCGCGGCTTGATCACCACCTGATCGAGACCGTGCTCCGCCACCCATTCGGGGCTGTAACCGAGCACGGCCTGCACCGATGGGCTGATGTAATTGATGCGCACGGTGCTGTCGGTGGTAAAAATCACATCCTGCAGGCTGTCAGCGAGCATGCGATAGCGGCGCTCACTGTCGCGCAACGAATGGCTGCGTTCGATGTGCGTGGTGACGTCGCGGGCCACGCCGATGAGGCGCAGAACCCGCCCCTGATCATCGCGCGACAGTATCTGTTCACAGATATTGAACCAGCGCCAGCTACCGTCGCGGTGCCGCCAGCGCAGCACGGATTCCTGCCCTGCTCCGTCGGCTATCGAGCCGCGTAGCGCCAGCAGTCGCCAGATATATTCCTGATCGTCAGGGTGGCTGATGCGCCGCCAGAACTCGTTCGAGTCCGGGCCGCGCTCTTCTTCGCTGTAACCCAGCCGAATAGCCAGATTGCTGTTACTGAACAATAATTTGCCCGTCGACAAATCCTGAACATAAAGCGTATCGGGTATAGCTCGTAGCACTTCGGACCAGAAACGCTCGCGCTCGGCCAGAGCTGTCTGCGCCGATTGTTCAACGGTGATATCGCGCATGACCCAGACGAAGCCGGATGGCTGCGTTTCGCCATCCAGGCGCAGCGCTCGGCGGGTCATGGAAAACACGCGAGCTTCACCGTCCTGCATAAGGCGCACGGAATCGAGGCACAAATCGACACCGGAGTTGGATGCGTCGAAGGCCAGCGGATCGAGGCTCGGCAACAATTCCTGCAGCCGGTAGCGCGAGGCGTCGCGGTTGCTCAAGCCGAACATCGCCTCCGCGCGGTAATTGAGAAACTGCAGCCGGCCGGAGAAATCGCTGATGAGGATCCGCTCCTCGATAGCGCCCAGTGCAGTGGCCGAATAGCGCAGCGTTTGCCAATAGACCGCCATGCGCCGTGGCACGGGAACCCGGGCGCAAACCCGAGCAACGAACCGAGCCAAAGAAGCGAGCCTTTCAAGGCGGGACGCCAACGACTGTGGAGGATCGATTTCGGCCAAGCGGATCGGACCTTATCTAAAGACGAGTAGCCAAAAACTGGCACTTGAATAACCCAAGAATGCCTCGCTAAACGGCAAAGTGCCAGCATCGAAAATCCATTGCCCGTGGTTTGCCCTGCCTAGAGCATTCCGGTAGCTTTGCCGAACTGTTTGACCCGTCGGCCGCGGCGGGATTCATCTCCTTTCCTTTTCTTCGTCACGGGCATTCGTCTCCATGGCTCAATATATCTATCTACCCTATTAACTTTTAGTCACGTTTTGCGATCTGCAGTCGAGCCTTCATGGTCACTGGGTTTCCGGCCTATCCAGTATGTTTTTCCTCTTCAATTCTGTGCCAGGGCAGAGCTTTTAGTTAGCTTTTGCTGATTTTGGGCCAAATTTGGGCTCCAAAACCTAACTTTTTCGAAGTGTTCCTGTGATCAAGAATGGGCTCAGACCTGAAGACTTCGTCAAATTGCTGGCCTGCAAACTGCCGAAATGGATGCGAACGGCATTGGAAGCGAAATAGCGAAATCGCTACCTGGACTTACCCCCGCTCCGATAGAGATCCCCGGCCTATGCTTGCTGGCGAAGCTCTCGTATAACTCTGGACAAAGTTTCTCTGGCGGTGAGCTTATCTTTTTCAATGTATGTAGCAACGAGCAGAGTCAGTGGGTGTATGCCCAGTGTGCTTGCTATGTCATCGACCTTATCTAAGGTCGGACTTTTCAGGCCACGCTCCAGCGTGCTCAGGTAAGTCCTGCTGCTGATCATAGAAAAGCTTTCTTGCGATAGCTTGCGAGAGATTCTCAGTTGCCTGAGAGCTTTTCCAAATGCTTCCTTCAGTTCCATTTTGCGTACCTGGCAAAATGAATGATGGAGCCTTTTTGTGCCCTATAGGGCTACAATCTATAGTGTTCATTTTGAAGGGGCGATCATGTTTATTACACACCTGTCAGCTGAAGTACCGTTTGGCAATCTTTTCGGTCGAGAGAACGCCCGGTACTGGCGTGCTATCGAGTACCCGTCCCTCAGTCCCTGGATTTTCGTTGAAATCGCGAAGGGAAACTGGGGTAGCCGAACGTTCTTCTTGCCATCTGTGCCAGATTTCGAACAGTTTCTTTCTGAGTTGGACGGTGAGTTCAATGTCCGAAACGCGCATCTCGTCAGCCCTGGTTACATGAATAACTCAACGCAGTGGGCCATGCAGCGCTTAGCGAAGGTCTGTGAGGTTACCGCCAAGGACGGTGAAATGGCTTATCAATACACATTTGATAACGGGGGGATTTACTTTGATCCCACGTTCGCTGCCCAGCCGTTGGACACCACGGAGAGGACAATTTTTTCAGCGTTTTAGGCAGATCGTAGACATCAGTCGTATGGGGCGCCTTGTGTGCTGCCCTATCAGGTGCATCTCAATATGGAGGGCGGCAATGACGATGCCCCACGAACGTACCCGCGCCGTGCTGCAGACCAGAGAATTTCTAGTCGAGCTGTCCAAGAATAGGGCCTTACCTGAAGAGGTATGGAAAGGCGCGAAGCATCTCCTACGGCACTATCCAAGCACCTCTGACATGGAGATAGCTGGGGCAATTGAGGAAAATTCTGACCATTTTTCAGCTTCGTTCGGCCCTATTTTAGCATCACCCGAATTCGAACCAGAGAAGTGAAGATCTGTAGACTGCGGATGTGCTGCTGAACAACATGGGAGAGCAATGTCATGGTTGAGCAGAACGAAAGTTGGCGGACGGAGTGCCAAGACGCAGGAGATGGCTCCGGGGACATGATCATTGAGCTTCCGCCTGTGCTTCTAGCTGCCCTTGGTTGGACGTTGGGCGACGAGCTGATCGTTGAGCGGAATGAGGACGGTATCTCTCTGAAACTGAAAGAGACGCTCCGCTAGGTTCCGGTGGTACCCCACTGGAGACGGCGCTATCAAGTGCTCGCCCTCGTTACGCACATTACCCACCTCCTGTCCGACCGCGTGCCACCTGAATGCCTCCTCCGGCAAAGCACTGTTTTGCAACAGTAGATCAGCTTGCTCCAACGCTACGTCTGATAGCCAGGCCTTCGCATCATCGGCGCTGAATACGACTGGCCGTCGATCATGTACATCCAGCATGCCGCCTTGCGAATCGGCGGTGATGATCCTGAATCCATCACCAGCTCCTGGCTCATCGCCAAGCGCCGTAAACTTACTCACTGCCGGTATAAACAATGGCTCATCGTCATGCCGGCGGATGTAGTAAGGACGCTTGATTTTCTCTCCCTCCACTACGCACCACTAGTACCAGCCATCTGCGCAAAGGAGCGCTCGATGCGGCCAGATTTGCTGGAAATACTTGCTGCTTGCCACCTTCTCACGTGTCGCGCTGATGTCGCTCTTTACCGGCTTCGTAGCCCACGAAGGTTGCCACCCCCATTTCTCCTGTACCCAGATCAGTCCATCGCCTGAAGCGCGAATCAGGTCGACGCGTGAATGCGGGGCTACGTTGTAGTGACTGATCGTCTGTTCGGGAGCGCGCCCAATGAGTGGCACCTGAATGCCAAGAGATGCCAGGTACTTCTGCGCTGCGCGTGCTTGAGTCAGTCTTCCACACATCTGAGCCTCCCATTTCCGTAGCGCGATGGCGGTTATGAGTGATGCCACTTTCGCGATGAGCTGTTGTGATCAGTACCGTCCGACGACCTGTCTTGACCGGCTCCCTGTATCAAGCGAATACTGTATATAAATACAGTTATCTTGGTCAGCAGTTCATCATGCCGTCTGTCGTTACTCTCGAAGGCCTGCTCGATACGCGCCGCGTGTGGCGCGGGCCTGCAGCCGTTTCAGTATCTGACTCGTGTTACTCAACGGGGCTCCCTGAACTGGATGCCGCGCTGCCGGGCGGTGGCTGGCCCGGTTCGGCGCTCAGCGAGATTCTCGTCACTGAGGTTGGCACGGGAGAGCTACGGCTGCTGTGGCCAGCGCTCGCCCGCCTTACCCAGGCAGGCGAGCGTGTGGTGCTGATTGGCCCGGATCATCAGCCCTATCCACAGGCGTGGCTCGCTGCTGGCGTTGATTTGATGTACCTGAGCATCGTGAGGGCAAAGAGCCGAGACGTGCTTTGGGCAGCCGAGCAGTGCTTGCGATCAGGTAGCTGTGGTGCAGTGGTTTGCTGGCCACGAGACGTTGATGATCGATCACTACGGCGGCTACAGGTTGCGGCTGAAACGGGTCAGACCCTGGCCTTCACCTTTCGCCCAATACAGGCCTCGCTGAATGCTTCACCTGCAGCCGTTCGCCTGGCAGTAGATACGCATCCTGCACAGCTGCGGGTTCTCAAGTGCCGGGGTGGCATCGCTTCAGCGCGGCCCATCGCGGCTGGCTGGCAGTGAGGCGATCATGCTCTGGGCATGCATCCTGCTACCGCAGCTGGCCATGGACGGCGTATTACGCCATCGGCCTGATCCTGACCAACCGTTGGTGCTACTGAGCGGCCCGGCACAGCGCCGCGTGCTTCAGGCGATCAACCCGGCTGCCCGAGCGCTCGGCCTGCGTCCAGGGCAATCACTCACTACTGCCCAAGCTATGGCAGAGGGATTTTCAACCGCTGACTATGACGTGAGCGAGGTGGAGCGTTGGCAACAGTTTCTTGCAGCCTGGGCCTATGGATTCAGCGACCAGGTCAGCTTGCACTACCCACGATGCCTACTGATGGAAGTGCAATCGAGCTTCGGGCTATTTGGCCCTTGGTCACGATTTGAGGCACGCCTGCGCAGCGAGCTGGATGGGCTTGGCTTCCAGCACCGCATCACTCTGGCTCCCAACCCGGCTGCCGCCCGAATGTTGAGTAATTGTGGTGATGGTGTCGCCGTGACTGACGACAGATCGCTTCGCGAGGCACTGAACCCCATGCCTGTTGAGCGATTGGGACTGCCAGAGAAAGCCGCATCGTCCTTTGCAAGGATGGGCCTTCGGCATCTGCAGCATCTGATTGCGCTGCCTCGCGACAGCGTGGCCAAACGCTTCCCCGCAGAAGTTCTGCTTCACCTCGATACGCTGCTGGGGAGGCGCCCGCTGGCCATGAATTTCTATAGCCCGCCCGACATCTTTGACATCAAGATCGAGCTGAACTTCGAGGTCGAGTCGCACCAAGCCCTGCTGTTCCCGCTGCGCCGGGCAGCGTCCGATCTTGCTGCCTACCTGGCTGGCCGCGACAGCGGTGTACAGCGTTTTGCTCTGCATCTGGAGCACCGATCACTGCCAGATACCGTGGTGCAGATCGGTCTGCTAAGTGCTGAGCGCGAGGCTGCAATGTTGTTCGAGCTGAGTCGCGGCAGGCTGGAACATCAGGTACTGCCTGCGCCTGTCCTGGCATTCCGGTTGGTCGCACGAGAGCTGCCGGCGTTCGCGCCCCAACATCAGCAGCTGTTCGATCAACGTCCCCAGCAAACGCAGCCCTGGGAGCAGCTACGCGAGCGTTTGAGAGCCCGACTGGGGGACAGTGCAGTCAGTGGTCTTGGTGACCGACCAGACCATCGTCCGGAGCGCTCTTGGTCGCTTGAAGCGGTCGGATCATCTACCGCCGTCTGCGGCCCGCGCCCTGGTTGGCTGGTAGAGGAACCCTATCCGTTGCATGACACTTCCCTGCGCATTATCAGCGGGCCTGAACGTGTGGAATCAGGCTGGTGGGACGAAGGCGATGTGCGCCGCGATTACTACGTGGTGGAAACGCGAGCTGGCCAGCGTGCCTGGGCGTTTCGTCAAGTCGGTGCGTCCGGGCCGTTGATGCTGCATGGCTGGTTTTCATGAGCGGTTATGCCGAGCTGCACTGCCTTTCCAACTTCAGCTTTCAGCGAGGGGCCTCCAGCGCCAAGGAGCTTTTCGAACGGGCCAAAGTGCTTGGTTACGAAGCGCTGGCCATTACGGATGAATGTTCCCTGGCGGGAATCGTTCGTGCGTGGCAAGCCTCGAAGGACAGCGGCGTTCGGCTGATAACAGGCTCCGAGGTGACGCTCACTGATGGGCCAAAGCTTGTCCTGCTGGCCGAGAATCTTGGTGGTTACCAGCAGATATGTGGACTGATCACTACCGGGCGTCGCCGATCTGCGAAAGGCACCTACCAGCTCAGCCGGAGCGATATGGAGTCGCTGTCGGAAGGCGTCCTCACCATCTGGCTTCCAGGGCAAGAGATTGTTCATCAACACGGCCAGTGGCTGGCCTCGCGTTTTCCCAACAGGTGCTGGGTCGGCGTCGAACTGCACCATGGCGCCGATGACGCGCAGCGGCTATCTGCACTCACTGCGCTCGGACGACGCCTGCAGCTCCCCTTGGTCGCCGCCGGTGATGTGCATATGCATGTGCGGGGGCGACGTGCCCTGCAAGACACCATCACGGCCATTCGGCACCACTGCTCTGTGGCTGATGCCGGCTACCGACTCTTCCCCAACGGCGAGCGTCATCTGCGACCAATCTCCGTCTTGGAAAGCTTGTACCCACCAGCACTGTTGGCCGAGTCGGCACGGGTCGCGGCCCGCTGCACCTTCGACCTTAGTCAGCTCAAATATGAGTATCCGCATGAAGTCGTGCCTGATGGAAAAACACCTGCAGCCTGGTTACGGGAACTGACCTATGAAGGCACTCAATGGCGCTGGCCGGATGGTATGTCAGAGAAGGCTCGTACCCAGGTGGAAGCCGAGCTGAATCTCATAGAAGAGCTTCAGTACGAGAGCTACTTCCTGACCGTGCATGACATCGTGCGCTTTGCTCGCAGCCAGGCGATTCTTTGCCAGGGCCGAGGGTCGGCTGCCAATTCCGCTGTGTGTTTTGCACTGGGTATCACCGAGCTTGATCCCACCCGGATGAGCATGCTGTTCGAGCGGTTCATCTCCAAGGAGCGTAACGAGCCACCAGATATCGACGTGGACTTCGAGCATGAGCGGCGCGAGGAAGTCATCCAGTACATTTTCAATCGGTATGGGCGTGAGCGTACCGCGCTAACCGCTGTTGCCAGTACCTACCACTTTGCAGGTGCGATTCGAGACGTGGCCAAGGCACTGGGTTGGCCACCAGATCAGGTCAGCGCACTTGCCAATTGTTGTGGCCGCTGGAGTGATCAAGTACCTCCTCCCGAACGCCTGATCGAGGCTGGATTCAATCCGGATAGCAAGCAACTGAAGATGGTGTTGGTGCTCACTGAACAACTGGTGGGGTTCCCCCGGCATTTGTCCCAGCACCCAGGGGGATTTGTCATCTCGGAGCATCCCTTGTCGACGCTCGTGCCTGTCGAAAATGCAGCCATGAAGGACAGGACAATCATTCAGTGGGACAAGGACGATATCGATGCGCTGGGGTTGATGAAGGTCGATGTGTTGGCCCTCGGGATGCTCAGCGCCATTCGGCGATGCCTGGACATGCTGCGCCGCTATCAACGGCGTGAGCTCACGCTGGCGACGATACCTGCCGAAGATGCCGCGACCTATCGAATGATCAGCAAGGCCGACACGCTTGGCGTGTTCCAGATTGAGTCGCGAGCACAGATGGCCATGCTGCCGCGCTTGAGGCCAAAAACCTTTTACGACCTGGTGATCGAGGTGGCAATCGTCCGTCCTGGGCCGATTGTCGGTGACATGGTGCATCCGTACCTACGGCGCCGAAATGGTGAGGAAGAAGTCACCTACCCGAGCGATGAACTGCGCGATGTTTTCGAGCGCACGCTGGGAGTGCCATTGTTCCAGGAACAGGTGATGCGCTTGGCCATCGTAGCGGCTGGCTACTCCCCTGGTGAGGCTGATCAACTGCGTCGGTCGATGGCTGCCTGGAAGCGCCATGGAGGGCTTGAGCCGCATCAGGTTCGGTTACGCCAGGGGATGCTGGAACGTGGCTATACCGAAGAATTTGCAGCGCGGATTTTTGAACAGATCAAAGGCTTCGGCAGCTACGGATTTCCCGAGTCTCACGCTGCCAGTTTTGCCCTGCTGACCTACGCCAGTTGCTGGCTCAAATGTCATGAACCGTCGGCTTACGCGACTGCGTTGATCAATAGTTGGCCTATGGGGTTCTATTCACCCGATCAGGTGTTGCAGGACGTTCGCCGACACGGTGCTGAGGTACGCCCTGTGGATGTGATGATGAGCGATTGGGACTGCACGCTTGAAGCACTGGATCGACGCATGCCCGCTATTCGCCTTGGCTTGAGGATGATCCGTGGGCTGGCTGAAGAGGTTGGCCGCAGGATTGAAGCCGTGCGCGAAATGAAGCCATTCACCGATGTCGTCGATCTATGCCAACGGGCGGGGCTCGATCAGAAAGCCAGGGAGTTGCTGGCCGATGCCGATGCGCTGAGAACGCTCGCTGGCAATCGTCACATCGCACGTTGGGAAATCGCAGCAGTACAGCAACCACTGCCTCTGTTTGGTAGCGATGAGCCGCAAGATACCGTGGCGATACCAGCACCAACCGTCGTTGAGAACATGCACGCAGACTATGCACGAACCGGCACGACGCTCGGCCCGCATCCACTATCATTACTGCGCAGCACCTTACGAGCGATGAGAGCCAAAAGCTCCTACGATCTGCTCGGTATGGGTGACTGCAAGCATGTCATGGTCATTGGCATCGTGACGGGCAGACAGCGCCCCTCGACGGCATCAGGTGTCACTTTCCTCACCCTGGAAGATGAGTTCGGCATGGTCAACGTCGTGGTGTGGCGCGACCTCGCCGAGCAGTACCGGGCTGCACTTATGAACGCGAAGCTCTTGCAGGTGAAAGGCAGTTTGGAGGATCAGGAAGGTGTGAGGCATCTGATTGCCGGCCACCTTATGGATCGCAGCGACCTGCTATCCGGGCTGGATGTGCGCAGTCGGAATTTCCACTGAGGGCAATGGCTGCACAGGTCTAGGATTGGGAGTTGGTGCACGTAGCGCGTGCCGCGATGAGTCCTCGACACGCATAAAAAAACCGCCCTCGAAAAGGGCGGCTCTTTCAGCGGCATCGGCTGAGTACCGATGCGGCAGGCTTCACTGCGTCAAATCTATTCCCTTGGGAGGTGGATGGTCAATCACGAGTGACCTAGCGACAGCCCCGGAAGAGATAGCCGGTTGCAGCTGGTAGTGATAGGCAGCTACCGGCCAATAGCAATCGATGGATTCCTCCTCACGTCGGTATCTTGAGAGCAATACTGAAGGGGAAGCAGTCATCCGCAAGAAGAAGTCCACACATGAAGCATATGCCCATCGAGGTCGACCTGGCCAAGAACATGTTCCAGATAAACGGCTTGGGTCGCCCAAAACGACCACTTGTGTCATTTCGGCTACTTCCTCCACTCCAACCGCAGCTATCACTGCGTTCTGTTAAGACGACACACCCAAAACGCAGATAACTCATACCTGCTGCATTTTTGAATGCAGTGGCAAAACCTCCTCAAGCTCTCGCCGGTGAGGAAAACAGGCACTTACTGTACCCTTATGAAGCGGTAGGCTCTGCTGGCAAAAAGCTTGACAAAGTCATTGTAGACTCACTTAAAACCGAGCCATCATCATATTCCACCCGCACTAAAATAATGCCTTCCCCTTTAATTTTTAATTTACATGAGTTTGAAATTCTTTGGCTCTGCGGCCTGCCTTTATGTAACCAATACTGTAGTGCAACGAAATCCAAGCAGTGCACAACTTGATCAAAACTTGGGTGCTTCCTCACAAGTTCTACCAGCCTGTCAAAGTACACTAAAAACTCTTCATTTTCTCTCCTAAGGAAAGCCTGAATCACGAGGTAGTTAGCATGATACAGAACAGCACAAAGACTTTCGAGATTGTTTGGAGACGGAAGGAGTCGTGTCAATATTGGAAGACATTCATCAGGGTTAAACAAGGCTCCCAGCCGCGCAGCTGCGAAAGCGCGTGAAAATTGCTCTATTACCGGAGCCACATCACTAAGATATGGATAGACATATAAAAGCCTGTTGAAATTTTCGACAAGCTTTCCTCGCTCTTTGGTAAAATTAATTTGCAATACGCGCTCAAGCAAGGCCATATACGCGATAGCCCCCTCATCCGAATAATTACTTTCGAAATCCACCTTAAGCTTAGTCGTCGACTGGAACAGCCGTTCTATTTCACCTTTTTGAAGAAAAGCAGTCTGTGCGTTAAACGTTGACTTCATCTTCATTGCCATCGCTATTTTTGCGTCCGAAATTTTCGGAATGGACCTCATCACCTCCAAATCAAGACTCAGAACTGTTTCTGGAGACTCCAATTTTGCATATGCGAACATTATATTAATCAGTGACCATGTCACTGACACACGAAGCGCTTGGTCATGACTACAATTTTTTAGAATTCTAACGACGTGCTCTTGTAAAACCGGAAGAACTCGTTTGGCAACGGGGGCTATCTTATCGCTTAATGCGAAATTGTCTCCATATAGCTCGGCCAAATGTTGCGCGATATTTTTGTACTGAGCGGCCAGCAGGTTCATGACCTCGAGGGACCCGTTGAAATTCTCCTGAAGTTGCTGCGCTGACGCCAATGCCGTGAGAATAAGCTCACTACAGTTCTTTTGTATACCTGCTATCGACAGAACGGTAAACGAATCGGCCCAATGCAGCTCGAAGTGATCCTGCGGATTACTTTTAATCAGCCCAACAAGTTCAACTGCTTTCTCTGTCAATTTTCGAGCATTCTCTATTATTTCCTCTTCGGTTCTTAAACTTTTATTCTGAGGGATATGTGCTTTCAGATGCCGATAAGCTACCGCTTGATTTTTAGGAAACTTTTCCATCAGCTGGGACAGCAGGGCAAATGCATGTTGGCTTTGTTTTGCACTCGATTTCTCGGCCCCTAATGTAATAGTTGCGTTGTAAAGCAAGCCCGCCAGCATGGAAATGCCACGCTCTGGCTGGGTGTGGGCCGCGCACACCCTCCCAACCAACATAGTGATGATCCTCAGGTAGCCGTCCACGCTGGTAGTAGTTTTCTTCAGAGCTTCAAGTGTCTCGATCAAACGATACGGTGATATGCTCCAGGCCGAACCAATAAGAGACTCAAGCAATGTGTCTGATAGCGGTGGCAACGGTGCGCTCGTCGAGAACGGTAGTCTAGGCAACCACAGCTCATCGATGAAAAACTCGCCTAGAAGGTCAGGCTGTAAAAGAGCCGTGGGTGGACAACTCTCCAAGGCAAGCTTGACGGTTGAATTCAACTGATCACCAGGAACCAAAAGCGTAAGCGTGTTCCACAATGCTTTTTGATAGTTAGCGAGATGCTCGAAAATTACAGTATGCTCTCTCAGGTCCTCGTATGTGGGTATGCGGACCTCCTGCGTATCGGGATCCTTTATCACGAAAATCCTTTCATCGTCACCTCTACTAACTATGATTCGATGGTCCGGTTGGAGGACAGGGAGCCCGCGAATAAGCGCTGCCAGCGCCAGCAGCTGAACCAGCCAGGTGAAACTCTGCTCGTCGATACAGGCAGATCTCCATCTAGAAAGCTCTTTTCTTAATATTGGTCGCATTAGGTCAGGTAACGCCGGGACGTAAGTCATGCTGGGTGCTCTACTGAACGCAGCTGCTACCAGCGCAATCACCAGAGGTCGTCCCTGACCAACCTTTTTTACCCGGTTCCAGAACTCAGATTGGGACTTAGGCAGTTCACTCAACACTTCCGGCGCGCCCTCTTTAATCCAAGCACGTAGAATCTCTTCACTTTGTAGTTTCAGGCTGCGTAACTTTAAGGGCTCCCCGTATTGATGGTTCCGAATGCGGTTTTTTAATACACTGCTAGTTTCTACGAGTTCGTTCCACCAGTCGGCTTTGCTGTTTGCCTCTCTTTCTAGCAGTAAAAGTCGGAGCTTAGTTGAAGTCTTGGTAGTAAGAGAACAGCATATCTTGAACAGCGAATTAAGTGATTTGGCATCGCGTGCGGCGTAATCAACTATTATCAATGTCGGACGCTTCACGGCTAGCAGTTGCTCCGCAGACTTAATCTCGTCAGCGTCAACGAACCCACAGTACCATTCGTCTTTGTATTCCAGTTCAAGCTCGTGGGCCAGTCGAGTTTTCCCCATGCCGGCCGGCCCGCAAATAACCCACCAGCGAAATGAGGCAGGATCCTTCATAAATTTAGTAAGCGCTTGCAATTCCGCCTCACGGCCGATCAAAGGAATTTTTCGCTCAGCAAAAAATAGCCATCGCGGGGTGAAAGCTTGAATCTGCTCCCGCGACTTCTCGGTCTGTAAAAGCCATTCGGGGTGTTGTGCCGGGTCATTCCCTAAGCGGTAGCTCTTTAACGTCTCTAGAGCCAGGGTCACCTTGTCGGGCGGTAATTTCGCTATCTCTTTCAAGAGGTCGGTATAGTCAAGAATGTCATCGACTGCATTAAAGCTCATACTCTTTCGCACGACACGATCAACAGACTTCTGCGAATACGTGCTTTGCTTTTTAGTCAGCACATAAATGACAAGGCGATCATATGAGTCGTTTAACTTGTGTCTCAGAAATTTTTCCAGGGTTCGCTTAACCTTCTCTAGGCCTGATGTGCCGGTCACCTGAATCGCGACCCGAGCCACATCGTCCGCCAAGTCGATGGCGGGAAAGTTTTCTCCATCCTCCGCATTAAGATTTCGCAGATCCTTCCAGTCCATGATGATTTTAAAGAGTGGAAGCATGATTTTTTCTGCAATTCGATGGGTGTCAAACAGACTCATTGCTGAGGATGCTTCGACATTCATCACCAATTCAATAAACTCTTTCTTTACCTCATTGAGCAATAACTGGTGATCCATATCTTCCTCCCAATCTGCCGACTTTCACAATCATTGATAATCCTTTAGCTGTGCTCGTGGGCTTGAAGCGAAGGCTCGTTACCCTGCCGGTAGCCGCAGAGTTCATGCATAAAAAAACCGAAGAGCTTTGCATTTCATCAAACCGTTAAAAACAGAACGGCAATAAGCCGCTATATCTAGTTAAAGGGTACCCCGCAAAGCTTCGTTGCACACAGCGCAAGGGATTGCTCCAGTGTCTCATGCCTATTCCGCAGCCTACCCTATCCAGAGTTCCAGCGGGTGGCCGATTGTGGGGTAGTCTCGTTGCGCCTCTGTGGTGAATGTTCAGGCAACTACGCAGCATCTCGGGATGCGAAAGTCGCTAATACGTACAGGTGTGGACACGAGTTCAATCTGTCACTCGTTCGAAATCTATGACGGGAGCTTCGAGTTGGTATTGACCTAAGAAGGGTCCAATTGCCTGAAGCAAAAGGAGCGCTCCGTTATCCAGATCAACTGGGGGGGGGAGTTCCCCCTTTAGGTGGCTGAGTTTTTCACTATTCGGCAGGTTGCATTGCCAGTAGAGAACTTAAACACCACCTTAGTTCGCCCGCGGGTATGACTAATAGCAGTGTCCATGCTTACGGCACACTTTACATATTTGGATCGACTTCTACTCAACAGAAACTTCGCAATCTCGTTCGCCGAATGCGGCGCGGACGAGTAAGCACAAACGGATGTATCCTACAAGCCGGAATAAACTAGGAGTATATTCGCGTCAAATGTCTGCTATCCGGCGTAGATCGCGAATGACAGCTTTTGCCGCCGTTTGCTGTCATTGACGACAGGCTGCTATCGGCCAGAAGCGGACATTGAGTAGCACCCCGGACGGGTCTGCCTAATGAGGTGCCAGACTAAGCGTTTGATACTGAGTAGTTTCGGAGCCAGGAACCGCCCGTTGGCGCTGAGCCACTGAGTACGAAATTGGAGGCCGTATGCTTCAGATTGCCACCGGAAAGCTCTTCAGCCGCCCTGTAGGGTGGGAGAACCTGTTGCGCGGCATGCTCTACACCAACGCCAATATAGAGCCTGAGCTTGTAGTAGAAACGGCGGCGGGAAAGCTGATCCCATCCTCAAGAAGCTCGATTCAGCCGACTGTACTCGTCTACGAGATGCAGGAGCGAATGGAAGCTGAGGAGAAGGCTCCGGGAGTACTCGTGTCCTGCACCGCTGAGCCCTACCTCAGCGATTTTGCGGTTGTGACGTCATTTGCGCTGAATTGCGTATGTTCACCAGACATCGATCTGGCTCGGCGCCTGACTAGCGGGAAAAAGGGCTTAGCAACCCATGCATCTCCGCATCAGTTTGTTAGTCGCTTCTTCGAGCCAGAGCTTTGGTGTAATCCTGAGGAAGTGGCTTTCCTCCAGGCGTTTGTTGGCCAGCTAATCGGATTGCCGCGTCAGACGTATCTCGGTGTGATGAGAGCGATCCGGACGTACATAAACGGTATGCACCGGATCGCGGATGACCTGGAGTTGGCGTACACGCTGCTGGTGGCGTCAGTGGAGTCGCTAGCGCAGGATTTTGATGGTCATGAAAGCGATTGGGCGTCCTATGACGAGCGAAAGCGGCAAGCAGTTGACGAGGCGTTGACAGGTGCGGATGAAACGGTGGCACAAAGGGTTCGGGATGCACTGCTAACAGAGGAGCATACGGCCTTGGCGCGCCGTTTCCGCGAGTTCGTTATTGCTCATACGCCGCCCGAATATTTTCGCGATGCATCGTTGGTCCCGGGCGAGGCGCTCGCCAGCACCGACATTACTGAGTCCTTGGTCATGGCCTATCAGGCCCGCTCCAAATACGTACATCAGCTAATGCGACTCCCTGCCGTAGTCGTGCTTGGACATGGCTATGGTGAAACAGTGCTTCACGAGCGCAAGGCTTACTTAACCCTCCAAGGGTTATCCCGCTTGATGCGCAACGTGATCATTGAATTCGTGGCTAGCCAGCCATCACTAGATCGAGAGCCATACCCTCGCTACTACTTGGAGCGGACCAACATCATCCAGCTGCGCATGGCCCCGCAGTACTGGGTGGGAAATGTGGAAGGAGACCTCCTGAGTGCTGGGCGAAGCAAGCTTGAGGGGTTTCTAGAGCAATTGGTTCCTTGCCAGTTGGGTGAGGATGGATCTGTGCTTACAGACCTGCGCCCGATCCTCAGTGCGGTAGCTGATGTTGTATTGGGCGCTAAGAGAGATCCGCGCTTACCGTACCTGGCGCTCTATACACTCTTTAACATGGTGGTCCCTGTAGAGCAGAGAGCGCCTATACCTGAGGGGATAGAAAAGCTGATCCAACAAGACCTATCGCAGCCCTCACCGGAGGCACTCCTCGTACACACCGTCGCAGGGAAGGTTCCCGGCTGGACATTGGAAGTGCACGATCAAACCATTGAGAGCTATTTCAAGCGACGTAGTCGTCCTAGTGGGCTGCGGTTCCCTCGATTCTACGAAGCAGCTGTCACTCTGGATTTAGCGGAGCGGTACCGGCTAGAGGGCGATATTTTAAACTGCCGTCGGTTAGTAGCGCTCGCGGTAGAGAGCCATCCCGGACATCAGCGACTGGTGGAGTTGGAGGCTAGCATCGACCTGGATATCCCAATCCGTGGGGCTGATGTTCTGTTACCTCGCTCGGAACCTGGAACTGATGACTGATCAAAGCCACAACGAGTTTATGGCTCGTTATTTCGCGGATATGAAAGAGGAGTCCCGCAAGCAGCTTGCCGCAGCAGCAAATCTGATTGCTCGGTTCACTGTTATGGCTGAATTGAAAGGGGTGGTTCTCAACGCGGACTCGTTCGAGTACGTCCAAACCACCGGAATTGTCGCCAAGGCGAAAGGCATTGCTAGGAAGCTTCTAGGGCCGATAACTGCAGAGCGTGATGGGCTGCTGCCGTTCAACGATATTGCGGCACGGCTATCCCCAAGCCACTTTGGTGGTGGGTGTTTTGCTGGTTCTGACTTTATTTTGATGGCCCACCCCTGTTACCGGCGCAGCATGAGCCTAGTGAACAATTGGGCCCCGCGGTTTATAGAGCTGTTCTGGAGCTTCGACGGTCCCGGGATAGAAAAATACATAGCCCTCGACGAAGACCGGGTTCGGATCGATGTTGACGGTGGGCGCTACTTCGAAGCCGACACATGGTTCGGCGCACCTTTCGACGATGACATCCGGAATATAAAACCCGGTATCGTCAAGCTGCGACCTCCTCTCGACCTCGATTCGATAGATCTCTCGATGTTCTTCGCTGATGCCTATTGCCTAGACATCAAGTGGAGCGAGTCGGATGGAATCAAGTCGTTCCAAGCCCTGGAGATGAAGACGGAGAGCGTCAGGGTCGAGGTCGAAGGGCAGCATTACTTCCCTGCTCGGTACCTGCATGCCGAGTACGACCTCAAGGCCGACTGCTTCAGGCACTTCGATGGCGCGATCCAGCTCTTTACGGAAGATGAGTATTTTCAGAGGCGGGATTCTGACTTCAACATGGTCATGAAGAATTCAGCGCACATCAAGGCAAGGTCGACCAAGGTCTTCAAGATCAATGGCCCGCTGAGAACAAAAGACTGGGTTGAGTTCTGCAGTCAATTTCTTGCGAAAAACCCGCTTGCCTTCGAGTACTTCACTGGTGAGTACCCGAAGCGCCTCACCGAGATCATCGAAAACACCAGGGCGCGTTTGTCGTTACCTGCTGGCGGATCCTAACCATTACGGATGGGCGCAAAAAAGCCCGCCTTGAAGGGGCGGGCTTTCAGGTGTCTCCAAGGGGAGGCTAGTTGCCAACGAAATCTCGGAGCAAGCAGCCTGAGGGTACACGACGTGCCTCCCTGAGACTAGTGATCGGGTATGGTGATCATCGCACACTATACGGAACGGCGTAGGAGCTAGACCGATCCGCCGGCTCGTAGGTCTCTCCGTCTGATCTGAAACAGGGTTTTTCGCGTTTCAAGATCCCCACTGTGCAAGTGCTCCACTCTAGGTTGACACCTCTGCGCTCAAGCTTGGCTGCCTTGGTTTCCATCTCGGCAATCTGTGCGCGCCGAAACGCGAGCTCTGCTTGGCTCGGTAGTAGGGGGCCAACCAGAAGCCATGCTGTTGCACCGATGGCTACCAGAGAAACGACAAGTACCGCGAAGGTCTTCAGGCCAAGCATCCGGGCCACGCTTTTGTACTGCCTGGCAGCCTGGTCGGCTGCCTTGTTCGCCTGAACGAATTTCTCAGACAACAAAGCTGCGGCCTTGGTGGCGGTTTCATCAGCAATGAGTGAAAGGTCTTTTCTCGCAGAGGTGATTTGACCAACGACTTCAGCCTGCAGTTTTCTCAGGGCAGCGACTGCTTTGTCGGCCTCATCCTGGGTGTTTAGTCCAGCAGAGAGCAACGAGGTGAGTACCTCGGCTTGAGCCCGGATTTTCTCGTCGTAAGTTTCGTACTCACTCGCAGTAATGGGGGCTCTCATCCCAGGCCTCGATCGAATGACTTATGTTTGGCGAGCTCTTTTGCCTTTGCTTTTTCAAGCGCTAGCCGGTGATTTTGCTCGGCCCGTTCGAACCGCTCCTTTGCCCATGCTCGGAGCGTCATGTTGAGCTCCAGCATGTCCTCCAAAGGTGCGAATTTCAGTACACCCCCAGGTTCAGCCAAGAGCAGCAAGCCACCAGACCCCGAAGCCTCAGAGCCGTTTACGGTCTTGACTGTCAGGAGGTAGTCGCGGATCTGCTTGGCGGTGAAGTTGGAACGCTGAAAGGCTATGGCCTCAGCTGTTGATTGAACGAGGTCTTGGAGTCGACCGACCCTCGCTCTATCCCTTGGGAATGCATCCAAGTAGGGAACGGTGAGGAGTCCAAGCGAATCTTCGGTGGACTTGGTCTCAACATACCAATGCACCTCACGGGAAATATCGGTGAGCTGTTTCTTTTCGATGGCCGCCTTAAGCCCTGCGTGCTTACCCCGTTCCTTGCGCAGATCCGCTCCTTCTGCCTTGAACTCCAGGAGGCGGGCCACACCACCGAAATTCAACAATACGTCGGCTAACAACTGATCGGCAGGGGTTTGCTGGAGCAAATTGATCGATCCTAGCGCAGCGCGCTTTGAGCCTTGCTGGAAGTCACGGATGGCATAGCCAAGGGCAAACAAGAAATTCCCGATGGTGATGTTTTCGTAAAGCTTCATTCAGTGCGCTAAATCCTTAGGGCGTAATGAATAAGGGCGACAAGCAGCCACCCGCGCTTAAAGCTCATCAGCTTTTATCACTGGCCAGATGCACCGCGGCCGCCGCGCTATTCGTCTGCCGGCCAGCAGGTGGGAAGCCCGAGCACCTCAGCGAGCGAAAAGCCGTCGTACCTTTGCAACCGATCCCCGCTAACGATCGCGTGAGGCATCGCTTTCAATGCTTCAGGGAGTGGATGCGTTGCCCATGGATTGAGATAGATCGTGTGGCGTCGTGAGGAGAGCGAGTATACGGTCAGGTCGTTGAAAATCCATGCGCCGCTAACACGCCTGGCTCGAGGGCCTGACGGGCCAATCCATGCTCCATTTGAAGCACGAGTAATTCTGGCTTCCTTCTCCGGATCTCTAGTATCCAGAACGTACTGCTCCTGCCCGTATAGCGCGTCCATTTCGTCAATTTTATCGAGATGGAACGAGCCGAAATTCACTGCTACCAAGAGAGGCTTATCGAGGTCGCCATACTTTGCGCCCTTGTGCTTGATGGCATCCCGAATGGATGACCACTGATCAATGAGCCCTGCGCCACCATCAAGCATGCCGATCAATGAACGGGGCTTACCGCGGGCCTCTGGCTTAAGTGGATAGGCACGGAGGCGCACTTGCCATCCTTCATGTGCCCATTCGTGTGTGGGGGTTGATTCCAAGCCTCGGCTTTCAGCTTCAGCTCGAATCCTATCGGGGTCGAGTGAGTTCAGCCATTTCAATGTGGCGGCGAGCAGTTTATTACCGCTCGGTTGAGTATCGGGTGTGCCGTCGTACTCAACGAGGACCATGAAGTTAGGGTGGCTAGCCTTACCTAGGGCATCGAGCGTTGAACCAATCATTGCTTCTGCTGCAGGAGCAGACTCGTCCCTAATCGAAGCCAAAACAGCCTCGAGATAGAACTCTTCACCAGTGGGTGTTGTGACATGAAAATCAGGGCGTGCCTTTGACCCACTCGGCAGCTCGGGGTGGGGGGACAAGGCGTAACCCAGTCGAACCAAGAACGCGTAGAGGGCGAGTTCGAACACTGCAGACTTGAAGTGCGTGTCGTCGCCGCATTTGAGCCGAGCGACTAGCTCGTCTCGCTCTTCCTGTGGGTATTCCCCCACAAGGCCTTCCAGGTAGTGGCGGACTCGCTCCATCTCTGGCCGAGCAGATCGATCCAGGAAGGCAAAATTACTCTCGCGGTTCGCTTTGGGGCTTGCGTCGGCACGCTGAAAGTCAGTGAAGATCATGTTCGAGCAGTCTGCATGGACCTATTCAGCTAAGCAGGTGCGCCTGCGTAGCCAGCTGAGAGGATGGTTGCTGCAGTATGTGCGGCAGGTTGTGCAGAGGGGCCCGGCAATAGGAGCCCCAGAGACCACGAACGCCTGCTTAGGCTTAAGTTTTGCCTTGAAAGCTGCGCTGGTATAGAAGCCAGCGCCAGGCGCTACCTCAAGTCATTTTTCTCCGGCGCGAAGCCTACCTTTTCGCCAAAGTCGGAAGCTCGTGCTTCCTGGAGTGTTTTCCCTCGCATGCTTGAAAGCAACGCCGGTGGTCTCACCTTGTAATAGGTGAAAAGCCAGGAAGGTCTGCGCAAACTGAGAGGCGATGGCTCCATGTACGCTGTGAAAAGGGGCGATAAATTCACTGCACAATGCCATTTTTGATAATACGCCCCCCACAGCTTGGAATCCGGTTTGGCAGCATAGCGAAATAAATACCTTCTTCAGAGCGCCGCGCTTGTGTAAGGCCCGCTGAAGCTGCTCTGGATTGGCCCATCCATCATTCGAGAAACAGAAGCCCTTAGCGCTACCATGTCCCACGAAGATCACATGGGAATAGAGAGCGTGTTCCTTACCCCAGATGGACGTGAGCTCTCTGAGCGACCTGATTTTGTATGCTTTTACCTGGTCGTCAGGAACGAGCAACCGACAGTATTGCAATACTGATTTTGCCAAGGGGTCTAGTAGAGCGTCCTCGGTCGACAAATCACCGAGCGTCAAAATTAGGATGCCTATGTTTCTGTGACATAGGCTGGAGCCTATCCACTCTGATACCGTGCCATCTCGTAGCTGGATTTTGACTTTGGCGGGTTCTGCGTCGACTACCTGCGTCCGCCAGACGACCGATGACAGGTCTTCCATCCCTTCGAAGCGAGATGCTGGGACATAAACAGACTCACCCACTACCAACTTCCTTGCCACACAGATCCCCGTCATACTTTTTGTTGAGGCCGTATCTTAACTCGCTTCGCATTCGGTCCCCACAACGCAAGGTGGCCGAGGCTTTTCCACCGCGGGGGACGATGGCCGGTTGAACGTCAAGAAGAACGAAACCTTCTCGATAATCTTCAAGGGCATTCATGACCTCGAGCCCCGGTACGGTGACACCTGCGTCTTTTTGCGGGGTAATTGCTGATATGACTTCGAGCTGAAAGACGAGCCCCGGCTTCAATACGACATTGAAGCTGGCAACTGCGTAGGCGCTATGCCTAGATCCACATCCGCCGATAGCGTACAGTCACAACGCTTTCCACAGCCATAAGCGGACGCTCAAGATGTCTATGAACTCAGGGGCGACTCAATCTCCATCGCTTTCGGTCAGGAGAGGCCATTGGCTGCCGCTTCGACCTTCAATTCGACTTCATGTGCCTCCGCAACACCAACGCTGACTAACCGCCCGAGCATGCGGTCGATACGGGCGCGCATCGGATGCTTGGGTAGAAGCAATTCCGGCTCCTGGATCATCGCAGCTGCCAACCACTGAACCACCTTGTGTCCGATGCCAAGGTCTATCCACAGTCCTGGCGCCTCCGTGCGACCAAACCAAGCCTCGGTCGCTTCAAGCAGGAAGTCGAGATGGCGCGCCCGCGTTCCAACGAAGAGGAGGTTCATAGTGCACAGCGCTACGAAGGCTGTCGGCCCCCCTGATAGCAGCGGTCTTATGCTTGGAAGGAGCGGGTCGACACGGTCGAATAGTGCGGGCGGCAGATAGCTTTGCGTCCCGTTGAACGGGTTGTAGGTGTTCAGCATTACCTTTGCGACGATCCCGCCGATCTGCATGTCGATCCGTGAACTGGCCGGATCATGAGCATATCGCCACCGGTGAAGCGCCATCACACGTTGCGCCAATCGGGCACGTAAATCGGCAGGCCGTGCGGCCGGACGCAGCGGATCATTGCAATAGAGCGCGTCGGCCGAATGGATGACAGTCTGCGCGGCCTTGCCAAACGTCTCATCCGGTAGATCTGTCACAAGCTTCAGATCAGCTTCGAACGACGAATCGTTGGCGTCGAGCAGCCGTTCAGCGAACAGCGCGTAGTATTGCAGGTTCCAGTCGTGCGGATCCTGATTGATCTCGATATCTACCGGCAGACCTAACCCATTGATCCGCGAGGTCCAGTCGACGTAGGCTTCGACCACCTCCTGTCGCCAATTGATCGTCCCTTTTGGGGCTGCCTGGAGGATCGCCAGCCATTGCGCTGCCGCCTTGCTGTCGACATGAATGAGTGACGAATGCTCGGTGCCTGCAGACTTTATCGTCTCTTCTTCCACGAACTTTGTCGACGTTATAAGTTCAGGAACGTAGATGCGCGCTCCGCGCCGCAGATGCGGGCGTTCCTCGGGCCAGAGCGGCCACGCAGGTTCGGCCTCTCCATCCAGCCAGGCGATCTCGGCTGCGACCTCAGCATCTACCGCCGCGGCCCGCTCCGCGCTGAAGCGAGCATGCTCTGCCTCGTCCTCTTCACCATAGCTCTTCCAGCGCCAAGTCAAGCTTGTGAATGCAGCGCGCATTGCTGCCTTGAAGAGCTTGGGCTCGAGTTTGAGGATCCGCCCGAGTCCAGCTGAGAATGCCGGCGCCGCGCTGCGATCCTCGCGCGTCGCGAGCCGGATCAGCGCATTCCGGTCCGTCTGACTCCCCTTCCGGACCCAGAGATGAATTAGAGCAAGGATGGCAAGCGCCGGCCGATTGAAGCGCAGCCTATCCTCTGATCCGCCGCCGCGGTCGGAGTGCTCCTCGAGCGCGATGGCGACGACCTGCCGGACCCACGCCTCCTCGGCGGCAAGAAGCGCGTCGTCACCGTCGCGAGCCACCAGTAAGGCCGTCATGATAAGCCGGGTTGAGCGCGACTTGAGGAAATCGGTATCTGTATCGTCGGGAAGATCGCCACACGCATAAGCTACCGCATCGCGCGCCGTCGCAGCTGTAGCGTATTCAACTCCGCCGGTGACCGCCAACTCGATGCGCGATTCGATCTCGCTCGAACGCATGATTGCGAGCCGCTGCTTCTCCATCCCCTCCAAGTGCGCGGACTCGTCCGCTGGCGATTGATAGAGCAGCTTCCCATCCCCGGTATCGATCCAGTTCGACCTCTGCAGCATGTTGTTGGCGGCCCGAGCGATGAGCCGCGCATCACTCCAGTTCGAGTAGGGTTGAATAGGGGCAAGACTCTCGACCGAGGCACCAAGTTGCTCGCGCAGACGATTCGCCACGGGATCGTCCCCCAGATAAAAATGCACTACGTCGAACAAGCATGCGTGTCGCGACGGGCGGTCCTTCAAGTCGGCGAGCTTGATCTTGGCGTTCGGCTCCTTCTCTATCACAAACTGATCCAACCCGAGTCTTAGGTGATCATGGTCTCGGCGCATACGGTCGATGGCCAGCAGCTCCGGGACCGCAATGAACGGCGCCAGCGCATCGCGTGCTACGTCGAAATGGGAAAGCAACACATCGACCGCAATCAGGATATACGCCGCACAGCTGCCCTCAGGCCCGAGGATATCGGCAAGCACTTCATCGACCGGGGCACCATCGTCGAGCCTTTGCTGGCTCCAGGCCTCTAGCGCCTTAAGCCCTGAGGCGGCCGAATAATCGCGGCATTGATCCCGCGACCAGAAATAGCTGTCGGCCCGGGGAAAGACGCGTGGGCCGTCACCGAAGTCGACGGTGAGTCCAGGGTCTCCAGGCGCACGTGAGTTGGTGCTGAATGTTATTGCCTCCGCGACCAGTATCCGGATCAGCTTCAACCCTTCGACGGGGGCAGATTCCAACAGATCGAAGAACGGGGGTTGAGCCGGCGATGCCGGCAGATAGCTGCTGTCGGCAAAGGTGAAGGTCTGCTGCATCATACGGTCGCGGCGGCTGCGCGGCTCCCTCTTCTGAAAGAGACTCGTCAGTACGAGCTCCGCCAGTTCAGTGGGCGCAACCGGTGCGATCACTTTCGAAAAACGCCGAATCGCATCGACCTTGTGGCTGTTCCGCTCGTTTCCAACCTCCCTGAGATAGGCCTTGAGCTCTTCAGGTGCGAACTCGCCGAGCAACAGAGCAAGCTGGCGAAGTTGCTCGATCAAACTGCTTCGTTCGTCGCTCGCTGTACGCCCAAGGACCTGCTCATCCGGGATCGTCACCTTGGCGTCGCGGACGTCGAGCTGTCGTAGCCAGCCAAACAGCATGACAGCTGTTTGGCTGGCGACTTGTTGAAGATGTTTGAGGAGAAAGAGCTGTATTTTGACTAGTTCGAGCACAGCGCTGATCGCCGGAATCGAAATCTCGGCCACATGGGTCAGCACCCAGCGCAACATTAGTAGGGCGGCGCCGGTGACATCGATTCGATAGGAGCGAGGGAGATCGATCTTGGTTCCGTCCGGCATCGTCATCAGGTCGACCGTCGCCACCGTCTCGACCGCTGCAATCGTCGTGCATAATTCGACGAGTAGAGCCGCCCCATTTGCAAGCAATCCGGCGCTGCACTTTTCGAGCAACTCGTATCCGGCTTCCGAGCGCGGTAAGGCAAGTATCGCCTGACGCCGCCAGGACCCATGCGCTCCAAGAACCGAGAGTTGCCCGAGAAGTTGGAGCCACACGCTGCAATCTGCACTCGACTCCAGCGCGAGGCGCGCGGCGAGCTCGATGCCGCGGGCAACGCGCGGTGAGACCGGTACACTCAAGTCCAAATCGGCCAGACGCTGGGGGTGCTCGGCGATATAACTGCCTATCGCCCAGTCACGCAGCACGTCGTGATAGAAGTCGAGCCGGTCTCGCCGCACTTCCCTGAGCGTTAACGCGTCGATCAGATGTGAGCGCGCCATTGAGTCTTCGGCAACTTCCAGACCCTCTTCGTTCTTCATGGTGCTGGCGGCGAGTGCTGCCATCAGACGCTGCGCTGCGCGAACGTCGTTTGCGGGTGCGCCGTCTGCACTACTCCACCAGAAACCGGCCATCGCTGCCTCGGTCCGAAGCCTGGTAGCGCTAGGCACCCTTAATAGCCGGGATAGTCGATAGAGATTTCGTGCAAGTCCAGCTGCAGGATGCTTCGGGGCCAGCAACGATCGAAGCTCTGGCGCCTGATCGACTAGGGTCGCAACTTCATCCTCCGACAGGGGGCCAACTTGTATCGCGTGCGCGCCGCCTAATACAGCAATGATTTGATCGTCGAGCCAGAGTTCGACATCGACATTGCCGGACGTGCGGATGGTGGCGATCACCTTGAAGTCCGGGATCTCGCTCGCCGCCCTCATGAGCTCGGTAATAGTGCGCTGGCGCCCGGCATCGTCGAACATGTCAATGCCGTCGATGAAGAGTGTCGCTCCGCCGCTTGCGGCCAGATCAGTCAGGAATTCGACAGCTGATCCTGGGATCCCGAGAGCGTTTGAAAACGCCAGCCAGCCCCCCGGAGGCGTCGAGTCCCGGTCGAGGACAATAATCGGTGCCTGGTGTGCAACACGCTCAGCGAGCTGACGGAGGATCCAGGATTTGCCGACCCCGGGATTCCCGCAGATCTCGATGAAACGATGTACTTCGGATGCATCGTCTACAGCAGCGATTGCCTCTAGCCGCGGTAAGGTCACCCCCGCCACGCTCGTGCCGATATGCGCAAGCGTGTTCTGCGCAAGCTCGGTGAGTCTGACGCGCGCCGGACCATATTCGCGACCACCCGCAAGTCGGAATCCCGCTTCTGCGAGATTGAACTCTAGAGCTGTTCGGTTGATTTCACCACCGGTGGTCCCGGTCTTGATTGACAAGTCGATCAGCCTGCTCCACAACGCCCCGGCGCGGCCGACGTCCTCGTCAGCTAGCGCCATCCGTGCGAGTGCATGCCCATAGGTCCGAGCGATCGGTGATGTTGCCTCAAAGTCAAACTCGAGAATGAGCATCCGCCGCAATAGCTGCCAGATCGCATCGTCGTCATCGGCGGTACCATTCGCGACTAAATGCCTTCGCGTCGTCGCGACGAAATCGCGCATATCTTTGCTCGCGATGCCTCTGGTGTTTATGCGAGTGAAGAATGCAGCCGCACTCCCCATGGTTCGCGCCCACTTGAGCGCGTCCTGATAAGCGCCGGAAATCTTGCGGCTGGTTCGTTGCGTCGCGATGCCAAGAAGGTGCCGTTCCGACGGAACGGAACCCGCCACGCTTTGCGCGAGTTGCGAGGCAACGTCTTTATAAACGCTGTCCCCCGGCGAGAAAGTGATATCCCGCTTTGACTGAATTTCGAGGATAGAGTCGCCGGCTGGCCCCACGCCAAAAGCGATCAGGTCGTCCAGCTTAAAACCTAGTTCGGTACCTTGAAATCGGACGCTGACGACTCGGGCGTCTGGCATACCTGGTGCTCGATTACCCGTCAGCAGGGCGAGCAGATAGAGAGCGCCAAGTTCGCCTTCGATATAAGCCCCGGCCGGCCCTCGCGAGGCCGGGCTTGAGCCGAGATCCATACCGGGTCTGAATTCCACATCCATCATCTATACGTTGCGCAAATGGCTGCTCTATTCAGTAAGCCTACCCTATGTGCAGTTTCACCTGAACGGACATCAGCTTCCGATTCATTTTTCCACAAATTAAATTGAGCCAGAGCCTAGGGCCGGCGTGGCTGATTGTCCGCTTTTGGCCGTTAGCAGCCATTGCTGAATCCCAGATCAAACTCACTCCCCCCATCATCCCATCGACAGTTAGAAGCTGTCACATCCGCTCCCCTAGTTGCAGCGAACCACCCATAACTGATCCAGCCTGGTCGTGAAACTCTGGCTCATCATGTCCCGTCGCATGCCCCAATCTGGCGTCGCAGTTATTGGGCCGGTTAGCGACCACTGCTCTGGCTAGCCATCCTTGTCCTCCCACACGTGGAGGACTTGCCATGAACATCTTCACTACCTGCAGCCGACAGCCCTGGAACAAAGGAAGATTGGTTGGACAGAAAACTCCGCTCCGACTCAGAGACATCTGGGCCATCCGAGTAAGGCTTCAAATTGCAGAAAGAACCCGCGATCTGGCTCTCTTAGATCTGGCCATTGACAGCAAGCTTCGAGCCTGCGACTTAACCAAGCTCCGTGTGCGCGACGTTGCACATGGCGAGCACGTGTCATCACGAGCGATGGTGATGCAGCAGAAAACGCAGCGGCCAGTGCAGTTTGAGATCACTGAGCAAACACGGTTTGCTCTCGCGGCCTGGATCCATCAAGCCCAGCTCCGCAACGAGGACTGCCTTTTTCCGAGCCGGCTGCATACCTCATACCATCTATCCACTCGTCAATACGCTCGTATCGTCAAAGGCTGGGTGAAAGCCATAGGCCTTGATCCAGCCATGTATGGCACTCACACGATGAGACGTACGAAGGCATCACTGATCGATCGCGGGACGAAGAACCTGCGGGCGGTTCAACTGCTGCTCGGTCATACGAAGCTGGAAAGCACCGTTCGATATTTGGGGATTGAGGTCGATGACGCTCTGGAGATGGCGGAACAGACCGAGGTCTGACCATTCATAGCGACGGTCGAAGCCAAGCCGTCGGGCTACAGTGCCTGCTCGGCTAAAGTGTGGTCAGCGGACGGCCAACTGCTTGCGCTGGGGCGCCAGACGGTAGCCGTATTTGGCTAGGCTCGCGGCCATGCGTCTCTACCTGATCTGCTGGCATCAGCAGCGCCCCAGCGCAAGCGGACGCCGTGTCCGTAGAGAACAAACACGGTGCGTACTGGCATGTCAGCCTGTATTAGGAAAGGAAAGCTGCCGGAGAAGAGCCGGAATCCTGGGGCACGGGACCAGAGGTGATGATCGCACACGTGCGCAACCACGGCTCGTCCTGACGATCCATCTGACCGATGAAGTTCTAGCGCAGCTTCAGGGAAGCAGTTATGAGCAGACAGGCCAGCTTGGCTTTCGCTGCATAACTCAAAGCCTCTCGGTCTTGTACCGACGAGGACACACCCCCCAGCTTCATATCTGGGGGTTTTTTATGCACATTTCCCGGCCAGACAACCATTGCCTGCTTCGACGCTCATTCTCAAAGAAGGAGCCGACGATTTTTTCATACCATCCCGATAACACAGCCGCATCCGGGGTTAGCGTATGCATCTTGAAGTGAAATAGGTACGACATGAGAAAGATCTATATGACGGTATTGATCGCTGGTCTTGGGTTCTGGCTGGGAGCAAATCGCTTGCTGCCACTTTGGTTGATTTCGGCTATTGCCGTGTTCGGATTGGCGTGCTGGGCGACGGTTGAGTGGATGGAGCGAGCGGAGCGGCGGCAGGATGATGAAAGCTGATCTGGACGAGCTGATATTGGTAAGTCGTCTGTACCCAGAAATGACCTGGTCGAGCTCTGTCACACGGTCGGTCGTCATATCCCGACAAGGCTACGTTCTGCGCCTGTACTGGATGCCGGCGCTACTTCGAGTTGACGTGTTCCGTGCACAGCGCTTCAGTGCGCTAAACGAGCAAAGCAAAGCAAAGCAAAGCACAATCTGGAGCTTCTCCCAAACAGTCCGGGTTGAGTGGGCTTGCACTCATCTTCTAATTTATGACAATGACCACTTACATGAAAATATGGAGTTACATACGTGGTAAATGACTTGAAATCGAAGCTGGCTATCGTCGGTGTTGTTGTTCCATTAGCTCTGGCCCTGGCAGGCTGCGATAAATCATTGGACGGCCGTTATGAAGCGGTTGGCAAAAAACCGGGTTCGTACCTGCTGGAGGTGACCGGTGATACGGCAATTCGGACAGTTTATGGTGATCCGGAGAGTCAACGAGAGTTCAGTGTTGAGCAGAAGGAGGACCGAGTCATTTTCATCCGAAAAAATCAGGACGCTACAACTTATGTTTACGCAAAGTCTGACGATGGGCATGGCCTGAAATGTATCAGTCAATCTTGTGACCGATTTGGCTCCCCTTTAGTAGAGGAATGGAGACGAATTGACTGATGCGCTGAATGGCACAGACAAGCCTCTCGGGTCGCGCCTGGCGGGCTTTTTTATTCTCAATTTCTGATAACGTCTGGTCGTGCTCACAGGCGCAAGGCACCCGTTAGTCAAAGCCGGGAACAGCACTCTTTGTATTTTCAGTCGATCGATCTGATGAACTTCGGTCCT
The DNA here is from genome assembly GCF_024448715.1 of Stutzerimonas stutzeri. GTDB lineage: Bacteria > Pseudomonadota > Gammaproteobacteria > Pseudomonadales > Pseudomonadaceae > Stutzerimonas > Stutzerimonas stutzeri_AR. The sequence goes on from NZ_JAMOHZ010000008.1 coordinate 208,655, forward strand.
GGGTACTACCCATTTCCACGGACGGTTTGAAAAGGGCTAAAAACTTCAGATCTTGCCGGGCGACTCTACGACGCATTCGTGGGTTATGAAACCGCTCAATGTATTCGAATAAATCCGCCCGTGCTCCATCACGAGTTCGATACGACTGATGGACAACGCGCTCCCGTTTGAGCTGACCGAAGAAGCCTTCACAGGCTGCGTTGTCGCCGCAATGCCCGACGGCACTCATGCTGCAGACCTTATGAAGTGCGATGAGCAGGGTAGAGAGATTGAGCACATCAGAAACCTCCCGCCCCTACCCGAGATTGACCTTTGGGCCGAACTCAAGGCCTACAATGACCAGCTGAACCTATCCCTCACAGACGCGGCAGAGATAACGCAGACGGTGTACAAGTACGCCGAGTATGCTGGGGGAGAAACCTTCGGCTGAGGGTGATAGAAGTAAAAACCGCCTTCGGGGGCGGTTTTTTGTATCCTGCGTAAAGTCAGACCAGGCGGGTGAGCCCATCGAATATGGGCACGGTCATGCCCCGGTTAGAGGGTGTCCGATTTTTGGTGTACCCAGTCCATGTAAACACTGCCGTTGCTCACAGCTCTGCCATAGGTTTTTACGTAGCAACGCCTAAATCGAGCGTTTTTTGAGCTGCCCAAGCAGCTCTTTCAGAAACCGACTTTTTCAACAGAATCGGCCGAAAGCGGCCGGTCATCCGCTCCGCTTATGGCCGATATAAGCCCATCGTGAATGGCTGCGTTCGACTATCGATCTCAAGCATTCTGAGACGGCAAACTTAGCAGTAGACGTTATCGCTTTCAGGATTATCCGAAGCAGCGTGCGCCGCCGCTTCACACGCTAGAATCAATGTCGACCGCATCCATACGGGCATTTTGCAGGCTTTAAGTTTAAGTAGCTCTGCGCTATCCAGGGTTTTGATGATGTTGGAAACGACCTTGTCGGACATCCCCTCTTTTCCGAGGTAATGGAGCGCGGCGAGCACCAGTCCTACCTTCGTTCCGGCATGCTGCAGGCGCGCACTGGAGACATGCCTGAGGCGAACCACTGCATTACCAATTTCAATCTCGCGGGTCGTACCGCTGGTGTAGTAGGTCGGCAGCACCTGCATTTGCGTACTGAGGCCCAATCTCCGAACAGCCTCCGCTCCGTGTATCTGGATTGTCTCGCCGTTTGCCTTGGCACGAATCATCATTATGGCCAGCGGGTTAGCGCGTACCCTGCAGCCAGTGTATATGCTCATCTTTGGGCGCATATAGATGCCGTGAGCGACACGTTCCAGACAACCTGATCTCACCAGTCGCGAAAGCGCGTTATCGACCGCCGCTCTAGAACCTACCTGTGCGAAAACCGTGCGTGAAAACGGCTTCCCTTTTCGCATGTGCTTGACCCGGTTCGAGATAGCCTTTGCGACAGACATGAGTACCTTTCCCATGGCGTTAATCTCAGATCGGAAAGTGATCCAATCCCCCAACCGTCAGCCACAAAGTGCCTACTTGCAGTCGTTGGTTTGGGCCCGAGCGCGCAGTAGGCTCACTGATAAACTCCGAACTCAATGCGCTCCAGATAGTCATTTACTAACTGAAACCCAACAGGGTTGCCGACAACGTCTAAAGGTATTTCCCCATCGAAATATCCGCAGGGCCGACCCAGCCAATGTTCAGCTAGCTTTTTGGTACCGAACACTTTGGTTGCGCGCTCCAGAATTGTCGCGTATTGAAAGGCAATAGCGCTCTGCATGGTACTTAGACGCACAGCTTGAGTAACCTTGCTCTGTCGTAGAATCGTCCTAGTGGATTTTCCAACGATGCGGCTCAGGATCTGCTCCGCCGAGTAGAGATCGGAAACCGAAATGATGTCTTGCACATCTTTTAGCTCGAAACCCTCGGCGGTCAGTTTGTAGACCATAACCGGGCTGAGCAGTGCAGGGTCACTACGGAGGAGGTACTCCGTGGGCTTGCGAACGGCGAGCACCACTTTATTGGCACGTGGGCCGGTAGCAACCATAGCGGACTCCTTCAAATGCGGCATAACAGACTTTGGCCCCATGTGATCCACACGGCGTTCAGCATTGACGGGCACGGGTATGTAGTATCGCTCTGCTCAAAACCCGTGTCGATCACGCACCAGCTCGCCATCAGCCTCCCGCTCCGCGTAAAGTGATTCAGCGAGAGGGCTTACGGGTCCGCCGCAGCCCACGTACATTCACCACCAAGGACTTCGTTATGACCATGCCAAATGAGCGAACTCGGGCCGTGATTCAGACGCGGGAATTTCTAGTCCAATTGTCGGGAGATTCGGCGCTACCCGACAAAATTCGAAAAGATGCCAAATTTCTACTTCGACACTTTCCAAGCCCCAGTGACATGCGCCAGGCTGGCATCATCGAAGAAAGCTCTTCTGCACCTGCAGGATGCCTTGGGCCAATTTTTAGCTCGACCGTCGAGTTCTAACGCCGGCTCTTACGATCATCGGCTACAAAGCATCATCAGGCAGATCACTCATGAGCGACATGCAGCGAGCATCCATCGCCTTGCAATCCGCCCGCAGCGTGGTGTTCTTCACCGGTGCCGGTATTTCTGCCGAAAGCGGTATTCCCACCTTTCGTGACAAGCTTACCGGGCTGTGGGCAAGGTACGATCCCCAGCGATTGGAGACCACGGAGGCATTCCGTGCCAACCCTGCACTGGTATGGGGGTGGTATTTGTGGAGAAGGCATCAGACTACACAAGCCCAACCGAATGCAGCTCATCTAGTGCCGTCGCGACTTGCAGCCACAGGTAGGCAGGTATCCGTAGTAACTCAGAACATTGATGATCTTCACGAGCGCGCTGGGTCAGTGGGTGTGGTTCACCTACATGGCAGCCTTGCGCAGCCGAAATGCTTCGCCTGCCATCGACCTGCAGAGCTGAGTGAAGAGCAGCTAGTGGTGCATGGTGATAGACAGGAGGTAGAGCCCCCTCGATGCAGACGCTGCAACGGGAAGTTGCGGCCCGCCGTCGTCTGGTTCAAAGAGGATCTACCCACGGCTCCCTGGAAGGCGGCCATGGAGATGGTAAACACGTGTCAAGTACTGGTCTCTGTAGGTACCTCCGGCATCGTTACGCCTGCTGCGGACATCCCGGAAATTGCACTCGCGGCGGGAGCTACCGTGATCCATGTCAATCTTGAAGACGTCTCTCTCGACAATGCCAACGAGCTGATGTTGATTGGCAGAGCGTCCGAGGTCTTGCCAACACTTTTGAAAGCCGCTTTCCCTACGGCTTAGGGCACACCACTAAAGCCGATCGGCGCTGTGGAATTCATCTGGATGCCGGAAATCTCACCTTCGTATGCTTCCTAAACGTTATCTAGGATGAGTCCTGCTGTAATAAACGACGCCTTGGTTGACTGACATTTGTCCCGCCATTCTAAGGGCGCTACTGGCAAGCCCTGAGATTCTGGGCTAGTCGGAACTCAGGAAGTCGAATTGCCGCCGTCATTGAAAAAATCATCCCGGGCCACGCGTCCGAAATCACTGAGGTCCGGGTCGTTGTCGCTGAACATGAAGTTCACCATGCGCTCTCGTCTAAGGCCCGAAATTGTCCTGAAAAAGCAGGGCTCGCACAGATGGACCTCATAGCGCTCGCCATCATGAACAGAGCCATAACCCCAGCTAGCGTGAAGAGTGCCAAATTGCAATCCATACCCTTCAACGCGCGTGCTGTCGCCACAAACGTCGCACAGGACATCGTTAACCGACTCAGTCTGGACCATAGCTGTGATCTTCATTGGCCACCTCTGCCTGTGTCCATGTACGCCATCGTTAATCCTAGCATCGGCAGTTGGTGAGTGGTTGACAGCATGGTTGGGTCCTTTAAGGGAAGTCGTCGCCACCCTAGGAAAGTGAAACTCTCACTGAGTATCAATACCGCGGTAGCTGCCAACACCAATAACCTGAGGTCATGGTGACTCGCCCACTGTCCATTCTGGCACCAAGGATGCCAGTGCTGATTCACGCGGTTATTAACCTGACTTTGCCCTCCAGAGGAGTGGGACCCGCCTGAGGTGACCGGCCGAAGTCGGGCCAACAGCGGTCGTCTGGTATCTAAGAAAACTTGGGCGATTCATTTCTTGTATAGCTATGCAGGTTTGGCTGGCTGAGCCAAGCTAAGGCTTCGAGCCGGCATATGCAGAGGCAAAGTAATGAGAATCAAGCCGATTCGTACCGATAGCGATCTGGCCGCGGCTTTCGCGCTTCTGGAGCAACTGTGGGGCGCCCAAATCGGTTCGCCAGAAGGTGATGTATTGGAAGAGCTCGCGGCACTAATCGAGAAATACGAGGACGAGCACTATCCGATGCCACCTTCAGATCCCGTGGAGGCCATTAAATTCCGAACGGACCAGTAACGACTGGGCGAATCTAGGGCGACCTATAGCCAGGGACAAATGATCAAGTGAGCATGTTGCCGCACCAAGGGGCTACTATGGGCTATGGAAAGCCAGCCGAGTACAACTGCCGGCTGGCAAGCTTCAGTTAACCGCTCAATGGTCAGCGCCATCGCTTGCGCCTCGGTTGGCTTAACAGTCATGGCTTCGGACGGTTGGCAGAGGCCTTTAGGGTATACCGCAACTATCTGATAAAAGCCCTGCGCTAAAGCTGCTTTCGGCATAGTTGCCCTTTTCAGCTGGCAGGTAATGGCCGATTCCTGCCTAAACCGGCAGGCTCAAAGCGGTCATTATTGGCCAGCGGCAACAGACCGCTTCATTCACAAGAAAATTATTCAGGTGTGAGCATGGAAATCAAATCGCTGGCGACGGTAGCCATGATTAAGGATGTGATCTGCGACTTTTGCTTCTCTGCTACCCGCATCCACGATTACGGCTTGCAATATGGCCGAATCATCAACTCGTCCCCTTCCAGAACGTAGCGCGGAGCATGATCCGAGTGCTCGAATTTCAGGACGTAGCTGCCATGAGTCTTTTCCAAGCATAAGTTTCTGAACACCTGATCAGGTCTTCTTTTGAAGCTGTGAAACCGGCCGCTCCAACATCGATTGCGTCAGCCCATGCATATCCGCATTGGTTTGCCAGATCAAAAACCGGCTATGCATATCTCGAACAGCAGCTAACAGCTTCTGCTTGGTCGCTGTCAGTTCCTCAATGCGCTCGTTTGCTACCTGAATATCGCTAATCCAGCCCGGCTTCAGCTTCTGAGCCTTCAATGCCGCCTTGCAATTCTTCATCGCTAAATCCACGGCAGGTAGTTTCATCAGCGACTGGCGAGCACGACTGATACCCAGTTTTTCTTTGCAGGCATCAACGAGCAAAGGCCAGGTCAGCTTCGGCTCTGACCATTCCTCAATCAGCTTAATGATGCGCTTCTCATCCTTTGGCGTTAAATGCCCCATCGTTAACCCTCGATCTCGTCCAGCAAAGCCAATACGTCATCCAACGGTGTTAACGCCTCTTGCGCATGGTTCTCTTCAATGACTTTGACTGCGATCAGCCCCGACATTGCGGCGGCGTTCTTGGTCAGCGTCCAACCGTTGTCGGCGTTCCACACAATGTCACCATTTTTGAGTTCGGGGTTTTCCAGCGTTTGGATGAGCGCCTCGCACTTAAAGAGCTTCTCACCCAGTTTTTTGGCCGACTCCGATGCTCCAAACACACCACGAGACTGCGCATCCATGGCTTTATCTAGGCGGCGTTTAAGGTCGTCGCGTTCTTCCATGAGGTTGCCCAGCTTCACGTCATCCCCTTTGACGCAACCGAGCCGCCCGCAGTCCAAACAGGCACCCATTTTCGGGCAGGGCTCGGATTCGAAGTTGTGTGCACAAACGCCGAGATGGGTTTGATGGATAATGCGGTCTTGCTCACCCTCGCGCAGTTCCCTCACCTCAGCCAGGGTCAGCGGCTGATTGGTTTTGACCTTGTCCAGACGCTGAGCAGCGGCGCTGTGCTTCGTTTTGGGGTGGTAAGCCGCAACCCTTTGGGTGCGATCCTCGATGGTCTCATGGTTGTAGATAGACCCCATCGTCGTGCGTCCAGAGAAGGCGTCAATCAGGAGCTGCGACAGACCGGCCTCGTGCATCCGCGTGTTCAATTCGTGCCGAAACGCATGCGTGTTCACCTTGAGACCGGGGTAGCCATAGCGCTCGAACAGGCTTTTCTTTCTCTGGTTGTTCGTACCGCCTAGTTGCGTACTCAACCGGATATAATTCGCCGCGATCTCCACGCCAAACCCGTGTATCACAACGCTAGCTGAGTCGTCAGTCAGTGCTCCCGTGCGCACGGTGAACAACGCATCACGGTATCTCACACGAGCTTTGCCCTCCGTATAGGGCGTGGTGTATGGAAAATCCTTTGGAAGATATTTTTCACGCAACAGCACATTGAGCTTGCGCAGCGTGAGCGCACACCGGTCGTCATACGCAAAACCCTGGATTCCTGGCTTGTCCTTAACAAATTTGCGCGTCCCTACTCTATCCCACCCGACACGGATCTCGGCCAAGAGGGCTCGGGCGGCGGGGCTGAGCGCCTTTCGCTTCTCCAGGGGTTTTAGGAAATTGACATTGAATACGGATCGCGAGCCGTTGACGTTACAAACGGAGAGTTTTAGCGCGGCACAGGCTTCGGCGTACGAGAGCGGTTCATCAGGCCCCCTGGGTGGCAGCCCTTCATGGGGCGGAAACTCATCGGGATGGTCTTCCAGCCAGGCGGCGTAAGCCCGCGCCTCGTCGGTGATCGGTCTCAGTAACGTGATGACACGCTCGACGACCGGCTCCATCTCAGGCCTAACGACGGGCTTCAGCATCACTTGGTTTATCTTTTCCGCGTACCAGCGCAGGAACATGCGCCGATTACCCTGGGTATCCTCTTTGAATACCTGGCAATCCACTTCTACATCCGCCAATTCACCCACGCGACTCGGTGCGCTCAGCAACAGCGCACAGGCGGATGTCACAACGATATCGAGGGGGGCTGTCAATTCGTTTGAGAACACTTCCCCGAGGGCTCTGATCGCGTCAGGGCTGGGCAGTTTCTGTTCCCGATCCGCTTTTTGCTGCTTGAGCGTGCCACGCGGTCTGAGCGTCAGCGGAGTGGTCCACCGGAAGTCAGACTTGAGCAATTTTTTGGCCCGCATCAGGGTGATGATGGCCTCAAGTGTCCTGCCGTGCTGGTATGCGGTGTTGCCTTTTGTCCAGCGACGCTTCATTTCCTCGCACGCGTTATTACAGACAGCGGCGGACACCCGCGTCACATCCTGCGTGCCGGTCAACTCGAACAGGGCGACTTTCATCGCGGCCAAGGCTCTAAGCCACTCTGTCATCACCTTTCTCTGCAAATACACCCTTCGGTACACCAGTATGGCTTTGGCAAAGTCCGTGAAGGTTGCCTGCATCGCCTTTGGGGCAACGTTGGTCGATCCGAGCGCCGTGAAGCTACAGGCATAGAAGCCATGGCGGTGCCAACTGCCGTCTTCCCAGCGAATACTCGAGTGCACTTGATTGGGAATGCCTTTGGGCAGGGTCTGTTTTGCCCATTCGATAAACGCCGCGAGCTGAGCCTCAGCGGCCAGATGGCTCCTGGGCTTAAAATCGACAACGTTGTTCGCCGGTTCAGAATAAAGCTCCTCGGTCATTCGCCTTTCCTTCCCGATCGCAGCATGGCCTCACAATCCAGAATCACCTTGCGGCAAGCCAGAATTGCCCGATCCCAGAGCACACCGGTCGTTTTATCCGTGGCAATGGTTTGCGCCCGACGACGTTCCAATCGCTCAAGAACCGCGCGGTGATTGGCGTGCAGAAGGGGCTGGAATTTTCCGCATGCGTAACAGGTGTAAGGCGCATCGAGATGGCAGGCGGCAGTGGCGCCGCATACTGCCACATCCTCGATTTGTCGATCCGCTCGATCCCCGTATTTCGCTGAGGTGCGATCCGTGACGATGATCCCGGTGAACGCATTCACAACCAAGGCCAAATGGTCGCTCATCTTAGCGTCGATCAACGCCAGCAACTCCGGCGACACGGCTCGGTACTTTCGCACTGTATGAGTAGTTGTGTGCATCAATGCGCGGGCCATTGCCCACTCATCCAGCCCCGCATTGGAAAGATCCGTGCCGAGGGTGTGCCTGAATCGATGCCCCCGCGTCAATTTCAGTGGCTGATGGGTACGAGGCGAAATCGGAAAGCCCTCCATCCGCTCGATGCACCTAAGCCAATGATTGATCGTGCCTGATCCGGCATGAAAGGTCGGCTGCGGCGCGTCTTCGAGGCCTTTTTGAAGGGGGCTATCGAGCAAAACAGGGGGATTTTTCCGCTCCCAAGGTTTTGCTACTTCATGATCCAGCTTCTGACGAAAGAGGGGCACATTCTCAATGGCCGCATTCCAGTTGGCACCGTCAGGATACGTTTGCCAGAGTTGCGCCAGAACCATTGCCTTGTAGGCCTGCACAGTGTTGTAAAGGTCCTTATCAAGGCTGAACATTTCGGACTTCGTTCGCCAACCCGCCTCGTCGTCTTTTTGCTTTGCCCAGTGAAATCTGACCCTGCAGCCCTGATCGCTCTTAGTGAAATCACCAAAAACCATCATTCGCACTTGCGCGCCACGCTGCCCGTAAATCATCAGCATGCGCAGGTAAAGGTACCGCTCGAAATCTAAGTGCCCGTGACAAAACTGCTCATGTATCCATTGGTGCAGCGCGTCTTGCTCCGCCTGCGTGAACGGGCCTTGTTCGGGGTCCAGGCTGAGGATCACATCGTTGCCGGAATTCTTTTTCTTGGGCAGTGCCTGGTAGGCGTCGATCAGGGGTTGCGTCGGGCGCTGTTCGAGGGATTCGCAGTCGTGCCAAAACGCCATGAAAGCGGTAATGACACTAAACTCTCTATTGTTAAAGCGCTCCCGCAGAGCGATGAGTTGACCCTCGTTGAGCGGGTCAAGCCCGGCCTGAGCAGCCCGCGACAACGCACTGGTGGTGCAAGCAACCGTGCCCGCTGCCACATCGGCCATTCGGTACGCCAAGGCGGCGTGCAACCAAGGCTTCCAATCCGGCGAGACGCAGGCAACAGCGGCTTTCCAGTTGACTGAATGATTAGCCGATCTGTCCGGTTTCCACATCGGTTCGGCCGGTGTGAACACCTCCCCACATTTCGCCAGGCGAGGCGTGTTCAGCCATGCATCGAGGCTTTCCTTCGTGGGTGCCTGAAGTGCTTCGACGGCGATGCTCACTCTGAACCTCCTTGTGTCGTGCCGGCCTTCTGACGGCTGGACGTAAACCGCTCGGCCCGTTTCTGTATCGCTTTGTCTGCCTCTTCCTTCCAGAATTTCGCGCCGTAGTGGCCTGGCATGTTCGAATCGGGACTCCAGCCGAACATCCATGTGAGGGTCTTTTGTACTTGCGTGGTGCGATCCTCCGGCGTGAGCACTGCCAGTTCCTCACGCATGCTTTCCAGCATCGTGTAGACCGCGTCATGCCTCAGAATATGCGGGTGCACATGAGCCAGTTCCGGCGCTATTTCTCGGACCCTGGACAGAACGCCATCCACTGCCTTGATGGTCAGAGGTCCGCCCTCATTTCGCTTGTGCGCCACCAGCAAAAACGGATGCCTTCTCGCTTGCGATGCGCGGTTACGGGGCTTTCTGTGGCGATATTTCGATTCGTATTCAGTAATTGCGTCATACAGGTCATCGGTCATCACCAGCATGCGCTCGTGGGTTTTGAATTGCGGGGCCATGGTTCGTGGATCGAGGCTCTCATCCTCCAGATTAACCACCGCTAGTTGACGACTGTGCCAGTGAATATCGCTGGTCTTGATCAGCAGCATCTCTGAGCGGCGCAGCCCCATGTCGAGACCCAGCAGCAAAATGATGTAGTTACGCAGCCTGATGGCTTCATCTGAAAAGGGGTTCTCGGAGCAATCCGGATGCATGATTTCCAGCAATCGAGTTCGCTCCAGGCTGGTAAGCCCTTTCATTTCGTCCGTTCGCGTTTTTTTCCACGCAGGGCTGGCCGCTTTGATCTTGCGGTTGATGCGCTTCTTCAGGTCGTCAACCGCCTCATATCGTGTTAAGTGATCACCCAACTTGTCATAGAGGAAGGCCAGATAGTCGCGTACCGCCTCGATTCGCTGACGCGCATGGACTTTGCCAACGGATTTGTATGCAGTCGGATGCAAACGCATCCCCGCATACTTCATGGCCAGGGTTTCCTTGCTAAACCCCGCGTCCGACACAAACCTAGAAAGCTCACTGTCTGTCAGGTATTGGCTGTGAGGGCGCTGTTCGATGCGAGAAATCAGATCAATGGAGGAAAAAGCCAGAAACTCCGCGAACACGGCCAGATGCTCAAGGTACTTCTTGGTCGTTTCGAGGGCTCTTCCGGAGTGCTCCATGGTGATGTAAAGGTTGGGGTAGTAGACCGGGATGTAGTCTTGCACCAGCAGCTTTCTTCGAGCAGCATTCACCACCAGCTCTATGACTTGGAAACCCATGTTGCTCCCTCATAAACATAACTTTTCTAAGTATAGTCATCGACATCAGACAGTCAGCGCAAAACTTAACGTTTTAATTTCCCGAATTTAAGCACCTGTCTCTATCCTCAACGCCCGGAAAATACAGGTTAAAGGCGAATCAAACCATGTCCAAAAGTGACAAAGCAGGCAAAACAGGCTCTTACGTCTACACCATGCACCGGCTGAGTAAAGTCGTTCCGCCGAAGCGTGAAATCCTCAAGAACATTTCCCTGTCATTCTTCCCTGGCGCCAAGATCGGCGTGCTTGGTCTCAACGGCTCGGGCAAATCTACTCTGCTGAAGATCATGGCTGGCGTCGACACTGAGTTCGACGGCGAAGCGCGCGCCATGCCCGAGCTGAATGTCGGCTATCTACCACAGGAACCCCAACTCGACCCGAGCAAGACCGTTCGCGAAGTCGTCGAGGAGGCCGTCAGCGGTATAAAGGACGCGCAGGCACGTCTGGACGAAGTCTACGCGGCCTACGCCGAACCCGATGCCGACTTCGACAAGCTGGCCGCCGAGCAGGCCAAGCTCGAAGCCATTCTGCAAGCCAGCGACGGCCACAACCTGGAGCGCCAGCTGGAAGTCGCCGCCGACGCCCTGCGTCTGCCGCCGTGGGATGCCAAGGTCGAGCATTTGTCCGGTGGTGAAAAGCGCCGCGTTGCGCTGTGCCGCCTGTTGCTGTCGGCACCCGACATGCTGTTGCTGGACGAACCGACCAACCACCTGGACGCCGATTCGGTAGCCTGGCTGGAGCATTTCCTCCACGACTTCAACGGCACCGTGGTGGCGATCACCCACGACCGATACTTCCTCGACAACGTCGCCGGCTGGATCCTCGAACTCGACCGCGGCGCCGGCATCCCTTACGAGGGCAACTATTCCGGGTGGCTGGAAGCCAAATCCAACCGCCTGGCGCAGGAATCCAAGCAGCAATCGGCCCATGAAAAGGCCATGAAGGAAGAGCTGGAGTGGGTGCGCAAAGGCGCCAAAGCCCGTCAGGCAAAGTCCAAGGCGCGCCTGCAGCGCTTCGAGGAACTGCAATCGCAGGAATTCCAGAAGCGCAGCGAGACCAACGAAATCTACATCCCGGCTGGGCCGCGCCTGGGCGACAAGGTCATCGACTTCAAGAACGTGACCAAGGGCTACGGCGATCGCGTACTGATCGAAGACCTTTCGTTCAGCATGCCCAAGGGCGCCATCGTCGGCGTGATTGGCGGCAACGGCGCGGGCAAGTCCACGCTGTTCCGCATGATCATGGGCAAGGAGCAGCCAGACTCGGGCAGCATCGAAATCGGCGACACCGTGCAGGTTGCGTGCGTGGACCAGAGCCGCGATGACCTCGACGGCAGCAAGTCTGTCTGGGAAGCGGTGTCCGGCGGCTCCGACATGATCCGCATCGGCAACTATGAAGTTCCGTCGCGTACCTATGTGGGGCGCTTCAACTTCAAAGGCGGCGACCAACAGAAGTTCGTCAAGGATCTGTCCGGCGGTGAGCGTGGCCGTTTGCACCTGGCGTTGACGCTCAAGGAAGGCGCCAACGTGCTGCTGCTCGACGAACCGTCCAATGATCTCGACGTGGAAACGCTGCGTTCGCTGGAAGAAGCACTGCTGGACTTCCCCGGCGCGGCCATCGTGATCTCCCACGACCGCTGGTTCCTCGACCGGGTCGCTACTCACATCCTGTCTTATGAAGATAACGGCGAAATCGTGTTCTTCGAAGGCAACTACACCGAGTACGAAGCCGACCGCAAGAAGCGCCTGGGCGACGCCGCCTCCCAGCCGCACCGGGTGAAATACAAGAAGCTAGCCCAGTAACCCGACCGATGACGGAGCCGAGAGGCTCCGTTTTCGTATGGGGTGTCAGCAGCATGAGGCGCACCAGTCGATCCGCCCCGGAATTTCTCATGCGCAACATTAATCTCGCCTTGCCTGAACGGTAAGTCGGGCAATAAGTCGCTTTTCATCACAAAAGAAAAAGACGCCTGCTCGCACCAGAACGAAACATTTCAACTCCGCTCCGCACCTTAACGGTGCAAAAGTTGTTTGCTAGAGTCGCCGGCCAAAAAAACTCCAAATGACTGCCACAGCGGTCGCCGAGGGCTCACCATGTTCGAAACCGTTGATGCTTTTCTTGCCCGATTAAAACAGCGCGACCCCCACCAACCCGAGTTTCATCAGGCCGTAGAAGAAGTCGTTCGCAGCCTCTGGCCATTCCTCGAAGCCAATCCACGGTACATGCAGGCGGGCATCATTGAGCGGATGGTCGAGCCGGAGCGATCAATCATATTTCGCGTGCCCTGGGTCGACGATCAGGGACGTGTTCAAGTCAATCGCGGCTTTCGTATCCAAATGAACAGTGCCATCGGCCCGTACAAAGGCGGCCTGCGCTTCCACCCTTCGGTCAATATTGGCGTATTGAAGTTTCTCGCTTTCGAACAGGTATTCAAGAATTCCCTCACCTCGCTGCCCATGGGCGGTGGCAAAGGCGGCTCGGATTTCAACCCCAAGGGTAAGAGCGATAACGAAGTCATGCGCTTCTGCCAGTCGTTCATGACCGAGCTGTACCGCCACATCGGCGCTGACCTCGATATACCAGCAGGTGACATCGGCGTCGGTGGTCGTGAGATCGGCTTCCTCTTCGGCCAGTACAAGCGCCTGTCCAACCAGTTCACTTCGGTATTGACCGGCAAGAGCTTGTCCTACGGCGGCAGTCTGATCCGTCCGGAAGCCACCGGTTATGGCTGCGTGTATTTCGCCGAAGAAATGCTCAAGAGCACCCACAGCAGCTTCGAAGGCAAACGCGTCGCCATCTCCGGTTCCGGCAACGTCGCGCAATACGCCGCGCAGAAGGTCATGGAACTGGGCGGCCGGGTCGTTTCCCTGTCCGATTCAGGCGGTACGTTGCACTTCCTGGATGGCCTGACCGCAGAACAATGGAGCTACCTGATGGACCTGAAAAACGTCCGTCGTGGTCGCCTCGAGGAAATGGGCACGCATTTCGGCGTGACCTATCTGCCCGATCAGCGTCCGTGGGGCCTGCCTTGCGAGATCGCCCTGCCTTGCGCGACACAGAACGAACTCGATGGGGACGATGCGCGTACCCTGCTCAAGAACGGCTGCATCTGCGTGGCCGAAGGCGCCAACATGCCGTCGACGCTGGAGGCCGTGGATCTATTCCTCGAGGCTGGCATTCTCTACGCCCCAGGCAAAGCCTCGAACGCCGGCGGTGTGGCCTGTAGCGGTCTGGAAATGAGCCAGAACGCCATGCGTTTGCACTGGACCGCCGGAGAAGTGGACACCAAGCTGCACGGCATCATGCAATCGATCCATCATGCCTGCGTTTCCTACGGCGAAGAAAATGGGCGCATCAATTACGTGAAAGGCGCCAACATCGCCGGCTTCGTCAAGGTTGCCGACGCCATGCTGGCGCAGGGTGTGGTTTAAAGGCAGCGGCAAGGAACATTGGTGGGCTAACACCGTAGGGTGGGCTTTACCCACCACGGCGCACACCGGCGCCTGGAATACTGGTGGGCTGAAGCCCACCCTACGATGCATGTTACTTTTCCTTCTAACTTCTAACTTCTAACTTCCGGCTTCAGCCGATACCTACCAATAATTTTCCACCGCCACCTGCCCCGGCCTGCGGGTCAACGCTAGGTTGAGGCCACGTGTCTTGAGGATGCTGCGGGTGTCTTCGATCATCTGCGGGTTGCCGCAAAGCATGATCCGCGAATGCTCGGGTTCCAGCGCTAGATTGGCGGCGCGTTCCAGTTCGCCGCTTTCGATCAGGCGAGTGATACGTCCGTTTAGCGCTCCCGGAACGTCTTCGCGGGTAACGACCGGCAAATAAGTCAGTTTCGACCCGAGTCCTTCCAGATAATCACGCTGCGGCAGCTCATGAATCAGGTCCTGATACGCCAGTTCGGATGCGGTGCGCGCGCTGTAGACGAGGATGATGCGCTCGAAGCGTTGCCAGACGTCGAAGTCTTGCAAGATCGAAAGAAACGGCGCGACACCGGTGCCGGTCCCTAACAGCCATAGATCGCGACCATCGATGAAGCGATCCAAGGTCAGAAAGCCAAATGCCTGCTTGTCCACCAGCAGCTCGTCGCCGGGTCTCAAGCGGCTCAGTTCGCTGGTGAATTCGCCATCCGGAACCACGATGGAAAAGAAATCCAAAAACTCGTCATGTGGCGCCGACACCATGGAATAGGCACGCCAGACGATACTGCCGCTGGATTTGCGCACACCGAGACGGGCGAATTGGCCAGCCGTAAATCTGAAACCCGGATCGCGGGTAGTGCGCAGAGTGAACAGACTCGGCGTCAGCGTCTGCACCTCAAGCAGGCGCTGGCGGGTGAACTTCTCTTCGCTGACGGTCATACTTCGCTCCCTTCACGGACATCTGCGGATTCGCGGGGTTACACCCTTGATACTCCATTCCGACGCCCACAAACACCGCCAGTTCTTATGCCTATTCTCGAAACCCCGTACGCCAGTCTCGACCTGATCCGCCAGCCCGAACAACCGAACGAACCGCTACAAGCCTTCGATGCGGCCGACGAGTATCTACTGGCGCAGCTGCATGAGCAGGCCTTGCCGACCGATACCCGGATACTGATCCTCAACGATAACTTCGGGGCCCTGGCTTGTTCGCTGGCGCAGCAAGCGCAGGTGACCAGCAGCGGCGATTCACACCTGGCGTACCTGGCGCTACAGAAGAACCTGCAACGCAACGCGCTGGTTTCGGAAAGCGTGGCCTTCGTGCCAGCCAGCGAAGTCGCGCAGGGCCCATTCGACCGCGTGCTGATTCGCGTGCCCAAGACCCTGGCCTTGCTGGAAGAGCAGCTGATCCGCCTGCACGGCCAGCTGGCACCGGGCGCACGTGTGATCGCTACCGCGATGATCAAGCACCTGCCGCGCGCTGCGGGCGATCTGCTGGAGAAATACATCGGCCCGGTGCAGGCCTCGCTTGCAGTGAAAAAGGCTCGACTGTTGACCGCGACGCCTGCCGACAAACCATCACCACGCTCGCCCTATCCGACCCGTTATCGTCTCGATCAGCCGGGCATCGAACTGATCAACCACGCCAACCTGTTCTGCCGCGAGGACCTCGATATCGGCACGCGCGCCTTCCTTCCGCATCTGCCCAAAGCACTCGGCAACCTGCGCGTCGCGGATCTGGGTTGCGGCAATGGCGTGCTCGGCATCGTCTACGCACTGAGCAATCCGCAGGCGCAGCTGACACTGGTCGACGAGAGTTACATGGCGGTGCAGTCGGCACAAGAGAACTGGGACGCCATTCTCGGTAACCGTCCGGTCGATATCCGTGCCGGTGACGGGCTGGCCGAACATCCTCCAGAATCGCTGGATCTAGTGTTGTGCAATCCACCGTTCCATCAACAACAGGTAGTTGGCGATTTCCTCGCCTGGCGCATGTTTACCCAGGCCAAGGCGGCGCTCGGCAAAGGCGGCGAATTGTGGATCGTCGGCAACCGCCACCTCGGCTACCACCTCAAGCTCAAGCGGCTATTCGGAAAGGTCGAGCAGGTCGCGGCGACGCCCAAGTTCGTCATCCTGCGGGCGATCAAGGCGTGAGCGAGGCATCGGTTCGCCTGAGCATCAGCAATTCGCAGCGAGAACAGGCCTTTCCGCGGACACCCAAGAAACACCGGTGTCGCACCATTAGGGTGGGCTAAAGCCCACCCTACCAGACCGCGAGAAGTGCTCCGGAAGTTTGCGTGCCCACGCAGCATCGTAGGTGGGCTTCAGCCCACCAGAAACCGTATCACTCCATTTTGTGGTGGACTAAAGCGGAACGCCGTCAGGCACACCCTACCTAAGCGTCCAACTAGAATCGGTGCGAATAGCGAACGCAGCCGCGTAACCCGCGCTGCGTCGGCACGGCTGCGTGCTAATCTGCCCGGCCCTGCCCCGTCCGCGTCTGCCTGATGTCTACCCACGCTAAATTGCTGTTGCGCCATCAACGCCCCTTCGTCAAGTTCTGGTTTGCCCGCGTATTCACCGCGAGCGGTTTTCAGATGCTTGCCGTGGCCATCGGCTGGCACATGTACGAGCTGACCGGCAACGTATTGGACCTGGGCCTGGTCGGGCTGGCCGAATTTTTGCCGCGCGCGCTGTTCATTCTTTGGACCGGGCACGTTGCCGATCGCTTCGACCGTCGTCGGGTGGCTGCGTTGTGCCAGGGTCTGCAAGGCCTGATCGCCCTGGCGCTCGTGCTGGGCGCCGGTGGGCTCGGCGTGACCCGCGAGATGATCTTCGTGTTGGCCTTTCTACTCGGCACCGCACGAGCCTTCGAAGGGCCGGCGACTCAGGCGCTGTTGCCGAGCCTGGTGCCGACCCCGCTGTTCCCAGCCGCAGTGGCCGCCTCGTCCTCCGCGATGCAGACCGCGACCATCGTCGCCCCCGCGCTCGGAGGCTTGCTGTTCGCCATCGGCCCACTGTGGGTCTACGGCCCGGTGGCGCTGCTCTTTGCCCTCGCCTGCAGTTTGATGCTGAGCCTGCCGAAGCGCCCTGCGCCGCCGAAGCAGACCGGTCCGGCAATGGATAATCTGCTCGCCGGGATGCGCTTTATCCGCAGCCGCCCGGATATCTTCGGTGCCATCTCGCTGGATATGTTCGCGGTGCTTCTCGGCGGCGCCACCGCGCTGTTGCCGGTATTTGCCAAGGACATCCTGCTCACCGGCCCCTGGGGCCTCGGTTTGCTGCGCTCGGCACCCGCAGTGGGCGCGTTGCTAATGTCACTATGGCTGGCGCGTTACCCGATCAACCGGCGAGTCGGACGGGTGATGTTCGCCGCCGTTGGGGTGTTCGGTGTCGCCACTATTGCCTTCGGCCTGTCGACTTCGTTCTGGTTGTCGATGGGTGTGCTGGTAGTTCTTGGCGCGGCGGACATGATCAGCATGGTGATCCGCGGCGCCTTCGTGCAGCTGGAAACGCCCGACGCCATGCGTGGCCGGGTGAGCGCAGTGAATGGATTGTTCATCGGCGCGTCGAATCAGCTCGGCGAGTTCGAATCCGGCCTCACCGCACACTGGTTCGGCACCGTGCCCGCGGTGGTGATCGGCGGGGTCGGTACGCTGCTCATCGCCGGCACCTGGATGAAGCTGTTCCCGACCTTGACTAACCGCGACCAGTTGCACCGCGACCTAGATTAGCGGGCTCAACTGCCCCCAACAAACGACGCTTCAAGCGCCTCGTACCCTATCGGCCACACGACAACCTGTTCAACCGCAGACCGTAGGTGGGGCCGCGCGACGCTTCGCTTCAGCCCACGAATATCACTCCATGGTGGGCTAAAGCCCACCCTACTGGCTGTAGCGTTCCGTGCCACCAATGTAGGGTGGGCTTCAGCCCACCAGAGACGCTTACAGCTTCCAGCCGTCTAGAGCAACTTATCCATAGTGATCGGCAGATCGCGCACGCGCTTGCCAGTGGCGTGGTAAATGGCGTTTGCCACTGCCGCAGCAACGCCGACGATGCCAATCTCGCCGACGCCCTTGGAGCCGAGCGCGTTGACGATTTCGTCCTTTTCCTCGACGAAAATCACGTCGATCTCGCCAATGTCGGCGTTCACTGGCACGTGGTATTCGGCCAGGTTGTGGTTCATGTAGCGACCGAGTGTATGATCGATCATGGTCTCCTCGTGCAGCGCCATACCGATGCCCCAGACCACGCCGCCAACGATCTGGTTACCGGCCGTCTTCGGATTGACGATCCGCCCGGCCGCCACCGCGCTGACCACGCGGCTGACCTTCACCGTGCCCAGCGATTCGTCCACGCGAACCTCGACGAACACCGCCGAATGCGTGGCGGTGGCGTACTCGTTGCGCTTCTCGCCCGGTTCGACGCGCGCCTCGGCTTCCAACATGCCACTCACCGCAACGATCTGGCCGACCTCGACGCTCGTTTCTGGAGCCGCTTTCAGGCGCATGTGCCCATCGACGAATTCGACGTCATCGAGTTTCGCCCCGGTGAACGTCGAAACCGGTGATTGCTGGGCCGCATCCAGTAGTTTCTGCCGGAGCTCTTCGCAGGCCTTCTGCACCGCGCTACCAACCGAAGATACCGTGGCCGAACCGCCCTCCAGCGGCGCCTTGGACAGGTTGGAGTCACCCAACCGAAACTCCACCTGCTCCAAGGGCAAGCCCATAGCGGCAGCCGCGATCTGAGTCATGACGGTGTAGGTTCCGGTGCCGATATCAGCGGTGGCGCTGCTAACCACCAGCCGCCCGCCAGGCTCCATGCAGGCTTTGGCGCTGGCTGGCATTTGCATGGCTTCCCAGACGCCGGTCGCCATGCCCCAGCCGATCAGCTGATTGCCGTCGCGCATGCTGCGTGGTTCCATCGAGCGGCGCGACCAGCCGAAGCGTTCGGCGCCCTGCTCGTAGCATTGACGCAACTCCTTGCTGGAGTAAGGCTTGTCTTCGTTTCCATTGCGCTCGGTGTAGTTTTTCAGGCGCAGCGCCAGCGGGTCGATGGCCGCCGCGTAGGCCAGTTCGTCCATGGCGCATTCCAGTGCATAGACGCCAATGGTCGCGCCCGGCGCACGCATATCCAGCGGCGTGTAGACGTCCAGCGGCACCAACTGGTAATCCAGCTTCACGTTGGGGCACTGGTAGAGCATCCCCGACCACTCGACCTCGTGTTCGGTGAAGTCTTCGAAGGTGGACGTCTGGCCGATAGCCTGGTGGCTCAGCGCCTCTAGCTGTCCGTTGGGCGCTGCGCCGATGGAAAGGCGCTGGATGCTCCGCGGACGGTAGCCGAAGGTGAACATCTGCTGGCGCTTCAAGGTGACCCGCACCGAGCGCTTGAGCTTCAGCGCCGCCATCACCGCCAGTGGCAATTGATACTGCGGGCGCAGACCGGAGCCGAAAGCGCCGCCAACGAAGGGCGAGAGGATGCGAATCTTGCCTTCCATGCCGAACACACCTTCCAGATAGCGCATGCAGTTCTGCACGCCCTGGGTCTTGTCGTAGATTTCCAGCTTGCCGTCAGGCAGGTAGTGCACGGTGGACGCGTGCGGCTCCATCGGGTTGTGGTGTTCGACCGGCGTGCTGTATTCCCGATCGAGCTTGAGCATGGCGCCCCGCAACGCACCATCGACATCGCCGCGAGGCGGCGGCACTTCGGCGGGCGCCTTGTGCATCGTTTCCAGCTCGCTCAGCAGATCGGTGCGATGCGGCTCTGACGCGTATTCCACACGCACCAGACTGCCGGCGTGACGCGCCAGCTCAAGGTTTTCCGCCACTACCAGCGCGATCGGCTGGCCGCTGTAGAGGATGCGATCGTTGAACAACGGGCGAAACGGCGAGCCATCGGCCGCATCTTCATCCTCGTAGGGCTTGTCGTAGCTGGCAATCGGCGGACGGTTCTGATGGGTCAGTACCAACGCCACACCGGGTACGGCCTCCGCCGCGCTCGCGTCAATGCTGACGATCCGCCCACGGGCGATGCTGCTGTTGACCACGCTGCCATAGAGCAGTCCAGGCACGTGGAACTCGCTGGCGTAGCGCGCCTGACCGGTGACTTTGAGCGGGCCGTCGACGCGGTCGACAGGTTGGCCGAACGGGGAATTGGCTGGCGTCATCGGGCGGCTCCTTTGGCGGCGTCGGTCAGGGCACGAACGATGGCGCGTCGGGCCAGTTCGATCTTGAAGGCGTTGTGCTCGAAGCCGCTGGCGCCTTCGAGAAGAATGTCGGCGGCGGCAGAAAATGCGGCTTCGTCCGCCGGTTCGCCAGTCAACGCCGCTTCGGCTTCGGCTTTGCGCCAGGGTTTGTGTGCCACCCCGCCGAGGGCGATGCGCGCGCCGCGAATGCCGGTAGCGTCGACGTCCAGCGCCGCGGCTACCGAAACCAGCGCAAAGGCGTAGGAGGCGCGGTCGCGCAGCTTGAGATAACAGCTGTGACCGGCGAAGCCCTGCGGCGGCAGCTCGACGGCGGTAATCAACTCACCATCGACCAGGGTGTTGTCACGTTCCGGCTCATCACCAGGCAAGCGGTGGAAATCGGCGAAGGCGATACGCCGCTCGCCTTGCGGCCCTTGCACATGCACCACCGCCTCCAGCGCGGTCATTGCCACACACATATCGGACGGATGCACCGCAATGCAGGCGTCGCTGTGGCCGAGAATCGCGTGGATGCGGTTGAGGCCATTGCGCGCCGAACAGCCGCTGCCCGGCTCACGTTTGTTGCACGGCGTGGTGCTGTCGTAGAAGTAATAGCAGCGGGTGCGCTGCAGCAGGTTGCCGCCGGTGGTAGCCATGTTGCGCAGCTGCGGCGAGGCGCCGGCAAGTATCGCCTGGGACAGCAGCGGATAGCGCTGTTCCACCAGCGGATGCCAAGCCAGATCGGCATTGCTCACCAGCGCACCGATGCGCAGGCCGCCGTCGGCGGTTTCCTCGATGTCGGCCAATGGCAGGCGGGTAATGTCGATCAGCTGGGTCGGACGGGTGACGTTTTCCTTCATCAGGTCGAGCAGATTGGTGCCGCCGGCGATGTAGCGGCTGTCCGGGCGGAACTGGCCGATGGCTTCATCGACGCTGGCCGGGCGGGCATAGCTGAAGGGATTCATGGCGTCACCTCCTGCGCGCCGGCGAGGCGTTCGCGCGTCTCGGGCGTCGCCTCTTCGATGGCCGCGAGAATGTTCGGGTAGGCACCGCAGCGGCAGATATTGCCGCTCATTTGTTCGCGCACCTCGTCGCGGGTCTGCGCACGGCCTTCAGCGACCAGCGCCACCGCGGAGCAGATCTGCCCCGGCGTGCAGTAGCCGCACTGGAAGGCATCGTGTTTGACGAAAGCGGCTTGCATGGGATGCAACGCCTCGCCCTGCGCCAGCCCTTCGATGGTGGTCAGCTCAGCGCCGTCGTGCATCACCGCCAGAGTCAGGCAACTGTTGATCCGCTTGCCATCGAGCAGCACCGTACAGGCGCCACATTGACCATGGTCACAGCCCTTTTTGGTGCCGGTCAGGGCCAGCTGTTCACGCAGCAGATCGAGCAGCGTGGTCCACGGGTAGACCTCGACCTGTCGACTCTGCCCATTGAGTTGAAGGGTGATCGAGCAGGCGGCGATGCCCCCTGCGTTGGAAGCGTTTTCGCTCATGACAGCCTCACGGTTTGAAGGGCATCCGGCACCTGTTCTAAGCAGATTCGCCGGAGACCTCAGGCATTTGGTGCGCTGTCCCTGCGTCTAGGGGTACGACTGCCAAGGGGAAAAAATCGTTCAGCCGGGTAGCGTGCGAAGCGCCGTATGGGAAGTGGGAATTAGCAGGCGTGGCGAGCGCAATATTCGATCGCTGATCCGCGTGACGGCGCTGATGGGTTACGTGCGTTCGGCCAAGGCGTTCTTTTTGTAGCAGCGCCGCTTCATTCATCCTACGAGACGGTGTACAGCCTGTTCGCTGGCTAGGGCGAAGTAAGTACTGACGCGACGATGAATCTGCCGCGCAATTCAACCCGCCGCGGCGCCAGTGTAAGATGCGCGGCTTTTGCGGGCAGCACCCGGATAGGCTTTGCTGTAGCGAACAAGCTGCTCACAGAAGCGGCAAACCCAACCGCCAGATCAACGACCGGCAACAAGAGGATTGACCATGCTGGAGAAGCTGTTTCAACTCAAGGCGCATAACACCAACGTGCGCACCGAGATGCTGGCCGGTCTCACCACCTTTCTGACCATGGCTTACATTCTGTTCGTCAATCCGAGCATCCTCGCTGAAACGGGCATGGACCATGGTGCGGTGTTCGTCGCTACCTGTCTGGCGGCCGCCATCGGTTCGGCCATCATGGGCCTGCTGGCCAACTATCCGATCGCGCTGGCGCCGGGCATGGGTCTGAATGCGTTCTTTACCTACACCGTGGTGCTGACCATGGGTTACACCTGGCAGACTGCGCTGGGCGCGGTATTTCTCTCCGGCGCGATTTTCTTCCTGCTGTCGATTTTCAAGATTCGCGAGTGGATCATTCACAGCATTCCGCTGGCACTGCGCTCAGGCATCGCCGCCGGTATCGGCTTATTTCTGGCAATCATTGCGCTGAAGAATGCGGGCATCGTTGTCGATAATCCTGCGACGCTCGTAGGCCTCGGCGACCTAACTGCGGGCGGACCGCTGCTGGCCTGCCTGGGCTTTTTCCTGATCGCCGCGCTGGCCTACCGTCAGGTCACCGGCGCGGTGATGATTGGCATTCTGGTCGTTACCGGCCTGTCGATATTGCTCGGTCTGTCCGAGCTGAGCGGCGTGGTCTCGATGCCGCCGTCGCTTATGCCGACGCTGCTTCAACTCGACATTGCCGGCGCGCTGGACATCGGCCTGCTCAGCGTCATCTTCGCCTTCCTTTTCGTCGATCTGTTCGACACTTCCGGTACCTTGATCGGCGTGGCGCAGAAGGCCAATCTACTGGACAAAGACGGTAAGATGCCGCGCCTGGGCCGCGCGCTACTGGCCGACAGCACCGCGACCATGGCTGGCGCTGCGCTGGGTACCTCAACCACCACCAGCTATATTGAATCCGCAGCTGGCATCAGTGCCGGCGGGCGCACCGGCCTGACCGCCTGCGTGGTCGCCCTGCTGTTCCTGCTCAGCCTGTTCTTCGCGCCGCTGGCCGGCGCAGTACCGGCCTATGCGACCGCGCCGGCGCTGTTGTTCGTCGCGGTGCTGATGATGAGCAGCCTGGCCAATATCGACTGGGATGACCTCACCGTCGCCGCGCCGGTGGTCATCGCCGCGCTGGCTATGCCGCTGACCTTCTCCATCGCCAACGGTATCGCTTTCGGCTTCATCGCCTGGACCGCGATCAAGCTGCTCGCAGGCCGCTGGCGTGACCTGAGTCCGGCGATGTGGATTCTGTCGATCCTGTTCGTGATCAAGCTGGGCTTCTTTAACGGCTGAGGTCTTTTCTTAGCGGTGGGCTGAAGCCCACCCTACAGCGGTTCGGTGGGTTGAAGCGGAACGCCGCCCAGCCCAGGGTACTGAGTGCGGAAAATCGTAGGGTGGGCTTCAGCCCACCAGACCGGGCGAAAACACGAAGGCGCGGCCCCTGACAACTAGTGTTGGCGACCGTACAATCCGCGCCCACCATTTGCGTAGGGTAGACGACCCCTTCTTCATTCACTTTCCATGGGTAACGGTGGATGGATGAAGCGTCAGCCACCCTCCGATTTACCTATCACTCCAAGAGTTTCCATGAGCCGTCCGCAATTCGTCCCCGCCACCTACGACGCCCAACTCGCCGAGAAAGCCGCCCGGCTGGTCGAACTGCTGGCGCCCTTCGACGCGCCGGCTCCAGAGGTGTTCGACTCGCCGCGTGAGCACTACCGGCTGCGCACCGAATTTCGCCTGTGGCGCGAGGACGGCCAGCGCCATTACGCGATGTTCGAGCAGGGCGACAAGCACACGCCGATCCTGATCGACGAGTTCCCCATCGCCAGCCGCCGCATCAATGAGCTAATGCCGCAACTGAAAGCCGCCTGGCAGGCCAGCGAAACACTGAGCTTTAAGCTGTTCCAGGTCGAGTTCCTGACCACCTTGTCCGGCGATGCGCTGATCACCCTCGCCTACCATCGCCCGCTGAACGACGCGTGGCAGGCCGAAGCCGAGCAGCTCGCTGCCAACCTGGGAGTTAGCATCGTCGGACGCTCGAAGGGCAAACGCATCGTCATTGGTCGCGATTATGTCGAAGAAGAGCTGGTCGTAGCCGGTCGCAGCTTCCGCTATCGCCAGCCGGAAGGCGCCTTTACCCAGCCCAACGGCGAGGTTTGCCAGAAGATGCTCAACTGGGCACACGAGGTGCTCGGCGAGCGCGACGACGACCTGTTGGAACTCTACTGCGGCAACGGCAACTTCACCCTGCCGCTGGCGACCCGCGTATCCAAGGTGCTGGCAACCGAGATCAGCAAATCCTCGGTGAACGCAGCGCTGGCCAACCTCGACGACAACGGCATCGACAACGTGAGCCTGGTGCGGCTGTCTGCAGAAGAACTGACCCAGGCGTTGAACGAGGTGCGCCCGTTCCGCCGTCTGGCCGGCATCGACCTGAAAAGCTATGCCTTCGGCAGCGTTTTCGTTGACCCGCCGCGCGCCGGCATGGACCCGGACACTTGCGAGCTGACCCGCCGCTTCGAGCGCATCCTTTACATTTCCTGCAATCCGGAAACTCTGGCGGCGAATATCGCCCAGCTGCACGACACTCATCGCATCGAGCGCTGTGCAATGTTCGACCAGTTTCCCTATACCCACCACATGGAGTCGGGCGTATTGCTGACTCGCAGATAAAAAGTGATTCAGATTGCAGCTCGTCGCATGTTTCGAGCGGTTGCAGGAGCTGCTCAGGGACATGCGTTGTCCCACCAATAGGTAGTTGTGGTTAAGCCTAATTGCGGGTGTTGCCTATGCAAATTGATGTACCGCCCTCGCCAGATAGCCGCGAGGAGCTGATCGCTGATCGGCAAGCCCTGGAAATTCTCAACCGCATCGGCGGTCGTCTGGCCGCCGAGCTCAACCTCGAAACAATGGTGCAAATGGTGACTGACGCCGGGGTCGAGCTGACCGGCGCCCAGTTCGGCGCTTTCTTCTACAACATACAGAACGAAGAAGGCGTCACCCATACCCTCTATGCGCTAGCCGGTGTACCTCGCGAAGCGTTCTCACGTTTTCCCCAGCCACGTGCGACGGCAGTCTTTGCGCCGAGCTTCGCCGGCACGGAAATCATCCGGTCCGATGACATCACCCAGGACCCGCGCTACGGCAAGAGCGGGCCGCACTTTGGCATGCCACACGGCCATCTGCCGGTCACCAGCTACCTTGCGATCCCGGTGGTGTCGCGCACGGGTGAGGTGCTCGGGGCATTGTTGTTCGGGCACGAAAAGTCTGCTGTTTTCACCGCCCGCCATGAATGGCTGATGGCCGGTGTGGCCGGGCATGCAGCGGTGGCCTTCGATAACGCACGACTGCTCGAATCGGCGCAGCGCGAAATCACCGAACGTCGGCGGGCCGAAGAGGCCCTGCGCCAGTTCAACGAAACCCTGGAAGCGCGTGTTAAAGCACGCACCGCAGAGCTCGAACACATTCACGAAGTATTGCGCCAGGCACAGAAGATGGAGGCTATCGGCCAGCTGACAGGCGGCATCGCCCATGACTTCAATAACCTGCTGCAAGGCATCGTGGGTTCGCTGGAAATGGCCAGGCGACGACTTGACCAGGGCCGCGCGGCCGAGCTGCCGCGCCATGTCGATGCCGCTATCGACTCGGCTCAACGCGCGGCCGGCCTGACGCATCGGCTTTTAGCCTATTCGCGTCGACAACCGCTCGCCCCGAAAACCATCGACCTCAATCGACTGGTGGCTTCGCTGGACGACCTGCTGCAGCGCACACTCGGCGAGACCATCCGTATCCGTAAGTTGCTTGCTGATGACCTCTGGCTGACCCAATGCGATCTGCACCAGATCGAAAGCTCGATCCTCAATCTGGCGATCAATGCCCGCGACGCCATGCCCGACGGCGGAACCTTGACCATCGAGACCCGCAACGTGCATCTCGCCGCCCAGGAAGCGGCCGACGAGCTACAGGTCGCTGGCGGTGACTACGTCTGCCTGACCGTCACCGATACCGGCTGCGGAATGCCGCCGGAGGTGATCGCGCGCGCGTTCGACCCCTTCTTCACGACCAAACCCATCGGCCAGGGCACCGGCCTCGGGCTGTCCATGGTTTACGGTTTCGCCCGCCAATCCGAAGGGCACACACAAATCAAGAGTGCGCCCGACGTTGGCACCTCGGTGTCGGTATTCCTCCCGCGCCAGCATGCGGTGCAACTGCCTGAGGGCGTCGTCGAGCTGACGCAGCAAACGCCCCAACCGCTACGTGGCGGCAGCGTATTGCTGGTGGAGGACGAGCCGACTGTACGTTCAGTCGTGGCGAACGTGCTGCAGGACATGGGCTACAACGTTCTGCAGGCCCACGATGGCCCGACCGGGCTGGCGGTTCTGGAAACCGACGTGCAGCTGGATCTACTGGTCACCGACGTCGGCCTGCCTGGCCTGAATGGCAGGCAGTTGGCGGATCTCGCCCGGACCCGTCAGCCCGAGCTGAAGGTGTTGTTCATGACCGGCTACGCCGAGCATGCGCTGATGAAGGGCAACTTCATCGGTGAAGGCCTGGAGCTGATCACCAAGCCATTCTCCATCGAAGCCTTTGCCCGGCAAGTCGCCGCGCTGGTCAGTGGCGGCCGTATCCGCGCCGCCAAGTGACACAGCATCGAGCACATCGGACGTATCAGCGTGCATCCGCTACCGCACCGTCGGTCAAGCCCTTGCGCGGCCGGCTGCTTGTTCATGCAAAAGGTCCTTGTCGGCCGGGCGGGCTACAGCAGGATTACCGCCCAGATCAGGCCAATCAGGCACAGCGTTAGCAGTTGCGCCGCGCTGCCCATGTCCTTGGCCTGTTTGGATAGCGGGTGCAGTTCCAGGGAGATGCGATCGACAGTGGCCTCGATGGCCGAATTGACCAGTTCGATGATCGGCGCCAGCAACGCAACGGCAATCAGGATTGCCCGCTCGGCCCGGCTGACATCGACGACGAAAGCCAACGGGATCAGCAGCACTGCGAGCAGCACCAGTTGGCGGAAAGCCGCTTCGCCTACGTAGGCTGCCTTCAGGCCGGCCAGCGAATAGCCGCCAGCAAGCATGATTCGCCGCATGCCCCGACGGCCTTTCAGGGCCACGGCATCGGTGACCACCGGCACCAAACCTTCAGTGCTCATCGGGCCCTCCACCATTGGCGAAGGCAGCGTCATAGGCTTCTCTGAATAGGTGCAGATCCGTAAGCGGTATCTCGTCGCGGTGGCGGTAAAGCTGGCGCAGGTCGTGCCGGGAGGCCGCGCTGCGGCGCAAGCGACGACGGCTCTTTTCCAGATCCAGCAATGCGATCTCGACGCTTGTGCCGCCATCGCTCGGCCGAATGAAGATGTGTTTGGGGTAGCAGCAACCGTGCTGCCAGCGGCCACGGTGCACACGACTAAGCGTAACGCCGAGCTGCTGCAACATCTGCCGGTGCACGACATCGCCGTATCGCCGCTGCGCGCCGTCGCGGTACCAGGCATCGAGACTGACGAAGCCCTGCAATGCTTCGGTAACCAGTAGCGCCTGCCAGCGGCCGCCCTCTCGGCTAGCGCCGCAGTAGACCCGTTCCGGCACGCGCACCCCGAGTCGCTCGAATGCGCTCAGCGCAACCTGCTCGCGCAACACGGTCGGCCGGCCGAAAGGATGACGCAGCGAGCGGTACAGATGCCCAACCTGACGTTTGCAGTAGAGCGCTGGCCTCGAACGGTCGCGAGGCTGGAGGAGCTGCACGCCACTTTCGCCGTCGCGACGCACATTGGGTGGCTCGACCCATTCACCCTGAGCATTCCACCAGCGCTGAAACACGCTACTGACTGGGCTGGGGCTCGATAGAACAATCTGTCCGACCATGCTCAGCCCCTTTTGCGTAACACGTAGACCCGCCACATGGCGTAACCGGGCAGGAAGTCGTTGTGTCCGACAATGTCGAAGCCGGCCTGGCGGAACTCGGCCTCGACCACCGAACGTTGCACCACGAAGCGATTCTGGTTGGCCTTGGCCGGGCGACGGCGCTCCAGGCGCTTGCGTTTCCAGGCTTTGTAGTTGCCATCTACCCATAGCGACAGAATCACCGTGTCGCGGCTGACCCGATGAAATTCACGCAGCATCGCCAGTCGATGAGCCGGATCGGCAATGTGGTGCAGCAGGCGCATACAGAAGATGCTGTCGACAGCGTTATTGCCCATGTCGATGGCGAACGCCGAGGTTTGGAAGGTTTCCACCCGCTTGACCACTTCCAGCGGCTGCGCGGCCTGGGCGATCGCCAGCATGTCGGCGGAATTGTCCGCGGCAAGGATCATCCGGCTTGGGTGCTCGGCCAGCAGCGGCCAGAAACGCCCGGCGCCGCAGGGCAGGTCGAGTACCAGATCGGGGTCGCCGGCAAGTTTCAGCGCGCGCCGCGCTAGTTGCTCGTCACGCCAGTGCGACAGGCGTCGAGCCAGGCCGTCCTGGTGTTTTTGCAGGTACTGATGGGCGTGCTCGCGGTCGTATTTGCGCGAGAAGTCCAGTTCGATGGGGCTCGGTCTCGTCATGGCGGGCGTTCCGGTTAGAAGCAGAACGCCAAATTAGCGAGGCCGGGATCAAGGCTCTGTCAAAAGGATGTGAAAAAAATGTCAAGCGTCGCCGTCCAGCCGTACCCGGAAGCAGCTGCCTTGGGGTTGACGCTGCTGTACGCCGACTTGCCAGCCCTGATGCGCGCAGATCCGCTTGACCAGTGACAGGCCCAGCCCGAGCCCCTCACCGCGCGCCTCGGCGCCGCGCACGAATGGTTGGAACATGAGTTGTTGCTGATCCAGTGGAATGCCGACGCCGGTGTCTTCGACGCGAAACCCGGTGCGCTCGAGAATCAGGCATACCGTGCCGGTTTCGGTGTAGTGCAGGGCATTGCGCAACAGGTTGGACATCACCGTGCTCAACAGCGTGTGGTTGTATTCGCCCGCACTGTGGCTTTCGGCGATCACCTCGAAACTCAGCCCCTTGTCGCGCATCAGCGGCCCCCAGCGTTCGGCCTGTTCCTCGGTGACGCTGGTCAAGCTGGCGCTGCCGCCCAGCGCTGTCTGCTCCGGCCGCGCGCGCGCCAGCATCAGAAAGGTCTGCACCAATTCGTGCATCTCCTTTGCTGCGCGTTCAATGCGCTGCGCCTGGGTACCGGCCTTGCCCGGCAACTCGGCCTGATCGAGCAACTCACAAGCGCCGAGAATGACCATCAGCGGCGTGCGCAGCTCGTGGCTGACATCGGCAGTGAACAGCCGCTCGCGCTCCAGAGTCTGACGCAGCTGGCCGAGGGTACTGTCGAAGGCCGCAGCCAGATGGCCCACTTCGTCGTCGGGATATTGCAGCGCCAGCGGTGGCGCCAGCGGATGCAATTGATCGCGATGGCGCACCTGCTGAGCCAGGCGCGTCACGGGTGCCATTACCGTGCGCGCCATTAGTAGGCCAAGTAACCACGCGCCGGCAACGCTGAGCAGAAACCCCCCGAGCACCACATTGAACAGCACATTTTCACGGGCCTCGAATTCATGTTGCTCCTGGACCAGGAGATAGCGCTCGCCCGCGCTTTCACGGACATAGACGTAATACGCCTCATCGCCCCTGACCAACTCGGTGAAACCCTCAGCCAACCCTGCCAACTCATCAGGCACAGCGTACTGGGGCATGTTCGAGGCATAGAACGAGGTACTTGAATCCAGACGCGGCGCA
Source organism: Stutzerimonas stutzeri (assembly GCF_024448715.1). Lineage (GTDB taxonomy): Bacteria > Pseudomonadota > Gammaproteobacteria > Pseudomonadales > Pseudomonadaceae > Stutzerimonas > Stutzerimonas stutzeri_AR. The sequence goes on from NZ_JAMOHZ010000008.1 coordinate 238,491, forward strand.
ACGCCCTGGCGCAGATCCTCGTTAAGCACGATATCCAGCTCGCGGCCCAACTCCTCGGTTACCAGATGCTCCTCGATGGAATGCACCACCGCGACGATACCGAGCGAGAAGATGCCGCTGACCGCCAGGGTCGTCAACGTAAAGGCAATGACGATGCGACGCGCGAATGGCTGTTTAGCCAGCATGGGGCATCTCCGCCAGGCGGAAGCCGACTCCATGCACGGTGTGCAGCAGCGGCGCGGCGAAGGGTTTGTCGAGTACTTGGCGCAACTGGTGAATATGGCTGCGCAGGCTGTCACTGTCGGGGATATCGTCGCCCCATAGCGCTTCTTCCAGCTGCTCGCGGCGCACCACCGCCGGGCTCTTCTTCATCAGGATCGTCAGCAGCTTGTGGCCGATGGGGTTCAGCCGCAACGGCTGGCCGCCACGAGTGGCCTGCAACGTATCGAGGTTGTAATGCAGATCGCCGACCTGTAGCTCATTTTTACGCGAGCCCTGGCTGCGCCGCAGCACAGCTTCGATGCGCGCGACCAGCTCCGACAGCGCGAACGGCTTGATCAAATAATCGTCGGCGCCGACGCCGAGCCCCTGCAGGCGATCATCGAGCGCATCGCGCGCCGTCAGCATGATGATCGGTGTATCGCGCCGGGCGTCTTCGCGAAGGCGTTTGCACACCTGCAAGCCGTCGATACCCGGCAGCATGATGTCCAGCACGATCAAATCGTAGTGGCTGGTCGCCGCCAGGTGCAGCCCGCTCAGCCCATCCTGCGCGCAGTCGACCACGTAGCCCTTGAGTTCGAGGAAATCCAGCACGTTGGCAAGAATGTCTCGGTTGTCTTCGATGACCAGAATGCGCATGGCGGCTCGCTCGCAGGAATACATGACGTTTTTTTCACAGCTTCTTGACGAAGGGCTCACGGGTACGTCGACAGACTTCGGCACGTTTTCCCATTTCGGAATCATACGATGCCAACTCTCCGCCATGCTCAGCTCCGTTACCTCTCATTGCTGCTCGGCCTTTGGCTGGTGGCCTTTGTGCTCACCCGCACGGCATTGCTGGCCAGTCACTGGCAAGAAGCCGGAACCGGCGCCAGCGGGCTGTTGACCGTTTATGGCGTGGGGCTGCTCTACGACCTCGCCTACCTCGCGTTTGCCGCCGTGCCACTTGGCGTGTATCTCCTGCTCTGTCCCGAGCGCATCTGGACTAGCCGTTGGCATCGCGCCTGGCTGCAGCTGTTATTGGCTGTCAGCCTCTACGCCATGCTGTTCACGGCGGTGGCCGAGTGGTTGTTCTGGGACGAGTTCGGGGTGCGCTTCAACTTCATCGCCGTGGATTACCTGGTCTATTCCGACGAGGTCGTGAACAACATTCTGGAGTCCTACCCGGTCTACCCATTGCTGGCGTTGTTGGCGCTTCTGGCGCTGGTCGTCGCCGCGGCGTTGCAGCGACCACTGCGACAAGCCCTCGACGCGCCCCTGCTGCCATGGCGCGGGCGCTTGGCCGCAATTGCCAGCCTGACGGGCCTGGCGCTTGGCATAGCGCTGACCGTAGGCCAGGACTTTCCGCGCAGCTCCGGCGGCAATGCCTATCAGCGTGAACTAGCGAGCAATGGCCCGTTTCAATTCTTCGCGGCCTTTCGCAACAATGAACTCGACTACCAACAGTTCTACGCGACGCTGCCGGAGGCCGAAGTCGCCGTCCAGTTGCGTCGTGAGATCAGCGAACCCAACGCACGCTTCATCGTCGGCAGCGATCCTTTGGACATTCGCCGTGTGATCGACAATCCGGGGCAGCCGAAGGCGCTCAACGTCGTGCTCGTCACCATCGAAAGCCTTAGCGCCAAATATTTGGGCAGCTTTGGCGACACGCGCGGTCTGACGCCGAACCTCGACGAATTGCGCCGCCAGAGCCTGTTCTTCAACAACTTCTACGCCACCGGGACACGCACCGACCGTGGTCTGGAAGCCATCACTTTGTCCGTCCCACCCACTCCAGGGCGCTCGATCGTCAAGCGAATCGGCCGTGAAAGCGGCTTCGCCAGTCTCGGCCAACAGCTCTCAGCACAGGGGTACGACAGCGCGTTCCTGTACGGCGGACGGGGCTACTTCGACAACATGAGCGCTTTTTTCAGTGGCAACGGCTACCGCGTCGTCGACCAGAGCAGCGCTAACGAGGCGGACATTCATTTCAAAAATGCCTGGGGCATGGCCGATGAGGACCTTTACCGCCTGGCGATCAAGGAGGCGGACACTGACTATGCAGCCGGCAAGCCGTTCTTCCTGCAACTGATGACCACGTCCAACCATCGGCCGTATACCTATCCCGAGGGCCGCATCGATATTCCATCGGGCGATGGCCGGGAAGGCGCGGTGAAGTACACCGATCATGCGATCGGCGAGTTCCTGCGCGACGCTCGCGGCAAGCCCTGGTTCGACAACACCCTGTTCGTCTTCGTCGCCGACCATACGGCCGGCAGCGCAGGCTCGCAGGACCTGCCGGTGGCCAACTATCACATACCGTTGTTCGTCTATGCGCCGACGCTTATCGCGCCGCGCGAAGTGTCGATGGTCGCCAGTCAGATCGACATAGCACCGACGCTACTCGGCTTGCTCAACCTGGACTACGTCTCGACCTTCTTCGGTCGCAACCTCCTGCGCGACGATGCCAAGCCAGGCCGTGCGCTGATTGGCAACTACCAGCATCTGGGACTTTTCGACGGTAAAGACCTGGCGATTCTCAGCCCCCGCCGGGTGGTGCGTCGCCACGACGATGCGCTTCAGATCAGCCGAGAATCCCGGGCGACGCCGGACGATAGCTTGGTGGCGCGCGACATCGCTTATTACCAGGGCGCCAGCCATGACTACACCCACACGCTGCTGGGCTGGCTGCCCAAGCCGCCTGCAGGCACTCGCCTCAGCCAGCGCTGAGCCCTTTCCGCCCCGTGTAAGCGGGGCCATCGATTGAGCCGAACATGACCACAACACGGTATGCAATGCCCTCCCGCCCCTTCAGCTTCCGCCTATGGTTCGGCCTTCCATTGCTGATCATGGGGCTGTTGCTCGCCACTGACCCGAGCCGCCTCGATTTCGCCATTTCCAACTGGTTCTACAGCACGCAGGACGGCTTCGCGGGCAAACACAGCTGGCTGCTCGAAGACCTGTTGCACGATCGTGCGAAACAGGTGGTGATCGCCATTGGCCTGGCGGCGATTGGCGGCTTCGTGCTCAGCCTGTTGCCGACCCGTCTTGCCGCCTGGCGACGACGGCTAGGCTATCTGGTGCTGGCGCTCGGGTTGTCGACCGCCATCGTGACGCCACTCAAGGCGCTGACCGGTGTGCACTGTCCCTGGAGCCTTACCGAATTCGGCGGCAGCGAAACCTATACGCCGCTGCTGAGCCCGCGCGCACCGACGCTCAAGCCAGGGCGCTGCTGGCCTGGCGGCCATGCCTCGGCAGGTTTTTCGCTGTTCGCGTTGTTCTTCTTTCTACGGGACCGGCATCCCCGTGCGGCGCGGTGTGGACTGGGTTTTGCGCTGGGATTGGGCCTGCTGTTTTCGGTCAGCCGAGTGATGCAAGGGGCGCACTTCCTGTCGCACAACGTTTGGACGATGCTTTTCGACTGGGTGATCTGCCTGCTCTGCTACCGCCTTGTACTGTATCGCGCACCCAGCGAAGCCGTTGCAAAGAATCTGGACGTGGTCAACGCCGCGTCATAACAGCCGGCCTCAAGGCTTCCGGCGGAACGCCTGGGCCTTGGCCTGATCGACGTGATGCCGCCACTCACGGTCGCGCTGGCGCTCCAGCGCACTGTCCTGCCAGGCAGAGAGCCCGCCACTGGCTTCTTGCGTCGCCTGGCATTGGCGATAGCCGTCGCTCCAGCCTTCGGCATACAGCGGCTGGCTCAGATAGCGCGGCACATCCTTGCTGAACTCCGCCGGCGCACCTGCAGCCTGACGTCCACTGCCACAGCCAGCGTCGAAGCCATCGACGTACTCCGGCGGGTAGCCTTCGGCGAGCAACCGTTGGCTGGCATTCTGACAGCCGGCCAGGGACAGACCGGCAAGCAGCACCGCCAGCAATACCGGGCGACGATGCGGCAGTTTATTGCATCGACTGGAGGCTTGGGCAGGAAGCGGGAAATTTGCAATCATCGGTTCACCTGAGCATAGAGACGGCCCCGCAGCGACGCGCTGTCGCCGGAGCGGTGCCATCAAGTCTGCGCGGCGTACTGTCGGGGTTTCGTCAAACCGATGTGAATGGAACGTGAAACGCCAATCTTGCTGGGACAAGAAGCTCTCTACGGACACGGGTTTGCGGATGGAGAACTGCCCGCAATCATTTCTATCGCAGAATCACGTCCGGCGCCCCTCGTTGGCCGTATTAAGCGGATCACCGCGACGGAAGGGCTCCGGCCCCTGCTCCGCTTCGGGCGTCGACAACGTCGCAGCGCCATCGCCCACGCGAAATGGCTTGGGTGGGCCATCGTCCATACGGGTCCGTTTGGGCTGAAGCTCAGTTCCTGGCTCAGCCGCTGGACGCTCACGAATCATCACCAGCGCAGCCGCCGCCAGCAACGCGGCGAGTACCCGGTAAATCAATGAAGCAAGATCGAAACCGATCAGTTCGCCGCCGTCGAGCCACAACGACCCGAGCCGTCCAGCAACCAGTGCAAGCATGGTGATCACCAACATCACCAGGGCCGTTTTGGCACGCTCAGGGACTTGCATCGCCCAGAGCAGAAACAGTGCCAGGCCCAGCTGCAACCCACCGTAATAGACGCGCATATGGCTGACCGAGGCGGTCTCCATCAGCAGCATCCCGTTCAGATTGGCCATCTCATAAGGGCGCAGCCAGTAGGCAAGGCTGAACCCGATCATGATCACGGCTTGGACAATCAGAACGAAACGGGCAAAACGCATCGAAAGCTCTCCTGATAGCGGCTCCGCACCACGATGGTTATCCGACCGAAACAGCTCGTTTTGGTTCGCTACCAAGCCGCAGCCGCACGCGCTTTGGACTGAGACATTCGCTCACACCTGATGCTTGGGCAGCGCCAGGGCCTGGCGGTACTCTGCGCACTATTTCGTCGGAGGGAATTCTCATGCGCCATCTGCTGCTCGCTACTACTCTTTTCGCCAGCCTCGCCCACGCCGCCGAACCCATCGCCATTGATGTCCACCGCGATGCCAATTGCGGCTGCTGCACCTCGTGGATCAAGCATCTGGAAGAGAACGGCTTCGCCGTAACCGATCACGTCGAAACCGACATGGCGGCGGTCAAGAACCGTCTTGGCGTACCGCATCGGCTGGGCTCCTGCCACACCGGCGTGATCGACGGAAAGTTCGTCGAAGGTCACGTTCCGGCCGCCGACATCCTCAAGCTGCGTGCACAACCGGATCTGATCGGCGCGGCCGTGCCGGGCATGCCCATGGGCTCGCCGGGCATGGAGATGGGCGATCGGAAAGACGCCTACAAGGTGATCGGCCTGAGCAAACAGGGCGAGGAATCGGTACTGGCCAATTACCCCGCGAACTGAAATCAAGTAGACGAAGCGTCGTCTTCTGGCTGAATTAGCTGGCGGCATGGCGGGTCTTAGCCACTGAGCAATGACTGGCAGAAGGCCCCGAACATGCGGTGGAAAAAGGCGCGTCGCAGTGACAACGTAGTGGATGCCCGCGGCCGTAGCGGCGGCATAGGCGGTGGACGTTTGAGCCTGGCCGGGGTCGCCATCGTGGTGGTGATCGGACTGCTCTCGGGCCAGGACCCGATGCAAATTCTCGGTCAGTTGGCCAATCAGACCGGCTCGACACCCACGTCACAAAGCAATACGCCAGCGAGCGGCGACGATCCGCAGGTCGCCTTCGTTCAGGCGATCCTGGGCGATACGGAAGACACTTGGCGCGCGCTGTTTCAACAGTCCGGCGAGCAGTATCGCGACCCTACGCTGGTGCTCTTTCGCGGTGGTGTCAGCTCGGCCTGCGGTTTCGCCAATTCGGCGGTCGGGCCGTTCTACTGCCCTGGCGACCGGCAGGTGTATCTCGATCTGCAGTTCTTCGATGAGATGGCCTCACGCTTTTCGGTCGCTGGCGATTTCGCCCAGGCCTATGTGATTGCCCATGAGGTTGGCCACCATGTCCAGACTCTGCTTGGCGTATCGCAGCAGATGCAGGCCGCACGTCAGCGCGGAGCCCAAATGGAGGGCGACAATGGCTTGCTGGTCCGGCAGGAATTACAGGCGGACTGCTTCGCTGGTGTCTGGGCCTACCACGCCCAGCAGCGTCATGACTGGCTTGAGGAAGGTGATCTGGAGGAGGCACTGAACGCCGCCAACGCCATCGGTGATGATCGTCTTCAGCAGCAGAGCCAGGGCCGCGTGGTACCGGACGCCTTCACCCACGGCACCTCGGCGCAGCGGGTGAAGTGGTTCCGCACCGGCTTCGACAGCGGTGAGCCCGCGCGCTGCAACACCTTCCAGGCGCAGCGCCTGTAACGTTTCTCAGAGTGTCTCGTTGATCCAGCTGTAGATCGGCGAGTCGGCGCCGCTCTGCACGCTAACCTGAGCACTGTGGCGCAGACGCACCAGCAAGCGCTTGCCGGCCTGTGCGCTACCGCTCAGGGCTTGCAGCTCAGCCAGCAGCTGTGGCCCCTCCATCCGCCCCGCTTCCCGCAGCAACTGCTGGGCGCCGAGCCAGAGACGATCGGAACCCGCCTCAGTCGATGCCTGCGCCGCTTGTGAGTTGGCGCTTAGCGGCAGCTGACGCGCCAGCTGTGCCCAATCCTGATCGTCCAGCTCCACGCTGAGATCCACCGGTAGCTCGCCGATGTGGCCACGAATTCGGATCATCTTTGTTCTCCAGAAAAACTCTCACCATGCTCCCACGGCTCGCGTCGGGCTGGCCAGCGCAGCCACTCTTTTGTTATAACGTAACTATTACTTAATCAGGAGATCGTCATGCGTCATCTGTTGCTCGCCCTGCCCTTTGTTCTTCTGCCCGGCCTCGCTCAGGCTGCCCAGCATCACGAGCATGACCATCATGATCAGCACGCCAGTCTCGGCGCCCATGAGCACGGCGCCGCCGAACTGGACGTCGCGCTGGATGGTTCGACATTGGAAATCGAACTTCGCAGTCCGGCGATGAATCTGGTGGGCTTCGAACACGCGCCGGGCAGCGATGCGGACAAACGCAAGATCGCCGACGCACGCAAGCGGCTAGAGCAGCCCGATACCCTGTTCGGCCTGCCAGCGACAGCAGGCTGCACCCTGGCTGAAACCGAGCTGGAAAGCCCACTGTTCGAAGACGCCGCTCATGACGGCGAGCACGAGCACGATCATGAAGGCCAGCACAGCGAGATCCACGCCCACTATCACTACGATTGCGCCACCCCTCAGGCGCTGCACGCCCTCGATCTGCAGGCGTTGTTCAAGGCATTCCCCGGCACCGAGAAAATCCAGGCACAACTGATCGGCCCGAACGGCCAACGTGGCGCACAACTCGACGCCGACCAGTCACGCGCTGAGTTCTGAACACCCGTTGTCTGCCGCTGCCCGGCCCGACGCAGTAAACTCACCGGCTCGCCTGACACGGATCATCGCGAATGACCGCACCGTTGCTCGAACTCCACCAACTGGGTTTTGCCTGGCCCGGCCAGGCAGAACTGCTCGACATCCCCAACTTCAAGCTGGAGCGCAACCAGAGCCTGTTTCTAAAGGGGCCGTCAGGTAGCGGCAAGACCACCTTGCTGGGCCTGATCGGCGGCGTACAAAAAGCGCAGCGCGGAACGGTTCGACTGCTCGGCAGCGACCTCGCGGCGCTTTCCGCAGGCGCGCGGGATCGTTTTCGCGTCGATCACACCGGCTATATCTTCCAGCAGTTCAACCTGTTGCCCTTTCTCTCGGTAGCCGAAAACGTCGGCTTGCCCTGTCATTTCTCGAAAGCTCGGGCCGAACGCGCCCGTCAGCGGCACGGCAGCGTTGCGCAGGCAACGGCAAGCCTGCTTTCGCACCTCGGCCTATCCAAGGAGCTCTTCGGGCGACGTGCCGAAGCGCTATCGATCGGCCAACAACAGCGCGTTGCCGCTGCGCGCGCGTTGATCGGTCAGCCGGAACTGGTGATTGCCGACGAGCCCACCTCGGCGCTCGACGCCGACAGCCGGGAAGCTTTTCTGCAATTGTTGTTCGCCGAGTGCAGGGAGGCTGGCTCGAGCTTGCTGTTCGTCAGCCACGACCAGAGTCTGGCTCCGCTATTCGACCGTAGCCTGTCACTGGCGGAGCTCAACCACGCCGCCTACGTACCGGAGATATAGGCCATGTACCTGTTGCGCCTGGCCTTGGCGAGCCTGAACAACCGCCGCTTCACCGCCTTGCTTACGGTCTTCGCCATCGCCCTGTCGGTGTGTCTGTTGCTAGCTGTCGAGCGTGTACGCACCGAAGCCCGCGCCAGCTTCGCCAGCACCATCAGCGGCACCGACCTGATCGTTGGCGCCCGCTCCGGCTCTGTGAATCTGCTTCTGTATTCGGTGTTCCGTATCGGCAACGCCACCAACAACATCCGCTGGGAAAGCTTCGAGCACTTCGCGCAGCATCCACGGGTTAGCTGGGCGATCCCCATCTCATTGGGTGACTCCCACCGCGGCTATAGAGTGATGGGCACCAGCACTGCCTATTTCGAACATTACCGCTACGGCCGCAAGCAGCCCTTGCAACTCGCTGAAGGCCGCCCTTTCGCCGAGGATCCGTTCGAAGTGGTGCTCGGCGCCGAGGTGGCACGGGCGTTGAACTACAGACTGGACGACCAGTTGGTGCTGGCCCACGGGGTCGCCACGGTCAGCCTGGTCAAACATGACGACAAGCCGTTCCGCGTGGTCGGCATCCTGCAGCGCACCGGCACGCCGGTCGACCGTACGCTGCATATCAATCTTGCCGGAATGGAAGCGCTACATATCGACTGGCAGAACGGCATGCCTGCTCGCGGAGCGGCGCGCATCGATGCGGAACAGGCGCGCCAGATGGATCTGCAGCCGAAGCAGATTACTGCCGTCATGCTTGGTCTCAACAGCAAGATCGCTACCTTCACCCTGCAGCGCGAAATAAACCAGTATCGCGGCGAACCGCTATTGGCGATCCTGCCCGGCGTTGCGTTGCAAGAGCTCTGGAGCCTGATGGGGACGGCGGAACAGGCACTGTTCGTCGTCTCGCTGTTCGTCGTGATCACCGGGTTGATTGGCATGCTCACGGCGATTCTGACCAGCCTCAACGAACGTCGCCGGGAAATGGCCATCCTGCGCTCGGTGGGCGCCAGGCCCTGGCATATCGCCGGTCTGCTGATCGTCGAGGCGTTCAGTCTGGCACTGGCTGGCGTGATGCTCGGATCGCTGTTGTTATACATAGCAATTGCCGCCGCCCAGGCACCGCTGCAAAGCCATTATGGGCTTTACTTGCCGCTGGCCTGGCCGAGTGCTTATGAGTGGTCGCTGCTTGCCGGCATACTATTGGCCGGCCTACTGATGGGCAGCGTGCCTGCCTGGCGCGCTTACCGGCAGTCCCTGGCCGATGGCCTGTCGATCAAATTATGAGGACTGTCATGCCACGCCTGCTGCTCGCCACGCTGCTCGCCCTTGCGGTTCCGTTCGCCGCCGCCGAGGTGCGTGAACTGCAATGGTCAGATCTGATTCCCGCGGACGCGCCGCCACCACCGCCACCCATGGCGATCCATGACATGTCGCAGCTGGCCGATGCGCTCGCCGCCGAAACGGGCCCCGCTGCTGCTCAGCAATCTCCTGCCGCACCGGTAGTCGAGTCGCTGGACGGCGCCCAGGTAAAGCTGCCTGGCTATATCGTGCCGCTGGACATGGGCGAGGATGGGCGTGTCACTGAATTTCTGCTGGTGCCCTACTTCGGCGCCTGCATTCACGTTCCGCCACCTCCGTCGAACCAGATCGTGCATGCCACCAGCGAACTGGGGGTAAAGGTCGACGAGTTGTACCAGCCCTTCTGGATCGAGGGTCCGCTGCGGGTTGAGCACGCCAGCAGCGAGTTGGCCGAGGCCGGCTATCGCATGGATGCGCAGAAGATTTACTTCTACGAATTGGAGTGAGGAACGGCAAGGTTCCCTATGCCAGAGCGTTGGGAATCAGATCGCTCAACTACTTAATCGGCGAGGGCTGGGTCAGTGGGCACTCGCGACCTGGCGTTCACGCTCGAAACTCAGCTCACCTTCAGCCCATTCCCGCCAGGCGCGTACCTTGCGCCGCTCGGCACCGGCCCGCTCGGCCTGTTTCAGCGCATCGAGTCCCGCTTGCCAGCGGGCCTGCTCTAACTCCAGCTGAGCGACATTCAGCCAGAACTTGGCGCTGCCGGACTGCACGGCCAGCTCGCGGTAGATCTTCGCGGCTGCGGAGCGCTCCCGCGCCTGCCACCAGAGCATGCCCAGCCGTTCACGGCGCTTGGCGTCGCTGGGTAGTAGGCGCGACTCGAGCATGCCTTGTAGCAGCTTCGCCCCTTGCCATGGTTGACCGGCTGCGCCCGCCAACAGCACCAGATTGTCCAGCTCCGACTCGCTGAAACGCAGTCCCTTGGCATGTGCTGCGCGCAGCGTTGCGAGCGCCTTGTCTTCAGCGCCAGCCATCTGCTGCAAACCTGCCAACTGACGCCAGCTCTTGGCTTGATTCGGATGGCGGGCAAGCAAACGCCGCTGCCAGCGCTCGGCAGTCTCGTAACGCTTCAGTTCGGCATTGCCGGCCACCAGAAACTGCAGCCAGGTATCGGCCGCATCGGGGTTGGCCTGGACGTAACGTTCTGCCAGCGGTAGCGCCTTGGCGTGTTGGCCGAGCCCCTGATAGGCCTGCACCAACATCTGCAGTACCTCTTCGCTCGCCTGAGCGGGCGGGCCCAACAGGCTGATCACCTTGGCATAGCGGCGCTCGATCAGATTGAGTTTGGCCAGGTTGAGTTGCTCGTTCGGCAGCAGCGTCTCGTCCAGCTTGCCACTGGCGACCGCCTTTTCGAGCAACTCCAGCGCTTGTCGGTTGTTGCCTTCGGCCCAGGCCAGGTACGCCTGACTGCGCCATAAAAGCGCTTCTTCAGCACTGCCTGACTTGGCCTCGGCCTGAATGAGGGCCTTGCGCGCAGCGCTGTAGTCGCCCTTCTGCTGAGCGCTTTGCGCACGCTCCAGCGCCTTGAACACGACCGGGTCGATGCCTTGAGCGGCGTGAGTCGAAGCTGCGAACAACAACGAGATCAACAGCAGCAAACGTGGCATGTCAGCGTTCTCCTTGCAGGCGGAAGTGCAGAGTCTTGACGGCTTCGCGCGATACCGCGGCGCCATTCTGGGTACGTGGTGCAAAGCGCCAGCGAGCGGCAGCACGGCGCGCTTCGCGATCGAACACATTGCGCGGCGAGGCTTCCAGCACCCGGATGTTTTCGACCTTGCCGGCAGCCGTAATGGTGAAGGCGAGCTTGATATGCCCTTCGATGCGACGGTCAATTGCTCGTTGCGGATACTCGGGACGGACGTCGTTCAGCGGCATGACTTCCTGCTCGGGGCCACCGGACTGCGCCGCAGTGTCAGCCGCCGACGGGGCCGGCGCCGGAGCTGCGGGCGGCGCAGCGGCAGTTAAGCCGGACAGGCTGGGCGCCGGCGCGCTGGCAACCGACATTCCACTGTCGATATTCGGCAGTTGCAAATCCAGTTTCGGCAGGCTGGCATCTGGCGTGGCCATGCTCGGCGTGGGTGGCGTCGGCGGTTGCGGTGTCTTTGGCTGAGGCGGCTGAGGCGCTTGCTGCCGCGAACGCGTCGCGGTGCTTTCGTTGCGGTTGTCCATGCGCACGAAGTTGGCAATGGCCACCGGCTCGTCCGTCACTTCGCTACGCGGCGGGTTGACCATGCTCAGCATCAAAACGAACAGCAGCAACGCCACCACGCAGGCGGCGATAAAGGACAACCCGACACGGGTCAGCCCGCGAGCCATTACTGCGCTCCCGAAATGGCAGCGAGCGCCACATCCCGGACCCCAGCCTGGCGCGCCTGATCCATTACCTGAACCACCAGCCCGGTGCGCGCGTCCTGATCCGCCTGGACCACCACAGCGCCTTCAGGCTGGTCGACGCGCATGCGCTCGACATGGGCGCGTACGCTGCGCACGTCGACCGGCTGCTTGTCGATCCAGACCTGGCCGTCGGCAGTGACTGCAATCAGGATGTTGCCTTTGTCCTGCGCACTGGCAGTATCGGCCTGCGGGCGCTGGACTTCGACGCCGGACTCCTTGATGAAGGAGCTGGTGACGATGAAAAAGATCAGCATGATGAAGACCACGTCGAGCATCGGCGTCAGATCGATGCCGGTGTCCTCTTCCTGCTGGTAATGATGGCGACGCATACGCATCCGGTAATCCTCAATCGTGACGCAGCTGGTCGGCCAGCCGGTCGAGAGCCTGTCGCGAAATACGTTCGAGACGCGCCAGGCTGAACAGTCCAGTAATAGCCAGCACCATGCCGGCCATGGTCGGCAGGGTCGCCTGCCAGACGCCCGCGGCCATGCCACGGGGATTGCCGGTGCCGTTGAGTGCCAGCACATCGAATACGGCAATCATGCCGCTGACGGTGCCGAGCAGGCCCAGCAGCGGATACATCGCGACCAAGGTCTTGCTCATCCGCAGCGGGCCGGCGAGTTGCTGCTGCGCCTGGGCCAGCCAGGCGCTACGCACCGCGCGCTGCCAGTTGCCAGGCTCACGATCCAACTGCGCCCAGGCCTCGCGGCGGGCTTCGACCCAGCGCGGAAACACTCGGCGCATAAACCACAGGCGCTCGAACACCAGCGTCCAATAGAGCACGCACAAGGCAGCCAGCGCCCACATCACCGCGCCGCCGGCCGCCATGAAATCGAGCAGCGAGTAAGCGCTATCGATCAGGCGCAGCCAGTGCCCGTGCAGATCAGTCACGACGTGGCGCCCCCGACAGATGCAGTGCAATCAGGCCAGCGCTCTGTTGCTCGAGCAACTGAATCAGCGCCTTGCTACGACTGGCGAGCAGGCTGTGCAGAAACAGCAGCGGAATCGCTACCACCAGTCCCAGCACGGTGGTTACCAGCGCCTGAGAGATACCGTCGGCCATCAGTCGCGAATCACCACCACCGCTCTGGGTAATCGCCTGGAAGGTCACGATCATGCCAGTCACTGTGCCCAGCAGGCCGAGCAATGGCGCCACCGCACTAAGCAATTTGAGCAACGGCTGACCGCGCTCCAGTGGCGGCGTTTCCTGGAGAATCGCCTCGTCAAGCTTCAATTCCAGGGTTTCCAGATCCGACAGTTGTGGCTTGGGACCAAGCACACCAATGATTCGACCCAGCGGGTTATCGTCACGCGGCTGGCTGAGTGCACGCATCTGCCGGCCAACGGCGCGGCCGACACCGGTCAGATAGACCATGCGCCAAATTGCAAGCAACAGGCCGACAACGCCCAGCACGATAATCACCCAACCGACCAGACCGCCCTGTTGAACACGATCCCACAGCTGTGGCTGGCGCTGCAGCTGCGCCAGCAAAGAGCCGCGGCTCGGGTCGATCGGCAAGGTGGCCAACGCATCATTGCTGCTCAGATAGTCGTCGACCATATTAATGCCGGCTGGCTGGCGGCTCGGCATCAGCAACTCGCCCGCATCGCTGTCATAACGCAGGAAGTTCTCATTGGTGAACGCAGAGAAATTGCCAACACGCAGCACCGACTGCTCGCTTCGCTGGCCATCGGCGCCCACCACGGGGAGTTCAACGCGCTCGACCTGACCGCTGGCGGTGAGGTCTTCGAGCAGCGTCATCCAGAAACTGTCGAGGTCGTCCGCTGAGGGCAGCGTGCGGCTTTCAGCCAGCGCGTTGAGACGATCGAGCCGATCGGGGTATTGCGCGTTGAGCAGACTGTCCTGCCATTGGCCAGCAACGTCGCCTGCGCTCTGACGGACCACGCCGAACAGCTCACCGAGATGGCCGACCCGCTGTGCCAGGAGCTTTTCCTGCTCGGCCAGTTCAGTTTCCTGACGGTCGAATTCAGCTTTCAGACGCTCGGCTTCGGCCTTCTGCTTTTCAAGCGCGGCATTAGCGCTAGCCAGTAGCTGCGCCTGTTCGCTGCGATTCTGAATGAAGGATTGTTCGCGCGCCTGCATGGCATCGACTTCCGCGGCGCGCTCGCTGCGAATGCGTTGCAGCAACTGGTCCGGACTTAGAGGCTCGGCCGCCTGCGCCAGAGCGGGTAACAGGCCGATGAAAAATAGCGTGAACATACGGCTCATTGCGCAGCCTCCTTGGCCAAGGTCTTGATAGGCAATTCGAGCCAAGTAGGCGCCTGTTGCTGACGGGCAATGGCGATGGCCTTGGTGAGCGGCCGGCGCGCGCTGCCGTCGAGCACTTCCCAGGCGTGGGTTTGCGAATTCCACCACCCACTCTCATGGGCATCGAGCGTCTGGTAATAAAGCATCGTCCGCCCCAATCGCAAGAATTCGACGCTGCGAGTTCCGCCCTCTACGGGCAGCTCGCCGCGCCAGGCTTCCAGGGTTCGGCCGTAGTCACTCTCGATCTGATAGGCCTCGAGGATGCGGCGATATTTCTCGGCCAGGCTGACGTCGGCACGCACTTGCATGTCCTGCAGACTGGCCAAGCGATCGGCGCGCTCGTCGGGAAGAAACGGCAGATCAGCCTCAATGAACTCACCAAGCACATCGATCATCCGCCCCATCTGCGGCGCGACGGCTTCCTGGGTACGTTCGATGCTATCCAGTTGACGTTGGAACCCTTCGAGTTCCTTGCGCTGCGCCACGGTGAGCTCGGTCAGTTGCGCGTTGTAGGCCTTCAGGGCCTCGGCCTGCTGCACAGCATTGCGGTACTCGTTGAGCATTTGCCGCGTGGCATCGTCGAGCTGCTCGATGCGCGCTTGCGACGCTTTGGCCTCAGCGGCCAGGCGCTGACTTTCCTCCAACGCTGCATCCAACGGAGCGGCCTGTAGCGGCAGGCATAACAACAACAGCACGCCTGCGAACAAGCGAGTCGGGTACTGATTCATGCGGGGTGGATCCTCGGTTCACGGCAATCTCAGAGCGTTACTTTATAACACTTCCGGCATGCGCCGCAGCCAATTCATCATGGCGACGCCCGATCTGATATTACGGCGGATTCAGAAAGAGAAACATTATCATCCGCAACCAGAGGACAAAGCAACCTGATCAATGTTGCCAAGGGCTGGCTGTGGGATTATGTGCAGAAGAAGAACGAACTAGAGGCACGGCAGCGCCAGCGCCCAAAAATTTTACGAATCCGTCAATTGCTGACTTGCAAAAACAATAAAGGCGCCCTCGGCGCCTTTATTGTTTCTACCGCTCCACTAGCGACCTAGCAGCTTTGCCAAACCGCTGCGCATGTCAGTTATCGGCTCCGGCAGCTGGAAGTGTTGTAGCAGTCGCGCATTGTTCGCACGCGAATGACGAATGTCGCCGCTCCGCGCGTCTTTGTAACTGACCGACGGCAACTCGCCCAAAACATCGCCGATCGCTGCCAGTAACTGGCTCAGGCTAGTGGCGCGATTCAACCCAACGTTGACCGCACCAGCTTCAACACTTGGTTTTTCCAGTGCCTGCACCAGTAACTCGACCAGATCGCCGACATAGACGAAATCGCGAGTCTGCTCACCATCACCAAACACAGTGATCGGCAGTCCCTGCTGCGCGCGCTCGGTGAAGATGCTGATCACGCCCGAGTATGGCGAGGACGGATCCTGACGCGGCCCGTAGATGTTGAAGAAGCGAAACACCACCGGCTCCAGACCATGCTGGCGGCGATAAAAATCGAGATAGTGCTCACTGGCGAGCTTGTCCGCCGCGTATGGGGTCAGCGGTGCTTTTGGCGTTTGTTCGTCAATCGGCTGCCCTTCACCATTGTTGCCGTAGACAGCTGCACTCGAGGCGAAGACAACTCGCCTTACGCCCTCCTCGCGCATCGCTTCGCACAGGTTCAGGGTGCCGACCAGATTGCTCTGATGCGTCCCGACCGGGTCATCGACCGATGCTTGTACCGATGCAACAGCAGCCAGATGCACCACGGCTTGGCATCCCTGAATCGTACGGCGAACAAGCTGCGCATCGGCCACGTCGCCCTCGATGAGCTCGACGCGGGCGTCGTCCGGCAAATTGCTGCGCTTGCCAGTGGAAAGATTGTCCAGCACTCGGACCGAGTAGCCGCGAGCGACAAGCGCATCAATCAGATTCGAACCGATGAAGCCGGCTCCGCCTGTAACCAGAATAGGTGATTCAGCCATGACGGTAGTAACGCTCCAGCAGGCTCGGCAGTCCGGCGCGCCAGGCACGCGGCTTGATGCCGAAGGTATTGAAGATTTTCTTGCAGGCCAGTACGCCATGCTGCGGCTCGTCCGCAGCATCGGGACAAGCGGCGTGAGCGACGGGGGTCAGGCTGCTGATTTTCAGCTGGCGATGCTGAGCGGCCTCAGCGAGCAGCGCCTGGCCGACAACCAGCGGGGTCGATGCCTCGTGCCCACCATAGTGATAGGTTCCCCAGAGCGGCACCTGACAATCCAGCTGCTTCAATACGGCCAGGATGACCCTCGCCGCATCTTCAACAGGCGTAGGGTTGCCACGGCGGTCATCGGCCAGACACAGCTCATCGCCCTGCTCGAGACGTTGGAGAAAGCGCCCTAGCAAGCCGTCCTGACTGTCATCCAGCAACCAGCCGAACCGCAGCAGAACGTGTCGCGGGCAGAGCGCACGAACACTCTGTTCGATACGCCAAAGTGCGTGGCTGCGCGCATCCAGAGGCGCGACTTCATCCTTTTCGCTGTAAGCGGTGGTGCGAGCCCCGTCGAATACGCGGTAGCTGGACGGCTGCATCAGCACGAACTGATGGTGCTGGCCTAGCTCCGCCAGCCGCTCTACTGCTCGTTCCTGATTAACAAGTACGGCCTCATCGACATGGCCACTCTGAAACCAGTCGAAGTAGTAGGCAAGGTTGATTACGACATCCGGACGGTTGTCGTCGAGCAGTTCGGTCAGACTAGGCGCGTCCCATCCCTGATCGGGTGGGCGCGGTGCGAGGAAGCCGATGTCTTCCTCGGCACCGAGGCGGATAAGCGCCTGACCCAGGGCATTGCCGCCGCCCAACAGCATCAGGCGCATTCGCATTGAGTGGACTCTAGAACGGGATATCGTCGTCGAAACTGTCGTAGTCCGGTGCTGGCTGCTGAGCCGGCTGCGGCTGGGACTGCGGACGCGATTGCTGCTGCGGTTGCGAGTCACGCTGCGGACGCGGCTGGGATTGGCGAGGGGCATCGTCGGAGTTGCCACCGCGGCCGCCGAGCAGCTGCATGGTGCCGCCCATGTCGACTACCACTTCCGTGGTGTAGCGCTTGACACCGTCTTTTTCCCACTCGCGAGTCTGCAGGCGTCCCTCGATGTAGCACTGAGAGCCCTTGCGCAGATACTCACCGGCGATTTCGGCAACCTTGCCGAACAGTACGACACGGTGCCATTCGGTGCGTTCCTGCTGCTGACCGGTCTGCTTGTCTTTCCAGCTGTCGGTGGTGGCCAGCGTGATGTTGGTCACCGCATTGCCATTGGGCATGTAGCGGGTTTCCGGGTCGCCGCCGACATTGCCGATCAAGATGACTTTATTCACCCCTCTGGCCATGGGTAACTCCTTTGCTCAAACATGAATTAGGTTGGCTCACTGGAGAGAATCCCTGCAAACAGGAAAAAGCCAATGACCGCGAATCTTACCTCACCGCCCCATGCCGGCCAACCGGCGCGACTTCACGATATGGGAATCTGGACAGCTTGATGGTGGCTGATGCTCACAATGCAGCCAGACTAATCAGGCAACCAGACGATCAAGCGCAGCCCGATCCAGCGCCCGCATGTCGACCTTGACATAGGCAGCCGCTTCCTCGGTAATCACCACGGCATCCGACACGCCCGGAACCGCCAACATTTGCTCAGCGAGAGCAGGATTAATCGCGGCGTCAGCCGACAATGGCAGGCGCAGGCCGGTAACGTACGGTGGCTCGCGCATGCCCCAGGCAACCATCAACCACAGCGCGCAAAGCGCCGCGCAACCGATAAAAACCAGCCCTAGACCACCCTGCTGATAGAACCAACCACCAAAAATGCCGCCAATGCCAGCACCAAGAAACTGACTGGTGGAGTAAACCCCCATCGCCGTGCCCTTGCCACCAGCTGGCGCGACCTTGCTGATCAGCGAGGGCAGCGATGCCTCCAGCAGATTGAAAGCGATGAAGAACACGATCATGCCACCGACTAGCGACCAGAGACGATCACCGAACCACCAGAAGAACACCTCGGCCAACAGCAGCACGCTAACGGCTCCTAACAGGACGCGCTTCATCTGACGCTTCTTCTCGCCATAAATGATGAAGGGCACCATGCCGAAGAAACCAACCACCAGGGCCGTGAGGTAGACCCACCAGTGTTCGTCCTTGGGTAACGCCGCTTCCTCTACCAGCGCCAACGGCAGTGCAACGAAACTGGCCATGAGGATGGCATGCAGGATAAAAATGCTGAAGTCCAGTCGCAACAGATCTGAATGGCGCAGCGTTGCACCAAGAGCCTGCTTGGCGACACCTGATTCCCGATGGCGCAGATGCTGGTGAGCGCGCGGCAATGTGGCGACAACCAGCGCCCCCATCAGAGCCATCCCGGCAGTCGTCCAGAATAATCCGGACAGACCGAAAGCGCGGGTCAGCAGAGGACCGACGACCATCGCCACCGCGAACGAAATGCCGATGCTCATGCCAATCATCGCCATCGCCTTGGTGCGATGCTGCTCGCGTGTGAGATCCGACAACAGCGCCATCACCGCGGCCGAGATCGCCCCGGCACCCTGCAGGATGCGGCCAGCAATTACGCCCCAGATAGAATCGGCCGTCGCCGCCAATACTGCCCCCGCGGCGAAGATCAGCAAGCCGAAATAGATCACCGGCAGGCGGCCGATCCGATCAGAGAGCATGCCGAACGGAATTTGCAGCATCGCCTGGGTCAAACCATAAGCACCAATAGCGAGACCAATCAGCGCCGGTGTAGCACCCTGCAGATCCATGCCGTAGGTCGCCAGCACTGGCAGCACCATGAACATGCCGAGCATGCGAAACGCGAAAACCAGGGCCAGCCCGGATGCTGCGCGGGTTTCGCTGGAGCTCATTCGCTCGCTGTAAGGATCCTGCATGGAGGGTCTCGCTTCAATGAACCGGCGGCGATTCTAACAGTCATCCCCTGCGCGGCACAGGCGCGCTATTTTGCCGCGACGTCGCCTTCGGCCGTATAATTTCGGGTTTTCGCCCGCCAAGCGAGGCTGCTTTGGACAAGATTCTGATTCGTGGGGCTCGTACCCATAACCTGAAGAACATCGACCTGACCCTGCCGCGCGACAAGCTGATCGTGATTACCGGCCTGTCCGGTTCCGGTAAGTCCTCTCTGGCGTTCGATACGCTTTATGCCGAAGGACAGCGGCGCTACGTCGAGTCGCTTTCGGCATATGCCCGGCAATTCCTCTCGATGATGGAAAAGCCCGACGTAGATACCATCGAAGGGCTGTCCCCTGCGATCTCCATCGAGCAGAAGTCCACCTCACACAATCCGCGTTCCACGGTCGGCACCATCACCGAGATCTACGATTACCTGAGACTGCTCTATGCCCGAGTAGGCACCCCGCGCTGTCCCGACCACGACGCCCCGCTGGAGGCGCAGACCGTCAGCCAGATGGTCGATCAAGTATTGGCACTACCGGAGGGCCGCAAGCTGATGCTGCTGGCGCCGGTGATTCGCGAGCGCAAAGGCGAACACCTGGCGGTATTCGACGAACTGCGCGCTCAGGGTTTCGTCCGCGCGCGGGTCAATGGCCGGCTATACGAGCTCGATGAGCTGCCAAAACTGGATAAGCAGAAGAAGCATTCCATCGACGTGGTGGTAGATCGCTTCAAGGTACGCAGCGATTTGCAACAGCGTCTCGCCGAATCCTTCGAAACAGCACTCAAGCTGGCCGACGGCATCGCGTTGGTCGCCTCGATGGAAGAGGAAGACGACAGCGAGGAAATGATCTTTTCCGCACGCTTCGCCTGCCCGATCTGCGGTCATTCGATCAGCGAACTCGAGCCCAAGCTGTTCTCGTTCAACAATCCGGCCGGGGCCTGTCCGACCTGTGACGGCCTCGGGGTCAAACAGTTCTTCGACGCCAAGCGCCTGGTCAATGGCGAACTGACGCTGGCCGAGGGCGCGATTCGCGGCTGGGATCGGCGCAACGTCTATTACTTCCAGATGCTGGGCTCACTCGCCACGCATTACGGTTTCAGTCTCGAGGAGCCTTTTGATTCTCTCCCGGCGGAGCAGCAGAAAGCCGTTTTGCGCGGCAGCGGGAAGGAGAACGTGGACTTCCGCTACTTGAATGATCGCGGCGACATCGTCAAACGTTCACACCCCTTCGAGGGAATCATCCCCAACCTCGAGCGCCGCTATCGGGAAACCGAGTCCAACTCGGTGCGCGAAGAGTTGGCCAAATACCTCAGCACCCAGCCCTGCCCAGAATGCCGAGGCACCCGCCTACGCCGCGAAGCGCGCCATGTATGGGTAGGCGACAAGACTCTGCCGGCAGTGACCGGACTGCCGATAGGCGATGCTACCGAATACTTTGGCGGTCTCTCTCTGTCGGGCCGTCGCGGCGAAATTGCCGACAAGATTCTCAAGGAAATCCGCGAGCGTCTGCAGTTTCTGGTCAACGTCGGTCTCGACTACCTAACCCTGGACCGCAGCGCCGATACCTTATCTGGTGGCGAGGCGCAGCGTATCCGTTTGGCCAGCCAGATCGGAGCGGGTCTGGTCGGAGTGATGTACATCCTTGACGAACCCTCGATCGGCCTGCACCAACGCGACAACGAACGCCTGCTCGGCACCCTGCGCCACCTGCGGGACATCGGCAATACCGTGATCGTCGTCGAGCACGACGAAGACGCCATAAGGCTTGCCGATTATGTAGTCGACATCGGCCCCGGTGCCGGCGTGCACGGCGGGCAAATTGTCGCCGAGGGCACACCCGACGAGGTGATGAACAATCCTGCCTCGCTTACTGGCGGCTATCTGTCCGGACGGGTGAAGATTCTCTATCCTGCCGAGCGCACCCCACGCGACGCCAGCAAACTACTCAAACTCAAAGGCGCGCGTGGCAACAATCTACGCAACGTCGATCTGGAAATTCCAGTCGGGCTGCTCACCTGTATCACCGGTGTCTCCGGCTCGGGCAAGTCGACGCTGATCAACAACACGCTGTTCCCCATAACCGCCACAGCCTTGAACGGCGCAACGACACTTGAAGTCGCGCCCCATGACTCGTTTGACGGCCTGCAACATCTGGATAAGGTGGTGGATATCGATCAGAGCCCGATCGGCCGCACACCACGTTCCAATCCTGCAACCTATACCGGCTTGTTTACGCCTATTCGCGAGCTGTTCGCCGGCGTACCCGAAGCACGCTCGCGCGGTTACGGACCCGGCCGTTTCTCGTTCAACGTTAAGGGCGGCCGCTGCGAAGCCTGCCAGGGCGATGGCGTGATCAAGGTGGAGATGCACTTCCTGCCGGACATTTATGTTCCTTGCGATGTGTGTAAGGGCAAGCGCTACAACCGCGAAACCTTGGAAGTGAAGTACAAGGGCAAGAGCATTACCGAAGTGCTGGACATGACGATCGAGGAGGCTCGGGAGTTTTTCGATCCGGTACCGGCCGTCGCGCGGAAGCTACAAACACTAATGGATGTGGGCTTGTCGTACATCAAGCTGGGGCAAAGCGCGACCACGCTTTCCGGCGGCGAGGCGCAGCGGGTCAAGCTCTCTCGAGAGCTGTCCAAGCGCGATACAGGCAAGACGCTTTACATCCTTGATGAACCCACCACCGGCTTACACTTCGCCGATATCCAGCAACTGCTCGACGTGCTGCACCGGCTGCGCGACCACGGCAACACAGTCGTGGTGATCGAGCACAACCTGGACGTGATCAAGACCGCTGACTGGCTCGTCGATCTAGGCCCCGAAGGCGGATCGAAAGGCGGGCAGATTATAGCTACCGGCACGCCCGAGGAAGTTGCGCGAATGCCGCAATCACATACCGGTCACTTCCTCAAGCCGCTGCTGGAGCGAGATAAGGTCTAGGATTTGTAGCCGTTCACTGCGCACCGTGATGAAACGGCTACAGCTCTTAACACGGCCGCAAAGCCCCCGGATGAGCATCAGCGCTCACGTCCTGTATCGATAGATTAGCTCGCTCGAGCGTGTTCAACCCGCCCTTACCGCGCCCCGAAAACGAAGAAGCCCTTAGCAGTTGCCACGGGCTTCTTTATGCGGCGTGCTGATCAGGCCAGCGCTTCCTCGACCGGGAGATCAAGAGCGCTGGCGATGCCAGCACCATAGCCTGGGTCAGCCAGGTAGCAATGCTTGATGTGCCGCAGCTTGATATGGCGCGCCGCATCACCCATGGCCCGCGCCGTGTTCTCGAATAGACGTTGTTGCTCATCCGCATTCATCAGCCGGAACAGATCGCCCGGCTGGGTGAAATAGTCAGCATCATCTGCGCGATAATCGTAACGGGCAGCGGCACCTTCGAGCGCCAGCGGCGGCTCGCTAAAGTCAGGCTGTTCCCGCCATTCGCCGTAAGTGTTCGGCTCGTAGTGCAAGCGACCACCGTGATTGCCATCGACCCGCATCGCACCATCGCGATGATAGCTATGCACTGGACAACGCGGCGCATTGACCGGGATCTGGTGATGATTGACACCTAGCCGGTAGCGCTGTGCATCGCCGTAGGAGAACAGACGCCCCTGCAGCATGCGATCCGGCGAGAAGCTGATGCCCGGCACTACGTTCGCGGGCGTGAATGCTGCCTGCTCGACATCCTGGAAGTAGTTGTCGGCATTGCGGTTGAGCTCGTAGTAACCCACTTCGATCAGCGGGTAATCCTTCTTCGACCAGACCTTGGTCAGATCGAACGGATGGAAGCGATAGCTTGCCGCCTCGGCTTCGGGCATCACCTGCACATACATGGTCCAGCGTGGAAAATCGCCACGCTCAATAGCCTCGAACAGGTCGCGCTGAGAGCTTTCACGATCGCCCGCAACAATCGCGGCGGCTTCAGCATCGGTAAGGTTCTTGATGCCCTGCTGGGTCTTGAAATGGAACTTGACCCAGTAGCGCTGGTTATCGGCACTGATGAAGCTGTAGGTGTGCGAGCCGAAACCGTGCATGTGTCGGTAGGAAGCTGGGATCCCTCGATCACCCATCACATAGGTAATCTGGTGCAGCGCTTCGGGCAGGCTGGTCCAGAAGTCCCAATTATTGTTGGCGCTGCGCATGTTAGTGCGCGGGTCGCGCTTGACCGCGTGGTTCAGGTCGGGAAATTTCAGCGGATCGCGAAAAAAGAAGACCGGCGTGTTGTTGCCGACCATGTCCCAATTGCCCTGCTCGGTATAAAACTTCAGGGCATAACCACGGATATCCCGCTCGGCATCGGCGGCGCCACGCTCGCCTGCCACAGTAGAGAAACGCGCGAACATCGACGTCTTTTTTCCAATTTTGGAGAATATTGTCGCCTTGGTGTAGCGGGTGATGTCGTGGGTAACCACGAACTCGCCAAAGGCGCCAGAGCCCTTGGCATGCATGCGCCGCTCGGGAATCACTTCACGATCAAAGTGTGCAAGCTTCTCCAGAAACCAAACATCTTGCAGCAGCATCGGGCCACGTGAGCCGGCGGTCATGGAATTCTGGTTTTCAGCCACCGGCGCGCCGGCGACGGTCGTCAATCTGGGCTTGTCAGTCATGTTGGCTCCTTGAACGGCAGTCCATAAATACAGCGAAACCGGTGATACCGGCGGTACGGGGAGCATCATAGGAAGCCAGGCGAACCGGGGCCAATGCGTTGAATCAAAACCCTCGATAGAAAAAATCCAGATATAAAAAAACCGAGCCTGGAGGCTCGGTTTTTTGTTCCGAAAAGCTGGAGCTTATTCGGATGCTTCCACTTCACCGGTAACCGGACGGTCGACCAGTTCGACGTAAGCCATCGGTGCATTGTCCCCGGCACGGAAGCCGCACTTGAGGATGCGCAGATAACCACCCTGACGGGTGGCATAACGCGGGCCTAGATCACTGAACAATTTACCGACGATAGCCTTCGAACGGGTACGGTCGAAAGCCAGACGACGATTGGCAACGCTGTCTTCCTTGGCCAAGGTGATCAGCGGCTCTGCAACACGACGCAGCTCCTTGGCCTTGGGCAGAGTAGTCTTGATCAGTTCGTGCTCGAACAGCGACACCGCCATGTTCTGAAACATAGCCTTGCGATGTGCGCTTGTGCGGCTGAGATGACGGCCACTTTTACGATGACGCATGATTGAAATTCCTTACCAAACGATCAGTTCGGTGACTAGGGACGATCAGGCCGTAGCCTTATCGTCCTTCTTGAGACTTGCCGGCGGCCAATTGTCGAGGCGCATACCGAGGGACAGACCACGGGAAGCCAGAACGTCTTTGATTTCGGTCAGAGACTTCTTGCCCAAATTCGGCGTTTTTAACAGCTCTACTTCAGTGCGCTGAATCAGGTCACCGATGTAGTAGATGTTTTCTGCCTTGAGGCAGTTTGCCGACCGCACGGTCAGTTCCAAGTCATCAACTGGACGCAACAGGATCGGATCGATCTCGTCTTCCTGTTCGACCACGACCGGCTCGCTGTCACCCTTGAGGTCGACGAACGCGGCCAACTGCTGCTGCAGAATGGTCGCGGCACGACGGATCGCTTCTTCAGGATCCAGGGTTCCGTTGGTTTCCAGATCGATGACCAGCTTGTCCAAGTTAGTACGCTGCTCAACACGAGCGTTTTCGACAACATAAGCTACGCGACGAACCGGGCTGAAAGTTGCGTCGAGCTGAAGACGGCCAATACTGCGGCTTTCATCTTCATCGCTCTGGCGCGCGTCTGCTGGCTCGTAACCACGGCCGCGAGCGACCTTGAGCTTCATGTTGATCGACCCATTAGCCGCCAGGTTGGCGATCAGGTGATCACCATTGACGATTTCGACATCGTGATCCAGCTGGATATCGGCAGCGGTAACAGCGCCCGCGCCCTTCTTCACCAGGCTCAAGGTCACTTCATCACGGCCATGCAGCTTGATGGCGATACCTTTGAGATTCAGCAGGATTTCGATTACATCTTCCTGCACGCCCTCGATGGCGCTGTACTCGTGGAGCACACCGTCGATCTCAGCCTCGACCACAGCGCAGCCGGGCATGGAGGACAACAGAATGCGACGCAGCGCGTTGCCCAGAGTATGGCCGAAACCACGCTCGAGAGGCTCGAGCGTAATCTTGGCACGGGTCGGACTGACCACCTGCACATCGATATGGCGGGGGGTCAGGAACTCATTTACCGAAATCTGCATGGATACACCTATTTTCTAGCCCTTACTTGGAGTAGAGCTCGACAATCAGGTTTTCGTTGATGTCGGCGGACAGATCACTGCGAGCCGGAACATTCTTGAAAACACCGGATTTCTTGTCGGTATCTACTTCGACCCACTCAACGCGACCGCGCTGTACGCACAGTTCCAGGGCTTGGGCGATACGCAGCTGGTTACGGCACTTCTCACGGACGGCGACAACATCACCCGCCTTCACTTGGAAGGACGGAACATTAACGGTCTTGCCGTTAACACTGATTGCCTTGTGGGAAACTAGCTGACGCGATTCGGCACGAGTAGAGCCGAAGCCCATGCGGTAAACCACGTTGTCCAGACGGCATTCCAACAGTTGCAGCAGGTTTTCACCGGTAGCGCCCTTACGACTGGCCGCTTCCTTGTAATAACCGCTGAACTGGCGCTCAAGCACGCCATAGATACGGCGGACTTTCTGCTTTTCACGCAGCTGAGTACCGTAGTCAGACAGGCGACCACGACGCTGACCATGAACACCCGGCGGGGTTTCGATGTTGCACTTTGATTCGAGCGCGCGCGCACCACTCTTCAGAAAGAGATCGGTGCCTTCACGACGAGACAGTTTGCACTTGGGACCAATATAACGAGCCATTTCTCACTGTCTCCTGATTACACGCGGCGCTTCTTCGGCGGACGGCACCCGTTGTGCGGGATCGGCGTCACGTCGGTGATGCTGGCGATTTTATAACCACAGCCGTTCAATGCACGAACAGCAGATTCACGACCCGGACCTGGCCCCTTGACGTTGACGTCGAGGTTCTTCAGACCATATTCCAGTGCAGCCTGACCGGCACGCTCTGCGGCTACCTGAGCAGCGAACGGGGTGCTTTTACGCGAACCGCGGAAGCCCGAGCCACCGGACGTCGCCCAGGACAACGCGTTACCCTGGCGATCGGTGATCGTGATGATGGTGTTATTGAAAGACGCATGGATGTGGGCGATGCCATCAACCACTGTCTTTTTGACTTTTTTACGAGGACGAGCAGCAGGTTTTGCCATTACTTAAATTCCTACGCGATTACTTGCGGATCGGCTTGCGCGGGCCCTTACGGGTGCGAGCGTTGGTCTTGGTACGCTGACCGCGCACCGGCAGACCACGACGATGGCGCAGGCCGCGGTAGCAACCCAGGTCCATCAAGCGCTTGATCTTCATGTTGACTTCGCGACGCAGATCACCTTCAACGATGAACTTGGCCACTTCGCCGCGCAGCAGTTCGACCTGCTCGTCGGAGAGATCCTTGATTTTTGCTGCCGGATTTACGCCGGTAGCGGCGCAGATAGACTGCGCACGGGTGCGACCAACACCATAGATGTAGGTCAGCGAGATAACAGTGTGCTTGTTATCCGGAATGTTTACGCCTGCAATACGGGCCATTCAGTGAAACTCCAATTGACAGCTACCCAACGCCCCGGAAGCCAAGAAAAGGGCGCGAGATACTAACGCTGTAATAACAAATAATCAACCCGGCAGCGCACTAGCTGCCGGGCTCGAGCCTTAGCTCACAATCAGCCTTGGCGCTGTTTGTGACGCGGTTCTGCGCTGCAGATCACCCGAACGACGCCTTCGCGACGGACGATTTTGCAGTTGCGGCACAGTTTTTTGACCGATGCACGAACTTTCATGACCAACTCCTAGAACCTTACGGACAAGTCAGCGAAGCATTCCGCTGCCATAACCCTTCAGGTTGGCTTTTTTCATCAGGGAATCATACTGGTGAGACATGAGGTGCGATTGCACTTGGGACATGAAGTCCATTACAACCACAACCACGATCAGCAACGATGTCCCGCCAAGGTAGAACGGAACGTTTGCTGCCACCACAAGGAACTGAGGTAGCAGACATACGGCCGTCATGTAGAGGGCACCGAACATGGTCAAGCGAGTCAGTACGCCATCGATATAGCGCGCCGACTGCTCACCAGGACGAATCCCTGGGATAAACGCACCGGACTTCTTCAGGTTCTCCGCAACGTCTTTAGGATTGAACATCAATGCCGTGTAGAAGAAGCAGAAAAAGATGATACCGGCGCTGAACAACAAGATATTCAACGGCTGACCAGGCGCGATCGATTGAGACACATCAGCCAGCCAGCCCATGCTTTCCGACTGGCCAAACCATTGCCCCAGCGAAGCGGGGAATAACAGAATACTGCTAGCAAAGATCGCAGGAATGACACCGGCCATGTTCACTTTCAGCGGCAAGTGGCTGGTCTGCGCAGCAAAAACCTTCCGACCTTGCTGACGCTTGGCGTAGTGCACGGCTATACGCCGCTGACCACGCTCAATGAACACCACAAAACCAATGATCGCAACGGCCAGGAGCCCGACAGCCAGCAGCGCGATGATATTGACATCACCTTGCCGCGCAGACTCGAACGACTGCCCTAAAGCACCGGGCAGACCAGCGACGATACCAGCAAAAATCAGCATCGAGATACCGTTACCAACACCTCGCTCGGTAATCTGCTCACCCAACCACATCATGAACATCGCACCAGCCACGAAGGTGGTGATAGCCACGAAGTAGAAGCCGAAGTCGTTACTGAAAGCGACACCCTGGCCAGCTAGACCGACCGACATACCTATAGCCTGCACAATAGCCAGCACCAGCGTACCGTAACGCGTGTACTGGCTTATCTTGCGACGGCCCGCCTCGCCTTCTTTCTTCAACTGTTCCAGTTGAGGACTAACAGCGGTCATGAGCTGCATGATGATCGATGCCGAAATGTACGGCATGATCCCCAAGGCAAAAATACTCATGCGCTCTAGCGCACCACCGGAAAACATGTTGAACAAGCTAAGGATGGTCCCTTCGTTCTGACGGAACAGCTCGGCCAACCTGTCGGGATTGATCCCCGGCACCGGGATGTGCGCGCCGACTCGATAGACGATGATCGCCATCAGCAGAAAACGCAGACGAGCCCAGAGTTCAGACAGCCCGCCATTACTCAGCGCGGAGAGAGCACCTTGCTTAGCCATTTATTCCTCGAACTTGCCGCCAGCTGCTTCGATAGCCGCACGCGCACCTTTGGTGGCGGCGATACCCTTCAGAGTTACCGCACGACCAACCTCACCGGACAGCATGATCTTCACACGCTGGACGTTCTGATTGATGACGTTGGCATCCTTGAGGCTCTGCACGGTTACGACATCGCCTTGCACTTTGGCCAGCTCGGAGGTGCGCACTTCAGCACGATCCATGGCTTTCAGGGAGACGAAGCCGAACTTCGGCAGACGGCGATGCAAAGGCTGCTGGCCGCCTTCGAAACCGGGAGCGATCTTACCGCCGGAGCGGGAAGTCTGACCCTTGTGACCACGGCCGCCAGTCTTACCGAGGCCGCTACCAATGCCACGACCCGGACGCAGCTTCTCGCGACGGGCACCTGGCGCAGAACGCAGATCGTTCAGTTGCATGGCTTAGCCCTCCACACGGAGCATGTAATAAGCCTTGTTGATCATGCCGCGATTTTCAGGGGTATCCTGAACCTCGACGGTGTGACCGATGCGACGTAGGCCGAGGCCCTTGACGCAAAGCTTGTGATTGGGGATACGACCGCTGACGCTTTTGATCAGCGTGACCTTAACGGTGTTAGCCATGATCAGGAAATCTCCTCGACGCTCTTGCCACGCTTCGCAGCAATCGACTCAGGCGACTGCATGGCCTTCAAGCCCTTGAAGGTGGCATGAACTACGTTCACCGGATTGGTGGAGCCGTAGCACTTGGCCAAGACGTTCTGCACGCCAGCAACTTCCAGAATGGCACGCATCGCGCCACCGGCAATAACACCGGTACCTTCGGAAGCAGGCTGCATGTACACCTTCGACGCGCCATGCGCGGCCTTGGTGGCGTACTGCAGCGTCGTGCCGTTCAGGTCAACCTGGATCATGTTGCGGCGAGCCGCCTCCATGGCCTTCTGAATGGCAGCCGGCACTTCGCGGGACTTGCCGCGACCGAAACCTACACGACCCTTACCATCACCCACCACCGTCAATGCAGTGAAAGTGAAGATACGACCACCTTTTACAGTCTTGGCGACGCGGTTAACTTGAACCAGCTTCTCAATGTAGCCTTCGTCGCGCTTTTGCTCGTTATATGCCATAACTTAGAACTCCAGCCCGCCTTCACGAGCAGCATCAGCCAGTGCCTTAACACGACCGTGGTACTTGAAGCCAGAACGGTCGAACGCCACCTGGGTGACACCTGCGGCCTTAGCGCGCTCAGCGACCAGCTGACCAACTTTCTTAGCAGCGTCGACGTTGCCTGTGGCACCGCTACGCAATTCTTTGTCCAGAGTCGAGGCGCTGGCCAGGACCTTGCCGCCGTCGGCCGAAAGCACCTGGGCGTAGATGTGCTGGGAAGAGCGGTACACACAAAGGCGTACGGTTTCCAGCTCGCGCATCTTCAGGCGTGCCTTGCGAGCGCGACGCAGACGAGTAACTTTCTTTACGCTCATTTGCTATGCCCTACTTCTTCTTAGCTTCTTTACGACGGACCACTTCGTCCGAGTAACGCACGCCTTTGCCCTTGTAAGGCTCTGGGCGACGGAAGTCACGGATTTCAGCAGCCACCTGACCGACAAGTTGCTTATCGACACCCTTGATCAAGATATCGGTCTGGCTTGGGGTCTCAGCGGTAACGCCTTGCGGTAGTTCATATTCCACCGGGTGCGAGAAGCCGAGAGCCAGGGACAGCACTTGACCTTTGGCTTGCGCCTTGTAACCAACACCAACCAGCTGGAGCTTACGCTCGAAGCCCTGGCTGACGCCGATCACCATGTTGTTAACCAGCGCACGGGTGGTACCGGCCATGGCACGGTTCTGCTGATCGCCATTACGCGCAGCAAAACGGAGCTCACCGGCCTCGTGGATCACTTCCACAGACGAGTGCACATTCAGTTCGAGAGTGCCCTTGGCACCCTTCACCGAAAGCTGCTGGCCGGCCATGTTGAATTCAACACCAGCGGGCAGCTTGACGGGGTTCTTAGCAACGCGAGACATGCTTATCCCCCCTTAGAACACTGTGCAAAGCACTTCGCCGCCAACGCCAGCAGCGCGAGCAGCCCGATCAGTCATCACACCTTTGTTGGTGGACACGATCGAAACACCCAGACCGCCGCGAACCTTCGGCAACTGGTCAACGGATTTGTACTGGCGAAGGCCAGGACGACTTACGCGCTTGAGCTCCTCGATGACCGGACGGCCTTCGAAATACTTAAGCTCGATGGACAGCTGCGGCTTGGCGTCGCTGCTGACGTTGTATCCTGCGATATAGCCTTCACCTTGAAGAACGTCGGCTACAGCCACCTTCAGAGTGGAAGACGGCATGCTTACGACGGACTTTTCGGCCATCTGGGCATTACGGATACGAGTTAGCATGTCCGCTAACGGGTCCTGCATACTCATGGGCACTTGGCTCCTAATACGAAAAAATAAGCCCGCAAGGGCTCGTGTCGCCCGCTAGATAGAGCCAACGCCATAGACGTGGCTCGGGCGAGCCGGACATTCTAGAGACACTTCAGAAACGAATCAAGCCCCGTAAGGGGCTTGATAGAAAACAGCGCCAGCGGCGATGAAGCCGCCGGTCACTTGTTTTTACCAGCTGGCTTTGACCAGACCTGGAACGTCACCACGCATCGCAGCCTGACGCAGCATGTTACGCGCAAGACCAAACTTGCGATAAACACCATGCGGACGACCGGTCAGACGACACCGGTTACGCAAGCGGGAAGCGCTTGCATCACGCGGTTGCTTCTGCAGAGCTACCTGAGCCTCCCAGCGCGCTTCCGGAGAGGACTCTGGATTAGCGATGGTTGCCTTCAGTGCGGCACGCTTCTGAGCGTATTTGGCAACCGTTTGCTGACGCTTCAGCTCGCGGTTCTTCATGCTTTGCTTAGCCATGCGCCTACTCCAATCAGTTACGGAACGGAAAATTGAAAGCACGCAGCAGTGCGCGACCTTCTTCATCCGTCCGAGCGGTGGTAGTCAGCGTGATGTCCAGACCACGCAGGGCATCGATCTTGTCGTAATCGATTTCCGGGAAGATGATCTGCTCCTTCACACCCATGCTGTAGTTGCCACGGCCGTCGAACGACTTGGCATTCAAGCCGCGAAAATCGCGAACCCGAGGCAGGGAGATGGACAGCAGACGGTCCAGGAATTCGTACATACGATCGCTGCGCAATGTCACCTTGACGCCGATCGGCCATCCTTCGCGGACTTTGAAGCCTGCGATGGACTTACGAGCGTGAGTCACGACGACCTTCTGGCCGGTGATCTTTTCCAGGTCGGCAACTGCGTTGTCGATGATCTTCTTGTCACCGATCGCTTCGCCGATACCCATGTTCAGGGTGATCTTGGTGATGCGCGGAACTTCCATCACATTACCCAGCTGAAGCTCTTCCTTCAGCTTGGGAGCGATTTGCTTCCGATAAACTTCTTTTAGTCGTGCCATGGTTATCTACCTAGCAGTCTCAAGCTTCAACCGGCTTTTGGGTCGACTTGAAGACACGAATTTTCTTGCCGTCTTCTACTTTGAAACCAACGCGGTCAGCCTTGTTGGTTTCGCCGTTGAAAATAGCGACGTTAGAGGCGTGCAGAGGCGCCTCTTTTTCGACGATACCGCCCTGGACGCCCGACATCGGGTTCGGCTTGGTATGACGCTTCACGAGATTGATACCACCGACGACCAGACGGTCGTCAGCGAGAACTCGGAGCACCTTACCGCGCTTGCCCTTGTCTTTGCCGGCGATGACGATGATCTCGTCGTTGCGACGAATCTTTTGCATGCGGCTTCTCCTTACAGCACTTCAGGCGCGAGCGAGACGATTTTCATGAACTTCTCGGAACGAAGTTCACGCGTCACTGGCCCGAAAATACGGGTGCCAATAGGCTCCTGCTTGTTGTTCAACAGAACAGCAGCGTTGCCATCGAAGCGAATGATGGAGCCGTCCGGACGGCGAACACCGTGACGGGTACGGACCACGACAGCAGTCATTACCTGGCCTTTTTTGACCTTGCCACGCGGAATCGCTTCCTTGACGGTAACCTTGATGATGTCGCCGATGCCGGCGTAACGGCGGTGTGAACCGCCGAGAACCTTGATACACATGACGCGACGAGCGCCACTGTTATCCGCCACATCGAGCATTGATTGAGTCTGAATCATATTATTTCTCCGACCCTTAGCCCTTAGACTTCGACGGCACGTTCGACGACATCAACCAACATCCAGCACTTGGTCTTCGCCAGAGGACGAGTCTCGCGAATCGTGACCTTGTCACCGATACGGCACTGGTTGGTTTCGTCGTGAGCGTGCAGTTTGGTCGAACGCTTCACGTATTTACCGTAGATCGGGTGCTTGACGCGACGCTCGATCAGAACGGTGATGCTTTTGTCCATCTTGTCGCTGACGACGCGGCCAGTCAGCGTGCGGACAGTTTTTTCAACTTCAGCCATGATCACTTACCTGCCTGCTGGTTGAGCACAGTCTTGACACGAGCGATGTCGCGCTTGACTTGCGAGAGCAGGTGAGACTGCCCCAACTGGCCAGTTGCTTTCTGCATGCGCAGATTGAACTGGTCGCGCAGCAGCTCGAGCAGTTGCTCGTTTAGCTGCTGAGCGGATTTTTCACGAAGTTCATTCGCTTTCATCACATCACCGTCCGCTTAACAAAGGAGGTGGCGAGCGGCAGCTTTGCAGCAGCCAGGGCGAATGCCTCACGCGCCAGCTCTTCGGAAACACCCTCGATTTCGTAGAGCACCTTGCCCGGTTGAATCTGAGCTACCCAGTACTCGACGTTACCCTTACCTTTACCCATCCGAACTTCCAGAGGTTTTTTGGTAACAGGCTTGTCGGGGAATACGCGGATCCAGATTTTGCCGCCACGCTTTACGTGACGGGTCAACGCACGACGTGCGGACTCGATCTGGCGCGCGGTGAGACGACCACGAGCGACAGACTTCAGAGCGAACTCGCCGAAGCTGACTTTGCTACCGCGCTGAGCCAGGCCACGGTTGTGACCAGTCATCTGCTTGCGGAATTTTGTACGCTTTGGTTGCAACATTTGGCGTACTCCTTACTTGGCAGCTTTTTTACGAGGCGCAGGCGCTTGCGGCTTGAGCTCTTCATGGCGACCACCAATCACTTCGCCTTTGAAGATCCAGACCTTGACGCCGATCACACCGTATGTGGTGTGCGCTTCGTAGGTGTTGTAGTCGATATCGGCACGCAGGGTGTGCAGCGGCACACGACCTTCCCGATACCATTCCGTACGGGCGATTTCAGCCCCACCCAGACGACCGCTCACCTGGATCTTGATGCCTTTGGCACCAATGCGGATCGCGTTCTGTACGGCGCGCTTCATGGCGCGACGGAACATCACACGACGTTCCAGCTGCTGAGCGACGTTCTGTGCTACCAGCATTGCATCGAGTTCCGGCTTGCGGATTTCTTCGATGTTGATGTGCACAGGCACACCCATTTTCTTGGTCAGGTCCTGACGCAGCTTCTCAACATCTTCACCTTTCTTGCCGATCACGATGCCGGGACGAGCGGTGTGGATGGTGATACGTGCTGTCTGAGCCGGACGATGGATATCGATACGGCTTACGGACGCGCTTTTTAATTTGTCTTGGAGGTACTCACGTACGTTCAGATCTGCAAGCAGATAATCGGCGTACGTACGACCATCTGCATACCAGACGGAAGTGTGCTCCTTGACGATTCCCAGGCGAATGCCAGTGGGATGTACTTTCTGACCCATCTGATCGACTCCGTTACTTGTCCGCAACCTTGACAGTGATATGGCAAGACCGCTTGACGATGCGATCAGCGCGGCCTTTGGCACGCGGCATGATGCGCTTAAGCGAACGCCCTTCGTTGACGAAGACGGTGGAGACCTTCAGGTCATCCACGTCGGCGCCTTCGTTGTGCTCGGCGTTGGCTACAGCCGACTCCAGCACTTTCTTCATGATCTCGGCGGCTTTCTTACTGCTGAAAGCCAGCAGGTTGAGCGCTTCGCCCACCTTCTTCCCGCGGATCTGGTCGGCGACCAGGCGGGCTTTCTGGGCGGAGATGCGAGCGCCCGACAACTTAGCGGCTACTTCCATCTTTCCTTACCCCTTAGCGCTTGCCTTTCTTGTCCGCTACGTGCCCGCGATAAGTGCGGGTACCAGCGAACTCGCCGAGTTTGTGGCCGACCATGTCTTCGCTCACGAGAACGGGAACATGTTGACGACCGTTATGCACAGCGATGGTCAAACCGACCATTTGCGGCAGGATCATCGAACGGCGCGACCAGGTTTTAACCGGCTTGCGATCGTTCTTTTCCATCGCCACTTCGACCTTCTTCAATAGGTGAAGATCGATAAAAGGACCTTTTTTCAGAGAACGCGGCACTGTCGTATCCCTCTAGTTACTTGCGACGACGGACGATCATGTTATCGGTGCGCTTGTTAGAGCGAGTCTTCGCGCCCTTGGTCGGGAAGCCCCATGGCGACACCGGATGACGACCACCGGAGGTACGACCCTCACCACCACCGTGGGGGTGATCGACCGGGTTCATTGCCACACCGCGAACGGTCGGGCGAACACCACGCCAGCGCTTGGCACCAGCTTTACCCAGCGAACGCAGGCTGTGCTCGGAATTCGAGACTTCGCCCAGAGTCGCACGGCATTCAGCCAGCACTTTACGCATCTCGCCGGAGCGAAGACGCAGAGTCACGTA
This sequence comes from Stutzerimonas stutzeri, assembly GCF_024448715.1. GTDB lineage: Bacteria > Pseudomonadota > Gammaproteobacteria > Pseudomonadales > Pseudomonadaceae > Stutzerimonas > Stutzerimonas stutzeri_AR. The sequence goes on from NZ_JAMOHZ010000008.1 coordinate 273,737, forward strand.
GGCACCTTCACGAGCGACCAACTGAGCCGAAGCACCAGCGGAACGAGCAATTTGAGCACCCTTGCCCGGCTTGAGCTCAACACCGTGAACGGTAGAACCCAGCGGAATGTTACGCAGCGGCAGACTGTTGCCAGCCTTGATCGGCGCGTTAACGCCGGAGAGCAGCTGATCGCCAGCAGTTACGCCCTTAGGCGCGATGATGTAGCGACGCTCACCGTCCGCGTACTTCAGCAGCGCGATGTGCGCAGTACGGTTCGGATCGTATTCAACGCGCTCGACGACGGCAGGAATGCCATCCTTGTTGCGCCGGAAATCGACCAGACGATAATGCTGCTTGTGTCCACCACCGATATGACGGGTAGTAATACGACCGTTGTTGTTACGACCGCCAGACTTCGACTTCTTCTCGAGCAGCGGAGCATAAGGAGCGCCTTTATGCAGCTCCTGATTGACCACCTTGACCACGAAACGGCGGCCCGCGGAAGTCGGTTTGCATTTAACGATTGCCATGATGCCCCCCTTCCTTACTCAGCGTTGCCGGAGAAATCGAGATCCTGGCCCGGCTGAAGCGCGATGTACGCCTTCTTCCAGTCGTTACGCTTGCCCAGACCGCGAGCGGTGCGCTTGGTCTTGCCCTGAACATTCAGGGTACTGACCTTGGCCACCTTCACGTTGAACAGGCTTTCGACGGCCTTCTTGATTTCCAGCTTGGTTGCATCAGTAGCAACCTTGAAAACGAACTGGCTCTTGCTGTCGGCCAGCATGGTTGCCTTCTCGGAGACGTGCGGGCCAAGCAGGACTTTGAATACGCGTTCCTGGTTCATCCCAGCAGCTCCTCGAATTTCTTCACAGCCGACACGGTGATCAACACCTTGTCATAGGCGATCAGGCTGACAGGATCCGAACCTTGCACATCGCGTACATCGACGTGAGGCAGGTTGCGAGCCGCCAGATAAAGATTCTGATCAACAGCATCGGAAACGATCAGCACATCGTTCAGACCCATGTCAGTCAGCTTGTTAGCAAGCAGCTTGGTCTTGGGGCTGTCGACAGCGAAGTCTTCCACAACGACCAGACGCTCAGAGCGCACTAGCTCGGAGAGGATGGAGCGCAGCGCTGCGCGATACATCTTCTTGTTGAGCTTCTGATCATGGTTCTGCGGACGGGCTGCGAAAGTCACACCACCGCCACGCCAGATCGGACCACGTGAAGTACCGGCACGAGCGCGACCAGTACCCTTCTGACGCCAGGGACGCTTGCCGCCACCGGACACATCGGAGCGAGTCTTCTGCTGCTTGCTACCCTGACGACCGCCAGCCATGTAGGCGACGACTGCCTGGTGCACCAGCGTCTCATTGAACTCACCACCAAAGGTTTGCTCGGAGACTTCGATGGCTTGTGCGCCATTAACATTCAATTGCATGTGAACTCCCCCTTACCCGCGAGCCTTGGCAGCCGGACGCACAACAACGTCACCACCAGTGGCGCCGGGCACTGCACCCTTGACCAACAGCAGATTACGCTCAGCATCGACACGCACGATTTCCAGGGACTGCACGGTTACGCGCTCGGCGCCCATGTGCCCGGACATCTTCTTGCCCTTGAAAACGCGGCCTGGAGTCTGGCACTGGCCAATCGAACCCGGAACGCGGTGGGATACGGAGTTACCGTGAGTATTGTCCTGACCACGAAAATTCCAGCGCTTAATGGTACCGGCAAAGCCTTTACCTTTGGACTGACCGGTGACATCCACCATCTGTCCAGCCTGGAAGATTTCAGCGTTGATCTGGTCACCAGCCTGGAATTCCTCGCCATCAAGACGGAACTCCCAAACGCCACGACCGGCAGCTACGTTCGCCTTCGCGAAGTGACCAGCCTGAGCTTTGGTAACACGGGACGCGCGACGCTCGCCGACAGTGACCTGTACGGCGCGATAGCCATCGCTCTCTTCATTCTTGAACTGAGTGACGCGATTCGGCTCGATCTCGATGACCGTAACCGGAATAGAGACACCATCTTCGGTGAAAACGCGGGTCATACCGCATTTACGACCGACTACACCAATAGTCATGTTGTAACCTCTTGAGTGTACGGGGCTTTCACCCGCTATGGCCGCCCATTTCAGAGCGTTACACGACTAAAACTCTAGGTTTTAGCCGAGGCTGATCTGCACTTCCACACCAGCCGCAAGATCAAGCTTCATCAGCGCATCGACGGTCTTATCAGTCGGCTGAACGATGTCCAGCACACGCTTATGAGTACGGATCTCATACTGGTCGCGCGCATCTTTGTTGACGTGCGGAGAAACCAGAACAGTGAACCGCTCTTTGCGGGTTGGCAGTGGAATCGGACCACGCACCTGAGCACCAGTACGCTTCGCGGTTTCCACGATTTCCTGGGTTGATTGATCGATCAGGCGATGGTCAAAAGCCTTCAACCGAATACGGATTTGTTGGTTTTGCATTTTGACCTCAGACTCCAATTAGCCATCCCTACCAGGCGCAATACGCCCGGTAAAAGGAGGCGCAATTGTACGGATGCGTCCAGGGGGTGTCAATAAATGATCAATAATAGAAAAAGGGCCCCGAAGGACCCTTTCCGACATCGAAAAT
>NZ_JAMOHZ010000009.1 GCF_024448715.1 Stutzerimonas stutzeri
CGCCTAACTGCAGGTCGCCGCTCAGGGTGTGCTGCACGTTGCCGCCAACGGTGGCGCTGCCGACCGTTGCACTCGCCGCGTCGAGCATCCAGTTGCCGTGGGCGGCCAGGGTGTCCGCTTCGAGGTTGCCGGAGAGGTCGATCAGCAGCCCGCCTTCGAGGCTCTGTGCATTGCCGAGCCGCAGGCTGGCGCCAGCAAGGTCGAGATCGTCGCGCGCGCTGAGGCTGGCGATGTCCACCAGCCCGGCACCACGCAGTTGCACCGCGCCGGCGAGGCTGCTCACCGAGGTCAGCTCCAGCGTGCCTCGGCTGACCAGGAACTGATCGCCCGCGGTGACCAGCGAGCCGCCCCGGATGCCGGCCGCCAGATTGGCGTAGAGCCGCCCGGTGGTGCTGCCGACGTCCAGGTTCTCGCCGGCCAGCGTGGCGTAGAGCGCGCTGCTGCCGATGTCGCCATAACCGCGCAGGCGCAGCGTGTTGGCGCTGCTCCAGCTGTCGCCCGCCGAGGTGGCGGCCAGGGTGTAGGCCTCGATATCGAGGCTGGCGTTGGTGCCGGTGGTGACCAGGTCGGCCAGCGTGGCCGCACCGTTGACCCGGGCGAACAGCCCGTTGGCTGCCGTTACCGAGCTTCCGTCAGCCATGGTCCAGTTGCCGCCGAGGGTGGCGTACAGGCCGCCGAGGCTCCAGTCGCCGGTTTGCGTCAGGTCGCGGGTCTGGCCGATGTCCAGAGCGCCACCGACGGTTGCATCGCCCAGGCGCAGAATGCCCGCGCTGCTGGCCGTGCCTTGCAGGCCGCCGATCCAGGCGTTGCCGTCGATATCCAGAACGATCTCGTCGTTGACCCCGCCCGTGCCGATCTGCACGCGATCGTCTTCGCTGCCGGCGTCGCCGGTTACGGTGAGGTTTACCGAGCCGCCCAGCAGGTTTTCGCCCAGTTGGCTGGCCGAAGTCAGGTTGCCGAGCACCTTCAGGGTCAGCGAATCGAGGCCGGTCAGTCGCTGAATGCTCAGGTTGCCGTGGTTGATCAGGTGCAGCAGGTCGGCGCGGGCCGTCAGGTTGCCGGTGACCTGAGTGTGCAGTCCGCCGTTGGCGCCGATCGAGCCGTTGCCGGCTTCCAGCACCACGTCATGCCCCTTCACCACCACGTTGCCGCCGTTGGCGCTTTCGATGTTGCCATCGGTCTTGATGCGCACGGTCTGGCCGTCGACGTTGTAGATGTTGAAGTCCTGCTGGCCGCCCAGGTAGATGTCGCCGTCCGCGGTGGCGCTGATGGTGCCGGTGGCGGTGACGTTGACGTCGTCGCGCTGGGCGATGCTGAAACGCAGCGGGTTGGACGCGTCGAAGTAGATGTCATCCTGTTCGGCCCCGGCCAGCGCGGCACGCTGGGCGGTGGTCAGGCTGGCGGCCCCGCCGCTGAGGTCGATGACCACGTCGGCGTCGAGCAGCTTGCCGATGCGGTTGGCATCGAGGCTGACGTTGCGGCCCTGGACGTTCATCGTCTCGTTGGTCGCGCTTGAGCTGCTGCCGCGGTTGAGCAGGCTGGAGGCGATCGAATAACGCAGCTGGTCACTGGTCCAGGCGGCGGTGCTGTCCAGCGCCTGGCTGTCGCCGGCCTCGAGCGCGTACTGGTAGGACGTGCTGTACGCCTGGGCGCCGAACTCGGCGTTCATCGCCTTGTAGTCGTCGATCCGGCGGGTCTGCTCAGCGGTGATCTTAGCGTCGCTCCAGCCCAAGGCCTTGAGCTGATCGACTTGTGCCGCGCCGAGCTTGGCCTGGTTTTCGTCGAAGATGGCCGCCTGCCAGCTGCCGTCCGGATTCTGGGTCAGCTGACGCAGCTGCCAGTAACGGGCGTAGCGCTGGTTGCCGGCGTCGATCAGGGTTTGCTTCTGCTCGGCCAGGGCCGCGCTGGCCTGGCTGCCGGTCAGGCCCATGCTGTCCCAGAGGTCCTGCAACTCGCTCAGGCCGCGCTCGTCGTAGCTGACGTCACTGTTGCCGTCGAGCAGGTCGCCGTTGCGGACCTTGATCGCCACGTCACCGCCGGTGGAAACGATCTGGTCGAGCCAGAGGTCGCCGCTGACTTCCTCGACGAACACCCCGGTAGTGCCGGACGCCTTGAGCAGGGCCGGGTTGTCGCTGCTGGGGCTGCCGGTATCGAGGTTGAGCAGCGCGGTGCTGCTGCCGATGCTGCCGGACGCGTCCAGGGTGATCGACTTGCCCTTTACCACCACGCCACCGTTGGCGCTGATGTTGCCTTGCGCCGCCAGGGTGACGTTGCCATTGGCCGCTTCCAGGCGGCTCAGATTGACGCCCTGGTTCGCGGTGTACTTGAGCGCTTGCAGGTTGATGTTGCCGGCCGCCGCGTAGGCCGAGAGGTTGTTGCCCACCTGCACGCGCAGCGCCTGGATGCTGTCGCCGATGCCGTTGGCGACGTTCAGGGTCAGGTCCCTGGCGGCGATCATCGCGCTGTCGTTGGCCTGGGTGAGGCTCCCGCCGTTCCTGACCGTGATGTTGGTCGCACCGTTCTGGTTGTAGATCGAACCCAGCATCGTCACGCTGCCTTTCGAGGTCAGGTCGACCTTGCCGGCCTCATAGCCGATGAAGCTGATGTTGATCGGCGAGTCGGCGCGAACGGTGTAGCGGTCGATCTCCTTGAAGCCTTCCAGATACACGCGGGTACGCGTGGTGCGGTACACCTGACACCAGATGAAATGTTTCTTGCAGTAGCCACCCATGCTTTCGTTGATCAGCTCTTTGGCATCGGTGGTGTAGCGCTGATCTTTTTGGGTCAGCACCTGGCCTTCGCTGAGCGAGTAATAGCTGCGGTAAGCAACCAGCTCGGCGTTGTTCGGGTCCTTTGCCGACAGCATCACCAGGCGCGCCCAATTGGCAATATCGCCCATCGGAATCTTGCTGGTGTCGATGTAGAACGGCGACGAGCCCATATACTCGGCGCCGGCGATCGGCGTGCTATCGCCCTTCTTCACATCCAGGCTCAGCAGCGTGCCGTCTCCGGTCGGGATGAAGTCCCAGAACTTGTCCCAGTACTCGACCTTGGTCGTCGTCTCGCTGGTGTCGCGGCCCTGCAGCCAGACGTAGGTGCGCCCGGCGGTGGTGCTGTAAGTGGTGTCGCGACCGTTGCTGGTGCCCTTGAGGAAGGCCGAGGTGGTCTTCACCGCGTCGCTCCAGCCTTCGTAGCGCTGCACCTGGTCGCCGACATGGGTGTAGATGGTCGACCACACGCCATCGGTGGAGCCGGACACGCGGCCGACATCGTTGATCCGCAGCGTGCCCTCCACGCCACTGCCCAGGTCGATGCCGCTGATGCGCAGCTGGCTGCCGGTGTTGTTCACCACCGCGACCTGGTTGTAGCCGTCGAGTACCTTCAGCTGGCCGTTGCCGGTGCTGAGGATGTGCCCGGTCAGCTCCATGTAGCCGCCGGCGACCTCGACCTTGTCGAGCACCAGGCTCTCGTTGCGGAAGTCGTAGCTGTAGCCCACGGTGCCGGTGCGGGCGTCGGTCTGTACCAGTTGCACGACGGCCGCGCCGCCGTTCTTCCAGGCATTGCGCAGGCTGGCGAGGTTGGCCAGGTCGCCATCGTTGATGGTGACTTTCCAGTCGGCGACACCGCTCTGCACCAGGCCGTTGATGTTCAGGTACAGCGCGTTGATGACCACGTTGTTGCCGGCCACGGTGCTGGAGGCCGAGCCGTTCAGCGTGCTGCCGTTGTTGTTCTTCGCCGGGTCGCCGCCGATATGGGTGAAGCCGTCGGTGTTGTTGAGGACGAAGTCCTGGCCGGCGCTGAGCTTGAGTGTCTGGCCACGGATGTCGGCGTTGGCGTAGATGCTGCCGTAGGCGGCGGTGATGGCGATTTCGCCGCGCTTGTTGAGGATCTGGCCGTTGACGTAGATATCCGGTGCCGGCGCCTTCAGCCCGCCGGCATCGCTGACGCCGTTCGCCGGGTTGTAGGTGTTGGTCACCGTGATCTGCGGGCTGGGCGAGTTCTCGGCCACCTGGATGCTGCTGAAGCCGGCGCCGGAGAGGGTCTTGTTCAGCGCGTTGATGTTGGCGTTGCTGCCGACCTTGACGTCGTTGAACAGCAGTTGCCCGCCTTCGCGATCCGGAATCTCCAGGCCCTTGAGGCTGAGGAAGGCGGCGCTGTTGTTGACGATCTCGATTTTCGCGTCGCCCGGCGCGTTGAGCTTGCCGGAGCCGACCAGCGCGTCGCCGGTGACATAGATATTGCCCGGCCGCGCCAGGATCGGATCGACGTCGAGGATCCACACCTGCAGCTTGCCCGGCAGCGAACCGGTGGCCGGGTTGCCGCCCATCTGCTCGTAGATCTTCGCCAGCGTCTGCTGCAGCAGGTTCAACTCCGCCTGGAAGGCAGCCTTCTCGAACGGTGAGAGGCCGTAGTTGGCCATCTGCCCGCGCAGCGTTTCGATACGCGAACTGATCAGCTGCGAGTATTCGCCACTGCGCATGCTGTAGGTGATGCCATCGCTGATCTTCGACACAATCGGCGCGACAGTGACCACGTCGGAGTCCTGCAGGTCGATGCTGCCGGCGTTGGCCGGATTGATCTCGACGCCGTTGAGGTAGTACTTCAGCCCGTCGATTTGCAGGCTTTGCTTGCTGTACACGCCGGTGTCGAACTGGCCGTTGACCGTCACGTTGGCGGTGCCGCCGTTGTTGGTCGAGCCGCCGGTGATGTCCAGCGACACATTGCCGCCCAGTGCGTTGAGCAGCGCGGCGGCCGCTTCGCGGTAGAGATCCTTGCCCACGCCCTGACCGACCAGCACGCTGTAGCCCTTGCCGGCGTAGGCGTAGATGTCGCCCACGCTGCGCGCGCTGACGCCGCTGGAAACGGTGACGTTGCTGTTGCGGATATAGGTGGCGTCCGCTTCCGGGTCGTTCACCACCGGGAAGGCGGTGTTGTTCCACAGGTCGGTGCGCGCGGTCAGGGTCGCCTTGTTCATGGTGCCGGCGATGCTGTAGCCGGCATAGAACTTGGTGTCGCCATAGCTGAACAGCTTGGCGTTGCTGCCCACCAGAACGTCGTATTGGGCGCTGACCCTCGCCAGGCTTTCGCCCATGGCGGCGCCGGCCAAACCGTAAGTCTTGGCGTTGGCGCGGGCGTCGATGTCGTAGTTGCCGCTGGCCGAGAGGATCAGGTCGCCGACGCTGTAGATGTCAGCGCTGCTGGCGATGTCGACCTTGGCATTCGCCTGGCTGACGTCGATCTGCGAAACCGCCTTGGCGATGGAAATCGCACCACCGCTGTCGAGCTTGACCTTGTCGCGGGCGAACACGTTGTTGAACGCCTGGATGCGCAGGTGCTCGGGGTTACGCCAGTCGCCATCGAGGCGCAGCCGCACGTTGCTGCCGACCAGGCTTTGGGTGGTCAGCTTGATGGTGGTGGTGCTCAGTGCCGCCGCGGCATCGACCACGCCGCCGGAGCCGGACTCGACGTTATAGCCGCCGCTGTCGGGCTTGGTGACCTCGGCGCGCGCGCTCTGGTCGTAGGCGCTGCTGGTCAGGTAGGAATTGCTCGCCAGCTCGGCGCTGGTCTTCAGGTCCAGGCGGTTCTGCGCATGGGCACCGCTGGCGCCGACCAGCGCGGCGTTGACGCTGTTGACGAAGGCGTTGAAGCGCGACTGATGCAGCGCCGACAGGGTGACCGCGCCGAGGCTGGCCTGGCTGCTGCCGGTGCCGCGCGCGTACAGGTAAGCCTTGGTGGTGCTGTTGTCATCGGTGTTGGCGATGGACGCCGCACCGCTGACCAGACCGCCCTGGCCGGCGGTGGAATGGGCTTCGTTGTCCACCGAGGCGCTGGCGGCCACGCTGAGTTTGCCGATGCCGCCGCTGAAGCGACCATTGACGAGCGCCTGGGTGGTGGCGTTGGCGCTGGCTTCGGCGACATGCGCACCGAGGGTGAGCAGGCCGAGTGCCGCGCCGGTGGTTTCCGCGTACTGACGGATGTCGGTAGCGGCCAGGAAGCTCCACTGGCTGGCGTTGCCTACGCCGACGAACTCCGTGGAGTCGGTGCTGATCAGCTGGCTGGAGCTCTCGTTACGGGCCTTGGCCACCACCGCGTTGGCGGAAACGCCGACACCGCCGGCCACGCCGAGGCCGTCAACATTCACCGAATCGGCATTGCCATTGCGGGCCACCTGACTGGTGAGGCTGGCTTGCGCCGCCTGCAGGCGCGCACCGGCGCCCAGCTTGAGCAGCGCTTCGGATTTGGCCAGGGCATCGATCACCGTGGCACCGGCGGACAGGTAGCCGCCGAGGGAAACCCCCAGTGCCTCGGCGCTGACCTTCGGCATCGCCAACGCTTTCAGCGTCAGCCCATTGCTGGCCAGCAGTCGTGCATTGGTGCCGACGTCCACTTTCGCCTTGCTCTGATCGCGGGCGACCAGAATGCTGGCATTGACGCCGGCGAGGATGCCGCCGGCCGCGCCGCGTGCGGTCAGCGTCACAGGACCGGCCGAGGTGGCGGACAGGTTGATGCTGTTGGCGGTGAGTACCGCGTTCGGGCTGACGCTGAGCCCGACCTGGCTGTCATGCGCGGCGACGCCGAGCACCAACCCCGCGCCGACCCCGACGCCGGCCGAGGCGCCGAGCGCATCGACTTTGACCGCCTGGGTGTCGCTGGCGCTGCCATTCAGCGCGCCGCTGGCGGTCAGGTTGCCGCCGAGGTTGGTGTTGACCTTGTTGTTCATCACCGCGACGCCGACCGAGGCGCCAAGGCCGACGCCAAAGCCCGCGCTGCCGCTGAGGCTCTGCACGGTCACTGCCGGGTCGCTCTTCAGGCCCAGCGCTTCGGCTTTCACCGAGAGGCTGCCGGTGTTCAGCGTGCTGGACAGGATTTCCGCCGTGACCAGTGCATTGGAGAGCGTGAAGGCGAAGGCGCCGCCGGCAGCCGCGTCCATGCCGAGCACGGCGTTGCCGGCGAGATTGCGGCTGTACAGCTTGTCCTGGGCGCTGACCTCGCTGGCGCCGCCAGCGGTGATGCTGCTGTCGCTGACCCGCGCCACGGTTTCGTGCTTGCGCGTGCTGCTGGCGCTGAGGCGATCGACCAGATCGTTCTTGCTGCTGCTATTGACCGAGGTTTTCGCAGCGCCGTCCTTGACCGTGACCAGTTCGTACTCCTGGCTGGTCGAGTTCCACACGTAATCCTGATAGCTGAGGTCGCCGGACTTGTCGGCGTTGCCGAGGCTGTTGGCCTGACTCAGGGTGCCGTTGCCGCCCTTGTCCAGTTCGTCCAGCGGGTTGCTGGTCTGGCCGCCGGCCGTCACGGTGGTCGAGCCGGAACCGAGCAGCAACAGACCGATGCTGCCGCCCAGCGCGGTGGAGCCGGCGCCGGCGGTGACGGTGTTGAGCTGGAAATCGCCTTCGCGCAGCGCCTTGACGTTGAACGCGCCGGTGGCCTTCAGACTGCTGCGGTCGAACAGCGCGCGGGTGGCGCTGTTGGCGACCAGCACGTTGGCGCTGCCGCCGATGGACTGTGCACCCACCGAGGCGGCACCGGCATTGCTCATCGCCCTGACGCTGTCCTTGGCATTAACGGTGAGGCTGCCGAGCTTGGCTGCGTCAGTGCCGAAGTCGGCCTGACTGGCGCCGGCTTCGGTGGTGGTTTCGATCACGCTGATGGCCGCCGAACCGGCCAGTGCGGCACCGCCGCCGCTGGCACCGGCCGCGTTGAGCAGCAGACGGGTGTCGTTGCTGGCCTCGATGTTCACCGCCGCACCGGCGCCCTGCACCGTGGTGTTGGCGTTGGCCAACGGAGCCGTCAGCGCCTCACCGACCCAGGCGCGGGTCTGGCTCTGGTTGTACACCATGACGAAGGTGCCGCCCGCCCCCACCGCGCCGCCGGCGATGGCCACCGCACTCGGCGAGAGCTGCTGCAGGGCCGAGGCCTTCACCTTCAGCGAGCCGACGGTCAGCGCACTGCCGCCATCGACCAGCGCCTCGGTGGTGCCCTTGAGCACCAGCAGGCCGGCGCTGCCGGCGCCACCGGTGATGCCCCCGGCAGCGCTGGCGATCACGCTGCTGGCGTACTGGCTGGAGCCGGCGTTGACCTCGGCGGCGCCCTTGCTGGCCAGCGTGGTGCCGCGCAGGTAGGCGCGGGTTTCGCGGCTGATTACGGTGCTGTCGAGAGTGCCGGACAAGGCGGTGACGCCCAGCGAGAACGACAGGCTGGCCAGATAGCTGGCGCCGAAGCTGTGGCTGTTGGCGCCGACGCGCACGTTTTGCGCGCTGCCCGCGCCGCTGGCTTGGTTGACCTTGGCCGAATCGATGTAGGCGCTGGTGCTGCCGGCGATCACGCTGGTGTTGCTCAGGCCGGCGACTGCGCCGCTGTAGAGCGGCACGAAGGACGCCGAGGCGGTCACCGACATCTGCCCGACCTGCTGCAGCGAGCTGGCCTGCACCGCAAGGCCGGTAATGTTGCGCTTGCCGATTCCGAGGTTCGGTACCGGGTTGAACTGGCCACTGCTGGCCCAGTATTCGTGATCGTCGGACGGCGCGTTTAGCAGCTCGCCGCTGTCGATTTCCAGGGTGTCGCTGGCGTCTTTGCCGAGGGCGCTGACCTCGGTGGTGCTGCCGTCGATGTAGGCCCTGGTCTGGCTTTCGATCAGGTTGACGGTGACCGAAGCACCGACGCTGGCGTTGCCGCTACCGGCCGCGGCGCCGGCAATGCCGATGATGCTGTCGAGGTTGCTGGCGCTGACGCCGAGGTTGTTCTGCGCGATGACCCTGGCGCCGCCGCCGAGGTGGGCGCGGGCTTGGGTCTGGATGATGTTGGTAGCGAACGAGCCGAGCACGGCCACGTTGCCGGCGCCGCCGCCGCTGATGGCGGCCGAGCGGATGGTCGCTGCGGAATCGGCGTCCACCAGCAGCGTCGACAGGTCCCAGCCGGTGCCCTTGCTCCCGGTCAGCCTGGATTCGATCTCGCTGTCGACCCGGTTGATTGCCGTAGCCGCGCCGACTGCGACAGTACCGGCGCCAGCGGCGCCGCCGGCCAGAGCGTTGATGGTCGAACTGTCGCTGCTCAGCAGGCTCAGCTTGCCGGCAGTACCGCCGCTGTTTTCGACGCTGGCGAGGGTGACTGCCGCAATGTTATTGCTGGTGTTGGAGAACACCGCAGCGCCCGTACCGGCACCTGCGCCGGATACCGCGACGGTGTCGATGCGGGCGCGAGTGGCCGCCTGCACGGTTATGGGCGCCGTGGCGGACAGGGTCAGCAGACTGTCCACCACCTTGGCCTGACGCTTCTGCTCGATGGTGCTGACGGCGACTGCACCGGCCCCGGCGCCCGTGCCAGCGCCCTGAACGTTGCCGGCCAGGGTCTTGATGTCGGCGTCGCCCTCGATCACCTCGACGTTGACCGCCGAGGCACCGCTGACCGTGCTGCCGCTGAGCAGGGCGTTCTCTTCGCCCTGAATGACATTGACCGCGATGGAGGCACCCGCCGCCGCCGTGCCCGCACCACCGCCGCCGACCGCCGCCGAGCGGATGTGCGCCGCCCCGCCGCTTTCCAGTTGCAGCGCGCCCGTCAGATTCAGCGTGGCGTTGAGGATTTCCGCGTCACGCTTAGCGAGAATGATGTTGTTGGCATTGGCCACGCCCACGGCCGTGGTCCCGGCGCCACTGATTGCACCGGCCAGACTCCAGATGGTGCGCTCGCCTACGGCGGCCGAAACGTTCAGCGAACCCACGGTGAAGGTGCCGCCTTCGATGGCTGCGCGCTCGTCGCCGTCGAGGATGTTGCTGGTCGACGAGCCGTTTACCGCGACAGTACCGGCACCGCCGCCGGCCACCGCAATGGCGTAAATCGTCTGTTCGACGCCGCTGAGCAGGCTGGCGCTGGAGAAGCCGCTGATGGTGCTGCCTTTTACCAGCGCGGTGCGGTCAGCACCGATGCGGTTGACCGAGATCGCGCCGCCCACCGCCGCGGTGCCGCCGCCGGTGATCGAGCCGGTCAGCGAGGCGATGGTCAGACCATTGCCGCCGCTGGCATCCACGGTCAGCGCCTTGCCGCTGCCACTGGTGGTCAGCGTGCTGTTTTCCACCGAAACGGTGTCGCTACCGTTGATGTTGTTGACCACGAAGGAACCGCCGACGCCCGCGGTGTTGCCGCCGGCCGCGTCGACGCCCAGGCCCCAGATTTCGCCATCCAGCGCGGAGCTCAAGGTGGCGTCGCCGGTGAGGTTGACGGTGCTATCCGCCAGCTTGGCCGTGCGCTCGGCATCGATCAGGTTGACCGCCACAGCCGCGCCGACCCCGGCGCTACCGCCGGCCGCGGCGAGATTGAAAGCGACCGACCAGATGCTGGCGCCCAGATCCGGCTGACTGGCGGCGATGGCCAGGTTGCGCGCGCTCATGGTTGCGTTCTGCAACAGCGCAGTGGTGGTGTCGGCGATGCGGTTGTAGGTCAACGCGCCGCCCACGGCGACACCGCTGCCGGAGACTGCGCCGGACAATGCGGCGGTGATGATGCGGCTCTGCATGCCGGCGCGCAGGGAGGCATCGCCGGTCAGGGTGTAGGTGCCGTTGGCGATGCGCGCATCGACCGTCTGCTGCATGTCGCTGAGGCTGAACGCCCCGCCGACTGAGGCATTCTGGCTGCTGCCGGTGATGTTGCCGGCGAGCGAATAGGAGCCGCCGCTCTTCACAGCCGTGACGCTCAGGTCGTCGGCCTTGAGCGTGCGTCCCGTCATGTCGAGTGTGGCCTCGACACTGCCGCGCGCGATGACGATGGTGCCCGAGCCGGACACCGCGGTGCCGTTTCCGCCAGCAGCGCCGATGGCGGCGGCCAGTACGTCGGTGTTGTTGCTGGCGGCGATATTCAGGTCGCCGGTCAGGTCGATGGCCGTATTGGCCACGCTGGCACTGTAGTCGCTGCCGGTATAGACCACGCCCAACGCGCCGCCGACCGCGGCCTTGCCACCGGTGGCTGCGAGGTTGCCGGCGATGCCGAGCACCGCTTCGCCGGCCAGCTCGCCAGTGAACAGGTTGTGTGAACTGGTAGTGCCGGCGTCGCCACCTTCATCGAACAGGTCGTCGTCGGTGGCCACCTGACCGTCGATGCCCTCGGTGGTGCTCGAACCATCAAGGTCCAGCCCGGCGTCGGCCAGCGAGGTCTGCGCGGCCGTGCTGAACAGGCTGTCCAGCGCCTGTGCACCGGACACACTTTGAGCGTTCACATTTACCGCACCGCCGGTCAGGGACGAGGCGGTACCGTTCTTGGCATCCACCTTGGCGGTAACGTCGTTGTTCATCACCACGACGAACAGTGCGCCGGAGCCGGCGCCGCTTTCCTGCCCGGTGGAGATGGCCGCGCCGACGGCACCGGCGAGTACACGCGAGGCACTGTTGGCAGAGACGTCGAGGCGCTTGAAGCCGGTCGCCGTGCTCCCCAGCCATTCGGCCTGCAATTTGTTCAATACCAGGCCCAGCGCCATGGCACCGCCAGCGCTGCCGCCCTTGCCATTGCTGCCGGCGAACGCGCCGCCGCCAATCAGCAGGCGCGAGCGGTCATAGGCGGTTACGGCGATGCCGTCGACCGATTCGCTGCGCTGCTCTACGCGGCTGTTTTCTACCGCCGCACGAGTGGTATTGGCGACCACGGCGCCAGAGCCGGAAAGCGCCACGGCGACATTGGTGTTGCCGCCCGTGGACACCGACAACCCAAGGCCCATGGCGATCTGGTCGCCACCGCTGGCCGCCTGCACCTTGAGCAGGTCGTTGCTGTGCAAAGTGGCACCGGTCAGCAGCGCCTCGGTGACGTTGAACAGGTGGTTGTAGGCGACAGCGCCGGAAATGGCCGAACTGAATTCGCTCTTCTTGCCGCCCGCCAGGGTCAGCGCACCGGCGCCCGAACCGCTGAACTGGTTGGTCTGGTTCAGCGACAGCACGGTGACCTTGCTGCCCTTGGCCGGGTCACGCGGATCGAGCACGATGTCGCCGAGATGGGCGCGGGTCTTCTGTCCGGACACGTTGACGCTGCCGGAGCCTGCGATCGCCAGGGTCAGCTTGCTGCCGGGTTCCTGCCCGCCGGAGTCGCTGCCGCCGCTGTCCTTGCTGAACAGCCCGGTGAACTTGTCCCAATAGCCCTTGAGCTTGTCCGGCACGTCGACGATGGTGTCCTTGACCTTGGTCGCCTCGGTCTTCGCCGCGGACAAGCCATCAGTGACGCCGGTGATGCCATTGGTCAGGGTCTGTAGCAACGCATCGCCCAGACCGCTGGCCAGTTGCGTCGAGCCGGAATCCCCACCGCCGTCCTTTGCCGCCAGCTCTTCCTGCTGTTTCTTTTCTTCTTCGGTCTTGGCCATCGCGCCGGCCACCGAGAAGGCGCCGACTTGTCCGGTGCTCTCGGCGTTGACCAGCACTTCGTCGACTTTCCAAGTGGCCTTGGTCAGGCTGTTGATCCCTGAACCGAGCACGTCGGACGGACGCCAGGCCCGGTTGTCACCAACCAGCGCGAGCACATCGGTGTCGAGGTAATTGACCGCCACGCTGGCACCGACGCCGGTGTTTTCCGACGAGGACAGCGCCCCGGCGGCACTCCACATGCCCAGCTTGTGATTGGCTTCGACACTGACCTGATCGGCATCGACGGCGGTGCTGTTGTGGATCGAGGCATGGACGGTGGCATCAGCCACGTTGACCACCACCGCGCCATTGCCGGCGACGCTGGCGCCCTTGCCCGCCGACGGGCTGATGCCGATCAGCAGCTCGTCCTGTTCGGCGTTTACCGTAATCCGTTTGGCTTTGAGCGTACCGTTGGCACCGATGCCGGCAATGGCCTGGTTGCCTGAGACCTGGACGTTAACGCCGGCACCGACCGCGCCGCCGTCAGAATTGTTGTTGAACAGTGACCACCAAAGGTTGCCGGTGATGCCGAGCTGCTGCACCTCGTTCTTGGCTTGTACAGCCAGCGGGCCGGCCCAGGTCCAGCTAAGGTCCCGCAGGTCCTTGCGGCGGTCGAGCTCATCGCCGTCTTCGTCGTACAGCTTGTCGAGCACATCGAGCGGCTTGTTGCTCCAGCTGTCCGCGCTGGTATTGGTAGCGGTCAGCTTGACGTTGTCGCCGACCCAGGCGGTGGCATCGAGGTCGTTGATCAGCACCGAGAAGGAGCCGGTCATCGATAGCTTGTCGGCTTCGCCGGTGGAGTTGGCGTAGCTGGTGGACAGCATGCCGGGCACGTCTGGCAGGCTGCCGGCGAGCAGCTTGAGGTTGCTGTAGATGTCGTTCAGCGAACCCCAGCGGTCCAGGCCGTTGAGGTCGAGCAGCTGGATATTCTGCGCGCCAAGGCCGATGCGCCCGGCGGTGATGGTGCTGCCGTCGCCAATGAGCGCACGGGTTTGCTGCTGCAGCTGGCTGTAGACCGCGGCGACGCTGAGCGAGACCTTAGTGCCGTCGTCCTTGTCGGCATTGGCGTTGACGGTGCTCTCCGCCGAGTTATGCAGCGCGCTCTGCTGCTGCAGCGCCTGCACGCTGAGATCGCCAGTCAGCGACAGGGTCGGCGCCGTGCCGTTGCTGCCGATGATTGCCTCGGCCTCGTGATCGGCAATACCGATGGCCAGCGCCGAGGCCAGGCGGAACTTGCTCTCGGTCGGCTTGGTTTCGCTGGGATTGGGGCTCATCCCGAACAGCGGCTTTACCTTGCTTGCAAGGTAGTCAGTGAGCGGTTTGGCGGTATTGATCGCCTTGGTGGTGACGAAATTTTCCAGGGCCTTTCCGGCCTGCACGCTCGAGCTGTTGCTCTGCTCGTAGACCATGTTAATGGCCGACACGTCGAGATTGCGCGTGCCGGCAAGGTCCGCATTCCAGACCGCACGGGTGGTGCTGTCGAACAGCGTCAGCGCGATCGCTGGACCGCCGACGGCGCCTTCGCCGATGGACTTGAAGGTGACCTGGTTGCTCAGCTCCTGCTCGGTCAGCGCGGTCAGCGAGGCATCACGGCCGACGCTCAGTACTGCGCCCTTGTTCACCGTGGCGAGGGTGTCGATGTCCGTGTGGGCCATGCCGAAGGCGAAGCCGGCGGTGCTGGTCTGCTTGCCGTCGCCATCCTTCGAATTGGTCGCGGTCGATTCAAGCTTGAGGGTATTGTCGCTCAGCGCGTTGATGACCAGATCCTGGCCAGCGGTCAGGCGGGCGCCGCTGGCGACATCGACTTGGGTGGTGCCACTCAGGCGACCGTAGGCAGCGCCGAGGTTAAACGGCAGCTTGCCGCTGAGTCCCGGGATCGCACCGGTGGAAGTGTCGACGTAGCGGGTGCTGTCGGCCTGAACCTTGATGTCGCGGAGCGCCTGGATCACGGCCGAGGAGTCGATCGTGACATCGGCATCGGCGTTGGCGATGGCGGCCGTCAGGAATGGCAACAGCGCGGCCAATTCGCTCCAGTTGGTCGGATCGAGGCCGAGGGTGCCCAGATCACTGGCCTGGGCAGTCTGGCTGCTGGCATCGCCAAGGGTGTCGATGATGTTCGACCAGGTTTCGGCGTCGCTCCAGTTGTTGGCTTCTTTGAGCTTGGCGAAATCGGCGCCTAACGCGTCGCTGCTGAACAGGCTGCCCAGCAGGCTACCGGTGACGCGGGATTCGCTGGCAGCTCGCAGAATGACGTCGCGCCCGGTGATGCTCCCGGCTACGTCGATGGAGGCCGCCGCATCGGCGTAGCCGCTCATCTGCTTGTCGAAGCCGACCGCGGTCACAGTGACGTCACCAGCGTTGGCCGTGCCGTTGGCATGGCCGGCGTCGAGCTTGGCGTCCTTACCGATGGTGACCTCGGCCTTGCCCAGGTGGGCGGCCAGGATGACCTTGGCCTGATCGGCCAACTGGGTTTTCAGCTCCTCGACGGTCTGCGCTTCGTCGCCGGAAAAACTCTGGTCGCTGTTGGCGGTCAGGGTGATATTCCCGGACTTGCCGGTACCGGTGGTGCGGGTGTTGATCTGGGCTCGATCGCTGAGGGTGATCGACGGTGCCTCGACGGTGACGTTACCGCCGTTCTTGTTGAACTCACCGTTGGCCAACAGCTTGGCGTCGCCCTTGAGTTCAACGCGCTTGCCGGCTTTGACCTGAACGCTGCCGCCACTGTTGTCGGCCATCAACGCGGCCAGCTCGCCGCTGATCTCCACACTGTCAGCGGCAACGATCTTGATCGTGCCGTTTTCCAGAGCGACGCCGGCACCGATGGCGACGTCGTCGACGTTCACGGTGCTGGCGAAGACGGCAGCGGCCGCATCGGTGCCTGCTTGGAGCTGAGCGGCAGCACCGATCACTGCGGATGCAGCGAACAGATTAATGCTGGCATTGCTGTTGACCTGGCCCTGGATTTCGACCGCACCATTGGAGGAGCGGTCCAGCGTGCCGTCCTTGAGTGCATCGACCAGATCGGCGGTCGCGCTGTCGCTGACCATGTTGACGCCGCCCACTTTCGCACCCGTTGCGGCGAGCATCAGGTCGGTCATCGCCTGGGTGCTCGGGGTGGTCACGGTGAGCGATCCGACATTCACTACGCCGCTGGCCCCGACGACCATGCCGTGCGGGTCGGCAAAGATGATATTGCCGCCGATCTTGCCGTCCTTCAGGCCGTTAAGCGTACCGTTAACCACAGCCTTGGCGTCATGCACCAGGTTGACGAGGTTGGACGCACCGCCCGGCACATGCAGATTAACGGTGTTGCCGGTGTCGACTTCGAAGCGACCGAAGGAGTTGAAGCCGGTCTGACCGCGCACCGACTGAGTGGTGATATCGGTCACCGCACCCGAAACGGTTATGGTCGTCTGGGTCTTGAGATCGTTGAGCAGAACGCCCGTATTGGGGTTGGCATAGCTGCCGTTATGCAGGGTGATGGTGTTGCCAGCAAGGGCTCCGACAGGGAACGCTCCGAAAGAAGCGATCAACGCAGCGGTAATGCGATTAGGTGCAAACCGCTGAGAATTAATACCGCGACTGTTGCGACGAAACGAAGAATTACGCTTGACAGCCATGGTGAGTCTCGCTGATCCGTCCCCTGGGCAGCGTATTCTCTAGGAACTTTACAAATTCAGGAAGATCATTTTGCCATTATATTGACATTACATTGGCATCATGAATGAAGTTATTAATGGCGCCTGATTTTTGGCGCTCAGGGTCGCGCCTGGCGAGGCAGCACTAGCCCGAGCGGTAAACTGACCCGCGCCTCCAGCCCGCCGCCCTCGCGGTTGCGTAGCTCAATCACACCGCCATGCTGCGAAGCGATGCGTTTGACGATCGCCAACCCCAGGCCGGCGCCCTGGCCGCCGCGCGCACGATCGCCGCGGATGAAGGGGTTGAAGATTTCCCCCAGCTCGTTCGGATCGATGCCGGTGCCACGGTCGAGCACGCTGAGTACCACGTACGGGGCGTTGCTGTCGCCGGACACATGCGCGGCGACCTCGACGCCGTGTCCGCCGTAACGCAAAGCGTTTTCGATGAGATTAACCAGCAGGCGCTTGATCGATACTCGTCGCAGCGCGAGTTGCGGCATCGGCTCGACGCACAGGCGCACGGTCTCTCCATACTGGTTGTAGGGCACTACCACTTCGCGAACCAGCTCTCCGAGATCGACGCTTTCCACCGGCTCGTCACTGCCGTCGCGGATAAAGGCGAGGAACTGGTCGAGAATCGCGTTCATGTCTTCGATATCACGGACCATGTCTTCGGTGAGCTCGGCTTCGCTGGTCATCAGCTCCAGCGACAAGCGCAGGCGGGTCAGAGGTGTCCGCAAGTCGTGGGAGACCCCCGCAAGCATCAGTTCGCGCTCGCGACCGGCCTGTTCGACATCCTCGGCCATCTGGTTGAAAGCGCGGTAGACCTCAGTCATCTCACTCGGTGTGTCGCTGATGGGCAGCCGCACGCTGCGGCCCTTGCCGATCTGCCGGGCTGCGTAGACCAGGCGCTTGAGGGGCAGGTTGAGCTGACTGACGAAAATCCACGCCGCGGCGGTGGATAGCAGGCCGATGCCGAGGAACCAGCCGAGTACGCTCCAGATCCGCTGCCCGCGCAGTGGATAGGCGTAGAGCGGAACCTGGAGCCAGTCCGGCCCCAAACTCGGCGCGCGCACCCAGATCGCCGTCTGCGGCTGGATACGCACCCGCACATCGGTTTCGACACCAAGCTCGGCCTGCATTTGTCTCTGGAAAATTTCCGTGTAGGGCCAGTGGTATTCGCTGGGCGGCACCTCCTCGGTCGTTACCCGCTGCAGCCCGGCTGCCTCGGCGATGCGCTCGCGGTTCTCTTCGTCGGCCGCCCAATAGGCTCGCAGGGTCAGCGCGGCGCCGTGGCTGTACTGGCGATCGACCATGACGTCTTCGTTCATCATCAGGTACACCAGCATCAGTACCTTGGAGAACAGCACGACGATCAACACCATCCATAGGGTGCGGGCGAAGAAACTTTGCGGGAACCAGAGCGGGGTTTTCATAAATAAAAGCCGATTAAGAACGCTAGAAGCTGTACGAAAAAGCACAGCGACGTGGGCTTTCACGTGTAGGTGGGCCGTGCGGCGCTCCGCTTCAGCCTGCAAAGTCGAGCGAGCGCGGTGGGCTAAAGCGGAGCGCCGCCCGGCCCACCCTACGACACTTGATACGGGAGCAACGGCGCGAAGGCCATATAGCGAGCGACCCAGAGCGACTGGCCGACGGGTGAAACCAGAACGGATGCGCACGGCATCCATCCTACGAACATGAAGCGGCCGACCTACTTGTTGCCGTCCGGCACGAACACGTAGCCCACGCCCCAGACCGTCTGGATGTAACGCGGCTTGGACGGGTCGGGCTCGATCAACCGGCGCAGACGGGAAATCTGCACGTCGATGGAACGTTCCAGCGCGTCCCATTCACGGCCACGCGCGAGATTCATCAGCTTGTCGCGGGTCAATGGTTCGCGTGCGTGCTGCACCAGGGCCTTGAGCACGGCGAATTCGCCGGTGGTGAGCATATGTACCTGGTCGCCCTTCTTCAATTCGCGGGTGCCGAGGAACAATTCGTAATCACCGAAGGACACCGTCTCGTCCTCGCTGCCCGGTGCGCCCGGCACCTGCGGCGCCTGTCGACGCAGCACCGCACGGATGCGCGCCAGCAGCTCGCGAGGATTGAAGGGCTTGGCCAGGTAATCATCGGCCCCCTGCTCCAGTCCGTGAATGCGGCTGGCCTCGTCGCCCTTGGCGGTGAGCATGATGATCGGAATTTGGTTGCCGCTTTCACGCAGTCGGGCGCAAGCCGACAGGCCATCCTCACCCGGCATCATCAAATCCAGCACGACCAGATGGAACAGCTCGCGACTGAGCAGGCGGTCCATCTGCTCGGCGCTTTCCACGGTTCGCACGCGATAGCCCTGCTCCTCGAGAAAGCGTTCGAGCAAACGACGCAGTCGCGCGTCGTCATCGACAATCAGGATTTTTTCGCCTTCGCTGGCGGGCGCAGTGCTGCTCATGGAAACTCCCAGAAATATCAACGGCGCATTATGCGCACAGTAGTGACAGCGCAACTGACGGCCATTGTTAGCAGATTTTTCGTCAGCAAGCAGGCAGCGTCATTCACAGCTCGTCCTCAAGCGCCTGCGCTGGTCATTCCGCGCTTGCCGCTGGCGGCTCGCCGCTGCTTTAATCCCGCCCTTTCGCGCAGGCTCGGCCTGCATGGTTTGACTGACCCAGGTAGGTTCATGGACAGCATCAATTCCCGTATCGCCGCTGAACTGGGCGTGCGCCCGCAACAGGTTGCCGCCACCGTAGCGCTGCTCGACGAAGGTTCCACCGTGCCCTTCATTGCCCGTTACCGCAAGGAAGTCACCGGCAGCCTCGACGATACCCAGTTGCGCCTGCTCGAAGAGCGCCTGCGCTACCTGCGCGAGCTGGATGACCGCCGCGCGTCGATCCTCGCCAGCATCGAGGAGCAGGGCAAACTGACCCCCGAGCTGAAGCGCGAGATCGACCTCGCCGATACAAAAACCCGCCTCGAAGACCTCTACCTGCCTTACAAACAGAAGCGCCGCACCAAAGGCCAGATCGCCTTGGAAGCCGGCCTCGGCGAGCTGGCCGATGCGATCTTTGCCGACCCCGAGCTAAATCCCGAAAGCGAAGCCGCGCGCTTCATCGATGCAGAGAAGGGCTTCGCCGATACCAAGGCAGTGCTCGAAGGCGCCAAATACATCCTCATGGAACGCTTCGCCGAAGACGCTAACCTGCTGGCCAAGCTGCGCGATTTCCTCACCCACAACGCGACCCTGAGCGCTCGTGTCGTTCCGGGCAAGGAAGCCGAAGGCGCCAAGTTCAGCGACTACTTCGAGCACGACGAGCCGCTCAAGAGCGCGCCGTCGCACCGCGCCCTGGCGATCTTCCGCGGACGCAACGAAAGCGTGCTCAGCGTCAGCCTGAAAGTCGGTGACGAGGCACCTGGAACCATGCACCCGGGCGAGGTGATGATCGGTGAGCGCTTCGGCATCGCCAACCATGGCCGTGCCGCAGACAAGTGGCTCGGCGAAGTGGTGCGCTGGACCTGGAAGGTCAAGCTCTACACTCATCTGGAAACCGACCTGCTCGGTGAGCTGCGTGACAAGGCCGAAGACGATGCCATCGGCGTCTTCGCCCGTAACATGCACGACCTGCTGCTGGCCGCGCCGGCCGGCCCGCGCGCCACCCTTGGTCTCGATCCGGGTCTGCGTACCGGCTGCAAGGTCGCGGTAGTCGACGCTACGGGCAAGCTGCTGGATACCGCCACTGTCTACCCGCACGCACCACGCAATGACTGGGACGGCACGCTGGCCGTCCTCGCCAAGCTCTGCGCCAAGCACAGCGTCGATCTGATCGCCATCGGCAACGGCACCGCCAGCCGCGAAAGCGACAGACTGGCGGCCGACCTGATCAAGCAGGTGCCTGGCCTCAAGCTGACCAAGGTGATGGTCTCCGAAGCGGGCGCCTCGGTGTACTCGGCTTCGGAACTGGCGGCCAAGGAATTTCCGGACCTGGACGTCTCGATTCGCGGCGCGGTGTCCATCGCGCGGCGCCTGCAGGACCCGTTGGCCGAGCTGGTGAAGATCGAGCCCAAGGCCATCGGCGTCGGCCAGTACCAGCACGACGTTTCCCAGCTAAAACTGGCGCGCTCGCTGGATGCAGTCGTCGAGGATTGCGTGAACGCCGTCGGCGTCGACGTCAATACTGCCTCGGTGGCGTTGCTGGCGCGTATTTCCGGTCTGAACACCACACTGGCGCAGAACATCGTCGCCTACCGTGATGCCAATGGCGCGTTCAAGGCACGTAGCGAGCTGAAGAAGGTGCCGCGCCTGGGCGACAAGACCTTTGAACAAGCCGCCGGCTTCCTCCGTGTGATGAACGGTGACAATCCATTGGACGCCTCCGCCGTCCACCCCGAAACCTATCCCCTGGTCAAGCGCATCGCCACCGACACTGGCCGCGACATCCGTTCGCTGATCGGCGATTCAACCTTCCTCAAGCGCCTCGATCCGAAGCAGTTCACAGACGAGAGCTTCGGCCTCGTGACGGTCAGCGACATCCTTCAGGAACTGGAAAAACCCGGCCGCGATCCGCGTCCCGAGTTCAAGACCGCCGAGTTTCAGGAAGGTGTCGAGAAGCTCAGCGACCTGACACCCGGCATGGTGCTCGAAGGCGTCGTGACCAACGTGACCAACTTCGGTGCGTTCGTCGACGTTGGCGTGCATCAGGATGGTCTGGTGCACATCTCCGCGCTGTCGGAGAAGTTCGTCAAAGACCCCTACGAAGTGGTCAAGGCCGGCGATATCGTCAAGGTCAAGGTCATGGAAGTGGACATCCCACGTCAACGCGTCGGCCTGTCCATGCGCATGAGCGACACCCCCGGTGAGAAAGCGGACAACATGCGTGGCGGTGGCAACAACCGTGGTGGCCAGGCGCGCGGCGAGCGCAAGCCAGCCAAACCGGAAACCAAGCCGGCGCCTGCAAACAACGCGATGGCGGCATTGTTCGCCAACGCCAAGAGCCTGAGGAAGTGACATGCGCGAAGTCGAAAAAATAGGAAGCAGCAGCGCCTTCGGGCGCCTGCTGGGCCTGGAAATTCTCAAAGCCGAGAATGGCGAAGCGGTGCTACGCCTGGAGATGCACGACGGCTTACGCAACCTGCACGGCAAGCTGCACGGTGGCGCGCTGTTTTCGCTGATCGACACGGCCATGGGCCAAGCCAGCCACAGCCTCAATGATGGCGAGCCGAACAGCGTGACCCTCGAGTGCAAGGTCAACTACATCCGCCCGGTCACCGAGGGCGAGCTGACCTGCCGCGCCTGGGTGGTGCATAGCGGGCGTCGTACCCAGGTATTGGAGGCCGAAGTACACCAAGGCGAGAAGCTCGTAGCCAAGGCACAATCGACCTTCGCCTGCCTTTGATACGTGCGCCGGCACGCCTGGCGTGGGGTTGCGTTGGAAACGCTCTGCAGCGGTGCGCGGTCGAAGTATTGCGGGCCCTTGTAGAGCGTTCGATCCACCCTCATATTGTGCCGACTGACGCGTGAAGGAATTCCCAATTGAGCGATCTTCTCTCCCACCGCCTGGCGTTGCTGGCCGAGCACCATAACCTGTCGCTGCTCTCGCAATGCCTGCACGGGATCGAACGCGAATGTCTGCGCGTGGATGGCGACGGCGAACTCGCCATGACTCCACATCCGCGCACGCTGGGATCGGCGCTGACACATCCGAAGATCACCACCGACTATTCCGAAGCGCTGCTGGAGTTCATCACCGGCACCGAAACCGATCCGCAGCGGACATTGGCCGAGCTCGACGCCATTCACCGCTACACCTATAGCAAGCTGAGCGACGAATTCCTCTGGAGTCCGTCGATGCCCGGGCATCTGCCGGAAGAGGAGCAGATTCCGATCGCCGAATACGGCACCTCGAACATCGGCCGGCTCAAGCACGTCTACCGTCAAGGCCTGGCGCTACGCTATGGCAAGACCATGCAGTGCATTGCCGGCATCCATTACAACTTCTCGCTGCCCGAGGCGTTGTGGTCCGTTTTGCAAGCCGATGAGGGGGACGACCGTCCGCAGCAGGACTACCAGTCCTGGCGCTATATCGCGCTAATTCGCAATTTCCGCCGCTACAGTTGGTTGCTGATGTATCTGTTCGGTGCCTCGCCGGCGCTGGATGCCAGCTTCATGCGCGGCCGCCCGCACCAGCTCGAGCAGCTCGACGACCAGACTCTCTATCTACCGTACGCCACCAGCCTGCGCATGAGTGATCTGGGCTACCAGAGCAATGCCCAGGCCGGCTTGACACCCTGCTACGACGATCTGCCGAGCTACACGACCAGCTTGCATAAGGCGGTCTCGACGCCCTACCCAGAGTACGTGGTGCTGGGCACCAAGGACGCCGGAGGCCATTGGCAGCAGCTCAACACCAACATCTTGCA
This sequence comes from Stutzerimonas stutzeri, assembly GCF_024448715.1. Taxonomy (GTDB): domain Bacteria; phylum Pseudomonadota; class Gammaproteobacteria; order Pseudomonadales; family Pseudomonadaceae; genus Stutzerimonas; species Stutzerimonas stutzeri_AR. The sequence continues at coordinate 22,421 of NZ_JAMOHZ010000009.1, forward strand.
GATCGAGAACGAGTACTACTCGAACATCCGCCCCAAGCGCGTTACCGCAACCGGCGAGCGTCCGTTGCATGCACTGCGTGCCCGGGGCATCCAGTACATCGAAGTGCGCTGTCTGGACATCAATCCCTTTCTTCCTCTGGGTATCGACGTCAACGAAGCGCGCTTTCTCGATGCCTTCCTGCTGTTTTGCACGCTACAGCAGAGTCCCTGTTTGGTCGAAAGCGAGTGCGGCGCCAGCAACGACAACTTCCTCAAGGTGGTCAAGGAAGGCCGCAAACCAGAACTGGAACTGCGCCGCGGTAATGAAAACGTCGGCCTGCAGGCTTGGGCGACCGAGCTTATCGGCGAGATCGACAAGGTGGCCGAGCTGCTGGATCGAAGCCATGGCGGCGATCACCACGCGCAGGCGCTCGCCGAGCAACAGGCGAAGGTCGCTGATAGCAACCTGACTCCTTCGGCTCGGGTGCTCGAAGAGCTGCGCCGTGGCGGCGAAAGTTTCAGCCAGTTCTCGTTGCGCCAAACCCGCCAGCACGCCGAATACTTCCGCAGCCAAGCGTTGCCTGAAGCCGACATGGCTTGGTTCGACACCACCGCACACGACTCGCTGGCACAGCAAGCCGAGATGGAAGGAGATGCGCAGGATTTCGACAGTTTCGTCGAGGATTACCAGCGCAGTTTGACGCAATAACCGCAGCTGCAAGCCTCGTAGGGTGGGCTTTAGCCCACCGCTTGCTTCTACGCGCCTATCATTGCCTCGCCTGGCCTGTTGTCGCCGGCAGCGATTCCTGGTGGGCTGAAGCCCACCCTACAGGCTGATGCTTTTTACAGCTTCTTCTCGAAGATCTTCGAGTTGCGCTGGAAGTTGTACAGCGAGGCTCGCGCCGCCGGTAATCTCTCGACCCCACTGGGCTCGAAACCACGTTCGCGGAACCAGTGCGCTGTGCGCGTGGTGAGCACGAAGAGGGTTTTCAACCCCAGCTGGCGCGCCCGCGCTTCGATGCGCTCCAGCAGTTCGTCGCCGCGGCCACCATGGCGGTACTCGGGATTGACTGCCAGACAGGCCAGCTCACCGGAGTCGGAATCGGCGATCGGATAAAGCGCGGCGCAGGCGATGATCAATCCGTCGCGCTCGACGATGCTGAACTGCTCCACCTCGCGCTCCAGCACCTCACGTGAGCGGCGCACCAGAATGCCCTGCTCTTCCAGCGGCGTGATCAGATCGATCAAGCCGCCGACGTCTTCGATGGTCGCCTCGCGCAGCTGTTCGAACTGCTCTTGGGTGACCAATGTGCCGTCACCGCCGTCGCGGGTGAACAGCTCGTTCAGCAGCGAGCCGTCTTCGGCATAGCTGATCATGTGGCTGCGGCGCACGCCACCCTTGCACGCCTGTGCCGCGGCGTCGAGCAGCTCGGCTTGATAGGTCCCGATGAGACGGTCGATATACGCCGGAATTTGCTGCAGGCGCAGCTCACGCACCAGCTTGCCGTTCGCGTCGCGCAGACCGCGCTCGGAGCCGTAGAGCACCAGCTTGTCGGCCTGCAGATCGATGGCGGCGCGGGTGGCGATGTCTTCGCAGGCGATGTTGAAGATTTCTCCGGTAGGCGAATAGCCCAGCGGCGAAAGCAATACGATGGTGCGTTCGTCGAGAAGACGTCCGATGCCCTTGCGATCGACGCGGCGGACTTCGCCGGTATGGTGAAAGTCCACACCATCGACTACGCCGATCGGGCGCGCCGTGACGAAATTGCCACTGGCCACACGCAGCCGCGCGCCCTGCATCGGCGAGGCAGCCATATCCATCGACAGACGTGCTTCGAGGGCGATGCGCATATGGCCAACGGCATCGATCACGCATTCCAATGTCGCCGAATCGGTGATGCGCAGGTCGCGGTAGAAGCGCGGTTCGATGCCGCGAGCGGTCAAGCGCGCTTCGATCTGTGGGCGCGAGCCGAACACCAGTACCAGGCGCACGCCAAGGCTGTGCAGCAGTACCAAGTCGTGAACGATGTTGGCGAAATTAGGGTGCTCCAGGCCATCGCCCGGCAGCATGACCACGAAGGTACCGTCGCGGTGCGCATTGATATAGGGCGATGAGTCGCGAAGCCAGGTGACGTAATCGTGCATTGCAGAAGCCTTAGGTAACCGCTTTTTCAGTCCGGAAGCCGGGTCGAGTGAGGGATGCAGGGAGCAGATTCATGTTGCGATCCAAGACCGCCGAACCTGCTCCTATCCTCGGCCTGGCTGCAAGCAGTAGTGTTCGATCATTCCGCGCAACAGCCTCACGGTGGGTTCGATTCTGTCGAGGTCCAGGTATTCGTCCGGCTGATGGGCACAGGCGATATCGCCAGGGCCGAGAATCAGCGTCTCGCAGCCGAGCTGCTGAAGATAAGGCGCTTCGGTGGCAAAGGCCACTGCCTCGGCGGCATGGCCGGTCAGGCGCTCGGCCAGCTTGACCAGCTCGCCGTCCGCCGGCTGATCGAACGCCGGCACGCTGGGAAACAGCGGTGCCGGATCGATCTTCACCTGATGCTTTTCGGCCACAGGGCGCAAACGCTGGGAAATGGCGTCGCGCAAATGTTCCGGCTCCATGCCGGGCAGAGGCCGCAGATCATATTCCAGCGAGCAGTGGCCGCAGATTCGGTTGGGGTTGTCGCCACCATGGATGCAACCAAGATTCAAGGTCGGCTGGGGCACGTCGAACAGCGGGTTTTGGTATTGCACCTGCCACTCGCGCCGCAGCGTAATCAGCTCGCTCATGGCGTCATGCATGGCTTCCAGCGCGCTATGGCCGAAAGAGGGATTGGAGGAATGGCCGCTCTGCCCATGAATTTCAATGCCTTCCATCATGATGCCCTTGTGCAGGCGAACCGGCCGTAAACCGGTGGGCTCGCCGATTACCGCCGCGCGCCCCAGCGGCCTTCCGGCATCGGCCAGAGCCCGAGCGCCGGACATCGAACTTTCCTCGTCGCAGGTGGCGAGGATCAGCAGCGGCTGTCTGAACGGCTGATCGAGCAGCGGCAGCACGGCTTCGATGATCAGCGCGAAGAAACCCTTCATGTCGCAGCTGCCGAGGCCGTACCAGCGATTGTCGGCCTCGCGCAGCCGAAGCGGGTCAGCAGTCCACAGCTCGGCATCGAAGGGCACGGTGTCGCTGTGCCCGGCCAGCACCAGGCCGCCCGGTCCGCTGCCATAGCTGGCGAGCAGGTTGAACTTGCCGGGCGTGACTTGCTGGACTTCGCAGCTGAAACCGAGATCGCTCAACCAGCCGGCGAGCAGGTCGATCACGGGGCGGTTAGTCTGGTCCCAATGCGCCTGGGTGCAGCTCACCGAAGGTGCGGCCACAAGCGCGGCAAATTGGCCTTTGAGCGAGGGGATGGGCACCGACAGCCTCCTGAAAGACGGAAACGAAGGCGCTCAGTGAAACATGAAACACGCCACGGCAGCGTGCCCGTTCGGGTAAAAACTGCCGTGGCGGACCGAGACCGGTCGGGAGATCAGACGAAGATCGCCTGAAGAATAGTGAAGAAAATGATCGAAAGGACGGCGCCGGCCGGCAGGGTAATGATCCAGGACATGAAGATCGAGCCGACCACACCAAGATTCAACGCACCGATACCACGGGCAATACCGATGCCCAATACCGCACCGACCAGTGTGTGGGTGGTTGATACCGGCAAGCCGATGGCCGAGGCGCCGACAACAGTGGTCGCGGTGGCCAGCTCAGCAGCGAAGCCGCGGCTGGGCGTCAACTCGGTGATTTCCTTGCCGATAGTGGCGATGACTTTGTAGCCGTAGGTGGCCAGGCCGATGACGATACCGACCGCGCCCAGCAACAGCACCCAACCAGGGACCGCCGATTTGGCCGCGATTTCCGCAGCGCCCCCGGACTGGATCACACCGACCACGGCCGCCAACGGGCCGACCGCATTAGCCACGTCGTTAGCGCCATGAGCGAAAGCCATGGAGCAGGCGGTAAAGACCATCAAAACCGCGAAAACTTTTTCCACACTGGCGTAGTGGAAGGTCTTGTCCGCCTCGGTATCGACCTGGATACGCGACAACAACGCGATGCCGGCCAGCATGACCAGCAGGCCTATGCCAAACGCTAGCAAAATGCCCTGATTGCTGCTCAGCTCAAGACCGACGTGCTTGAGGCCCTTGGTCACGGTCATCAGCGCGACCATGAAGCCAGTGAGAAACATGTACAGCGGCACGAAGCGCTTGGCGTTGCGGAAAGGCTCATCAGTATTGATGATCAGCTTCTGCACGCTCATGAACAGGCCAAAAGCAGCAATGCCTGACAGCAGCGGCGTGACCACCCAGCTGGCGACGATCGGGCCGATGGCGTCCCACTGCACCGCATCCATGGACACGCCGACTGCCGCAAATCCGATTACCGCGCCGACGATGGAATGGGTAGTGGAGACCGGCCAACCTTTCGTGGTGGCGATCAGCAGCCAGGTCCCGGCTGCCAGCAGAGCCGACATCATGCCAAGTACCATCAGATCCGGCGATATGACTTCCGCGTCGACGATGCCGTTCTTGATGGTTTCGGTCACCTCGCCGCCGGCCAGATAGGCCCCGCAGAACTCGAAGATCATGGCGATCAGGATCGCCTGCTTGATGGTCAGCGCCCGAGAGCCCACCGAGGTGCCCATGGCATTGGCCACGTCATTGGCGCCGACGCCCCAGGCCATGAAAAAACCAAACGCGCAGGCGAGGATCAGGAGTACGAGGCCGTAGTCCGAAATAAGAGACATAAAAATTACCTTTGGGACCCAGAAAGGATCTGGCGCCTTAGCGCGCCAGCAGTTGTTCCAGACGGTTGCCGACACGCTCGGCTCGGTCAGCTACGTCACCGATCCATTCGATGATCTTGTAGAGGAACATCACGTCTACTGGAGGCAATTCCTTTTCCAGCTTGAACAGCGCGCGGCGCACCGTGATTTGCATGCGGTCGGTCTCACGCTCGATTTCGCCAATTTCTTCGACCATGCTTTCAACCAACGTGGCTTCGCGGCCGCTAAAGCCGGTTTCGAGCAACGAGTCCAGTTCCTTGAGCGCCTTCAACGCCTGGCAACTGGCATCCACACTGCGCTGCACGAAGGCCAGCATTTCAGGCTGCATGGCCGGCGGTACGGTCATACAGCGACCCAGCATCAGCCCGGCGATGTCCTTGGCGCGGTTGGCAATTTTGTCCTGTACACTCAGCAGCTCCAGCAGATCCGAGCGCGGCACCGGTAGAAACAGGCTTTTCGGCAGGTGTTGACGCACGCTCTTCTTGAGCTTGTCGGCCTCGTTTTCCAGTTGGGCCATCTCTTTCTGGATCTGCTCGACCCGTTCCCAGTCTTCTGCCGTGATCGCTTGGAACAGCGGTACCAAATTGGCGGCACACTCGTGGGACTTGGCCATATGCTGTTGCATCGGACCGATTGGCGAACGCCCGAACAGGCTGACGAAAGGATTGATTGGCATAGGGAACACCCCGGCTTCAGAAGGCGGCAAGTATACGGATGACCTCAAAGGGCCGCTACCGCGTGACAACGGTCACACTCAAACATAGGCATCATCTGGGCACCATGCAGAAAGAAACCGAAATCAAACTGCGCGCCAGTCGCGAAACTCTCGCGGCCCTGCGTGACCATCCGCTGCTGAAGAAACGCAACAAGAGCGGCTGGCAGCGGCACGAATTGTTCAACCAGTACTACGACACGCCCGAGCGCGAACTTGCTCAGGCAAAGGTCGCGCTGCGTCTGCGCCGCGATGGCGAGCAGTTCATCCAGACCTTGAAAAGCCGCGGTCAGAGCGTTGCCGGGCTGTCCGAGCGCAACGAGTGGGACTGGTACCTGGACAAGGCCAAGCTCGATCTGAAAAAACTCGCCGATGATTGCTGGCCGGCCAGTCTTGCCGAGTTGGACAAGAAGACACTCAAGCCGATCTTCACCACCGATTTCGTTCGTGAGAAAGCGGAGATCGCCTGGGGCCGCGGCAAGGCCAAGGTCGTCATCGAAGCGGCACTGGACCTGGGCAAAGTGGTGGTCGGCAAGCAGAGCGAGGAAATCTGCGAGCTGGAGCTGGAGCTTCGCCAAGGCGAGCCCGAAGCGCTGCTGGAACTGGCCGCTGAGCTCGCCGCCGACCTGGCGCTCATGCCCTGCGATATCAGCAAGGCCGAGCGCGGCTACCGTCTGTACGACACCGACAGCTATTCGCTGAGCCTGCCGGCACCGCACCTCGAGGCGATGATGCCACTGGATGACGCCTTTGCCGCGCTGGCCTGGCAGCTGCTCGGCAATAGCCAGCGGCTGGCCGAGCAGTATCGCTTCAATGGCCGTTGGAAGCTGCTCGGGGAATGGTTGCAGCAACTGATCGAACTCCGGGCCCTGCTCGGCAGCCTCGGTCAGGCCGCACCGCGCGCCACCAGCCGTGAACTGCGCGAACAGCTCGACGCGCTGATTCAGGCTTGGCGCCCGCGAATCGAAGCCGGCCGCGATGACGAAAGCGTGCGCCAGGCGGCGCCCGAGCAGTTCGCCGCTGAGCTAGCCGAGCCGCGCTGGGGCCTGTTTTCGCTGACAGCATCGCTGTGGCTGCTTCAACGTGGCTGGACCGCTGAACGTAACAACCGCGGTAATCGCCAGGGCGCTGCCGAGCTGGGCAACTGGCTGCCACGCCATCTGGGCGAAGAAGCCGAGGCACTGCAGCTGCAACGCTACCAGCAGCAACCGGAGGACCTGGCGGAGCAGCGTCCGCGCATGGAGCGGCTGCTGGTCTGGCTGCATCTGGCCCGCACGACGTTGGAATTGCCGGAAGCCGATCGTCTCTATGGAGAGTTGGCCAAGCTCTACGACTTGGCTCAGCAGCCGCTGAACGACGAACTGCTCGAAGCACGCATCGAACAAGCCCGCACGGTGTGGACGCTCAAACCCTGGAAGCAGTTGCTCAAGAAGGCGTAGCGCTAGAGACTGGCGCTAAGCGTAGGGTGGGCCGGACGACGTTCCGCTTTAGCCCACCGCTTATCGTAAAGCGCCCTTATCGGCACCTGGCCTATGCCCCCGTCTCTTATGGGCTAAAGCCCACCCTACGAAACTGTGTGGGGGCCAAAGCGTAGGGTGGGCTTTAGCCCACCGCTGTTCGCACACGCTGCCGTGACCAAAGCCTTGCCTGCCTGTTGCAGGCCCGCCGCGACTCTGGTGGGCTGAAGCCCACCCTACAAACAGAGTAAACGTAGGGTGGATCTCGCTTCACCGATCCACCGGTGACACTCATCGAGCGGTGGTCACGGACGATGCCAAAAGCAGCATTTCCCCTGTTTTCCCCACGGCATTCCCAGAGGCGCCGTCATTCATCGGCGACGCACCGACGAATCCGCAAAGCTGAACTGCTAGAGAGACAGAACGCGCGTTTCGCGGCAAGCTTGACCTTCGCTCCAGCCACGACCGAAGAGCCCATGTCCGTATTGAACTCAGCTGCTCAGGATCGCTTCCTCGACCTCAACGACCTGCTGCGCGACCTGGTCGCCGAGGGGCGCCTGCTCCAGGAGACAGCCGAGCAGTGCCTGACCTTGCGACGCAGCACGGCGGCCAGCCAGCAGCATCCGTTGGAGTTTCTCGCCGCGCAGCAATTCGATGACTTGACGCGCCCGGGCAAGAAGCTCGACCTGGAGACGCTTACCGCTTGGCTCGCCGAGCGGGCCGGGCAGCCCTATTTGCGCATCGACCCGCTGAAGATCAACGTCGCAGCCGTCACCCCGTTAATGTCCTATGCGTTCGCCCAGCGGCACAAGATCCTCGCGGTAGCAGCGGACAGCTCGGCGGTGACCATCGCCAGCAGCCAGCCCTTCGTAAAAAGCTGGGAAGCGAACCTCACTCACGTACTGAAGCGGCCGATCAAGCGGGTGGTGGTCAATCCGGTGGACCTGCAGCGCTTCACTGTGGAGTTCTACCGGCTGGCCAAGTCGGTCAGCGGTGCCTCGGCCAACGACCAGAAGGTCAGCGGCACCGGCAACTTTGAGCAGCTGCTTAACCTCGGCGCCAGCGATCAGGAACCGGACGCCAACGACGCGCACGTGGTGAACATCGTCGATTGGCTATTTCAGTACGCCTTCGACCAGCGCGCCAGCGACATCCACATCGAGCCGCGGCGCGAGCAGGGTACGGTGCGCTTTCGCATCGATGGCGTATTGCACAACGTCTATCAATTCCCGCCGCAAGTGGCGATGGCGGTGGTCAGCCGGCTGAAGACCCTGGGTCGGATGAATGTCGCCGAGAAGCGCAAGCCGCAGGACGGCCGGGTCAAGACCAAAACCCCGGATGGCAGCGAAGTGGAGCTGCGGCTGTCGACCTTGCCGACTGCTTTCGGCGAGAAAATGGTGATGCGAATCTTCGACCCGGACGTGTTGCTCAAGGGCTTCGACCAGCTGGGCTTTTCCGCCGAGGATCTGCGTCGCTGGCAAAGCATGACCGGCCAGCCCAACGGCATCATCCTGGTCACCGGCCCCACCGGCTCGGGCAAGACCACCACGCTTTACACCACGCTCAAGCAACTGGCGACGCCGGAAGTGAACGTCTGCACCATCGAAGACCCGATCGAGATGATCGAGGGCGCCTTCAACCAGATGCAGGTGCAACACAACATCGACCTGACGTTCGCCAGTGGCGTGCGCGCGCTGATGCGCCAGGACCCGGACATCATCATGGTCGGCGAGATCCGCGACCTGGAAACCGCGGAGATGGCGATACAGGCGGCGCTGACCGGGCACCTCGTGTTGTCCACCCTGCACACCAACGACGCGCCGAGCGCCATTACTCGCTTACTGGAACTGGGCGTGCCGCATTATCTGCTACGCGCCACACTGCTTGGCGTCATGGCCCAGCGCCTGGTGCGTACGCTATGCCCGCACTGCAAGGCGCCGATACAGCTCGACGCGGATGACTGGCAAGCTCTGACCAAGCCCTGGAACGCGCCGCTGCCGAGCCATGCGCAACAGGCGGTCGGCTGTATTGAGTGCCGCGATACCGGCTATCGAGGACGTGCGGGCGTTTACGAGATCATGCTGCTCAACGATGCGATCAAGCCGCTGATTACCGCCGACACCGACCTCATCGCCCTGCGCCGCCAGGCGTTCAAGGACGGCATGCACAGCCTTCGCCTGTCCGGCGCGCAGAAAATTGCGGCAGGGCTGACAACCTTGGAAGAAGTGCTGCGGGTGACACCGCAGAGTGAACAAAAGTAAGCAGCTGGAGGCTGGACAAATCGTAGGGTGGATGTCGCTTTTTACATCCACCAAGACTCCGCCCCGATGGATCGCCACCCGGTGGATCGATGAAGCGTGATCCACCCTACGCCAGACTGGCGCTTCGTTCGCCGTCTTGCCGTCTTGCCGTCTTGCCGTCACCGTAGGGCCGAATTCATTCGGCCGAGCTTTGCAAAAGTCGAACGAGTTCGACCCTACCAGCCTCGCCGCTGAGTCACCCCTGCCGCGCTGCCAATATCCCCGCGACCCGCGATGGCTCGCAATTCAGGTACGCCGATGACCGCAGCCATTGTTGATCCGGATACCAGGAAAACATGAACTGCCCACCCTTGAGGCTATCGACCACCATCCGTGCCACTTCCGGGCGGACCGCCGGGCAGCCCTGGCTGCGGCCGATGCGGCCCTGGGTGGCGATCCAGGCGGGATTCACGTAATCGGCCGGGTGGATGACGATGGCGCGCTCGCGGGCCAGATCGTTCACGCCGGGCTCGAGACCATCCATGCGCAGCGAGTAGCCGTGCTTGCCGCTATAGCTTTCGGCGGTGCGGAACAGACCGATGCTCGATTGATGGCTACCGACTACATTGGAGAAGCGGGTAGCGAGGTTTCCACCAGACTTCATTCCGTGCGCGACGAAATCTTTCAGCAACAATCGCCCCCGCTGCAGGTCAAAGATCCAGAGCCGGCGTTTTGAGGACGGCAGGGAAAAATCGATCACCGCCAGCCGCTGTGCCGGGCTGGCACCATTGTTTACGGCGCACTGCATGGCCGCCACAGCGTGGGTAAGAACCTGGAGATTCAAGGTTGGCGCCACCTGGGACAAATCGTCCACGAGAGGCTGATACGAAGGGGTTGAAGGGGAAAGGTTGGCGGCCAGAAGCGGAGCTGACAAAAGCAGGCCTGCCATAAGGCAGAGGCGTCGGAGCGAAACCATCATGTGTTGAACTACCTCACCGACGCCAATGCCGAACTTCCCTTTCGACCGACGCCCATACTCGCTACCAGGCCCGAGCAGGCAATAGCGAAACAGGTCAGACGGGACCGAAAACGGTCCCACTACGTCTGACAGAACATGTTGTAGGGCCCGAATGGGCCTGGTTTTCCCAGAAGCCGCAGCCGGATCAGCGGCGCAGTCTAGCAGTCGGTGGGATGGCCGGGAGCGAAGCGTTGTACAAAAAACATGCATTTCGTCTATTTAGCGTCCTGCTGTTTGCGCCCTTGCTGGCAGCGGCAGAGCCCAGCAGTGAACAGAACAGCCCCATCCGTAACGCACTCGAGATGCTACCCAGCGCCTGCGGAAAACCGCTCGCCGATCTCGACCAAACCGCTCTGCAACGGCTGACCGAGCTCTACCACCGGCATCATTTCGAGGCGCTGTGGACCTCTTACGCGCAGCTCGACGAACTGCTCGCCCAGCTCGACGGGATGGTCGATGACGGCCTGAACCCGGCGATCTACCACCCCGAAGCCATTCGTCGGGCGATGCAGACCGCCACGACCGAGCCGCTGCATCGCGAGTGCAGCGACATGCTCGCCACCCATGCTTATCTTCTGGCGCTACAACACCTGGCCCATGGCCGCCTGCCGCAGGATCGCCTCGAACCGGTCTGGCGCAGCGCCGACGCAGCGGCCAAGCAGGAGGCGGACGCGCAGTTGTTGAACGTCGCTGACGACGGGCTGCAACACATCGAGCAAGCCTTCGCCAAGGCGCGCCCTTCCCTTGAGCAGTACCACAACCTGCGCAAAGCCCACTTCCGGCTACGTACCGAAGACCCGCCGCAGTGGCTGCCGATCCCGCCAGGCAAGACCTTGCGTCCCGGTATGCTGGATCCGCGAGTGCCCCTGCTGCGCCAGCGGCTGGTTAGCGATGGTTATCTGCGTGACGACAGTCTCCCCGCAGGCGACCCTGAGTCGCTCTATAGCCAATCCATGGAGCATGCGCTCATGGCGTTCCAGAGCCGCCATGCACTGAAGGACGACGGGGTGCTGGGCGCCGACACCCTTGCCGCGCTGAACGCCACGCCAAGCGATCGGCTGAACCAATTGAAGATCAATCTCGAGCGGTTTCGCTGGTTGTCTCGCGATATCGAGGCGCGTTCGCTGCTGGTGGATATTGCCGGCGGACGTGTCATTTACTTTCGCAACAACCGGCCGCAATGGGAGGCGCGAAGCCAGGTCGGCCGGGATACACGGCAAACCCCAGCGATCAAGTCGAGTGTCACCCGGCTTACGCTCAACCCAACCTGGACAGTGCCGCCGACGATCCAGCGCGAGGACAAGCTACCGAAGATCCGCGAGAACCTGGATTATCTCGCGCAACAGAACATGCAGGTCCTCGATTACCAGGGCAACCTGCTCGACCCTTCGCAGATCGACTGGAGCAACCCCGGCGGCATTCTTCTGCGTCAGGCGGCAGGGCCGGACAACCCGCTCGGTCGTCTGGTCATTCGCTTCGCCAATCCCTACTCGATCTACCTGCACGACACCCCTAGCCAAGGCCTGTTCGCCCGTTGGCAGCGGGCGTTCAGCTCCGGCTGTGTCCGGGTCGAATCGGTGATGCAGTTGGTCGACCTGTTACTCACGGACGGCGAGCGCGAACGCTTCGCCCGCCTGCTCGAATCAGGCCAGACCCATGAGTTTCGTTTGGCCGAGCCGACGCCGGTATTGCTCGCCTACTGGACAGCCGAAGCGGACAGCACGGGTCAGCCGCGCTATCGTCCGGACATCTACAGCCGCGACCCCGATCTGCTGGCCGCGCTCCAGGCTGCCGACCGGCATCAACTACTCGAAGAGCCGCTGCGATGAACGATGCTGGCAGGCCTGCCAACCGGACTAAAATCAGCCAGGACCACAGCCGTTCACGACCAGACCGACGGCTCTGGCAGACGGCCCGTAGACCGAGGTCTACTTACTACAAGTTCCGCCCCAGGTATCTTTCGCAACGACAACAGCCTGCAGATAATTGCACCCGCCACATGCCGGTGCTCCCGCCTGGGACACCACCCTCTTGCCGCCACGGATAGACGAGCAGAAGTGAACGCCGAAAACAGTGTCAACACATGGAACGAAGCTGACCGACTGGCAGCGCTAGCCCGTTATCGCATTCGCGATACCTCGTCGGAACAGGCCTTCGACGACCTGGCACTGCTCGCGACGGAGCTGTGTGGCAGCTCCGTCGCGGCCATTGTATTCATCGACAAGGAGCGCCAGTGGACCAAGGCCTTCGTCGGCTTCGACGACATCGTCGGTTCGCTCAATCAAGCGCTCTGCGCCCGCGCGATCACCTGCTCGCAACCGCTGGTCATCGAGAATCTCGCCGACGAGCCGTCCGCAGATGGTCTGTCCGGCTTCTATGCCGCTGTGGTGCTGCGCACCCCGGAAGGTATTCCGCTCGGCATCCTATGTGTGATGGACAACCAGCCGCGGCAACTGTCGGAGCGGCAGCTGGCGCACCTGCAGGCGCTGGCCCGTCAGGTCATGGCGTTGCTCGAGCTGCGCCGCAGCCGTGACCACAACGAGCGCAACCGGCAGATCCTCGACAGCGCGGTGGACTACGCGATTCTCACCACCGATTCCCAAGGCATCATCAGTTGCTGGAATCAGGGCGCCGAGCTAATCCTCGGCTGGCGGCAAGAGGAGATCATCGGCCGTCATACCAGCCGGATATTCACCGAGGAAGACATCGCCAAAGGCGTGCCGGAAGGCGAGATGGAGACGGCAGTCCAAGACGGCTCGGCGATCGACGAACGCTGGCATCGACGCAAGGATGGCAGTCAATTCTGGGCCAGCGGCGTGCTGATGCCGCTCAAGAATGAGCAGGGCCAACGTCAGGGCTTCGTCAAAATCCTGCGCGACCTGACCGAACGGCTGCACGAGCGAGCAACGGTTCGCGAGGCCGAAGAGCGCTACCGTGCCTTGGTCGATCTAAGCCCCCAGGTGATCTGGCAGTGCGACGCCGGCGGTTCGCTGATTTTCTGCAATCGCTACTGGTGCGAATTCACCGGTCTGTCGGCAGCAGAGTCGGCCGGCATGGGCTGGCTGGCAGCGGTCGCGCAGGATCACCGCGACGCTGTGATGCAGCAATGGCGCGGTGCACTGAAAAGCGGTAAGCCCGGCAACTTCGAAGTGCCGCTGCTTGGAGTCGATGGCGATCCTCGCTGGTTCCAGGGCAGTGGCGCACCGGTATACGACTGCGACGGGCAGCTGCTGCACTGGGTGCTGGTTGCTCAGGACATACATGAGCGGCGCCGTGCCGAGATCGAGCGGCTCGAGAGCGAGGCGTTCACCCGTCGGTTGTTGGACTCGGCGAGCGAGGGCTTTTACTCCATCGATACCGGCGGCCTTGTCACGCTGTGCAATGAGGCGTTCGTCAGGCTGCTCGGCTTTCCCAGCAAGAATCAGGTACTGGGCCGCCAGCTGCACCAAGTCATCCACCATAGTCATCCGGACGGTTCGCCCTATGCGGAGCAAGACTGCCCGATTCAGCGTACCGCCAGGACTGGCGAGCCGGCACATATCAAATACGAGCTATTTTTTCGCCAGGACGGCAGCAGTCTGCCGGTGGAGTACCGGGTCGCACCGCTGTACCGCGACGGGGTGCTGCAGGGTGCAATCTGCACCTTTACCGACATCAGCGAACGGGCCCGCGGCGAAGCGCAGCAGAGCTATCTGCTCGAACTCAGCGATCACTTACAGGACGCTGGCGATCGCATCGAATTGACGGATGTGATGGCCGAGCGGCTAGCCGAGCTGATCGGCGTCGAGTGCATTGCCCGTGGTCATCTCGACGAGCACGATAGCTTCATCATCGAACAGCAGTGGCCTCAAGCAACGAAAGCCGATCGAACCAGACCATACCCGCTCGGCGGTTGCGCGCAGGCCCTGCGCCTGCGTCTATCGCAAGGCCTCGTCGTGCCCTTCGAGGACCTGCTCGATGAAACCGGCTGCCGCGATAATTGCGGCGCCCTGCATGAGCACCTCGGCCATCGAAGCCTGCTGTTGGCCCCCCTGTTGGAGCAGACTTCGGACTGCACTTTCCTGCTTTTCGGCAGCAAACGACCGCGATCCTGGAGCCAGACGGATACTTCGCTTGTCCGCGAAATGGCCGAACGCATCCGTGCCGCCGCCGACCGCGCGCGGGCGCGCAAGGCCCTGCTCGAAGCCGAACAGCGGGTAAGCCTGGCCAACGAAATCGCCTCGATCGGCGTCTGGGAATACGACTTCGAGCGTAACTCCCTGCATTGGGATGCACAGCTCAAGGCACTCGCCGGCGTCGCCCCGAACGAAGCGGAACTGACCGTCGATGAATTCCTCGCGCGCGTGCACGCAGATGATCGGCGCACTCTGCTCGACGCGTTCCGCAACGCCCTCGAAGGCGTCGGTGGCGGCGAGCTTAATCTCGACTATCGGGTCTATGACGAGGCCATCGACCAGTTCCGCTGGCTGACCAACCGAGGCCGCCGCCTGCTCGATGCCGACGGCAAGGCCCGTCTGCTTGGCACCGCGCGGGAAATCACCGCCGAGCGCAACGCGGCACTGAAACTGCTGCGCATGAATGCCCTGCTCGAGGAGCAGATCAGAGAACGCCAACAGGCCGAGCAGCGCCAATCGGTGCTGATGGAGTTGGGCGATCTGCTGCGCGGCCAACCGGACAGCATCACCATCGTCACCGCTGCCGTGCGTGCGCTAGGGATGACGTTGAACGTGACCCGAGCGGCCTTCCTGAGTATCGATCCCGGCGGCCAATACGCCACCGTCGAGCGCTACTGGAGCGATGGCGCGCTGGGCGACTACAGCGAGCGCATGTGCTTCGCCGAATACGGTGATTTCATCTACGACCTGCAAAACGACGAGCTGGTGGTCGTCGAAGACGTGCTGCACGACACCCGCACCGCCGCGCAGGCCTCGAGCCTTCGGCTGCGGCGCATCCAGAGCCTGGTCTGTGTGCCGCTGCAGGAACAGGGCCGCTTGAGCGCCGCCTTGATCCTGCTGCAGGACCACCCGCGGCAATGGGCTGAGGAGGATATCTCCTTCATCCGCGAAGTCGCCGACCGCGCCTGGACCGCCGACGAGCGCATGCGTGCCGAACGTGCGCTGCGCGCCAGCGAAGAGCAGTTCCGTACCCTCGCCGACAACATGAGCCAGTTCGCCTGGATGGCCGATCCGGCGGGCCGCATCTACTGGTACAACAAGCGCTGGTACGACTACACCGGCACCACGCTGGAAGCCATGCGCGCTTTGGGCTGGCGGTCAGTGCATCATCCTGATCATCACGTCCGGGTCAGCGCATCGATGAAGCGCGCCGTGGCCATTGGCTCGATCTGGGAGGAAACCTTCCCACTGCGTGGCAAGGACGGCCAGTACCGCTGGTTCCTTTCGCGCGCCCTGCCCATTCGCGACGACTTCGGCCAAGTCATCCACTGGTTCGGCACCAACACCGACATCACCGCTCAGGTGGCAGCCGAAGAAGCGCTGCGCGAGCTGAACGATAACCTCGAACGACGCGTCGCCGAGCGCACACGCGAGCTGGCGGAAATCAACCACCTGCTGCATCTGGAAATGGGTGAGCGTGAGCGTGCCGAGGAAACCCTGCGTCATGCACAGAAAATGGAAGCCATCGGCCAGCTAACCGGTGGCCTGGCGCACGATTTCAACAACATGCTGACCGGCGTACTGGGCGCGCTCGATCTGATCCAGCGCCGTGTCGCCAGCGGTCGCGTGAACGATCTCGGCCGCTATGTCGATGCCGCCACCAGCTCGGCCAACCGCGCCGCAGCCCTGACCCACCGCCTGCTGGCCTTCGCCCGTCGCCAATCGCTGGACCCGAAGCCGGTGGACGTTAACCAACTGGTGCAGTCGATGGAGGAAATGCTGCGCCGTACCATGGCCGAGCACATCCAATTCGAGACTCGCCTGCAACCGGAACCCTGGTTGGCCTTTACCGATGCTCATCAACTGGAAAACGCCCTGCTCAATCTGGTGATCAATGCCCGCGATGCCATGAGCGACGGCGGCCGGCTGACCATTCAGACCGACTGTGTGCGGATCAACGGCTCACAACCCGACAGCCCCGAGCCGGGCGATTACGTCGTCCTCAGCGTGGCGGACACTGGCTCCGGCATGCCGGCGGAAGTGGCTGCCAAGGCCTTCGATCCGTTCTTCACCACCAAACCCATCGGCCAAGGCACTGGCCTAGGGCTGTCGATGGTATATGGCTTCGTCAAGCAGACCGGCGGCCATGTGCGCATCGATAGTACGCTCGGCCAGGGCACGCTGATCACCTTGTTGTTACCGCGCAATCAGGCACAGCCGGAACAGCTCGTTGAGTGCGAAAGTACCGAGGTGACGGCACAGGGCGCGCAGGCCAACGAAACCGTGCTGGTGGTGGAAGATGAAGCCGCGGTGCGCATGCTCGTAGTCGAGGTACTGGTGGAGCTCGGCTATCGAGTGCTCGAAGCGTTGGACGGCGACACCGCGCTGCCCTTTCTGCAGAGCGACAGGCGTATCGATTTGCTAGTCAGCGACATCGGCCTACCAGGCATCAACGGCCGTCAATTGGCGGAGATCGCCCGTCAGCACCGGCCTGACCTGAGGGTACTGTTCATCTCCGGTTATGCACCGAACGCTGAGGTTCGCGGCGAATTCCTCGCACCTGGCATGGATCTGCTCGCCAAACCCTTCAGCATCGACATGCTTGGATCCAAGGTTCGCCAGCTGATCGAGCGCAGCGGATAGCGCCTCGCCAGGAACTCTGCTGATCGCTCGATACTCTTCTAATGGACGATCAAGTTAGAAAACGATCAAGCGGAGGCATCGACCATGCGTAAAACGATACTGGTAACCGTAGCGTTGAGTTGCATTCCCTTCGGCACGGTGATGGCGGACGACGGCTTTGTCCGGCAGATTCTTTCGTCGGGAGCGACCACCGCTTCGACCTACATGACCTTTCGCGACGACAAACAGGTCACTGCCGCACGCGAGGACGCCGGTAGCTTCGTCGCCAGCGATGGCGCCATCCGGGGTCCCTACCTCGAAGCCATGCTCCTGAAAGTGCGCAGCGAGCAGCCGCAGCTCCAAGCCAGCGACATGGAGCTGGCGAGCGCACTTCTCGCCGCCGAACAGCAGTAGCCGCCGAAGCAGCGCCGGCCGGCAAGCGGCCGCGCTGCCGCGATCATTCACGCGTCGACCAACCACCGCCGCTCATTCGAAGAACTCGGAGGAATCATGAAGAAAACCGCATCCGCCGTCTGGCAAGGCGACTTGAAAAGCGGCAAAGGCACCATCAGCACCCAGAGTGGCGCGCTGAAGGACAATCCCTACGGCTTCAATACTCGATTCGAAGGCGCGCCTGGGACTAACCCCGAAGAGCTGATCGGCGCGGCTCACGCCGGGTGCTTTTCGATGGCGCTGTCGATGATGCTCGGTCAGGCCGGGCTCACCGCCGAGCGTATCGACACCACCGCGGAAGTCACTCTGGATAAGGATGGCGAGGGCTTTTCCATCACCGCGATCGCCTTGACCCTGAAGGCCAAAGTTCCAGGCGCAGACGACAACCAGTTCCAGCAGATCGCCAATCAGGCGAAGGAAGGTTGCCCGGTGTCCAAAGTGCTCAATGCGCAGATCAGCCTGAGCGCGACCCTGGAAAGCTGATTACCCAGAAATGAAAAACGCCGCCCGGTTGGGCGGCGCTTTCGTGTTGCGTCTCGCGCGAATCAGCCGCGAATGTTGTAGATGTCTTTCTCGTTCAGCTCGGCGTATTCGTACAGACGGTTGAGATAGGCGCTCTGCTGCTCCCAGACCTTGGCCGCGACCGGATCGGCGGCGGCGGACGCGTCTACCACTTCGGCAGCGACTTCCTTCAAACGAGCCAGCACGTCGTCCGGCAGACGGCGAACTTCAACACCCTGCTCGCGCAGTTGCTCCATCGCTTCCATGTTCTTGGCGTTGTAGTCGTCGAGCATGTCACCGTTGACGGCGCGGGCAGCGGCACGAACGATCGCCTTGAGGTCGTCCGGCAGGGTTTCCCAGGCCTTGAGGTTGACGTCCAGCTCGAACGTGACGTTCGGCTCCTGCCAGCCCGGCGTGTAGTAATACTTCGATGCCTTGTGCAGACCTAGGGCGAGATCGTTGTACGGGCCGATCCACTCGGTGGCGTCGATGGCACCGGTCTGCAGTGCGGTGAAGATTTCACCAGCGGGCATGTTGACCACGGTGCCGCCCATCTTGGTCAGCACTTCACCGCCAAGACCCGGGGTACGCATTTTCAGGCCCTGGAAATCCTGGACTGAGTTGATTTCCTTGTTGAACCAGCCAGCAGTCTGCACGCCGGTCGCGCCGCACGCCATCGGCAGAACGCCGTACGGCTTGTAAACCTCTTCCCAAAGTTCCATACCGCCGCCGTAATGCAGCCAGGCGTTCATTTCCTGGGCGTTGGGGCCGAACGGCAGCGCACAGAAGAATTGCGCGGCGGGAACCTTACCCTTCCAGTAATACGGCGCGCCGTGACCCATCTCGGCGGTGCCACGGGATACCGCATCGAACACTTCCAACGCCGGTACCAGCTCGCCAGCAGCATAGACTTTGACCGTCAGACGGCCAGCGCTCATCTCATTGACCAGTTTGGCGAAATTCTCAGCGCCGACGCCCACACCTGGGAAGTTCTTCGGCCAGGAGGTGACCATCTTCCAGGTGAATTTTTCGGCGCTTGCGCTGCCTTCGGACTTAGTAGCGGTTTCGGCTTCCTTGTTGCAACCGGCCAATGCGGTAGCGGCCAGACCAACACCCGCGGCGGCCAGAATTTGACGACGTTTCATGAGTAACTCCTTGTTGTTGTATGGCTGAATACCGGAACCCCGAATTCAGGTAGTTCTAGCTATCATATGGCTATCTATCACTCAAGCACCGTGACTACGTACAAAGACTACGTACGTAGTACTGCCGGTTGCGACGCCAGCGTGCAGCCGCCTAGAATCGCGGGCCGTCTGGGCCATAACAATAAAGGATCTGCCATGTTGAAACACGCCCCTCCCTTGCTAGGTGTCGCACACCTTATCGATGCTGCGAATGCCCGCTTCGGTCAGGCCTGCGCCTGGCTAACCATGTTTTTGGTCGTCGGTACCGCCCTGGTGGTAGTGCTGCGCTATGGCTTCGGCATCGGCGCAACCGCACTTCAGGAGGCCGTTCTCTACGCTCACGCGCTGGTCTTCATGGGCACAGCCGCCTGGGTCCTGCAACGCAACGGCCATGTTCGCGTCGACATCTTCTACCAGCGTTTCAGCGCCCGCTACCAGGCATTGGTCGAAGTACTCGGCACGCTGCTGTTTCTGCTTCCGGTCTGCCTGTTTCTCGGCTGGGCCAGCTGGGATTACGTCAGCAATTCCTGGGCGACGCTGGAAGCTTCCAGCGAAACGGGCGGTCTGAAGTTCGTTTTCGTACAGAAAAGCATCATCCTGGTTCTGGTTTTCACTCTGGCGCTGCAAGGCATTTCCGAAATCATCAAGGCTGCCTACCTCGTTACCGGACGCCTGCCGGAGCCGGAGGTGAAGCATGGCTGAGTTGATGGCGATTCTGCTATTCGTCGGTATCTGCGTGGCGTTGATGGCCGGCTATCCGGTGGCCTTTACGCTGGGTGGCGTCTCGCTGCTGTTCGCCGGTATTGGCATACTCACCGGCACGTTTGACGGCAGCTTCCTGAGTGCATTGCCAAACCGTTTGTTCGGCATCATGAACAACCAGACGATGCTGGCGGTGCCACTGTTCGTGTTCATGGGTGTGATGCTGGAAAAAAGCCGGGTGGCCGAGGATTTGCTCGAATCCATGTCTCGGCTGTTCGGCACCCTGCGCGGCGGCTTGGCGATTTCCGTTTGCGTGGTCGGCGCACTGCTCGCCGCCAGCACTGGTATCGTCGGTGCCACGGTGGTGACCATGGGCCTGCTGGCGCTGCCGACGATGCTGCGCCGCGGCTACGACCCGGCAATCTCCACCGGTACGCTCGCCGCTACCGGCACGCTGGGCCAGATCATTCCACCTTCGATCGTGCTGGTTCTGCTGGGTGACGTGATGTCGAGCGCCTATCAGCAGGCGCAGCTGAAAATGGGCATCTTCTCGCCGAAGACCGTATCGGTCGGTGATCTTTTCGTCGGCGCCTTCCTCCCCGGCCTGCTGCTGGTCGGCCTGTATATTCTCTACATCATCGGCGTGGCGATCTTTCAGCCGAAGAAACTGCCGGCCCTGCCGCAGGAAGAACTCGGGCCGATCGAGTGGGGCAAGCTGATCAAAGCGCTGGTGCCCCCGCTACTGCTGATCAGCGCCGTACTTGGCTCAATCCTCGCCGGCTACGCGACCCCGACCGAAGCCGCCGCGCTAGGCGCCTTGGGTGCAATGGTTCTGGCGTTCTACAAGGGCAAGCTGAACTTCGGCCAACTGCGCGACGTGGCCTACGGCACAACCGAAATCAGCGCCATGGTGTTCCTGATCCTGATTGGGGCGTCGCTGTTCTCGCTGGTGTTCCGCGGCTTCGGTGGCGAAGTGTTGATCGAAGACGTCTTCGCTCAACTACCAGGCGGCGTCCTTGGGGCGTTCTTCTTGGTGATGCTGGTGATTTTCCTGCTCGGCTTCATCCTCGACTTCATCGAGATCACCTTCGTGGTGGTGCCGATCGTCGGCCCGGTGTTGCTGGCCATGGGGCTGGACCCGGTATGGCTTGGCGTGATGATCGCGCTGAACCTGCAGACCTCGTTCCTTACGCCGCCCTTCGGTTTCGCCCTGTTCTACCTGCGCGGGGTCACACCGAAGTCGGTTCCTACCAGCACCATTTATAAAGGTGTGGTGCCGTTCATCCTGATTCAGCTCCTGTTGCTGGTGATCGCTTACCAGTTCCCGGGCCTGATCACCTGGCTGCCAGAACAGATTTACGGCAAATAGCAGCACGCAGACGCCCGTTTCGACGGGCGTCTCGCTTTTCGGCCAGCGGTTTCAGCGCGATCATATAGTTCGAAGTCGCCAATCGAACATCTTCAATGTCCTCCAATTCCTTCAGCTACTCGCAACTCGCCGAACGTTTCCGGCAGCTCGACGCGTTTCTTGTGCGGCATCAAGCACTGTGGCGGCCGCGACCCTTCACCCATATGCAACTACCGTGGGAAGCGGACCACCCGCATCTGGCCCAATGGCTGCGCAGCCGTTCGCTGGATGACGCCGAAGCCGCCCACAACCATCCCACCGAGCTCGCAGCGCCTGCCCCATTCCCGGAACTGGCCGAACAAGCGATGGCGCTCGGTCGCGTAGATCAATTGCCCACGCTACGAAACCCAAGCATCGATGCCCGCCAAGCCGTGGACGTACCCGGGCGCAAATGGTCGCAGATCCAGGCTTTCGGCTCGACGCTCAATTTCAGCGAACGCCCGCAGCACTGGCTGGACTGGTGCGCCGGCAAAGGCCATCTGGGTCGCCAATTGGCCGCGCTCGGAGGAACCCTGACTTGTCTGGAGCGTGACGTCAGGCTGGTCGAGGCGGGTGCCCGCTTGAGTCAGCGGTTAGGGATCGAGGCGAACCATCGGCAGCAGGATGTAATGAGCGATGCGGTGGCGCAGCATTTGGGCCCAGCACACACACCGATTGCCCTGCACGCGTGTGGCGACCTGCATGTACGTTTGCTCCGGCTCGGCATCGAGCAAGGCTGCCGTCAACTCGCGGTCGCACCGTGTTGCTACAACCGCATTCAGGACGGCAACTACCAGGCGCTATCCGGCATCGCGCGGCGGTCATCGCTTACCTTGTCGCGAGAGGATCTCGGCCTGCCACTCAGCGAAACGGTCACCGCCGGTGCCCGCGAGCGCCGTCAACGCGACCATTCGATGGCCTGGCGCCTGGCCTTCGATCTGCTGCAACGAGCGCTGCGCGGGGAAGATAGCTATCTACCCACACCCTCGCTCCCAAGCACCTGGCTGAAAAAAAGCTTCGAGCAATACTGCCGCGACCTCGCCACGCTCAAAGGTCTTCCCCCGCCGCAGAACGAGGCATGGTCCCAACTCGAACGACGTGGCTGGCAGCGCCTCGCCGAAGTGCGCAACCTTGAATTATTGCGCGGCCTGTTCCGCCGACCGCTGGAGCTTTGGCTGCTGCTCGACCGCGCACTATTGCTCGCCGAGAACGGTTATGCGGTGCGTCTGGGCACCTTCTGCCCGACAGAGTTGACCCCACGTAATCTGCTACTGATTGCTGAGCTCGATATTCGCACCGCGAGTTGATGAGGTCATTGCAAGTAACTGGCAACAAACAGTTTACTCGCCGCGAGCAATGGCTATAATGGCGCCCATCTTTTAGCCGGTATAGCTCAGCTGGTAGAGCAACTGACTTGTAATCAGTAGGTCCCGAGTTCGACTCTTGGTGCCGGCACCATATAAAACAACGACTTAGGCTCACCGCAAGGTGGGCCTTTTTCGTTTTTGCTCAACACTTTGCTCAACACTTCTATGCTGCTCAACGCTTGGAAACGAACCCAGCGAGATAGCTAGACAGCACTCCTACAGTCCAGAGTCGCGCTTTCCAGGCTCCGCAAAGGCTGATTCGTCCTCCGATTCGGTTAAATTCTAAACCGACAACAATCTGGTCAGATTGACGCCCAAAACCATTTCACGAATTGGCACAGTGTTTCCAGAAATCAACGAGGAGCACCTGCCATGTCACAACCTACCTACCTGACCATCGCCGAAATCTGCAAGCTACTGCACTGCAGCCCAACCACGTTATGGCGCATGCGCAGAAAGACCCCCGGCTTCCCTCCGCCATTCCAAATTGGCCGCAGGATGCTATGGAACCGCGAGCAGGTTGAGCGGGCTCTAGGCCTCATCCGCTAACCGCCATGCTTCGAACCTAGCCCAAACCATCTGTGACCGCAGCAACGCAACGTTGCTGCGCCATCAGTACGGACGGCTGCGCCCTCACGGAAAAGTTACCAACTACGTCCGTGAAGACACGCTCGATTCGCGACGTGGGCATGGCCTCAGCCAAAACCTTTTGCAAACTCAAAACCTGCGCCTGCGCCAGGAGGCCAACGCATGACCGCTGCCTTTTTGACCGCGCCGACATACCCTGAGCCGATACCGTTACAACCCTCTCTGGATGCCGCCAAGCCCTATCCGCTGCAAGCCCTCGGCCCCCTGCTGGGAGGCGCTACCGCTGCCATTATCGAGGCCGTACAAGTTCCCGATGCGCTAGCCGCGCAATCTGTCCTCGCTGCCGCCGCGATGGCGGCTCAGCCCCACGCCAATGTCCTGCGTGCTGGGCAAGTTATTCCGCTGTCGTTGTTCGTCCTGACCGTTGCAGAGTCCGGGGACCGAAAAAGCGCCGCCGACCGTCTGGCGCTGAGTGCTCATCATGACCGGCAACGCCGGTTGCTGGACAATTACAAAGCGGAGAAGAAGAGTTACCGCGATAAGCGCGACGCCTACCAGCGCTGCCGCGAATTGATGCTCGATAAGGCTAAGGTCTCGCCTGAGGCTATGGCCGAAGAACTGACCAAGCTGGAAGAGCCGGCCCCGCCGCTGATGCCGTTCATCCTGGCTGAGGAGCCAACCCTGGAAGGTCTGCAGAAGTCATTGCTGCACGGACATCCTTCACAAGGGCTGTTCAGCGATGAGGGTGGACAATTTTTCGGCGGGCATGCCAGCAGGCCTGAGAACTTGCTCAAAACCGCTGCCGGCCTGTCCAAGCTATGGGACGGTGCACCAATCGCCCGTACTCGCGCCGCAGAAGGTGAAAGCGCATCCCGCAGCGGCTGCCGCCTAAGCCTGCATATGATGATTCAGCCAATCGTCGCGCAAGAGGTGCTCGCTAGTCCGATCATGCAAGGACAAGGCATCCTGGCACGCTTCCTAGTGGCATGGCCTCCATCACTCGCGGGAACTCGTTTCTACCGCAACGCAGACCCTTTGAAAGATGCCCGTCTGGTGCGCTACTGGCAGTGCATGGCGTACCTGCTATCGCTCGCCCTGCCGCTTGACGAATCGGGTCAGCTGTCGCCCCCGGCCCTGCCGTTGGACCATGGGGCGCTGGCTGCCTGGATCTCCACCCATGACGCGATCGAGGGTGAACTCGGCAAGGGCGGTGACCTGCAAGAGATCAAGCCAACTGCCGCCAAAGGTGCGGAGAATGTCCTACGCATCGCTGGCGTTCTAGCCGTCATCGAGCAGACCGGTGTAATCACGCAGCCAATTGTTGAGCGCGCCGCTGCATTGGTGCACTGGTACCTCGCGGAAGCGCTGCGCTTGTGCAGCCCTGCCAAGGCGGAACCTCACCTCACACAGGCGCAACGTTTGTTCGACTGGTTGTTCGCCAAAGGCTGGCAGAGCTTCGAGTCGCGAGCATTACAACGGGAGGGGCCGCGATTCGCTCGCAAGAGCGCCGCACAGCGTGACCAACTGCTATCCGTACTGGTGGAGCATCACTACCTTCTGAGCAGCGACGGACGACAGTTCCAAATCAACCCAATGGCGACAGCGGCGACATTGGCGACGAAACCCGAGACACCGAGAGGTTGGGCTGGCGACATCCTTGCGACTACAGGCGACAATTTTTAGCGGTCGCCATTTGTCGCCACCCTGTCGCTACGCGCGCTCCCCGTAAGCTATCAGCCATGTCGCCTTTGTCGCCGCTGTCGCCGCGACAAGGGCTCATTGCTCAACCCGCGTCAGGTCTAGTACGAAGACAGCGACACGTCCCTCACGTGCCGATTTGCTCGTGGCGATCAGCATATTTGTCAGCTCTTCCGCTGTCCGTGGCTGCGTTGCCCCTCGGCCAAAACTCTTAAGTTTCTTATTCGGCTTCTTCTGATCGCCAAACCAGAGGACAAGATAAATGCCTCGTCCCTCCGCTCTCCAATCGCACGTGTAGAGACTGTCTAGCTGTATATCTGCACCCTTCCAGAGCTCTGAATGCCACTGCCCCTTCACCTCGATTGGCATCCGCAGTACACCTACTGAGCAAGCGATATCGACTTCCTTGTCGGCGGCAACATGAGCCTCTGGATCAAACGTGATCCCTATTTGCCCTTGGCGAAGCAGCCCGAGAAGATGATCCCTACAGCGCTCCTCTTCGAATGGGAGACCGTTGTCGTCATAGAAGCCGCGCCATGATTCGGCGTCGTCGCTCTTAATCTTCGCTTGGCTGATTAAGAGCTCTTCAAGTACGAGCGCTTGTAAATCTGCGGCTGATACAGGAGGGAGATTACGTGTGATTGCACCAATCGCTTCAAGCCTGGGAGGGGCATAAGCAGCTTCGACACCAATGCGTGTTTGTTCGGCAGATACGATCCTGATCGATTCGGAATAGCTGTCAGTGGCCGCATTCATCAAACGTCTCAACGCAGCGACAGCGCCCTCGCTGGCGTCGTTACCCAGACGGCGAATGAGGTGGACTATATGCTCGCTAGCATTCCAGGGATTTGTATCACCCCAAGAGGTCGTATTAGGACGGTCTTCCATTGGCCAAAGCAGGCGGAAGGTCTTGATGATCCATTCAAGTTGCTCAGCACTGAGTGGAATATTGGCACCTTCGTCGAAACGTCCTCCAGCTCGGTGCCGTATATGCCAAAGCAACTCAGGTTCGATTGGCAACGTCTCAAGCCGCGTTACAGTCTGCTCAAAATCAACGATCAGCCCAATTGCATCCCAAGTTCGCCGCCGCTCGTCGTCGATCAGCCCCGTGCGACCGTACGCGGCACGCCGTAGTGTTTCGAATCGTCCTGAGCGGATGACCCGCTCAATCAATTCTGTTTCTGGGCCAGCCGGAATGTCTGGAAAACGCTCAAGCCAATCAGCAGCTAAATCGGTGGCAAGCTCAGAATGAGCTTCGTCTCGCAATAGTGTGTAGAGGCCGTCTACAGATTCTCGCCGCGCCTGAAGTTGAGGCTCATGATAAAGCCGCATCGCTTCCGCCCAGATACCGCGAGCCTGAACAGCGGCCTCGATTGCCTCTCTGAGCCCGACGATTCCTGCGTGATCTTCGACACAGCTATGGCGAAGTTCGAACAGACCCGCCATCAAGCGCTCATCCGCCAGATCGTCAAAACCTACGCCTTTTCGGAGACGCTCGGCGAGCGCGGCAATCAGGATATATCCAGCTTGGTAGCTCTTACCTTGCGCAAGACTCGCCGCAATCTCCCGCGCTGTGGGCGTAGGAGGATCGACCCTCAAAAAAGCTTCGAATCCCATATGCGCGGCGATGCCAATATCACTTCCAAGCCATTGCGAGACGCGCTCATGGGCGGGCACATCTGGTCCCACGTCATTAAAAAGATTGAGATAAACTTTGGCGGGAACAACGATCGTGCTGTATTCCCCTGCACGCATCCGATCAATACAAGCTGAATAATGTTTACGGTGCTCAGCGTGCGCAGCAGCTTGTTCTTCTAGTCGGACGCGCTCCCGTTCAGCCTGCTTGATCTGCCATTCGGGTACAACGGGCGCGGCAAGCTTGTCGATCCACTCTAAGTGATCAAGGCGGTTCGCCGCGAAGGGCCTCGCTGCCGTACGAGCATCTGCACCTAGCTCGTCGCTATGCTGAGTGAGCTGAATAACATCACGCCAACGTTCGTCGCTTTGATCGAGAGGATCCAGCGCCTCAAGTAACGCGACTACATCCGCGGCAGTCGGCCAGAAAGCGGGGAGCCGCTGCTTCAACCGCCACGCTAGCTCCCAGGGACTGTGCTCGCTGGGCAGCTCAAGCAGGACGTGCCGCTGTATGGATCGGCGAATGCGTTCATCGCTCCGAATGATGGCATCTAGCTGTTGACGGGACTCTCGGCGGTACCCAACATCGAAATCGTATGGCTCTAACCAAACCCACAACCTCTCAGGGCTGACGCCATCAGCCGCTACAGCACGAGCTACTAGGTGATACGCAAAACCGGTTAGCGTGTCGTTGCCGATGCGCTCGTACTGGTTACCAAGCGCATTCATCCTTACAGCCAATTGATCAAGCACGCCGGCGATCCTGTGCTCCGGAAGGTGTTTTTCCAACCCCAACAAAACGCCAACTGTACGACCATCATTTCGGGCGTAGTTAATCACGAGATCGACTAGCAGATTATTGTCGAGCCGTTCATAGCCGACATCGTGCGCCAATTCGATGGCCAATCTAGTCGAGAGCTCGTCGTCGTAATCGTGTAAGGCACGAAGGAGGGCTGGCCAGTCGCTGTCACAGTCGTACCCGGCAAGCGCTTCTCCAGCTGCTCTTCGAATCGCGAAAATCTCCTGTGGCTCAAGGAAAATTCTCTGCAGATCTTCCTTCAGCCCTAAAGCAGTTGTTTTCCCCCTGATAGCCTCAAGCACAAGGAGCCGTAAGCGGAACGGTGTCTGCCTCGCGATGATCAGCCTCTGTATTTCATCTATGAGCTCGGGCTGTACGATGCCGCGCACCGAGTAAGGACCCCAATCGCAAAAGCGAGGATTTTCAGCGGCTAGCAGCTTCAGCGCATCGATTAGCGAGCGAGCCTGATCGACCGTAAGATCGTCAGCGTCGCCATATTCGATCACGCCCATCGGATCAGCGGTGATCACCGCATGGGCAAGCGCGGGATCCCGAGCAAGCCATGCGTGAATACCGCGTAGGCTTGCTGGTACGAGTCCATAGCTGTGAAACAGCGAAAAAAGGCGCCTACGTTTATGCTGGGTATCTGCGTGCCTCGCAAGCCATCGAGCCCCAAGATATTCACCGAGACGTCGATGCGGATAACTGAATCGGTCGGCATCATCAGCCTTAAACAGCCGAGTGCCAAGCATAGCTTTTATGTGTGCCCCGTCGGGAAGACAAATAGCGTCCGCGAGCTGTAACTCTCCTTCCGCTGTGTTAGCCGCAGATGATCGGACGATGGTCTCTGAGCCTGTAAGAATCAAACCGGCAAACGCCGCGCCAACGGCATCAAGCCCTACCTCTCGAGCGAGCTGATAGTCGGCCTTTGCATCCCGATGTTCGACCCGCAAAATCTCGACTGCGCGACCATAGAGTTCGCTGCGCGTCTCAGGCAACTTACCCGTCCCAGCGACTCGGGCAATGAGCTCAAGAGTCTGAGGATTACCGAGCAGTTCCTCCAACCCACGTGATACAAAATGTTCTACCACTACTTTGGCTGGCTCTGACCCGAGCGCAGCGCTTAAGAACGTAACGGCATCATCCTCACTGAAAGGGAGTAGGTGCAGTTCGAGGGGAACGTCTTCATATTGTTCGAGAATAGTCTCGAGCCCGGTGGCGCTGCGCCAATCTGCTACACGGCACGAGAGAACAAAGCGAGGGTAGCCCAGTTTGCCGAGCTGGCGCAGCACAAGGTCGACCGCATCGCCGTCGTTATGTGTGCTCACCTCATCAAGGGCGTCAATCACTAAAACCTGGGCTTCGCCCAGCAATGTTCTTGGCTCATGACGGTTGATGAGCTGACGTGCCGTGCATCGTGCATAACCCGGAAAGGTTGCAAGCCATTCAAGCAAATGAGACTTCCCCATCCCGGCCTCACCGAGAATCACCAGCGGCTCGGTGCGCGTACGCAGGGCGTCTTGCGTCAGCTCGGTTCGGCTGTCGTCGGACTTGTACCAGAGTTTGCGTTCGACGCCTCTTCGGATGATCAAGTCAGCGCTGTTCACCATTCTTCAAGAGCCCCATAGCATTCCGCTTACTAATTCACAGGCTACGTGTAAGCTGCCTTAAGCACTAGATGACGTTCTCGCCGCCATCTCTTTGCCTGCAAGCTAGCTTGCCGCTTAAACAAACGCGGGCGTGGATAGCGGCACTTACTTGAGCAAACTCGAAGCTGTGCGTGCGCCTGGACAATAAGCCGTGCCCAAAACCGCTCGACACAAAGGCAGCCTGGCTTAGTACAGCACCGAAGTACTGGGCTCAAGCTCTTCTCTGGATGGGAGCTTTTCCCTACCAAGGAAAGGTGTACTAATTTACTTCCCAGCCCGCAGGTACTCATAAAGGGTGGCCCTGCTGATGCCGAGCTCCCGAGCCAGCGCAGCTTTCGGCTCTCGGGACTCAACACGGCGCCGCAGCTCTTCAACCTGATTGTCGCTCAGAGCCTTTTTCCTACCCAGGTAGACACCGCGCTGTTTCGCCAGAGAAATTCCCTCCCGCTGGCGCTCGCGAATCAACGCTCGCTCAAACTCTGCGAACGCCCCCATGACCGACAACAACAGGTTAGCCATCGGTGAATCATCCCCGGTGAATGCCAGCGATTCCTTCACAAACTCGATCCGCACTCCCCGCCCCGTGAGATGCTGCACTATGCGCCGCAAGTCATCCAGATTACGAGCCAGGCGATCCATGCTATGCACCACCAAGGTATCACCCTCACGGACGTAACTGAGCAGCGCATCAAGATGTAGACGCTGAGTGTTCTTGCCGGAGGCTTTGTCGATGAACACCTTGCTCAGCTGAACGCCATCTAACTGTCGATCCGGGTTCTGGTCGAGTGTACTGACCCGTATGTAGCCGATCCGTTGTCCGCGCATACTGCTCCCCTGAGGAATATGTATGGCTGGGATTTTGAAGGCAGTCGGACAGATGCCAAATTACTGGATTACCGACCCTATCCAGACAGTTTGGAGCTGGGTTTTGGAATGTATGGATAGGGTATAGGGCAACTAGACGAACCCCGAGCGCAGCCTCCTCGAGAGAAACTGAAAAGCTGTTGAGGATGGCTGGCATCGCCAAGAGGTAGCTTTGTGTGAAATGCCGCGTCAGGCTGGTCGCGAAAGGCTCCAACGACTAGCCACATCTTCAATACGAAAACGAGTTAAATACCTTCACGCACCAATGGCTAATTCCGTGCCTGAGCTACCGAATAGGTTGGGACTCAACTTGCGCAGCGCTACCCAGCAACCGTTGCTCCACCAAGTCGGGGCGAGTGATTCCCCTGGATACGAAAGCGGCTTTGTCTTCAAAGAACGAGGCAATTTTTCTCACCGCGTTGTGGAGGTATTTCTCGGGTACAGCGTAGTCTCGGCTGTACCGGCCTGAGGAATGATTGACATGCCAGACATCCTGCCCGTTTTCCTGAGCCCACCATATTTCGCCCGCGATTCTGGCAGCTTGCAGTCCCGTCATGCTCGGATGCCCCTGCTTGGGCTCGGCAATATCCTCAGCCACGAACAAACTCCCATCGCGTCCGATAGCCCAGATTAAATTCTTGTTCAGTGGATCGTTGACGATGTCAGGAAATACCGCAGCAAGCTCTTCTCCCTGGGGATCGTAATAATGCTTCAGTGTCGGATTCAAGCCCTTCCCTGTGTCAGATACCTCACTCTCCTCCAGCCTGAGCGGCGCTCGTAGCGCTCCGTATGCCTTGTTGAGGTGACTTTCATAATCGAGATCGAGCTCTTCCAGTGCTTTTAAGAACGATCCGTAGAAATGTGCTTTATCGGCCTCGCGCCCAGCTTTCGCTGTAGTGCGAAATAGCCCAAAAAACAATTCAGCGTAAAGTGGATCGCTGGAGTACACGCCGGACACAGCATCACCCAGTGGGATGTCTGTAGCATCCAAGAGAACCTTGAAGATCTCCTTGCTCCCCCAGAAAAAATCAATTTCCCACTGAAGCCTAGCCATTGGGATCGTCAGTATACGAATGCGTTGCTCTTGCCATCGCTCAAGGTCCGTCTCCGTAAAAGTGAGCCACTCACCATGTTCAACCAGTAACTTTTCGCCCCCCTTATACTTCAACGTGTGTTCGCGTACGTGCTCTCTCACCTCGGAAATCGAAGAGAGCTTAATGTTGAATCTTAAGGGGCCCGGTGAAAGAAGGTTCTCTTTGGATTCCAGCAAAGGTTCTATCCAGAGATTGGCCTGCTCAGCAATGGCTTGGGCTGTCCCGTGGGCATACTGGAACGGCAGACGGGCCTTCTTTTCTGCGGGCACGATGCAAGCGTCAGGAACCAATACTTCGTAAGGTTGCGACCATGTCTTACCGAAGTCGGGCGTTTTGCGAAATGCTAAGGCCCAACGCTCCTCTGGCTCGCCCAAAGGGTCGGGTAACAGATAATCTTTCAGTTCAACTAGCTCTACACGCGCATAGGGCCCGAGTCGATCATCATGCACATAGAGAATGTTTGAGCCGACCCGAAAGTCGTAGCCAAGCACAGTCACAGCATGACCACCTTTCCAGCTCAGGGTGAACCGTTCCTCATCTGGTGTGCCTAGTCGGCTGAGCGTGTGGACATCTCCCACCAAAACTAACGGCAGATCGCTATCGATATAGGAGGTGACACATGCCTGAAACCACTCGCGGTTTTCTTTCAGCAACTGCGTCGAATGGTAGCGAAGGCCCTCCACATCCAAGGATCGTTGAATCTGTTTGTTGGTTAGCTCCTTGTTAGGAAAACCGTTGTTGGAGCCCTCAACAAAATTCAGCGCATTAATGGTGATTTCACTGCAAGAGGGCACACTCTTGACGTCTCTCCATGGAAGCGCGTGCAGTGCAGTCCATATGGCCGTGGTGGCACAAGCAGCTACAACCTTGTCCTGCTCCTGAAAGGCGATCGACTCGACGAAAAGCTTGATCCCAAATAGGTTGACATCATATCTCTTGGCGATTTTCTTCTTAGTGCCATCCCCAGCGCCTTTGTCGCCATTGAGCTGTAGGCAGGTTTTACCAACGAATGTGCGGCTGAGAGGTTTCACCACCATAAAACCTAGGTAGTGCTTCTGAAGCTTTTCAGGGCTAAGGTCATCAGAACCCTTCCCCTGTAGAAGCAGATCCAGGTTTTTGTGGTCAATGCTGCAGCTGAAAAAATGGATCCGTCCGCACTCATAGCTGTCGTTGCCGAAACGCTTCACGTAGTAACGGGAATAGTCCTCCAGAAACTCGCGATCAATATACTCCGGCTCCAGTAGCATGGAGACGCAGTCACTCCCCTTGAGGTAGCTAAATAGATAAGTGACCTGGTCCTTTAGGAAAATGTCGGCGAAGTCGTAGCCGAAGCACTCGCGGATCAGAGCGCTGAGCGTTGCCATTTGAAAGCTAGAAACGAGATATGGAGTCATATGATCGCGCAAAAAAAAAAGCAGCCAGTTTGGCTGCTTTTTTTTACAAGAGGATTTAAAGGCTGCAGGCTTTGGCCAGCACTTCAGGAGTCATTGCTTGAGAAGTGAGCTGACGCTCTAGTCTTTCGTTGAGCGCATTCATGCGGATGCGCGCTGCGTTCTCACGCATGTCTCGGGTTTCGCCAACCCGATTGCGAATCTTGTCAAACAACCGATCAGTCGTCATCGCGTTCAGCTCCCTTGGAATCTCTGCGCTATAGCCCAGTGACACGTCTTGTGCGCGTGTCTTGGGCATGCTTAAGGCGTCACGAAGGACGCCTTAAAAAAGTTCCGGGATTATAGGTATCCCGGTGGGTGAGTCAATCAGCATCTATCGCTTTTGTCTACCCAGTGATGAGACACCTGACGAACGTCAGTCGTTCATCGCATCTGCGCATGCACCTGAGCGATGCCAAGACTCGCTCACGGAGTACCTGCACATCATTTCCTAGAGAAACGGTGAGAGCTTTACGTGGCGCTACGGTGCAGCGACCATCAAATAGATTTACGAGTATGGATACAGATTTCAAAACCGTACCATTCACGATATTGAGACCCGTATAGTTGGTCAATCGAGAATTGATGCAAAGCTCGCATGCGGAGCGAAACCGCGCAGCTAGTTCAGCCGCTCCGTAGTCCCACGCCACTATCGCTCAGACACGCCGCAAGCGCATCGCTTTCCGCTCGGCCGTGTCGGCTACTTCCACCATAACTTCGCTTCGCGACACCCTGGGAATGCAAAAAAATGAGTTCCTCTAATATCTGTACGGAATGGGGTCCCCTTTTTTCGCCATCTGAGAAGCTCTCCACTATCACCGTCAGAGAGAGTGGAAGTTGCTGAGAGCCCCGTAGCTGCTGGGTTTTCGTAACTTCCATCCAGATGTGGAAGGTGCCCCAACTTCCCAAGCAACATGAATCACTTCCACGATAGAAAAATGGGGCGGAAGTAGCTGGAAGCCCCGAAAGTCGGGCTTCCTAGAACTTCCACGCCTGAAAATTTCGACTATGGCCCGCCCCAACTTCTCGAGTCAGCACTTCCACGCCAAAAATCGCTGTGGAAGTTGCCTGGAACGCGCGCCACATGGGGCCTCCACAACTTCCATGGTGAAATTTCAGGCCGCCCTGACGCTGCTAACTTCTAGCGTGAACGATACGAGATGGAAAACGGAAGTGGAAGTAGCTCAGAAGCCGCACCGGACAAGGCTCTCTAAACTTCCACGGTGAAATGATTGAGCTTCGCCCGGTGTACTCCGTCGCGCAGAGCTTCGGATTCGATGCCGGCCATTACGCGGGCACCACGTGCGGCCACGGCCTGCGCGTATCGCCCACCGTTCAGGCGAAACTGGCCCACTAACACGTCCTTGGGTGGGCTCAGTTGACGAACCAGCGCCCGAACTTGTAAGTCGCCACGACCGCTCCAATAAAGCCAATCCACTGGACGATTGCCGACCCACCCAGATAGGTTGATAACTCATTGGCACCACCGATGAGCAGCGTGAACATAATCAGGGTCAGCGGAACACTCAGGACTTTCATCAGCACGCCGCCACGTCGCGGGCTTGGCTGGACGGCCCCATTCCAATGCTCAGACAAGCAAAAGGGGCAACAGCTGGAGATTGGCTTTCCCCCACCAATTCGCCATCCCCAGCCCCCCGCTACGCTACGACTAAAGATTACTCGTGGAACCATCAGCCGCTTGCAACCGTTACAAAACACGTGGGACATGATTCGCTACCTCCTTAGCCAAGAACTGAATCCTAGCGGTAGCGGACTAGAACCCAAGCGCTACGGCATTGAGCAATAGCTATCTAGTGTTTTTTAAGCGAACCGGGGGACGAGCGCTTTTTGTCTAAATGCTTTGTCAGCAGCAACCCGATCACGCCAGTCGCCGTTATGGTGAGGAGCACGGAACCAATGGCAAGCAGAAGCATTGAGGCTGAGTTCATCTTCGCACCCGTGAGGTTGGCTGGCTTTTTCCGGCCAACGCTAAACGGCTGGCCTGCTTCCTGATGCTACAAGCGCGCCTGAGTGAACCCAAGTCCTACTCAATGCCTTCGACCATTGCATCTAGGTAGGTAGCCCATTTGGCCAGGTCTTCGCGCTTTTCTCTTAGGTAGCTGTAACGGTCGTAGTGTTTTGCTTGGACTCCACTTCGCCCATGAGAGAGCAACCATGCCCTTCGCTGCTCATCCACTCCAAGCACTGCCAAATGGGTTTCGATGGTTACCCGCATCGTTCTCCAGGTGAAATAGCGAGTTAGGCCCCGTTTGGACAATGTCGCGCCGAGCCCGGAGAATATCTTTAGAGCCGTGTTTACAGACATCCGCCTGGTACCGTTTAGGGAAAATGGCCCTGGCGCCCGCTGAATCTCCAGTAGCGGTTCGAGAATTTCACCGACCCTTCCAGAGATTGGTAGAAGATGATCCCTCGGAGGGGTGTTTTTCCCACCTTTATAGTCAATCAAGCGAAGAACCTTTCCGTGCTCAGCATCTTCAATTAGGTCAGCCCAAGTCGAGCGCATGAGCATCTCCACTCGCTGCCCTGCCAGATAGATCATCGCCCTAGCTATCGCCTGCCGATTCCCTTCTAGCGAGTTGACGGCTCGCATCACCTCTCTCAACTCCTCCTTGGTGAGGGCCTCAGTGTTGGCACGCTCCGCACCTTCAATGGTGGGCAGATCTGCAACCGGGTTGAATCTGAGCCCGAACAGCACTGCATCGCCAGCCCTTAACGGGTTGAGATCGTGTTTTAAGCCGAACGAAAACGCAGCTCGGAGATAAGCCCGAAGTCGATTAGCCGCAGTGAGCTTGCCATTCGTCGTGCTCGCCTCCGTCTTGCGGATTCCACGTCCTTTGGAAGCAGGTTTCCTACTGATGCAATGACGCAGGATTTCAGAAACATCTTCAGGTTGGATGTCTTTCGCCTTGGTTTCAGCCAGGGCCGGGAATGCCTCAATCACGTCGAGGCGCAACGCACCTAATACACCTTTAGCGCTTGTCTTACCGCGTCGCTCCATATCTGCGACGTAAGCCATTAACAACTGCTCAAGAGATCCTTGACGGGCGGCCAGGCTCTCATCCCTTCGCTGATCTGCAGTCCTCTGCAGGAGATGATGTTCGTAGGCTTCCAGCGTGGGGAAGTCGCGTGCTGCAGCCGACACTCGCTCTGCCTCTAATCGCCAGAACGAAAGCCCCCTGCTCTGGCCTTCAGATGAAAGCTCTCCAAAATGACCCAATTTCCTGCGTTCCTGCCGACCACCCCGGCGTACCGCCAGATACACCTCAATGCCCCCGTTGGGGCGGCGCTCTAGAAGCATCGAACCAGACCCGCGCACTCCTAACTGCTCGGAAAATGTTCGGGTGGGCGTATGAACTCCACCTTTCTTGATCGCCCCAGTTACTGCCCAGCTTTTAGCCTGAGCATCGGTCAGTTTGTATCCCACGTTGAGCGCTCCTATGCCGTTCCGCTCAACACTTTGCTCAACACTTATATGGAAATCAACGAAATTATTCGAAAGCGTACGAAACGTTAAACATCACTAAGTCGTTGATTTATATAGATTCCGATATTTCATGAAAACACTGGAAATTTCAAAATCGAAGACTTGTAATCAGTAGGTCCCGAGTTCGACTCTTGGTGCCGGCACCATACAAACGAAAGGCCCGCAGCGATGCGGGCTTTTTTCGTTTCAGGCCTTGCCCCTGAGTTGACCAGCCGCGCGCCATTGTGAAGCGTCATTGCGGTCGTGGATTCGGCAGATGGCGGTCTCTGTACTGAAATTGGCTTTTCGCGTATGGCCTGCGCAATTAGGATCGTGTGCAGCCACTGCGGTGCCAAATACACAAGGCTCTGGCGCAAGTACCAGAGCCCCATGTTGTAGCCTAGCTGCCTCTTCCAGACAGCTTGCCTTTTGGCACCACATGCATTCATGCCCGCTGGGTCGCCGCCCCAACGTCCATCAGCTTGTCCAGGGTGATCGGCAGGTCGCGAATGCGCTTGCCGGTGGCATGGTAGACCGCGTTGGCAATGGCGGCAGGCACACCGGTGATGCCGATCTCACCGATGCCGCGCGCGCCGAACTCGTTGAATTTGAAGTCTGGGTGGTCGAGCAGGATAACGTCGATCTCCGGCTGGTCGGCATGTACCGGCACCAGATACTCGGCATAGTTGTTGTTGACCGGGCGCCCATCACGGGGGTCGTATTCGGTCTGCTCGAAGAGCGCCATGCCGATCCCCATGACAATGCCACCCTCGACCTGATTGAGCGAGGTCAGCTTGTTGATGGCGCGCCCAACGTCGATGGCGCTGACCACGCGGGTAACGCGCAAATTGGAAACGCCTGGGTCCCAGCGCACCTCGACGAAATGCGCCCCGAACGAGCGAAAGGCATAGGTATCGGTGGACGCGCCTTCGGTGTGGGCTT
Organism: Stutzerimonas stutzeri; assembly: GCF_024448715.1. Lineage (GTDB taxonomy): Bacteria > Pseudomonadota > Gammaproteobacteria > Pseudomonadales > Pseudomonadaceae > Stutzerimonas > Stutzerimonas stutzeri_AR. The sequence continues at coordinate 59,161 of NZ_JAMOHZ010000009.1, forward strand.
CGCCGTCAGCACTGGCGAGCTGACGGGCCTTGAGCACCTCGGCGAAGCCGATCGCCTTACCATCACTGCTTTTGAGTTGGCCGTTTTCGTAAGTAAGGTCTTCTGGCTTGGCATCGGGGAAGGCGCCGCCTTCCAACGTGGCGTATTCCTTGAGCGCGTCGATGGCCTTGCGCCCGGCCGCGGCGATTGCCGGCAGGGTGGTCGCCGTGGCCCACGAACCACCAGAGATCGGCCCCGAGGGATAGGAAGAGTCGCCCAGCTCGACCTCGACCTTGTCCAATGGCACGCCGGTAACCTCACTGACCGCCTGGGCCACGATGGTGTAGGTGCCGGTACCGATATCCTGAGTGGCGCAAGAAGCGAAGGCCGAGCCATCGGCACGCAGCGAAACGCGTGCGTCGCATGGCCGGCGGATCGCCTCCCAGTTGCAGCTCGCCATGCCCCAGCCAATGATCTCGTTACCGTCGCGCATCGAGCCGACCTTCGGGTTGCGCTTGGCCCAGCCGAAGCGCTCGGCAGCCTGGTCGTAGGCATCACGGATATGGTTGCTCGACCAGGGCAAGCCTTTACTCTCGTCAGAATCGGCATAGTTGCGACGGCGCAATTCGAGTGGGTCCATGCCGAGCTTTAGCGCCATTTCATCCATCGCGGACTCCAGCGCAAACAGGCCCGGCGCCGCACCGGGGGCGCGCATCGAGGTTGGCGTGCCACGGTTGGTACGGGCAACGGCGTGGGTAACGCTCAGGTTTTCGCAACTGTACAGGGCCTGGGTCATCTTTCCGCACGATTCCACGTACGTCTGCATCTGGTCGATCGTGGATGTCGTGTAAGTCGTCTCGTGGCGCACCGACACCAAGCGACCATCGCCATCGGTGCCCAGCCGTAGACGCTGGCGGGTCTCGGGGCGGTGGCCGGTCGTGGTGAACATCTGCTGTCGAGGCACGACCACCTGCACCGGCCGCCCAATCTCACGGGCTGCGGCGGCCGCAGCGATGCCGTGCGGCCAGGGCCACAGCTTTCCGCCGAATCCCGAACCGAGAAACGGCGTCAGCACCTCGACACGATCCGGCGACAGGCCGAACACCTTCGCGTAGACGTTACGTGCGTTCACCACGCCCTGGGCGGTGTCGTACATGGTCAGCTTGCCATCGTTCCAGGCCGCCACTGCGGCGTGCATTTCCATCGGGTTATGGGTCTCGACGGGCGTGTAGTAGGTCGCATCGATGGTATGGGCAGCGCTCTGGAAGGCCTGCTCGGGATTGCCTCGGGTATGGTTGGATTTTTCCTGCATCTGCGTGCCGCCTTGCTCGACGGCCTGGTCGAGGTTGGCGATGGCCGGACTTTGCTGATAATCGACCTTGACCTTGTAGGCGGCCGCACGCGCATTTTCGAAGGTATCGGCGACCACCAGCGCGACGAACTGGCCGGCGTAATAGACGTGGTTATCCTCGAACGGCAGGCGCACCTCGTCGACCTTGTTCTCCTGCGCCATGCTGCTCGGCGTGTGATAAAGCTTCGGAAAGTGGCCGTGGTGAAAGATATCGATCACGCCGGGCGACTGTTTCGCCACGCTGGTATCGATATTGGTGATCTCGCCGCGGGCGATGGTGCTGAACACGCCGTAGGCATGCACCATCCCGTCGAGGTTGTTGTCCGAAGAGTACTTGGCACGGCCGGTCAGCTTCAGCGGCCCGTCGATGCGTGGTTTGGCAGCACCGATGATCTTTTCGCTCATGGTTGCAATCCTGTCTTGGCTATCCGTCAACCCGCGGTGAGGTTGGTCAGCGTGCGCACGATGGCCTGCTGTCCTAGCGGAATCTTGAATGCGTTGTGCTCGTAGCCCTTGGCCCCTTGCATGGCGATGCGCGCGGCCTTTTCGAAGGTAGCGGTATTCGCCGGTTGCCCTTTGAGTGCCTGTTCAGCTTCCCGTGCTCGCCACGGCTTGGTGCCGACACCGCCGAGTGCCAGGCGCGCATCGCGGATGATATGGCCGTCGAGTGCCACGATTGCCGCGCTGGAGGCCAGCGCAAACTGATATGACGAGCGATCGCGCAGCTTCAGGTAGGTCGATTTGGCGCCCTGGATCGGCGCATCGAGGGTGACGTGGGTAATCAGCTCATCGTCCTTGAGCGCGAACTCTTCCCAGGGCTTGTCGCCTGGCAGCAGGTGAAAATCGAGAAAGTCGATGTCGCGCGGACCATCGGGACCGATCACGCTAACCGTGGCGCCGATGGCTGCCATCCCCACACACATGTCGGAAGGATGGCTGGCGATGCACTGATCGCTGGTGCCCAGCACAGCGTGCACCGAGCGGTTGAAGCCGCCGATGGCCGAGCAGCCCGAACCCGGGTCGCGCTTGTTGCACGCCGAGTGGCCGTCGCGAAAGTAGGGGCAGCGCACCCGCTGCATGACGTTGCCACCAGTGGTGGCCTTGTTACGCAGTTGGGTCGAGGCCCCGGAGAGCAGCGCTTCGGAAAGCACGGTGTAGTGCTTCTCAACACGCGGATGGCGGGCCAGCGCAGCGTTACTGACCATCGCCCCGATCCTCAGGCGTCCATCATCGAGTTCCTCGACCTGATTGAGTTGCAGTCGATTGACGTCGACCATCAGCTCGGGGCGCATGATGTCGAGCTTGACCATGTCCAGCAGGTTGGTGCCACCGGCCAGGAATGAGGCCCCCTTGGCGCCAGCATAAGTGGCTACCGCCTGGTCGACGCTCTCGGCGCGGCTGTAATCGAAATGGCGCATGTCGACCTCCTAGGCGAGCTTCATCTGCTTGCGCGCCGACTGGACGGCGCTGAGGATGTTCTTGTAGGCACCGCAACGGCAGATGTTGCCGCTCATTGCTTCGCGCACGGAGAGATCGTCCTTGCCGACGCTGGGATCGTTGAGGATGGCTACCGCCATCATCATCTGGCCCGAGGTGCAGTAGCCGCACTGATAGGCGTCGTGTTCGAGAAACGCCTGCTGGATGGGATGCAGCTGGCCATTGCGTTCGAGCCCTTCGACCGTAGTGATCTCATCGCCGTCATGGGCGATGGCCAGGCTCAGGCAGGAATTGACCGCCTGGCCGTTGACATGGAGGGTGCACGCCCCGCACTGGCCGTGATCGCAGCCCTTCTTGGTGCCGGTAAGACCGAGCGGGTGACGCAGCACGTCGAGCAGTACCATGTTGGCCGTGACATCGAGCGTGTGGGGTTGACCGTTGACCTTGAGGGTGATGCGCTGGTGGCCTGCCGCCGGGGCCGCCTCGCCATCGGGGCGCTGTGCTGCTGGCTCCTCGGCGTCATTGACGTATCCGACCCGTGCCCAGGCTGGCACAGCGGCTGCTGCCAGGCCTGTGGCCCCGACTGCCTTGAGAAAGGCACGGCGCGACCTGGAAGCAGTGTCGGGATCATGGATCCCCACCTCGCTGTCGTCCTTGTTTTCGGCGCTCTGCCCAGGAGAATTACGGTTATCGTCTGCCATGGTTGCCTCATCGCTGGGCTGCCTTGAGGCAGCGGATTTGCTGGACTGAGCGCCTCGCATTTCGCCTGTAGCGCGAATGCGAGCCTTACCCCGACTTCTCCTAATTCCCTGCGACCAACATTTACTCCGTGATTCGTCCGATCACTGGCGATTGAGATAATTCCCGCGATCGGGCCGGAGCTGCGCAACCGCCTGCATTGTCATGTGCCCTTTTCCGACCGGTACGAGCAGCAGGGGCTGTTCGTCGCTGGCGGATATATGACAACTTTGCGCCAATACCGAATAAGGCTTTGAGCCACAGAACCATGGGGCGCACCCATCCTGACTCAAGCTCAATGCCGACCTGCAGGTGCCCGGCGGCTCAAGCCAGTAGGTGGTCGAGGAGCACTTCGAGCTGTTGCATGGAAAACGGCTTGGCCAGTGTCGGGGTGCCAGGTTCGCCAACCGTCGCGCCGTAACCGGACACGTACACCACCTTCAAGCCCGGCTGCATATCACGCGCCTGCGCTGCCAGTTCAAGCCCTGACTGGCCGGGTAGCGTGATGTCGGTCAGCAGGATCTCGAAGCGTTGTCTGCCCAACAGCTGCAGAGCCGTTTCCGCATCGGCGGCGCCCGTCGCCTGATGTCCGAGCACGTCGAGCATTTCGCAGGTCATTTCGAGTATCGCCGGTTCGTCTTCGACGACCAGAACCTGCGGCGACGTTGCCGTCGAGTCGACTGCCTCGACGACGCCGCTCGAGATTGACGGCTGTTGTCGCTTGGGCCGATTGGCCAGCAGATGTCGCAGTTTTCGCGCCAATTGCTCGAGGCGATACGGCTTGCTGATCAGCTCGACACCGGGATCGAGCCGGCCGCCGTGAACGATGGCGTTTTGCGTGTAACCGGAGGTGAACAACACCACGATATCTGGTAACAGCTGCTGGGCCTGGCGCGCCAGCTCGGGGCTGCGCAGCGGGCCTGGCATCACCACGTCAGTGAACAGCAGGTCGATCGCCAGTCCGCTCTGCAAGATACTCAGGGCACTTTGCGCATCGTTGGCGCGCAGCACGCTGTAGCCAAGGCTGCCCAGTTGATCGACTACGGTCGCCTGCACCGCCAGGTCGTCCTCAACCACCAGCACGGTTTCGTGCCCGCCGGTGATCGGCCCGCTCGGCGGCGGTGCCGGCGCCCGCTCCGCCTGCAGCGTGCGCGGCAGATAGACCTTGACCGTGGTTCCGTGGCCGACCTCGCTGTACAGCCGAATGTGCCCTCCGCTTTGCTTGGCGAAGCCGTAGGCCATCGACAATCCGAGGCCGGTGCCTTCGCCTTCCGGTTTGGTGGTGAAGAAGGGTTCGAATACACGCTCGGTCAGTTCGACCGACATGCCGATGCCGGTATCGGAGACCGCCAGCAGCACATATTGTCCAGGCGTCACGTCGCCAGCTGCGTGCGCGTATTCGTCGTCGAGCATGGCGTTGCTCAGTTCGAGGGTCAGCCGGCCACCGCCGCGCATCGCATCGCGGGCATTGATGGCCAGATTGAGGACCACGTTCTCCAGCTGGTTCGGGTCCACCAGGGTGGTCCACAGGCCGCCAGCGACGACCGTTTCGATTTCCACGTACTCACCCAGCGCGCGGCGCAGCAAGCCGTCCATGTCGCGCAACAGGCGAGCCAGATTGGTCGGCGCCGGGCTCAGCGGCTGCCGGCGAGCGAAGGCCAGCAGCTGGGAAGAAAGCTTGGCGCCACGCTCCACCGCGGCCGAGGCCAGGTCGATCCGGCCGCCGAGACGCTCGTTGTGCGAAACCGTCTCACGTACCAATTGCAGGTTGGCGCCGATGATTTGCAGCACATTATTGAAGTCATGCGCCACGCCGCCGGTCAGCTTGCCGATCGCTTCCAGCTTCTGTGATTGGTGCAGGGCCTGCTGGCTGCGCTCGAGTTCGCAGGTGCGCTGGTCGACCAGCGCCTGCAGATGCTCCTCTGAGCGCTGCAACTGCTCCTGCGCCAATCGCTGCGCGGTGACATCATGGCCCTGACAGAAGATACCGGTGATCAGCCCATGCTCGGACAGCACCGGCTGGAACACGAAATCGACATAGCGCAGCTGGCGCGGGGCCTGCCGTGCGCGCGGTATATGCACCGCCACGCCGCGCCCGACGAACGGACGACGGGTGGCATAAACGCGGTCGAGCAGGTCGCGCACCGGCTGGCTTTCCATTTCCGGAAAGGCATCGGCGGCGGGCCGACCAATGGCATCACGATGCCCGACCAGCTGATAGAACGCGCGGTTGGCCAGCTCCACCAAATGCCGTGGCCCCTGCGTCACGACGACGAAGCCGGGCGCTTGCTGGAACAGCTGGTGCAGGTGTTGTCGTTCCGCCTGCAGTTCGGCCTGGTGGGCCAATCGCTGCGTGGCGATGGCAGACACATCGCGAATCATCAACGAAACGCCGATCAGCGTCTGGGTCTCGTCGCGGACGGCCGAGCAGAGTATTTCCAGCGCTATCGGCTGGCGTCCTGCAACAGGGTGCTTTCGACCAGCACCGAGCGCTTACCGGCGCTCAGCGCTCGCAGGGCCTCGTCGAGATCCGAATTCCAGAAGCGCAGACTGCGCGCGTCCTGACCGGCGGCAACGGCCGAAGGCAGGCCGAACAGCTCTTCGGCGCCAGCGCTCCAGAACATCACTTGTTGGTCGGCATCGAGACCGACGATCGCTTCTTGGGCGAAGTCGATGAAGTTCGCCAGATAATGATCGGCCATCGCCTGACGCTTTTGTGCCTGGCTGTCAGGCCGTGAGGGCAGGCTGAGATTGGCGGTGTCTAGCGTAGTACGCAGCCTCGCGCGGCGCCGGGCGGTCTGGCTGGCGAGCGCCAGGACATCTTCCAGGGTGTCGTCATCAGGCACCACCGCCCAATGAATGCCGAGCATCGGCGCCATGCCCAGCTGCCGTCTGAAGTCCGCCAAGGTCGATGGCTCGCGCACGAACAGCAGCTCGCAACGTGACCAACGTTGCCGGGCGGTTCGAGCCAGACCCGCGGGACGCTCGAGCGAAGGGGCGAAGATCAGTACGGCGGGTTCGCTGTCGGCGTCAGCCCGGCCGAGCCATTCGGCCAGCGCCTGTTCGTTCAGCAGGTGCGTTTCGCTGGCATGCCGGCGGGCCAGCGCATGGATGTCGTCGATCCGGTCGTGATCGGGCTCACCCGTCGCAACGATAATGATCGATTGAAGCGGTGCCGTGGCACTCATAGCAGCGGCAGGCCGAGTAGGTTGCGTCCGGTCCACAGCTTGAGCAGATCGGTCGTCGGCGACATCACATGGCTGGCCCGAGCGTCGCGCAACATCTGGGCGACGCGGCTGTTTTCCCGATAGGCGCTTCCGCCACAGAGAGTCATGGCCTCGTTCGCCAGCATGACCGCCGTTTCGCCAGCGTCAGCCTTGCACGCGAGAATATAGGGCAGTGCATCGGCATGGCCGCTATCACCCAACCGCGCGGCCTCGCGCACCAGCGCTCGGGATTTTTCCAGCGCGACCCACATCTCGCCGAAGCGGATCTGCAAGGCTTCCGTTTCACGCAGCGCGGCGCCCGAATGGGCATAGCGGCGATTGCGCAGGTGGTCGCCGGTTGCGTCCAGCGCCGACTGGGCGATGCCCAGGTAAGTACCCGCCATCGCCATGAGGAAGAACGGCGCTACCACTTCGAATACGTACCAGACCTGATCGCCGGCCTCGCCCAGCAAGTTGGCGCGGGGGACCCGAACATTGTCGAGCCGAAGTCCCCGCGAGGAATTGCCACGCATGCCGAAGCCCGCCCAAGGTTCGAGCCAGGTCATGCCGCTCGTGTCGCGATCGAGAATCACGCAACTGAAGTCGCCGGTTTCGTTATCTGCGCCGCCGGCTACCGTCGAGACCACATAGGAGTCGGCATGCCCGCCGTTGGTCACGAACTGCTTGGTGCCGTCGAGATGGAAATGCTCGCCGTCGGTGCGCAGCGTCGTGCCAGGCAGGTAAAAGTGCGCACCCGAGCCGGCTTCCGAAAGCGCCAGCGTAGTGAGATGCTCACCCGATGCGATGGCTTCGAGGTAATGCTGGCGGTGGTGAGATGTCGCCTTGGCTGCGATCACCGCCGTGCCAACGCAATGCATGCCAAAACACAGCGCCGAAGACGGACAGGCCTTGCTCAACGTTTCGGTGAGCACACTCAGCGCCAACAGGCCCTGGCCGTGGCCGCCTTGCGCGACGGGCACCTGCAGACCGAACAGCCCGGCTTGCGCCAGCGCTTCAAGGGTATGTGCCGGCCACAGACATTCCCGGTCCACGCGCTCGGCGTTGGGAGCGACGACCTGGTCGACCAGCTGTTCGGTGGTCGCCTTGAGCGCCGAGAGCTTGGGCGTGAGGGTGGTTGGCATACAGAGAGAATCCTGGTCGAAGTATTGAGGCAATACAGTGCATGGACACCGCATCTATGCCACCGACTCCTTGACCGGCGGAAAAGTCCCTGCAGGGCCCAAGCGTGAAGTGCTCGATCGATGCCCTTCACTTCTCGTTTTGCCGCGCCACATCGGGGCCCGGTTTTTCGCTCGGGGTTTTGCCAAAGCGTTACCCTGACAGCTCGCGGCAAAGCATCTTGTTCATGTATGAGCTCCGCATCGATCTGATCCCATGCGGCCACTCGATAGGCCGGGCAGCGAACGCCCCGTGCCAACAAACACAAAAAAGCCCCGCATCGAGCGATGCGGGGCTTTTCTGTGCAAGGCTGAGTCCTATCCCTTTGGCCGCTCCAAGCGGCATTTCCTCACGCCAGTCCAGGCGCTTTGCGACATCCTTCGCGGCAGCCACAACCGACAACCCGAAAGTTGTGGGCGCGCCGTGCTAGGCGATTCGTGACGCATCATGATGGGTCACTGACCGGCTAGCAGCGGCAGCAGGGTTATGAGCGGCCGTGATGGCAAAAGTTCCACTTTTGAAATGAAAACGCCATCAGATTAAGCGTGACCTAGCCAAACGCCAGTAAATGTAGCTGGGCGAGGCGTGTGCCATAGGTCGCCTTGCATAGTTTTCAGACCCCACGCCTTCGCGGCCGCAGCGAATTTGCCAAAGCCCCGCCAGACCGCGTCTCGGCGTAATTCGGCCGCTAATGGCCTTTCGCCGAGGCGAACCAAAGGTAACGACCTCGATATATTTCGCGCTACTTGTAGCCGGAACATGCCGAGCGAATCGCGGTCAGCTGTCCGTCGCCACACTCCAGCGCAACTGAAGGCAAGCTTGCCACCACGGAGCCAGCCTTGGGAGCCGGGCTACTCAATGACCGCAGTTACTACCCTCTTCAACAAACTCAAGCTCTATCTATTCAACGCCTCGTGGATGATGGCGGAACGGCTGCTGCATATCGGCGTGGGCTTTCTCACGGCAATCTTGCTGGCGCGGTATCTGGGCCCGGAGCAGTTCGGCATCCTCTCCTATGCGATCTCGATGACCGCCATCTTCGCCTCGGCCGGCCATATGGGGTTGGCCGGTCTGGTGGTGCGCGAGGTGGTGAGGAAGCCGGACAAGGTCCCGGAGACCCTCGGCACCACCTTTCTTTTGAAGCTGACCGGGATGACGCTCGGCTTCATCCTGATCTTGATCTATTCGTTGTTGTTCGAAGAGATCGGCGGCACCGAGTTCTGGATGCTGCTGATCGTCGCTTCGGCGATCTTCTTTCAGACCTTCGACGTGGTGGAGTACTGGTTCCAGTCGCAGGTACAGGCCAAATACCCAGCCATCGCAAAGTCCAGCGCGATCCTGCTTTCGGCCGGGCTCAAGCTATTGCTGGTGCTCAGCGGCGCGGGGGTGGTGGCCTTCGCCTTCGCCCACACCGCGCAGTTCATGCTGGCCGCAGTGATATTGGCAATCCTCTACAAAGGCACCACGACCGTCTCGGTGATGAGCTGGAAAGCCAGCTTCGCCAAAGCCAAGGAGCTGCTCAGCCAAGGCTGGATCATCTATGTCGGTTCGATCTTCGCGGTGATCTACATGAAGATCGATCAGGTGATGCTCAAGTGGATGGTTGGCGCCGAAGAGGTCGGAGTCTATGCAGTCGCGGCGCAACTATCGGAAGCCTGGTACTTCCTGCCGACCGCCATCGTCGCGTCTTTCTTTCCCAAGCTGATCAAACTGCACGCCGCCGACACGACGAGATTCAATCAGCGTTTACAGCAGCTGTTCGATGTTTTGTTCCTCCTCGCCGTCGCCGTTGCGGTGCTGGTGACGCTCGTCGCCGGGCCGCTGATTTCGCTGCTGTTCGGTGCCGAATACCAGAACTCCGCCTCAATCCTCGTTATCCATATTTGGGGTGGCGTGTTCATCTTCATGCGCGCGCTGTTCAGCCGCTGGATCCTCATAGAGGGCGCGCTGATGTTTTCCTTGGTCACACAGGGCCTCGGCGCCCTGGCCAATATTGGCCTGAACCTGCTGCTGATTCCGCATTACGGCGGTGAGGGCGCAGCCATGGCGACGCTGATTTCATACGCAATCGCTTCCTACGCCGCGCTGCTGGTGCACAAGAAAACCCGGCCGGTGTTTTACATGATGACCCGATCCATCTTCAGTCCATTTCGCTATGCATTCAGCGCCGTAGGAGCCACCCGATGAGCCTCATGTCCCTTGCCCGCGCCCTGCCCGACCCAGTGAAGACGGCGATCAAAGCCACTCGGGACAATACTGGACTGGCTATGGTCCGGCTGTTTTCCGGCAACGGTTTCCTGTCTTCGCTGTACTACTGCTTTATCAGCCGCGAATTCGACCGCGAGCACCGTGCCGTACTGCTCGGCCGCCTGCAATTCGCCAGGCTGATGCGTAGCAAGGGCGAGAACGACGCCTTTCTGCGGCGCAACGTGCACCGGCTGGAGAAGGGCCTGATCATGCGCCCCCGCCGCAGCACCTTTGCCGAGGATTACATCGGCCCGACGGTCCGCTGTTATGCCGATGCGGCGCAGACCGGAGAGGTCAATGGCCAGCAGCGCTGGGCTAACGACGTGCTCACCGACTATTTTTCCGCGGTCGGTAGTACGCCGCGCATCGATTCGGCCAAGCGCGCGTTTTCCAGTGCGCAGAACCCCGATGAATCGAACCGCCGCGTGCCGTACCCGCATAGCCAGTTGCCGGAATGTCCGGTCAGCTACGAAGAGCTGATGACGCTGTTCCGCCGTCGGCGCTCGGTGCGCTGGTATCAGAACAAGCCGGTCAGCAACGAGCTGATTGAGCAGGCAGTCAGAGCTGCCGCGCTGGCGCCCTCTGCCTGTAATCGGCAGCCATTTCGCTTCTATGTCAGCAATGACCCCGCCAAGGCTGCCGATGTCGCCAAGTGCGCTGGCGGCACGGCGGGTTTCCACGACAACCTGCCCTGTGTGATAGCCGTGGTGGGCGATCTTAGCTGCTACCCAGAAGCGCGCGACCGCCACGTCGTCTATATCGACGGCTCGCTAGCAGCTATGCAGCTGATGCTGGCGTGCGAAAGCCTCGGCCTTTCCACCTGCTCGATCAACTGGCCGGACGTGGAAGAAAAGGAACGATTGCTGGCGAAAAAACTAGGCCTGGCCTACCACGAACGCACCGTGATGCTACTGGCGGTGGGCTATGCCGATCCAACTGGAGGGATTCCCTATTCGGACAAGAAGACCGAGCAAGACTTGATCGTATTCAACTGAGGTAAGCGATGATTATCGAGATCAGAAAGGCAGGCTTCGTCAATAAAGGCGCCGAGCTCATGTTGCACGCGGCGTTGCAGAAGCTGAAGACCCGGTATCCCGACGCTACCTACGTCATGGCACCGACACCTAAAAAGGCTGAACAACCGTTCCACAAACTCGTTCAGCTGGGTTTCTATCCGAAGGCATGGCTGTGGCGCTACGGCATCCAGTGGGGCGGCCTGGCGAATTTCGTGCCGCGTCCGCTACGCGAAATGTACGGCGTGGTGCTGGACAAGGAAGTCGACGTAGTCATCGACGCGGCCGGCTTCGCCTACAGCGATCAGTGGGGTGAAAGCCCTTGCGCAGAGCTGGCGCAATCGGCTAAACGCTGGAGCAAGCACGGCACTCGAGTGATTTTGTTGCCGCAGGCGCTGGGCCCGTTCAAGTCGGAGAAGAACCAGGCGGCGATGAAGACCGTTGTCGATAACGTCGATCTGATCTTTCCACGCGAGCGCATCTCTTACGAACACCTGACCGGGTTGGTCGGTGAGCAGAGCAAGATTCGCCAGTCGCCCGATTTCACCAATCTGATCTCCGGCGTGATTCCGCCCAATTTCGACGCCGTGCAGAATCGCTTCTGCATCGTTCCCAACTGCCGAATGCTGGACAAGACCGACCAGAAGACGCGCGACGCCTATCTGCCCTTCCTCATCACGTGCACCCGCTATTTGCTGGAGAAGGATGCCAAGCCGTTCGTGCTGGTTCACGAGGGCAAGGACGACCTGATGCTGGCCGAGAAACTCTCGGCGGCCGTTGGCGGTATCCCGATCGTCAGGGAAAGCGGTGCGCTGGAAATCAAGGGCATCCTCGGTGCCTGCAGCGGCACGCTGGGCAGTCGCTTCCATGGCCTGGTCAGTGCGTTATCGCAGGGCGTGCCGGCGCTGGCGACCGGCTGGAGCCACAAATACCAGATGCTCTTCGAGGATTACGGATTTCTGGATGGATTGGTCGAGGTGACCACCGACGAAGCGGAGATCAAGCGCAAGATCGATCTGGTCACCGACGAAAGCGCGCGGATCGAGGCACTGATTCAAGCTCGCACTGCGCAGCTCAAACAGCAATCCGAGCAAATGTGGCAGCGGGTGTATGCCGTGATCGACCAGTGCGAGCGCGCGCGCCAGACGCAGCACCACACCGCCGGCGCCGCCTGAGTCTCGCGGACAGGCCTGGCGAGATATTGAAGAGCTGCTTGAGCGAGCAAGCGTTCCGCTTCACTCTTTGTAGGGTGGGCTTCAGCCCACCAAAAATCGGAGCCAGCAAGCAAACGGTGGGCTGAAGCGGAGCGCCGCCCGGCCCACCCTACCAGGGCCTGCGCGGCTTGTAGCGGCTTGTAGGTGGGGCCTGGCGGCGTTCCGCTTCAGCCCATCTGCTCAGTCGCGCCGCGCGAAGCGCTGGCGGAGCAGCCTGTACAGGTAAAAGAGCACGAATAGCACCACCACGCCGGTGGAAATCGGATCGAGGTACTCGGAAACCTTTTCATACTGCGATTCGAGCATAAAGCCCGCCAACGCCAGCAGCGCCGTCCAGAGCAACGACCCCAGCGTCGAGTAAATCAGGAACAGCGTCATCGGCATGCCGACGATACCGGCCGGCACGGAAATCAGCGTGCGCACCGCTGGCATCAGACGGCCAAAAAACACCGCGCCCTTGCCGTGCCGGTCGAACCAGTTGCTCGCTTTGTCGACGTCTTCCGGCGACAGGGTCAGCCAATGCCCCCAACGCTTGGCGAGGCGCTTCATGCGTTCCTTGCCGAGCTTGGCGCCGGCGTAATACCAAGGCAGCGCACCCACCACCGAGCCAGCGGTGCCAGCAGCAATCACCCCGGCAAAATTCAGCTCACCGCGCGCCGCCACGAAGCCCGCCAGCGGCATGATCAGCTCGGACGGAATCGGCGGAAAAATATTCTCCAACAGCATCAGCGCGAACACGCCCACATAGCCAAACGCCGAAACCACTTCCACGATTTTGTCGAACATCGGTTACCTCTGTTGTGGTGATACGGCGGCCGGTTTGGTAGCCAATGTCGATGCCACCTGCTGCGGCAACGATGCATAGTAATCCGCCAGCGCCTGCATTTGCTCTGGCGTCAACCGCTGCGCGGCGCTATGCATGATCTGCGCGTATTCGCCGCCGCCACGTGTGCCGGAGGTGAACAGCTCCAGCTGCTGCTTTAGATAACTGGCGTACTGTCCGGCAATGTTGGGGTACATCGGGTTGCGCGGACCGGTCTTCGGACCGTGGCAATGCACGCAGGAGGGGATGCCGCGCTCAGGCACGCCTCGCTCGGCCAATGTCTTGCCTTCGGCGAGCGCAGCAGGCGTCGGTGCTGGAGCGTCCGTTCGGCTGACCGTCGGCAGTTCGGCGAAGTGCCTGGCCAGCGCCTGCAGAACTGACGGCTCAAGCCCAGCGGCGATGGGCTGCATGATGCCGCTGTAACGTTTTCCATTGGCGTAAGCCTGCAGCGTGCCAAGCAGATATGCCTCGCTCTGCCCTGCCAACCGCGGAAAGGCGCCTTGCCCGCGTCCGCCACCATCGGCGGCGTGGCAGCGATTGCAGTTGGCCAAGACCGGGCCCAGCGGATCACCGAGCGAGCGCAAATGATCGGGCGTCACCGGCTCGGCGACATCAGCGGCACGTTCGCCCAGCGCAAGCTCCCGGTAGCGCGCGGTGGACATCTCCGGCATCGCCTGGAGAAACGCCACCATGGCCCAGACTTCATCCTCACGCTTGGATGCCGGCCAGGCCGGCATGGCGGTGTACTTGACGCCGTTCTTGACGATCCAGAACAACTCCTGTGGTTCCCAGTGCTCGATACGCGGCGGCAGAAGCGGTGGTTCGGGCGTCATCTGCTGCGCAATCAGAGAGCGCTCTCGCCCCGGCGCGCCATGACAAGTGACGCAGCCGGTTTCGTAATGGCCGGCGCCCTTGAGCACCAGTGCCGGATCGTCGAGCGGCGGCACCTCGATGCCCATCGACTGGGTGCTCACCGCGCGGCGCATGGCGTAATGCAGCACCCAGCCGGTCGCCGCCCAGTGGCCGGAGCTGGCGCTGATCGACACCAACCCCAGCGAGATCAGCAAGAAGCCGCCGGAGCCTGCGAGCGCAATCATCAGCGCCACTGCCGCCAGAACGCGTTTCCACGAGCCGCCCGTCAACCAGCGCAGCCACCGGCGCAGGGGCGTCGAGAGTCGCTGCAACATTCGCCTAGCTGACCGAAGCGGCATGGCGCTTGTCCTGTAGAAGGCCACTTAGCAAATACAGCCCGCCGATCAGGTAGGACGTGCCGCCGAATATCAGCATGATCACGCCGCCCAGTTGCTGATCCTCAAGCGGGCCGAGGCCCGACAACGCTGAGCCGGTGTGCTCGAACAGCGGTCGGTTCGCCATCGTCAGCAGCACGCCAAGCAGCGTCATGTGCATCGAGGTCAGCAGCAACCCGGCGATACCGGCCAGCGCACGGTGATGCCGGACGCCGCCGAACGCCGCGAGCCACACCAGCAGGCCGACGACCAAGTAGCTGCCTTGCTCCAGCAACTCGGCGGACTGCGATGTGCGTGCGGCATGGTGCAGAGCCGGCATATGCCAGGCCCAGACCACGAATAGCTCGATCACCGACGCCAGAACCGGCGAGAACAGAAATGGGATTCGGCTGGAGAAATCCAACCGGCTGCCAGCGAGGCCGATCGCCAGCAACGGCGCCGCGACTGCCACCACCATCACGTGCATGAGCATGTGCCCGACGAACAACCGATCGGCCATCGCCGGCAGCGGGCCGAGCCACACCGCCGCCAGTGTGGTCAGGCCCAGCATCAATGACAACGGACGCCAGATCATGCGCAACTCCGGATGAAGACCACACAGAGGGCGACGAAAACCGTCGCGACAAAACTCAAACCGCTAAGCAGCAATGTCGAAAAGCCGAGAAACCGATGGCGGTCGGCGGGCGTATCGAAATCATGCGGTGCGGTGGCGTTACCGAAGCTGTGCATGCGCCACCCGCGCCAGCCGGTCGCGGCTATACCGATGAGCGCTAGCAGCGTTAGCACACCGATGACGATGCGCACGTCAGCCAACGCTCCCGTACGCCCCGCGACCTTGGCGCACCAGACCGCGGCCGCAGCATAGGACAGCACGAAGTGCACCGCCCAGATGGCCGGCCCGAAGGTTAGTAGCCAGAGCGTAACCCGCTCGTCAGGCGGTGCTTCGGCGTTATCTTCCGGCCGGATTTCGGTTCGCTCGCTCATGCGACCTCCGGGAAGCCGGCAATGACCGCGACGGTCACGACCAAGGTAATCGCCATGAAATGCCAGTAGAGCGCGACATTACGGATATCGATATCGTGCTCGGCGGTCATCCGCCCGGCAGCCCGGCGCGCCAGGCAGTACAGCTGCATGATCAGACCGATGCCCAGGTGCAGCAGGCACCAGAGCACCAGCACCCAGACGGTCGCCGGGTAAACATTGCTGGTCGGATCGAGTCCGCTGAAATGCGGCCCGGCCCATAGCGAGTAGGCGCCCGCCAGGGTCAGCAAGACGGCCAGCCCCAGCGCGAGGTAGAAGCCCGGCGCCTGATCACGATCATTGCAGCGGCGTGCCAGTAGCGTCAGGCCCCAGGAGGCGAGGATTAGACCAAGCGCGATCAACGGCCAGACCACACCGGGACCGGCGGCGTCCGCGGGTGGGAAATCCTCATGCACCGTCCAGAAGAAGAAGTAGCCGAACACCAGGCTGGCGAAGGCGCTCATGTCACCGATCATGGTGATGAACATGGCCCACCAGCCCACCGACTTGGCGCCTGAGGCATAGAGCGGCGCCGACACGTTCAGGCCGATGTCTTTTCGCGGCTTCTCCGGAATCACCGCAGTACCCGTCCACAGCCAGATAAGAATGGTTACCAGGGCTAGAAAGCCGCTGGTCAGCGCTGCGACGTACCAGCTGTAGGTGGCGAAGATAAACAGGCCGCCAGTGAAGACCGCCGCCCAGAAGCTGAGAAAGGTCGGCCCGGGCACCCGCAGGCATTGGATCGGCTCGGCATCGATGATGCTGCTGATCAGCGTCTCGCGCTTGCCCTCTTCGGCATCGGGCAGATAAAAGCGCCCGGCATCGACGTCGCGCATCAGATTCGGCTGGTCCCACAGTGGGTAGCGGCTCTTGATGATCGGAATCGAGCGCACACCCCAGGACTTGCCGGGCATTTCGGCCAGCCATTCCAGAGTGCCGGCGTTCCACGGGTTGCGCTTGCTGTAAGGCTGCTTGCCCTTGGGCCGCAGCACGTCCCAGACCAGCACCGCGACTCCGGCGGCGAGAATGAAGGCGCCGACCGTGGAGACCATGTTAAGCACGTCGAAGCCCATGTCCGGCGCATAGGTATAGACCCGCCGCGGCATGCCCAGAAGCCCCGTGAAATGCATCGGCAGAAAGGCGATGTTGAAGCCGATGAACATCAGCCAGAAGGCGATGCGTCCGAGGCGGTCCGACAGCGTCTTGCTCATCGTCAGCGGGAAGAAGTAATAGAGACCCGCGATTACCGGGAACAGCATCCCGCCGATCAGCACGTAGTGCAGGTGGGCGACGATGAAGTAGGTGTCGTGCGCCTGAAAGTCGAACGGCGCCAGCGCCACCATCACGCCGGTCAAGCCGCCGAGGACGAAGATCGCCAGCGCGCCGGCGACGAACAGCATCGGCACCGATTTGACGAACCGCCCCGCCAGCGCCGTGGCGAGAAAACAGAAGATCTGCACCCCGGTGGGGATCGCCACCGCCTCGGACGCCGCCGAGAAGAACGCCAGCGAGATGCCTGGCATGCCGGTGGTGAACATGTGGTGCACCCACAGCCCGAAGCTGATGAACCCGGTGCCCACCGCGGCCAGCACTATGAATGTGTAACCGACAATGGGCCGCTGGGCGGCGGTCGGCACGATGGTCGCCACCAGCGCCACGGCGGGCAGGAAGATGATGTAAACCTCGGGATGGCCGAAGATCCAGAACAGGTGCTGCCACAGCAGCGGATCGCCGCCGCGGGTGTGGTCGAAGAACGGCCAGTCGAACGCGCGCTCCAGCTCGAACAACAGGTCCCCGGCGATCAGCGGCGGGAAGGCGAACAGGATCATTCCCGCCACCACCAGGATGTACCAGGTGTATAGCGGGATCAGGTTGATGCGCATGCCCGGCGGGCGCGTTTTCAGCACACCGACGATCAGCTCCACCGCCGCCGCAATCGACGACACCTCGATGAACGACAGGCCCAGCAGCCAGATATCCGCGCCGAGCCCGTCCTGGTAGGTGGTGGTCAGCGGCGGGTACATGAACCAGCCGCCCTGAGGCGCGACACCAAAGAAGATCGAGCCGCAGACGAACACGCCACCGATGATGAAGCACCAGAAGCCGTAGGCCGACAGCCGCGGGAATGGCAGGTCCCGCGCGCCGAGCATCTGCGGCAGGATGAGGATCGAGAACGCCTCGAAGATCGGCACGCCGAACAGGAACATCATCACCGAGCCGTGCAGGGTGAAGACCTGGTTGTAGGTGTCGGCAGACAGCAGGTCGTTGTTCGGCACCGCCAGCTGGGCGCGGATCAGCATGGCCAGCACGCCGGCAAAGAGGAAGAACAAAAAGGACACGCCGGTGTACCAGAGCCCGACCTCGGTGTTGTTCACCGCCGACCAGTAGCGCCAGCCGGTGGGCGTCTTCCAGGCGGCGGCAAGGCGTTCGGCTTGCGCCTTGGCGTGAGCTTCGTCGTGCGGGTCGCGATTGCTCTCCGGCTCGGTCACGTCCATCGGCTCGCTCATTTCAGTCCGCTCAGGTAATGGGCCATGGCGTTCAATTGCTCACCGGGCAACATGCCGAAAGCGGGCATTCTTACATCCGGTTTGATCTCGCCGGTGTGGCCGATCCAGCGCTGGAACGCCTCGACATCGGCCGGCAGGGTCCCGGCCGCGAGGCTCAGGCGGCTGCCAACGTGGGTCAGATCCGGTCCGACCGTGCCGTCGGCCTCGGTGCCGCGCACGCTGTGGCAGGCGCTGCAGCCGTTGCTGAGAAAAGCGCGCTGGCCTGCTTGCTGCAAAGCCGAATCTGGCGCCCGTGCCGGCTGCGCCTGTCCCGCAAGCCAGTCGGTAAAGGCTTCCGGCTCCATCACCACCACGGCGAAATTCATCAGTGCATGGGACGCGCCGCAGTATTCGGCGCAGGCGCCGCGGAAGGTGCCGGTGCGTGTCGGCTCCAGCACAAGCTTGTTGGTGCGGCCGGGAATCATGTCGACCTTGCCGCCAAGCGAAGGAATCCAGAACGAGTGGATTACGTCCGGGCTGGTCAGGCTGAAGGCCACCCGCTGGCCCACCGGCAGGCGAATCTCGTTGGCCAGCTCCACCTTGTCGCCCGCCTCAGTCTGATAACGCACGCGCCACCACCACTGCTCGCCGGCCACGTCGACTCTGAGGCCGATAGCCTCGGTGGAGCGCAGCTGTGGCATCAGCATCAGCCCGTAAATCAGCAGGCCGGTCAGTACCACCACCGGGAAAATGATCCCGCCACCGATGATCAGCCAGCGTGCACCGCGAATGCCGTGCGCTTCCGGGTGCGCCTGGGTCGCGTAGATGGCGATGCCCATCACCGCCGCCCAGATGACGAGCGCGCCACCGCTCATCCACCAAAACAGCTCGGCGATGCTCTGTGCACCCACGCCGGCGGGATTCAGCGCGGACTGTTGTCCGTCACAGCCAGTCAGCAGCGTGAGCAGCGCCAGCCCGAGGCCATGCGGCGATAGCCTCGCTCGGATGCTGCCGGTCAGAGTGGGCACATAGTCCGCCTCGCTAAGGGTCCAGCTTTTGTGACCCCTCTCAGGCGAAAAAAGTTGGATAGCGGCCGGCTGCAATATCGGCCCCGGCCGCTGGACGGACCCTCTTGCCGCTGCGCTGGTCCCACAAGGGAGACAGTTATCGATCAGGAGAGAACATGGAGACAGACCGAAGCCACCGACGCTTCCTACTGACGCTGGCTGGGCTCTTTCTGATGGTTTGGGGGGCGCTGGCCATCGCACCGTTCAACCGCCACGATTGGCTGCTGGAAAACCTGCTAGTGCTGGCCCTGGTTGCCGCCCTGCTGTTTGGTCACAAGCACTACCTGCCATCGCGTAGCGCAGCAACGCTGATTTTTCTCTACCTTTGTGTCCATCAGTTAGGCGCGCACTACACCTATGCCAACGTTCCTTACGACGCCTGGTGGCAGGCACTGACCGGAGAGAGCCTGAACGACCAGATGGGCTGGGAACGCAACCAGTTCGACCGGCTGGCGCACTTCAGCTATGGGCTGCTGCTGGCCTATCCCATCCGCGAAGTGCTGATCCGCCTGGGCCTGCGCCCAGGGTTCTGGAGCCTGGTGCTGCCAGTAGACATCGTGCTCTCGACCTCAGCGGTCTACGAGCTGATCGAATGGTTTGGCGCCGAGATGCTCGGCGGTGGGCTGGGACGCACCTTCCTGGCGACACAGAACGATAGATGGGACCCGCAAAAGGATATGGCTCTGGCGACAGCCGGAGCGATTGTCGCCATGATCGTCACTGCGCTTGTCGTCAAAACACAGCGCTCACACAACGATTCGGCCAGCTGATGCGCTACGCCGACCAAGCTTCAGGGTCGCGTGGCTTCCGCGGCGCGCTCAACCTGCTCCGATGCTTCCGGATCGGTAGTCACGCCGATACGCCGCAGGTACCAGCGATACGCCAGGGACGAACTGGCCCAGCCAAGCAGCACGCCCAAGGTGTTGGCCAGCATGTCTGCCAGCGACGCCTGCCGATTCGGCAGCAATCCCTGTGCAATCTCGATCATCAACGCTGCGGTGAGGCTCAGCACGATCAGCCAGAGCAGGCGCCACTGCGGGAATGCCAGCCGCATGGTGAACATCAATGCAGCAAAACCGAGCAGGTGGTGCAGTTTGTCCTGTTGATCGAACGCCTGTGGAATGGGGTCCGGACGCAGCCCGGTAAACAGGATCACCGCCAGCACAGCGAGAAATGGCAGATAGCGCAGATTATTCATCGACAAATTAAAAGCTCTCGCGGGTCGGTAGATGGGAGATACGAACGACAGGGCCCGAAACAGGGCCGTTACGGAAGACTGGCCGCTTGAGCTACCAGCGCATGACGCGATGCGTACGCCGTCGAATGCGGCTTGCACGCTATGAGGCCGAACAGGTGCGATAGTTCGCGGCGCGCTGTAACAAAATGCACCTCGCCGACGGGCTCGTTGCCACAACCAGGACGGTTGGCAAAACGGAACCACCAGAATCTGGTCGAACTGATAGCATTCGCCAAAGCCGCGGCGACAGGCACGAGCCTCGCACGCCACACGTAAACGGGACCCAACCCTTGACGCAATCCACTTCGCCGCCGGGCAGTCTGCAGCGGCAACCGACTAGCGACGCGCAGGCCGCCACCCTGGCCATCGGCGGCGACTGGACGCTGCAGCACTACGCGACACTCCGGCGAGAGATCGAGCGGACGCACCGCCAGGTAACCGAGACCGACAGAATTGAGCTCGATGCCATTGGCGAGCTGGATACCGCTGGCGCCGGTCTGCTGGTCGAACTGCTCGGTCCCGCTCGAATCGCCCGGCTGAACGAGTGGGCGCCGCAACTTGCCCCCGAGCGCCAGGCTTTGCTGAAGACAGTCGCCGTGGCGTTGGACCAGCCGGAAGCCGAGCAGACCCCGGATACCAATGGCCTGACCGATGTTCTGGCGCATGTCGGGCGCACCGTGGCCGCCGTCTGGAATCAGCAGCGCACCCTGCTCGGCTTCATCGGCCTGACTCTGCAGACGCTGTTCACGGTCATCCTCAACCCACGGCGCTGGCGCGTGACCGCACTAGTGGCGCATATCGAGCAGACCGGCCTGGACGCCATCCCTATCGTCGCGCTGCTGACTTTTCTGGTCGGTGCGGTGGTGGCCTTTCTCGGCGCCACAGTGTTGGCCGATTTCGGCGCGACCATCTACACGGTCAACCTGGTAGCGTTCTCTTTCTTGCGGGAATTCGGTGTGTTGTTGGCTGCGATCCTGCTCGCTGGGCGCACCGCCAGCGCCTTCGCCGCGCAGATCGGCGCGATGAAATCCAACGAGGAAATAGACGCGATCCGTACCCTTGGCCTCAGCCCGATCGAACTGCTGGTGCTGCCGCGGGTGCTGGCGATGCTGATTACGCTGCCAATCCTGACCTTTATCGGGATACTCAGTGGCATCGTTGGCGGGCTGGTGGTGTGTTCGCTGGCGCTGGATATCTCGCCGGCGATGTTCTTCACCATCCTGCAGCGCGACATTCCGCTCAATCACTTTCTAGTCGGCATCGGCAAGGCGCCGGTGTTCGCTTTCCTGATCGCTGTGATCGGCTGTCTGGAAGGTTTCAAGGCTAGCGGCAGCGCGCAGTCGGTGGGCGAGCACACCACCTCCAGCGTGGTGCAATCGATCTTCATGGTGATCCTGCTCGATGCCATCGCCGCGCTGTTCTTCATGGAGATGGGCTGGTGAAATCAGACGAACCCGTGATTCAGGTCCGCGGTCTGGTCAACCGTTTCGGCAGCCAGGCGGTGCACGTCAACCTCGACCTGGATATCCGCCGCGGTGAGATTCTCGGCGTGGTAGGCGGCTCCGGCACCGGCAAGTCGGTACTGCTGCGCAGCATCGTCGGCCTGCGTCGGCCCAACGCCGGCAGCGTCAAGGTATTCGGCGAGAACCTGCTGAAGCTTTCTACGCAGCGCCGTTCAGAGGTCGAGCGCCGCTTTGGCGTCCTGTTCCAGCGCGGCGCCCTGTTCACCTCGCTGAATCTGCAGGAAAACGTCGCGCTGCCGCTGATCGAACACGCCGGGCTCAAGCGTGCCGATGCCGAACACCTGGCGCGGCAGAAGCTGGCGCTAGCTGGCCTGCCACCGGAAGCTGCCTGCAAGTATCCCGACGAGTTGTCCGGCGGCATGGTCAAGCGTGCCGCGCTGGCCCGCGCATTGGCGTTGGACCCGGAAGTGCTGTTTCTCGACGAGCCAACCGCGGGGCTGGATCCCATCGGCGCCGCAGCGTTCGATCAGCTGATCCTGACCCTGCGCGATGCCCTGGGCTTCAGCGTGTTTCTGGTCACTCATGATCTGGATACGCTCTATACCATCTGCGACCGCGTCGCGGTGCTGGCGCAAAAGCGCGTATTGGTGGTCGATACACTGGAAGCGGTCGCCGCTACCGACGATGACTGGATTCGTGAATATTTTCACGGCCCGCGTGGCCGCGCGGCGCACGAAGCGGCGCTAAAGCTGGAGAATTTCTAAGATGGAAACCCGTGCCCATCATGTATTGATCGGACTGTTCACCGTTATCGCAGTCGGCTGCGCGCTGGTTTTCGCGCTGTGGCTGGGCAAGTCCAGCATGGACCGCGAATACAGCTACTACGACATCGGTTTCAGCCAGGCGGTAAGCGGGCTTTCCAGCGGTAGTTCGGTGGAATACAGCGGCATCAAGGTCGGCGACGTGACCCAGCTGTGGCTGGAGCCGGATGATCCACGTAAGGTCCGCGCACGCATTCGCGTCTATGGCGGCACGCCAATCAAGACGGATACACAGGCGCGCCTGGCATTGGCCAACATCACCGGCAGCATGGTCATCCAGCTGCACGGCGGCACCCCAGAAAGCCCGCGCCTGGAAGGCGATTCCGACAACCCGCCGCTGATTGTCGCCGACCCGTCCTCGCTCAGCGCGCTGCTAGAAAACGGCGAGGACCTGATGAGCAATATCAACAACCTGCTGCTCAGCGCCAACAAGGTCTTCTCCGAGGAAAACACAACGCGCCTGAGCAGCACCTTGGAACATTTGGAGCAAGCGACGAGCGTGCTGTCCGACCAGCGCGGCGACCTGGCCCAGACGCTGCAGCAATTCAATCAACTCAGCCAGCAGGCCAATACCGTCATGGGTGAGCTATCGACTTTGGCACGCAATGCCAACGGATTGCTCGATGAACAAGGCCGCAGCGTGCTCGACAGTGCTGCGCAGTCGATGAGTGCGCTGGATCGCACCACCTCCCGCCTGGATACGCTGCTCGAAGAAAACCAGGGCGCGCTGAATAACGGCATGCAGGGCTTCAACGAACTGGGGCCGGCGATCAACGAGCTGCGCTCGACCCTCGGCGCGCTGCGCCGGGTCACTCAGCGCCTGGAAGACAACCCGAGCGCGTTCCTGCTCGGCCGTGACAAACTGCAGGAGTTCAACCCATGAGACTTCGCCGTCGTCCTCTGCCCCGCCTCGCTCTATTCGGGCTGTTCGCAGTGCTATCGGCATGTTCGATATTGCCGGATTCCGAGCCGTTGCGAATTTTCCTTCTGCCTACCGCGACGACACCGCAGCGGGCCAGCGAGCCGACGCTGCAGCACGCGTTGCGCATCAATACTCCACAGGCCAGCCGCATTCTGTCCGGCCAGCGCATTGCCGTGGTCCCGCAGGGCAATCAGATCAGCGCCTACCAGGGTGCACGCTGGAGCGATGCGGCGCCAGTGCTGCTGCGCGACCGTCTGATCGAAGCGTTCCAGCGTGACGGGCGCATGCCTTCGGTGAGCAACGAGGATGTCAATCTTTATGCCGATATCAGCTTGCACAGCGATTTGCGCGCGTTCCAGAGTGAATACGTCGACGGCGAGCCACAGGTGCTGATTCGACTCGATGCGCGCCTGGTGAACCGCCAGAACCAGCACACCCTGGCCAGCCGGCGTTTCGAGGTTCGCCAGTCCAGCGCCGATCCGAGCGTCGAAAGTGTGGTCGAGGCGTTCGGTCAGGCCAGCGACACGTTGAGCCAAGAGGTTCTCGCATGGACCCTTTCCCACGCAAAGCAAATGCCGCAAGGCTGAAGCGTTCACCGCCTCGCTTCCCAGCAGTTGTTCGCCGGGAGTCTAGAGACCCGAGCAGTTCGTCATAGCCGGGGTTCACGGATTGAGTTGGCTACGTCAACACGCCTCGCTGCGCTAGCTTTCGCTACGAGTAGACTTGGCGGAACCAGGGTTCTCAGGCGAAGAATGCGTGACCACCCCGGGTTCCGAGCCAGATGTGTTCGGCGCAATCCCAGCGACGGCGCTGAGCTCGCGCCACTTCTGGTCGAAGGTCGATTGGATTGTCGAGACTCGGGACACCATGCGGCGGCTGGCGATGCGCGCAGCGGGATCCTCGCTGGCCATGAGTTCGAAAGAAAAGGTCGTCAGCGCTTCGGATAATTGGGAAATACTCTGCGCAGTGAGGCTAAGCAACTCGGCGAGCTGTGCGTTACGGGTGGGCATTCCATTGCTACCTGTCGTGAATTCCGAGGCGATATTACTCATTTGCGCCAACTGCGCCACCCATCCCTTTGTATCGTGAGGACCGCTGAGCGAGCCAGTGTGCTGCTCTGCGCAAAATCTGCACAAAAGAGCGGCCGACTTCGCCGCGTCATGGGCCGTTACATGCGACCGATCTATCGTCGTCATTGTCTGTCAGGCAGCGCCGCGGCAGACTTTCGCCGAAGCCTTATCCTCTCCAGCCCACAGCTGGGAATTTTTATATTTTCGGCAGGTCTATCCTGCCGACATGCCAAAGAGCCCGTTGCTCTGTAGCGCGCCAAGGAAGCCTATCATCATGCGCATTCTCGTCACCGGCGGAGCCGGATTCATCGGCTCTGCACTGATCCGCCATCTCATCCAAGACACCGAGCACAGCGTCCTCAACCTGGACAAGCTGACCTACGCCGGCAATCTCGAGTCGCTGGCGGAAGTGCAGAGCAGCGATCGCTATCAGTTTCTTCAGGCCGACATCGCCGATCGCGAGCGGGTAAGCGAAGCGCTGCTGGAATTCCAACCGGACGCCATCATGCACCTGGCCGCCGAATCCCACGTCGATCGTTCAATCGACGGCCCGGCCGAATTCATTCAAACCAACATCGTCGGCACCTACCAATTGCTGGAAGCGACTCGTGCTTACTGGCAGACACTGCCCGAAGGCCGCCGCCAGGCCTTTCGTTTCCATCACATCTCTACCGATGAGGTCTACGGCGACCTGCACGGTGTCGACGACCTGTTCACCGAGACCACGCCCTATGCGCCCAGCTCGCCGTATTCGGCCAGCAAGGCCTCGTCGGATCACCTGGTCCGGGCCTGGCAGCGGACCTATGGCCTGCCGGTACTGATCACCAACTGTTCGAACAACTATGGCCCCTATCACTTCCCCGAGAAGCTGATCCCGCTGGTTATCCTCAACGCACTGGATGGCAAGCCGCTGCCCGTCTATGGCGATGGCGCCCAAGTACGCGACTGGCTGTTCGTTGAGGATCACGCCCGCGCCCTGTTCAAGGTCGTCAGCGAAGGTGAAGTAGGCGAGACCTACAACATCGGCGGCCATAACGAGCAGAAGAATATCGACGTGGTGCGCGGCATCTGCGCCCTGCTCGAAGAACTGGCGCCGCAGAAGCCGGAAGGTATGGCGCGTTACGAAGACTTGATCACCTTCGTCAAAGACCGCCCTGGCCACGATCTGCGTTATGCCATCGACGCCAGCAAGATCGAGCGCGAGCTGGGCTGGGTCCCGCAGGAAACCTTCGAGACCGGCCTGCGCAAGACGGTGCAGTGGTACCTCAACAACCTCGAATGGTGCCGTCGCGTTCAGGACGGCAGCTATCAACGTGAGCGCCTTGGCGCCCTGGAGAACGCATGAAAGGAATCATCCTCGCCGGAGGCTCCGGCACCCGTCTGCATCCCATCACCCTGGGCGTATCCAAGCAATTACTGCCGATCTACGACAAGCCGATGGCCTATTACCCGATTTCGGTACTGATGCTCGCCGGCATCCGCGACATTCTGCTGATCTCCACACCGCAGGACCTGCCGCAATACCGCAACCTGCTGGGCGACGGCAGCCAGTTCGGGGTCAACTTCAGCTACGCCGAACAACCTTCGCCAGACGGTCTGGCCCAGGCTTTCCTGATCGGCGAAGAATTCATCGGCGACGACTCGGTGTGCCTGATCCTCGGCGACAACATCTTCCACGGCCAGCACTTCACCGAGAAGCTGCAGCGCGCGTCGGCGCAGAAAAAGGGTGCCACGGTGTTCGGCTACTGGGTCAAGGATCCGGAGCGTTTCGGCGTTATCGATTTCGACGAGTCAGGCAAGGCGTTGTCGATCGAAGAGAAGCCGTCGAAGCCGAAATCCAGCTATGCCGTCACCGGTCTGTACTTCTACGACAACGACGTGATCGAGATCGCCAAGTCGATCAAACCGTCGCCGCGTGGCGAGCTGGAAATCACCGACGTCAACAATGCCTACCTCAAGCGCGGCGACCTCAACGTCGAACGCTTCGGCCGCGGCTTCGCCTGGCTCGACACCGGCACCCACGACAGTCTTCTTGAAGCTTCGCAGTACGTGCAGACCATCGAGCACCGCCAGGGATTGAAGGTCGCCTGCCTGGAAGAAATCGCCTATCAGCACAAGTGGATCGACCGCGAGCAGCTGCTACAACGCGCCGATGCCCTGGGCAAGACCGGCTATGGCCAGTATCTGTTCAAGCTGGCCGGTGAAGACGCATGAAGATCATCGAAACCGACATTCCCGACGTGCTGATCATCGAGCCCAAGGTGTTCGGTGATGAGCGCGGCTTTTTCTACGAAAGCTTCAACGCCGCCGCCTTCGAGGCCGCAACCGGCCTCAAGCGCACCTTTGTTCAGGACAACCATTCCAAGTCCCAGCGCGGCGTACTGCGCGGGCTGCATTACCAAATCCAGCAGCCGCAGGGGAAGCTTGTGCGGGTCGTGGCTGGCGAAGTGTTCGACGTAGCCGTGGATCTGCGCCGCAGCTCGCCGAGCTTCGGACGTTGGGTCGGTACCCGCCTGAGCGCCCAGAACCAGCGGATGCTGTGGATTCCCGAGGGTTTCGCCCACGGCTTCGTGGTACTCAGCGAAAGCGCCGAGTTCCTTTACAAGACCACCGATTACTACGCACCGGCCCATGAACGCTCGCTGCTCTGGAACGACCCGCAGATCGGCATCGAGTGGCCGTTTCAGGAACTACCGCAGCTATCGCAGAAAGACGCCGCGGGCAAGATACTCAGTGAAGCGGAGCTGTTTGCATGAAAATCCTCATCACCGGTAGCAAGGGGCAACTGTCTCAGGAGCTGCAACTGGCGCTGGCCGGTGAAGGGAGAGTGCTCGCCTTGGGACACAAGGCGCTGGACTTGGCCGAGCCCAGGCAGATTCGCCAGCAAGTGCGCCTGCTACGCCCTGACATGATCATCAACGCAGCCGCCTACACGGCCGTCGACCCAGCACAGGGCGATCGTGATCAGGCCTTCGCGGTGAACGCCACCGGCCCTGGCGTGCTCGCAGAGGAAGCTGCAGCTCTTGGCGTGCCGCTGATTCACTATTCCACCGACTATGTCTTCGATGGACGCAAGCTCGAGCCGTATGACGAAGAGGATCAGCCAGCCCCGTTGAGCGTTTATGGCGCGAGCAAGCTGGCCGGTGAACAGGCGATCCAGGCGATTGGCGGCCAGCACCTGATTCTGCGCACCAGCTGGGTCTACTCGCTGCACGGTCGCAACTTCCTGCTGACAATGCAGCGCCTGTTGCAAGAACGCGACTCGCTGTCGGTCGTCGACGACGAGATCGGCGCACCGACCTGGGCCGGCACCATCGCCGCGGTTACGGCTGATATGGTGCGCAAGTGGCGTGACGGTAGCGGCGGACCCAGTGGGTTGTATCATCTGTCCGCCACTGGCGAGACGTCCTGGTACGGTTTCGCCTGCTGCATCGCCGAGCAGTTGGATCAGCAAGGTCGCCTGCGCGCCACACTCGAGCCCATCATGTCCAAGGACTACCCCACAGCCGCTCAGCGCCCGCTCAATTCGCGCCTTAGCTGCGCACGCTTGCAGCGTGAGTGGAACGTTGAACTGCCGGACTGGGAAACCGCTCTGCATCAGTGTCTCGACAACCCGCGCAACAGCCCGGCAGAGCACAGTTTCGAGGCTACACAGGGTGTTTGATTGAGGCCGGCGCTGCTGAGGCAAGCCGTCCAGCCCCCGTCCTGGTGGCGCCCATAATTCCCTGAACGTGCATAATGTGCCCGAATCACAGGCGCATCCGCATGACTCCTCCTGAATCTCCTCGTCGTCCACGCTGGCGCAACCTGGCCTTGCTGGCCTTGTTGCTCGCACCGCTGCTGTGGCCGTTGCAGCATCTGGCCGAGCGGTACTACAGCAACGAGCTGATCGAACAGAATCGGCAGACACTCGATCTCTATGTGGCCAATCTGCTCGGCTCATTGCGGCGCTACGAAGTGCTGCCGCGCATCCTCGGCGACCTGCCGACTCTGCGTACCGCTCTTCGCCAGGCCGACAACCCAACCGCCAAGGATCAGGCCAATCGCCTGTTGAACCGGTTACGCAAGGAAACCGGTGCCGACGTGATCTACCTGATGGCACCGGACGGCAATACCCTGGCAGCGTCGAACTGGAACGATGAAGACAGCTTCGTCGATCGAAACTTCGCGTTTCGCCCCTATTTCAGGGAAGCCATGGCCGGCGGGCTGGGGCGCTTCTTTGGCCTGGGTACTACCTCCGGCAAGCGTGGCTATTATTTCGGCGCGGCCGTGCGCGACGGCACAGAAATGCTCGGCGTGCTGGTGGTCAAAGTCGAACTGGACCATACCGAGACGCTGTGGGGCAGCACCCCGGAGCAACTCATGGTGACCGATAACCTCGGTGTGGTGATTCTGACGTCGCAGCCTGAATGGCGTTTCCGCGCGAGCCGAGCATTGGATGCCGACGACCGCGAGCAGATCGCATCCGACCGCCCGTACCCGACCCTTGAGCCCCTGGACCTGACACTCGATATCGACGCCTGGTTGATCCAGAGCCGAGAACTCAAGGAAATCGGCTGGACGGTACGCATCCTGGCGCCGATCAGCCTGGTCGAGCGGCCGGTACAGACCGTCGTGGCGATCGGTGCGGCAACCCTGGCGACGCTGTTGCTGTTGATCGGGTTAATGATGCAGCGACGCCGGCATTATCTCGAGCGCATTGCGCTGGACGCCAAGGCGCGCCAGCAACTGGAGCGCCGCGTACAGGAGCGGACCCAGGACCTGGAAGCGCTCAATAGCAGACTCAAGCTGGAGGTGCTCGAGCGCGAGCAGGCGCAACAGGAATTGGTTCGCGCACAGGATGAGCTGCTGCAAGCCGGCAAGCTGTCGGCGCTTGGCACGATGTCGGCGAGTATCAGCCATGAGCTCAATCAACCGCTGGGGGCTATCCGCAGCTATGCGGACAACGCCGGCGTGCTGCTCGACCAGCAGCGCAACGAGGAGGCTCGCGACAATCTCAAGCTGATCAGTGAGTTGACTGCGCGCATGGCGTCGATCATCGCTCACCTACGCGCCTTCGCCCGGCGCGACCGCCATGCGCCGGAGCGGGTGGCGCTGCAACCGGCACTCGATGATGCGCTGGCGCTGTTGGCCAAAAGACGGCAGGCAATGGGTGTCGAGCTGATCCGCGACCTGCCGGAAGCCACGCTCTGGGTTCAGGCGGGCGAAACGCGACTGCGGCAGATTCTTTCAAATCTCCTGGCCAATGCGCTCGACGCACTCAACGAGCGGCCGCCGGTACGGCGCATCTGGCTGCGCGCCGAGCGCCAGGGCGATGGCGTGCTGTTGACTTTGCGCGACAATGGCTCGGGGTTTTCCGCCGAGGCATTGCAGCGCTCCCGCGAACCCTTCTTCACCACCAAGACCAGCGCGCAGGGGCTGGGCCTGGGCTTGGCGATCTGCGATACGCTGACACGCGCCCTGGGCGGCGAGCTGATCATCGCTAACCATCCCGAGGGCGGCGCCCAGCTCAGCCTCTACCTGCAATTCGCCGACCCCGGCGTCGCCTTCCCGAGCGAGGACTAGCATGACCAGCCAGATCGACCCGCAGACTCAGGTAATTCTGGTCGACGACGATCCCCATTTACGCAAGGCGCTGAGCCAGACGCTCGATCTCGCCGGGCTCAAGGTACTCAGTCTGGGCGATGCGCGCGGTCTAGCATCGCTACTACCGATGGGCTGGCCCGGCGTGGTGGTCAGCGATATCCGTATGCCAGGTATCGATGGCCTCGAACTGCAGCAACAACTGCACACCATCGACAGCGAGCTGCCGGTGCTGCTGATCACCGGTCATGGCGATATCCAGCTGGCTGTGCAGGCGATGCGCGCCGGGGCCTATGATTTTCTCGAGAAACCCTTTCCCAGCGAGGCCCTGCTCGACAGCGTGCGTCGCGCCCTCGCCCTGCGTCAGCTGGTGTTGGACAACCGCAGCCTGCGCATGGCCCTGGCCGACCGTCAGCAGTTATCGACGCGCCTGCTGGGGCAATCGCCGGCAATGCGGGCCCTACGCGAACAGATCGGCGCGCTCGCCGGAACGCAGGCCGATGTGCTGATTCTCGGCGAAACCGGCGCGGGCAAGGAAGTCGTCGCGCGTGCACTGCATGATCTATCCAGCCGCCGAAGCGGCCCGTTCGTTGCCATCAATGCCGGTGCACTGGCCGAATCGGTGGTGGAAAGCGAACTTTTCGGCCATGAAGCCGGCGCGTTCACCGGCGCGCAAAAGCGCCGCATCGGCAAGTTCGAGTTCGCCAATGGCGGCACGCTGTTCCTCGATGAAATCGAAAGCATGAGCCTGGACGTGCAGGTCAAGCTGCTACGCATGTTGCAGGAGCGGATCGTTGAGCGCCTCGGTGGCAATCAGTCGATCCCGCTCGACATCCGCGTTATCGCCGCCACCAAGGAAGATCTGCGTCAAGCTGCTGACCAGGGCCGTTTCCGCGCAGACCTCTACTACCGGCTGAATGTCGCACCCTTGCGTATCCCGCCGCTTCGAGAGCGCAGCGAGGACGTCTTGTTCCTGTTTCAGCATTTCGCCGAAACCGCCGCCAGCCGCCACGGCTTGCCGATTCGCGAGCTGCGTCCGGAGCAGCGTGCTCATCTGCTGCGTCACACCTGGCCCGGCAACGTGCGAGAACTGCAGAACACCGCGGAGCGTTTCGCCCTGGGGCTTCAGCTGGGGCTCGACGATCCGGCACGCCTCGTCGAAGGCACGCCCAGCAACGCTGGCAGCGCGCTCAACGAGCAGGTCGATGCCTTCGAACGAGCCCTGATTGCCGCCGAGCTGGCGCGCCCGCACAGCTCGTTGCGCAGTGTCGCCGAGGCACTTGGACTGCCACGCAAAACCCTGCACGACAAAGTGCGCAAGCATGGCCTGGTCTTCAGCGATGCTGGCGGGACCTCGCCAGAGGAAAGCGAGTAGCTGGCGGTTTTCCGCCATGCATTGGCGAACGACTCATGAAGCTGAGCTGGCGCCTGTCGTAATGGGTCCCCAGCAGAGATCGAGGCGCCGCCATTACGCTTCACGACAGCTGAACCGCAGTGGCCAAGCGCTCATGAATCGTGAACCCTCTTCCCGAGAACCCGCATTCTCTGGCCTCTGCATTCGCGGAAGACGAAGCCTGGCTTGTTTAATGATGAATTCCAGCGGTCATTAGCGCCGAGTAGAGTCATCCAAAACATGGATCACTTGAGCGATGAAAGGAGCCGATCGCTATCTCGGAATTCGCGCCACTTGCTGCCTCTGGCAGTGACCTACTAACGACAGCAAAACCTGCGAGCCAGACGGGCCGGTTGAGAATTATTCGTCGGTATTTTGCCATCCTGCGAGTAGACTCCCGCGTTACGAGTCGCATCGTCCTGTGCATTTTGGCACAGAGCTTGCTCTCGCTAAACGGTGAACCGGTAAGCCGAGCCGATTAGGGGCGCATGTTGCTAATGACGCCTAGACTTGTCTTGCTGGTTACAGCCGAGCTTTCCGCTTCGATGCGGCGGCTCAATCCACAACAAGAGGAAACACAACAATGTTCAAGCTGACTGCCACGGCGCTTGCCTGCGCGCTGTCCCTGGGTATCGCCGGTCTGGCCCAAGCCGCCGACCCGATCCTGATCAAGTTCTCCCACGTAGTTGCCGAAAACACGCCGAAAGGCCAGGGCGCCAACCTGTTCAAGAAGCTGGTGGAAGAGCGTCTGCCCGGCAAGGTCGAAGTTCAGGTCTACCCGAACTCGTCGCTGTTCGGCGACGGCAAGGAAATGGAAGCGCTGCTGCTGGGTGATGTCCAGCTGATCGCACCTTCGCTGGCAAAGTTCGAGCATTACTCCAAGGGCGTTCAGGTATTCGACCTGCCGTTCCTGTTCGACAACATCCAGGCGGTTGACCGCTTCCAGCAGAGCGATGCCGGCCAAAAGCTGCTGCACTCCATGGAAGACAAGAACATTACCGGCCTGGGCTACTGGCACAACGGCATGAAGCAGCTGTCCGCCAACAAGGAACTGCGCGAGCCGTCAGACGCCCGTGGTCTGAAGTTCCGCGTTCAGGCTTCCGCCGTACTGGACGAGCAGTTCAAGGCCCTGCGCGCCAACCCGCGCAAGATGAGCTTCGCCGAGGTTTATCAGGGTCTGCAGACCGGCGTAGTAAACGGTGCCGAGAACCCCTACTCGAACATCTACTCGCAGAAGATGCACGAAGTTCAGAAGCACATCACCGAGTCTGACCACGGTCTGCTCGACTACATGCTGATCACCAACACCAAGTTCTGGAACGGCCTGCCGGATGATGTTCGCGGCGAGCTGGAAAGCATTCTGGAAGAGGTAACCGTCGAGGTGAACAAGCAGGCCGATGCGCTGAACCAGAAGGCCAAGGCGGACATTCTGGCAGCCGGCACCACCGAAATCCTGGTGCTGACTCCGGAAGAGCGTGCCAAGTGGCGCGAAGCCATGAAGCCGGTCTGGAAGAAATTCGAGAACGACATCGGTGCTGACCTGATCAAGGCCGCCGAGGCGTCCAACGCTCAGTAAGCCTGTCGAGAGGGCGGGCATAACCCGCCCTCTCCGTTCCGGTAGTTGCACACCGATAGATCAGTGAAAAACAAAACCAACCAGGCGGTTATCAAGGCGAGACGATTCGGCGCTTGGACGAACAACAGTTTTTCATTGCTCTATAACCCGGTCACCAGACCGGTTCATGGCGCACGCTCTGTACGCCCGTCAACAAACACAATGCTCCATCGGGAGATGCCATCCATGAACGCCCTCTGGCGCGTCTGGGACCACTTCGAGGAGGCTTTTATCGCCTTCCTGCTGGCCGCCATGACGTTGGTGACCTTCGTTTACGTGGTTCTGAACAACCTCTACACCGTTTTCTACAGCCTGGCGGACAGCTTTCCACAGGCTGAAGACTTCTTTTTCGCCATCGGCGATTTCGTTATCGGCTTCGCTCAGGCGATGACCTGGAGTACCGCGCTGACCAAGGCCCTGTTCGCCTGGCTGATCTTCTCCGGCCTGGCCTACGGTGTGCGTACCGCCGGCCACATCGGTGTCGATGCGCTGGTCAAGCTCGCATCGCGACCGGTACAGCGTTACATCGGTATCGTCGCTTGTCTGTTCTGCCTCGGCTATGCAGGCTTGCTGGCGATCGCCAGCTTCGAATGGATCCAGGCCCTGTTCACCGCCAACATCGGCGCCGAGGACCTTGGTCATTTCGGCATCAAGCAATGGCATATCGGCATGATCGTGCCCATTGGTTTTGCCATGGTGTTTATCCGTTTCGCCGAAATCCTCGTGCGCATCCTGCGCAACGAACAAACCGGACTGGGGCTCGCCGATGAGGCAGCCGACGCGCTCAAGCTCGGTGAAGAGGAGCCGAAATAAATGACTATCCTGTTCCTCTTCGTGGCGCTTTTCGTGCTGATGTTCATCGGTGTGCCGGTGGCCGTTTCTCTCGGCCTCGCCGGCTCGCTGACCATTCTGCTGTTCAGCCCGGATTCGGTCACGTCATTGGCGATCAAGCTGTTCGAGACCTCCGAGCACTACACGCTGCTGGCCATTCCGTTCTTCCTGCTGGCCGGCGCCTTCATGACCACCGGTGGCGTAGCACGGCGTCTGATCGACTTCGCCAACGCCACCGTCGGCCATATCCGCGGTGGCCTGGCCATCGGTGCGGTCATGGCGTGCATGCTGTTCGCTGCGCTTTCGGGCTCGTCACCAGCGACCGTGGCTGCGGTCGGCTCTATCGCCATCGCCGGCATGGTCCGCTCAGGCTACCCGCAGGCCTTTGGTGCTGGCATCGTCTGTAATGCCGGTACGCTGGGCATTCTGATTCCGCCCTCCATCGTCATGGTGGTCTATGCAGCCGCTACCGAAACTTCGGTCGGCAAGCTGTTCATGGCCGGTGTGGTGCCAGGCATTCTGCTGGGCGTCGGGCTGATGATCGCGATCTACATCATCGCAGTGAAGAAAAACCTGCCGGCCATGCCGCGCGCGACCTTCCGTGAGTGGCTGTCATCCGCACGCAAGGCGGTATGGGGCCTGCTGCTGATGGTGATCATCCTCGGCGGGATTTACTCCGGCATGTTCACCCCGACCGAAGCGGCGGCGGTGGCGGCGGTGTACTCGGCCTTCATCGCACTGTTCGTCTACAAGGACATCACCATTCGCGATTGCCCGAAGGTGCTGCTGGAGTCGGGCAAGCTCACCATCATGTTGATGTTTATCATCGCCAACGCGATGCTCTTCGCCCACGTGCTGACCACCGAGCAGATTCCGCAACAGATCACCGCCATGGTGCTCGAGGCCGGACTGCAGCCATGGATGTTCCTGCTGGTCGTCAACATCGTGCTGCTGGTCGCCGGAGCTTTCATGGAACCGTCGGCGATCATCCTGATCCTGGCGCCGATCCTGTTCCCGATCGCCGTGCAGCTGGGCATCGATCCGATCCACCTGGGCATCATCATGGTAGTGAACATGGAGATCGGCCTGATCACACCGCCGGTGGGATTGAACCTGTTCGTTGCCTCGGCCGTGACCGGCATGCCGGTGACTCAGGTGATCCGCGCCGTAATGCCGTGGCTGGCGCTGATGTTGGCCTTCCTGATTCTCATCACCTATGTGCCGTGGATTTCCTTGGCGCTGCCGAACCTGCTGGGTATGTAACACGCACCAGCAAGCTAGCTTCTTTCTGCCCGGCCTTTGTGCCGGGCTTTTTTTTTTGAGCTGCCGTTACTATCCAGAAATCAAAGCGCCAGCACATCCGCCGGGCGACGACGGAACCAACCGGTCAGGGAAAGGCGGTCGGCATGGGTGACCAGTACTTCATGCGGGAAGTCGGCGGACAGAAACATCAGCAGATCGCCAGCCAGCGGAGGAATATCCAGCTGCGAACCGTCGCTGAAGTGCATGCGCAACTCGCCGCCATCGGATGGCTGCCAGTGTGAATTAAGATAGAGCACCGCGCTGATGCAACGGCTGTCGTCGTCGCGGAAGCGATCGAGGTGGGTCTGGTAGAAGGCTCCGGGCGGATAAAGGGCAAAGTGGCATTCGAACTCTTCCAGACCGAGGAACAGCTCGCGATTGAGCGTCTGCCGCAGCTCGTCCATCAGAGCCAGATAGGCATCGCAGACCTCGGCCTGTCCCGCTTCCAACCAGTGAATATGGTCGCCACGAATGCCTTCACGCACTGTCTGCTCTTCGCCGCGCCCGACTCCGGCGGGCGCCAATGCGCCCTCGGTGTCTCGTCTGCGGCACTCGTCGGCCAGCTTTCGGGTCACATCACTGGAAAGAAAGGAACTCTGCAGCGACCAGCCACGCTCGGCCAGGTCGTCGATAATCGTAGAGAACGGCAAGGAAGTGACTCCGATGGGGTCTTATGACGTTTCATTGCAGCCTTTGGCGGGCCCGCTCTGGAACAGCAGCGGAGTCTAGCAGCCGCGCTTTCGCTCCTCGACAAGCCCATGTCGTGGCGCCGAAAATAAACCGCCCGCCAGACAGGAGCTTCCATGCGCGCCCTACTTACATGTGTATTACTCGCCTTCAGCCTGAACAGTCTCGCCGATACCTACGACGAACTTTATGAGACCGCTGGCTGGACCGAACAACGCACCAACTTTTCCGATGCCCTGACGGCTGCGCAACAACGTTACAAGAACAGCCTGCCACCGGCGGTTTATCAAGCGCTGGTGACCAACAGCAACCGACGCTTCGCCGTTAACGCCATCGATCAGCGTGCCAAGCAGGCGCTGCGGCAGAATCTGCCGGATCCCCAAGCGGCGCTGGAGTTCTTTCAGTCGCCGCTGGGCCATAAGGTGGTCGCGGCCGAAACGCTGGCAGCCCGCCGCGAGCAGCTTGCCCGCTACGAGAACGGCCTGCCGCGAATGGAAGCCGGCAGCAATCGACAATTGCTGATTCGTCATCTGGCCCAAGCATTGCCAGCCGCCGAGGCCGGAGCCGAGGTCAGCCTTGCGCTCGCCGGAGTCGCAGCAGACAGTCTCAGTCAGATGATCCCCGGGCTGCTCGGTGGCAACCAGGCCCAGGGACTGCTGGACGGCCAGCGCGAGCGCTTGCAGCAGCAGGTCGAAAGCGACCTGGACAACACGCTGCTGTACATCTACCGCGACCTTTCCGATGCCGAACTGCAAGAGTTCGTCGAGTTCGCCCAATCGCAAGCGGGCCAAGACTACTACCAGGCCGCTCTGCAAGCCCTGCGTGCGGGCCTTGCGGTCGGCATGAGCAGCGCCGATATTCAGGCAGCAGGAACTGCTGCCCAATCGGCTGAACTACTTCAACTGCTGGCTGAGAAAATCGAAGTACTCGCGGCGTAGAGCCTCGCGTTCGTTGACCAAATGGTGGCGCGCGCCGGGCAGACGGAGAATCTCGGGCGCTGCGAATTTGCGCTCGAGAAGCGGGAGATTGTGTCGCCAGTCAACGGTCATGTCGGCTTCACCCTGAATGATGATCGGACTGTGTGGACTGGCGGGCGCACCTTCGATACGCGGTATCCAGCGCGACAGAGCGCCCACCCAGGCGGTCGGCAGGATAATCGGTTGCAGCGGATCGCCCGACTGGATGAACTTGAGAAACGCTGGGTCGCCCGAGTTTTCACTGAAGCGCCGAGGGATCTGCTTGACGAAGCGGCGCACCACCTCATAGCTGAACCGTGACCAGCCCCAGGCACACGGCCGCACCAGCGGTGCCAGCAGAATGCTGCGCCCTAGCTGCGAATGTTTCGGCTGGCACAGCAGATAATCCAGGATGATCGCCGCGCCGGTGCTTTGCCCCAGCAGATGCCAGGGCCGCGGCAGCCCGAGCTTCTCGGCTTCGCCGAGCAGGCCCTGTAGCACCGCCTGATATTCGTCGAACTCGTTGATGCTCGCCCGCGGTCCGCTGGACAAACCATGCCCGGGTAAATCGCAGGCAAGCACGGCGAAGCCCATCTGCAGCCCCCAATCCACCACGTGCCGGTAAAGCCCCATATGGTCGTAGTAGCCATGCAGGATCAGCAACGTTGCCACTGGCTGGTCAGGACACCACGCCTGCGCGACCAGCTCGTAATCGTGCACAGGGAAGCAACCCAGACGCCGCTGGATATCACCGTAGTGAGGCAGATCCAGACCGTAGAAAGCTTGGTAGAAGCGTGCGTCGGGGGTGAGTTCGGCGCCCTGACTGAAAGGGCGCAGTTGGGCGCGCAGGGCGTCGGGATCGATTCGCGAGGGCATAGCGGGTTTTCTTGCTCTGGTTGGGTAGGATATTCAGCTCTGTCGCGCAGCATGGCAAGCTGGCGCCCCCATTGACGAGCGCCGCTATGTCCTTACGCAGCAAATATCTGATCGCAGCGCTCATCGCCCTGCTTTGGGGCGGTGCCATGCTCACTGCCTTCTGGTGGTTCGAGGCGCGCTACCTGCGCCCCTTCGAAAACGAACGTGCCAAGCTGTTCTCCGGTGACGCCTTGCAGTTGCCGACGGAGCTCCAAGGACCGGGGCCAGTGCGTTTCGTGCATTTCTGGGATCCGGGCTGCCCGTGCAACGTCGGTAATCAGCAACACCTGCAGGAGTTGCTGGAGCGCTTCGCCGGGCTTGATGTGGAGTTCTATGTGGTGCAGAAACCGGGCAGTAAAGGCCGACTGCCGCAGCAGCTCGCCGCGCTGAAGCCGCTGAGCGGCCTGGCAGGCTCGGAGCAATTACCAGCCAGCCCGGCGGTTGGAATTTGGGACAGACGCGGTCGGCTTGCTTATATCGGCCCGTACAGCGAAGGCGCTGTCTGCAGTTCTGACAACAGCTTCGTCGAACCGATTCTCGAAGCCATACTGGCGGGCCGCCAGGTTCGTGCAACTCACTCGCTGGCGGTGGCGTGTTTCTGTGATTGGCAGGCAGGCACGCTGTAAGGCGGCGCGTCTGCCTGGGATCAGCTATGCGCCGATGGCGGTGCCGCGACCGTGTTATCGATCGCCGGGCGCCAGTTCCGATCACCTCCATCGTCCATGGCCTGACGCAGCGCGCGAACACGGCGTTTCTCGGCACGGCGGGAGGTGTACCAGGCGATGAAGGTCGCCAGCGACACCACCAGCAGAATCAGGCTGGCAACGGCGTTGATTTCCGGCTTCACGCCCAGGCGTACGGCGGAAAAGATCTCCATCGGCAGCGTGGTCGAGCCCGGTCCGGAAACGAAGCTGGCCAGTACTAGATCATCCAGCGACAGGGCGAACGACAGCATGCCGCCAGCGGCCAGCGACGGCGCGATCATCGGCATGGTAATCAGAAAGAATACCTTCCACGGCCGTGCGCCGAGGTCCATCGCCGCTTCCTCGATGGACAGGTCGAGCTCACGCAGTCGCGCCATCACCACCACGGCGACATAGGCCGAGCAGAAGGTCGTATGCGCGATCCAGATAGTGACGATGCCCCGCTGTGCCGGCCAGCCAATCAGTTGCGCCATGGCCACAAACAACAAC
Organism: Stutzerimonas stutzeri; assembly: GCF_024448715.1. Taxonomy (GTDB): domain Bacteria; phylum Pseudomonadota; class Gammaproteobacteria; order Pseudomonadales; family Pseudomonadaceae; genus Stutzerimonas; species Stutzerimonas stutzeri_AR. The sequence continues at coordinate 98,156 of NZ_JAMOHZ010000009.1, forward strand.
AGCAACGACAGGCCGGTGATCACCTCCGGCATCACCAGTGGTGCGGTAACCAACCCACCGAACAGCGTACGGCCGCGAAACACCGGGACCCGTGTAAGCACGAACGCCGCCATGGTCCCCAGCGCCACCGCAGCGATCGCGGTGTAGGTCGCCACTTCCAGCGAGCGCATCACCGCGCCCATCAACTGGCTGTTGTCGAGCAGGCCGGCATACCACTTCAACGACCAGCCGCCCCACACCGTCACCAGCCGCGAGGCGTTGAACGAGTAGATGACCAGCAGCACCATCGGCAGGTAGATGAATAGCAACCCGAGCACCAGGATCACGTTGGAAAAGCTCCAGCGCTTCATAGCGTGCCCTCCAGCTCTTTGGCCATTCTTGTGGGTAGAAAGCCGGTTGAACAGGGCAGCCAGCCACTCAGGTGAGTCATAGCTTGCCCTCTAATTCTTTGGCTTGGTTGCGGTTGAACAAAATGATCGGCACCAACAGGATCGCCAGCATCACTACCGCCAGCGCCGACGCCACCGGCCAATCGCGATTGTTGAAGAATTCCTGCCAGAGCACCTTGCCGATCATCAGTGTCTCCGGCCCGCCAAGCAGTTCGGGGATCACGAACTCACCCACCACCGGAATGAATACCAGCATGCAGCCGGCGATGACGCCGTTTTTCGACAACGGCACGGTGATTTTCCAGAAGCTGGTGAGGTTACGCGCGCCAAGGTCGGAAGCCGCCTCCAGCAGGCTGAGGTCGTGCTTCACCAGGTTGGCGTAGAGCGGCAGGATCATGAACGGCAGGTAGGAGTAGACCACCCCGATGTATACCGCCAGATCGGTGTTGAGAATGCGCAGCGGCTCGTCGATCAGTCCCATGCCCTGCAGCAATCCGTTGAGGATGCCGTTGCTGCTGAGAATACCCATCCAGGCGTAGACACGGATCAGAATCGCGGTCCAGGTCGGCATCATGATCAGCAGCAACAACACGGTTTGCAGATCCTTGCGCGCGCGGGCGATGGCGTAGGCCATCGGATAGCCGATCAGCAGGCACATCAAGGTGCTGAAAAAGGCGATCTTCAGCGAGCCTGCATAGGCTGCCCAGTACAGATCATCCTCGCTGAGAAAGATGTAATTGCCGAGATTGATCACCACCTGCAGTTGCTGCTCGGCGTAGGCAAAAATCTCCGTGTAGGGCGGAATCGCCACGTCTGCCGCCGCGAAGCTGATCTTCAGTACGATGATGAATGGCAGCAGGAAAAACAGCGCGAGCCACAGGAAGGGTACGCCGATGACCAGGCGGCGACCCGCGTTCAGGCGTGAGCGGCTCATGCCTGCAGCACCACGCCGCTGTCGTCCCACCAGTAGACGAACACCTCTTCCTCCCAGGTCGGCAGCTTCACGTGACGTTCGGCATTGGCCATAAACGCCTGCAGGATGCCGCCGGACGGCATCTGGATGTAGTAGACCGAATGCCCGCCCAGATAGGCGATGTCGTAAACGACGCCCTTGGCCCAGTTGTAGCCGGGCCGCTGCAGGTCAGGCAGCTCGGTGCCGATCAGCAGCTTTTCGGGGCGAAGTGCATACGTAATCTGCTTGTCCTGGGCGCGCGTGCTGATGCCGTGGCCCACGTAGATCGGATTTTCCAGGCCAGGGCAGGCGATCACGGCATGGTCTTCCATGTCTTCGACGAGTTCACCCTCGAACAGATTGACGTTGCCGATGAACTCGCAGACCAGACGGCTCGCGGGCGTCTCGTAAATGTCCATCGGGCTGCCGACCTGGGCGATCCAGCCCAGGTGCATGATGGCGATGCGCTCGGCCATGGTCATGGCTTCTTCCTGGTCGTGAGTGACCATCACGCAGGTCACACCGACCCGCTCGATGATCTGCACCAGCTCCAGTTGCATCTGCGAGCGCAGCTTTTTGTCCAGCGCGCCCATGGGCTCGTCGAGCAGCAACAGCTTGGGCCGCTTGGCCAACGATCGGGCCAGAGCCACACGTTGCCGTTGGCCACCGGAGAGCTGATGCGGCTTGCGCTTGGCGTACTGGCTCATCTGCACCAGCGTCAGCATCTCATCGACGCGCGTCTGCACCTCGTCTTTGGACAGGCCGTCCTGCTTGAGGCCGAAGGCGATGTTCTGCGCGACGGTCATATGCGGGAACAGCGCATAAGACTGAAACATCATGTTGATCGGCCGCTCGTAAGGCGGCATGTCGGTGATGTCCTGACCGTCGAGAAAAATGCGCCCCTCGGTGGGCCGCTCGAATCCCGCGAGCATGCGCAGCAGCGTGGATTTGCCCGAGCCAGAGCCACCCAGCAGCGCGAATATCTCGCCCTGGTGGATGCTCAGCGAGACATCATCGACCGCCACCGTTTCGTCGAACTTCTTGGTGACGCGATCGATCTTCAGCAGCACCTGCTTGTTCTGGCTCTCACCGGTGAGGGCCTTTTTGTAGGCGCTGGAGGCAACAGCCATGCGCGAACTCCCGATTGGAAAAATGGGCCCGGACGGTGCCGGGAAATGGTGGCAACGCAGCTAGTTTTTCAACAGCCTGCTATTGGCCGGACTTGACCTTCGTCCAGGTCCGGGTCATCAGGCGCATCACTTTCGGCGGCAACTCAGCCGATACATACAGCCGGTCCAGCACTTCCTGCGGCGGATAAACCGAAGCGTCGTTACGCACTTCCTGATCCATGAGCTCGCCGGCCTTGAGGTTGGGATTGGCGTAGCCGACATAATCACTAACCGAAGCGATTACCTCCGGCTTCAGCAGGTAGTTGATGAACGTATGGGCTTCGTCGACATTCTGCGCATCCGCCGGAATGGCCAGCATGTCGAACCAGAGGTTGCCGCCTTCCTTGGGAATCGAATAAGCGATGTCGATTCCCTTGCCCGCTTCATCAGCGCGGGCCGCAGCCTGAAAGACATCACCGGAGAACCCGGCGGCGATGCAGATATTGCCATTGGCCAGGTCCGAAATGTATTTGGACGAGTGGAAATACCGTACATAGGGACGCACTTCGAGCAGCTTGGCCTCGGCCTTGGCGTAGTCGTCCGGATCGGTGCTGTTGGGATCCAGTCCCAGGTAGTTGAGCATGGCCGGAATCATCTCATCGGCCGAATCGAGAAATGCGATGCCGCAGTCAGCGAGCTTCTTGGCATTTTCCGGCTCGAACAGTACGGCCCAGGAATCGACCTTCTCGATGCCCAGCGCGGCGGTTACTTTCTCGACGTTGTAGCCGATGCCATTGGTGCCCCAGAGATAAGGCGCGGCGTAGACATTACCCGGATCGTTCTTTTCCAGTTGCTTGAGCAATGCCGGATCAAGATTCTTCCAATTCGGCAGTTTGCTCTTGTCCAGTTTCTGGAAAGCGCCGGCGCGGATCTGCTTGCCGAGGAAATGGTTGGAAGGCACAACGACGTCGTAACCGGTGCGGCCGGCGAGCAGTTTGCCTTCAAGGGTTTCGTTGGAGTCGAAGACATCGTAGACGGGCTTGATGCCGGTCTCCTTTTCGAACTCTTCCAGCGTCGTTTCACCGATGTAATCCGACCAGTTGTAGATATGCACCGTGGCAGCCTGAGCGGATGCAGCACCGCTGACCGCAGCGGCGATAAGAAGTGACTTCAATGTCGAGCGCATGAGAGTGTCCTCTTGATGCAGGCCGCGCGATCAGCGGGCGAAAGGCGGGCTGTTTATTGGAAAAACCTCTAAAAATCAACTGGCAAGACGCAACTGGCGATGCGGCCATGCCCGAAGGGAGGTGCTGCACGCGGATCGCAAGCCAGCGCTGCGGGTTCGTACGTAGCTCCCTTCAGGGTCTGGTGCCGACTGCACAGACCCGCAATCGGGCCTGGCAAGCCGGTTTCGGTATCAACGGCCCGATTTGATCTTGGTCCAGCTGCGGGTCATGGTGCGCTGGGTCTTGGGATCTAGGTCCGGGAAGGTGTAGAGCTTCTGCAGCACGGCCTGGCTCGGGTAGATGCCCGGGTCAGTGCGAATCGCTTCATCCACCAGCGGGGTGGCTGCGGCGTTGCCGTTGGGGAATTGCACGTAGTCAGTGATGGACGCCATCACTTCGGGCTTCATCAGGTAGTTGAGGAACACATGGGCGTTGTCGACGTTCTTCGCGTCGGCCGGTACGGCCAGCATGTCGAAGAAGGTGCCTGCGCCTTCTTTGGGAATGTTGTAGCTGACCGTGACGTTGTTGCCCGCCTCTTCCGCACGCGCCTTGGCCTGGTAAATGTCGCCGGAATAGCCGATAGCGACGCAGACGTTGCCGTTGGCCAGGTCCGAGATGTATTTGGAAGAGTGGAAATAGGCTACGTTCGGGCGGATCTGCATGAACAGCTCTTCGGCCTTCTTCAGCTCATCGGACTTGGTACTGTCCGGTGCGTAGCCGAGGTAATGCAGCGCAGCTGGAAGAATTTCGGTGGGCGAATCAAGGAAGGACACGCCGCACGCTTTCAGCTTTTCCATGTTCTCAGGCTTGAACACCAGATCCCAGGAATCGACCGGCGCGTCTTCACCCAAAACTTCCTTGACCTTCGCAGGGTTGTAGCCGATGCCGATGGTGCCCCACATATAGGGCACGGCGTACTGGTTGCCCGGATCGCTCGGCTGCAACGCCTTGAGCAGGTCCTTGTCGAGGTTTTCCCAATTCGGCAGCTTGCTCTTGTCGAGCTTCTGGAACACACCAGCCTTGATCTGCTTGGCCAGGAAGGGGTTTGACGGAACTACCACGTCGTAACCGGAGCTGCCGGCGAGCAGTTTGGCTTCCAGCACTTCGTTGCTGTCGAAAACGTCGTAGACCACTTCGATGCCGGTTTCCTTGGTGAAATTTTCCAAGGTGTCTTCGGCGATATAGTCGGACCAGTTGTAAACGTGCAGCACCTTGTCTTCGGCCTGCGCAGCGCCGGCGACCGCGCCCGTCAGCGTCAGTGCAAGTAGGGTCTTGGCAAAGGGTTTCATCCGTGCAGCTCCTGTTGTCATCGTTTATGTCGGGGCTAGGAACAGGTCACGCTGGCGCGGCGATCAACGCCGGTCTCACCGCTCCTGGACAGTTAAGTGGCTGTGCCGGCATCGACACACCCCTCGGTAAGTCAGGCCAAAGCACGCGCGCAGTCTGGCAAGGTCGATGGCTGTTTTTCAACAACCCGAACGAGCTTTGCACATACGTTCGTAACATTAGTACATGCCGCTCGGAGAGCGCCGCGACCAGCACCCATGCCGGTCAAGCCAGAGCATCCTTGGCGGTTGCATCCAGGCATTGCCGAACCTTGCCGATCAGCTCGTCGATCTGCTCCTCGTTTATCACCAGCGGTGGCGAAATGATCATGGTGTCGCCCACCGCGCGCATCACTAAACCGTTGCGGAAACAATGCTCGCGACAGAGCATGCCCACGCCCGGATCGGCGAAGCGCTCGCGGGTTTTCTTGTTCTTCACCAGCTCCAGCGCGCCGAGCATGCCGACGCCGCGGGCTTCGCCCACTAGCGGATGCTCGACCAGCTCCTGCCACCGTGACTGCAAATAAGGTGCCGTTTTCGTCTTGACCCTTTCGACGACTTTCTCTTCACGCATGATGCGAATGTTTTCCAACGCTACGGCGGCGGCCACCGGATGACCCGAGTAAGTGAAACCGTGATAGAACTCGCCGCCCTCGTTGAGCGTATGCACCACTTCGTCGCGCACCACTACCCCGCCCATTGGGATATAGCCGGAGGTCAGGCCTTTGGCGATGGGCATCAGATCCGGCGCGTTGCCGTAATAGTCGCTACCGAACCATTCGCCGGTACGGCCGAAACCACAGATGACTTCGTCGGCTATGAAAAGAATGTCGTAGCGGGCAAGGATTTCGCGAATCTTCGGCCAATAGCTGTCCGGCGGGATGATCACTCCGCCCGCGCCCTGAATCGGTTCAGCGATAAAGGCGGCTACCTTGTCTTCGCCAACTTCGAGAATCTTGCGCTCCAGCTGCTCGGCCACGCGAACGCCGAATTCCTCCGGATCGAGATCATCGCCCTCGCCGAACCAGTAGGGCTGGTCGATATGCTCGATACCGGGAATCGGGCCGTCGCTCTGGTCGTGCATCGCCTTCATACCGCCGAGGCTGGCGCCGGCGATGGTCGAGCCGTGGTAGCCATTCCAGCGGCCAATCACGACCTTCTTCGAAGGCTGCCCCTTGGTTGCCCAGTAATGGCGCACCATGCGCAGTACGGTGTCGTTGGCTTCCGAGCCGGAGCCGGTGAAGAAGACATGGTTCATACCGTCCGGCGCGATCTCGGCTATGGCCTTGGCCAGCGCTAAGGCCGGCGGATGGGCGGTCTGGAAAAACAGGTTGTAGTACGGCAGCTCACGCATCTGCCGGGTCGCCGCTTCGACCAGCTCTTCGCGCCCATAGCCGAGGTTGACGCACCAGAGTCCGGCCATGGCATCGAGGATTTTGTGGCCTTCGCTGTCCCAGAGATAGACACCCTCGCCGCGGGTGATGATGCGCGTGCCCTTGGCGTTCAGCGCCTTGAAATCAGTGAACGGCGGCAGATGATGGTCGCGGCTCAGGGCTTGCCAATGCAGGGTTTGCGAATCGCTCATCAGTCACCTCTTGGCTATATTTGTTTGCTTATCGTGGATGAGAAAAGCGCCATCCACCCTACGACGCTTGAAGCCGCTTATACCGACAACATCAGGAATTCCCGCTCCCAGGAACTGATTACCCGGTGGTAGTTCTCCTGTTCGGCGCGCTTGACCGCGACATAGCCGGTGATGAATTTGGGGCTCAGATATTTCTCCAACTTCTTACAGTTCTCCATCCGTTCCAGCGCCGCCTCGAGCGTCAGCGGCAGGCGCAGGTTGCGCCGCTCATAGCCACGACCCTTGACCGGCTGGCTCGGCGGCAGCTCTTCGATCATGCCGATGTAGCCACAGAGCAGGCTGGCGGCGATAGCCAGATAGGGATTGGCATCGGCGCCCGGCAGCCGGTTCTCGACGCGACGGTTCTGCGGGTCGGAATCCGGCACCCGCAGGCCGACGGTACGGTTCTCTTCCCCCCACTCGACATTCACCGGCGCCGAGGTATCCGGCAGGAATCGGCGGAAGGAGTTCACATTCGGCGCAAACAGCGGCAGCAGCTCGGGTATGTATTTCTGCAGGCCGCCAACGTGGTGCAGAAAAAGCTGGCTCATGGTGCCGTCGCTGTTGGAAAAGATGTTGCGCCCGGTTTCCAGGTCCACAACGCTCTGGTGCAAATGCATGGCGCTGCCAGGCTCTCCCGTCATGGGCTTGGCCATGAAGGTGGCGGCGACGTTGTGCTTGAGCGCGGCCTCGCGCATGGTGCGCTTGAACACCAGGATCTGGTCGGCCAGATGCAGCGCTTCGCCGTGACGGAAGTTGATTTCCATCTGCGCGGTGCCTTCCTCGTGAATCAGGGTATCCAGATCGAGCCCCTGCGCCTCGCACCAGTCATACATGTCTTCGAACAACGGATCGAACTCGTTGGCCGCGTCGATGGAGAACGACTGCCGGCCGGTTTCCTGACGGCCCGAACGGCCGATTGGCGGCTGGAACGGCAGGTCCGGATCTTCGCAGCGCTTGGTCAGGTAGAACTCCATCTCCGGCGCGACGATGGGCTGCCAGCCCTTATCGGCATACATCTTCAGCACCCGCTTGAGGATGTTGCGTGGAGATATCTCGATGGGGTTGCCCATCTTGTCGTAGGTATCGTGGATCACTTGAGCGGTGGGCTCGATAGCCCAGGGAACGAGGAACACCGCATCTGCATCGGGCCGACAGAACATGTCGATGTCGGCCGGGTCGAGCAGCTCGTAATAGATGTCGTCTTCGACGTAGTCGCCGGTAACCGTCTGCAACAGCACACTCTCGGGAAGGCGCATGCCCTTCTCGTCGAGAAACTTGTTTGTAGGTGAGATCTTGCCGCGGGCGATGCCTGTCAGGTCGCTGATCAGGCATTCCACCTCGGTAATCTTGCGTTCTTTCAGCCAGCCGGTGAGCTGGTCGAGCTTGCTGGACATATCAACCTCGGGACTATTGAGACGAGCGCCGTGCCGGCCTGCGCTCAGCGCCGCTCGGCGCGTTCCTGGCAGGCTTGGGCGAAGCCCTGAAACAGCGCCAGGTAATGCGGGTATTCATGCACCTTCCATTCCGGATGCCACTGCACGCCAAGTGCGAACGTACGCGCGGCCTCAACGGAAAAGGCCTCGATCAACCCGTCGGGCGCCAGCGCCTCGATACGCAGCCCGTTGCCGAGCCGTTCGACACCTTGGCCGTGCACCGAATTCACCTCGATCTGCGGCGGCAGCCCGAGCCGCTCAAGCACCCCCCCGGGTTGAACATGCAAGGCATGGCTGAGGCCGTACTGCACCTCCAGCGGATCTTCGGCGCGCTCGCGATGATCGGCATAAGGACCTGCTTCGTGCACCTTCTGGTGCAGACTGCCGCCAAAGGCCACGTTCATTTCCTGGAAGCCGCGGCAGACACCGAATACCGGAATACCCACTTCCACCGCCGCACGAATCAGCGGCAGCGTCAGGCGATCACGCGACGGATCATGTGGCGTGCCCTCAGCGCTGGCCGGGCCGCCGTAATGATGAGGCTCGACATTGGAGGGTGAGCCGGTAAAGAGCAGGCCGTCTACGCTATCTAGAAGAGCAATGGGGTCTATCAGATCGTCCAGCGCCGGAATGACCAGCGGCATACCTGCGATTGCCGCCGCGCGCAGGTACTTGTCGCCGGCAATGTGGAAGTTGTGGTGGCCTATCTGCCTGGTACAGGCGGAAACGCCGATCAATGGCACGCGAGGCATGGGATACTCGTCTTTCCAGATGGGGCTCGTCGGAGAGTAGTCTTGTTCGTTTTTATAGACAATAGCCGACGAAATCTTGAACGCAAAGTCGCGGTCGCTCATTTTTGTAAAGGCCGAGAATGCCCCAAAAGTGCCCAAAGCTGGCCTTCATGGTGCTTTTTTAAGCGCTATTGACACCGACAGAGGTTTTCGATTGACTCCAAAGCAAGCTGTCTGATGATTGAAATTTTTAACAATTAAGGTGCTTCATCATGCTCCCGCAGCCGCGTGCCGTTCAGCTCAACGAAGCTAACGCATTTCTCAAGGAACATCCGGAGGTCCAGTACGTCGACCTGCTGATCGCAGACATGAACGGTGTCGTTCGAGGCAAGCGCATCGAGCGCGCCAGTCTGCACAAAGTCTATGAAAAAGGTATCAACCTGCCCGCCTCGCTGTTCGCACTCGATATCAACGGCATCACCGTGGAAAGCACCGGACTGGGCATGGATATCGGTGATTCGGACCGGACCTGCTTCCCCATTCCCAATACATTGAGCAACGAACCCTGGCAGAAGCGTCCGACCGCTCAGTTGCTGATGACCATGCACGAGCGCGACGGCTCACCATTCTTCGCCGATCCGCGCGAAGTGCTGCGCCAGGTGGTGAGCAAGTTTGACGAGCTGGGGTTGACCATCTGCGCCGCGTTCGAGCTGGAGTTTTACCTGATCGACCAGGAAAACGTGAACGGCCGGCCTCAACCGCCACGCTCGCCGATCTCCGGTAAGCGCCCCCATTCCACCCAGGTCTATCTGATTGATGACCTCGACGAATATGTCGACTGTCTGCAGGACGTCCTCGAAGGCGCCAAGGAGCAGGGCATTCCCGCCGATGCCATCGTCAAGGAAAGCGCCCCGGCGCAATTCGAGGTCAACCTTCATCACGTCGCCGACCCGATCAAGGCGTGCGACTACGCGGTGCTGCTCAAGCGCCTGATCAAGAACATCGCCTACGACCACGAGATGGACACCACCTTCATGGCCAAGCCCTATCCGGGCCAGGCCGGCAATGGTCTGCACGTACACATCTCGCTGCTCGACAAGAATGGCAACAATATATTCGCTACCGACAACCCCCTGGAAAGCGAAACGTTGCGCCACGCCATCGGCGGTATTCAGCAGACCATGGCGGCGTCGATGGCCTTTCTCTGCCCCAACGTCAACTCTTATCGCCGCTTCGGCGCGCAGTTCTACGTACCCAATGCACCGTGCTGGGGCCTGGACAACCGCACCGTAGCCCTTCGGGTGCCGACCGACAGCTCGGACGCCGTGCGCATCGAGCACCGCGTGGCCGGTGCCGACGCCAACCCCTATCTGCTGCTGGCCAGCGTGCTGGCTGGTATCCACCACGGTCTGACCAACAAGATCGCACCGGACGAGCCAATCGAAGGCAACTCCTACGAGCAGGTCGAACAGAGCCTGCCGACCAACCTGCGCGATGCCCTGCGGGAACTGGACGACAGCGAAATCATGGCGCGCTACATCGACTCCACCTATATCGACATCTTCGTCGCCTGTAAGGAGAGCGAACTGGCCGAGTTCGAACACTCGATCTCAGACCTGGAATACAACTGGTATTTGCATACGGTTTGACGGCTGGAAAGCCGAAAAGCGCGGAAGGCAAGGCGGGCCGGTTGAGTGGTTGCCATGCCTGAAACGTTGAGCACCTATGATCGCTGAAGGCTGGGAATCGTAGGGTAGGCCGGGCGGCGTTCCGTTTCAGCTCAACAAGGTCGGCAACGGTGGGCTGAAGCCCACCCTACGGCTCCGGTATTTGTGGTAGGCCCCACGACCAGCGCAGCTTTTTCGTCCGGCCTTCCAGCCTCCAGCGCTGTCGTCGTCTTTTCCAGGCTTCAGCGAACCCCATCGCGTAAAATCGATCCACTTTCTATAAGCCAATCTTTTTCGAGGCCGTCATGTCCCGTATCGTCACCGTCGCCGCCACCCAGATGGCTTGTTCCTGGGATCGCAAAGCCAACATTGCCAATGCCGACAAGCTGGTCCGTGAAGCGGCCGCCAAGGGCGCGCAGGTCATCCTGATTCAGGAATTGTTCGAGACGCCCTACTTCTGCCAGAAGCCGAATCCGGAATATCTGCAGCTGGCCACTTCAGTCGAGCAAAACCCGGCCATTCAGCACTTCCAGAAGGTCGCCGCCGAGTTGCAGGTCGTGCTGCCTATCAGCTTCTTCGAAGTCGCCGGGCGTGCGCGCTTCAACTCCATCGCCATCATCGATGCCGACGGCAAGATGCTCGGCGTCTACCGCAAGAGCCATATCCCGGATGGACCGGGCTATCACGAGAAGTATTACTTCAACCCCGGCGACACCGGCTTCAAGGTCTGGAACACCCGCTACGCTAAGATCGGCGTGGCGATCTGCTGGGACCAGTGGTTCCCCGAAACCGCCCGCAGCATGGCGCTGATGGGCGCCGAGCTGCTGTTCTACCCAACCGCCATCGGCAGCGAGCCGCATGATCCGAACATCACCTCACGCGACCACTGGCAGCGCGTGCAACAGGGCCACGCCGGCGCCAACCTGATGCCTTTGATTGCCAGCAATCGTATCGGCACCGAGGAGCAGGACGGCTACGACATTACGTTCTACGGCTCTTCGTTCATCGCCGACCAGTTCGGCGCCAAGGTCGAGGAAATGGACGAAACCAGCGAAGGCGTGCTGGTACACGAATTTGACCTGGACAAGCTGGAGCACATCCGCAGCGCCTGGGGCGTATTCCGTGATCGCCGGCCGAACCTGTACAGCCCGATCAAGACACTCGATGGCTCGCTGGAATCCTGACCGAACATTTTGACCCATCGTAGGAGCGAGCTTGCTCGCGAATTCGGCTATGCAAACTGTTCGCGAGCAAGCTCGCTCCTACAAAGCGCTCTCACGGAAAATACCGATGACCACCCTCACCACCACGCCGCGTGCCGACGACTACCACATGCCTGCCGAATGGGCGCTGCACAGCCAGACCTGGATGGTCTGGCCGCAGCGTCCGGACAACTGGCGCGACCAGGGCACGTCGGCACAGGCAGCGTTTACCGCAGTCGCCAAGGCCATCGCCCGCTTCGAGCCGGTCACGGTGTGTGCTGCGGCCGAGCAATACCAGACGGCACGGGCGCAGCTGGACGATCCACGCATTCGTGTGGTGGAAATCAGCACCGATGACGCCTGGGTGCGCGACACCGGACCGACCTTCCTGATCAATGGCAAGGGCGGACTGCGCGGAGTCGATTGGACATTCAACGCCTGGGGCGGGCTGGAAGGCGGACTCTACAGCGAGTGGCAGCGCGACGACGAGGTTGCGCAAAAGATCCTCGAGATCGAGCGCTGCGACCGCTACCGCACCGAAGGCTTCGTGCTCGAAGGCGGCTCGATTCATGTCGACGGCGAAGGCACGCTGATCACCACCGAAGAGTGCCTGCTCAACCGCAACCGCAATCCGCATCTCTCCCGCGAACAGATCGAAGCGGTTCTTGCCGATTACCTGGCGATCGACAAGGTGATCTGGCTGCCGCACGGCCTGTACAACGATGAGACCGATGGCCACGTCGATAACTTCTGCTGTTTCGTGCGCCCCGGTGAAGTACTGCTGGCCTGGACCGATGATCGGGACAACCCCAACTACGAACGCTGCCAGGCGGCCATGCAGGTGCTTGAACAGGCACGTGACGCCTGGGACCGGCAGTTAACCGTGCACAAAATGCCGATTCCTGGACCGCTTCACGCCACCGAAGAAGAATGCGCTGGCGTGGTTCCGTTGATTGGTAGCCAACCGCGCGATCCATCGATCCGCCTGGCCGGCAGCTATGTCAATTTCCTGATCGTCAATGGCGGCATCATCGCCCCTTCTTTCGGCGACCCGCTGGATACCGAAGCTGAAGCCATTCTTGCCAGACTGTTCCCGCAGCATCAGGTGGTGATGGTGCCCGGCCGAGAAATCCTGCTGGGTGGCGGCAATATCCATTGCATCACTCAGCAGCAGCCGATCGCGACATTGACTCACAAGTGTTAATTGCTCTCAGCCAAACAGAAACCGCGGCGGGCCTCAGGCTCGCCGCGGTTTTTTGTAGGCCATGGATAGCGTCAGGCAACAATCACCTGATTTTTGCCCAGACGCTTGGCGGTATACATCGCCGCGTCGGCGCGCGCAAAAAGTGAGCTGAGGTCTGGATCGCTGGCCCGGAGATAGGTCACGCCGAGACTGACAGTGACGCCGAATCGCTGGCCATCTGGACTGGAGAAGACCAGACGCTGGATCTCCCGCTGCAAGCGTTCAGCGATCTGTTCGGCGAGGTCTGGCTGGCAGCCCGGCAAGAGCAGAGCGAACTCCTCGCCACCGATGCGCCCGAACAGATCACCCCGACGCAACACCGACGAGCCGCACTGGGCAACGCGTTGCAGCACTTGGTCGCCCATCTGGTGACCGTGGGTATCGTTGATCCGCTTGAAGTCATCGATGTCCAGCAGCTGGAACGCCAGCGACGTGGCGTACTGCCGGGCCAGATCGAATTCGCGCTGGGCGCATTCGAAGAAGTGTCGGCGGTTGCTGCTCTGGGTCAGCACATCGATGGTGGCCAGACGTTGCAGTTCGCCTTCGAGCTGCTTCTTTTCCGTGATGTCTTCGGCGATGCCGACGATGATCGGCCCGCGTGTACTGTCCGCGTTGCGTGCGATGAAACACTTGTCGCTGAGCCAACGCAGTTGCCCGTCAGCGCGAATGATGCGGTACTCGCGCTCCTCGACAGCGCCCTTGTCGAGCACGTCGAGCATGCTCTTCTGCGCGTATTCCAAGTCGTCCGGATAGATGCTGTTGCGCCATTCGCCGTAGTCCGACAGCAATAGCGCGGCGGAGCGGCCAAAAATCTGCTCGTAGGCAGGACTGACGTAAATCATCTGCTGGGCTTGCCAATCGAAGGCCCAGAGCACCGCATTGACGGCGCCCATCAGCGTGCTGAAAAGCTGCTCGCGTTCGCTCAGACGATCGGCCTCGGCGCGAGCATGCATCAACGCCAAAAGGGTCTGCGCTTCGGTCGGGGGGACGATGCCACCCCTCGTTTCGCTTCGCTGCTTCACCAGATTCATACCTGCGTTCCAAAAGAGCGTCAGGCACTGGCGGAGACCCGCTTAGCTGTCGCTGACAACAAGATTGCAGTTCAGAGAGTGCCGGTTGAGCAAAGTTCCAGGCGGCGCGCCAGCCGATGGTCGCGCCGATAGAAGGTCACGCGTGGGCGGCGGCCGGCCTGAGCGAATAGGTTTTCAGGTGATCGGCGAATTCGCGCAGCGACTGGATACCGCTGGCCTCGGCATCCTGCACCCACTGCTTGACCGCCGCGAGCATTTCGTGGCCGTTGGCGCTGGTGCGGGTCCAGATCTGCTGCAGCGCCAGACGATGCTCGTAAATCACTCGCAGCGATTGGCTCTGCTCGAGGATCACCGCGATGCGCGCGTGTTGCTCATGCTGCAAAAGGCTCGGTTCTCGCGCCAGCAGACGCTTGGCTCGGCGAAACTGATGACGTACCGACGCATCGGCGCGCTGCAATTCCAGGCGCACCAGAGGTTTGATCACCAGCTTGCGGTACTGCGCCATGATCTGGAAACGGTTGTTGAGAATCGCCATGGCGCTGTCCATGTCCAACTGAGGCTTGGGCGTGACGCGGTGCGCGATAGGTGCAATGCGATTCACCTTCGCCAGCCCGAACAGACTGAATAGCTTGATCCAGGCCCAACCCATGTCGAACTCCCACTTGCGCACGGACAACTTGGCTGAATTCGGGTAGGTGTGGTGATTGTTGTGCAGCTCTTCGCCACCTATAAGGATGCCCCAGGGCAACAGGTTGGTGGCCGCGTCGCGACACTCGAAGTTGCGATAGCCCACCGCGTGCCCCAACCCGTTGACCACGCCGGCGGCCCAGAACGGGATCCAGATCATCTGCACGGCCCAGACGGTCAGGCCGATAACGCCGAACAGCGCCAGGTCGAGACTCAGCATCAGCACGATGCCGAGATTGGGATAGCGCGAATAGAGGTTCCGCTCGATCCAGTCGTCCGGGCAGTTCTTGCCGTAGATGCGCAGGGTCTCAGGATTCTTCGACTCTTCCTGATAGAGCTCGGCGCCTTTGCGCAGAACGGTCATCAGCCCCTTTTGTACCGGACTGTGCGGATCATCGGAGGTTTCGCACTTAGCGTGGTGCTTGCGGTGAATAGCAGTCCACTCGCGGGTGTTCATTGCCGTGGTCAGCCACAGCCAGAAACGGAAAAAGTGCTTGAGCCCAGTGTTCAGCTCGAGCGAGCGATGTGCCGAATAACGGTGCAGATAAACGGTGACGGCGACGATGGTCACGTGCGTCATAAGCAAGGTGGCTGCAACCACCTGCCAGGCAGAAAGATCGAGAAAACCGGTGTACCACATAGTGCTGCAGCCTCGCAGTGAAGGAACCATGGTCGGCAGATGCCAGCCAACGACATTATCTTCTCACGGCGGCGTATTGCCGCACCCGCCCGTCGCACAAGAGTGGTTTGTCGACAGGTGCCACGGAACGCGCACCGGGCGGGTGAATGCAGCCGCACCTCGACTTGCCATGAGAATTATCGCCGGGGGGCAAAGTCGAACTTGGACGGCAAGCGTCGGCGTCCTGCCGCGACATATATCGGTGGGCTATTTTCATCGAACGCTACGTCAGCAGCCTAGCAAGCTGGCAAACTGCCCACTTTCGGCCGATTGATAACCCACCTGTCGACGGAGGCACCGCATGATCGAGTTAAAACGGATTCTGCATGTCGAGGACGATCCGTCCATCCAGGCGGTTGTAAAAGTGGCGCTGGAGGCAGTCGGCGGTTACCAGGTGCTGTCCTGCTCGTCCGGCCAGCAGGCGCTGGAAGAAGTCGAACGATTCGTCCCACACTTCATCCTGCTCGATGTGATGATGCCCGGCATGGGCGGCACGGAAACCCTGACCAGGCTCAGCGAGCGGATCGATCTGACACAGGTGCCGGTGGCATTCATGACCGCGAAGGTCCAGCCCGTCGAAATCGAACACCTGCGTAACCTAGGCGCGCGTGATGTGATCGTCAAGCCGTTCGATCCGATGCGCCTGGCCGGTCAGATCCAGGCAATCTGGGAAGCCAGCCTACAATAGGCGCGCCGGCAACCTGCCCCTTCACCCAGCGAGATAGGCTAGCCAGATGGATTCACAGAAAGCGATGCGGGCACCCTCCCCTCTGCCAACCCGCGAATTGTCCCGACTCGCTGCGCTGCTGCGTTACGAGATTCTCGATACCCCCGACGATTCCGCCTTCGACGATTTCACCCAACTCGCCTCGTACATCTGCGACACCCCTATCGCATTGATCTCGCTAGTCGATGACCGTCGCCAATGGTTCAAAAGCCGCCTCGGCCTGAACGTCAGCGAAACCCCGCGCGAGATCTCCTTTTGCACCCATGCCATCGAAGGCCAGGGCATCTTCGAGGTCACCGACGCGCAACAAGACCAACGCTTCCACAACAATCCACTGGTGACCGGCGATCCGAGCATCCGCTTTTACGCTGGCGCCCCATTGACGACGCCGGATGGCTACAACCTCGGTACCCTCTGCGTGATCGACCGCCAGCCGCGTCAGCTCAGCGATGCGCAGCGCGAGGCGCTGGTACGTCTGAGCCGGCAGATCATGCGGCTCTTCGAAGAACGGCTGCAGGCGCACCGCTACGCCGAACAGGCGGCGCTGCAGCAGGCCCTGCTCAACAGCGCCGCGAGCGCCATGCTGGTCACCACAGCTGAAGGGCTGATCTCGGGCGTCAACCCGACCGCCGAGCGCCTGTTCGGCTACCCAGAGCAGATGGTGGTCGGCCATCCGCTGACCTCGGCTTTGTTTCCCCCAGAAGCGCTGGCCCGGCGCGCCGCCATTCTCAGCAACGAACTGGGCGAGACCATCGAGCCGGGATTCGCCGTGCTTATCGCGCCGCTGCTCGAAGGGCGGCGTGAAATGCGTGAATGGCGTCTGCTGCACCGAAACGGCGATAGCGTACCGGTGCTACTGAACGTCTCGGCGATCCATGACGAACGAGAACTGCTGCGCGGCTATATCGTCAGTGCCTATGACCTGGCCCACCAGGAGCACCTGCAGCTGCGATTACAACAGATCGCAGCGCAGGTGCCGGGCTTGTTGTTCCAGTTCTGCTGGCGACCCGACGGCAACAGCTCCTTTCCCTACCTCAGCGAAGGCGTCGAGGACATCTACGGCCTGAGCGCCGCCGAAATGGCACCGAGCATCGGGCCGATCTATACCCGGGTTCATCTGGATGACCGAGAGCGCGTGCTGGCAAGTATCCGACATGCCGCCGCGACCCTGACGCCCTGGCATTTCGAGCACCGCATCGACCATCCGCGCAAAGGCCTTATTTGGGTCGAAGCGCGCGCGACGCCGATGCGCCAGGCCGATGGCTCCGTGCTCTGGCACGGCCTGGTGACCGACATTACCGAGCGCAAGGCCGAGCAGTTTGAGCTGGATAAGCAGCAGGAAATCAATCGGCGTCTGCTCGAAGCCTTGTCCGAGGCCGTTGTCGCCTGCGACGCGGAGGGCAATCTGACCCTGTTCAACAATACCGCTCGGCTCTGGCACGGCCTCGATGCGCAGCAGTTGTCGCCTGAACAGTGGCCGATCATTTATCACCTCTTCCATGCCGACGGGGTGACGCCGATGACGCTGGAAGAGGTCCCGCTGATGCGCGCCCTGCGCGGCGAGCACATCCGCAACGTCGAGATGACTATCGTGGTGGATGGTACGACACGGCATGTGTTGGCCAATGCCGATCCGATGTTTGCTTCCAATGGCCAGCAGAACGGCGCTGTGGTGGTGCTGCACGACATCACTGAACGCAAGCAGATCGAGATCTTGCAGCGCGACTTCGTCTCTACCGTCAGCCATGAGCTGCGCACTCCGTTGACCTCTATTACCGCCTCGCTGGGACTGATCTGCGGACAGGTGATGGGCGAAGTGCCTGAGCACCTGCAGGAGCTGCTGGATATCGCCCACCAGAACAGCAAACGCCTGAGTGTGCTGATTGACGACCTGCTGGATATCGACAAGCTCTACGCCGGCAAGATGCGCTTCGAGCTGGAGTTGCAGCCGCTGCAGCCGTTGCTGGAACAGGCGCTTCGCAGCAACCAGGGCTACGCCGATAGCTACGCTGTGACTATCGAGCTAGGCGCGTGCCCTGCGGTCCTGATCAATGTCGATACGATGCGTCTGGAACAGGTATTGAGCAATCTACTCTCCAACGCATCTAAATTTTCACCAGCCGGCCAAACCATCGAGCTGTGGAGCGAAGCGGTGGGCGATCGCCGAGTACGTGTAAGCGTTCGCGACAAAGGTCCGGGAATCACCGAGGCGTTCCGCGAGCGGATCTTCAGCAAGTTTGCGCAGGCGGACTCGTCGGATACTCGCCAGCAAGGCGGCACCGGCCTTGGCCTGGCCATCAGCAAGGAGTTGATCGAGCATATGGATGGACAGATCGGTTTCGATTCGACGCCTGGCGAAGGTGCCTGTTTTTGGTTCGAGCTGCCTTGCGAGCCCGCTGAAGAGCTGCATTCGTGAGACCGTTGCAGCGCATCCTGCATGTCGAGGATGTGCCATCGATTCAGGTGGTGACCCGTATTGCCCTGGAAAAGCTCGGCGGCTTTCAGGTGCTCAGCTGCGCCTCTGGCCAGGATGCGCTGGGCCAGGCCCAGCAATTCGTCCCAGACATGATCCTGCTGGACGTGATGCTGCCGCAGATGAGCGGCCTGGAACTGCTGCGTCAGCTCGCGCTGCAGATTGATCTCCCCCAGACGCCGGTAGTACTGCTGACAGGGCAGCAGGAGCCCGCCGACCTAGCCGAACTGAAACGACTTGGCGTGCGAAGCCTGCTGCAAAAACCCTTCGATCCCTTGCAACTGGCGGCACAGTTGAACGAGATATGGGAAGCCGAGCATGACTAATGGCAGCGGAGACGCGCTGCAGAGCCAGCTGCAAGCATTAACCGAGAAATTTGCCGAGCGGCTGCAGCAGGAGCTTCCTGAACTCGAACAGGTCGCCGAGCAACTGCAGCACACCCGTGAACGCGAGAAGCGCCGGGCGCTAGTGCTCGACGTCCGCGAGCGGTTGCATCGCCTGGCCGGTACGGCCGGCACCTTCGGTTTCACCACGCTCGGCCAGCAGTCGCGATTGCTTGAACAGCGGGCCGACCACTGGCTGGACGCGGCCAAGCCCAGCGGCCAGGCGCTCACCGCGCTGGTCCGGGCGACCCACCAACTGGTGGCCGAAGCGCTGGCCGGCGCTCCTGATAGCGCCTTGGTCGGGCAACCCGACGAACATGAAAAACTGCACGCCGGTTGCCGCGTCTATTTGCTTGAGAGCGACCTCGATGCCGGGCAGGAAATGTGTCAAACCCTGAGTAACTTTGGCTATGACGTGCTGCGGTTTCCGGATATTGCGTTGCTGCAAACGGCCCTCGACGGGCAGATGCCGGACGCACTGATCATCAGCCAGCACGACGGTGAGTTGGCCGCGGTGAGCGCACTTCAGCAGCGGTTGGAAACACCCTTGCCGCTGCTGGTGATCAACCATCGCATCGATTTCGACAGCCAGCTGGCGGCGGTTCGCGCCGGCGCGCAAGGCTACTTCACCCGGCCGGTGAACATTACTCAGCTGGAAAGCAGCCTCGAGCACTGCCTCAACCGTCAATTGAGCGAGCCGTACCGAATTCTGATCATCGATGACGATGCCGACCTCGCGGCGCGTTATAGCTTGGTGCTGCGCAATTCACAGATGCTGGTGGAGACCTTGAGCGACCCCAGCACGCTATTCGAGGTCATGCATGCGTTCAACCCGGAAGTACTGCTACTCGACGTGAATATGCCCGGCTGCTCTGGCCCGGAGCTGGCGCAGATGATCCGCCTGAACGACGAGTGGCTGCGGGTGACGATCATCTACTTGTCTGCCGAAACTGACATCAACCGGCAGATGGCCGCCTTGCTGAAGGCTGGCGACGATTTCATTACCAAACCCATCAGCGACAACGCGCTGATCGCCGCGGTGTTTTCCCATGCCCAGCGCGCGAGATCGCTGAGCACGGCGCTGTCGCGCGACAGCCTGACCGGATTGCTCAAACATGCCGATATCAAGGAGCAGGTAGCGCTGGAGGTGGAACGCTCGCTGCGCAACGGCAAGCCAGCAAGCGTGGTGATGGTCGATCTCGATCATTTCAAGCAGGTCAACGACCAGTACGGTCATGCCGCCGGCGATAACGTGATTCGCTCGCTGGCCAATCTGATGCACCAACGGTTGCGCCGGATCGACAGCCTCGGCCGCTACGGCGGCGAAGAGTTCGTGGCGGTATTGCCCGATTGCACCACCGAGCAAGCCTGGCAGATTTTCGACGAAATCCGTCAGCGCTTCTCGGCGTTGCGTTTCCATACGGGGACGCGAACCTTCAGCGTGTCACTGAGTGCCGGTATCAGCGAGACTGACAGCCACTCCAAGCCCAGTGATCTGCTAGAGCGCGCCGACCAAGCCCTTTACGTCGCCAAGCGCGAGGGCCGTAATCAAGTACAAGTCGCAGAACACTGATCGCTTCGCCAGCCTAGAACCAGCGAACCGCTGCGACATTGCCGAGTCCAACTGCTTTAGATCCAGCGGTCACGAACAGTGACCTGCCAAGCAACGTTGGACGCCGAGCGACGGACTGCGCCTGCAGCCTGCGCACTCATCTGCCGGCGAAAGGAGCTCCGGTTTGCCTTCAAACCCCGCGATAAGCTGGCATTCGATCGCCTTTCTGATCTCCTTCATGCTGCTGGCCGCACTTGGCTTCCAGGCTGCGCGAACCCAGCAAGCCGTACTCGCCACCAACCAATCGGTCAGCCGTAGCCTGGAGATCATCACGGCGGCACAGGCGATACTTTCGTCGCTAAAGGATATCGAAACAGGCTCGCGCGGCTTCATTCTCACCGGCGAAGCCGAATATCTGGCGCCGTATGAGCAAGGGCTAGTCGAGCTGGAGGCACATCGCCGCCATCTGCAGGCCGTCACGTCTGAAAGCGAATATCCCGATACGCCCTGGTTCGACGAACTGGATGCTGCCATTGCCGCACGCTTGGTGATTGCGGCAGGCAACATTCAAGCGCGCCGCGACAGCGGCCTGCAGACCGCCGTCGAACGCGCTCGCCGGGCCGGTGGCAAACAAATCATGGATCGCCTGCGGGCGCTGCTCGGCGCAGTCGAACAGCGCGAGCGGAAGCAGCTCGCCAGCGCGCACCGCGCTGTGGCCGGGACCATCGAGCACAGCCGGCAATTGGCGCTGGCCGGCGGTTTGATCGTGTTCGCGTTGTTCCTCGCCGCATTCTGGGCAGTTCGCCGCAACATGCAGATCCGTCAACGCCTGACAATCCAGGCGCAAGCCGGTGAAGCGCATCTAGCTGCTTTGCTGCAGGCCATTCCCGATTACCTTTACGCGATCGACAGCCGGCGCCAGGTAACCGGCCTATCCCACGCGAGCAGCAATCGCGGGCCAGCACCTACGGCAATCGAACCCTTATTGCTGAAGCTGCTCGAGCAAACCGACGATGACGAAGTACAGCAGACCACCTGGTGCGAGGTAGATGGTCATCGGACTTTCGAGGTGCGTCTTGTACGCACCGGATTTGACGATCACCTCGCCATCGCCCGCGACGTCACCGAGCTCCAACGCAGCCGCGACAAGTTGCACGATCAGCGAGCGTTCCTGCGTAAGGTAGTCGATACCGACGAAAACCTTATTTTCGTGCGCGACGAACGGGGACGCTTTGCGTTGTGCAACTCGGCTTTTGCCGGCCTGCTCGACACCCGACCGGACGTGATCGAGCGACGTTGTGTCGAGGACATCGCCGGTGCGCAGTTATTGCTGCCGTTGTTGCAGGGCGAGGCGGAGCTGCTCAGTAGCGGTGGCGAGCTACGCATCACCGACGTGAACCTGACCGATGCGCGCGGCCAGGAACGCTGGCTACAAGTGCTCAAGCGACCGCTGCAGGTTTCCGGCGGTGCCTGTTACGTGGTGACCGTGGCGGTGGATATTTCCCTGCGCCGACATATGGAGCAAATGAAGACCGAATTCATTTCCACTGTCAGCCATGAACTGCGTACGCCATTGACGGCCATCCGCGGCGCCCTGGGCATGCTGGCCGGCGGCATCGCGGGTGAGGTGAGCGAGGGCGCTCGGCCGTTGATGGACATCGCGCACAAGAATAGCGAGCGGCTGGTGCGCCTGATCAACGACATTCTCGACATCGAGAAACTCGAAGCCGGTCGTCTTCCATTCAATCTCATCCGCTGCGATGCGCTCACGTTGCTCGAACAGGCATTGCAGGATATCGAACCCTATGGCCGCGATTACAACGTCAGCCTGACGCTTGCGACGCTGGCGGAGCCGATCGGCTCGGATATCGAGGTCGATCCGGACCGCTTCGCCCAGATCATGGCCAACCTGCTGTCCAACGCGATTAAGCATTCGCCACCTGGCGGCATCGTGTCTGTCGACATACACAGTGATGATGGCAGCATGCTGGAAATCGGCGTTCAGGACCGGGGGCTGGGGATTCCGGAAAGCTTCCGTTCCCGGGTATTCGAGCGTTTCGCCCAGGCCGACTCTTCCGATGCCCGCCGTCGCGGTGGCACCGGGCTGGGCCTGGCCATCACCCGCTCATTGGTACAGAAGATGAGCGGGCGGATCGGCTTCGACTCGCAGGAAGGCCAGGGCACGCGCTTCTGGCTGCGGCTGCCACTGTATCCACGGACACCGCCTTACACGTCGATGCCACAGCAACCCCCGCTGGCGGCGGCCTCGAAATCGTCAGCGCGCATTCTTATTCTCGAACCCGACTCGCCATCTGCCGAACAGCTGGCCGCCATCTTGCGGCAACAAGGCTACGCAACCCTGATTGCCGAGACGGCGGCTCAGGCCCGTGAGCTGCTCGCAACGTTCAATGTTCAGGCGCTTACGCTCAGCCCTGCATTGAACGATGAAGACAGCGTCGTCTTCTTGCAAAATTTACGCGGCCAAAGCGTCTACCAACACCTGCCGGTATTGATTGTGAGCTTGCAACCGCAACGCCGCGATGACGACGATGGCGAGTTGCGAGGTGGCGCAGTCGGGGTAATCGACTGGCTGCACAAGCCGATCGATCCGTCGCGGATCACCGACGTCGTTCGCACCTGCCTCCAAACCGACGGCTCCCGCCCGCTGATACTGCACGTCGAGGACGAAGCGGATCTGCGTGAACTCCTGGCCAGGCTGCTCGCGCCGCTTGGGGTCGATCTGCAGGGCGCCGCTAGCCTGGCCGAAGCTCGCCAAATGATCGCAGAACAGCCCTACGACCTGGCAATCATCGACTTGATGCTGCCCGACGGCAACGGTAGCGAGCTGTTTGATCAGCTGGCTCAGACAGTACCACCGCCGCCGGTGATCATCTTTTCCGCGCTGGATTCGCCCGCCTACGACAGCCGCCTGGTCTTGCGCCAACTGGTCAAATCCCGCCATGACGGGGATGAACTGGCGACGCTGATCCAGCACTTGCTACAGCACTGGCCACCCAGCCAGACGAAAAATTCCGACGAGGTCAATGTATGAGCGATTCTGGCAATCAGCGCATCCTGATGGTGGAGGACGAAGAAGATATCGCCTTCCTTATCCGCTTCATGCTCGAGCGGCACGGATTTGTCGTCGAGCATGCCGCTGACGGCCGACAGGCACTCGAAAAGCTGAGCAGTTCCAGCCCACCCGACTTGACGCTGATGGACATCATGCTGCCGTACCATGACGGCCTTGAGCTGATCGAGCGGCTACGCGCACAGCCTGGCTGGGGCAGCGTGCCGGTGCTGATGCTGACCGCCAAGGCACGTGAGGTGGATATCGTCCGTGCGCTGGAGCTGGGCGCGGATGATTATGTGACCAAGCCCTTTCAGCCGGAGGAACTGCTGGCGCGCATCCGCCGCCTGCTAAGGAGACCGCGATGATTCGTCGGGCTCTGTTGCTGGCCCTCGCGCTGTTTGCGCCGCTAGCGCTAGGGGATGTAGCGACCGCGCAACGGCAAATCGAGGCCCAACAACTCGACGCCGCACAGGCGACACTCGATGCGTATCTGCTGCGACAGCCTGACGATAGCGAAGCGCAATTCTTGCTGGCGCGAGTGCTGGCCTGGCAGGGTAAGCCGGAGCAGGCCTTGCCGATCTATCAACAGTTGTTGCAGCGCGAACCCGACAACGCCGACTACCTGCTCGGTCAAGGCCAGGCCTTGCTCTGGGGCGGTCGTCCACAGACCGCCCTGGATTCATTGGAGCGCGCCGCGCGCATCGCGCCGAATTATGCCGAGGTGCAACAGGTGATGCAGCAGACCCGCGCCGCGCTGACCTCACCGGCAACCGCCACCACGCCACCCGCCAGCGCCCCTGCGCAACGCCGTCATGAAATAGAGCTGTCGGCCCGTCAGGATTGGCTCGATAGCGGCTTCGATAACTGGCGCAGCCAGCGCCTGGATTACGCCTCGACGCAGCCGGAGGGTCTCGGCTGGTACGGTGCCTTGTTACGCGAACAGCGTTTCGGCGAATGGGATCAGGGCGCCGAACTGGGCGCGGTGTTTGCCCTGGGTGACAACTGGACGCTACAACCTGAGGTTGGTTATCAGCCCTCGCCTTACTTCCTGCCACAGTGGCACGCCGACCTTCGCCTGCAACGGCGTCTGCCCTCAGGGTTTCTCGGTGCCGCCAGTATCCGCCGCACCGAATATGAAACCACCCGAGTCGACCGCCTCGCGCTCACGGCCGAACGCTACTGGGACTCTTGGCGTGCTGGCTACACATTGAACATCACCGATGTTGCCAATGCCGGCACGCCCATCGGCCACGACCTGGCATTGGATTACTACTACGATGGCCTGAGCTATGCCGGCATACGCATGACGGTCGGCGAGGAAGAAGCGGTCGAGGAGCAACAGTTGATTACCAGCGACGTGCGCGCGCTCAGCCTGCAGGGTCGGCATTGGCTCGACAGTCGCTGGGCACTGACCTGGGAGGTTGGCCATCACCGCCAAGGAGATTTTTATCAGCGGCGCTGGTTGCAGCTCGGCTTGCGCCATGCTTTTTGAGGAGGCAGTGAGTTGTCCGGCTTGGCTCTGCGAAAGGCCGAACCCTGTGTGGCTATCGCTCTGGCCGGAAGACGGCATGCTGCAACTCGTACTGTATGGCGCGCTGGGCCTGGGTGCGCTGACCTTGCTGATAATGGTGCAAGTGCTGGTGCTCGGCGAAGTAGCCAGGCGCCGAGCGGCACGGCGCCAGCAATTCAATGACCAATGGCGACCATTCTTTGCGCTGTGCAGCCTTGGCGAGGATTTGCCCGAGCCGCCGCCCTCATTACCCCGTAATCGCCAGTTCTGGTTTCTGCTGCAGTGGAACCGCACACAGCTGCAACTGCGTGGCACGGCGCGCGAGCGGATGAACCGTGCGCTCGTCGCCATGGGAATGGATCGCCAGGCGCTGGGGCTATTACGCGGCCGGGTACGCAGCAAACTGATCGGCTTGACCTCTCTGCGCCATCTGGCCGATCCAGCGCACTGGGACGCGGTACAGCCGCTATTGCTGAACCGCAACGCCATCGTATCGCTTGCCGCCGCCCAGTCCTTGATCGCCATGGACCCGACGCGGGCCATGCAGCTCATTCTGCCGGCATCGGTAACGCGCCCGGACTGGGCGCTGCCTCGCCTGGCCAGCCTTTGCCAGCAGGCCGGCGAACAGGCGGTGACCATGCCGCTGCTGATGACCCTGTCCGGCTCCGATGATCCACGGCGCGGGCGGCTGGCTGCGTTATTGGTGCACGGCGAACCGCGCCATGCTGCGCCTTGGGCACGCGCTCGGCTAGACGAAAACGCCGCGCCGGAGCAGTTGCAAGTGGCATTGCGTTGTCTTTGCGAACTCGGCGATCCGCGCGATCGTGCACGACTGCAACGTGCCCTGACGCACAGCCACGCCGATGTGCGGCTGGCCGCGCTGCAAGCGCTCCACAAGCAGGCACGCGGCGATGACAACGAACTGTTTCTACCGATGCTCGGCGACAGCAGTTGGTGGGTCCGACAGGCGGCTGCCGACAGCCTGGCAACGCTGCCCGGCGCCACGCCCGACGGTTTGAAGCAGCTGCTCGCGCATGTGCCAGACCGTTACGGCCAGGACGCACTGCGCCGCGCAATCGCGGAGGTACGGCGGTGACGTTCGACTGGCTGTGGTGGCTGCAACTGGGCTTTATTCTCTATTTCCTGCTACTCAACGGCATGTACCTGCTGCTCAACGTTCTGTCGATGGTGAGCCTGATGGGGTACATCCGCCAGCGCGCCGAAACTGGCGAAATCGCGCCATACCTTGGCGTGGAGCCCCCGGTTTCGGTGCTGATGCCGGCGTTCAACGAGCAAGCGACTATCCGTACCTCAGTGCGTTCGATGCTCCAGTTGCAATACCCTGACTTCGAAGTGGTGGTCATCAACGACGGCTCGAAGGACAACACCCTCGCCGTCCTGGTTGAGGAGTTCGAACTGGTGCCGCACCCCGAACCACTGCGCCAAGCGGTCGCGCACCAGCCGGTCGCGGCGATTTATCGCTCGCGCCGCTATGCCAATCTGCGGGTAATCGACAAGGCCAACGGCGGCAAGGCGGACGCATTGAATGCAGGCATCAACGCGGCGCGTCACGGCCTGTTCTGTGGTGTCGACGCTGACTCCATTCTGCAGCGCGACAGCCTGCTGCGTGTGGTTCAACCCTTCCTTGAAGACGAACGCACCGTGGCGGCTGGCGGTACCGTGCGCATCGCCAACGGTTCTGAGGTGCGTGGCGGCTTCCTGATCCGCGCTGGGCTGCCGAGCAACTGGCTGGCGCGTTTCCAGATCGTCGAATACCTGCGTGCCTTTCTTTTCGGCCGCCTCGGCTGGTCGCCGATGAACGCCGTACTGATCATCTCCGGCGCCTTCGGCCTGTTCGATCGCGAGCGGGTGATGGCCATCGGCGGCTACCGCACCGATACCGTTGGCGAGGACATGGAACTGGTCGTGCGGCTGCACCGCTACCACCGAGAGCGACGCATTCCGTACCGCATACGTTACTTGCCAGACCCGATCTGCTGGACCGAATGCCCGGAGGACCTGGGCACGCTGGGACGTCAGCGCAGCCGCTGGCAGCGCGGGCTCGCGGAAAGCCTGAGCCGCCACGCGCGGCTTGCATTCAGTCTGCGCGGTGGCACGCCGGGTTGGCTGGCCTGGCCGTTCATGGCGCTTTTCGAATGGCTGGGCCCGCTGATCGAGTTGGCCGGCTACGGCTTCATGATCGGCGGGTTCGTGCTCGGAATAGTGTCCTATCAGGCACTGGCGGCGTTCCTGCTGGTGGCGATCGGTATGGGCATCTTGCTGTCGGTGAACGGCCTGTTGCTAGAAACCATATCGTTCCGCGTTTATGAGCGTCGACGCGACATGCTGCGGCTGTTTCTAATGGCCGTGCTGGAGAACTTCGGTTACCGCCAGATCAACACAGCCTGGCGTTGCCGCGGGCTCTGGCAATGGTTCTCACGACGCAAGCATCAGTGGGGCGCGATGCGCCGCAGCGGGCGGTGGGGGCAGTAGGTCTCCCTTAAGCTTGAAGCCGGACGCATCGCCGGCGTCGCGCCATGCGGGCTGTCCGGCTTCAAGCGGCTTTTTAAAGCTTTATCCAGGTCGCTTTCAGCTCGGTGTACTTGTCGAATGCATGTAGCGATTTGTCGCGGCCATTGCCCGACTGCTTGAAGCCACCGAACGGTGCGGTCATATCGCCGCCATCGTACTGATTGACCCAGACACTGCCGGCACGCAGCGCCTTGGCGGTCAGGTGAGCCTTGGACAGATCCGCCGTCCATACCGCAGCGGCGAGGCCGTACGGGGTGTCATTGGCGATAGCGACAGCTTCCGCAGCGGTATCGAAGGTGATCACTGACAGTACCGGGCCGAAGATTTCTTCCTGCGCGATCTTCATGGCGTTGCTGACGCCGTCGAAAATGGTTGGCTCAACATACAGGCCGCCCGTGTCTTCCATGGTCCGCTGGCCTCCGATGAGCACATGGGCGCCATCGTTGCGACCGGCCTGGATATAACCGAGTACGGTATCGAGTTGCTGGGTATCGACCAGTGCGCCGACATTCGTGGCCGGGTCCAGCGGATTACCCGGCTTCCAACCCTTGAGCGCCTCGACCACCAGCGGCAGAAAACGCTCCTTCACCGCGCTTTCCACTAGCAGACGCGAGCCGGCGGTGCAGACTTCCCCTTGGTTGAAAGCGATGGCGCCAGCGGCGGATTGTGCCGCGGCTTCGAGATCGGGCGCATCGGCGAAGACGATGTTCGGGCTCTTGCCGCCCGCCTCCAGCCAGACGCGTTTCATATTCGATTCGCCGGCATAGATCATCAACTGCTTGGCGACCCGCGTGGAGCCGGTGAAGACCAGGGTGTCGACATCCATATGCAACGCCAGCGCCTTGCCCACGGTGTGTCCATAGCCCGGCAGCACGTTGAGCACGCCTGGTGGGATACCGGCCTCGATAGCCAGCTGCGCCACGCGGATCGCGGTCAACGGTGACTTTTCGGACGGCTTGAGTACTACGGAGTTGCCGGTGGACAGCGCCGGGCCAAGCTTCCAGCAGGCCATCATCAACGGAAAATTCCACGGCACGATGGCCGCCACCACCCCAACGGGTTCGCGCGTGACCAGGCCCAGTTGGTTATGTGGCGTCGCTGCCACTTCGTCGTAGATTTTGTCGATCGCCTCGCCACTCCAGCGCAGCGCTCGTGCCGCACCCGGAATATCCACGCTCAGTGCATCGCTGATCGGCTTGCCCATGTCGAGGGTTTCCAGCAGTGCCAGCTCCTCGGCATTGGCTTCGAGCAAATCGGCAAAACGGATCATCACCGCCTTGCGCTTGGCCGGCGCCAAACGCGACCAGACGCCAGACTCGAACGCCATACGCGCGCTGATCACGGCTCGGTCAGCGTCCGCGTCGTCACAACTTGCGACCTGCGCCAGAACCCGGCCATCCACCGGGCTGATGCAATCGAAGCTGGCGCCGGCGCTGGATGTGGTGTATTCGCCCTGGATGAAAGCCCGTCCTTCGATGCGCAGGTCACGGGCACGCTGTTGCCAATCGGCGAGTGTCAGGGTGGTCATGGAGCATCCTCGGTATTTGTCGAATAATCAAAAAAGGCACCCTAAACCAGCGATACCAGACCTATCAATATTTTTTACGAAATGGCGGTTTCAGCCTTGTTTTGTTCGTTTTATTAAACATAGACTCGATGGAGCCGCGAAGCGAGCGGCGTGTGCCTCCTT
This sequence comes from Stutzerimonas stutzeri, assembly GCF_024448715.1. Lineage (GTDB taxonomy): Bacteria > Pseudomonadota > Gammaproteobacteria > Pseudomonadales > Pseudomonadaceae > Stutzerimonas > Stutzerimonas stutzeri_AR. The sequence goes on from NZ_JAMOHZ010000009.1 coordinate 127,397, forward strand.
AGAGCATAGAACACCGAACCCACGAATTTTCCGGAGCGAGCCATGGCCAACGAACCCGCCGCATCTGCCGATCATTTCTGGATGCCCTTCACTGCCAATCGTCAGTTCAAAGGCAGCCCGCGTCTATTGGAAAGCGCCGAAGGCATGTATTACACGGACACCGACGGGCGCCGGGTAATCGATGGCACGGCGGGGCTTTGGTGTTGCAACGCCGGTCACGGCCGCCGGGAAATCACCGAGGCGGTGAGCAAGCAGATCGCTCGAATGGATTTCGCACCGACCTTTCAGATGGGACATCCGCTGCCATTCGAACTGGCCGAACGTCTGGCGCAGATAAGCCCGGCCGGGCTCAATCGTGTGTTCTTCACCAACTCCGGTTCCGAATCTGCCGATACCGCTTTGAAAGTCGCGCTGGCCTACCAGCGGGCGATAGGCCAAGGCAGCCGCACCCGCTTGATCGGTCGCGAACTGGCCTATCACGGCGTTGGCTTCGGTGGCATTTCAGTGGGGGGCATGGCCAACAATCGCAAGGCTTTCGGTGCGCTGTTACCGGGCGTCGATCATCTGCCGCACACCCTTGACCTACAGCGCAACGCGTTCAGCAAGGGCCTGCCGCAGCACGGCGTGGAAAAGGCCGAAGAGCTGGAGCGGCTGGTCACCCTGCACGGCGCTGAAAATATCGCCGCGGTAATCGTAGAGCCGATGTCCGGGTCGGCCGGAGTGGTTCTACCGCCGCAGGGCTATCTGCAGCGGCTACGCGAGATCACCGCTAAACACGGCATTTTGCTGATCTTCGATGAGGTGATCACTGGCTTCGGACGGGTTGGCGAGGCGTTTGCTGCCCAGCGTTGGGGCGTGACGCCGGACATTCTCACCTGCGCTAAAGGCCTGACCAATGGCGCGATTCCAATGGGTGCGGTGTTCGTCGACGAGAAGATTCACGACGCTTTCATGCATGGCCCGGAAAGCACCATCGAGTTTTTCCACGGCTACACCTATTCAGGACATCCAGTAGCCTGCGCCGCCGCACTGGCAACCCAAGAGATCTATCAGCGAGAGAACCTGTTCCAGAAAGCCATCGAAATCGAAAGCTACTGGCAGGATGCGCTGTTCAGCCTGCAGGGTCTGCCGAACGTGACCGATATCCGCACCGTCGGCCTGGTGGCGGGCATCCAGTTTTCCGCTCACGCCGATGGCGTCGGCAAACGCGGTTACGAGGTATTCCGTCAGTGTTTCGAGGATGGATTGCTGGCCCGCGCCAGCGGCGACACCATTGCTTTGTCGCCGGCGCTGATTGTCGAGCGCGAGCACATCGATGCGATGATCGAGCGCCTGGCCGATGCCATTCGCAAGGCCGCCTGACCGAAGCCGCATCGCCAAAAACGAAAAAACCCGCCGAGAGGCGGGTTTTCCTTCAAGGGCCGATCAATTACTTGATCTTAGCTTCCTTGTACATCACGTGCTTGCGTACGACTGGATCGAATTTCTTGATTTCGAGCTTGTCGGGGGTGGTGCGCTTGTTCTTATCGGTGGTGTAGAAATGGCCGGTACCGGCGCTGGACACCAAACGGATCAGGTCACGCATGATAATTCTCCTTAAACCTTTTCGCCGCGAGCGCGGATTTCAGCCAGAACGGCGTCGATGCCGCGCTTGTCGATAACGCGCATGCCCTTGGCGGTCAAACGCAGACGTACGAAGCGGTTCTCGGACTCGACCCAGAAGCGGTGATGCTGCAGGTTCGGCAGAAAACGACGACGGGTTTTGTTGTTCGCGTGGGAAATGTTGTTCCCGGTTACCGGACCCTTACCGGTAACTTGACAGACTCTCGACATGCCTCAGCCCTCTAAAACCACATGCCCAACCCGGCATGGGTTGGCCGCTTGAATTCAATTGTCTTTTTGGCGCTCAGCGCCACGTTTCGTTGGGGTCTTACCGGCTACGCTGCATGCGAAGAAACCGGGCCCCTAGAAAAGAGCGCTGCTTTATATCAGAAAGCTCCCTGAGCAACAAGCGCGGAGTGACTTTTCCTTGCTAGCTGTGCAACCCCAAACGCGCCGCAGACGGCGCTTGTGCCAGGCTTGCAGCGATCTGCCGTTCGTCGCGCTGCCAGACGGTTACTTTCCTTAATATAAAGAACGGATGACACCGAACTGTCGCTTGAACCATCGCGGTCACGCTTCGCCACACCTCCTTCGGTACAACGGCTTTCAAACCGTTAAGTTAGCTTGTCGGGACCATGGGTGAATTATCATTTTACTGTGCGAAATGTTGTGTCGTTAAACGATACTATGCGCTAACTTTTGTACATCAATAACAACGACGCCAGCTTCAGCGCGCGGAATCTGCCAGTCAATAAGGCGATCTGCTATCGTTCGCCCCCGCTGCCCACTACCAGACAGAACCGATACCACCATGAGCGACATCGAAGATACCGAGAGCCCCAAGGACCGCAAATTCGTCGAGGCTCTTTCCCGCGGCCTGGATGTGTTGCGCGCCTTTACCCACGGCTCGGTGGTGATGGGCAATCAGGACATCGCTCGGATCACTGGGCTGCCCAAACCCACCGTGTCGCGCATGACCTACACGCTGACCAAGCTCGGCTACCTCAGCTACTCGCAGCAGCTGGAGAAGTACCAGCTCGACTCCGGCGTGCTCGCACTGGGCTACGCCTACGTTTCCAACCTTCGTGTGCGCCAGCTGGCCAAGCCCTATATGGACGAGTTCGCCCGTCGTACCAATACAACGGTCGGTCTGACCTGCCGCGATCGTCTGTCGATGATCTATATCGAGAATTGCCGCCCCGCCGAAGTTTCGACGCTGCGCATGGATGCCGGCGTGCGCCTGCCACTGGCCACCACCTCCGCTGGTCGCGCCTTTCTAGCAGCCACGCCGGAAAAGGAGCGCGAACATCTAATGGCGGCACTGGAAACCAAGTATGGCGACGACTGGCCGGCGATGCAGCAGTCGCTGGAGGAATCGTTCAGGGAGTTCCGTCAGCACGGCTTCTGCCTGTCACTGGGCGATTGGGACCGCAACGTGAAAGCCGCTGGTGTGCCGCTGCACCTGGCCGATGGCAGTATCATGGCGCTGACCTGCGGCGCACCGTCGTTCCAGCTCAGCGAGGAAACCCTGAAGGGATCCCTGGCGCACCAGCTGGAAATGCTCGCGCGCGATATCGAAAGTCTGGGCGTCTGAGCCTAGCGCTGCCACTAGACCCTGACGCTGGCCCAAGCGATCTCGGCGAGCAGATCGCGACAGTCGGCCAGTTTCGTTCGCGAACGCCCGGCTAGCCAATTGCGCGCCATGTCATGACAGGGTCCGATGACCACCGCTAGAAAGCAATCGCCCGGCATCCGTCGAAAGGCCCCGCTTTCACGGTGGCGCCGCAGGATCGCCCCGACCCGCTCGCCATGGGCATGATTGACCTCACGCAGTCGTTCACCCATCTCCCCGGCCTCGACCCGCCCACGGTTGTGCAGGACGAAGCGTGCCCAATCCGGGTTCGCGACGACCCAGTCAATATAGCTGGTGACGAACAGCCTGACGCATGCCTCGGCATCCAGCGTCTCGATCAGCCCGGCCTCGAGCAGCGCGGCATACTCACCGATGCCTTCCAGATACAGCGCAGCAATGATTCGCTCGCGGTTCCCAAAGTGGTGATAGAGGCTGCCGATGCTCGCACCGGAACGGTCGCGGATCATTTCGATGGTGGTGGCCTCCACCCCATGCTCGGTAAAACAGGCCAGCGCGGCCTGAAGAATTTCCTGCTTGCGACTACTACGGGCCATTCGGGCTCCAAAGCTTACTAGAATAATTTTCTAGAATTATATTCTGCCGTTCGTATACTGCATCGCTCAGGCAATTCAAATAGTGCGGAGAACAACAAAATGGCGACGATACAGGCTGATGAGCGTTCGATCGACAACGGCAACGGCCACCTTCTGTCCAGTTACTGGTACCTACCGAGCAGCGCGCCACGCGGCGCCGTGCTGATCGCACCGGCGATGGGTGTGAAGCAACGTTTCTACGCCGATTTCGCCCGCTGGCTGGCCGACCGCGGCTATCTGGTTGTCACCTTCGATTACCTGGGCATGGGCCGCTCCCGTCGGATGCCGCTGCGCAAGCTCCAGGTCGACATTCTCGACTGGGCCCGGCACGACTGCAGCGCAGTACTCGCGGCAGTGGCCGAAGCTGCTGACGATCTACCGCTGTACTGGATCGGCCACAGCGTCGGCGCGCAGATCCTACCCCTGGTAAAAGGTCATGAACGGCTTACCCGTATCGTCACCATCGCGGCCGGCAGCGGCTACTGGCGCGAAAACAGCCCACAGATCCGCCGCAAGGCGTGGCTGCTCTGGCACGGGCTGGCTCCGCTGCTCACGGCGCTGACGGGCTACTTTCCCGGCGATCGCATCGGTGCGGTCGGTGATCTGCCGGCAGGCGTGATACGCCAGTGGCGTCGCTGGTGTCTGCATCCAGAATATCTGGTCGGCGTCGAAGGCGAGCCCATGCAACGCGCTTTCGACGCCGTGCGAACGCCGATGACTTCGCTCTCCTTCACCGACGACGAAATGATGTCTGCGCGCAACACCGAGTCGTTGCACGGCTTCTATACCGGCGCACCGAAGAGCATGCAGCGCATCGCCCCCAGTGAAGTCGGGGCAGATCGCATCGGTCACTTCGGGTTCTTTCGCGAGACCTTCACACCGACGCTCTGGTCGAAGTACCTGCTACCGGAGCTCGAATGCGCCAGCCGTGACCAGGCGATTGCATTGGAAGCGGCGAGATAGCCGACGCCTGGATATGAAAGGAAATACGTCTTAGGCCATACCCACTGCAGTTGTCCCTTCGCGAGCAAGCTCGCTCCTACAAATGCGGTGGAACGAGGCAATTACCTTCTGGGGAAATTCTTGACTGTAGGAGCGAGCTTGCTCGCGAATCCCCAGCCACAAAAACCCGCTCTTGAGAGTGGGTTTCCAGTATTACGATTCCGTGCCGTAGGGTGGGCTTCAGCCCACCGCCAGCATCACAACGGTGGGCTGAAGCGGAACGCCGCCCGGCCCACCTACAAAAGCGCCGTTCTGCCTCCTTACCTATGGGTGATGCCTTAGCGCCGGGGACATGCCTGTAAAAGCAAAACCGGGCCATGGGCCCGGTTGCTGTGCCGCGATCAGGCGATCACGCTACCTGCATAAGCTTGGCGTACGCCTTCAGGTGATGGTCGTCGTCACCGAACTGATGGGCAATCATGACCAGGCGCTTGGCGTGGTGGGCGAGGTTGTATTCCCAGGTCATGCCGATGCCACCGTGCAGCTGGATCGCCTCTTCGGCGACCTTGCGTGCGGCGCGGGCGCAGATGTACTTGGCGGCGGCGATGATGCGGCGGCGGTCGTCGTTGTCTTCACCATCGGCAAAAGTCGCGGCGAGGATCGCCATGCTGGTCGCCTGCTCCAGTTCGGTCTGCATGTCGACCATGCGGTGCTGCAGGACCTGGAACTTGCCGATCGGTACGCCGAACTGCTTGCGCGTCTTCAGGTAATCGAGGGTCAGCTTGCAGGCTTCGTCCATGCTGCCCAGCGCATCGGCGCACTGCGCAGCGATGGCACGGCCCTGCTGATAGCGCAGCGCCGAGAGCGCGCTGCCGATCTCACCGAGCACCGCGTCGGTACCCACCTGCACATTATCGAGGAACAGCTCGCAGCCCTTGCGTCCGTCGAGGGTCGGGTAGACGCGGCGGGTGACGCCTTGGGCGTTCGGATCGACGAGGAACAGGCTGATGCCGGCTTCGTCGCGGCTGCCGCCTGAGCTGCGCGCGGAGACGATGATCTGCCCGGCGCTGTGCCCGCCGATCACCACAGCCTTGCGCCCGGACAGCCGATAGCCGCCGTCGACCGCCTCGGCCCGGGTTTGCACGTCGTTGAGGTTGTAGTGGCTCTGCGGCTCTTCGAAAGCCACCGCCAGTTGCAGCGAACCGGCCGCCACCTGGGGTAGCAGGTTCTCTTTCTGCGCGTCGCTGCCCAGCTGGTTGAGCAAGCCGCCGCCGAAGATCACCGATTGCAGGTAGGGCTCCAGCGTCAGGCCGCGGCCCAGCTCGGTCATCACCAGCATGGTTTCCACGCCGCCACCGCCAAAGCCACCGATCTCTTCGGCGAACGGGACGGCGGTCAGGCCCAGCTCGCCCAGCTGCGACCAGAATTCGGACGAGAAGCCCAGTTCCGACTCGCTGAATTTCTCGCGCAGCTCGAACGGGTAGGCGTCGCGCACCAGACGCGCCGCGGTGTCCTGCAGCATTTGCTGCTCTTCAGTCAGTTTGAAGTCCATTGCGGTGCCCCCTTACAGCTCGAGAATCATCTTCGAGACGATGTTCTTCTGGATTTCGTTGGAGCCGCCGAAGATCGACAGCTTGCGCATGTTGAAGTAGTCGCCGGCCAGCGCCGCGCTGTAGTCGGCGTGCAACAGCTCGCCTTCATAGTCCAGTTGCAACTCTTCATCGAGGAACGGCAGCGCATAAGGGCCGATGACCTTGCGCAGCAGGCTGGTGATGGCCTGGCGAATCTCGGTGCCCTTGACCTTGAGGATCGAGGACTCGGCGCCGGGCACACCGCCCTCCTTCGCTGCCGCGAGGATGCGCAGGGTGCTCATCTCGATGGCCATCAGTTGCATCTCGACCTCGGCCACCTGAGCGCGGAACAGTGGGTCTTCCAGCATTGGCCGGCCGTCGCAGACTTCCTTCATGGCGATGCGCTTGAGATGCGCCAGCGCGGCTTTCGAGGCGCCAATGCCGGCCAGGCCGGTGCGCTCGTGGGTCAGCAGGTACTTGGCGCAGGTCCAGCCCTGGTTTTCTTCGCCGACGAGGTTTTCCACCGGCACGCGGACGTTGTCGAAGAAAACCTCGTTGACCTCATGGTCCCCGTCCAGGGTGATGATCGGCCGCACGCTGATGCCCGGCGTGCTCATGTCGATCAACAGGAAGCTGATACCACGTTGCTGCTGGGCTTCGGGGTCGGTGCGCACCAGACAGAAAATCATGTTGGCGTGCTGGCCGAGGGTGGTCCAGGTCTTCTGGCCGTTGACCACGTAATGGTCGCCGTCACGCACGGCGCGGGTCTTGAGGCTGGCGAGATCGGAGCCGGCGCCGGGCTCGGAATAGCCCTGGCACCACCAGTCTTCACCCGAAAGGATGCGCGGCAGGTAATGGTCCTTCTGTTGCTGGCTGCCGAACTTGATGATCACCGGCGCGACCATGTTGACGCCGAACGGCACGGTGCGCGGCGCACCGAAGGCGGCGCACTCCTCGTCGAAGATGTGCTTTTCCACCGGGCCCCAGGTGGTGCCGCCCAGTTCCACCGGCCAGCCCGGCGCGTACCAGCCGCGCTTGACCAGAATCTGCTGCCAGCGCTGGTGGTCCTCTTTGGACATGTGCTTGCCGAGCTTGACCTTGGCGGCGATGTCCGCCGGCAGCTCGTTAGTCAGGAAGGCGCGCACTTCATCGCGGAAGGCGAGCTCTTCGGCCGTGTAGTTCACATTCATGGATGGATCCTCGATGTCCGATCGGCAGATTGCAGGCGGGCGGCGCTCATTGCCCGGCCTGCCATTCGGTGAAGGTGCGGCCTTCAGCGGCCAGTTTTTCCAGTAGCGGCGCGGGTTTCCACCAGTCGCCGCAGCGTGCGTGCAGTTCCTTGACCCGCGCCAGCACCTTGTCCAGGCCAACGCTGTCGGCGTAGTACATCGGGCCGCCACGGAAGGCCGGAAAGCCGTATCCGTTGAGGTAGATGATGTCGATGTCGCTGGAACGCTGGGCGACGCCTTCCTCGAGGATCTTCGCGCCCTCGTTGACCAGCGCGTAGATCGTCCGCTCGATGATGTATTGCTCGTCCAGCTCGCGGCGTTCGATACCCTTTTCCCTCGAGGCTGCTTCGAGCATAGAAGCCAGCTCAGGGTTATCCAGCGGCGTGCGGTTGCCCGGCTCGTAGCGGTAATAGCCGGCCCCGGTCTTCTGCCCGAGCATGCCGGCTTCGCAAAGCTTGTCCGAAACGGTGGGGAAATCGCGATCAGCCGGCAAGTCGGCACGCTGGCGTTTGCGGATCGCCTGGCCGATGTCGAGACCGGACAGGTCGCGCATGGCGAACGGCCCCATGGCCATGCCGAAGTTGCGCAACGCGCCGTCGACCTGTTGCGGCGTGGCGCCCTCTTCCAGCAGGAATTCCGCCTCGCGGCCGTACTGGAAGACCATGCGGTTGCCGACGAAGCCGTCGCAGACGCCGACCACCACCGACACCTTCTTCAGCTGCTTCCCGATGGCCATGGCGGTGGCGAGCACCTCGTGGCTGGTCTTCTCACCGCGCACCACTTCCAGCAGACGCATGACGTTGGCCGGGCTGAAGAAATGCAGGCCGACCACGTCTTCAGGACGTTTGGTAAAGGCGGCGATGGCATTCAGGTCCAGCGACGAGGTGTTGGAAGCAAGGATCGCACCGGGCTTGCACACTGCGTCCAGCTGCTCGAAGACCTGCTGCTTGACGCCCATCTCTTCGAACACCGCTTCGACCACCACGTCAGCGTCGGCCAGCGCGCCGTAATCGGTGACGCCGGTGACCAGCTTCAGACGCTTTTCCATTGCCTCCTCGGTCAGGCTGCCGCGCTTGACGCTCGCGGCATAGGTGTCGCGGGCACGCTGCAGACCGCGTTGCAGCGCTTCCTCATTGATCTCCAGCAGCTTCACCGGCACACCGGCATTGGCGAAGCACAGGGCGATACCGACACCCATGGTGCCGCCGCCAATGACCGCGGCGCTCTTGATCGCACGCGGTTTCACGTCAGCCGGCAGATCGTTGATCTTGCTCGCCTGGCGCTCGGCAAAGAAGGAGTGGACCAGCGCACCGCGCTGTGGCGAGTTCAAACACTCGGCAAACAGCTCACGCTCACGCTTGAGGCCCTCGGCCAGTGGCAGCTGGGTCGCCGCCTCGACCGCCGCAATGCAACGCAGCGGCGAGAACAGCCCAGGCATGCGCTTGGCCACCTCGGCATGCTTGGCCCGGATCAGCGCCTCAATGTCGGCACCCTCCAAGCCGCGGGTCTGCTCGCCCGTGCGCCGTGTCGCGCGGCCTTCCTCGATCATGCGACGGGCATAGGCCAGGCCGGCTTCCTTCAGGTCGCCGTCGAACAGCTCATCGACGATGTTGTGCTCCACCGCCTCTGCCGCACCGATCGGCGTGCCGCTGACGATCATGTCCAACGCCTTGGCGACCCCGGCCAGACGTGGCAGCCGCTGCGTGCCACCGGCACCCGGCAGCAGCCCCAGCTTGACTTCCGGCAGCCCGACCTTGGCGTCCCGCCGAGCAATGCGGTAATGGCAACCCAGCGCGACTTCCAAACCACCACCCAAGGCGGTGCCGTGAATCACTGCGACGCTCGGCGTGCTGCTGCTTTCGATGACCTCGATCACCTCCGGCAGGCTCGGTGCCTGCGGCGGCTTGCCGAATTCCTTGATGTCAGCGCCGGCAATAAAGGTATTGCCCTCGCAGACCAGGACCACGGCGCGAACCTGTGGATCCGCCTCAGCGCTCTGAAAGGCCTGCAGCAGACCTTCGCGCACGGAATGGCCGAGCGCATTGACCGGTGGGTTGTTGACCGTGATCAGGGCAATCTCGCCTTGAAGTTCGAGCCGTACGACATCCGTCATGATTGGCCTCCGCTTTGTGAAATGATGAATTGGATTTGTTATTTCACGGAATCAGGTTTCGCACAGCAGAATAGTTGAGTCATTTCCGTATGTCGAGGGTAAGCCATGGTGTGAATCTGCTCGGATAACCATAGAGGGCATCTTGAGCGTTCTGCGATTGAAATGAGCAAAAGGAACGGGAGGGGAAAGCGAATCGAGGACGTCAACAGCCCCAACATTGGGCACCATCTGTAGGAGCGAGCTTGCTCGCGAACGGTTGCTGATCGCGAGCAAGCGCGCCCTACAGATCAAAAGCGGAACCCTGGGGCCGCTATAGAAGTACGGCCCCAACAACCACAGCGCTTTTACAACCCAAGGCAGAGATACTTGATCTCCAGATAATCCTCGATGCCGTACTTGGAGCCTTCACGGCCCAGCCCAGACGACTTCACGCCGCCGAAAGGCGCCACCTCGGTAGAAATCATTCCGGTATTGACCCCAACCATCCCCGATTCCAACGATTCGGCGACGCGGAACACCCGTCCCAGATCGCGGGCGTAAAAATACGCGGCCAGACCGAACTCGGTGTCGTTGGCCAGGGCGATACCTTCGGCCTCGTCCTTGAAACGGAACAGCGGTGCCAGCGGGCCGAAGGTTTCCTCCTTGGCGACCTTGGCGCTGTGCGGCACATTGATCATCAGGGTCGGCTCGAAGTAGCTGCCACCTAGCTCATGCGCTTTGCCCCCGGTAACCACCTGAGCGCCATTGGCTACGGCATCCTCGATATGCTCTTTGACTTTTGCCGCAGCGCGGTCGTCGATCAGCGGGCCGATGTCGACACCTTCATCGAGGCCATTGCCGATCTTCAGCTTTGCTACGGCCGCCTGGAATTTACTGGCGAAGGCGTCGTACACGCCGTCCTGCACGTAAATGCGGTTGACGCAGACGCAGGTCTGCCCGGCATTGCGGTACTTGGACTGCATGGCGCCTTTGACGGCCTCATCCAGGTCGGCATCGTCGAAGACGATGAACGGCGCGTTGCCGCCCAACTCCAGCGAGACCTTCTTGATGCCCGGCGCGCACTGCGCCATCAGCTTGGCGCCGACCTCGGTCGACCCGGTGAAGGTGATCTTGCGCACGGTGGGGTTGGCGGTCAGTTCGTTGCCAATGTCTCCGGCCGATCCGGTGATAACGCTGAACACGCCCTTAGGGATTCCGGCGCGCTCGGCCAGCTCGGCCAAGGCCAGTGCCGAGAATGGCGTCTGGCTGGCAGGTTTGACCACCATGGTGCAGCCCGCCGCGAGGGCCGGACCGGCCTTGCGCGTAATCATCGCCGCCGGAAAATTCCACGGCGTAATAGCCGCGGTCACGCCGATCGGCTGCTTGATGACGATAATGCGCTTGTCTTTCTGATGGCCAGGAATGGTGTCGCCATAAACACGCTTGGCTTCTTCGGCGAACCATTCGATAAAGGAGGCGGCATAGGCGATCTCACCTTTGGACTCGGCCAGCGGCTTGCCCTGCTCCAGCGTCATCAGACGGGCCAGATCCTCCTGGTTTTCCATCATCAGTTCGAACCAACGCCGCAGCTTCTGCGAACGCTCCTTGGCGGTCAGGTCACGCCAGGCCGGCAATGCACGCTCAGCCGCTTCGATCGCGCGACGAGTTTCGGCGGCACCCATCTTCGGCACGGTGCCGAGAATTTCGTTGCTGGCCGGGTTGTTCACCTTGATCGTCTCGCCGCCGTCGGCGTCCTGCCAGTTGCCATCTATATAAGCCTGCTGGCGGAACAGTGAAGAATCTTTGAGTTGCATGGCAGTCTCCTAAGAGCCGGCGCGGCGCCGGAAATGATCCAAGGCCGTCAGGCCGATACGGGGCAGTTGGCAGTGGAACCGCCCGACCTAGGTCAGAACGAGGGATAGCCCCTGGGTTCCTGCTGCATGACAGAACGTTTGAAATCTCGAACGATGCTAGGCCTATCGCCTGATAACAGGCAACACCATGTTCGAAAAAACTAACGCGCTATAGCTCAGCCTGATGACCAATCGAATCGTCGCCGCACGCCCTGATTCGCCCGCCTGGCAGCCGCCGAACCGCCATGGACGACCGCAGACGACATGCGTATGATTGCCCCCCGCAACGCACCAGTAGCTCAGCTGGATAGAGTACTGCCCTCCGAAGGCAGGGGTCGTGGGTTCGAATCCCGCCTGGTGCGCCATCTCTTACCCTTTATTTTCAAGGGGTTAGCGCTTCTGACAGAAACCTGTCCTAGTCCTGAAAGTCGTTTTTGCCACAAATTTGCCACACTTGAACGTGGCGGGAATGGTCGAAATGGCAACAATCAGGAATCGCGGCGAGTATCAGTGGGAAGCGCAAATTCGCCGTAAGGGCTATCCAGCCCAGCGCAAAACCTTCGAAACCAAAGCCGACGCCCAAGCCTGGGCACGCATGATCGAAAGCGAAATCGACCGGGGCATCTTCGTCTCACGTGTCGAGGCCGAGCGCACCGCCTTCCATGAGCTTATTGATCGTTATATTTCCGAAGTCGCACCAAAGCACAAAGGTGCTTATTCGGAGATCAAACGGCTGGAAGCATTGAAGCGCCATCCACTGGCTACTCGGATCGTTGCCACCCTCACCTCCTCTGACTTTGCTCGTTATCGCGATGAGCGTTTGAAGGTCCGCAAGGGCAATACAGTTAAGCGAGAGCTGGCACTCTTTCAATGCGTCATCGAGGTCGCTCGCCGCGAGTGGGGAATTCATATCGCAGAGAATCCTGTGCGAATGGTCAGCCGGCCGAGTTACAACGACGAGCGCTCCCGCCGCCTGGCCCCAGATGAAGAAGAGTATCTGCTGGCCGCCCTGGAGTATTTCGAGCGGCGTGTAGATGGCACCTATGCCGACGGCTCACACAACCCTTGGATACGCCCGATCGTGCAGCTTGCGCTGGAAACTGCCATGCGCCGTGGCGAGATATTCCAACTGCTGTGGAAGCATGTAAGTCTGGATCGCCGGACGGCCCACTTGCCTTCCACCAAGAATGGCTTACCGAGAACGCTACCACTCACACCCAAAGCTGCGCAGTTATTGAAGCAGCTGCCCAGATCGCTTTGCGGGCGAGTGTTCCCCACTACCGCCGACGCCCTTAAGAAGGCCTTTACGCGTGGTTTGGCGAGGGCACGGGGCCGATACTTGGAGGATTGCGAGAAAGCGCAGTTGCCGCCTCAGGAGGGCTTTCTGCTCGACCTGCGTTTCCATGACCTGCGTCACGAAGCGACTTGCCGCCTGGCCACCAAACTGCCCAACCTGATCGAGCTGGCCAGTGTGACCGGGCATCGGGAGGTCAATATGCTGAAGCGCTATTACAACATCACCGCAGAAGAACTCGCGGCGAAGCTGGCCTAAAGATCAATCAAGCATCTCCAGTCCCAGGGAGCAGGCGAGCTCCCTGATTTCGCTGTTTCTTCGAACAGATGCTGCTGCTACTTCCTCAAGCTCAAGATCCTTCTGCACTAGGTTCTCGTAGAAGCCTCTAACCATCTGCTCTTTGGATATCACATGTGGGCTGACTAGCCGCTTTCGATTGTTCAGGAGCGTACGAGCGCTTAACTGCGCAACCTCCTGCAGGTGAGCTCTCAATATTAGATCGCGACACATCCAGGCACTTATCCACTGCTGGGCTCGCGCCCAGAAAACCAGCTTCTGGAACGTCGGCCACGTCATCCGAGCCTGACCGCTGAGATACCGCCGCAAGCTCCTTGCCTCGAGGACGAGGCGCTGCCCTGCTATGACCTCCTCTAGCTGAATTTTTGGAAGCCGTGATTTTCGCAAAACGCTGGTGAAGAGGTAGCTCACCAAATTGAGCGGTGCCCGCACAGCAAAGTTTTTCCGCCCGCTTGCGTGATGAGTTTGGAGTTCGCGAGCGACAAGCTCGAAGGCCTCATGCTCTTCCACACCCAGGGTTGCTGATTCTATTTTCTGCATGCTCGCATTCTTCGGCTAACGCCAGCGTCTGTCAAAAACCTGTCCTAGTTACACCGCTACCTGCTGGCGAAAACTGGAGGCATTCCAACGCATCCAGGCGACAACAAGCATGAGCATCGACTACGAAACCATCCAGAAAATTCAGAAGCTCGGCGATGACGTACTGATAGGCGTTGCCGAGGTGGCCGCCCTGACCGGCTTCAGCATCCTCACCGTTCGGCAGCGCAAATTACCTGGCCTTGAACCGGTACCTGGCCTATCACGCTTGCGCTGGCGTTTGGGCGATCTGCGCCAATGGATGCGCTCAGGCCCTCAATGCATTTCAACCTCAGCAGACATGGCAGCAGTGGCAACCAAGACCCTCCATCGGGTTGGTAGACCCACCAAGAAGGAGCAGGTGGAGCGCCGTAAGTGAAAACTCTGGCACTTGCTATTGTTCTGCATGCTGCAGGTAGAACAGCGCGCTCAGGCCGGAGCTAAACGATGGCCTTCGACGGTGCATCGGACTTCAAGCAGCTCTCAGAAAGCCCTTTAGCGTCCTCTGCAATAGGACGGGGCGCGCCAGCCATGATCGCCAGGCTTGCGGCTCGGGCGACGGCGCAGAGCCAGGTTCAGCCCAAGCGCGAACTAGCCATTAAGAAGCGACAAATAAAGCCTTGGCCAGAGGATGTACGCGGCGTGCCAAATGCTGCTTTACGGTCGGCGCTGTTCGGGGCAGTCAAAAAGGGTAGCCGGCAATATCTTGATCAGGTGCACGTTGCATCACTCGATGGGCTGGAAATCCATTACACCGGATCCCGGCTCGACCAAGGCGACCTGACCGTTTGGGAGTGCGTCCTGCATCTCGCCCGTTTGCAGGCGATGGAACAGTGCCGCTTCACGGCATACGCCATGCTTAAACTTATGGGTAAGACCGACACAGGCAAAAATCGAAAATTGCTGCATAAGCGGTTGTTGCGGCTCAAAGCATGTGCTGTAGAGATCACCCAAACTAGTTTCACCTATATAGGGAGCCTGATCAAAGAAGCGTACAAGGACGATGCCACCGCCGAGTATGTCGTGATGCTCGACGCAAAACTGCATGTACTGTTTCCCAGTAACGGCTTCACCTACGTGGACTGGAGCATTCGCTCTGCTCTGGAGGGTCAGCCTCTTGCTCAATGGCTGCATGGCTTCTATTCCAGCCACGCCAAGCCCTTTCCGATGAAGGTGGCCACTCTGCATCGGCTATGTGGAAGCGAGGCAAACGAAATCTGGAAATTCACCCAAACCTTGCGCCGCGCCCTCGGTGCGCTGAGCTCTACCTGTGAGGCGCATGGCGAGTCATTCAGCTATGCCATCCGCGGTGATCTCGTAGATGTCGTGAGACAACCCAGCAAATCCCAGCAACGCCACCTTCTGAAAGATCCGCAGAAGCCTCGGAAGCAGCCACAGAATTACCGTTCCAGCGGGTAGGTATTGCCGTTCCAACGAGTAGCCCTAGCCGTTCTAGCGGGTAGGTAAACCCGTTCCAGCAGGTAGGCGACCCACAGTCCACGCGAGGCTCCGGGCTAGATGCCGCTGAAGCTCGAGCCAATCGGCGAAGAGGCGCTAATCCGTTATTAATCAGTTGTTAATCAAATGGCCGTCTGAGTTACAGGGGCTAGCTTGATACTACGAATGCTTGGTAGTCAGGTATGCCACCGAGGAGTGACCTTGCGTGAAACGCCTTCGCTCCTTTCTGCCGCCAATGCAGAGCCTTGCCAGCAGGAAAGGAGCCCGTCATCAAAACCTGTTCAACTTTGCAGCCAAGCAGCAGATGCCGCGCTCCCAAAGATTTACAGGACCTATCAACATGGGCCTCAACCAGACCATCCACACTTTTTATCCCTGGCGATCTCCAGCCGGCCGAAATGATTTTGATCATTCATGCCGCCCAAGCTCCAGCGACACATTAAGCAGACGCATCTCATACGTCATCTGCGTTCAACGATGACAGAGGCTTCGAAATGGCAGAAACCGTATCTCACGCTTCCTCCTGCGCGTTCAACGGTGCAACTCATTGAATACTTACAAGCCTCGACTTTTTGTCAACGGAACATCCCCGAGTCCATCTCCTCATGACAGCGCAGTTGATCCTTCAACTTTTTACCAGGACGTCAACGTTATAAAGGCAGAACCCAGGGACAAGGTAGGGTTTGTGATACCGCCAGTACCTGACGACTCACAACCGGCACGCGCCAGTCGTTTCACTCCCTCTGCTTTTGCCTACCGTCCTTGCTCAGGGCAAGCCCCGAGACCCCAGCACCTAGAAGAGGAATATTTATGAGTCGTAGCGAGCAACGCCGGCGCACCGGGTGGCTGCCAGCAATTCGTTGTTTCGAGGAGGAAGAAGCGCTAGTACGCGAAAAGGCCCACGACAGCGGAATGAGCATTGGCCAATTCATGTTGGCTGCCGCATTGAAGCGACAGACTAGAAGCCGAATCGACGCGCACATCATCAATGAATTGCGGCGTCTTGGAGGGCTTCAGAAATACCTATTCCGCCAGGGTGATGGCGTGCACTCCAGAGAGTACGCCAACGTACTGGTAGAAATAGCCGACGCCATCAAACGTATCGAGCACTGAGCATGCTTCGGCTCACAGAGCTAAGGAGATCTCATGCAACGCCAGGATTTCCTGCTCTGCAAGTCCACGGCGGTACCGGGCAAGACTTTCAGGCGCGAGCAATGCCAAATGCTCAATCTGTTGTTGCTCCAAAAGCCTTCCCAGCAGAACGACTTCCCCCTCGGCCTCTAGCTGGCGAAGCTGAATCGGGCTGTTGAATGCCCAGCGGTCGAGTATCTTCCACCCCCGAGCATGGAATGATGGCGATCGCAGGACAGATTCAATCGTGTCGCTTGCCAACACATTTGCTGCGATTGAAAGCAGAGTATTGCTGCTGAGCATGTGGATATCCTTTTCGCATGGTGCGTGGGGCGCTGCCCTAGGTGCCAAGTATCGTCGCCAACCTGGCCTCGGTGGTAAGCACCTCGGCTGGCTTCAGCGCAAGGCTGAACACCGGAATGTTTAGGTTGCTAGTCAGCAGCTCTAACCGATGATTGCGCTTCCCGACCGGCACAATGCGCCAAGATCTAATTTCATCTAGCTGGAAGAAATGCACTGCGCCATCGACGGGGTAGGCCAGCAATCTGCGTGATGAGCCATCAATTCCGAGATAGGCATCGCTCATCTTCGCAAATACCTCGACCTGAGGTTGGAAGCCATGCGCTTGGAATTCTGCGGCTAGCTGTTTCAGCTTGCCGGCATAGCGTTGATCGACCGTCCAGAACAACCAAATCCCGCCAACGAAATACAAGACCAAAGTCCAAAACAACCAGCGCACAACCGGGTCGGCGCCGCCGCTAATGCCTAGGAAGAATGCGAGGTTGAACCCACATAGCACTAAAACAATCAGCAGAAGCGCCCCGACCGGGATGCATCCGACAGCCCACAGCGCTCGCAACAGCTCCCATGCCGATCTCATCCTTTCGTCCTCGAATCGATGTTGAAACAAAAATATCTGAAAATCAGATATCTTAAAAGCAGATATAGCTTGGTAAGCCGCCCCTTACAGACATGCGGCTATGACCAAGGCTATCTACAGGCCCGAATATGAGGTTTTTCTTCAACAGTTAAAGCGTCTGCGTACTAAGTCTGGATTGACGCAAGCTCAATGCTCTGCGGCCCTAGGGCGACCACAATCTTTCATGAGTGACGTCGAGCGGGGAGTGAGGAGATTGGATATCGTGCAACTGCGCGATCTATGCTTCGTTCTAGGGACCGACCTGTCGAGCTTTTCTAGAGCTTATGAACAAGCGCTAGGAGCGAAATAACGTGCGCGGCGACATCTGCAACAGAAGCAGGGGGCGATTGGAACGGAATGAACCTGCTCGGTCGACTACCTAGCGAGGACTGGGGTTATGAAATCCATCTTTGAAGAGATTGGGCTAGACCATGCAAACAAGCTAATGGCCGATGCTATCGCAAGGGCCGCGCAGGAGACTGCTGCACTTGGATTGCCTGACGTAGTTAAGATCGACGCAGTATGGTGTGTTAGGTATCCAGATGGTGGCGTTTTGCCGCTTAGCGACTATATCGCATTAGGTGAAGACTCTCGTTAAGGGTGAATGCGCTGACTTGACGAGATATTGCATCCTTCACGAACAAGCATTTGCATTCGTGTCGACATTCGCTGCAAGCGCTTTGACCGACGCTTTCTAGCAGCTGCAGGCTACAAAAGCCATAGTGGCCGGTAGCAGCCTGCTAGCCAATAGCCGCTTTCGGCTGTGGATTCAACCGGTCGACGCAACAGCTGTTTAAACCTTTCGGCAGGCGTCGCATACCTCAGGATTTTTTGGGGTGCTCGTTCAACTGCCGGGCAGTCTCGTCGAGCTTGTCCTGCGAATAAAGCGTGAGATTAGTCCCCTTCGGGAAATACTGTCGTAACAGCCCGTTGGTGTTTTCATTGTTCGCGCTTCACCGGCCTAAACCAGGCTACGGACAGTCTTCACGAATGCGAAACCTGTCATAAACGTTCACAACGGGACGGGAAGGCAGCTTAGCAAACGATCTTTTGAGAGCTGCCCATAATTCTTCAAAGGTAAAAAATGTCCGAGCATCTTCAAGCCCTTCCAGGCTCCCTATTTATTGTATTAACCACAATCGTGGGACTTCACGCTGCAATAGTTATTTTCGAGGAAACGATCTCAGAAGTGACTCGAGCGAGGATGGGGCATCGTTTATTGACGGGCGATTTTCGGAAAGGGACGCGCAAAGTTTTAGAAATTTATTTGAGCCTGAACAACACGCTCTTCGGTAAGCGAATTTTCTCCCTTCGCTCCCTCGGAGTAAGCGTTATCCTGACTTCTATGTGGGGCATATGCTTTATGTTGAATTATGGGTACACCTTCCCTCAATTCAAAAACGCGCTTCACATGATAGCGCAAACGCCGAACTTGAGAAATCTAGCAATCACAGCGTTTCTCGTGATTCTGCTCGTCGATTATCTATCGATCAACGTGACTAGAAAAATTTACAGAATGACCGTAGCGAAAGGAAAAAAGTCTTTTATCTTGGCTGCAATTACAGATTTGGCGAGTTCAGTCGCGGTGTATTATGTAGGCCTTTCTATATTCAAATATATTCTTTCGGATCAGTTCTTCTTGGGCTTGTCTGACTCATTGAGAATTTGGACAAGTCCTACTGAGATAACAATGGGGGTACAAGCCGTTAACGCTTTTGACTTATCGTCAGGGCGCTATACGAGCAGCAACACTTTTGAACTTGATACACCATTCGAAACAATGGTCACTTATATGTTCCCCGAGGGTGTCTTTTTCATCTCAAGTCTCATGACCTCTGTCTGGCTATGGATGTACTTGCTGGCGTATACAGCTGCCTGGTTTATGGTTAGAGTCAATAAGATCAAAAAAGTCATACTGCCTCATTTGAACATTGAGAAGAAACCTCTAACCACATTAACCGGCGTCGCCACGGCCATTCTGATGCTGTGCATGATTTGCAGTGCATTCCTGAAACTCTAGTGCTTCGAGTGACCGCTTCTGGCCCAGAGCGTGTAAAACCGTTGCTAGTCGGCGCTCTCTGAGCAACGATCCCTGTCGGCTGGGCACCGATGTGCACTATCCATAACGGTCGAAGGACGTGCCTCATTAAGCCAGAAAATGGACAGGCGTGGATGGCGGAGCCCGTCTTCTCAAGGCGCGAACTAGACCTGTAATGATTAGCACTAATTAAAATGGAAGTGCTTAGTAATATAGGCGTGCGCTATTTGCGCACTAGTATATGCGGCATAGCTTTGCCACTCGTTATTCTTTGTGGGGTCGGCGAAGTCACAAACAGACTTGATCGCCACTGCCTTCGGGCGTGGCTCGCCTGAATAATATGCGGCAGACATTACACCAAATGCTTCCATCTCCACTCCGATAGCTTTTCGATTCTGAGACTGGATAGTCGCCACTGTTTTAGGATCCTCCAAAACAACCGAGCCAGTAGCAACAGGACCAACAATCACCCTTGGTTCATTCGGTGGACGCTTTCCACCTCTCCAAGATGTATATATATCAGATACGTAAAGACCGTTCGCCGAGATATATTGAAAAATTCTTCGGGCGGACGAGTCCAGTGGGATTTGAGTTGGCGCGCTTAGAAAAACAACTTCATCATCGCGAACTGTAAGCTTTCCGCTTCCCCAGTCCCAACAAGGGTCTGCAATAAGTATGTCGCCAATGTCGGTATCCCCGGGTACGCCCGCAGAAATGCCCGTCATCATAACCAGTTTCGGTTTAAACCTCACACATACAGTCGCCGTTAAAGCTGCTGCAGCGGCCATCCCCATATGTGGTGCAGATGTGGCCAATATCTTTCTTGGTTGATCAACCGAATCTAAAAACTCGCCTTCGTAATATATATTGTCGTCGCCGTCAAAGCTGGTTTGCTGGAAGTTGCATGGGAGACGTAATACTTGCTCAAGTTCTGGGGTGTGCAATGCGGTTATCACCGCAACGTCATATTCTATGGTTTTGGATCTTTTTAAATGAAGGGCTTGAGTTCGTAGAATGGTCTCCAGACGTTCTGTGTCGTCAACACCAAGCAAAATTGACCACCCTCGCTCTTCGAAAAATGAACGTGAATCATCATATGCTTCGGCATGCCCTGTGATCGCGAGAATGCTGAGTGGCCGGTTCAGATTTTGACGGACTTCAATCTCCTTAACAAGTTGCACGCCTCCTTTCGGCTCCGCATCATCCCCCAGTACAGCTGGGATCTGAAGGTCGAGAATAAGAAGATCGAATTTTTCTTTAGCCATACTCTTGAGTGCGTCTTTCGCGCTTGTTACTAACTCGAAGTCGATAGCGCCAACTTTCTTGAGAATGCTGATAATTACTTTTGATTTGTCTTCGTACTGATCGTCAACCACTAATGTACGCATGAGTCTTACCTTAAATTTTGTTTAGATAGTCAGAGAGGCTTTTTTTCCAGCCTTCAATCGCTGAGCTGAAGTGTATAGTTCCCCAGAAAAATTCGGGAAATTGTTCTTCGAATTCTTGGGTAAGCTCGTCTAAGCTGATATTTTCTTTCTTAAATTTTTTGTATTGAGTGATAACAACCACCGGCACTTTAATGTTCCTGAGGCGCATCTGAGACATTAGTTCTTTTCCAGCATAGCTCTCTGGATCTCCCCCGCCTGGTTCATCTGTGGTCACATCATAGCCAGGCATGCTCATGTCTAACAAAACTATATCAATATCGGAGTTTGTGATGAGCATGCGAAGTCCGGAGCGCAATGACTCAGCCTCGATAATCTCTACGCAGTCTTGGCCAAGATCTGACTTAAGAAAGCTAATGATTTTTTCTCTCTTATCAAACTCGTCTTCTACGATCAATATTTTCATGACTGGATGACCTTCTTGATTTCGCTAATAAGAAGCTTGACTCTAAAGCTCGATGTTGATGTGTATCCGAACTCGAGTGTGTGCGCGAGATCTAAATCATTACTTAGTGCTTTCCAGATTTTAAAGAAACCCGTTCCACCTTGACTGCGTGAGGCAGGCAGCATGTAGCTTTCTTTACCGTAGCGCTCCCTGTAAGTTCCGAGTGCTGCATTAGCCATCATATAGTCACCTACAGGGGCGCAATTGTTTTCGATGACCAACTCTAATATATCGTCGATTAACCTGAGAGTTCCACTTATCATTAGCCCTTCCCTAGGAAGGTTAGACTTTGTAACGCAGTTCTCAAGTATTACATACAGCACGTCAACAATATACGTTAAAGATCTGCCTTGGAATTGAATGTTTGTGCTATCGGAAAAGTCGATCTTAGCGTCGGCTGACATGCACGCTATCTGCATTGCTACATCGGTATCAAAATGCGAGATGGAATGCCCACGAGAACGCTCAAACCAAGCTATAACTGTATCAATGCTGCTGGCTAGTCGTTGCCGGAGGCGCACAATTGACTCTTGAAATGCAACTAGTTTGGCTTGGTCTTTAATTGTGTCAGTAATGTCTTTTTCAAGTTTGTCAACGCGCCTAAAAGCACCTTCCCGAAACTCCTTGGAAATTTTGGATCTGACACGCCCGAGGTTGTATTCGGTCCTCGTCCATAGCCATTCGGTGACAATTCTGGCGAAGTCTTGATAGCTAGTAGCTTCTGATATCTTGAGCTGGACCAGGTGGGCGTCTAGATAGGTGCAGGAGTAGTTGAATTGAGCTTCGTTTTCAATCTCATCAAGTCGAAGCCCTGCAACATCCTGGTCGACGATGGTTATATTGAGCCATTTATCATTTGCGTGATTTATTAGTTCGTCGAAGCGAGAAGCAAATTCGGTTAGATATTTGTCGATAGAGGATTCTTGTTCGCGACTGAGAGGAGATAGGCGATCTATCCATAATAAGTTCTTTTTGTATCCGCCAGCACTGGTTGCCTTAGGCGAAAGCAATCCTTCATCAGCTGCGCATTTTCTTAAAGTATTGGGAAAGTGGCCGTGCCGTATACGGGTGCTTAGAAATCCGCCAAGCCCTTTAGTTCCAAATGCAAACTCGTCCCTCATGAGTTTTAGAAGCTTAAAAAACAGCGAGTTTTTCTCACCTAACACAATGTTTTGAATGTGTATTAGATGCGCGCTGCTGATCAAATCGCTCTGTGACTTTACGCCCTCGACAAAACTACCTAGCTCGACATCGTCAGCGGTCTCTGTGGTATGATCAAGTCTAATTCGCTGATATTTTGCAAATATACTTTGAAATTCCGGAGATGTGTTAAAGCTCGTAGTGTCAGAATAGATTTTACTGTTCTCGACGTGCTTGGCTGCATCATGCAGAACTATTTTCCTGGTGCGATCCTTTACTTCTGCAATCATAAGCTCTGTCGAGATTCCGAGCTTTATTAGCCGTTTGCAAATTTCGATTCTGCAATTTTCAACATCGCGGGCCGTATCGAAGTTCAAATACAGCTTCATTACCTCGGGAGTGCAAATGTGCTCAGCGAAATAATAAAAATGCGCGCTGTTATCTGGCGGGTTATCAAAGAGTTCCAAGGGAGTTTGTAGCTCGTTGCTACTCAAAAAACACTCAAATGAATAGCGTAGCGCAGCTATGTGGTTATCTGCTATGAAGCGTGTATGTAAAGATAGCGCTATCGGCACAGTTATCGATTTTGAGCTGTCAATTATTTTCTCTGCCGAGCTGCAAATTGAATTGCTGTCCAGCGTTTTGAGCAGTCTCGGGTTTTCCAGGCCCAAATTCACATAGAGATCGATGGCTTGCGGGGTATTAAAGGCTCGTATATTGGCAAGTATTAGAAGCTTTGATGCATCGTTGTAGATAAGTTGGTCATCTTGCGGCGTTATGGTTTCTAGTAACCTTATAGCATCATCAGCTTTACCTTGATCGTACAGATCCTGAGCTATATATTTTTTTGCCCTGAACTGCTCGACACCTACCAGGCGCTCTAAGACAGGCGTAAAACTTAATTCGCCAAGGAATAGGTTATATATTGATGTATTACGATATGTGGGCGTAATTGCTTGCAGGAAGCTGTCTTTTAAGCTTTCAGGTAGATATCGGTATTTTCTTGGGGAATTGATATCAGCTAAAAGCCCTTGCGCGTTGTACAGTAAACTGTTTGAAAGTGGCGTGCTAAATTTAGACTCTCGTAACAGGAAGAGCTGCAATAATCTAAACCAAGGCAGCTTGCCTAGAGAGTTTGTTAGAAGTGACAGGAATGCGGTCGCCTCCTCAAAATTCTCGGTTTTTAGCAATAGAGAAGTGGCTGCGTTAACCAAGTTTCCTTGCAAGCCCCCGATGCTATGTGGATGTCGACATGCTGAGCTAGCGATTATACTAAAAATTGAGAATTTGTAAGCTTGGTCGTGACTGACCGTCTTGCTCAGAAGTTCAGAGTACCGGCCCTCTGTGTACATCTCTAATATTTCGCAGTCGGAAGAATCTGTATGCCACTCACATTCTATTTCAAAGGCTGTAGCCAAGGCAGCCAGATGCGCGGAGTGGAATGATCTAGAGAACATGATTGAGATTCTGCGAGCGGAAACCTGATATTTGCTGCCGTGTTCGCTTGTTATTGAGTGCGAAACAAGATCTATCAGGCATACCAATATATCGATTGCGCTGGTGTGTTTCTCTATGTTCAAGATGTGATTGTAGTCGTAGTCGAAGTCGGTGTTCAGAGGCAAGGCTTTGAACATTAACAAATGAAGAGTGGGGCCGCTGTAGGTACGTTTAATTTTTTGCTCGGTGAACATTGACTCTGATGAGAGTCCGTCATTCTCTTCAAATTTGTTTATTATCATTCGCGTAATGCTTTTTAGGAAGGCATTGTTATCCGCTAGATTCATATAGTTTTCGAGTAACAACTGCTTCTCTTCTTTGCGACCAGATATGGATAATATGGCCGACCGAATCCCAATGGACCAAAAAGATAAGCCGCACGACCTGTCGATAAAGTCCAATTGTTGTAAGGCTTCGTCAAGTTGCTCGCTTAAAATTAGCTGCTCAACGGTAGAGCTTGTGTCTAGGAATATCTGCAGATCCGCTTTAAACAACTCCAGCACCCCTAGGCACCACGCTATATTTTTTTCCAGCGAGGTATCAGGAGATTGTTTCATGTAGCGCTTAGAGAACTTCAGGTCTTTAAGACTGATCGCTTGCTTAAAGTGAATATGACTGGCAAGGCTCTTTACGCTGCTTCTAATTTCTACAGGGTCTAATTTCTCAAAAAAATTTTTCCTCACTTGGTAAGCTGACTTTGATGACGCCAGCACACGTGAGAGATTGCTCTGCTTTCGCTTCTTTTGAACTTTATCTTTCTTGCTTTTCATGCAAATCACTTAAAATAGGTGAGTCGAGCGTCGGACAAATGAACGCTAGCACAGTGCTAGGTTCGCCTATTTGAATCTTTGTATTTCGAAGATTCTTGGCGCCTTGATAAGGGATGGACTTAAGGTGTCCACTTTTGGCGTGATAGCGGCGCGGGACAACCTGAAAAGGCGTTCGGACTAAGGTGCATGCATGCTGTGCCGCCGCTGTAGTTGTACCGCTTTCGACGTATTCAAACATGTTTGTTGCATCTGGGCACGACTGCTGAAGCGCTCGCCGCGATTGCGCGCTAACTGCCGGCTTTCGAGAAAGGGCGGGCAGATTCGATTTCCCCCGCTCTGTAATTCTGCTTCTGGCCAGAAAGCAGCCTGCTGACCGCCCCATTCTTTATCACAAGAAGGCACCACTTCGATAAACATCGAACTTAGTCCGTCGCATTTGCCCTCGCTGTGTGATAGTTATTTAGCTCTCTATTCGACCAGCAAAAGGAAATGCATATGTCCGGTTCAGGCGGAAGCTACCTGGGCTCATCCACGCCCACCAGTTCATGCGAAACCCTCCAGTTCGATACCCAGCTAGCGTCGCCGAAAGCACCGGTGGTTCGTCAGCTGAACGTTGGCGACATTCTTGATATCGCCTTTGCAGCGACGGGCTATCAAGTCGTCATAGCGCTGTGGAACGGTGCAGAGGCTGGAAGTATCGTCCACTCGCTTCTGACTCAGCTGCGTAACTGCATGACTCAGGGCGAGCAGTATCAAGCACGTGTGCTTCAGGTTAGTAGCGGGCAAGTCCGCCTACGGGTCTTCCACGTCTAAGCACGCAAGGAGTGCTCCATGATCACCATTGTAGGTGGCGTCTACCGAGAGCGCTGCATGAGCCCGGCTTGGGACGATATTTATGGATCTGCAGGACGCGCAGCAACGGCGGTTGCCCGTTTTGGCGGGCAGGCTGAATTGCATGCCTGCATTGATAGCGATACCCAGATCGTTGTGGCGGCGCGCGCAGCCGCAGAGGGCTTCACATGCAAACCCAAAGCTTCTCAGGCTGGGGTGACCTTCGAGTATATCCATGGCCTCGCCACTCCAGATATTCGCCGCGGCGCCCACGCCAGCTCGCAACTCCAGGTTACCGCCGATAAAGTGCTTCGGTTCGGCATGATCGATGGAACCGCGATAGTGAATGCTGAATATGCGGTATTTGATCCCCAGAACGCTGAAGGACCTGAGTCCTTCAGCGCCAATGGCTCTACAGCCAAACACCTGGCGCTTGTCCTGAACCGCCACGAAGCCAACCTGCTCCTTCCAAGCTCCAACGGGCTGCCCCCCGAGGAGATCGCGGCGGCATTGGCCACGCAGGAGAACGCGGAGGTGGTTGTCATCAAAATGGGCCCACTGGGCGCGCTTGTATATGACAACGGCACCATTTCGAGGGTACCGGCATACCGAACTGAGCGCGTATGGAAGATTGGCTCCGGCGATACCTTCGCCGCCCACTTTGCTCTGGGGTGGATGGACAACCGTCTATCAGCTCATGAGGCAGCCTCGACGGCGTCTGTCGCAACGGCCTTCTACTGCGAGACCCAGGGTTTCCCGGACAAAATATTGTTCGCTGGATTCAAACCAAAGGCCCTGCAGCCCTCCGAGCGATACTGCAACGGCTACGTCCCGAAGGTTTACCTTGCCGGCCCATTCTTCACGCTAGCTGAGCTCTGGATGGTCGGGCAGGCTCGCCGAGATCTTATAGACATGGGCCTGGATGTGTTCTCCCCCTACCACGATGTCGGCCTGGGTACTGCTGAAGACGTAGTGGAGAAGGACCTCGAAGGTGTACGCGATTGCGATGTCCTCTTCGCGATCGGCGATGGGCTCGATTCGGGCACGATCTACGAGATTGGCTATGCACGAGCACTAAACAAGCCTGTCGTTTTCTATGCAGAGAATGAGTCTGACCAGGACAAGAAGATGATGAAAGGCTCAGACTGCCGCATTACCGATGACTATGTCAGTGCGGTCTACCAGATGGTTTGGGAGGCGGTAGAGCTATGAAGATAGGATTGTTGCTGTCCGGTGGCATGGATTCCCTGACGCTGGCCTGGTGGAAGCGGCCAGATATAGCATTCACCCTGAATTACGGCCAGTTGGCAGCCCAGGCCGAAATCGATGCCTCGCGGACCATCTGCCAACAGCTGGATATTCCCCACCATGTGATTGAGGTCGACTGCCGCCAGCTAGGCTCTGGGGACATGGCGGGCACTCAAGCCGATAGCCTGGCTCCGGCCTCAGACTGGTGGCCGTATAGGAATCAAATGCTGGTCACGTTGGCGGCCATGAAGGCGATTTCGTTCGGCGTGACGCACCTGTGGCTCGGCACCGTGAAATCAGATGGTTTCCACAAAGATGGTTCGCCCGAGTTCATGGCTGCGATCAGCCACCTGCTCTCCCTGCAGGAGGGCGGCATGGTGGTAGAGGCGCCCGCAATAGAAATCTCCACCGCTGAACTCGTACGCCTGTCAGGTATCCCAGCCGGCCTCCTGGCCTGGGCCCACAGCTGTCATAAGTCACACGTAGCATGCGGTGACTGCCGCGGTTGCAATAAGTACATGGAGGTATTTCAAGAGGTCGGGTATGACCTGGATAGACCTGGCTGATCCCCTACCTAGGGAGA
This sequence comes from Stutzerimonas stutzeri, assembly GCF_024448715.1. GTDB lineage: Bacteria > Pseudomonadota > Gammaproteobacteria > Pseudomonadales > Pseudomonadaceae > Stutzerimonas > Stutzerimonas stutzeri_AR. Next base: position 154,584 of record NZ_JAMOHZ010000009.1, read on the forward strand.
CTCCAGAACCCTATGCTCCAGTCGAGTGGGACGTGGGCGACATCTACTCGCTCCCTTCTTTCTCGGGAGCGCCTGATCGGTCCTTCAGCGATGTACTGGACACACGCGTCTCGCACCGCGAGTTCGGCTCTGTCGACGACCATCAGCTAGGTTCGTTCCTCTGGATGGCATGCAGAACGCGAGGGGTGGGCGTTTCGAATCTTGGGTTCGATCTTGAGCATCGTGCTGCGCCATCTGCCGGCGCGATTCATCCAATTCACGTTGTCATTAAACAACCTGGTGATGATCGATGGTGGCTGTACGAACCCAGCACCCACCAGTTGCTAGAACTCAAGCACGCATCCGAAAAGCTCGCAGGCCTGCATGACCTCAGCCTGCAGGTTCTGCAAGGCGACCAAGCTACTCGCTTCCTCTTTCTAGCCGAGCCCGGTAAGACATTGGGCAAATATCAGGATGGGTGCAGCCTAGTTTGGCGTGACGCAGGCGCTCTGCTCGCCGTGATGGCACTGACGGCGACAGCACAGGGGCTCAGCTTCTGTCCTCTGGGCATCACTGGCGAGCCGTGGGCGAGCGCGTTAACCGATCAAGGCAAGCTGGCCGGAGTTGGCCTTGCGCTTTTTGGGTCGGTTGCGTGTAGCTGACTCAGGGTTGTGGTGACCTATCCCCATGATGCTGTGCACTGTGGCAGGAGAGGACATCATTTCTAGCCACATCAGTGCGTCCAGCTCGGATGCCCTGACACCAAGCCCTTTGCTGAAACGGATGAACTGCTCCTCAAGCTCTAGGTAGTTGCGCTCGACAGTCAGGCTGCTCTCGAAGAACTTGCCCAAGAGTCCGGCCCGCAGAATGTGGATATCCAAAATGGCCACATCGTCTGCATCCAGCCAGTTGCGAGCTACCCATGAGGCAGTTTTGTAACCGATACCAGGTATATCCAGCAGCCAGTCACGCAGGTTCTTACCGGAGGTCAAAGGAGGACGTTCAGCTGAAAGCTTCTGTAAAGCCGCACTGAGGTAACGAGCCTTCTGCTTGACGAAGCGGTATCGAACTTGACGCCCATCAATTGCCAGAGGCTCGCTCAGCCACCCAAACAATCTTTCCTGTGACGGGGGTTGCTCGCCAAACGCTCCACGTTCTCTGACGTGATGGAAAGCGGCGATGCCGACGTTCGCAGGGATGCCGTGCCCCCCCAGCAGACAGGCCCCAACTTCCTCTTTCAGGGTTGCCCCGAGCTTGTAGGTGATTCGATTGCCGGTGAGCCGGCGGGCATAGACCTGATAGGCCCAGTAAGCAGGCGTCGGAAATGCCTCCATTGCGCCCCATGGGACGCCTGGGATTACCTCAGCCTCTGCCTTGGGAAGCTCGACATTGAAGACCACTTGATCCACAAAAATAGCGCCAAGTTGCATCAGGCGGCCTCCTCGTCGTTGCCGTAGAGCTCCTGCATCCACTGCAGTAGCTCGTGCCGCTCAATAGGATCCAAACTCTCAATGCGTGTACGGAGTCTGGTTTGGCGGCGCTGAATGGTTTGGCGGTCTCGGAATGTCTCGCCCAAGTAGCGGGTGTCATGCAAACGGCTTGGGGGCGCGAAGTTCAACCACACCACTTCTTCGCGCATTTCTACATGGGTCTTGGCGAGAAAACTCACTTTGCGCCACCCGATCAGCTCTCGGTTATAGACATCTGAGTCATAGCCCGACAGCATCACATTGCAAGGCAAAGCGACCAAGCAACGTAGTAGCCGGACGTGGTCGGCTTCGGTGTAGTCGCAGCGATAGACCTTCTCCCGTCGGCGTGTCTCGGGGATATAGGGTGGGTCCACATACACCAGCTCCTCGCCTTTGAACGAATAGCCTTCCAAGAATGACACGGCATCGACTTGGTGGAGCTCGCAGGCCCCAGAGAGCTCCGACTGCCAGAGCTCAATGACCTTGGCGTCGATATCCAAGCCGATGTTCCGCTGCGCAGCTTTTTTGTTGCGCATGACGGCGCCACCACCAAGATGGGACTCAATGTATGTCTGATGCGGTGGCATCAAGTTGATTAAGCGCTGGTAGCACTTGCCTTTCCCGCCTGGATATCTCATGCACCAAGCATCGTCAGAAGTGACGATGATGTCAACTACCAAGCGCTGAATGGTCTGCTAGCGAATCATGGCCATCACCACAAACGCAGGTTGGCCTTTGGGGTGCAGGTGTATGCCTCCACTTCGTTCAAGCAGAACAGGTGCAGATGATCAATGACGGCCCGTCGTTCCTAATACGAAAATGGGCGCAGATTTATATGCAGGACAGACCCGTTTTGGACGTTCTCAGTCCTGCCGCCTCCTCGGTGTACATTGGCCAAGCCTGATGTACGCGGTGGTCAGCGCGAATGCATTTGACTGGGAGGCGGTCTTGCAATTTAGGCGGTCAAGCGCGATGCAATTCCGTAGCAGGACTTTGCAACGAGCAATGCCACAAATTTGCCACACTCGGCCCGCTAACCGAAGCGAAAACGCGCTAACCACGGCTATCATAACCCTTTGATTTCCCAGCTAATACGCGCTAACGTATTGATTCTAAACGCCGACTTTTAGGACTCCGAAGGCAGGGGTCGTGGGTTCGAATCCCGCCTGGTGCGCCAGACCAATGTTTCTAGTTGTCTCCTGATGTCTACGAAACGCCTTACAAAGCCCGCCCCGTGCGGGCTTTGTTGTTTCTGGTTGTCTCCTGTATCCCCTTATACCGTAGCGCCTTGTATCCCAGGGTGTATCCCTGGGCATTTCTAGAACTGAGGGGATACACGGACGTGAAACGGTCAGAAATCAAGCGCCGGCCGCTCAGCGACACGGTCTTGGCAAGCATCGAACCCGAGACCCGGGAGTACCGGGAGCTAGATGGCAATGGCTTGTACCTGCGGATGAAGCCAGACGGCCAGAAGTCCTGGCAGCTCCGATACAAAAACCAGAGCGGCAAATGGAGCTGGCTTGGCCTTGGCGGTTATCCCAGGTCAGCGGCGCGCTGGCCAGATAGAAAGCGACTGAGCACCGCAAAGAAATCGCCGACGGCGGCGACCCAATTGCCTCCCGCAAAGCGCGCCAGGCTGCCGAGCTTGAGGCAGCTACCAACACATTCGAGATCCTGGCTCGCGAGTGGATCGAGATCCGCACTCCGGGCTGGGAGCCCAGCACTGCAAAGCGCACAGTCGGCGCTCTGGAGCTGCACGTATTCCCTGTATTCGGAAAGCGACCGTATACAGAGATCACGCCCAAGCAGTGGATGGATTTCCTGCAGACGCTTGAGCGCAGAGCCATCCTCGAGCAGATGAGCCGTGTTCGGCGCTCCTGTAAGGAAATCTACGACCTGGCCAGGGTGACCGGCCGAGCAATTCATAACCCGTTGGAAGGGCTCAACCGCTTCCTGCAGAGCAAGGCTGCGGAAAACTACGCGCACGTCACTGCCAAAGAGTTGCCCGAGCTGCTGCGCGCTATCAGCTCCTATCCACATGCCGCGGATTTGCGCATCGGCATGCGTCTGCTGACGCTCACGGGCGTGCGGCCGAGCGAGCTTCGGGAAGCGCCCTGGTCAGAGTTCGATCTAGACAATGCGCTTTGGAGCATCCTAGCCGCACGCATGAAAAAGCGTCGAGATCATCTGGTGCCGCTGTCGTGCCAGGCGGTCGAAGCGCTGCGCGAACTTCACACGCTGAATGGCCGCTAGCCGCCTACGGGCGGCTTTTTTGTGCCTCTTTGATGCGCCTAATGGGCTTTCCCAGCGCACCTACCAGACAACACCGCCAAACCGGTCTTACCCCCGCGCGCGCAATCGTCCCCCCGCCACGCCTGCGGCCTAAATAGGTCGGTTTTTCTGCAGCCCCGCACGGACTGTACGTTAGGCGGGACTATGCGTAACGCGAAGGTCAGCACAGCATGGAAACCCTGCAAAACCCCGCACAGAGGCCGCTCCAATAGAGATGCAGTTAGTCAATCAGCTGTGGCATCGCTGAAAAGGATGAAGCAGAGTGGTCTTCGCGGGGCTTGCCAAAGCCTTACAGAGCTTGATCTCGGCAAGAGTTCGCCTATTCATGCACAATGCTATTCTCAAAAATAGGCTGCTTACGTGAGGACAAAGCCGCTTGCCTTGCCTTCATCACTCGAAACCCGGAGAAGCAGCCAAGGATCTGTTGCAATGAGCATGACCCTCAAGACTTTCAACAATACCCAGCAGTCCGCGATTGCAAGACTATTTTCCGCTACTGTTTTGCGGGAGCTTGCAGATAAAGGGCGCTCACCTCTTTTTTCCCGCCTTTTGCTTGAAAGTCACTTACTTGATGAGCTTAAACTTTCGGACTCAGTAAGCACTGTATTTGATACCGCATTTGATGTTCTTAGAAAGAAGGCATACAGAACCGAATACGCATACAAATCAGCAATAGCCAGCAAACTATTGCTGGGTCGGCACTCATTAAAGACAGCCTCACTGCTGACGGAGTTTAGAGTCGAGACTTGCAAGGTCGATGTTGCCATCTTCAACGGAACTGCAACAGCGTATGAAATAAAATCCGAAAGGGACCGGCTTGATAGATTGGAAAATCAGATCAACTCATATCGCAAAGTGTTTTCGAAAGTCTATGTAGTGACCGGCGACAACCACGTAGAAGAAGTTACAAGAAGAACTGAAGAAGACGTCGGCGTTCTTTTGCTAAGCAGTAGGTTTACCATCTCCACTGTAAGGGAAGCTGTAGATAGACCCGAGCTTATTCAACCCGAAATAATATTTGACTCTCTAAAACTAAAAGAAGCCACCAGTTTGCTTGCGGAGTTTGGAATAACCCCTCCCAACGTCCCAAACACCGAAACACATAGAACACTAAGAGATATATTCAGAGACTTAGACCCAATAGAAACACATAAAAAAATGGTCAGCGTCATGAGGCACTCAAGAAGTTCTCATACATTAGCAGGCTTTCTGAGCGAGCTTCCGCAGTCGCTTGTAGCAGCGATTATTTCTGCACCCATAAAAGAAAAGGACCAGCCCAAACTATTACGGGCTATAAATACTCAAATCGGGGAGGCCCTAGCCTGGGCATAATTTTATGTACTATCCATATTTCAGGGGCAAGCAGTTTGACCTCCTAACGGTCCGCGAGTGCGCGGAGATATTCGCCAAAAACAGCTTTATTCCAATAATTGAGCCGGTTAGAGAGTCGCTTAGCGGTTTAAAAAGAGCAGTGGATCAGCTCAACGAAACCAATGCCAGTGCAATATTGATCGCCAACCCTGTTTATGGCGACCACACTGAGAAAGCAGATGCGATTGATGCATTCATCAAGGGAGAGCTGAAGACTAGTCAGAATATTTCTATAGGCGTGCTTCTAACATCTGCCAGCAGCACATGGATGGCTATTGAATTAGCCGAGCGGTTTAAGGGGCGCCCGCTTAGATTTATACATGCAGGATTTTCTGACCCCAAAGATCTTGCGATTGCTATAGCTAACGAAAATATCGATGCAGGCCACATTTTCTTTGAGGCACATTGTGGAAAGCTTTACCGCAGGCATTTTGATGCGCCCAACCGAATCCTTCTTCGCGATGGATTTAGACGGCAAGCGAATAGCAAATACCCTGATACAGAGCCTTTCTCCGACCTGCATGTAACTTACGCAGAAGAGGGGATGAACGGCTTTGGCGACTTCCTGATTGTTGGAGATGAATATTCAGAAACTGGAGGGCCAGCTTACGCTGTAGCTATCCACTTAACATTTATCGATTCAGAGATGGACGATGCGATGTTTATCCATCACTTTAAATCTGACAGACAAGATACGCCAACAGACCCGGCAGGGAAATTTTATGAAGCCCTTACAAAACTTGTAAACGAAGTTAACAAACCTGACACAAAAGTGTACCGTAGCTCAGCAGTTGAAGAGTTTCTTCAGCTCCACAATGCTGGGCACTTCCCTGGGCTGGGATATATTAAAAAACTCTCAATGAAGCATCACATAGAAACTTTAGCTCAATATTTTCGAGGCTGACCAATGCCTAAATGTTGCGCTTTATGCTTTGAAGACAAACAAATCTCTCGAGAAATAGATACCCACCATTCGGACCGAGGAACTTGCTCATTTTGCGGCGCTGAAGATGTTCTAGTAATCGAACCAGTACGACTGAGAGAGTTTTTCGAGCAATTGCAAGGAAGCTACGCAGTAGCCGAAGAGGGCGGCAAAAATTTAGCAGAGTGGTTCAAATTAGACTGGAGATTATTTGATTCCCTCTCCGTTCTACAAACAAAAGAGCTGCTAGGAGAAATATTTGATGACGCCAACCTCCTCAGACTTAACTTTAACCCGATCTCCCAAACCACATCTACTAATCTCGACTTATGGGCTAGGCTTAGAACTGAGCTGATGGAGGAAAATAGATTCTTCCCGAAAGATACGATCAGCCACGAAAGAATGCACTTCTTAGCCACCCAATTGATTCTGCAGAACGCCGACATCCCGGCCGTCTGGTTTCGAGCGCGAATACAAGAATCATCTACCCCATATGCCATGGACAAAATGGGGCCGCCGCCTAAAGATAAAGCTACTCACGGGCGTGCAAACCCTGCAGGAATTTCTTATCTTTATATGGCCTCAGATTTGACAACCGCAATTTCTGAAATCCGGCCTCACACTGGAGAGCTAGTCACTGTAGCTGAGTTCGAGTTGATTGAAGAGTTAAAGCTAGTAGATCTCCAAAATCCAAGAAAACTTGTCACCCCATTTATTTGTGAAAATGAAAGTGACATTGTCCAATTGCGTGGAGACGTTGAGTTTCTTGAAAGATTCGGAGAGGAACTAACCCGACCAGTACTGCCAAGAGCAGCCGCAATTGACTACATTCCAAGCCAATATTTGTGCGAGATGATTAAGAAGTTTGGATTTGACGGCGTCATTTATCGTAGCTCCGTAGGGAATGAAATGAATATTGCCCTTTTCTATCCTCAAAAGGCTCGTGCAAGAGGGACCTCAATGCACTACGTGTCCAAAGTTGATGTACAAGCTATACCGCAACCTGCAGCCCCTACTTCCTGAGGTCTGTATCCCCACCTGTATCCCTTTACTTTCTATTCCGAAGAAAGCCCATACAAATCATCAGCTTAAGGCCATAGTTATAAGCTCGCCTGGTCTTCAAAGCAAAAAGCCTCGGACGAAAATCCGGGGCTTTTTCGTTTGCAGTAACTATCGGACAAGCATTAAGCCGCCCATCTGCATCCCCAACTGGCGTAGTCCAGCACCACGCTTTCATCCAGTAGCTCGTCGATGCGTCGAGCGAGAGATGCCGAATGCGTTCTGAAGACATTCAGCGCGGGTAGTCCCGGTCAAAGGCATCGCAAAACTATTGGTAGATGTCGCCGTGGTGCGGCAGCATGCTGTGCCAAACGCCATCATGAGGAACGCGGATGATCGACTTCAATAACAAGGGCTTCTTCAAGCTAAAGCAGAACGACGAGTACGCCGAGCGGGTCAAGTCGCTGCTGCTGGATGGCGAGCAAGTGGTCGATGCCTACAAGTCCATGCGTGACGGCGTTGTGTTCACTACTCACCGAATCATCGCGGTCAACGTGCAGGGTATTACCGGCAGCAAGAAGGATTTCACCTCGCTGCCTTACAAGAATATCGTCGCCTATTCGGTGGAAACGTCCGGAACCTTCGACCTGGACTCCGAACTGGAAATCTATTTCTCGTCGCTGGGCCAGGTGAAGTTCGAGTTCACCGGCAAGACGTCGATCGTGGAAATATCGAAGCACATCTCCAAGCATTTACTCTGAGCCAACGGAGCGGAAATCCCCTCCGCAACGCGTCAGTCGGAGAACTGCGGGTTCCAGACGATTTCCCAAAGGTGGCCGTCCGGGTCCTTGAAATACCCGGAATAGCCACCCCAGAAGGTGGCATGTGCGGGCTTGACGATCGTGGCCCCAGCCGCTTCCGTCGCTGCCATGACGGCATCGACCTCTGCCTGCGACGCGACGTTGTGGCCCAACGTCATTTCCGTTGAGCTGGCCGGACCAAGCGCCAGTCCAGTGTCATGGGCGATGCTGCTGCGTGGCCAAAGGGCCAGACGCAGCCCGGGTTGCAGTTGAATGAACGCAACGGCTCCGTGCTCGAACTCCTGCCCGATGATGCCTTCGCTCGCGAAGCCCAAGCCGTCTCGATAAAACCGCAATGAGAGTTCGAGATTATCCACTCCCAGGGTTATGACGGTAATACGTGGCTGCATTTCAGACTCCGTTATAGGTTTCGGCTGTGCATCGAGTTTAGAGCGAAGCGGACGCCATGCTCAGCTATCGTGCTCCCCTGCCTCAGCGCCCGCACCGAACGAGGCCATGGCTTCACATTCGCGCGTCATTGACCACTGCGCCGACGCCGGGCCGGTGGAGGAATGCCACTCGCCCCATGAGCCCCGCTAGCTCTGATCGCAACGACCTACTGCTGCGGATAAATAAAACGGATACCTGCTTAACGATTTACCAGACGCTTATTCACCTGGGTGCGCTTAGAGTCGGGCCACCGAAAGTGGTGATGCCGGTTCTGCCGACATTGCCCTCGTCTACAAAAACAAAAGGTGAATGCTATGGGTAACGCCACAGTCGATGTGAAGACGTGGATCGACGATCGCCCCATCTCCCGATACCAGTGGCTGATCCTCGGCCTGTGCTTTCTGGTGGTCGTGTTCGATGGTTTCGATGTCGCTGTCATGGGCTTTATCGCCCCCTCGCTGATGCAGGAGTGGGATCTGTCGCGGACAGCCTTCGGTCCGGTGATGAGCGCCGGAATGGTCGGCCTTGCGATCGGCGCACTCGCCGCGGGGCCTTACGCCGACCGTTTTGGTCGCAAGACAGTCCTGCTCGCCGCTGTCACGGTCTTCAGCGTTCTGAGCCTGGCCTGTGCGTTTGCGCGCAATCCTTACGAACTTGCCGGCCTGCGCCTGTTAATCGGTATCGCGCTCGGCGCTGCATTGCCGAACACCACGACGCTGGTGTCCGAATACCTGCCCGAAGGCAAGCGCGCGCTGCTGATTACGCTGATGTTCACCGGCTTCAATCTGGGCTCCGGCTGCGGTGGCTTTCTCGCCGCCTGGCTGATTCCGAACTATGGCTGGGAAGCGGTGCTGGCCGCTGGCGGGGTGCTGCCGCTCCTGCTGCTGCCCTTCATCTGGCTGTTTCTACCCGAATCGGCCCGCTTCCTCGCTGCACGTAAAGCGCCGGCACATCGCATCGCCGCCGTGCTGAACAAGCTGGGTGGGCAGTTCGATGCAAATACCCGCTTCGTCACCACCGATTCCAGCGAGCCGACCAAAACGCCGGTGCGCATGTTGTTCAATGAGCGCTACCGCTTCGGCACCCTGGCGCTGTGGCTGACCTATTTCATGGGCCTGCTGGTCATCTATCTGATGATGGGCTGGCTGCCGACCCTGTTGCGCGACGGCGGCGTCTCGATCGAACGCGCCGCTACCATCACCGGACTGTTCCAGATTGGCGGCACCGTCGGCGCACTGGTGGTCGGCTGGCTGATGGACCGGCGCAACCCGAACCGCGTCATCGCCGGCTCCTATGCGCTGGGCGGCGCCTGCATCCTGTTGCTGGGCGCTTTCAGCCTGGAATCCAGCCTGCTGACCTTGGGCGTGATCGCCGCCGGCTTCTGCATAAGCGGCGCGCAGACGGGCCTGAACGCTTTCGCGCCGGGCTACTATCCGACCGAATTCCGCGCCACTGGCGTGAGCTGGATGCTCGGTATCGGCCGCTTCGGCGCCATCTTCGGTTCACTGATCGGTGGTGTGGTGCTGAGTCTCGGCCTCGGCCTGCCCACCCTGTTCACATTGCTCGGCCTGCCGGCGTTCATCGCCGCCGTGGCGATCCTCGCCAATGGTCATGCCGCCCGCCAAGCCAACCGCGCCGTTGCGGCGCATTGATAGAAAGGATTGATTTCATGGCACGCATCATCGGTGGCCTCGCCGTCTCCCACACCCCCACCATCGGCTTCGCGGTGGATCACGACAAGCAGGAAGAAGCGGCCTGGGCGCCGATCTTCGAGAGCTTCGAGCCGATCAAAACCTGGCTGAGCGAGAAAAAGCCCGACGTCTTGTTCTACATCTTCAACGACCACGTCACCTCGTTCTTTTTCGACCATTACGGCGCTTTCTCGCTGGGTGTCGATGACCATTACGACGTCGCCGACGAAGGTGGCCATGCCCGCAATTTGCCGGGCATCGGCGGACACGCCGCGCTCTCGCGCCACATCGGCGAAAGCCTGATGGCCGACGAGTTCGACATGAGTTTCTTCCGCGACAAACCGCTGGACCACGGCTTCTTCTCGCCGATGTCCGCGTTGCTGCCGCATGATGGCGGCTGGCCGGTCGAGATCGTCCCGTTGCAGGTCGGCGTATTGCAGTTCCCGATTCCTAGCGCAGCGCGCTGCTACAAGCTGGGCCAGGCGCTGCGCCGCGCCATCGAGAGCTATCCAGAGGATCTAAAGGTGGCCATCGTCGCTACCGGCGGCCAGTCTCATCAGGTTCATGGCGAGCGCTGCGGCTTCAACAACACCGAGTGGGACAAGCAATTCACCGACTTGCTGATCAACGATCCGATCAAGCTGACCGAGATGACCGTCGCCGAGTACGCCACCCTCGGTGGCTTGGAGGGCTCCGAGGTGATCACCTGGCTGATCATGCGCGGCGCGCTCTCGGCACAGGTGAACACGCTGCACCAGGGCTACTACCTGCCATCGATGACGGCCATCGCCACCCTGCTGCTGGAAAACCGGGACCAGCCGCTACCGGTCGCCGCCATCGAACGCCATCGCGCGCACATGCAACATCAGCTGGACGGCGTCGAGAAGCTCGAGGGCACCTATCCCTTCACGCTGGCCCGCAGCGCCAAGGGCTATCGGCTGAACAAGTTTCTGCGGCGGATGATCGAGCTCTCCTGGCGCGAGCGATTCCTCAGCGAGCCCGAGGCTCTCTATGAAGAAGGCGGCCTGACCGAAGAGGAACGCGACATGCTACGCCGCCGCGACTGGCGTGCGCTGATCCAGTACGGCGCGATCTTCTTTGGCCTGGAAAAGCTCGGCGCGGTGGTCGGCGTTTCCAATCTCGATATCTATTCCGCCATGCGCGGACAGACGCTCGAAGAGTTCCAGAAAACCCGCAATCAGCAAGTGTTGTACGGGGTCGCTCGCAAGAGCTGACCCGCCCGGCCTTTTGTCCCTGTGGTACGACCAGCAAGTAGGGTGGGCTTCAGCCCACCGCATGGCCCGGAGAATTGGTCGACGTGCCTCGCAACCGGTTCTAGTTTCTGACGCGTTTTTTGGTGGGCTAAAGCCCACCCTACATAGCTGTCCCGCTTCCGTAACCCATCGAAGGTGACCACGGAGCGGTAATTGCGGCTCGGCTGCGACAGGCGGTGGGCTGAAGCCCACCCTACGTCGATGTGCGGTTAGGGCTGGCGGGAGACGTCGCGGATGGTGTCCATCAGCGCGCGGGCGGCGGGCGTGTGTAAGCTGGCGGTGCGGTAGGTCAGGCCGATTGCGCGGGTGGTGTGTTGCAGTGGCCAAGGCAGGACGCGCAGCTCGCCGGACTGAATTTCCTCTTCCAGTTGGTGCGCCGAGACGGCGGCAAGCATGTCCGAGCGCAACAGCAGGCCGCGAATGATGGCCAAGTCACCGCTTTCCACCACCGGCCAGGGGGATGCCATGCCGGCATCGGCGAAGCAGGCATCGAGCAGTTTCCGTGCAGGCGAGCCGGCGCGCGGCAGAACCCAGCGGGCATGCTGCAAGTGGCCGCGGTCAACCGTGCCTTTCAGCAACGGATGACCATCACGCACCAGGATGAGCATTTCCTCGGTCAGCAACGCATCGCCGTGCAGATCGCTTGCATAGGCTGCAGAACGCAGCGCGCCGAAGATGAAGTCCAGATCGCCAGAGCGCAATTCGGTCGCCAGCAGGTCAAAGGGGCTTTCATTGGTGACCACCTGCACACCGGGGTGCGTGGCGGTGAGCCGGACGATGGCTTCGGGCAGGATACGCGTGCGCCCCAGCGGCAACGCGCCGACATGCACCACGCCGCGCAGCTCGCCCTCAAGCGCCGCGAGGTCGGCTTCCAGGCGGCGCAGTTCGTTCAATGCCCGGCGGATCGGAAAGAGAATGTCGAGGCTGGCGCGCGTCGGTTGCAGCCCCCGCGGCGTGCGCTCGAACAGGCCTTGCCCGCAACCCTCCTCGAGCACTTTGAGCGCCGCGCTGACCGCCGGCTGGCTGAGCCCGAACAGACTGGCGACCGTCTGCATATGGTGCGTCTCGCAGAGTTTGACGAACAATTGCAAACGCCGCGCCTGATAGAGATACAGCGGTTCGGTCATGCGTGTCGCATCGGTGCCGAGTTGCGCGGGCACGCTTTCCAGCTCCGCCAATACGCGTCGTGCGCGAGGCAGCATCCGTTCGCCCGGATCGGTCAGGCGCATGCCATTGGCATGACGTTCGAACAGCGTGACCCCGAGCCGCACTTCCAGATCGGCGATGGCGCGGGTCACCACCGACTGCGCGCGGTAGAGCACTGCCGATGCTTTCGAGACGCTGCCGTGGTCGGCAACGCGGACGAAGGCGCGTACCTGCATCAGGTTGGGAAGATCGTGACCCATATGGCTTGCGGCTCCGCAAATCGACGAACCACGCCACTATGCCGCCCCGGTGCAAAGACGGGCAATAAATAAAAGGTATAGCCCGAGCCGTCTATTGCATTACAACCCGCGCAAGTGCCGGTGACATGCTCTCTTCATCGCAAGAGGAGCCACTCAACCATGTCGCAACAACAAAAAACCGCCCTCGTCGTCAGCGCCCATTCCGCCGATTTCGTCTGGCGCGCGGGCGGCGCCATCGCCCAGCACGTCAAGCTGGGCTACGCCGTGCACATCGTTTGTCTGTCCTTCGGCGAGCGCGGCGAGTCCGCCAAGCTGTGGCGCAAAGGCGAGATGACCGAAGAGAAGGTCAAGACCGCCCGCCGCAGCGAGGCCGAAGCCGCCGCCGAAGTGCTCGGTGCGAGCGTCGAGTTCTTCGATATCGGCGACTACCCGATGCGCGCCGATAAAGACACCCTGTTCCGCCTGGCCGACGTGTTCCGCCGCGTGCAGCCGGAATTCGTGCTCAGCCACTCGATCAAGGACCCGTACAACTACGATCACCCGCTGGCCATGAACCTGACCCAGGAGGCGCGCATCATCGCCCAGGCCGAAGGTTACAAGCCCGGCGAGAATATCGTCGGCGCGCCGCCGGTGTACGCCTTCGAGCCGCACCAGCCGGAACAGTGCGAGTGGCGCCCCGACACTTTCCTCGATATCACCGAGGTCTGGGACAAGAAGTACGCAGCGATCCAATGCATGGCCGGCCAGGAACACCTCTGGGAGTACTACACCCGCGTGGCCCTGCAGCGCGGCGTGCAGGCAAAGCGCAACATCGGCATCACCGCGAGCAAGAACATCGTCTACGCGGAAGGCTTCCAGAGCGTCTTCCCACGCGTGACGGAGAACCTGGCATGAGCGGGCTCGTTGGCAAGACCGGAATCGTCGTGCGCAACGTCGAGCGCGCCGACCGCGATCTGATCAACGAACTGGGCCGCTATGGCGTCGCCACGGTGCACGAGGCGCAGGGTCGCAAAGGGTTGCTCGCGTCGAATATTCGCCCGATTCAGCAAGGTGTATCGCTGGCCGGCTCGGCCATTACCGTGCTGGTAGCGCCGGGCGACAACTGGATGTTCCACGTGGCGGTCGAACAATGCCGCCCTGGCGATCTGCTGATCGTGGCGCCGAGTTCGCCCTGTACCGATGGCTATTTTGGCGATCTTCTGGCGACTTCGTTGAAGGCTCGCGCCGTACGCGCGCTGGTGATCGACGCCGGCGTACGCGACACCCACACGCTGCGTGAAATGGGCTTTCCGGTGTGGTCGGCGGCGGTCAATGCCCAGGGCACGGTGAAGGAAACCCTCGGCTCGGTGAACCTGCCGCTGATCTGCGGCGGGCAGCTGATCAATGCGGGCGATGTGGTTGTGGCCGATGACGACGGCGTAGTCGTGGTGCGCCGCGACGAGGTCGTCCATGTGGCGGAAGCGACGCGCAAGCGCGGCGACGCCGAAGAAGCCAAGCGGATTCGCCTGGCCAAGGGCGAGCTGGGTCTGGACATCTACAACATGCGTCCGCGTCTGGCTGAGAAGGGCCTGCGCTACGTCGATAACCTCGACGAGCTGGACGGCTGATATGCACCAGACCCGCATCCCTTGTCTACAGATGCGGGGAGGCACCTCCAAGGGTGCCTATTTCCTCGCGTCCGATCTGCCCGCTGATCTGGCCTTGCGCGACTGCGTGTTGCTGGCCGCAATGGGCTCGCCGGATGCGCGGCAGATCGACGGCATCGGCGGTGCCGACTCGCTGACCAGCAAAGTCGCCATCGTGCAGCCCTCGCAGCGGACCGACGCCGACGTCGACTATCTCTTCGCCCAGGTGGTCGTGGAAGAACCGCGTGTCGACTACGGCCAGAACTGCGGCAACATCCTCGCCGGCGTCGGCCCGTTCGCCATCGAGCGCGGCCTTGTGCCGGTCGTGGGTGAAGAAACAGCGGTGCGCATCTTCATGGAAAATACCGGCCAGATCGCAGTCGCGCATGTGCCGACGCCGGACGGCCAGGTGCGTTACGACGGCGACACCCAGATCGATGGCGTGCCCGGCACCGCCGCGCCGCTGGTGATCGAATTCGAGGACGTTGCCGGATCGAGCTGTGGTGCCCTGTTGCCGACGGGCAACCCGACCGACAGATTCGATGGCATCGAGGTGACCTGCATCGACAACGGCATGCCGGTGGTGGTGCTGCGCGCCGAGGACCTCGACATCAGCGGCTTTGAGACGCCCGAAGCACTGAACGACAACAGCGAACTCAAGGCGCGGCTGGAATCGATTCGCTTGCAGGCCGGGCCGCTGATGAACCTCGGTGACGTCAGCCAGCGCACGGTACCGAAGATGTGCCTGATCGCCGCATCGCGTGCCGGTGGCGCGCTGAATACGCGGACATTCATTCCACATCGCTGCCACGCCTCGATCGGCGTGTTCGGCGCGGTCAGCGCGGCCAGCGCCTGCCTGGTCGAGGGCTCGGTGACGGCGGGGCTCGCTGTTACCGGCAAAGGCGACCTGCGGCGACTGTCAGTGGAGCATCCCACCGGTGAATTTACCGTCGAGCTGCGGCTGCAGGACGGCCAACTGGCCGGCTGCGGGCTGGTGCGCACCGCCCGGCTATTGTTTGATGGTTTCGTCTGCATTCCCGGCGCGGTCTGGTCGGGCTGCGTTCAGTTGGGCCGCATTCGGTCGGGCCACGTCTGCTCGGGCCATACGGAGAACACACCATGACACTCGATTGCATCGCTCTGATCGGCTTCGGCGAAGCGGGCGGCATCCTCGCAAGCGATCTCGCGGCCCAAGGCGTCGCCGTTCAGGTTTATGACCGTCTGCTGGATGACCCGACGCAACGCCCGGCGCTGGAGACCAAGGCTGCCAACGCGGGGGTACTTCTCTGCAATAGCGCGGCTGAAGCCATCGCTGGCGTGGCGCTGGTCATCTCGGCGGTGACCGCCGGCGGTGCGCTGGACGTGGCGAAAACGGCGGCACGCACGCTGCAACCCGGGCAGCTGTTCATGGACATCAACTCGGTTGCCCCGGCGACCAAGCAGGCGGCGGCAGAGACCATCGACGCCGTTGGCGGGCGCTACGTCGACGCCGCGGTCATGGCGCCGGTACCGCCCAAGCGTTTGCAGACGCCGATCCTGCTCGGCGGTCGCGATGCCGCCGAACTCTCCGCCGCGCTGAATGCCTGCGGTTTCGCCACCCGCGTGGTGGCCGACGAAATCGGTGTCGCCTCGGCGATCAAGATGTGCCGCAGCGTAATGATCAAGGGCCTCGAAGCCTTGACTACCGAATGCCTGCGCACGGCGCAGCATTACGGCGCCGAAACGGAAGTGCTGGCCTCGTTGCACAAGAGCTTCCCGTCGATGGGTTGGGATGCCGAGCTGCCGCACTACCTGATCAGTCGCGTGGCCGAACACGGCCGGCGCCGCGCAGAGGAAATGGAAGAAGTCGCCGAGACGGTGCGCGCCGCCGGCATCGAGCCGCAAATGAGCCAGGCGATCGTGCAGACCCAACGCGGGCTGGTCGACGCAATCGCCGCGCGCGGCTTGCGTTACGTCGATCTCGAACCTTTCGACTGGCAGCATCTGGACGCCCTGCTCAGGGCCGGACCGAGCGACTGACCGAATGCCTTGACGGGGCTGCATGTAGACCCGTTCGGCTGCAGTTGAGCGACCCTATGCGTATCAGCGTTTTCCGAAGCGAGAACGCGCGTGCCGCGATAACCACACTTTTAACGAGCCCGCGGAACATCACAGGCTTCCTGCGCCACTACCCATAAACAATACGCATAGGCAGGTAGCTGTTATGCATTGTTCGCCACGCAAGGCTGCGTGCAACCATTCCTGACGACTGACGCGCTAGCGCCTTGCTCTGCACTGTATTGGCAGTGCTGGCCAAGTGCGCGGCCGGTCCGAGCCGCTGCATGACGATCGCTGTCGCCAGCACGGCTTAAAACAACAACAAAAGGAAATCGCAATGACGAAAGTTTCCAGATTGCTGCTCGCACTGTTTGTCGCCGGATCGGTTGGCCCGGCTGTACAGGCGGCCGAACCGGTCGTGACGCTCAAGGTTCATCACCAGCTTCCGGCACACTCGGTCACCCAGGCCGACCTGCTCAAGCCCTGGGCAGAGAAAATCACCAAAGAGTCCGACGGCCGCATCCAATTCCAGTTCTACCCCTCCATGCAGCTGGGCGGCACGCCGCCGCAATTGGTCGATCAGGTACGCGATGGCGTCGCGGATATCGTCTGGACGCTGCCGGGATACAACAGTGGCCGCTTCCCGCTGATCTCCGCCGTCGAGCAGCCGTTTATGAGCCGGTCCGCCGAGGCGAGCAGTCAGGCAATGTGGGAATTCCTGCAGAAGCATGGGCAGAAAGAATTCGAGGGCATGCGCTTGCTGGCCACCCATGTGACTGACGGCGCGTTGGTGCATACCACCGAGAAGCCCATCAGAAGATGTCCGATTTTCGCGGTTTGAAAATCCGTGCGGCCAACCGCACTTCGACCAAGCTCATCGCGCTGCTCGGCGGAACACCGGTTGCCATGCCGGTACCGCAGATTCCAGAAGCGCTGTCCAAGGTTGTCGTTGACGGCGCCATCGTGCCTTGGGATGTGGTGCCCGCGCTGAAACTGCACGAGTTGGTCAAGTACCACACCGAAATGGCGCCTGGGCAGCCGGCACTCATGTACACAACCGTCATCATCGCGATGAACCCGGCCACCTACGACAAGCTGCCGGCGGACCTGAAGAAGGTCATCGACGACAACAGCGGCATCGCGCTGTCGCGCCAGGCCGGACATCTGTTCGATACCCAGGTGGTCGAGACCGGACACAAACTGGCCAAGAGCCAAGGCAACCAGATCTATGTCCTGCCCGAGGATGAGCAACAGAAGTGGATGAAGGTAGCCAAACGCCTCGACCAGGATTGGATCAAGGAAGTCGACAGCAAGGGCTACGACAACGGCGGCGCCCTGCTTGAAGACGCTCGCCAGTTGGTCGAAAAGTACAGCGAGCAATTACCCGATTGACTCGCTTGGACATGCGTTACCAGTGAACGATGGGCTGCGCTCACGACTGTCCGATAATCGCCCAATCAGGACGCAACGGAGCGGATGCCGTTCGATAATCGCACACTAAGCGGAATGTCCAATTGAATAGCCGGACGGGAGCTATCAGGATTCAACCGCGACACGATCTGCGGTCCGCTGGCCAGCCGCCCTCGCCTCGGGTCGCGCGGATCGCACATAAAAACAATGAATAAAAAGGACTACGCGATGCTCAAGCTCCCCAAGGCGCTGCTCTCCTTGTTCGCGCTCGGCTCCCTCGCCTTGCACGCCCCTGCCCAGGCTGACGAGCCGGTGGTTACTCTCAAGCTGGCGCACTTTCTTCCGGCACACTCGGTGACGCAGGCGGATTTCCTCAAGCCCTGGTCCGAGAAGATCACCGAGGAATCCAACGGCCGCATCCAGTTTCAGTTCTATCCTTCGATGCAGCTCGGCGGCACGCCTCCGCAATTGGTCGATCAGGTCCGCGACGGCGTCGCCGATATCGTCTGGACGCTGCCCGGCTACACCAGCGGCCGCTTCCCGCTGACCGCGGCGTTCGAATTGCCCTTCATGAGCCGTTCCTCCGAGGCCAGCAGCCAGGCCATGTGGGACTTTCTCGAGGAGCACGGGCAGAAGGAATTCGCCGATATGCATTTGTTGGCGACCCATCTGACCGATGGCGCGCTGGTGCATACCACCGACAAGCCGATCAAGAAAATGGCGGACTTCCGCGGCCTCAAGCTGCGCGCGGCCAACCGTACCGCGACCAAGACCATCTCCCTGCTCGGCGCGACGCCAGTGGCGATGCCGGTGCCGCAGGTGCCCGAAGCCCTCTCTAAAGGCGTGGTCGATGGCGCCGTGCTGCCCTGGGACGTGGTCCCGGCGCTCAAGCTGCACGAGCTGGTGAAGTACCACACCGAAACCGCACCCGGCATGCCTGCGCTGATGCACACCGCGTTAGTGGTGGCAATGAACAAGAACACCTATGAAAACCTGCCGGACGACTTGAAAAAGGTCATCGACAACAACAGCGGCCGCGCGCTTTCCCGAGAGGCCGGCCGCATCTGGGACAACCAGGTGGTCGAGACCGGCCACAAGCTCGCCGAATCCCGGGGTAACGAGATCTACGTGCTGTCTCCCGAGGAGCAGGCAAAGTGGATGAAGGCCACCAGCCGCGTGAGTGAGGGCTGGATCGAGGAAGTCGAGGACAAAGGTTACGAGAACGGCGAAGCGCTGCTCGAAGACGCCCGCCAATTGATCGAGCACTACAACGCCCAGCTACCCCGCTGAGCGAAGCAAGCGGTACTGCAGTGACGGTACCGCCCTGGAGAATTAAATGAGTGAACCTGTAGTTCAGGTCGCCGTCGCGCCTGTAGATGCCGTCGGCCGCCTGCTCAATGCCCTTTCGCGTCTGCTCGCCTTCATCGGCGGCCTGCTGTTGGTAGCAATGACGCTGATGGCGACATACAGCATCGCCATGCGCGCCGTGTTCGACGAGCCGCTGCTTGGCGACGTCGAGCTGGTGCAGATGGGCTGCGGCATCGCCATCGTGTTCTTTCTGCCGCTGTGCCAGCTGCATCGGGGCAACGTGATCGTCGACGTATTCACTCTGCATGCTTCTGAACGGGTGCGCCGCACACTGGACACCCTCGGCGGGGTGCTGATGGCACTGGCCGCAGCCCTGTTGGCATGGCGCTCGGCGATCGGCACTGTCGATGCCTACGGCACCGGCGAGGAGTCGATCATCATGGGGTTGCCGATCTGGTGGTCGATGACCGCCTTCGCCCCAGGCTTCGCATTGTTGGCGGTGGTGTCGCTGTATACCGCCTGGCAGGATTTTCGTGGTGAGGGTAAACCCGCATGAGCAGTGTTGAAATCGGCGGATTATTCCTCGCCATCCTTCTGGTATTGCTGGTGGTGCGTATCCCGATCGCCATCGCCATGCTGCTGACCGGCATCGGCGGTTACGTTTCCATCAGTGGCTGGTCACCGTTGCTGAGCTACATCAAGACCGTCGCCTACGGACGGTTCACCGTCTATGACCTTTCAGTAATTCCTCTCTTTCTGCTGATGGGCCAGTTTGCCTCGCGTGGCGGCCTGGCGACCGGCCTGTTCCGCTCCGCGGCGGCGATGATCGGCCACTGGCGCGGCGGCCTGGCAATGGCGGCGATAGGTTCTTGTGCGGCCTTCGGCGCGGTCTGCGGCTCCTCCATCGCCACCGCAGCCACCATGGGCCAGGTCGCCCTGCCCGAACTGAAGAAGTACAACTACTCCGGCTCGCTCGCGGTCGGCAGCCTGGCCGCTGGCGGCACCCTGGGCATTCTCATTCCGCCTTCGGTGGTGCTGGTGATCTACGCCATCCTGGCCCAGGAAAACATTTCGGCGCTGTTCATGGCCGCCTTCATTCCGGGGATTCTCGCGGCAATCGGTTACATGATCGCGATCGCCATCTACGTACGCATGAACCCCGACGCAGGCCCGGCGCAGCCGCGCATGAGCTGGCGTCAGCGGCTGGCCGCGCAGAAAGGCGTATGGCCGGTGCTGCTTATATTCCTGCTGGTTCTCGGTGGCATCTATAGCGGCTGGTTCACTCCAACCGAGGCCGCAGCGATCGGCACCGTGGGCACCGGATTCTTCGCTGTGGTGCTGGGCGGCATGCGTTGGGCAGGGTTCAAGGAAGTGCTCTACGGCACGGCGGTGACGACAGGAATGATCTTCATGATCCTGCTCGGCGCCGACGTCATGAACTCCTTCCTCGCTGTCTCTCAGCTGCCGGTGGCATTGGCCGAGGCCATCACCAACAGCGGTGTCGGCCCCTTCGTGGTGCTCGCCGGGATCCTGATCCTGTACCTGATCCTCGGCTGTGTGATGGACACCATGTCGATGATCCTGCTGACCATTCCGATCTTCTTCCCGCTGATCATGGGCCTGGACTTCTACGGCCTGGACCAGACCGAGAAGGCCATCTGGTTCGGCATCCTCGCGCTGATGGTGGTGGAAATCGGCATGATCACCCCGCCGGTGGGGATGAACGTCTATGTGATCAGCAGCATGGCCCGCGACGTGACCCTGCGCGACGCCTTTCGCGGCGTGGTGCCCTTCCTCATTTCCGACATCGTTCGCGTGGTGATTCTGGTGCTGTTCCCCTCCATCACCCTCTGCCTGGTGCGGTGGCTGACATGACCCCGACCGGCTAATCGAATTGCCGCCGGCGGCGGCTGCTTCACTCCCCCCTCGCTTTCGAACATCCGCAACGGCGGAGGGGAGCCCTCAACCTTGAAAAAGGAAAACAACAACAATGAAACACCACACCACCCAAGCAAGCCGCATCCTCGCGCCCACCCTGCTCGCCGCGTCCATCGCCGCCCTCGTCCCGCTGGCCGCCAGCGCCGAAGGCTTCGTCGAAGACACCAAGATCACGGTGAACGCGCGCAACTTCTACATCGGCCGTGAATTTCGCGACGACTCGATCACCGATCGCAGCAAGGCCGAAGAGTGGACCCAGAGCTTCATCCTCAACATCCAGTCCGGCTACACGCCTGGCCCGGTCGGCTTTGGTGTGGATGTGCTCGCCGGTCTGGCGGTCAAGCTTGACGGCGGTGGCGGCACCTACGGCACCGCCCTGCTGCCACGCCACGACGATGGCCGCCCGGCCGACGATTACGGCCGCTTCGGCGTTGCCGCCAAGGCGAAGATCTCCAACACCGAGCTGAAGGTCGGCGAGATGATGCCGGTCCTTCCGATCCTGCGCTCGGACGATGGCCGCTCGCTGCCACAGACATTCGAGGGCGGCATGATCACCTCGCGTGAAATCGACGGCTTGATGCTCACCGCCGGCCAGTTCCGCCAGAACAGCCCACGCGACGACGCCAGCATGGAAGACATGAGCTTCGCCGGCGGCGCGTCCGACCGCTTCAACTTCATTGGCGGTGAATACGCTTTCAACGACAAGCGCACCACCGTAGGCCTGTGGACGGCTGAGCTGAAGGACGTCTACGAGCAGCAGTATGTGCAGCTGCTGCACACCCAGCCGTTGAGCGAGGACGTGGCTTTGACCGCTAACCTCGGCTACTTCCAGGGCGACGAAGACGGCAGCGCGCTGGGCGGCGAGCTGGACAACAAGACCTACTCGGGTCTGTTCGGCCTCAAGACCGGTGGTAACACTTTCTATGTCGGTCTGCAGAAAGTCAGCGGCGACACCTGGATGCGCGTCAACGGCACCAGCGGCGGTTCGCTAGCCAACGACAGCTTCAACAACAGTTACGAAAATGCCGAGGAACGCTCCTGGCAACTGCGTCACGACTATAACTTCGCCGCCATGGGCATCCCGGGCCTGACCCTGATGAACCGCTATATCAGCGGTGACAACATCCGGACAGCGACCACCGACGACGCCGAGGAATGGGGTCGCGAGACCGAGGTGGCCTACACCATCCAGAGCGGCCCGGCGAAGAGCCTCAACATCAAATGGCGCAACTCAAGCTTCCGCTCCGAGGCCAACACCCGCGACCTGGACGAGAACCGCATCATCATCAACTACCCGCTGTCGATCCTGTAAACGCTGACGTTTTGCTCCCGTTGTACGCGCCCTCCTCCTGCGCGTGATGCTTCGGCCCGTCCATGGACGGGCCTTTTTTTCAGCCGCAGTTCTCGATCGGCTCGTACGGCAGCCCGACGTAATTCTCGGCGATGGTGGTCAGGCCCGCCTGGGTGCTGGTGAAGTAGTCCTGCTCGCTCTGCTGGATGCGCCGGCCGAAGGCGTCGGTATCGGGAAAACGATGCAGCAGGCTGGTCATCCACCAGGAGAATCGCTCGGCTTTCCAGACGCGTCTCAGGCAGATCGGCGAGTACTTTTCCAGCAGGTCAGTCCGGCCTTCGTGGTAAACCTTCAACAGAATGCGATACAGGGTGCTGACATCGCTGGCCGCCAGGTTGAGGCCTTTGGCGCCGGTGGGCGGCACGATATGAGCGGCATCGCCAACCAGGAATAATCGCCCGTACTGCATCGGCTCGACCACGAAACTGCGCAGCGGCGCGATGCTTTTCTCCAGCGACGGGCCGGTGACCAGCCGCGCGGCGACGTCTTCGGGCAGCCGGCTTTTGAGCTCGGCCCAGAAACGCTCGTCGGACCAATCCTCGACCTTTTCTTCCAGCCCGACCTGCACGTAATACCGCGAGCGTGTGGACGAGCGCATGCTGCACAGGGCGAAACCGCGCGCATGGTTGGCGTAGATCAGCTCATGGCTTACCGGCGGCGTATCGCTGAGCACACCGAGCCAGCCAAAGGGATAGACGCGCTCGAATTCGGTGAGCACTTCGGGGGGAATGCTTTTGCGAGACACCCCATGAAAGCCATCGCAACCGGCGATGTAGTCGCAATCCAGGCGCACCGTCTCGGCGTTGTGGGTGAAGGTCACGTGAGGCGTTTCGCCCTTCACCTCGTGTAGCTGAACGTCCGATACGCCATAGAGCGAGACTGCGTCGGACGCCTCGCGCGCTGCCATCAAGTCGCGGGTAACCTCGGTCTGGCCGTAGACCATCACGGTGTCACCATCCGTCAGCGCCTTCAGGTCGACGCGCACGCGACGGTCAGCAAACGCCAGCTCGACGCCATCGTGAATCTGTCCTTCACGGTCCATGCGCTCAGATACCCCCGCCTCGCGCATCAGGTTGACCATGCCCTGTTCCAGCACGCCCGCGCGGATGCGCCCCAGCACGTATTCGGGGGTTTGGCGTTCGATGATCACGTTGGCAATTCCGGCGTTGTGCAACAACTGGCCGAGCAACAGGCCGGACGGCCCGGCACCGATGATGGCGACACCTGTTTTCATGGGAATCCTCGTTTTTTGTTGTCGCGTCGCGGCGGTCCGCCGGGCTGCTTCGAGATAACCCCATGTTCTGCTCAGCAGAGCTTGGCGATAATGCATTCAATCGTCGCAAACTTGGACTTTTATAAACTCGGTTCGATTACCGCCCAAAGGACGATGCCGTGAGTTCCAACCGCTCCACCGGCGCCATTCCGGTCTACAAACTCTATGGCGACTCACTCGACTGGCCGACCCCGGACCTGCTGCATTGCGAGTCGATCCCCGAGCGCAGCCGCATGCATGACTGGGAGATCAGCCCGCACCGCCACGCCGACCTGACGCAGTTGCTCTACATCCGTCGGGGATGGGCTCTAGTAGAAGTGGAAGGCGTGCAGACACGCATCGACGAAGCGGCTGTGCAGGTACTGCCGCCGCTGTGCGTGCATGGGTTCCGCTTTTCCGAGCGCGTTGAAGGCTACGTGCTGACCCTCGCTGCACCGCTATTGGCGCGGCTGGAGGCGGCACTCGGCGGGCATCAGGCGCCGCTCGGTATAGCCGGGCTGCATGCTGTCGGCAAAGACCGTCGCTATCTGGATACGCTGTTCGACGCCATCGACCGGGAATACCGAACGCCGGCACCTGCACGCGATCTGTTGCTGCAATCGCTGGTCGGCGTGCTCGCGGTCTGGGTCGGGCGGCAAATGCTGGTGCGGCAGACGAACAGCCATCCGCTGCGGGGCCAGGCATTACTTGCCGCGTTTACCCGGCTTGTCGAAACCGACTTCTGCCGGCGGCATTCGGTTGAAGACTACGCTCACCGGCTCGACATCACTCCCGCTTACCTGAACACCCTGGCGCGTCGTTTTACCGGCCAGACAGCCCAGGGTGTGGTACATGAACGGGTACTGCTGGAGGCCAAGCGACAGCTGATCTACACGACGATGACCGTGAGCCAGATCTCCGACAACCTTGGATTTTCCGAAGCAGCCTATTTCTCTCGCTTTTTCAAACGGCTGACCGGTTTGCCGCCGCGGGAGTTTCGCAATCGGCGCTGACGGGAGCGGATGAGCCGTCTGCTGCAGGCCGTTGAACAGCAGACGGGCTTTGAAAGGACGACGACCTTAACGAGTCATTTTGCACCCATGGCCGACCTACTCATCGGCCGGTTCGCCGTTTGACGGATTATGTGCCTTCGGATTGGTCTCCGGTTTCGCGGACTGGCAGTCGTCGACGCAAATCCCCAACGCTGTCGCCAGCGCCTCGGTGACTTCCCGGAAGGAATACCCATCGGCCCATACCTGCGTTGTGCCGTTCAGCTTGTTAACCATTTTTTCGGGCCTCTTGAGGCTGGAGCAACCAGCCATTACGTTCGGGCTGTTAGCCGCCCGGATAGCAATATGCAACTACAGCATCGAACGTGCCATCATCTGACTTATTATTTTTATTTTATATTTCAATAACTTATAAAATTCGAAAGACCCAAGAGCTCATGCAAGTTGCACAGTCATCAAATAGTCACCATGCGATGTGCATGCACGGCCTGCGGCCCAATGGCTGAACACGCACCATCAGCCGAACGGCCAAAACAACAGTGCAATCAACAAAAAGAACAACCACTGACAAAAGTCCCATAACCGCGCCCGAAGCGCGTTCGCCATTAGGCATAATCGACTGCCATGCCCCGAGCATTCGCCATGCAAATCGACGAAGAACTCACCCTGAAAAAGCTGGAAGTCTTTCTGGCCTTCATGCGCAGCGGAAATCTGAGCAAGGCGGCTGCCGAGCTGAACACCAGCAATGTCAGCGTTCACCGCGCCATCCATTCACTGGAAAGCGCCTTACGCTGTCCTTTGTTCAAACATGAAGGACGCAACCTGATTCCGCTGGAAAGCGCCTACGTACTGGAAGAAAAGGCTCAGAAGCTGGTGCAGGACGTGCTGGAAACGGTACGCCAGACCCGAGAGGCCGCCGGTTTCTCAGCTGAGCGCTTCAAGCTCGGTGCGCTGTATTCGTTGACGGTCAAGACGGTGCCGCAGCTGATCATGGGACTGAAGCTGCGCCGCAGCGAGCTCAACATCGACCTGATCCTCGGCTCCAACGTCGACCTGCTCTACAAACTGAAGAATATGGAGCTGGACGCCATCCTGATCTCCCTCGACGACAGCCTCATAAACCCTGACTGCGAGCAATTGCTGCTTTTCGCCGATGATATTTTTCTAGCGGTACCCACTAATTCACCCTTCGCCGAGCAGGCAGAGGTGGATCTGGCCGACCTCCGCGATGCCACCTTCATCACCCTCACGCAGGGTTTTGCCACGCATCGCGACAGTGCTCGGGTATTCAACCAGGCAGGCTTCGAGCCGAATGTGGGCATGCAGGTCAACGACATTTTCACTCTGCTCAGCATGGTCAGCTCTGGGGTTGGCTACGCCCTGCTGCCCGGGCGGGTCGCAGCGGTGTACGAAAACCGCATCCGCCTGATTCCCTTGCAGCCCAGATACCGCCTGCAACAGCAGATCGGTGTGGTATTCCTGAAATCCAAAGAGCGCGATCCCAATCTGCTTGCGCTTGTAGCGGAATGCCGCATGTACCGTCCTCGATCGAACTCCTCTTGACGCCCCCAGAGAATCATTAACTTTTCCGTAACGATGGAGGGTGGGTCTTAATTGATCCGCCCCCTTGCGCGCGCTAGCCTGCATTCGGATCGAGCACGGAAGCCCGAACAACAAGAAGAAAAGTCCTATGACGTAATAAAAATAATTATGAGCCGCATGGCGCGGTTCTGATGTGTCAATTCAGGAGAATTCCAATGAAAGCCCTACTCCGTACCTCGGTTGCGGCTGCACTGCTGGTCGCCAGCATCCCCAGCTTCGCCGAGACCGTCCTGCGCGCATCCCATCAGTTTCCCGGCAACCAGGGCGACCCCCGCGATGAAATGGTGCAGATCATTGCCCGCGAAGTCGCCGCCGCCGATGTTGGCCTGAAGCTCCAGATCTACCCTGCGTCATCGTTATACAAAGCCAACGAGCAATGGGGCGCCCTGACTCGGGGGCAGCTCGACATGACGGCTCTGCCGCTGGACTATGCGTCCGGCCGCGTACCGCAGTTCTCCGCCACGCTGATGCCGGGACTGGTCAAGAACTATGAACATGCCCAGCGCCTGAACCAGTCCGATTTCATAAAAGAAATACATGCTCTGGCTGAGAAGAACGGCGCGGTTATTCTCGCTGACGCCTGGCTGGCCGGCGGATTCGCCTCCAAGGAACACTGCATCACCTCACCCGAGAGCATCAAGGGCCAGGTTATCCGCGCCGCCGGGCCAGCATTCGAAAACATGCTCGCCGCCGCGGGTGCCTCGATATCGTCGATGCCGTCCTCCGAGATATACACCGGCATGCAGACCGGAGTACTGGACGCAGCCAACACCTCCAATGACAGCTTTGTCTCGTACCGCCTGTATGAGCAGGTGAAATGCCTGACCGCACCGGGCGATAACGCCCTGTGGTTCATGTATGAGCCCGTACTGATGTCCAAGCGCACCTTCGATCGTCTTACTCCGGAACAGAAGGAGGTCATCCTGGCAGCAGCAAGCAAGGCCGAGGCCTACTTCGCCGAGGAAGGCCCTAAAGGCGAACAGCGCATGAAGGAGACCTTCGCCAAGGCCGGAGTAAAGGTGGTAAACCTGAGCAAGGAAGAACACGACGCCTGGATGCAGGTAGCCCGTGCATCCTCCTACCAGTACTTCTCCGATAAGGTTAAAGGCGGCAAAGAGCTTCTGGACAAGGCCCTCGCCGTGCAGTGATGCCCATTGCGGCCGCTTCCTCAGCGGCCTTCGCTGCGTTCGAGCTCGCGCCGCGGCTTCTGCTGAAGGCGCCGGTTCCAAGGAGTCCCCATGTCCAGACGTTTTATTCTCTCGATCGAGACGCTATCGCGCCTTGGTGGTGTCAGCGCCGTTGTCCTGCTGATCATCGCCATGGTGGTCATGTGCCAGATGATCCTCATGCGTTACCTGTTCCGAGCGCCCACTATTTGGCAGACCGAGGTCGTGGTATTCGCAGCGACCGCGGCAATATTCATTGGCGCGCCCTACGTGCTGATGAAGAAGGGTCACGTCGGCGTCGATGTAATAGAGCTGATGATGTCGTCGCCAAACCGACGGCGCATGCAGTGTCTCGGTGCAGTGTTAGGCCTGATCTTCTGCCTGCTGATGAGCGTGGCTAGCGGCATCTATGTCCACGAGGCCTGGAAAGGCGGCTGGACCACCCCGACTATCGCCGCCATTCCGCTGTGGATTCCCGCAACGCCAATGCTGGTGGGCTTCGGCCTGCTGTGCCTGCAATACGTGGTGGAGCTGATGAAACTGATTCGCCCCGAGTTGAGCATTCCAGAGCCACAAAACGCTGAGGCGGAGAAGAACGAAACCACCTTGCAAAGCCATCAGAATCTGGGAGAAGTAAGATGACTCCGTCCCTTGCAGGTGTGCTGCTGATCTGCGCCTTGCTGTTATTCCTCGCCACCGGCATGCCGATTGCCTTCGCCCTCGGCCTGGCGGCCATGGGTGGTCTGTTCATGGCGATGGGTCCGGAAGTCATCGGCGTGGTGGCCGAAACCATGTTCGCCGGCATCGGCAACCTGGCCTTCGTATCGATTCCGATGTTCGTGCTGATGGGTGCCATCGTTGCCGGCACGCCCGCCGGAGCCGACCTTTACCGCGCCCTGGATCGCTGGATGTACAAGGTTCCAGGCGGCCTGGTGCTGTCGAACATTGGCGCCTGCGCAGTATTTTCCGGCATGACGGGTTCGAGCCCGGCAACCTGCGCAGCGATCGGCAAACTCGGCATCCCTGAAATGATCAACCGCGGCTACCCCACTTCGGTGGCGACCGGCTCGATCGCCGCAGGCGGCACGCTCGGCATCCTGTTGCCGCCGTCGGTAACGATGATCATCTACGGCATTGCCACGGAAACATCCATCGGCCGGCTCTTTCTCGCGGGCGTACTACCCGGCCTGATGCTGACCGCCATGTTCATGTGCTGGGCAATGTTCGATGCCCGCCGCAAGGGTTTTCGCTTCGGCGCCGAAGGGGTGCACTACAGCTTGCGCGACAAGCTGGCGGCGCTGCCCCGAATACTGCCGCTGATGTTCATCATCCTGGGCGTTCTCTACGTACTTTATGGTGGTGTGGCCACGCCTTCCGAAGCAGCTGGCGCAGGCGCCATGCTTACGCTGGTGGTGGTAGTGCTGGCGTACCGGCTGTTCAAGCTGGGCACCTTTCGCGACATCTTCGGCACCGGCATGCGCGAAAGCGTCATGATCATGATGATCCTGGCTTCCGCCGAACTGTTCGCCTTCGCGCTGTCCTCGCTATACATCACCCAATCGGTGGCCGAGACGATCGCCAGTCTGGAAGTCAACCGCTGGGTGCTGATGGGCGTGATCAACGTGTTTCTGTTGGTGGCCGGGATGTTTCTGCCACCGGTGGCAGTAATCGTGATGTCCGCGCCTTTACTCTTCCCCATCGTGGTGCAAGCCGGCTTCGATCCTTACTGGTTTGCGGTGGTGCTTACCATCAATATGGAGATCGGCCTGATCACCCCGCCGCTGGGGCTGAACCTGTTTGTCATCAATGGGATCGCGCCGCAGGTTCCCACGCGGGACATTCTCTGGGGAGCCCTTCCTTATGCGCTGGTCATGATTCTGGCGATAATCGTGCTGTGCCTGTTCCCACAGATCGCTACCGTCCTGCCTGACTATGTCATGGGTAAAGCCGACTAGGAGAAGATGTTGGCCGTCTGGCGGGCTTCCCTCGGAAGCCCGTTTTTTTTGCTTCACGATTGCTTCATTAGTTCAGCAACGGACGAACAGTGCACCGGTGCTGGAGGCTGCTTCGTTTACCTAGCACTGCAAAGCCTAGTAAGCCGTTTCCGATAGGCGTTTGGTTCAACCCAGTTGGGGCATTGCAGGGTGGAAAACGGCAATCCGCTTCCCACCCCGAGTCGATTCAACCGAGCAGGCCGCGCATGATGAAGAACAGCAGTGACGGGCCAAGCAGGCAGCCCAGCGCAGTATAGAACGCCGCGGTCAGACAGCCGTAAGGCACCAGCCTGGCATCGGTCGCCGCCAGACCACCCGCGACGCCACTGGACGTGCCGATGAGCCCGCCGAAGATCACAGCGGCACGCGGGTTGTTCAAGCCGATCATGGGCGCAACGAAGGGCGTCGCGATCATCACCAGGATCGCCTTGACCAGGCCGGCGGCGATGGACAGCGCCATCACTTCGGAGCTGGCGCCAATCGCGGCACCGGTTACCGGGCCGACGATGTAGGTCACCGCACCCGTGCCGATGGTGGTCAGGCTTACCGCATCGGTGTAGCCGAAGGCCATAGCCACCGAAACGCCCGCGATAAAGGACGAGAAAACGCCGATGAATAGCGCCAGCACGCCCACCATTCCGGCGCGCTTGAGCTCCTCGACACTCACGCCGAAGCCGGTGGCAACGATGGCGAAGTCCCGCAGCATGGAGCCGCCGAGCAGGCCGATGCCGGAGAACAACGCGATGTCCACCAGCCCCTTCTGTCCGCCAGTCACAACGCCTCCGATATACGACAGTAACAGGCCGATCAGAATGGCCACCGCCGAGCCGTGCAGACGGCCTTTGGTGAGCTTGTCCGACAGCCAGTAGGAGAACCACATGGTCGCGCCGATGATGGCGAAGCCGCTGATCAGGCCGTAGCCGGAGACGACCTTGAGTAGAGATTCATACATGGCTCAGCCCTCGGTGGTCAGTGGTTTGGCGACATCGGCTTCAAGCTCTTTTCGGCCGATCCGATCGAGCACCGGCACCAGAGCAAAAGCGATCGCCACCGCGGCGATACCGGCAAGGATTGCCATCGGGCCGCCGCTGAGGGCGCCGAAGACGTTCTGCTGGGCAGCCATGGCCACCACGATCGGGATGTAGACGGCGCTCCAGAACTTGACGCCCTGCTCCGAATCCATCGTGAACAGGCCGCGCTTTTTGAGAGAGCTGCCAAGCAGAATCAGCAGCACCATGGCGATACCGACGCCGCCGACATTGGCTGGTACGCCGATGAGTTTCCCCAGCAATTCACCCACGAAGATGCCTGCCAGGGTGCATAAGGCCAGGAAGGCCACACCGAAGATAATCATTATTGTCCTTTTGGGGTTGCGCTCAAGGCTCGGCGTTGCCGGCTTGAATGCGCGTGTTGTCGAGGTCGTTATTTTTATCCATCGAACAGTAGCGAGTTCGGCTCACTCTTCAGTTCACGCGGTCATCGGCTACGGCTGCCCTCCTGACGCAGCAAGGCGTCCACTGTGTCCAACCGGGCACCGTCAAAGGCGATCAGCGTACCTTGTTCAAATACACGCCTAGCCAGCCCGGTCAGTACCGAGCCGGGCGGCAGTTCGATATGCAGCCGCACGCCGCGCTCGTAGGCGGTGCGCAGCGTGCCGTGCCAGTCGACGACGCGGCACATGTTGAAAGCCAGGTCGTCGCGCAGACGCTGCGGATCGGCGATGGGCCGCGCCGTGGTGCTGCTCAGATAACGGATGCGTGGCGCGCGAAGCTCGACACTGGCGAAGGCATCGGCGAGCTGTGCGGCTGGCGTCTCCAGCAAGGCGCTGTGAGACGGCACGCTCACTGCCAGTCGCCTGGCACAAGATGCGCCCAAGGCCTTGGCGCGCTGCGCGACCTCCATCATGGCGTGGTCCGCGCCGGCGATCACGATCTGGTTGTCGGCGTTGATATTGGCCAGGTGAACCGGGGATTGCTCGCCATGCACCTCGGCCAGCAGTCGCTCGACGGTGCCGAGATCAAGGCCGAGGATCGCAGTCATGCCGAAGTCTTGCGGATAGGCGTCCTGCATCAGTTCGCCGCGCAGCGCGACCAGCCGCACGGCATCGTGGTAATCGAGCGAACCGGCAACCACGGCCGCCGCGTAGGCGCCGATGGACAGTCCCGCCACGTAGTCCGGCGCCCGCCCGCCGCGCATCAGCAGACGCGCGCCAGCGACACCGGCAATTAACAGGCAGAGCTGCACGGCGCGAGTCGAGGCCAAGGCGGCTTCGCTGTCCAGCGCGAGGGCATCCTCGCCGAGCGCTTCGCCGGCCTGTTTCAGACAGTCGAGCACCTCGGGCTCCTGCGGCAGACGATGCAGCATGCCGGGCTTCTGCGCGCCCTGGCCGGGAAAGGCGAAGAGACTGCTCATGCGACCAGTTCCGGCTGATCCAAGGAGTCACGCCAGGGATTGCCGACCAGCCGCGCACCGCTGGAACACTTGAGCAGTACGCGGCTCGCAGCGCCTGCCCACTCGCGCAAGGCAACGGCACCGGCTGGTGTTTCCAATTGCATGTCGACGCGGCAGCATGCCTGATCCAGTAGCCGCTGCAGTTCGTGCGCTTCATAGCGTGTGAGTTCGCAGGGCATGCGCAGCAGCAGATCGAGATCGCTTTCGGCATGCGCAGTCGGCATCCCGGTGGCCAACTGGTAGCCGACCGAACCGGTTACGCCCCAGCTGCGCCCCAGGTCATCCAGGAAGGGCTTGATCGCCGCCAGCGCCTTGAAAGCCGGAAGCTCGCTGGACGGCAGCGCCTCGATCAATTGTTCCGGGCTCACGCAACGCAATGCGCGGCTCACATCCATGACCGTGGCGTAGCGCTGATCGCGGCTGATGCCTCGCAGGCCCACCGCTATCTGACCGACCGCCGTAAGCGCACGGCGCACCACCACCGGCTGGCCGGTGGCGAGCATTTGTCGCGCCCACTCCGGTGCGTCAGCGAGCAGCTGCTCTGAAGTCATGCCCCAGAGCAGGTCATGGGGGCGTGGCGTGGCGTGCATCTACAGCCTCCTCGTGATTATTTTTGTGGAGGATGGGGTTCGGTGGCGTCGGTATTACCGTTGCCCCTCACTCCCGGCCCCTCTCCCCCAGGCGGCGAGGGGAGAAAAGCTCACCACTGCTCTCGCAGTAGCTCGCGGACTCGCGACGACGCCTCGCGATTCGGCGCACCGAGGCGCCCACGCAGATCTGTACTGCTGCCGATGTCCTCGACGGCCTTTTGCAGACAATCGCGCACCCGTGACAGGTCGGCGCCGGCGGGTTGCTCGATGTTCTCAACCGAGAGGGTTTCCCAGAGCAGACCGAGCGTCGCGTAGTTGTCGATGTCGTAGGCCATCGGAGGTACCGATTCAGCCAGGGCTTCGAGTTCTTCGACGCTGCGCAGGGTGATGCGCGCCGCCGCGGCCTTGCCCATGGCATGCACCATCACGCCCGGATCGCGCAGTGCGATGATCCGCTGGGCCTGGTAGCCGTGGGCGAGAAAGGCGCCGGACATGGCCTTGCCCACCAGCAGCGCGACCACCGGATGCCCGGCCAGGCGGGCGCGGGCATAACCGTCCACCGCACCGGCCAACGCCTGATGGATGCCCAGGGCTTCCTCGCGGCGGCCATAGGCCTGGCTCGGCACGTCCACCACGGCGACCAGCACGCGCTTCTCCGCCTTGTCACGATCGGCTTCGATGATTTCGTCCAAGGCCTTGCCCAGCGCCCAGCCTTCCAGCAGGCCGACCTCGCCATTGCGCGCGCGCGGAAACGGGCTCTCAGCATCCGGGACCACGGCGATGAAACGCGCGGCGCGTTCGCCGAGCTGACCATCGATGACCTTCACCGAGGCCGGATAGCCCGCCAGGGTCTGACCACCGGCCAGGGCTTGCAACCAGTTCAGTCCACGGCTCATCTGGCATCTCCTTCATAGAGGGCACGCACGGCGGCGGCATCGAGTTGCGTGCGGGTATCGGCGTCGGCCAGACGTTGCAGGAACCAGGCGTGGCGCTGGCTGCGTGGCTGGGCCGGTTTACCCAGGGCGAACAGCGAATGCAGCTCGTCACGGATGGCGTCGGTGTCGTCGGCGACATAGGCATCCACCAGGCCGCTGGCGTAGCGCTGTTCGCCGCCGGTCAGGCTCCAGATGAACGGACGATCACGCGAATCGTATTCGTCGAGTCCGGCTTCCTGCTCGATCACCTGTGGGCCGTTGAGGCCGACGCGTGCTTCACGGGTCACCACGAGATAGCTGCACAAGCCGGCAGCGATGGACATGCCGCCGAAGCAGCCGACCGAACCCGCCACCACGCCGATTACCGGTTGGTGTTCACGCAACTCGACGATGGCGGCCTGGATCTCGGCGATGGCGGCCAGCCCCAGATTGGCTTCCTGCAGCCGCACGCCGCCGGTTTCCAGCAGCAGTACGGCGCGGGTCGGGATGCCGTTGCGGTTGTCTTCGACGGCCAGTTCCAGGGCGCCTGCGATCTTCGCGCCGCCGACTTCGCCCATGCTGCCGCCCTGGAAG
The DNA here is from genome assembly GCF_024448715.1 of Stutzerimonas stutzeri. GTDB lineage: Bacteria > Pseudomonadota > Gammaproteobacteria > Pseudomonadales > Pseudomonadaceae > Stutzerimonas > Stutzerimonas stutzeri_AR. Next base: position 188,479 of record NZ_JAMOHZ010000009.1, read on the forward strand.
GCGCCTTCGATCGCGGCGATCACAGCCGGCTGGCCGTCGATGGTGCCCTTGGCGACCACCACGCCGTCGTCGGCCTGAGTGACGATGCCCTGCTTCGGCAGCCACGGCGAGGTGATGCGGGCGAAGGGGTCGAGCAGTTCGCGGAAGCTGCCTTCATCCAGCAGCGCACGGGCCCGCTGGCGAGCGCCGAGCTCGACGAAGCTACGCGACTTGAGTAAACGGGCCACGTTGACAGCAGACGAATCAGTCATGGCCGACCTCCTCCAACCCCTGCTCCAGGCGCAAACGCACTACGCCGGGTGTGGCCCCAAAATCGTGAATGTCGATGTTCAGCGCGGGCGGCGTCTGTTCGCGGAACATCCGCTCGAACAGTTGCTGCCAGCGCTGCTCGGCACCGTTGACCGAAGTGACTACCTGGATCGCCAGCTTGCCGGCCTGGCCGGGTTCGAGCAGCACTTCCAGATCGCCCGAACCGACCACGCCGACCAGGGCTTTGCCGCGGGCGGGTTGCCCGGCGGCGAATTCGAAAGACAGGGTTTCCATGTTCAATTGCTCCCAATCGGCGCCGGTGGGGGCGTCAGGCGGTCGAGGAATAAGGTGGCGGCGAGCAGGTCGGCGGCGCCGCCTGGCGAGGCGTTGAGGGCGAGCATGTCGCGGTCAAGTTCACGCAGCTGGCGGCGACCGGAAAGGCTGGCGCAACCGCCGGCTTCGAGCACGGCGCGGGCGCCCTGTTGCATACGGTTCAGGCCATCGAGCCCGGCACGATGCAGCACACAGGTGTCGGAAAGCGTGCTCATGATCGCCAGTAGCGCATCGAGCCAAGCGTTCTGCTCGCCAGCGCCAGCGCGACGGCTGGCGTTGAGCTGCGGCAGACCGTGTTCGATAACGGCGGGAAAGCCGTGCTGCGCCTGTTCGCGCGCGCCAAGCACACCGTAGCGGCGGCAGACCCGCGCGCCGTGGCTGTCGGGGTTGCCCGGCGCGGCGGAATCGCTCAGCCGCGCCAGTGCCGCCGCGGTATCGGCAATACGCCGAGCATCGGGTGCACCGGCTTCGAGCGCAGCCGCCGCGCTGAGCAGCCCCAGCGCCCAGATCGCGCCGCGATGGGTGTTCACCCCGCCGGTGACGCGCAACATCTCCGCTTCACCGTCGCGGCCCAGCTGGCCGAGGACTTCGCACAGCGGCTGACCGGCTTCGCCCAACAGCAGCGCTGCCTCGGCCATGGCCTTGAAGGTTGGCCACAGCGCATGTGCCGAGGCGTGCATCAGGCCCAGGTGCAGATCGTTATGCGCGCCATTACCGCGACGGTCCACCAGCCCCGGCTTCGGCGAGAGGTCCGCTTCGTCGATCAGCGCCTGCATCGCCAGGTCCGCCAAGCGTTCAGCCAGCGAGGGCTGCAGCTGTCTTGCAATAAGAGCACTCATCACCAGCTCCTGAATTTCGCAGGCGGGTTGTAGAGGCCGCCGGACCACTCGACCAGCTCGGCGATGCTCTTGGCCGCGAGCAGTTCGCGGCTGGCGTCGTTGCGGCGGATGCTGAGGTCTTCCGGCAGCGCGATCAGCCCTTCGCGGCGCATGCGCTCGGTGTCTTTCGGGTTGTGCCGCAGGCCGATGCTGGTGACGCCCGCCACCGCGGCGATCATCGCCTGGCGTTCTTCCAGCGAGCGCGCCTTATATAGGTAGGCGATGCCTTCTTCAGTGAGCAGGTGGGTAACGTCGTCGCCGTAGATCATGATCGGCGCCAGCGGCATGCCGCTCTTCTTTGCCACCTCCACCGCATCGAGCTGCTCGACGAAGGTGGGTTTGCCGCCTTCCTGGAAAGTCTCGACCATCTGCACGACGAGCTTCTTGCCGCGCTCGAGCATGGTTACCGGGGCTTCGCCACCGGGCATGGCCATATCCAGCCAGGCCGGGGTCGGATGACGCCGGCCGCGCGGGTCGTGGCCCATGTTCGGCGCACCGCCGAAACCGGCCAGCCGCCCACGGGTAACGGTGGAAGAATGGCCGTCGCCATCGACCTGCAAAGTAGCGCCGATGAACAGGTCCACTGCGTACTGGCCGGCGAGCTGGCACATCATGCGGTTGGAGCGCATCGAGCCGTCGCGGCCGGTGAAGAACACGTCTGGGCGCTGGGCGATGTAGTTTTCCATACCCAGCTCGGTGCCGAAGCAATGCACGCTCTCGACCCAGCCGGTTTCGATTGCCGGGATCAGTGTCGGGTGCGGGTTGAGCGTCCAGTTGCGGCAGATCTTGCCTTTGAGGCCCAGGAATTCACCGTAGGTCGGCAGGATCAGCTCAATGGCGGCGGTGTTGAAGCCGATGCCGTGGTTGAGAGACTGGACGTTGTGTTTCTCGTAGATGCCGCGGATCGCCATCATCGCCATCAGCACATGCACCGGCTTGATATGACGCGGGTCGCGGGTGAACAGCGGCTCGATATAGAACGGCTTATCGGCCACCACGACGAAATCGACCCAGCTGGCCGGGATGTCGACGCGCGGCAGGTCGCGCGGATCATCGACGATCTGATTGACCTGGACGATGACGATACCGTCGGAGAAGGCGGTGGGCTCGACCAGCGCCGGGGTGTCTTCGGTGCTGGGGCCGGTGTAGATGTTGCCCTCGCGGTCGGCAGTGAAGCCGGCCACCAGCGCGACGTTGGGGATCAGGTCCACCAGCAGGCGCGAGTAGAGTTCGATGTAGGTGTGGATGGCGCCGACTTCCAGCAGCCCGTCTTCGAGCAACTGACTGATGCGCAGGCTTTGCGGGCCGGCGAAGGAGAAGTCGAGCTTGCGCGCGATCTGCCGTTCGAACAGATCCAGATGCTCGGCGCGGCTGACGCTGGGCATGATCATGTGCAGGTCATGCAGCTTGTCGGGATCGACCTGGGCCAGCGAGCGCGAGAGGAAGTCCGCCTGCTTCTGGTTATTACCTTCGAGCACCACCCGATCACCCGGCGCGATCAACGCTTCGAGCGCCGCGACGATCTTGTCGCTCGGCAACACCACGCCGTCGGCGAGGTTGCGCACCTGGTCGATCCGTCGGGCTTTTTCAGCGCGACGACGCGACCACTGCGGCGGTGGGGATATTGTTGTTGTCATGCTGACTCCACAGGTTTCCGCTTTGTGGAGCGCACAGTGAGACATGACCACGAAGGTCATCAATCAAGCAGCGGGCCGTTTCGTTACGCTGAAGTTAACGATACTTTCAGGCCCTTCAGAACCAGCCGAGCGTGACGCCAGCTAGCAGGAGATAACGGCCACCCTTGGCCAGCGTCACGAGCAACAGGAAACTCCAGAGCGGTTCGCGCAGGGTGCCGGCGACCACGGTCAGCGGGTCGCCGATGATCGGCACCCAGCTCAGCATCAGCGACCAACGGCCGTAGCGGTGATAGGCGCGCTGGGCCTTGTCGAGTTGTTTTTCGCTCACCGGAAACCAGCGCTTGCCGCGCAGTCGTTCGATATAGCGGCCGATCAGCCAGTTCGCCAGCGAACCCAGGACATTGCCGAACGTGGCCACGCCCAGCAGCATCCACGGCGAGAACGACTCGCTCAGCAGTAACCCGACCAGCACCGCCTCGGACTGTGCCGGCAACAACGTGGCAGCAGCAAAAGCCGCGAGAAACAGGCCGAAGTAACCAGACAACTCGAGCATAAACGCTACAAACCAGCAGAGCCGTGGCTCGAAAGCCTGGGCTCAGCGCCCCGATTGCGCGCGGAAGCCCGGCATCTCGCTGGGACGATCGACACGCGTAGCGGGCTGCGTGCAGTTGAGGTCGCGAAAGGGCTGGCCATTGAGCAGTTCCCAGCCATGACCGGGCGGCGTTTGTCGGCAAATGACGGTGCCGTCCGCCTTGCTCTGCCACTGGTAATAAGGCGCGGGGCCGGCAGAGGCCAATAGCGGCAAAAACAGGCTGAACGCAAGCAATACGGCGCGCATGGGACGGACTTCGACAGGGAGCTGGCGCCACTGTAGCCGGATCGGTTCAAAGCGCAAAGCTTCGCCAGCAAGCTGGGCTCCTACACAAGCAAGCCGCGGCTCGCCCATAACTTCGCCGGCAAGAAATCGGTGTCTCCCGGCTTCCACAAAAAGCAGCCGCCCGCGCGCCCCTGTAGGAGCGAGGGGGACGCCGAGTCCTTGCTCGCGAATAGCATCGGCAGGCACTGTTCAATACCAGACCTTCGCCGCCTCGCGCATGAAGATTTCCACCGTCTTCGGCCCGATACCCTCGAACTCGGCCAGGCGTTTCTCCAGCTCCTTGCGGTCCTTGCTCTGCTCACGGATGTTGCCGAGCTTGCCGCCGTAGTCGCTGTTGAGCTTGGCGCACAGCTTGAGCAGCCGTTCGGCGGTCGACTCGTCGTAACGCACGTAATGTGCTTCGCCGAGCATGTTCACCAATTCCTGCCAGCTGCAATTGCAGACTTTTCGAGGGGTATCGCGCTTGTGCTGGTCGACGATGACCCGATAAGCCTCGGCGGCGATATCCTGCTAGATGCGCTTGCCGAACAGGAAGCTGGCGATGAACCACTTGAACAGCTCGCCTTCGCCCTTCTCGATTTCGATACCCAGGTCCTTTGCGCTGATTTCGCTTGCCATTGGCGACCTCGCTTTAAGCAGTCTTCCCTCATGCGACGCCGGTGATGGCGCCAGGTTCGGGGTTTTCCGTCGAACTAGTCGACCGGCTCGCCATAGCGTCGGCAAAATTCCGCCTACCACTTGTGCATGGTGAGCGATTTATTGCCAACGGCAAGCGAACTGGCGCGTTAACTCAACGTGGCAGAGCCCTGCAGACATATGGCACGGCTCGTGCTTTATTCTGTTTCGCCCGATGCGATTACCACGACAAGAAAGCCGCACAGCGCGCCCCGTTTTCACTACGAAAGCTAACCCGTTGCCGTATCCGCCTTTCTTGTCCGCTAGTAGCCTTGTAGCTGCAGCCGATCGTCTATCGTTTAGGGTTGCGAAAACCAATAACAACGAAACGGAGTTACACAATGAGACTGACCAAACGCTTCAGCCTGCTCGCTGCCGCAGCGGCCTTCACTGCCAGCACCGCCGCGGTGGCCGCGCCGACCTTCATCAATATCCTCACTGGCGGCACCAGCGGTGTGTACTACCCGATCGGCGTAGCCGTCTCCCAGCTGTACAGCAAGGGCATTGACGGCTCGAAGACGTCCGTACAGGCGACCAAGGCTTCGGTCGAAAACCTCAATCTGCTGCAGGCCGGTCGCGGCGAGCTGGGCTTCGCCCTCGGCGACTCCGTGGCTGACGCCTGGAACGGCGTGGAAGACGCAGGCTTCAAGGCGCCGCTGAAGAAACTGCGCGCCATCGGCGGCAGCTACCCGAACTACATCCAGATCGTTGCCAGCCAGGAATCTGGGATCAAGACCCTGGCAGATCTCAAAGGCAAATCGATTTCCGTCGGCGCGCCGAAATCCGGCACCGAGCTCAACGCCCGCGCCATTCTCAAGGCCGCAGGCCTGAGCTACGAAGACATGGGTAAGGTGGAATACCTTCCGTTCGCCGAGTCGGTCGAGCTGATCAAGAACCGCCAGCTCGATGCCACCCTGCAGTCCGCCGGCCTGGGCATGGCCGCGATCCGTGACCTGGCTTCGACCATGCCGCTGAACTACGTGGAAGTACCGGCAGACGTGGTCGCCAAAATCAACAACCCGGCCTACCAGTCGGCCAACATCCCTGCCGGTACTTATGACGGCCAGGAAGCCGACGTGCCGACAGTTGCCATCACCAACATTCTGGTTACCCATGAAGGCGTGTCCGACGACGTGGCCTACCAGATGACCAAGCTGCTGTTCGAAAACCTCGATAAGCTGAGCAATGCTCATTCGGCAGCCAAGGACATCAAACTGGAAAACGCAGCCAAGAATCTGCCGATCCCGCTGCATCCGGGTGCCGAGCGTTACTACAAGGAAGTCGGCGCGCTCTGACTACCTTGGGGCGGCCAGTGCCGCCCCGATCCGATTGGCGGCGCTGCCCGCGTTCGCCAATCGGCCCCTAAACAGACCTTATTTGCAGAGGCGCTAGTAAAACCAGCGTGTATTCACGGCAGGTTTTGTTAGCGATTCTACGCGACCACGATTCACTAGCTCGAGGCATTCCATGAGCGAACTACAACAAGAACAAGGATTGGCAAGTAACCCTGCCGATTGGCCAAAGGCCCTGTTCTATGTCGCCCTGCTGTTTTCCATCTATCAGATCATCATGGCGGCATTTCACCCAGTATCGAGCCAGGTGCTACGGGCGGGACACGTCGGCTTTTTGCTGATGCTTGTGTATCTGAGCTTCCCGGCGAACGGCAAAGGCCGCCCGTGGCAGCCGCTGGCATGGGTGCTCGCTCTGGCCGGTATGGGAACGGCGTTCTATCAGTGGTATTTCGAAGCCGATCTGATTCAGCGCTCCGGTGACCTGACCACCTTCGACTTTGTCGTCGGTGTAGCGCTAATCGCACTGATCTTCGAGGCCGCGCGACGAGTAATGGGCATTGCGCTGCCAATCATCTGCGCAATGTTCCTCGCTTATGGCCTGTTGGGCGAATATCTGCCCGGTGACCTTGCGCACCGCGGCTATGGCTTCGACCAACTGGTCAATCAGCTGGCATTTGGCACCGAGGGCCTATACGGAACACCGACCTATGTGTCGGCCACTTATATATTTCTGTTCATTCTGTTCGGTGCATTTCTCGAACAAGCCGGCATGATCAAGCTGTTCACCGACTTCGCCATGGGCCTGTTCGGCCACAAGCTCGGCGGCCCGGCCAAGGTTTCGGTGGTGTCTTCAGCGTTGATGGGCACCATCACCGGCTCCGGCGTCGCCAACGTTGTCACCACCGGCCAGTTCACCATCCCGCTGATGAAACGCTTTGGTTACCGAGCGGCTTTTGCCGGTGGGGTCGAGGCAACGTCGAGCATGGGCAGCCAGATCATGCCGCCAGTAATGGGCGCCGTGGCTTTCATCATGGCCGAAACCATCAACGTGCCCTTCGTCGAAGTGGCCAAAGCCGCATTGATTCCCGCTCTGCTCTACTTCGGCTCGACGTTCTGGATGGTTCACCTGGAAGCCAAGCGCGCCGGTCTCAAGGGTCTGCCGAAGGACGAGTGCCCAAGCGCCTGGGCGGCGGTGAAAGAGCGCTGGTACCTGCTGATTCCGCTGCTTGTGCTGGTCTGGTTGTTATTCTCCGGGCGTACGCCCATGTTCGCCGGGACCATTGGTCTGGCGCTGACCGCCATCGTGATTCTCGGCTCCGCAATCATCTTGAAGGTCTCGTCGTTCGGGTTACGGATCGCATTTTGGATCGCGCTGGGTCTGCTCTGCGCAGGATTCTTCCAGCTCGGGATAGGCGTGATTTTCGGCGTTATCGCCGTGCTGGTGGCCGTGTGCTGGTTCATCAAGGGCGGTCGTGACACGCTGATGATCTGTCTGCATGCGCTGGTCGAAGGCGCCCGTCACGCCGTACCGGTCGGTATCGCCTGCGCCCTGGTTGGCGTGATCATCGGTGTGGTTTCGCTAACAGGCGTGGCCTCGACGTTTGCCGGCTATATCCTGGCTGTCGGCGAGAACAACCTATTCCTATCGCTGCTTCTGACCATGCTGACCTGTCTTGTGCTGGGCATGGGCATTCCGACCATCCCCAACTACATCATCACCAGCTCGATCGCCGCACCAGCATTGCTGGACCTTGGTGTGCCGCTAATCGTTTCGCACATGTTCGTCTTCTACTTCGGCATCATGGCCGACCTCACGCCTCCAGTGGCGCTGGCCTGCTTTGCCGCTTCGCCGATTGCCAAGGAGACGGGGCTGAAGATCAGCTTTTGGGCGGTACGCATCGCCGTTGCCGGTTTCGTCGTGCCGTTTATGGCGGTATACGACCCAGCGTTAATGATGCAAGGCGACAGCTGGGTGGCGACGATCTACATGCTGCTCAAGGCTGCCCTGGCGATTGGACTCTGGGGAGCGGTGTTCACCGGCTTCCTGCAAAGCAAGCTGACCTGGTGGGAGCGGCTGCTTGGCTTCGCGGCAGGGGTAAGCCTGATCCTCGCCTCGCCAATGAGCGATGAGGTTGGCTTTGCGTTGGCGGCGCTGTTCTTTGCTCAGCACTTCTGGCGCGCCCGCCGCGCTGCGCAAGTCGCAACGGCATGATAGGGCTCTGCCTGGGATTGGCTGGGGTGGTGTGGGCACAAGTGCCTACAGCCGACTTCACCCTGGCCTGGTCCCACACGATCGAGAAGATTCGTTGGGAAGAGGATTACCGCGTGACGCCGGAGGGGCTGCTACTCGGCGAAGCGCGGGTCAAGGGTTCAGGCGCCGGGATGGAAATCCCGGATGACGCCGAACTGCGTGACGGCACCTGGCACTACCAGCGTCAGGTCCCGCCGTTGCAACCGCTGCTTGTGGGGCGAACCCCCGAAGCAGGGGATTATCAACTGTGTTTCGACCAGCGTTGCCACGCGATGAGCGAATGGCTCGGTCCGCCAAAAGCGGACCAGCCCTCGCTGGAACTCTGGAGCTGCGCCACGCAAGTGGCCGGTTCACGGTGAACAGCGGCCGGTTTTCCGGCCGCCTCACTCTCCCCTGCGCTTCTAATCAATTCGCTTCCAACAGCACGTCTCGCCTGACGGCCGCGCTCCGCCGTGCCCGCGACTTGCGCCACCAGATCACCACACCCGTCACTGACAGCACGGCAATCGCCACGCCAAGAATGGCGATCAGGATCCGCCCCGGCATACCGAGAATCCGGCCGCCATGGATCGCCGGCTGCAGCATGTGGAACTGCTCACCCAACGTGCCCTGACCCGGTATTTCCTGCCCCAGCAATTGCGTCCCATCGCTGCCATGGAAGAACAGCCAGGCATTGCCCTGGTTGCTGTCGTGATCACCGAAGCCGGCGCCATAGAAGTTGTATTCGAAGCTGTAGTACAGCTCGCCGATGGGCTCGCTCAGATTCAGATCGGCGGCGTGCTGCATGGCGTAATCGTAGGCTTGGTGGAAGTCGTACTGAGTTACGCCCAGCTGGTCCTTCGGCAGCCTGCCGCGTGCCTCGTAGACACTCGGTTCGACCGGCGAAAATAGCGAAACCACCGGTTTGAACACCTGCTCCGGCAAATTCATCGCGATGCTGCTGATCGCCACCGGGGTGAGCAATAACCACAACCAGAGCCCGCCGGCACGGTGCACATCATGGTTGAGTCGCTGCCGCTTGATCTTCCAGGCCGTCCACCATTTGCCGAAAAACGGTCGCCCACGCGGAAAGGTCAGCAGCAATGAGACGAAGCAGTCGAGGGTCCAGAAGATCGCTATCACGCCCATCAGCCAAAGTCCCCAATTGCCGGGCAGCGACAGGTTGTAGTGGAATTCCAGCATGAAGGGCACGAAGTTTTCGCGGGAGAAGCAGCACTCACCCCAATAGCGCGTGCCAACGACCTCGCCGGTAACTGCGTCGAGATACTGCACGACGGGCTTTTCATCGAACGGCTTGCCGGTTGCCGAATCGTTGCGCGGCACCAGCGCCATCAGCGCGGCGTGACCCGGCTCGTCGGGAAACTCCATGTACCAGACCTGCATCCGCGGATTGGCCTGCTGGACGCGATCGACCAGTGTCCCCGGCGCCAGCACCGGTCCTTCGCTGGTGGTGTGGTAGAACTGTGGATTCAGCCATTCGTCCAGCTCGTGGTGAAAGGCCAGAATGCTGCCCGTAATACCGGCTAGGAACAGGAACAGCGCCGTTGCCAGGCCGATGTAACGGTGCAGAAGAACCAAGATCGCGCGCATCGTCAGTTTCCATATTGCAGAAAGCACAAAGCCGCCGGCCCGTCAGGACCGGCGGCGCAGCGCTCGTTGTCAGAAGTCGTGGCTGATGGTGGCGGTCACGTTTCGTTCGGCTCCGTAGTAGCAATAATTGAGGCTCCCGCAGGATGCGACATAGCTTTCGTTGGTCAGGTTGTTTGCGTTCAGGCGAACCTCGGTTCCCTTCAGGCCAACCTTCGACAGGTCATAGCTAAGCGATGCGTCATACAGCGTGTACGACGGTACGTGCACGGTATTTTCCGCGTCGGCCCAGCTCTTGCCCATGTAGCGCACGCCGAGCCCCGCGCCTAGTCCGGCGAGACGGCCCTTGAGGAAGCGGTAGTCCGCCCATAGGCTGGCCATATGCTTGGGTGATTGCGCTGGGGTGTTGCCCCTCACATCGCGCACCACATTGTCAGCTGCCCTGTTGAAGTAACTCTTGGTGTATTCCACGTCGGTGTAGGTGTAGCTGCCAAGCAACCGAAGGCTTTCCGTCAGCTGTACGCGTCCTTCCAGTTCGAGGCCTTGTGATTCAACTTCGCCCACCTGCCGATAGAACTCTTCATTGGCCAGCTTGGTAGCGACGTTTTCCTGGGTGATGTGAAACAGAGAAGCGGTGTAGAGATCATCGGTGCCATTGGGTTGATATTTCAGCCCCAGCTCCCACTGCGTCCCCTCCGAGGGCTCGATCAGGCTGCCGGCGGCGTCGCTGTAGGTCGACGGGTTGAACGATTCGGAGTAGCTGATATAAGGCGCGATGCCGTTATCGAATTGGTAGAGCACGCCTGCGCGGCCGGTCAGCTTGCTGTCTTCGAGCGAATTCTCGGTTCCGCTGGCGCGACTGAGCAGGCCAGTTGTCGAGCTGAACTCATCCACTCGGTTGGTTTCCGACACTTCGAACCAGTCCTTGCGCAGCCCCAGCGAGACATTCCATCGACCGAACTCGATAAGATCCTGGACGTAAGCGCCGGTCTGCTCTTTGCGGCGCAGGTAGCTGTACAAGTCATAAGGTGCGAAATAGGCAATCTCGTCGTTGCCGTAGGTAGGATCGAATGGATCGATGTTGCTCGGTTGCCCATAGGTCCAGTCCACTACGTTCTTGATGCGCTGGTAATCGAGCCCCATGACCAGCGTATGCATGGCCGAGCCCGTCATGAATTCAGCTTGAACCATGTTATCGACGATCCACGAATGCAGCCTCTCTTCAGCACCGGTGTACTGACGATAGAGCTCGTTGGGGTTGGGGGTGTAGATGTCATAGCCCCAGGCATACACCTGTTCCTGAGTGTGCTCCGAGTCCAGGTAACGGAAATTCTGCCGCACACTCCAGACATCGTTCAGACGATGCTGGAATTCATAGCCGAACATCTGCTGTTCGCGCTTGGCTGTGTCCAAACCCGGCTCACCTTCAAAGAAGTTGTCGGAGATTCGCTGCCCGTTGGTATGCGGATACAACGTACCGGAAGCCGGCAATCCTCCGTGATAGCCGCTTTGCGGATCGCTCTGCAGATAGGCGTACAGATTCAACGAGGTGTCCTCGCTGAAATTGATCGCCACGCTTGGCATGAGGGTGTAGCGGGTTTCTTCGACATGATCGAACTGGCTATCGCTGTCCTTGGCGAGGCCCACAAGACGGTAAGCGATGTTGTCAGTCAGCGGTCCGGTGAAATCGAAGCCCAAGCTCTTGTAGTCGTTACTACCCACGCCGAATTCCACCGAGCGTCGCGTTTCGAATTGTGGCCGCTTGGTGGTCACTGCGACGAGACCCCCGGGATTGCTTCGCCCATAAAGCACCGAGGACGGCCCCTTGAGCACATCGATGCGCTCGACGAAGTAAGGGTCGACCTGCAGGCTGCTGTAGGTACCCGCATCGCTCATCGACTTAAGGCCGTCGACGATGATGTTGTCCACCGAGCCGTCATTGAAGCCACGCATCGCGACGTAGTCGTAGCGTTTTGTTGCGCCGTAGGGGTTGGTCACCACGCCGGGCACGTAGCGAATTGCTTCGGAAACCGTCTGCGATCCCTGATCGTCTATCTGCTGACGCGTGACGACCGAGACGCTTTGTGACGTCCGCACCAACGGCATACTGGTCTTGGTCGCCACGCTGCTGTGGGTCGCACTGTACCCCTGCATCTCACCCAGCGCGTTACCCAGAGCGAAGCCCTCGACCACCATCGGCTTCAGTTCGAGCGCATCAGCCTGCTCACGACGCGGCGCCAGCGAGTAAGTGCCTTGCTCATCGCGCACCGCCTGCAATCCGCTGCCCTGCAACAGTGCTGCGAAGCCGTCCTCAATCCCGTATTGACCTTGCAGGCCGCTCGATTGGCGCCCCTTGAGCAGACTGCCGTCAACGGACAACATAACCCTCGCCTCGCCCGCAAAGCGGCTAAGCGCACTGGACAGTGGACCCGCGGGAATATCGTAACCGCGCACTGCCTGTTGGCTGGCTGATTGCGCCAAGGCCATAGGCGAAGTGGCGAGCGCTGCCAGCGGCAAGCAGAGCATGGCGGCGCGAACGGCCTGAGTAAGCGTGCAGGAACGGCGAAGCGGCAGAGCAACAGAACGCATGGGTCATCCTTTTTGCGAAGGCAAAATCGTGATCGTTGCCGTTATGCCCAGCGAGGCCGCAAAAGGGGAACTGCAGATAAGAATTTTTTACATTCGTGTTAATCAAGCGCCTGTGCCGTGTTGCAGCGGCTCCAGACTCACCCACCAAGGCAACCGCCTATTGATACGCAACGCCAGCGTGCTCGCCACCACCTCCAGTACCCGCTCGGTATCCGCCAACGGATAAGCACCCACGACGCGCAGGCCCGCCACACGCGGATCGCAACCGAGAAAGCCCTGCCGATAGCGTGCCAGTTCAGCGACGAACTCATCCAAGCGCAGGTTATCGGCCAGCAGAACGCCGCTGGCCCACGCCTGGCGGCCAGCCTGAACGGGACGATCGGGTTCGATATGGAGGCTGCTGAACACAACTTGCTGACCGCGCATAGCCGTTCGCGAACCGCCCTGCCCGGCTGGCTGAATATCAACCACACCGTCGAACACGCTGAGCTGTGTACTGCCGTCACGTTGAAGCACCGAAAATCTAGCCGCATCACGCGTCTGTAGACGACCTTCGGCAGTGCGCAACACCAGAGGCCGTCGCTCGGCAGGCACTTGGATCAGCAATTCGCCACGGTACAGCGACAGACTTCGGGTTTGATCGTCAAAGGCGATGTCTATCGCGCTGTCGGTGTTCAGCCACAGCTGCGTGCCATCCTCCAGGCGCCAGTTACGTACTTCACCGACCGCTGTGCGTTGATCCGCCGCCCAGCTACGCCAAGGCATCGCGCCGCAAGCCAGCGCCAAAGCGCCACCGCCACACAGAACGGAAAGTGTTTTCAGCGCCTGGCGTCGATTGGGCTGACGGCGCTCCAATAGAGCAGACGCCACAGGACTGAAGGGATCGCCGGCCAATGGTTCGAAACGCCCGCTGATCTGTTCCACCCGCTGCCAGGCCCGCGCATGTTCGGGAACGGCGAGCCAATCGTGCCACGCCTGACGATCCGCTTCGCTGACGGAGCCTGATTTCATCACGGCGAACCACTGCGCCGCGGCCTGCAACACTGCGTAATCGAGGCTCATGCTTCGTCTTCGATCAGTGTCAGACAGTGCAACATGGCCTGCGCCATGTACTTCTTGATCATCCGCTCAGACACTTGGAGCTCGACGGCGATAGCCGCATAGGTCATCCCATGGAGCTGCGAAAGCAGAAACGCGCGGCGTACCTTCTGTGGCAACCGCGCCAGCATCGCATCGACCTGCAACAGTGTTTCGATGACCAACGCCTGAGATTCGGGTGAAGGCATAACGGCCTCTGGCTGTAGCGCGATCGCGTCCAGGTAGGCCTGTTCGATTTGCCGGCGTCGCCAATGGTTGATCAGCAGCCCCCTGGCGATGGTATGGAGATAAGCGCGTGGCTCGCGGATCGTCTCCAGGCCCTGATCCTTCATCAGCACGCGAACAAAGGTATCTTGCGCCAGGTCGGCAGCCCTCTGGCTGCAGCCAAGCTGGCGGCGCAGCCAGCCGTTCAACCAGCCCTGATGATCGACATAGAGCCGATGCACCAGTTGTTGCCGCACCAGACCCTCGGTCGCCATGGTTGTTGCCCTTCACCGTCGAGACGCTAATGCTAACGCTTCTCAACATCGCAAGCTATGGTCATCCCAGCGCATGCGTGAATTTCTACGGCGCACATCGTCGTTTATTCATACCTCGACTAGGCTCAGCTGAAACCGGTTTCGGAGGTCGAAATGAAATACATCGCTCAGCTGACTGCCGCCATACTGCTCTTCAGCGTACCGCCAGCCCAGGCCGTCGAGATGCTGCCCGGCCTTTGGGAATTTTCCAGCGACGACATCGAAGTGGATGGCATGCAGATGCCGGGCGTGGCGGAGATGGTCGAACAGATGAAGAGCCTGTCTGGGGATCAGAGAAAGATGATGGAGGATATGCTTGCTGCACAGGGCGTCGAGCTGGGTTCCGGCGGCATACGGATGTGTCTGAGCGAGACGCAGGTGAAATCCCGCAAGTTACCGTTTCAGGACGAGCACGGTTGCACTCAGGAAATCACCGAGCAGACCGACAGCCTGTGGAAGTTCAGCTTCGAATGCCCGGACGCCACGGGACAGGGCGAAACACGGCTGATCAGCGAGCGCGAAGTGACCAGCGTCATCGAGAGTGATTACCGGGTCGGCAATCAGCAAGGCAGCAGTCGCATGCAATCACACGGCAAATGGCTGAGCGAGGATTGTGGGACGCTCAAATCGAAAGAGTGACGATTTGTAGAGGTTTCACGTGGAACCCCCAGCATGTCGGCCTAAGCGGGGTCGCTATTCGGCCACCCAATCGCCAGCGCTGTTTTGTTCGCAGGCGGGCTGGAGGAAGCGTGCATCACTGGCAACGCCGTAGTAGTGAATGTCCTGCCGATAGGGCATGTTCGATACGTGGGCATTGCGGCAAATGCCAAAGGCGCCGCCGGGGCACTGCTCGACAAATGTCACTTCCACCTTCTGGTTCTTGAGTTCGGGCTGGCAGAAGCCGGAACGAAACAGTTCGGTAGGAATTGTGCGGTTCTGCTGGCAGACCTTCACCTCGATTCGATCGTCCTGGCTGTGAACAACACAGCCCTCGGCCAGTGCCTGCCCGGCAAAGCCCAACAACAATAAAAAACACACAGAACGCATCAATCTGGCCCTCCCGGTGAACCGTCGCGACTCTAGCACGCGCCTCCGAAAATCGCTTTCATCCGATCTGCCGATTACGCACCATAGCGGCATGTTGACCCATATTCCTACCCACCTGATCACCGGGCCGCTTGGTGCCGGCAAGACCAGCCTGATCCGTTCATTACTGGCGCAGAAGCCGGCCAACGAGCGCTGGGCTGTGCTGATCAATGAGTTCGGCCAGATCGGTCTCGATGCTGCACTGCTCAGTACAGATAAAGACGGCGTTAGCCTCGCCGAAGTCGCCGGTGGCTGCCTGTGCTGCGTCAATGGCGTGCCGTTTCAGGTCGGCCTAACTCGGTTGCTACGCAAGGCCAAACCACATCGGCTATTGATCGAGCCTTCAGGTCTTGGTCACCCGACCGAACTGTTTGCACAACTCGGCGCGCCGCCGTGGCAAGAGGTACTCGCGTTACAGCCTTGCGTCGCGGTACTCGACGCACCAGCGCTAGCGCGTGACGAAACATTGCCGCCGAGCCAGCAACAAGCGCTGCCTCGTTGTGGGTTGTTATTACTGAACAAAAGCGAAACGCTGAATCAAGCGGATCGCCACCGCATCATCGAGCGGTTGCCGTCATTGCCATTGCGCTGGACGCACCAGAGCCACCTGCCGATCGCCGAACTGCCGGGAATCGATCAGCGAGCCGGTCCTCGCGCTTTAGCGCCATCACCCGACTCCGCTGTGGTTCTGGGCGATGTCTGGCTGGATCCGCAACAAGCTTTCTGCCAGAGCCAGGGAAGCGATGAGGGCTGGAGCATTGGCTGGCGTTGGCATCCGAGTCAGCGTTTTGATCTGCAGCGCGTCGCGCAGTGGCTCGGCGGGTTGGGCTGGCGACGTGCCAAGTTGGTAGTACACGGCCCTGAGGGATGGCGCTCGGCCAATGCGCTGGCTGGGGAGCCGATCGTCTTCGTGGCCAGTGAATGGCGAAAGGATTCGCGGCTCGAACTGATCTTCAGCGAGCCGCAGGATGAACAGCTTCTAAAAACGGCGATGGGTGCCTGTCGGCTGTAGCGCAACGACTCATTCGCCGCGTCTCCGCCAGTCGTCCATCTGGATCACCTGGCCCGAATCCGGCCGCGCATGAAACGGGTGTGCATCCATCTCGATCGGCCCGGGGCGTGCACCGAACATGACGATGCTGCCTTGGTGGCGCTGTTCGCCCGTCACCGTGAACTCGAAACCATACACCCGCGCGAAGCGGCGCTGGCCGCGCGCATCGCGGATCAACCCTAGCCGACGAAACGCGACGTTGCCATCGAGCAACTCGACGTCCATTTTTTTGCAATGCTGTCGCACCGCCGCCAGCGCGCGCTCGCGTATTCCATGGGAATGCCAGAGCCACGCGCAAGCGGTGGCCAGCAGGAGAAAGATGAACAGGTTGCCAAGCGTCACCATAGATTGAGCAACCCAAACCGCTGACCGGCGGATGCATACGCGCTCCATGCGTCGAACAACGGCGCTTTAACGACCGTAGCCAAGCCGCTCAACTTTCCAACCAGACGTCACGGACCCAGTGCCAAACCGACTCCCAGCTCTCATCGGTGAGCTCATGCTCGTCGCCATCGAACAACATGACCTCACCCTCCAGATCCACCACATAATAGTCGGGGCCATCCTGGCAGATCGGTAGCAGATCGCGCGATACGCCGGCATCCCAGGCGTTCGCCGCTACTTCCGGCAGATAGGTATGCGATTGCGGATCGACGGCAGTGACCGGCTCGAGCCGGCCGTACACCACATCGCTGACCAGTAGCAGGAATTCGCGCAAGCCGTACGGCAAGTTGATCAGCAATTCTTCTTCGACTTCGACCAGACGGTCATCGTCCGGCAGTTCCAACGGCACCGGCACCGGCTCATTGAGTTCACGCAGCTGCTCGATAACCTCTTCCATGACAGTCCTCCTTCTACAGTCGCCAGGAATGCGCCGTTTATACAAGCCCGCGCATTGGCTAGCCAGTACCAGTCGCGCTAAAGTGCGTGATCGCTCAGGAAAGCCGCATCCCGCCGCGCGCAAGCGCAACGATGCAGCCACCCTGATAACCGCATGAGTGTTCGCTCGGCGTTCAGCCCGATTGGGCTCGACCAGGAGATATCGTGGCATCCTCCAACGAACGCGACAGCCTTGCACGGGCCGTCGCCCTATGTGGTGAAGAACCCATCCACATTCCCGGAAGCATTCAGCCTCATGGGTTTCTGCTGGTGCTCAAAGAGCCTCAGCTGATCATCGTCCAAGCCAGCGAAAACGTCTTGCACTGGCTCGGCGTGGACGCGCAGGCACTGCTCGGACGCCCGCTCACCGAACTGATCGGAGAATGCGGTTTCGCCGAACGCCTGGCTGCGCTGGCTGAGGACGACCACAATCCGTTCCACCTCAGCGATATCAGCTTCAGCCTGCCGGAGCGTGTCGACCAGCCGTCATTCGCCTTGATGGCGCACCGCTATGACGGTCAGCTTATCGTCGAGTTCGAGCGTGCCGGCAGTTCCGGAAAAGCCTACGACACGCTGTATCCGCTGATGCGGACCTTTGTCGTGCAATTGCAGGAAGCACAGGATCTAGAATTGATCTGCCAACTGGCCGTACGCGAGGTCAAGCGCATCACCGGTTTCGGGCGGGTCAAGGCTTATCGTTTCGATGCGCAGGGCAACGGCCTGGTACTGGCCGAAGAGGCCGATGACGGGTATCCACGCTATCTTGGGCTGCATTTTCCAGCCTCGGATATTCCGCCGCAGGCGCGTCAGCTCTATCGCAACAACCTGATCCGCGTGATACAGGATGCCAATTACAAGCCGTGCCCTCTGCTCCCGCCGATCAATCCGGACACCGGTAAACCGCTGGACCTGAGTTTCGCCTCGCTCCGTAGCGTGTCGCCGGTGCACCTGCAATACATGCGCAACATGGGCACGCTCGCATCGATGTCCATTTCGATCGTCATTCAGGGCGAGCTGTGGGGCATGATTTCCTGCCACGACGCCTCGCCGCGCGCGGTGGGCTACCAGACCCGTACGGCATGCGAGCTGTTGGGGCGCATCCTGTCGCTGCAGATCGAAGCCAAAGAGGCGGCCGCATTGGCTCAGCGCAAGCTGGAACTGCGTCGGCAGATCGTCGAGATGCTTTCTGCCATGGCCGACAGGGACAGCGTCATCGAAGGATTCAAGAGCTTGCCGACCGTGGTGCTCGGTTTCGCCAGTGCTAGCGGCGCCGCGATCATCTCCGGCGAACATCACGAAACCATCGGTGAAACTCCACCCCCCGAACTCCTGACCCGCCTGACCCTGTGGCTGTCACAGCAGCAAGAGCGCTTGGTGTTCAGTACTGACTGCGTGATGCGCGATATCCCGGCCGTGCCTGAACTGGCCGAACACGGCGCAGGGTTGCTGGCGATTTCGATTTCGCGTCTACATCCGCACTACCTGCTCTGGTTCCGCCGTGAGCAGATCAAGACGGTGAACTGGGCCGGTCAGGCAGACAAACAACGCGACGATCATGGCGGGCTCACCCCTCGCGACAGTTTCGAAAGCTGGCGCGAGACGGTTAGGGGCTATGCCCGACCCTGGCAGCAAGTGGAGATGGAAGGTGCGCTCGAGCTACGCACCGCCGTGCTCGGCATCGTTCTGCGCAAAGCTGAGGAAATGGCCCAGCTCGCCGGCGAGCTGCGTGAAAGCAACAAGGAGCTGGAATCGTTTTCCTACAGCGTCTCGCATGACTTGCGTGCACCGCTGCGGCACATCGCAGGATATGCGGAGTTGTTGGGTGAACTGGAAGGCAGCAAGCTGAGCGACCGCGGGTTGCGTTTTCTCGACAACATCAGCGATGCGGCCCGTTTCGCGGGCACGCTGGTGGACAACTTGCTGAGCTTTTCCCAGATGGGCCGCGCGGCACTGCGTCTGTCAGACGTTAATCTCCATGCGCTGGTCGAATCCATTCGTCAGGAACTGGCGCCGGACTGCGAAGACCGGCAGATAGAATGGCAGGTTCGGGCAATGCCTGTGGTCGTGGCCGATGCCGCTTTTATTCATATGGCTCTGCGCAACCTGATCTCGAACGCCATCAAATACAGCCGCACACGCGAGCATGCAACGATCGAGATTGGGGCCGAGCAACGCGCCGAGGAAACCATCGTCTACGTCCGCGATAATGGCGTGGGCTTTAATATGCAGTACGCCAACAAGCTATTCGGTGTATTTCAGCGCCTGCATCGAATGGAAGAGTTCGAAGGCACCGGAATCGGCCTGGCCAGCGTACGACGTATCGTCGAGCGCCATGATGGGCAAGTTTGGGCAAACGGTGAAGTCAACCAGGGCGCGACGTTCTTCTTTTCGCTGCCCAGACTCACCTATGCGTCATCCATTTAGTACGGGACCTTTGATGCTCAAGCCGATTCTTTTGGTAGAAGACAACCCTCACGATCTGGAGCTGACACTGGTCGCGCTCGAGCGCAGCCAGCTGGCCAACGATGTGATTGTCATGCGCGACGGTGCCGAGTCGCTCGATTACCTGTTGCGTCGCGGCGAATATGCCCATCGCGCCGATGGCAATCCGGCCGTGTTGTTGCTCGACCTCAAGCTGCCCAAGGTGGACGGCCTGGAGGTGCTGAAGATCGTCCGCGAAACCCCGGAACTACGCAGTATCCCGGTCGTGATGCTGACTTCCTCGCGTGAAGAACCGGATCTGGTGAAGGCCTACGAACTCGGGGTGAACGCATACGTGGTCAAGCCGGTCGAATTCCGGGACTTTGTCGCGGCGATTTCCGACCTGGGTATCTTCTGGGCTGTTCTCAACGAACCGCCACCGGGGTCGTTTCGGTTAAAGCGCCAACGCCGCGGCGCTCAAGGCGACGAGGAGCCGAGCTGAAAGGCGGCTCTGAACGACTGGGCAGCAGTCTTCTATCAAGCAGTGCGACACCCGCGACAGGAAGGTTATGTCACCGAAAAAAAATATCAGCCTCCTGTTCGTTGAAGACAGTCCGCACGACGCCGAGCTGGCACTCCTGACGCTGGAACGGACCCATTACATCGTCGACACGGAAATCGTCTACGACCGTGCCGGAGTCCTCGAAGCACTGCAACGGCGACGCTTCGATCTGATCCTTTCGGACCTCATTCTGCCTGGCTACTCGGGCAGCCAGGCACTCCAGGACGCCAGACAACTGGCCCCCGAAACGCCTTTTATCTTTCTGTCCGGCGTGTTTGGCGAAGAACACGCCGTCAACATGATGCGGTCCGGCGCCGTCGACTACGTACTCAAGCAGAATTTGAATTTCCTGCCCAAGGCAATCGAGCGCGCATTAAGCGAAGTTCAGGAGCGCCACGGGCGGCTTCGCGCCGAGGAGGCGCTGCGCGAGGTAGAAGTGCGCGCGCGTCTGGCCATCGATGCGGCGGGCCTGGGTATGTGGGACTTCGAGCTGCAGAGCGGCACGATGATTCTCGATCATCGCTGCCGCACGATGCTCGGCCTGCCCGACGACGCTGCGGTGAATATCGGAGTGCTCGGCTCGCTCTGCCATCCCGATGATCTGCAGCGTATACGCGAGAAGATCCAGGATGCCCTTTCCGAGGGTGACAAGGAATTCACCATCGACTACCGGATATTGCTCGATGACGGACGGGTGCGCTGGGTGGAAACACGTGGTCAGGGCTTCTTCGAGAATGATGCATGCCAGCGCTTCATTGGCGTGGTGATGGATATCACCGAACAGAAGCTGGCGACCGAAGCGCTCAAGCGCATGAACGAAACGCTCGGCGAGCGCGTCGAGGCCCGCACCCGTGAGCGCGACCGCACCTGGGAGCTGTCTCGCGACCTGCTTGCAGTAATGCGTTTCGATACTACGGTCGTCGCCCTCAATCCAGTCTGGGAAGACACGCTCGGCTGGCCGCGCGAAACGCTCATCGACCAGCCCCTCTGGTCGCTCGTACACCCGGACGATATCAGTGCAACGCTCGAGGAGACCGATCGGATCTGCCGGGGCAACTTCACCGATCGCTTCGTCAATCGTATGCGACACCGTGATGGAGGCTATCGCTGGCTTTCGTGGACGGCCGTGCCTGAAGGCGAAAGGATGTACGCCGCGGGGCGCGACATCACCAGCGAGATCGCTGCGGTCGACCGGCTAGCGGCGGCCAACCGCGAGTTGACGGAGCAGATCAAAGAGCGCGAGCGCATCGAAGCCACTCTGCAGCAGATGCAGCGTCTCGAGGCCGTCGGCCAGCTCACCGCCGGCGTCGCGCATGACTTCAATAATCTGCTCACGGTGATCCTCACCAGTGCCAGCTTTCTCAAGAACGATTTGGAAAGGGGCGCGCCGCTGTCCAAGTCATTGAGCCGCCTGCAATACATTCAAGAGTCTGGCGAGCGCGGCGCGACCTTAACCAGCCAATTGCTGGCGTTCGCTCGTCGTCAGCAGCTAGCCCCGAAGGCGGTGGACCTCAACGACACTCTGGTCGGCTTGCTCAGTCTGTTGCACAGCACGCTTGGCGGTGCCGTCACCATCGAGACCGATACCTGCGCCGGGCTCTGGCACGCCCTGGTCGATCCAACACAGATCGAAATGATCATCCTCAACCTGGCGATCAACGCGCGCGACGCCATGGGTTCGGGTGGGCGCTTGTCCCTCAGCACCGCGAACGCGGTGATAGACACGCCAGCGCTGCGAGCAGAAGAGCCCGGCCCTGGCGAGTACGTGGTTCTGTCGGTCAGGGACACCGGCATAGGCATGAGCGATGAAGTACTGCAGAAGGCTTTCGAGCCGTTTTTCACCACCAAGGAAGTGGGTAAGGGCTCAGGACTCGGTTTGGCGCAAGTGTTCGGCTTCGCCAAACAGTCCGGCGGCGGTGCGCGGATAGAGACCGAAGTGGGAGTGGGCACTACCGTCAAAGTCTATCTGCCGCGGGTTCAGGCCCCCGAACTGCCGATCGGAGCGCCGGAATGTCCCCCCAGCACGCCGATCGGTGATGCATCGAATACCGTCTTGCTGGTCGACGATGATCAAAGCGTGCGCGAAGTGACTGCACAAATGCTGGTCAACCTTGGTTACACGGTGATCCAGGCGGAGAGCGGCCACAGGGCACTGCAACTGCTCAACGACGGCACGATGGTGGATCTGCTTCTGGCGGATTTCGCCATGCCAGGGATGAATGGTGGCGAACTGGCCAGAGCCGTTCTGTCGAGTTATCCGAAGCTGCCCGTAGTGTTCATCACCGGGTACGCCGAGCTTGGAGAGCTAGGCATGGGCAGTTCGACGATCATCCAGAAGCCCTTCCGCGAAGACGACCTGGCCAGCAAGATCCGCGGAGCGCTCGCCGAAGCGAGTCCAGCCTGATGTCATCGTTGCGTCAATGGATTCGCGAGGCGAGCGCGCCAATGCACGAGCGTGTCGATGCGGCATATTCCCGCTTTGAGCTGAGCGATCGCCACGATTACGGACGGTTTCTGCGCGCCCACGGCGCTGCCCTGTTCAGTCTGGAAGCTACGCTGGAACAAGGCGGGATCTCGCGCCTGCTGTCGGATTGGCCCGAACGACGCCGAAGTGCGGCGTTACGTGAAGACCTACAGACGCTCAAGATTGCCCTACCGACTCCGCTGAGCCTTGAACCGGGAACCGGCGAAGGCTGGTCTTGGGGCGTAGCCTATGTGCTGGAGGGGTCACGGATAGGCGGTCGAGTGCTGTCCCAGCGTGTCCGCGAGGGTGGCTCCATCGGCCCGCTGCGCTACCTCGGTCATGGCGAAGGCACTCCGCTATGGCCGCGTTTTCTGGTGCAGTTCGAGCATCGAGCGAAAACGGTCGACCGGGATCAGCTGCTTGCTGGCGTGCAGCTGGCGTTCGGACAGTTTCTTTGCGCGGCCGAGCATGAGTTACAGACCGCCACCTCGGTACAGCCCTAGCGCTGCCCGGCCGCTTCCGTCCCGCCGTCTATCCTCCACCTAACCGATGCGTCTGCCCTTGCCTGGCCAAGTAACGCGAGTTACAACAGGGCAGTAATCGCCGTTTCGGTGGTCGCTTCACGGTCAGGCCCAGACAGCCATATTCGTGAGCGAACGAGCGCCGCGGCGCAAGGTTCGCGCCGCCCTGTCGGGACTGTCAGCGGTTGCAGCAATGCGACTGGCCATCATCGGCAAGCGTTTCGACCGCACTATATTCTTCTTCTACTCGCCCAGCCCGCGCCGTTTACTCTACTGTCACACTCTTGGCCAAGTTACGCGGCTGGTCGACATCGGTGCCGCGCAGCACGGCGACGTAGTACGACAGCAGCTGCAACGGCAGCGTATAGAGAATCGGTGCCAGCACGTCATGGATATGCGGCATGCTGACGATGAAGGTACCTTCGCCGTTCTCGATGCCCGCCTCGCGGTCGGCGAACACGATCAGCTCACCACCACGAGCGCGCACTTCCTGCAGATTGGATTTGAGCTTTTCCAGCAACTCGTTGTTCGGCGCCACGGTGACGACCGGCATATCCGCGTCCACCAGCGCCAGCGGGCCGTGCTTGAGTTCGCCGGCCGGATAGGCCTCGGCGTGGATGTAGGAAATTTCCTTGAGCTTGAGCGCGCCTTCCATCGCCACCGGGTATTGCGCACCGCGCCCAAGGAACAGCGTGTGGTGCTTCTCGGCGAAGTGCTCGGCGATCTTCTCCACCGTGGTATCCATCGCCAAGGCCTCACCCAGCCGGGTTGGCAGGCGACGCAGCTCGTCGACCAGCTCGGCCTCCAGAGGAGGGGCCAGCGTGCCACGTACCTGTCCCAACGATAGAGTCAGCAGCAACAAACCGACCAGTTGGGTAGTGAAGGCCTTGGTCGACGCCACACCGATTTCGGGACCAGCCTGGGTTAGCAAGGTGAGATCGGATTCGCGCACCAGCGAGCTGATACCGACGTTGCAGATCGCCAGGCTGGCCAGATAGCGTCCCTCCTCGTTCGTGCGCGCCTTGGCGTTTCGCAGCGCAGCGAGCGAATCGGCCGTCTCGCCGGACTGAGAGATGGTGACGAATAGCGTGTCGGGCTGAACCACGACCTTGCGATAACGAAACTCGCTGGCGACCTCGACTTGGCAGGGAATGTCGGCCAGCTCCTCCAGCCAGTAACGCGCCACCATACCGGCGTGGTAGCTGGTCCCGCAGGCAACGATCTGCACGTTGCGCACCTTGGCGAATAGCTGGGCAGCCTGTGGGCCGAATGCCTGCACCAGCACTTGGTGATCACCGAGTCGACCTTCCAGAGTGCGCTGCACGACCTTGGGCTGCTCGTGGATTTCCTTGAGCATGAAGTGGCGGTACTCGCCTTTGTCCGCGGCTTCCGCGCCCTCGTGGTATTGCACGCTTTCGCGCTCCACGGCCTGGCCATCCACGGCCCAGATCTGCACGCTGTCACGGCGGATTTCGGCGATATCGCCCTCTTCCAAATACATGAAGCGGTCGGTCACCTGACGCAGCGCCAACTGATCCGAGGCCAGAAAATTCTCTCCCATGCCCAGCCCGATCACCAAAGGGCTGCCGCTGCGAGCGGCGAGCAGACGATCGGGCTGCTTGGCGCTGACCACGGCCAGACCATAGGCACCATGAAGTTCCTTGACGGCCGCCTTTAGGGCCACGGTCAGATCTCCATATTCGTCGAGCTTGTGCCGCAGCAGATGCACGATGACTTCGGTATCGGTATCGGAGACGAATACGTAACCCAACGCTTTCAATTGCTGGCGCAGGGCTTCGTGGTTTTCGATGATGCCGTTGTGCACCACGGCTAAGTCTTCACCGGAAAAATGCGGGTGAGCGTTGCGTTCGCAGGGCGCGCCATGGGTGGCCCAACGGGTATGGGCAATACCCAAACGCCCGGCAAGCTGTTCTTGCTGTTGCGCCTGCTCCAACTCGGCCACCTTGCCGGAACGACGCAGGCGATGCAGCGTGCCGCCGGCATCCAGCACGGCAATGCCGGCGCTGTCATAACCTCGGTATTCCAGACGTTTGAGGCCTTCGAGCAAAATTGCAGTGATGTTGCGTTCAGCGACAGCGCCAACGATGCCACACATGATCAGGTCTCCTGCGAGGGTTCGACGGCCACGCAGATCAGCTTGATGCCGCGGGCTTGAATGCTTGAACGCGCCTCGGCGGTGAGGCGTTCGTCCGTTATGAGAGTGTGGATGTCGCTCCAGGGCAACTCCAGATTGGGTATGCGTCGACCGATCTTGTCGGATTCGGCGAGCACGATAACTTCACGGGCCACTTCAGCCATGACCCGCGACAGGCCCAGCAATTCATTGAAGGTGGTGGTGCCGCGCTGCAGATCGATACCGTCGGCACCGATGAATAGTTGATCGAAATCGTAGGAACGCAGCACCTGTTCCGCCACTTGCCCCTGGAACGACTCGGAGTGCGGATCCCAGGTTCCGCCGGTCATCAGCAAGGTCGGTTCGTGTTCCAGCTCACGTAAGGCGTTGGCGACACTCAGAGAATTGGTCATTACCAGCAGTCCATGCTTATGACCCAGCTCGGGGATCATCGCGGCGGTGGTGGTGCCACTGTCGATGATGATGCGCGCGTGCTCACGAATGCAGTCGACGGCTGCGCGGGCGATGGCCTGCTTCCTGGGCGAAACCGGTTGCGCACTGTCGCCGATAAGTTCTTGGGGCAAGGGCACCGCGCCACCGTAGCGGCGCAGCAGAAGGCCGTTCTTTTCCAGTGCAGCGAGGTCTTTACGGATGGTGACTTCAGAGGTCTCGAAACGCTTGGACAGCTCATCGACGCTCACCTCGCCCTGCTCATTGAGCAAGGCGAGGACTGCGTGACGTCGCTGCGGTGTGTTGCGTTTCGACATAATTAAGTTTCGGTTCGAAAGAAAATTTCGCGAATCAAAACCTAATCTGCCGGCTCCGTCAACTCCCGCTTGGCATCAGACGCGGAAATAGCCCATCAGGCTCTGTTGATGGTTTGCCAACTGGTTGAGCGCCTGACTGACCCGTGCCGATTCATCGGCCTGCCCGGAAAGCGATTCGGTGACGTCACGAATGCCTGCCACGTTGCGATTGATTTCTTCCGCGACAGCGCTCTGCTCTTCAGCCGCGCTAGCGATCTGCAGGTTCATGTCGGAAATCACCGCCACCGCGTCGCCAATCTTGCGCAGCGCCGCAACCGCATTACCCACCTGATCGACGCTGCCCTGTGCCTGACTGCGACTGTCCTGCATTGCCGTCACTACGTCGCGAGTGCCGTTCTGCAGACGTTCGATGACCTGGCGAATCTCTTCGATGGATTCCTGGGTACGCCGAGCCAGGCTGCGCACCTCGTCGGCCACCACGGCGAAGCCGCGTCCGGCCTCGCCTGCTCGTGCCGCCTCGATAGCGGCATTGAGCGCCAGCAGATTGGTCTGTTCGGCGATCGCGCGAATCACCTCCAGGACCGAGCCGATCTGCTCGCTGCTGGCAGCCAGACTTTCGACCTGAGTCATGGCCTTGTTGAGTTCGTCGGCGAGGCTGCCGATGCTGCGGGTGGTGTGGTCGATCACACTCAGGCCTTCATGGGTGGCCTGATCCGCGCCGCGTGCCGCCTCAGCCGCTTGTGCCGCGTTGCGCGCGACGTCCTGAGCAGTGGCGCTCATCTCCTGGGACGCGGTGGCCACCTGATCGACTTCGCGGAACTGTTGCTGCATGCCGGCGCTGGTCTGTGTCGCAATGGCTGCGGACTGGTCAGCGCTGCTGCGGGCATCCTGCACCGAGCGCTTCACATCGGCGATGGTTGGCTGCAGCTTATCGAGGAAGCGATTGAACCAACCGGCCAGCGCGCCAAGTTCATCTTCGCGGTTGTATTCCAACCGGCGTGTAAGATCGCCTTCGCCACTGGCGATGTCCTTGAGCATCGCCGCCACCCCTTCGATGGGTCGGGTGACGCCACGCGCAGTCAGCCACATCAGTGCCAAGCCCAACAACACGGCACCAAGACCAATGATCGAGGCGATTATGCTGTCCTGACGGCTTTGTGCATGCAGCGTCTGTTCAAGCTGCAGCGCCGGGCCGAGCAGCACCGGCTTTGGCACTTCCAGCAGGATCGCCCAGGGCTTGAGTTCGGGTATCGGCTGCACAGGCTGCAGCACCCGAAGCATCTCGCCGTTTTCGAGCAGTGCTTTCTGACCGGTATCGACAGCGCGGCCAATCGCTTCGCTATCGGCATTGAAGGCGGTACTTAGCGGCTTGCCGAGCAGACCGGCATCGCGGCTGTGGCCGGCCAATAGCTTGGCCGGACTGATCACACTCAAGTGACCCTCACCCTGATACAGCTCCTGATGTGCCTGTTCGCTATGCTGCTGCAGCGAGGCCAGACTGATATCGACGCCCACCACGCCGATCACCTTGCCGTCTTTGATCATGGGAAAGGCAACGCTGGTCATCAGCAACGGCTGGCCTTCCACCTCGTCGAAATAAGGATCGAGAAGACAGACTCGGGCGCTGTCGCGCGGGCAGCTGTACCAAGCGTTGTAGGGAGCGCCACTGATGCTTGGGGAGGTATCGGCAAGCATTGACTCGCTTATAGTCTCAGCCATGAGCTGGCCAGGTGAGCGCTGCGACCAGTACAGCGAGAAGCGCCCGCTGTCATTTCCACCCATCTCTTCGTTGCCGATGAACATGCCATCCTTATCGTCCAGCGCGTCGGTCTCGAACACCACGTACAGGCCGATCAGGTCGGGATTGGCTTGCAGTGCATTCTTGATCTGCCGATGCAGATCCTCACGGACCTCGAAGGCGTTGGACATGCGCTCGATGGACTGCGCACGCAGCGACAGCACTTGGCGGACGAAGCCCTGACCGTATTGATAGGCATCGTTGAATTGGCGCTCGATGCGCAGGGCTTGCGCCAGGCCCCGCGCCTGCAGATTGCTGCGCGCCGACTCCTCGAGCATGGCGCTACTCGAGGCGCTGACCAGAGCCACCGCCTGACGCGATTGATAGAGCGAAGCGCCGACCAGCAGGCCAACAATGAGTAACAGGCAGAGGCCAGCCAGCAAAGTGAGCTTCCACTGGATGGACAGGCGGGTAAGGGAGGGCATAATCGCTTCCTTTGTCGTTATGCCCTGATAGATCGGCCGGATGTACGATCTCTTGAATGCCCACCGGGAAAAATGTCGAGCGCCTCAAGCGCGAGGGGCACTCAGCGTCAACAGAGCTACTTGTGAGACTTCTGCGGTCGCTGCCAGTCCTGGATCGACACCTGCCGAGCCCGTCCGAGCGCCAAAGTTGCGGCCGGCACGTCCGACGTGATTACCGAGCCAGCGCCTGTGGTGGCGCCATCGCCCAGGGTCAGCGGAGCAACCAACGAACTGTTGGAACCGATGAATACATCCTCACCCATGACCGTGCGGGACTTGTTGGCGCCGTCGTAGTTGCAAGTGATAGTACCGGCACCAATGTTGGTCCGCGCGCCGATTTCTGCGTCTCCCAGGTAGGCCAGGTGGCCGGCCTTGGCACCCTCGCCCATGTGGGTGTTCTTTACCTCGACGAAATTGCCGACGTGCGCCTTCTCGCCTAGTACGGCGCCGGGACGCAAGCGAGCGAAAGGCCCGCAATCGGCACCCTCGCCCAGTTCGGCACCTTCCAGATGACTGTTGGCCTTGACCACCGAGCCGCGGCGCAGCGTGCTATTGCGAATCACGCAATTCGGGCCGATCTCGACACTATCCTCGATTACCACCTGGCCTTCGAGAATTACGTTCACGTCGATCAGCACATCGCGGCCGACCGACACCTCGCCACGCAGATCGAAACGCGCTGGATCACGCAGGGTCACCCCCTGCGCCATCAAACGCCGCGCCGCGCGCTGCTGATAATGACGCTCGAGTTCGGCCAGTTGAATGCGGTCATTGGCGCCCTGCACTTCCATCGCATCGAGTGGCTGCTCAGTAGCTACGACCAAATTATCGGCCACCGCCATCGCGATCACGTCGGTGAGGTAATACTCGCCCTGCGCATTGCTGTTGGATAGGCGCCCCAGCCAATCACCAATGCGGTCACCAGGCACCGCGAGAATACCGGTATTGCCTTCGCGGATGAGTTTCTGCTCAGGCGACGCATCTTTGTGCTCGATGATTGCCTTCACCATTCCCTGCGCATCGCGGACGATCCGGCCATAGCCGGTCGGATCGGCAAGATTCACGGTGAGTAATGCGAGCTGCTGTGGGCCGACGTTTTCCAACAAACGCTCCAGTGTCTGCGCCTCGATAAGCGGTACGTCACCATAGAGGATCAGCACACGCTCAGCGGAAATGGCCGGCATTGCTTGGGCAACCGCATGACCGGTGCCGAGCTGTTCGGCTTGCACGACGAAATTCAGGTCATCCGCGGCCAGGCGCTCACGAACCTGCTCAGCGCCATGGCCAATCACCACATGAATGGCCTGTGGTTTCAATGCACGGGCAGTATCGATGACATGGCCAAGCATGGACTGACCGGCGACCGGATGAAGGACCTTGGGCAGAGCCGAACGCATGCGGGTGCCCTGGCCAGCGGCGAGAATGACGATATCGAGAGACATGGTAAGTCCTGACATTCTTGGACCGATGCGTGGCCGATGAGGGCAACGAGCTTTCCAAGCCTGAAAATAAAAAAAGGGTAGCCAAGGCTACCCTCTTAATCAGTTGCGATGAAGAAGCTGATGGCTTAACCGCCGAACTTCTTACGCATCTGCTGAATCGTCCGCAATTGCGCTGCTGCTTCGGCCAGACGTGCCGCCGCAGACCCGTAATCGAACTCCGAGCCTTTCTGGTTCAGGGCTTTTTCGGCAGCCTTGACCGCTTCCAGGGCAGACGCTTCATCGATGTCGCTGGCACGCTGCACAGTATCGGCAAGTACCTTGACCATGTTCGGTTGAACTTCCAGGTACCCACCAGAGATATAAAACACCTCAGTTTCGCCACCTTGCTTGGTCAGACGAATCGGACCCGGCTTCAGATCGGTGATCAACGGCGCGTGGCCCGGTGCAATACCGATGTCACCGAGGTTGCCATGGGCAATCACCATCTCGACCAGACCTGAAAAGATCTCGCCTTCTGCGCTGACGATATCGCAATGGACTGTCATAGCCATATCTAGCCTCACGTATCAAACAGCGAGATTGGTATGCCAGTCTCGCTGCCTGGTGAGCGCCCGTCCCCGGGCGCACGGATTACAGTTTCTTGGCTTTCTCGATGGCTTCTTCGATACCACCAACCATGTAGAACGCTTGTTCCGGCAGGTGATCGTAGTCGCCGTTAAGGATGCCCTTAAAACCTGCAATGGTATCTTTCAGCGAAACGTACTTCCCTGGAGAGCCAGTGAAAACTTCTGCCACGAAGAACGGCTGTGACAGGAAACGCTGAATTTTACGCGCGCGGGATACAAGCTGCTTGTCGGTTTCCGACAACTCGTCCATACCCAGAATGGCGATGATGTCCTTCAGCTCCTTGTAACGCTGCAGAACATACTGAACGCCACGAGCAGTCTCGTAGTGTTCGTTGCCGATCACGTTCGGGTCGAGCTGACGCGAAGTCGAATCGAGCGGATCGACGGCCGGGTAAATACCCAGCGAGGCGATGTCACGCGACAGTACAACGGTGGCATCCAAGTGGGCGAAGGTGGTCGCCGGGCTCGGGTCGGTCAAGTCATCCGCAGGCACATATACGGCCTGAATCGAGGTGATGGAACCGCTCTTGGTCGAGGTGATGCGCTCTTGCAGAACGCCCATTTCTTCGGCCAGGGTCGGCTGATAGCCCACCGCCGACGGCATACGGCCAAGAAGTGCGGACACTTCGGTACCGGCCAGGGTGTAACGGTAGATGTTGTCGACGAACAGCAGAACGTCGTTACCTTCGTCACGGAACTTCTCGGCCATGGTCAGGCCAGTCAGCGCTACACGCAGACGGTTGCCTGGCGGCTCGTTCATCTGACCGTAGACCAGGGCTACCTTGTCGAGAACGTTGGAATCCTTCATCTCGTGGTAAAAGTCGTTACCCTCACGAGTACGCTCGCCCACACCGGCGAACACGGAATAACCGCTGTGCTCGATGGCGATGTTACGGATCAGTTCCATCATGTTCACGGTCTTGCCGACACCGGCGCCGCCGAACAGACCGACCTTGCCGCCTTTAGCGAACGGGCAGATCAGGTCGATGACCTTGATACCGGTTTCCAGCAGATCATTGCCGCCCGCCTGTTCAGCGAAGGATGGTGCCGGGCGGTGAATGCCCCAGCGCTCTTCTTCGCCGATCGGACCGGCTTCGTCGATCGGGTTGCCGAGGACGTCCATGATGCGGCCCAGGGTCGCCTTACCGACCGGAACCGAAATCGCGGCACCGGTGTTGTTGACGTCCAGGCCGCGCTTCAGGCCCTCGGTGGAGCCCATCGCAATGGTACGAACCACGCCATCGCCCAGTTGCTGCTGAACTTCCAGAGTGGTTTCGGCGCCTTGCACTTTCAGCGCGTCATAAATGCTCGGGACCTGGTCGCGTGGGAATTCCACGTCGATCACGGCGCCGATGATTTGAACGATACGTCCGCTACTCATAGCTGGTTCCTCTGAATATTTGAACCGTTAAACCGCGGCAGCGCCGCCGACGATTTCCGAGATCTCTTGTGTGATCGCGGCCTGACGCGCCTTGTTGTAGATCAGTTGCAAATCGCTGATCAAATCACCGGCGTTGTCAGTTGCGTTCTTCATCGCGATCATCCGCGCGGCCTGTTCGGCTGCGCCGTTCTCGACCACCGCCTGGTACACCTGCGACTCCACGTAGCGCACCATCAGGCCGTCGAGCAGCTCCTTGGCATCGGGTTCGTACAGATAGTCCCAGTGATGCTTGAGTTCCTGATCCGGATCGGCCACCAGCGGAACCAACTGCTCCACTTTTGGCTGTTGCGTCATGGTATTGATGAACTTGTTCGAAACCACCGACAGACGATCGATCCGACCGTCCAAATAGGCGTCCAGCATGACCTTCACGCTGCCGATCAGATCATTGATCGACGGTTCCTCGCCCAGGTGGCTAATTGCCGCGACGACGTTACCACCGAAGTTGCGGAAGAATGCCGCACCCTTGCTGCCGATCACGCAGAGATCAATCTCCACGCCGTTCTCACGGTTCATCGCCATGTCTTTGACCAGCGCCTTGAACAAGTTGGTGTTCAAGCCACCGCACAGACCACGGTCGGAACTCACCACTACATAGCCGGCGCGCTTGACGGTGCGCTCCTGCATAAAGGGGTGACGATATTCCGGATTAGCGTTGGCCAGATGGCCAATGACCTGCCGGATACGCTCCGCGTAGGGACGGCTGGCAGCCATGCGCATTTGAGCCTTGCGCATCTTGCTGACGGCCACCTTTTCCATGGCGCTGGTGATCTTTTGCGTGCTTTTGATGCTCGCAATCTTGCTGCGAATCTCTTTTGCGCCTGCCATTTCACACCTATCGGGTTAAGCAGGCGGAGGCCTTATGGCCTCCGCTGCGGCTTACCAGGTTTGGGTGGCCTTGAACTTCTCGAGGCCGGCTTTGAGGCCCGCATCGATTTCGTCGTTGAAGTCACCCTTCACGTTAATCTTCGCCATCAAATCGGCGTGATCACGGTTGAAGTAGGCGATCAGGGCCTGCTCGAAGCTACCGACCTTGTTTATTTCGACGTCGGTCAGAAAACCACGCTCAGCGGCATACAGCGACAGTGACATGTCGGCAATCGACATCGGCGCGTACTGCTTCTGCTTCATCAGCTCGGTAACGCGCTGACCATGCTCGAGCTGCTTGCGGGTCGCCTCGTCCAGATCGGAAGCGAACTGGGCGAAAGCCGCTAGCTCACGGTACTGCGCCAATGCAGTACGAATACCACCGGACAGCTTCTTGATGATCTTGGTCTGAGCAGCACCGCCCACACGGGAAACCGATACACCGGCGTTGACGGCCGGACGGATACCCGAGTTGAACATCGCCGATTCCAGGAAGATCTGACCGTCAGTGATGGAAATCACGTTGGTCGGAACGAACGCGGAAACGTCGCCCGCCTGGGTTTCGATGATCGGCAGAGCAGTCAGAGAGCCGGTTTTTCCGGTCACAGCGCCGTTGGTGAACTTCTCGACGTACTCTTCAGAAACGCGCGATGCACGCTCCAGCAGACGGCTGTGGAGATAGAATACGTCGCCTGGGTATGCCTCGCGTCCTGGCGGACGGCGCAGCAGCAGGGAAATCTGGCGATAAGCAACTGCTTGCTTGGACAGATCGTCATAGACGATCAGGGCGTCTTCGCCGCGGTCCCGGAAGTATTCGCCCATGGTGCAGCCAGCGTATGGCGCAATGAACTGCAACGCGGCGGATTCTGAAGCACTCGCAGCAACGATGATGGTGTTAGCCAGAGCGCCGTTCTGCTCAAGCTTGCGTACCACGTTGGCAATGGTCGACTGCTTTTGGCCGATGGCGACATATACGCAGAAAATACCGCTGTTTTTCTGGTTGATGATCGCATCAATCGCCAAAGCGGTCTTACCGATCTGACGGTCGCCAATGATCAACTCACGCTGGCCGCGGCCAACGGGAATCATGGCGTCAACAGCCTTGTAACCGGTCTGGACCGGCTGATCGACTGACTTACGCCAGATCACGCCCGGCGCAACCTTTTCGACCGCATCGGTAGCGACATTGTTTAGCGGGCCTTTGCCGTCGACCGGATTACCCAGAGCGTCGACCACGCGGCCGAGCAGCTCAGGGCCCACCGGTACTTCAAGGATGCGGCCAGTGCACTTGGCGCTCATGCCTTCGGCAAGCGTCTGGTAAGCGCCCAGAACCACGGCGCCGACAGAGTCGCGTTCCAGGTTCATGGCCATACCGTAGACGCCATCTGGGAATTCGATCATCTCGCCATACATAACGTCGGCCAGACCATGAATCCGCACAATACCGTCCGATACGCTGACGACAGTGCCTTCGTTACGGGCTTGAGAGGCGATATCGAGTTTCTCGATGCGCCCCTTGATGATTTCACTTATTTCGGAAGGATTGAGTTGCTGCATTGCTCTGCTGCCCCTTCAAACTCAAGATTTCAATGCTTCGGCTAGTTTCGCGATCTTGCCGCGGACTGAGCCATCGATAACCAGGTCGCCGGCGCGGATCAATACTCCCCCTAAAAGGGAGGCGTCTTCCGCGGCATGCAGGCGCACTTCCCGGCCGAGCCGTGCACTGAGAACCTTGGCGAGTTTGTCTTGCTGTTCGTTGTTCAACGCGAAGGCGCTGGTCACATCCACATCTACCGTTTTTTCCTGCTCGGCCTTGTACAGCTCGAACAATTCGGAGACCTCCGGCAACAACGGCAAACGGTCGTTAGCGGACAATACGTGAATGAAATTGCGTGCCTGAGCGTCAAACTTTTCACCACACACCTCAACGAAGGTGGTGGCCTTGTCGTTTCTCGTCATACGCGGGGCCTTGAGCACGCGCTGCATGGTGTCGTCTTGCGACACCGCTGCAGCCAGACCGAGCATGGCTGACCATTGGGCCAGTTGCTGATGGACCTGTGCGTACTCGAAGGCAGCCTTGGCGTAAGGTCGGGCCAGCGTGGTCAGTTCTGCCATGATCGCGCCCCTCGCTTAAATTTCGGCTGCCAATTTGGAAACCAGCTCCGCATGCGCGTTCTGATCGATGGAAGCGCCCAGGATTTTCTCGGCGCCACTGACGGCCAGACTGCCCAGTTGGGCACGCAAAGCGTCCTTGACTCCGTTCAATTCCTGCTCGATCTCGGCCTGAGCCTGGATCTTAAGCCGCTCACCCTCGACACGGGCCTGATCGCGAGCTTCGTCAACGATCTGGTTAGCGCGCTTTTTGGCTTGCTCGATGATTTCAGCTGCCTGCGTCTTGGCTTCGCGCAGTTGCTGGCTCGCTTTATCCTGAGCCAACTCCAGATCACGAGCACCGCGACTGGCAGCGTCCAGGCCATCAGCGATCTTCTTCTGGCGTTCCCGCAGAGCTGCTATGACCGGAGGCCACACGAACTTCATGCAGAACAGCACAAAAATGAAGAACGCAACGGACTGGCCAATCAGGGTTGCATTAATGTTCACGCCAACACCTCGCTCGTTCGTTGTCCGTCAAACCTACCCATTCGGAAAATCGAATGGATCAGCCTGCCAATTGACCAACGAAGGGGTTCGCGAAAGTGAAGAACAGCGCAATACCGACACCGATCATGGTTACCGCATCGAGCAAGCCGGCGACGATGAACATCTTCACCTGCAGCATCGGTACCATCTCCGGCTGACGCGCTGCGCCTTCCAGAAACTTTCCGCCCAGCAGGCCGAAGCCGATTGCAGTACCCAGGGCACCCAGGCCGATCAGCAGAGCTACAGCGATAGCAGTCAGTCCAACTACAGTTTCCATTTTTCCTCCGACTTAATGTCGTATTGGTTAAGGGTTTAGGTATAGCGAATCGAATCAGTGATCGTTTTCTTCATGAGCCATCGACAGGTAGACGATTGTGAGCATCATAAAGATGAAAGCCTGCAGCACGATGATCAGGATGTGGAACACAGCCCACGCCCACTGCAGAACAATACCCAGTCCACCCAGTATCACCCCATTAGCGAACATGATGGCGATCAGGATGAAGATCAGTTCGCCAGCATAAAGGTTGCCGAACAGACGCAGCGCCAGCGAAACAGGCTTGGCAATCAGGGTAACGAATTCGAGAAGAAAGTTGATCGGGATGAGCAGGACCTGCACGGCCATATTCTTGCTGCTGAAAGGATGCAGCGTAAGCTCGCCGAAAAACCCACCCAAACCTTTGACCTTGACGCTATAAAACAGCAGAAGCGCAAACACGGAAAGTGCAAGGCCAAGCGTAGCGTTAGGATCGGTGGTCGGGACCACGCGGAAGAATAGATGCTCATTGCCGGCGATGTTGGCAGCCAACATAGGCAACCAATCTACCGGGATGAGATCCATGAAGTTCATTAAGAATACCCAGACGAAAATGGTCAGGGCCAAGGGTGCGATTAGCGCGTTGCGGCCGTGGAACGTGTCCTTCACGCTACCGTCAACGAATTCCACCATCATTTCGACGAAGTTTTGCGCGCCGCCCGGCTGACCGGACGTGGCCTTTCTAGCAACTGCCCAGAACAGCAGGATAAATACCAGACCGAGCACCACGGAAACTCCAAGAGTATCAACATGGAATGCCCAGAATCCCATTTCCTTGGCTTGTTCAGCAGAATGGGCGAATCCCCATTCCCCGGTGGGTAACCGGCCGTAGGTTAGATTCGACAGGTGGTGCTGTATGTATCCCGAAGCGTTCTCTGCTGCCATGATTGCCTCAATGAATCAATTTGAAATTCTTTTCTTAATCAGCAGAGGAGCAAACCAACCGACCCCTTGAGTCAGCATGAACACACCGAACAAGGAAAGCGGGTTCAGCGGTTTCACCCCTGCGAATGCCAGCGCGAACAGCACTGACGTAAAGATCAGTTTCCCCGCTTCGCCGGCGTAGAATGACCGAACGATAGCTTGAGCAGCTCGAGCGCCGCTAAAGCGAAAAGCCTTATGAGCGAAATAAATGTTTGGAAGCAAAGCGATCAAACCGCCAAGCAACCCAGAGTAACCTGCTACGTGATCGATCCATTGCCACAACACAACCGCTGCGGCGAGCAACAACGCCAATTGTGTCAACAGAACCGGAAAGACCGCTATCCGATGGAGCGGTAGGCGTTTTCGCTCGTAGTCGACCAATTATTTCCCTTGGCTTCGCCGGCACGCCATTCAATCGTCATGCCAGTGTCTTTAAAATGCGCGCAGATTATATGTGGCGTTAGAGCCAGGTACAACCGTTTGGTAGTGATTACCAGGCGGTACTACAACCTCATACGTTTGTAATTGTTTCAGCGTATATGGGCGAGAACACCCTGCAGTTCATCCAACGAATTGTAGCGGATCACCAACTGACCCTTGCCTTTCTCGCCATGCTTGATTTGCACCGGCGAACCCAGCCGCTCGGCCAGCCGCTGCTCTAGACGAACAATGTCAGGATCGTTCTTCGGCTCGGTTTTAGAGCCTTCTTTACCACTCAGCCACTGCCGTACCAGAGCCTCCGTCTGGCGAACGGTCAGCCCCCGTGCGACAACATGCCGCGCGCCTTCAACCTGCTGTTCGACAGGCAAGCCCAGTAAGGCCCGCGCGTGTCCCATTTCCAGATCGCCGTGGGAAAGCAGGGTTTTGATTTCTTCCGGCAAGGCAATCAGACGCAGCAGATTGCTAACGGTCACACGGGACTTGCCCACGGCGTCTGCAACCTGTTGCTGGGTCAGTTGGAATTCCTGCTGCAACCGTTGCAGTGCCACGGCTTCCTCGATTGGATTGAGATCCTCGCGCTGGATATTCTCGATCAGCGCCATGGCAATGGCAGTCTCATCGGAGACTTCGCGCACCATCGCTGGAATCTTCTCCAGGCCAGCTTGCTGGCTGGCGCGCCAGCGGCGCTCGCCAGCAATGATTTCGTAGCGTCCCGAACCTATCGAGCGGACCACAATTGGCTGCATCACACCCTGGGTGCGGATCGATTGCGCCAGCTCTTCGAGGGTCACTGGGTCAATGTCACGCCGCGGTTGATATTTGCCCCGTTGAATCAGATCGAGGGGCAACTGTTGCAGTTCGCGCTCATCGACCTGAACGGCTTCTTCCTGCATTGCCGTTACGTTGGCGCCGCCGAGCAGGGCATCCAGTCCGCGTCCTAGGCCTCGTTTTTTGGTCGCCATGAAAATTCCTTATGCGGTTACGCTGCGGGCGGCTCGCCGCTGGCGACGCGACAGCTCGCCCGCCAGTGCCAGGTAGGCCAAGGCACCCTTGGATTGCTTGTCATAGACCAACACCGGCATGCCGTGGCTGGGCGCTTCTGCCAGCCGCACATTGCGCGGGATAACGGTGTCGTAAAGTTTTTCGCCGAAATGCGCCTTCAGCTGTTCGGTGACATCGTTGGTCAGGCTGCTTCGCGGATCGTACATGGTGCGCAACAGGCCCTCGATCTTCAGCGACGGGTTCAATGCCTGTGCGATGCGCTGGATTGAATTGACCAGGTCGGTCAGCCCTTCGAGCGCGTAATATTCGCACTGCATCGGAATGATTACGCCATCAGCCGCAGTCAACGCGTTGATGGTCAGCATCGACAGCGAAGGTGGGCAATCTATAAGAATGTAATCGTAGTTTTCCCGTACCGGGGCGAGCGCCTCACGCAAGCGGTTTTCCTTGGCCGGCAGATTCAGAAGCGCAACTTCTGCGGCGGTCAGGTCACGGTTGGCCGGAAGTAGTTGATAGCCACCGTGTTCGGAAAACTGCATGGCGTCGACTAGGTTGCATTCGCCGATCAGAACGTCATAGATCGAATATTCAAGGCTCAACTTATCCACACCACTTCCGGTCGTGGCGTTGCCCTGTGGATCGAGATCGATGAGCAGCACACGACGACGCGTCGCAACGAGCGAGGCGGCGAGGTTTATGCAGGTGGTTGTCTTGGCGACACCGCCTTTCTGGTTGGCGATGGCAAATACTTTAGCCATGGTCAGTGTCTGTCCGGAGTCATGAAGTGCGGCGCAGTATCAACAGATGGCGTTGCCCTTGGCAACCAGGAACCTTGAGAACTAGGCAGTGCTCCAGCTGGAAGTCTTCAGGCAGAGCCTGCAACTCATCGTCCGGCTGCACACCTTTCATGGCAAGCCAGCGAGTCTCCACATCACCCAGATGACGCGTCCATTTGGCAAAGTCGTCTAGCGAACTGAAAGCCCTAGAGGTTATGTCAGTGTATGGCTGCTCGGGTTTGAACTGCTCGACGCGGCTGTGGACAACCTCGACGTTGGCGAGTTTCAGCTCCAGCTTCACTTGGGTGAGAAAGCGGGTCTTCTTGCCATTCGAGTCAAGCAGCGTAAAGCTCCGCTTTGGGAACAGGATGGCCAGAGGTATGCCAGGCATACCTCCACCGCTTCCCACATCGAGCCAGCGTGAACCGCCCTGCTCCGCATGCGGCACGACGCTAAGGCTATCGAGCAGATGACGAGAAACCATTTCCGCTGGATCACGCACCGCAGTCAGGTTGTAGGCCTTGTTCCATTTGTTCAGCAGAGCGAGATAGGCGAGAAGCTGCTGTTGCTGAGTCTCGCTCAACTCGATGCCCAGTTGGGTCGCGCCCTGCTCCAAATCTGCCGCGTAGCTGACGTCTCCGGGTTCCATCAGGCGGTTTGCTCCAGCTTCTGCCCGGCACTGCGCTTTTTCAGGTGGATCATCAACAGTGATACGGCAGCAGGAGTCACGCCTGGAATTCGCGAGGCCTGGCCAAGCGTCTCAGGGCGAGCGAGCGAGAGCTTGTGCTGGATTTCCTTGGAAAGCCCCGAAATCTTTGAATAATCCAGTTCTGCCGGTAGTACGACATTTTCACTGGCACGAAGGCGGGCGATCTCGTCTTGCTGGCGATCGATATAGCCAGCGTACTTGGTCTTGATCTCTACCTGCTCTGCGACCTGCGAATCCTCGACGCCTGTACCGGTGAGCTGAACCAGATTGCGATAGTCGATCTCTGGGCGGGCAAGGAGATTGAGCAGGTTGTACTCGTGGGTCAGCGGCGTCCCGAAGCGTTCGGCGATGGCGTCTCCCTCGGGTGTTCCGGGCCGCACCCAGGTGCTTTTCAGCCGCTGTTCCTCTTGAACGATGCGCTCGCGCTTACGCTCGAAAGCCGCCCAGCGAACATCATCTACCAGCCCCAGCTCACGGCCCTTCTCGGTCAACCGCAGGTCCGCATTGTCCTCACGGAGAATCAACCGATACTCGGCGCGCGAGGTGAACATGCGGTACGGCTCCTGGGTGCCCAGGGTAATCAGATCGTCGACCAGAACGCCGAGGTAGGCCTCATCCCGGCGCGGACACCAGCTGTCGCGCCCCTGCGCGCGCAACGCGGCATTGGTTCCGGCGAGCAGCCCCTGCGCGCCCGCTTCTTCGTAACCGGTGGTGCCATTGATCTGACCCGCAAAGAACAGTCCAGCAATGACCTTGGTTTCCAGGCTGTACTTCAAATCACGCGGATCGAAATAATCGTATTCGATGGCGTAGCCTGGTCGAACGATGTGCGCCTGCTCCATGCCGCGGATGCTCTGCACGATCTGCAACTGGACATCGAATGGAAGCGAAGTGGAAATTCCGTTTGGATAGAGTTCATGAGTCGTCAGGCCCTCGGGTTCGATGAATACCTGATGGCTGTCCTTGTCGGCGAAACGATGAATCTTGTCTTCGATTGACGGGCAGTAACGTGGGCCTACGCCTTCGATGACGCCGGAGTACATCGGCGAGCGATCGAGGTTGGCGGCAATGATCTCGTGGGTCCGTGCATTGGTATGGGTGATCCAGCAACTGACCTGTCGCGGGTGTTGTGCACCGTCGCCAAGGAACGACATCGGCGGTATAGGCGTGTCACCAGGCTGCTCTGTCATCACCGAGAAATCGACGCTTCGCCCGTCGATACGTGGCGGCGTCCCGGTCTTCAGCCGGCCGACACGCAGCGGCAACTCACGCAAACGCTTCGCCAGGGCAGTTGAAGGCGGGTCGCCGGCGCGACCTCCGGAATAGTTCTGTAGACCTATGTGGATAAGTCCGCCGAGAAAGGTACCGGTGGTGAGCACCACTGACTCCGCGAAGAAACGTAGTCCCATCTGGGTGACCACGCCTTTTACCCGTTCTGCTTCTACGATCAAATCGTCCGCTGCCTGCTGGAATATCCACAGGTTGGTCTGGTTTTCCAACGTCTCGCGAATTGCTGCCTTGTATAGAACGCGGTCTGCCTGGGCTCGAGTCGCGCGGACTGCGGGGCCTTTGCGGCTGTTGAGCACACGAAACTGAATGCCGCTCAGGTCGGTGGCGCTAGCCATGGCACCGCCGAGTGCATCGATTTCCTTGACCAGATGGCTCTTGCCTATGCCGCCGATGGCCGGATTGCAACTCATCTGCCCAAGCGTCTCGACATTATGCGTGAGCAGCAATGTCTTCACGCCGATTCGGGCTGCTGCCAGGGCAGCCTCGGTACCGGCATGGCCACCGCCGATAACGATGACATCAAAACGAGAAGGGAAATCCACCACGCACCTCGTGCCTGTTCAGATGAGTTCTGAGAAACGCGCAAGTATAGGGATTCGCGGCGTGTGAAAGAAGGCCTTTGCACAAAAAATGACCAGCTGCGCGCAGGCA
The DNA here is from genome assembly GCF_024448715.1 of Stutzerimonas stutzeri. Taxonomy (GTDB): domain Bacteria; phylum Pseudomonadota; class Gammaproteobacteria; order Pseudomonadales; family Pseudomonadaceae; genus Stutzerimonas; species Stutzerimonas stutzeri_AR. The sequence continues at coordinate 229,735 of NZ_JAMOHZ010000009.1, forward strand.
GTTCAAGAGCTTGGAAATAGATAAAAATAAAGAAATTATTTAAAGCTTATTTTTATGTTTATAACTAGGACGCAGATATCCGTGGATAGATGGCTACAGCGGCCTGTCTGCAAGGGCTTGAGCCTAAGCGAAGGCTGTGTTTATCCCGGGCGCTAGCAGTGTGATAGCTGTTCAAAACCTGTGCATGAAAGCGCCACTTATACACAGAGCTGTTTAACCATCTTGTTGTGAACGGGTTATAGACCGAGCTTGGGCCTGGTTTTCCACAGGGTTATCGCGTGCAGTATTTGCAATAGCCAGGGGCTTGCAGTTGGCCGCACCGAGAGTAGGCGCCATGCTCTGCTTGACAGACAGCGCGCTCAAAACCTGGACAAGCGCTGCTCGATGATCGAGTTGGCACAGACGTCCCGCTTTGGGGTGAAACTGGCGACAGCTAAGCGTGACGCTATTTACCGATGCAGAAGCTGGAAAAGATACGCCCGAGCAGGTCATCGGAGCTGAATGCGCCGGTGATTTCTCCGAGCGCGTGCTGGGCCTGCCGCAGGTCTTCGGCAAGAAGCTCGCCCGCTCCTGCCAGGGTAAGTTGCATATGGCCATGCTCAAGGTGCTCTGCAGCCTGTCGCAAGGCATCCAGATGCCTGCGACGCGCGCTAAAGCCGCTTTCCGCTGTCTGGTCGTAGCCCATGCAGGCCTTCAGATGTTCGCGGAGCAGCTGCAGCCCGTCGCCCGATCGAGCGGAGAGACTCAACGTGCTGTGGCCGTCAATATCGACCGAAAGGGCCGCACTTTCGCCGGTGATGTCGGCCTTGTTGCGGATCAACGTCGTCTTGTTGGGATCCGGTTTGACGACAAGGAAATCTGGCCAACCGAACTCTTCGGCGTCGGATAATGACACGCTGGCGTCCACCACCAGCAATATTCGGTCGGCATCGTCGATGGCCTTGATAGCACGCTCGACACCGATCCGTTCAACCTGATCGTCGGTGTCGCGAAGGCCGGCGGTATCGATAACGTGCAAGGGCATGCCATCGATATGGATGTGTTCGCGTAGCACGTCGCGCGTGGTACCGGCGATATCGGTAACGATTGCCGCGTCGCGGCCCGCCAGTGCATTCAGCAAGCTCGACTTGCCGGCATTTGGCCGACCGGCGATCACCACGTTCATCCCTTCGCGAAGCAAAGCGCCCTGGCCGGCTTCATGGATGACCTTGGACAACTCTTCTCTGACTGCCTCCAGCAACGCCAGCACGCGGCCGTCGGCGAGAAAGTCGATTTCCTCTTCGGGAAAGTCGATCGCCGCCTCGACGTAGATTCGCAGCTGAATCAACTTTTCGGTGAGCTGGTGTACCCGACGTGAGAACTCGCCCTGCAATGAACGTACGGCGTTGCGGGCGGCTTGAGCGGAGCTTGCCTCGATCAGGTCGGCGATCGCTTCCGCCTGGGCCAGATCCAGTTTGTCGTTGAGAAATGCCCGCTCGCTGAACTCACCTGGCCGAGCAAGGCGAGCACCCAGTTCCACGCAGCGACGCAGCAGCATGTCCATGACGACCGGCCCGCCGTGGCCTTGCAGTTCCAGCACATCTTCGCCAGTAAAAGAATGTGGACCAGGAAAGAACAGCATTAGCCCTTCATCAATTACCTCGCCGTCGTCGGCGTGGAACGGGCCGTAATGCGCATGGCGGGCAACAGGTTCCCGACCGCTAAGGGTGATGGCCACTGCTTTCGCTCGCGGCCCGGAAATACGCACAACGCCGATGCCGCCTCGTCCCGGGGCAGTGGCGACTGCAGCGATGGTTTCGCGATCTTGACTCATGCGTCTCTCCCAGGCAGGTCGAAAAATGAAAAACGCCCCAATCAAGGGGCGTTCTGTTCACGTCGAAAGATCAGGCGGTGGCAGCATTCTGCCTTTCGATCTTGCGGGTAATGTACCACTGCTGCGCAATCGACAAGCAGTTGTTGACTACCCAATACAGCACCAGGCCTGCAGGGAACCAGAGGAAGAAGAAGGTAAAGATGATTGGTAGCAACTTCATCACCTTGGCCTGCATTGGGTCCGGCGGTGTCGGATTCAGCTGCTGCTGAACGAACATGGTCAGGCCCATGATGATCGGAAGGATGAAGAACGGATCTTTGATCGACAGGTCGGTGATCCAGAACATCCATGGTGCTTGGCGCATCTCGACGCTTTCCAGCAACACCCAGTAAAGCGCGAGGAATACCGGCATCTGTACCAGGATTGGTAGGCAGCCACCCAGTGGATTGATCTTCTCCTTCTTGTACAGCTCCATCATCGCTTGGGACATTTTCTGGCGGTCATCGCCAAATTGCTCCTTCAGCGCCTGCATTTTCGGCGACACGGCACGCATGCGGGCCATAGATTTGTAACTGGCAGCCGACAGCGGGAAGAATGCAAGTTTGATGACTACCGTCAGCGCAATGATCGACCAGCCCCAGTTGCCCAGCAGTGCGTGGATGTTCTGCAAAAGCCAGAAGATCGGCTGCGCGATGAACCAGAGAATGCCGTAGTCGACGGTCAAACGCAGACCGGGGGACAGTTCCTCCAGCTGATCCTGGCTCTTGGGGCCGGCATACAGCGTTGCAGCTGCTTCACCCTGGCTTCCGGGAGCGACCGAGATCGCGGGGCCGGTGAAGCCAATGATGTAGTTGCCCTGGCTGTCCTTGCGGGTCTGTACCTGGTTGGTCTGGTCGGCAGACGGAATCCAAGCAGTCACGAAGTAGTGCTGCAACCAGGCGATCCACCCGCCTTCTACAGTTATCTTCAGGTTCTTGTCGTCCATGTCGCCCATGGACACCTTGGTGTACGGCTCGTCCTGGGTCCAGAGTGCAGCCCCCAGGTAGGTTGCCGTTCCGGTCGCGGTGCTGGAAGACGGATCACCACTGTCGTCACGCTTCAGCTGACCGAACATATGACCGGTCCAGGGTTCGCCGCTCTGGTTGTCGATCAGATAACGCACGCCAAGATCGTAGTTGCCACGATCGAATGTAAAACGCTTTGTGTAGTTGACACCGTCTTCGCTGTATTTCAGATCGACCACCAACTGGTCTTGACCTTCAGCCAGTTGGTACTGCCGTTGCTCGCTACTGTACAGCGGACGTCCACTGGCCTTGTCCGGACCGTCACCAATCAAGCCGCTCTGAGCCTCGTAGGTTCGCTCGCCACTGCGCTCGAAAAGCTGGAAAGGAACGTCCGGACGATCTTGGCGACGCGGAAACTGTGGTAGCCGCAGATCGACGATGTCACCACCGCGTGGATCGATCGCCACGTCCAGAACGTCGGTACGTACATGGATCAGCTGCGAGTTGCTCTGGGCTTCGGGAAGCGCACTGACTTGCTGCTCGCCGCCTATGGCAGGGATGTCTGCCTGTGTACCGTCGGCACTGGTGGCAGGTATCGGCGTATCGGGAAGCTGAGCTGAAGGTTGTTCCTGGCGTGGCTCGGCAGGCATGGCGGCTTGGCCGTAGTCCTGGTTCCACTGAAGAACCATCAGGTAGGCAACGACTGCCAATGCGACAAGCAGGATCGAGCGTTTGATATCCATGGTTACTCGGTCATCGAAGATGAATTGGAGGTGTTGTTGGAAGGCACGGGATCATAGCCGCCCGGATTCCATGGATGGCAACGGCCGAGCCTGCGCAGACTCAGCCAGCCACCGCGCACCAGGCCATGGATTTCAATGGCTTCTAGTGCATAGCAGGAACAACTTGGGTAGAAACGACAGTGACTGGCCATCATGGGACTGATGGCGTACCGGTAGATCCGGATCGGGACCAAGGCCAGTTCACGCATGGGCGGATGTGCCCTGTTCAAGATTGCTGACCGCTTGAGAAGGGGTGCGAGACAACCGCCTCCAAAGCTTGGCGAATTGCCGTGCCAGTTCGGGATTATCCAGATCTGCCAATCCCTTGCGCGCGATAACCACGATGTCCCATCCCGTCAGTTCTGTCTGGTGAAGACGAAAGGTTTCGCGCAGTTGCCGCTTGATGCGGTTGCGCTCTACCGAGAGCTTGACGCTCTTCTTGCCGATCACCAGCCCGATACGGGGATGTGGCAGTTCATTTTCGCGCACCAGTAGCAGGACATTCCTGCCCGGTAACTTGCCGGAAGGGGAGTCGAAGACCGCTTTGAACTGGCGCGGGGTCAGCAATCGCTTTTCCCGACCGAAGTCTCGACTCACTACCTGTTCCGACGTGTTCAGACTGCCAAGCGCTTACGACCTTTGGCGCGACGGCGGGACAGCACGGCACGGCCGTTCTTGGTGGCCATACGAGCACGGAAACCGTGGGTGCGAGCGCGCTTGAGGGTGCTGGGTTGGAAAGTGCGTTTCATGATGCTTTACCTGGTGATCCATTGCGGGCCGGAATGGCCCCCTTTTAAGAGACCGGCGATTGTAGAGAAGCCAGGCTGTCAGGTCAATTTCCAACCAATGGCATTATGAGGAAATTAATAAATAGAAAGAGATATAAAGATCTTCTTAATACAGAGCTTATAGATGGTGCCGCCACTTTCTGTGCAAAAGTGGCTCTAGCTCAGGCATAGCGGTCATCACAGCGCTTCCCAACGCTCTGTACAAGCGGTGCATTGGCCGTGGGCATGCAGTGAATTTTCTGTGGATAAATCCTTGAGTTATCAACAGGTGAGGCTGTGGCAAAGATATGCACAGGATTAGAGGGCTAGCTCGTTTGCAGTTATCAACAGTGCTTATCTGTACAGCTCGGTTTATCAGAAACGATTCGCAGCGCTTTCTTTTAGTCCTGAAGGCTCGCCGACTGTGGATAACTGATCGTTCGAAGGCTACAATAGCGGCCGTTTAAAGCTCGACAGCGTCTAGGAGATTCCGTGTCGGTGGAACTTTGGCAGCAGTGCGTTGACCTCTTGAGGGATGAACTGCCAGCCCAGCAATTCAACACATGGATCCGTCCGCTTCAGGTTGAGGCCGAGGGCGATGAGCTTCGCGTCTACGCGCCCAACCGCTTCGTCCTCGATTGGGTTAACGAGAAGTACCTGTCCAGGTTGCTGGAGCTGCTATCCGAACGGGCCACTGACTTGGCGCCGGCATTATCTCTGCTGATCGGAAGCAAGCGAACAGCCGCCGCGGCGCTTCCACCCGCGTCTATGGCCCGCCCGCAGGCACAGTCGACCCCAGCTGCGATAGCGACGCCAGCGCAAGCTTCGCTGTTAATGCCCTCGGCGATGGCCACATCGCCAGAACCCGCTGTTACTCCCCCGCCTGCACGTGTAGAGCGCAACGTACAGGTAGAAGGTGGGCTCAAGCACACCAGCTATCTCAATCGCACTTTTACTTTCGAGAACTTCGTCGAGGGTAAGTCGAACCAGCTGGCCCGTGCTGCCGCCTGGCAGGTCGCCGACAATCCGAAGCATGGCTATAACCCGCTGTTTCTTTATGGCGGTGTCGGTCTCGGCAAGACCCACCTCATGCACGCCGTGGGCAATCATCTGCTGAAGAAAAACCCCAATGCCAAGGTGGTCTATCTTCATTCGGAGCGATTCGTTGCTGACATGGTGAAGGCGTTACAGCTCAACGCTATTAATGAATTCAAGCGCTTCTATCGCTCCGTGGATGCTCTTTTAATTGACGACATCCAGTTCTTTGCCAAAAAGGAACGCTCGCAGGAAGAGTTCTTTCATACATTTAACGCGCTTCTCGAGGGTGGTCAGCAGGTAATTCTGACCAGCGACCGCTACCCGAAGGAAATCGATGGTCTCGAGGAAAGGCTGAAGTCTCGCTTCGGCTGGGGCCTCACCGTGGCAGTGGAGCCGCCAGAACTCGAGACGCGTGTGGCGATTCTGATGAAAAAGGCTGACCAGGCTAACGTCGATCTGCCCCACGATGCTGCGTTCTTCATAGCCCAGCGGATACGCTCAAACGTCCGCGAACTGGAAGGTGCACTGAAGCGCGTGATTGCCCACGCTCACTTCATGGGGCGCGACATCACTATCGAGCTTATTCGCGAATCGTTGAAAGACTTGTTAGCGCTGCAGGACAAGCTAGTGAGCGTCGATAATATCCAGCGTACTGTCGCTGAATATTACAAAATCAAGATATCCGACCTGCTGTCGAAGCGCCGTTCGCGCTCTGTGGCACGACCGCGTCAGGTCGCGATGGCATTATCCAAGGAACTCACCAATCACAGCCTGCCGGAGATCGGCGATGCATTTGGTGGGCGTGATCACACGACGGTGCTGCATGCCTGTCGTAAAATTGCCGAACTTCGAGAATTGGATGCAGATATTCGCGAAGATTACAAAAATCTACTGCGCACTTTGACTACCTGAACAGATTGCGGCCAATTATAGGCAAGGGACCAGATCATGCATTTCACTATTCAGCGCGAAGCCCTGTTGAAACCTCTGCAGCTGGTTGCCGGCGTCGTCGAGAGGCGCCAAACCTTGCCGGTGCTATCCAACGTATTGCTGGTGGTCCAAGATCATCAATTGTCTCTTACAGGCACCGATCTGGAAGTTGAACTGGTCGGCCGTGTTGCGCTGGAAGATGCATCCGAGCCTGGGGAGATCACCGTACCGGCGCGCAAGCTGATGGATATTTGTAAAAGCCTGCAGCCTGACGCGCTGATCGATATCCGTCTGGATGATCAAAAAGTCGTGATCAAGTCGGGTCGCAGTCGGTTTTCCTTATCGACCTTGCCTGCGAACGACTTTCCTACTGTCGAAGAAGGCCCTGGTTCGCTGAACTTCAGCGTCAACCAAGGCAAGATGCGCCGTCTGATCGAGCGCAGCAGCTTTGCCATGGCCCAGCAGGACGTGCGCTATTACCTGAACGGCATGCTGATCGAAGTTTCCAGCGGTATGCTACGCGCGGTAGCTACGGATGGGCATCGGCTGGCGATGTGTTCCATGCAGGCCGGCATCGACCAGCCGGACCGCCACCAGGTGATCGTCCCGCGCAAAGGTATTCTCGAATTGGCCCGCTTGCTTACCGATCAGGATGGTGAAGTCGGCATCGTGCTTGGTCAGCATCACATCCGGGCGACAACTGGCGAATTTACCTTTACTTCTAAGCTAGTGGACGGAAAATTCCCTGATTACGAGCGTGTATTGCCCCGTGGCGGTGACAAGCTGGTCGTTGGTGAACGGCAAACTCTCCGCGAGGCGTTCAGCCGTACGGCGATTCTCTCCAATGAGAAATATCGGGGCATTCGTCTTCAGCTGGAAAGCGGTTTGTTGAAGATCCAGGCGAACAACCCTGAACAGGAGGAAGCGGAGGAAGAAGTCGCCGTCGACTATTCGGGTGGAGCTCTGGAGATTGGCTTCAACGTTAGCTATCTGCTCGACGTGTTGGGTGTGATGACTACTGATCAGGTTCGCTTGATTCTTTCGGATGCGAATAGCAGCGCGCTGGTCCAAGAATTCGACAACGATGATTCGGCTTATGTCGTAATGCCGATGCGCCTATAAAATTCGCTGATGTCCCTTAGCCGTATCTCCGTCACTGGCGTGCGCAATCTGCAGTCGGTGACGTTAAACCCCTCCCCTCGGATAAATATTCTCCATGGCGACAACGGCAGCGGGAAGACCAGTCTTCTCGAGGCCATTCATTTGTTGGGAATGGCACGTTCGTTTCGCAGTACCCGTCTGAACCCAGTTATAAGCCACGAGCAGACCAGCTGTACGGTTTTTGGCCAGGTCCGATTGACTGATGAGCAGTTCAGCGCGCTGGGTATTTCCAGGGATCGCTCCGGCGAGGTGCGAATCCGCATTAACGGACAGAACGTAAAGAGCGCTGCGGAGCTTGCCGACGCGCTACCGCTACAACTCATCAATCCTGACAGCTTCCGTTTACTGGAAGGCGCACCGAAACTCCGACGACAATTTCTCGATTGGGGCGTGTTCCACGTGGAACCTCGCTTTCTGCAGGCCTGGCAACGGCTCCAGCAGGCGCTCAGGCAACGGAATTCATGGCTTCGGCATGGTACACTGGACGGCGCTTCGCAGGCGGCTTGGAGTCGCGAGCTGAGCGCTGCGAGCGATGAAATAGACGAGTATCGACGTGCCTATATTCAATTGCTGAAACCGGTATTCGAAGGCACGCTAGCGTCGTTGCTTGACCTCGAAGGCTTCCAGCTGAGCTATTACCGCGGCTGGGATAAAGACCGAACCTTGGAGGAGGTGCTGACGGCCTCGATTGAGCGCGACAAGCTCATGGGGCATACCCAGGCGGGCCCGCAACGAGCTGATCTTCGCTTACGGATCGCTAATCATAATGCGGCGGAGACCCTGTCTCGAGGTCAGCAAAAGCTCGTTGTATGTGCGTTGCGGATTGCTCAAGGACACCTGGTCAGCGCGGCCAAGCGCGGCCAGTGTATCTATCTGGTCGATGATTTACCGTCCGAATTGGACGATCAGCACCGGCTTGCGCTGTGTCGGTTGCTGGAACAGTTGAATTGCCAGGTCTTCATTACCTGTGTTGATTCGAACGTATTGCGAGAAGGCTGGCGTGACGATACGCCGGTCTCATTGTTTCACGTGGAACATGGTGCGATAGCCCAAGTCCACGACCCTCGGGAGTGAAGGCATGAGCGAAAACCACACGTACGATTCGTCCAGCATCAAGGTTCTGAAGGGCCTCGATGCGGTACGTAAGCGCCCCGGCATGTATATTGGCGATACGGACGACGGCACCGGCCTGCACCATATGGTCTTCGAGGTGGTCGATAACTCTATTGACGAAGCGCTGGCTGGCCATTGCTCCGAGATATCCATCACCATCCATGTTGACGAATCCATTAGCGTTCGCGATAACGGTCGTGGTATTCCAGTCGATATCCACGAAGAAGGCGTGTCTGCGGCTGAAGTTATCATGACCGTACTTCACGCGGGGGGAAAGTTCGATGACAACTCCTACAAGGTATCCGGCGGCCTTCACGGTGTAGGCGTATCGGTTGTAAATGCCTTGTCCGAGGAGCTCGTGCTAACCATCCGCCGAGAGGGCAAGGTCTGGGAGCAAATTTACCGTCACGGTGTGCCGCAAGCACCTCTGACCGCCGTCGGCGAAACCGAAGGTTCAGGTACTCAGATTCACTTCAAGCCTTCAGCCGAGACTTTTCAGAATATCCATTTCAGCTGGGACATCCTGGCCAAACGACTACGCGAGCTTTCATTCCTGAACTCCGGTGTGGGAATCGTGCTGCGTGACGAGCGAAACGCCAAGGAAGAGCTGTTCAAGTACGAAGGCGGTCTCAGTGCGTTTGTCGGTTATCTCAATACCAACAAGACGCCAGTCAATGAGGTGTTTCATTTCAATGTCCAGCGTGACGACGGCGTCGGCGTTGAAGTGGCTCTGCAGTGGAATGATAGCTTCAATGAAAATCTGCTTTGCTTCACCAATAATATCCCCCAGCGCGACGGCGGGACTCACTTGGCGGGGTTCCGCTCGGCGTTGACGCGCAACTTGAACAACTACATTGAGCAGGAAGGGCTTGCGAAGAAGCACAAAGTGGCTACCACCGGTGACGATGCACGCGAAGGCCTGACGGCAATTATTTCTGTAAAGGTTCCGGATCCGAAGTTCAGCTCGCAGACCAAGGACAAGCTCGTCTCATCCGAAGTGAAGACGGCCGTTGAACAGGAAATGGGCAAGCATTTTGCTGATTTTCTGCTTGAGCACCCCAATGAGGCGAAGGCTGTTGTTGGCAAGATGATCGACGCGGCGCGTGCCCGCGAGGCGGCCCGTAAAGCTCGTGAGATGACGAGACGCAAGGGAGCGTTGGACATCGCAGGCCTGCCAGGCAAACTAGCGGACTGCCAAGAAAAGGACCCAGCCCTTTCCGAACTCTACATAGTGGAGGGTGACTCCGCGGGCGGCTCTGCCAAACAAGGCCGCAACCGCAGAACTCAAGCCATCCTGCCGCTCAAGGGCAAGATCCTCAACGTCGAAAAGGCTCGATTCGACAAGATGATCTCTTCACAAGAAGTCGGCACGCTCATCACTGCTCTCGGCTGCGGTATCGGTCGCGAAGAATACAACATCGACAAACTGCGTTATCACAACATCATCATCATGACCGACGCCGACGTCGACGGTTCGCACATTCGCACCCTGCTGTTAACCTTCTTCTTCCGTCAGCTGCCTGAGTTGATTGAGCGAGGCTATGTCTACATCGCCCAGCCGCCACTCTATAAGGTGAAGCGCGGCAAGCAGGAGCAATACATCAAGGACGACGAGGCGATGGATGAGTACCTCACCCAGTCGGCACTCGAAGATGCCAGCTTGCACGTCAATGAAGGTGCGCCTGGTCTTTCAGGCGAGGCGCTGGAGCGTCTGGTCAACGACTACCGCACCGTAATGAAAACACTGCAGCGGCTGTCCCGCCTTTACCCGCAGGAACTGACCGAGCACCTCATTTATTTGCCGAGAGTAACTGTTGAGCAACTTGGCGATCGGGCTGCGATGCAGGTTTGGCTGGAATCCTATGCCGCCCTGTTGAAAGACGTCGAAAGGTCTGGATTGGCCTACAAAGCGAACCTGCGGGAGGATAAGGAGCGCAACCTATGGTTGCCGGAAGTAGAGGTCGTTTCCCACGGTCTGGCCAGCTACATCACTTTCAACCGTGATTTCTTCGGCAGCAACGATTACAAAACCGTCACAGTGCTTGGCGATAAGCTCAATAGCCTACTTGAGGACGACGCTTACGTGCAGCGTGGTGAGCGTAAGAAGCAGGTGACGACGTTCAAGCAGGCCCTTGAATGGTTGATGACGGAGGGCACCCGTCGCCACAGTGTCCAGCGGTACAAGGGGCTCGGTGAGATGAACCCGGATCAGCTGTGGGAAACGACTATGGATCCTGCTGTTCGGCGGATGCTCAAGGTGACCATTGACGATGCGATCGCCGCTGATCAGATATTCAATACATTAATGGGCGATGCGGTCGAACCTAGACGAGATTTCATCGAGTCCAATGCTTTGGCCGTATCTAATTTAGATTTCTGATTAATTAGTGGTTCGCTTAGTTGCTACGCAAAAACCCGGCCTCGCCGGGTTTTTTGTTCCACGTGGAACAATCGGTTACGTAGATCGTCGATAGCTTTAATACATAGCGATGGATGTTTTAATCAATTTTAGGAATATTCCTGCGCCCCGTAAGCTTCCTTCCATAAAGCTTCCAACCTTCCACTTGATCTGCTTGGATCGGATAGTTAAACGGGGAATTCCATATGCTTGACAGCAACTTGAAATCGCAA
>NZ_JAMOHZ010000010.1 GCF_024448715.1 Stutzerimonas stutzeri
AAAAGAGGTTTAACCAAAGACCTGCGCCGGAGAAGGTGCGCATTATAGGCACTCAAAACGAGGCGTCAATGGTTGTTTTCAGGTTTGTTTCCGATGATCTTTCCACGCTTCGATCTGCCGAACATGCTCAGCCTCTTTTTCATGACCGGCAATCGCGCTAATAGCAGCATGGCGGCAACCGTAGCGTAAGCAGCCCATCGCCCGGCATCAGCTCGGACGACCCATAGCATGTGCAGCAGAACGATAAGAAGCACCGGATAAATAATCCGATGCAGTTTCTTCCAACGTTTGCCCAGCCTGCGCATGCTCCAACGGGTAGAGGTTGCAGCGAGAGCGAGCAATCCCAGCAATGCTATCGCTCCAACAGCTATATATGGACGATCAACAAGCTCAGCCGTAAAGCCTGTGAAATCGAGCCCGAGCAAGAAATAAAGATAAGCCGCAAGATGCAGCACTGCATAGCCGAAGGACCACAGGCCCAACTGACGACGGAACGCGATCCAGCCCGACCATCCGGTGAGCGTCTGCAAAGGTGTCATTGCGAGCGAGCACAACAGCAGTACCAAAGCACCCTGCCCCATATTATCTACCAGCACTTTGCCGGGGTCCGGCCCTAGCGCAGCGATCGCCCCCAAGTACAACCAGTAACAAGGCACGCTCGCTATACCGACGAAGAGAAGTAGCCGCCAGCGGGGATACCGCATCAATAATCCTTGCTCAGATCCATTCCGGCATACAGGTGTGAGACCTCATCAGCGTAACCGTTGAACAAAATCGTTTCGCGAACGTTGGGTTTGAACAGACTACCAGGGAGCCTACGCTCCCGCGCCTGCGACCACCGAGGATGAGAGACGTGCGGATTGACGTTGGCATAGAAGCCGTACTCCTGAGGTGCCATGGTTTCCCAAGTCGTAGCCGGCTGATCATGAACGAAACTGATGCGAACGATGGATTTGATACTTTTGAACCCGTATTTCCAAGGAACGACCAGACGAAGAGGCGCGCCATTCTGATTTGGAAGGACGCGCCCATACATACCAACTGCCATCAGACTAAGTGGATGCATCGCCTCGTCCATTCTCAACCCCTCGACATAGGGCCAGTCGATCAAAGAAAAGCCAGCACGCATCCCTGGCATTTGCTCGGGCCGGACCAAGGTCTCGAAGCGCACATACTTCGCATTGGAGGTTGGCTCCAGACGACGAACCAATTCAGCCAAAGGAAAGCCCAGCCACGGAATGACCATTGACCACGCCTCGACACAACGTAAGCGATAAATACGCTCTTCAAGCTGAGTCGGAGAGAACAAATCGTCCACTGAGTACCGCCCCGGATTCGTCACCTCTCCATCGACCATGACAGTCCAGGGCTCGGTCACCAGCTTCGGCGCGTGACGGGCAGGGTCACCCTTGTCCGGACCGAACTCATAAAAGTTGTTGTAATGGGTAGCGTCTCGATAAGGCGTAATGGATTCGCCGTCGGCAGTGACTGCTTCCCAGTGCGCTTGGTCGAGCTTTGCATCGAACCATGCAGGAGCATCGACTGCATCTACCTGCGCATAACGCCCCTCGTCCGCACGCGTCAGTACCGGTAATCCGCTAGCAGCCACTGACAACATCGACCCCTGCAACAATTGCCGGCGATTCAGATATAGCGCTTCGGGAATGACCTCTGATTCGCGGCAATCGCCGCGACGGGGAATTTTTATAAACATGAGGTGCTCCGCTGCCTAAGGCCTGGCTCTCCAATAGACAGCGGATCACTGTAGAAATCAACTTTAGACGCGCTTGCGACGACGCATCAAAAATTGCACGGGCCCCGAAACGGCATAGGCAAGAAAGATCAAAAGCAGAATACGAGGAGGATCGCTGAACACTACGGCGAAAACCAAGACCACCACGAGGATTGCAACGAAGGGCACCCGGCCTTTGAGATCGAGATCCTTAAAGCTGTAGTACTTGATGTTGCTGACCATCAACAAACCTGCCGCCGCCACTAGCAACGCAAACAGCATTACCACCGCAATGGGAAGATCCACGCCTCGAATGCCCGGCTCGTCCAGCGCCCAGACCGCCCACACCGAACCGGCAACCACACCAGCCGCCGCAGGGCTGGCCAGACCGATAAACCAGCGCTTGTCGACTTTACCGATTTGCGTATTGAAACGCGCGAGACGCAACGCAGCACAGGCGACATAAATGAACGCCACGGTCAGCCCTACATTACCCAAGCCGGACAGCGCCCATTCGTATGCCAACACGGCGGGTGCCAGGCCAAAGGCAACCATATCGGACAGCGAATCGTATTCGGCACCGAACGCACTTTGGGTGTTGGTCAGCCGCGCCACTCGTCCGTCGAGGCTGTCCAGTACCATCGCCACGAATACCGTGGCGGCAGCGACATAGAAGTTACCGTTGATCGCGGCAATTATGCAGAAGAAGCCAGCAAACAGATTGGCGGTAGTGAAAAGGTTTGGGAGCAGGTAGATGCCACGATGGCGAACTTTTCGACCGTCGGAATCCTGGATTTCTTCGACGTGCTCGTCGATAGGCAGCAGACTTTCCGGCTCGACTGGCTTGTTCGGCTCTTCGGGGTGCTCACTCATGCAAATTCACCTTACAGCAGGTTTGAATAATTTCGACAGATCCTGGCACAGCGGGTTCATCTGGGCGCCAGCATCGGTTTATATCAGATGCCCGCAGGCATAACGAAAGAACGCGGCCTAGGCCGCGTTCTTTCCAAGCAGAACCAGTATCAGTTCTTACTCTTGTCGACAATCTTGTTAGCAGCGATCCAAGGCATCATGGAGCGCAGTTTTTCACCGACTACTTCGATGCCATGGGCAGCATTGTTACGGCGATAGGCTGTCATCGACGGATAGTTGGCTGCGCCTTCGGTGATGAACATCTTCGCGTACTCGCCGTCCTGGATACGCTTCAGCGCATTGCGCATCGCAGCACGGGACTCGGCGTTGATGACTTCCGGACCGGTGACGTACTCGCCGTATTCGGCGTTATTGGAAATCGAGTAGTTCATGTTGGCGATACCGCCCTCGAACATCAGGTCGACGATCAACTTCAGTTCGTGCAGACATTCGAAATAAGCCATTTCCGGCGCGTAGCCGGCTTCGACCAAAGTTTCGAAACCAGCTTTGACCAGCTCGACGCAACCACCACATAGAACGGCCTGCTCACCGAACAGGTCGGTTTCGGTTTCGTCCTTGAAAGTGGTTTCGATGATGCCGGTGCGGCCGCCACCAACACCCGAGGCGTAGGACAGGGCAACGTTCTTGGCATTACCGGACGCATCCTGATAAATCGCGATCAGATCGGGGATACCACCGCCTTTGACGAACTCGGAGCGCACGGTGTGACCTGGCGCTTTTGGCGCGATCATTATTACGTCCAGATCAGCACGGGGCACGACCTGGTTGTAATGGATCGAGAAACCATGAGCAAAGGCCAGCGTGGCGCCTTTCTTCAGGTTCGGCTCGATCTCGTCACGGTATAAACGGCCTTGGAATTCGTCCGGGGTGAGGATCATTACCACATCGGCCGCAGCAACTGCCGCTGCGACATTGTCGACTTTAAGACCATGGGCCTCGGCTTTGGCAACGGACGAGGAGCCAGCGCGAAGGCCGACAGTCACGTCGACACCGGAATCATTCAGGTTGCAGGCATGCGCATGGCCCTGAGAGCCGTATCCAATGATCGCGACCTTCTTGCCCTGGATGATGGAAAGATCACAATCTTTGTCGTAGAAAACTTTCATGGAATTACCCCTGTTACTGGCCGTTCGGGCCATTCGATAAAAACGTGTTAGATGCTCAGCACTTTGTCGCCACGGGAAATCCCGGTGACGCCGCTGCGCACGACTTCCAGAATCGATGTGGTACCGATAGCCTGGATAAAACTGTCCAGCTTGTCGGTCGTACCGGCCAACTGGATGGTGTAGACGTTTGAAGTCACGTCGACGATCTGCCCACGGAAGATGTCAGTGGTGCGCTTGACCTCGGCACGCTGCGCGCCGGTAGCCTTCACCTTGATGAGCATCAGCTCGCGCTCAATGTGCGCACTCTCAGACAGATCCACCAGCTTGACCACCTCGATCAATTTGTTGAGGTTTTTGGTGATCTGCTCTATCACCTCCTCATGGCCAACAGTGGTCAAGGTCAATCGCGACAGGGTCGGATCTTCAGTCGGCGCAACGGTGAGACTCTCGATGTTGTAGTTGCGCTGCGAGAACAGGCCCACCACACGGGACAATGCACCTGGTTCGTTTTCCATTAGCAGAGAGATGATGTGTCTCATGATCAGGTCCGCTCCGTCTTGCTGAGCCACATGTCACGCATGGCGCCATCTTTGATCTGCATTGGATAAACGTGCTCGCTGGTATCAACAGCGATATCGAGGAACACGAGTCGGTCTTTCATGGCGAAGGCCTCTTCCAACTTCGGCTTGAGATCCTTCAAGTCGGTAATGCGCATACCTACATGCCCGTAGGCTTCGACCAGCTTGACGAAGTCCGGCAGCGATTCCATATAAGAGTGTGAATAGCGGCTGCTGTACATCATGTCCTGCCACTGGCGGACCATGCCCAGCGCACCATTGTTGAGGTTGATGATTTTCACCGGAAGGTCGTACTGCAGGCAGGTCGACAACTCCTGAATATTCATCTGGATGCTGCCTTCGCCAGTAACACAGGCGACGTCAGCCTCTGGGAAATTCAGCTTGGCCCCCATGGCAGCCGGGAAACCGAAGCCCATGGTGCCGAGACCGCCAGAATTGAGCCAGCGGTTGGGCTTGTCGAACTTGTAGTACTGGGACGCGAACATCTGATGCTGACCAACGTCCGAGGCCACATAAGCGTCGCCCTTGGTTACTTCACATAGCGTTTCGATAACCGCCTGCGGCTTGATAATAATGCCGTCACCCTTGTCATACGGGAATAGGCCACGGCTTCCACGCCATTCCTCGATCTGCTTCCACCAGCTTGCAACCGTCTCGGCATTCGGCGCCTGGCCGATTTCCTTGACGATGGCAACCATCTCGGTGAGCACGCTGTCCACCGGACCAACGATCGGGATATCAGCCTTGATCGTCTTGGAAATGGACGCCGGGTCGATATCGATATGAATGATCTTGGCGTTCGGGCAGAACTTAGTCGCACCGTTGATTACGCGATCATCGAAACGCGCACCGACCGCGAGAATCGCATCGGAGTGATGCATCGCCAAGTTGGCGGTATAGCTGCCGTGCATGCCGAGCATGCCGACGAACTGACGGTCGCTACCCGGATAGCAACCGAGCCCCATTAAGGTATTGGTCACTGGCAGGTTGAGCATCTTCGCCAGCTCGGTCAGCTGCGCCGAGGCGCCGCCCATGACTACGCCACCACCGGCATAGATAATTGGCCGCTTGGCTGACAGCAGCAACTCCGCCGCCTTGCGGATCTGCCCCGAATGGCCACGCAGCGCCGGGCTGTAAGAACGCAGCTTGGCTTTCTTCGGGTAAACGTATTCGAATTTTTCGGCCGGGTTGGTCATATCCTTCGGGATGTCGATGACAACCGGCCCAGGGCGGCCAGACTCTGCGAGATAAAACGCTTTTTTCATCACTTCGGGGATTTCCGAAGGATGCTTGATCATGAAGCTGTGCTTCACGATGGGCCGGGAGATACCGATCATGTCGGTTTCCTGGAAGGCGTCGGTGCCGACCATGGTGCTCGGCACCTGGCCGGAGATCACCACCATCGGGATCGAGTCCATATAGGCGGTGGCAATGCCGGTGATAGCGTTGGTGGCGCCAGGGCCGGATGTCACCAACACGACACCGGCCTTGCCGGTGGCGCGAGCGTAACCGTCAGCCATGTGAGTAGCGGCTTGTTCGTGACGCACAAGGATGTGCGTGACTTCCTTTTCCTTGAATAGCGCATCGTAGATGTGCAGCAAGGCGCCGCCCGGATAACCGTAGATGTACTTAACGCCCTCGTCGCGCAAGAAGCGGACGACCATTTCAGCGCCGGATAAAAGTTCCACGTTGTTCACCTCTAAACGCCAGATAGCCGCCCCGCGTCGGACCGGCCAGAAATAGGTTTACTGCCAAACAGAGCATGAGCGACGGTGGTCGCCGACTACGTCAGCTACTGACTAGCAAGTATTAGGAAAGCCCCAAAGTGTTGCGGGGCGCTCCTCCCAGCGCGAGGTAACGCGTTGCGGGTGTTACAAGTCGGCGCGGGTGTGCACCTCATGATTGACTGAACGGGTGCCTGCAGGGACCCCTCAGAACAGCAAGCATGGAATTGTTCGGATTAGGCCCAGCCAAGTCAAGCCTGCTGTTGCCCTTCAACTGTTTTCAGCTGTGATCCAGCGCAGAATGAAGGCTCACGGCTTTTGCGTATAGTACCGGCTTGGCTCTACCACAGAAGGGATTAGCATGCGTTTGACGATTCTCGCGGGCGGACTGTTGCTTGTTGCATTGAGCAGCGGCGTCATGGCCAGCCAGGTTTATAAATGGGTGGATGCACAGGGGGTAACCCACTTCGGTGCACAACCACCGGAGGGTCAATCCTCCGAAGTACTCAACACCGCCACGCCACCGCCCAAGCCTAGCGCGGCAGAACCGGTCGAGCCCGAGCCAGCGGGCGTATCCGAACAGCGCAGCATTAATCGCCAGGTCAAGAAGCAGGTGGCCGAACAGGAAGCAGAACGCCAGCGCTACTGCACAACGCTACGAACCAATTTGGCGCAACTGCAGAACAATCCACGGGTGCGCGTGGAAGAAGAAGGAGAGATGCGGCGCCTGAACGAAGAAGAGCGCCAAACTCGTATCGGCGAAACCAAACAGAAAATCGCCGACACGTGTGATTGATGCATATCGGGCACAACATCAGTCTCGCGGACTGACGCGCATCAAGCCTCGCCGCGGCTGATCAGCACATCAAACCTTTCCAGCGCCTTGAGCAGGCCAACCACTTGCTGCGGCCGGTCCCTATAGACCATTTCCGCCATCGCCAGAATCCCCGAAACGGTCGGCAGCGCCTCACCGCGTTCGAGGATGGTCTTCATTCTCGGCAGGAATAGCCACTGCAGCCATTGATCGAACGACAACGTATCGACGCAAAACGGCTCCTGGCTGACCAAAGCCTGCGCATCCGGCGGCGACGATGTCCACACGCCGAGCCCACGCAGCTCTTGTTCTATCAGCAGTAACTGTTCAGCCAGTTCCGGGATGCGTTGATCCATCACATCGCAACCTTTGCCCGCTCACGAGCCTGCGAGGCACCCGCGGCGTTACCCTGACGCTCACGCGCCTGAGCGATCAATTCCCACAGACTGGCCTGCAGCGTCGGGCGATCGTTGGCGTAACTCAACCCCCGCCGAGACAACTGCTCGGCCTGTACTGCATCCCCCTGAGCAAGGCGCACCTGAGCCAGACGGTACAGCACCTGCGGCTCGCGCGGCGCAATACGCTGAGCACGCTCGAGGCTGGACGCTGCACCATTCAGATCACCACCGCCCTGTTGCTGCTGAGCCGTGGTCAGTAGCGCCAGCACCGGTCCGTCAAGCCGCTCGTCAGCAGACAACGTTCCACTATTGGAAGGGATACCATTGGGCACCGGCTGGCGCGGCGTCGGGCCTGGGGCCGGTTGCACCGGCGGGGTCCATTGTCCAGGCGCATCGGAAACCGGGCTCGAAGAACCGGAGAAGGTGATATCCGGCGCAGCGAACGTTTGCAAGGGTTCGGAGTTCTGCTGCGGCACCATGACCATTACGCCGGAGTCCGCGGGCGCAGAGCGCGTCGTCGGCGCGGGCGAGTTGCCGGCGCGAGAAGGTTGCCGCGCCGACACTTCTTCGGAAACCGGAGCTCCCGAATCGACGACGGGTATTGCGCCCCGCTTGACCGTTGCGCAGCCCTGCACCACCGTCGCGGCCGCCAGAATCATAATCCATCGCTTGCTCAATATTCGAACCTCTTGAAATTCCGTTCAACTGGTAAACGCTTATGGCAACCAGCCACGAACCCAGTCCATGACCGACTCAGCCGGAGCCCGAATACCGCAACCAGGACCCACTGCGGGTTCGCTGCCGCGAATATAAGGAATCTGCACAGCGTCAGGGCAATTCTCCAGCGTACCCTGCCCCGTCTGCGCATCCACCCACACCATCTCAACATTGTCCGGCATTGGCGACTGCAGCGGCAGCGGATCGGCACGCCGCATGAAGTCCGCCCAGACCTGCAATGCTCCGGTGGCCCCGGTCAGCGAAGTTTTGCCATTGTCGTCACGACCTAGCCAGACCACAGCCAGTAAGTCCTGACTGAACCCGGCGAACCAGCTATCGCGCGAATCATTGGTGGTGCCCGTCTTGCCCGCCAACGCCAACGACTTTGGCACGTAATTGTAGGCCGAGCGTCCTGTGCCCTCTAGCATGGTGCGCTGCATGGCGTACTGAGTCAGATAGATAGCACCAGCATCGAAACGCTGTTGGATCTTGAATGGATAACGGCTGAGCGGCTCGCCGTCGGCAGCGACGACGCTGCGAATGGCTCGAAGCGGTGTATTGAAACCACCGTTGGCGAGTGTCTGGTACATGCCCGCCACCTCGATAGGCCGCAACCCGCCAGCACCCAACAGCATCGAGGGATAAGCTGGCCACTCTGGTGAAACACCCAACCGCTCAAGCGTTTTCAGCACGTGTGGCACACCCAAATCGAGGCCGAGGCGAGCCGTGGACAGATTGTAGGAATGAGCCAATGCCTGATAGAGATACACAGTGCCGTGAGCGGTACGCCCATAGTTTTGCGGCTTCCATACTTGCCCATCGGCACCTTTGACCGAAAACGGTTCGTCCTCCAAGAGACTGGTCAGGGTGTACTGGCTGGGCTTCTCCAAAGCGGCGAGGTAGATAGCCGGCTTGATCAGAGAGCCAATGGGCCGGGACGCATCCAGCGCACGATTGAATCCCGCGAACCCTGGTTGACGGCCGCCGAGCATCGCTTGAATCTCGCCGGTCTCAGGATTGGTGACCAGCATCGCCCCTTCGACTTTCTCCGCAGCCTTGCCGAGGCGCTTCAGCGTCTCGCTCATCGCCTTCTCGGCTTTCACCTGTAAAATCGGATCGAAACTGGTAAAGACCCGCAGGCCCTCCTCCGTCAGGTCTTCCTCGCGGTAATCCTCACGCAACTGACGTTTGACCAGGTCCAGGAACGCCGGATAAGAGCTATCGGCAAGACTGCCCCGCTGTGTCACGCCAAGCGGTGTCTTCCGCGCTGCCGCGGCTTCCTCAGGGCTCAGAACCTGTTGCTCAGCTAACAGATCGAGAACAAGATTGCGACGTTCCAGTGCCCGTTCCGGATGGCGCCGAGGGTTGTAGTAAGTCGGTCCCTTTACCATGCCAACTAGCAGCGCAACATGCTGCACCTTTAACTCGGCTAGCGGCCGACCAAAGAAATACTGGCTGGCCAGGCCGAAACCATGAATGGCTCTGCGGCCGTCCTGACCGAGAAATACCTCGTTGAGGTAGGCCTCGAGAATTTCCTGCTTGTCGTAATGCAGCTCCAACAGCACCGCCATCATCGCCTCAAGGGCCTTTCGGCTAAGGCTGCGCTCGTTGGTCAAGTAGAAGTTTTTGACCAACTGCTGGGTCAGCGTGCTACCACCTTGGCGAACCTCGCCGGCGGTCAGGTTCACCCAGACGGCACGTGCGATGGACTTGGGCGACACGCCAAAATGATCGAAGAACTCCCGATCTTCAACGGCGACCAAGGTTTCCGCAAGGTACGGTGGCGCCTGGTCGAGCTTGATGAGAATACGGTCTTCGTTATGCGCCGGATAAAGCCCACCGATCGTTAGCGGTTCGAGACGCGCAACCGGAAGCTCGCCACCATTGGCGCGCGCTAGGCCAGCAACGAAGTCGCCAGAGAACCGCACCCTGATGCGCTGCGACTCTTCAGCGCCCTCATAGAACCGGAATCCGCGCGTATGAATTTCCACGGCATTGCCAGCCACCGAAATGCTGCCGGGACCACTTACCGTATTTTCGCGGCGATAGCCCAACGCATCGAGCTCGGTCAGGAAATCATTCTTGGCGAGCTTCTGCCCGACGAACAATTCGAGCGGCCGGGCATAGACCGTTGCCGGGATAGTCCAGCGTTTGCCGGAGAACTTCTCCTGCACCACGGCATCGAGGTAAACGGCGACACCGGCGAGTATAACCAGAGCCACAATGGCTAGTTTGATAACCCAGCCCAGCCAGGGGCGGGAGCCACCGGAGCGGCGTTTCGAACGGGAACGAGGAGAGCGTGCTTTAGTCATGGCGGCGCATTATACGCACTTTGATTTGCCCGCAAGACCGCCTCTTGGCGGTTTGCAGGCCCATCACGGAACGACATAATGAGGCGGTCTCAGACTGTGTGAACTGTATCCCGATGTGCTCACACGCCCATTCAAAAAACTCTACAAGGAATGACTGTGAGCCAAGCATTGATCGCCGCGCTGCAGAACCCGGCCCTTTATCCCCACCCGGTCGAAGGTTTCAAGGTCATCGAAACCCATATTTCCTGGGTAATTCTCACCGGCACTTACGCCTATAAAATGAAGAAACCCGTGGACTTCGGCTTTCTCAATTTCACCGACCTGGCGGCTCGCAAGCATTTTTGTGAAGAAGAGCTACGCCTGAATCAGCGCATGGCACCTGATCTGTACCTGCGCGTCCTACCGATCACCGGCATCGTTGACGCGCCGGTGATCGGCGGTAGCGGTGAGCCGATTGAGTACGTGCTGCAAATGCGTGAGTTTCCGCAGACCCAACTGATGGCTGAAGTGCAAGCTCGCGGCGAACTGACCGATGCCCACATCGACGCCCTCGCCGAGCAGATCGCGCAGTTCCACCTGAGCGTTCCCCAGGTGCCCTCCGGGCATGCACTGAACAGCGCTGAAGCAATCGTCGCGCCGATGCGGCAGAACTTCGAGCAGATCCGCCCATTACTGACAGAGCAGGCCGATCTGCAACAACTCGATGCACTGTTCGACTGGACCGAAACGAGCATTGCCCGCTTGCAGCCGTTGTTGGCACAGCGCTCCCAACACGGCTTTATCCGTGAATGTCACGGCGATCTACACCTGGGCAACGCCACGATCATTGAAGACAAAGTGGTGCTATTCGATTGCATCGAGTTCAACGAGCCCTTCCGTCTGATCGATATCGCCTGCGACGCAGCATTCCTCGCGATGGATCTGGAAGATCGAGGACTGAAATGCCAGGCGCGGCGCTTTATCAACGGCTGGCTGGAACGCACCGGCGATTACGCCGCACTCGAACTGCTCAATCTGTACAAAGCCTATCGCGCGCTGGTGCGCGCCAAGGTCAATCTGTTCCGGCTTTATCAGGAGCAGGACGCCGTTCAGCGTCGGGTCATCCTGCGCCAGTACCGCAGTTACGCCAATCTGGCCGAAAGTTACAGTGCGATTCCGTCTCGCTTTCTAGCCATTACCCATGGCGTCTCGGCGGTGGGCAAAAGCCAAGTCGCACTACGCCTGGTCGAGGCGCTGGGCGCGCTCAGGCTGCGTTCGGATGTCGAGCGCAAGCGGCTGCATGGCGAGCAGCCTCAAGGACAATCCAGCGAGCTGGATGCTGGCATCTACAGTGCCGAAGCTGGCGAAGCCACCTATAAGCGACTGCATTCGCTAGCCGAGACGGCACTGAATGCGGGCTTCTCGGTGGTGATCGATGCTACCTATCTCAAGCAACAGCACCGCCAAACGGCCTGGCAGGCCGCAGAATCCACCGGAGTGCCGTTCGTGATTATCGATTGCGAGGCTCCCGACGCGGTCATCGAACAATGGCTCGCGCAACGACAGGCCGAAGGCGGCGACCCATCCGATGCGACCATGGACGTAGTCAAAGCGCAGCAGGCGGCACGCGAGCCGTTGACCGAGAGCGAGCAACTGCTCAGCCGACGGGTCGATACGCCCGATGCTGGCAGCCTCGACAATCTGGTCAGCGCGATTCGCCTGCGCCTTCCTGGCATCTAAAGATTCGAGAGCTGGCGGCGTTGCGCTGGATGCGACAACATTGATCAAGCACCGCTGCGGGCAGAAGCCGGCGGTGCTTCTATACTTGCACGGTCTGCCTGCGGAAATTGACCATGCCCCACTGCGTTCTGCTATTGCTGCCACCGGATCGCCGCTATGGGTGATAGCGTCCAGCTTTTCTCGATCCGTTCGGAAGATTACGCCCAGTTCCGGCCAACTTACCCGGACAGTCTGTTCCGCTGGCTTGCTGAGCAATGCGCACAACCCCGCTGCGCTCTCGACATCGCCGCCGGTAGCGGCCAGGCGACTCTTCCTCTACTGGTCCACTTCGATACCGTGCTTGCCTGCGATGCCAGTCCTGATCAGTTGATCAGCGGCAGGACCTGGCAATCGGCACAGCGTTTCGCTGCTCGGGCAGAGCAGCTGCCCCTGCGCGATGGCTTGGCTGATCTGATTGTGGTTGCCCAGGCGCTGCACTGGTTCGCTACTCCAGCGTTCTTTTCAGAAGCGACTCGAGCGCTCAACCCGGATGGTCTGTTCTGCGCGTGGTGCTACAGCCTGCTTCGTATCGACCCTGCGGTGGATGCCGTCATTGCCCGCCTACATGGCGAAACGCTGCGCGGCTACTGGCCGCAAGGACGTGCCAGCGTCGATGCCGGCTATCGCGACATTCAGGTGCCCTTCGAAACCATCGAACCGCCGGATTTTGCCATCGAGGCGCTCTGGAACCTGCCCCAGTTGCTTGGCTACTTGCGCACCTGGTCGGCAGTGAGGCAATGGCAGCAAGCCCACGGCAAAGATCCGGTGACCCAGCTAGAACCCGAGCTTGCAAGCCTGTGGGGCGATCCGGATCGACAACGCAGGGTTCGCTGGCCGCTTCACTTCCTCGCCGGTTATCCGGGCCGATAGGAGCCACTCATGCACGACGAGCTGCTGACCTTGAAGAACCTGGGCAAGACATCTGCGCAATGGCTGCACGCGTCAGGCATCCACACCGCCGATGATCTGCGCCGGCTCGGTTCGGTCAGCGCCTACCAAGCGGTCAAATCACGAGGATTCAATGCATCCCGAGTATTGCTGTACGCCATTGAAGGAGCGCTGCGTGACACAAACTGGAAAGAACTGCCAGATACCCTCAAGAGCGAGCTGAACCAGCATTTGAATAGTTGCCACCGCGGCAACAAGAGCTAGCTCACAACCTCTACGTGGCGAGATTTACTCCTTAGCACCTGCGGCCTTATTGTCAGCGCGCGCATCGCTCAACCTTTGCAAGCTCGCAGGCTCAAGGACTACCGTCATGTATCTACTCGGGGAACAACCGGCCTACGCCGATCGACTGATCAATCGCCTGCAAGGGATCCCCGCCCAGCTATTGGAAGGCCTCGCACCCTCCGGCTCTGCTATTGAAGTCAAGTGTTCCGATGATTTGAGCAGCGAGCTGCCTGAACAGCAGTTGTTCGTCATCGAGAGCGGGCTACTGCATGCGCTGGTGGACGAGCGGCCACTGTTCTACATGCAGGAAGGGGACATCCTGGGTCTCCGCCAAGGCATCGAGTTGCCGGTCTGTCGTTATCGAAGTGAAGAGTCGATTCGCCTGATTCCCTATTCGCGCAGTGCGGTATTCCAACATATTCACGCCGATCAACGCCGACAGGAACTCTTTACCCAATATCTGATTGGCCAGACGGCCCTGCTGTCCGATGCCCTCGCTCGGCTGAAGCAACCCGAGATCCATCCGACGACGGGTTTTCAGCATTTCGCGGCCGGCGAAGAACTGATCCATCAGGGCGACGATGCAGATAACGTTTTCATCATCATCGAAGGGCACGCCGAAGCGATTGTCGACGGGCAAAAGGTCGGCGACGTGCAACGCGATGAAATTTTCGGTGCGATGGCTGTATTCACTCGGGAAAAACGTAGCGCGACCGTCGTCGCCACCACGGCCTGTACCGTCATGGTGATACCCAAGGATCAATTTCTCAGCTTGATGCAGAGCAATCCGAAAATTGCCCACAGCCTGATAGAAAGCATGGCCAGACGCATCGATCTGCTCAACAAGGAAGTTACCCAGTTGCGGCTGCCGATCTCCGCTTGAAGGCTCACCAGAGGCCTTTCTAGTCTGATATTCTCAAATCAATTGTTGACTATGAAATGAGAATTGTTATTATTAGCACCACTGGTCGCGAGGCCAGTTGGTAAGCTGAAAGACCAGGCAGTCGGACTTTCAGATTATCTCCTCATCAGGCTAATCACGGTTTTGACCCGGCTCTTGCCGGGTCTTTTTTTGCCTGCAAAAATGCACTCGCCTTAATTCTGGTTTCTGAGCTTTTCGGGAAATGCATCACAAAGGTCTTGTCGCGCCTGGGCCGGAGTAAACCAGACGAAATCGGCTTGTTTCGCCTCCACCGCTTCCCCGGTCTCGGCAAGCATCAATATACGTACGTCGGCGGCTCCGCCATTTCCTAGATGCAAAGGCACCCCGAGATCACGCCTTACGTGAAAGGCACCAGCCAACAACATCGCCGGCTTCGGCGCCACCTCTAATTGCTGAGCCATTCGGCGGTCGCGTTGCTGCTGCACTGCAAGCATTGCCGGTAGTTGCGCCTCGGGCAGCAGGCCGCAGTGAGAAACCCGGATCTGCGCCAGCAGAGTGTCTTGTACCTTCGCCGTAGCGGCCGCACCGGTAAGCAGCGGCTCGCTGCGGTAGATGCTGAATATTTCCGCATGATCAAGGTTCGCCTGCAGTAATGGATAAGGCTGTGCCAGAGCGTACTCGACTAGCGGCGCGTACAGCTCCCATTTCCAACCGCTCTGCCATCCCAACGCCGCTGGCAGGTCCGCTGGCCGCCGCCCTCGCGCAATAAACTCCTGTACGCTCGCAACCCTCTCCTGCTGATCGGGGTTGAGCATTTCCAACAAAACGCTGCCCTGCTCGCGCCGCTGTGCCAGCGCTTGAAGTAGCCAGCGCTGCAGGGCGTGATGGTCAGGATTGTCATGACGTTCACCAACCAGGACTCGATCGGCATCGGCCAGTTCGCTCAATAGCTGTTGCGGCGAAAGCCGCTCGCCGCTGCGCAGATCAACGATCTGACCCAGATCCGGATGATCGAGGCCTTCGGGGCTCTGCCAAGCCGGCAGGGATGGCATCGATTGGCACGCGGTGAGCAGAATCACGGCGACGGGCAAGAAAAATCGCATCTGCACCCCTCAACGGGCAATGACAAGTGGATGACCACGCTCCGGGTGCTGCTGTATCAGCACCTCGAGACCGAATACGGACTTCAGCGGCTCAGCACGCAGCACTTGATCCGGCGCACCACATAACCGGGCGCGCCCATCGGCGAGCAGCAGCAGGCGATCACAATAACGCGCGGCGAGATTCAGATCGTGCAGGATCACCAGCGCCGCGCCGCCCTGTTCGGCAAAGCGCCGTACCGACTGCAGAATGCTATGTTGGTGCGCTGGGTCGAGCATGGCGGTGGGTTCGTCGAGCAGTAGCACCTGCCCGGAGCCACCCGGCCAAAGTTGCGCGAGAACGCGCGCTAAGTGCACGCGTTGTTGCTCGCCGCCGGACAGCGTCAGGTAGTTACGTCGGGCCAGATGTTGGACGTCCGCGGCGTGCAATGCGGCCGCGATGATCTGGTCATCAAACTTGCGGCCGCTGGCATGGGGCAATCGACCGAGGCCGACTACGTCCTCCACCAAGAACCCGAAGCTCAGACTCGAGCTTTGCGGCAGCACCGCCAGGCAGCGCGCGCGCTCAGGCCCATCCCAGGCGTGCAGCGGCTTTTGATGCAGCAGTACCTGTCCGGTACCGACCGCCAGCTCGCCACTCAGAGCGCCGAGCAAGGTGCTTTTGCCAGCACCGTTGGGGCCCAGCACTCCTAAGACTTCGCCAGCCGCCAATTGGAGGTCAATATCGTGGAGTACCGTCGCGGCACCGCGGCGTACCGAAATCCCCTGGGCCTGGAGCATCAGCGTCGCCCTCGCAGCAACAGGTATAGAAAGAAGGGTGCGCCCAGCAAAGCGGTAACGATACCGATCGGCAGCTCGGCGGGCGCCAGCATAAGCCGCGCCAGCACGTCAGCCAGCAGTAGCAGACTACCGCCCGCTATCGCCGAAGCTGGCAGCAGTAAGCGGTGGTCGGGTCCGACCACCAGACGCATTAGATGCGGGACCACCAGCCCGACGAAGCCGATCATGCCGGCTGCGGCCACTGCCGCGCCGACACCCATTGCCGTGCAGAACACCAGTTCGCGCTTGAGCCGCTCGACGTCGAACCCCAAATGACGCGCCTCGGACTCGCCAAGCAGCAGCGCATTCAGCGCTTGGGCTCGCCGCGGCAACCAGAAGGCGACTGCCACCGTCACCAGCAGGAGCGGCCAGAGCCGTGCATAGCTGGCACCGTTGAGGCTGCCCAGATTCCAGAAGGTCAGGGTTCGCAGTGTGGTGTCATCGGCAAGATAGGTAAAAAGCCCGATTGCCGCGCCAGCCAGGGCGGTCAGCGCGATGCCAGCGAGCAGCATCGTGGCGACGTGAGTGCGACCATCGCGACGCCCGAGGCGATACACCAATGCGGTGACGCCGAGACCGCCGATGAAAGCGCTAAGCGACAGCAGATAGGGCTCCAATAACGTCGGGATACCGCCTGCCAGCTCACCGCCGACAATGGTCACGGCGGCGCCCAGCGCAGCACCACTGGACACTCCGATCAAGCCCGGGTCCGCCAGTGGATTGCGAAACAACCCTTGCATGGCGACACCGGACAACGCGAGCACCGCGCCGACGGCCATCCCGAGCAAAGCACGCGGCAAACGTATCTGCCCGAGAATGAGCTCGGCCTGCCCGACTTTTTCACCAAGCGGAATGCCAAGCAGGCGGAGCATGGCTTGCAGAGTGTCGTCGAGCGACAGGCTGACCGGCCCCAACGCGAGCGAAAGCCAGAAGGCAACCAGCCACAACAGGCCCAGCGAAAGGAACAAGGGGCGTGCGGATAGCACAGAGCTCATCAATAGCGTCGTCAGTTGGAAGTCGACGCGAAGAATAAAAGCCATCCCATAGGTCCGCCAGTACTAATCCGAACAGAGCCCTGCGCTAAATGGAATTGCCTAAGCGATAATCCCGGTTCCACCGTGGAGGTAACATGATCCGATTGTGCGCCGCGAGCGAAGTCGCGGAAGGCAATAGCAAAGGCCTGGAGATAAAGGGTCAACGCCTGCTTGTCGTGCGCAAGGACGGCGCCCTGTATGGCTACGAAAATAGCTGTCCGCACCGCGGGACTCCGCTGGAATGGCAGCCTGACCAGTTTCTCGACAGCAGTGGCAGCCTCATCCAGTGCGCCATACACGGTGCGCTGTTTCTCATCGATAGCGGTGAATGCGTGGCAGGCCCCTGCGCCGGCCAGGCGCTGCGCGCGCTAACCATTGTCGAACGCGACGGCACAATCTGGTTACAGAACACGCGCTAGTGCGACGTTGCGCCCGGGCGACGATTCATCACCTTGGGTATCATGCCGCCATTGTTACCTGTGAGATGACTATGCGCCGTTTGCTGAGTCTGCTGATCCTGCTGTTCGCCCTGCCCGCCGCCGCCGGCCTGTTCGATAGTCGTCCCAGCGCCACCCTGGGCGGGCTGAACAACAGCGCAGACTTTCTCCCGGTGCGCGAGGCGTTCCGCCTGAGTCTTATCGACGCGACACCCGAGCAGATCAAACTGCGCTTCGTCGCCGCGGAAGGCTATTATCTCTATCGGCACCGGTTCCAGTTCAAGGCCAGCGACGCGGGCGTGGTCATCGGCGAAGCAAGCCTACCTGCAGGCAAGCAGAAGACGGACGATTATTTCGGCGAGGTCGAGGTGTATTACGGTGTGCTCGACGTTGAGCTGCCGGTGCAGAACCCCGACAATCGACCGTTCGTGCTGCAGGTCACTTACCAGGGTTGTGCCGACAAAGGCCTGTGTTATCCGCCGGAAACGGAATCGCTGGATATCGGCGGCACGCCAGCCCCCGCCTCTTCAGATTCCAATACCGCCAGCGCTGACAGCGATAGCGGTGCATTATCCTGGCGATCGGTGGCGCTGTTCTTCCTCGCCGGGCTGGGCCTGACCTTCACACCTTGCGTGCTACCGATGCTGCCGATCCTCTCCGGCGTGGTACTGCGTGGGCAGACAGGCGGCATGCGTAGCTTCCTTTTGTCGCTCGCCTACGTACTGCCGATGGCCGGCGGCTTCGCCCTGCTGGGCGCGCTGATGGGTGTGTTCGGCGCCGAGCTGAATTTGCAGGCACGTCTGCAATCACCCTGGGTTCTGGTGCCCTTCGCATTGTTCTTCGTGGCTTTTGCCCTGGCTATGTTCGGCCTCTTCGAGTTGCGCTTGCCGCAGGCATTGCACAGTCGTCTCGATCACCTGGCGGGGAATGCCAAGGGCGGTTCGTTCATGGGCGCCGCATTATTGGGCGCCGTATCCAGCCTGCTGGTCTCGCCTTGCGTATCCGCGCCGCTGGCCGGCGCGCTCCTCTACATCAGCGCCAGCGGCGATGCGCTCGGTGGCGGCCTGAAACTTTTCGCTCTGGGTCTTGGCATGGGCGCTCCGCTGGTCCTGTTTGCCACAGGCGGCGGCGCGCTATTACCCAAGAGCGGACCCTGGATGGTCGCTGTACGCAATGTCTTCGGCGTGCTCTTGCTCGCGGTTGCGGTATGGATGCTCGAACGCGTGCTGCCAGGATCGCTGGCGCTGGCGCTGTGGGGCTTGCTGGCGGCTGGTACGGCGTTGTTTCTCGGAACGCTCGAATTTACCCAGAAGACGTCGCGGCAGAAGCTCGCGCAATTGATTGGCCTGGCACTGCTGGTCTACGCACTGGCAGCGTGGATCGGCGCGCTGCAGGGCGGCTCCGACCCTCTGCGTCCGCTGCCACGCTCGACATTCGTTGCGGCAGGAGGCGCCGCCAGCGAGGTCGCGGGCTGGCATACGGTTTCCACACCAACGGAACTCGACGCCCAGCTCGCCGCGGCCCGCGCGGCGGGACAGCCATTGATGCTCGACTGGTATGCCGATTGGTGCATCAGCTGCAAGGTGATCGAGCGTGAAGTGTTCGCTGACCCGGCGATCGCGCCACGCCTCGCCGACTATCGCTTGATTCGCTTCGATATCACCGACAGCAACTTGGAACAACGCGCATTGCTCGACCAGTACAAACTTTTCGGTCCGCCCGCGATATTGTTCTTCGATCGCACCGGTCGGGAAATGGCAGACGTACGTGTCGTCGGTGAAATCGACGCGAGCCAGTTCGCTGAACGGCTGAACCGCGCCAAAGCCTATCTTTAGACAGGTTCCTTGCCGCAATCTCCAGACATAATGCGGCCATTTACGCCGATCAAGACATGACTGGACAGTCAGCCCTCGCTTCGTGCATAGTTTTTCCCCCTCACCGGATCGAGCGCTAACAGGGCGCCTTCCGGACAGAACAACAAGGAATACTCATGGCGACGTTTCTGGTCCTCCACGGCCCGAATCTGAATATGCTCGGCACCCGCGAACCCGGCGTCTATGGCGCGGTTACGCTGGAGCGGATCAATCAGGACCTTGAGCAGCGGGCCCGCGACGCCGGCCATCACCTGTTGCACCTGCAATCCAATGCGGAGTACGAACTCATCGAGCGAATCCATGCCGCCCGCAGCGAAGGCGTGGACTTCATTCTGATCAATCCTGCCGCTTTCACACACACCAGCGTCGCGCTACGTGACGCGCTGCTGGCTGTGAGCATCCCATTCATCGAAGTGCACCTGTCAAACGTGCACAAGCGTGAGCCTTTCCGTCATCACTCCTACTTCTCGGATGTCGCGGTAGGGGTGATCTGCGGCCTTGGCGCCAGCGGCTACCGCCTGGCATTGGAGGCCGCCCTGGAACAACTCGCTGCTTCCTGACAGGACCGCGCACAGCGAACGTGCCCGGCCTCGAAGAAGCGAGCAGCAATGCCCTTTGAACTTACTTGGGAGTCACCGCTTCATGGATATTCGCAAAGTTAAAAAGCTGATCGAACTGCTGGAAGAGTCCGGTATCGACGAACTGGAAATTCACGAGGGCGAAGAGTCCGTACGCATCAGCCGCCACAGCAAGCAAGTCGCCATGCAGCAGCCCTACTACGCCCAGGCGCCGATGCCAACACCGGCCGCCGCGCCAGCTGCTGCAGCTCCCGCTGCCGATGCTGCCCCGGCACAGCCTAAGCTCAACGGCACCGTGGTCCGCTCGCCGATGGTCGGCACCTTCTACCGCGCCTCCTCCCCAACGTCTGCCAACTTTGTTGAGGTCGGTCAGAGCGTGAAGAAGGGCGACATCCTCTGCATCGTCGAAGCGATGAAGATGATGAACCACATCGAGGCCGAAACCAGCGGCACCATCGAATCCATCCTGGTGGAGAATGGTCAGCCGGTCGAATACGACCAGCCGCTGTTCACCATCGTTTGAACCGCGGAGAGCCAGCGATGTTGGAAAAAGTACTAATCGCCAACCGCGGTGAAATCGCCCTGCGGATTTTGCGAGCCTGCAAGGAGCTGGGGATCAAGACTGTCGCGGTGCACTCCACCGCCGACCGCGAACTAATGCACCTAGCCTTGGCAGACGAGTCCGTCTGCATCGGCCCAGCCCTTGCAACCAATTCCTACCTTCACATCCCGGCGATCATCGCCGCAGCGGAAGTGACCGGCGCAACGGCGATTCATCCGGGCTACGGCTTCCTCGCTGAAAACGCCGACTTCGCCGAACAGGTGGAAAATTCCGGCTTCGCCTTCGTTGGACCGAAAGCCGAAACCATCCGCCTGATGGGCGACAAGGTGTCGGCCAAGGACGCAATGATCAAAGCAGGCGTGCCAGTGGTGCCCGGTTCCGACGGCCCGCTGCCGGAAGACGAGACCGAAGCCCTGCGCATCGCCCGAGAAGTCGGCTATCCAGTGATCATCAAGGCCGCTGGTGGCGGTGGTGGTCGCGGTATGCGCGTGGTTCATCAGGAAGAAGACCTGATCAAGTCGGCCAAGCTGACCCGTACCGAAGCCGGTGCTGCGTTCGGCAACCCGATGGTTTATCTGGAAAAATTCCTCGGCAATCCACGTCACGTGGAAGTCCAGGTGCTTTCTGATGGTCAGGGCAACGCGATTCACCTGGGCGACCGCGACTGCTCCTTGCAGCGTCGCCATCAGAAGGTTCTGGAAGAGGCGCCTGCCCCTTACATCGATGAAAAGGCCCGTGCCGAAGTACTCAAGCGCTGCACCGACGCCTGCGTCGAGATCGGCTACCGTGGCGCCGGCACCTTCGAGTTCCTTTACGAAGACGGTCGCTTCTACTTCATCGAGATGAACACGCGCGTGCAGGTCGAACATCCGGTGACGGAAATGGTGACTGGCGTGGATATCGTCAAAGAGATGCTCAGCATCGCTGCCGGAAACAAGCTGTCGATCAAGCAGGAAGACGTCGTCATCCGGGGGCATTCTCTGGAGTGCCGGATCAATGCCGAGGACCCGTCGAACTTCCTGCCCAGCCCAGGCAAAGTCAAGCATTTCCATGCACCGGGCGGCAACGGCGTACGCGTCGATTCGCACCTGTATAGCGGCTATTCGGTTCCGCCGAACTACGACTCGCTGATCGGCAAGCTGATCACCTACGGCGCCACGCGTGAAGAAGCCATGGTGCGCATGCGCAACGCGCTGGACGAAATCGTCGTCGACGGTATCAAGACCAACATTCCGCTGCACCGGGATCTGGTTCGTGACGAAGGCTTCTGCAAGGGCGGCGTGAATATCCATTACCTCGAAAAGAAGCTGGGTATGGATAAGCACTAAGCTGCGAGCGATATGATGTGCACCCAAAGGGAGCGGCAAAGCCGCTCCCTTTCTTTTTCTTGCAGCTTGAGACCTGTCGCTTGAAGCTGCTCTCGAAGGGAGTTTCGCATGCCCTGGTTACAACTTCGTCTTGCCATCGCTCCAGAACAGGCGCAAACCCTAGAGGATGCGCTGCTGGGCGTCGGCGCGGTATCAGTGACCTTCATGGACGCTGAGGACCAGCCCATATTCGAGCCCGATCTGGGCACCACGCCGCTGTGGTCGCACACCCACCTGCTGGCCTTGTTCGAGGGTGACGTCGAGGAAAGCAACCTCCTCGCCCATCTGCAGCTATTGATCGGAGACGAGCTACCTGAGTATCAATTGGAACGCATCGAAGATCAGGACTGGGAGCGCAGCTGGATGGATAATTTCCACCCCATGCGCTTTGGTCGCCGCTTGTGGATCGTGCCCAGCTGGCACGCCGCACCCGAACCGAACGCGGTGAATCTGCTGCTTGACCCCGGCCTCGCCTTCGGTACGGGCACCCACCCTACTACTGCGCTATGCCTGGAGTGGCTGGATGGGCAACGATTGACCGGCATGCAGGTACTCGATTTCGGTTGTGGCTCAGGGATCCTTGCCATCGCCGCACTGCTGCTCGGAGCCGAGAGAGCGATCGGTACCGATATCGATATCCAGGCCATAGAAGCATCCCGCGACAATGCCGGGCGCAACGGCATCGACCCGGCCCGCTTCCCACTGTTCCTGCCTGAACAATTGCCGGATGGTCAGGCCGACGTGGTCGTTGCCAATATCCTCGCTGGTCCACTGGTGGCGCTTGCGCCGCAGATCACCGCGCGGGTCAAACCGGGCGGCCGCCTGGCCCTATCCGGCATCCTCGCCGAACAGGCCGAAGAAGTCCGCGCCGCCTACATCGAGCAATTCGATCTTGATCCCACCGCAGATAAGGATGGCTGGGTGCGCATCACCGGCATTCGACGGGTCTGAACCACGCGGCGGTTTGACACTCCGGAACGCGACAGCAACGTTGCGTTATCCGCGAGCCGCCACTGCCGCGCATGCGCTAGACTAACCGGCATTTCCGCCGGACCAACGCATGACCAATTTCGTCACCCAGTGCCCGCATTGCCGCACCAGCTTCCGTGTCAACCGCGCCCAACTCGCCGTCGCCCATGGCGTAGTGCGCTGCGGCGCGTGCATGGACGTGTTCAATGCAACCCGCCATCTGCATGGGGACGATCTAGCGCAAAACGTCGTTGTCGATACAGCAGAGCCGATACCATTTGCCATTAGCGAAACGCCACAGCCTCGTCCGCAACCACCAACGAAGCCGCAAGCGGAAGACAGCACGCTGTGGATCCACGACGATCTCGACCTGGACAGCCTCGATCTGGACGAGGAACTGGCAAAGCTCGAGCGACAGGAGCTTGAATTGTCGCGCGAGTTCCTCGAGCTGGAGCCGCAGCCCGGAGACAGCCTTCGACCCTACGATAACGATCAGCCGACCGCCGATGACGAGGCCTGGGCTGAGCAGCTGCTGAGTGAGGAAAGCGATCAGGCAACAGCCCCGACGCCCAGAACCGTAATGCCAGCGGAACAGCCCTTCCCTTCCGAGCCGGATCTAGATGCGACGGAACTGCATTTCGCCCCTGTTACGCGTGAACGCCCCGCACCGCCGAGCCCGCTCGCGAGTTCCCGCGGACCACTGACCGAGCATCTGGACTCGCAGAATTCACGGGAACGCGTCGAACCAGCCATTGGCAGCATCGACGAGACAGACGATGAGCTGCCGCAAACCGACCCTGCAGCCGACCCTGCAGCCGACGCTGCACCAGACCTTCAACCCAGCCAGCCGCGCCGAGAACGGGATGACCCGCTGTTCGAGCTCGATGATGAGCCTTTGCAACTCGACTGGGAGGCCCGACGTCGACCATGGGGCCGCTGGCTGGGTTGGGGCGCGTTGAACCTGATCGCCCTGCTGGCACTGGGCGGGCAGTATGTGGCGTACAACTTCGACGAGCTCGCGCGGCAGGACGAATATCGCCCTTGGCTCGCGCAGCTCTGCCCTTCTCTGGGCTGCGAGCTACCGCCAAAGGTCGACATCAGCCAGATCCGGAGCAGTAACCTGGTGGTTCGCAGCCATCCCGACTTCGCTGGTGCGCTGGTAGTCGATGCGATCATCTACAACCGCGCGGCCTTCGCGCAGCCGTTCCCGCTGCTGGAAGTCCGCTTCGCCGACATCAATCAGCAGACACTGGCGAGCCGCACCTTCAAACCTGGCGAGTATCTTTCCGGAGAGCTTGCCGGGCAAAGGGAAATGCCATCGCAGATTCCCATTCACATCGCTCTGGATATTCTCGACCCAGGCGCCAAGGCGGTTAATTACAGCCTGAGCTTCCGGTCTCCCGAATAGCCCCTAGCCGGCTTTCGGCGTCGCGCAGCCTCCGAAGGCGATCACCGTCGGTCGCATCGGCGTGCCAATTCAGCCGCCGGTTATAAGCTTGAGGCTGTTCAGAATTTGTTCAAAACAACCTTTAACCCGTCATCCGGAGCGGGTATTATGCACACCCTTTTTTGCTGTCCCGATCGACCTAACAAGCAGGCTCCAAGCAGGGAATCTTCATGTCAGCGGTACGCATCGGTCCTTATACCCTTCCAAATCGATTGATCCTCGCGCCCATGGCCGGCGTGACCGATCAGCCGTTCCGTCAGTTATGCCGACGCCTCGGTGCAGGC
The DNA here is from genome assembly GCF_024448715.1 of Stutzerimonas stutzeri. Taxonomy (GTDB): domain Bacteria; phylum Pseudomonadota; class Gammaproteobacteria; order Pseudomonadales; family Pseudomonadaceae; genus Stutzerimonas; species Stutzerimonas stutzeri_AR. Next base: position 24,600 of record NZ_JAMOHZ010000010.1, read on the forward strand.
TTGGTCGTTTCGGAAATGGTGACCAGTGACATACGCCTATGGAACAGCCGCAAATCGCGCCTGCGCCTGCTGCATGAGGGTGATCCTGAACCGCGTTCCGTGCAGATCGCGGGCGGTGATCCGCAGATGCTCGCCGAAGCCGCGGTTCGCAATGTCGAGCTGGGCGCGCAGATCATCGATATCAATATGGGCTGCCCGGCGAAGAAAGTCTGTAGTAAGGCCGCCGGGTCGGCGCTGATGAAGGACGAATTGCTGGTCGCCGAAATACTCGAAGCCGTTGTAGCCGCGGTGGATGTTCCAGTGACTTTGAAGATCCGCACCGGCTGGGACAGGCAAAACAAGAATGGGCTCACGGTAGCGAAAATCGCCGAACAATCGGGAATCGCGGCGCTGGCCGTGCATGGGCGCACACGCGCCGACCTTTATACGGGCGACGCCGAGTACGACACCATTGCTGCAATCAAGCAGGCAGTATCGATACCGGTATTTGCCAATGGGGATATCGACACACCGCTGAAGGCCAGTCAGGTGCTGAAAGCAACGGGTGCCGATGCATTGTTGATCGGCCGAGCAGCCCAGGGCAGGCCTTGGATCTTTCGCGAAATCGATCATTATCTCGCGACCGGCACGTTGTTAGCTCTGCCGGATCTGGCCGAAATCGAAGCCATCCTGCTGGAACATCTGAGCACTCTTCACACCTTCTACGGCGACGTCATGGGGGTGCGCATCGCACGCAAGCACGTCAGTTGGTATCTCGCAACACTTCCTGGCGCGCGCGAATACCGCGCCCGGTTCAACGGTTTGGAAGACAGGGACGCGCAATGCGCCAGTGTTCGAGCGTTCTTCGCCGAACGCCGAACAAGCCCTGACTCGGGGGATGGAAAAGGGGTGGCTGCATGACGCTGTTGAACGAAACATTGGTAACTGGAACAACATCCGTGAGCGACAACGTGAACCTCAAGCAGCACCTCAACACACCAAGCGAAGCAGGTCAGACCCTGCGCGGCAGTGTGGAGAAGGCGTTGCACAACTATTTTGCCCATCTTGAAGGCGCAGACGTCACGGACGTTTACAACCTGGTGCTTTCCGAGGTAGAGGCGCCGCTTCTGGAAACCGTGATGAATTATGTCAAGGGCAACCAGACCAAGGCGTCCGAACTGTTGGGCCTGAATCGCGGCACTCTGCGCAAGAAACTCAAGCAGTACGATCTTCTCTGAGCCACAAGTCTCAAGTTACAAGCCTCTAGTGGAAGCGCTTTTCTCTTGCGGCTTGCAGCTAAACCTCTGATGGAACCGTTATGACCGATCATTCCCTCCGCCTTCCCGTTCGCCGCGCCCTGATCAGCGTGTCCGACAAGACCGGCGTCGCTGAATTCGCCCGCGAGCTCGTCGCCCTCGGTGTCGAGATCTTGTCCACCGGCGGCACCTTCAAGCTGCTACGTGAAAATGACATCGCCGCGATCGAAGTCGCCGACTACACCGGCTTCCCGGAAATGATGGACGGCCGGGTGAAGACGCTGCACCCGAAGATTCATGGCGGCATCCTCGGACGTCGCGATCTCGACGGCGCGGTCATGGCGGAGCACGGCATCAATCCGATCGATCTGGTCGCGGTCAATCTTTATCCCTTCGCCGCCACGGTCGCCAAGCCTGGCTGCACGTTGCCGGACGCTATCGAGAACATCGATATCGGCGGACCGACCATGGTCCGTAGCGCGGCGAAGAATCACAAGGACGTCGCCATCGTCGTCAACGCCGATGATTACGCCAGTGTCATCGAGAACCTGCAGGACGGTGGCCTGACCTATGCGCAGCGTTTCGACCTGGCTCTTAAAGCTTTCGAGCACACCGCGTCCTACGACGGCATGATTGCCAACTACCTGGGCACCGTCGATCAGAGCGCTGAGAACCTGTCCACCGAAGGCCGCAGCCTGCTGCCGCGCACGTTCACCACCCAGTTCGTCAAGGCACAAGACATGCGCTACGGTGAGAACCCTCACCAGATAGCGGCGTTCTACGTCGAAACCGCCGACGAAGCCTGCGTCGCCACGGCCCGCCAGCTGCAGGGCAAGGAACTTTCCTTCAACAACGTCGCCGATACGGACGCCGCACTGGAATGCGTGAAGAGCTTCGTCAAGCCGGCCTGCGTCATCGTCAAGCACGCCAACCCTTGCGGCGTCGCCGTGGTGCCGGAAGACGAAGGCGGCATCCGCCAGGCCTACGAGCTGGCCTATGCCACCGACAGCGAATCGGCGTTCGGCGGCATCATCGCCTTCAACCGCGAGCTGGACGGTGAAACCGCCCGCGCCATCGTCGAGCGCCAGTTCGTCGAAGTGATCATTGCGCCGAGCATTTCCGCCGAAGCCCGTGAGGCCGTCGCCGCCAAGGCCAACGTGCGCCTGCTCGAATGTGGCCAATGGCCGGCCGAACGCGCACCGGGTTGGGATTACAAACGGGTCAACGGCGGCTTGCTGGTACAAAGCCGCGACATCGGCATGATTACTGCCGAGGATCTGAAGATCGTGACCCAGCGCGCCCCGACAGAGCAGGAAATCCACGACCTGATCTTCGCCTGGAAGGTGGCCAAGTTCGTTAAATCCAACGCCATCGTCTACGCCAAGAATCGTCAGACCGTGGGCGTCGGCGCCGGCCAGATGAGCCGGGTCAATTCCGCCCGCATCGCCGCGATCAAAGCCGAACATGCTGGCCTACCGGTACCCGGCGCGGTCATGGCCTCGGATGCCTTCTTCCCCTTCCGCGACGGCATCGACAATGCCGCCAAAGCCGGCATCACCGCGGTGATCCAACCGGGCGGTTCGATGCGCGACGCCGAAGTCATCGCCGCGGCAGACGAAGCCGGCATCGCCATGGTGTTCACCGGCATGCGCCACTTCAGACACTAATAACGGTCGCATTCGGACTGGCATCTGCGGCGTTGCCCGGCTCTTCCCCAATGCTCATTGCCAAACGGCAACTCCGCTGGGTGAAGAGCCGGGCGCGGTGCATCTACCGACCCGATACGACCTCGAGATTCGTAGGTTGGGAAGCGAAGCGATACCCAACGATCCGGCATCGTTCGGACCCACCAGGAGATTTTCATGAACGTACTGATCATCGGCAGCGGCGGGCGCGAGCACGCACTGGCGTGGAAGGTGGCGCAGGATCCTCGGATTAAAAAAGTCTTCGTCGCCCCCGGCAATGCCGGCACCGCAACTGAAGCGAAGTGCGAGAACGTCGCCATTGATGTGCTGGCTATCGAACAGCTGGCGGATTTCGCCGAGCAGAACGTGCAGCTGACCATCGTCGGCCCGGAGGCTCCACTGGTCAAAGGTGTGGTCGACTTGTTCCGTGCACGCGGCCTGGACTGCTTCGGCCCAACTGCCGCCGCCGCACAACTGGAAGGCTCCAAGGCCTTCACCAAGGATTTCCTGGCCCGCCACAAAATTCCTACCGCCGACTACCAGAACTTCACTGAGATCGAGCCGGCGCTGGCTTATCTGCAAGAGAAAGGCGCACCTATCGTGATCAAAGCCGACGGCCTTGCTGCCGGTAAGGGCGTTATCGTCGCCATGACTTTGGTTGAAGCCGAGGAAGCCGTGCGCGACATGCTCTCCGGCAATGCCTTCGGCGATGCCGGTGCGCGGGTGGTCATCGAAGAATTCCTCGACGGCGAAGAAGCCAGCTTCATCGTTATGGTCGATGGCGCCAACGTTCTGCCGATGGCCACCAGCCAGGATCATAAGCGTGTCGGTGATGGAGATACTGGCCCGAACACCGGCGGCATGGGCGCCTATTCGCCTGCACCGGTAGTCACCGCCGAGGTGCACCAGCGCGTCATGGACGAGGTGATCTGGCCGACCGTCAAAGGCATGGCTGCCGAAGGCAACGTCTATACGGGCTTTCTTTACGCCGGCCTGATGATCGACCGCAGCGGCGCGCCCAAGGTCATCGAGTTCAACTGCCGCTTCGGCGATCCGGAAACCCAACCGATCATGCTGCGACTGCAGTCCAGCCTGATATTACTGATCGAGGCAGCGCTGGCTAAGGCGCTGGATAAGATCGAAGCGCAATGGGACCCGCGCCCCAGCCTCGGCGTGGTGCTAGCCGCCGGCGGCTACCCGAACGACTATGCCAAGGGCACACCGATTCGCGGATTGGAGGCTGCAGCAACGCTGGAAGGCAAGGTTTTCCATGCTGGCACCGCCCTGAAAGGTGACGAGATCAGGACATCCGGCGGCCGAGTGCTCTGCGCTACGGCAATGGGCGACACGGTTTCCGCTGCCCAGCAGAACGCCTATGCTCTGGCCGCACGTATCGAGTGGGATGGTCATTTCTATCGCCACGACATCGGCTATCGTGCCATCGCTCGCGAACAAGGCGAAAGCTGAGCACAAATAACATGGAAACGTGCGCGACGGCCGATGCAAAGCGCCGCGCACATTACAGCGTTCGGTTGCCGCGGCTATAATCGGCCGTCACACAGATGAAGGGACTTCAATCGTGCGTCGACTCTGGGTCGCCATTGCTTTTGCCTTCGGTCTATTACTGACTGCGCTGAATGCTTCGCCTGCATTTGCCGTCACCTCAGTATCGCCCCCCTCCCCAGCGCAACCCGTTGCCGACGCTACACAAGCGACACAGCCCAATTGGCGATTGCTCATCGATCAATCCGGTCTGCTCACCCTTGATGAAATACTGGATCAGCGCAGTCTGTTCCAACGTATCGACAAGCTCTCCTACTCTGCCCCGGCGAATGACAACGCCATCTGGTTGCAAGTGAGCCTACCGGCCCTCAGCCAACCGAATTGGTTACGAATATTTGCCCCACGCGTGCAGTATGTCGATTTCTACTTGCTCCGTGATGGACAACTTGAGCGCCATGTAGAGACCGGTGAGCTAAGGCCGTTGGAGTCTCGACCCTTGCCTGCCCGCGCTTACCTGTTTGCGCTGCCCAACGACGGCGCGCCTCGCGAAGCGTACATCCGCTTACAGTCATCACACCCGATCATGGCCTGGTTTCAGACCGTCGACGAGCTTGGCCTCGTCGAGCAGGCCCGTCCCGCTTATCTCTTCGGGGCACTGTTCGGCGCTCTGGCACTGCTCACGATCTACAACCTGCTGCGCTTCGCCTACACCCTCAGTTACAGCCATGTGTGGCTCGCCTTGCTGCATGGCGCGCTGCTTAGCTGTGCCGTGGCGAACCTTGGTCTGCTGGCGGTGTGGTCGCCGAAACTCATCTACAGCCAACCGCTGATAGCTGACATGTCAGCGTTGCTGGCCTGTATTTCCTTGCTGGCCTTCACCTTCGGTTTCTTTCACCACCGCAGAAAACCCTGGGTCAGCTGGCTGCTCGCACTGCAACTAGGCATCGTCACCGCGCTGGCGGCAACGATACTGCTCACCGGCCAGCTCTGGTTCAGCTGGTTGATCTATGCCATGGTGCTGGGCGCCGCTGTCAGTGTTACGGCGGTGGCGATCCGGTATTGGCGTCAGAACTACGATCCGGCCCGGCTGCTCGTCGCCGGCATGCTGCTGTTCGATGCCGGCTTTGTCTTCGTTCTGCCAACCCTGCTTGGCCTCACCCAGCTCGATCCCGACTGGCTGACCGGCGTAGTGTTCAGCATGACGACATGCTCAGGGCTGATACTCAGCTTTGCCCTGCTCGAGCGGCAGCGCCAGATTCAGGCTGACAACCGAACCTTGCATACCGCCGAAGCAGTCACCAGCGCCGAGCTACGGACCAAGGCAGACTTCCTGGCGAAGATCAGCCATGAAATTCGCACACCCATGAATGGCGTTTTGGGAATGAGCGAGCTCTTGCTCAGCACCTCGCTGTCAGCCAAGCAACGTGACTATGTGCAGACCATTCACAGCTCCGGCAACGAGCTGCTCAACCTGATCAACGAAATTCTCGATATTTCCAAACTGGAATCCGGGCAGGTCGAGCTTGACGATGTTCAATTCGACCTCAACGCGCTGATCGAAGACTGCCTGGGCATCTTCCGCGCCAAGGCTGAACAGCAGAAAGTCGAGCTGATCAGTTTTATCCAGCCACAGATGCCGCATGTCGTTGCAGGCGACCCGACCCGCCTGCGCCAAACATTGCTGAATCTGCTCGAGAACGCCTTCAAGCAAACCGAGGAAGGCGAGGTACTGTTGATCGCTGCCGTGGACGACAGCGAGGCGCAGCCACGATTGCGCATCACCATTCAAGACAGTGGCCGCCCGCTGGAAGCGCAGGAACGCGATGCCCTGCTCAACGCCGCGCTGGACAGCCGCAACTTTCTCGCCGCAACCCGCCATGGCGGCCGACTCGGACTGATCATCGCGCGACAGCTGGTTCACCTGATGGATGGTGAGTTCGGCATCCGGACCGGCGGCATTACCGGCAACATCTTATGGATAAGCCTACCGTTGGGGGTCGATATCTCGGAGCAGCCCAACAGTGATCTCGATGGTCCCCTGCGAGGGGCGCGTTTGCTGATAGTGGACGACAACGACACCTGCCGCAAAGTACTCAGCCAGCAATGCAGCAGTTGGGGAGTTGACGTCAGTGCTGTGGCTTCAGGCAAGGAAGCGCTCGCCCTACTCCGCACCAAAGCGCACTTGCATGAATATTTCGACGTCGTCTTACTCGACCAAGACATGCCGGGCATGACCGGCATGCAGCTCGCCACCAAGATCAAGGAGGACTTCAGCCTCAACCATGACGTTCTGCTGATCATGCTGACCGGCATGAGCAGCGCGCCGAGCAAGGTCATCGCGCGCAACGCCGGCATCAAACGCATCCTGGCCAAACCCGTTGCCGGCTATACGCTGAAAACCACCTTGGCGGATGAACTGGCTCGCCGCAATACCCGCACAGTCGCACAACCTTCCACCACTCGATCCAGCACTTCATTTTCGGTGCCGGACGACTTTCGCATTCTGGTGGCCGAAGACAACAGCATTTCTACCAAAGTCATCCGTGGCATGTTGAACAAGCTCAACCTAAAGCCGGATACCGCCAGCAATGGTGAGGAAGCGCTCGCAGCAATCAAGGCACAACCCTACGACCTGGTACTGATGGATTGCGAAATGCCGGTCATGGACGGCTTCGAGGCAACAGCGCGACTACGTGCCTGGGAAGCCTCTGAGCGCCGCCCACATACTCCGGTGGTGGCGCTTACCGCACATATTCTCAGCGAGCATCGCGAACGCGCCCGCGACGCCGGAATGGACGGGCATATGTCCAAACCTGTCGAGATGTCCCAGCTGCGCGAGCTCATCGAACATTGGGTTGAAATCAGAGCGGCCGCCACGGATCGCTCGTCGCTCCTCTGACCGCGGCCGGTTTACGAGTTCGGCTGCAGCAGCGTGACGCCAGTGATGATAAATAGGCTTTCCGGTTGCGCAGGCATTCGTGACTCGTGCATGCGCAAATCCTGCGCAGGTACCGCATAGTTCATCCGGCGCGTCAGCATGCGCAGCGCACTCATCAGCAACGCGATTGCCAAAGGCTCGCCGGGACAACGATGCCCCGTCGCAGCATCACCGCCGCCCTGGGTAATGAAGTCGAAAGCTCCACCATCCCACGCGGCAAAGCGCTCGGGGCGGAACTGCTCGGGCGCTTCCCAGAGCCGTGCGTCTCGATTGGTGCCGTACAGATCCAGCAACACCCGCGTGCCTTTTGGAAAGTGATAGCCCTTCCATTCGAAATCCTTTCGTACACGCGCGGCGGTAAACGGAAAGAATGCATGGAGCCGCCGAACTTCCTGGGCAAAGGGCTCCAGCACGGCGTCATCCCACTGCAATCGTTGACGCCACTGTGGATGGGCCAGCAGTTCCAGCGCGGCATAGATAACAAAGCGTGCTACCGCTACGGTCGGGCGCAGCAGATTGAGCATCTCCACGGCAGCGACCTTTTCGTCCAAGGCCTGTCCGTCCGGATCGACATATCGAGCAACAACCGCCAACGCCCGAGTCTCGTCAAGAACCAGTTCCCCGGTGCGCACCTGCCTGAGCAGTTCCACCATCCAACATTCCGCCTCTTTGCGTGCTTTGCGCGCGCGCCAGTGACGAGCACTAACGCCGCCCGCACCGTCAATCATGGCTGCCAGTTGATCGCGCCGTAGCTGCAGCTCCCCAGCGGCGAGCGGCACGCCAGCCCACTCACATACCGAACGAGCAAGAATCGCCTGCACCTCAGGCAGCAGCGTGACGCGATCACAGCTTTGCCACGTCGCAATAGCGGCCTGCCAATTTGTTTCGCTCAACCGCACCAGCTCGGCAATGGCATCGTCTGTCAGCAGCGAAAGGAACAGCCGCTTGCGATGTCGGTGGGCCGCATCATCCAGACCTTGCACCCCACCCTGGCCAAACAGGGTCTTTTTCAACATGCGCGGCGCCGCGTGCTGCCGCTGAAACAGCTGCTCATCGTAAAACAGCCTCGCTGCGTCCTCTCCAGTCATGCAAATGGTGTTCTGCATCAACAGGCGGACCTGAAATATGTCGGACCCGAGCCGCTGACAGCGATTCGGAATGAACGAATAGCCCTCGCTTAGCAGCGATAGAGAACTGTCCACACCTGGATCGCGGGGAATATCTGGCATAAGCACACCTTTTCACCAATCGGCTCTTTGATGGACCTCTCGCCACTCCGTGGGTGCCCCACCCCAGCGCCGCCGCGTAGAATGAACAAAACGCACAGACCGGTGCCGATAAACAGACCGGCCGAATATTCCGCGATGCGCCGATCACCGATTGTCCGAGCTTTCGCTTCGAGGCAAAAAAGCCTTCGCCAAGGAGCCAACACGATGATGAAGAGGAGCGATGTCGCCTGGACCCTTGTCGGCATCATGGCGGTATTGCTTTCCGGCTACCTGCTCTATCAGGAGATTCGCACTATCTCGTTGGCTGAGCTCACCGAGAGCCTTGAAGCCATCAGCTATCACAATTGGCTGCTGGCCGGCCTGGCTACGCTTGGCGCCTACGTCGCGCTGGCCTGGTACGATCGAATAGCCATAGCCCATCTAGGCAAAAAGATCTCCTGGTGGTTCATCACGCTTTGCTCGTTCACCACCTATGCGCTGGCCCACAACATAGGCGCGTCTGTATTTTCCGGTGCACTCGTGCGCTACCGTGCGTATCGCAGCAAGGGGCTTACGCCGCAAGAAATCGGCGTGCTGATCGTGTTCTGCTCGCTAACGTTCGTCCTCGGCACTCTGCTGGCCGGCGGCACTGTGCTGGTCCTGCGACCAGAACTGCTGAACAGGGTCATAGACGCCGAACCATGGCTATCGATTGCAGTCGGCTCCTTCCTGCTGTGCCTGGTCGGACTTTATGTGATCGGCGCATGGCGACATTTTGCGCCACTGCATGTCGGCAAATGGCGAATCGACTATCCGCGCCTGCCAATTGTCGGCAGGCAGCTCGTCGCCGCACCGCTGGAACTCGCCTGCGCCGCCGCAATCATCTATTTTGCGCTTCCTGCCATGCACAATCCCGGGTACCTGGTGATCCTCGGGGTGTTCCTTGCTTCCTTTTCGCTGGCCTTGCTATCCCATGCGCCCGGCGGACTTGGCGTGCTGGAAGTAACCTTTCTCGCCGCATTGCCAGAATTGAATACCGCTGACGTCTTGGCGGCATTGATCGTGTTCAGGGCTTTCTATCTACTGCTGCCCTTCGCCCTGGCAATCCTCATCGTAACGGTATTCGAAGCCGCGCAATGGTCGGGGAAGCGAAGAAGCAGGAGCGCTGCTACTGATCAGTAACCTGCTGTCACGGTACACCACCATTGCCCTATGGCTAAGCACGCGCGCACGGGCGATCATTCACCTTCCTCCGAGATGAACCGAATCACATGACCGATACCCGCACCAATCAACCGGGCACTGATCAGCCGGCCGAGCACAAGCCCCGGCCCTTGATTGACCTGGCAATAAGCATCCTGATCCCTTCGCTGATTCTGATGAAGCTCAGCGGTGAAGAGCGCCTCGGCGCGGACGGTGCGCTATTGCTGGCGCTGGCATTCCCCCTCGGCTGGGGCCTGTTCGAGCTGGCGAAGTACCGCAAATATAACTGGATCGCCTTGTTGGGCCTGCTCAGCGTATTGCTAACCGGAGGCATCGGACTGCTGCAGCTGGACCCACAGTGGTTGGCGATCAAGGAAGCTGCGATTCCCGGGATCATCGGCATTGCCGTACTCGCCTCCACCCGCACACGCTTTCCCTTGATCCGCACGCTGCTCTACAACCCCAAGGTGCTTAACGTCGCCAAAGTCCATGAGCAACTCGAGCGCAATGGCCAGATCGATCACTTCGAAACTCGACTGTTGCGCGCCACATACTTGCTCAGCGGCACCTTCTTCTTTTCGTCCTTCATGAACTACGTACTGGCCAAGTGGATCGTTCACAGCCCGGCCGGTAGCGAGGCGTTCAATGCAGAGCTGGGTCGCATGACATTGCTCAGCTATCCGATGATCGCCATTCCCAGCATGTTGATGATGATGGCGATCTTTTATTACCTGTGGCGCACTATCCACGGCCTGACCGGGCTGCGCCTTGAGGACATCATCGCCCCTAACATGCGTGCCGATCAGCATGGCGAGCGCCCCTGAACAAGGGCACATTCAGGCAGATATCAACATCATCCACAGCGGTAGACTGACAGCCGCTAGCACGGTCGACAGGAACACGGTCGAGCTGACTGCGCGGGTGTCCTCCTGGTTGACCACGAAGGCCAGCACATTGACGCCGCTCGGGCAGGCCGCCAGGAGCACCAGAACACTGCGAGCCTCCTCATTCAGCCCCGGCAGTATTCCGCTGATGTACCACACCAGTAGCGGAAACAGGCCCAGCTTGATCAATGTCAGCCCCAGCGAAGTGAGACTGGGACGCAAACGGTAGCGCGAGAGACTGATACCCAGCACCATCAGCGCGCAAGGCAGCGCCGCCTGCGCCAGCCAGTCGGCTATGCGCCAGACCGGCTGTGGCAGATCGATGCCTGAAGCGTTCAGCAGAGCGCCAAGCAACAAACCGACAATGAGCGGGTTGGCGAGATTCTTTAGTAGGGCCTTGCCGCTTACCTTCTGCCCCGAGCCGAACGCGCTGTAGAAACTCTGCAGCGAAAACAGGATCAGGCTGTGGAAAACCAGGATGGCGAACACGTATACCAGGCTCGCCGACCCTAGCAAGGTAGTCACAAGAGGAATCCCGACCAGCACGTTGTTCGAGTAGGCGGCCGTAAGTCCCAGCGGAGAAGCCCGCCCGAGCAAACGGTGTGTGACCAGCCCGACCGCGACGAGGATGGCAAGTACCGGTCCGAAATACGCCAGCAATAGCATGGACGACATGCCATCGCTCAGTTGCGCTCGGGCGATACCGGTAAACAGAACAGCCGGCATGAACAACTTGAACGTGATATTCGCGAGGCCGGTAGCGGCTTCGCCGGCGAGCCAGCGCCGCCAGCCGAGCACGTAACCAAGCATGATCACGCCAAAAATAGGCAAAATCGCCTGAAACACGACCACGCGGCATTCTCCAGCAACCGGCGCGACCTCTTGTCGCCCCGCAAAAAGGCGCAAAGAATACTCCGACTTCGGGGCGAGATCATCAATCAGCTAACTGTTCGAATCCGGGACAGCGTCGTCCGATTGTCGAACCCGGATAGGTCAGCGAATTCAGGCTTGAGAGTGGTGGGCAGCTAAACTCGCCGGATAAGCATCTGTACTGCCCAGCGCATCGAGCACAGCCCCCAGACCTTCATGCCAATCATGTGCGGCAATGCCAAAGGTTGCTTCGAACTTGGAGCATTCTAGAACTGACCAGACCGGACGGCGCGCGGGTGTCGGGTATTGCGCGGTCGTGATCGACGACACCTGCGGCTGCTTGGGAAGAATGCCCTTGGCCTCTGCCTGGCGGAAAATTTCCACGGCGAAATCGAACCAGGAGCAGAACGATTGACCGCTGTAATGGTAAAGCCCCCAGGCGAGCGTACCTTCGCGAGCATAACGCTGGGATAGCTGCAGCAAAACATCGGCGATGCTGCCTGCCTGGGTGGGGCATCCGAACTGATCGGCGACCACCGATAGCGAATCGCGCTGGCGCCCCAGGCGCAACATGGTTTTCACAAAGTTATGGCCATGCACGCCATAGACCCAGCTGGTCCGCAGAATTACATGCTGGTCTAGAACAGCCTGAATGGCCGCTTCCCCCGCCAGCTTGCTCGCGCCGTAAACGCCAGTTGGCGCGACCTCGTCCGTTTCGTTGTAAGGCGTCTGGGTTTCGCCGGAAAAGACATAATCGGTCGAAATGTGCAGCAGCGGAATAGCTGCCTCCCGGGCCGCTTCAGCGAGCCGTGCGGCACCATCGCGATTGACGGCGTAAGCCTGATCGCTATGCGTCTCGGCGTTATCGACATGGGTGTACGCCGCCGCGTTGATGATCAGCCCGGGCTTGAGCTGACGGATTAGCTGTCGAACCTGACCACTATTGGTGATGTCCAGCTGCCTCCGGGTCATGCCAAGCGCCTCGAGACCATATGCACGGGCACGGTCTACCAACTCGTGACCGACCTGGCCACTGGCACCGCATACAAGGATTCGCATCTGGTTATCGCCTCATCGAAAGCCCGCCGGTTAAGCGGCAAGCATGGATTTGTAAAAACAGATTCGATACACGTCCATCGAGCTAAAAGCACCGAGCTAGCGCGGTGCGTGCTTTGTTCAGGCCAGCATAAAAGGCTTTTGTTCCCCCGAACCAAAGCCTGCTGACAATTATATTTCCAGCTATATCCGACCTTGCTCGCATAGCCATCGCTGACGCCTGAATCACGCGAGTTAGAAAGGACCGGTGCCGAAAGGGGCGCGTGATGCTAACACGAGTGAAACTCCCAATCTGCCGTGTGGACCAAAACAGAAGAGCAAGGCTGTAGCGGACAGTTTTGCAGTCAGGCATCTGCGAGCCCGCGGTCATCCCATACATGCACGAGGAGAGAGATCATGCCCAGAGGCGAAAAATCCAAGTACACGGATAAACAGCAGCGTAAAGCCGAGCACATCGAAGACAGTTATGAAGATCGCGGTGTACCGGCGAAGGAAGCCGAAGCGCGCGCCTGGGCCACGGTCAACAAGCAATCCGGTGGCGGCGAGCGCAAGGGCGGCTCAGGACAAAAGAAAAGCGAGACGGCCAAGCGAGCGGACCGCAAGGATTCGGCGCACCGAGCGGCAAAGACTCGCGACGGCGACTCGCCAAATAAAGGCTCGGCGCGCAGCAACCGCTCGGGCAGCACGTCACTCACCGACCTCACCCGAGATGAGTTGATGCAGAAAGCCCGTGAGCGTGACGTTCATGGACGCTCGAAGATGCGCAAAGACGACCTCATCAAGGCGCTCAGCTGAAGGAACACAGCCATGCATGAACCCGACCCTCGAGATGACGGCACACCAAGCCCCATTCCAGTGCCAGAGCGAAAAGAACCCGGCGAACCGGTCCCCATCGAGGATCCGGGCAAACCTGATCGGCCAGCGGACGAAGCCCTTGGCTAAACTTTTCGTCTGTCCATCCATCACAACTAACGGCCCAGAGAGACGCCAATAGGCGCAGTGGTCAGAGCGTGGCCGAACAATAAGCCACAGCCCAGCATCCAGGAGACCATGATGAGCTATGTACAACTGAGCGACAAACAGACCCTGCGCGAGCGCGCTCGACAGCATGTCGAAAACGGTGCGGTGACCGAAAGTTATTCGGCGGATCGCGACACCGTGATCCGCCTGCTCAACGAGGCACTTGCGACCGAACTAGTTTGCTACCTGCGCTACAAGCGCCACTACTACATGGCGACAGGACTGAAATCCAGCGTTGCCGCCGATGAGTTTCTCGAGCACGCGAATGAGGAGCAGGAGCATGCCGACCGACTGGCCGAACGTATCGTACAGCTCGGTGGCGCGCCGGACTTCAACCCGGACAGCCTGAGCGAGCGGGCACACGCGCAATATGCCGAAGGCAATGGACTGCGCGATATGGTCTTCGAAAACCTCGTCGCCGAACGCATCGCCATCGATAGTTATCGAGAAATCGTCCAGTACATCGGCGACAAGGACCCCACCACAAGGCGCATCTTCGAAGATATCCTCGCGCAAGAAGAAGAACACGCCGACGACATGGCCAGCCTGCTCGACGGCATGAATTGAAGCTACCAGCTGCCAGCCGGTGGCAAAGGACAGCGGGGTCAGCGTGTGGTTCGTAGATTAGGGCGTTGATGCCGCTTCTTGAAAACTTGAAGTTAAAAAAAAGCCACCCGAAGGTGGCCTCAAAAAGGAAAGAGAGTACTACTCAGCCGGCAGCTGCCGGACGCATGTAGGAGATCGGTGCGGTCTGGGAGTCATCGAAGGTCACCATTTCCCACGCATCTTTCTGTTCCATCAAGGTGCGCAGCAAGCGGTTGTTCAATGCATGTCCGGATTTAAAGCCGCGGAATTCGCCGATCAGGCTGGTACCCAGCAAGTACAGATCACCAATTGCATCGAGAATCTTGTGCTTCACGAACTCGTCTTCATAACGCAAGCCGTCTTCGTTGAGCACATGGTCTTCATCGACCACGATCGCATTGTCGACACTTCCGCCCAGGGCCAGGTTGTGCGAGCGGAGGAACTCAATGTCGCGCATGAAACCGAAGGTTCGTGCACGGCTGACTTCCTTAACAAAGGAAGTGCTGGAAAAATCCACACTGGCGGTCTGGGTGCGACCTCGGAAAACCGGGTGGTCGAAATCGATCTCGAAACTCACCTTGAAGCCTTCGAATGGCAGGAATGTGGCGCGCTTGTCGCCATCCTCCACTGTGACCTCACGGATGATACGGATGAACTTCTTGGGGGCATCCTGCTCCTGCAGGCCGGCCGATTGAATCAGGAATACGAAGGGTCCAGCGCTGCCATCCATGATCGGCACTTCCGAGGCGGAAAGCTCGACACAGGCATTGTCGATTCCAAGTCCAGCCATTGCCGAAAGCAAATGCTCCACCGTATCGACCTTGACGTCACCGCTGATCAGCGTCGTCGACATGGTGGTTTCGCCAACGTTCTCGGCCCGCGCGGCAATCTGCACGGGCGGATTGAGATCGGTGCGACAGAACACTATCCCAGTGTCCACTGGGGCCGGCTTCAGGGTGAGATAGACCTTCTCTCCCGAATGCAGGCCGACGCCAGTAGCGCGAATGATGTTCTTTAATGTGCGTTGTCTGATCATGGCTTGGTTTCGCTATTGCGCTGTTGCGAATGGTTTCCAACAAAGGTGGCGATCATAGCAGAAGCCCACTTTGCTGAATACCAATCACCCCAATAGTCCTGATACATGCAATCAATCAGCCTGACGACGCAAGAAGGCAGGAATATCGAGATAGTCCAGATCCTCCTGAGGATGCATCTTTGCTGCAGTAGCGGCTGCATGGGCCTGGTTGCGCATGACGGTCGGACGCTCCAGGTCACGGTAATTCACCGCTGCCTGATCCTGCCGTGGAGCCGGCGCAGCCTGAGGCGCGACAGCAGCGGTCTGCAGTGTATTGTCCACAACCTTGACCGGCTTTTCATTGCGCGGGCCGAGACCAGTGGCCACTACCGTAACGTGCAGCTCATCGAGCATGTCCGGATCGATGACGGCACCAACCTTGACCGTCGCTTCATCGGACGCGAACGCCTCGATAATCTCGCCGACAGCGGCATACTCACCAAGCGAAAGATCCAGACCAGCGGTGATATTGACCAGGATGCCACGGGCGCCCTGCAGATTGACATCTTCCAGGAGCGGGTTACGGATAGCCGCCTCGGTGGCTTCGCGAGCACGGTTCGGACCGGTGGCACAACCAGTACCCATCATCGCCATGCCCATTTCACCCATGACGGTTTTCACGTCGGCGAAGTCGACGTTCATCAGGCCGGGACGCTGCATGATGTCGGAGATGCCACGTACCGCGCCGGTGAGCACGTCATCTGCCTTGGCGAAGGCGGCCAGCAGGCTGGCATCCTTACCGAGGATGGTCAGCAGTTTTTCGTTGGGGATGGTGATTAGTGAGTCAACGCACTCGGACAGCTGACGAATGCCTTCGTCTGCAACCTGCATACGGCGGCGACCTTCGAACGGGAACGGACGCGTCACCACGGCGACGGTCAGGATACCCATTTCCTTGGCGACCGAAGCGATGACCGGTGCGGCGCCAGTACCGGTACCACCGCCCATGCCGGTGGTGATAAACACCATGTCTGCACCCTGCAGCACTTCAGCGATGCGCTCGCGGTCGTCCATTGCGGCCTGACGGCCAATGTCGGGATTGGTCCCGGCGCCCAGGCCCTTGGTGATGGCGGAACCCAACTGCAATACGGTCCGCGCTTCGATTTTCTTCAACGCCTGGGCATCGGTGTTGGCGCAGATAAATTCCACGCCTTCAACGCTGTTGCGCACCATGTGATTGACGGCATTGCCGCCGCCGCCGCCTACGCCAATGACCTTAATCACTGCACTTTGCGGGGTATGATCTACGAGTTCGAACATTTCCCTCTCTCCTTCCAGCTTTCTAGTTTTAGGTACAGCCGCACTGCTCAGAAATTGCCCTGGATCCAGCTTTTGAGCCGGTCCACGACAGATGTTTTGGGTTCTTCGGCAATGTTGCCGAGACCGGACATGGAGATGCCATCGGTCTGCTTGCGCATGCCGTATAGCAACAGGCCCACGCCCGTTGAATAGATAGGGTTACGGACGACATCCGTGAGTCCGTTGATGCTGTGCGGTACGCCCAGGCGCACCGGCATGTGAAAGATTTCCTCGGCCAGCTCGATGGCTCCTTCCATCTTTGCTGTACCACCAGTGAGGACGATCCCTGCCGGAACCAGATCCTCATAGCCGCTGCGACGCAGTTCGGCCTGAATCAATGTGAATAACTCGTCATAGCGCGGCTCCACGACTTCGGCCAGTGCCTGCCGTGAGAGTTCCCGCGGCGGACGATCGCCAACGCTCGGTACCTTGATGGTTTCGCCGGGACCAGCCAGTTTGGCTAGCGCGCAGGCGTAGCGAATCTTGATCTCTTCGGCGTATTGGGTCGGGGTGCGCAGCGCCATGGCGATGTCGTTGGTCACCTGATCGCCGGCAATCGGGATGACAGCGGTGTGCCTGATCGCGCCTTCGGTGAAGATGCAGATGTCGGTGGTGCCTCCGCCGATATCCACCAGGCAGACGCCCAGCTCCTTCTCGTCGTCGGTCAGTACCGCATGAGCCGAGGCCAGCTGCTCAAGAATGATGTCGTCGACTTCGAGGCCACAGCGACGCACGCACTTTTCGATGTTCTGGGCTGCATTCACCGCACAGGTGACTACGTGAACCTTCGCTTCCAAACGTACCCCGGACATGCCCAGTGGCTCGCGAACACCTTCCTGGTTATCGATCACATAGTCCTGCGGCAGGGTGTGCAGCACGCGCTGATCCGCCGGAATGGCCACAGCTTGCGCAGCATCAAGCACGCGCTCAAGGTCCGCATTGCTGACTTCGCGATCACGAATGGCGACGATGCCGTGGGAGTTGAGGCTGCGGATGTGGTTACCGGCCAGGCCGACAAAGGCCGAATGGATACGGCAGCCAGCCATCAGCTGTGCTTCTTCGACAGCACGCTGGATCGACTGAACGGTTGACTCGATATTGACCACCACGCCCTTCTTCAGCCCGCGCGACGGATGGGTACCGATCCCGACGATTTCAAGTTCGCCATCCGGCGTAACCTCGCCCACCAGCGCTACCACCTTGGAAGTGCCGATATCGAGACCGACGATCATCTTGCCGCTTTGCACGCTAGACATGTGTTTCATTCCTCAATTCTTCGCAACGACGGATTCGTCCGTCGTGGTCGGACTCGGCTCGCGCCAGGCCACGGCCAAGCCGTTGGCGTAGCGGAGATCGATCCGCGCAATTTTCTCGCTCTCCTGCGCCAGCGCTTGCTGATAGATGGCAGTGAAGCGACGCATTTTTTCGATTACCTGGTCTCTGCCCAACAACAGCTCGACGCCCTGCTTGGTCGTCACGAACCAGCTGCCCCGTGCACGTAGCTCCAGACGGGCAATGGAAAAACCGAGGGGCCGCAGCATCTGGCTGAGCATCTGGTACTGCTGCATGACCCGCTGCTGGGCCCGCTTCGGACCATACAATTGTGGCAAGTGTTCATACTGAGTCAGGTCATTCGGCGCAAAGGCTTGACCGTTGTTGTTCAGCAACGCCTCGTCGCCCCAACGGGCGATAGGCAATTGCTCATCGAGACGCACCATGACCTGGTCCGGCCAGATCCGTCGCGCCTCGACATGCGCAATCCACGGCATTTGTTCAAGGTCGTGACGCAAGGCATCAAGATCAACCTTGAAAAAACTGGCCTCGACGAACGGCGCCATACGCGCCTGTACGACCTGCTGATCGACGTAGGTCAGCTCGCCCCGAACGCTGACCTTGGCGATTGGCCGATCGGCATAGGGCGCGAGCCGCTCGCCCAGCTCATAAAGCCCGACTACCAGCGCCACCAACAGCACCGGCCAAAGGAAACGCTTGAGCGAACTCAGGCTTGGCCGCGGCAGGCGCGTCGAAAGCGGCTCAGGTTGCACCAGGCGGCTCGCACCACGCTGCGCCAGTTTGCGCGAGGCGCGACCGGAAGCGGGTTGTGAGTGACGCAGCGTGGTGATCATGGGTCAGTTCCCTGCCGCCAGGCTTGCATCGAGAATGGCCAGCACCAATTGCTGGAAATCCAGCCCTGCAGCGCGTGCGGCCATCGGTACCAAACTGTGATCGGTCATCCCCGGAACGGTGTTCACTTCCAACAGCCAGAAGGCGCCGGCACTGTCCTGCATGACATCGACACGCGCCCAACCCTGTATACCCACGGCGTCGCAGGCGCGGGCGGACAGATCCTTGAGTTCCTGCTCCTTAGCGGCATCCAGACCGCAAGGAATGCGGTATTGGGTATCGTTGGCGACATACTTGGCGTCGTAGTCGTAGAAGGTGTGCGGCGTGCCCAACCCGATCGGTGGCAATACCGAACCGCGTAGCGTAGCGATGGTGAACTCAGGCCCCTGAACCCACTGCTCGACCAGCACTTGAGAATCGTAGGCACTGGCAGCACGCCAGGCGGCGATCAGCTCTGCGATGCCGCCGACTTTCGCCATGCCGATGCTCGACCCTTCATGGGCCGGTTTGACGATCAGTGGGAAGCCGAGATCGTTGGCGGCTGCCTGACAGTCAGCCTCGCTGGCCAACACAGCATGACGCGGTGTTGGCAGGCCGAGGCTCTGCCATACCTGCTTGGTGCGCAGCTTGTCCATGGCCAGTGCAGAGGCAAGGATGCCGCTGCCGGTGTAGGGGATCCCCGCACATTCGAGCAGGCCCTGCATGCTGCCATCTTCGCCGCCACGCCCATGCAGCACGATAAAGGCGCGATCGATGCGCTCGGTGCCCAGACGCGTCAGCAGATCATCGCCAACATCGATGCCGAAGGCATCAACGCCCGCGGCCTGTAGCGCCGACAGCACCGCAGCGCCGGATTTCAGGGACACTTCGCGCTCGGCACTCTTGCCGCCGAACAGCACGGCAACCCGGCCGAACGCCTGGGGATCACGAGTCGATTGCAGGGCAGTCATTCGCTCTTCCTCGCGGCGCTTGCATCGCCAGCAAACTGGGGACTGTTGATCAGTTGGGGAGCCAATCCGCCGATATCGCCGGCGCCCTGGCAAAGCAGAATGTCGCCCGCACGCAGCAGCGGCTTGACCAGGGGCGCCAGTTCAACTCCGCGCTCGATGTAGATCGGATCGAGCTGGCCGCGCTGGCGGATGCTATGGCACAGGTGACGGCTATCAGCTCCGGGAATGGGTTCCTCGCCGGCCGGATAGACTTCCATCAGCAACAGCACATTGGCGTCGGTCAGCACCTGAACGAAGTCGTCGTACAGATCGCGGGTACGACTGAAACGATGGGGCTGATAGACCATCACCAGACGACGTTCGGGCCAGCCGCCGCGAACAGCCTGGATCACCGCCGCGACTTCGCGCGGGTGATGGCCGTAATCGTCGACCAGCATCACGCTGCCGCCGTCTACCGGCAGCTCGCCATAGACCTGAAAGCGCCGGCCGACACCGCCAAACTCCGCCAGTCCCTGGACAATCGCGTCGTCATCGATGCCCTCGTCTGTGGCGATGGCGATTGTTGCCAGCGCATTGAGGACGTTGTGATTGCCTGGCATCTTGACCGACACATCGAGGGCATCGAATCCATCGCGCAGCACGGTAAAGAAGGTACGCATGCCTTCCTGACGAATGTTGATAGCGCGCACGTCGGCATCTTCGCTGAAGCCGTAAGTGGTAATCGGGCGACCGACCTGGGGAATGATCTCGCGCACTACCGGATCGTCGACGCAGAGCACCGCGAGCCCGTAGAACGGCAGGTTGTGTAGGAACTCGACGAAGGTTTTCTTCAGCCTGCCAAAGTCGCCGCCATAGGTGCTCATATGGTCGGCGTCGATATTCGTCACCACCGCAACCATCGGCTGCAAATGGAGAAAGCTGGCATCGCTCTCATCGGCTTCGGCAATCAGGTAGCGGCTGGTGCCCAGCTGTGCATTTGTTCCCGCCGCAGTTAGACGGCCGCCAATGACGAACGTCGGGTCAAGCCCGCCCGCGGCAAACACTGAGGCCAGCAAACTCGTCGTGGTGGTTTTGCCGTGAGTGCCGGCAACGGCGATCCCGTGGCGGTAGCGCATCAGCTCGGCAAGCATCTCGGCGCGCGGTACGACCGGAATCCGCTGCTCAAGCGCGAATGCGACCTCGGGATTGGCAGCGTTGACAGCGCTCGATACCACCAGCACGTCCGCCCCGGCCACGTTGCCGGCCTGGTGTCCGATAAAAATCTGCGCGCCGAAATTCTGCAGACGCTCGGTGCTTGCGGAAGTCTTCAGATCCGAACCGGAGACGTCGTACCCTAGGTTGAGCAGCACCTCGGCTATGCCGCACATGCCGACACCGCCAACGCCAACGAAATGAATTCGGCGGATACGGCGCATGCGACGCACCTCAGCTTTTACCGCTGCGGGGGATTTAGCCATGCGCCACCTCCAGGCAGATATCGACGACGGTGCGGGTGGCGTCCGGCCGAGCCAAACGGCGCGCCGTAGCTCCCATGGCCTTGAGTTTTTCCGGCTGCATCATTACCTCGGTCAGCTGCGCGGCCAGCGCGGCAGCATCGGTTTTTGCTTGGGGGAGAAGAACGGCTGCGCCCTCCTTCGCCAGATATTCGGCATTGCGGGTCTGGTGATCGTCGATCGCGTGCGGTAACGGCACCAGAAATGAAGGCAACCCGGCCGCCGCCAACTCGCAGACAGTCAGGGCGCCAGCGCGGCAGACCACCAGATCGGCCCAGGCATAAGCGCGGGCCATGTCTTTAATGAAGGGGGCTACTTCGGCCTCGACTCCGGCAGCGGTATACCGCTCCTGAGTAATGCCGGCGTGCTGCTTGCCAGCCTGATGAAAAACCTCGGGACGCAGCTCCTGAGCCAGCTGACCGAGCGCCTCCGGCAGCAGCTTGTTCAAGGGCTCGGCGCCCAGGCTGCCACCCAACACCAGCAGGCGTGGCCTGCGGTTGAGCAGGGTCTGCCTTGGTGTTTCGACGAACAGTTCGTGGCGCACCGGATTACCGGTGGTACGTCGTTTGTCGCTGTTGCTGAATGTATTGGGAAAGGCTTCGCAAACGCGCTGTGCAAATGGCACCAGGCTACGGTTGGCGGTACCAGCCACGGCGTTCTGCTCGTGAATGATCAGCGGTATCCCGGCAAGCTTCGCCGCCAATCCCCCGGGACCAGTTACGTAGCCACCGAGACCCAATACGCAAACGGGCTTAAGCTCGCGCATGATGCGACGGGCCTGCCACAACGAACGCAGTAGCTGTAACGGCGCCTTGAGTAAAGAAGCCACGCCCTTGCCTCGCAGCCCGCTGACATGAATCAAATGCAGCGGCAAGCCAGCCGCTGGAACCACTTCGTTTTCGATGCCGCGAGGCGTACCCAGCCAGTGCACGTTGTAGCCACGGCTCTGAAATTCCTGGGCGCAGGCCAGCGCCGGGAATACATGCCCGCCGGTTCCGCCGGCCATGATCAGCACGTTAGCGCCCATCTGCGACCCCCTTGTTCCTGGCCGCAGGCACTTCGGCGAAATCGTCTTCGCTGAACTCAGCATCTTCGCTGCCCAATACGGTGCGGCTTTCCCACTCGATGCGCAGCAACAACGCCATGCTGGCGCAGGTCACCACCAGCGAGCTGCCGCCATAGCTGAGGAATGGCAGAGTCAGGCCTTTCGTTGGCAATAAACCGACGTTCACACCGACGTTGATTAGGAACTGCCCGAGCCAGAGGAATGCGACACCCCAGGCGATAAAAGCCGCGAAGAACTGCCGTGCCCGTTCCGCCGCGAGACCGATGTACAGGGCGCGCACACCAACGAACGCAAACAGTAGGATGGTTAGCAAAGCGCCAACCATGCCCAGCTCCTCAGCCAGAACCGAGAACACGAAGTCGGTGTGCGCTTCAGGCAGATAGAATTGCTTCTGCACGCTGTTGCCCAGGCCGACCCCCAGCCATTCACCGCGACCGAACGCGATCAGCGCCTGGGTCAATTGATAGCCGGCACCGTACTGGTCAGCCCAGGGATCGGTGAAAGTGATCAAGCGCTGCAGGCGATATTCCTGTGTCTGTACCAGAACGAACACCGCACCGACGGCTAACAGCACCAGCAGGCTGAATCGGATCAAGCCGACGCCGCCGAGAAACAGCATCGCCACCGCCGCGCCCATCATAACGACGGTTGCGCCAAAGTCGGGTTCGAGCAGAAGCAGCATCGCCATTGGCAGCAGCACGAGAAACGGCTTGAGGAAGCCCCAGAAACTTTCACGTACCTCTTCCTGGCGGCGCACCAGATAGCCCGCGAGGTAGACCACGACAAACAGCTTGGCTATCTCCGAAGGCTGCACGTTGAACGCGCCGAAGCCGATCCAACGCATGGAGCCGTTGACCTCACGACCGATGCCGGGAATCAGCACGAGAATCAGCAAGGCGAACGCGCCCAGCAGTAGCATCCAGTCCAGCCGTTGCCAAGCCGACAGGGGAACCATCAACACAACAGCAGCAGCGCCAAGGCCAAGCAGTATGTAAACAAGATGGCGGACCATGTGATACATGGAGTTACCGGCATTCACCGCAGCGACTTCGGAAGACGCCGAGGTGATCATCACTAGGCCCAGCCCCAGCAGCGCCAAACAGCCAGCGAGCATCGGGAAGTCGAGGTCCAGACCGCGGCGGCCGAACAGGGGCGAAGGTGCAGTGCGCAGGAAGGCGAGCATCAGTTGAGCGCCCCCACCACAATGGCGAACTGACGTCCGCGATCTTCGAAATTGGCAAACATATCGAGGCTGGCACAGGCCGGTGAAAGCAGCACCGCATCGCCCGCTTGCGCATTTCTGGCCGCCAATTGCACGGCTTCCTGAAGCGTCTGAACACGATGAATCGGCGCCGCGCCTTTGAGGGCAACAGCCAGAAGTTCGGCATCACGCCCAAGCAAGATGACTTCCCGGCAATTTCGTGCGACGGGGCTGTGCAGAGCGGAGAAATCCGCGCCCTTGCCGTCACCACCAGCGATCAGCACCAGTTTGCCGGCGATGTCGCTGCCCAGCCCATCGATCGCTGCAAGCGCGGCGCCAACATTGGTGGCCTTGGAATCGTCATAGTAAGCAACGCCCTTGCGCTCGCCGACCCACTGACAGCGGTGCGCGAGCCCGGCGAAGCTGCGCAGGGTCGCCAGCATCGGTTCGAACGGCAGCCCTACCGCATGCCCGAGGGCCAAGGCAGCCAATGCATTGGACTGATTGTGCGCGCCGCGGATCTTCAACTGGTCCGCTGGCATCAGGGCGTCGAATTGGAAGGCCAGGTACTTCTGAGCATTTTCCTCGAACAGTCCGAAGCCCTTGAAATCGGGTTTGCCGAGGCCGAACGACCAGATCGGGACGTCATCGCCAACTAGCGGACGGCTAAGGCGATCGTCGCGATTGATCACGACTTGGTGCGCACCGCGGAAGATCCGGTGTTTGGCCTGATGGTAGGCAGGCAGCCCGTCGTAGCGATCCATGTGGTCCTCGCTGACGTTCAGGCAGGTCGCGACTTCGGCATTCAATTGGTTGGTAGTTTCGAGCTGGAAGCTCGACAGTTCGAGTACATAGAGTTCGATGTCATCGCTAAGCAGATCCAGTGCCGGGGTGCCTAGATTTCCACCCACCGCCACCTTGCGACCGGCTGCGACGGCCATCTCGCCGACTAGCGTGGTCACGGTGCTTTTCGCATTGGAACCGGTGATCGCGATGATTGGCGCCTTGGCTTCGCGGGCGAACAGCTCGATGTCGCCTGAGATTTTCACGCCTCGGGACGCGGCAACCTGCAGCGCCGGCGTACTGAGCGGCAGCCCTGGACTGATCAGCAATTCGCTGGCGCGGCAAAGAAACTCGGGATCAAGCTCGCCACAACGCACTTCGATGCCCGGATATTGCGCTTGAAGAGCGGCAAGTTCCGGCGGGTTCGCGCGCGTATCAGCCACGGCAAACGGTACGCCATGGCTCGCCAGATGACGAACCAGGGACATACCGCTCTTGCCGAGACCGACGACGATGCGGAACTGATCGGAAGCGATGAGCACTCTTTATTACCTCAGTTTCAGGGTGGCGAGACCGACCAGAACCAGAATCACCGTGATGATCCAGAAGCGCACGATCACACGGGGCTCGGGCCAGCCCTTGAGTTCGAAGTGGTGATGAATCGGTGCCATGCGGAAAACCCGCTTGCCGGTCAATTTGAACGAGGCGACCTGAATTACTACCGACAGGGTTTCCATCACGAACACGCCGCCCATGATGAACAGCACGATTTCTTGGCGGACAATCACTGCGATAGTCCCCAACGCGGCGCCGAGCGCCAGCGCACCGACGTCGCCCATGAAGACTTGGGCCGGGTAGGTGTTGAACCATAGAAAGCCCAACCCAGCGCCGATCAGCGCGCCGCAGAACACGATCAACTCGCCGGCACCCGGTACGTAGGGAATTAACAGATACTCGGCGAAATTCACGTTACCCGACAGATAGCAGAAGATGCCCAACCCGCCACCGACCATCACGGTCGGCATGATCGCCAAGCCATCGAGCCCGTCGGTGAGATTCACCGCATTGCTCGAACCGACGATGACGAAGTAAGTCAGGACCACGAAGCCAATACCCAGCGGTATTTCGATGTTCTTCAGCAGCGGCAGAATCAGTGTCGTCTCTACCGGCGTTTGCGCAGTCATATAAAGGAAGATCGCAGCACCGAGACCGAACACGGACTGCCAGAGGTACTTCCAGCGACTTGGCAAGCCGCGGGAATTCTTTTCAATGACCTTGCGATAGTCGTCGACCCAGCCAATCGCGCCGAACAGCAACGTGACGGCCAAGACCACCCAGACGTAGCGGTTGGCCAAGTCAGCCCAAAGCAGCGTGCTGATACCGATGGCACTGAGGATCAATGCCCCGCCCATGGTCGGCGTGCCGGACTTTGACAGGTGCGACTGCGGACCGTCAGTACGTACAGCCTGACCGATCTGGCGCAACTGCAAGGTGCGGATCAACCAGGGCCCCATCCATAGGGAGAGCACCAGCGCGGTGAGTACGCCGAGAATTCCACGCAGGGACAGATACTGAAAGACCGCGAAGCCCGTGTGGAATTGTTGCAGATACTCGGCGAGTAGCAGCAGCATCAACGTTTCTCCGTGCCGGATGCGGAAAGCGCAGCGACGACCTTGTCCATCGCGGCGCTCCGTGATCCCTTGATCAAAATAGTGGTGGCGTTGCCCTGCTCCAGGCGCAGGGCCGCGATCAGGCTTTGCTGATCGGCAAAATGACGACCACCAGCACCGAAGGTATCGACGGCATGCTTCATCAGCGGACCGACGGCAAATAACGTATCGACTTTGCCGATCGCATAGCTGCCGACTTCGCGGTGCCCCTGCTCGGCCCAATCGCCCAGTTCGCCCATGTCGCCCAGCGCCAACACGGTGCGCCCGGCAAAGCCGGTCAGCACGTCGATGGCCGCGCAGATCGATGCCGGATTGGCGTTGTAGGTATCGTCGATAAGGCGCACGCCATTGCCTAGCATCTGCGCAACACCTCGGCCCTTGACCGGCTGCAAGCTCTCCAGGCCGGCGACGATGTGTTCCGGCACGACACCCAGCGCATGCGCCGCGGCCGCTGCGGCGAGTGCATTGGCCACGCTGTGGCGGCCGAGCAGATTAAGCTGCACACGCATGGATCCGGAGGGCCCGTTTAGTACGAAATTTGGGCAACCGCGCGGATCGTAGGCAATCGAAGCGGGATGGAAATCAGCCAGGGGACTCTTCGTCGCGAAGCTCAGCACGCGTTTACCGGCTGCCCGTCGCTCCCAAATCGAATAGGCCTTGTCGTCGCGATTGAGCACCGCGATGCCATCGGCGCCGAGTCCGTCGAGTATCTCGCCCTTGGCCTCGACGATTTTCTGGGGCCCGCCGAACTCGCCGACATGGGCAGTACCGGCATTGGTAATCAAGCTGACATCTGGTTGCGTCAGGCTGACCGTATATGCGATCTCTCCGGGACGCGATGCGCCCAACTCGATCACCGCTGCGCTGTGTTGTGGTGCCAACTCGAGCAGAGTCAACGGAGCGCCAAGATCGTTATTGAGATTGCCGCGAGTGGCGAGCACCGCATCGGCACCGTAGGCAGCGCGCAGGATGCTGGCGAGCAGCTCCTTGACGCTGGTCTTGCCGCTGGAACCGGTAATTGCCGCTACAGGCCCGGCAAAGGCAGCGCGATTCATCGCACCCAACTGCCCCAAAGCGATGCGGCTATCCGCAACCACCAGTTGGGGCAACGAAACATTTTCCACACGCCGTTCGACCAAAGCGGCGGCTGCGCCTTTTGACGCGACCTCGGCCAGGTATGCATGACCATCGAAACGAGGGCCGGTCAGGGCGACAAATAACTGCCCCGGCGCGATCGCACGACTATCGGTGCTAACCGAGCTGAATGACACATCAGCACCCACCAACTCAGCGGGTAGTGAGGCGACAAGATCCGTCAAACGCATGGCTTCAAGCATCGGAGCCCCTCCAGGCAGCCAGGGCGATCGCGGCCTGGTCGAGATCGGAGAACGGCAAGCGTTCTCCCTTGATTTCCTGGTAATCCTCATGGCCTTTGCCGGCCAGCAACACCACGTCGTCGACATGGCTAGCCGCGATGCAGCTCGCTATGGCTGCGGCGCGCCCCGGCGCAAAGGTCGCGTTTTCCGGTGTGCTGAAGCCGGCACGGATCTCGTCGAGAATCTGTATGGGATCCTCATTGCGTGGATTGTCATCGGTCACCACGACTCGATCAGCCAACCGCTCGGCGACTTCGGCCATCAGCGGACGCTTGCCACGATCACGCTCGCCGCCGCAGCCGAACAGGCACAGCAGCTTGCCGCGGGTATGAGGTCGCAGTGCCCCAAGAACCTTCTCCAAGGCATCGGGCGTATGTGCGTAATCAACCACCACCAATGGGCGATCTCCGCCGCCCAGACGCTGCATGCGACCGACAGGACCCTCGATCTCCGGCAATACGGAGAGAATTTCGTCCAGCGGATAGTTCATTCCCAGCAGCGCACCTATCGCAGCAAGGACATTGCTGACATTAAAACGGCCCAGCAGCGGGCTGCGCAGCGAACGCTCTCCTTGCGGTGTGATAAGGCGAGCATGAATCCCATCGTCGTCCAGCCGCGCCTGCGTGCAGTAAAGATAAGCGGAGGCATCGTCCAGGCTGTAAGTGATCAGCCGTGATTCGCCTTTTTCAGCAGCAAGGACGCGCCCGAACGCATCATCGAGATTTATCACACGGCAGCTGAGCCCGGGCACCGTGAACAGTCGCGCCTTGGCCTCACCGTAGGCCTCCATCGATCCGTGATAATCCAGATGGTCGCGAGACAGGTTTGTGAATACGGCAACATCGAACGCCAGCGCTGCAACCCGGCCCTGATCCAGACCATGGGATGACACTTCCATAGCCACGGCGCGTGCGCCCTGTTTGCGCAGGTTCGCAAGATTGGCCTGCACACCGATCGCATCCGGGGTGGTGTGCTGACCGAGCACTAGCTCACCATGAAAACCAGTGCCGAGGGTACCGATGATCCCGCAACGTTCACCCAGACGATCCAGCGCTTGGGCGATCAAATAGGTCACGCTGGTTTTGCCGTTGGTTCCGGTAACCCCAGCGAGGTGGAGGCTGCGACTTGGCTCGCCATAGAAACGTCCAGCGATCGCTGACAACTGCTCCGCCAGGTCGCGGACCGGCACCAGCACAGCACTTACTGCCGTCATTTCGGCCGCGCCGTCAACTTCGTAAGCGACCGCAGCCGCGCCGCGGGAAATCGCATCCGCGATGTGCAAGCGACCGTCCTGCTGCAAGCCAGGCACAGCGAGGAACAGGTCACCCGGACGCACCTTGCGGCTGTCCAGCGTCAGCTCACGGATCAACGTGGCGCTGCCGGCCTGCGGTAGCAGTTGATTCAACGGCATCGGCATCAGATCCGCCCTCCCTTCGGCTTGGCCATTTCGGCCGTCTGGACTTCTTCCACTGGGGGCAGATTGTCGGGGGCAACATTCATCAGGCGCAGCGCGCCGGACATCACGCGACTGAATACCGGAGCCGACACCAGGCCCCCGTAGTAACCGCCCTTGCTGGGCTCGTCGATCACTACCGCAATGGCAATGCGTGGATCGCTCATCGGCCCGAAACCGGCAAACATCGAGCGATAGGCATCTTCCTGGTAGCCCCGGCTGCTTGACGATGCCTTACGTGCAGTACCGCTCTTACCCGCCACGTGATAACCCGGCACCTGGGCCCGGAACACGCCGCGCGGGGCCTCGATGACCTCCTGCAGCATGCCTTGGACCGTCTTGGCAACCTCTGGCGGAACCACTTCGACGCCCTCTGGCTGCTGATCGACGCGGGTCAGCGACAAGGGCACAAGGCGACCATTGTTGGCCAGCGCGCCATAAGCATGAGCCAATTGCACCGCGGTCAGCGACAGGCCGTACCCATAGGAAAGCGTGGCGGTCTCGGCCCGGCGCCATTCGCGATGACTGGGAAGATTGCCGACTCGCTCACCGGGGAAGCCCAGGCCGGTCGCCTGACCGAAACCGACCTTGCTCATGACGTCATGAATGGCTGCGCCACCGATATCGAAGGCGATCTTGCTCATGCCAACGTTGGACGAATTGATGAGGATGCCGGTCAGGTCCAGTTCGCGGCCTTCGGATCTGGTGACATCACGAATGGTGTAGCGACCGATGCGCAACCAGCCTGGCCAAACCTCGACCAGATCACTGGGCTTCCAGCGGCCCGTTTGAAGCGCCGCGCTCATGGAGATGGGCTTCATTGTCGAACCCGGCTCGAACAGGTCTGTCAATGCCCGGTTACGCATCGCAGCCGGCTGCAGGTTGCGGCGATTGTTCGGGTTGTAGGTCGGCTGGTTGACCATGGCCAGCACCTCCCCGGTCTTTACATCGAGCATCACCAGGCTGCCGGCCTTGGCGCCGAACTCCAACAATGCGTTGCGCAGCTCGCGGTGCGCCAGATATTGCAACCGCAGGTCAATGGAGAGCGCCAGGGCTTTGCCGGCCTTGGCATTCTTGGTCACCTGTACGTCCTTGATTAGCCGACCACGGCGATCCTTGAGCACCTGGCGTTTGCCGGGGACGCCTGCAAGCCACTCGTCATATGCCAGCTCCAGGCCTTCCCGACCACGATCATCGATATCGGTGAAGCCGACTACATGCGCAGCAACTTCGCCCGCAGGGTAGAACCGGCGGAATTCTTCTTGTGAGTAGACGCCCGGAATATCCAGGTCCAGCACACGCTGCCCTTGCTCGGGGGTCAGTCCACGCACCAGGTAGATGAATTCACGCTCGGCCTGCCCTTCGAGGCGCTGCTGGACAGCGCCCGGCTCCTGCCCCAGCGCATTCGCCAATTCGGGCCAACGTGCCTTCGCCGCCTGCAACTCCTGCGGGTTGGCCCAGAGCGTTGTCACTGGAGTGCTGACCGCCAACGGCTCGCCGTGACGATCGGTGATCAGACCGCGATGCGCCGGTATAGGAATGTGCCGCACGCTGCGCGCATCACCTTGGTTTTTCAGGAAATCCTGATCGATCACCTGCAGGTCCACGATACGCCATGCAATGGCGCCGACCATCAAGGCCAGCAGGGCTAGCACGATACGAAAACGCCAAGGATAGAGCGCGCCCTGGAGTCTCATGGCGCCACCAACCTGACATCCGCCGCTGCCGGAATTTGCATTTCCAGTTGTTCGGTGGCGAGCGTCTCGATGCGGCTATGAGCGGTCCAAGTGCTCTGCTCCAATATCAGGCGACCCCACTCAGCCTGCGTCTTGTCGCGCACGCTGAGCGCGCCATAGAGCTCATTTAGCAACTGGCGATTCCAATGCGCGCTGTAGGCAACACCGATTGCCGAAAGCAACACAGCAACGAACAGCACCAGCATCAACAGGCTGCCGCGCGGCATCGATCGCCGAAGCTGGCTCATCGCAGCTTCTCCGCAACGCGCATCACGGCGCTGCGCGAGCGCGGGTTGGCCTTGATCTCTTCAGCAGAGGCGTATTGAGGTTTACCCAGGAGCTTCAGACGCGGCACGAATTTCTCAGGAATGATCGGAAGGTCGCGCGGCAGGGTATCCGCCTCGCCCTTGGCATGACGACGCATGAACTGCTTGACGATGCGGTCTTCCAACGAATGAAAGCTGATCACTACCAGCCGACCGCCAACCTCGAGCGCCTCGAAGGCAGCCTCGAGCCCAGCTTCCAGATCGCCGAGTTCGTTGTTAATGAAAATGCGTAAGCCCTGAAACGCACGCGTCGCCGGGTTCTTGCCTTTCTCCCAGGCCGGATTGGCGACAGTCAATACCTGAGCGAGATCAGCTGTCCGCTCGAAGGGCCGTTCGGCTCGACGCTGCACCACCGCACGCGCCATGCGTTTGGCGAAGCGCTCCTCGCCGTATTCCTTGAATACCCGAGCGATGTCATCTTCGGCGGCAGTCGCGATCCACTCGGCCGCGCTGAGTCCGCGACTGGGATCCATACGCATATCCAAGGGGCCATCATTGAGAAAGCTAAAGCCGCGCTCCGGATCGTCCAGCTGTGGCGAAGACACCCCTAAATCCAGCAGCACGCCACTCAAGGTGCCGGTCCAGCCGCGTTGCGTAACCTCGGCACCGAGCTCGGCGAAACTTCTCTGCACAACGACAAAGCGGCCATCCTCGGCCGCCAGTGCTTGCCCCGTAGCGATTGCTAGCGGGTCTTTGTCGAAACCTAGCAAATAGCCATCAGGCCCAAGCTGCCGCAGCAAAAGACGGCTATGCCCCCCACGTCCGAACGTTCCATCCAGATAGCGGCCATCCGAGCGCACAGCGAGCGCCGCAACGGCCTCGTCGAGCAACACGGTTATGTGGTTATAGCTGGTCTGGCTCACAGGATTAGGTCACGCAGTTCTTCCGGCAAGGCACCGGGTTGTTTAATGGCCGCCAGGTCCGCATTTGCTTGCGCGTTCCAGTCGTCCTCGTTCCACAGGCTGAACTTGTTCAACTGCCCGACCAGCATGGCTCGCTTGTCCAACCCGGCGTACTCACGCAAACGTGGCGGCACCAACACGCGGCCGCTGCCATCCATTTCCAGATCTACAGCGTTGCCGATAAGCAGGCGCTGCAACCGGCGGCTCTCCTCACGCAGTGACGGCAATTCGCGGAGCTTGGCTTCGATCTGTTCCCATTCAGGAAGTGGGTAGATACAGAGGCAGCGATCAACAGCGTCGATTGTGATGATCAATTGTCCCTCACAGCGCGAAACGAGCTCGTCACGATACCGGCTGGGCATAGCTAGCCGCCCTTTGGCATCGAGACTGATGGCGTTTGCTCCGCGAAACACGGCTGCGCTTCCCCTGAAATTAGTTATTCATACCCATAAATACCCACTTCATTCCACTTTTTACCACTCGTGCGCACTATAGAAATGCGGCGACCCCACCGTCAAGGTGCGCTTGGCGGGAAAAACCGTTATGTGACGGGGATTTAACGAGCAAAGAGGGGATAAACGGCAACGAGGGGAAGAGATCGGTAAAATAATCTCAGGCAGCTCAAAAACCTGCACTTCAAAGTTAAAGTACTTTGTTAAGAGCAAGAATATTTTGGACTAAAAAGAGAAGGTGTTTCGGAAGAAGTCGGAGAGTCGATCTGTAAGCCGGGTTCTGTCTAGAACAGTCATTCCTCTACGACAGCCATCACTGACTGCCTCTAGCAACCTACCCGGATCCAGCGCGGGCCACGCCAATGGATCCCTATTTGGTCTTGCTCCAAGTGGGGTTTACCTAGCCACGGACTGTTGCCAGCCGTGCGGTGCGCTCTTACCGCACCTTTTCACCCTTACCGGCACCGAAGCGCTTAGGCGGTTATTTTCTGTGGCACTTTCCGTAGGCTCGCGCCTCCCAGGCGTTACCTGGCACTTCGCCCTATGGAGCCCGGACTTTCCTCCCTCCCTTCTTGCGGAACAAAAAGAGACAGCGACTGTCCGATCGACTCTCCGGCTGTCAGGGTACTTTGCCGTGCATTAGCCTGCAAGCTGCAGCGTGCAGCAGGGCCGCAATAAGCTTCGACAAGAATCGATCTAACGGCCTTGATTCTTGTCTTCCAGCGCAAGCTGATAAAGCAGATTTTTCCTGACGCCGGTTATCTCCGCCGCAACAGCCGCGGCGCGCTTCACAGGCAATTCCGCCAATAGCAACTGCAGCACTCGGCGCACATGTGCATCGACCGCATCTCCGCCCTGCGGTGCCTGCCAGCCGCCAACCACGAGCACGCACTCGCCCCGCTGCTGATTGCTGTCGGACTCCACCCAGGCACGCAGCTCTTTCAAAGGCAGCCCCTTCAAAGTCTCAAATGTCTTGGTCAGCTCACGCCCCAGCACAGCGGGCCGTTCCGCGCCAAACACCAACTCTAGGTCCTGAAGGCATTCGAGAATGCGATGCGGCGCCTCATAAAAGATCAGGGTGCGCGGCTCTTCCTTCAAATACTCGAGCCGCGTACGACGTGCCGCCTGCTTTGCGGGCAAAAATCCTTCGAATATAAATCGATCGGACGGCAAACCAGCAGCCGAAAGCGCCGCGATAAGTGCACAGGCACCGGGCAGCGGAACGACGTGCATGCCTGCCGCGCGCGCCCGCCTGACCAGGTGATAGCCGGGGTCAGATATCAGTGGCGTGCCGGCGTCGGAGATGAGCGCCACATCATCTCCCGCCAGAAGCCGCTCGATAAAGCGCCCCCCTTCATCGCGCTCGTTATGCTCATGGCACGCAGCCAATGGCGTGGCAATACCGAAGTGCTGCAGCAGTCGAGCCGAATGACGAGTATCTTCCGCCGCAATCAGCGTGACCTCCGCCAATACCCGCAGCGCGCGCGCGCTGATGTCCTCGAGATTTCCAATAGGCGTAGCGACAACATAGAGCGTGCCTGTAGCGGAATTCACGACATCTGATGCAGTCACAGGGCGTACCTCAAACAGGTAAAACGCGCATTGTAGCCCGTTTAGCGGTCACAACATCGCAGCCCCTACGAGGCTTGGGTACAATCCGTCGACACCCGCCAGTGCTTCCAGGAATGATCACATGATGGTTCGCCTTCGCCCGTTTCTCTTCTTATGTATTGCCGCCGTGCTTTCGGCCTGTGCCACCTCGCCGTCCTCGACCTTAGGCGAGCTACCGCGCACCCCGCAGGCCTCGACGCAGCAACTGCTGAAGGAAGCCGATGCCAGCGACCCAGCCGAGGCTGCATTGCTGCGGCTGTCCGCAGCTGACCAAAGTATCCAGCAGGGCAACCGAGCCCAGGCACGACAGATTCTTGAGCAGATCACCATTGACCAGCTGATGCCTGCACAGCAGATGTTTGCGCGGACGCTGCAAGCCGAACTGGCATTGGCCGACAACGACCCGCAGCGCGCCCTCGAAGCTTTGCAGCATCCAGCATTCGGGCGCCTCGCAGAGCTTCCCGTAGACCAGCAACTGCGCACTCAGCTGGCGCGGGCGCAAGCGTTTGAGGCAAACAACCAGCCCCTCGACGCGGCACGCGAACGAACCTTCATCGCACCACTGTTGAGCGGTGAGTCGGCGAAGCAGAACCACGAGGCCATCTGGGCACTCGTTTCCAAGCTACCGGCAGACCAGCTACAACCGACCACAGATACAGATCTTTCCGGCTGGCTGACCCTTGCAACAACCATAAAGCAGGCCGGCACGCTCGGTCAGCAGCAACGCGCGATCGACGCCTGGATTCAACAGAACCCCAACCACCCAGCCGCACGACGCTTACCGGATCCATTGGTTAAGTTGCGGGAATTGGCTGACCAACCGCTGTCACACGTAGCGCTTCTGTTGCCAATGGAAGGCCCCCTGGCCAGCGTAGCGCGCGCTCTGCGTGACGGCTTTCTCGCCGCTCACCTAAAAGCACAGCGAGACCTGAAGATCGAGTTGTTCGACAGCTCCCGGCTATCCTCCCTGGATGACTTTTACCGGCAAGCAAGCGCATCGGGTGTTGAACTCGTTATCGGCCCGCTGGACAAGGATCTGGTCCGTCAACTGGCCGATCGGGAGCAACTTCCGATCACCACCCTTGCGCTGAACTACAGCGATGCAAACCAGAAGGTGCCACCGCAGCTGTTCCAGTTCGGCCTTGCCGCGGAGGACGAGGCACGCGAAGTAGCGCGCCGGGCCTGGGCCGACGGGCACCGCCGGGCAATAGCGTTGACGCCTCGTGGCGAGTGGGGCAATCGGATATTTGAAGCCTTTCGCCAACAATGGCAGGAGCAGGGCGGAACAGTGGTTGCTGCCGAATCCCTCGCCGAACCGATCGAGCTGGCCAGTCAGATAGCCGACCTGCTGCAGGTACGCAGCAGCCCCAGCCCCGAATCGAAGCCAACGCGGCGCCAGGACGTCGATTTCCTCTTCCTCGCGGCGACTCCCCAACAGGCTCAGCAAGTAAAGCCCACATTAATATTCCAGTACGCCGGGGATCTCCCGGTCTACGCCACCTCCCACCTGCATGCCGCAACGGATAACCGCACCCAGTACCTTGACCTGGAAGGTATCCGCTTCACCGAAACGCCATGGCTTCTCGATCCCCAGCTACCACTTCGCCAGGAGATCGAACGCAAGTGGCCACAGGCCCGCGGAAGCCTCGGCAGGCTCTATGCGATGGGTGCCGATGCGTACCTTTTGGCACCACGCCTGAATCAACTCCTGGCCTTGCCGGAAACACGACTGGAGGGGCTTTCGGGAATTCTCAGCCTGACTCCTGAACAGCGTATCGAGCGTCGTCTTCCATGGGCCGAGTTCCATGACGGCGAGGTCCAGCCGCTCAGGGAAACGTTGTATTGACAACCACCGACAAACAGCACAGCGGGCAACTGGCGGAAACCTATGCGCAACGTTATCTGGAGCGACATGGCCTGCGCCTGCTGCATCGCAACTGGTCCTGCCGTAGCGGCGAGCTTGATCTGGTCATGCTAGATGGCGATACAGTAGTATTCGTCGAGGTTCGCTATAGGCGCCACGCCGCTTGGGGCGGCGCACTTGAAAGCGTCGACCAACGCAAACAACGGAAGCTGATCAAGGCTGCTCAGCTATTTCTGCAGAAAGAAGGCCGGTGGTCTCGACACCCGTGCCGCTTTGACGTTGTCGCCATCGAGGCGACCGACACCGCAGATACACCTAACTGGATCCGCAACGCGTTCGATGGCTGAGCCCGACATTCGCAACCGCACCGGCAGCTCCAAGATCGTTTACGGCATGGCCCACGCGGGCCAGCCCGTCATTTGAAGGTCAAACACCGATGGACATGCAAACCCGTATACGCCAACTTTTCCAGGCCAGCATCGAAACCAAGCAGCACGCGATGGAGGCACTTGCTCCCTGCATCGAGCAAGCCGGACAAGTAATGGTCAATACGCTGCTCAGCGAAGGCAAGATCCTGACCTGCGGCAACGGTGGCTCTGCGGGCGATGCCCAGCATTTTTCCTCCGAGCTGCTCAACCGATTCGAGCGCGAGCGTCCCAGCCTGCCGGCAATAGCCCTGACAACCGACAGCTCGACAATCACCTCGATTGCCAACGACTACAGCTACAACGAGGTCTTTTCCAAGCAGATTCGCGCACTGGGTCAACCTGGCGATGTGCTTCTCGCGATTTCCACCAGCGGCAATTCCGCCAACGTCATCCAGGCGATACAGGCCGCTCATGACCGTGAAATGCTTGTGGTAGCACTGACCGGTCGCGATGGTGGCGGCATGGCTTCGTTGCTGCTCCCCGAGGATGTCGAGATACGCGTACCGGCAAAGGTGACCGCGCGCATCCAGGAGGTGCATCTGCTAACGATTCATTGCCTTTGTGATCTGATCGATAACCAACTGTTCGGGAGCGAAGAATGAACCCGGTTCGATTGCACGCGTTTACGCTTGCGCTGTGCCTGGCAGCCACGGGCTGCAGTTCAGTACTCACCGCCACGCGCGATGACCCCATCAATGATGACAGGGGAACCCGCACGATCGGCAGCAGGATCGACGACTCGCTGATCGAGACCAAGGCCGCGGTAAACATAGCCAAAGCCCACCCCGACCTGGACCAGGCGTCGCATATTGTCGTTGCCAGCTATAACGGCGTGGTGTTACTCGCCGGACAGACGCCGCGCAGCGAACTCAAAGAAGCAGCCGAACAGGCGGCAAGCTCCGTCCAGCGCGTCAAGCGCGTGCACA
Organism: Stutzerimonas stutzeri; assembly: GCF_024448715.1. Lineage (GTDB taxonomy): Bacteria > Pseudomonadota > Gammaproteobacteria > Pseudomonadales > Pseudomonadaceae > Stutzerimonas > Stutzerimonas stutzeri_AR. Next base: position 61,522 of record NZ_JAMOHZ010000010.1, read on the forward strand.
ACGAGCTTCAGGTATTGCAACCTTCCTCAGCACTAGCCCGCAGCAATGACTCGTGGCTGACCACCAAGATCAAGGCACAGATGCTGACTGACGAAAACGTACCGGGCTCACGCATCAAGGTGATCACCGAGAACGGCATTGTCTACCTGCTCGGCCTCGTCACTCGCCAGGAAGGCAACCGCGCCACTAGCGTGGTGCAAGGCGTTTCCGGCGTACAACGCATCGTGAAGCTGTTCGAGTATATCGATTAGCGGCAGCCCTCAAGCCTCACGCCAGTTGAGCGGAACCAAAGCCCCGTCAAACCGGATAGCTTTGGTCCTTACTTATGGCTTGAGGCTTGCCGCCGCTTACTTAACGACTTTCAGGCTAGGGCGCTTTGCCGAAGCTGGGCGCGACGATGCGCCTGAATCAGTCGAGGAATCGTCACTGGGCGTATCGTCCTCGGGCGGCGTCGACTCGATCTCAAACACCATGCCCTGTCCGTTCTCACGCGCATAGATCGCCATCACCGCAGCGGATGGCACATGCAGCCTGTGCGGAACGCCACCGAAACGTCCCTCGAAACTGATCGCGTCATTGTCCATTTGCAGCTGGCGTACGGCACTCGGCGCAACGTTCAATACTATCTGCCCGTCACTGGCAAAACCCGCCGGCACTTGAACCCCAGGGTGCTCGACATTGACCAGCACGTGTGGCGTGTACTCGTTGTCCACGATCCACTCATACAACGCCCGTACGAGATAAGGACGACTTGAAGTCATATACAGCCTCTCTTAGCGCATGCCGCGCTCAACGGCGGATAGACTGACCTGGAAGGCCTCACGAGCAAAATTAGTCTCCATATAGTCGAGCAGCGGTTTGGCCGCCCGTGGCAACTCTATTCCGAGTCTGGGCAAACGCCACAGGATGGGCAACAGACAGCAATCTACCAGACTGATCTCGTCGCTCATGAAGAAAAGTTTTTCGGCGAACACTGGTGAGACCCCCGTGAGGCTCTCACGCAACTCCTTGCGTGCCTGAGCCCGCACCGCGTCGGCAGTACGGCGATCAGCGATTTGATCCACCAGTGCGCACCAATCCCGCTGAATTCGATGCACCAGAAGTCGCGTATTTGCCCTGCCCACCGGATAGACAGGAAGCAACGGCGGGTGCGGATAACGCTCTTCCAGATACTCAGTGATCACATTAGGCTCGTACAGCGCCAGATCACGATCCACCAGCGTAGGCACGCTGGCGTACGGGTTTACCTCGATCAACCTGCCCGGGCAATTTGCCGGGTCGACGTCAATTATCTCGACGCTGACGCCCTTCTCGGCGAGTACATAGCGCACTCGGTGCGAATAATGGTCGGCGGGATCGGAATAGCAGGCCAACCGATTGGTCGTGGCCATAGGGTCCCTCCTTTGCTGAATTATCGAATGGCAGAAAAACGCGCGCGCCCAGAAGGGCGCGCGCAGAGTACCGCAAAACAGCTAAGGGGTCAGTGGACGTCTTTCCAGTATTCGCGCTTGAGCAAATAGGCGAACACGAAGAAGAACGCCAGGAACAACAGCACGTAGGTACCGATGCGCTGGCTTTCCAATTTGACCGGGTTGGCCGAGTAAGCCAGGAAGGTCACGAGATTCTTGATCTTCTCGTCGTACTCCGCTTCGGTCAGCTCACCAGTGCCTTTCACGACCGTCAACACGTGGCAGTCCTCGTGCGTGATCGGGGTGCCGGTGAGTGGATCGAATTGCTTGCGGCCATCTTCAACGACCTGAACCTGCTTGCATGCAACCGACTCGCCCTCAGGCAACTTGCTCGGCAGCACCTGACGGCCCTGAAGCGGTGCCAGCACGTGAGGCATGCCCACGTTCGGGAACACGGTATTGTTGACGCCGTAAGGACGCGTAGGGTCTTCATAGAAGCTACGCAGGTAAGTGTAGAGCCAGTCATTACCACGAACTCGCGCTACCAGCGTCAGGTCCGGCGGAGCCGCACCAAACCAGCCTTTGGCATCTGCCGGCTTCATCCCGATCTTCATGTGGTCGCCAATCTTGGCGTCACTGAACACGACCTGGTCCAACATCACTTCCTCTGGAATGCCCAGATCGGTCGCAACGCGCTCGTAACGCTGATATTGCGCGCTATGGCAACCCATGCAGTAGCTGGCGAAGGTTCTCAAGCCATCCTGCAGCGCAACCTTGTCGGTCAGGTCGACATCCACTTCATCAAGGTGAACGCCACCGCCAGCGGCAAAACCGAATGCCGGCACCAGTGCAAGAATCAATGCAGCAAATTGCTTTTTCATCAGCCAGCCACCCTTTGCGGAACTACTTTGGTCTTCTCGAGCTTGGTGTAGAACGGCATCAGGATGAAGTAACCGAAGTAGATAGCAGTACAGATCCGAGATACCAACGTGCGCTCAGGAGTAGGAGCCAACACACCAAGCACGCCGAGGATGACGAAGGAGATGCAGAACAACACCAGCGCGATCTTGCTCATCCAGCCTTTGTAGCGCATGGATTTGACCGGGCTACGGTCCAGCCAGGGCAGCACGAACAGCACGGCAATCGCGGCGCCCATGGCGATAACACCGAGGAGCTTGTCCGGGACCGCACGCAGAATCGCGTAATAAGGCGTGAAGTACCAGACAGGCGCGATGTGCTCAGGCGTCTTGAAAGCGTTCGCAACCTCGAAGTTCGGCTTCTCCAGAAAGTACCCACCCATCTCCGGAAAGAAGAACACGATGGCGCAGAACACGAATAGGAACACCACCACACCGACGATGTCTTTGACCGTGTAGTAAGGATGGAACGGAATGCCATCAAGAGGCACTCCCGCTTCATCCTTGCTCTTCTTGATGTCCACGCCCATCGGGTTGTTCGAACCCACTTCATGCAGAGCAAGAATATGTAGCACTACCAAGCCGAGAATCACGATCGGCAGAGCGATGACGTGCAGCGCGAAGAAGCGGTTGAGAGTGATACCCGAGATCAGATAGTCGCCACGGATCCACTGGGTTAGATCGCCACCAATAACCGGAATGGCACCGAACAGCGAAATGATCACCTGGGCGCCCCAGTAGGACATCTGGCCCCACGGCAGCAGATAACCCATGAAAGCTTCAGCCATCAGTGCCAGATAGATCATCATGCCGAAGATCCATACCAGCTCACGAGGCTTCTGATAGGAGCCGTAGAGAATGCCGCGGAACATGTGAAGGTAAACCACGACGAAGAACGCCGATGCACCGGTGGAGTGCAGGTAGCGAATGATCCAGCCGTACTCCACGTCACGCATGATGTATTCGACAGACGCAAACGCACCCTCTGCCGACGGCTCGAAGCTCATCGTCAGCCAAATACCAGTGAGAATCTGGTTGACCAGAACCAACAACGCCAGGGAGCCGAAGAAGTAGAGCACGTTAAAGTTCTTCGGTGCGTAGTACTTACTTAGATGGTCTTCCCACATCTTGGTCGCGGGGAAGCGCGCATCAACCCATTCCATGAACTTGCTCATCACGCGCTCTCCTGATCCACGCCGATGACGACTGTGGTATCCGTCTCGTACGTATGTGGGGGAACCGGCAGGTTCAAGGGAGCCGGCTGCCCCTTGAAGACGCGGCCAGCCAAGTCATATTTCGAACCATGGCACGGGCAGAAATAGCCGCCGAGCCAATCAGCGCCTAGATCGGGGGCCGCAACTTCTGGCCGGAAGGATGGTGAGCAACCCAGGTGCGTACAGAGCCCAACCACAATTAGCAGCTCTGGCTTGATCGAGCGAACCTGCGGATCGACATAGGCTGGCTGTACGGATGCTTCAGACTTCGGATCAGCAACCCTATCGGTGAGCTTGTCCAGGTTAGCCAGTGCCTCCTCGGTACGACGCACGATAAACACCGGCTGGCCACGCCATTCGGCGATCATCTGCTGGCCCGGCTCGATCTTACTGATATTTACCTTAACCGGTGCGCCGGCCGCCTTGGCCTTGGCACTCGGGAACCACGATCCCACAAACGGGACCGCGGCGCCCACCGCTCCTGCAGCACCTACTACCGAAGTAGCGGCTACAAGGAAGCGACGCCGGCCAGCATTCACGCCGTCATTGCTCATTCAGTCGTCTCCCATCAGTTTCTTATGGCCTACCGAAAGCAGGCGTCTACTACGTGCGTCTACCGTAAAACGAGGCCGCGAAAAAATTCGCCAAATGGTAAAGAAAAGCCCCTCGCATGACAAGGTAATAACCTGACACAACTCAGCTCAAAGCCCCGAAAATCGGGGCATTGAGCGCGCGACAAGCTGTCGCAGGGTTTGCTATCGCCCATAAAAAAACGCCCAGTTTCGGAAGAAGCTGGGCGTTTTTTGTGAAGCTGATTAGCGCTTCGAGTACTGCGGACGCTTACGCGCTTTGCGCAAACCGACTTTCTTACGTTCAACTTCACGAGCATCGCGAGTAACGAAGCCAGCCTTGCGCAGAGCAGGACGAAGAGCCTCGTCATAGTCCATCAGTGCACGAGTGATTCCGTGACGGATCGCACCGGCCTGACCACTCACACCACCACCGAGAACGGTGACGTAGATGTCGAACTTCTCGACGGTCTCGGTCAGCTCCAGCGGCTGACGAACAACCATGCGGGCGGTTTCGCGCCCGAAGAAGTTATCCAGCTCACGATTGTTGATGGAAATCTTGCCAGTGCCCGGACGCAGGAAGACGCGCGCGGTTGCAGTCTTGCGACGGCCAGTGCCGTAATTTTGAGTCGCCGACATAATGAACTATTCCGTTAAATCTTCAGTTCTTGGGGCTGCTGAGCGGTATGCGGATGATTGGCACCCTTGTACACCTTCAGCTTACGATACATGTCGCGACCCAGCGGATTCTTAGGCAGCATGCCTTTGACCGCGGTCTCGATCACACGCTCTGGCGCCTTGGCGATCAGCTTCTCGAAGTTGATCGACTTGATGCCACCCGGGAAACCGGAGTGAGAGTAGTACATCTTGTCGGTGGTCTTGGCACCGGTAACACGTACTTGCTCGGCATTGATAACGACGATGTAATCACCGGTATCGACGTGAGGGGTGTATTCCGCCTTGTGCTTGCCACGCAGGCGGCTAGCGATTTCGGTTGCCAGACGACCCAGGGTCTGGCCGGCAGCGTCGACGACGAACCAGTCGCGCTTGACGGTTTCCGGTTTAGCAGTAAAAGTCTTCATTCGTTATAGCCTCAGGGGCCGCCCTGAAAATAAGACGGCGAATCTTACTGAATGGTGCTCGCCCTGGCAAGGCCAGGACAGCCGGAAACAGACGCTATCGGGGGCTCGGGTCAGCGCGTCCGCTACGGCAGTGTTTGGTAGGCTAGGCATCCCCTACCTTGTTTTTGCGTCAGCGGGCTAGGCATCCCCGGCGACAGGCTGCGGAATTATCCTGATTACGAGCAAAATAGCAAGCCGCTTCGACTCTCAAGGCGGCGAAGGCGGCAATTTCCGCCTGGGCCGAAGCGATCGCCCAGAATACTCCCCAGCTAGCAAGCTTTAGAGAGATGCTCCAAGCCAGCCAGGTGGCGGAGCAGAAACTTATCAGTCAGCAAACCATCCGACACACAAGATCATCAAAAGGACACCGTATGGAACAGCGCCAGCTAGGCCGCACCGACCTAAAAGTCAGCTCACTTTGCCTAGGCACAATGACCTGGGGCGAACAGAACGAAGAAAGCGAAGCCTTCGCCCAACTGGATCGCGCAAAGGGAGCGGGAATCAATTTCATCGATACCGCAGAAATGTATCCGGTGCCGCCGAAGCCCGAGACCTATGCGACCACCGAGCGTTTCATTGGAAACTACTTCAAAGCCCGCGGGAACCGAGCCGACTGGATCCTGGCGAGCAAGATTGCCGGACCGGGCAATGGCATCAGCCACATTCGTGAAGGCCAGCTGAAGCTAAACCGTCAACACATCGTTGCCGCCCTCGACGCCAGCCTGAAGCGTCTCCAGACGGACTGGATAGATCTCTATCAACTGCACTGGCCCGAGCGCAGCACCAATTTCTTCGGTCAACTCGGCTACCGACATCAACCAGAGGACTTCACCCCGCTTGAAGAAACGCTGGACGCGCTCGGCGAGCAGGTAAAGGCCGGAAAAATTCGCCATATCGGCCTGTCCAACGAAACCCCATGGGGCACGATGAAATTTCTGCAGCTGGCCGAATCCAGAGGCTTGCCGCGTGCGGTGTCGATTCAGAACCCGTACAACTTGCTCAACCGCAGCTTCGAGGTGGGTCTGGCAGAAATAGCGATCCGTGAGCAATGCGGCCTGCTTGCCTATTCACCATTGGCGTTCGGCATGCTCAGCGGCAAATACGAGCAGGGCGCACGCCCCGCCGGCGCGCGCATAACCATGTTCAGCCGCTTTGCCCGCTATACCAATCCACAGGCACAGGCGGCCTGCTCCCGCTATGTCTCCCTCGCTCGCGAGCACGGTCTGGATCCGGCACAGATGGCCCTGGCTTTTGTGACGCAGCAACCCTTCGTGACCAGCAATATCATTGGCGCGACATCGCTCGAACAGCTGGATAGCAACCTTGCGAGCTCCGATCTGAAGTTATCTGCCGAGGTGCTTGCGGCGCTAGAGTCAATCCACAGCGCGCAACCCAACCCAGCCCCCTGATGCAATTGCCTGGTATCCAAACGCGCGCCAGCCCAAGCTCATAGCCGCAGCGTTATACTGCTGCGGCTGTTAAAGCCTGATTAGAGCCGCGCCGAGGAGAAGCGAGGATGATTGCTGCCGAACTGCTCGCACCGTCCACCCTCCTCACAGGCTGGCTGCTGTACGCCGCCGGCCTGGTATGGGCTTGCGTGCGAGCGCCCTGGGTGGAGCTCTTCAGCGACATCCGACGCCAGCATCTGTTGTTCGGCGCTGTGCTGGCAATTTTTCTGCTCTGGCTGGTCCGACGGGATTTCGACTCCGGGCTGTCCTTCCACTTTATTGGCCTGACTGCCGTGACGCTGCTGCTGGATTGGCCACTGGCCATCCTCGCGGCATTCATTGCACAGCTCGGCCTGACCGTAACAGGTCATCAGCAGTTGATTGCGCTAGGCGTCAACGGGGTATTGCTGGTGTTGATTCCTGTCGCGGTAACCGAACTCTGCGCGCGACTGGTCGAGCGATCGCAGCCGCGCAACCTGTTCGTCTACATCTTCTTTTCGGGCTTTTTCGCAGCCGGACTCGCCGCGCTTCTCTGCATTCTTGCCGGGCTCGGAATCTTATTGATCGATGGCCGCTATCCGATGCCACCCTGGCTCGATGACTTCGCCGGCTACATCTGGCTAGTGATGTTTCCCGAAGCGTTCATCAACGGAACCATTGTCAGCGCGCTCGTGGTGTTTTATCCCGACTGGATGGAGACCTTCAACCGCAGCCGCTATTTGCAAGCGCCGCGGAAAGACAATGGCGACAAGCAGGCCTGATCGGAGCTACATCGACTGCTCCACCAAACAACTGAGACCCTCGCATCAGACTCAATGCTGGCGAGGCGGCATATCATCCGAAAACAGATCATCTTCGAGCTCATTACCCGGAATCGCATGTTCCTCCGATGCCCAGGCACCAAGATCGATCAATTTACAGCGATCGGAACAGAAAGGCCGATTTGGGCTCTGCACGCCCCATTCGACCGGCGCACCACAGGTAGGGCATTCAACAACCGTAGTACTCATTCCTGACCTCCTCGTAGCGTCAGATAAAATTTATGCAGACGTTCAACCTCTGCCTTCAGCCATTCAAGATCGCGGTCGTTGACCAATACGTCATCTGCATGACGCAAGCGGTCGTCCCGACTGGCTTGAACCCTGAGGATGGCGCGAATTTGCTCCTCGCTGGACTGATCCCGCAGGACTGCGCGTTGCAGCTGTACCTCTTCAGGCACATCGACCACCAGCACGCGGTCGGCCTGCCGGTATTGACCGGACTCGATCAATAACGGAGACACCATAATGGCGTACGGAGACTGCGCGCGAGCCAGGTGCTCGGCGATTTCCTGACGAATCAAAGGATGCAGCAGTTGCTCGAGCCATTTGCGCTGCTCTGGATCCTTAAAAACCAGTCTGCGTAGTACCGCCCGATCCAGGCTGCCATCGGCTGCAAGAACGTCCGCACCGAAGCGCTCAGCGATCAGACTCAAAGCCGGTCTGCCGGGCTCGACTACCCAGCGCGCGGCATGGTCCGCATCGACCCAGTGCACGCCGAGCCTACCGAACTGCTCGGCCACCGCGCTCTTGCCACTGCCAATCCCACCCGTCAAACCGAGGATCCACGGTTTCATCGTCGAACCATCCAGAGAAAACGACGCGCAGTAGTAACGCGTGAAAACCGAGGATGCAAGGAAGAAAATCGAGCCGATAAAAGCGCTAGCAAGACGCTCCCTCGGCAAGCAGAACGCTCAGGCCTTCAGAACCGGGCGAACTGAAGATAGCTTGAGGTGATCTGGTCGCCCCACAGCATCGCAATCCAACCGGCAATCGCCAGGTAGGGCCCGAAGGGGATCGGGGTGCTACTTTCAGCTTTTTGCACACGCAACATGATCGTTCCGAGCACCGCACCCACTACGGAAGACAGAAGAATCGTCAACGGCAAAACCTGCCAGCCGCCCCAGGCGCCCAGCATCGCCAGTAACTTGAAATCGCCGTAGCCCATACCCTCTTTGCCAGTGATCAGCTTGAACACCCAGTACACCGACCACAGGCTGAGGTAGCCAATAATCGCTCCCCAGAGCGCATCCGAAAGCGAAGCAAACAGCCCGAAGCTATTGACGATCAGCCCCAGCCACAGCAGCGGCAGCACGATCGAGTCCGGCAGCAGTTGATGGTCGACGTCGATCATACTCATCGCCAGCAAACCCCAGGTCACCAGCAGCATGGCGCCGGCCTGCCAGGAAAAACCGAGATGCCAGGCGACATACGCCGACAAGAGCCCGCAAAGCAGTTCGATAATAGGATAACGACGGCTAATCGGCGCCCGGCATGACGAACATTTGCCACGCAACGCCAGCCAACTCACCAGCGGAAGGTTCTCCCACGGGCGAATCTCATGGTCGCAATGCGGACAATGAGAATTCGGTAGGACGAGATTGAACGCTGCACCGGCGGGCTCGGCAGGCAGATCGAGAAACTCACGCGCCTGGGATCGCCAGTCCCGCTGCATCATGATCGGCAAGCGATGGATCACCACATTGAGAAAACTGCCGACCAGTAGGCCAAGCACCAGCGCGCACAAAACAAAGGCCAGCGTATTGCTGGCCAGAAAGGTGACTACATTCATGTTTAAACCACAGAGCCCAGCTGGAAGATCGGCAAGTACATGGCGATAATCAGACCGCCAACCAACACCCCCAAAACCGCCATGATCATCGGCTCCATCAGGGCAGTGAGGCCATCGACCATGTTGTCCACTTCATCCTCATAGAACGTCGCCACCTTGGCGAGCATCTCGTCCAGCGCGCCGGACTCTTCGCCAATTGCCGTCATCTGGATCGCCATACTGGGAAAGGTGCCGGTTGTACGCATCGAGAAATTCAGCTGCATACCACTGGAAACGTCATTCTTGACCTTCGCCGTAGCATTGCGGAACACCACATTGCCTGTGGCGCCCGCGACCGAGTCCAGCGCATCCACCAATGGCACTCCCGCAGCAAAGGTAGTGGAAAGCGTCCGAGCAAAGCGAGCCACGGCGGATTTGTACAAAATATCGCCAACCACCGGCACCTTCAACAGGACCCTGTCAAACCAGTTACGGAATTTCTCGGATCGTGTATGCGCTTGTTTGAAAGCATAGGCGGCACCGATAAGGCCGATCAGTACGACATACCACCATTCCTGTAAGGCTTCCGATAGGCCGATCACCATCAAGGTGAACGCCGGCAGCTCGGCGCCGAAATTGGCAAAGACGCTCTGGAACTGCGGAACCACCTTGATAAGCAAGATGGCAGACACGATGATTGCCACCAACACCACGGCAATCGGGTAGTTCATCGCCTTCTTGATCTTGGCCTTCAGCGCCTCTGTCTTTTCCTTGTAGGTCGCTACTCGATCAAGCAATGTTTCCAACGAGCCGGACTGCTCGCCGGAGTCAACCAGGTTGCAATAAAGATCATCGAAGTATTGCGGCTTCTTGCGAAGCGACGAAGCAAAGCTGTTACCCGCCGCGACCTCCTGTTTAAGGTCGTCCACCAGTTTGCGCATATTCTGGTTATCGAACCCCTCACCGATAATGTCAAAAGACTGCAGTAGCGGCACGCCAGCTTTCATCATGGTCGCCATCTGCCGGGTGAACAGGGCGATATCCATCGGCTTGATCTTTTTTCCGGCACTGAACAGCGAAACCGACTTTTTGCGAACCTTTTGTGGATTGACGCCCTGCTTGCGCAATTGAGCCTTGACCAGCGCCGGGCTGACGCCGCTCAGCTCGCCTTTTACCTTTGCGCCTTGCTTATTCGTTCCTTCCCAGGTGAAGATACTGGTTTTTACCGCTTTCTGCGCCATGTTAGTCCTTGGTCACCCGGTTGACTTCTTCCAGGCTGGTCACGCCCTGCATGGCCTTGACCAAGGCCGAGGTTCGCAGATCGTTGAAGCCGTCTTTACGCATCTGGGTGGAGATATCGATGGAATTACCGTCCTCCATGATAATCCTGGCCAGCGACGGCGTGTTTTTAACCACTTCATAAATACCGACACGGCCTTTATATCCACCCTTGCAATTATCGCAGCCAACCGGGCCGTAGATTTTGAAGGTACCGATCTTATCGGCAGGGAAGCCCTCTTCCAGTAGGGCCTCCCTTGGCAGTTCCACTTCTTTTTTGCAGCTATTGCAGAGCTTGCGCGCCAGCCGCTGGGCGATGATCAGGTTCACCGAAGTCGCGATATTGAATGCCGCCACGCCCATGTTCCGTAGCCGCGTCAGGGTTTCTGCTGCACTGTTGGTGTGCAGGGTAGACATCACCATATGCCCGGTCTGCGCAGCCTTGATCGCAATTTCCGCGGTTTCAAGGTCTCGGATTTCGCCCACCATGATCACGTCCGGGTCCTGACGCAGGAAGGCCCGCAGCGCCTGAGAAAAGTCCATGCCCTGCCTAGGGTTGACGTTGACCTGGTTGATGCCCTCGAGGTTGATCTCCACCGGGTCTTCGGCGGTGGATATATTCACGTCCACCGTATTGAGAATATTCAGGCCGGTATAAAGGGATACCGTCTTGCCCGACCCCGTCGGGCCCGTTACCAGAATCATCCCTTGGGGCTGCTTGAGCGCATTCATGTACAGCTCTTTCTGATCCTCCTCGTACCCCAGCGCATCGATGCCCATTTGCGCACTGGAGGGGTCGAGAATCCGCATCACGATCTTCTCGCCCCACAGCGTGGGCAAGGTGTTGACGCGAAAATCGATCGCCTTGGTCTTGGACAGCTTCATCTTGATCCGGCCATCCTGCGGCTTGCGCCGTTCGGAGATATCCAGCCCGGCCATGACCTTCAGGCGCGCGGAGATACGCGGGGCCAGCTGGATAGGCGGACGGGCGACCTCATGAAGGATGCCATCGGTACGCAGGCGCACCCGATAGGCCTTTTCATAGGGTTCGAAGTGCAAGTCCGATGAGCCCCCGCGAATGGCGTCAAGCAGCATCTTGTTGACGAAACGAACGACCGGGGCGTCATCCGCAGCCTCACCGCCCTCTTCCGTCTTGCCGTCATCGCTGACGGTCTCGACATCGACGCCATCCAGATCGACCTCACCCAGATCTTCCAGTCCTGTCGACCCGCCGTCATACAGCTTGTCGATCGCATCGCCCAGCTTGTCGTCCTCAACCAGGATCGACTCAATGGTCAACCCGGTACTGAATTGAATATCAGAGATGGACTGATGGTTGGCGGGGTCGGAGATGGCTATATATAGCTTAGTGCCACGCTTGGAGAGCGGCAGCACACGGTGCTGACGTGCCAACTTCTCACTAATCAGGTCTTTGGGCAGTGAATCCTTATCTAGTGCAGACAAATCCAACAATGCGACACCGAATTGGTCGGACGCAAGCTCCGCTATGACACGGCCTTTCGCCAGCTTGTTCTGCACCACATAGCTAACGAAGGGAGTTTTGCTGCGAAGGGCCTGGACCTGTGCCTGCTGCGCTATTTTTTCATCCAGCACCCCAGCTACGACCATCTGCCGTGCCAATCCGGATAGGGAAATGTTTTCGCTCATGGTGGCCTCGATACAATCTGTGTCCGCCTTATAGCGCAGATGCCGGTGGCTGCAAACAAGGTCAGCGGCAGGTGACGTTCTTGGTCACATATCGCCCGCAAAGAGTCAGCCCAGATGTTGCAACTCGGCCTTTTCACCTCGACGCTTGAGGCGCGGGAAGCTATACAGCGCCCGGGAAGAGTCTTTCGGCAACGACAATTGGTTGAGGTGCTTCACAGTATTGGCCGCTGAGCTCAAGCCAAACGACAGCTGGCACGCGAACTGCTTTAGGTCTGCCAGGCTCACAGCCTTAACACTTAAAGGAGATTCAAATGAAAGCTCAGATGCAGAAGGGTTTTACTCTAATTGAATTGATGATCGTTGTAGCGATCATCGGCATTCTGGCCGCAATTGCACTGCCGGCATATCAGGACTATACCGTACGCTCCAACGCTGCCGCTGCCCTGGCCGAAATCACCCCCGGCAAGATTGGCTTTGAGCAGGCGATCAACGAGGGTAAAACTCCGTCGCTCACTTCTACTGACGAAGGCTACATTGGCATCACCAGCTCTACTTCTTACTGTACCGTGGCGCTTGATACTGCTGCAGATGGTCACATCCAGTGTACTGCCAAAGGCGGCAATGCCGGCAAGTTTGATACCAAAACAATCACGCTTAATCGTACCGCTGACGGCGAATGGAGCTGCGCCAGTACCCTTGACGCCAAGTACAAGCCAGGCAAGTGTTCCTAATCGAGCCTAAAAAAAAGAGCGGCTTTAACCGCTCTTTTTTTTCGCCTGCTTTTTACTTGGAGGAAACATGAAGCTTGTGAAAGTGTCGTGCCGCGGCTTTTCTCTAATTGAGCTGATGATCGTGCTATCCATCATCGGCATTCTTGCGGCCATTGCCTTTCCCGCTTATCAGAACTACACCGTGCGCTCGACAGCCGCTGCCGCCTTGGCCGAAATCACCCCGGCAAAGGCTGCGTTCGAGCACGCAATCAGCGAAAGTCACATCCCTTCACTTGTGTCCGGCTTACCGGGGTTTATTGGCATCGGCGCGAGCACCAACTATTGCACGGTGACGCTCATTACAGCGGCGACGGGGTCGATCACCTGCACCACCCGGAATGGCATGCCAGGGCGGTTCAACGGCAAAATCATCACCCTTACCCGCACGGCGGAGGGCTTGTGGGGCTGCACCAGTGACCTGGACAGCCAGTATAAGCCGGGGAAATGCCTCTAAACCTTCAGCCAACGAACTACACCAGATGCTCTTCTTTAAAAATAAAGGAATACTGATTGCGGCTTTTTTTCTGCTTGTTTTTTCGAGCACCAGCCTCAGTTATTGGCTGCTTGATTACAGCTGGCTGGAACAGCAAAGAATTACCCAGCTACTGCTCGTAGTTGCTGCCTCAGCGGCACTCCAGCTGGGTTACCTGCGTCGCCCTGGCGCCTTTGCCCCGCCCGGCAATGCAGTGTTATTGGCGTTTATCTTAGGCTTGGCTTCCGCGTTGTTATCTCAACACCCGCAATGGGCGCTGAAGGAGTGGGCAAAATATGCGTCCAGCCTGGCATTGATTATTTATCTCGGCCATGTTCTTCGCCAAACAGCCGCTCAACAACTAGCGCTTTTCATCCTCTTGGTCACGTCAGTACTGCTGGCCGTGCAATTTCTCGCCTTTTACCTGGCCTCTTTTTTTACCGGAACACGTGACGTCAACCCCTATTTGATGTATCCAGGGTTCGATAATCCGCGTTTTTATGGCCAGTTTCAAATACTGCTTATTCCTATTCTGCACGGCTTGTCATTCCAGCAGGGCTGGAACAAGAAGCTGTTTAACCAGAACGTCATCTATCTAGCTCTTTTATGGCAGTGGTGCATTGTCTGGGCGCTGGCGGGGCGTGGTGTTTTGCTAGGCCTCTGCATAGCGTGTATGGTCACTCTGCTGGCCACCGGCGCTCGCTACAAGGCACTACTGTTACAGGTTGCGACATTCGCCTTGGCCGGTGCGGCACTTTATTTTCTTCTTTTCTTCTGCATTCCCGAATGGGTGGGGCTGGCCAGAGATATACCTTCCGGTTTGAGGTTTGATCTTTCCAAGCGAGATGTTCTATGGCAGGGCGCATGGGAAATGATCCAAGCCCACCCGTTTCTGGGTGTCGGGCCTCTGCACTATTCGGCTGTATGGAACCATATCGGCGCACACCCGCATCAGGCTACCTTGCAGTTTCTTGCTGAATGGGGCATTCCGGCAACGTTACTATTTCTGTTCAGCATAATGACCGGCATGTTGCGAGGGATGAATAGAATTCGCAACAATACGGATGTACCTGACGCTGCGTTATGGATGGCCCTGCTGGCTTCGTTGACGCTTGCTCAAGTCGATGGTGTATTTGCCATGCCCTATACCGAAGGCTGGCTGGCGGTTATTGCCGGGTTGGCCCTAGCGCGCTGGGGAATCCCGGCAAGCGCTGCCGCCATTGCTTGCTCGATACGGCGTGGAATGTTCTCTATTCTTTTGCTGCTGGCCATAGCCATCATTGCGCGCATTTTGGTTGTGGAAGTTCCCTTGCTACATGAAACATCTATGAAGTTTTATGAAGAACACAATATAGGCAGCCCACCCAGGTTTTGGGATCAGGGTTGGATTCCGATGTGAGGCTCTGCATGTCCAATCCACGTATCAAGGCTTTTTCTCTTCACCTGCTGCTCTCTGCCTGCTTGGCGCTGGCGGTTGTTTGTCTGGTGTTCTTTATCTGGTACCCCAACCCGCTGCACACGGCGTTGGGCGTGACCAAGATATTTCTTATGCTAATAGCGATTGATGTGGTTCTTGGCCCTTGCCTTACTCTTCTGGTTTACAAGCAGAGCAAGAAGACCTTGGTCATGGATCTCTCGATAATTTGTGTTTTACAACTTGGAGCATTGCTGTATGGGTTGCATGCTGTGGCCGATGGTCGACCTGCATGGCTAGTGTTCGCTGACGACCGGTTCCACCTGGTGCGCGCCAACGATATTGACGGACGCAAGCTGGATGAGGCGAAAATAGAGTACCGAAGCCCTTCATGGATGGGGCCGAAGTGGGTTTCTGTGTTGGAGCCCGAGAGTGCCGACGAAAAAAGCGATTTGCTGTTTGAGTCTGTTTTAGCAGGTGTCGATATTTCACAGCGTCCTAATCTTTACCAACCGCTGAGCAATGTCGAACTCGCCGTGCAAAAAGCAGGAAAACCTTTGGCGTTGCTTGAGAAATATAATACTCCCAAGGCTGTCGAGGTCATTCTACAAACCTACCCTAAAGCAGGCGCCTGGCTGCCCTTAAAGGCCAATCAAAAAGACATGGTGGTGTTGCTGAGGGAAAATAGTGGCGAGGTTATCGCTATTGTCAATGCTCAACCATGGAATTAGAAACCGAGGAACTAGGGGCAGGTTAGGGTTTCTTGAAGCATCGCGTGCCACTCGGCGGGCTGCAACCGCCCTTACGGATCTGCCTAACGCTAGAAACAAAAACGCCCTGCAGATTGCAGGGCGCTTTGCTTTACGGCATCGCTCAGATAGCGCCGCGTTTGCGCAGCAAATCAATGACCTGTTTGGCGCCTTCTTCCACTGTCAAAGACTCCGTATCGATCACCAGATCCGCATTGCCCGGCACATCGTAGGGGAAGGATTCACCTGGGATATTGTCGCCGGCCGCCGCATACAGACCCTGCGGGTCGCGCTGTTGGCAGGCTTGCGGTGAGGCCTGGACGTAGACGGTAATGGCACGATCAGCACCAATCAGCGCTTTGGCCTGTTCCCGACCTTCGGCATCCGGCGCAACGAAGGCTGCCAGGGTCAACAGGCCCGCCTCGTTGAACTGACGAGCCACGTGAGCGGCACGGCGCCAGTTCTCGGTACGTCCGGCGCGGTCCTGCGGAAGGCCCTTGTTCAGGTCGTGGCGTAGATTCTGACCATCCAGCACATAAACGGCGCGGCCCATATCGAACAGCTTGCGCTCAACCGCGTAGGCCAGCGTGCTTTTGCCGGCACCGGACAAGCCGGTAAACAGCACGGTAGCCGGTTGCTGGCCAAAGCGCGTCGCTCGCTCTTCGGTGGAAACGTGCGCCAGCGCGCCGTGATGCCCAGAGGAGCCCTGAGCAATCGGATCAGCGATGATCATGCCCGCGCCAACAGTGCCATTGGTGAGGCGATCGATAACGATAAACGAGCCGGTGGTGCGGTTCTGCGCATAGCCGTCGAGGGCGATCGAGGCATCCAGGCTGACCTTGACCCTGCCAATCTCGTTGAGCTGCAGACTGCTGGCGGAACCATGTTCCAGAGTATTTACGTCGACCCGGTGGGTGATGCTGGCGATGGAACCCGGCACGTAGCTGGTCGCACGCTTGATGTCGTATTTCTTACCGGGCAGCATCGGCTCGTCAGCCATCCACACCAGCATGGCGTCGAAGCTGTCGACGATGCGCGGCTGGTTGTCAGCGTGCACCAGCATGTCGCCGCGAGACACGTCGATCTCGTCTTCTAGCGTCACAGTGATCGCTTCACCTGGGGTTGCCTGCTCCAGTTCGCCATCGAAGGTGACGATAGACTTGACCTTGCTGCGCTTGCCGGATGGCAGAACCGTCACTTCGTCGCCTTTGCGCACGATGCCGCTGGCGAGCGTGCCGGCGAAGCCGCGGAAGTTCAGGTTGGGGCGGTTGACGTATTGCACCGGGAAGCGCAGATCGTCGAAATTGCGGTCGCCGGCGATCTCGACGCTTTCGAGAATCTCCATCAGCGACGGGCCTGCATACCACGGCGCTCGCTCGCTGCGGTTTACCACATTGTCGCCCTTGAGCGCCGACATCGGTACGAAGTGTAGCGACGACGGCTGCAGCTCGATGCGCTCGGCAAAGGCGAGATAGTCGGCCTTGATGCGCTCGAAAACGGACTGATCGAAGTCCATCAGGTCCATTTTGTTGATGGCCACGACGATGTGCTTGATGCCCAGCAGCGAGGTGATGAAGCTATGGCGCTTGGTCTGAGTTTGCACGCCGTAGCGAGCGTCGACGAGAATGATCGCCAGGTCGCAAGTGGACGCACCGGTCGCCATGTTGCGCGTGTACTGCTCATGGCCGGGGGTATCGGCGATGATGAATTTGCGCTTGGCCGTGGAGAAATAGCGGTAGGCGACATCGATGGTGATGCCCTGCTCGCGCTCAGCCTGCAGGCCGTCGACCAGCAGCGCTAGGTCGACGTCATCGCCAGTGGTGCCGGATTTTTTCGAATCGCGGGTGATGGCTTCGAGATGATCTTCATAGATCATTTTCGAGTCGTGCAGCAGGCGCCCGATCAGGGTGCTCTTACCGTCGTCGACGTTGCCGCAGGTTAGAAAGCGCAGCAGTTCCTTGCGCTCATGCTGGGCCAGGTACGCGAGGATGTCCTCGCTGATCAAATCAGACTGATGAGACATGATGCGGAATCCTTAGAAGTAGCCCTGACGTTTCTTTTCTTCCATCGAACCGGCGCCATCGTGGTCGATGACGCGGCCTTGACGTTCGGAAGTACGCGTCAGGAGCATTTCCTGAATGATCTCCGGCAGCGTCGCGGCGGTGGATTCCACCGCACCCGTCAACGGGTAGCAGCCGAGGGTGCGGAAGCGCACCATGCGCTTTTCGATACGCGCCTTCTCATCGTCGGAGAGGTGCTCGAGGATGCGCTCGTCGTCGATCATGATCAGCGTGCCGTTCTTCTCGATGACTTCGCGTTCAGCAGCGAAGTACAACGGCACGATCGGAATCTGTTCCAAGTAGATGTATTGCCAGATATCCAGCTCGGTCCAGTTCGACAACGGGAAGACGCGGATGGATTCGCCCTTCTTCACCTTGCCGTTGTAGACATTCCACAACTCAGGGCGCTGATTCTTCGGGTCCCAACGATGCTTGCTATCACGGAAGGAATACACCCGCTCCTTCGCCCGCGATTTCTCTTCATCGCGGCGCGCACCACCGAAGGCGGCGTCGAAGCCATGCTTGTCGAGCGCCTGCTTCAGGCCCTCGGTTTTCATGATGTCGGTGTGCTTGGCGCTACCGTGAGTGAACGGATTGATGTTCTGCGCGACACCGTCTGGGTTGATATGAGTGATCAGGTCCAGGTCCATCTCGGCGACCATCTTCTCGCGAAAGCGGTACATTTCCTGGAATTTCCAGCGCGTGTCGACGTGCATCACCGGGAACGGCAGGCGACCAGGAAAGAACGCTTTGCGTGCCAGATGCAGCATTACGGCGGAGTCTTTACCGATGGAATAGAGCATCACCGGATTGTTGAACTCGGCGGCCACCTCACGAATGATGTGGATGCTTTCCGCCTCCAGCTGTTTCAGATGCGTCAGTTTGTCGACCATAGCTACTCACGAATTGGCAGATGGACGGCCGCGGGCCGGAACGAGGGCGCAACTTTAACACGGCGTTAGATTCTAATCAGGCGGCCTTTTAGATCTAAATCTTCTAGCTTTATATCGGCTGAAAAACGCCTGGATATCTGCCAAGGCCTGACGAGATCACGCAACTCAGGCCGGGTTCGGGCAATCGATAAACAGGTGTTCGATGGCGAAACGTCGCGCCAAATAGTCTCCCAGAGCCTGCACGCCGCAGCGTTCCGTCGCGTGATGGCCTGCGGCGAAGAAGCTCAGACCGCTTTCCCGAGCGATATGCACAGTCGGTTCCGACACTTCGCCGGTCAGATAAGCATCGACGCCAGCAGCCACGGCCTGTTCGATATAGCCTTGGGCGCCGCCGGTGCACCAGGCTATCCGCCTGATCGGGCCTGCACCTTCGATCATCAGCGGCTCACGGCCCAGTGCAGCGTGAATCCGGCGCATGAAGTCAGCCGGTGCCAACGGAACGTCCAGCGAGCCGACAAGCCCGACGGAGCGAGGATTATTGGGCTCCAGCGGCCCCTCTATGATCAACCCGAGCAGCCGTGCCAGCTGGACGTTATTACCGACTTCAGGATGCACATCGAGTGGCAGATGATAAGCGAGCAGACTGATCTCGTTAGTTAGCAGGGTTTTCAATCGCCGTTGCTTGATACCCACCACGCGCGGGTCTTCGTTCTTCCAGAAATAGCCGTGATGCACCAGCACCACGTCGGCCTGCGCGTCGACCGCAGCATCCAGCAGTGCCTGGCTCGCGGTTACGCCGCTGACAATGCGGCGCACCTGTGGTCGTCCCTCGACCTGCATGCCGTTCGGACAGTAGTCCGAAATCTTCGCGGCATTCAGGTAGCGATCGGCTTCCTCGACCAAAGTGGTCAGTGCAACGGCCATGCGACATCCTCTCGTAAAAAGAAAAAACTGACCTCAGCCTAAGCGGTCGTTACGCTGGCCAAGAGCGTGATCTAACCCGCCCTGCCAACTCAGCGCAGATAAGCAACTGGCGAAGCTGCAATTCGCCACCAGCTTCGTATAATGCCGCCACCTTAAGGGGGCGCTATCTACCCCTGCAACCTGCCCGGATTCTAAAATCGCGATGATCAATGCCCTGCGTTCTCTTGGCTGGCCGTTGCTGGTAGGCCTGCTCATGGCCCTGCTGATCATCCAGCGCTACCCGCATCTGGTAGGGCTGGGCACGCAACCTGAATATACCTTGCGCCACACGCCGGTGGTGGGGGATACCGCAGCAGGGTCCTTATTCATACGCCAACGCGGTAAGTAGCGCGGCACCCGCCGTAGCCAACCTCTACACCACGAAAGTGATCGATCAAACCCCGCAGCAGCCGATGCTCAAGGACGACCCGCTGTTTCAGCGCTTCTTCGGCGACAACCTGCCGCGGCAGCGACGCATGGAGTCGAGCCTCGGGTCGGCAGTCATCATGAGCCCCGAAGGCTATTTGCTGACCAACAACCACGTTACCGCCAACGCCGAGCAGATAGTCGTAGCGCTACGTGATGGCCGCGAAACGCTTGCACGGGTGATTGGCAGCGACCCGGAAACCGATCTCGCGGTCCTGAAGATTGATCTGGAGAATTTGCCAGCGATGACCATCGGGCGCTCCGATAGCATCCGCATCGGCGATGTGACGCTAGCGATCGGCAACCCGTTCGGGGTCGGCCAGACGGTGACCATGGGCATTATCAGCGCCACGGGGCGTAACCAGTTGGGTCTCAATACCTACGAAGACTTCATTCAGACCGATGCAGCGATCAACCGCGGCAATTCCGGTGGCGCACTGGTCGATACCGCCGGGCAATTGATCGGTATCAACACGGCGATTATTTCCGAATCCGGCGGCTCGCAAGGTATTGGCTTTGCGATTCCGGTGAAGCTAGCAATCGAGGTGATGAAATCGATCATCGAACATGGTCAGGTCATCCGCGGCTGGCTCGGGGTCGAGGTGCAATCCCTGACCCAGGAGCTGGCGGAATCCTTCGGCCTGACCGGACGGCCGGGAATTGTCGTCGCGGGTGTCTATCGCGACGGTCCGGCTGAGCGTGCCGGGTTACTGCCGGGTGATCTAATCCTGAGCATTGCCGGCGAGCAAGCCAGCGATGGCCGCACCTCGATGAACCAGGTTGCGAGGGCGCGTCCTGGCGATAAGATCGATATCGATATCCTGCGCAACGGCAAACCACTGACACTGACGGCTGAAGTCGGGATGCGACCGCTGGTGGAGAAAGGTCCGCAATAGCTGTTGCAAGCTGCAAGCTGCAAGCTGCAAGCTGCAAGCTGCAAGCAAACCATGATGCAAGTGATGACATTCTGCTAAGCACCGCATCCGCTTCTACTTGCCGCTTGAAGCTTGAAGCTTGAAGCTTGAGTTTTGCCGCTACCTCTAGAGCGCTTGCAACAGCGCCTGATTCTGCTCAGGCGTACCGATAGTGATACGCAGGAACTGGTCGACACGCGGCAGCTTGAAGTGCCGCACGATCACGCCCTGCTCGCGCAGTTGCTCCGCCAGCTGCCTGCCGTCACGCTGAGGATGACGCGCGAAGATGAAGTTGGCCGCTGAAGGCAGCACTTCGAAACCCAATTTTTGCATCGAGGCAATCAAGTCTTCGCGACTGGCAATTACTTGTCGGCAGGTTTGCTCGAAGTATTCGCGATCCTCGAACGCTGCGGCGGCGCCGGCAATGGCGATACGGTCCAGAGGATAGGAGTTGAAGCTGTTCTTGATCCGCTCAAGCGCCTCGATCAAATCGGGATGCCCAACGGCCAGACCGACGCGAAGCCCTGCCAGCGAGCGGGATTTAGACAGCGTCTGGCTCACCAGCAGGTTCGGGTAGCGGTCCACCAAGGCAATCGCTGATTCGCCGCCAAAATCGATATAGGCCTCATCCACCAGGACGACCGAATCGGGATTGGCCTGCAGCAGGCGTTCGATCGCTTCCAACCCCAGCAGGCAGCCAGTTGGTGCGTTGGGATTAGGGAAAACGATTCCGCCGTTCGGTCGGGCATAGTCGGCCACATCGACCTGAAAGTTATCGTCCAGCGCGATAGCTTCGTATTCGATGCCATACAGACCGCAGTAGACCGGATAAAAACTGTAGGTCACGTCGGGAAA
Organism: Stutzerimonas stutzeri; assembly: GCF_024448715.1. Classification (GTDB taxonomy): domain Bacteria; phylum Pseudomonadota; class Gammaproteobacteria; order Pseudomonadales; family Pseudomonadaceae; genus Stutzerimonas; species Stutzerimonas stutzeri_AR. The sequence goes on from NZ_JAMOHZ010000010.1 coordinate 83,251, forward strand.
CAGCAACGGCTTACCATGCTGGAACAGCCCGTGAAAGGCATGCGCCAGCACTTCATCCGAGCCATTGCCTACGAAGACCTGCTCCGGCCGCACACCGTAATGCTCCGCAACCGCGCGTTTGAGGCGCTCCCCGTTCGGATCGGGATAAAGGCGTAGGCTATCGCTCAACTCGGCTTGCATCGCGGCGATCGCCTTTGGCGATGGGCCGTAGGGATTCTCGTTGGTATTGAGCTTGACCAGCCTGCTCAGCTTGGGCTGCTCACCCGGTACGTAAGGCACCAGATCTTTGACAAAGGGGCTCCAGAATTTGCTCATGCCCTTTCTCCTTGGTGTTCAAATTGTTTGATCGCAGAGGCTGGAGACTGAAAGAGCCGACGCGCAGGAACCAGCCTCGGCTGCACCGCCCAACCCGTAGGAGCCAGCTTGCTGGCGAAGCTTTCAAGGCGGTTCGCGAGCAAGCTCGCTCTTACACGTCCAACCTCCAGCGCCTTTTCGTCTTCTTCGTTTTACCGCTTTATCCGGTACTCAGCGCTGCGTGCGTGCGCCGTCAGCGATTCACCGCGGGCCAGGACCGAGGCGATCTTGCCCAGCTCAGACGCCCCCTCGGCCGAGCAATTGATGATCGAAGAACGCTTCTGGAAATCGTACACGCCCAGAGGAGACGAGAAACGCGCCGTGCCGGACGTTGGCAGCACGTGGTTTGGCCCAGCGCAATAATCGCCCAGTGCCTCGGCGGTGTAGCGCCCCATGAATACCGCTCCGGCGTGGCGAATCTGCGGCAGCCACTGCTCAGGCTCAGCCACCGATAACTCCAGATGCTCTGGCGCGATGCGGTTGGCGACGTCTATCGCTTGCTGCATATCGGCGACTTGAATCAGCGCGCCGCGCCCCTGAATGGAGGCACGAGCGATATCGGCGCGTTCCAGAGTCGGCAGCAGCCTCGCAATGCTTTCGGCAACCTTGTCGAGAAACGCAGCATCGGGGCTGACTAAAATGGACTGGGCGTCTTCGTCGTGTTCGGCCTGGGAGAACAGGTCCATGGCGATCCAGTCGGGATCGGTCTGGCCATCGCAGACCACCAGAATCTCCGACGGTCCAGCGATCATGTCGATGCCGACCTTGCCGAACACGTGACGCTTGGCCGTGGCGACGTAAATATTACCGGGGCCGACGATCTTATCCACCGGCGGCACGCTTTCGGTTCCGTAGGCCAGCGCCGCGACGGCCTGCGCGCCGCCAATGGTGAAGACCCGGTCGACGCCGGCAATGCAGGCCGCCGCCAGCACCAGTTCGTTCAGCTCGCCGCGCGGCGTCGGCACGACCATGACGACTTCTGGTACACCGGCAACCTTGGCAGGAATGGCGTTCATCAGTACGGATGACGGGTACGATGCCTTGCCGCCCGGCACGTAAAGCCCGGCACGGTCGAGTGGGGTAACTTTCTGGCCCAGCACCGTGCCGTCGGCTTCGGTGTACGACCAGGAATCCTGTTTCTGCCTTTCATGATAGGTCCGCACGCGCTCAGCGGCCGCTTCCAGCGCTTGGCGCTGCGCCGGGGTAATGCGCTCCAGCGCCAGTTCGAGGCGCTCACGAGGCAGGATCAGATCGGCCATCGAAGCCACTTCGAGGCCGTCGAAACGCTGGGTCAACTCGACCAGAGCCGTATCGCCTCGCTCACGTACCGCCTTGATGATTTCGAGTACGCGCTGATTGACGCCATCGTCGGACACGCTTTCCCAGCTCAGCAGATGATCCAGGTGTCGCGAGAAGTCCGGATCAGCAGCATTGAGTCGGCGGATGTCGATGGAAGCGGTCATAACAGGCCTCATGAATGGATGCGTCGAAGCGGATTTTCAGGCGCCACTAGATTAACAAGCCAACCGCGTGGGCACCTGAAAATTTAGGTTATGACACGGATAGGCGGGCCGGGCTGCAGCGCAGACCGGAGGGTTCTCAACCGTGATGTTCGATCGCGCCCTGCAAGGCGTCGATTAATGCCTGGATGCGGGCGTGCTGCATTTTCATAGAGGCTTTGTTGACCACCAGGCGCGAACTGATCATGGCGATCAATTCCTGCGGCTCCAGGCCATTGGCACGCAGCGTATTGCCGGTGTCGACGACGTCGATGATCTTGTCCGCAAGCCCTACCAAGGGCGCTAGCTCCATCGAGCCGTAGAGCTTGATGATGTCGACCTGGCGGCCCTGCTCGGCGTAGTAGCGTTTGGCAACGTTAACGAACTTGGTCGCAACGCGCAGCCGACCCTTTGGCTCTGCAGCACCGACCCGCCCTGCTGTCATCAGCTTGCAGTTGGCGATTTTCAGATCCAGCGGCTCGTACAGGCCCTGCCCGCCGTATTCCATCAATACGTCCTTGCCCGCGACACCGAGATCCGCCGCGCCGTGCTCGACATAGGTCGGCACATCGGTGGCACGGACGATCAGCAAGCGCACGTCATCCTGCGTAGTCGGAATGATCAGCTTGCGGCTTTTTTCCGGATTCTCGGTGGGAACGATACCGGCCGCGGCGAGCAACGGCAGGGTGTCGTCGAGAATACGACCTTTGGAAAGGGCGATGGTGAGCATGGACGGTTGTTCCTTTAAGCCTATTGATGGCGGCCGTAGCGCAGGCATGGGCGGAGCCGGGTTGACTCGCCCCGACCGGGTGTCGCCGCCCACAAGCTGGCGACCCCGACATGGCTTGGGACTAGCCCGGTACGCGGCGGATCTTGGCGCCCAGCAGCTGCAGCTTTTCTTCGATGCATTCGTAGCCGCGATCGATGTGGTAGATACGGTCGATCAGCGTATCGCCTTCGGCCACCAGGCCGGCGATGACCAGACTCGCCGAGGCACGGAGGTCAGTCGCCATCACGGGGGCGCCCTTGAGCTTCGGTACACCGGTCACGATGGCAGTATTACCTTCGACAAGTATCTGCGAGCCCATGCGGTTCATTTCGTACACGTGCATGAAGCGGTTCTCGAACACCGTCTCGATGACCGTGCCGGTGCCTTCGGCGACAGCGTTCATGGCGATGAACTGCGCCTGCATATCGGTGGGAAATGCTGGATACGGCGCCGTACGGACGTTGACCGCTTTCGGCCGATTGCCCTTCATATCCAGTTCGATCCAGTTGCTGCCGGTATCGATGTGGGCACCAGCCTCTTCGAGCTTGTGCAATACAGCCTCGAGCAGCGTGGCATCGGTATCCTTGAGCTTTACGCGACCGCCGGTTGCGGCGGCGGCCACCAAATAGGTGCCCGTCTCGATGCGGTCCGGCATTACGCTGTAGCGCCCACCACCCAGACGCTTCACGCCGTCGATAACGATGGTGTCAGTTCCGGCGCCGGAGATTTGCGCACCCATGGCGTTGAGGAAGTTGGCCAGATCGACCACTTCCGGTTCACGCGCAGCGTTTTCCAGCACGCTACGACCGTTCGCCAGCGCCGCCGCCATCATGATGTTCTCGGTGCCGGTCACGCTGACGATATCGAAGAAGAAATGCGCGCCGCGCAGGCCGCCAGCCGGAGCCCGCGCCTTGATATAGCCACCTTCGACATCGATCTGGGCACCCATCGCTTCCAGACCGCGGATGTGCAGGTCGACTGGCCGCGAGCCGATGGCGCAACCGCCCGGCAGGGCCACTTCCGCCTCGCCGAAGCGTGCCACCATGGGGCCTAGCACCAAGATCGATGCGCGCATGGTCTTGACCAGTTCATAGGGTGCGACCAGCGTCTGAATACTGCTGGCGTCGACTTCAACGCTGAGCTTTTCATCGATGACTGGTTGCACGCCCATGCGACCGAACAGCTCGATCATGGTGGTGATGTCATGCAGGTGCGGCAGGTTGCAGACGGTTACCGGGGTATCGGCAAGCAAGGTAGCCGCCAGAATGGGCAGGGCCGAGTTCTTGGCGCCGGAGATGCGAATTTCGCCGTTTAGGCGGGCACCGCCGGTGATGATCAATTTATCCATGAATGTTCCCGTAACCCGCAGGCTCGAAGCACTGTCGAAGAGGAGCCGTACGCGGCTTCAGGGACTGCGCACTGGCTGAAATATGTCTATCGTGACCGGCAATCAGCTACGCGCAAGCCAGTCGGCACGGCTGAAGAATTTCATAGTGACGGCGTGGATGCTGCCGTCGCCGATCCACGGATTCAGATGAGCATAAATCTGCTGCTGACGCTTGACCGGGCTCAAGCCGGCCAACTCATCGCTGATCACGTTCAGCTGGAAGTTGCAGCCTTCACCCTCGACTTCCACCTGAGCACCCGGAAGCTTCTCTTCCAGAAAATTCTTAACTTCTACAGCCTGCATGTTCAACCTCGATCGGCGCCGGACGCGCGCGGTCGGCCATCATACAAAAAAGCCCGAAGGCTGCGAACCCCGAACCCACGCGGAGTGACGAAGCTCACTCAGTCGAGTGTTTCCGCCTCGCTGTCACGCGGACGCTGAGGACGGCTGCCGGCAGCTACCGCTGGGAATTTCGACGAGGCAAAACGAACAACCAGTATCGCCACCGCCAACAGCAGGATGGCTCCGGAAATATAGACCACGCCCATGTCCGGACGATGATGGTGCGAAACATCCGAGATCAGCAAACGAGTCAGCGCAGTGATCGCCACGTAAATGAGGAAGCGCACGGGCATATGGTTGGTCTTGAAGTAGATGCCAACCATCGCGCCGAGTTCTAGATAGATAAACAGCAGCAGAATGTCGTCGACGCTGATGCTGCCTTTCTCGATCATGCCCAGAAACGCCACCACCCCCGCCCAGGCGGTGACTGCACCAATAGCGAACAGCGCCAGATAATGAAAAGTTTCGACCAGAAGATTTCCCAGCGACTCGGCCACTGCATGAACCTTGCCGCGCATCGACTCCGCCCAGCGCAGTAGCATCAGCCCGCTCCCCGTGTTTCGTCTGTCAGCGAAAGAACATCCAGCAGACCAGACACCTTGGCGATTTCACGCATATCGCTGGGCATATTGATGATGAGCACCTCTCGACCCGACCCGATTGCATCGCGAGTAAAAGCCAGCAACAAGGAAAGCCCGACGCTGCTGGATTTTTCCACTGACGAGCAATCGATCAATAGCCGCTCTTCTTTACTCGCCCGAATCAGTGCCTGACCGTCACGGCGTAAAGCCGGGCCGGACTGGTAATCGAGCACGCCGGAGAGCAGCAGCTCGCCGCCAGCGCCCATCTCGACACGCCCATTACTCATCGCCCGCCGCCTGCTGACCGGCTTCGGTGTCCTTGGCCCGCGCGACCACTTCGGCCCAGCCCTCGATGGTCTTGTCCAGATCACCATTGTTCTTCTGCATGGCGTCGGCGAACTGGTCACGGAACAACTTGCCGATGTTGATGCCATTGATGATCACATTTCGAACCAGCCATTCGCCGTTCTGATTGACCATGGTGTAGGAGACCGGATAGATCTCGCCCTGGCGACCCGTCACCTCCATGCCAACGCTGGTGCGCTCGGCATCCTGCTTGCCGCTCGCAGGTAGCACCCGGATCTGCTGATTGTCGTACTCCAGCAGGGCGTTGCCGTAGAACTGCATGAGGCTGCGCTTGAAGTTCTCCTGAAAGCGCTTCATCTGCTCAGGGCTGGCGCCGCGCGAGTACTTCACGGTCATGATGCTGCGGGAAATTCCTTCGGCATCGACCACCGAACCGAGAATCTCATTGAGCGAGTCGTAAAAGGCATTCGGATCCTGACGGTACTGCTCCTTGTTGGCCTTAAGGTCGGCGAGCAGTTCATCTGTGGTCCGCTCGATCACTTCATGGGCGCTCGGGGCCGCCTGAACCAGTAGAGGCAGGGCAGCGAGCAATACCAGCAAGCCGCGACGCAGGACAGTCATCATATGAACACTCCTCACTCTTTATTTACCGAATTGAGTAGAAATTTGCCGATCAGGTCTTCCAGCACTAGCGACGACTGGGTATCGCGAATGGTATCGCCGTCTCCCAACGTCTCTTCTTCGCCACCCACGCTGATGCCTACGTACTTCTCGCCCAGCAGCCCAGCGGTCAGAATCGACGCAGTGGAGTCGACCGGCAGGATGTCGACATCCTTCTGCACTTCCAGCGTGACACGTCCGGTGTAGCTCTCCCGATCCAGGTCGATTGCGGTCACCGTGCCGATGGTCACGCCGGCCATGGTTACCTTGGATCTGACACTGAGACCGGCAATATTGTCGAAATAAGCGTAAAGCTTGTAGGTGTCGGTCCTATCGACGCTCAGCCCGCTGACCCGCAGCGATAGCAATAGCAGAGCCAGCACGCCCGCCAAAAGGAACAGACCAACACCGATTTCCAGGGTGCGGATACGCATCAAAAATCTCCAAACATCAACGCGGTCAGAATAAAGTCGAGGCCGAGTACCGCCAGCGAGGCGTAGACCACGGTTCGGGTAGTGGCGCGACTGATCCCCTCGGAAGTCGGCTCGCAGTCGTAGCCCTGGAACACCGCGATCCAGGTGACTACCACGGCGAATACCATGCTCTTGATGACTCCATTGAGCACATCCGAGGTGAAGGTGACGCTGTTCTGCATATTGGCCCAGAACGAGCCTTCGTATACGCCAAGCCAGTCCACCGCAACCATCGCACCGCCCCAGATGCCGACCACATTGAAAATCACGGTCAGCAACGGCAGCGAGATGAAACCGGCCCACAGCCGCGGCGCAATGATGTACTTCAGCGGATCGACGCCAATCATTTCCAGGCTGGACAGTTGTTCGGTGGATTTCATGTTGCCAATCTCGGCAGCCAGCGCCGACCCGGCGCGTCCGGCGAACAGCAGCGCGGTGACCACCGGCCCTAGCTCGCGCAGCAGCGTAAGGGCCACCATTTGCCCCACCGCCTGCTCGGATCCATAACTGTTGAGAATGCTATAGCCCTGCAGCGCCAACACCATCCCGATGAAAATTCCCGACACCACCACGATTGCCAGCGACAGCACCCCAACCGAGTAAAGCTGTCTGATCAGCAGAGAAAAGCGATTGCTCAAGCCGCTAGGGCCGAACAGCGCGTGGAATAGAAACAGCGTCGCGCGGCCCTGCGCGGCCACCACATTCATGCCGGCTTCACCGAGCAGACGGACTCGTTCGATCAAGGAGCGCTTACGCATCGGAGCCTCGCAACAGGTCGTCGGCATAGGCCGGTGCAGGGAAATGGAAAGGCACCGGGCCGTCTGCCGTGCCTCTCATGAACTGCTGGATACGTGGGTTGGCCGATTCGCGAAGCTCGGCAGGCGTACCCTGCCCGAGCACTTGGCTATCGCCAACCACATAGATGTAATCGGCAATGCTGGCGGTTTCGGCCAGATCGTGGGAAACCACGATACTGGTGATACCCAGCGCATCATTGAGCAGGCGAATCAACTGCACCAGAACGCCCATAGCAATGGGGTCCTGGCCAGCGAAGGGTTCGTCGTACATGAGTATCTGCGGGTCCAACGCGATAGCGCGCGCCAAAGCCACACGGCGCTTCATCCCACCGGATAGCTCATCAGGCATCAGCTCGATCGCACCCCGCAGCCCTACTGCCTGTAGCTTCATCAGCACGATGTCACGAATCATCTCTTCCGGCAGCTTGGTATGCACGCGCAACGGAAACGCGACGTTTTCAAATACATCGAGGTCGGTGAACAGCGCGCCGCTTTGAAACAGCACGCCCATCTGCTTGCGCATATCGAACAGCTCACGGCGCGACAGGGTCGGCAGGTTGGTTCCCGCCACCCAAACTTCGCCGCTGGCCGGCTTGAGTTGGGCCGCAATCAGGCGTAACAGTGTCGTCTTGCCGCAGCCGGACGGCCCCATGATGGCCGTTACCTTGCCTCGCGGTATGACAATATCGACGTTGTTGAAAATGCTCCGCTCCCCGCGCTTGAAGGTGACACCTTTCAGCTCGACGGCGTTAGCGTTGGCGGCGCTCATTGGCTCTCCTTGGCTACAGTCTGCGAATCAGACGCCCCCCAGCTTTCCGGAGATACTTCGCGGCGACCATTTTCGGCGGCGAACTATAGCACCGCGCTGCCAAGCGCCCCAACACGCGACTGTGTCGGCGCATGAGCGAGCACATGTCACTCAGCGAGGGTTTAGCTTCGCAAGCGGCTATTCGGAACTGCAGCTTTTCGGTGAGCGGCGATCGGTTTGCCGTTATAATCCCGCGTTTTAATTCAGACGATGACGTGAACATGAGCCAGAGCAGCCAGTTGATCGAGACTGCCCAGCGCACTATCCGCATGGAGATAGACGCGGTCGAAGAACTCAAGACCCGCATCGACGAGCAATTTGTTAAGGCTTGCGAGCTTATCCTCCACTGCAAAGGACGCGTCGTCGTGGTTGGCATGGGCAAATCGGGCCATATCGGCAACAAGATTGCCGCCACCCTCGCCAGCACTGGCACCACCGCATTCTTCGTTCACCCGGCCGAAGCCAGTCATGGCGACATGGGCATGATCACCCGTGACGACGTGGTCCTCGCCCTGTCCAACTCGGGCTCCACCAGCGAAATCGTGACACTGCTGCCGCTGATCAAGCGCCTCGGCATCACACTGATCAGCATGACCGGCAACCCCGATTCGGTGCTCGCCAAGGCAGCAGCAGTCAATATAGACGCCAGCGTTGCCATCGAGGCCTGCCCGCTGAACCTGGCACCTACATCTTCGACCACGGTATGTCTGGTGCTCGGCGATGCATTGGCGATCGCCCTTCTGGAAGCGCGCGGCTTCACCGCGGAGGATTTCGCTTTTTCGCACCCTGGCGGCGCACTTGGTCGGCGTTTGCTGCTCAAAGTGGAGCACGTCATGCATTCGGGCGACCGCCTGCCCCAGATCACCCGCGGTACTTCTCTACGTGATGCGCTGCTGGAGATGACTCAGAAGGGTCTCGGCATGACCGTGGTCATAGAAGGCAACGGCAGCCTGGCCGGAGTATTCACTGACGGCGACCTGCGACGCACTTTGGACAAAGGCATTGATGTACGCCAGGCCACTATCGACCAAGTGATGACCCTCCACGGCAAGACAGCCAACGCCGACATGCTTGCCGCCGAAGCCCTGAAAATAATGGAAGACAACAAAATCAGTGCGCTGGTGGTGGTCGACGACAACGACCGTCCTATCGGTGCTCTGAACATGCATGATCTGTTGCGCGCAGGAGTGATGTAAGTGAACGATTTACTGCGGCGCGCCCGTAATATTCGGCTGGCTATTTTCGACGTCGACGGCGTACTGACGGACGGCAAGCTGTACTTCCTGGTCGATGGCAGCGAGTTCAAAACCTTTAACACGCTCGACGGTCACGGCATCAAGATGCTGATCAATTCCGGCGTGCGCACCGCAATAATCAGCGGTCGTAAAACACCTGTGGTCGAACGCCGCGCGCAGAACCTGGGTATCCAGCATCTCTATCAGGGACGCGAGGACAAGCTGGTGGTCCTCGATGAGCTGCTCGCCGAACTCGGAATCGACTACGCTGAAGTCGCCTATCTAGGCGATGATCTGCCCGACCTACCGGTGATCCGCCGGGTGGGCCTGGGCATGGCCGTCGCCAGCGCCGATGCGTTCGTTCGCCAGCACGCTCACGGGGTCACCAGCGCCCGCGGCGGCGAAGGCGCCGCGCGGGAGTTCTGCGAACTGATCATGCGCGCCCAAGGCAACCTTGAAGCCGCTCAGGCCGCCTATCTCTAGAGGTTTCAATGCTGAGCAGAATCCGTTTCCCTGCCATCCTGCTGTTGATTGCATTACTCCTGGTCGCAGTCGGCTACTGGAACATCCGCCCGGAAAGCTTCATGCAGGAACCGGCTGCGGCCACAGGTGAGGAATCGCCGATCGACTTTTACGTAATCAACTCCAGAACCGTCCAGTACCAGCCGGATGGCAAGCGTAATTACGAACTGTCTGCGGAGAAAGTGGAGCACGTCAAGGCCAGCGATGTAAGTCTGCTGACCCGACCCGATCTGCATTCTTATCGCGGCACCGAGCTGCCATGGCATGTGACTAGCGAGCGCGGCGAAGTCGGCCCGCAGGGTGTGGAAGTGGAGCTGATCGATGATGTCAGGATCGAACGCAACGATGCCAAGGGACGTCCGACAATCATTACCACCAGCAGAATGACGGTGCTCCCCGAGAAGGATTATGCCGAGACCCGCCAACCCGTTAGAATCGTCGCCGCAAACGGTGTGACCACTGCCACGGGCATGAAAGCGTATCTGAATGAAGGCAGGATGCTCCTGCTATCCAACGTAAGAGGCCAGCATGAGCTGCGTTAAGACTCTCCCCTTTTTGTTCGGCTTGAGCATTTTTCTGTTCGGCTCGAATGCCCATGCGCTTCCCGAAGACCGTAACCAGCCGATCCGCGTCCAGGCCGACACCGCGGAACTGGACGATCGACAGGGCGTTGCCGTATATCGCGGCGATGTGGTCATTACCCAGGGCACCATGAAGATCACCGGCGACACCGTCACGATCACCCAAAACGAGAATGGCGATGTCGAGGTTTTCACCTCCATTGGCAAACCCGCGTACTACGAGCAGAAGCCGGCGGTGGACAAGGAAATCGTCAAGGCGTACGGACTGACCATCCAATATTTCGCAGCTAACGAGCGCATCGTCCTGATCGATCAGGCGAAAGTCGTCCAGGAAGGCAACACCTTCGAAGGCGAGAAGATCGTCTATGACACTCAGCGCCAGATCGTCAACGCCGGCCGAGCCACCAATACCGACGTAACCACTCCGCGACCTCGCGTGGACATGGTCATCCAGCCGCGCAGCAAAGACCAGCCGGCAGCGGAGCAAACCGAGTAATGGCGATTCTCAAAGCTCAGCATTTGGCAAAAAGCTACAAAAGCCGTCAGGTAGTGCGTGATGTAAGCCTGTCTATCGAGAGCGGTCAGATTGTCGGTTTGCTTGGGCCGAACGGCGCCGGCAAGACCACCTGCTTCTATATGATCGTCGGGCTGGTAAAAGCCGATCAGGGACGCGTGTTGATTGACGAGCAGGATGTCACCCACCTGCCCATGCATGGCCGTGCTCGCGCCGGTATCGGCTATCTGCCTCAGGAAGCGTCGATCTTCCGCAAACTGTCGGTATCCGACAACATCATGGCGATTCTCGAAACCCGCAAGGACCTGGATCGCAGCGGTCGCCAGCAGGCGCTGGAAAGCCTACTGCAGGAGTTCCACATCAACCACATCCGTGACAGTCTCGGCATGAGCCTGTCCGGAGGCGAGCGGCGTCGCGTCGAGATTGCCCGTGCACTCGCCACCGCCCCTAAATTCATCCTTCTCGACGAGCCCTTTGCCGGTGTCGACCCGATCTCGGTCGGCGACATCAAGCAGATCATTCATCACCTGAAGGCCAAGGGCATCGGCGTACTCATCACCGATCACAACGTGCGCGAAACGCTGGACATCTGCGAAACCGCTTACATCGTCAACGATGGCCAGCTGATCGCGGAAGGTGACGCGGAGGCGATCCTGGCCAACCAACTGGTCAAGGAAGTCTACCTCGGACACGAATTCCGTCTCTGAAACCGATTTTTCCACTCACACCGTCGCCCGGGACTAGGCAAAGGCTTCATTCGCAGGCATATAATTTGCTTACATCGGGCGTGCACAGCGCCAGCGAAATCGGAACAGGCGCGGTTGCGCCGGCAAATAAGGTTCGAAGTCCTCTGCCATGAAACCATCGCTAGTCCTGAAGATGGGCCAGCAGCTGACGATGACACCGCAGCTGCAACAAGCCATACGATTGCTCCAGTTATCCACGCTCGATCTCCAACAGGAGATACAAGAGGCGCTGGACTCCAATCCCATGCTCGAGCGCGAAGAGGACGGAGACGACTTCGACAACTCCGATCTGATGGCCGAGTCGGTTGAGAAGAAACCCGAGAGCAGCACCTCGACCGAGCAGGACACGCCTGACAATCATCACGAAGAACCCGTCAATACGGTGGAAAACCTTGAAGAAGGCGATTGGGGTGATCGCATTCCTGATGAACTTCCGGTCGACACCGCGTGGGAAGACATCTACCAGACCAGCGCCAGCAGCCTGCCCAGCAGTGACGACGACGAATGGGACTTCACCACCCGCACCTCCGCCGGGGAAAGCCTACAAAGTCATCTGCTCTGGCAGCTCAATCTTGCGCCAATGAGCGACACCGACCGCCTCATCGCCGTAACCCTGATCGATTGCATTAACCCACAGGGTTACCTCGACGAAACCCTTGAGGAGGTACTCGAGTCGTTCGACCCCGAGCTGGAAATCGAACTCGATGAAATCGAGGTCGTGCTGCGCCGAATCCAGCAGTTCGAGCCCGCCGGCATCGGCGCGCGCGACTTGCGCGAATGCCTGCTGCTGCAACTGCGCCAGCTACCCGAGCGAACGCCTTGGCTGAGCGAAGCGGTACGCCTCGTGAGTGATCATCTGGAGACACTCGGCAGCCGTGACTATAACCTTCTGATGCGCCGCATGAAGCTCAAGGAGGATGAGCTGCGCCAGGTGGTGGACCTGATCCAGACGCTTAACCCCCGCCCCGGCTCACAGATCGAAGCGAGCGAACCGGAATACGTCGTGCCAGACGTAATCGTGCGCAAGCACAACGATCGCTGGCTGGTGGAATTGAACCAGGATGCGATGCCGCGCCTGCGGGTAAATGCCCAGTACGCCGGCTTCGTCAAACGCGCCGACTCCAGCGCCGACAACACCTTCATGCGTAACCAGTTGCAGGAAGCACGCTGGTTCATCAAGAGCCTGCTCAGCCGCAACGAGACGCTGATGAAGGTCGCCACGCAGATCGTCGAACATCAGCGCGGCTTCCTTGATCACGGCGATGAAGCCATGAAACCGCTGGTGCTGCATGACATCGCCGAAGCGGTAGGCATGCATGAATCGACGATTTCACGCGTCACGACACAGAAGTTCATGCATACCCCTCGTGGAATCTACGAGCTGAAATATTTCTTCTCAAGCCACGTCAGCACGGCCGAAGGCGGCGAATGCTCATCCACCGCCATCCGCGCGATCATCAAGAAGCTGGTGGCGGCGGAAAACCTGAAAAAGCCATTGAGCGATAGCAAGATCGCTGGTTTACTGGAGGCGCAGGGTATTCAAGTTGCACGCCGCACCGTCGCGAAGTACCGCGAATCATTAGGTATCGCGCCGTCCAGCGAGCGTAAGCGGTTGTTGTAATGCCAGGCGACCTGGTCGATCTCTTCCGGTGGCGGGCGCGCAGCCTGTCAATTCGCACGTGGCAAAAGGAGATGCAGTATGCAAGTCAACATCACTGGCCTTCACCTGGAAATCACAGAAGCCCTGCGTGACTACGTCGAGGAGAAATTCGAGCGACTGGAAAGACATTTCGATCGCATCATTGCCGTTCAGGTGATTCTGCAGGTCGAGAAGCTCAGGCAGAAAGCCGAAGCCACGCTGCACGTTGCCGGTCGCGAAGTCGTCGCCAACGCAGAACATGAAGACATGTACGCTTCCATAGACCTGCTTGCCGACAAGCTCGACCGGCAGCTCATCAAGCACAAAGAAAAACAGCTCGACCATAACCAGGGTGCTCTCGCTCGCTGACCCATCATGATCCGAATCGAAAATATCCTGACCCCCGGACGTTCCTTGGTGAACGTACCGGGTGGCAGTAAGAAACGCGTCCTGGAACAGATCGCCAAAGTAATTGGCCAAGACCTGCCAGACCTTGATCCTCAGACCATCTTCGAAAGCCTCATTGCCCGCGAAAAGCTCGGCTCTACCGGCTTCGGCAACGGTATCGCCATCCCGCATTGCCGCATGCCCGGCTGCGTGTCGCCGCTCAGCGCGGTGCTACGGCTCGACGCACCGGTTGACTTCGACGCCATCGACGGCGCGCCGGTCGATTTGCTTTTCGTACTGCTGGTACCGGCAGCGGCGACGGACGAACACCTCGAACTGCTTCGTCAGATCGCCAGCATGCTGGACCGTGAGGAAGTGCGTGAGCGCCTGCGCAGAGCCACCACCGGGCAGGACCTGTATCAGACCGTCGTCGATATTCAGAGCGGCAATTAGCGCAACGGCATGGCTGTTCGCCCCGCGTAAAGTGAGGAAAGAGACGTGTCCGTAACCTGCCGATTCTCAACCCAGCAGCGCATGCAGCACGGTTCGCGTGTTCGAGCCCGCCCCCTGACAAACCTCGCTCCGCAATGCGCCTGATCATCGTCAGTGGCCGTTCCGGGTCAGGCAAGAGCACGGCACTCAATGTGCTCGAGGACAACGGCTTTTATTGCATCGACAACCTTCCCGCCGGGCTTCTGCCAGAGCTGGCGGAGCGAGCATTGCTACATACCGAACTGTTACACCCGCAGGTCGCTGTCTCCATAGATGCACGCAACCTGCCAAGTCAGCTAAAGCGCTTTCCCGAGCTGCTTGACGAGGTTCGTGCTCGGCACATTCAGTGCGACGTGCTGTATCTGGATGCGGCGGACGAGACGTTGCTCAAGCGCTTCTCGGAAACTCGGCGGCGGCACCCGCTGACGAATGAAAACCGCTCATTGGCCGAGGCCATCCATGACGAGGAGCTATTGCTCGCTCCGATCATCGACCATGCCGACCTGACGCTCGATACGACGAACCTCAACCTCTACCAGCTGCGAGATACGCTGAAACTGCGTCTGCTGAACAAGCCTGAACCGGGCACGGCGTTCCTCTTCGAGTCCTTTGGTTTTAAACGCGGCATGCCGGTGGATGCCGACCTGGTATTCGATGTGCGCTGCCTACCTAATCCGTACTGGAAAGCAGAGTTACGTGATTTTTCCGGATTGGATCAGCCCGTCGTCGACTACCTCGCCATGCAGACCGATGTTGAAGAAATGTTCCAGGACATCTTTGCCTATCTGAACAAATGGCTGCCGCGGTTCGCCGCCAGCAATCGCGCCTATGTCACCGTCGCCATTGGCTGTACCGGCGGGCACCACCGTTCGGTCTATCTGGCGGAGCGACTCGGCCAGGCGCTGCGCGAGCCCCTGAAGAACGTTCAGGTGCGCCACCGAGACCTGGCTTAGGAATCCACATGCCGTCTTGCGAAATCACCATCATCAACAAACTGGGCCTGCATGCCCGTGCGGCAGCCAAATTCGTTGGCGTTGCCAACCAGTTCCCCTGCGATGTCCGCGTCGGGCGCTGCCCTGCCAGCCTGATCGACGGCAAGAGCATCATGGCGGTGATGATGCTCGCCGCGAGCAAAGGCACTACCCTTCATCTGCACGCCGACGGCGAACAAGAGCAGGAGGCGATCAGTGCGCTGATCGCACTGATCGAAGGCTATTTTGAGGAAGGGGAATAAAGCAGCTGCAAGCTAATCAGTATGCAGGCGAGCGCCGAGAGACAGTAAAGCGCTTACGCTTCCACTTGTTGCCTGCAGCTTGAAGCTTGCTGCCGCTACTGCCCCGCCACCTTCATTCGCTCGATCAGCACCGAGCCGGTGTGAATGCTACTGCGTGTCTCGACATCGCAGCCCACCGCGACGATCTGCCGGAACATATCGCGCAGGTTGCCAGCAATCGTAACTTCCTGGACCGGGAACTGGATCTCGCCGTTTTCCACCCAGAACCCGCCAGCGCCGCGCGAATAGTCGCCGGTGACCAGATTCAAGCCCTGCCCCATCAATTCGGTAACCAGCAGCCCGCGGCCCATGCGACGGATCAGTGCCGCCTGGTCCTCATCACCGTGGGATACGAAGAGGTTATGCACACCGCCAGCATTGGCCGTACTGGGCATCCCGAGCTTGCGCCCGGAGTAGGTACCCAACACATAGGACAAGAGCTTGCCGTTCTCAACGAACGGCTTGGCGTAGGTCGCCAAACCATCGCCGTCATAAGCCGAACTAGCCAGCCCGCGCCGCAGGTGCGGGCGCTCGTCTAAGGTCAGCCACTCGGGAAACAGCGTTTGTCCCAGCGAGCCTTCTAGGTAAGACGACTTGCGATAAAGATTGCCACCGGAAATCGCCGCGAGAAAATGGCCGAACAGACCAGTCGCCAGCTCCGACGAAAACAGTACCGGGACATCACACGTCGGCACGGGGCGGGCGCCGAGGCGGCGAACGGCACGTTCTGCGGCACGTCGGCCGATCGACTCGGGACCGGCCAGATCACTGGCGATGCGGCTGACATCGTAATGATAGTCGCGCTGCATCTGCCCCTCGGCCTCGGCGATCATCACGCAACTCAGGCTGTGGCGAGTGCTGCAGTAGGCA
The DNA here is from genome assembly GCF_024448715.1 of Stutzerimonas stutzeri. GTDB lineage: Bacteria > Pseudomonadota > Gammaproteobacteria > Pseudomonadales > Pseudomonadaceae > Stutzerimonas > Stutzerimonas stutzeri_AR. The sequence continues at coordinate 99,486 of NZ_JAMOHZ010000010.1, forward strand.
CCAATGAAACCGTTGCTATTGCCATAGCCGCGGCATCCCTGATGAGTGCTAAGGCTGGTGCCATCGGCATTGAGGATACGGCTGTCGGTTGCGAACGCTGCCGCCTCACAACGGAGTGCCAGCTCGACAGCCTCATCAGGGGAGATATCCCAAGGATGATAAAGATCCAGATTCGGTGTGTCTTTCGCCATCAGAGCCGGATCGGCGAGCCCGGCGAATTCATCCTCCGAAGCATGCTTGGCGATCGCCAGCGCCGCCGCCACGGTTTCGCGAATCGCCTCGCCGCCGCCGCCCGTAGTACTCGCCGATCCTTTACGTTGCCCGACGTACAGCGTGATGCCGAAACCTTGATCACGATTGAACTCGACCGTCTCCACTTCCCGCTGGCGAACCGTGGTGGACAGGCCTTGCTCCATCGAGACGGATACTTCGCAAGCGCTGGCGCCCTGCCGGCTGGCCTCTTCGATGATGCGTGCGACCTTTTCGCGTAATCCGGGCAACGCGTGCGGACCGATCCCCTCTACTTCACTCATAAAACACTCCAAACCACAGATTCGATCAATCGCAGCCAGCGAGGCGCAGCTGAGCTGCATAGCAAGGCTGCTGTTATCATGGCGGCATTTCCTACTGGACCAGCCCCATGTATGATATTTCCGATCTCGACGACTTCGAGGAAAAAAGCAAAACCCAGGTCAAGCGAGAGCTGCATGCACTTCAGGACCTCGGTGAGCGCCTCACCACTTTCAAATCCGACGTGCTTGATCGCCTCCCGCTCACCGACGCCTTACGCAAGGCGTTGGCCGATGCGCCGAAGCACACAGCGAATATCGCGCGCAAACGCCACCTGCAATACATCGGCAAACTGATGCGCGACCAGGATATCGAAGGCATCCTGGCGCTGGTCGACCAACTCGACGCATCCACCCGCCAGTACAACGAACGCTTCCATGCATTGGAACGTTGGCGCGACCGCCTGATCGCCGGTAACGACGAAACCCTCGAGGCCTTCGTTACCGAATATCCCGACACCGACCGCCAGCAGCTGCGCAGCCTGATCCGCCATGCCCAGCACGAAGCTGCGCGGAACAAGCCGCCAGCTGCCAGCCGCAAAATTTTCAAATACATCCGCGGACTGGACGAGACACAGCGCGGGCTGCGCTGAAAAAGAGCTGTCCGCAACGAGCTCGCTGCGATTGGTCCGCAATTCGTGTCGCGTCGGATGGCTGCTTTGCGCTTGTCATCGCTGTCAGGCTCCGGTACCACCGACGGTAATACCATCGATTTTCAAGGTCGGCTGACCCACGCCGACCGGTACGGACTGACCATCCTTACCGCAAGTGCCGACACCACTGTCCAACGCCAAGTCGGTCCCGACCATCGAAACCTTGTTCATCACGTCCGGCCCATTGCCGATCAGCGTAGCGCCCTTGACCGGCGCGGTAATTTTGCCGTCCTCGATCAGATAGGCTTCGCTGGTGGAGAACACGAACTTGCCGCTGGTGATGTCTACTTGTCCGCCGCCGAGGCTGGCGCAGTAGATACCCTTCTTCACCGAACGAATGATTTCTTCCGGGTCGCTTTCACCCGCCAGCATGTAAGTGTTGGTCATCCGCGGCATCGGTAGATGAGCATAGGATTCGCGCCGACCGTTGCCGGTTGGCGCAACGCCCATCAAGCGCGCGTTGAGCTTGTCCTGAATATAACCCTTGAGTATTCCGTTCTCGATCAGCGTGGTGCACTGAGTGGGTGTGCCTTCATCGTCAACGCTCAGCGAACCGCGGCGATCGGCCAGCGTGCCGTCATCGACGATAGTGCATAGCTTCGAAGCGACCTGCTGACCGATACGGCCACTGTAAGCCGAGCTGCCCTTGCGATTGAAGTCACCCTCCAGGCCATGGCCGACCGCCTCGTGCAGTAACACGCCGGACCAGCCCGGACCAAGCACCACCGGTAGCGTGCCGGCCGGGGCCGCCACCGCTTCGAGGTTCACCAGCGCCTGTCGCAGCGCCTCACGGGCATAACCCATTGCACGATCTTCGCTGAAAAAGTAATCGTAACCGGTACGTCCACCGCCGCCCTGTCCGCCACGCTCGCGACGTCCGTTCTGCTCGACGATTACGCTCACGTTGAAGCGCACCAGCGGGCGTATGTCGGCAGCCATGACTCCGTCCAGCCCCGCCACCAGAATGTGCTCCCAGACACCCGCCAGACTTACCGTGACCTGCTTGATTCGCGGATCCAGCGCTCGCGTAGCGACGTCGATACGCTTGAGCAGCTCGACCTTCTCTGCACGACCGAGCCCATCCAGTGGATTCTCTGGGCTATACAGCGGGGCAAAAGCGGCCTTCGAAAGCACCTCGACACGACCCTGATGGCCGCCACGGGCGATTGAGCGGGCAGCCTCGGCTGCCTGACGCAACGCATCGGCGGTGATCGCATTGCTATAGGCGAAGCCCGTCTTCTCGCCGGACAACGCGCGTACACCAACGCCCTGCTCCAGGTGGAAGCTGCCTTCCTTGACGATGCCGTCCTCCAGCACCCAGGACTCGGTGACCTGATCCTGGAAATACAAATCCGCCGCGTCGATGCCAGGGCCGGCCAGTTCGCCGAGCAAACCCGGCAGATCATCGATACCCAGTCCGCCCGGCGTCAGGAGGCGCTCGGTGACAGGTAACAGCAGTTCACTCATATCTACTCCAAAGTGCGCGATGCAATACGGGGCGTGGTGAAACGACGGTGGCTCAGTAGCGGCATACGCTTGCGCATCGCATTCTGCTCGGCCGTTTCCCGAGCAGCGGTCAGTGCGGCTTCGCCTGTCGCCTGCTCGTTCAGCACGCGCCCCCAGAAATCAACGATAGACGAATGCCCGTGGGTCAATCGTCCGCCAGAGTGCTCTCCACTCTGCGCTGCGGCCAGCATATAGCATTGCGTCTCGATGGCCCGCGTGCGTATCAACATCTCCCAGTGCGCCTGGCCGGTCACACTAGTGAACGCTGAGGGAGCACTGATCAATTCAGCCCCGGCCTGACGTAAAGCCAGGTACAGCTCCGCGAACCGAAGGTCATAACAGACGCTCATGCCCAAGCGCCCCACCGGTGTATCGACGACGACCAACCGCTCGCCAGCGGCATAATCATCTGACTCACGGTAACGTCCACGCGCATCGCTCACTTCTGCGTCGAACAGGTGCAGCTTGTCATAACGCGCGACGCGCTGGCCTTGGTCATCGACCAGTAGCGAGCAGGCCCGTACCCTCGCTTGCGGCTGATCATCCGGTGGCAGCGGCAGCGTGCCGGCCACTATCCACAACCTGAGGTCGCATGCGACCTGTTTCAACCACGGCAGTATCGGCCCGGCACCCTCGGCTTCGGCCCGGCCGACCGCCGGTAGATCGGTACGGCCCATGGCGGCAAAATTTTCCGGCAGCACTGCCAACCGCGCACCGGAGTCGGCAGCCTGCTCCAGCAGCCTTCTGGCGGTGGCGAGGTTCGCCTGTATGTCGGCCTGACTGGCCATCTGGATCACGGCTAGGGTCATGCATGGATACCGTTGGCGGCGCAGTACCGCGCGTTGGGAAGACAGCTCAGTTGGGCTTTTCGAAGGGTTTGTCGAAGGTGATTTTCGGCGCTCGCCACGGGCCCTCAACGTTGTACTGAACGCTGGCGAAGCGTGCGACTTTATCACCCAACAGCTTGTCGACGACGAACAAGGCGCCACCGATGGCCGGCGCGCCGACGATCAGCGCTGCCAGTGGCAGGTTGTTGCTGACCGGCAGCGTGACCAGCAGCTTTGCGTCGATCCGGTCATTGACCATATCGACCCGGCCATCCAGCTCGAGATTGCTCGACGGCCCAGTCACCGTCAGCGGCTGCGACGTCACGTAAACCCCGTCGGTAGCGACCAGTTCGCCCTTGATTCGATCGTAGCTCAGGCCTTTGCTGAACAAATCCGAGAAATCCAGCCGCAGCCGCCGCCCGATGGAAGCGAAATTGAGCAGACCGAAGACCCGCAGCGCCTGAGCGCCGCCATCCACTTCACGTAATTGGCCGTTGCGCAGCCTGCCATCGAGTCGGCCGGACAGCCGCTGCAAACTGAAGGATGCTGGCGACCCGGGCCAGTTGCCGTCCACATCGAGACGAAAGGATTCGCTGGTGGTGGAAGGCGCAAACCCCCAAGCCAGAAGTACATCGGCCACATTGGCACCCTCGAGTCTGCCCTTGTACCAACTCTGGGAACCGCTCCAGCCACCCTCGCCGCCGACCTTGAGTCCTTTGAGATTCAGATTCAGCTCCGAGAATTCGACGCCGTTGCCCGCTGGACGCATTTTCAACGCCCAGGCACCCAGCGGCTGATCGCCCTGCAGTACCTCGGCCACCGCAACATCCATCGCTGGCAGGTTCTTCGGATCGACGGCGGCCAGCGGATCTTCCGAACTTCCTTGGGCCTTGCCTGGATCTGCCGCAGGGAGCTGCAGGCGCGACAGATCCAGCACGATAGGCTCTCCATCGGTATCCGGCAGGCGAACGGTGCCGGCGACGGTCCGGCTATCCAGCCCCAGCGCCCAGCCGGCCGGAAAGCGCCGCAGATCCACGCCGAGATTGTCGACCCGGATGCCGAAACCCACAAACGTCCCGATATCAAGCTGGGCGCGGCGCAGCAGTGAAGTGGCCTCATCGCCTTGCAAAGCGCTGTCATAACCATTCGACAGCGCTTGCCATTCCTCCAGATTGAGCAGCGGTATGTTTCCGCGTACGTACAATCCCTGATCGCTGCGCAGATTCGCAGCAGCACCGCCCAACACCAATTCACCTCCACCCTCGGCCCATTCACCGGCCGGCGCGACGAAGGTCAGCGCCGCCAGCGCGCCGTGACGGAGGCTATAGCTTTGCCGCTCGCCGCCCAGCGTCATTCGCAGCGTGGTATCGCGCCGTTCGTTGGCCGTCTTGCCGAATGGCGTCGGGAGCGCCAGCGCTGTGCCCAACAGCGATGAATCCACCTGCAGGTTGCTGTCGACGCCATCCAGGACCAGATTCAACCGAAACGGTAGCTCCCCGGATGCGGGCACAGGCTGTTCGATTTTCCGCCAGGCCAGGAGTCGCTGCAGCGCCACCGTTCCGGTGGCCTCGATCCGCGTGGAAGGATTGCCTGGCTGCCCGGTGGCGATGGCTTTGCCACGCACAAGGCTGCCAAGGGCGCGACCGTGAAGCTCCGCAGCGCTGAAGCCACGTTCACTGTCATAGCGAAACTCACCACCCAATCCTTCGAACTCCAGATCCGCCTGTGTAACGAACAGCGAAGCATCGGAGCTGGAAAAATCCACGACGGCCCTAGGGCGCTCGCCCTTGGCCAGCGGGATGTTCAGATTAAGGGTTCCGCTCAAAGGTCCGTCAGCGCGCCACCCGGCGAAGAGATCGGCAGTGCCGATCGGTGCCTCTTGCATCAGTGTCAGCGCATCTCGCAGATTGCCATCGACCTGCCCCTCGATATCCAGCCGCGGCGGCTGGCCGTCCTGGCTATGCGGAATTTCGGCTGTAGCGTCATGCACGCGACTGTCGAGCATGCGCGCCTCGGCAAGACGTACCCGCGCCCCGCTGTCCTCGATCAGCACCTCGCCACGACCTTCACGCAACACGGGCCAGCCGGGCTGAAAGGCAAGCTCGGCATCCTTCACCTTGAAATACAAGCTCAGGCTGCGAGCAGTATCGGCCACACCTTTGTTCAGCGCGCCCTGATACTGAAAATAGCCCTGCTCGACGGTACCGCCGCGAATCGCCGTGTTCAGCCATTCGCTCAACGCTGGGCTCAAGGCTGGCGAGCGCGTCGGCAGGTATTTCTCCGTGTAGCGAGCATCCCCATCACGGATACCGACGCGCAGATCCATGTAGTCCTCGGCAGCCGGATCGCGCATCAGGCGGATCAGGAAATCGCCAGCGATGCGCCCCTCTTCGCCCTCGACTTGCAAATAGGGCGCGGCAAGCGTGACGGCCTGATCATTTAGCGTCCAGACGAGACTGCCGCGGCTGCGGCGATAATCCCAAGGGCTCGGAAACAGCTCAGCCAGATGCAGACTGAAGTCCCGGTTGTCGAAACGCAGCTCGCCCCCGCCGAGATTGCCCTGCACCACGCCACTGACGTTGCGCACGGCGGGTATCCATTTATGCGCGGCGATACTGACCGCATCGAGATTAGCGGTGAATGCCAGGCGCTCGGGGGGCGGCGCCACCGGACGGTAGTCGAACTGCAAATTACGCAGCACTCCGCTCGGCGCCAGCCCGAGCAGATACTCGCTCGCCATATCGGGCAAAGGCGCCAATGCATGAAACAGCTTGGCCACCGGTGCGACCGGAATGCGATCAGCCTGCACGCGCCAGCGATCCTCGGCGATATCCTGCTGGACAACCATTGCCGTGTCCCGCCAGCGGCTGTCTTCAAAAGTGAAGGCCAGGCCAGCGATCTGCATTCGATAGCCCTCATCCGCCCGATCGATGTAGGCGTTTACCGCCAGATCCTCGATCTGCACCGGGTCATGCTGCAAATGGCCTACCTGCACTGCCGGCGCGTTCAGCCGCGCAACCGCACGGGCCAACCCGCGCTTGCGCCAGTCGAGCCATACCTCGCCACCAGCCTGTAGCTGCTGGACGTTCCAGCTGCCGGTCAGGCTTGTCGGCAGCCAGGCGGCCCAGTCGCTCTGCGGCAGGCTGAGGTACAGTTGCGCCTCGCTGGCCCGCCAGTCTTTCGGTCGCACCAACGCCTGCGCACGCATGCTCAGTGGCTGGCCATCCGGCAACAGCACCCGCCCGTCCAGGCGCAGGCGTTCACCTGCGGTGCGCAGTTCGAGATTGGCGTAGGTCAGGGTCAGCGGCGCTTCAGCGTGCGCCTCAAGGGTGATCTGGCTGTCGAGCAGCAATAGACGCCCGATTCTCTGCAGCTCCTCAAATAGCTTCTGCGGATCCACTGGCGTTTCGTCGCCGCGCTCGGGCAATCCGCCGACACGCCATTTGCCCTCCGCATCCTGCACCAGGCTTAAATGGGCGCCAGTGAATTCCACCGACTTCAATTGAAGCTGCCGAGACAAGAGGCTGGCCATCACGTCAGGCACCAGCGCCAGGCTATCGAGACGCATCGCCGCGTCTCCTTCCCCAAGCACCACGTCGTGCGCCAGCAACCGCGGCGAAAAGCCTTCCCAGCGACCTTCCAGTTTTCCGAGCGCCACCGGCATGCTCAGCAGTTCGCGCGCCTTGTCTTGCGCCTCGAGCCGATACTCCGCCACCAGCGGCACCAACTGGCGGCCAAGGCTTACGTAAAAAGCAAGCAGCACCAGGCCGATAGCGCCCAGCCAGAGGCTACCGCGCAAGAACGCAAGGGCAAGGGCAAGGAGCCGACTCATACGGATGCGCTCCAGTCATCCGGGCCAACATGGCCTGGCTTGCATCTAGGGTCTGTTCCCGTTTCGTCGCGGCCGCGACGGAGCCGGTTTTTGCGCGAGACAAGACACGAGTCGCGCAGTTTGGTCGTTCCAAATAAGCGACGAGAAACGCCGTATCGCACAAAAACCGGCCCGTCCCTACGGGTTGCGCGGCAAATCTCGCCATGCGGCGTTGCGGGACTTGGTAAGGGAGCGACCATTACCTGCGTCCCGCGCCTTGCCTGGCGAGATTTGGCGCAGCAACGCGGCTCGCAGCGAAACGGCAACAGACCCTAGTCAGAGCAGCACCACGTCGTACTGTTCCTGCGAGTACATGGTCTCCACCTGGAACTTGATCGAACGGCCAATGAAGCTTTCGAGGTCGGCGACATTGCCCGATTCCTCGTCGAGTAGCCGGTCGATCACTTTCTGGTTCGCCAGTACACGATAGCCCTCGGGCTGGTAAGCGCGGGCCTCGCGAAGGATCTCGCGGAATATCTCGTAGCAGACGGTTTCCGGAGTTTTCAACTTGCCGCGCCCCTGGCAACACATGCAGGGCTCGCACAGTACTTGCTCGAGACTTTCACGAGTGCGCTTGCGAGTCATCTGCACCAGGCCCAGCTCGGTGATACCGATGATGTTGGTCTTGGCGTGATCACGCTCCAGCTGCTTTTCCAGCGTGCGCAGGACCTGACGGCGATGTTCTTCGTCTTCCATGTCGATGAAGTCGATGATGATGATCCCGCCGAGATTGCGCAGCCGAAGCTGACGCGCAATGGCGGTAGCAGACTCGAGGTTGGTCTTGAAGATGGTTTCCTCGAGCGTGCGATGGCCGACGAAGGCACCGGTATTCACGTCGATAGTAGTCATCGCCTCGGCCGGATCGATGATCAGATAGCCGCCGGACTTGAGCATGACCTTGCGCTCGAGCGCCTTCTGGATTTCGTCTTCGACACTGTACAGATCGAAGATCGGCCGCTCGCCGGGGTAATGCTCGAGTTGCTCGCTCAACTCCGGCATCAGCTCGCCGACGAACTGGCTGACCTTCTGGAAGTTTTCTCGCGAATCGATACGGATCTTCTCGATACGCGGATTGACCAGATCGCGCAGGGTGCGCATGGCCAGCGACAGGTCTTCATAAATGATCGAGGGCGCGCCAGCGGTCTTCATCTGGCCGTCGATCTGCTCCCACAGGCGACGCAGGTAGCGAATGTCCATGAGGATTTCGTCGCTGCCTGCGCCCTCGGCGGCTGTGCGCAAGATGAACCCGCCAGCTTCCTTGATGCCTTCGGCCGCGACACATTCGGCGACCACCTGTTTGAGTCGCTCGCGCTCGGACTCGTCTTCGATGCGCAAGGAAATTCCGACGTGACTGGTCTTGGGCATGTAGACCAGGTAGCGCGAAGGTATCGACAGTTGTGTCGTCAACCGTGCGCCCTTGGTTCCGATCGGGTCCTTGGTGACCTGGACGACCAGCGCCTGCCCTTCATGGACGAGCGCACTGATGGGCTCGACCGCGTTGCCTTCCCGGCTGGAAATTTCCGAAGCGTGGATGAATGCCGCACGCTCCAGGCCGATGTCGACGAAAGCCGCCTGCATCCCGGGTAGCACTCGTGCCACCTTGCCCTTGTAGATGTTGCCGACGATGCCGCGACGCTGGGTGCGCTCGACATGCACCTCCTGCAGGACACCGTTTTCCACCACCGCCACCCGTGATTCCATGGGGGTGATGTTCATCAGAATTTCTTCGCTCATTGTTATTCTCGGCCGATGGCGGTGGGGTGAAACAGCCGAAGCTGACGAGTGGGCTCGATTCTAACGGCATACGCCGCCAAGCCACAGGCTCTAGGTTGAGCTTTTAGTCCAGTACTCGAGACCGTATGCATCGAGCAGCTGTGCCGTTTCACATAACGGCAGACCGACCACGCCGGAGTAGCTGCCCTCAAGGGCGCTGACGAAAACCGCACCCCAACCCTGAATGGCATAGCTACCCGCCTTGTCCCGTGGTTCGCCGCTGGTCCAGTAGGCCTCGGCTTCTTCCGGCCGAACGGGCCGGAAGCGTACCCGACTGCTCACCAGACGCACCACGCAATCTGCTTGACCGGCCAACGCGACCGCCGTCAGTACCTGATGCTCGCGCCCGGACAAGGCCTGTAGTGTCGCCAGTGCATCCTGCTTATCTATCGGCTTACCAAGAATCCGCTGATCCAGCACTACCGTGGTGTCGGCACCCAGCACGTACGCCGAGGCGTCATCGACCAGAGCCAGGCCCGCCAGGGCTTTCTCTCGAGCCAGACGCTGAACGTAGACGTCCGGCGACTCCGCTGGATCGGGTGTTTCGTCGATGGAGACCGCGAGAAGGGAAAACGGAACGCCGATCTGTGTCAGCAGTTCACGACGCCGGGGCGACGCGGAGGCGAGAAACAATGCGGGCATGCCTGCTCCTTGGACAAAAACTATCGAAGCAGATTCGCATATCTGGGCGGCGCTCGGAAGCAACTCGCCTGATCGCGGAGACGATCAGTAGACGTTGAAGCGCCGCCGCGCCCATTGCAGGGCAATGAAGACCCATGGCCAGAGCAAAGCGCTGACCGGGACGGGGACGAGAAACAGAAGCGTCGGCGGACGATTGCCTGTAAGCGTATTGAGCCACAACTGCACCAATTGCCCGATTCCTAGAATCACCAGCAGTACCAGACTTTGCTGTAATAGCGGAAACATACGTAGGCGCTGCTGAAGGTTGAGCACCAGAAAGGTGATCAAGATCAACGGCAGGCCGTTCTGCCCCAGCAGGGTGCCGGACAGCACATCGAGCATCAGCCCGAAGATGAACGCCGCGACCATACCGCCGCGATGGGGCAATGCGATTGCCCAGTAGGCGATGAACATGGCGAGCCAGAGCGGACGCCCCAGCCCGATGCTGTGCGGCATGGGTGCCACGCTGAGCAACAGCGCTATCAACAGTGATAACCAGATCACCCAACCATTATTCAGTCGTCCGCTGATCATGGCTGCTCCTCGGCGTCCGGTCGCGTCGTATCCGGCGTCGCCGGGGCAGCGTCAGGGGTTTCCGGCTCAGAGATCGCATCGGCAGCAGCCGGCTCCGCCTGCTCGGCGGCCTCGCGATCGGCCGTCTCCTGAGCTTCGGCAGCGGCTGTGACACGTTCCTCCGGTGTCCGCGAATCGCTGAAGACAAGCAACAGATAGCGGCTGCGATTGAGCATCGCAGTGGGGATGGCACGAACGATCAGGAAGGGTTGCCCCGAGCCCCGCACCACCTCGGTGACCTGGGCGACCGGATAACCACTGGGAAAGCGCTGCCCCAATCCCGAGCTGACGAGCAAATCGCCTTCCTTGATATCGGCCGTCTCGGCGACATGACGCAGCTCGAGATAATCAGGGCTGCCAGTGCCGACCGCAATCGCCCGCAAACCGTTGCGATTGACTTGCACCGGAATGCTGTGAGTCACGTCCGTCAGCAATAGGACCCTGGCGGCGTAGGGCATGACTTCGACGACCTGCCCCATCAGCCCGCTGGCATCGAGCACCGGCTGGCCGAGGAAGACACCGTCACGCTCGCCCTTGTCGATGAGAATGCGGTGAGTGAAGGGGTTGGGATCGAGGCCAATCAGCTCGCCAATGATCACTTTGTCATCGACCAATGCGGCGGAGTTGAGCAGCTCGCGCAGGCGCACATTCTGCTCGGTCAGCATCGCCAGCTTCTGCAGACGCCGCTGCATGAGCAACGCTTCGGCTTTCAGCTTCTCATTCTCGGCGACCAGGCTGGTGCTGCTGCTGATCTGCTCGGTTGCACGCTGCCAGGTGCGCACCGGTAGATCGGCCAACCAATAGAAAGGCGTCAACACCAGGCCCATCTGGCTGCGCACAGGTTTCAACGTCTCGAAGCGCGCGTCGACCACCATCAGCGCGACACAGAGCACGGAGAGCACCAGCAGGCGAACTCCGAGCAAGGGTCCTTTGGCAAATAGTGGTTTGATTGACAGGTCCTCGCAGCTGCAGGCTTCAAACTAAACGCGACAAGCCGAGAGCAGAGTGTGGCCCTGCTTTCGGCTTGCGCTTGGAGCTTACCGCTTGTAGGTCACTCCGTGGACAGCAGATCCATGGCGTGACGGTCCATCATTTCCAGAGCCCGGCCGCCACCGCGTGCGACGCAGGTCAGTGGCTCTTCGGCGACGATTACCGGCAGACCGGTTTCCTGGGAAAGCAGCTTGTCGAGATCACGCAACAGCGCGCCACCACCCGTCAGTACCAGGCCGCGCTCGGCGATGTCGGACGCCAGCTCCGGCGGCGACTGCTCCAGCGCGCTCTTGACCGCCTGGACGATGGTGGCCAGGGATTCCTGCAGCGCCTCGAGCACTTCGTTGGAGTTGAGGGTAAAGCTACGTGGCACGCCTTCGGCAAGGTTGCGACCGCGAACGTCGACTTCGCGTACGTCGCTGCTCGGGAATGCGGTGCCGATTTCCTGCTTGATGCGTTCGGCAGTGGACTCACCGATCAGGCTGCCGTAGTTCCGGCGCACATAGGTAACGATGGATTCGTCGAAGCGATCGCCGCCGACACGGACGGACTCGGCGTAAACCACGCCATTAAGGGATATCAGCGCGATCTCGGTGGTACCGCCGCCGATATCGACGACCATAGAACCGCGCGCCTCATCGACCGGCAGGCCGGCACCGATGGCTGCCGCCATTGGCTCTTCGATCAGAAAGACCTCACGCGCACCAGCACCCAACGCCGATTCGCGGATCGCACGGCGCTCGACCTGAGTGGACTTGCAGGGAACGCAGATCAGCACGCGAGGGCTGGGCTGCAGAAAGCTGTTTTCGTGAACCTTGTTGATGAAATACTGCAGCATCTTTTCACAAACGCTGAAGTCGGCGATCACGCCGTCTTTCATCGGGCGAATCGCGTTGATGTTGCCTGGAGTACGGCCAAGCATGCGCTTGGCGTCGGTGCCCACGGCGACCACGCTTTTTTGATTGCCATGGGAGCGAATAGCCACCACGGACGGCTCGTTCAGGACGATGCCGCGGTCGCGCACGTAAATAAGGGTATTGGCAGTGCCCAGGTCGATCGACAAATCGCTGGAAAACATGCCACGCAGTTTCTTGAACATGGGAAAAGGGCCCTGGGGCAAACGCGTGGGGAAAAAAGTGCCGCAAACTCTAACAATGGTGCGAACTTAGGGCAAGGCGCGAGTCCACGCTTGTCTGGCCAGACGTGAGCTATTGCGCGAAAAAACGATCAGCAAAGAAAAAACACAGTGCACCCGGCAAGCCGCAGCCGTGCTACCGAGAACACCTACAGGCATGTAAGATTGATGGCTTTTCCGGGCTCGAATGCCCGCTGCCGCGGCTCGACCTTGCTGCTCTGACGCTGGCCTTTGCCGACGGAAGGCGCACCCGATTCGCCTCACGCTGGAGAATTCCGATGGCGCTTGAACGCTCCGAGGTGGAAAAGATCGCTCATCTGGCCCGTCTGGGCCTGAATGAAGACGACCTGCCCCGCACCACCGAGACCCTCAATAACATCCTCGGCCTGATCGATCGCATGCAGGCGGTCGACACTAATGGCATCGAGCCGCTGGCCCATCCGCTGGAAACCCACCAGCGTCTGCGCGCCGACGAAGTCACTGAGAGCAACCAGCGCGAGGCCTACCAGGCAATCGCTCCGGCCGTGGAAAGCGGCCTTTATCTGGTCCCGAAGGTGATCGAGTAATGAAGGACGCCGACATGCACCAACTGACTCTCGCCGAAATTGCGCGCGCCCTGAGCGAAAAGCGCTTCTCCGCAGAAGAACTGACCCGCTCGCTGCTGACCCGTATCCAGCAGCTCGACCCGCAACTGAACAGCTTTATCACCGTCACCGAAGAGCAAGCCATTGCCCAGGCCAAGACCGCCGATATGCGTCGCGCCAGCGGCGAAAGCGGCGCTCTGCTGGGTGCACCGATAGGCCACAAGGACCTGTTCTGCACCCAGGGCGTGCGCACCAGCTGCGGCTCGAAGATCCTCGACAGCTTCAAATCGCCCTATGACGCCACGGTGGTCGAACGGCTCGCCGCTGCGGGCGCGGTATCGCTGGGCAAGCTGAACATGGACGAATTCGCCATGGGCTCGGCCAATGAGTCGAGTTTTTATGGCGCGGTAAAGAACCCTTGGGATCCGACCCGAGTCCCGGGTGGTTCGTCCGGCGGTTCGGCCGCAGCGGTTGCCGCACGTCTGCTGCCAGCCGCAACCGGCAGCGATACCGGTGGCTCCATTCGCCAACCCGCCGCGCTGACCAACCTTACAGGACTGAAACCGACCTACGGACGCGTCTCGCGCTGGGGCATGATCGCCTACGCCTCCAGCCTCGATCAGGGTGGTCCGCTGGCCCGTACTGCCGAGGATTGCGCATTGATGCTCGGCGCCATGGCCGGCTTCGACCCGAAGGATTCCACCAGCGTCGACCAACCGCTAGACGATTATTTAGCGGCGCTGAGCAAGCCGCTTAACGGCCTGCGCATCGGTCTGCCGAAGGAATATTTAGGCGCAGGGCTCGATCCGAAGATCGCCGACGCAGTAATGGCGGCGATCGAAGAGCTGAAAAAGCTCGGTGCCACGGTGAAGGAAATCAGCCTGCCGAACATGCAGCACGCAATCCCCTCCTACTACGTGATCGCGCCGGCCGAGGCTTCTTCCAACCTGTCGCGTTTCGACGGTGTGCGCTTCGGCTATCGCTGCGAGAACCCAGCGGACCTCACCGACCTCTACAAGCGCTCGCGCGCCGAAGGCTTCGGTGACGAAGTCAAACGCCGCGTCATGGTCGGTACCTATGCATTGTCCGCCGGTTACTACGATGCCTACTATCTCAAGGCGCAAAAGATTCGCCGCTTGATCAAGAACGACTTCGTCAGCGCCTTCGATGAAGTCGACGTGATTCTCGGCCCGACCACGCCGAACCTGGCGTGGAAGCTCGGCGAAAAGAATGCCGACCCGGTCTCGGCCTATCTGGAAGATATCTACACCATCACCGCCAACCTGGCCGGCATTCCGGGCATTTCCATGCCAGCTGGATTCATCGATGGATTGCCCGTAGGCGTGCAGTTGCTAGCGCCCTATTTCCAAGAGGCGCGCTTGCTCAACGTGGCGCATCAGTACCAGCAAGTGACCGATTGGCACATGCGCGCCCCGGCCGGATTCTGAGGAGATTGAAGATGCAATGGGAAACCGTGATCGGGCTGGAAATCCACGCACAGCTCGCAACCCAGTCGAAGATTTTCTCCGGCAGCGCCACCACCTTCGGCGCCGAGCCCAACACCCAGGCCAGCCTGGTTGACCTGGGCATGCCCGGCACGCTGCCAGTGCTCAATGCCGAAGCCGTGCGCATGGCTTGCAAATTCGGTCTGGCAATCGATGCCGAGATTGCCGACAAGAACGTCTTCGCCCGGAAGAATTATTTCTATCCCGATCTGCCGAAGGGTTATCAAACCAGCCAGATGGATCATCCCATCGTCGGCAAGGGTTTCCTCGACATTACCCTGGAAGACGGCACGCAGAAGCGCATCGGCATTACCCGTGCGCACCTGGAAGAAGACGCCGGCAAGAGCTTGCACGAAGATTTCCACGGCATGAGCGGCATCGACCTCAACCGCGCCGGCACGCCGCTGCTGGAGATCGTTTCCGAGCCGGATATCCGTAGCGCCAAGGAGGCGGTGGCCTACGTCAAGGCAATCCATGCCCTGGTGCGTTACCTCGGCATCTGCGACGGCAACATGGCTGAAGGCTCGCTGCGTTGCGACTGCAACGTCTCGGTGCGCCCGAAAGGCCAGACCGAATTCGGCACCCGCGCCGAGATCAAGAACGTCAACTCCTTCCGCTTCATCGAGAAAGCGATTAATCACGAAGTGCAGCGGCAGATCGAGTTGATCGAAGACGGCGGCAAGGTGGTGCAGGAAACTCGCCTGTACGATCCGAACAAGGACGAGACGCGCTCCATGCGCAGCAAGGAAGAAGCCAACGATTACCGCTACTTCCCCTGCCCTGACCTGCTACCGGTAGTCATCGAGCAACGCTTTCTCGACGAGATCCGCGCCAGCCTGCCGGAGCTGCCGGTTGAGAAGCGTGAACGCTTCCAACGCGAATTCGGCCTTTCCGCCTATGACGCCGACGTACTGGCCGCCAGCCGCGAGATGGCCGACTACTTCGAGCAAGTCCAGCGCACCTGTGGCGATGCCAAGCTGTCCGCCAACTGGGTGATGGGCGAGCTGTCCAGCCTGCTCAACAAGGACAACCTGGATATCGAGCAGTCGCCAGTCTCTGCCGAGCAGTTAGGCGGGATGATCCAACGCATCAAGGACAACACCATCAGCGGCAAAATCGCCAAGATGGTCTTCGAAGCCATGGCGGCCGGTGAAGGCTCGGCAGATGACATCATCGAGAAGAAGGGCCTCAAGCAGGTCACCGACTCGGGTGCCATCGAGGCGATGCTGGATGAGGTGCTGGCAGCCAACGCCGAGCAGGTCGAACAATACCGCGCCAGCGACGAAGCCAAGCGCGGCAAGATGTTCGGCTTTTTCGTCGGCCAGGCGATGAAAGCCTCCAAGGGCAAGGCCAACCCTGCCCAGGTCAACCAATTGCTGAAGAGCAAGCTCGAAGGCTGACCCAACGAGGCGGGCCTGACAGGACCCGCCTCGTCTCCGGTGCTCATGACGATTGCAGTCAACGCTTCGGTGTCGATCGACCCGTTGAACGGCTGCGTCGGTTAGCGCTCAATAACGTTCAAGACTGTATAGCAATCCACTCCCGGCAGCTGGTGCCGCGCCTGCATTCATTCAGGGGATTGGCTCATGCAAACCAGACTGCTGGTTATACCCTTCCTGCTCGCCCTGGCTGGCGGCTGTACCGAGAAGCAGGATGAAGTTTCGAAAGCCAAACGCACTTTCATCCAGCAGGGCAAGGCGTCCTATTACGCCCGCAGTTTTCATGGCGAGCAGACCGCGAGCGGCGAAACATTCAATCAAAACGAGCTGGTCGCTGCGCACAAAACGCTGCCGTTCGGCACGCGCGTAAAGGTGACCAATCTCGAAAACGGCAAACAGGTAACGGTACGCATCGTCGATCGCGGCCCGTTCAAGCCGGGGCGGATCATCGATCTGTCACGGATCGCTGCCAGCAAGATTGACCTGATCGAGGACGGCGTGGTCAACGCCAAGATCGAAAAAGTAGACTGACCGGGAGCGCCGAATACCGATGGAGTTGCAATGAGTTTAATGACGTTCGCCTATCTGATCGTCGGCCTGGTCTTGTTGATGACAGGTGCCGAAGCCCTGGTCCGAGGCGCCGCGAAACTGGCTGCGCGCTTCGGTATCTCTCCGCTGATCATCGGCCTGACCGTCGTCGCGTTCGGCACCAGCGCACCGGAGGCGGCCGTCAGCATCCAGGCCTCGCTGAGCGGCAGCGGCGACATTGCCGTAGGCAACGTGATCGGCAGCAACATTGCCAATATCCTCCTGATTCTTGGCCTTTCGGCAATGGTCGCGCCGCTGCTGGTGTCCCGCCAACTGGTGCGCCTCGACGTGCCGGTCATGATCGGCGCCGGCGTGCTGACCTTCTTCCTCGCCTGGAACGGCCGCGTCAGCCGGTTGGACGGCGGCATTCTGATGGCCTCGCTGTTGCTCTATACGGTGTTTCTGATCATCGCCAGCAAGCGCGAGAAAAGACGCGCGCAGGTTGACGAGTTCACCACCGAATACGGCCCCGAAGGCCAACCGAAACCACTCGGCTGGCTCGTCCAGCTGTCGATGATAGTGCTCGGGCTGGGCCTGCTGATGGCTGGCTCGAATCTGCTGATTGAAGGTGCGGTGGCCCTGGCACGCGCACTGGGCCTGTCCGAACTGGTGATCGGCCTCACCGTAATCGCGGTCGGCACGTCCATTCCCGAGCTGGCGACTTCACTGCTAGCGGTTTATCGCGGGGAGCGTGATATCGCCGTTGGCAACGTGGTCGGCAGTTGTATCTTCAACCTGCTATTGGTGCTCGGTGCCGGAGCGTTGGTTTCGGCCGACGGTCTGTCGATTTCACCCAATGCGCTGGCCTTCGACCTGCCGGTCATGCTCGCCGTGTTTGGTGCCTGCCTGCCGATCTTCTTTTCCGGATACCAAATCAAACGCTGGGAGGGCACGATGTTCTTAGGCTACTACCTGGCCTATACGCTCTATCTGGTGATGTTTTCTACCGGCCTGCCGGCCATCAATCTGTTACGCCATGCAATGACTTGGTACGTATTGCCCTTGACGGTCATTACGCTTTTCGTGATCTTTCTGCGCGCCTGGAAACACCAGCGCTGACCCACCTCGATCCCCTCTGGAGCTACCTTCGTGACCCTGATGACGTTCGTCTATCTGATAGCCGGCCTGGTGCTGCTTGTCGCTGGCGCCGAGGTTTTGGTGCGCGGCGCTGCCAAACTGGCAGCCCAATTCGGCATCCCATCATTGATCATCGGCCTTACCGTGGTCGCCTTCGGCACCAGCGCGCCAGAGACGGCGGTAAGCGTGCAGGCATCGCTGAATGGCAGCGGCGATATCGCCATCGGCAACGTGATTGGCAGCAACATCGCTAACGTCTTGTTGATTCTTGGCATGACGGCGCTTATTGCGCCGCTGATCGTGTCTCGCCAATTGATCCGCCTCGATGTGCCGATCATGATCGGCGCCAGTCTGGTCACCTATGCACTGGCTTGGGACGGCACGCTCAGTCGCCTCGATGGTGCCCTGCTATTTGCGGCCGTCATCGGCTATACCCTGTTCCTGATCATCAGCAGCCGCCGCGCCAATGCAGTCGCAGCCGCTGATGACGAGTTCACCAAGGAGTTCGGTCTCGATGGAAAACCAAAGCCCTACGCAAGCCTGATCAATGCCGGCCTGGTGATTGCCGGCCTGGTGCTGCTGGTGACGGGATCGAACTTTCTGGTGGAGGGCGCCGTATCGCTGGCCCGTGCGTTGGGCCTGTCGGAACTGGTGATCGGTTTGACCGTGATTGCCGTCGGCACTTCCCTCCCCGAATTGGCGACCTCGATACTCGCCGCCATCCGGGGTGAACGCGATATCGCCGTCGGCAATATCGTCGGCAGCAACATCTTCAACCTGCTCTGCGTGCTAGGGCTGGCCTCGCTGGTATCGCCAGAGGCAATCGGCGTCGCAGCCAGCGCCCTGGCCTTCGACTTCCCGGTAATGATCGCGGTTGCGCTGGCCTGTCTGCCGATCTTTTTCACCGGTTATGCCATCAACCGCTGGGAAGGTCTGTTGTTCCTGGCCTACTACATCGCCTATACGGTCTACCTGGTGACGGCCAGTACCGGGCGCCCGTTTGCCGAAACCTTTGGTGACGCGATTATTGGCTATGTTCTGCCGCTGACTGCTGTGACATTGGTGGTGATTTCCGGGCGCGCCTGGAAAAGCCAACGCGCCTGATGCTCATGGCCGGCTGGTCAGATCCAGCCGGCCCAGCGGAGCAGGAATAACCCGGTATTGATCGTCACCGCCGCGCCGAGCGTTGTGATGACGATGATGGTCGCGGCTAATTGATGATTGGAATTGACCGCGCGCGCCATGACAAAGCTGGAAGCCGCGGTCGGGCAGCCAAAATACAGAAACAGGATACCGAGCTCGGCGCCGCGAAAGCCGCATAGCCAAGCGCCCAGCGTAGCCAGCGCCGGAAACCAGACCATCTTCATCATGCTCGAGCTCATCGCAATGCCGCTGCTTTCACGCAACACCGCAATCGAGAGTGTGCCGCCGATGCAGATCAGAGCCAGCGGTAGCGTCAGCTGAGCGAAATATTGCCCCGATGTCATCAGCCAATCGGGTAGAGGAACCTGCCAATAGGCGAAGGGTATCGCTGCGGTCACGCCAATGATCAAAGGGTTGCGCAGAATACTGCGGATGATCGCCCGGGCATCTGCGTGGCCATCGGGGCTGTAGATCGCTAAGACCACGGCAGACAGGCTGTTATACAAAAGGATTACCACACCGGCCAGCACGCCGCCGAGCGAAAGCCCGTAGTCGCCATAAAGACTGGTAGCCAATGCCAGTCCGATCACGCCGTTGTTGCCGCGAAAAGCACCCTGCACGTAGACGCCGCGATCCGCCACCGGACAGCGCCAATGCGCCCAGGCCCAAGCCAGCAAAAAGCCACCCACCGTAGCGGCTATGTAATAGATAAGCAGTGCCGGCTGTAGCGCGGCGCTTAAATCCGCCTTGATGACCGAAAGAAACAGCAGCGTTGGCATCGTGGCGTTGAACACCAACGTCGATGCCGTATGGATGAATGCACCATCGATCCAGCGCAGGCGCATCAGTGCGACGCCGGCAAACAGCATTACGAAAACCGGTGCGGTGACGCTCAGGGTCTGCAGAACCAGGGGGAGCATGGCAACGCTCGAAAAGAAGAGTCGTGGATACCAACAGGGTAAACAAAAACTGCCGGATCGGGCGCCGGGCTAGCCGTCGACTTGGTATAAACAGCGCAGTGCCGGCATCCAAGACGGCTACCTGCGCTTGCTGAGGGCGATCAGCGCCGAACCGGGCGCTTCTGCAGCTTGCGCTGCAAGGTCCGCCGATGCATGCCCAACGCGCGCGCCGTGGCGGAGATGTTGCCGTCATGCTCAGCGAGCACGCGCTGGATATGCTCCCACTGCAGCCGGTCCACCGACATCGGGTTTTCCGGCACCAGCGTATCCAGATCAGCATGTTTGGAAAGCAGTGCGGCGAGCACGTCGTCAGCGTCGGCGGGTTTGCACAGATAGTTGCAAGCACCGCGCTTGATCGCCTCGACCGCGGTGGCGATGCTCGAATAGCCGGTGAGGATAAGCACCTTCATCTCCGGGTCCAGCTCGAGCAGTTTGGGCAGCAGTACCAAGCCTGAGTCGCCTTCCATCTTCAGGTCCAGTACCGCGTAATCGGGCAATTCTTGCTGCGCCATCTCCAGGCCTTCCTCGGCCGATCCGGCGATGCTGACATGCAAACCACGGCGGCTCATGGCGCGTGCCATGACACGGGTAAATGTCGGATCGTCATCCACTAGCAGCAGATGGGGCTGATCGTCGCCTTCGTGCTGCAACTCTTCGGTCATGTCTGGATTCCTCGCATCATTGTCACGTCAGTTCAGGCCCGTACCGAGCCATGCGGCAGGCGCAGCTCGGTCAGAGTGCCACCCTTTTCGTGATTGTAGAGTTTCACCGTACCGCCGGCGCGCGTCACGCTGGCCTGGCTCAGGAACAGGCCGAGGCCGAAGCCTTTGCCCTTGGTCGTGATGAAGGGTCTGCCGATCTGTTCGGCAATAGCCAGAGGCACACCGGCGCCGTGATCGCGAATGGTCAACTTGATCCATTGTGCGTCCCAGTCCAGGCGAATCTCCAGATCATCCGGGCTGGCATCAGTGGCGTTGTTCAGCAGGTTAAGCAGCGACTGACTCAAATCAGCCGGTGGCATCAGACGCGGCGGCGTGCCCTTACCCAAACACTGGAAGCGATAGGTTGCCTCTGGATGCATCAGATGCCAGCGCTGCAGCACCGACTCGGTCCACTCGCGCACGGTCTGCTCGACGATGGCCTGGCGGCGATCGGCTTCGGCGGCACGAACCAGCTGACGCAGGCTTTCCTTGCAGAGCTGGACCTGTGACTGCAACAGTTCGAGGTCTTCGCTCAATTGCGGATCGCGGTATTCCTGGCGCAACTCCTTGAGCAACACGCTCATGGTCGCCAGCGGCGTACCCAATTCATGCGCGGCGCCAGCCGCCTGCGTCGCCACGGCCAGAAGCTGCTGGTCACGCATGCTTTCTTCGCGGCGCTGGGCCTGGAGTTGCTCCTGACGTCGTAATTGCTCGGCCATACGTGCGACAAAAAAGGTAATCAGCGCAGCTGCCAAGGCAAAACTCAGCCACATTCCATAGACGAGCAAGGTAGTGCGATCGACCGGCGGGGCGATGACCGGGTCGTACCACACCAGCATCAGCGTGTAGCCCGCAAGCGCCATGCCGGACAGAACGACTGAGTACAGCCACGGCAATGTGGCCGCAGCGATCGTCAGCGGTACCAGATAGTAGGAAACGAACGGGTTAGTCGAACCGCCCGAGTAATACAGCAGCGCGCTGTGAATCAACAAGTCAGCAGCCAGGTGAACCGCGTATTCGAGTTCGGTCACCGGCCAGGGCCCTCGCAGCCGTAAAGCCGTGCCCAGGCAAATAAGCGCGGAGATCGCCAACGTGATACTCAGATGCGCCCACGGCAAGACGAACAACTGCGTGGCATAGGCGAGCCCCACCGCGCCCGCCTGAGCAGCAAGCACGAGGATGCGGATCAGGGTGAGCAGACGGAGATTCTGACGGCTGGCAGACAGCAGGTGAACGGATGCGTACATGGGTTCTCCAAACGAATGGCGAGTATAACCAAGCGATTCGGGAGGCAGCCCTTTCTGCGTCAACGCGACGCACAGAAAAACTGCGTAACGGCCCTCAAAGGGCTAAAGTCTCTGCGCCGCACCGGTGGTGCACTGAATTCAGGAGCTCTCATGTTCGTTACAGTTCCCCGCAGCGTCGCGCTGCTGGCCTGCCTTGCCTGCTTTCCGGTTGTTGCCGACGAGCAGCACTACAACCAGATTTCCCTGCGTGCCGAGGCCAGCAGCGAAGTAGCCCACGACCGCATGCACGTCACGCTTTACAGCGAAGCCCAGCACGAGGACCCGGCGCAGCTGGCCGCGCAGACCACCGAAGCCATGAACAAAGCCTTGCAGCGCGCCCGCCAAACGAAAGGCGTCGTCGTCAGCCAGGGCAGCCGCAGCAGCTATCCGGTCTACGAGGAAAAGGGCCAGCAGATCACCGCCTGGCGCGAACGCGCCGAGCTGCGCCTTGAGAGCGGTGACTTCACTGCTCTGTCCAAACTTACCGGCGAATTGATGCAGGACTTGAAGATGGGCAGCATGCACTTCAGCGTCTCCGACGCGATCCGAAAGCAGAACGAAGATGCCCTGCTGAAGGATGCCGTCGCCGCCTTCCGCGCCCGCGCACAACTGGCTACCGAAGCGCTTGGCGGCACTGACTACCGGATCGTCAACCTCAATCTGAACAGCGGCGGCGGTTACCAGCCGGTGATGCGCAACTTCGCGATGAAGAGCATGGATTCCATGCCGACACCGGAGGTCGAGGCCGGGACCCGCCAGGTCAGCATCAATGCCGACGGTGTCATCGAAGTTGAGATGCCGTGACGTCGTAACCCCCAGTTTGGCGGGGTTGCACGCCCTGCCAACACGACCGAGACACAACCGGCTCGAAGCGAGCCATGCCGTATCGAGCACGCTTTCAGACGTCGCACTCCATTCAATGACTGCCAACCTGGCCCCCCAAACCAACGAGAACCGGAACTCCTGACCGTCGTTCAATTTCGCTCAAGCCGGCAACACGCAGCCTCTCGATGCGAATGTATAACGTCTGTAAATTATTAGCGTTTGCCTCCAGCGCCCCCTAGAATCTTTGCCGCCCCCTCGCTCCACACAAGGATCACCATGCGACTCTGGCTCGGCACCCTCCGCCAATGGCACTGGATCAGCTCCGCGCTGTGCCTGGCCGGCATGCTCCTGTTCGCGATTACCGGCATCACACTCAACCATGCAGGGCAAATCGAGGCCAGCCCCGTCATTTCCGAGCGTCAGGCTCATCTTCCTGAAGCGTTGCGGACCAAGCTGCTGACGGAGTCGCCAGAGGCTGGTTTGCCTAGTCAATTGCGTTTCTGGCTGGAGAGCGAGCTAAACATCGAGCTGGCCGATCGCAACGCCGAGTGGACCGATGGAGAGTTGTATATCGCCCTGCCCCGCCCCGGTGGCGATGCATGGCTGAGCCTCGAACTGGAAAGCGGCGAACTGCTGTACGAATCCACCGATCGCGGTTGGGTTTCCTATCTCAACGACCTGCACAAAGGCCGCAACACCGGCACGGTCTGGAGCTGGTTCATCGATATCTTTGCCGCGGCATGCGTAGTTTTCAGTCTCACCGGCCTGTTGCTGTTGCAGCGCCACGCCGCCGGGCGACCCATCACCTGGCCGCTGGTCGGCCTGGGCCTGGTTGTTCCCGTGCTGTTGGCCCTGCTGTTCATTCATTAAGGATCTGCGATGCGTAAACGCTTGTTGCTACCCCTCACTCTGATCAGCGCGCCAATTATGGCGGCTGACCTACAGGTCTCCGTCGAGATTCCACGGTTGCAGGTCGCCGAATATCACCGCCCCTACGTCGCACTTTGGCTGGAGCGCCCGGACCAGAGCCATGTCGCCGATTTGGCCGTGTGGTACGACGTGAAGCTGAAGGATGAGGAAGGTGAAAAATGGCTCAAGGACCTGCGTCAGTGGTGGCGCCGCAGCGGTCGTAGCCTGGACCTTCCGGTCGATGGTGTCAGCGCTGCGACCCGCGCAGTCGGCAGCCATGAACTGAACTTCGACGACAGCAAGGCCCCACTCAAGGATTTGCCCGCCGGTGAGTATCGACTGGTCGTGGAAGCAGCTCGGGAAGTCGGCGGTCGCGAATTGCTGCGAGTGCCCTTCAGCTGGCCGCCACAGGAAAAACAAAGCCATCGAGCCCAGGGCAAAAGTGAGCTGGGCAACATATCTCTTAACCTGAATCCATGAACTAGGAATCGCTCATGAAACCCATGATCAAATGGACCGCCCTGGCCCTGGCCGTATGTCTGCCACTTTCTGCCCAGGCTCACCGTGCCTGGATGCTGCCATCGGCGACCGTACTGTCTGGAGAGGACCCATGGATCACCGTCGACGCCGCGGTATCCAATGACCTGTTCTATTTCGAGCACGTCCCACTGCGCCTGCAGGGCATCGGCAACCTCGACCAGGCGCCGGCTAGCGGTCCGCCCGGCATGCGCGCACGGCCCGCATCGCAGTTGCACGTGATCGCACCGGACGGCTCACCGATCCAGGCCGAGAATGGCGCCATCGGCCACTACCGCAGCACCTTCGATGTGCATCTGACGCAGAAAGGGACCTATAAGCTGGCGGTGGCCAACAACGGTCTGTTTGCACGATGGAAGGAGAACGGCCAAATGCGCCGCTGGATGGGCACCCCTGAGGCGTTCGCCAAGGAAGTCCCAGCCAAAGGCGAGGACCTCAAGGTCAGCCAGAACAGCAGCCGCATGGAAGTGTTCGTTACCTCCGGCAATCCTTCTAAGGAAGTGCTCACGCCCACCGGCAAAGGATTAGAGATGGCACCCATTACCCATCCCAACGACCTCTTCGCCGGCGAAGCGGCGGAGTTCGCCTTCCTACTCGATGGCGAACCGGCCGCGGGCGTGAAGATCAGCGTGATCCCCGGCGGCAATCGCTATCGCGACCATTTGGGCGAGATCCACGCAACCACCGACGAACAGGGCAAGGTGAGTATCACTTGGCCGGAAGCGGGCATGTATTGGCTGGAAGCCGAGATGATCAGCGACAAGGGTGTCTCGGAGCCCGCCACCGAACGCCGCGCCACCTATAGCGCAACCTTGGAAATACAGGCGCCCTAGAGAGCGCGCAACGCACGCTGCTTCATATGGGGCAGCGCTGGAAGGTGGATCGGACCGCGCAGATACAATCCTTCAGCTGCCGGAACAGCTCGGCCCGGCAGTTGCTGCAACATCCCCTTGCGTTCGAATTGCCTCCAAAACCGCTCGCGTCACCACACTTGAAACAAGCCAATCCCCGGAGACGGCTCATCTTGCTGCATTCATCAAAGCTCGTGCGCCACATGCCTTTGCTGGCGTGCCTGTCGCTCGCCACGCTGCTGTTCTGGTGGCAACCGGCCCGGGAGCTTTCCGCGACGCTGGTGGCGATGGCCTATCTGGGAGTCTGTCTGCATCTATGGCAGCACCACCGCCAAGCCGTTCCGCCGCACGAAACAACATCTAGCGCACTGCTGATCGCCTATGCCAGCCAAGGCGGCCAGGCCAAAGAACTTGCCGAGCGCAGCGCCGACCAACTTCGCGGCGCAGGTGTCGCGACCAGCGTTCTGCCCTTGAACGGCCTCAGTCCTGAGGCCTTGCACGATCACCGCCGCGTTCTGTTCATTGTCAGCACCTATGGCGAGGGCGAGGCGCCGGAAAACGCCGCACGCTTCGAACGCCAGTTGCTGAATCAGGTGCGCAACCTGTCGCACCTGGAATATGCCGTCCTCGCGCTGGGCGACCGTCAATACAACCACTTCTGCGGATTTGGCCGACGCCTCGATACCCGGTTGCGCGAGCTTGGCGCCTTGTCGCTATTCGATCGACTGGAGGCCGACCGTGGTGACGCCGGCGTGTTGCGTCATTGGCAACAACAGCTCGCCCATGTGGGCGGCAACAGCGACTTCACAGACTGGCAGCCCGCACCGTACCAGCGTTGGCGCCTCGACCTGCGTGAATGGCTGAACCCTGGCAGCCAAGGTGCGCCGGCTTTCCATCTGGGCTTGAGTGCAGTCGATGGCAGACACAACTGGCGCGCCGGCGACATCGCAGAAGTTGGCCCGCGGCATTCGCTAGCCGAGATGGACGCGTTACTACGGCGCCTTGGTCACGATCCACAGGCATCCATCGACCAGCTAACACTCGCCGATGCATTGTCCACGCGGCGACTGCCCGACGACGAAGCAGCGCTACTCGGTCTTGATATCGATGGGCTATTGGCGCTGCCGCTGTTGCCGCATCGCGAATACTCCATCGCCTCGGTCCCCGCGGACGGCCAGTTGCAGTTACTGGTTCGCGAAGCGCGACACGCCGACGGTCGTCTGGGAATTGGCTCCGGCTGGCTTTGCCGGCATGCGGTGATCGGCAATGAGCTTGACCTGCGGGTACGCAGCAATCCGGGTTTTCACGGTCCGGCTGCAGACACGCCGATGATCCTGATCGGCAACGGCACCGGCCTGGCAGGGCTACGCGCGCATCTGCGCGAACGCGCCGGCACGCCGGCCTCCATGAACTGGCTGGTGTTTGGCGAGCGCAGCGCACAGCACGATCAATTCTTTCGTGACGAGCTGCAAGCCTGGCTGATATCGGGTCATCTACAGCGACTGGATCTGGCGTTTTCCCGCGACCAGCCGGGGAAAATCTATGTGCAGCACCTTCTGCGCGATGCGGCCGACGAATTGCGGCGCTGGATCGACGAAGGCGCCGCGCTTTATATCTGCGGCAGCCTCGAAGGAATGGGGCGCGAGGTGCAACAGATCCTTGCCGGTGTGCTGGGCGACCAGCAGTTGCAACAGCTGACCGAGCAAGGGCGATACAAACGGGACCTGTACTGACGCAGAAGACTGGCAGCAGGCGCTTGGCCCCATCAGCCGTTCCAGGCGTTACCATCCGCGACAGCGAAACAGGACCGACAGGCACCAGCGCACGCTGAAAAAAAGCAAAAAAATGCCCGTATCTCTCGATACGGACATTTTTATTTTGCGGCCACCCTCAGCTATAAGTAGTGGCGCAGCACTCGCGCTTCGCTTAGAAGTGGAAGTTGGTACTCAGCAGCGCAGTACGGCCCGCGGCCACGTGTGCCATATGGCTGCCGTAAACCTGGTCGAAGTAACGCTTGTCGGTCAGGTTCTGCACGTTCAGTTGCAGATCCAGATTCTTGCTGACGCGATATGCGGCCATCGCGTCGTAGCGCCAGTAGCTCGGCACCTCGATGGTGTTGGCCGTATTGCCGAAGCGTGAATCGACGTAGTTGGCGCCGCCACCGACGGTCAGCTGCGGCAGCAGATGATAGGTTGTCCAGAAGCTAAAGCTGTTTTCCGGTGTGCTGGGGATCGCGTTCCCATCGTCGACGCCTGTTCCAACACCCTTGACCAACTCGCCATCGAGGTAGGTGTAGCTGGCAAAGGTTTGCCACTTCGAGGTGAGCTGGCCGTTG
Organism: Stutzerimonas stutzeri; assembly: GCF_024448715.1. Taxonomy (GTDB): domain Bacteria; phylum Pseudomonadota; class Gammaproteobacteria; order Pseudomonadales; family Pseudomonadaceae; genus Stutzerimonas; species Stutzerimonas stutzeri_AR. Next base: position 126,803 of record NZ_JAMOHZ010000010.1, read on the forward strand.
ACGCTCAGCTCGAAGCCGGTGACTTCCGTTTCGCCAATATTCATCGGCAAGCCGTTTGCGTCGTTGACTCGAGCGTTGGTCTTTTCGGTCTTGAACACAGCCGCATCGACGCCAAGGCGATCATCGAGGAATTCCCACTTGGTGCCGATCTCGACGTTGCGGTTACGTTCCGGTTCAAGATCAAGCGTGTTGTAGGCAACGTTGGACGAGCCCTCGCCGCTGCTTTCACCGACCGGGTTACTGGAAGTCGACCAGGCTACATAGATGCTGCCATTAGGTAGCGGATTGAAAACCAACCCCGCTTGGTAATTCCAGAAATGAGAGCCGCTTTCTCGTTCGAAATCGCCGCTCGGCGATCCGCGGCCCGCCAGCGAACCGTAGCCGCTGGATGTCGTTTCGTAGTCGTCATAGCGCAACCCAAGATTCAACGACCATTGTTCGTTGAACTTCAGCGTGTCGAACACATAAGCCGCGAGCGTCCTGGTGTCGGTATCGGTGTAGTTGTCACTGTCTTCGATCGTTCCATTCCAGGCGGCGTCGTAGTTCGGGTTCGCCAAGTCGGCGCAGTCCGGGCCAATTGCCGTACAGACACGACCGCTCGTGCTGATGACATACGGCCGGTTGTGCGTACCTTGATCACTGATTTCCACACCCGTCACCACGCTATGTTCGACGCTACCAGTGTCGAAGCGCGCGCTCAGGTCCGTCTGGTTGACCCAACCTTCGGAAGTCGAGTTACGGCTCTTCGGCGAGCGAAAGACCAGCCCTTGATCCAGATTGCCGGCTACGGAGTCATTTGGCGTGGTGACGATGTAATCCAGCGTAGTGCGCACCACACGGGTGGTGTTGGACAGTGTCAGGTTGTCGTTAAGGTCATGCTCCAGCCTGATGGTGCCGGCGTCTGTGGTGCTTTCGCGATAGTCGCGGTGGCTCAGACCATAAAAATTGTCGCGATCGACACTCACCGGCACGCGGTTGGGATTTGCCGGTGTGGCATCGGTCAGCGGAATGCCGTAATCCGGCACATCGTCGGTTTCCAGGTGGTAGTAGGACAGCGTCGCGCGTGTCGGAGTGTCGAAACCGAAGGTCACGGTTGGCGCCACGCCCCAGCGGCTAACCTCAACGCCGTCGCGGCCAGCGACGTTGGCTTCATGCTTCATCAGGTTGAGACGGCCGGCGACGTTATCGCTGATCACCCGGTTCACATCGAGGGTGTAACGGCGGGTCTGATCGGAGCCGTAAGTGAAGCTGGCATCACCGAAGTTCTGGCGCTTGGCCGTCTTGGTGATCAGATTGAGGCTTCCGCCGGTTGAACCAGCCCCTGTATAGGCCGAGCCCGGCCCCTTGCTCACTTCGATTCGCTCGATGTTGAAAATCTCGCGGGTTTGCGAGCCGATGTCGCGCAAGCCGTCGATGAAGGTATCGCTCTCGGCATCGAAGCCACGAATGATCGGCCTATCGCCAGCCGGGTTGCCACCCTCCCCGGCGCCAAAGGTGATGCCTGACGTAGTGCGCAGAGCGTCGACCAGCGACAACGCACCCGTGTCACGGATCACCTGATCGGTAATTACAGTGATCGACTTGGGTGTTTCACGCAGCGGCGCGGTGTACTTCTTCGATGCCGAACCATCAGCCTTGTAGCTTTGCTCTTGGTTACCAACGACGGTCACCGAATCCAGGGCGACGGGCTCCTGATTGTCAGCGGGCGCTTTTTCCGCGTCCTGCGCGACTGCCGGTGCGGACAGCGCAGTAAGGGTCACGCCGATGGCCGAGACCAGCAAGCGGGGGTTTGAAGAGAGCTCTAGAGACGGACGCGACATCGGAAACAATATCCTTCAAAAAGTTGAACGCTATCGATAATTGCTATTATTAGCGACCGGCATTCTGATACATTCCGTCGCATTCCGAAACATTTAAATGCGAACAGCTATCATTTATCCGCCATCACCTTCCGGTGCACTCATGCTGTTATGCATCTCCCAGGTTTTTTCCGCAGACGAAACGCTCAGGATCCGCACTGCGCTGGAACAGGCGCAGTGGCTCGATGGCAAAGTCACGGCCGGCTATCAGTCGGCCAAGGCCAAACACAACCTGCAACTAGCCGAAGATGACTCGCTGAGCCGTGAGATCAGCGAAGCCATGTTGCAGCGGCTCTGGGAGCATCCTCAGTTCATGTCCGCTGCACTGCCAGGCAAGGTCTTTCCGCCGCTGTTCAATTGCTACACGGCCGGCGGCAAGTTCGGTTATCACATCGATAACGCCGTGCGACAGGTTCGCGGCAGCGCCGAACGGGTACGCACGGACCTCTCGGCGACGCTGTTCTTCAGCGAACCAGAAGACTACGACGGCGGCGAGCTGTTGATCCAGGACACCTACGGCACCCAGCGGGTCAAACTGGCCGCTGGCGACCTGGTGCTCTACCCCAGCACCAGCCTGCACAAGGTCGAAGCGGTAACCCGAGGTGCGCGATTCGCCTCGTTCTTCTGGATTCAAAGCCTGGTACGCGAAGATGCGCAACGCACCTTGCTCTATGACATGGACCAGGCGATTCAGCAGCTCAATCAGGACGTTCCGGATCACCCTTCGCTGGTGCAGCTCACGGGCACCTACCACAATCTGTTGCGGCGCTGGGTCGAGGTTTGATGGGCGCTCACCATCTGCATCGCGACGAGGCATTGAGCCTCGACCAGTTCGGCCTGGACCTCGAAGAGCACCCGCGGCGTGCCGCTCGCTGGATCATCCATGCCGCCAGCCAGGGCGAGCTGGAGGCCCAAGCATTGCTGGGGCAGATCCTCCTCGACGGGCGCGGCATCGAACAGGATCAGGCGCTGGCGCTGCAGTGGTTCAGCATCGCCGCAGAACGCGGTCATGCCATGGCCGCCAATATGGCGGGGCGCTGTCACGAGCATGGCTGGGGCTGTGTAGGCGATCTGTCCCGGGCGGCCCGCTATTACCGAAAAGCTGCCGACCTTGGCCTAGATTGGAGCCTCTACAACCTCGCCAACCTGGTCGCCACCGGCCGCGGCGTTGCGCAGGACCAAGCGTCTGCCTTTGCGCTTTATCGCCGCGCCGCCGAGCTCGGCCACGCCAAGTCGATGAACCTGGTCGGGCGTTATCTGGAAGAAGGCCTGATGGTCCCGGCTGATCGGGCGACAGCCTTGGACTGGTACCGACGCTCCGCCGAGGCGGGAGATTTTCGTGGGCAGTTCAGTTACGCCGCCGTGCTGATTAGCGAGCAGCGCTGGGATGATGCCCGTCACTGGTTGATCCAGGCGCTGTCGCTCGGTCACCTGAAATTTCTGCGCAAAGCCCGAGACGAACTGCTCGCAGCGAAGATCGCACCGATTGCCGACATCACTGCAAAGTATGCGGCACGGTGCGCCGAAATCGGCGATCAGAGCGATGCCCAGATCGCCGCTCGGCCTGCTGCAACGCAGCCCGTCGCGGATGCACAAATCACGTAGCGCGGTTTCCCGCAGCGTCAAGTTAGCGCTGTAGGGTGGGCTTCAGCCCACCACAAGCAGCTGGCGATCCCATCACGGTGGGCTGAAGCGGAACGCCGCCCGGCCCACCCTACCTCGCTGGCCGTTTAGCGTCGCTCCCCCGAATCGCAGAAACAAAAACGCCGCGAAGATCGCGGCGTTTTGCATAGAGACGATGCTTAGAGGTAGTACGCCTTCAGCGGCGGAAAGCCGTTGAACTCCACGGCGCTGTAGCTGGTGGTGTACGCACCCGTCGAGATCCAGTACATGCGATCACCGATGGCCAGGTTCAGCGGCAGGCCGTACTTGTAGTTCTCATACATGATGTCGGCGCTGTCGCAGGTCGGGCCAGCGATCACCACTTCCTCCATCTCGCCTTTCTTCTCGGTCCAGATCGGGAACTTGATGGCTTCGCCCATGGTTTCGATCAGGCCGGAGAACATACCGACGTCGGTATAGACCCATCGCTCCACCGCGGTACGCGACTTACGCGCCACCAGCACCACTTCGCTCACCAGGACGCCCGCGTTGGCGATCAGTGAACGACCCGGCTCGAGAATGATTTCCGGGAGGTCGTCGCCGAAGTCTTCCTTGAGGAAGCGGATGATTTCCTCGGCGTAGGTTTCCAGGCTGTTGGTCCGGGTGATGTAGTTGGCCGGGAAGCCGCCACCCATGTTGATCATCTTCAGCTCGATACCGTCTTCTTCTTTCAAGCGCTCAAAGATTACCTTGACCTTAGCGATTGCGGCATCCCATACCGAGATATCACGCTGCTGCGAGCCAACATGGAAGGAAATGCCATAAGGCTCGAGCTTCAGCTGACGCGCAAGAATCAGCAGGTCCATCGCCATGTCGGTCTGGCAGCCAAATTTGCGCGACAGTGGCCAGTCGGCGGTGGTCGAGCCTTCCGTCAGGATGCGCACGTAGACTTTCGACCCCGGCGCGGCCTTGGCGATATTGCGCAGGTCGGCTTCCGAGTCGGTGGCGAACATGCGCACACCCTTGTCGTAGAAGTAGCGGATGTCCTTGGCTTTCTTGATGGTATTGCCGTAGCTGATGCGCTCCGGGCCGACACCGCGGGACATTACCTTGTCCAACTCGTAGATCGAGGCGATATCGAAGTTGGAACCCTTGCTCTTGAGCAGATCGATAATCTCGACCGCCGGATTGGCCTTCACCGCGTAATAAACCTTGGCGAACTCGAAACCGGCGCGCAGATCGTCGTACGCCTTGTCAATGGTTTGGGTATCAATGACCACGAACGGCGTTTCGTGCTGGTCAGAGAAATCCTTCATCTTCTGGAAGGTGGAACGGGAATAATAGTCTTCGATATTGATCGACATGCATGGCTCCAAATCGGGAAACGTAAAGTCGGATTGGGGACTTGCGTCTGTTCTGCTCGCTGCGAGCAGGCCAGACCTAACATGAACGCCTGATCAGTTTCCCCACTTTGGTTCGCCTACTTCCCAAGGCATGTCGCCGAGTATTACGGCCAAGCCAAATGACAACCGCTGCATTCGTTCATGCTGCGTTGTCGCTGACCTGGTGGATCGTAATCTCTCGTCGTCAGTACTTGAGCCGGATGGATCGTTGCCAGCATGGACGTTCGGGCGCGAACTTTAGAACCACAGCTGTTACAGATCAACGAAAAATCCGCACCCGCTCCATTTTTTGCCGCGTTGGCGAACCTACCCTATTCAAACCGACAGATGTGCTGCGGTGATGTTCCATCCGTCTCGCCCCGCTGCGGACTGACGGAGCCTTGCGAGACCACCGGCAGGCCTCCTTGACGGCCCACGCCTGGAACGCCCTTTGCGCTATAATCGCCGGCTTTTTTCCGACACGCTTTCTATACCGGGACCGCCATGACCTCTCAGGCCGCCGAAGTCGCGAAGCGCCGCACCTTCGCCATCATTTCCCACCCCGACGCGGGCAAGACCACGATCACCGAAAAGCTCCTACTGATGGGCAAGGCCATTGCCGTGGCCGGTACCGTGAAATCGCGTAAATCCGATCGTCACGCAACGTCCGACTGGATGGAAATGGAAAAGCAGCGCGGTATCTCCATCACCACCTCGGTAATGCAGTTCCCCTACCGCGAGCACATGATCAACCTGCTCGACACGCCCGGCCACGAAGACTTCTCGGAAGACACCTACCGCACCCTGACCGCGGTGGATTCGGCGCTGATGGTCCTCGACGGCGGTAAGGGCGTAGAGCCGCGCACCATCGCGCTGATGGACGTTTGCCGTCTGCGCGACACGCCCATCGTGAGCTTTATCAACAAGCTCGACCGCGACATCCGCGACCCCATCGAGCTGCTCGACGAAATCGAAGCGGTCCTGAAGATCAAGGCCGCGCCCATCACCTGGCCGATCGGCTGTTATCGCGACTTCAAGGGCGTGTATCACCTCAAGGACGACTACATCATCGTCTACACGCCGGGCCATGGGCACGAGCGTACCGACGTGAAGATCATCCAGAACCTGGACTCCGATGAAGCGCGCAGGCACATCGGCGACGAATACGACCGCTTCGTCGAGCAGCTGGAGCTGGTGCAGGGTGCCTGCCACGAGTTCGATCAGGACGAATTCATCAAGGGTCAGCTGACCCCGGTGTTCTTCGGCACCGCCCTAGGCAACTTCGGCGTCGACCATGTGCTCGATGCGGTCGTTGACTGGGCGCCGCGCCCACTGCCGCGTGAAGCCAACGAGCGGGTGGTCGAGCCGGTTGAAGAGAAATTCACCGGCTTCGTCTTCAAGATCCAGGCGAACATGGACCCCAAGCACCGCGACCGCATCGCCTTCATGCGCATCTGCTCGGGCAAGTACGAAAAAGGCATGAAGCTGCGCCACGCGCGGATCGGCAAAGATGTGCGCATCGCAGACGCCCTGACCTTCTTCTCCAGCGAACGTGAGCAGCTGGAAGAAGCCTGGGCCGGCGACATCATCGGCCTGCACAACCACGGCACCATCCAGATCGGTGACACCTTTACCGAAGGCGAAAACCTCGGCTTCACCGGCATCCCGCACTTCGCCCCGGAGCTGTTCCGCCGCGTCCGCCTGAAGGACCCGCTGAAATCCAAGCAGCTGCGTCAGGGCTTGCAAGAACTGGCCGAGGAAGGCGCGACCCAGGTGTTCTTTCCCGAGCGCAACAACGACATCGTCCTCGGCGCGGTCGGCGTGCTGCAGTTCGACGTCGTCGCCAGCCGGTTGAAAGAGGAATACAAGGTTGAATGCGCCTATGAGGCGATCAACGTCTGGTCCGCCCGCTGGATCGAGTGCGACAACGAGAAGAAGCTCAAGGAATTCAGCGACAAGGCTTATGAGAACCTTGCGGTCGATGGCGGCGGCCATCTGACTTATTTGGCACCAACGCGGGTGAATCTAGCGCTGATGGAAGAACGTTGGCCTGACGTGAAATTCAGGGCGACGCGCGAGCATCATTGAGTAACGCGACGATGCAACGTTCGCCGGCGCGCTGTAATGTGCCTGTTGCATAAAAGCTTCGCGAGCAAGCTCGCTCCTACAGGCCTGACTCAGCCTCACTTGTAGGAGCGAGCTTGCTCGCGAATGAAGCGCCGCCGCTTTTGACCCCAGGCATCAACAGAAGGACGCAACGGAATGCGCTTTCATGGATGCGACCTACGCAAAGGGCGAGTCAGTCTGCCCAACCAGCCCTATGTGCTGACCTGCGTGACGCTGAACCGCACCGCCCTGTTCACAGACTGGCCTGCCGCGTCGTCGTTGGCGTGGGAAATCCACCAGATCGGGCAGTCGGACGCAATCGAGTCCTTGGCCTGGGTAGTCATGCCCAACCATCTGCATTGGCTCGTGCAGCTGAGAACTGGCTCGCTGGGCCAGCTGATGCAGCGCCTGAAATCACGAAGCGCGATTGCCACCAACCGTCTCAACGGCGGCCAAGGCGCGATCTGGCAGAAGGGCTATCACGACCGCGCCATCCGCAACGAGGAAGACCTGCGCAACGTTGCGCGGTACATCGTCGCGAACCCGCTGCGCGCCGGGCTGGTTAAGCGCATCGGCGACTATCCGTTCTGGGATGCTGCGTGGTTGTGATGATGCTTACTCGTCTAGCGACTTAAAAGCTTCACCAGCAAGAACTCGGCGTCCCCCTTGCTCCTACAAAAGCATCAGCGGCACCGAAACTCGTAGGACCGAGTTAGCTCGCGAATACCTGCACCATTGCCAAAGCTTCGCCAGCAAGCTGGCTTCTACAAAGCGAATGCGAGCCGGGTCTGTAGGAGCGAGCTTGCTCGCGAATGTTCTTAACGGTCATCCTCAAGCGTCCACGCGACCACCGAATCCCCAATCTTGGTCCCGAACGACCCGTGCCCACCGGCCATTTGCACGACGTACTGCTTGCCGGTCTTCTCCGAAACATAAGTCATCGGCGTCGCTTGCCCACCCGCCGGCAGCCGCGCTTTCCACAGCTCTTCGCCGGTCTGCAGATCGTAGGCGCGCAGGTAGTAATCCAGCGTGCCGCTCATAAAGGCCACACCGCCTGCGGTGACGATCGGGCCGCCCAGTGCCGGCGTACCCACCGGGAACGGAATGCCCAGCGGCGCACTGTCACGGCTGGTGCCGTTCTTATGCATCCAAACCTTCTTCATGGTGCGCAGATCAACTGCGGTGACGAAGCCCCACGGCGGGGTCTGGCATGGCAGGCCCAACACCGACAGGAAAGGCTCCAGCCTGACCATGTAGGGCGCGCCGAGGTTTGGTTGCAGACCGGTCTCGCCGCCGCCGGAACGCTCATCGGGATCGACTTCGCTGCGCTTGACCATGGTCGAGACGAACGCCAGATAATTCGGCGCACCGAACAACAGCTGCCGGCTCGGATCGACCGCCACAGATGGCCAGTTAAAGGTGCCGACGTTGCCCGGATAGATCAGCGACCCCTTCTGCGACGGCGGCGTGAAATCACCGTCGTAACGCAACTTGCGGAACTGGATCCGGCACATCATCTGGTCCAGCGGGGTGCCGCCCCACATGTCCTTCTCATACAGCGGTTCGTCGGGCGCATAGCTGAGCGCCGACGCCGGCTGAGTCGGGGCAGTGAAGTCACCGTAATCGGTGCCCTGCGGCACGGAAAACTCCTCCACCGGCACGATGGGCTCGCCTGTGCGGCGGTCAAGCACATAGAGGTCGCCGCGCTTGGTCGGCTGGATGATTGCTGGGACCTTGCCCTGCGGTCCGTCGATGTCGATCAGGGTTGGCTGGGACGGCAGGTCGCGGTCCCAGAGGTCGTGATGGACGGTCTGGAATTCCCAGCGCACCTTGCCGGTCGCCAGATCCAGCGCGACCAGAGTATCGGTGAAGCGTTCGGATTGTGGCGTACGCGGTTCTGCCCACTGGTCCGGCGTCTGGTTGCCTGTGGGGATGTAGACCAGGCCCAACGACTCGTCCGCCGTCGCGGTGGTCCACCAGTTCGGCGTGCTGCGCGTATAGGTTTCGCCTGGCGGCAACGGCTCGGTAGCGTCCGGATTGCCCGGATCGAAGTTCCAGATCAACCGCCCATTGCGAACGTCGTATGCGCGAATAACACCACCGGGAGAATCCACCGAACCGTTATCGGTAACGGACCCTCCCACGATGACCAGTTTCTCGGTCACCACGGGCGGCGAAGTCGGTAGATAAACGCCCAGCGCGCCCTCACCCAAGCCGACTTTTAGATCCACCACCCCGGAATCGCCGAAATCTTCACAGGGCTTGCCGTCTTCTACGTCGAGGGCGATCAGTGTGGCGTCGTTGGTCGGCAGGAACAGCCGACGCTCGCAGCGTGCAGCGGGCTGGTCCGGCTGCCCGGTGGTCGAGGCCGCCGCGGCATAGCGGGTCGCATCATGGAAGGCCAGGCCACGGCAGGTCATGTGCTGGTAATACTCGGCCTCGCGATTGATGTTCGGGTCGTAGCGCCAGCGCTCCTCGCCAGTATCGGCATCCAGCGCAATGGCGATGCTGTGCGGCGTGCAGATGTACAGGCTATTGCCAACCTTCAGTGGCGTCACTTCATAAGTAAACTCGCCGGGATCGTTCGGCCCTGGTAGGTCGCCGGTGTGGTATTCCCAGGCTTTTTCCAGCTTGCCGACGTTCTCCGGCGTGATCAGATCCGCCGTCGAGTACCGGTCACCCTGCTCGGACCCGCCGTATGACGGCCACTCGCTCTCAGAGCGACCGGCCTGCCCTTGCGGGTCGAGGCCCTGCATTTGCGCGTCGCTGAATTCGCCAGTGATCGAGTGATAATCCTGCGTCAGCGAGTAAGCCGCCATCAGCGCCCCGGCCAGCAGGCCGAGCCCGAGCAATCCGCTGGCACCGTCGCGCCAGACCAACCGGTCGCTCACGTAGCGATTGACGAAAGGCAGGATCAGCCAGAGGCCGAGAATGCACCAGAGATCGATCCGCGGCGCCAGCTGCCACCAGTCGAAGCTGACTTCGTAGAGCGCCCAGACCAGTGTCGCCAGCAGCAGCACCGCATACAGCCAGATAGCCGCACGGCGCCGGGCAAACAGCAGGCCCGCCACCACCAGCAGCCCAATGCCGGCGATCAGGTAGTACCAGGACCCGCCCAGTATCGCGAGGTAGCCGCCGCCGACCGCCATCAGCCCGCCCAGCACCAAAACTACTAAGGCAGTCAGGGTGATACGCAAGGGTCGTGGCTCGTATTCGATACTCATGCAACGCTCTCCTGCCGATTCGTTCTTCAAAGCAAGCTGGCGAAACTTTCTGACACAAAGGTCTCAACCAGCTTTTAGTGGATACGACGGGAAGGGCTTTAGTTCAGCATTTTCGGCCCGCCGATCAGGTTGCTGCCTCAACGGCGAGCGGCTGAGCCTCGGGCTGCTTGATCACGGCGTAAATCACCCCGGTCACCAAACTGCCGGCGAGGATTGCGAGCAGATACAGCAGCGCGTGGTTGATGGCGTTGGGAATCAGCAGCACGAACAGGCCACCATGGGGCGCGAGCAGCTTGGCACCGAAGGCCATCGACAGCGCACCGGTCAGCGCGCCGCCGGCGATGCTCGCGGGAATCACGCGCAGCGGGTCTTTCGCGGCGAAGGGAATCGCGCCTTCGGAGATGAAGCAGCAACCGAGCACCAGCGCGGCCTTGCCGGCTTCGCGCTCGCTCTGGGCGAACTTGCGCCGGGCGATGATGCTGGCGATGCCCATGCCTATCGGCGGCACCATACCGGCGGCCATGGTCGCGGCCATCGGTGCGTAGCTTTGCGACGCGAGCAGTCCAACAGAGAAGGCATAGGCCGCCTTGTTCACCGGTCCGCCGAGGTCGACGCACATCATGGTACCGAGCAGCAGCCCGAGCAGAACGGCGTTGGACGTGCCCATGGTGTCGAGAAATTCGGTGAGACCGGCGAGCAGCTTCGCCACCGGCGTGCCCACCACATAAATCATCACCAGGCCGGTGACCAGGCTGGCCAGCAACGGGATGATCAGGATCGGCTTGAGCGACTCGACACTGGCCGGCAACGGAATCCAGCGACTGACCGCCTTGGCCGCGTAGCCGGCGACGAAGCCTGCGATGATCCCGCCAATGAAGCCCGCACCCAGCGTGCCGGCCAGCAGCCCGCCGATCATGCCAGGCGCGAGGCCAGGCCGGTCGGCAATGGAGTAGGCGATGTAGCCGGCCAGCAAGGGAACCATCAACTGAAAAGCCGTTTCGCCGCCGATCTTCATCAGCGCCGCGGCCAAGGTGCCTTCCTCCTTGAATGCTTCGATGCCGAAGACGAAGGACAACGCGATCAGCAAGCCGCCGGCCACCACCATCGGCAGCATGTACGAAACGCCAGTGAGCAGGTGCTTATAAACGCCGGTCTTTTCGCCCTTCTGCTCGCCGCCGCTGGCACTGACCGCGGCGCCGCCGCTGAGCACCGTGGCTTCTTCCAGCGCGCGATCCAGCGTCGCATCGGGTTGTTTCAGCGCTACACCGGTGCCGCAGCGAAACACTCGCTTACCGGCGAAGCGGGCGACGTCCACCTCGATATCGGCGGCCAGCAGCACCGCATCGGCTTCTTCGATAGCCTGCGCGTCGAGCACATTGCGTGCACCCACCGAGCCGCGGGTTTCCACCTGCAAATCGTAACCCTTGCGGATCGCCGCCTGCTGCAGGGCTTCGGCAGCCATGAAGGTATGCGCCACGCCGGTCGGGCACGCGGTGATGGCCACCAGCTTGGGTTTGCTGCGGGACTGGGCTGCATCAGCCTCGTCATCCTGTTGCAGTTCGCCGGCCGTCTCGGCGGCGCTGCGCAGGAAGCCTTCCGGGTCAAGCAAGGCTTCGGACGGCGTCGATTGAGCGACGCGCTTACCGATGAAGCGTTGCAGCGATAACGGCCCGGTCTTGACCACCACGACCAGGTCAGCATTGGCAATCTGCGCGGATGTGAGCGGCGAGCCGATGGCCTTGGGATCGTGGACTTCCACGGCGGTCGACCAGCCCAGGCGATGGGCAGCCGCTTCGAGCAAGCGCGACGTGAGCACGCTGGTGACCATTCCGTTGGGACAGGCCGTGACGATGAGAAGATTCATTCCTTTCACCTCTTATTGGAATTATTGGCTGAGCGGCTGAAGGCGAACGGCGGCTTCCAGCTCGGCGAGTTGTGCCGGGTCGGTGATGCCGAAGCCGACCTGCCCAACTGCCTGCGCGGCGATGGCCGTGGCGTGGCTGAGGGTGAGTTCGGCGGGCCAGTTTTCCAGCAAGCCGTGAAGCATGCCGGCGAGCAGGGAGTCGCCGGCGCCGACGGTACTGATCACCTGAACCTTTGGCGGCTGCGCATGCCAGGCGCTATCCGGACCGAACCAGCTCACGCCCTCGGCACCTTGTGAGATGACTACGTGCTCGATGCCTTCGACCTGCAAGCGCCAGGCTTCACGGGCAAGCGCCTGAGCATCGGCCGTTTTCATTCCGCGGGCCTCGGCCAGCTCCTCTTCGTTGGGCTTGATCAGCCAGGGCGCCGTCGCCAGGCCGGCGCGCAGCGCCGCGCCACTGGTATCCAACGCGACCCGCACGCCGAGTTGCTTGAGCGTGCGCAACAGGTCGACGAACCACTCCACCTGAACACCGCGCGGCAGGCTGCCGGCGACCACCACCAGGTCGTGTACTGGGGCGAGGCGCTTTAGCCTGGCCAGAAGCTCGACGCGCTCCGCCTCGGCGATCATCAGCCCAGGACCGTTGATGTCAGTGATCTGTCCGCAAGCTTCGGCCAGTTTGATGTTGCTACGGGTTTCTCCGGCGACGCGGACGAATTCGTCAGCAAAGCCACGTGCTTCGAACAACTGCTCGAACGCCTGCGGATTGTCCGCGCCGAGAAAGCCGGTCACGGTCAGCTGGTGACCGAGGTCGGCCAGCACCTGCGCCACGTTGAGGCCCTTGCCGGCGGCATGCACCTGCAGGCTTTCGCTGCGGTTGACCTCGCCCAGGCGCAGCGATGGCAGTTGCACAGTCAGGTCGAGTGCAGGATTAAGGGTGACCGTCAGGACGCGCGCCATCAGCAATGCTCTCCGACGAAGGCGCGCACTTCATGCGCACCGGGCAGCAGCAGCGCATGCTGAGCCAGCCGCTGGCAGGCGCTGAAATCCAGCTCCCGCACCCGCGCCTTGACCAGCGCGATGCTGCGGGCGGACACGCTCAATTCGTTGACACCGAGGCCCACCAGCATCGGCACCGCCAGCGCATCGGCGGCCAGCTCGCCGCACACGCCCACCCATTTGCCCTGCGCATGCGCGGCTTCGACGGTCATATCGATCAGGCGCAACACCGCCGGATGCAAGCCATCGGCCTGACCGGAAAGGGTCGGATGCCCGCGGTCGATGGCCAGGGTGTACTGGGTCAGGTCATTGGTGCCGATGCTGAAGAAATCCACTTCTCGCGCCAGCGCCGGGGCGATCAACGCGGCGGACGGGATTTCGATCATGATGCCGACCTGCAGATCGGCCACCGGCAGCTCCGCACGCAGCCGGTCGACCATGGCTTTGGCGGTGCGCCACTCATCGATGTTGCCGACCATGGGAAACATGATCCGCAACGGGCGACCGTCGGCGGAGGCCAGCAGCGCGCGCAATTGGGTTTCGAGAATGTCCGGGCGCTGCAGGCTCAGGCGAATGCCGCGCACACCGAGGAAGGGGTTTTCCTCGGCCGGCATCGGCCAGTACGGCAGCGGCTTGTCGCCGCCAACGTCCAGCGTACGCACCACCAAAGGCCGTCCTTCGAGTGCTTCCAGCACGCGGCGGTACTCGGCCTCCTGGGTCGCCTGGTCCGGCGCCTGGGAATGGTTCATGAACACCAGTTCGGTGCGCAGCAGGCCGATGGCTTCAGCTCCGAGGGATACGGCGTCGGCGGTCTCTCCGGCCGCGCCGATGTTGGCGGCGATCTCCACGGGATGGCCGTCGCGGGTGATCGCCGGCTCCATTCGTCTCTCGTTCGCCAGACGCTTGCGCTCCTCGCGCTCGGCGCGTTCGCTTCGGGCGTCGGCCAGTTGCGCATCGCTCGGCGCGACCAGCAGTTCGCCACGCTCGCCGTCGAGCAGCAATAGTGTGTTCGGCGCCAACCCCAGCACGCCTGGCCCGGCGCCGACGATGGCCGGAATGCCCAGCGCACGGGCGATGATCGCGCTGTGCGAGGTCGCACCGCCGCCAGCGGTAAGGATGCCGGCGACGCGCTGGCAGTTGAGCGTGGCAACGTCCGAGGGTGCCACTTCGTCCATCACCAGAATGTAGGGCTCTTCCGGCGCCTGCTCGGCCTCGATACCGGTCAGACAGGCCAACACGCGACGGCCGACGTCACGCAAATCCGCTGCGCGCTCGGCCAGCAGCTTGTCGTGCAGCGACTCCTGTTGCTGCGCGGCGTTTTCGATTTCCTCGACCCAGGCGGCTTCGGCGCTCAAGCCTTTTTGCAGCCGTACCTGTACGTCTTCGCGCAACGCCGGGTCGCGCAGCATGGCCTGATGAGTGGTGAAAATGTCGCGAATGCTGGCGACCTGGCTTTCCTCGATCAGCACGCCAATTTCGCTGAACACGCGGTCGAGCGCCGTATCCAGGCGCTGCAGCTCGACCGCCGGGGATTCGCCATGCTTGGGGTAGTCGATAACCTGTGGCTTGCGCACCAGTACCGGGCCGATGGCGATGCCGGGCGAGGCGGCAATGGCCATCACGCGCTCGCCGACACGCAAAGCCGCGTGCTCGACAGTCTTTTGATCCGGTTGCGCGGCAAGCGACGCGCCGGCGTTTTCCATCACCTGGCCCGGCGCGGGCAAGGGCTCGACCTCCTCGCCCAGGCCTTCTTCGACGGCGCGCACCAGTGCCGGCAACGCATCGCCGGCTATCGAAGGCTCGGCAATGAATTCCAATACCTGACTACGCTGCGCGCCCATTGCCAAGAGCTTGCTCAGGCTCTTGACCGACACGCCAGCCCTCTCGCTACCGGCCAGCCGAACGCGGATATCGCCGTCGAACGCCTGGGCAATTTCGGTCAGCACCTTGGCGGGCCGCGCATGCAGACCATGGGCATTGGCCAAGGGCACCTGAGCGCTCGGCCAGTCGGCGGGCACCTCGCCGCCGAGCGCTTCGAGCACCACGCGGCTGGAGGTCGCCTGGCTGAGTTCCTGCCCGCGCCCCTCGATCAATAGATTGCACAAGCGCTCGAGCATTGCCCGATGCGCCTCGCCAAGGCTGGCGAGCACGAACAGCCCGTTGAGCGGCTGCCCCTGGTGTACCAGCGAATTGATGGGCGTGACGAAGGCCAACCCAGGACTCTGCACCGATTGCTCGCTGCTCAGCCACCACAGCCCATCGCCCAGCGGCAGCGCCTGGCTCAGCGCCAGCCCGGCATTGAAACCGGGCTCCACGCACTGGGCGCGCTTGAGCAGCTTGACGCCCTGCCAGGCCAGCTCGTCGAAATCATCGGCGGCGACACCGAGCGCCACCAGCTCGCCATCCAACGCCAATTCCTGCGGCGCGCCCTGCAGCAGATCGATGATCGCCTCGGGGCTATCCACTTTCTGCAGCGCCTCACTCAGATCGCCTTCGCCAAGCGCTCGGGTCAACAACTGCAGCAAACGCAGATGCTCATCCGAACGCGCGGCGATACCGATGGCGAGGAACACGTGCTGGCCGTTGCCCCAGTCCACACCACCTGGAAAGTGCAGCAGGCGCACGCCGGTGGTGAAGACCTGATCGCGGGTCTCCGGCGTGCCGTGCGGGATGGCGATGCCCTGGCCAAGAAAGGTCGAGCCCTGCGCTTCGCGCGCCTGGAGCCCGTCGAGGTAACCGGGCGCCACCAGACCGTCCGCCACCAGCACTTCGGCCAGCAAAGCCAGAGCGGCAGGCTTGTCGGCGGCCGCCTGATGCATGTGGATATGCTGGGCATTCAACTCAAGCATGAAGAACTCCTGTACGGGCTCACTATTGTTTCTTTTGCCGGCTGGGGCGCTGGGATCACCGGACGGCGCTTATGACCGGACGATTGCTGAAACGTTTCAGCAAAGGCTGGCACATTACGCAATATTGGGTAACTCTAGAAGCCCAAGTTCATACCTTCTGTCTCTCAGCCCAGGATTCTGCAGTTGAAACTGACCGACATCGCCCGCCTCGCCAATGTCTCGGTGACCACCGCCAGCTACGTCCTCAACGGCCAGGCCGTACAGCGGCGGATAAGCCAGGCCACGGTGGATCGGGTAATGGCAGTGGCTGAGCAACAGGGTTTCCAACTCGATCAACAGGCTGCCGGTTTGCGGCGCGGACAGTCGCGCACCCTGGGCTTCATCGTTCCCGACCTGGAAAACCCCAGCTATGCCCGGCTGGCGAAACTGCTCGAACAGCGCGCCCGTTTGCGCGGCTATCAGTTATTGATCGTCGGCTCCGATGACGAGCCGGAAACTGAACGCCAGGTCATCCAGGTGCTGCGCTCGCGGCGCTGCGATGCGCTGATCGTTGCCAGCTGTCTGCCGGCTGACGATGCCAGCTACCGCACGCTGCTCGCCAGCGGCACGCCGATCATTGCTCTCGATCGCGCGCTGGACCCAGAGCAGTTTTGCTCGGTCGTCAGCGACGACCGCGAAGCCGCCACGCAGCTGACCCACTCACTGCATTCACCAATCGACGCGCATATCGCGCTGATCAGCGCACGGCCCGAATTGCGCATCAGCCAGCAGCGCGAGCAAGGCTTTCGCCAAGCACTGGAAAAATACGCGGGCCAGATCAGCGTGAGGCAGGCCGAGCAGTTCAGCCGCGCCTGCGGCCGCGAGCAGATGCTGGCGCTGCTTGATCACGGCGAGATGCCCGACGCACTGATAACCACCGCTTACGTTCTGCTCGAAGGCGTCTTCGATGCCCTGCGCGAGCGCGACCTGCTATGGCCTGCGCAGCTGCGGCTGGCCACCTTCGGTGACGCGCAGCTGCTCGACTTTCTGCCGATACCGGTCAACGCCATCTCCCAGCAGCACGAGCAGATCGCCGAGCGCGCCCTGGAACAGGCCATTCGCGCCATTGAGCACGGCAGCTATCGCCCCGGTGTAATCGCCATCGAGCGTGAGTTGAAGGTCCGTCAGCTCTGACCACTTGCGGGCGCTTGCGCGCTGACCGAAGCTGTTGCGCTGTTTGGCGAGGGACTGTGGATCGCCACGAGCGATCATGGCCCGATATGGCATTGCCGCTCCGCAGTCCTTGAACCTGCAAACTCGAGTCGGCTTTCAGCATGGTTCGCGAGCAAGCTCGCTCCTACAATCGAGCGATCGGATCGTGCAAAGATACCCAGACGCCCCCCCGCTGCTTTTGTAGGAGCCAGCTTGCTGGCGAACCGAGGTCGCAAGCAGATACGGCGCGAACGTAGATATTAGAGGCTGATCGCGAGCAAGCTCGCTCCTACAGCTCCCCGCAACGACGAAGAAACGAACAAACGATATTTGCAGTCAGGCCATTAGCCGCACCGGTCACTGGCCTTTTCACCGAGCCCGCAATCCTAATGAACATCGAACAGATCACCCAACGCCTGCACGCCATCCGCGATCGCAACGACTGGCAGCGCTTTCACAGCCCGAAAAACCTCGCCATGGCCGCCAGCGTGGAAATGGCCGAGCTGGTGGAAATCTTCCAGTGGCTGACCGAGGACGAGTCGCGGCAACTGCCTGCCGACAAGCTTGAGCATGCCGGCCAGGAAGTCGGCGACATCCTTATGTACCTGCTGCTGATGTGCAGCGAACTAGGCATCGACATGGAACAGGCGCTGCTGGCCAAGCTGGCGGACAACGAGCGGCGGTTCGCCCGATGAGCGATCGCCATTTCGACGAGTTGGCGACGCGTTTCGCCGAGAAGATTTACGGCGGGGCCAAGGGCGCGATCCGCCTCGCGGTGCTGCAGGCGGACCTCGCCGAAGTGCTGCCGCAACGCCCGCTGCGCGTGCTCGATATCGGTGCCGGGCTTGGCCACATGAGTCTCTGGCTCGCACAGCAAGGCCATCAAGTGACGCTCGCGGAGCCCGCCGAACCGATGCTCGAAGGTGCTCGCGAGCGCTTCGCCGCTGCCGGTCAATCGGCCACCTTTATCCAGGCGCCCTGGCAGGACATCGAAAGTCAGGTCGAAGGCCGTTTCGATCTGGTCATCTGCCATGCGGTGCTGGAATGGCTGGCCGAACCTCAGGCCATCCTGCCGGTGCTGCATCGCCTGGCCGCCGCCGATGGCTGGCTGTCGCTGGCCTTCTACAACCGCGACGCGCTGATCTACCGCAACCTGCTCAAGGGCCATTTCAAGAAGCTGCGCAGCCAGAGCTTTGCCGGTGAACGCCAGAGCCTGACGCCGCAGCAGCCCCTCGACCCTCGCGAGCTGGCCGCGCAACTCGCGTCGCACTGGCGGGTCGAATCAACCAGTGGCGTGCGCGTATTCCATGACTACATGCCCGCTGATTTTCAGGCCCGCACCGAGCCTGCCGACCTCGTCGAGATGGAACTGGCGTACCGCCGCCATCCCGCCTTTGCCGGCCTCGGGCGCTACCTGCACTGGTTGTGTCGGCCCCGCTGAGTGCCGGCCGGGAGGTATTTTATGTTTACCCGCGCTGCCCTGCCGCTGCTCTGCCTAAGTCTCGTGGCCTGCCAGAGCAATAATCCGTACACCAGCGAATCCGCGCCGATTCCGCCCGCGCCGCCCGTCGAGCAGATCCAGTCTCCGGTGTACCCTGCGGCACCGCGGGATTTTTCCAGTTATCAGAGCTGGAGCTGGCGCAATCCACCGCCTGGCACGGCCTCGCTCGCCGGGGAAGAGCTTCAGGAAATGGTCGCCGGCGCCCTCGATCAGCGCGGCCTGCGGCCTGCGCCAGACAATACCAAGGGCGACGTGCAGATCAGCGCTCGAGCCAACATGGAGACGCGCGTGCGGCAGACGTATGACGATTACGGCCCTCATATCGGGGCTGGTCATTACGGCGGTTACGGCAGCGGTTATGGCATTGGGACCAGTGCGCCGATAATGCGCACCTACGAAGAAGAGGTGGTCTCGGTGTACGTCGAGATGTATGACAGCAGCTCAGGCCAGGCCATCTGGAGCAACCGCGCCGAAGCTCGTAGCGGCGGCAATCAGGCCGAACGCAAGGATGCCGCGCGTCAAGCCGTGAACAACGCGCTCGCCGACTATCCACCGCGCTGAGCCTGCATGCCCCTATCGCGAGGAGAACCGAAATGTTCCGTTCATTACTGATGCTTCCCCTGTTGTTGCTGCTGGCCGCCTGCCAGAGCACTCAGGTACAGCGCGATTTCGATCCGCAGCGCGACTTCTCCGCCTACCGGACCTGGAGCTGGCAGGAGCCGGCGCTGCAGTACCGCCCGGATGATCCGCGGATCAAGAGCGACCTCACCGAACAGCGCATCCGTAGCGCGGTCAGCGAGCAGCTCGACCAGCGCGGCCTGCGCCAGGCTCAGTCCGGCAGCCAGCCGGATGTGCTGATACAGGCCTGGTTCATCGTCGACGAGCGCTCCCAGCAATATACTTCCACGTCGATGGGAGCCTGGGGCAGCCCGTGGCATGGTTTCTGGGGCGGGCCGATGATCACCGACACCCGCACCATTCACTACCAGGTCGGTACCCTGCAGGTAGATTTTTACGATGCCGAGGACGGCAAGCTGGTCTGGCGCGGCAGTGCTGAACAAGTCTTGCGCGACGATCCTGGCAGTCCTCAGGAGCGCGCCGGAATGTTCCGCGAAACCGTCGCCAAGGTGCTTGCGCAATATCCACCGCAGTAGACTGCAGTCCGTTCCGAACCCGGCCTGCTGCAGTGGCGGGCTTCGAACTGCCGACAAAGGGTAAACGCTTCGCCCCGAGGGCCGGAAGGCGCGCTTGCCCCTCCTCCACCCTGACAAGTCCAATTTTGAACCTGCAAAGAAACCATACAAGGCGCGCTTCGTGGCGAATACTGGCGCAACAGCCCATTAATGATCCATGGGCTCGCCAAAAGGTGGCGCGTAGTAACGGAACACCTGCAAATTGCCTCGAGAGCTGGGTTCATCATCGATCTCTGGCCTGCCGTCCTGGCAGGGCTGTCTTTGTAATCATCGGAGTAAATTCGCATGCCTGTCGTAGCCTGGTGGCTTCTCGTTCTGCCTTTGATTGCCGGGGCGTTTCTGCCGCTGCAGGCCGGTATCAACGGACAAGTGGCCAAACACCTGACCAGCGTCATGAGCGCGGCGATGCTTTCATTTGCCGTAGGCACCGTGGCGTTGGCCTTTGTCGTTCTGGTCCAGCGCGATATGCCCTCGATTCAGGCCCTGAAGGGTTTGCACTGGTACCACTGGTGCGCCGGCCTACTCGGCATGTTTTTCATCGCCACGGCGGCGTTCGCCGGCCCGCGCATTGGCGCGTTGCTGTTCATGGCGTTGGTGCTGGCCGGGCAGTTGGGGATGGCGCTGCTGCTCGATCACTTCGGCTGGGCGGGTTTTCGTCAGTCATCGATCAGCGTCGGCAAGGTTGCCGGGCTGGTGCTGATCTTCGGTGGCGTGTGGATGATCCGCCGCGGCTGAGCGCGGCGGTCGAAACAGGCTATTTGCGCTCGAACGCGTAAAACAGGTTGGGTTCGCTGACGAGATATAGATCGCCGCGCGCATCGAAGGTCATGCCCTCGGCTTGCGGCACGCTGTTTTCGAGGCCGGCAAAGCCGCTCCACAGCGAACGGAAGCTGACCAGCCCGCCTTCGCTGTCGAGTTCCAACATCATCTTCGCTTCGTCGCTGAGCAGCACAAGATGGCCGGTTCGCTCGTCGAAGTGCACGGAGGCGAGGTCGGTAGCCATGTCCGTGTCCTCGATCCATGATTCGCGGTCGATGATCTTCAGGTCCAACTGGCCGTTCAGGCTGGCCTTGATGCCCTGGATTTCATAGAGCTTGCGCGGCGAATTCTCCTTCACCACGAACAACCGATCACCGGCGCGATCGTAGCCAACGCCTTCGAAACCGGCATTGTCCTCTTCGCCCAGCGCCAGCGAGACCGACGCATAGTCCTCGCGCTGCAACGTACCGGGACGATCCGGCACCGGCATGATTACCACCGACTGACTGCGTTCTTCGACAACCGCCAACAGGTTGTCGCCCAGGTAGGTGATGCCCTCGACATCGGTGAAGCCCTGCAAGGGGTAACGCTCAAGAAAGTTGCCATCCTGATCCAGCGCGACCAACGACTCTGGGTTGTTCACCACTGCCCAAAGGTGATTGCGTCGATCATCGAAGGTCAGCCCGGACAAGTTATTGGAAATCGACGCCACCGGCTGCGCCTCGACGCGCACGTTGTACTCCGGGAGCCACAGGCTGCGTGCTTCCCAGCTGTTCTCGTACCAGGCGGATTTCAGCCCATAAAACATCCGTTCATCCAGATGAAACGTCGCAGCGGCGTAAAGCAAACCGGCGCCCAGCATACCCAGGGCCCAGACCTTCGGGCGCGCGCCTGGCAGCCACCGCGACTGCGCATTGGTAAAAATCGGCATCGTCTTTTCTCGTTAGAGCATCGGCGGACAGCCTACCCACAAAGGGTTGCAATTGCATGACGGCACGCAACGTAGGAGCCGATCAGCCTGTACTGACCTGCCGGCAAAACCCCGGTTCAATCCGGGCCGTGGGAACTGGCAGACGGATTGATAGCCCAATGCCCCAAGGAACGGCTGCGCTTGCAGCCCCGGATCGAACGGCAGGAGAAAGACATGCGGGTGGAAGGTTTTTTCGAATGGCTGGGCCAGGCGCTCGGCACGGTAATCCGCTACATCGTCGATGCACTCAGCGGCCTCTTCGGATTGTTCGCCGATGCCGGGGCGAACTTTCTGGAGGGCCTTTCGCGAACCTTGGGCATGGACCGTTCGCTGATCAGCCTGATCGCCCTGGCGATCGGCCTGATGTTTCTGGTGGCCGCCGCTCGCGCTTTCTTCCGACGCTCGATCATCGCCGGCGTGATTTATCTGTTTCTCGGGCTTTGGCTGTTGAGCTGGTTGATTCATTGATGGGCAAAAAAGACTGCGAGCTCAAGCAAGCGGGGCGGACAATCAGATGTTTTGTTTGTAATGCCTTGATGACTTGATCGTTCGTCCGCCCCTTCCCTTTTCCTCGGCCGTTTCGCCCTTTGCAGCCCTCTCGCTGGTCGCTTTCGTCGCGCCAACGTATGATTTCCGGCTGTTTTGGAGCCTCTTCATGTCACGGCTGTTGACCGCCTGGCAGCACGCGCCCACCCATAAACGGGTCTGGGCGTTGGCTGCACCGATGATTCTGTCCAATCTTTCCGTGCCGCTGGTGGCTCTGGTCGACAGCGCCGTGATTGGCCATTTGCCGCATGCACATCAGCTGGCTTCGGTTGCGGTGGGCGGTAGCCTTTATACGCTGCTAGTCTGGGTCATGGGCTTCCTGCGCATGGGCACCACCGGCTTCGCTGCCCAGGCGGCGGGGCGTGAGGATGGCGGTGCGCTGCGACAGGTGTTGCTGCAAGGCCTGTTGCTCGCACTCGGTTTCGCCTTGTTGCTGAGCCTGGTCGCGCTGCCGCTCAAAGAGTACGCGCTGCAGCTGATGCAGCCGTCCGCCGAGCTCGACAGCCTGACGCAGGCCTACTTCCTTACTCGCCTGTTCGGCCTGCCCGCGGCACTGGCGAGTCTGGCGCTGATCGGCTGGTTTCTCGGCACCCAGAACGCTCGCGCGCCACTGGCGATCCTGCTCACCACCAACCTGATCAACGTCGCGCTCGACCTCTGGTTCGTCATCGGTCTGGACTGGGGCGTGGCCGGTGCCGCGCGCGCATCGGTAATCGCCGAATGGAGCGGTGTGCTGGTCGGCCTGGCCCTGACCCGCGGCGCCCTGTTGCGCTACCGAGGTCGTCTGGACAGCAAGGCGATGCGCCGCTGGGTGAGCTGGAAACCACTGATGTCAGTGAATCGCGATATTTTTGTCCGCTCGCTGGCCCTGCAGCTGGTGTTCTTTCTGGTCACCGTACAGGGCACGCGACTGGGCGATGCCACGGTTGCTGCCAACGCGCTGCTGCTCAACGGCTTGATGCTCACCGCCCATGCGCTCGACGGGCTGGCTCATGCAGTAGAAGCGCTCACTGGCCACGCCATCGGTGCGCAGAGCCGTACCGAGCTGCGTCGTATCCTGACCGTCGCCGGCGGCTGGTCACTGCTGGCGAGCATCGCCTTCGGCTTGTTCTTCCTGCTCGGCGGCAAGCTGTTCATCGGCCTGCAAACCGACATCCCCGTAGTACGCGAAACGGCAATCACCTATTTGCCGTATCTGGCGGCGCTGCCGCTGGTGGCCGTCTGGAGTTACCTGCTCGATGGCCTTTTCATCGGCGCCACCCGTGCACGTGAAATGCGCAACGCAATGCTCCTGGCCGTTGCGATTTCGCTACCATTGGGCTGGCTATTGCGGGGCATGGGCAATCATGGATTGTGGTTGGCCTTTCTCGCCTTCATGCTTCTGCGTGGCATTTGTCTGGGCAGCATCGCCCGACGCCTGCAACGCCAGCAACAATGGTTTACCTCGACTCATGCCGCACTCGCGGCCGTACCATCGAAAGGACACTGAACATGGCCTACGCCGTCGCCGCCTACCTACACTTCGTGGCGATCTTCCTGCTCTTCGCCCTGCTGACCCTCGAACATCAGTTGTTCAGCCAGCCGCTGGACTTCAAGCGGGCACGCAGCCTGTTACGCGCCGATACTGCCTTCGGCATCGTCGCCGGCCTGGTGCTGGTCACAGGTGCGGCGCGCGCCATGCGCTACGGCAAGGGGTTCGATTACTACATCAATAACAGCTTCTTTCACGCCAAGATTGGGCTGTTCGTGATCGTGGCCCTGCTGTCGATCTACCCCACCGTCACCTTCCTCAAGTGGCGCCCTGCATTGAAGGCCGGTCAGGTTCCGGCGATCAGACCGACCACGACACGCTGGGTGAAGCTGATCATCCGCATCGAACTGCTCGCCTTATTGCTGATCCCGTTGCTGGCCGCCCTGATGGCTCGCGGCTTCGGGGTGATTCCGCTCTAACCATGCAGGTGCAACCATAGGCATTGCCAGGCGCGCGACCAATGCCCTTTCGCTGTCTCATCTGGACTAGCGACCATCTTTTGTAATCAATCCCTGCGGAAAGAACCGAACCCTTAGCCATCGAACCCTTCTAAGCAGGCATCGACTCAAGGAGGTTCCATGACCAAGTCACTGCTCATCGCCCTCGGCATTGCGCTCTGCGCGCAGCCTGCATTCGCCCAAACGCCGAAGCCCGAAGTGATCACGCACCTGAACGGCCTGGATATCGAGGTCAGCGCCATGGGCGTGCCGACCGAAACAACCGAGGCCGGCGGCGAACTGGTGGGGATTCGGGCGGTAAAGGTCATGAACAAGACCGGCGAAACGGTAACCTGTGAGTTCCGCGTGCCCGCCGATGCACGGGCAGACACCTCCGCCCCGCCCGTATTCACCGTGACGCCAAACTCACAACGGGTCGAGCGGGTACCCGGCGACTATTCCCCTGACGAGCCGTTCGCCGAGCTGACCTGCCGCGGCGCCAACCAGAGCGTCGGCACACCGACCGCGGCGCCATCAAGCGAGCCTTACACCGATCCCGCTGCAGCCGAGCCAGAAGCACCGGCTGCGGCAGACAATGCGACGCGCTCTCGAGAAGCCGTAGATCGCGCGCGTTGATTTCGCCCTCACCTACTCAGGTCAACATTCAGAATCGCTCAGGCTCAGTCGAGCCTGTGTCGATAGGCAACTCACCTGCCTGCCAATCGATAGCCGTATAGTTAACGTGTCATGGCACACCTTTCAGCACGGCATTACGCCTTCGCCCACGTAGTCACATCCGATCCAAAGGGCTCAGCACCGCCAAACCACCACGGTTGAGCACATGGGTATAGATCATTGTCGTTTTTACATCGGCGTGCCCCAACAGCTCCTGCACGGTGCGGATGTCCTGCCCGCTTTCCAATAGATGAGTCGCAAAGCTGTGCCGCAACGTATGAGGGGTCGCCAGCTTGGCTATTCCGACTTCCTTCAAAGCACGCTTGAAGGCCCGCTGCACACGCTTCTCGTCAAGATGATGCCGACGCACAGCTCCGCTGCGCGGATCGACAGAGAGACCCGTCGCAGGGAACACGTACTGCCAGGCCCACTCCCATGGCGCCTTTGGATATTTACGCGCCAAAGCGTCGGGTAGATATACGTCTCCCCTGTTCTCGGCCAGTTCTTGGCGATGGATAAACTGCACGCGGGCCATATGCTGTTTAAGCGGCGCAACCAGACTTGCAGGCATGACGGTCACGCGATCTTTCTGACCTTTGCCGTCCCGAACGATGATTTCGTTGCGAGCGAAATCGACATCCTTGACCCTCAGCCGAACCCCCTCCATGAGACGCAAACCTCCGCCGTACAGAAGCCGAGCTACAAGCCCGACCTCGCCGTTCAGCCGTCCTAATATCTGATGTACCTCTTCCATCGAGAGCACAACCGGTAACCGAGCTGGCTTTTTTGCACGCACCACCTCGCCTAGCCAAGGTAGATCCTGCTTGAGGACTTGCTTATAGAGAAACAGCAACGCGGCTAACGCCTGATTCTGCGTCGAAGCAGATACATCACGGCGAACCGCAAGATCAGAAAGAAAGGCTTCCACTTCCGGCGCGCCCATTTCGACCGGATGTCGATATTGGTGAAATCGAACGTAGCGTTTAACCCACTCGCAATAGACACGTTCAGTTCTGATCGAGTAGTGTTTGAGCCTGATCTGCTCCCGCACCTGATCCAACAATCGCGGCTTTCCATCCATGGTGTATAACTCCCTTATAAATTCATCGTTGCCCGGAAGCGCCCAGCCTAGACAAGGAGAGTTCTAATGACAAGGAATGTTATACACCAAGCCCGTTCGGCGTTTTATGCACCATTTGGTGTCTAATTATAGTT
>NZ_JAMOHZ010000011.1 GCF_024448715.1 Stutzerimonas stutzeri
AAAAGCGGACGTACTTGTCCACCTATCGATCCATTGCTGAGATTCGTAAAACGTTACAATTGAACAGAAATTATTCAATGTCTAGAAATCCTAGGCTGTTCAAATAGTGAACTCCAGCTATCGAGTAACTGCACGATTTGTACAAAAATTTCAGGTCGCTCTAAGCAACGCCAATGAGACCAGCGATATCCTGATAATCGTAGTGAGCGACAATTTAGAGCGGCCATCAGCAGAGCGATGCGGAGAAGCGCTTCACATGAAAAAGCAAGCTAAGCGCTAACGACTAGCTAAGATAGACGCCTGCCCACCCAGCTCAATAAATCCCCTAATATAAGTGCATAAATCCTGAGCAGTAATATACTTGGCACAAGTACCCCTAGCTTGAGATACAACATCTGGATAACAATTATCTATCCAATATTTTAAAAAGTTATTCGAGTCCACCCCATTGGAAAAACGGACTCTGAAAACACAATCCGATACGATATACTCCCCATCACTTACAACAGCACGCCCCACCACTCGGCTTCCAACGCGACCAATAAGAACATCGCCCTTAGATGCAATAACAGGTTTTTTACCTAGAATTACCGCAGAATCCAACGGCATGGGTATAACCCCATCTGCAGATTTAAAGAATCCTGACGTATGATAATACGGCAAACCCAAAGACCTACATTCTTTTCCTGAAAGATTTCCTCGCTTAGCCGAGAACCCATCATCACCCTCTAGTGACAAAGGGCGAGGACGCCCATGCAGACCAGAGCAAAACGCCTCCTGCATCCTAACAGAAACCTTTCCCGCCACATCGGTGTACGAAAATTCATGAGCACCGACTTCCTTTTTAAAGACAACAATATAGGTTTTAGCCTCTGTTCCTTTGAAAGCCCCAACCTCTACTTCCGAAACCGAAACCACACTACATAACTTTAGGAGTCGAGACCGAAATTTCTCCAGAACCGAAGAGCAAACCATTAACTCAGGCAAAATGAAGGCCATATATGATGATTCAGCCATCAGCCTGATATATTGCAAAATAAATAAAACTTCGCTTCGAACACGACGCCCTGAAAACACGTCCAACAAATCAAAATGCCGAAGAACACCGACATCATACTCAGATATTGTCCGCCATGAAAAAGGCGGATTACTAACAGCAAAATCAAAGCTCGAAAATCGACCTTCAAAAACAGTATCAAAATCTTCAGATAAAACGTCTATATTATAATGCTTACCCTGAAACCTCGATTTAAGTATCTTTATATTTTCCGGATCAAGCTCACATGTAGCAATCTTCACATCAGGCCAAATGCGAATAACAGGAAGCAAAAGGGCGCCCTCCCCAGCACTTAGCTCAATGCAATGCTGTGGAGAAATGGAAGGCAGCATTGAGATCAATCTTTCCCCAATGCGCTCTTCAGTGTAATATTGCTCCAATGACACAGTAACGCCCTCAAAAACATTTTGATAAAATACCAAGAAATGCTAGCCCTGTAAAGGAAACAGGAAATGAAAAGCACTCAAGAAGAACTAGATTTTAAAGAGCTGGAATCCCACGAGTTCGAAGAAAGAGCTGACTATCTTCCCGCAAGCTACATCAAGGACAGAACAGCTAAAGGGCAGTATTTCGAAGACATTCAAAAAAAGCTATTCCAAGTCGGTGCAAAATTACTAATTGGCCCGCGCGGCACAGGCAAGACTCACCACATGAGGCTTGCTTACATAAACTGCCGAGAAGACAAAAACAAGCCACTCCCAATATACGTATCTTTCAACCATTACCTTCGCCTAGAAACTTATCTCAACGAAACATCAAATGCCGTCGGAGTGTTCCATGCATGGGTACTCAGCAAAATACTTTTAGACTGCTTCGATAACTACAAAATCCAACCAGACCATACCGAGCTAGAGCCTAAGAAACTGCAAGAATTCATTGAGGCTGTTGAAAAGCAGCAGTATAGCTCCGTACATGACCCGATAGTACAAACTATTTCGGTAGAGAAAACTCAAAACTATATAGAAGATGCAATTCAAACCGAGGGGCGAAAAAGGGCAATTCTTCTCCTAGATGATGCAGCCCTCACTTTAACTCCCGATTACATGGTTGAATTCTTTGAGATTTTTAGAAGCCTGAAAACAGCTCATATATCTCCAAAGGCGTCCGTCTATCCCGGCACAACTCAATATGGGCCACGTTTCCATTTAGGACACGACGCGGAACCGATCCATGTCTGGCTTAGCGTAGAGAATCCTAAATACATCGAATTCATGTCCTCTCTTACAGAGAACAGGTTTGAATCCGACATAACCATTCCCCAGGAAATCTTGACCCTATTTAAATACGCTGCTTTTGGCATACCAAGAGCATACATCATGATGGTCAGGGAATATCAACAACAAAACTCAACCAGCACGCAGTCGAAATTCAATAAAGTAATTTCCGACCGAAAAAAATATATAGTCGCAGAATATTTATCCATTGGGGATAAGCTGAAGCAATACAAAGGTGTCATTGAACTTGGCAATGAATTTCTCAACAACATCGTATCCAATCTGAAAGAGTTCAATCACGCACGAATCGAAAGAGACGAAAATGATTTCGAGAAGGTCATTGCAGTAGGCGTTGCAGGAATACCTCCCAAAGCGGAGCGAATGATTAGATTTCTAATTGAAGCTGGTTTGATTTATGAAACAGATGACATATCACACGGCCCAGGAAGAAAACTGAGGAGATTCATACCTCACACCGTGCTCTTGCTTGAAAGCAGAGTCCTAACAAAGAGCCGAGGATTCAAAACTTCCGAGCTGCTAGAAATATTGAGCAAGAAATCTGCAAAACACCCATCAAGACCGTCTTTTGATTCAATAATTTCAAAAGACAGATTAGTCATGCTCAATCTTAACCTTCCCCCTTGCAGTTACTGCCATACTGAACGCATGACTGAAAAACAAAAATTCTGTCATGAATGCGGCAAGCCATTGGTTGATCATTCAACATTTAAAGAGTGCATGGCGAAGCCGCTTAATGAACTTCCACTAACGGACTTTCAAAAGAAAGCTATTGAGAAATATACAAGCTTTAAAACTGTTGAGGATGTAATTCGCTGCCAAGACCCAGCCAATGAATTACAAAAAGCACATAGGGTCAAGGCAGCCAGAGCTGAGGACATATACAGAAGAATCAACCAATGGATCAATGAGTTTCTTGTATGAAAAACAAACAGACCCCCTACAAGAGCCTGATCTCTGGCCATAGAACATCATCTAAGTTTGATTCCACCATCTATTTTAGAGAGGTCGAGCTAACTGACACATCTCCCATCAAACGGTTTATTAGTCAGCGTGAACTACTCACAAGAATTTTAGGCAGGGAAGACGACTCCTCCGAATGGAGGACAAAAGCTAATTTATCAATAATCGGTATTGTTTCAGGTGTAGAGTCCTATTTCCGTTCAATCATTAGGCGAGTCTTGATCTCAGATGATGACTCAAGAGCACACAGCTATAAAAATAAAGTTTCTTATGGGGCAGTTCTCTTCCATCTCTCACACCTGCTCCCAGAAGCCCTGCTTGAGGACTGCACCTTTGTAAGCAAAGAAACAATTGTAAAGAATACTAATAACTTCCTCGGACTAGCTATTAATCCACAGCAGATACCAGCCTTAGATGCAGCACTTGATGAGTTCGAAAAGGTTTGCCACCTACGACACTGCATAGCTCATCGATCAGGATTATTGGGATCGAAAAATGCAATTGAGCTCGGACTCGACAAATTCTCCACTTATCTCGAAAAGCCTATTTCACCGACACTTGATTCAGTTAACAACGTCTTTAACATTTGCCAAAATTTAGTCCTCGAATTTAACGACCAAATATTTGATCGCATTATCATTCGCTCAATACCAAAAGGCATATGGACAGGTGACCTAAGAAAAGATAAAAAAACCTTCACCCCCCTATTTGAAATATTTTCACCAACACCCAATGATCAAGATGAACTGAGAAAGTCTTATCGCAGCTTCACTAACCACTTCGGCATTTGAGGCTACGACTCAGAATGGTTGGACAGCAAAGCGTGCCCACCTACAAAAAATCATAAAGTGGCTCTGGCTACTATTAGGGTGTGTTTTGTACAAAATGCACAGCTCCGAAGAAAGACATCTATGGCTACCCCCAAGTTGAACGAGAGGCGTATCTGCTTGGCACAGTCAGACGCGTCCATTTTCACATACCGAAAGGCCGCTTTTGGCCGATTCTGTTGAAAAAGTAGGTTCAGCGGCAGCCGGCCGGTCAGGTGTACCTGCTGTCGAAGTGGCTGGAAGCCACTTCAAGTTGCCTTTCGGCGTTTCACTGAGCTTCCTTGCTCAGGTCTGAGGGTTAATTCGAGGGTTTCTGCTCGCCGCAGACGTACCTATCCCGTGAGCGGCGGCCCGTGAGGCAAAAGCTTGGCCATGCGTCGCAGGTTTTGGACGGTCGCGGCCAAGGTGAATTCGTCAGCCGCACCCGTCAGGCCACGGAGCCGCAAGCGGTCGAGTTTCATGATCCGTTTGAGGTGGGCGAAAAGCATTTCCACCTTCTTTCGTTCGCAGCGAGAGACGAGGTATTCCGGTGTTTTGGCGATGCGTCGGGCCACGTCGCGGGCAGCCTCATGGAGGCTGCGGACGATCTTCCGATTTGGCGTGTTGGGGCAGCACTTCGCTTTTAGTGGACAAGTGGCGCAGTCGATTTGGCTGGAGCGGTAGATGATGGTGTTGGCCTTGGTCACCCGCGATCTTTTCTGGGTGAAGGCGCGCCATTCACTGCGTAGCGGTTTGCCGGTTGGACAGCGGTATTCTTTGGCCTCCTGATTCCAGTGGAAGTCGTTACTGGAGAGGCTGTCATCCTTGCGCTCGGTCTTGTCCCACACCGGCACATGCGGCTCGATGTTCTTTTCTTCGACCATCCAGGCCAGCATCGGGGCAGTGCCATAGGCGGTATCGCCGATGAGGCGTTCCGGCGTGAGATCGAACTGCGCTTCGACACGCTCGACCATCGTCTTGGTCGAATCGACTTCGGCGGTACGGTGTGCCGGGGTCGCCTCCACATCCATGATCACGCCGTGCTCAGTGTCGATCAGGTAGTTTGTGGAGTAGGCAAAGAACGCCGGGCCGCCGGGCGCTGCTGTCCAACGGGACTGAGGATCGGTGAGCGAAACCTTCTTGGGAAGAGCTTCAGCCAGCGCCTCTTCATCAAGGGCTTCAAGGTACTCGCGCACTGCGCGGCTGCTGAGCTTTGGATCGTTCCAATCGACTTCATCACCAGCCATCCCACGTTGCCTGCTGGCATCCGCCTTGATGATGCTGGCGTCGACGGCAAAACCTTCACCCTTGACCAGGCCGGCCGCCATGCAGCGCCGCAGCACCTCATTGAACAACCAGCGGAACAAATCGCTGTCACGGAAGCGGCCGTGGCGATTCTTCGAGAAGGTCGAGTGATTGGGGACTTCGTCTTCCAGACCCAGCCGGCAAAACCAGCGATAGGCCAGGTTCAGGTGTACCTCTTCGCACAGTCGCCGCTCGGAGCGGATGCCGTAGCAGTAACCGACGACCAGCATGCGCACCATCAATTCCGGATCTATCGAGGGGCGCCCGATGGGGCTATAGAAATCCGCCAGATAGGCGCGCAGGTCACTGAGATCCAGGCACTGGTCGATGCTACGCAGGAGATGTTGGGCCGGGACGTGATCTTCCAGATTGAACGAGTAGAACAGGCGCTGCTGTCCTCCCGGTAACTGTCCCATCATGCTGTTCGCCCCCACGCTCGCTGACAGAGCAATTTTGCCAACAGCGTGGGGAGGCAGCTACTTTTCAACAGAATCGGCCGTTTTCTGCCTGTCGTGACCGGCTGCTTTGGGTCTTTGCAGCCTGTCGTGACAGATGACAACCGACCTAAATGGAGTACTGCTTGGACTCGTAGTACAGGTCGTCTGCGAGCCAAGCAACGCAAGGCATTGCGAAACGAATTCGCTTCCCACCGTATCGCTCCATTACAAGGTGGATGCCCCGCTCACGTTACCTCGCCCTTGTCCCACAGTCGCACCAGCTCACCAGGCGCCTGCTCTTCCGGCACTTGCAGGACCATTTCGTCGTCACGCTCGTTTTGCCTATAGCGCAGCTCGATCTGGTAATAGCGCCGATCACCCTGCCCGCTATTGCTGGCTGCCAATGGCAGACAACCTTCCAGCACGGAACAGATCTGCCCGCGTTGCTGCTCGTTGCAGTTGGAAAAATCGATTTGGCGCGGACGGCTGAGCGCCTGCAATGTCGCAAAGCCGCCCTGCCGCGAAAGTCGCAAGGTCGTGTCGTTGCCCAACGCCGGTAGCTGTTTCATGGAGCCTCCTCAGTTCTGAATCACGCCTACGTCCGCCCAGGCCTGTTCGACGGCCTGAACCTCGCCGCTGCCCGCGGCAAAACGAGTGACGGCGTTCTCAATGGTGAGCCGGGCGAACGCGGCGAAGTCAGCATCGTTGGCCAGACGACGGTCACACAAGGTGTCATACCAGATGCGCCCGGCCTTTTCCCATGCATAGCCACCCATGGCGGCGGCGACCAGATAGAAGGCGCGATTGGGGATGCCTGAATTCAAGTGCACACCACCGTTGTCGTCGCGGGTATCGATGAAGTCACGCATATGTCCAGGCTGCGGGTCCTTGCCCAGTAGCGGGTCATCGTATGCGCTGCCGGGATTGGCCATCGAGCGCAGTGCGTCGCCCTGAACCTTGTCGGTCAACAGCTCGGCGCCAATCAGCCAGTCGGCCAGATCTGCCGTCTGCCCGAGGCTGAATTGTCGGACCAGCACGCCGAACACATCCGACATTGACTCGTTCAGCGCACCGGACTGATTGAAATAAACCAGCCCAGCCTCGCTTTCGGTAACGCCGTGCGCCAGTTCGTGGGCCACGACGTCCAGCGACAGGGTGAAGCGATTGAAGATTTCCCCGTCGCCATCGCCGAACACCATCTGTGCGCCATTCCAGAAAGCGTTCTCGTAATCCACTCCATAGTGAACCGTGCCGACCAGCGGGAAACCGCGGTTATCGATCGAGTCCCGACCAAACACCTTCCAGAAAAACTCATGGGTCGTGCCGAGCGCATCGTAGGCCTCGTCAACTGCCGCATCGGCGACTGGCGGCTGGCCCTCGATCCGCGCCAGTACGCCGGGCAGAACCATCTGCTGCTGGGCGTCGTGAATACTGCGCCGCGGCTCGCCCGGCTGACCGCGCTCCGGCAGCACGCTTGCCATCGGCTGGCGATTCGGCGGGCCCGGATTGGGCAGTAGATTGCGTACGTGGCTCAGAGTCCCCAGCGCTCGCTCGCGCTGCCGCTGCGAGCCGTTGTCGATGATGCGGCTAAGGATGTAGGGCGGGATGAAGCCCTGGCGCGTGGTTGGATCAAGCATGGAGAGCCCCTTCAAACGACACGGGTGCGGCGTGCACCCATGCTCATCTGATCAAGTCCTGCCAGCTGCGTTTCCTGGTTCGGGATTCTTTTGCGCTAACAATTCAGCTGTCGTTCGCCGCATGACTCAGCTCGCTGGAGACGGGGTTGTTCTCCAGGGCATTGATAGCCTGATCCAATTGTTGAAGGCATAAGTCGATTGCCATCTGACGCAAAGCGTCTGGCCACTCGTGGTCGACAATCGGCTCGACCAGATCCAGGAAACTGGAATAGCCGACTAACATGCCGTGCTCGACCATTAAGTTTTTTCCGTCAGCAAGTATCGTCACCGGGTCGCGCGCTGTGATCATCGCGCCTGCAGCGAGCAACTCATCGATGTGCTTGCGAAGGGCGTGAAGCGTCCGTTTGTCTGGCTGTTGTTCCATAGCAATCGGCCATCATCCATGAAAGGCGGCGATTCTATGCAACCGAGAACTGAATCACAAAAAGATTTTTGTGACAGTCAGATTACGTTGTTTCTTTCGACCACCAACACCAAACCGCCCGTTCTCATTACGTCCCATTGACGATGACTAGCCAACGCGAAGCAATTTGCCCAGGCGCCCCTTTCTACCTCTATAATCCGCGCGCTTTCCGCTATTTAACCGGAGAACCACAATGTTGAAACGCACTTTGGCAGCCGTTACCGGCCTTGCCACTCTCTTCTGTATTGCCACTTCTCACGCTGCCGAGACCCTTCGCGTCTCGGCTATCCCCGATGAAGCCCCGACCGAACTGATCCGCAAGTTCGAGCCGCTGGGTAAATACCTCGAGAAAGAACTGGGCATGCCGGTGAAGTTCACGCCGGTTTCCGATTACGCTGCCGTGGTCGAATCTCTCGCCTCGGACCGCCTCGATCTGGCTTGGCTGGGAGGCTTCACTTTCGTCCAGACTCGTTTGAAGACCGGCGATGCGATCCCATTAGTGCAGCGCGAGCAAGACGAGAAATTCACCAGCAAATTCATCACGGCCGATCCCGAGATCAAGACGCTGCAGGACCTCAAGGGCAAGACCTTTGCCTTCGGCTCGGTGTCATCGACTTCGGGCAGCCTGATGCCGCGCTACTTCCTGATCAGAGACGGTATCGATCCGGAGCAGTTCTTCAAGCGCATCGCCTACTCCGGCGCGCATGACGCCACCGCTGCCTGGGTCGAAGCCGGAAAGGCCGACGCCGGCGTACTCAACGCCTCGGTCTGGGACAAACTGGTCGCCGCGGGCAAAGTCGATACGAACAAGGTGCGGGTAATCTCGACCACACCGCCTTACTACGACTACAACTGGACCGTGCGCGGCAACCTTGACCCGGCACTTATCGAAAAGATCAAGACGGCATTCCTCGCCCTCGACCCGAACAATCCCAAGCACAAGAAAATTCTCGACCTGCAAGCGGCGAGCCGCTTCATCGAAACCCGCCCGGAAAACTACGAAGGCATCGAGGAAGCTGCGCGCGCCGCTGGCCTGTTGAAGTGACCAGTACATCACTGCCCAAATCTGGCGCCGCAACCCGGACAGCACTGATCGAGTGCACATAAATGAGCCTCTCGATATCACGTTCGGGGTCGCTCGATTCTCGGGCGGCCGAGGCTGAGCGCACCTTGAGCCTGAGCGGGGTGGGCCATACCCACGCCAACGGCCACGTCGCGCTGCGCAGTATCGATCTGCAGATTGCCACGGGAGAGCGGGTCGCCATCATTGGTCCGTCCGGTGCGGGCAAGACCACGCTGCTGCGCCTGCTGGCCACGCATCTGCAGCCGAACACCGGCTGCCTGAGTCTGCTCGGCTACGAACCCTGGTCGCTGTCGGCAGCGGCACGCCAGAAACTTCGGACCCGGATCGGCCTGATTCACCAGGCACCGCCATTGCCGCCACGCCAGCGGGTGATCACATCAGTGCTAGCTGGGCGTCTGGGGCAGTGGTCGCTGAAGCGCAGCCTGCTTAGTCTGATCTATCCGTTGGACAAGCTAGGTGCTGCTGAGGCGCTGGGCAGACTGGACCTGGCCGACAAGCTCTACGAGCGCTGCGATCAACTCTCCGGTGGCCAGCTGCAGCGGGTCGGCATCGCTCGCGTGCTGTATCAGCGACCGGAGCTGATCCTCGCCGATGAACCGGTATCGGCGATGGATCCGGTACTCGCCGCCTATTCGCTGAGCGTACTCAACCGAGAAGCCATGCACCACCAGGCCACCCTGCTGGCCAGCCTGCACGCGGTGGACCTGGCGCTGGAGCACTTCCCACGGGTGATCGGCGTGCGCGACGGGGGCATCCTGTTCGACAAGGCCTCGGCCGAGGTGACGCCGGTCGAACTCGAAGCGCTGTACGCTAACGAACAACTGACCAACGATGCGGCTGCTCGGCCGGCGCTTAGTCAGACCCTACATATTCCGCGATGCTGAACCCCGCCTTTGCTCAGCGCGATCCTGCCGCCCGCTCGCGCCTGTTGCTGACGCTGCTGGCTCTGGCGCTGCTTTGGCCGGGACTGTCGTTAAGCGAGCTGGATCTCGGCGTGCTATTCGACGGCAGCAACGCCGATACCATGAGCGCGTTCCTGTCCGGATTCTGGCCACCGGCGCACGGTGAAGACTTTCTCCTGCTGCTATGGCGCGCGACGCTGGAGACGCTCGCCATTGCCACCGCAGGCATGGCGTTGGCTTTGTCCGTCGCCCTACCCTGCGCCTTGCTGGCGACTCGCGCTTTATCGATTTCCGCACTCAGCCGTGGCGGCCATCCGCATTGGTGGGCGCAGGCGCTGCGCTGGCCGGTGCGGGGCCTCTTGATCGTGCTGCGCAGCGTGCCCGAAATAGTCTGGGCGCTGCTGTTCGTCCGTGCGGTGGGGCTCGGGCCGACCGCCGGCGTGCTGGCGATCGCCATCACTTATGCCGGCATGCTCGGCAAGGTGTATGCGGAAATCTTCGAATCGGTCGACCCGCTGCCGACCCGCGCAATACTCGGCGCGGGCGGCTCGCGCCTGCAGGCCTTCGCCTATGGCGTGCTGCCACAGGCGACGGGCGAAATGCTGTCCTACACCGTTTACCGCTGGGAATGCGCTGTTCGCGCTTCGGTGGTAATGGGCTTTGTCGGAGCTGGCGGGCTGGGCCAGCAGATGGATCTGTCGATGCGCATGTTCGCCGGTGGTGAAGTGGCGAGCATGCTGCTCACCTTCCTGTTGCTGGTGCTGATGGCGGATCTGCTCAGCCAGTCGCTGCGCCGGAGATACGTGTGAAGGTCCTGTCGCGCTATGTCGTGCCGTTACTGCTTCTGACGGTAGTGATAGGCGCATTCGCCTTCTTGCAACTCGAAGTGAGCGCCCTGTTCAGCGCCGACGGAATCGGCCAGATGGCCGCGTATGCGTCGGGCTTTCTCAACCCGGACCTCTCGCCCAATCATCTTCGCGCTATCGCTTACGGTGCGCTGGAAACCCTGGCGATGTCGGCCATCGGCACGCTGCTGGCGGCGCTGCTCGGCCTGCTGCTGGCACTACCGGCGGGCGGTCGTTTCGGCCTGTTGGCCAAAGGCGGCTCGCGTTTGCTGTTGAACGGGTTGCGGGCGGTCCCGGAGCTGGTGTGGGCCGCGCTGATGGTGCTGGCTGCCGGCCTGGGTCCGAATGCCGGCACGCTGGCGCTGGCATTGCACACCGCCGGCGTGCTCGGGCGGCTGTTCGCCGAAGCACTGGAAAACACGCCGAGTGCACCCAGCGAAGCGCTGCGGTTATCCGGTAGCGGGCGTATCTGCGCGTTCTGCTACGGCACCCTGCCGATGCTTTGGCCACAGTTGCTGGCTTACACGCTGTATCGCTGGGAAAACAATATCCGCATGGCCAGTGTGCTCGGTTTCGTCGGTGCCGGTGGCCTGGGGCAGATGCTCTATATGAGCCTCAGCCTGTTCCAGGAAGCCCAGGCCTCGACGGTGATCCTCGCCATGCTGCTGATGGTGCTGGCCGTCGACGCCCTGAGTAGCTGGGCACGTCAGCGCTGGGTGCGTGGCTGACCTGAGTCAGTGCAAGCTGGGCTTCGCTGCCCGTTCCTGAACCAGCACCCACGGCGCAACCACGACAGCCCAGAGAGACGGATCGCGCGCCAGCCAATCTTGCGCCTGCTCGGGCTCAAGCTTGCCCATACGGCCTTCTGCCAGCCAACCCGCTACCTTTTCTCGATCGTCCTGCGCGACGGCCTGCGCCGCTTCGATCAAATCGAAGTCGCTGGCGACCCACAACAACGCTCCTCTGGCGAAGAACGGTTGCAGCTCTTGCCAGGTAATCGACGCGGTTTCGCCCAATAGCTTGGCATAGAGAGTGCTTGGATCTTCGCTCATGGGACTTACTCGTTAACGAAAGGGCGCAATGATAGCGTCCGAGCGAGCCTCATAAAAATGGATGGAATCCTGACTGTGCAAACAGGTGCTGACGCTTCTACACTGTGCCGGTACAGTTGCCGTACCGTTTGGGGATGTTTGCCTCTTAACGACACTGCAGCCCGCAGGATCCAAACAATAATGAATGCAAGTGGAGCGCATATGAAGACCACGCAGCGTCTTTCTAAACTTTTCATGGCTATCGCGTTGACAGGCGCAGCGAGCTATACGCTTGCCGCCGACACTATCAAGATCGGCTTGGCCGGCCCGGTAACAGGGGCTGTTGCGCAGTACGGGGAAATGCAATTCATCGGTGCCCAGATGGCCATCGAGCAGATCAACAAAGAAGGGGGCGTCAACGGACAACAGCTCGAAGGCGTGGTTTATGACGATGCCTGCGATCCGAAGCAGGCCGTGGCGGTTGCCAACAAGATCGTCAACGATGAAATCAGCTTCGTGGTAGGCCACCTGTGCTCCAGCTCGACCCAACCGGCTTCGGACATTTACGAAGACGAAGGCATTCTGATGATTACCGCGGCTTCGACCAGCCCGGACATCACGTCGCGCGGTTACGAGCTGATCTTCCGTACCATCGGTCTGGACAGCCTGCAGGGCCCGACCGCCGGCAACTTCATCGCCGATCACATCAAGCCTAAGAACGTTGCCGTCATCCACGACAAGCAGCAGTACGGTGAAGGCATCGCCACCGCAGTTAAAGAAACCCTGGAGGAGAAAGGCGTCAAGGTCGGTCTATTCGAAGGCATTAACGCTGGCGACAAGGATTTCTCTTCGATGATTTCCAAGCTCAAGCAGGAAGGCGTCGACTTCGTCTATTACGGCGGCTACCACCCGGAACTGGGCCTGCTGTTGCGCCAAGCCAAAGAGCGCGGCCT
This sequence comes from Stutzerimonas stutzeri, assembly GCF_024448715.1. Lineage (GTDB taxonomy): Bacteria > Pseudomonadota > Gammaproteobacteria > Pseudomonadales > Pseudomonadaceae > Stutzerimonas > Stutzerimonas stutzeri_AR. The sequence continues at coordinate 12,716 of NZ_JAMOHZ010000011.1, forward strand.
GAACGTGCGCTTCATGGGTCCGGAAGGCGTTGGCAACAAGGAAATCTCGGCAATCGCCGGTCCGGCTTCCGAGGGCCTGTATGTCACCCTGCCGCAGTCCTTCGATCAGGACCCGCGCAACCAGAAGCTGGTCGAGGCGTTCAAGGCCAAGAAGCAGGACCCGAGCGGCCCGTTCGTGTTCCCGGCCTATGCAGCCGTACAGGTCATTGCCGAAGGTATCGAGAAGGCTGGCAGCACCGACACCGACAAGGTGGCCGAAGCGCTACGCAGCAATACGTTCGACACGCCGACCGGTAACCTCTCGTTCGACGAGAAAGGTGATTTGAAAGACTTCAACTTCGTGGTTTACGAATGGCACCAGGACGGCACCAAGACCGAAGCCAAGTGAGCCGATAACCACCCAACCGAAGCCCACGGCATCCGCTGTGGGCTTTGTTTTAGCTGATCGGGGCTAACCCGGCCACAAGCAATGGGCCACCCCAGCAACACCTTCAACCAAGCGAGTGGCCTGCAGAACTGGCCCGCCTCGAACAGGTAAGTGCGCGATCCGCACCGAGCCCTTGGCGCTGCATTCTCCATGCAGCGTTTTCGAAGCAGGCCCGCATTGGCGGCCGAGCAGAACGTATGAAAAACGTAAGCGAGGCAGGCAAGACGAGGCAAAAACAGCCGAAGAAGCGCAGTTTAGGTTTTCTAAATGAGCATTCTGAGGCTGTTTTTAACGACGTATTGCCAACGCAGATAGTTTTTCAGCGGCCTGCTAGCACGGATGCAGGGTGTTCAGGAGACCGTAATGCCTGAGCTTTACCACTACTTCCAACAGTTGATCAACGGCCTGACCGTTGGCAGCACCTACGCCTTGATAGCCATCGGTTACACGATGGTCTACGGCATCATCGGCATGATCAACTTCGCCCATGGCGAGGTGTACATGATCGGCTCCTATGTCACCTTCATCGCCATCGTCGGGCTTACGATGATGGGGCTCGACTCTCTACCCATTCTGATGATCGGTGCGTTTGCCGCAGCCATGATCGTCACGAGCGCCTATGGGTACAGCATCGAGCGGGTCGCCTATCGGCCGTTACGCGGGAGCAACCGGCTGATCCCGCTGATCTCCGCGATCGGCATGTCGATCTTCCTTCAGAACGTCGTATTGCTGTCTCAGGACTCGAAGGACAAGGCCATTCCCAACCTGATGCCGGGCAATTTCATCTTCGGTGAAAGTGCCATGAACGGCGTGGTGATTTCCTACATGCAGGTGCTGATCTTCGTAGTCACCATCCTCGCCATGCTGGGCCTCACGATGTTCATCTCCCGTTCTCGCCTGGGCCGTGCCTGCCGCGCCTGCGCCGAAGACCTCAAGATGGCCAACCTGCTGGGCATCAACACCAATAGCATCATCGCTCTGACCTTTGTCATTGGCGCTGCGCTGGCGGCGATTGCAGCCGTACTGATCAGCATGCAGTACGGAGTCATCAATCCGCATATCGGTTTCCTGGCCGGAATCAAGGCCTTCACCGCCGCGGTACTTGGCGGCATCGGCAGTATCCCTGGCGCAATGCTCGGCGGCCTGGTACTCGGCGTTGCCGAAGCCTTCGGTGCCGACATCTTCGGCGATCAGTACAAGGACGTGGTGGCCTTCAGCCTGCTGGTGCTCGTTCTGCTGTTCCGCCCGACCGGTATTCTCGGCCGCCCGGAGGTGGAAAAGGTATGACTCGCAATCTGCGCACCGCCTTTTTCAGCGCGCTGCTGGTATTCGCCGTGGCGGTACCGATATTCGGCCTGAAACTCACCACCGTCGGCATCCGCCTCGAAGTTCATGGCAGCGACGCCAACACCTTCTGGATCATCGCCGCCTGCGCCGTGGCAATGTTCTTCTGGCAACTGTTCCGCCACCATCTGGCAGCAGGCTGGGCAGCCAGCCCCAACCTGCCGACGATTCCTGCCGGAGCCGGAAATTTCCTGACGCTACCGTCGACCCAGCGCTACATCATCATCGGGCTGATCCTGGTGGCGCTCGCCTGGCCGTTCTTTGGCTCGCGCGGCGCTGTGGACATCGCCACGCTGATCCTGATCTACGTGATGCTCGGCCTCGGCTTGAACATCGTCGTGGGCCTGGCTGGCCTGCTCGATCTCGGCTACGTCGGCTTTTACGCGGTCGGCGCCTATACCTACGCCCTGCTGTCGCATTACTACGGCTTCGGGTTCTGGACCGCCCTGCCCATCGCCGGCGCGATGGCCGCACTGTTCGGCTTCCTGCTGGGTTTCCCGGTACTGAGATTGCGCGGCGACTATCTGGCAATCGTGACCCTGGGATTCGGTGAAATCATCCGTCTGCTGCTGCGCAACATGACCGATCTGACCGGAGGCCCCAACGGTATCAGCGGCATCGAAAAGCCGACCTTGTTCGGCCTGTCGTTCGACCGCCGCGCCGCAGAAGGCATGCAGACCTTCCATGAGTTCTTCGGCCTGGATTACGCCTCCATCAACAAGGTGATCTACCTCTACCTGATTGCCCTGCTGCTGGTGTTGTTGACCCTGTTCGTGATCAACCGCCTGCTGCGCATGCCGATCGGCCGCGCCTGGGAAGCGTTGCGTGAGGATGAGATCGCCTGCCGTGCGCTGGGCATGAACCCGACCGTGATCAAGCTCTCGGCCTTCACTTTGGGTGCGAGCTTTGCCGGTTTCGCCGGCAGCTTCTTCGCCGCGCGCCAGGGCCTGGTATCACCGGAATCGTTCACCTTCATCGAATCGGCGATCATCCTCGCCATTGTGGTGCTGGGCGGCATGGGCTCACAGCTGGGGATAATTCTCGCAGCCATTGTGATGATCCTGCTGCCCGAGCTGATGCGTGAGTTCAGCGAGTACCGCATGCTGATGTTCGGCGCCATGATGGTGCTGATGATGATCTGGCGTCCGCAGGGCTTGCTGCCTATGCAACGTCCCCACCTGGAGCTGAAACGATGAGCCGCCCGATTCTTGAAGTACGCGGCTTGACCATGCGTTTCGGCGGTCTCTTGGCCGTCAACGGGGTGGGCCTGAGCGTACAGGACAAACAAGTGGTTTCAATGATCGGCCCCAATGGTGCCGGCAAAACCACCGTATTCAACTGCTTGACCGGTTTCTACCAGCCGACCTCGGGCGAGATACTGCTCGATGGCGAAGCGATCCAGGGCCTGCCGGGCCACAAGATCGCCCGCAAGGGCGTGGTCCGCACTTTCCAGAACGTTCGTCTGTTCAAGGACATGACAGCCGTTGAGAACCTGTTGGTGGCACAGCATCGGCATCTCAACACCAACTTCTTGTCTGGGCTGCTGAAGACCAAGGCGTTTCGCCAGAGCGAGCGCGAGGCGATGGATTTTGCCGCGCACTGGCTCGAACAGGTCAACCTTACCGATGTGGCCAACCGCCCGGCTGGCACGCTCGCCTACGGCCAGCAACGCCGCCTGGAGATCGCCCGCTGCATGATGACGCGCCCGCGCATCCTCATGCTCGACGAACCAGCCGCTGGCCTTAACCCAAAGGAAACCGAGGACCTCAAGGCGCTGATCGGCATGTTGCGCGACACGCACAATGTGACGGTACTGCTCATCGAGCACGATATGAAACTGGTCATGAGCATTTCCGACCACATCGTGGTGATCAACCAGGGCTGTCCACTGGCAGACGGCACGCCGGAGCAGATTCGCGACAATCCGGACGTGATCAAAGCTTATCTGGGGGAGGCGTAACCATGCTGTATTTCGAAAACGTCTCGACCTTCTACGGCAAGATCCAGGCACTGCATAACGTCGACGTCGAGGTCCGCAAGGGTGAAATCGTCACTTTGATCGGCGCCAACGGCGCCGGCAAGTCGACTCTGCTGATGACGCTTTGCGGTGCGCCGCAGGCGTCTACAGGCAGCATCCGCTTCGAAGGTGACGAACTGGTCGGCCAACAGACCTGCGACATCATGCGCAAGGACATCGCCGTGGTGCCGGAGGGGCGACGCATTTTTGCTCGCCTGACCGTGGAAGAGAACCTCGCCATGGGCGGCTTTTATACCAACAAGGCGGACTTTCAGGAGCAACTCGACAAGGTGCTGCTGTTGTTCCCCCGTCTGAAGGAACGCTTCCAGCAGCGTGGCGGCACCATGTCCGGTGGTGAACAGCAAATGCTCGCCATCGCCCGGGCATTGATGAGCAAGCCCAAGCTGTTGCTGCTCGACGAACCGTCGCTGGGGCTGGCGCCGATCATCATTCAGCAAATCTTCGAGATCATCGAACAGCTGCGTGAGGATGGCGTGACCATCTTCTTGGTTGAGCAGAACGCCAATCAGGCGCTCAAGCTGGCTGATCGCGCGTACGTGCTGGAGAACGGTCATATCGTCATGCAGGGCAGCGGTGCAGAACTGCTGAGCAACCCCAAAGTCCGCGACGCCTATCTGGGCGGTTGATCGAAGGGAACCGAAGAAGCCGGGCACACGCCCGGCTTTTTTTATGCTCGACGCCCCGTCCTGAATGGGTTTACACCTCACGCCTGTTTCAGGCTGCAAATCAGTACAGATCGAAGGGATAGCTGACAATCAGCCGGTTCTCGTCGAAATCGGTGTCGCCGAAATCACGCCGCACGCTGGCGTTGCGCCAACGCAGGTTGAGGCTTTTGAACGTGCCGCTCTGAATGGTGTAGGCGATATCGAAATCGCGTTCCCATTCCCGTCCATTGCGTACCCCGGGCGCCTCGATGTGGTCGCCATGGCCATAGCGGACCAGGGTCGTCAGGCCCGGTATGCCAAGAGCCGCGAAGTCGTAGTCGTAGCGCAGTTGCCAGGAACGTTCCCCGGCGAAGACGAAGGTATTGGCGAACATGTCGTTAGCCAAAGTGCTGCCCAAAGAGCGATCGATGGTGATCCAGCCGTCATCGCCGTACATGCGCTGCAAGCCGAGATAGAAGGTATGACCGCCCCGGTTGGCGGATACCAGCAGCGAAGCTGCCTGGTTATCCAAGCGGCCCGCAAGCGCGCTGCCATCCTCGCGTCCGTTAAACAGTCCCAGCGTGCCTCCTAGCAACCAGTCACCGATGCGCTCGGCGTGTTTGAGGCTGTAATAATCCTGGCGGTACACATCTTCCAGGTGAGCGGTCCAGGCTCCGATTTGGGTATCGTCGTCGAGGGCGTATTCAGCTCCCAGATAGTTGAAGCGGTCAGAGCGAGCATCAACCATGGTGCGACCGCCCACAGAGACGTAAAGATCCTCGCTATCTGCGGCGCTGCGCGGGCTGAAGGATCGGATCTGTCCCGCATGCAGGGTCAAACCATCCCATTCCCGTGAGGTGAGCATGCCGCCCTGGAATGTCTGCGGTAGAAGGCGGCCGTCGTTATAGCGAAGGATCGGCAGGCTCGGCAGCAGCTCGCCGATGTGCAGCTCGGTTTGCGACAGGCGCAGCTTGAGAGTCACGCCGAGACGGCCAAAGGTATCCGGTGCGCGGCCATCGTCATGGTCATAGGGAAGCAGTTCGCTACCCGTGCGGTCGGGGCTGCTATCGAGTTTGACGCCCAGCAGACCGAGCACATCCAGACCTACCGCCAGCGTGCCCGGTGAATAACCAGTCGAGGCTTTGAAGATGAAGCCTTGGGCCCATTCTTGGCGTTGGCTCTGCTGCGCACCTGAGTCGTGATAATCGCGATCGAAGTAGAAATTACGCGTCAGCAGCGAGACGTGCGCGTCGTCGCTCAGAGCGGTCGCGGCGCTGGCGTGCCCGGCAGCGGCGCACAGCAGGGCCACCCCGCGTATTAGGGAACTTGGACGAGACATGGTGGATTCCTTTATTGGGCTTGTTATGGAATGAGGCGGTGAGTCGAAGTCATTGCACGAGAAGCAATGCTCCCGAGACGAAGGCGAACAGCAGGACGAAGCGGCGCAGGCGTTGTTCATCAAGAATGTTTCGAGCCCAGTGGCTGGCTAGCAGGCCCACCGCCAGCGGTGCACACAGCCCCAACAGCGGCGACAACTGTTCCGCATGCAGATGGCCTCCGGCGGCCAGGACTACCAACGAAACAATCTCGCCAATCAGAAAGCACAGCGCTACCGAGCCGCGCAGCGTGGCTACGGGCGAATGTTGGTAAACCAGAGCCAGAGGCGGGCCGCCGATTCCGGTCGCGGTTTCGGTGATGCCGGTGATGAGGCCTGTGGAGACGAACGCGCTACGGCCCGGTACGAACGTAGGCGCCAGCCAGGTCGCCAGGCAGGCGGCAATCGTGGACACGCCGATGAGTATGTTGAGCTGTGATAGCGGCAGCCAGAACAACACCCAGACGCCACCGAATGTCCCGAAGATCCGCCCCAGTGTGATCCAGGAAGTACCTCGAAGATCGATGGCGTCTCGCTCCCGCCAAGCAATGATGGCGTTCAGCGGCAGCATCAATACCAACAGGCAGATGGGCAGCAGCTTCGGTTCCAGTAGCCCCATGACGGGAGCCACGACGAGGGCGAAGCCCATGCCCGTGGTCCCCTGAATGAGGGCGCCTGCGGCGACGGCAAAAGCAATGATGTAAATAGATTCGATGGGCATGGCAGTCCGGTACTTTTTAGAAGATGTAAGCGTCAGCGAACCAGCGGGCTGGGGTTCACTTTATGGATAGGGGCCTGCGCGACCACGTCCCTGGCCAGTGCATCCACTTCGCGCATGAGCGCGCGGGCGTCCCAATCGGTGGGCCAGCCTTGCCACAGACGCAAACGGCCTTGCACCACTACCGCCTGAATCTGGTCGCGGTTGACCAGGCGTACCAGTTCCCACGACAGATCCCAGGACGGGATCAGCTCGGGAACGTCCAGGTCGACTAATAAGAAGTCCGCCGCGAGCCCTGGAGCGATGCGTCCGGTGACGTCGTTCAAACCAGTGACTTGGGCGCCACTCTGCGTGGCCATATCGAGCCAGAGCGATCCGCCGCCGCAGACCGAGTCCCCCACGGCGATGCCATGAGCGAAGCGCTGGGCCGCTTCGGCGTAGTCCAGCAGGCGGAAGCCGTCACCGCGGGTGCCGTCCGTGCCCAGGCCGAGCGGAATTCCCAGCTCGTGCATTAGCAGTGCCTGGGCCACGGCATTGCCTTTCCAGGCGCTGGCGACCGGGTTGTAGCTCACCGCCGCACCGCTGTCGCGTAACAAAATCAACTCATGCGGGGTTAGCAGTGTGGCGTGAGCCAGCAGAGCAGCGGGGCCCAGCGCACCTGCTCGATGCAATTGCTCGAGCGGGCGTAGGCCACAGTGCTCCAGCGACCGCTCTACAGCGACCAGATGCTCGTTGACATGGGTCTGGAACACTCTGCCGGCTTCGGCGCACAGGCCATACACGGCGGCCAAAGTAGTGTCAGTCGCGATCTCGGGAATCGGAATGGCGAGAGATGGAGTAATCAGCGGATCGCTTTCCCATTGCGCCAGATGGCGTTCGGCCTGGGCCAGGATGGGCCCTGAGTCCAATATCTGCACGCCGCGTTTGTCATTACAGACTCTGGCTAGCACACAGCGAATTCCCGCTTCCCCGGTGGCCTTGGCTATAGCATCCAGCCCTTCTTCGGCGCGGGTTCCGGCATCGCAAACGGTGGTGAATCCGCCGCGTAGCGCCTCTAGCGCTGCGAGCTTGGCGGTGAGGTAAAGCAGATCTGCATTCAGGCTGCCCTCCAGCGGGACCCAGATACGCCGGAAGATTTCCGATGGCTCGCCGAATACCAAACCCTTGCCGAAACTCTGGCTGAGGTGGTGATGGGTATCGATAAACCCCGGCATCAGCAGCTGGCTGTCGAGATACAGCACCTGATGATCTGGATGCCGGCTCTGCAACAAGGGCAGCGGACCTACTTCGACGAAGCGGCCATCGGCCACCAGCACCGCCTGGCCTCTGCGAGGGCCTTCTGGAAGCAACAGCCATTGAGGCGCTAGCAACTGATTCGGAGCCAGCAACTGGTCGGGCTCGATTTTGGGACGATTGTTCATGATGGAGTCCATAACGGGTCTTAGAGATGACTTAGGGATTTGCCCGAGAGGGCTCGGCGGCAGGAACAGCGGGACGTTGGCCCACGCAGTGGAACAGGAAGTTCATCACCGCTGCGGTAAGGGCACCCATCGCAACGCCATTTCCCAGCAGGCTGGCGAGCCCGGCAGAAAAGTGGCTATAGACGCCGGGAACCAGGATGGGCAGCAGTCCCACTGCCAAGGCCACGGACACGACATACATGTTGCCGTGGTCGCGCAGATCCACCTTGCGCAGCATGTCGATGCCCATGGTGCCGACGATGGCGAACACCACCAGGCTGGTCCCGCCTACGACCGCTTCGGGCACGCCCTCGATCAGGCGGGCCAAGGGAGCCAGCAGGGCGAAGCCCAACAGCAGCAACCCGGAGACCGCCGTGACATAACGGGAGCGAACGCCGGTTGCTCGTATCACGCCGATATTTTCGCCACTGGTGATGATCAGCGAGGTGCCCATACAGCCGCCCAATAGCGAGGCCAAGGCATCGCCGCGAATGGTGCGCACTACATCGCGGTCTTTATCCAAGGGCTTGTCTACGGCCTCGCTGATGGCGACCGTCTGCCCCGTAGCCTCGACCATGGAAACCAAGCAGAAAAGCATCAGCGGCAGAGACGCCAGCAGGTCGAAGCGAGGCATGCCGAAGGGAAGCACAGCAGGTAGGCTGACCAGCGGAAACAGCGTCAGGCGAGTGGTATCGAACGCTCCCAGCGCCACCGCCAGTAGGCTCCCGCCCACCAGACCGAGAAGAATGGAAAGTTGACCCAGGGTTCCTTTCAGCAACCGCGAGCACAGCACGGTAAAACCAATAGTGGCGAAGGCGAGCAGGAGTTGCTGGGGCTCGGCGAACCCTTCGCTGCCTGGCTGGCCCACGATCAGACTGCCGGACAGCTTGACGAGGTTGACCGCCACCAGCAGGAGCATCGTGCCCACCACCACGGATGGAAAGAAGCGCAGCAAGCGTCGGAACAGCGGCAGCACCAGGAAATAGAACACGCCGGTCAAGATGACGGCGCCGGAGGCTGTGGCGGGACCGTTCTGCTGCGCGATGAGAATGAACAGCATGATGGGCGCGCCACCAGGCAGCATGATGAACGGCAGTCGCGCGCCGCAACCGCGTAAGCCCAGCGACTGCACCAACGTCCCAAGCCCGCATACCAAAAACGTTGCGCTCAGGAGTCGCAGGGTCAGATCGCTGGAAAAACCCAGAGCGGTCGCCATCAAAAAGACCGCGGCGATGGGCGAAGCCGCCATTACAAGTACGTGCTGCGCACCGAAGATCAGCAATTGCCGCCAGGGCAAGTGCTCGTTAACAGGTGTTACGGGTTTGCTGGTGTTTTCCATCATGACCCACCTCTTTGTTGCCGGCTGCACCGGCTGTTCTGATTGTTTTAGGGCGTTGTCTTGCTGAATTCTTCTGCACCGAAACGGTAAGAACCGGTGCCAAAAAATCGATTTGGCATTCTGCCCAAATCGATTTGGGTGAAACTTAGTCTGATCAATTGGACCTGTCAACTGAGGTGTGTCGACCGCTGGTCGTTCGGGCTGCTACTATCGACCGGCCTATGCCGGCGGTGCCGAGATTTGTTAATGCCCCACCCTTCTTCCGCTTCGCGACGCCTTACCATCGCCGATGTTGCTCAAGCGGCTGGGGTCTCCCGAACGACCGTTTCCCACGCGCTAAACGACAGGGGGCAGGTAGACCCTGAAACCCGAGCACGCATCAAGACGATCGCTGCGAACTTGGGCTACAGCCCGAATCTGCGGGCTCAGCGACTGCGCACCGGGCGCGCCAACTCCATCGCGTTGCTTTCTTCCATGCCGTTCGCTGTAGCCGGTGGGCCTTCGCGGCTGGGTTTTCTTATGGAAATTGCAGCCACGGCGACCGAGGCGGCACTACGTCAAGGTCTGGCCATGGTTCTGGTACCGCCTCTCGATGAGGCGCAGAACCTTCTGGATTCCCTGGATATCGATGGCGCAGTGATTATCGAGCCGGTGGCAGACGATCCGCAGGTAGAAAGGCTGCGTAAGCGCGGCGTAGCGCTGGTGTCCATCGGCCGACAGCCGGAAATGAATCCTCCTCTGGCTTATATCGATCTTCATGGCGAGGAGGCTGGCGAGCTCCTGCTGGAGCATCTATATGCGCAGGGAGCGCGGCGTATCGGGCTTCTTATCGGTTCCCAGCCCAGGCATTCCTATCTGGACATGAACGCCGCGTATCAAAACTTCTGCGCTGCTCGAGGGCAGATCCCCATCATCGAACACGCAGACGAGGCTGGTGGCGAAGCGGCTGGCCAGGCCGCCTGCCTGCGTATGCTGGAGGCACACCCAGACATGGACGGACTCTGTGTGCCCGTCGATGCTTTCGCGATCGGGGCGGTCCAGGCACTGCTGCAGCGCAAGCGACGCATACCTGAAGACGTGAAGGTTGCAACGCGCTACGACGGTTTGCGCGCACGCCAGTGCGACCCTCCCTTAACCGCACTGAACCTTCATTTGGAGCAGGTCGCCGCATTGGCCATCGACCTGCTATTTGAGCAGATAAACGGTGATGGCAAGCGGCTGCGAGTCGCAGCGCCTATGGCAAGCCTGGTACCGCGCGTATCCACCCAGACTGTGTGATGCAGCGGACGGCAACCGCGCCCGAGGATTGCACCCAGCGAAGTCCACAGCGCATCCCATCGCCTTTACTCGGCCCGGCATGGTGACAACCCGACCGCAAGCCATTAATGTGTTGCCCAGGTCTGGCCCCCGCTAGACGTCCCCTGGATCAGCAGACAGGGCATAACTGAGCTGGCTCATTTCTGAACTCAACTCAGGAGAAGCCGGCCATGACTGCCAGCCGTATCTGGATCAAGAATCCCCTCGCCATTTTCACTGCCAACGATCAGGACGCCTCAGGCGGACTGGTGATCGAAAACGGCGTCATCGTTGAACTGCTCGCTGCTGGGCAGACGCCAAACACTCCCGTCGAGAGCACGTTCGACGCCCGCGAGCACGTCGTGCTGCCGGGGCTGATCAATACGCACCATCACTTCTATCAAACCCTGACCCGCGCCTGGGCACCGGTGGTGAACCAGCCACTGTTCCCTTGGCTGAAGACGCTCTATCCGGTCTGGGCTCGCTTGACACCGGACCGACTCGCCCTGGCCAGCAAGGTTGCGCTGACTGAGCTGCTGCTCTCCGGCTGCACCACCGCCGCCGATCATCACTACCTGTTTCCGGGCGGCCTGGAAAATGCTATCGACGTGCAGATCGAGGCAGTCCGCGAGCTGGGCATGCGCGCCATGCTCACTCGCGGCTCCATGAGCCTGGGCGAAGCCGATGGCGGCCTGCCGCCGCAGCATACGGTGCAGACCGCCGAAGCCATTCTGGCCGACAGTGAACGCCTGATCGGCACTTATCATGAACATGGTGCCGGCGCGCAGATCCAGATTGCCTTGGCGCCCTGCTCGCCGTTTTCGGTGACTCCGGAAATCATGCGCGCCAGCGCCGCGCTGGCCGAACAACACGACGTGCGCCTGCACACCCATCTGGCCGAAACCCTGGACGAGGAGGAGTTCTGCCTGCAGCGCTTCGGCCTGCGCACCGTGGACTATCTGGACAGTGTCGGCTGGCTGTCCGAGCGCACCTGGCTGGCTCATGGCATTCACTTCAATGACGAAGAGATCGAACGCCTTGGGGCTGCCGGCACCGGCATTTGTCATTGCCCGAGTTCGAATATGCGCCTGGCGTCTGGCATTTGCCCGACCGTGGCCCTGGAAGCTGCTGGCGCGACCATCGGTCTGGGTGTGGACGGTTCGGCGTCCAATGACGCGTCCAACATGATTCTCGAAGCGCGTCAGGCGTTATACATCCAACGCCTGCGCTATGGTGCGGAGCAGATCACCCCTGAGCGGGTACTGGGCTGGGCGACGCGAGGTTCGGCGCGCCTATTGGGTCGGGACGATATCGGTGAGTTGAGTGTCGGCAAGCAAGCGGACCTCGCGCTGTTCAAGCTCGACGAACTGCGCTTCTCCGGCAGTCATGACCCCGTTTCGGCGCTGCTCTTGTGTGGTGCAGACCGTGCCGACCGGGTCATGGTCGGCGGACAATGGCGAGTGGTTGACGGACACGTCGAGGGACTCGACGTTGCGGGACTGATCGCCGATCACAGCCAGGCTGCGCGGGAGCTGCTGGCAGGCTGATTCAGCGGCGCAATGCTACTGTCAGCTGCTGCAAGCAATCATGCGGGGTTCCGGTGATCACGGTTACCGGAACCCCGAGCATCAGGTTGACCGGCAGGTCGAAGGCTTCCAACTGCAAGCCATCGCAATCGAAGCCGGGCAATCCACAGAGCTGCGGATGTTGGTGGCGAAGCCGTTCGGCGTAGCTGCCGGCTCCCTCCAGGTAACCAAAGACCGGTTTACCTCGGGCCACGGCATAGCCGACTTCAAAAGAGGTACCGCTGTCCGGCTCGCCGCCACGAAAGAAATTGAGGTCGGCCAGCACAGCATCGGCCTGTTCGAGCAATTCGAGATTGGCACGGTAGATCCAGGCGGCCTGCTCGCGCGTGTCAGTGATGTGTGCGGGCACCTGTTTGTCCAGCGGATATAGGCCAGTGAAGCCGAACTCCGCGCAAAGCGTCTTGAGCCGCTCGCCATGCTCCTGTGCGTCGGGGCGGAACACACCGGGACCGGCCAGGTAAATGTTCAATCCATAAGCTCCTGTTCGGGGCGCTGCAGCCGCTACAGCCCAATCAGCGACAGCATGATGAAGGTAGCGAACAACACGAAGTGGGTCATGCCCTCGATCGCGTTGGTTTCGCCGTCGTTCAAATTGATGGCAGCGACGATAAGGGTAATGAAGACCATCATGGTCTGTAGCGGCGTCATCGCCATCTGCAGCGGCTGACCATTGTAAAGCGCCAGCGCCTCCATTACCGGCACCGTAAGAATCACCGTAGACAGCGAGGCACCGAGCGCGATATTGACCACCGACTGCATGCGGTTGGCCAGCGCCGCACGCAGCGCGGTAAGGATTTCAGGGCTCGCTGAGATCGCCGCCACCAGCAAGGCCGCCACCATGGGCGGCGCGCCACTGCCCTCCAGTCCCACACCGAGGGTTTGGGCCATTACCTCGGCGAGTGCTCCGATGAGTACCACGCCGGCACACAAGAATCCGATCGCCAGACCAAGACTCGCTGACGCAGGTGGAACATCGGGGCTGTTTTTACGCCGACGCTTCTCCGGGTAGCTGTAGCTGAAAAAGTAGCTGTGCGCACCCACCTGCATACGAAGAAACACGCCGTAAAGCAGCAGCATCGCGCCAATGGTAAAGGCCGAGTAGAGATGCCAGTCTTCGCGTGGAATGAACTCCGGTACGACCATCGACACGCCCATGGCGGTCAGGATCATCACGCTGTAGGTCCGCGCCGAATCGTCGTTGTACGACTGCTCGCCATGGCGCAGGCCGCCCATCAGCGCAGCGAGGCCGAGAATGCCGTTGAGATCGAGCATCACGGCCGCGTAGATGGTGTCACGTACCAGCGTCGGCGAGGGCTCATGGGTCATCATGATGCCCAGCACGACGACCTCAACCAGCACCGCCGAAAGGGTAAGAATCATCGTCCCGTAGGGATCACCGACCTTTTCAGCGAGCACTTCGGCATGGTGCGCGACGCGTATCGACGCCAGTACGATGGTGGCGACGAGCACGCCGACGGCGGTCAATGCAATCACACGCCCGCCATGCAGCAGGCTGCCTTCGAACGTATAGGCAAGGACCGCGACGAGCAGCGCGACGACGAGAAACCTCTCTTCCTTCAGCATATGCAGCATCATCAATCTCCGGACGTTCACTGCCTCGACGCACCAAGCCGCGGCATATACGGGAACAACAAAAAAGAGACCAACAATCCGCGGGGACGTCCCCTATATCGAAGTGGAAGGGAGTTTCTGCTCTACAGTTTCGCTGCGAATCAGCCCTAAATTGGTCTCCGCGCTGCCGCTGGGATCGCCTACTCAGGGCAGACGCTTTATCGAGCCCACGCCTATCGCCGCGTGCGGCAATTCCTGCCCATGTGAGCCACACTGAACCCATCAGCAACCAAGCCGCAGCGGCGTGGGTCATCACCCCTGGTATGCGCCGCCGAGCACATTGACTTTTGAGTCAAGTATTTGTTGACCAGAAAGTCAGATAGGGCTAATTTCCTTCACCAGAGCCCAGAACAAAAACTCCCCGGAGGCCCTCCTTGATCCAGTTCCTACTCAATCGAGAACTGCGCCGTGAGCAGACACTCGATCCGAATACCACCGTGCTGAATTACCTGCGTGAGCATCGCGGTAAATCCGGCACCAAAGAAGGCTGTGCCTCCGGTGACTGCGGCGCCTGTACCGTCGTGGTCGGCGAGCTGGACGGCGATAAGCTGCGCTATCGCACGCTTAACTCCTGCCTGACGTTCGTCTCCGCGCTGCATGGCAAGCAACTGATTACCGTCGAGGACCTGAAGCATCAGGGCCAGCTGCATAGCGTTCAGCAAGCAATGGTCGATTGCCATGGATCGCAGTGCGGCTTCTGCACGCCGGGCTTCGTCATGAGCCTGTTTGCCCTGCAGAAGTCGGCGGACGGCTTCGACAACGCCGACACGCACGAGGCGCTGGCTGGCAACCTCTGCCGCTGCACCGGCTACCGGCCAATTCTCGAAGCCGCCGAGCAAGCCTGCTGCGGCAAGCAGCCGGACCAGTTCGACGCGCGCGAAGCTGAAACCATCGCCCAGTTGAAGGCCATCGAACCACGCGAAACCGCTGAGCTGAACAGTGGCGACAAGCGCTGCCTGTCACCACTGACAGTGGCCGATCTGGCCGATATCTACGGCGCCAATCCCGACGCCCGCCTGCTTGCCGGCGGCACCGACCTGGCGTTGGAAGTTACCCAGTTCCATCGCGAACTACCGGTGATGATCTACGTCGGCCATATCGCCGAAATGAAGAAAGTCGAAGTTACTGCCAATACCATCGAAATCGGTGCGGCCACTCCGCTGACCGATTGCTACGAAGTGCTGGCCCAGGAATACCCGGACTTCGGCGAGCTGCTGCACCGCTTCGCGTCTCTGCAGATTCGCAACCAGGGCACCCTCGGCGGCAACATCGGTAATGCCTCGCCCATTGGTGATTCGCCGCCCCTGCTGATTGCGTTGGGTGCGCAAGTGGTGCTGCGCAAGGGCATCAACAGCCGCACCCTGCTGCTGCAGGACTACTTTATCGATTACAAGGTGACGGCCCGCGAGCAAGGCGAATTCATCGAGAAGATCATCGTGCCGCGCGCCCAGCCGAACCGGGTGTTCCGCGCTTATAAGGTATCCAAACGCCTGGACGACGATATTTCCGCTGTGTGCGCAGCCTTCGACTTAAAGATCGAGGACGGCATAATCGAAGATGCCCGCGTTGCTTTCGGCGGCATGGCAGCGATCCCCAAGCGCGCCGCTGCATGCGAGCGTGCTCTGATCGGGGCGTCTTTCACTCACGAGGCCATCGAGCAAGCCTGCCAGGCGCTGGAGAAAGACTTCACGCCGCTTACCGACTTCCGCGCCAGCCGCGAATACCGTTTGCTGGTTGTACAGAACCTGCTGCGCAAATGCTTCCTTGAGCAACAAAGCCCGGAAGCCGAGACAAGGGTGACCGCATATGCATAAGCCAACCAAGACCCAGGAAGAACTCGCCGCCCTGTTCACTCAGGATCTCGTTAGCGGCGTGGGCAGAAACGTCAAGCACGACAGCGCGCCCAAGCACGTCACCGGCGAAGCGGTGTATGTCGACGACCGCCTGGAATTCCCCAACCAGTTGCATGTGTATGCACGCATGAGCGATCGCGCTCATGCCCGCATCGTCCGCATCGATACTGCGCCTTGCTACAACATTCCCGGCGTCGCCATTGCCATCACCGCCAAGGATGTTCCAGGGCAGCTGGACATCGGCGCGGTCATGCCCGGCGATCCGCTGCTGGCGGATGGCAAGGTGGAGTTCATTGGCCAGCCGGTAATCGCCGTGGCCGCTGACAGCTTGGAAACCGCGCGCAAGGCAGCGATGGCCGCGATCATCGAGTACGAAGACCTTGAGCCTGTGATCGACGTAGTCGACGCGCTGCGCAAGAAGCACTTCGTGCTCGACAGCCACACCCACAAACGCGGCGATTCGGCCGGCGCGCTGGCTACCGCCCCGCGCCGCCTGCAGGGCAACCTGCACATCGGCGGTCAGGAACATTTCTATCTGGAGACTCAGGTTTCCTCGGTGATGCCCACCGAAGACGGCGGCATGATCGTCTACACCTCGACGCAGAACCCCACCGAGGTGCAGAAGCTGGTCTCGGAAGTACTCGGCGTCTCGATGAACAAGATCGTCATCGACATGCGCCGCATGGGCGGTGGCTTTGGCGGTAAGGAAACCCAGGCCGCGGGACCCGCCTGCATGTGCGCGGTGATCGCGCACCTTACCGGGCGGCCAACCAAGATGCGTCTGCCGCGCATGGAAGACATGACCATGACCGGCAAGCGCCATCCCTTCTACGTCGAGTATGACGTCGGTTTCGATGACGACGGCTTGCTGCACGGCATCGAGATCGATCTGGCCGGCAATTGCGGTTACTCGCCAGACCTGTCCGGCTCCATCGTCGACCGCGCCATGTTCCACTCCGACAACGCCTATTACCTGGGCGATGCGACCATCAACGGTCATCGCTGCAAGACCAACCTGGCCTCGAACACCGCCTATCGCGGCTTCGGCGGCCCGCAGGGCATGGTCGCCATCGAGGAGATCATGGACGCAGTAGCGCGCGAGCTGGGCAAGGATCCGCTCGACGTGCGCAAGCGCAACTATTACGGCAAGACCGAACGCAACGTCACGCCGTACTACCAGACCGTCGAGCACAACATGCTTGAGGAGATGACCGCCGAGCTCGAGGCCAGCAGCGAGTATGCTCGCCGCCGCGAAGAAATCCGTGCGTTCAACGCCAAGAGTCCGATTCTCAAGAAGGGCCTGTCGCTGACCCCGGTGAAATTCGGCATCAGCTTCACCGCCAGCTTCCTCAACCAGGCCGGCGCGCTGGTACACGTCTATACCGACGGCAGCATCCATCTGAACCATGGCGGCACCGAGATGGGCCAGGGCCTCAATATCAAGGTCGCTCAGGTCGTGGCTGAGGTGTTCCAGGTCGATGTCGACCGCATCCAGATCACCGCTACCAACACTGACAAGGTGCCGAACACCTCTCCGACCGCTGCATCCAGTGGCGCGGATCTCAACGGCAAGGCTGCCCAGAACGCTGCGCAAACCATCAAGCAACGTCTGATCGAGTTTGCTGCACGGCATTACCAAGTCACAGAAGAAGACGTCGAATTCAAGAATGGTCAGGTCCGCATCCGCGACCAGTACGTCTCTTTCGACGAGCTGATTCAGCAGGCTTATTTCGGCCAAGTGTCTCTGTCGTCCACCGGTTTCTACCGCACCCCGAAGATCTACTACGACCGCAGCCAGGCACGCGGCCGTCCGTTCTACTACTTCGCTTATGGCGCGGCGTGCTCCGAGGTAATCGTCGATACCCTGACCGGCGAATACAAGATGCTGCGCAGCGACATCCTGCACGATGTCGGTGCCTCGCTGAACCCGGCCATCGATATCGGCCAAGTGGAAGGCGGCTTCGTCCAGGGCATGGGCTGGCTGACCATGGAAGAGCTGGTCTGGAACGACAAGGGCAAGTTGATGACTTCCGGGCCAGCCAGCTACAAGATCCCGGCAGTGGCCGACATGCCGCTGGATCTGCGGGTAAAGCTGGTGGAGAACCGAAAGAACCCCGAGGACACCGTGTTTCATTCCAAGGCCGTCGGCGAGCCGCCGTTCATGCTCGGCATCTCGGTCTGGTGCGCGATCAAGGACGCGGTGGCGAGCCTCGCTGATTACCGTGCCCAACCGAACATCGACGCCCCGGCGACGCCGGAACGGGTTTTGTGGGGCGTGGAACAGATGCGCAAGTTGAAGCGGGTTGCCAAGGCTGCGCCTGTATCGGCAACCGAAACCATCGCCTGACCTGTAGGAAGCGAGAGGAGCGCCTAGTTCCTGCACGCGAACAATCACCGAAGCGAAACGCTTCGCCAGCAAGCTGGCTCCTACAAAGCCAGGCAACACCCCGAGGTAGACAATGCTCTGCTTGTCCACCTCGGGCGCAACACGAATGTTCCGGTGTAAGACGCTTCGCCGTTTTCTACGGGGTGGCGATCACCGACGGAGTCGACCCGTAGGAGCGAGCTTGCTCGCGAAGTTTTTTGGTACTACGCCCAAGCAGCAACGGGGAAGGCCATATTCGCAAGCAAACTCGCTTTTACAAGAGAACAATCGCATGCCTCTAAGGCATCGGAGAACATACATGAACAGCTGGATCGACGCCCTCGCTGACCTGCAGCAACAAGGCGAACCTTGTGTGCTGGTGACCATCATTGAGGAGCGTGGCTCGACGCCGCGCAATGCCGGCTCGAAGATGGTGGTCAGCCGTGAACGTTTGTACGACACCATCGGCGGCGGCCACCTGGAATACAAGGCGCAGCAGATAGCTCGCGAAATGCTCGAAGATCGCGTGCGCGAAACCCGCCTGGAGCGCTTCTCCCTCGGCGCCAGTCTGGGCCAGTGCTGCGGCGGCGCGACAGTGTTGCTGTTCGAACCCATGGGTCAGCCACAGGCGCACATTGCCGTGTTCGGCGCTGGCCACGTTGGACGCGCATTGGTGCCGCTGCTCGCCAGCCTGCCGTGCAAGGTGCGCTGGATCGACTCGCGCGAAAGCGAGTTCCCGACTCATATCCCGGCAGGCGTCGAGAAAGTGGTCAACGACGAAGTGGTCGATGAAGTGGAGAACATGCCTGCCGGCAGCTATTTCATCGTCATGACCCACAACCATCAGCTCGATCTGGAACTGACCGCGGCGATACTCGAGCGCAACGATTTCACCTACTACGGGCTGATCGGCTCCAAGAGCAAGCGCGCCAAGTTCGAGCACCGCCTGCGCGACCGCGGCTTCCAGCCCGAAACCGTGCAGCGCATGCGTTGCCCGATGGGTATCGCCGAGGTGAAGGGAAAGCTGCCGATCGAAATCGCCGTGTCGATCGCCGGTGAGGTGATTGCCACCTACAACGCCAACTTTGGTGAGAAGACCGGCGACGGCGAAAAGCCCGTGCCGATGCTGGTCCCGGCTTCGCGCCGGTCCTAGAACCGCCTTGATCCGCCCCGTTTTTTTGTAGGAGCGAGCTTGCTCGCGAAGCCATACCGAGTAGAGCTTCGCCAGCAAGTTGGCTCCTACAGCAAGATTGCGCGCCGGGAATTCAGGCCCACACGACCTACACACAACGATTCCGAGAACCACCATGTCCCAACGCAAAGCCTACCGTGCCGCCATTCTTCACAGCCTCGCCGATCCGCGCGAGGTAGGCGTGGAGAAATCCTATGAATACTTCGAAGATGGCTTGCTCGTGATCGAAGACGGCAAGGTTGCTCAGATCGGCGCGGCGCAATCGCTGCTGGCCTCGCTGCCGACTGGCACCGAGGTGACCGAGTACCCGGATGCGCTGATCACGCCTGGCTTCATCGACACCCATATTCACTATCCCCAGACCGGCATGATTGCGTCTTATGGCGAACAACTGCTGGACTGGCTAAACACCTACACATTCCCCACCGAGCGCGCTTTCGCCGACAAGGCCCATGCGAGCGAAGTGGCCGAGGTCTTCTTGGGTGAACTGCTGCGCAACGGCACCACCACGGCGCTGGTCTTCGGCAGCGTGCACAAGGAATCGGTGGACGCCTTCTTCGAGCAGGCCGAAAAGCTCAACCTGCGAATGATCGCTGGCAAGGTATTGATGGACCGCAACGCGCCGGACTATCTCACCGACACCGCCGAGTCCGGCTATGCCGACAGCAAGGAATTGATCGAACGCTGGCACGGCAAGGGCCGCCTGCATTACGCGGTCACGCCTCGCTTCGCACCTACCAGCACTCCGGAGCAATTAGCGCTGGCCGGCAAGCTGTACAAGGAATACCCAGACCTCTACATGCACACCCACCTGTCCGAAAACCGCAAGGAGATCGAATGGGTGCGCGAGTTGTTCCCCGAGCAACGCGGTTACCTGGATGTCTACGACCACCACGGCCTGATCGGCGAGCGCTCCGTATTCGCCCATGGTGTGCACCTGTGCGACGACGAATGCAAGCGCCTGGGCGAAACCGGCTCGGCGGTAGCTTTCTGCCCCACCTCCAACCTGTTCTTGGGTAGCGGCCTGTTCGATCTGGCGAAAGTAGAAGGCCATGGCGTGCGCGTCGGCCTGGGCACTGATGTGGGCGCTGGCACCAGCTTCTCCCAATTGCAGTCACTGAACGAGGCCTACAAAGTGATGCAATTGCAGGGTAAGAAGCTGGACCCGTTCAAGTCGCTTTACCTTGCCACGCTGGGCGGCGCCCGGGCGCTTTATCTGGACGACCGCATCGGCAACTTGCAGCCGGGCAAGGATGCCGATTTCGTGGTGCTCGACTATAAGGCCACACCACTGATTGACTACCGCATGCAACAGGCCAAGACGCTGGAAGAGCGGCTGTTCGCACTGATGATGCTGGGTGACGACCGCGCGGTGAAGGAAACCTACGCAGCTGGTGTTTCAGTGCACAAGAAAGGATAAAGACGAAACAACGCGGGAGGCTGGATAGCTGAACGAGAAAGCCGCGGCGGCCGTAGGGCGGGAGAACAATCCCGTAGGGTGGGCTTTAGCCCACCGTGGCGGAGTACAAAGTGAATCGGTGGGCTGAAGCGGAACGCCGCCCGGCCCACCCTACTTTGCACTGTGATCATCGCCAAACACCGCGTCATCAAGCAGACCCACGCGGCGGGTGTCAGTACGCAGCAGTCACGTAGGGTGAGCTTCAGCCCACCGCAAACAGTCTCCATTCGTGCCGGAAGCCCACCCTACGCCACTAACCGCGAATGCTCGGCGCCCCGCATTCGAATCTCAGCGCAGTACGCGCGGCTTCTTCTTGCCAAGCACCAGATGCGAGAACACGGCATGCAGATCATCCGATGCGCTGTCTTCGTCGAGGTTGAGCTTGCTGTCGATGTGATCCATGTGGTGCATCATCAGCCTCACCGCTTTCGCACTGTCGCGGGCAGCGATGGCATCGATCAACTCGTTGTGTTCGTCGAAGGAGCAATGCGAGCGGTTGCCGCTTTCATACTGGGCGATAATCAGCGAGGTCTGGGATACCAGGCTGCGCTGGAAACTCACTAGCGGTGCATTCTTCGCCGCCTCGGCCAACTTCAAGTGAAACTCTCCAGAGAGCCGGATACCGGCACCGCGATCACCGCGAGCGAAGCAGTCCTGCTCGTCCGTCACCATCTGCCGCAACTCGGTCAATTGTTCGGCACCGGCGTGCTGCACAGCCAGTTCGGTGATGGCGCGCTCAACCAGCCGGCGGGCGAAGAAGATTTGTCGGGCTTCTTCGACGCTGGGACTGGCGACCACTGCTCCACGGTTGGGGCGTAGCAACACGACGCCTTCGTGAGCAAGCCGCGACAGCGCGCGCCGGATGATGGTGCGGCTGACCCCGAATATTTCGCCCAGCGCTTCTTCGCTGAGTTTGGTGCCCGGCGCCAGCCGCTGTTCGAGGATAGCGTCGAAAATGTGGGCGTAAACGATGTCGTCCTGGGTCCCGGTTCGGGCCTTGCCGTTTCGTGTCGGCTTTTTCAGAGGCTGCAACTGTTCGTTCATGGTGACTCGCGTCGGAAGTATCGGCAGACCCGAACTTTACTGCCTTTCAGCGCCTGGCTGGCAGTAGCCATTAGTGAAATAGCAAAATAAAGTGACTTAATTGTGCACAATCAAGCTTCTGACTACTATCGCCGCTCCGCTTTTACCTTGGCGCTGATCGAACCGGCTATCGCCAAAGCACATGAAGACTCACCTGAAAGACTGAATCTATGCAAATCAAGTTGCAATTCTTGTATACAAAAGCATAATCGCGTCAAGCCTTCCTGACCCTTCGGTCAACAAACCGAACAGGACGAGCCTCACCATCACCTGCCCTCGAGAGCGCCGCTCTGGGTGATAGACAACAAGAACGATGAGGAACACCTCGTGGATACCACCAAACAGGAACAGCAGACCCTCGGGCTGCAGCCGAAGAACGCGGGCTTGCTCGATCGATTCTTCAAGCTCAGCGTCCACCGCACCAGCATCAAAACCGAACTGCTCGCAGGCCTGACGACTTTTGTCACCATGGCCTACATCATCTTCGTCAACCCGAACATCATGGCCGAGGCCGGTGTCGACCACGGCGCCGCCTTCGTCGCAACCTGCATAGGCGCAGCGCTTGGCTGCTTCCTGATGGGCCTGTATGCCAACTGGCCAGTAGGTTTGGCACCGGGCATGGGCCTCAACGCGTTCTTCACCTATACAGTGGTCGGCGAGATGGGCTACAGCTGGCAGATCGCATTGGGTGCCGTGTTCATCTCCGGTGTGCTCTTCGTGTTCATGAGCCTGTCGCGAATCCGCGAGTGGCTGTTGAACAGCATCCCCATGAGCCTGCGCTTCGCCATGGGCGCGGGCGTCGGTCTGTTCCTCGGCCTGATCGGCCTGAAGACCGCTGGTATCGTGGTCGACAGCCCGGCAACCCTGATCACCATGGGCTCGTTCGGTGAACCCACCGCACTGTTGGCAGCGCTCTGCTTTCTGATGATCGCTGTGCTTAGCCACCGCAACGTGTTCGGCGCGATTCTGCTGAGCATGCTGGCTGTGACCGGCATCGGCTGGGGTATGGGCCTGGTTGAATTCAACGGTCTGGTCTCGATGCCGCCGAGCCTGGCACCGACGTGGTTGGCAATGGACATTGCCGGCGCACTGAACGTGACGATGGTCAGCGTGATTCTGGCGTTCCTCTTCGTGAACATGTTCGATACTGCCGGCACGCTGATGGGCGTGGCGCACCGGGCCAACCTGGTGGATGAAGATGGAAAGATCCAAGGGTTGTCTCGTGCATTGAAGGCCGATAGCACCTCGAGCGTGGTCGGTGCACTGGTCGGCTGCCCGCCAGTCACCAGCTATGTGGAAAGCGCCTCAGGCGTCGCCGCAGGCGGTCGCACAGGATTGACGGCCATCACGGTGGGTCTGTTGTTCCTCGCGGCGATGTTCTTCGCCCCGCTGGCCGGCATGATTCCCGCCTACGCCACCGCTGGCGCTCTGATCTATGTCGCGATGCTGATGATGAGCGGCATGGCTAATATCGATTGGAAGGACCATACCGACACCATCCCGGCTATCGTAACCGTGGTGATGATGCCGCTGACCTTCTCCATCGCCAACGGCATCGCGCTGGGCTTTCTGACCTATGCGACGCTGAAGCTGCTGACCGGGCAGCGTGACAAGGTATCCGTCAGTCTGTATGTGCTTTGTGTGATCTTTATCGCCAAGTTCGCCTTCCTTTAAGGCTGGCGAATCGATCGGCCCCATCGTTTCGGCGGTGGGGCCTTTTGACGTTTTGACCTACCGAACGTCTTCTTGCAAAGGCGAACGGCGGCACCTGCAATCCATGTGATCAAGACGATTACAGCGCGCATCATGACCAGCGCCAACGGAGAAACCCTGAAACACAACACTGCCGAGGAGCACTGAAATGAGCCTGGAAACCTGGTTGTTATTCGCGAGCGCAGCACTGGTGGTGATCCTGATACCTGGCCCGCTGTCGCTGCTGATGATCAGTAACAGCCTCAACTACGGGCTGCGCCGTTCCTGGCCCGCGTTCGTTGGGGGCGTCAGCGCGTCGATCTGCCTGCTCAGCGCGTCCGCGCTCGGGCTCGGCGCATTGCTGCTGGCATCGGAACAGGTTTTCAGCCTACTGAAGATCGTCGGCGCCTTCTATCTGTTCTATCTCGCCTGGCAGAGCTGGCAGGACTCGCGTCGTCCACAGAACGACCCCAGCGTCGCCACTACCGAGGTCAGCCCGCGCTTTCGCCAGTTGTTCTGGCGTGCGTTTGGACTGGGCGCTAGCAATCCCAAGGACATCTTGTTTTTCGCCGCGTTTCTACCTCAGTTTCTCAGTGCCGATCGGCCCTTCATGCCACAGCTGCTGGTGATGATCCTGACCTGGGCGGCGTTGGATTTATGTTGCAAGCTGGCTTATGGGCTCGGTGCCCATGGTGCGGCGCGTTACCTGCGCACCGGTAAAGGTCAGGTCTGGTTCAATCGCATCAGCGCCGCCCTGTTCGGCGGGGCCGGCACCGCGTCATTACTGAGTCGTTGAGCGTATTCCGCTGTTTGGCAGCGTTGTGCTATAGCCGCGACGCTGATCCCTCCCGTTTCGCGCGCAAGCTCGTTCCTACAAGGCGGATACCTGCGTCTGGAGTGAGCTCGCTTGCGAACAGCATTGCCATCAGCGCTTAAGTTTCGCCCAAAAAAAACCCGCCATCAGGGCGGGTCGAAGACTCAGAGAGTCAAGCTTTACGCATGGGAGCAGAAACCTGCCGCGTCGTTGTGTCGGCGACAGGCAAGCCGGTTAGCTACCGCGATAGGTCGAGTAGCTGTAAGGCGAAATCAATAGCGGCACATGGTAATGATCCTGCTCGGCACTGATGCCAAAACGCAGTACCACCACATCAAGAAATGCCGGTTCGGGCAGCTGCACACCGCGACCGCGATAGTAGTCGCCAGCGCTGAACTGCAACTGATAGACACCAGAACGGTATTCGGCGCCTTCCAGCAAGGCTGAATCGCAGCGGCCGTCGGCATTGGTCTGGCGCGTAGTAATCAGCTCGAGGCGCTCGCCGTCGACCCGATAGAGCTCGATGCGAATATTGCTGCCCGGGCAACCGTGGGCGGCATCCAGTACATGAGTAGTTAAACGTCCCATAGATTCCGGCATCGTGGCTTGCCGCCGATGCCTGCCTCCTCTTGTGATTGGTGTGGACCTGAATCGAGCATAGCACGCCAGCTAAAAGATTAAAGACAGTTTTTGATAAAATTGTACACAATTTCAAATCCGGACTAGAGAATCGCTCCTGCTAGCCTAAGCCTAGTTCAACGCTCAGCCCGCTAATATTGGTCGATGGCCATGGCTGGGTCGCACCACAGCAAAACCCGCTTGATAGATTTTCCTCGAAACGTCATTTACAAAGTGCAAAACGTTTTGTATACAATTACTCCATGGCGGGCGCACAGTAATCCACGGCGGCGACCCGAGATCGAATAAGGAATGACACGTGAGCGCCGACTACCCTCGTGACCTCATCGGCTATGCCGAAAACCCACCCCATCCGCAATGGCCGGGCAACGCCCGCATCGCACTGTCCTTCGTGCTCAACTACGAAGAAGGCGGTGAGCGCTGCGTATTGCACGGGGACAAGGAGTCCGAAGCCTTTCTCTCCGAGATGGTTTCTGCCCAGCCGTTTCAGGGCGTGCGACACATGAGCATGGAGTCGCTCTATGAATATGGGAGCCGGGCCGGGGTCTGGCGCCTGCTCAAGCTGTTTCGCAAGCACAACATTCCGCTGACGATCTTCGCCGTGGCCATGGCCGCGCAGCGTCATCCGGACGTGATCAAGGCAATGGTTGCCGACGGCCACGAGATCTGCAGCCACGGCTATCGCTGGATCGACTATCAATACATGGACGAAAACCAGGAACGCGAGCATATGCTCGAGGCCATCCGCATCCTGACTGATATCACGGGTGAACGCCCGCTGGGCTGGTACACCGGCCGTACCGGGCCGAATACTCGCCGTCTGGTGCGCGAGGAAGGTGGCTTCCTCTATGACTCCGACACCTACGATGACGACCTGCCCTACTGGGATTCGGAAAGTACGCAGGAACATCCGCATCTGGTGATTCCCTACACCCTGGATACCAACGACATGCGCTTCACCCAGGCGCAGGGCTTCAACAAGGGCGACGACTTCTACGAGTACCTCAAGGACGCCTTCGACGTGCTCTATGCCGAAGGTACAGAGGGCGCGCCAAAAATGCTGTCCATCGGCATGCACTGCCGCCTGCTCGGTCGCCCTGCGCGTCTGGCCGCACTGCAGCGCTTCCTCGAATACGCTCAGGGTCACGAACAGGTTTGGTTCGCCCGCCGTGTCGACATCGCCCGCCACTGGCATGACACCCACCCTTTCAAACAGGAACCTGCCGCATGAGCCGTTTTCAGACATTGCAGCCTTCCAGCCTCGACCGCGACGCCTTCGTCGCTGCCTTCGCCGACATCTATGAGCACTCGCCCTGGGTCGCAGAACAGGCGTACGACAAAGGTGTCGATGAAACGCTCGATGAGATCGAAGTGCTGCATCAGCGCATGTCGGACGTGTTGCTGAGCGCACCGCGCGATACGCAACTGGCGCTGATCAATGCTCACCCCGATCTCGCCGGGAAGGCCGCAGTGCGTGGCGAGCTGACCGCATCGAGTACCTCCGAGCAGGCCGGGGCCGGTATCCAGGAATGCACGCCGGAAGAATTCACCCGTTTCACCGAGCTGAACGACGCCTACAAGGACAAGTTCGGGTTCATCTTCATCATGGCGGTAAAAGGCAGTAACCGGCACCAGATCCTGGCAGCCTTCGAAGAGCGTATGCACAACTCCCCGGAGCAGGAATTCGCTCGCGCCGTCGCCGAAATCAACAAAATCGCCCTGTTCCGTCTGCAGGCGATGTAAGCAAGAGACCACTCAGACGACTCGAAGAGAAAAACACGTATGAAGAGCTACGCCGTACCTTTCGAAAAATACGTCAACCTGGCCGATGCCCGTCTGGGCACCAAGGCCATCTCCGTCACTGACGACTGGTTCGCCGACGTCAATCGGCTGTTCCAGCCGACGCCGGCCGTATGGAAGGAGGGCGTTTTCGATGACAACGGCAAGTGGATGGACGGTTGGGAGTCGCGCCGCAAGCGCTTCGAAGGCTTCGACCAAGCGGTTATTCGCCTCGGCGTGCCCGGCTCGATCAAGGGTATCAACATCGACACCAGCTTCTTCACCGGTAACTTCCCACCGTCCGCCTCGCTGGAAGCCTGCTTCCTCGCCGAAGGTGACCCAGATGACAACACCGTCTGGACCGAAATCCTTCCGGCCGTGGAGTTGAAAGGCAACAGCCATCACTATCACGAGATCGCGTTCGACAAGCCGGTCAGCCATTTGCGCTTCAACATCTATCCCGATGGCGGCGTGGCGCGTCTGCGTGTACACGGCATTCCGTTCCGCGACTGGAA
The DNA here is from genome assembly GCF_024448715.1 of Stutzerimonas stutzeri. GTDB lineage: Bacteria > Pseudomonadota > Gammaproteobacteria > Pseudomonadales > Pseudomonadaceae > Stutzerimonas > Stutzerimonas stutzeri_AR. The sequence continues at coordinate 39,966 of NZ_JAMOHZ010000011.1, forward strand.
CACCGTCGGTGACAACGAGCAGCTCGACCTGGCCTCGGCGCTTAATGGCGGTCGCGCGCTGGCGTGCTCCGACGAGCATTTCGGCCGCATGAGCAACATTCTTAACCCGGGCCGTGGCATCAACATGGGCGATGGTTGGGAAACCGCCCGCCGCCGCACGCCGGGCAACGACTGGGTCATCGTCGCGCTGGGCACGCCCGGTGAGATCGAGCGAATCGTTGTCGACACCCTGCACTTCAAGGGCAACTACCCGGACAGCTGCAACATCCAGGCGGCGTACGTCAAAGGCGGCACCGACAGCCAGATCGAAACCCAGAGCCTGTTCTGGCGTGAACTGCTGCCGAGCCAAAAGCTGGAAATGCATGCCGAGCACGAGTTCAGCGAGCAGATCGCCAAGCTTGGTCCGATCACCCACGTGCGCCTGAACATCTTCCCGGACGGTGGCGTCAGCCGTCTGCGGTTGTTTGGCAAGGCGGTGAAGTAACCCGGCGACGCCATTTGGCGTAATAGCCGCCGAATCGGCCGTAGGGTGGGCTTTAGCCCACCAGCCCCGAAAGCTGGCTTAGCCCATATTAGCCACGGAGCCAAGGTGGGCTGAAGCCCACCCTACGGTCCTAACCGCCTCAACGACACCGCCCCCACAAATCAGCAATTCAGATAACGAGCACAGCATGCGCACACTCAAGATCGAACCGTTGACCAAGGAAGCCTTCGCCCCTTTCGGTGATGTAATCGAAACCGAAGGCAGTGAATATTTCATGATCAATAACGGTTCCACCCGCCGCTATCACAAGCTGGCGTCGGTAGAGACCGCGCAGCCGGAAGACCAAGCCATCATCAGTATTTTCGCGGCCGAAACGCTGGAAATGCCGCTGGTCATTCGCATGCTGGAACGACATCCGCAGGGCAGCCAGGCTTTCATTCCGCTGCTCGGCAATCCTTTTCTGGTCGTGGTCGCGCCACTTGGCGATGTACCTGTACCGGGTAACGTCCGTGCCTTCCGCAGCAACGGCAGGCAGGGCGTCAATTACCACCGCGGCGTCTGGCACCATCCGGTGCTGACGATCGAAAAGCGGGATGAATTCCTGGTGGTCGATCGCAGCGGTTCTGGCAACAACTGCGACGAGCATTTTTTCACAGAGGAAGAGCTGGTTCTCCTCGCCCCCCACCGGGACTCCGAACAAGCGACCGACTGATCATCGAAGGCCATCATCAACGCGGCTGCGAAGACAACCGACGCCGTGATGCGTACTTCAGAACAAGCGGAACCTTGCGAAGAGTCGAATAAGAAGAAACAGCGGTCGATACGCCGGCCGTGCAAGAGGTAATTATCGTGGAAGCACATCTGACCGAATGGCTGAACCTGAGTATTCGCTGGATTCACATGATCGTCGGCATCGCCTGGATCGGTGCCTCGTTCTACTTCGTCTGGCTGGAAAACAACCTCAACCGTGCCAATCCCCGCGACGGCCTCTCGGGTGACCTTTGGGCAATTCACGGCGGCGGTATCTACCACCTGGAAAAATACAAGCTGGCCCCGCCGCAGATGCCGGACAACCTGCACTGGTTCAAGTGGGAGGCCTACACCACCTGGCTGTCGGGCGTGACCCTGCTGATGGTGGTCTATTACCTCAACCCCACTCTCTATCTGATCGCTCCTGGCAGCGACATGGCACCCGCCATGGCAATCGCCATTGGCTTCGGCTCGCTGATCGTCGGCTGGTTCGTTTATGACCTGCTCTGCGACTCGCCACTAGGCAAGAAGCCAGCGCTGCTCGGCTTGGTGCTGTTCGTCCTGGTGATCTTCGCCGCCTGGGCCTACTCGCAGGTATTCAGCGGCCGCGCCGCGTACATCCACACCGGTGCGCTGATCGGCACCATCATGGTCGGCAATGTGTTCCGTATCATCATGCCGGCACAGCGGGCGCTGGTCGCCGCCATCGAGCAAAACCGCACGCCGGACCCGGTCCTGCCGGCCAAGGGCCTGCTGCGTTCGCGTCACAACAACTACTTCACGCTGCCAGTGCTGTTCATCATGATCAGCAACCACTTCCCGAGCACTTATGGCAGCCAGTACAACTGGCTGATCCTGGCTGGTATCTCGGTGTTGGCGGTTCTGGTACGTCACTACTTCAACACCCGCCACGACAGCAACCGCTTCGCTTGGGCGTTGCCTGCTGCAGTGGTAGGCATGATCTGCCTGGCCTTCGTCACTTCGCCGAACCGTCAGCCGACCGCTCCGAACCTGGCCCCCACCTCTCCTGAGCAAGCGAGTAAGGCCGCTCAGCAGGGCGCTGCCGCGCCGAACGATGTAAACGTTGAACAGGCCAAAGCCGAACCCGAAGCTGGCAATACAGAGTTCGCTAAGGTGAGTAGCGTGATCCACGAACGCTGCACGGTCTGCCATGCGGCCCAACCGAGCAGCCCGCTGTTCAGTGCTGCGCCGGCGGGGGTGATGTTTGACACCCCGCAGCAGATCCAGCAACAGGCGGCGAAGATTCATGCGCAGGCCGTTGCTAGCCAGATCATGCCGCTGGGCAACATGACCAACATGACCCAGGAAGAGCGCGATCTGCTCGGTGCCTGGATCGACAAGGGCGCGCCGATCGATTGATCGCCGCTCACCGGCCGCGCTTTCGAGCGCGGCTTTTTTTTGCCCTTTGATTTGCAACCCATCCACTCACGAATAGCCGAAGAGCAGTCACGAGAGCTGTAGCAGGACTCTATCCCGGTAGAACCACAACACGAATACCGGCCCCGCACGTTCAGCGGGGCTACCGCGACCATCCAATAACAAAAGCGTCCGAGGTGTTTTGCATGAACGATGTGAGCAAGCGGGAAGCCGCGCCAGCCACCGAGAAGCGACTTCCCTTGCTACAGATGTTGCTGGTGAGTTTCCAGCATGTGTTGCTGATGTACGGCGGGGCGGTTGCCGTGCCGCTGATCGTCGGCCAAGCGGCCGGACTTTCACGCGAGGAGATCGCATTTCTGATCAACGCCGACCTGCTGGTGGCGGGCATCGCGACCGTCGTTCAGTCCATGGGCATCGGCCCGGTTGGCATCCGCATGCCGGTGATGATGGGTGCCAGCTTCGCCGCGGTCAGCAGCATGGTGGTGATGGCAGGCATGCCCGGCGTGGGTATGACCGGTATTTTCGGCGCAACCATTGCCGCAGGCTTCTTCGGCCTGCTGATCGCCCCCTTCGTCTGCAAGATCGTGCGACTGTTCCCGCCGCTGGTGACCGGTACGGTGATCACCGCAATCGGCCTCTCATTGTTCCCTGTAGCGGTGAACTGGGCCGGCGGCGGTAGCGGTGCTGGCCAGTTCGGCGCCCTGCCCTACCTCGGCGTGGCAGCGGCGGTACTGACTGTAATTCTGCTAATCAACCAGTTCATGCGCGGATTTTGGGTCAACGTCTCGGTGCTGGTGGGCATGGCGCTGGGCTATGTACTGGCGGGCAGCCTGGGGATGGTCGACCTATCGGGGATAAACGCGGCGCCAGCATTTCAGGTGGTCACACCGAATCACTTCGGCGCCCCACAATTCCTCCTCGCGCCGATTCTGTCGATGTGCCTGGTGGTAGTGATCATCTTCGTCGAGTCCGCCGGCATGTTCCTCGCGCTAGGGAAAGTCACTGGTCAGGAAATCGATCCCAAGCAGCTGCGTCGTGGTTTGTTGTGTGACGCCGGGGCGACCTTTTTCGCCGGTTTCCTGAACACCTTTACCCATTCCTCTTTCGCCCAGAACATCGGCCTTGTACAGATGACCGGCGTGCGCAGCCGCTACGTCACGGCCGTCGCAGGGCTGTTCCTGATCAGCCTGAGCCTGCTGCCCAAGGCCGCGTTCCTCGTAGCCTCGATTCCCGCCGCAGTGCTTGGCGGTGCCGGCATCGCCATGTTCGGCATGGTCGCCGCTACCGGTATCAAGATCCTGCAGGAAGCCGACATCGGTGATCGTCGCAATCAATTGTTGGTCGCGGTGAGCATCGGTCTGGGTATGGTGCCGGTCGTGCGACCCGAGTTCTTCGCCCACTTGCCGCACTGGATGGAGCCCATCACCCACAGCGGCATTGCTGTGGCGACGATTAGCGCAGTGACCCTGAACCTGCTGTTCAACGTGCTCGGCGGGGCGGAACGCAACGCTCTGACCGGCGCCGCGCAACACTGACCGACACAGTCTGCACACCCCAGCCAAGCCCGCCATGTGCGGGCTTGCTTTTTTCGCCGCCCAACAGTCGACAAGCACGGCACACCCGTTAAAATTCGGCGCCCGCCCGATGCCGAGAAGGACTGACAGATGATCGAAGCAACCTGGATAGCCTTCGCATTCATTCTTGGCCTCGCCTCGCGCGCGATCGGCCTGCCGCCATTGATCGGCTACCTCGGCGCCGGCTTCGCCCTTGCCGGATTCGGTGACCTCGTCGGCGTCGGGCCGAAGGACAGCGAAATCCTCGAGCACCTGGCGCATCTGGGCGTGTTGCTGCTGCTGTTCACCGTCGGCCTCAAACTCAAGATCAGCAACTTGGTACGCCGCGAAGTGATCGGCGGCAGCCTGTTGCACTTCGGCATTTCAAGCTTGGTGGTATTGCCGGCAATTTTCGTTTTTCTTGATACCAGCTGGCGCGAAAGCTTGCTGCTGGCCATCGCGCTTTCCTTCTCAAGCACCGTACTGGCCGCCAAGGTGCTGGAAGGTAAGCGCGAATTGCGCGCCTTCCATGGGCGTGTCGCCATCGGCGTTTTGATCATCCAGGACCTGATCGCCCTCGTCGTGATGAGCATCGCCAGCGGCAAGGTGCCCTCGGCCTGGGCTCTGCTGGTATTCGGCCTGCCATTGCTGCGCCCGTTGCTATTCCGCCTGCTCGATCACAGCGGCCACGAAGAGCTGATGGTGCTGCTGGGACTGATGCTGGCATTAGTGGCCGGCGGCCTCGGCTTCGAGTACGTGGGACTCAGTTCGGAACTGGGCGCGCTGGCGTTCGGCGCCATGCTGGCCAAGCACAAGCGCGCCACCGAACTATCCAATTCGCTGTGGGCGATCAAGGAAGTATTCCTGGTCGGCTTTTTCCTGCAGATCGGCATCGGCGGGCTGCCCGATATGGATGCCATGCTTTTCGCCGCTGCGGTGGCGCTGCTCTTGCCACTGAAGGGCGCGCTGTTTTTCTTCCTCTTCCTGCTGTTCCGCCTGCGCGCTCGCAGCGCCTTTCTCAGCGCATCGAGCCTGACCAATTACAGCGAATTCGGACTGATCGTCGCAAGCGTGGTGCTGCCGCAGTGGCTGACACCGCTGGCGATTACCGTGGCACTGTCCTTCGTAATCTCCGCGCAGCTCAACCGCATTTCCCACCCGCTTTACGATCGGCTGGCCAAACGCCTGATCCCTCTCGAACGCAACACCCGCCACCCCGACGAGCAACCTGTATCCCTGGGCGATGCACAAATCCTGATCATGGGTATGGGCCGCACCGGCCGCGCCGCCTACGATCATCTGCAGGACAAGGGTTGGCGTCTGATCAGCCTCGACTCCGACCCGGTCACCGTCGAGAAAAGCAGCGAGAAGGGCCGCCACGTCCTGTTCGCCGATGCGGAAGATCAGATGTTCTGGGAGAGCCTGGAAATGAACAAGGTCGAGGCAGTGATTCTGGCGATGAACGATGCCGAGGCGAAAATCATCTCGACCCGTAAATTGCGCGGTAAGGGCTTCGGCGGCCTGATCGTTTCCCACGCGATGTACGAAGACATCGCCCAGCAGATCGAAGACGCCGGCGCTGACCGCACCTACCTCACCATGTCAGAAGCCGGTGCCGGACTCGCCGAAAACGTGGTTCGAGAGCTGCTGATCAAACGCTGAATCGGTAGCACCGCCTCTGTGCAATGCAGACTGGCGGTGGCTCGTCTGGGTGATCTTCGTCAGAATTGTGCACAATCTTTAAATTAATTGTTTAAAGGTGTGTTCACAGATTGTTATAGTCAGGCACATCCTGACCGCACGAACAACTTTTTCGGGCTCAGTGAAGAGGTCCGTGCAACCTCAAAAGCCCATGACCTAACAATAACTAATGGCAGGCTTGACCATGACCGCAACCGAATCCAGGAGCGGTGACACCCCCAACCAGGATTTGATCTATCGGCTCGATGATTGCCCGGGTTCGCTTCCGGTCACCTTCTTCGCCATACAGCACGCGCAGGCCAGCTTCGTTGGCATCATCACCCCGACGCATCACCAACAGCGTATCGGGTCTGGGCGATCAGTTGCCCTACCGAATAAGCATGGTACTGCTTGTGTCTGGCCTCAGCCTTCATCCAGGCCCGATCGGCGCCGGCATGCTCTGCCTTTAGGACGCCAGCTTCGGCCTTCTCAGCGTGACGCTGACGACCGGCGTTGTCTTCAAGAGCAACGACGATATTCCACGCACCTGGCACCGACGGGCTGATCAGCTCCCAACGTCTGGGTGCAACGAGGCCTAGACGCGACATCGACATTCATCACAACAACAAAACCAAAGGGTATCGACATGAACTTCAAACTCGCTCCACTCTCGCTTGCGCTGGCCGGCAGCCTGCTCGCCGCCCCAGCCTTCGCCGAAGGCATGCTGCAATGGCAGAACAACAGTCTTACCTACCTGTACGGTAAGGATTTCAAGGTCGATGCTGGCGAGATTCAGCAGACCGTCACCTTTGAGCATGCCAGCGGCTGGAGCTGGGGCGACATGTTCCTGTTCGTCGACAACAAGTGGTACAACGGCCTCACCGGCAATGACGGCCACACCTACTACGGCGAATTCAGCCCGCGCCTGTCGCTGGGCAAGATCACCGGTCAGGAAATGTCTTTCGGCCCGATCAAGGATGTGCTGCTCGCCGCCACCTACGAGCGCGGCGAAAGCACTGACGGAGTACCAAACCAGAACTACCTGCTCGGCCCGGCTGTCGACCTAGCCGTACCCGGTTTCGATCGGTTCAACATTAACGTGTATTACCGCAAGCCCGACGGGACCACTGGCAAGCCTTCCGGCCAGTGGCAGATCACGCCAACCTGGGCCATGACCATTCCAGTCGGTAAGTCCGACATTCTGTTCGACGGATTTATCGACTGGGTGGTGAACGACGCCGGCTCCGAGCGCCGTGGTGACTTCGTCTCGAAGAACCTGCACATCAATCCCCAGATCAAGTACGACCTGGGCAAGGCGCTCGACGGCGAGCCAGGCAAGCTTTACGTGGGTATAGAGTACGACTACTGGTCCGATAAATACGGCATTGAGGACGGCGGTTTCGTTAGTGAGAACTTTGTCGGCCCAACCGACCAGAACACAGCTAGCGTGTTGGTAAAAGCCCACTTCTAACGAGAAAAGTCAAAAGTGGAAAACGAAAAAGGCAGCCGGTGGCTGCCTTTTTCGTATCTGCATGACTCAGTTGCCGGACATTCCTAGGTCGTTGCGCGGCCGCAACTGCGGGGTTACAGCTATCCTAAAGTGCAGGGCACCAGTTCTCACCAGCCCCCCCCTCATCACAACTTGAAGCTGCCCATCTGCCGGCTCAGGTCATCAGCCAGGCGGCTCAGCGCCTGACAATCCTCGCGACAACCCTGAACATCGCTCGCGGTCGCCTGTGCCAGGTCGGCGATCCCCTGAACGTTGTGAGTGATCTCCTCGGTGACGCTGCTCTGTTCTTCGGTCGCAGCCGCAACCTGAGCGTTCATATCGCTGATCGCTTCAACCTGCTCGGTGATAGCGCGCAACGACTGCCCGGTGCGCTGGCTGGCCTGAACGCCGGCGCCGGTGGCAGCCTGCCCCGCATGCATCGAATTCACTGCGTTTTCCGCACCACTCTTGAGGCCCTGAATCATCTGCTGGATCTCGTCGGTCGACGCTTGGGTGCGGCTGGCCAGCGTTCTCACCTCATCGGCGACCACCGCAAAGCCTCGCCCCATCTCACCGGCACGTGCGGCCTCAATGGCTGCGTTGAGCGCGAGCAGGTTGGTCTGCTCAGAAATGCTGCGGATCACTGCCAGCACCTTGTCGATGGATGCCACCTGCTGTGCAAGATCGGTGACCGACTCTGCCGCATGGCCGATCTCGCCTGACATCTTTTCGATGTGCGCGATGGAGTCTCCCACCACCTTGCGGGCCTGCATCGCTTCATCTTTCGCGCCCTGAGAAGCCTGCGCGGCGCTGCTGGCGTTACGGGCAATCTCCTGCACCGTCAATCCCATCTCATGCACCGCAGTAGCGACCATGTCAGTCATTTCGTTCTGGCGGCCGGCACGATCTGCAGTGTTGTCGACCACTTCCGCCACTTGGCCCACTGCGGTGCGCAGTTGCTGGCTGGTATTCAGCACATCGCCAATCAGCCCGCGCAGGCTACCAATGAAGCGGTTGAAGCCACGCGCGAGATCGCCTAACTCGTCGCTCCGGCTCTCATCCAAACGACGCGTTAGATCGCCGCCGCCACCGCCGATTTCCACCAGCGCGGTGGTCACCTGACGAATCGGTTTAACCAATCCCCGCGCCAGCAGCACCACAAGTCCCAGAAAGAACAGTGCAATACAGGCCCCAAGCAAGCTAATGGTCCACAGGGTGCGCTGTGCCTCGCCGAAGATCTCGGCCTCAGGAACTTCACTGACCAGAATCCAGTTCAGGCTTTCCAACGGTTGCGCCAGTGCCAGGAAGGTTTCGCCATCGCGCTCGAACCTTACCGCCTCGTGCTCGCCCGCCAGCAGCCGGCGCGCAGCATCGTCGCCGGTCAGCGCTTTCAGCTCGGCGCGACCGTTATACTCGGTACGCGGATGAACTTTGATCTGGCCGCCGGCATCAATCAGATAAACCTCGCCCCGCTCGCCAAACTTAAAGTTACTGATCAACTCGGACATGCTTTTCAGGCTGTAGCCCAGACCGGCAACGCCTAGTGTCTTGCCATCAGCACTGATACGCTGGTTGATGAACAGCGTGGGCAGACGCGACGCCTTGTCGATATCGATCTCGAAGCGGCGCTCAATGCCGCCGTCGATCAGACTGTAGAACCAGGCGTCACCTGGTGCACTGCGCTGCAGGGTACGTGAAAGCCCGCTTTCGGAATGATAGTTACCGCTGTCCAGCGCCACGACAGAAGTAGTCAGAGCATTCTGTTGCGCCTTCACCCCATTCAGATAGCGGGCGATCGCAGCGGCTTGCTCCGTGCTTTCGCCATCACGCAGCCACTCCTGCACCAGCGTATTGCCAGCGATCCCGGCAGTAGCGGTAATGGGCGCCGCCAGCGTGCGCTCGATGTCGTTCCGAATCGAGGCGATGTTGGCCGGCAGAGCCTGGCCAAGCAGATAACGTTCAGCCAACCCGTTGAGCGTCGATGAATAAATCAGGATGACGATCAGAAGGCTAGTGAGCAAAGCCGCTCCCATGCTGACGATCAATTGCCACTGGATACTGCGTTGCATGAAGGACATGGTACGACCTCGATAGTTCGCTTGATAACTGTACACAATTTACTACAGTCCATGTATACAAACATCAAACTCCTATTCTTGGTTTTTCTATCGGCCTCGCCAAGAAACTCTTGAGCGACCATTGGGCGGATTCCGTCGCCGTTTTAATAGGCGCCATGGCAGGCGCAGCGGATAGAATGTCCCTTCGTAATGTGCCGCCTGACCCGAACGGCCGGAGTAATCGATGCGGCAATTGACCGTGAAGCAAAGCACTCTCCTCACTCTGCTAGCCCTGATCATCGGGTTGGGCTTCGTGATTACCAGCCTTGCCAGCTACTACGCGTCACGTGAAGCCATCCGCAAGAGCATCATCGGTACCGAGCTGCCCTTGACTGCAGATGTCATTTCAGGGGAAATCCAGAAGGATCTGGTCCGTCTGGTGCAGGTCTCCTCTGCCATGGCCGAAGACCCTTTCGTAATGGACTGGGTCGATCAGGGCGAACCCAACGCAGCGCTCATCAGCCGCTACTTGCAAGCCATCCGCCAGCGCTATAACACGTCGAACGCCTTCTTCGCCTCGGCTGGCTCGCAGACCTACTACACCGACGAGGACATCCAGCCGATACAACCGGACGACCCGGCGGATCGATGGTTCTATCGATTCGAGCAAAGCGGCGTCCCCTGGGAGATCGTCGTCGACGTGAATCGGCTTACGATGTTCATCAACTATCGGGTAACCACGGCCAAGGGTGACTTCCGCGGCGTTGCGGGAGTCGGGCTGACGCTTGAGCGGGTGGTCGATCTGCTCGATACCTATCAGCGTCGATACCAGCGCAACATCTATTTCGTAGACGCCAGTCACCGCATCGTGATGACCGGCCGGCAAGGCGGGCCGGACGGGCAGCCGCGTGAAACGGCGTTGAAAGACATCAAGGCCCTGGCAGACCTCAATCGTCAGCTGCCGCAGTTACGTCCGGGCTCGTTCGACTACCAGAGCGAGGGCGAGCAGCATTTCATCAACATCCGCTACATTCCCGAGCTGAACTGGTTCCTGATGGTCGATAAACAGGAAAGCGGCGTGATGGCCCCAATGCGGCGGGCGCTCTGGGTGAATCTTCTGATCTGCTTCAGCGTAACCGTTATCGTATTGGGCCTGGTGGGCTCGATCAGCCGACGCTATCTGCAGCGCATCGAAGCCATGGCTACCCACGATGCTTTGACCGAACTGCTCAATCGGCACGGTTTCGGCCTTGTCGCCGAGCAGGCCGTGCTCGAAGCAAGGCGTCAGCGTAGCGACCTTTGCGTGCTGATCCTGGATATCGATCACTTCAAGGCGTTTAACGATACCCATGGCCATCTCGGCGGCGATTTTCTGTTGCGCAGCTTCGCTAGATTGCTGGCCCGACAGATACGTCAGTCCGACTTGATATCGCGCTGGGGTGGCGAGGAGTTCGTCATCATGTTCAAGGAAACCGATCTAGCCACTGCATTGGCTCTAGCGGAAAAAATTCGTGCTGCCACGGAGGCCGCAACGTTCGATTTCGAGGGCACACCGTTGCGCGCTACAGTCAGCATAGGCGCGGCTCAACTGCCACCAGACGGTAACCTGGAGTCTCTGTTAGATGACGCAGACCGGGCGTTGTACCGGGCGAAAAATGGCGGACGTAACCGGGTCTGCAGCGCAGCGGGTGTTCCCGCCGATTGATCACTCCTAATGCTGGACCCCCGACTCTAGCTCCTTGGCCTTCTGTCGCTCGAGAAACTCGATCTTCCACTGCTCCATGCCGACGTACTCCGAGAACAGGTTTTTCTCGACCTGATGCTTGGCTTTGAGCGTGGAAACGGCAGACTGTTGGTTCTTGAGATAGCGGTCGAAACTTTCGATGAGTTCAGGATGATTTAAGCTGGACAGGTTGAAAGTGCTACGTGTGTGCGGCAGGTCAGCATCGAACACTAGCGCTCCCGGCTTGGCGCGCACGTTGTTCAGGTAATGCGCCGCCACCACCACGTTGTAGTAGGCGCCATCGCTATCCTTGAGCAGTGCCTGACGCACCATGCGCGGCAAGTTCTCACTACTGACCAGCAGGATTTGGTTGGTGGCGACCCGGTCTTCATAGCCCCAGGGCGTCCAGCCATCAACGACCGCCAGCCGCCTGAGCTCATCGATACCCCGCCCTACGCGTCGCGGCGCCACCATCACCCCGTCGACATAATTGACCACCGCTTGGCTGTAGTGCAGTCGATGTCCTGCTTTGGCGGGCTCGGACCAGTTGGGGTTGTCTGGGTATTTGGCATCGACGCGCCCGTCCAGCAACGCAGGCAACAGCTCGTCTGCCGGGAGCACCTTGTACACCAGACGCACGCCGCTATGCGCGGCGAAACTATCCAGCAGTTCACGGGCGAAGCCCTGGTAGTTGCCCTGCGCGTCGCCGCTGTAGTGCGGCAGAAAAGCCGCTTGTTCGACGCCTATTGTGTAGATTTGCTCGGCAGCTACAGGCATTGAAAGCGCCAGCAAGGCGGCCGCAAGAAATTTCTTCATGTGGAACTCCTTGGAGTGTTGGACGACCCGCTCGGCAGGCCCGGGATGGCCGGCGGAAACGCGAAAAGCGATCCTATCGGCCCGTTCACACTGCATTGATGGCAATACAGTAGCAGGGTCTTTTCCAGATTGTGTACAAAGTTTTACGTAGTTGTTCACAGACAGGCAGATCGGAGCGCCCGCCTTGAGGCGGTCTGGAGGCCGGTGCTAGCATGCCGCGGCGGGCCACCAGGCTGGGTGGTCGTGAATTGAACAGGCCCTATGTCCAGTATCCGCGAGCGCAACAAAGAATTGATCCTGCGCGCTGCCAGCGAAGAGTTCGCCGAAAAAGGCTTCGCCGCCAGCAAGACCAGCGACATCGCCGACCGCGCCGGGCTGCCCAAGCCCAACGTTTATTACTACTTCAAGAGCAAGGAAAACCTCTACCGCGAGGTGCTCGACAGCATCGTCGAGCCGCTGTTACAAGCATCCGCTCCTTTCAATCAGCCCGGCGAACCAGCCGATGTGCTACGTGCCTACATCCGCACCAAGATTCGCATTTCAAGAGAACACGCCTGCGCGTCTAAGGTTTTCGCCAGCGAGATCATGCATGGCGCTCCCCATCTGCCAGCCGAGCGGGCTGAACAGCTCAACGCCCAGGCCAGTCACAACGTTGCCTGCATCCAGGGCTGGATCGACCGAGGATTGATGGCGAAGGTCGACCCCAACCACCTGATGTTCAGCATCTGGGCCGCTACCCAGACCTACGCCGACTTCGATTGGCAAATCTCCACCGTGACGGGTAAGGCCAAACTCGACGATACCGACTACGAAGCCGCCGCCGAGACGATCATTCGGATGGTCATCAAGGGTTGCGAGGTAAGAGAAGCGGTCGCGACCTGAGGTAGCCCAAGCCAAAGGCATATTACGTGCAATGAGCGATATCGACGGAAGGTTCTGCAGTCCAGTAGACGTTCTGATAACGTTTTGCCTCATCGGCACGGCTCTGCCTTTGACGTTTCAGCCATGACTACTAATACTTGCGTTGAGCACCGGCCTGGAAAAAGGAACGTCTTTTGACCGAACTGCGCAACAGCCTGTCGCGACAACTGTTACGTATTGTCTTGTTGTCCGCGCTGGCCGTAGGACTGGTGTTGAGCTGCGCCCAAATCGTTTTCGATGCCTACAAGACTCGACAGCTGATCGATGCTGAAGCGCAGCGAATCCTGCGAATGACCCGCGACCCTTCCACCCAGGCGATCTACAGCCTGGACCGAGAGATGGGTGCGCAGGTCATGGAAGGCCTGTTTCAACACGAGTCGATTCGTAAGGCATCGATCGGTCATCCAAGCGATGAAGCTCTGGCCTACAAATCCCGACCGCTGATGCCGCTGCCTTCGCGCTGGCTGACGGACCCGATATTGGGCCGGGATCAGGCGTTTTCGATCCCGCTGATTGGTCGCCCTCCTTACAACGAATACTACGGCGATCTGCGTATCACGCTTGACACCGCCCCGTACGGAGCGGAGTTCGTCAAGGACTCGGCAGTAATCTTCGTCATTGGCATTCTCCGTGCTCTGGCGCTGGGCCTGCTGCTCTATCTGATCTACGAATGGCTGCTGACGCGACCACTAACCAAACTCATCGAGCACCTGTCACACATCAATCCGGACCGCCCCGGCGAGCACACGTTACCGATGCCAAAGGGTCACGAGAAAAACGAACTGGGCCTCTGGGTCGATACCGCCAACGCTCTGCTCGCTTCTATCGAACACAACATGCAGTTGCGCCATGCCGCCGAAAGCAACCTGCAACGCATGACCCAGTACGATTTTCTCACCGGGCTGCCCAATCGCCAGCAATTACAGCAGCAGCTCGGCAATATCCTCAGCGAGGCCGGACGGCTGCAACGCCGTGTCGCTGTGCTCTGCCTCGGGCTGGATGATTTCAAAGGTATCAACGAACAGTTCAGCTACCAGAACGGCGACCGTATGCTGATTGCGCTGGCTGATCGCTTGCGCAGCCTGAGCGGGCGCGTCGGAGCGCTGGCGCGTCTCGGCGGCGATCAGTTCGTGCTGGTGCTGTCCGGCTTCGAGCAGCCCTACGAAACTGCGGAACTTGCGCAGCGAGTACTCGATGATCTGGAGCGCCCAATCGACCTCGACCAGCAGAGCATCCGTTTGCGAGCGACCATCGGCATTACGCTCTATCCGGAAGACGGCGATAGCACGGAAAAGCTGCTGCAAAAAGCCGAGCAGACCATGACACTGGCGAAAAACCGCTCGCGCAACCGCTATCAGTTCTACGTGGCGAGCATCGACAGCGAAATGAGAGCGCGCCGCGAGCTGCAAAAGGATCTGGCAGAAGCTGTTCAGCGCGGCGAGTTCCACCTGGTCTATCAACCGCAGATCGACTATCGCCGCAAACGCATCACCGGCGTCGAGGCGTTGCTGCGCTGGGCCCACCCGAGCGGCAAGATAGTTCCGCCAGATGTATTCATCCCCCTTGCCGAACAGAACGGCAGCATCATCGCGATCGGTGAGTGGGTCTTGGATCAAGCCTGCCGACAGTTGAGCGAGTGGCATCAGCAAGGCTTCGATGACCTGCGCATGGCGGTCAATCTTTCCACGGTTCAGCTGCACCACGCCGAATTGCCATTGATGGTCAGCAACCTGCTCAGCACCCACCGGCTTCCGCCCGAGACGCTGGAACTCGAAGTGACCGAAACGGGGCTGATGGAAGACATTGGCGCTGCCACCCGCAACTTGCACAGTCTGCGCCGCTCCGGGGCACTTATCGCCATCGACGATTTCGGCACCGGCTATTCCTCGCTCAGCTACTTGAAAAGCCTGCCCCTGGACAAGATCAAGATCGACAAGAGCTTCGTCCGCGACATGGCGTTGGGCGATGGCGATACCACCATCGTTAGCGCCATCATTCAGTTGGGCAAAAGCCTCGGCATGCTGGTGATCGCCGAAGGCGTGGAAACCGCCGAGCAGGAACGCTACCTCGTCGACGAAGGCTGCAACGAGGGCCAAGGCTACTTCTATAGCAAACCCCTGCCTGCGCCCGAGTTGACCGCCCTGCTACGCCAATCTCTGCGTTTCGAGCGCAGACTCAACTCCGAATCATTGTAATTGCGAGCCCCGCCGCGCGGCGTTCGAAGCGCCGCGCACCCTCCTGCTGCCAAGCCATGAGCGCCACGCATGAAGCGTTTTGTACTGATCGACACCGCCGAAATCCCTGATAGCGGGGGTGCTCTCTGCCTGTTCGAATATGGGGATGACTTCGTCATCAAAATCAAGGGAGGCAACGGCAATCAGCTGATGAACACCCGTACACACGGTTCCGAGGATGCCCTTGCCGAGATACCCTGCCGAAAAATCGCGCAGCGTCCGCAGCCACGAGTGTTGATCGGTGGGCTGGGCATGGGCTTCACCCTAGCCTCGGCGCTAAAGCATTTGGGCAGCGACGCCGAGGTTCAGGTCGCAGAGCTGGTGCCCGGCGTGATCGAATGGAACCGCGGCCCGCTGGGAGAAAAGGCCGGGATGCCGATCAACGACCCGCGCACCCGCATGCTCAACAGCGATATCGCCGATGTTCTTCGGGGCGCGTCTCAGGCTTTCGATGCGATCATGCTCGATGTAGACAACGGCCCAGAGGGCCTGACTCAACGGAGCAACAGCTGGCTCTACTCAATGGCCGGCCTCGCCGCTTGTGCCCAAGCCCTGCGCCCCAAAGGACTGCTAGCCGTATGGTCAGCCAGCGCCGATCAAGGGTTTTCGGCCAAGCTGACCAAAGCGGGGTTCAGAGCAGAAGAAGTCCAGGTATTCGCACATGGCAACCGCGGCACCCGTCACACCATCTGGATTGCCGAGAAGCGCGGCGGCTGATTCTTTGCCAACCGAAGTCCGCAGCCATCGGACGATGTAATCGAATCACTCGCCGCATCATTGTGGCTGGCTTGATACGGTGCTCTCGAACCCGCCTCGACGCTACTGTCTGTTCGGAGCGTTTCGACTATCGAGCGAGTTATTAGGTCAGCTGTGACGCCAGCACAACGGCACCGAAGATGCACAGTACGGCGCCACCGACGGCGTGCCAGCGATAGCGACGCGCGAGTTCTTCCTCACCATGACTCGACAGCACAAACGGCAGGCTTTCAGCCGGGCGTGCCAGCCGGTGTTGCGCAGGACGAGCACTGGCGAGACGGTGGCGTTCTTCCGCCTCGAGTCCGGCAGCGAGTCGTACCCGGCCCCACTCGGCCTGGTCAAGCTGGCCATCGCGATTGTTATCGAAACGTTGCAGCAGCCCGGCGTAATTCTCTTTCCATTCCCGCACTACCTGGCCCTGAGCGGTCTGGAGGTCGAGGCCTTGCCGGCCGCCCTCTGCGGTACGGAAATCGCCGATGGCATAAAGGGGCTCGTCGGCATGCAGACGCTCCTCGGTATAGCGATATCGGCGATTGCCATCGAGCCAGGCAAACATTCCACTTCGTGGCTGGCCTCTGGGATGGCGCAGATCGCCGGACCAACGCTCGCGCCGAGCCGGCAGCACATCGGCACCACGCGGATCAATCAGGCAGTCTCCAGTCGCATCGCACAGACGCAACGGCCTTTCACTGCAGCCCTTTTCGATAATTCGCCAGCTGCTGCGCTTGCCACTGGAGCGGTATTCCTCAATGCGATAGCGCCACCAGAGACAGGGTTTTTCCGTCAGGGGCGCGAGCATTGCCGGCACGTCGGGAAGGTCACGCAACATCCCGGCGAGCTCGACATAACCTTGCGCCGCCGAACGAATCCTAGAAGTCGGCGTATCCAACAAATGGCGCACCTTTGACCAGCGGCTGACCCACAGCCAGCCACCCGACAGGCACATCACGACGCCCGCGCCGAAAAGCAGCACCGACCCGATACTCCTGGTCAGCCGAACAGCGGTTTGAGGTCAACGTTGGCCTTCTCCGCGTCGCTGAATTGCAACAACGCGGCCTCACGGAAACCAAAGGCGCGCGCCAGCAACACATCGGGAAACTGCTCGATACGCACATTGTTCAGATTGACTGACTCGTTATAGAGCTCGCGTCGGTCGGCTATGCCGCTTTCCAGACCGCTGATGCGCTGTTGCAAATGGCGGAAGCTCTCGTTGGCACGCAGCTCCGGATAGTTCTCAGCGAGGGCGAACAGACGTCCCAGACCGGCGCGCAACCCGGTTTCGGCCTGCCCTAGAGCGTTTACATCACCCTGCTCGCGCGCCATGGATACGGCGTTGCGGGCATTGATGACCTGCTCCAGGGTGTTGCGCTCGTGCTGCATGTATTGCTTGCAGGTCTCGACCAGCTTTGGCAGCTCTTCGTGTCGCTGACGCAGCAGCACGTCGATATTCGACCAGGCTTTGCTCACGCCATGTTTGAGGCGCACCAGACCGTTGTAGAGAACCACCGCATAGGCAGCGACGAGAAACAGCACAACCAGTGCAACTACAGCGTTCATGCTCATCAGGCTTGTCCATGAAGTCCGGATATCGGGATGGCATTCTAACGGCACCGCTGAAAGCGAAGCGCGACATGCTGCACGCAATTTCTTTGCACAAAATGCAAATCTTTCGCATTATGACCCGCATCGGATTGTCGCACCCCATCTGCCGGCGTCCCCAATACCACTCTGCAAGCAAAGGAACCCGCCATGCTACGCACTCCCGTCTGGGCCACTGCCAGCCTTCTGGCTGTCGCCATTTCACTCGCTGGTTGCGGCGAAGACAAAGCGCCAGCCGAACAGGCCGCCGCTCCGCAAGCGACCACCCAGAGCGAGCCGGCCGCGAGCGCGCCAGAGACAGTGAACAGCGAGGCCGCGCAGGCCGTGGTCAAGCATTACGCCGACATCGCGCACGCCGTATTCAGCGATGCGCACAGCACCGCGCTGAAACTTCAAGACGCCGTCAACGCCCTGCTCGCCAATCCGAGCGACGAAACCCTGCAAGCCGCCAAAGACGCCTGGCTGGCCGCGCGCGTGCCCTATATGCAGAGCGAAGTGTTCCGCTTCGGTAATCCGGTAGTCGACGATTGGGAAGGCCAGCTCAACGCCTGGCCGCTTGACGAAGGCATGATCGACTACGTCAAGGGCGACTATCAGCATGCTCTCGGCAACCCTGGCGCTACCGCCAACATCGTCGCCAACAAGGAACTGCAGATTGGCGAAGACAAAATCGACGTCAGCGAAATCACCGGCGAGAAGCTTGCAAGCCTGAACGAACTGGCCGGCTCCGAAGCCAACGTGGCCACTGGTTACCATGCGATCGAATTCCTTCTTTGGGGTCAGGACCTGAACGGTACCAATCCCGGTGCTGGCGAACGCCCCGTCAGCGACTTCGTCGAGGGTGACGATTGCACCGGCGACAATTGCGACCGTCGTCGCGCCTATCTGAAGGCCGCCACTGAATTGCTGATCAGCGACCTTGAAGAAATGGTCGGCGAGTGGAAGGCCGGCGTTGCCGATAATTACCGCGCCAGCCTGGAAAGCGAATCCGCCGAAAATGGCCTGCGCAAGATGTTCTTCGGCATGGGTAGCCTGTCGCTGGGCGAGCTGGCCGGCGAGCGTATGAAAGTCGCGCTGGAAGCCAATTCGCCGGAAGACGAGCATGACTGCTTCAGCGACAACACCCACAACTCGCACTTCTACAATGCAAAAGGCATCCGCAACGTTTACCTCGGCGAGTACAAGCGTGTCGACGGCAGCACACTCAGCGGCCCGAGTCTAGCCTCGCTGGTCGAAGATGCCGCTCCAGAAGTCAACACCACAGTGAAGACCGATCTGGAAGCTACCGAAGCCAAACTGCAGGTGCTGGTTACCAGTGCCAAAGAAGGCGAAGCGTTCGATCAGCTGATCGCTCCCGATAACAGCGAAGGCCAGGAAAAAGTGCGCGCCGCAATCGGTGCGCTGGTGCAGCAGACTGGCTCTATCGAGAAAGCCGCTGCCGCATTGGGTATCAGCGACCTGAACCCGGATACGGCCGATCACCAGTTCTGATTTAGCGTCGTTATGTAGGGGCGGTGCAATGCCGCCCTCTTATGACGTGCCCTTTCGACGGCAGCATCCTGCGCTCGTTCGAACGGCCCAGCCCTATCAGTAAATGCAAATTGCTCTTATTCAAGCTCCATTAGCCTGCTAAGATCGCCGCCCTGTTACAGGATCAGGTATACCCGATGCACCCGTTTTCCCGCTCTGCTACTGCCCTGCTGCTGGCCTTCGGCCTTGCCGCCTGCGGCGAGCAGGCGCCACGCTTCGAGCGGGCAGAGCCGGGCGAAGCGCTTTCCGCGGGCAGCGCAACCGTAATGCAGTTCGACCAGAATGCTTTCTCAATGCCTGCTGCCAACCTGGCTCCGGTCCGGCGACTGGACTTCAGCGTCGGCAACAGTTTTTTCCGAAATCCCTGGGTCATCGCCCCGCTTCCACCACGGCTCGCGACGGCCTCGGCCCACTGATCAACACCAACGCCTGTCAGAGCTGCCATATCAAGGATGGCCGCGGTCGTCCGGCAGAAGCCGAGCGCGGCAATGCCGTATCCATGCTGGTGAGGCTTTCGATACCTGCTGGTGCCGAGCATGCGGAGGTCGTCCGGCAGCGCGGCATCGCGCCGGAGCCCACCTATGGCGGTCAATTACAGGACATGGCGATTCCGGGCGTGGTGCCCGAAGGCAAGGTCCGGCTCAGCTACGCCACGCGGACCGAGCGATTTAGCGACGGTTTCGAGGTTGAGCTGCGCATGCCAGAACTGAACATTACTGAACTAGGCTACGGTCCGATGCATCCGCAGACACAGTTCTCCCTCCGCGTGGCACCGCCGATGATCGGCCTCGGGCTGCTGGAGGCGATTCCCGAATCTGCACTGTTGGCCAACGCCGATCCTGAAGATAGCAATGACGACGGTGTTTCCGGTCGGCCCAACCGGGTCTACGACCAGCTCACACACGAGGCGGCAATTGGCCGCTTCGGCTGGAAAGCTGGGCAGCCGAACCTTAACCAGCAAAATGCCGATGCGTTCTTCAATGACATGGGGCTCACCACCAGCCTGTTCACTGGCAGCAGCTGCACCGACCGGCAGCAGGATTGCCGGAGGATGCCCGATGGCGGTGAGCTTGAGGTCAGCGACAACATCCTTGCCCAGGTGCTGTTCTATACCCGCAACCTTGGCGTGCCGGCGCGTCGCAACGTTGACGATCCCCAGGTGCTGGCGGGCAAGACGCTGTTCCACCGCGCCGGCTGCCAGAGCTGCCATGTTCCAACATTCACCACTGGCGATGCCGCCGAGCCTGAGCTGGCCAACCAGGTAATCCGTCCATATACCGATTTACTGCTGCATGACATGGGCGAAGGGCTTGCCGACCACCGTCCGGAGTTCGAGGCCAGCGGCAGCGAATGGCGTACGCCACCGTTATGGGGCATCGGCATGACCGAGACGGTCAGCGATCACACCCAGTTTCTCCATGACGGACGTGCGCGCAACCTGCTCGAAGCCATACTCTGGCATGGCGGCGAAGCGGAAAAAGCCAAGCAGACTGTGCTCGGCTTCGACAGCGATGAACGCAGCGCCTTGCTGGCCTTTCTCGAATCACTCTAGTGCCGGACCAACCACCGGTGTCCTGCCTTGCCGAGGAGCAACATGTACCCCAACCGCTATTTTTCAGCATTCACCGCCACCGCCCTGGGTCTGCTGCTGAGCGCCTGCGCGCCGTCCGATCCCTTTGCCGAGACGAGCAAAGCACTGGTCGATGAAGTCCTGCTTCCGGCGTATACCCAGTGGGCCGAAACCAACCGGCGCATGGCCGCAAGCAGCATTGCTTTCTGCGCTGGCAACGAAGAGCTGGAGGATGCGCGCAAAGCCTTCCTGCAAGCGCAGTTCGCCTGGGCGGGCCTGCAGCCGTTGCTGATCGGCCCGATGGGCGAAGGCAACCGCGCATGGCAAGTGCAATTCTGGCCTGACAAGAAGAATCTGGTCGGTCGCCAGGTCACCGCCCTGCTGAAGAACAAACCCGAGCTGACCCAGGCCGATCTGGAAGATGGCAGTGTCGTGTTGCAGGGCTTATCGGCGTATGAGTATGTGCTCTATGACAAGGCAGTCGACCTGAGCGACAGCACTACCAAGGCACGCTACTGTCGGTTGCTGGTGGCAATTGGTGAACACCAGCAGAAGCTCGCCGCTAACATGCTGCAGCAGTGGGAAGCCGAAGACGGCATGGTCGCGCAACTCAGCGAGTTTCCCAACGAGCGTTACGTGGAGTCGCAGGAAGCGATAGCCGACCTGTTGCGCGTGCAGGTCACGGCACTGGACGGTCTGAAGAAGAAGCTCGGCGCCCCGCTGGGTCGTCAGAGCAAAGGGTTCCCGCAGCCCTTCCAGGCCGAGGCCTGGCGCAGTGATGCGACACTCGGCAGCATCGATGCTGCCCTCGCTGGCGCCCAATATTTATGGCAGGGCAGCGACGACAACGGCTTCAAGCAGTTGGTACCCGCCGATCAGGCCGATCTGATCAAACGCATCGACGTCGCCTATGCGACAACCCGCAAACACTTGGCAGACATCATGCTGCCGTTCAGCGAACTGATCGCCGACGAAGCCGGCCGTGAGCGGCTGGATGCGCTGTACCAAGAGATCGACGTGTTGCACCGCCTGCATCAGACCGAACTGGCCCGGGCACTCGGTGTACAGATCGGCTTCAACGCCCACGACGGAGACTGATCATGAAACGCCGTGCTTTTATAGGTCTGGGCAGTGCCCTGGCTGCAGCCTCCGCAGTCGGTGGTTGGACACTCACACGACATACTGAGCAGCCGCTGCTTCTCTCTGCACGCGACGATGCCGATGGCCGTCACTATGCGGTTGGTTATCGGCTCGATGGCAGCCGTGTGTTCGCGACGCCGGTTAGCGAGCGCTGCCATGACGTCTATGCCCATCCACATCTACCCCTGGCGGTATTTGTCGGACGTCGACCGAGCCGCGAGAGCTATCTGATCGACAGCCGTGACGGCACGCTGTTGCAGGTTCTTGCCTCGCCGCCTGACCGCCATTTCTACGGCCACGGCGTGTTCCATGCCAGCGGCGACTGGTTCTACACCACCGAAAACGACACGGCCGATGCCGGCCGCGGCGTACTCGGCATCTACCGCGTCGAAGAACGCCGACTGGTTCGCAGCGGCGAGCACTCGACCCATGGCATCGGCCCGCATCAGCTGCTGTGGATGCCAGATGGCGAGACGCTGGTGATCGCCAACGGTGGTATCCGCACCGAAGCCGACAGTCGGGAAATGATGAATCTTGATGCCATGGAACCCAGCCTCGTCATGCTTCGACGCGACGGCACGCTCCTAAGCAAGGAGCAACTGCCCGAGCAGATGAACAGCGTGCGTCACTTGGCGGTTGCGGCGGACGGCACGGTGGTTTCCGGACAGCAGTACGAAGGCGACCCTATGGATCAGGTGCCGCTATTGGCGATCAAGCGTCCGGGCGAAGCCTTCCAGGCATTCCCGTTGGGTGAAGCACAACGCCAGACGATGAATCAGTACACCGCCAGCCTGGCGATCAACGACCAGCTGCGTCTGCTGGCTGTGACGGCGCCACGCGGCAATAAAGTGTTCATCTGGGATCTGGACAGCGCCGCCTTGCGCGAGGAAGTCCATCTGCCGGATTGCGCCGGTGTAGCAGCTGTCGAGCAGGGTTTCGTGGTGAGTTCCGGCCAGGGGCGCTGCAGGCTGGTTGACTGCAGCGGCGAGCGCTTCGTCAGCACCGCACTGCAACTGCCGGCAGGGCTCTGGGACAACCATTTGCGCCTGGTCTGAAAGACCTCAAGTATCGAGGCGCCGCGCCGAGAAACAGAACGACCGAGCGGTCATTCACGTGACCGCTCGCTTCGTTCTTGCCATTAGCGCAAACGCACCCCACTTGATCGAGAACGCTCTGATGTTTCTGAAGAAATCCCTACGGGCTCAGTTATTGGGACTGATCGGTGCCAGCCTGCTGGTAATGCTTGTGATCGCCCTCACCAGCTTCTCCTTTCTGTCCGATGGAGTCTCCGCCTATCAGAGACTACTGAAAGGCCCGATCGAGGCGTCGCGATTGGTCGATGAAGCCAACCTGGAATTCAAGATACAGGTGCAGGAATGGAAGAACGTGCTGCTGCGCGGCAAGTCATCTGACGCCCTGAACAAATACTGGAACAGCTTCGAAAATCAGGAGCGCAAGGTTCAGGACCTGCTCGCCACGCTCGTACAACTAAGCCAACACGACCCGAAACTGTCGAGCCAGATCGAAGGGCTGCGTACGGAACACCGCAATCTGGGTACGGCCTATCGATCAGGCCGCGATGCCTACATCGCTGCGGGTCATGATCCGGTGGCAGGCGACAAAGCCGTTCAGGGAATCGACCGCGCGACCAGCGAACAACTTAGTGCACTGGTCGAACAGCTGCGTGATTCCGCGCTGCGCAGCTCCGATGACATCAGCCATGCCGCCGACCAGGCCATTATCACCGGATCGCTGATCATGGTGGCCGCTGGCGCGCTGGTCGCTCTCCTCAGCCTGTGGCTGGTCAATCGTCATTTGATCGACCCGATCCGCCACCTGATCGACCACATCGCCAAGCTCAGCCAGGGCAATTTCAGCGAGCGCGTCGACACGAGCCGAGCCGACGAACTGGGACGTCTCGCGGTCGCTGCCAACGTTTTGCGCGATTTTCTCGCTGATACCTTTACCCGCCTGCAACGCAGCACTTCCGATCTGGACAGTGCCAGCGGCGAACTGAACGCCATCGCGGCGCTGATGGGCCAAGGTACTCGTGAACAATTCTCGCGTACCGATCAGGTCGCAACCGCCATGCATGAAATGTCCGCTACGTCTCAGGAAGTGGCCCGCCATGCGGCCGAAGCAGCACGCGCCGCGGATACAGCCGATCACTCGGCGCAGCAGGGCGAAAGCATGATGCGTTCGACCATTCAGACGATCACTCACATGCGTGGCGAGATCAGCAATACTGCGGAGGTCATCCGCCGCCTGGAAGCCGACAGCGGTCGCATCGGCAAGATACTGGAGGTAATCCGTGGGATCGCTGACCAGACCAACCTGCTGGCATTGAACGCAGCCATCGAGGCGGCCCGTGCCGGTGATGCTGGTCGTGGCTTCGCCGTCGTTGCGGACGAGGTACGCACGCTGGCCCGCCGCACCGCGGACTCTACAGCCGAAATTCACCAAATCATCGACACGGTGCAGACAGGCGCAGTGGATGCGGTGCGTGCAATCGAAAGCGGGCAAAGCCGTAGCGACGAAGGCGTCGAGCGGGTCACGGAAGCGGGCAGCATGCTTCAACGCATCACCCTAGAAGTCGAAGCGATTCGCGACATGAACCGGCAGATCGCCACGGCCGCTGAGGAGCAGACCTCAGTGGCGGAAGATATTTCGCGCAACCTCACCGAAATTACCGCTATCGCCACCACCAATCAGGGCAATGTCGAGCGCACCGAAAAAGCCAGTCAGAACCTGCATGGCCTGTCTGCCCAACTCAGCGAAGTGACTCAGCGCCTCGTAGGCTAACGCAACGGGCTCTCCACAGCAGGGGGCCGTTGCAAGCAAAACCCCGACATGTCTCGCAACGCGGCGTCGTATCTCGCTAGTCCCCGTCCCGCCAAGCATATTGGATGCATGTCCCTTTACATGCGTCTGGTTCGCGGCTAACTTCGCTGCCTCAGGCCATCTGGTCGAATAGATACAAGCCGAGGCCGCCGCAAGGCCGGCTATTGGTCGTTTGTCGTGCATCCAAAACGGCTGCCTCATTTCATGGCAGTAGCCAGCCGGCTCATCTCCAAGGAATACGGAAAATGTTGCGCCGCATGCTGCTCATGCTGGGCGCGGTGATCGTCGTTGTTTTGATCCTCGCCGCCCTTAAATTCAACTCCATCTATTCACAGATTCAGCAGTTCAAGGCGCCGAAACCGCCGATCAATGTCGAGGTTGCCGAATCGCGCCGACAGCCATGGCAGCGTCGGCTTCCGGCAATCGGCACGCTCACGGCGTCACAGGGCATCGATCTGTCCGTAGAAATTGCCGGAACCGTCAGCGATGTGCAGTTCCGCTCGGGCGAAAAAGTGAGCAAGGGCCAGCCGATCGTTCTTCTCGACAGCGAAATCGAACAGGCAAGCCTGGCAGCGGCTCAGGCCGATCTTCACTTGGCGAAGGTCGAGTTCGAACGCGCCCGCAGCTTGGTCGGCAGCCAGGCCATCTCGCGCAGCGAGTTCGACCGACTCAACGCCGAGTCGCAAAAAGCCGCGGCCGCGGTCGCGCAGCTGAAGGCCAGCCTGGCGAAGAAACGCATTCTCGCGCCGTTCTCCGGGACCATCGGGATCCGTCAGGTAGACGTCGGTGACTTCGTCGCCGCCGGCACGCCCATCGCCACGCTACAGGACCTGTCCACCTTGTTCGTCGACTTCTATCTGGCTGAGCAGCAGGTTCCTCTACTCGCCATCGGCCAGTCCGTACGCATCCAGGTGGCCGCTTTCCCCGGTGAGGCTTTCGAGGGCACGATCGTCGCGCTGAACCCAAAGGTGGAAATCACCACCCGCAATGTCCAGGTCCGCGCAGAGCTGGCCAACCCTAGCGAACGCCTGCTGCCCGGCATGTTCGCCGACCTGCAGGTTCTATTGCCCGAGGAACAGTCCCAGGTCGTAATACCGGAAACCGCAATCACCTACACCCTGTATGGCAACTCGGTGCTGGTGGTGAAGGAAGGCCAGGCGCCTCAGCCTGAGGAAAACACCGAAGCGCCCGAGCGCAGCGAACCCTATCTGGTAGTGGAGCGACGTTTCGTCAAGACCGGCGAGCGTCGCGACGGCCGCGTGGTGATCCTAGAAGGGCTCGAAGCCGGCGAACAGGTGATGATTGCCGGCCAGCTCAAGCTGGACGCCGGTGCTCACGTCGCCGTTGCCGAAAAACGCACGCTCGAGCTCGAGCCCAACAGCGGGTCCGACGCCCGCTGAGGCAACGCCAACAGGGATAAAGATCGTCATGGCTTTTACTGATCCATTTATTCGCCGTCCGGTGCTGGCCAGCGTGATCAGCCTATTGATCGTGCTGCTCGGCTTCCAGGCCTTCAACAGCTTGGTGATCCGCCAGTATCCACAAATGGAAAACGCACTGATCACGGTGACGACCGCCTACCCTGGCGCGAACGCCGAAACTATCCAGGGCTATATCACCCAGCCGCTGCAGCAAAGTCTGGCCAGCGCCGAAGGCGTGGATTACATGACTTCGGTGAGCCAGCAGAACCTCTCGGTCATCTCAGTGTACGCACGCATCGGCGCCGACACCGACCGGCTCTACACCGAACTGTTGAGCCAGGCCAACTCAGTGAAGAACCAGCTGCCGCAAAACGCCGAAGACCCGGTACTGAACAAGCAAGCCGCCGACTCCACCGCGCTCATGTACATCAGTTTCTACAGCGAGCAACTGAGCAATCCGCAAATCACCGATTACCTGTCACGGGTCATTCAACCGAAGTTGGCCACCCTGCCCGGCATGGCCGAGGCGGAGATTCTCGGCAATCAGGTCTTCGCCATGCGCCTGTGGCTGGATCCGGTGAAACTTGCCGCGTACGGCCTCTCTGCAAGCGATGTGAACGAGGCGGTGCGTAAGTACAACTTTCTTTCTGCGGCGGGCGAAGTGAAGGGGCAGTACGTCGTCACCAGCATCAACGCAGACACCGAATTGAAGACCCCCGAGGCATTCGCAGCCATACCCTTGACGACTCAAGGCGATAGTCGCGTGCTACTCGGAGATGTCGCGCGGGTCGAGATGGGCGCCGAAAGCTACAACGCCATCAGCTCATTTGACGGCATCCCTTCGGTCTACATCGGCATTAAGGGCACCCCGAGCGCCAATCCATTGGATGTCATCAGCGAAGTGCGTGCGGTGATGCCGGAGATTGAATCGCAGCTCCCACCAAGCCTGAAGGTAACCATTGCCTACGATGCCACGCGCTTCATCCAGGCTTCGATCGACGAGGTGGTGAAAACCCTCGCCGAGGCGGTCGTCATCGTTATCGTCGTGGTCTTCCTGTTCCTCGGCTCACTGCGCTCGGTGCTGATTCCGGTGGTGACCATACCGCTGTCGATGATCGGCGTGATGTTCTTCATGCAGACCATGGGTTACTCGATCAACCTGCTGACGCTACTGGCGATGGTACTGGCGATCGGCCTAGTGGTGGACGATGCCATCGTCGTGGTGGAAAACATCCATCGACACATCGAGGACGGGAAGACGCCGTTCCAGGCGGCCATTGACGGCGCCCGCGAAATCGCCATGCCGGTCGTCACCATGACTATCACTTTAGCTGCGGTGTATGCGCCGATCGGCTTTCTACAGGGCCTGACCGGGGCCCTGTTTCAGGAATTCGCCCTGACGCTGGCCGGCGCCGTGCTGATTTCCGGCGTAGTGGCACTGACGCTGTCACCTATGATGTGCTCACGACTGTTGCGCCATGAAGAAAACCCTTCGGGCTTGGCACATCGGCTGGATCTACTGTTCGACCGGCTTAAGTTGCGTTATCAGAACGCCTTGCACGGCACGCTGAATACCCGCCCTGTAGTGCTGGTGTTCGCGGTAATCGTTCTCGGGCTGATTCCGGCGCTACTCAAATTCACCGAAAGCGAACTGGCACCGGATGAAGACCAGGGCATCATCTTCATGATGGCCAGCGCGCCGCAAACGGCCAATCTTGATTACCTGAACGCTTACACCGATCAGTTTCTGGAAATCTTCAAATCGTTTCCCGAGTACTACTCGTGGTTCCAGATCAATGGTTTCGACGGTGTGCAGAGCGGTATCGGCGGGTTCCTGATGAAGCCTTGGGATGAGCGCGAGCGCACCCAGATGGAAGTGCTGCCGGAACTTCAAACGCGTATCGACAACATCCCTGGCTTGCAGGTATTCGGCTTCAACCTGCCGTCCCTGCCCGGCACCGGCGAAGGCCTGCCGTTCCAGTTCGTGGTCAATACGGCGAACGACTACGAGTCGCTACTGCAAGTGACCGAACGCATTAAGGAGAAAGCTCAGGCATCCGGCAAGTTCGCCTTTCTCGATGTGGACTTGGCATTCGACAAGCCCGAGATCGTCGTCGACATCGACCGCGAAAAGGCCGCGCAAATGGGCGTGACCATGGAAGACCTTGGCGTGACGCTGGCCACCCTGCTCGGCGAGAGCGAGATCAATCGTTTCACTATCGAGGGCCGCAGCTATAAGGTAATCGCCCAGGTCGAACAGGCGTACCGGGACAATCCAGGTTGGCTGAGCAACTATTACGTGAAGAACGACCAGGGCGAAATGCTGCCGTTGTCGACGCTGATCGAGGTGCATGACCGGGCTCGTCCGACCCAGCTGAAACAATTTCAACAGCTTAATGCGGCGACAATTCAGGGCTTCCCTATCGTCAGCATGGGCGAGGCCATCGATACACTGCGCAGCATCGCTCAGGAGGAAGCGCCGCAGGGCTTCAGCTTCGATTACGCCGGCGCATCGCGCCAGTACATTCAGGAGGGTAGCGCCCTGTACACGACCTTCGCGCTCGCACTGGCAGTGATCTTTCTGGTGCTGGCGGCGCAGTTCGAGAGCTTCCGCGATCCGCTGGTGATTCTTGTCACCGTGCCACTGTCGATCTGTGGCGCACTGGTGCCGCTGTTTCTGGGTCTGTCGAGCATGAACATCTATACCCAGGTCGGGCTGGTGACATTGATCGGCCTGATCAGCAAGCACGGCATCATGATCGTCGAGTTCGCCAACCAGCTGCGCCAGGAGCGCGGCATGAGTCGTCGTGCGGCGGTAGAGGAAGCGGCGGCAATTCGCCTGCGACCCGTATTGATGACGACGGCAGCGACGGTGTTCGGCATGGTTCCACTGATTCTGGCCAGCGGTGCCGGCGCCGTCAGTCGCTTCGACATCGGCCTGGTAATCGCCACGGGGATGACGGTGGGCACACTTTTTACCCTGTTCGTGCTGCCGGCCGTTTACACGATGCTAGCAAGCCCGGACCGCGCGGCTTCAGCCGATAGATAGTTTGAGCGCGACTGATCGCCCTCTTCTAAGGTCGCGCTCCCTCCCCTATCGATAGGGCAAGGCCTGTAGCGGAAATCAACCTCGACCCACCAAGCTTTGCGACAAGCCGTACATGAACAACAACAGATCGTGATCGGGTCGTATTCCCGATGCCGAAACCCTGTCCATACGTGGCACCGGGCAATGCTCACTGAGCGCACTGCGCGCCACGACCTTGGCATCCGGCTCGCTCCAAGCTGCCGCGCACAGCGAGGCAACGCCAAGCGCGCCGATAAAAAACAATCCTCGTGCAATTTCAAGCTTCATCGCGCAAGCCCTTGTTATTACGTGAGCCGAGGAGCTCAACATAGTCCACAAACGGGTAGCGTGCCGAAGAAAGATGACAAGCGGTTACTCAATAGCAAAAGCGTCTGACGCATAGCAAAAAAGCCGCCCGTCAGCAGCATCTCGCGGGGTGCAACTCATCGTCTGTGCGCGATGGACTTCGCCCATCCGAGCGAGAAGCACGACCCTGCTGCCAACGAAACCCGCCCAAAGCCGATAGAACGCTGCCAATTCCCTAAGGCATCCACAAGCGCACAAAAAAGCCCCGCACGAGGCGGGGCTTTTTTACAACTCGGAACGGCTGGCTTACATCATGCCGCCCATGCCACCCATACCGCCCATGCCACCCATGTCCGGCATGGCTGGAGCAGCCTTATCGTCGATGCTTTCGGCGACCATGGCTTCAGTGGTAACCATCAGACCGCCGATCGAGGCAGCAGCCTGTAGTGCGGAACGGGTAACCTTGGCCGGATCGAGGATACCCATCTCGATCATGTCGCCGTAGGTGTCGGACGCAGCGTTGAAGCCGAAGTTGCCTTCGCCCTGCTTGACCTTGTCAACAACCACACTCGGCTCGCCGCCAGCGTTGGCCACGATCTGGCGCAGCGGTGCTTCGACAGCGCGGCGCAGCAAAGCGATACCGACGTTCTGGTCTTCGTTCTCGCCCTTGAGCTCGGAGATGGCCTGCAGCGCGCGAACCAGCGCGACACCACCGCCAGGAACCACGCCTTCTTCGACGGCCGCACGAGTAGCGTGCAGGGCGTCTTCAACGCGAGCCTTCTTCTCTTTCATCTCGACTTCGGTACCGGCACCGACCTTGATCACGGCAACACCGCCAGCCAGCTTGGCCAGACGCTCTTGCAGCTTCTCTTTGTCGTAGTCGGACGTGGTGTCTTCGACCTGCTTGCGGATCTGCGCAACACGGGCTTCGATGTCAACCTGCTGACCGGCACCATCGATGATGGTGGTGTTTTCCTTGTTCAGGACGACACGCTTGGCGTTACCCAGGTGCTCCAGGGTAGCGGTTTCCAGGCTCAGGCCGACTTCTTCGGAGATCACGGTACCGCCAGTCAGGATAGCGATGTCCTGCAGCATGGCCTTGCGACGATCGCCGAAGCCAGGCGCCTTGACCGCAGCAACCTTGACGATGCCGCGCATGTTGTTGACGACCAGAGTCGCCAGCGCTTCGCCTTCGACATCTTCAGCAACGATCAGCAGCGGACGGCCAGCCTTGGCGACAGCTTCCAGCACCGGCAGCATTTCGCGGATGTTAGAGATCTTCTTGTCAACCAGCAGCAGCAGCGGGCTGTCCAGCTCGGCAACCATGGTGTCCGGCTTGTTGATGAAGTACGGGGACAGGTAGCCGCGGTCGAACTGCATGCCTTCTACGACGGACAGTTCGTTTTCCAGGCCCGAGCCTTCCTCAACGGTAATGACGCCTTCCTTGCCGACCTTTTCCATGGCTTCAGCGATGATCGCGCCGATGGAAGTATCGGAGTTGGCGGAGATGGTGCCGACCTGCGCAATGGCTTTGAAGTCGGTGCACGGCTTGGCCAGATTCTTCAGCTCGGCAACAACGGCGATGGTCGCCTTGTCGATGCCGCGCTTCAGATCCATCGGGTTCATGCCGGCAGCGACGGCTTTCAGGCCTTCGTTGACGATGGCCTGGGCCAGAACGGTAGCGGTAGTGGTGCCGTCACCGGCTTCGTCGTTGGCCTTGGACGCAACGTCCTTGACCAGCTGCGCGCCCATGTTCTCGAAACGATCCTTCAGCTCGATTTCTTTGGCAACGGAAACGCCGTCCTTGGTGATGGTCGGAGCGCCGAAGCTCTTTTCGAGAACCACGTTACGGCCTTTCGGGCCGAGGGTCGCTTTTACCGCGTCAGCCAGGGTGTTGACACCAGCGAGCATCTTCTTGCGAGCGGAGTCGCCAAATTTAACTTCTTTAGCAGCCATGTTGATTCTTCCTCAAATTCTGTTGATGGAGCGCAGTTCGCTTTGAGCGAGCGCTGATCAGGCTTCGACGACGGCGAGAATCTCGTTCTCGCTCATCACCAGCAGATCTTCACCGTCAACCTTGACGGTATTGCTGCCGGAGTAAGGGCCGAATACGACCTGGTCGCCAACCCTGACGGCCAGCGCGCGTACTTCGCCGTTGTCCAGAACGCGGCCAGTACCAACTGCGACGATTTCGCCACGGTTCGGCTTTTCTGCAGCGGAGCCCGGCAGCACGATGCCGCCTGCGGTCTTGGTTTCTTCTTCGCTGCGACGAATCACGACGCGGTCATGCAGAGGACGAAGCTTCATTGTCGATCTCTCCTAAGTACAGTGGTTTCCATGCCGATGCATCACATCGGCGGGTTGGCAAATCCGGCGGTGCCGGTTGCGGCCCGCAAGGCGAGCCGCAGAAGACGGACTGTCAAAACTCGACAGCGACCTTTCGGTGACCGCTACATGCGGGCGCGCAAAAGGATTTCAAGGGGAAAGGGGCGATTTTTTACATCTTAAAAAATTAAAAGACATGCCTGTACATGCTTGTTTTCTGACCGAAAAAGCGGGGTCACTTATCGCGACGCTCCCACTCGCCCTCGATCACGTTTGGACGCTGTGGCCCGGCGCGATGCTCTTGCTGTTGGCGCAAATCATCGGCAAACGCGCGACGGCGCTCTGCCTGAGCTTCGACGCGGCGGCGGACGATGCCCAGAAACAGCTTGCGCGACGGTG
Source organism: Stutzerimonas stutzeri (assembly GCF_024448715.1). Taxonomy (GTDB): domain Bacteria; phylum Pseudomonadota; class Gammaproteobacteria; order Pseudomonadales; family Pseudomonadaceae; genus Stutzerimonas; species Stutzerimonas stutzeri_AR. The sequence goes on from NZ_JAMOHZ010000011.1 coordinate 72,025, forward strand.
GAAACAGCACCAGTAATGCGATGATGTCGCTGAGAAAGCCCGGCAGGAACAGCAAACCGCCCGCGACGGCCATCATCAGGCCCTGGAGCATTTCCCGCTCCGGCAGTTCGCCGCGAGCCAGCCGCTCGCGCGCACGCCAAGCGGTGGCAAAACCTGCCAGACGCAACAGCAGAATGCCGGCCATGCCGCTGATCAGCAGCAGCAGGATGGTAGGTATCACACCGATGGAGCTGCCGACCTTGATCAGCAACGCCAGCTCGGCCAGCGGAAACAGGAGAAACAGCAATAAGAAAATGCGCATCGATAGTCCTTGACGGAAGAACGGCTTCCGATCTCGTGTAAATGACGGCAGTCTGCGCCGAATTCAACCCGTTCGTGAAAGAGGCTGTAACCGAATTATTCGCCCCTACGCTTACGTCAGGCTGAATCAGTTCCGGGCCATCGCCACCAGCGCCTGTCGCACCGCGCCTGGGTTGCGGCAAGAAGCTGGGAACGCCAGCCAGTGGATGGCCTGACCGATGCGTAGATGAAAGCCTTCGCTATCAATACCGACCATTGAGGCCTCAGGAGCTGGCGGCAACCCTGCCCGCTCGACGTAATGGGCGATCGCCGCAGCATGGTCGCTATTCATATGCTCGAGCATTTCGCCTTCGCCACCATCAGCCTGGGCGAACGGATTGGCCAGAGCAACGCCGTCCAACCAGTGAATCGCACCGAAGCCACCGATGTAGCGCCAGCGCACCGGTTGCAGGACGCAGAAATCGAAATCGTGTACGCGGTGGTAATCGCGTGACTCGGGGAAGTAGCGGTAGTAGCGCTCGGCTGCCGCGTCGATGGCCAGCGATTCGGTGAGCAGCCGCGCCTCGGCCAGCATGGTCAGACGGCCGGTTGCCTGCACGTCTTCAGCGCCGCGCTCTGCGATTAGCAACGAGCAACGCGGATCGGCTTTGAGGTTTTTCGTGTGCTGGGCAATGCGGCTGATCAGGATCAGCGGACAGCCGTCCTCACTCAGGCAGTAGGGTACCGCCGACCCGAAGGGATATCCGGGCATCGCCTGGGAGTGCGTAGAGAGCACGCCACGGTATTCCTTGAGTAGGAGTTGTCGGGCATGCTTGACGGCTTCAGCGCTCACAGGGGCTCCTCGATAAGTTTGTTTGATTCAACGGGGTGCTCAGCATAACGGTTTCACCTGCTGGGGCGTCGTTTCTCGCAGCAGAACTACCAAAAGGAGATTCGCATGCAGCTCAAAGACAAGGTCATCATTATCACCGGTGGCGGCCAGGGCCTCGGACGCGCGATGGGGGAGTACCTCGCTGGCAAAGGCGCACGGCTGGCATTGGTCGACCTCAATCAGGATCGTCTGAACGAAGCTGTAGCGGCCTGCAAGAGCGCCGGTGGCGATGCGCGAGCCTATCTGTGCAACGTCGCCAATGAAGAACAGGTCAGCCACATGGTGAGCCAGGTCAGCGATGACTTCGGCGGCCTCGATGGCCTCGTCAACAATGCCGGCATCCTCCGTGATGGCCTGACCATCAAGGTAAAAGACGGCGAACTGTCAAAGATGAGCCTGGCGCAATGGCAGGCTGTAATCGACGTCAACCTGACCGGGGTATTCCTCTGCACCCGTGAGGTAGCGGCAAAGATGATCGAACTGAAGCGTCAGGGCGCGATCGTCAACATCTCCTCGATCTCGCGCGCCGGCAACATGGGCCAGGCGAACTACTCGGCTGCCAAGGCCGGTGTCGCTGCCGATACAGTGGTTTGGGCCAAGGAACTGGCGCGCTACGGCATACGCGTTGCGGGTGTTGCGCCGGGCTTCATCGAAACCGAAATGGTCGCCAGCATGAAACCCGAAGCACTCGAGAAGATGACGGCCGGCATTCCGCTCAAGCGACTCGGCAAGCCCATGGAGATCGCCCACTCGGTCGCGTACATTTTCGAGAACGACTATTACACCGGGCGAATTTTGGAGCTGGACGGCGGGCTGCGCCTGTAAAGACGCAAGTAAAAAGCGACGCTTGACTGGGCGTCGCTTTTTACATTTGCTGTCACTCCGCTGGCTCGTCCAGCCTCCGGCTTTTTCTTGCAGTTTGAAGCTTACCAACCTATCCCAAAGCCGATGCTGTAGCGCGTCTCGTCGAGATTGCTTTCCGCGCCACTGACGATATCTTTTTCGGCTTTCATATTGAGCGATGCCCAGTCGGTCACCTTGTAGCGCAGGCCCACCTCGGCATCGAGTTCGTAATCAGCGACATTCTCCAGCGGCTTGCCGATTTCGCCGTTACTGAACAGCTCGAACGTCTTGCCCACCAGATAACGGTTGTAGTCCCACTTCATGGCCAGCGAGTAGAAATTTTCCTTCTCTCCGCTCGCAAATTCGTAGTCACTGCGGTTGACCAGCGAAGCCAGGGAGAAAGCACCCAAGTCGTTGTCCCAGAACTGATAACCCGGACCGGTACCTATGGTGCGCTGACGGCGAATATCCTCGACCTTGTCGCGCTTGTATTCAAAGCGCCCCTGCCAGAACCAGTGCTCATCGATAAAGCGGTCCAGCGCGTATTCGGCATCCCAGTTGTCCGTCGCGGTGACGCCATCGCGGTATTCACGGTTGTAATTGGCGATTGCGTTGTGGCGCCAAAGGCCATGACGCGCCGAGGTATCGAAGGATACGTCGTAGTCGTCAGTATCGGTTTCAGCGCGCTTGTAGTCCATTGCGACATCCACGTTGCCCTTCCAGGTCAGATCCTGGATCAGCGGCTTCGGATGGATGATTTGCGAGATGCTGGCAAGCTCGACCGTGCGCGGTGCGCCGCCGTTGGTCAGAGTGACCTTGCCATCGTCGGCGGCCTGCAGCGATTTCGCCACTTCGCCTGTGACATCGTCCTGTTTGACCAGTAGTTGCTGATTGCTTTCCAGCGTTGCGACCTGACTCCATTTCACTGGAATCGAGCCGCCATAATCGGTCTCGATAAGTAATTTTCCGCCATCGAGCACGCTGATCTTTCCGGTCAGGCGATCACCATTTTTCAGCCATACGGTATCTGCGAGCGACGGCAGGGAGAATACGGAAAGGGACACGCAAAAAAGAGTTTTGGAGAACATAAAGTGCTGAAATTCTGGGTAAGTGCGGTTAAAAGGCTGGCATTATCCCTATGCTTTTAATTACAGCAAGCACTGACCGCTGAATGGGAGCCTAGTTCATGTGCTGCTCTGAACGACAAGCCAGCCGTACATAGGAAGCATCTAGCATGATTGAGCAACCGCCTCTGTTACCGCCCGGTGCTGATGCCGAGTCCCGTCGCTCGGCCGTCTATTTGGTCATGGCACAAATACCTGAAGGCAAGGTCGTGAGCTATGGCGAACTGGCCGCCATGGCTGGGCTCGGCCGTGCAGCACGCTGGGTCGGCAGGCTGATGTCGCAACTACCCAATGACACCAGCCTGCCCTGGCACAGAGTGATCGCCGCCGGAGGGCGCCTAAGCCTGCCAGCCGGCAGCGCTGCCGGGCACGAGCAGCGCATGCGCCTGCGCGCCGAAGGAGTGACCATCTTTAACGACCGCGTGGACATACGTCGGCACGGCTGGCATTCGGCGGAGTACAGCGGGTAGAGTGCGCGCTTCATGTTTATCTCCGTCCCGTCATATGTCCCGTGAAACCTGGCGCTCCGCCCTCGCCGCCTATGCCAGCCCTGCCTCGCTGACGTTACTGGTGCTCGGCTTCGCCGCAGGCCTCCCGGCAATCCTGGTGTTTTCAACGCTCTCGGTATGGCTGCGCGAAGCAGGCGTATCACGCGAAACCATCGGTTTTGCCAGCTGGATCAGCCTGGCCTACGCCTTCAAGTGGGTCTGGTCGCCGATGCTTGACCAATGGCGCCTGCCCTGGATCGGCGCGCTGGGCCGGCGCCGCTCCTGGCTGGTGCTGTCACAGGCGGTGATTGCCATTGGCCTGGTCGGCATGGCGCTGTGTAACCCGCAACACAACCTGACCATGCTGATCGCTTTGGCCGTCGCGGTCGCCTTCGCCTCGGCGACCCAGGACATCGCCATCGATGCCTACCGCCTGGAGATCGCCGAAGACAAGCTGCAAGCGACGTTGGCAGCAAGCTACATGACCGGTTACCGCATCGCCATGCTACTGGCTAGCGCCGGCGCGTTATTTCTCGCTGAATGGCTAGGCTCGACCAACCTCGAGTACAGCCAGACCGCCTGGGCGACCACCTATATCGCCTTCGCCCTGCTGATTCTGCCGGGGCTGATCACCAGTCTGCTGATTCCGGAGCCCCAAGGTGCGGCTCCGTTGCCCAATGAGCCCTCGAAGTTCAGCTTCAACCACCAGTTGGCAGCGGTTGGCCTGTTGCTGGTGTTGCTCATTTCCGTGCCGGCGATGATCAACGCCCTGATTGCCCAGGCTTGGCCGCGCGCAACTCTATATCTACTGTTTATCATCGGTTCGCTGTCGCCTTGGGGCCGCTCCTTGCTGGTTCCGGTGCGACAAATGCTGCATCAGGCAGGTCAGCGCCAGCGCCCTGCTCGGTTCGATTTCGTTCACCAGGCGGTCTCGGTGATCGTGCTGATCATCCTGATGGTATCGACCACCGGCATGTTCCAGTCCTACTGGGGAGGTTACTGGCCACGCGGCACCATGTACCTGCTGATCTGCTGGGGCTGCCTGTCTGGGCCCGGCCGGGTGCTGATGGGCCCGGTCCTTACACCTATCACCGACTTCATCCTGCGCTATCGCTGGCAGGCTTTGCTGTTGCTGGGGTTGATTGCCACGTACCGGATGTCCGACACGGTGATGGGCGTCATGGCCAATGTCTTCTATATCGACCAAGGCTTTAGCAAGGATCAAATCGCCAGCGTCAGCAAGCTGTTCGGGTTAATCATGACCTTGCTCGGTGCGGCTTTCGGTGGTCTGTTGATTGTACGTTTCAGCATCCTCCCGATCCTGTTCCTCGGCGGAGTTGCATCCGCGGCAACCAATCTCATGTTCATGCTGCTGGTGGAAATGGGCGCGCACCTGAACATGCTGATCGTGACCATTTCCTGCGATAACTTCAGCGGTGGCCTGGCCTCCACCGCCTTCGTGGCCTACCTGTCGAGCCTGACCAACCTGAAGTTCTCGGCCACCCAGTACGCCTTGCTGAGTTCGTTGATGCTGCTGTTGCCACGCCTGCTCGGCGGCTACTCCGGTGTCATGGTGGAGCATCTCGGCTACAGCGACTTCTTCCTGGTTACCGCGTTGCTCGGCGTACCGACCCTTGTGCTGATCGTCTGGCAATGGTCACGCAGCCGCCGGCAACTGGATACGGCCGATCCGCAGGCCACCACCGAGCGAAGCTGAAAAAAAACCGGCACTTCAGGCCGTGTGTAAACGTAGCGAGCGAAGGTTAGGCAAGAACTAGGCGTCCCCACAAAAACAGGCGAGGAAGCGGACTGGGCTCGCACTCGAGTTTACGAGCTGTAAATGAGCATTCCGACTGGGCTCGCATCCGAGCCTGCTTTTAACGCGGCCTAACCGAGCGCAGTAGTTTTCACACAGCCTGACTTGCCGGTTTTTTCTGATTGAACCTCAACTCTGAACCAGATGCACCACACGCTGCGGAAACGGAATACCGATCCCCGCCTCGTCGAAGCTTTCCTTCACCCGCTCGGTAAATTCGAAAGTCACTGGCCAGAAGTCACCGGTTGCCACCCACACCCGTAGCGATAGATTCACCGAGTTATCAGCCAGGGCGGTGACATAGACCACCGGCTCTGGATCGCGCAGCACGCGTTCGTCATCGGCGATTTCCAACAGAATCTTGCGTGCCAGCTTGATATCCGAGCCGTAATCGATACCGATGTTGATATCGGCGCGACGACGCGGTTCACGGGAATAATTGGTGATGTGGCCGTTGGACAGGCTGCCATTGGGCACCACGATGGTCTTGTTGTCGCCGGACTTGAGGATCGTATGGAAGATCTGAATTGAATGCACAGTCCCGGCGACACCCTGGGCTTCGATCCATTCACCCACGCGGATCGGGCGAAACAGCAGAATCAACACCCCGCCAGCAAAATTGGCCAGGCTGCCTTGCAGCGCTAGACCAATGGCCAGACCGGCCGCACCGATTACCGCGATAAACGAGGTCGTTTCCACCCCGATCATCGATGCCACGCTGACCAGCAGCAGGATCTTCAGCACGATACCCGAAAGGCTCTCGATGAAACCGTGCAGCGAAGGATCGACCTGGCGTCGCTGTAGCAGACCGCCGAGCTTGCTGACGAGCTTGTTGATCAGCCACCAGCCAATCAGGAAGGTCGCTAGCGCCAGCAATAGCTGAGCACCGTATTGAAGAACGATCGGCAACCATGCCTCGGAAAGATCGACCAGATAATCGACACTGAAATCCATCAGTAGGAATCTCCTTAAGACACCGAACGATCCGGGAGGACCGCTCGGTTAAAGCGGGAACGGCACGCTAGCGTGCAGGTAATCAGTCGCGGAAGTTGTTGAATTGCAGCGGCATACCGAAATCCTTGGCTCGCAGCAGCGCGATGGCTTCCTGCAAATCGTCGCGTTTCTTGCCGGTTACCCGAACCTGCTCACCCTGGATAGCTGCCTGGACCTTGAGCTTGGCCTCTTTGATATAGGCGACGATCTTCTTCGCCAGCTCCTTGTCGATACCCTCGCGCAGCACGACGTCTTGCTTGACTGATTTTCCGGAGGGGAACGGATCCTTGAATTCCAGACACTGGATATCGATCTTGCGCTTGACCAGGCTCAGCTTGAGGATTTCCAGCATCTGCTCAAGCTGGAAATCGGCATCCGCAGTCAAATGGACCGTCAGTTCCTTGAACTCGAAACTGCCTTTACCGCGCAGATCGTAACGCCGATCCAGTTCCTTGACAGCGTTGTCGACGGCGTTGGTGACTTCGTGCTTGTCCAATTCGGACACCACGTCGAACGAGGGCATGGGCTTCCTCCAGATAGAAAACGGCGCGACGGTGTGATCCAGCGCGCTTAGCTTGACGGTTCAAATGCGCCATCATTATAACTGTTCAGGCCAGTAACGCCCGACCACCCATGTTATGGCAATCCCCCTCTTCACTGAGCTCCTGCATGCCCAACCCTCAACTCAGCATCCTGGTGGTCGACGACGCCAAGTTTTCCAGCGTGATGATCGGTCGCGTCCTGTCCAAGGCCGGTTATGAAGATGTCCGCTTCGCCAATAGCGCCAGCGCCGCGTTGGAGCTGATCGAGCAGCGCCCAGCCAATGTTCTGCTCGCCGACTGGTTGATGCCTGAAATGGACGGCTTGGAACTAACCGGCCAGGTGCGCCAGCAGGACGAAATGTCCGATCACTACACCTATATCATCCTGCTTACCGGGCGCGACGGTCAGGACGTATTGAGCAAGGCTTTCGATCACGGTGTGGATGACTTCATTGGCAAGTCGGCTATGAACGACCAACTGGTGCCACGGATTTACGCCGCTGATCGCATCTGCGGCTCCCTGCAGCGACTGATGCGGGAAAACCGCCTGCTGACCGAAAACATCGCCAGTCTTGAACAGCGCAACCTGATCGACCCGGTCACAGGCCTCGGCAACACACGTTATCTCAGGCAAAAACTCGGCGACAGCCTGCGTCAGATCGAAAGCCGTGGCGGAGCACTGTGCTACCTGGCGATCGGTCTTCCGGAAATCGCCAGCCAGCGGCAGCGCTACGGTGAACATTTCCATCATGAACTGCTGCGCGGTGTGGCGCGGCGCCTGCAGCAGCTGGTACGACCGCTGGATATCCTCACCCGACTGGATGACAACCACTTCGGCCTGCTTGCTCTGGTCGACGATCTGCAAGGTTGCTCGCCAAGCAGCTTCAAACGTCTGCACGAGGGGCTGAACCTCAAGGCCTTCAAGACCAGCGAAGGCTTCATCTCGGTCAAGGCCGGCATCGGTCTGGTCAGCCTCGACGCAGGAGCTCTGCCCGTTGACCCGCGGCTGGTGTTCGAACGCGCCGAGGCTTTGCTGCCCGATGCATACACCACGGGCCGTATCGTCCCCCTGCGTTACAGGCAACCCGCCTGATGACCGTTACCTGGCACGTTCTCGGCGCTGGGAGCCTCGGAGGGCTCTGGGCAGCGCGCCTGTTCCGCGCCGGCATGCCGCTGCGGATCGTTCTGCGCAACCCTGGACGACTTGCCGATTACCACGCCGCCGGTGGCCTCAGCCTGACCGAGGATGGCATGACCAATCTCTATCCAGTGCCCGCCGAGCTGCCGGATGCTGCCGCGCCGATACGACGGCTGCTGGTTGCCTGCAAAGCCTACGATGCCGAAGCCGCAATCGCCGAGGTGGCGCCACGGCTGTCGAATGGTTCGGAAATCCTCCTGTTGCAGAACGGTCTGGGCAGTCAGCAAGCCATCGCGGCGCGCTGGCCAGAAAGCCGCTGCGTCTTCGTTTCCAGTACCGAAGGAGCCTACCGTCAGGCGGATTTCCAGATCGTACACGCCGGCCAAGGGCAGAACTGGCTTGGCGAACCCAACCATCGAAACCCACCGCCATGGCTGGATGAATTGGTCGCCGCAGGCATTCCGCACGACTGGACCGCCGACATCCTGGGCAAGTTGTGGCGCAAGCTGGCACTCAATTGTGCAATCAATCCGCTGACCGTTCTGCATGATTGCCGCAACGGTGAATTGCTGATTCACCGCGAACAGCTACACACGCTTTGCAATGAGCTCCGCGAAATACTCACGGCGTGCAATCAGGGCGATGCGGCCCGCGGGCTCGAAGAAGAAGTGCTGCGCGTAATCGAGGCCACTGCCAACAATTACTCGTCGATGCATCAGGACGTGCGAAGCGGGCGTCGGACCGAAATCAGCTTTCTGCTCGGCCAGGCCTGTCAGGCGGCTCGGCAGCATGGTCTGGCGGCGGTCGAGCTGCACAAGCTGCTGGAGCAGCTTCAAACTTTCCTGCACCGTCACGGATTGCCCGCGGACTGAGGCACCGCTACCCTGCTGAAACACCCCTCGCCCGTGCCTGCCATGACCCTGCGCCAGCGTCTCGAAAATCTCCCGGTCGGCCGCAAGTTGCTGATCGCCCTGCTCGTACTGCTTGCTACGGTACTGCTGGTTTCCAACCTCGCGTTCATCAGTGCCGCTTACTGGATCTCCCGTCAGAGCGTCGCGCCCCAGGCCATGCATACCCTCGGGGCACTATTTGCAACACCCGAACTGAGCAACCGCGCCCTCGAATCCGAAGCGGCTGCCAACGAACTGCTGCAGAAGTTGAACGACTACGCCCCGCTACGTGCAGCCATGATCTACGACAGCACTGGCCGAAGCCTGGCGCAACTGTATCGCGGCGACCCGCTGGACCTGCCGCAGCATATCAGCAAGCTTCCGGCATGGCAGATGACCGAAATGCGCGCCAACCTATTGGTTGAGCTGCCGCAAGCAGCAGGCCCGCCGGGTCACTTTCTAATCGTCGCCAGCAGCGAATTGCCTGGCGCTTTCTATACCGGCACCCTGACCGCCAGCGTTGCAATTCTCGTGGCCAGTCTGTTGCTGTGGGTCTTGGTCGCGCGGCAGATACGCAGGTTGATCACCCGCCCGATCCGCGACCTTGAAGCCCTGTCCCGTCAGGTGACGCGTGAGGAAAACTACTCATTGCGGGCGACGCCCAGAAACCAGGACGAGATCGGTCACCTTGCCGATGCGTTCAACACCATGCTGTCGCGTATGGAGGCCCGCGAGCAGCAGCTCAAGCGCGCCCGAGACGATGCCCAGGACGCCTTTGACCATGCCCAGGGGCTGGCGGAGGAAACCCGTCACTCCAACCGCAAGCTGGAGCTGGAGGTTCAGGTCCGCAGCAAGATCGAAAAAAAGCTCACCGGCTTTCAGAACTACCTGAACAGCATCATCGACTCGATGCCATCGGTCCTGATCGCGTTAGACGAGCAACTCTACGTGACCCAGTGGAACCAGCAGGCCAGCGCGCTCTCCGGCACCTCTATCGACGATGCGCTGAACCAGCCGGTATTCATTGCCTTCGAGCCGCTTAAGCCCTTTCTCACACAGATTCGCCGTACATCCGAACGGCATCAGGTGGAGAAGATCGAGCGCGTCACCTGGACGTTCAACGATCAGCCCCGGCATTACGCGCTGACGCTCTATCCACTGATGGGAGGCGGCGGCCGCGGCGTGGTAATTCGCATCGACGACATCACCGAGCGCATCAATATGGAAGAAATCATGGTGCAGTCGGAAAAAATGCTTTCTGTGGGCAGCCTGGCCGCCGGCATGGCGCACGAGATCAACAACCCTCTCGGTGCAATTCTGCACAACGCACAGAACATCCGCCGACGCCTGTCTCCCGACTTGGAGCGAAACCGCGAGGCGGCCGATGAAACCGGCGTGTTGCTGGAAGCAGTCAACCAATATCTGCAGCGGCGGGAAATACCGCAGCTGCTCGATGGTATCCAACAAGCCGGCTCACGTGCGGCGAAGATCGTCAGCCATATGCTGAGCTTCAGTCGTCTGAGCAACCGGCAACTGGCTGAATGCCAACTGACCGTGTTGATCGACCAGGCGCTGGAGATCGCAGGCAACGACTTCGCCCTGATCGATAGCTTCGATTTTCGCTCCATCGAAATAGTCCGCGACTTCGATCCACAGGTAGATCGCGTGCCCTGCATCGGCAACGAACTCGAACAGGTATTGCTGAACCTGCTGAAAAACGCTGCGCAGGCCATTCACCAGAAACCCGAGCGGACGCGAGGGCAGATCATCCTGCGCACGCGGTTGAACCCGCCATGGGCCGAAATCCAGGTGGAAGACAACGGTGTCGGCATACCCGAACACATCCGCAAGCGAATCTTCGAGCCTTTTTTCACCACCAAGGAAGTAGGCCAGGGAACCGGGTTGGGACTTTCCGTCTCGTATTTCATCATCACCAACAATCACAAAGGCCAAATGGAAGTGCAGTGCAGGCCGGACCAGGGCACCACCTTTACCCTGCGTCTGCCGCTGGTATCGCCGTCCGAGGCCAACGACACCTGAACCAAGGAATCGCAGATGGGCAATCGACTTTCGAAAATCTATACACGCACCGGCGATACCGGAGAAACCGGACTGGCCGACGGCCGTCGCGTGCCCAAGGATCACCCGCGGGTCGAAGCCATGGGCGAGATCGATACGCTCAATAGCCAGTTGGGCCTGCTACTCGCCGAGCTTGCCGAAGCCCAGGTGCAATGGCCGGATCTGGCTGAGCTGATCGAGGTATTAGCGCCTTGCCAACACCGCCTGTTCGATCTGGGTGGTGAACTGGCGATGCCGGAATATCAGGCGTTGACGGAAGCCGAGGTAGCCCGCCTGGAGGCCGCAATAGATCACTGGAATGCCGAACTCGGGCCGCTCGAAGACTTCATCATGCCCGGCGGCTCGCGACTGATTGCCCTCGCCCATCTATGCCGCAGCATGGCCCGCACCAGCGAAAGGCGCTGTCAGCAGCTCAACGCCGTCGAGCCGCTGCGACCGGTTGGGCTGGCCTATCTCAATCGTTTATCGGATCTACTGTTCGTCGTCGCACGACTGATCGCGCGTCGCCAGGGCTGTGCGGAAATTCTCTGGCACGCCGCCAACGCACCCATCAATGCCGATGGCTGAACGCGCCGCAGACCAACGCCGATCCCTCGACGGGCTGCACGCCGCCTGGGAAACGTTCATCGTTCTGTTGGTCTGCATCAACCTGGGACTGATCCTGTTCGACAGCCTATTCATCGTGCAGCCGATCAACCAAATGTTCGCCAGCTGGTTGCCTGGATTGCATCAGCAGTACGAGACGATCGTCCACCGCAACTTTCAACTGATCGATCTATGTTTCGTCGCGGTATTCATTCTCGATGTGATCCTTGGCTGGACCGTTGCGTTGTTCGAGCGGCGCTATGCCCGCTGGTACTACTACCCCTTCGCACACTGGTACGACGTACTCGGCTGCATTCCGCTAAGCGGGTTCCGCTGGTTACGTGTGTTGCGGGTAGGCAGTTTGCTGATCCGGCTTCAGCGGCTGGGCCTGATCGACATTCGCAGCTGGGCCGTCTATGGACTGGTCAAACGCTACTACCTGATGCTGCTGGAAGAGCTTGCGGACCGGGTTATGGTGCGCCTGTTCAGCCGCCTGCAGCAGGAGATCGGTGCCAGCGATGACCTATCCCGACGCTTGCTGCAAGAAGTCGTGCGACCGCGCAAGGATCGCTTGCTGAATGATTTGTCACGGCGGTTGCAGGGGATGCTGGAGAGCGGCTACCGCGACCATCGTGGCGCCATCGAAGGTTATGTGGGCGGATTGATTCACCAGGCACTTGCGAACAACCCCGAGGTGGCCAGCCTGCGCCGCCTACCATTGGGTGGCAGAGTCGCCGACACCTTGGACGAGGCGCTCGCCGATATTGCTGCACGGCTGCTGCAAGGTGCGGCCGACGGGCTGCAAAGTCCGCAATTCCAGCGATTGGCACGCAGCCTGGCCGACGAGTTTTTCGAAGCCTGGGTCTATCAGGATGAGGACACTGACTTGGCCCTGGAAGAGCTGCTGGTGGACGTTATCGAGGTGCTCAAGCAGCAAGTGCTCGATCGCCGCTGGAGCCGCTTCGTCGGTCCGATCCAGCCGCCTACTCCGCCAGGCTAGGATCTTGCGGCAGCCGCAGCGCCTTCCTGCTGATCCAGGCGCGCACCAACCACCATCTCGGTCGCCCACTTGACCAGGATGTCCGTATAGGCCTTTTGGCAACAATCGCTGGTCAAGGCGTGATCTGCACCCAGGATGATGCGGTGGGTCAGCGAGTGAGTCTGATGGAACGCCGCACGGTAGTTCATGATCGTCGTATGCGGGACCAGATGATCATGCTCCGACTCGACGATCAGCACGTCGCCGTGAAACGAGGCACAGGCCGCTAGCGCCCGATTCTCTTCGGCAACGACACGCCGACCGCGCAGCTGATTGAGCAAATCACGATTCAGTTGACGCTTGGGCACCATCCAATCGTCGTCCGAGTACAGCGCCGGTACGCGCATGGCCAACCATTTCACGGGTCGCAAGGAGGTGAGTAGCGCCGCCAGATAACCCCCATAGCTAGTGCCAACCACGGCGATGGCCGATGAGTCGATGTTCGGATGCTGCACCAACAGGTCGTAGGCGGCCAATAGATCGTTCAGGTTCTGCTCGCGCGTGACGGTCTGCTGTTGCGCCAAGGTCAGGGCATGCCCACGCAGGTCGAACGACAGACAAATGCAGCCGAGACCGGCGATGCCTCTGGCGCGCGTCAGGTCGCGTTCCTGGCTGCCACCCCAGCCATGTACGAAGAGCACACCGGGTAGCTTGGTCGGAGGCGACAGAAAGGTACCGGCGATATGTTCGTCGTCAACCAGGATGTCTACGCTTTCACTGTGGGTTGCCATGATCCCTCACCGTTACGTACTTGGTTATGAAGCCCACATCGGCGTCTTCATCGCGAAACAGCACGATTGCGCCAGGCGGGACGCTTTGCGCCTCACCGTAAAGCTCTACGGTGGAGGCCTGAACTACACCGCTCGCGCCCTTACTGAAGGCTTCGAGCGCAGCGATTTCCGCCCCACTGGCGCCGCCGATTCGCCAGGATTGCTCCAGCACACCGGAACAGGCACGCCCGCGCCCGTCGATGCCCTGGGCGACATCGTAGTTGCGGCGGGACGCGAAAAAGCCCCGGAAGCACGCTGATGCGGCTTCGTCGTAGACCTGCGCCTGCATCACTGCCAATCGAGCCTTTTCCGGCAGATCGAGCCCCAACAGGGTGTCGTAATCACCGTCACAAACCACCAGATCCGACCCGCCGTAAACCGTTTCGCCACTGTTGTCCTGCGTCAGACGCTGGGTGCCGTAGTAGCTGACGGTCTTACCGGCAACGCGAATCTGCCCAACGCTAAAGGTGGTCACATGCTCCAGATTGGCTTCGAGGACCAAACCGTGACGAGCCAGCTCCTGCTCGTCGATGTGCTCGAGTGCCTGATCCAACTCTTGCTCGGTGCTGATCTGCGCCTGCCCTCGGCCTCCGGTGGCTAACACAGGCTTCAGCCGCAGCGGGCCTTCGTGCAGCAGTCGCCGCCCGGCCTCGCGTGCGTCAGGCAGCGAAAAAACGCTATAGCCAGGCAGTACACTGCCCGTCACTCGGCTGGCGAAGTCGCGCGACCAGCCAAAGGGCGCGTCGGCATCGGGCCGTACCAGCGGATGAGTGATGGCCTTTGTCTCGATGAAGGCCTGCGGCACCACGCCACCGAACAGGTCTTCCTCGCTTTCGAGGCCCAATTCGCGCGCGGCGTCCGTGCCGACAATGGTTCCAGGCGGCACGAAGTAGAGCGGATGTGAATAGTCGATGTCGCAGTCGTATTCGCCCATGAACACCAGCCCCTGAAGCGCGGCAAGTCTCCTTGCGAGCTGCTCGTGGACGACCCTCTCGTGTTCCGGGTAATTGGATCGATTGGCCAGGGTGACTACGACCCGGCGGGGCGTGTGCGGCGCATCCGCATTGATCATCTGTGGGCTCGCTCCATGGACTGCTGGTACATGTACGACGGCTGGACGATCGCCACCCGTTTCGCTCGTTACCACCCGAGCCAAAGCGGATCCGGTGTAACGGGATAGACCCCTGATATTGGCTATCTATCCTTTTGCAGCCGGCCAGATCGAACATTGGAAAATCGATGGAACGAAAAA
>NZ_JAMOHZ010000012.1 GCF_024448715.1 Stutzerimonas stutzeri
CTGGGTTTTGAGATTGGTGTCCAACATGAGCAGCGGTACCCTTTTTGCAGAAATCGGTTAATAAAACGCCCGGACGGTTCGCGCCCAGGCGTTTGGCATCCCCGACCGACGATCCGGTCGAGAACGGCACTGCAGGCGCTGCGGCTAAGCGCAGCGCTTACCGGCCATTTAGATCTTGCCGACCAGGTCCAGGGATGGAGCCAGGGTCTTCTCGCCTTCCTTCCACTTCGCCGGGCAAACTTCACCCGGATGCGCAGCGGTGTACTGGGCAGCTTTCAGCTTGCGCAGGGTTTCGCTAACGTCACGAGCGATTTCGTTGGAATGGATTTCAACGGTCTTGATCACGCCTTCCGGGTTAATCAGGAAGGTGCCGCGCAGCGCCAGACCTTCTTCAGCGATGTGTACGCCGAAAGCGTTGGTCAGCTGATGAGTCGGGTCGCCGATCAGCGGAAACTGGGCCTTGCCAACAGCCGGGGAAGTCTCGTGCCAAACTTTGTGCGAGAAATGGGTATCGGTGGTGACGATGTACACCTCGGTACCGGCCTTCTGGAATTCGGCATAGCTATTGGCAGCGTCTTCGATCTCGGTCGGGCAGTTGAAGGTGAAGGCTGCCGGCATGAAGATCAGCACCGACCACTTACCTTTCAAGGATTGTTCGGTGACTTCGATGAATTTGCCATTATGAAAAGCGTTGACTTTGAACGGCTGGACTTGGGTGTTGACCAGAGACATCTATTAACTCCTTTGGGGATTGATAAATTGACGGGCGCTACGATAACGCAGCTGGTCGCATATGGTTAATTGATTGAGAACATAGCAACGATAAAATTCCGCTATCACTGCAATATCTGCAACTCCGACGAATACGACAACGTCATTGAAGGGCAATTCGGATCAGGGCTTTCGAGGTTGAGCCGAGGTGATGGCCAACGGTTAACAACCCCAATCGTTTTACCCCGGCCAGAATGCCCGGATGGCTGCGACACCTTGACCGCCCGCATGTAAAGCCTTTTCGAGTTCGGAGGGGCCAAGGCCGCCCAACAGATAAGCAGGCTGGTTGAAGCCTAACAGCAATTCAGCGGCGCGTGGCCAGCCCAAAGGCGGTACCTCAGGGTGAGTGGTAGTACGCAGCACAGGAGAGAGCGTGATGAAATCGACCCCAATTGTCGAGGCCATATCCAGTTCAGCGGCGTCATGGCAGGACGCCGCGAACCATTGCCCGACCGGGACCGGTCTGCCTCGTCCGGCATGTTGTCGCAACTGCTCAGCCGTCAGATGCCAACCGGCAGTCGGAAACTCGCCCACCCATTCCAAAGGGCCCTTCAGCATCAGTTGGGCGCGCCCGACACACAGTTCCATGACGTCGGTCGCCAACGCTCGGTAATCACGGAGAGACAGGGATGGCGCTCGCAACTGAATCAGCCGAACGCCGGTATCCAGTGCCAAGGCCAATCCGTTCAGCAGCTGTTGCGGAGAAAGACCGTCAGGGGTAATCAGGTAGCGATCCGGCAAACGCGCTGCAGCGACTATCGGCCGGTTCGCCGCAGGAAAGTTGTAGCCCGGCAAATCAGCAGGCTCCACCCATGCCAGCGGCTGGCCCTCGGCGCCATGCGGTTCGCCGGAGAACGCCAACACGTCCCAAACATCCAGCAGAACCTGCTTGTCCGGATAATCGTGGCGCACTTGAATCAGCGGGCGGGCCTTGGTGACCGTGATCCCCAGCTCTTCGTGCAGTTCGCGCGCCAGGGCGGTCTCAATGGTTTCGCCGGCCTCGACCTTGCCGCCAGGGAACTCCCATAGCCCGCCTTGGTGCTTATCGAGCGCCCGCTTGGCGATTAGCACTAGGCCGTCGGCGGAACGGATCACCGCGGCGGCGACATGGATTCGGTTCATGCTTCAACAGCTCCAAGCCGCACGCTATAAGCCCCAAGCAGAAGCCGATGCGCGAACTGCGGCTTGTGGCTTGCCGTTTGCCGCTGCGCCTCAGGTGCGATATTCGGCATTGATACGCACGTACTCATGGGATAGATCGGTCGTCCAAATGGTCTCGCTGCAGCTGCCACGCCCCAGCTCGATGCGAATTTCAATTTCCTCTTCGGCCATCACCGCAGCACCCTGCTCTTCGGTGTAGCTGGGCGAGCGGCCGCCTTTGCTGGCGATGCACACCGCGCCCAGGTACACGTCGATCTTGCTGACGTCCAGTTCAGGCACTCCGGCTCGGCCAACCGCTGCCAGGATACGGCCCCAGTTCGGATCGGAAGCGAACAGCGCGGTTTTGATCAGCGGCGAATGCGCGACGGCGTAACCGACATCAAGGCATTCCTGATGATTCTTGCCGCCATTGACCATCACCGTGACGAACTTGGTCGCCCCCTCGCCATCACGCACAATGGATTGCGCAACCTCCATGCTCACCTCGAACACCGCCTGCTTGAGCTTTATGAAAAGCTCGCCACTAGCTTCGGTGATTTCCGGCAAGCCGGCCTGGCCGGTCGCGACCAGCATGCAGCAATCGTTGGTGGAGGTATCGCCATCAATGGTGATGCGGTTGAAGGATTTGTTCGCCGCATCGCGCAGCAGGTCTTGCAGAACGCCCTGCGCAACCTTGGCGTCGGTCGCAATGTAGCCAAGCATTGTCGCCATGTTCGGGCGGATCATGCCGGCGCCTTTTGATATACCGGTAACAGTGACGATAACACCCTGATGTTCAAACTGCCGGCTGGCACCCTTCGGCAGAGTATCGGTAGTCATGATACCGGTAGCCGCTTCGGCCCAATGGTTTTCGTCGAGATCAGCCAGGGCCGCCGGTAACGCCGCCTCGATCTTGTCCACCGGCAGTGGCTCGCCGATCACGCCAGTGGAAAACGGCAAAATGGCACTATCTTCGACATCCGCCAGCCTGGCCAGACTGGAGCAGCTGCGAATCGCTGCTTGCATACCCGGCTCGCCAGTACCAGCGTTGGCATTGCCGGTATTGGTCAGCAGATAGCGGACAGTTCCCTGCGCGCGCTGTTTGGCAAGGATGACCGGCGCGGCGCAGAAGGCGTTGAGCGTGAATATGCCCGCGATCGTCGAACCTTCTGCACAGCGCATCACCACGACGTCCTTGCGCCCCGGCCGCTTGATGCCGGCCGAAGCGATGCCGAGTTCAAAACCCGGTACAGGATGCAATATAGGTAAGGGACCAAGACCGACAGCCATTGATGCGCTCCTTTGAGAAGGATAGATGGCCTTCGGCCACCGGGAATCAGGGAGAAAAACGCCGCGAGCGGCTAAGCCGGTCGCGGCGCGGGGTCATAGCGAACGGAACGGTTACTGAACCTGTCCGTGACAATGTTTGTACTTTTTGCCTGAGCCACAGGGGCACGGCTCGTTGCGCCCGATCTTCTGCTCAGTACGCACTGGCGCCACGGCTGCGGCCGCGCCACCCTCGGCCTCTGGCTCATCTTCCGTCTGGTCCAGCGGCGAAACCTCGGCATGTTGGAACTGCATACGCTGCGCCAATGCTTCGGCTTCGCGGCGCAGACGCTGTTCTTCCTCAGCGGGGTCTTCGCGACGCACCTGGACATGGGAGAGCACGCGAATCGCGTCGCGCTTGATGGATTCGAGCAGATCCTGGAACAACGTGAAGGACTCGCGCTTGTATTCCTGCTTCGGGTTCTTCTGGGCATAACCGCGCAGATGGATACCATGTCGCAGATGGTCCATGGTGGACAGATGGTCCTTCCACAGATCGTCGAGCACGCGCAGTACGATCTGCTTCTCGAAGGTGCGCAGCGCCTCGGCGCCAGCCATCTCTTCCTTCTCTCTGTAGGCGTCGGTCAGAGACTGCAGAATGCGTTCGCGCAGGGTTTCCTCGTAGAGCTTTTCGTCTTCGTCGAGCCACTGCTGAACCGGCAGACGCGTACCGAAATCACTGTAGAGCACGGCTTCCAGACCGGCGATATCCCACTGCTCCGGCAGAGACTGCGGCGGTATGTGCTGGCTGATCGCATGGTCGAGCGCTTCACGGCGGAATTCGGTGATGGTCTCGCCGATTTCATCGGCAGCCAATAAGCTGTTACGCATGTGATAAATCACTTTACGCTGCTCGTTGGCGACATCGTCGTATTCGAGCAGTTGCTTGCGCATATCGAAGTTGCGGCCCTCGACCTTGCGCTGAGCCTTTTCGATGGCATTGGTGACCATGCGATGCTCGATGGCCTCGCCGGATTCCATGCCCAGCGCCTTCATGAAGTTCTTCACCCGGTCCGAGGCGAAGATGCGCATCAGGCTGTCTTCCAGGGACAGGTAGAAACGGCTTGAGCCGGCATCGCCTTGACGACCGGCGCGGCCGCGCAATTGGTTGTCAATACGACGCGATTCGTGACGTTCGGACGCAATCACATGTAGGCCACCCGCTTCCAGCACCGCCTGATGGCGCTTTTGCCATTCGGACTTGATCTGCGCGACTTGCTCGTCGGAAGGGTTCTCCAACGAAGCCACTTCTACTTCCCAATTACCACCGAGAAGGATGTCGGTGCCCCGGCCAGCCATGTTGGTGGCGATGGTCACCGCACCGGGGCGACCCGCCTGGGCAATGATTTCCGCTTCCTTGTCGTGGTGCTTGGCGTTGAGCACCTTGTGCTCGATACCTTCCTTCTGCAGTAGTTGCGACACGTATTCCGAACTCTCGATGGTCGCGGTGCCCACCAGGACCGGACGGCCATTGTTCTGGCAATCCTTGATATCAGCGATGATCGCCGCAAATTTTTCTTCCTGGGTCAGATAGACCAGGTCGTTGTAATCCTTGCGCGCCAGCGGCTTGTTGGTCGGGATCACCATTACCGGCAGGTTGTAAATCTGCATGAATTCGAAGGCTTCGGTATCGGCGGTGCCCGTCATACCGGAAAGCTTGTTGTACAAGCGGAAGTAATTCTGGAAAGTAGTCGATGCCAGGGTCTGGCTTTCAGGCTGGATCGGCAGTCCTTCTTTCGCCTCGATAGCCTGATGCAGTCCTTCGGACAGACGGCGGCCCGGCATGGTTCGTCCGGTGTGCTCGTCGATCAGCAGTACCTGATTGTTCTGCACGATGTATTCGACGTTGCGATGGAACAGCTTGTGCGCACGCAGACTTGAATAAACGTGTGTCAACAGGCCGAGATTGTGGGCCGAGTACAGGCTTTCGCCTTCTGCCAGTAGCCCCGCCTTGGTCAGCATTTCCTCGACAAACTGATGGCCCTGCTCGTTCAGCTCAACCTGCCGGGTCTTCTCATCGATGCTGAAGTGCCCTTCCTGGGTGACGACACCCTCCTCTTCCTCGATGTGCTGCTTGAGCAACGGGATCAGCTGATTGATCTGCTGATAGAGCTTGGAGCTGTCTTCGGCCTGACCGGAGATGATCAGCGGGGTCCGAGCTTCGTCGATAAGAATCGAGTCCACTTCGTCGATGACCGCGAAATTGAGTTCCCGCTGGTTCTTTTCCCCCAGACTGAATGCCATGTTGTCGCGCAGGTAGTCGAAGCCGAACTCGTTATTGGTTCCGTAGGTGATGTCCGCGGCATAAGCGGCACGCTTTTCTTCCGGCGGCTGGAAAGGCGTGACGATGCCCAACGTCAGCCCGAGGAATTCATACAGTGGACGCATCCAATTGGCGTCGCGGCGCGCCAAATAGTCGTTCACCGTCACCACGTGAACGCCCTTGCCAGCAAGTGCGTTGAGGTAGACCGCAAGCGTCGCGACCAAGGTCTTACCTTCACCGGTACGCATCTCGGCGATCTTGCCTTCATGCAGGGTCATGCCGCCGATCAGCTGCACATCGAAGTGACGCATGCCCATTACACGCTTGCCGGCTTCACGGCAGACCGCGAAGGCTTCGGGAAGAATCTGGTCGAGGGTCTCGCCTTGGCCGAGGCGGGCCTTGAACTCTTCGGTCTTGCTTCGCAGTTGCTCATCGGAGAGCGACAGCATCTGCTCTTCGAGCGCATTGACGGACTGAACCGCCTTGAGCATGCGCTTGACCTCACGCTCATTCTTGCTACCAAAAAGCTTCTTCATTAAAGGCGCAAACATATCGACAAAGACTTCCATGCTGGGGATGGAGGCACAGCCGCAGGGCCACCACGGCTTCGTGCAAAGGGGGCATTCTACTCGGAAACGCTTGAGAGGAAAGGTGCCTACTGCGCAGCTGCGGCAACCATCAGCGCAGCAAACCTGCCGACCCGGCAGTCACGTGCAACGCCGTTACAAGCGATCTGCCAGTATGCCCAATTCAGCTAAACGTGGTGAGGCTTCTTCGTGTCTGCCGTGCAGCCAACGAGCGCAAGCGCAGAGCCTTCAGGTGCTTCTGCTAACATAACGGCTCATCACCTATTACGGGTCATCACCATGTCGTTGCGCCCATTGCCAGCTCGAGCGCCCGCTGCGCTGCTGCGCGAGGCAAAGCCGCTGAAAGCCCTCTTCGGCGAGGCGAGACGACTCGACCGCCTGCAGCAACTGGTCGAGAGCCAGCTGCAACCCGCGGCGCGTGAGCATTGCCACGTCGCTTCCTGGCGTGAAGGTAGCCTGCTGCTCATCGTGACAGATGGCCACTGGGCGACGCGCTTGCGCTATCAGCAACGCCGCCTGCAACGCCAGCTGCAGAACATGGAAGAATTCACCAGCCTGAGTCGCATCCTGTTCAAGGTCCAGCCCCCCGAGACGCCCCGCCACAAACCTGGACCATCACCGGAACTGTCCATGCGCGCCGCGGGCAACATCCAAGAAACTGCACGAGGCATCACGGACCCCAAGCTCAAGGCCGCGCTTGAGCGGCTCGCCAGCCACGCCAAGCCAGCGGCAGAAGATTGACCGGAGCGACCCGCCGCTTGCGATTGTTAGGTTGTTGAGTCGCAGCCCGGCTATGCCAGCGCTAGAGCGTCCGCTGAACCCATCGAAATCTGGCAGAACGACTACAAAGGCTAGTTCGCCAGCTAAGACACTTCTTGGATGACACAAGCGCTTTCCATTCCCAGCCAAGCAGCTTAAGCTGTACAAAAAACCAGTAGTGTTAATTCAATTGAGCCGAGGTGGTAGATGGCCGTCGAAGTGATGTACCGCAGCAGCCGGGACCTGGAGCGTTTGTTCATGGATAAAGCCGAAGCCGATCGTCACGACAAAATGCTCGAACTGGCCGAAGCCTTGGCCGCAGCGTTGCAGAAGGCTTCGCCGTCGCTGAGCGAACAGCAGGCCGACGATATCGGCATTTTTATGGCTAGACACCGGGACCTCTTCGCCAAGGCATTCAAGAGCAATCCCGAGGCGTTGGCGGAGCTACCGGACTCGGTCGAGGCGTCCTGATTAGATGGTATTGCAGTGCCGATATCCATTCGGCGCTTTTGCCAGCCAACAGACCCAGCGGGCGAAACTAGTTATTCCTCATTCGGTCCATTGGTAGCAGTCTTCCAATCAGGTAACCGGCATGGAAAGTCCATTCAAAAAGATCAGCGATGTATTTCAACCAGGCTACAGCGTCAACTTCAGCATCGAAAAGCCTGACGGCAGTATCCTGCTGACCTTGACCGACTCTGCCGGCGTGGCGGTCAAGCGCTTCATCAGCGCTAATCAGTGGCGGGACCAACAGCAACTCGAGCGACTGATTACTAGCCTGCAGTTCAGCCTCGCAATCGAACGCGGCGGACAAGCCGGCTCCCATCTGCTCACCGGGCATTCGCACCCGACCGTTCAGTAACGTCCAGCCTGATTGCATGCGAGCCACGGGCAGCCCGAGCTACGCTATTCCGACAGCTTACCAATGACCATCTTTGCCGCACGATGGTATAGCCTCGCACGCCGCTTTGGCATTAAAGCCTGATTTACCCAATTTCGGCTGGTTGCTAGCCATCTGAGCTCAGAGCCAAGCCAAGGCCTTGGCCCGCGCCACCGCCTGGGTACGTCTAGCCACGCCCAGCTTGGTATTGATGCGCCGCGCATGAGTCTTGACCGTATGCAGCGAAATAAAGAGCTGCTCGGCGATTTCCTGATTCGAGCAACCCTGCGCGATGAGACGCAGCACCGTGAGTTCACGATTGCTCAGAATCACCTCATCGCCTGGAGCAAGTGACTCTTCGGGTTCGCGCTCGAACTGCAGGAGCCGATCACGCAGGCTTTCACCTTTGCCGGCAGGCAACATTTTGGCGAGCCATTGCGGCTGACGATGCTGCAATTCGTACAGCGGCTTGATCAGATGTTGCCTCGCCGCCTCGCCCAAAGCTTTGCGTAACTCCAGCTCAGCTTCCTCATGGAGGCCTTCCAACTGCAGCGCTTCTGCAAGCGTAAATCGACACTCACAAGCCAAGCCCAGGCGCTGCACACGAAGATTCTGCTCGATCAGCTCGCGTAACGTCTCGATGGCCAACGAGCAACGCCCCGACATTAAATCAATTACCGCAAGGTAGCGCTGAACGCGTGGCAGCAACTCGTAGAATCCGGAGGGAGCCAGATACGCTTGCCCCTCGTATAGCTCCAGCATTTGAATGAAGACGGCCCGGGCCTTTTTCAGTTGCCCCTGATGCAGCCAGGTCAGACCGGTGATAAGCGGAAGGATGCCGCGGAAACGCGCCTCTGGCACGTGCCGCCACTGCGTCAGCCGCTCAGCCTCACGCAACCAATGATAGGCCGTTGGGAATTCCTGGTTGCGAGCCGCCAGCTCCGCCAGTCCGGCGTAGCCGAAGAACACATAGGAGTCGCCGCAGGTTTCGGTTTCGATTCGCCCCTGCTGATATGCCTCGCGGGCCGGCTCATCGAGGCCTTGATACGCCAGTAAGTGACCTTGCAGCAGCTTCAACCGGCCAATGATCGGGCTATGTTTGACGCTATCGCGTAACACCATTAGAGATTCTTCAAGAACCCCAACGGCCCGTTCGAATTCTCCGGTGAGCTCGAGCAACTGGACTCGGTCGACGTTAAGCATCGCTTCGTAGAGCACGCTGCCCTTGAGCCGCGCCAGTTTCATCCCTTCGCTGTTGTATTGCTGAGCCAGTTCGAGCTGGCCTTCAGCCATCGCCTGCTGGGACAGCGCTTGGTAGCACAATACGCGCTGCGCCCAGGCGTGATCCGACAAAACTTCCAGTGCCTGGAGACAATAGTTTCTGGCCTCCGGCTCACCACGCAGTCGCGCAAGAAATCCGCGCAGTGCTTGCCATTGGGCCAGTAACTGCGCCTGACGCCGGGCGTCGGGCTGGGGAAAGAATTTCGCCAGATCGGCAAGGCAATCGTCCACTTCATCGAGCCGGGCGGAAATGATCAACGCCCAGCCATGCAGCACAATCAACCGAGTCGTACTGTTGAACAGATCCTGCGGCAACTCGCTACGCCACTTCATGAAATGCGAGACGTTATCGCCGATGAGCAATTGTTCCTGCCCGTAGCGTTGCAGGAAGTTGGCTGCGACCTCCGGCTGCCCCGCCCATAAGGCATGCTCGACCGCTTCGCGCATCTCGCCGCGATTGGCGAACCATTGACACGCTCGTAAATGGGTTTGGGTCGGCGATACAGCTTCCGGCATGCGCTGCAACATCAGGGTTAGCGGACGCCACAGGCGAAACCATTCACCACAGTTGTCGATCTGGCGAATAAATAATTGGAAGGTTTTCAGCACATCGAGGATGTCGCTGCCAATCCCGTCGAGTACATGCTCACAAAGCTGCGGTGAGAAGCGCGGCATGCGCGCCAGCGCGAACAGGGCTCGGCGAACATCTTCGCCCTGCCCTTCAAGCACCTCACGCTGAACATAATCCTTAAGCAATGGCGTCCCCGCCACCAAGCGCTCACGTACAGCCTGCTCATTTGCATTGAGTAACAACAGGCTGACACCGGCCAGCCAACCTTCACTACCCGCCAATAACTGCTTGAAGGTATCGTCAGCAACGTCTAGACGATGCACCTTGAGTACCTGCCTAAGCTCACCGGCGGTCAGCGCCAGCGCCTCGGCCTCCAGTTCGAAGAGATCACCTTGAAGCAAAAGTCTGGGTAATTTCCATGCGGGTTGCCGTCGGCTGCTGACCCACCAGCTGAGGGATTCGGGACCTTGCTCGAGAAGCATGTCGAGGCAGGCATCGAGCTCGGCAGTTGCGTCTCGTGGGTAATCGTCCAGCATGATCCACAGCGGCCGCTGAAAACCATTCAACAGGTTAATGAGATCTTGCTGTACGTCCCCAGTCGGTGCGGATGAACCAGTCAGGAATCGGCTCAGGTGGGAATAAAGCGCTTCGGCGGAGAAAGCTCGGCCACCTAGATCGAGCCAGAAGAGATGGGTATCGGCAGGCACCAGCCGGGCGCACTCGTTCATCAGCACGCTCTTGCCAAAACCAGCCGGTGCGCAGATCAAACGCAGTCGGCAACGAGCTTCAAGCAAAGCATCTACCAGCCGCGGCCTGGGAACATGCACTGGAGGAAGACGGGGAATAGTCGCAACCTGAACCTGCGCGGCGGCTTCTGTGCTGATTACACCAGGGTTGAAGCGTACGGACATAGCGAGGTTTCTCTTATTCGTATCAGTCCATTGAGGAACGCAACGAGCGCAGCGCCAAAGGCCCACTCAAGATCCGGCCTGCCTGAACCGTATCGGTGCGCTTATGCGGTGACCACGCTGCACGATTCGGCAACTTTTGTCGACTCGCAGAAAGAACAGGGACTGTTCGAACCGATATCCGGCCTAGCTGATGGCTAAAAAGTATCATCCCCCGCTTCGCAATAAAAAAAAAGGCGGCCAACTGGCCGCCTTATTCACTGCATGGATACTAAACGATCAGCGCACCCCGGCATTTCGCAAAGCGGCAGGCGTGAAATCTCGAGCCGATGCCTTGTAGCCAAACTCATGGGCTTCTTCTTCGTTGCTCAAGCCGATCGCAATGTAGCGGCCAGAAATCACGTCGTAGAGCGCTTCGAACGCATAGGCCGGAACCTTATGCTGGTAGTACTGCAGCATGTGCGCCTCACCGACGCGCCACAGCTGGCCGCGACCGTCATAGAGTTCGGATTG
Source organism: Stutzerimonas stutzeri (assembly GCF_024448715.1). GTDB lineage: Bacteria > Pseudomonadota > Gammaproteobacteria > Pseudomonadales > Pseudomonadaceae > Stutzerimonas > Stutzerimonas stutzeri_AR. The sequence goes on from NZ_JAMOHZ010000012.1 coordinate 11,000, forward strand.
CACGATGGTCCAGGTATCTTCGTCAACGAAGAAACGGCGCTTGGCGTAAATATTACGTTCGCCATCCTTGAGGTTAGCTTCGATCTCCCATACACGGTGCAGCTCGTAACGAGCCAGATCCTGGTTGACGTGACCCGCCTTGAGAATGTCGCTGTACTTCACATCGCTGGAGTTGATTTCATAGCTGTTATAGGGGATGTACAGCTCTTTCTTGCCGACCAGTTTCCAGTCGTAACGATCCGGGGCACCGCTGAACATGTCGAAGTTATCGGTAGTCCGCATACCATCGGCTGCGGTACCCGGGCCGTCATAGGCAACCTGCGGAGCACGACGCACACGACGCTGGCCAGCGTTGTAGATCCAGGCCTGACGTGGTTCTTTCACCTGATCCAGCGAGTCGTGCACCAGCAGCACGTTACCGGCGAGGCGCGACGGCGCTGTTACTCGCTGCTTGAAGAACAGCAGCGCGTTCTGGGCGCGCTCTGGATCGAGATCCGTCATGTCGCTCGGGAACGCCACTTCATCCTCAAAGTGCACCAGCGTGTAGCTGCCATTGGTTTGCGGTGTGGCCTGTACGATGTTGCGGCGTACATTGCCCCCCCGATAGCGGGTGATGTGGTTCCAGACGACTTCCAGACCGTTCTTAGGAATCGGGAAGGCGTAATAGCGACTGTCGGCAAAGTTGGCGAGACCGTTACCACCACCTACCAGCTCGGTATTCAGCGCGCTTTTCTTGGCTGCCTCGTAAATCCGATCCGGTACCGCGGCGCTGCGATGCGTCGGGAATACGCGAATCTTGTAGGTTTCCGGATAACGCTTGAACATCGCTTGCTGGCCTGCGGTCAGCTTGTCTTTGTACTGATCGACGTTCTGCGCTGTGATGACGAACTTAGGCTGCTCATCCTTGAAGGGATTGGTGAGATGTCCATCTTTCAGCGGTGCGGCGTCAGTCGGAAGGCCACCCGTCCATGCAGGGATGGTCCCATCGGCGTTACCGGCTTTCTCGGCACCGAGCGGAGTCAACGAGTTACCGAGCTTCGCGGCTTCCTCGGGCGATACGGCGGCCATAACGCTACTTGCGAGCAGCGAGAGAGCCAAGACACTGAATAGTTTTCTTGTTGTTTTCATACGTTTCCAGTTCCTCTTGATCTTGTTTTGGCCGGAGGCCTTACATAACTTCTAGCGCAACGGAGACCTGCCAAAGGCCTCCGCGCGGCGACAATTGAAGCGGCCTCCTTAGAAGTTCACGCCCATGCTCAGCGCGAGGAAGTCACGATCGACCAGGGTGTTGTAGTCGCCACCGAAGAAGTCGGTGTAAGACAGGCTGGCGGTGTAGGTGTTCTGGTATTCAGCATCGACGCCGACGCTGACGGCCTTGGAGCCTTCGTTGAACAGATTGTTCGGGCCATAGCCGTGAACGTCATGCGAGAAAGACAGGTTCGGCGTCAGGTTTACACCGGCGAATACGTTGCTGTAGTTGGCCAGAGCGCGCAGACGGTAGCCCCACGAATCGGCCGTCACATAACCATCATCACCGTAGCGAGCATTGTCGACTCCATAAATCGAATCACGCCCGTATCGGACATCGCTTGTACTTTCTAGCCCGCCGACATGCGTGTATCCAATTTCGCCGACTACCGTCACTCGACCAGCACCTAGCACTTGATCGAAAAAGTGCGTAAAGGTTGTCTGAATTTGAGTAATTTCCTTGCGGTTGTAACCGCGATGATCAATGCCAGCAGCAGCTACAGCTCCAGCAATACCGCCGCCTAAATAACCGGCGAAAGGCTGCGAAGCCAAACGCGACGTTAAGTCGGTAGCGTTAATTTGCACTGGAGCGTTGGGCCTATAACTTATTTCTCCAGACCACGCCGTTCCCGTCGGAAGGGTTGTAGAGAAACTAGCCCCATAAAGACGAATATCTTCGGGGTAATCAAGGTAATAATTACCTGTGCCCAGAAGAACCGCTTGCGCAGTGCCGACGGCTTGCGCATTCGCTAGACTCTGATAGTTCGAAAAGTCGATTCCATTTGCCTGCAGGAAACCTCCCGCTGCAGCTACGCCCGCGGCCCCACCATTTTGTACCCCAACAAAGGGCGTACGGCTATGGTAGTTCATGAAATAAACGCCATATTCGGCTGCATCCGCGAGCCAACGGAACGCGAGCCCGTACTGCCCAGAGTCACGAGCGTCACGGTCAGCACCTCGAGGGACAACCACCCCTTCGGCGGTAGTGGCTATGCCGAACCCAGCCGCCAAACCCGCTTGTTGAGCAGCGCTAAACGACGTAGTGCCAACTGTGTAGTTCATGTCACAGCCGTCAGCGGCCACGTCACCACCGAAGAAAGTGCCGCAGTTATCGACAATCGTCTGATCCCACTCCAGCTGATAGAAGGCTTCCATGCTGAGCTGGTCGGTCAGACTTTGCGATACGTACAGCATGTTGACGGGAATCAGGCCTTCCTTAATTTCAGCGCCCGGTCGGCGGAAAGCGGCGGCATCCAGCGGGTTGATCGAGTTGATGCTGTTGCCGATGAAAGTACTTTCACCCCAGCTCACGACTTGTCTGCCGACACGCGCAGTACCTGGCAGATCGCCTAGGTAATAGTTGTGATAGAGAAACGCATCGAGAATTTCGGCGCCGGAAGATTGGGCAGCCTCTTTGCGGTTGCTATCGCTGATGTCTTTGAAGAGCCGGTCCTCATCCTTCAATTCGAAGTCGTACCAGTATTTGCCGCGCACAAACACACCTGAGTCGCGATAGCGAAGCTCGAGATCATGTACGCCCTTAAAAATTTTTGAGAAGGTCTCCCCCTTCTTGAAATTCAGACGGCCATCGTCGCCCGTCTGCGTAAACCCGGTACCGCCATTGTTGATGCCCACCAAGTCCATATCCCGATCAGTCGTCGACCAACTCGCTCCAATGGACATCGATGAATCCAGCTGACCTTCAATCTCCCCGATATTGAAAGTGACGGCATAAGCCGGTGCGGCGGTACCCAACGCGACCGCGAGGGCCAGTGTCTTGGGCTGGAAGATTCCTTGCCTTGTTGTTTTTGTCATGAGGCGCTCCTGGTTGGTTCGAAGTACGCTCACCCTAACCACACGGCCGCAGAGGGTTAAGCGCACTAAGGTTTGATTTGTTTTGTAATCCTTAAGTATTAACGGCCTTCCCACTATTGGGCTTCAGGGGAGCGTTGGCTCAATTGAAACGCAACCCCAAACGAAGCTATTCGAGAGCTTAGCCGCGAACGAAATTGGCGCAACCTGCGAACTAGAGCAGTTAAGAGCTCATTGGCGAGAACGTCAGCGAAATCTCGGCCAGCCGGCCGCTGGCTGCTTGAACCAGAACGTCTGACTCGACGCCAGATTCACCAGCAACAATCAAGAAAGAAGAGCCGCAACGCACCAGTGCGTTACCGAAGCGCAGCGCCTGGGGTGAAACGAAACAGTCAAAGGGGGAATTAGAGGAACAGGTCAAAGCGTGGCGCATGAGCCACATCCGAAACAAAGGGAAGCGCGCATGCGCAGACCATAGCCAGACAAGGCAAGAGGCCGCCTGTAATCGAGGTTATGGCAAAGGCGCGACCAGGCAGTTTTTGTCGCCTCTGACGATTAGGACCGAACACACTCGGTCCTTTACAAGGCCATATCAGAAGACGCCGACTTACATACCTTTAACAGCATAGATACCCGGCGCGTTGCGCCAATATCCCTTGTAATCCATGCCGTAACCGAACACATAGCGATCGACGCAGCTCAGCCCGACGTAATCGGCCTTCAGATCCGGGCGGGCCTTGCGCTGATGTTCCTTGTCGACCAGCACAGCAGTATGCACGGCGGCTGCACCGGCGTGACGGCAAAAATCGATGATCGCACCAAGGGTATGGCCCTCATCGAGAATGTCGTCAACGATCAGCACGTCGCGGTCGATGAAGGAAATTTCCGGTTTAGCCTTCCAGAACAACTCGCCGCCGCTCGTCTCGTTGCGATAACGCGTGGCGTGCAGATAGGAGAGTTCCAGCGGAAAACTGAGCTTCGGAACCAATTTGCCGGAGAAAATCAGTCCGCCGTTCATCACGCAGAACACCACGGGATTGCGATCGGCCAGTTCACCGTTGATTTGTGCCGCGACCGCGTCGATGGCTGCGTCAACCTCAGCTTCGGCGTACAGGCAATCGGCTTCAGCCATGACTTGGCGGATGTGTGCGAGATCGACGGACATGGCGATGCTCCAGGGCAGTAAAAAGGATGGAAGCAGCTCGTCGGCTGCGCACAGATGCAAGGGGCGCGACGATACCGATGCAATTGCGGACAGGGCAAGTGCCGTTTGACCTCATCAATAGCCGCTAACACGTCGATGCATTAATCTACGCCGGTTTATTCGACCGCCGGAGTCAGCCATGACCATTCGAGAGATTCGCCACCCGCTTATTCGCCACAAACTTGGACTGATGCGCCGAGCCGATATCAGCACCAAGAACTTCCGCGAACTGGCGCAGGAGGTCGGATCGATCCTGACATACGAAGCGACCCGTGACCTCCCGCTGGAGAACTACAGCATCGATGGCTGGTGCGGTCCGGTGCAGGTCGAGAAGATTTCCGGCAAGAAGATTACCGTCGTACCGATTCTGCGGGCGGGTATCGGCATGCTCGACGGCGTGCTCAACCTGATTCCCGGCGCCAAGGTCAGCGCGGTGGGCATCGCTCGCAACGAACAAACCTTGCAGGCGCATACCTACCTCGAGCGACTGGTTGACGATCTCGATCAGCGTCTGGCTATGATCATCGATCCAATGCTGGCAACTGGCGGCTCCATGGTCGCGGCGATCGACATGCTGAAAAAAGCCGGCTGCAAGGAGATTCGTGCCTTGGTACTGGTCGCCGCACCGGAAGGCATCGAGGCGGTGGAGAAGGCCCACCCGGACGTCATCATTTATACCGCCTCAATTGATGAGCGCCTGGACAACAACGGCTACATCGTGCCCGGCCTGGGCGACGCGGGAGACAAGATCTTCGGCACCAAGCAGAAGGACATCTGAGCATGTCGCAACACATGGAAGAGCCGCTCGGACGCCAGGTGCTGGCCGGCGCGCAAATGCTGTTCGTTGCCTTCGGCGCACTGGTTCTGATGCCGCTGATCACTGGGATGGACCCTAACGTTGCGCTGTTCACCGCAGGTATCGGCACCTTGCTGTTCCAACTGGTCACCAAGCGCCAGGTGCCGGTGTTTCTTGCTTCGAGCTTCGCCTTTATCGCCCCGATCATCGCCGCCAAGGGTGACTTCGGCCTGCCGGCAGTGCTCGGTGGCGTTGTCGCTGCGGGTGTCGTCTATATCATTCTCGGTTTTGCGGTCCACCTGAAAGGGCCGAGCTTCATCGATCGCCTGTTGCCGCCCGTGGTAATCGCCCCGGTAATTATTTCCATTGGTCTCGCCCTGTCGCCGGTTGCAGTAAACATGGCCATGGGCAAGGCTGGCGACGGTAGCGCCCAGCTGGTGCCTTACGAAACGGCGATGCTGATTTCGATGCCTGCTTTGCTAACCACACTGCTGGTGGCTGTACTGGGCAGGGGGCTGTTCCGCCTGGTACCTATCCTGGCAGGTGTCGCGGTGGGCTATGTTCTGTCGTTCGTTTTCGGGGTCGTAGATACCACCGGTATCGCGTCCGCGCCCTGGCTGGCGGTGCCGAACTTCGTCGCGCCGGAATTTCATTGGGGTGCAATCCTATTTATGGTCCCGGTGGCGCTGGCGCCGGCCATCGAGCACATCGGCGGCGTTGTCGCGATCGGTGGCGTCACCGGCAATAACTTCATCAAGAAGCCTGGCCTGCATCGCACGCTGCTCGGAGATGGTCTGGCAACCTCGGCCGCTGGCTTGTTCGGCGGTCCGCCAAACACCACCTATGCGGAAGTCACCGGCGCGGTGATGCTGACCAAAAACTACAACCCGAAAATCATGACCTGGGCAGCGGTCTTCGCAATTGTCCTGGCCTTCATTGGCAAATTCGGAGCGGGCCTTCTGAGCATTCCGGTGCCGGTAATGGGCGGCATTCTCTGTCTGCTGTTTGGTTCGATCGCCGTGGTCGGCCTGAGCACATTGATCCGCCACCAGGTGGACCTGTCCGAAGCGCGCAACCTCATCATCGTTTCGGTGACATTGGTGTTCGGCATCGGCGGCATGGCGATCGGCTATGGGGAATTCAGCCTGTCCGGCATCTCGTTGTGTGCAATCGTCGCGCTGATTCTCAACCTGGTTCTGCCCGGCGGCGAAGGATGGAAGAACAAGCAGCTCGAAGAAAACAACTGAAACGCGATACCTGGCCAGCCGCTTTTCACGGGCTGGCCTTCCTCACCCCGATAGTGCGACATCACCGTAGCAGCGCTTGCAGCTATCGCTGAGCAGGATGGGTACACTGCCGCGATGAGCCCCCCAAACATCCCCCACCGACAACTGAGCGAAGCCGCCGTTAGCTGCTCCACCTGTGCCGCCTGCTGCTGTCGACTCGAGGTGCTTCTCATCACCGACACCGGCGTACCAGAGCGCTTTATCGATGAGGACGTCTGGGGTGGCCAGGTCATGCGCCGTCTCGATGACGGCTGGTGCGCAGCGCTCGACCGCGACAGCATGCGCTGCACAATCTATGAGAAACGCCCACTGATTTGTAGGGAGTTCGAACTCGGCTCGGATGATTGCCTGGAAGAGCGAAAGGGGACCGAATCGGCTTACCGGAAATGAAGCGTAGCCACGGCGTATCAGGGCAATCGCCGAACTCGGCTGTAGGCTGGCCGACAAATGAGTAGGTGAAGCCCATCAAGCTTGGTGCTGATGGGCTTCACCTATGCGACCCGCCCCATCCTACGATGGATGGGCGCAGCGCCCCGTTTCTAGACCACTTCGAATCCTTCCGTTTCTTCCGTTCGGCTTTCTTAGAACGATGCCCGATAGTGCAGTGCATAGCTCTCGATGCCATCGTTGGGATTCTTGATGCCGGCATTGGAATAATGAATCGCCCGCACGCCAATCTCGTGGCCACCCGCGAATCGCAGGCCTGCGCCGAAGCGGTCCTCGAACTGGAACGACGATCCCAACTCGTTATTCTCCACTTCGGTGTTTTCGAAAGCCGCAATGCCGATGCCTGCCTCTAGATATGGCTTCACCGAATCGCCATTGAATTCATAAACGAACACAGGGGCGAGCGATACGCTGTGGTTACTTGAGGTTTCGTCCCCTTCCCAATAGGTGTAGCCCGCGTCCCAGTAACCGGTGAGTCGGCCCACACTGGTCTGGAACCAGCTGCGATTGAAGTCGAATTGAGCACCGAGCCGATAGGTCATCGTTGACTCACCAGTCTGGCCGACGGCAGCGGTCAAATCCAACGCATGGACAACAGCCACCTGACCCAACGAAACAGCGGCAACCGCAGCCAGGGAGATCAGTTTTTTCATTCGGAATTTCCTTATCGAAAGTTGGCATCGCTTGTTTTTTCGAGCATTAACCCAAATACAGAAAGCAGGCGCAGCGGGGAGTTCCTAGTCAGGATAGTCGGCAACCATCCCGCATTCACCCCAAAGCACTGGCAGTACGGCGGCCAATCGGCCCGGATCGCCGCTGCTCCAAAAGCGTGTCGCCGCCTCGCCATTACCGAGTTGATCACGCGCCGCGAGTACCGTTTCGAGATGTCGCGCCACCGCCGCCCCGGTATCGACCAGCGTGACCGTAGCCGGCAGCATCTCGATCAACAGCGGCTTGATAAACGGATAATGCGTGCATCCGAGAATCACCGTGTCACAGCCCTGCTCGATCAAGGGATGGACGTAACTTTCGAGCAGCGCGCGCGTCGCTGGCGCGTCGAGCTCACCGGCCTCGATGCATTCGACGAGGCCGGGACAAGGTTGGGTGATGACACGTACGTCGCAGGCAAAACGATCCAGCAAGGCCGCGAACTTGGCACTCTTCAACGTGCCGGTAGTCGCCAGCACACCCACCACACCACTGCGAGTCGCCTGGGCAGCCGGCTTAACCGCGGGCTCCATGCCCACCAACGGAAGCTGGGGGTAAAGTTCGCGCAGCTCGGCAATGCCAGCCGCAGTGGCGGTATTGCAGGCCAACACCAGCGCCTTGGCACCCTGCCCCAGCAAGAATGAGGCGATCGACCGACAACGCTGGCGAATGAACTCCGGACTTTTTTCGCCATAGGGCACGTAGCCGCTGTCGGCCAGATATAACAACGACTCTTGCGGCAAGCGTGAGCGGATCTCCCGCAGCACCGACAGCCCGCCCACCCCGGAATCGAAGACGCCGATCGGCGCGTTATCAGCCATGACCGCTGCCACAGACCGCACAGGCCGGGTCTCGCTTGACCTTAAGCTCACGGAATCGACTGGATAGCGCATCCACTAGCAGCAGCCTACCCACCAATGGCTCACCGAAACCGGCCAAAAGTTTCATCGCCTCAAGGGCCTGCAGGCTTCCTACCATTCCAACAACAGGCCCCAGCACGCCGGCCTCGCTGCAAGTCAGTTCGGCTTCGCTGCCATGGCCATAGAGACAGTGGTAACAAGGGCTGGTCTCTACACGCGGATCGAATACTGACAACTGCCCTTCGAGACGGATCGCGGCGCCGCTCACCAGCGGTTTCTTCGCGGCCACACAGGCCGCGTTCACCGCCTCGCGCACGGCGAAATTGTCCGTGCAGTCCAGCACCAGATCCACCGCAGCGACCGCTTCATCGAGGGAGTCGGCGTCCATCGCTGTGCGGTGCGGCACCAGCGTGACCAAGGGATTAAGCGCCGACAGCCGGGCGATCGCCGAATCCACCTTGGCCATGCCAACCGAGGGAGTGTCGTGGGCGATCTGGCGCTGCAGATTGGTCAGATCGAGGCTGTCGAAGTCGGCCAGGTGCAACTCACCGACACCGGCGGCAGCCAGATACAGCGCCACCGGAGATCCCAGGCCGCCAAGCCCGACGATCAACACACGGCTCTGCTTGAGCTTTAGCTGCCCTTCGATGTCGACCTGTTTCAGCAATATCTGCCGACTGTAACGCAGCAGCTCATCGTCGCTCAGCATGCAGCTCTCCTGATAAATGTCGTTCATGGCAGGCGCCCCAAACTTATGCGCTCATGCCCGCCGAAGTCCCTGCGGCTTTCTACTTTGGTGAACCCGCCTTCGGCGAGCAGCGCTCGTACCATCGCAGCCTGATCGTAGCCATGTTCCAGCAGCAGCCAACCGGCGCTTACTAGATGACTCGCCGAGGCCCCGATGATGTGCCGAATGTCATCCAGCCCGTCCTCACCGGCAACCAGGGCGCTGCTCGGCTCGAAACGTACGTCGCCCTGCAAAAGATGCGGATCGCTGGCCGGTATATAAGGTGGATTGCTGACGATCAGCGCAAAGCGTTGGCTGTCGAGCGCGGAAAACCAATCGCTTTCCCGAAAGGTGACATTCCCTAATCGTAGCCGCTGGGCATTACGTGCGGCCAAGGCCACGGCTTCGACGACGCGATCCACGCCGGTGACCTGCCACGCCGGTCGCTCATGGGCCAGCGCCAAGGCGATCGCGCCGGTACCGGTACCGAGATCCAGCACCTGTGCCGGCGTCGCCGGAAGCAACAGCAGTGCAGTTTCGACCAACAGCTCTGTATCCGGACGGGGGATCAGCGTATGCGGTGCAACCTCAAGATCAAGACTCCAGAAGCCTTGGCGACCGAGAATGTAGGCCACCGGCTCGCCACTACGACGGCGCTCCAGATCAGCAGCAAAACGGGCTTCGCACTCAGGAGGAACTTCGCGTTCGGGCCAGGTACGCAGGTAACTCGGCGCCTTACCCAGAGCAGCAGCCAAGAGCCACTCAGCGTCGAGCTTGGCACTTGATGAATCTGGCAAATCAGCAGCACGCAACAGGGATTCGATGGAGGCCATTTTCAGCATTTCCGTATGGACCTGGCGGCAGGCGCGACAGTACTGGATTAGTCAAACAATGATCGTGGCAAAGCAAGCCGCCTTGCTGCGGCCAGCTAACGAGCGCGATCAATCGCCCAGTGCCGCCAGTTGATCCGCCTGGTATTCCTGCAGCAGGGGCTCGATTACCTGCTCCACCGCCCCGCCGATGACCTCACCGAGGGAGTACAGGGTCAGGTTGATACGGTGATCGGTCACCCGCCCCTGCGGGAAGTTATAGGTACGAATACGTTCAGAGCGGTCACCCGAGCCGACCAGCAGTTTGCGCGTATCGGATATTTCTTTATGCGCAGCGCTGTCCTGCACATCCTGCAGCTTGGCCGCCAGCCAGGACATGGCACGGGCGCGGTTCTTGTGCTGCGAGCGCTCTTCCTGACACTCCACCACGATGCCGCTGGGCAAGTGCGTTATGCGCACCGCCGAATCCGTCTTGTTGATGTGCTGCCCACCGGCACCGGACGCTCTATAGGTGTCGACACGCAGATCAGCCGGATTGATCTCGATCGCGATCTGCTCGTCCGGCTCCGGCAGCACAGCGACGGTGCAGGCCGAGGTATGGATGCGCCCCTGGGACTCGGTCTCTGGGACACGCTGTACGCGATGCGCCCCGGACTCGAACTTCAGTTTGGCGAACACATTGTCGCCTTCTACGCGCGAAATGACTTCCTTGTAGCCGCCGTGCTCGCCGGGACTTTCGGAAAGAATCTCGACGCGCCAGCCCTGCCGCTCGGCATAACGGGAATACATGCGAAACAGGTCGCCGGAAAAGATCGCCGCTTCGTCTCCGCCAGTGCCGGCGCGGATCTCCAGGAAAACATTGCGACCGTCTTTTGGGTCCTTCGGCAGCAACATACGCTGCAGGCGAGTCTCGATTTCTTCGAGCTTACCGCGGGCCTCGGTGACTTCTTCCTCGGCCATCTCGCGCACGTCGGGGTCGTTGTCCTTGAGCAGCGCCTGAGCGCCTTCGAGGTCGGACTGCAGCTTGAGGAATTCGCGGTAGGTAGCGATGACCGGCTCGACTTCGGCGTATTCGCGCGAATAGCCACGAAAGCGGCTCTGATCGCTGATGACCTCGGCATCGCCCAACAACGCCGTCAGTTCTTCGAAGCGGTCCTGCAGGATGTCGAGTTTGTTGAGCAGTGACGCTTTCATGGTTTGTCCGTGCTGTCTTGCAGGGCGAAGAGCTCCTCGACGACGGTCAGGGCCTCCACACGCCCTTCGGCGGATAGTTTTTTCAGTTGTACGCTGGGTGCGTGCAGCAGCTTGTTGGTCAGCCCGCGAGCCAGCTGGGCCAGGGCATCCTCGGGCGTGCCGCCGTTAGCCAGCAGCCGCTGGGCCTTGAGCATTTCTTCGTCGCGAATGCGCTCGGCATGCTGCCGGTAGGCCTTGAGCACATCCACTGCCGCCAGCTCACGCAGCCGCGCCATGAACTCATCGGTGCCTGCAGCGACCAGCTCCTCGGCAGCCTGGGCAGCCCCCTGGCGACTCTTGAGATTCTCCGCGACCACTTCGTGTAGATCGTCGACGGTATAAAGGTAGACATCGCCCAGCTCGCCTACCTGCGCTTCTATATCGCGGGGCACGGCGATGTCGACCATGAACATAGGCTTGTGCTTACGCTTCTTCAGCGCCTGCTCGACGGCGCCCTTGCCGAGAATCGGCAACTGGCTGGCGGTGGAGCTGATGACAATGTCGCTGTTGTAGAGCTCCTGAGGAATATCAGCGAGGAGGATCGCATGCGCGCCGAACTGCTCAGCCAACGCACTGGCACGCTCGAGGGTACGGTTGGCAACCACGATGCGCTTCACGCCCTGCTCATGCAGATGGCGGGCAACCAGCGTGATGGTCTCGCCGGCGCCGATCAGCAGCGCCTGGCTGCGGTCGAGGTTGGCGAAAATCTGCTTCGCCAGGCTGACAGCGGCGAAGGCCACCGATACCGGGTTTTCGCCGATAGCCGTGTCGGTCCGCACGGTCTTGGCGGTACTGAAGGTCGCCTGAAACAGGCGCCCCAGCAGCGGCCCGACGCTGCCGGCCTCGCGCGCGACGGCGTAGGCGGATTTCATCTGCCCGAGAATTTGCGGCTCGCCGAGCACCATCGAATCCAGCCCGGAGGCGACGCGCATCATATGCCGTACCGCCTGGTCGTCGGTGTGCACATAGGCGCAGGCCTTGAGATCTTCCAGGCTCAGGCCGTGATAGTTGGCCAGCCAGGCCAGCACCATCTCGGCTTCGACCTGATCCTGCTGCAAGTACAGCTCGCTGCGGTTGCACGTCGACAGGATCGCCGCCTCACGCGTTGGCGTGACACGGCACAGTTGCTGCAGCGCCTCGACCATCTGCTCAGGCGTGAACGCCACACGCTCGCGCACGTCCACCGATGCGGTCTTGTGATTAATGCCAAGCGCGATGAAAGCCATGCAGGTCGCTGATTCGAAAACGGAGCGCGCGATTCTCCTACTTCGCCTGTCCCAGAACAACAGTTGCCCGTCATTGTCTGTACCTATCGAGCCGACCGAATCGCCTCGCAAGCCGGCCCATGTGCTTGCCTGACGGCTTGTGTCATCATGCCGCGACCGCAGATCAGCCTTATAATCCCTATGAAAAAACTCCTCGTTATCAGCGCCGTCCTGTTTCTCGGTGGCTGCCAAAGCTTCATGCAGAGCGCTCCCGACAGCAGCCCGCCGGTCGAGGAAGCAACACCGGAACCTGCAAAAACGAGTCCTGGTGAATATGGATCTTTCAGCCGAGACACGCTTTACGCGCTACTGGTGGCCGAGCTGGCCGGCCAACGCAATCGCTTCGACATCGCCTTGGGTAGCTATGTGCAGCAGGCCAACGCGACCCAGGATGCCGGCGTGGCCGAGCGCGGTTTCCGCATCGCCGAATACCTTGGTGCCGAGCAGGCTGCGCTGGATACCGCGATGATCTGGGCGAACAACGCACCGGAGAATCTTGATGCCCAGCGCGTAGCGGCCGTGCAGTTGGCGCGCGCTGGGCGCTACGAAGAATCCATGGAATTCATGGAAAAGGTCCTGCAGGGCCAGGGCGATACCCACTTCGATTTCCTCGCCCTGTCGGCCGCCGAAACCGATCCGGACACGCGAACCGGTCTGTTGAACAGCTTCGACCAGCTGCTGGCCAAACACCCTGACAATGCGCAGCTAAAATTCGGCAAAGCCGTGTTGCTGCAGCAGGACGGACGCCCTGAAGAAGCGCTGGCGCTGCTCGAAGAGCAACCTGCCAATCAGCAGGAAATCCCGTCGATTCTGCTCCAGGCTCGATTGCTGCAGGTCCTCGAGCGCGGCAACGAAGCATTGCCGCTACTGGAGAAAAGCCTCGACCAGCACCCCGAAGACAAGCGTCTGCGACTGACTTATGCACGACTATTGGTCGAACAGGACCGCCTCGACGAGGCCATGGGCGAGTTCGCCACGCTGGTCCAGCAATACCCCGACGATGACGACCTGCGCTTTTCCATGGCACTGGTGTGCCTCGAGGCTGAGGCCTGGCGCGAAGCGATCGTTTATCTGGAGGAGCTGATCGAGCGCGGCAGCCACGTCGATGCCGCCAACTTCAACCTCGGTCGCGCCTATCACGAGATGGGCAAGCACGAGCAGGCGCTGGCCGCCTTCGCCAAGGTCGGCCCCGGCAACGAGTACTTGCCCGCGAAGCTGATGCAGGCCGAACTGCTTTTCTCTCTCGACCGCAGCCAGGAAGCCTCGCAGCTACTGGCGAACGCGCGCGATGAGCAGCCAGACTATGCGATCCAGCTGTACCTGATCGAGATCGAAGCGCTTTCCGGCCAGCAGCAGCTCGAAGAGGCCTGGCAGCTTGCCGAGCAAGCGTTGGAGCAATTCCCCGAAGACCTCAACCTTCTCTATACGCGGGCCATGATCGCCGAGAAGCGCGGCGACCTGGCACAGCTGGAACAGGATCTGCGCTTCATCATCGAGCGTGAACCGGACAACGCCATGGCAATTAACGCGCTCGGCTACACCCTGGCCGACCGCACCGACCGGTTTGAAGAAGCCCTTGCGCTTATCGAGCAGGCCTACCGGCTCAATCCCGACGACGCGGCCATTCTCGACAGTCTCGGCTGGGTGAATTACCGGCTGGGCGATATCGCCGAAGCCGAGACCCACCTGCGCAAGGCATATGAGCTTTTTCCGGACCATGAAATCGCCGCCCACCTGGGCGAAGTACTCTGGACGTCTGGCGAACAGCGTGAAGCACGGGCTATTTGGGACGAAGCCCTGAAACAACAGCCGGATAGCCAGATCCTCCGCGAAACCATCAAACGCCTGACAGGCTCGGAGAAACCCTGACCCATGAAGCTGATGCGAAATCTGCTGATTCCTGCTCTCGCTCTGCTGCTCGCCGGTTGTGCCGGCCTCGGCCCACAGGAGTCCGTCGAAGGCCCCGGAAGTGCAGAAGATTGGAAGACTCACAAAGCGCGCATCAGCGAAATCGATGGTTGGCAAATCAACGGCAAGATCGGCATTCGTGCGCCTCAGAACTCCGGCAGCGGCACTCTCTTCTGGCTGCAGCGCCAAGATTATTTCGACATTCGCCTGTCCGGCCCGCTTGGCCGCGGCGCCACGCGCCTGACTGGCCGACCGGATGCAGTGGCGCTGGAAGTGGCAGGCCAAGGGCGCTTCGAAGCGGAGTCACCAGAGGCACTGGTGGAAAGCCAGCTCGGTTGGCAGTTGCCGGTCTCGAATCTGCTCTGGTGGATCCGCGGCCTCCCCGCCCCGGACAGCCGCAGCCGCGTCGCGCTCGACAGCGATGGACGCCTCGCCAATCTCCAGCAGGACGGCTGGGACGTGCAGTATCTCGGCTATATCGAGGAGGACGGTTTCATGCTGCCATCGCGCATCAAACTGGTAGGCCGAGACCTGCAGATCACGCTCGTGGTCAAGGACTGGCATCCGCGCCAGCTCGGCCACTAATGGACGAGCTGACCTTACCGGCTCCAGCCAAGCTCAACCTGATGCTGCATGTTCTTGGCCGCCGTGCCGATGGCTATCACGAACTGCAGACGCTGTTCCAGTTCCTCGACCATGGCGATGAATTGACCTTCACGCCACGCGCAGACGCTCAGATTCACCTGCACACCGAACTGCCCGGTGTCGATCATGACAACAACCTGATCGTGCGTGCAGCTCGCCTGCTGCAGAGCCATAGCGGTAGCGGCCAGGGCGCCGATATACAACTGATCAAACGTTTGCCCATGGGCGGCGGCATCGGTGGCGGCAGTTCCGATGCCGCAACTACCCTACTCGGCCTCGATCATCTCTGGCGAACGCACCTGGGCGAGGATCGTCTGGCAAAGATCGGGCTGCTGTTGGGTGCCGACGTGCCGGTGTTTGTGCGCGGTCGCGCGGCCTTTGCCGAAGGGATTGGCGAGCGCTTGCAACCGGTCGAATTAAGTGAACCCTGGTTCCTCGTCATCGCCCCGCAAGTCTCTGTTAGTACAGCAGAAATATTTTCCGACCCAGAGTTGACACGCAATACCCCGGCCATTACAGTTCGCAGCCTTCTTGCAGGGGGTGGTCATAACGACTGCCAGCCGGTGGTCGAAAAGCGCTATCCAGCAGTACGTAACGCTTTGAGCTTGTTGAATAATTTTGTTCCAGCAAGCATGACCGGCACTGGAGCTTGTGTGTTTGGGAGCTTTCCAAACAAAGGCGAGGCTGATAAAGTCTGCCGCCAACTTCCAGCCGATATGCCAGGTTTCGTGGCCCAGGGTCGCAACATTTCGATGCTGCACCGAAAGCTCGAGCAAATGGCGCAGGAAGTGAATGCCTAGCATTCGGTTGTACGATACAGGGGCGTCGCCAAGCGGTAAGGCACCAGGTTTTGATCCTGGCATGCGTTGGTTCGAATCCAGCCGCCCCTGCCACAACCCTCAGGGTTCGTACGATTGCTGCACATTCAGGTTGAATCTACAGGGGCGTCGCCAAGCGGTAAGGCACCAGGTTTTGATCCTGGCATGCGTTGGTTCGAATCCAGCCGCCCCTGCCATACACTTGAGAGCTGTTCAAAAAGCCTGGCCTTTTGAACAGCTTTTTGTTTCATCGGATCCACCCTCAGGCAGGTACTGCGCGTGTCCAAGATGATGGTCTTCACGGGGAACGCCAACCCCGACCTGGCCCGGCGTGTTGTACGTCAGCTGCATATTCCCCTCGGTGATGCCTACGTCGGAAAATTCTCCGACGGCGAAATCAGTGTCGAGATCAACGAGAACGTTCGCGGTAAGGACGTGTTCCTGATTCAACCGACCTGCGCTCCCACCAATGACAACCTGATGGAACTGGTAGTGATGGCTGATGCCTTCCGCCGTTCCTCTGCCACCCGCATCACGGCAGTCATTCCCTACTTTGGTTACGCCCGCCAGGATCGCCGCCCGCGCTCCGCACGAGTGCCGATCAGCGCCAAGGTCGTGGCCGACATGCTCGATGTGGTGGGTGTCAACCGCGTCCTTACCGTCGACCTGCACGCCGATCAGATCCAGGGCTTCTTCGACATGCCCGTAGACAACATCTACGGCTCGCCGGTCCTGGTGGACGACATTCAGGCTCAGCGATTCGAGAACCTGATGATCGTTTCCCCTGATATTGGCGGTGTGGTGCGTGCTCGCGCCGTGGCCAAGTCGCTGGGTGTGGATCTGGCGATCATCGACAAGCGCCGCCCAAAGGCCAACCAGTCCGAAGTGATGCACATCATTGGTGACATCGAAGGTCGGACCTGCATCCTCGTCGATGACATGGTCGATACTGCTGGCACTCTGTGCCACGCAGCAACTGCTCTGAAAGATCATGGCGCTTCAAAGGTCTACGCGTATTGCACTCATCCGATTCTGTCGGGCCGCGCCATCGAGAACATCGACGGCTCGGTTCTCGACGAACTGGTGGTGACCAATACCATTCCGCTGTCCGCAGCGGCGCAAGCTTGTACCCGTATTCGCCAATTGGACATCGCGCCAATGGTGGCTGAAGCGGTTCGCCGCATCAGCAATGCTGAATCGATCAGTGCGATGTTCCGCTAAGGCGAAAGCCTGGCCATTCGCGCAGACGAAAATGTGCCCCGCCTCGTGCGGGGCTTTTTGCCCAACCACCCGGTAGTGCTGGTCGCAAGCACTTCGGGCGCGTTGTTATCCTGGAGAAACACAATGACTGATTTCACTCTGAATGCCCAAGTGCGTTCCGACCTGGGGAAAGGTGCGAGCCGCCGCCTGCGTCGTAACGCCAGCCTCGTCCCAGCCGTAATCTACGGTGGCGACAAGGCCCCACAGTCCATCAGCCTGCTGCTTAAAGACCTGGCCAAGATGCTAGAAACCGAAGCATCTTTCAGTCACGTCCTGACCCTGAACGTCGATGGCCAGAACGAATCCGTTCTGATCAAGGCGCTGCAGCGTCATCCGGCCAAGGGCTTCGTCCTGCACGCTGACTTCGTCCGCGTCGTTGAAGGCCACAAGCTGACCGCTACCGTTCCGCTGCACTTCATCAACCAGGAAAGCTCGGTTGGCGTGAAGAAGCAGGGTGGCGAAATCCTGCACAACATCAACGAAGTGGAAGTGTCCTGCATGCCGCAGGATCTGCCGGAGTTCATCGAAGTCGACATGGCCAACGTCGAAGTCGGTCAGGTACTGCACATGACCGACCTCAAGCTGCCGAAAGGTGTTGAGCTGGTCGCCCTGGCTCATGGCAGCGACCTGCCGGTTGCCAACGTTCATGCGCCGCGCGTGAACAAGGAAGACACTCCGAAAGAAGAAGGCGCTGCCGAGTAATCCACTCGCCATCACCTGAGGAAGGGCCTCTGTCGTGACTGCCGTTAAACTGATCGTCGGCCTGGGTAACCCAGGCCCTGAATACGACCAGACCCGGCATAACGCAGGGGCCCTTTTCGTTGAGCGTCTGGCTGCCCATAAGGGCGTCAATCTCAGCGTCGATCGCAAATACTTTGGTCTGGTCGGCAAATTTCGCCATCAGGACGAAGACATCCGCCTGTTGATTCCCACCACCTTCATGAACCGCAGCGGTCAGGCGGTGGCGGCACTGGCCGGATTTTTCCGAATTCCTCCCGAGTCCATCCTGGTTGCCCACGATGAACTCGACATGCCTCCAGGCATTGCCAAGCTCAAGCAGAGTGGCGGCCATGGCGGGCACAACGGGCTTCGCGACATCATTGCCAAGCTCGGCAATCAGAACAACTTCTACCGCCTGCGTCTGGGCATTGGCCATCCCGGGCATAGCAGCCTGGTGACCGGCTACGTACTGGGACGTGCGCCGCAGACAGAACGCGAGAAGCTCGACGCCAGCATCGATTTCACCTTCGACGTGCTGCCGGAAATCCTCGCTGGCGACTGGACGCGCGCGATGCAGCGCCTGCATAGCCAGAAGGCCTGAAGCGCGGGCACGCAAGACAAGGCAACGGCTGAGCAGGACGGCTGCAATAGAGCGCATCCCGAGGCCGTTTAACGCAGTTTGGCAAAATGCCGGCAGCTCTTTGACTGCCAGCAACACCGAGGCAAAGACACCATGGGATTCAATTGCGGCATCGTCGGCCTGCCCAACGTCGGCAAGTCCACCCTGTTCAACGCGCTGACCAAGTCCGGTATCGCTGCGGAAAACTTTCCTTTCTGCACCATCGAGCCGAACAGCGGTATCGTGCCGATGCCTGATCCGCGCCTGCAGGCTCTCGCTGAAATCGTCAAACCAGAGCGCGTGATCCCGACCACAATGGAGTTCGTCGATATCGCCGGCCTCGTCGAAGGCGCGTCCAAAGGCGAAGGTCTGGGCAATAAGTTTCTGGCCAACATCCGCGAGACCGATGCCATCGCCCACGTGGTGCGGTGCTTTGAAGACGAAAACGTCATCCACGTCTCCAACTCGGTCGATCCCAAGCGCGACATCGAGATCATCGAACTGGAACTGATCTTCGCTGACCTCGACAGCTGCGAGAAGCAACTGCAGCGCGTGACCCGCAACGCCAAGGGCGGCGACAAGGAAGCGGTTGCGCAGAAAGCGCTACTGGAAAAACTGATCCCCCACTTCACCGAAGGCAAGCCGGCCCGCACGTTGCTGAAGAAGCTGGGTGATGAAGAGATTCAGTTGGCCAAAGGTTTCCACCTGCTGACCAGCAAGCCGGTGATGTACATCGCCAACGTTGCCGAAGACGGCTTCGAAAACAACCCGCATCTGGACGTGGTCAACGCCATCGCCGCTGAAGAAGGCGCTGTCGTGGTTCCGGTGTGCAACAAGATCGAAGCGGAAATCGCCGAGCTGGACGATGGCGAGGAAAAGGACATGTTCCTCGAGTCCCTCGGCCTCGAAGAGCCCGGCCTGAACCGCGTGATCCGCGCTGGTTATGAGCTGCTCAACCTGCAGACGTACTTCACCGCTGGCGTGAAGGAAGTTCGTGCCTGGACCGTCAAGATCGGTGCCACCGCTCCGCAGGCCGCCGCTGTGATTCACACCGATTTCGAGAAAGGCTTCATCCGCGCCGAAGTCATCGCCTATAACGAATTCATTCAGTACAAGGGCGAAGCCGGGGCCAAAGAAGCCGGTAAATGGCGCCTGGAAGGCAAGGAATATATCGTCAAGGACGGCGACGTGATGCACTTCCGTTTCAACGTCTAAGCGAAACTGGATCGATGATTTGATCCAGGCATCAGAAAAAAGAAGCCCTGCCCAAGCAGGGCTTTTTGCTTTTTTTAGCTTCCCGTTCGGACTGGATAAAGCACGAACTGCCGCGCCTGCACCGCTTGTTTGCCTGACGACTGGCACCAAATCCAATCGTCGATTGGGGAATATTCGTCCCGCTTATCGGTCGGAACAGGCAGACTTGCCGAAGCCGGAGCCCTGATGAACAGCCTCACCGAACCGCCGCTACAGTATCTAGACGATGACTTTTTCGACCGGGACGCCCAGACCGTTGCCCAGGAGCTGCTGGGCACCGTGATTCGCCATTGTGTCGACGGGTTGTGGCTGTCGGCGCGCATCATCGAGACCGAGGCCTATTACGTCGACGAAAAGGCCAGCCACTCATCCCTGGGCTACAGCCCTTCACGCCGAGCAATGTTTATGCCGGCCGGGCACCTCTACCTTTATTACTCACGCGGTGGCGATTCACTGAACTTCAGCGTCCAGGGTGAAGGCAATGCGGTATGCATCAAGGCCGGCTACCCCTGGGTCGACTCGCTTTCCTGCGAAGAATCCATTGAACGTATGCGTACCAACAGCCCGGCCGCAGCCGGAGGCCCTCGTCCACTGACTCGCCTCTGCTCCGGCCAGACGCTGCTGTGCAAGGCGCTCGGCCTGACCGTAACGGAATGGAACGCCCGACGCATGGACCCCGCTCGGCTGCGCGTGGACGACATCGGCGCGCGACCGGACATCGTCCAAACCACCCGCCTCGGCATTCCGAAGGGACGCGACGAGCATTTGCCCTATCGCTTCGTCGATGCCGGATTCGCCGCGCACTGCACACGTAATCCGCTGCGCCGCGGACAGCTGGAAGGCGAAGACTACGTAATGATGCGCCGCGAATTGTTGGCGAGCTGAGAAAGGCTATCCGGCGCTGACCAGACGAATGCGGGTGATTTCCGATGGTGCGCCGAAACGCAGCGGAGGTCCCCAGTAGCCGGTGCCGCGGCTGATGTAGATCTGCATCTCTCCGACGCGCTGCAGCCCCGCCACCCACGGCTGTTGCCAACGCACAAAGTGCATCCACGGCCAGAACTGTCCGCCATGGGTGTGTCCGGATAGCTGCAGATCGCAGCCCACCTCCAGCGCGGCCTTCGCCGACCGCGGCTGGTGCGCCAGCAAAATGCGCGGCACATCGACTGGCGCGCCAGCAAAGGCCGCTACCGGATCACTTTTATGGTTGGGCCTGAACAGCTCGGCTGAATAATCCGCGATGCCTGCCAGCACCAACTGCGCCCCAGCGTGCTCTAGCAGCTCATGACGATTGAGCAATACCCTCATGTCCAGCCGCTCGAATTCGGCGATCCAGCTGTCCGCACCGGAGTAGTACTCGTGATTGCCGGTGACCACGTAAACGCCGTGACGCGCCCGTAGCTGCGCTAGTGGGGCGATGTCGTCGGCCAGATCGGCAACACTGCCGTCCACCAAGTCGCCAGTGATAACGATTAGATCAGGCGAAAGCTCATTGACCCGCTTCACGATCGCATCGATATAACCCTGCTTGATCGTCGGGCCCACATGGATATCGCTGAGTTGGACGACGCTAAATCCGTCCAGCGCGACAGGCAGATTGCGCATGGCGATGTCGCGCTCGATCACCCGAGCCGTGCGCCGCGCGTTCAGCACGCCGAACAGCGTCACCGCCAGCACGGCGGCGATAACGGACAGAGCCGATCCCTGCGTAAAACCTGCCGACTCCCAGCCCAGCAGCGATGCCAGCGTGAGAACGAAGGCACGAACCAGCGATAAAACCGCCAGGCTTGAAAAGATCCCCATGGCCAGCAATCCGGACCACGCCAACAACGCGCTACCCGAACCTCGTACCAGCACGCCGTACCGCATCAGAACGGCCGAAAGCGTGAGATACAACCAAGCCAGAACGCTGCCGGGCAGACCGAGCGATAAATCCGGAATCAGCGTGACGCCAACGAACACATGCAGGCCAATCAA
Source organism: Stutzerimonas stutzeri (assembly GCF_024448715.1). GTDB lineage: Bacteria > Pseudomonadota > Gammaproteobacteria > Pseudomonadales > Pseudomonadaceae > Stutzerimonas > Stutzerimonas stutzeri_AR. The sequence continues at coordinate 32,617 of NZ_JAMOHZ010000012.1, forward strand.
CAGCACTCCAACCAACAACCGCCTGTTCATGCATCATCTCTCTTAGCAAAGGGGGACACGCCTGGATGCCCTGCCTGGTTAACAGCGGGCGTCTAGCTGGTTTTTGGATGAGTTCGGGAATCGATCACGCGAGCCGTTGTGCCGCTTGGCATCGTGAAATCCCCATCGCGCTCGCGGCAAATGATGTCATGGGTCGGTGAACTGCAGTGCCAGCTCGAAGGCTGGAAGCGCAGCCATTGCGAGCTAGCCGGACATGGTCACTTCGCAAACAAGCGCACGGCGCCTACCCGCGTCCCCACGCCGGAGCGTGGGTACGATCAGTGCGGATCTAACATCGATGGTGACCGATGGTTCCCACGCTCCCGCGTGGGAACCGCTTATGGGACCGTTCCAGGGTCACGCCATTGCACCCTCAACAGGGCGCCGAGCCCGCTAGCCAGTACAACGAACGTTACATCACACCCGGATCTGGCATCGGGTCCGGTGGCGGCGGCTCTTTTTCCAGCTGTTCGAGTATCTCATTGGGCAGGGTGTCGCCGTCGTCCAGTTCGGTATCACTTTCGGCGTCGTCGAGATCGTTCAGGGGCGATTCGTCCGCAAGCCAGGGGTACAGCAGCGGATCGCTTGGGAAGTTAAGGCTCAGCATGGTCGTGTCCTCGCAAATAGGCCTGCAATGTTAGGCAGGGTCATGCATGCATGGTTCGGACCGATCATCCCTAGCGCGTCCACTCCTGCTCGCCCAAGCACTCACTGAGGTAATCGAGGAAGCAGGTGATGCGCGCCGCCAATGCGGTATTGCGGTAATACACCGCGTGGATCGGCTGGAGCACCCGGACGTTCGCCTCGGCCAGCACCTCGACCAGCATGCCCTCGGCGCGATCGCGCGCGGTCATGAAGTCAGATAAGCAGGCGATACCCTGCCCGGCCAGCGCTAGATGCCTCACTGTCTCGCCGCTGGATGCCCACAGGCTCGGCACGATGGGCCAGGTCTCGCCGAGGGGATGGCGCAGTGGCCAATGATTGAGGCTCTCCGGCTGGGTGAAACCGATCAGGCTATGCGTCGCCAGGTCCTCGACCTGCTGCGGCACACCCCGGTCTGCCAGATACGTGGGGCTCGCCACTGCACGCAAACGACTACGCCCCAGCGGCCGAGCGTGCAGGGTGGAATCACGTAGCGGGCCATGGCGCAGCGCGAGGTCCGTGCGATGTTCCAGCAGATCGATGATTTGATCACTGCTGTGCAGCTCCAGCTCGATATCCGGATAGCGCTTGCGGAACCCACCAACAAGCGGCACCAGCACATGCAGCATAAAGGGTGCCGAGGCGTTGACCCGTAACCTTCCGGCCGGATGTTGCAGGCGACGCGACATCTGCTCCTCGGCTTCCTCTACCGCATCAAGAATCCGCCTGGCCTGAATCAGAAAGGCCGCGCCCTCCTCCGTCAGCTCCAGACGCCGCGTCGTCCGACGCAGCAAAGTGGTCGCAAGCTTGGCTTCGAGACGGCTAAGGGCGCGGCTGACACCCGAGGCCGTCTGCCCCAGTTGCACCGCGGCGCCGGAAATCGAGCCGGTATCGATCACCGCCGTGAAGGCTTGCAGTTCGTCGAGCGTCGTTTTCATCTGTGACTCGCAGTCAATTATGTTTGGCTTGAGACCCGGTTTTTCCGCACGAGTCTGCGGTAGACACTACGCGGCATGCAATCCACCCGGAGTTTCATTCCATGCCCATCGCCTTGCTCGCGCTGACCCTCAGCGCATTCGCCATTGGCACGACGGAGTTCGTCATCGTCGGCCTGATTCCCACCATCGCCAGTGATCTCGCCGTCAGCCTGCCTTCGGCCGGGTTGCTGGTCAGCCTCTATGCCCTCGGCGTCGCGGTCGGCGCGCCACTGCTCACCGCCCTGACCGGCAAGGTGCCGCGCAAGTTGTTGCTGCTGTCGCTGATGGTGCTGTTCACCGCCGGCAACCTGCTCGCCTGGCAGGCGCCGGGATACGAGTCGCTGATCCTGGCGCGCATCGTCACCGGCCTCGCCCACGGCGTGTTCTTCTCCATCGGCTCGACCATTGCCACCAGCCTGGTCTCGAAAGAGAAAGCCGCGAGCGCCATCGCCATCATGTTTACCGGGCTCACCGTCGCCCTCGTCACCGGCGTGCCACTCGGCACCTTCATCGGCCAGCAGTTCGGCTGGCGCGAGACCTTTCTCGCGGTGTCGTTGCTCGGCGTGATCGCCTTTATCGGCAGCCTGATCTTCGTGCCACGTACCATCCAGCACAGCAAGCCCGCCTCCATCGTCCAGCAACTGGCCGTACTGAAACAGCCGCGCCTGCTGTTGGTCTACTCGATGACTGCGGTCGGCTACGGCGGCACCTTTATCGCCTTCACCTTTCTTGCGCCGATCCTGCAGGAGATCAGTGGCTTCGGCGAAGGCGCGGTGAGCTTGGTACTGCTGGTCTACGGCGTCTCGGTGGCGGTGGGCAATATCTGGGGCGGCAAACTGGCCGACCGTCGCGGGCCGATCAGCGCCCTGAAGTTGATTTTTGCGCTGCTGGCGGCCGTCCTCTTCACGCTCACCTTTACCGCGGCCAACCCCTGGCTGGCACTGGCGACGGTTTTGCTCTGGGGTGCGGTGGCGTTCGGCAACGTGCCCGGTTTGCAGGTCTACGTGGTACGCCAGGCCGAGCACTACACACCGAACGCCGTGGACGTTGCCTCGGGTCTGAACATCGCTGCATTCAACCTTGGCATCGCCGGTGGCGCATGGCTCGGGGGACACATCGTCGCATCTATGGGTCTGATCCATACCGCCTGGATCGGCGCGCTGGTGGTGCTGATCGCCCTGGCCCTCACGTATTGCAGCGGCCGGCTGGATAGCCTGGACACGCGATCAGGCGACGCCATACACGAGTCGGCCCTCGCCGCCTCGCATTGATCAATCACACAGGAGAACCTATGAGCATTCCCGCTTTCGGCCTCGGCACCTTCCGCCTCAAGGGCCAACAAGTCATCGATTCGGTGAAGATGGGTCTCGAACTCGGCTATCGCCACATCGACACCGCACAGATTTACGAGAACGAAGCTGAAGTCGGACAGGCCATCGCCGAGATCGATGTGCCGCGCGAAGAGCTGTTCGTGACCACCAAGGTCTGGACCAGCAACCTCCGCGCCGACCGCCTGATCCCCAGCCTGGAGGAAAGTCTGAGCAAATTGCGCATGGAGCAGGTGGACCTCACCCTCGTGCACTGGCCCTCGCCCAACGACGAGCTAACGGTCGCCGACTACCTGGCCCGCATGCTGGAAGCCAAAGAGCGCGGCCTGACCCGCGCCATCGGCATCTCCAACTTCACCATCAGCCATATGCAACAGGCCATCGACGCCATCGGCGCCAAGAACATCGCTACCAACCAGGTCGAGGTGCACCCCTTTCTGCAGAACCGTAAGGTGATCGACTTCGCCCGCAGCCAGGGCATCCACCTCACCGCCTATATGCCGCTGGCCTACGGGAAGGTGATGCAGGACGAGGTACTGCAACGCATCGGCGAAAGCCACAACGCCAGCCCCGCGCAGATTGCGCTCGCCTGGCTGTTGCAACAAGGCTTCGCCGTGATCCCGTCATCCACCAAACGCGAAAACCTCGCCGCCAATCTGGCTGCTCAGAAGCTGCGCTTGACTGACGAAGAGATGCAGCAGATCGCCACGCTGGATCGCAACGAGCGCCTGGCCAACCCCGGCTTCGCGCCAAAGTGGGACTGATCGACACGCAAACAGACGCGCCGCCGCGCGGGCTTCAAGTGCCCATCGGTGGCGCGGCATAAGCATTTGATAGACGGACGAAAAATCACGGAAGGAGGGTTGACAGCCACAGGCGCGACGAGAATAATGCGCGCCACTTGGCTACGTAGCTCAGTTGGTTAGAGCATAGCATTCATAATGCTGGGGTCCGGGGTTCAAGTCCCTGCGTAGCCACCAAACAAAACAAGGGCTTACCGAAAGGTAGGCCCTTTTTTGTTGCGCCTGATGACTACAGAGTGACTACGCCTTGTCTACCTTGCCACCTACCGGCGCTGGCAGCCCCTCATCCAAGTCAACCCCCCTAGCCCTAAGATCGGCCCGAAGTGCAAGTAGCTGCAATTTTGCCAGCTCCAACTGGGTAGCAGCCATCTGATCAGCGACAGGCTGAATACACCGATACCAGTGCATAAAACCTGAAACCACGCCCAAAGCACCAAGGGTCGCCATGATGACGGCAAGAGTGATGTAGGTCTGCTTGTCGGACGACGCAACCTCTACAACTCGTTCCAAAGAGGCCTTCCGAGCCTCCTGAGGCAGGCTCAGCTTTGCCTCTGACCGCAGAGTCTCCAGCTCTACCCAATGTTCGAACACTACTGAGTTCGTTGCCTTAGTTGCGTACACAACAAGTGCGAAGCCAGAGGCAACGAGTAACAGAGAAAAAAGAGCTGCAAACTTATAGAGATTATCGGTAGGAAGCGGGATCCTATTTTCCATGTTCTTTCCAACTTTCCGTAGGAAATCGGAGTATGCATGGTAGCTACTCGAGAATGAAATCATAGAGCTGCCCTGTATTCGGACTGTGCCAACGGGGACAACCGGAGCGCCGACTCCAAATGGTCAGGCGACAGGTGTGCGTAGCGCATCGTCATCGTGATCGACGAGTGACCCAGAATCCGTTGCAGGCCAAGAATGTCACCCCCGGCCATCATGTAATGACTAGCGAAGGTGTGCCGCAGGATATGGGTCATTTGTCCTGGGGTATCGAATCCGCATCGTTTGTATGCACTCCGAAAAGCAGACCGGCAGGACATGAACAGCCGTCCATTACCGGGCATCCCCAGCTTCAGTGCGATTTCCTCGACCTCCTTCGGGATCGGTACAGACCTAGACTGCCTGTTCTTTGTCCGGTGAAAATGCGCCTTGCCACCAAATAGGGCTGCACGGGAGAGGGATTCCGCTTCATCCCAGCGAGCGCCCGTGGCCAAACACAGGAGCGCAACCGGATAGGTGTGATTGTTGGTCGACCGGCGACACTCATCGAGCAGCTGGCGGATCTGTGGAAGCGTCAGAAAGGTCAGCTCGGTTTGGTCGGTTTTGATCTGACGGATGCTAGCCAGCGGGTTCTTACCCACCCAGGCGCCAAGACGGATCAGCTCGGAGAACACCGCAGACAAATAGCGCTGTTCGTGATTGACGGTGTGCGGAGAGGCTTCCGTGAGTCTGCGCTGACGATAACGTGCCCATGCCAGGGCATCGAACTCAGAGGCCAGAGGGTCACCTAGCCGCTCAGCGATCGCGAGTGTTCGTGACAGTCGTGTTTTCTCGTCTTTCAGCGAGCAGCCGTGCAGCGAATGCCACAGGGTTACCAAGTCAGAAAGACGATCATCTAGCGGTCGGCCTGTCAGCTTGAAGGTCGCAAAGAACTCGGATTCATAGCGCTGAGCTGCTGCCTTCGTCAAAAATCCTTTCTTGCGAATACGCCGCCCTGCCCGGCCATTCTCGTAGAAATCAGCCGTCCAGGTTTTGCCGTCTTTTCGAGCCGTCATACCGCCCTACCCCATCGAACATGACGCTCTTGGAGCAGGTTCTTGATGTGCTTGTATAGATCACGCTCCGTCATATCCTTGGACGCGTAGTGATCACGGATTACCGGCCAGCATTCCCACTCGCGCAACCGGTCAAAAGCTTGCTTAGCGCCCACCCGCTCCCTTGCTAGTAGGCTTACGAAGTTTCCCAGGAAGAGCTCCACGTTCTTGCCAGAGAAGCCGCGAGAGGTTTTGTAGTAGCGCTTGTATTCGGTTTCATCAATCAAGGAATCGACCGGCACATCCACCCGCACGTCATCACGGATGAGGGTCCAGATCGGCTCGAAGTAGCCAGGACGGGCGAGTAACTTGAATTGGCCCAGGCCGTAGCGCCAGAGGCCGTCGAGGTGTGCTGAAAACGCTGCGAAGGAGTCGATATCAATGGCTTGTCCGGTCTTCACATCCACGGAGCCACTCGCGAATTGCTGGATAACTGAGTGGTGATAACGCAGTTCGACGCGCCACACGTCTTGGGTCGGGTCGTAGTTGTCAGGGTCTATCTGGTCCAGAGAGTCACGACGACGCCAGACACTTTCCCAATAGTCGAGCTTGTCATGGGAACGCGCCTGAAGCGTCTTGTTGTAAATGCCGAGTTGAACACCCCCGGCAGAGCCAAATAGAAAGGACTGGCCCCGCCCGTAGGTGGCTGCTTCCATGGTCCACTGGATTTCTTTGATACCCGAAATATCCCGGTTAGCGCGGGCGCGACAGTGCATGCGGGCGGTCAAGTCAGCCGGAGGCGTCCAACCCTGGAGATCCAGCGCCAGATGGACAGCACACTGATTGCGTTCGCGGTTGGTCATGACGGCTGCGGCGTAGTAGTCCATCCGCTCTTGCAAACGCTCAGGCGACAGCGCATCGATGGCATGCGGCGACACTTCGATTTTCAGATGTGGGCCGATCTGGTCCAGCTTGGCGTTGAAATTTTTGATGAGCAGAATGAACCCGAGGTCGGCGTTCTGAAGCTTGTACTGGTAGCCCGAGTCCCGACCAACACGACCGGCGTGCCAGAACTCTCCAGCAAACTCGACCATGACGCCCGGTTTCTCGAACAGCGCCATGATCTCGGGACGGATCAGTCCGCGATACAACTGGCGGACCGTATCGACGCCGCAATGCAACAAGCGGACGTTGGATAGATCGGCTATCCGAGCGGTGCCCGGGTCGACGAATAACCGGCTTCGACCGTCTTCCAATCCGGTGATGAGGTCGATTCGTTTGAAGTCTTTGTTGGCCATTTTGTTTCCCCTTTACTATGGGTTACTAAGGTTGTTCGGTTGGATTTATCTGACGTGCTACAGGGACGTCAGCGCGCGCAGCACGCCGGCTCGTGCCTCGCCGTGCGTGCCTGGGGCACGCTGACGGTCTTCACCACAGGAACTTCCCCTTCTCATACGGCACGCGGGTAAAGCGTGTGCGCTGGGGTTCGTTCTGGTTCTGGCGCGGCTGTGCCACCGGCTGCGGTGCCGGGAGCTGGTTGTTCCGGTTCTGGTCCTGCATCGAGCCTCGGTCGGGCTTGGTCGGGTCGAAGTAGCCGTTCTGCACAACGGTCATGCAGAACTCGAACGACACCTCCAGCAACGTGCCTTGTTGGGTGTTGCATCGGCAGCCGGTCAGCCCATCGTCGGTATCGCCGATGCTCATTCGCCTTCGGTTGCGGCTGATCAGCTCTCGGTCGGTGGTGGCGATGCAGATCGGCTTGGGAAAGGCTTGCGGGGTGTTCAGCTGGTCATAGATCGGCGCGGAGCCGGGCACATCCTGAATACGTGGAACGCGAGAGCCGAGATACTGCTCTAGCGTTTGCGGCTGCTCTGCGCCCTGGTTGCCGATGGGGTTGATGAACGAGCCAACGACGCTTTTGGCCTGATCAACCATGCTTTCGGATTCAATCGGCGCGCCGATCTGATCTGCCGCCTGGGGCGCGGTCTTCTCTTGTTCGTATCGGGCATAGGCGCGGTACACCAGAAACCCCGCCCCGATGATCACCGCCGCGGCCAACAGGAACTTAGTCGGCACCTTGGCCTGAAAGTGGTGCTTGGCATTGGTGCTGGTATAGGCACCGAAGTATTTCTTATCCAGCCGCAGCGACTTCTTGTCGGCATCCTTGAAGCTGGATTTCACCTCGACCTTTTCAACCACCACTTCGGATTCGAAGCGCAGCAGTTGGGATGACTTGAAGACGCGCCAGTAGTGAATATGCGAGTTGCACAGACGGCGCAGGTGAACATCGAGGTAGCGCGGGTCTTGAGTGACCAGATGCACTTCGTGGCCCTGGTGACGCATGGTCTCGAAGCGGGTGATGTGCTCAGGCGGCCGTGCTCGTGGATCGCGTGAGCCAAACCAGCCTTGGGCTTCATCCACGATGATGATCGCGTCGGCCGGCAGCTCGAACCACTTCTCGGGATCTTCGAACACGAACCAGCTGGCTTTCAGCTGCTCGGGCTTGAGGCCGTTGATGTTGTGGTAGTAGACGACGCGACCTTGGGCGTGGGCGCTTTGGTCGACTTCGCGGATGGTGTTGAGGGTCTTGCCGTGCCCCGGCTTACCCGTGCGGATGATGAGCATGGGATCAGGCCGTGAAGGTGGTGACGTTGCCGAGCTTGGTGCGGCGGTCGGCTAGCTTGTCGATACCGGACAGCACCAGGCGCGTGGTGATGGCGGCGAAGTACATATTGAACGCGACATCGATCTTGGCCAGTCCCAGGATCATCTGGATCGACTGCGCCACGTTGCCCATGTTGGCGAGCATGTAATCTTTCGCCTCACCGATCACGAAGTTGATGCCGAGGTAGCTGACCATGCCAATGCCAAGCACCCGTAAAACCATCATCACCAGCGGTTTGACGATCATCACGGCGAGTACGGCGAGGTAGTAAAAGTGCATCAGGCACCTCCAAAGGCGCGGCCCACATAGACGGCGCAGAACATTGCGGTGAACGCCACGATCAGCCAGGACATATCCGTAGCGGCTTGGCACAGAGGCTCATAGGTAATTTGCAGGGTGCGGCCACCGCTGGAACGGAGGTTCATGCTCTCGGGTGACGGGCAACCGGACGGGAGGAAGCGGCCAGCGCTGTCGATGAAGCTCGGCGCTTGAACCTCAGCTTCTTTCAGCTCGAACTGTTCACCTTGGAACAGCCCTTCGATATCGGTCTTCTTTTTGTCGAAGTCGGCCTGCTCTTCGGCATTGCAGCGCATCTGCTTCTGTTGCTTGAGGATGGCGCACTGGACCGCATCGCCCTTGCAGCTGATCTGCGCATCGCAGGCTTCGCCGGTTACGCCAGATGGAACGCATTTGTTCGGATCGGTGGCCGGGTCGCATTCACCTTCGCCGTCTCCTTCACCATCACCAGTGCCGTCACCATCCCCTGAACCATCGCCATCACTGGAACCGTCGCCACTTCCACCGTCGCCATCACCGCCGCCATCCCCACCGCCATCACCTGGGTCTGTGGGATCTGTCGGATCTGTCGGATCTGTCGGATCTGTCGGATCTGTGGGATCAGTAGGATCAGTCGGGTCAGTAGAATCAGGTGGCAACGAGCAGAACGTACCGTTCCAAACATAACCCTCAGGGCAGTTGTTATCGGGATCTGGAGCGGGGGTGTCATCTGGATTAGTGGTGTCACTAGTCCCACCAGGCGCGGTACGAGCGGGTTCGCCACCAGTGCATTCGAAACCGGCGCTCTTGTATTCGTAGGAGCCGAAGACTCCGGGAGGATTGCCGCTTGTGTAGACGTATACGTTGGTCGCCGCAGTAAAACCCCAGGTGTATTGGCAGCTATTAGCGCAGACGCTTCCAGGTGGCTCAGTTGACGGTTGACCAACTGATGACTTCATCAAGTGTTGATGAAGAATGGTTTGGCCGTTAGTTGCTTCGCAGGGATTAGACGAAGGCAAACATTCACCAATGGAATCATCATAGTTGAAACCGATCGGGCAGGACGTTCCGAATCGCTGGGCATAATAAGTGTAATAAGAAATCGAAGCCGGATTCTCAGGATTGGGAACCTTCCACTTACACGACGCATAAGTGGGGGAACTGAAAGTGCAGGAAACAAACTGGAAGTTGGTCGTGTCATTTCCTTGTACTGTCGCTGAGTTAAGCGCGGCAGCTTTCAAGCTTGGTTTTGCCGTACATTGGACTTGCGAACATTTCCAATAATAGTCCTCCGCAAAAACGCCCTGAGAGAAAAAGAAAAGTGGAAAGGTAAGTAACGTGAGAATAAAAAGCAGCGACCGACGACGGTTGCCCTCCTCCGTCGGTCTAACCGACGGCGGACGCTGCGTTACTCGAAAGACGAAGTTAGAAATATCCATATCACACCCGCCCAAAGAACACGAGATAGAACGCCAACGTGGTCAGAATCAATACATATAGTTCATAACTCATTGGCGTTCCCTCGAAAGTGAAAACCCCGCCGGAGCGGGGTTTGTTTGCTTCGGCACGTGCGGTGCGCAACCCCGGATTACAGGGCGCGGCGCATGTACTTGAACGCCATGGCGGCGATGATCACGGCGAAGACGGCCCAGCCGATGGTGCCGACGTCGGTGCCCGCCTCGGTCAGCGCGCCAGTGGCTTCCGGTGGAACAGCCGCATAGACGGAGCCAGCCAGAGTGGAAAGCGCGGCAGCAGCGCCAACGCCGATTTTCTTGATGAAGTGCTTGTTCAGTTGCATGGGGTGATACCTCACTGTTTCAGGACTTTTTTGAGGACCAGAAAACCGAACACGGTGGCGAAAAGCACGATGGCCTCTGCCTGTAATTCGGAAACCTGCTCCCAGGTAAGTGCAGCGCCGTAGAGGCCCTGCATTTCCTCGACCGTGAGGGCAACCAGCGAACCGGAGCAGACAGGCGAACCATCGGCGCCTTGCAGCCAGTCACCCTCACAGGCGAGGAAATTCATGCACCGGCCTCAATGAGGTCGGCGGCTTGTTCGAGGGGTTCGCAGTCGGGGCAGACGGCGAAGTGAGGCGGCAACCGCAGATCGGGCAGCAGATCGCTCTGCGGTGCAGGCAGGCTCATGAGCTTGCCCATGTCGTTGCCGCAGCAGTCGCAAATCACGCGGTCACCGATCAGCATGGTCCGCCCTCCCCGTTAGTTGGCTTTGGCTGGTTCCGGCTGGGTGCCGGTCGCAGGTTTGCCGGGTTGTTGGGTAGGCTGCTGAGTGGGCTTGCTGGACTGGGTGGCGTTGGTCTTCGCGGACTCCAGATGCAGGCAGAGATTGTTGCCCTTCTGTTTGCCAGCTCGGGCGATCTCGAAATGGATACGCACGGTTTCCAGCGGTTCGAAGTTGGCGCCGGAGGCAAACACCTCATCGGCTACTTCCAGGGGAACGTCCATGCTGACGATGGACAGGCCGTTTTCGGTTTGGCCGTCCGGCTCATCGCCGTAAAAGACCTTCACAATCTTTACTTCGGTGCCGTTTTGGCTGAATGCGAGCTTCTGAGTGCCGAGAAATGCAACTTCCATAGTTGAACGTGCCATGTTGTGTTACCTCAGTTAGTTACGCTTAGTGCGTGGGTTTGCCTTTTTGCGGGCCGAGAGAGCCCAGGCCGAGAAACTGTTAAAGTTTTTCTCTCGCCAGGGTTTACGCGGCTTACAACGGGTTTGTGGTACTAGTTATACACGCTTGGAAAGCGTTTTTATCACTTGAAAATAAACTTCATAGTTGCTGTTATTTTATGGAATACAGTGGGATAGTCTGGTGTTTAAACTTTCGCACTATTAATTTCATCGATAGTTCATTAACACCAAGGGCTTTGCCCTTGTCATCCCACTCTCGCCGCCGAGGGCTCAGGAGCGCGGGGAGAAAAGCACTCCCCACACTCCCGAGCGGAGGCTTTTTCTGTTCGTGCAGGGTCAAGGGTGCGCTTCGCCCGTGCTTCCGTTTGTCCGAACGGTGAAGCGTGTTCGGACAAGCCGGGAGCGCGGCCCTGGACCTGTTCGGCCTCGGTGTTGGTTGTTTTTGCGGGAACGCTATCGGGCTTGGCTCCGTCGCGGTGCTGGCTGAACTTCATTGCCAACCAGGGGAAGCCGAAGATCACTACCGCGAGCAATGCGATGGGCAGATAGACGCGCCAGAAGAAGTCAGCGTGTGGTTCCTGATTAGCCATGGGTCAGGCCTCCAGCTCGAACGGCTCGTGGATCGGCACGTAGGGCGTGGGTTTGCCGGTGTCGAACACAACGCTCCAATACTTCGGCGGTCGGGCTGGTGGCGTGTGTTTCTCGCAGGTAGAGGCCGGTATCACCGCCCATTCCGAGGCCAGGACTGTCCAGACACCAGCGATCTTGCCCATGCGGGTTGTGCGAATCGGCAGCACAGACGCGGGGCGGCATCGGGCGCATCGTGTGGACCGGCAAGGATCGGGCTTGGTTATTTCGCGTCTGGACCAGCAGACAGAGCAGTCGCAGTGCTCGGGGTGTGGCAGGCGTAGGTAGCTCGCTAGCTGGCTCATCGGCTGACAACTCCGGTTGTGGCTGTACCGCAGGCAGGCGACGCTTGAGCGCGATCAGGTACGGCATCACCGGCCCCACATTCTTAGTCGAGGGGAATGGCTTACCGCCGTGCTCCGAGGCGTTCATAAGAAGGTCAGAAAGGAGGTAACCCTGCTCTGGGGTAATGACGGCAAGATCCACCAGGGCGCGAATCTGACCTTGAGCCGTACCAAACACAGCCCAGTAGCGACCGGACGAGCGTTCCGGCAAAGCACAACGGACCGTTACGAGCGTATGCAGCAAGGAGCTAAGCGCTAGGCCGAGTTGGCTATTCATCGGCGTAGTCCCCCTGGCAGAACACCGACTTGCCCCGCTCGATGTCGCGGCGGATGCGGTGCAGGTTGATGACGCGACGGCGACCGATCTTTACCGTCGGGAGGGTGTAGGTTTCCACCCAGCCGCGAACCACGTCCTCGGTGATCTGCTCGACACCCATCATCTCGGCCAGCACGAGCTGCGTGCAGAACGGCGCTTCTCGGAAGCTGACGATCCGTTCGGCCTGCCCTTCGATTGTTAACCCCGCTACACCAGACTGTTCCATAGTATTTGCCCTATAATCATCCAATCGACCACTAAGTAATACTTACTAAGCTGAGGTCATTATGACTCATGCTTTACTGAGTACAAGCTACTAAGTAGATCTTTTTAGAATGATAAAAGCTCGGCTTATAAGCCTTTTTGATAGCAACCGAACAAGTGTCTGGTTCGAGAAAGAGACCGGCATCGATCGATATCGGTGGGGGAACATTCGCAACGGTAAGGCGCGCCTTTCTGATGCAGAGATCGAGGCAGTGGTGAAGGTGTTTCCTCAATATGCGCTGTGGCTTGTAACTGGAGAGACCGCGCCCGAGTGTGGCCAGACAAGCCCTGAATATGATGAAGCCAACCGAAACTTGGCCAATCCAAACGCGGGATAGCGATCACTCATAAAGTAGCTAGGCGCTGGTACGCCCGAAGGGATGGAGAAGACCAATGAAAAGGATGCTGTTGGCACTGGCCCTAGCCGCAAGCCCCGCCTCGCAGAAGAATCTAAGCCAATCGCCACCCAGGTTGGTGAAGCAATGCGGCCAGCAGCCGAAGCTTACGGCAGGACCATGAACCGGCTGGTAAACGAATACATGGCTGGTGCCAGCAAAGGCCCGCTTGGCGATGCAGCCAGAGCCAACCTCAAAGCCCAAGATCAACGAGAACGCGCAGCCAATCGCGAGGTTCGTCGCACCATGAAGGAATGCATCAAGCCTGGGAACGTCATTGATGCGATGTTAACGAATGCATTAATGGACTTAGATCTAAAGAATGGTGAGCACCGCTTTTATGAGGCGCCAAAGGCTACTTCCATAAATGCAAGAGCTCACGCCATAAAAATTTTTCCTATAACGAATAAGATAATTATCAAAACTTACGTAAAAATAAATTCAAAGTGCGCTACTAGAAAATGCACAAGGAGTATATGTGGATATTAATTTCCTTAAAAGGCTACAAGTCCCCCAGTCCGGGGTCGATACTGATGAGTTGCTAGATAGGCTATCAAGCGGTACCGCAATATTATTTACTGGTGCCGGGTTCTCAAAAAAGTGCACGAAAGTAGATGGTGGTGAATTGCTGCTTGCAAAAGATCTAGCTGCTGCAATTTGTAGGAGATGCAGTATCGAAGAGGATGATGATCTTAGATACGCCTCCGATTACCACATCAAAAAATTTGGCTCTAGCGGGTTGATTGAGTTACTCAAAAAAGAATTCACCATAATAAAAACACCGCCTGATGTTGATACTATATGTTCAATTCCTTGGCGAAGATTCTATACTACAAATTACGATCAAAGCATAGAAACCTCTAGGGCAAAACTAGGAAAGGTAACAGAGTGTATTGACATCGATTACAATGCCGCGGAGTACTACAAAAGGGAAAGTTTATGCATCCATTTAAATGGCTCAATAAACAATCTTACCGATGAAACATTGAATGACTCATTTAAGCTTTCTGCGTCATCTTACATAAGCCCTGATTCATTTCTTAAATCGCCATGGAACTATTTTTTCAAAAAGGATTTAGAGCGGGCAGCGGCAATTGTATTTGCAGGGTATTCACTCTACGATATTGATATCCAAAAAGTTCTTTATGAAAATGAGTACCTAAAAGAAAAGACCTACTTCATCACTAGACCCGAGCCAAGCAGCAAGACAATATTTACACTCTCAAACTTTGGCCATGTCCTACCTATAGGTATCGAAGGATTTGCCGAGCTAATAAATAAAAATCCTAGAGCGCTTGAAGAAAACGAAGATCTGCCATTGCGATCTATCGGAAAATATGAATTCAATAAGACCATACGATCTCCTCGCGATGCCGAGATCGAATCATCGCTGCTGTTTGGTCATCACGATTTAAGCTTGATTGAAAATGCCGTTCTTAATGACGAAGAGTCTCATTATCTAGTTGTGCGAGAAAATCTAGAGCAAATAGCTGGCTTCGTAAGATCCGGGCAAAATACAATAATTACTGGAGCTTTCGGTAATGGGAAAAGTATTATACTGCAAGAGTTGAAGCCATATCTAAGTAGTAACTCAATAGATGTTTATGAAGTCATCGATCCTGAAGGTGATTGTGCGGGGGAAATGGATATCCTAGCAAAGCAACCACGCACTTGCGTTATAATTATCGATGATTATTCAAGATACATACATCTATTAGCGCATCATGCGCTGACGAAGCCAGAAAAAATTATAATCATTGCTGCTGCTCGTGATTCTGAACACGAGCGAAACAGGGAGAATCTTGGTGAGATTGACTTTCAGTACGCAGAGATCAGCACCGATATACTGACGGCTCAAGAGTCCTCGGACTTTGTAGAAATCATTGATCATGTTGGCCTGTGGGGCGATAAAGCTGGGCTATCTAAAGAAAGGAAGCTTCGTTTCCTACAAAAAGAAAACAATTTGCAATTTTCATTAGCGCTTTTAACTCTTCTAAAAGCACCGCAAATGAAAAATAGAGTTTCTGCACTCTTAAAGAATTTGTTGGAGAAAAAAAGCTACAAGGATACAATTTTTGCAATCGCCTTTATAGAGACATTAGGCTCAAACAATAACTTTAGCACGATTTCAGAAGTTGCTGGAAATAACGAAATCTACCATTCTGGACTGCGGTCAGATCCGGGATTCAAAGAGTTGTTCAAGCTCAACGCCACAAAGGTGATTTCTAAGTCAAGCTTATTCTGTCTCTCCCTTATACAAAACCACTTCAGCCCGAGCTATGTTTCAGCACAGCTTCAATTAATAGCTAAAAATCTTGACAAGTATAGAAGTGGCGACTCCACTCTAGAGCACATATTTAAAGCCACCCTGCGTTTTTCAAGCGTTGAAAGTATTCTTCCTGATGCCAATAAGCTGAACACTCTAAAACACTATTATGAGTCACTAAAAACAACACTACCCTGGTTGAAAAAGGACCCCCACTACTGGCTCCAGTATGGAATGGCCTGCCTGGCTTTTGATGACTTTGGCAAAGCGCAAAGTAACTTCGACCAAGCATACTCGATAGCAGAACTTAGAGATAACTATCATACTGAACACATTGACACACAACAGGCAAGATTGTATTTAAAAAAATCTATAAAACTTGAGCAAGACCCAAATGTTGCTTATAACGCCTTTGAGCAGGCAAACAGTCTCCTATCCAGAATAAAAAATGATCCTTATAAATTCAGACAAGTTCAGTTGTATCTGGAATTTTACGAGCGCTTCTTTAATGGTCTTTCAATAAAAAATAGAGTTAAGCTTGAGCACTCTTGCAAAGCAATGCTTCGAACGATAGAAAGAATTGAAAACACAGGTGAGACTCACTCGAAGCAAAGTATGATATCTAGAGCAAAGGATAATCTTTCAAAAATCTTACATGACATTGAAAAGGAAAGAGCCAGATAAGCAGGATGCGCGGGTGACTACAAACGGAAACATCTTTGGAAAGCTGTGGTTTACTATGGGTAAGAGAAGCTGTAACACCATAATTTATGGACTTTTCTGTAGCAGACTGCGGCAACTCAAGTGATTCATAATGCTGGGGTCCGGGGTTCAAGTCCCTGCGTAGCCACCAAATTCAAAAAAGGGTTCAGCGAAAGCTGAACCCTTTTTTTTGTGCCCGCCGTTTAGCCAACCGCACCGAGAGCGCACCATGAGAGACGACTTCGACAACATCCGCGCCGAGCGCGAACTGCCCTACCGTACCGCCGCTGCTACCCCACCCAAACAATACGCAGGGCTCTGGAAGCAGATCACCATTGGGATCGTGGTCGGGCATCTGTCGTTGGGGTTGATTGGTGCTGTGGTCTGGATGGTTGCGGCGCAACTGCTTGTTGGCGATTTGCAGATTGTGATGCCGTGGGCAGGGGAACATCGGGGATGATATGGTTTCTGCGTTTGAGCAGGAGGCCACGTCCGAGAAAATAAATCTGTCCCCTTTTCGTTAAAGCGTTGGCCGAGGCTGGCAGCACGGACTATGTCCGATGGCAGAACATCAAAAGAGGTAAAGCACGGATCGGAGCGAACGAAATTGAGATCCCCGGAGGGACTTCCCCCGGTACCGCTGGTGGTTGATTAATGGCGATGTGCTACTAGAGAATGGCCACAGTAGCCCCGACCACGACGAGGCCAATCGAAACTTGGCCAATCCAAACGCGGGATAGCGATCACACAGAAAGTAGCTAGGCGCTGGTACGCCCGAAGGAACGGAGAGGATCAATGAAACGGACTTTACTGGCGCTGGCGTTAGCCTCAAGCCCTGCCCTCGCTGACGAATCAAAACCCTTTGCCACCCAAGTCGGTGATGCGATGCGACCTGCTGCAGAAGCCTACGGCAAAGGTGTGCAGGAGCTGGTGAACGAATTCTTCGCTGGCTCCAAAGGCCCCATGGGCGAAGCCGCACGAGCCAACCTCATATCCCAAGACCGACGCGAGCGCGAAGCAAATCGCGGGGTTCGGCGCACCATGAAGGACTGCATTAAGCCTGGGAACGTCATTGATGATGACGTAAAGGAGTGCACGGAAGGGTTACGGGAAAGAACATGGTAAGGAATAACGATGCCGATGGGTACACTTACATTCATAATTAAACGCTATCGCCTTTGCTTTTCAACAGATCTGCCGCGAGAACAATAAAATGGACGAATTAGTGTACCTTGAAGACGAGCGGAAAAAGCTGTGGAAAGAAATCACCTCGCTGAAAGAACAAATTGATAATGGCGTAATTTCTGAAATTAATTCACTGCGCGAGTATGTCGACAAAAAGACACCTGAAGCTGAGAAGGACGCCAGGCAGGCATCTAGAAAAACTAGTGAATTTAAGAACAAGGCGGAAAGAAATAAAGAGTTAACAGACGGCTACGTTGCGGAGGTGCAGAAAGCAGCGAGCACCATCGAGGCGGTAAGAAGTGAATGTGATCGACAGGTTGCGGCAATAAAGGCCCGCCTCGATCAGATAGACTCTCTAAAAGATAGCATCGATGAGATAACAGAAAAAAGTGAGACCATTGAGGCCCTTTTTGAGAATCAAGATGAGCTCTCCCAAAAGATTTCAAACCTAGCCGAACTATCGACCTCAAGCGAGGACAGCGCGAACAAGATCAGCGCAATATACAACAACATAACAAAAAGGAAGAATGAACTAGACACATTGTATTATCAAGTCTTTGGAACTGAAGAGGTTGATGAGGATACAGGAGAAACAGTCAAAGTTCCTGGGATGGTTCAGGAATTGGAGGCGGCATTTGAGAAAACCAAGGCTGATATTGAGGGAATCAAAAAGAACACGGTAATTTTTCAATCTGAGGTAAAGCAGCAGTTAAAGGATAAATTAAAAGAAAATGACGATGAATTTGGCAAGAACCTAAAAGGTTGGAAAGAGTCGCACGAGTACATACTTGGCCAAATAAAGGCTTTACTGCCAGCAGCTATGACTGCAGGTTTGAGCTCGGCTTATTCTGAGAAAAGAGTGGCAGAAATAGCAGAGGGCAAGAAATTTAGCTCTGACTTTAGAAAGTCGATACTGTATCTGGTTTTGTGCTCGCTAATACCGTTCGCGGCGGGCATGGTATTACTGTATCAAGGGAGAACTCTACAAGAAACGCTGCTGGAACTCCCGCGGTTAACCTTAAGCATATTCCCTTTGTATGCTCCCTTGTTGTGGCTGGCTTACTCTACCAGTAAGAAGATTAAATTATCTAAGCGGCTTGTTGAGGAATATACGCACAAAGAAGTTCTCAGCAAAACTTTTGAGGGCTTGTCGCGACAGATAGATGAAACAGACGGTGAGTTATCGCAGGCGTTAAGGACGAAGCTGCTTTACAACCTGCTCGATACAAGCTCAGAGAATCCTGGAAAGCTGATCTCTGATTATAACAACGCGGATCATCCAGTAATGGATGCCATAGAAAAAGGCGCGAAGCTTGGGCAGGCGCTAGATAAGCTGTCAAAGATACCCGGTGTTTCTAAGCTCGCGGATATTCTTGAGAGGCAACGAGCTAGCGAATTACTAGCAAAAGAGCAGCAGATCGAAAAAGGCTTGGCCAGCAAGGCAGAGCGAGCGAAGCAGCCTGAAGAGGAAGCCTGAGGATGGCTATTTCGACAGTGACTGCGGAAGGAGCTTTTGTCGGAACACACTGGTTTAATGCGGAAATCGAGCCGTCTGTAAGCCGATTATATGGAGGTTTCAGGATTACTATGCCCAATGCAGGTGATTCATAATGCTGGGGTCCGGGGTTCAAGTCCCTGCGTAGCCACCAAATCAAAAAGGGTTCAGCGAAAGCTGAACCTCTTTTTGTGCCCGCCGTTTAGCCAACCCCACCGAGCGCGCATCATGAGAGACGACTTCGACAACCTCCGCGCCGAGCGCGAAACGCCCTACCGCCCCGCCGCTACCCAAGCCAACCAGCATGCCGGGCTGTGGAAACAGACCGTCATCGGCATCGTGGTTGGGCATCTGTCGTTGGGGCTGAGTGGTGCGGTGATTTGGATGGTGGCGGCGCAGCTGCTGGTTGAGGATGTGCATATTGTTGTGCCGTGGACGGGGAAGCAGGGGTAAACCACTGCCGCACCTTCAATCGAGCGCATAGCATCAAAAAGAAACGTCCGCTCCCTTTCTCACCCGGCCCCAAGGTTCCGTCAAATAGACGCTCTCTGCGGTTGGAGCGGGGCTACACAAGCATCGGGGGATTTAACGTCACGTCAGCTATCGGCTAGGCAGCCATTGGCCACTGATGTTGAAATACGTAGGTGCTTTGTCCTTAAAGGGAATTGCAGTGGTATTCATTGCCTAGTCGGAGCTTTAGTGAAGCCAGTACATCGTCCTGAAGGAGTCGCGGATACCGAAGGAAATCTGCTAGCTGGGCGATTCGGAGGCTGCTTAAAAAGCGCGTACCGTCAATCAGCTCTAGGGCGAGGCCCCGAGCTGATGCATTCTTCACAGCTTCTCGACCGCCTGCCTGAAATGTAGATGTTGTGACAAAGGCCCCTTTAGTGAAGCCTTTCAGAACCATAGCTCCGAGCAGCTCGCGAATCGAGGCCACCTCAATTACACCCTTGGATCGCTTCACTTGGACGGCTATCGGACGATCGAGCACGTCGCGGAGGATTACGTCGACTCCCCCATCTCCTGAATAGGACGTCACCTCCGACGTGAAGCCGTGACTTGAGAAAACACTTGCGACTACCTCCTCGAATCGACGTGGATGCACGTAAAAACGACTCTCATATTTTGCCGCTAAGTATTGGCGCACCTCTTCAGCCGGGATTGTTATGTCAACCGTGTTGAATCTGTAAAGGAGTGCACTCGTGCCGAACTCGACAAACCAAATCTGATTCTTGGTGCAAAGATAGATTTCCTTAGATACGTGCCACCAACCGCACAGGGGGCACGTGGAAATGTATGCTTCCCTCTCATCTGGCTCATGTAGTAGCTCCATCTCCCTGAACATGAAATCACCATGAATTTTGGCCATCTCAAGTACAGTATCCCTGTGCAATTCATAGATTTCATTTGAGATTCCGGCCCAGCGGTCTTCAATTTGTACTTGAACAAGGCGACTGTCACAGAATCGGCAACGCAATCCGGCAATTTCTCCGATAGACGGGGCCTCTCCGGTCTCGCAATGCACCCAGATGCTCATGATCTACCTAACTATAAGTAGGTGCCAGCAGAGGCACCGGCATGCACAACATCCACGCATAATTCCTTAAGGCAGGTTGACCGGCGCGACAGGATGCGAGGAGATGACCTGCGCTGAGTTTAGAAGGAGTTGGCAGCGCGTCTATGGCCCGCACCTGACCGGAAGTCGGCTTCCGCACTGCCGGATCGATAACGCTGGATATTTTCTGAATCCACAGCCACCCGGCCAACTCAGCTACAAACCTTGCCTCTGCTCACATCAACGCAAACGCTGCCCCGATATCGCCGGGTGGTAAAGCGGCTGAACCGTATTACCGCCCGGATCAAGCATATGAAAGCTATGAGCGCCGTCGCTGTGGGCGAAGGGGCGGTCCAGCAGGGTTACGCCTTGCGCTTTCAGGTATTCGTACCAGGCGTGCAATTCTTCCAGGCTGTCGACGATAAAGCCGTAGTGATCCATCGCCTGGACGCCGCTGCTTTTTTCCTGGGCGCGGCCCAGGGAGAGGTTGTCGTTGCCGCAGGTCAGGTAGACGAGGTCTTTGCTGGCGCGGTTGAGCACTTCCATGCCCAGCACGTCGACATAGAAACGTTCGCACTCTTCTAGATTCGGGGCGGTAAGCGCCAGGTGACGCAGGCCATTCAGGCGACCGGGACGGGTTGGCATGGCTTGATCCTTTTTTGTATACAATCAAGGCACAACCATAAAACAAAATAGGGTGCTTATGTACTGTCTCATTTTGAAAACGCAGCTCAAGCCTGGCTCGTTCGCTCAATTCATGGAGGCCATGCGCATCAACGCCGCCGCTTCGGTGCAGAACGAGCCGGATTGCCTGGTGTTCGATGTCGTGCAGGATGTGAATGATCCTGATCTGGTGTATCTCTACGAGCTGTACCGCGACGAATCGGCCTTCACTTACCACAAGACCACCGAGCACTACCTGCAGAGCCGTCCGCTGGTAGGCGAATACATCGTCAAGCAAGAGGCCATGAAGGGCCGCATGGTCAGCGCCAATAGCAAGCGCTGAGTTATTCGGATATCCGATGCGGGAGTGCTTCATCTGGTAGAACAGGGAACCACATCGTTCAAGTAGCCATATCTGATAGATATCCATATCAGACAATCTATATATTTTTAATCCCAACCGTTGGTGATTAGCATCACTCCAGACGCTGCCGGTTCTGCGCCGGCAGCGTCGACCTCCAATAAAAATAAACAGGAGACAGTGATGCTCAAGTCACCGAAGCCGCTCGCTGCGGCGATTGCGGTTGCTGCGCTGGGTGCGGGTTTGCCCGGTGTGGTCATGGCGGAATTCCTTGCGGACAGCAAGGCGACGCTGGAACTGCGCAACTTCTACCACAATGCCGACTACCGTCAGGAAGGCGCCAATCAGTCGAAGCGCGACGAGTGGGCACAGGGGTTTCTGCTCAATTACGAGTCCGGTTTCACCGAGGGTCCGGTGGGTTTCGGAATCGATGCGATCGGACTGCTCGGCGTAAAACTCGACTCGGGGCCGGAGCGGCAGAATACGGGGCTGTTACCGGTGGGTGACGACAAGGCGCCGGACGAATACAGCCAGCTTGGCGCGGCCGCAAAGGCTCGTTATTCTAAAACTACGCTGCGAGTTGGCACTCTGTTGCCGAAACTGCCCACGGTGTTGCCTAACGATTCACGCCTATTGCCGCAAACCTTCCGCGGCGGGCTGCTGACTTCGCGAGAAATCGACGGACTAACGCTCAACGCGGGCCGCCTGACCCAGAACAGCCTGCGAAACTCCGCTGCCAACGACGACATGCTGGTAGCGGGCAAAGGCATCAGCGGCGGGCAACCCAGCGATCAGTTCGATTTCGCCAGCGCCAGCTACCGCTGGAACAAGAATCTGACCACGGGCTACCACTACGGTCATCTAGATCAGAACTACAAACAGCACATCTTCAACCTGTTGCATGTACTGCCGCTGGGTGAAGACCAGGCTATCAAGAGCGATCTGCGCTTCGCCCGCTCTACCGAGGCGGGTAACACCAACGTCGACAACGATGCCTTCGGCGCCAAGTTCACTTACCAGCTCGGCGGCCACGCGTTCGGCGCGGCGTACCAGAAAATGAGTGGCGAGACGGGCTTCCCGCACATCAATGGCACCAACTCGTATCTGGTCAACTACGTGATGATTTCGCCGGACTTCGCCAGCCCTGGCGAGAGATCCTGGCAGGTGCGTTACGACTATGACTTCTCCGCCATGGGCATTCCCGGCCTGAGCTTCATGACGCGTTATCTGCGTGGCGACAACTTCGACGGCCCTGGCGGACGCGACGGCCACGAGTGGGAGCGCGATACCGATATCGCATACGTGTTCCAGCAAGGCGCGCTGAAAAACTTCGGCGTGAAGCTGCGCAACGGGACCTACCGAAGCACGGGTAACGACATCGATCAGACCCGCTTCATCCTCAGCTACACGCTGCCGCTGCTGTAACGATTCCGCCCCATGCCATCCCGTCGCTCGCACGGGTGACGGTTTCGCTAAACAGGAGATTCACCATGATCATGCAAAAGACTCTGCTTTCCCTGGCCGTAGCATTCGCGCTCAGCGCCAGCCACTTGTCCGTACAGGCTGCAGACACTGCCGACCTGCCCTGCCGCACCACCGCTGAATGCGCGGCCGAGGCGGCGAAGATCGGCGCCACGGTCGATCGTGCCGGTGCCAAGCAAGGTAAGCACGACGACCAGTTCACCTGGGTCAACCGGATCAACAAGGCGTCCGTCGTCATGTTGACGGAAGAAAAGATCATCAGCCAACAACAAGGCCGTGAGATCGCCCGCGGCGTTAAACACGTCATCGATCAGGCCGGCAAACCCGACGGCAAGAAGCCCAGTGACGTGCTGCAGATCGAGCGGATCATGATCGACGAGATAGGCCCGCAAGCTTCGCTGATCCACTCCGGCCGCAGCCGTCAGGACATGTACGCCACCTATCGCCTCGCCACGCTGCGCAGCCAGTTGCTGGATTACACCGATGCGATGAACGATACCCGCGCGAAACTGCTGGAACTGGCGAAAGACAACGTTGATACGCTGATTCCGGCGTACACCAACGGCGTGCAGGCGCAGCCGATCACCTATGCGCATTATTTGCTGGCTTACGAGGCAGCTTTCGAGCGCGACGCCCAGCGCATCCGCGAGCTGTATGAACGCCTGAACCGCAGTCCGATGGGCACGGCGGTACTGGCCAACTCCGGCTGGCCACTCAACCGCGAGCGGCTGGCCGAGTTGCTCGGCTTCGATGAGGTACGCGAAAACTCGCTGGATGCAGGGCAGGTGTCGACTTACGACATTCCCATCGAGGCGGCAGGGATCGCTTCGTCTTCGGCGATCCGCATTGGCGCGATGCTCGGTGACATTCACACCCAGTACCATCAGATCCGCCCGTGGATGTTGCTTGAAGAAGGTTCGACCTACACCAGCAGTGCCATGCCGCAAAAGCGCAATCCCGGCCTGATCATGCGGGCGCGGGAGTCGGCCTCGGACGTGGTTGGTCTCGCGCATACCGTCACGCTGCGCGCGCACAACGTGACTACTGGGATGACGGACTACAAGTTCGCCTTCGACGGCCTCGGGCTGTTCGATAGTGCGCACGAGATGTTCGTCCGCACGAGCAAGGTGGTGGACGCGTTGGTGATCAATCCGGAGCGTGCGCTGGAAGAACTGGAAGCGGAATGGACCACTTCGATGGAGCTGGCCGATACCCTGGAGCGCGAGCACAAGGTGCCCTTCCGTATCGGTCACAGCTTCGCCTCGGCGGTGGTAGGCCATGCGCGCAAGGAAGGCTTCGTGCCGGCGAACTTCCCCTACGCCGAGGCGCAGCGGCTGTTCACCAAGGCTGCAGAGAAGTACGACTGGAAGACCCGCGAGTTGCCGCTGAGCGAATCGGCGTTCCGCGCCACGTTGTCACCGCAGAACATGGTCAAGACCCGTGTCGGCACCGGCGGCCCGCAGCCGGCGGAGGTCAAGCGCATGCTTGATGAAGCCAACCAGGCGTTGGCCGGCGATCAGCATTGGACGGACAATCGCCGTGACCGAATTGCCAAGGCCGAAGCGACGCTGGACAAGGCATTCAATGCGCTCGTGAAGAACTGAGCCCTAACGCTTCCCGGCCACCGCGCCGGGAAGCGTTGGCTGTCGATGAGGTACCAAAGCCTCGCGCAGCGCCTTTCGATCCAGCGCACCGCTCCACGCTGAAATCGCCACGCAGGCCAGGCTATTGCCGATCACATTGGTCAGCGAGCGACACTTCATCAACCGCTCGACGCCGAGCAAAATACCCAGCCCTTCCAGCGGTACCCAATTCAATACACCGAGCGTGGCCGTCAATGTAAGAAATGCCGAGCCTGCCGCGCTGGTCGAACCCAGCGACGTTAGCAGCGACACGAGTAGCAACATCAGCAGCTGTGTGCCGTCCAGCGTTACACCCGCAAGCTGCGCCAGGAATACGAAGGCGCAGGTCACGTAAAGGTTCGAACCGGTGAGGTTGAATGTATAGCCGGTGCTGAGTACAAGCCGCACCAACTGCTTTCCACAGCCGGCCCGCTCCAGTTTCTCGATCAGCCCCGGCACGGCCGCTACCGAAGCGCCAGTAAAGGCCACCAGGCACAGCTCGGCTTTGATGTACGCAATCAGGCGAAACAGCCCGAAGCCGACACAGCGAGCCGCCACGCCCAACACCAGGACAACGAACACCAGAGCGGCGAGGTAGACGGTCCCGACGAATTTAAGCAGCGGCCAGGCGGATGCCGGTCCATAGCGGCCCACGGTGTAAGCCATCGCACCAAAGGCGGCCAGCGGCGCGAACCGGAGCACCAAACGCAGCGCACGCAACAACCATTCGACCAACACGTCCAGCCTGCGTCGCAAAGGCTCGCCCGCGTCACCGGCGTAGCCCAGCCCCAGGCCAAACACCAGCGCCGCAAACAGAACAGGAAGAATCAGGGTATGGCTGAAGAACTGCGCCAGGCTAGTAGCAATAGCTGCAGTCAACTCGTTATTCGATTGCACGACGGGCGACGCAGCAAGCGCATCACCACCGACGCCAGGCACTAGCAACATGGCTACCACCGCACCGGTGATGAGCGACAGCACGGCCATCAGAAAGAAGTATGCAACCACGCGTCCAGCGCAACGAGTGCGTTGGCCGCGCTCGCCAAATCCGGCCACAGCGGACGCGACCAATACGAACATTACCAGCGGCACCGCATGACCAATGACGCCAAGAAACGCGTCGCTGAGCGGCTTCATTCGGGTCGCCAATTCGGGCTGCACGATGCCGAGCGATATGCCCAGGGCAATCGCGATCAAGATCAATGCAGTGTCGTTCCTGGCCAGCTTGGCTAAGATCATGGGCCTTCGCGCAATATTGTTGTTTTTGTCGCTTCAGTGCCTTCGTATCCTAACCCATCAGCGCACATCTGCGACCTGCACACTGACCGCCGCCCCGCCAGGACTGTCCCTTATATGGAACTTCGCCATCTCCGCTATTTCGTCATGGTCGCCGAGGAGAAGCATTTCACCCGCGCCGCCGCCCGGCTGAACATGCAGCAGCCGCCACTGAGCCAACAGATCCGTGCGCTGGAAGACGAGCTGGGGTTCGACCTGTTCAAGCGACATCCCAAAGGGGTCGACCTGACCACCGGCGGCGCGGTTTTCTTGGATGAGGCGAAGTCCATCCTCGCGCGCGTGCAGGAGGGCTCACGCCGGGCCGCGCGCGTAGCCAAAGGCGTCGAGGGCACGCTAGCGATCGGCTTCACTTCCTCTGCCGCAGCGCACCCGCTGATCCCGCGCATCATCCGCGCCTTTCGCGAACAGTACCCGGCCGTGGCGATCACCCTGAACGAAGGCAATGCCGGCCGCCTGACCGAACGCGCCATGGCCGGCCAATTGGACGTCGGCATCCTTCGTGCCCCAGTCAGCCGGCCAGACGGCATCGAATTTCATCGCCTGCTGATGGAAGAACTGCTGATGGTATTGCCGGTCGGCCATCCGACGCTGGCCGATCATCCCGATGCGATCGAACTGCAGGCGATACGTGACGAGCCCTTCATCCTCGTTCGCCGCCCCGGTGCGCCGGGGATGTATGCCAATCTGCTACGGGCCTGTCGGGCGGCCGGCTTCGAGCCGCACGTAGCGTTCGAGGTCGAGCGGATGCTGACCAACGTGAGTCTGGTCGCCGCCGGCGAAGGCGTTTCCGTGGTCCCTGCTTCGATGCGCGACATTCACAGCGAAAGCGTCGTCTATCGCCGCATCCTTGGCGCCCGCCCCCGCCTGGTCGCGCCATTGACGCTGATTTGCCGCAGCTTCAATCAGTCCCCAGCTCTGCAGAACTTCATTGTGTTGGCCCGTCAGCTGGCCAAGGCGTATCGAACGCAGGTATTGCGCTGATCGCACTGTCGGCAAGCCGGCTGGCCCCGTCGGAGCACACGACACGTACCCAGCCAGCCATAGCGCCGACACGCACACACATGAATGGCAGCGACGAGGACAATCCCGACAACCATAAGCGTTAAGAAAAAGCCCCGCAGGCGCGGGGCTTTTTCCGCCTTTCAGTAGTAACTCTAGCGAATCGCAGCACGCGTCGTCGGGCGGGTCGCCAGGAGAAGGCCGGCGAAAATCAGCCCACCGCCGATCCAGTGAAACGTCTGCAGCCCCTCGCCTAGCACCAGCCAGCCGAGAATTGCAGTGAAGACAGGCATGAGGTAGGTCGCCATCGCCGCCTTGGCCGCGCCAACAGTTTTGACGCCGTGGTTCCATGACAGGTAGGCAACTAGCGAGGCAAAAATGGCGGTGTAACCGATGACTGCTAGGTTGATCGGAGTGAGGGCGAAGCCGCCAACGTGGCTGAGTTCGAACAGGTAGAACGGCAGGATCAGCGGCATGCCGATCAGCATCAGCACGCCTAGCAGTGTTAGCGGCGGCAATCGCAAATAAGCAGCCCAGCGTCGCAGCAGCAAGGTGTACAGCGCCCATACCAGCACCGCTACGAGCATGATCAGGTCGCCGGTCTGGAATGACAGACTGGTAAAAGCTTCCCAACTGCCGCGACTGATCAGATACATCAGCCCGCCTGCCGCAATGGCCATGCCGAACCACGCGCGCCGTGCGGGCCATTCATTCAGCAGCAACCCGCCACCGATAAAGGTGAACAGCGGCAGACAGGTGTTTACCAGCGTGAGGTTGATGGCTTCGGTGCTCTGCGCGGCGGAATACAGCAAGGAGTTGTAGCTGCTGATGCCCAGCGCGGCGACGATCGGCAAGCGCCAGCCTGCAGCACGCAAGGCTGCGCGATGAGCCCAGATAGAGCGCCCGACGAAGGGCAGCAGCAAGCAGGTCGCCAAAACCCAGCGCCAGAACGACAAAGTCAGCGGCGGGATCGCCTCATGGAAGGCGCGGGCCACTAATGCATTGCCGCTCCAGCAAAGCACGGCAAGCAGCAGGCCAGCAAAGGCCCATCCGTGACGATTCGCCATCAGACCGGACGACGTGGACGGAGGCGGTATTGCGAAGGAACCTGTTCGGCGCCGCTGATAGTAACGTTCAAATTTTTCCAGATACCATCCTTGATGCCATAGATACAGCCATGCACGGACAACGGCTGCCCGCGGTGCCAGGCGTTCTGGACGATGCTGGTGTGACTGACGTTGGCAACCTGCTGAACGACGTTGAGTTCGCACAAGCGGTCGACCTGCGCTTCCTCGGTCGGGAAGGTGGCGATGTGGTCGCGGTGCTCGTAATAAAGGTCGCGAATGGTGCGCAGCCAGCCGTCGATCAGGCCGAGCTGGTCGTCGCGCATCGACGCGCGCACACCACCGCAACCGTAATGACCGGTGACCAGAATGTGCTTCACCTGGAGCACATCGACTGCATACTGGATAACCGAGAGGCAGTTGAGGTCGGTATGCAACACGACGTTGGCAACGTTGCGGTGTACGAAGAGATCCCCTGGCAGCATGCCGACGATTTCATTGGCCGGCACCCGCGCATCGGAACAGCCGATCCAGAGATATTCCGGCACCTGCTGCTTGGCCAGCTTTTCGAAGAACGTGGGATCTTCCTCCTTGATAGCCTCGGCCCAGCGCGCATTGTTCTCGAATAGCTGATTAAGATCGTCGTTCATTTCTGTTCCGCCCTTTTCTTTCCGACACGCACGTTACGAACCGGCCCACGTTTTGACAAGAGCGCAGACCGGGACGTCACAGCATCAGACGGTGAACAGCGGGTTCGACTGCACCTCCGCTCTGGGCCGAGAAGAGAATGCGCGCAAGTCGCGCAGAAAGTTGTCGCGCCAGGCGTCGAGGTCTGCGGCGCGTATGGCACGCATCATGTGCTCGTAGCGATCCTTGCGTTCGGTGAGCGACATGCGCAGCGCGCGGTCGAGCGCTTCGGCCATGCCGATACAGTCGTAGGGGTTGACGATCAGCGCCGAGGTCAGCTCGCGCGCGGCGCCGGCGAAGCGCGACAGCACAAGTACGCCGGGGTCTTCCGGGTCCTGCGAGGCGACGTATTCCTTGGCGACTAGGTTCATGCCGTCGCGCAACGGCGTGACGAAACCGATGTCGGCATTGCGGAACAGACCCATCAGCACGCGTCGATCATGGCTCTTGTTGAGGTAATGCAGGGGTGTCCAGTCAAGATCGGAAAGCCAGCCGTTGATGTGGCCCGCCGCGCTTTCCAGTTGCTGACGGATGTGCTGGTAGGTCTTCACATCGGAGCGGGACGTGGGCGCGATCTGGATGAATTCGACCTCACGACGGTGCTCTGGATAACGCTCGAGAAAGGCCTCGTACGCCTTGAACCGCTCCACCAAACCTTTGGAATAATCCAGGCGGTCGACACTGATGATTTTCTTGCGCGCCACATCGGTAGTACGCCGCATGGGCTTGCGCCGACCCTTGTAGGATTCGGCGAGGTCTTGAATTTCATCCGGGACGACGCCGATCGGATAGACCCCGGCGCGGAAGTTCTGCCCGTAGGCTGTCAGGCTTCCATCGGGCTCCAAGATGCCGCGTACTTCACGGGTCATGTAGTCCTGAAAGGCGAGACGATCGGTTTCGGTCTGGAAGCCGATGAGGTCGTAGAAGCAGAGCGTCTTTAGCAGTTCGTTGTGCGGCGGGATAACGGTGAGGATTTCCGGCGGCGGAAACGGGATATGCAGAAAGAAGCCGATGCGGTTGCGGATACCCAGTTGACGGCAGGCTTCAGCGAAGGGAATCAGGTGGTAGTCGTGGATCCAGATAATGTCGTCGGGCTTGAGCAACGGCTTGAGCTTCTCCGCCAGCATGGCGTTGACCCGTCTGTACCCTTCGTACTCTTGCCGGTTGTAGCGGGCCAGATCGATGCGGTAATGAAAGATCGGCCAAAGCGTGGCGTTGGAGAAGCCGCGGTAGTATTGATCGTAGTCCTGCTTGGTCAGCCCTAGCGTAACGTAGGTGATGTTGCCAACGGTCTCGGTGTTAGTGTGCGGGGTGCTGCTTACGTCGCCGCTCCAGCCAAACCAGATCCCACCGGCCTGGCGCAACGCATCATAAACACCAACTGCAAGCCCGCCAGCAGCGACCTTCCCCGCCTTGATCGGCGCTACTCGGTTGGAAACCACTACTAGTCGGCTCATGGGCAGTTCTCGCTTCGATCTGGTTTTATTAGGTGTTCGGGCTGCTCGAACAGAGCGCTGAGCAGACCATCGAGCCAATCGCCTACCGCTTCTACGGAATCTAGACGCTGCATCGCTTCGGTCGTCCCGCTGCCGACTTTGATGGTCAACCCACCCAGCTCATTTACCACCTTGAAGCCGGCTTCATCGGTCAGGTCATCCCCTACGAACACCGGCATACGTCCTTTGAACGGAGCCTCTTGCATGAAGGTTCGAATCACCTCGCCCTTGTTCGCGCCACGCGGTTTCAACTCAAACACGCACTTGCCCGGCTGCAAAGCCAGTACGTCGCCATAGCGTCCAACGAATGCTTCGGCTAGGGCGCGGGCTGTCTCTTCCAGTTCGGGAACGAGGCGGAAATGCAGAGCGAAGGCGACGCCCTTGTTTTCCAGCAACAGGCCAGGATGCTCGGCGCATGCCTGCGCGAGCTCATGCTGAATGGCG
Organism: Stutzerimonas stutzeri; assembly: GCF_024448715.1. Classification (GTDB taxonomy): domain Bacteria; phylum Pseudomonadota; class Gammaproteobacteria; order Pseudomonadales; family Pseudomonadaceae; genus Stutzerimonas; species Stutzerimonas stutzeri_AR. Next base: position 63,000 of record NZ_JAMOHZ010000012.1, read on the forward strand.
TCGAAGATATTGCGGTCGAGGGCCGGTTGCAGCGTTTCGCCCGCAGCCGTACGCCGCTCGGCGCCGTGCACGCCAGCAGCGGGAAGGCGCAGTGGAGCGAGAAGATCGTCTAGCTGGCTCAGCGGCCGACCGGAAATGACCGCTACGGGTATCTCGCTGAGGTGCAGACGCTCTAACGCCGCCAGCGAACGAGGGGGAATGAAAACGAGTTCAGGACGAGGCTGTATGTCTGCCAGCGTTCCGTCGACATCGAAGAAAAAAGCGCAGTGCCGGACCTCTAGCCCGGGTCGGTCGTTTTGTTTGCTCATGCTCCCTGAGACTCCGGATCAACGGTGGTGGTTCGCGCTTTTTGTATGACCACAAGCGCTTAGGGGCTAACAAGGACACCCATAGCAGCTTGGTTCATAAAGCCCGAACCGGCCAGCGGTCAGCCTGAATCTTCACATCGCTACTGGGTCACAACCTGCAAGACCGTAGTTCACGCAGGAGGTTGTCATGAACGATCACAAGTCCTATACCTCGACGGAAATCGACGATACCGAGGACCGCATGGGCTCTATCGAGCAGCTCGATTTCGACCAGCGTCGCGACGACCGTAAAGGCCGTATCGGTGATGAGGTACCGGCCGAAGAGGTCGAGAACGAGTTCCCGCCCGAGCGGGTGGCCGAAGCAGGCATGAGCACTGGCGAAGTCCCGGGCGGCCAGACCACCATGGATGATTTGGCGCCGGAAACGTTGATCCAAGAAGACGGCGCGCGTTGGCCCCACGAACGCGGCCATGGCGGCCCAGCCGATCAGGATTTGAGCAACGTTTCCGAGCATGACATCGGGGCCGACGTGGATCTCGACGAGGCGGAACAAGCCCGCTACGACCCTTTGGACGGCAAGCCCTGGGATGGCCCAGCCAAAGGCGACCCGGATACCGGCCTGGGTGGCGGCGATGCGGTGCTACACGAGAACGACGACGTGATGGACGATAACGAGCTTGAAGGAGATGCGCCGTTAGACTCGGGGCGGGACAAGGCGCCGGGGCAATAACTGCATCTATGGCTTGCCGACTTCCATAGGACAGTGATCATGAGGTGCTGAACTGAGCGAAACCCATCGTTCAATCGTGCAGCTACCCGCCGCTCGTAGGCTGGAGATTTAACGTCCTACTTCCAAGGCGTGCTCCGACTATCACCCTGGAAGCGCGCCTCGCCTCGACCGGTTCAATCCAGCAGAGTGCAAGCCATTACGAGCGCATCCTCGCGCCCGTCGGCAGAAGGATAGTAGGCGCGGCGACGGCCAACTTCATTGAAACCGTAACGCTCGTAAAGTCGATACGCTGTGGTATTGCTAGCGCGAACTTCGAGAAAGCACTCACGCCCGCCGCGTTCGTGCGCCCGTTGCATCAGGTGTTCGAGCAGCCGTAAACCGAGCCCGCGACCCTGGCTCTGCGGCTTGACGGTAATGTTAAGCAGGTGCGCTTCGTCAAGAATGACGTTAATAACGCCGTGGCCGACCTGCTGGCTGCCTTCGAACATCACCCAGCATTCGTAGGCGGTCAGCGCATCAGTGAAGATGCCTCGGGTCCAAGGATGACTGAAGGCTGCATATTCGATTTTCAGAACTGTCTCGATATCCGCCGCGGTCATGGGACGAAAACTGACTGCATCACTCATGAAGCGCTACTCATAAACCAATAACCCAGCGCGACATGCTGCGGCGCATCGCCTTCCATAGCTCTGCCTTGCTGCTTGACTGTTCCATCAACTGCTCAAGCCCCGGCATGGCCAGGGCGTGACCGATGCCTTCGATATGCAGCTCGCGGTAATAGGCGTCTGTCTCCACTTCGCCAGCAAAGCGCAGCGCTGGCAGGCCGACCAGCCAGAGACAGGCGCAGCCCATTTCTTCCAGTTCCGCAGTCACAACGCCCTGAACGTAATCACGCGCGGCTTCGGCGCCCTGATCAAGGCTACCGCGATGTAGTAGTGGCCAGCGGATCGGCTCGCCATCACCGACTTGCTGCGGGGTATCCGGCAACTTGGCGGCGCGCAGCAGGTCCTTGAGCAGCAAATAGGCGGGGTCGCGGCGCTGGAACGACTCGCCTGTAGGCAGCTCTACCAGCAACAGGCAATTGCCGGCACGCAGCAATTGCAGGGCGAAGCGTGGCGGCGGCACGGCTACCTTTTGCTCCGCTGCGGAGGTTTCCGCATCGCCCGATTTTTTGGCCTCCTTCTTCGGCTCGGGCATGGCGATACGGGGGCGAGCGGCATCGGTAGCCGTTTTAGGCAAAGTTGCTGGCGTGAGCGGTGTGGAGGGCGATGTTGCAGGTTCAGCAACGCTGGGACCCACAGGTGCGGCTACCGGGGCAAACTCGGGTTTTACTAGTCGCAGTAACTCCGGCCGCGACGGCGCGGCGAACGGCAACTCGGTTCGAGGCAGCCAAGTCGTGATTTGCATGGCATCGAGAAATGCCCGACGCCGGCTTTCAGTAATCAAACCCCGGCCACCTGTGGATGAGCGTTGGCATCGACCTGCACTTTCAGGCGCTCAAGAGTCTTGGCGATGCGCAGCTTTTCTTCGCAAACCCTGGAGGCACCAGGGCTCTGCTCGCTGTCACGCAAGGTGGCGTTGAAGATGATGCCGCGGTCGTTACAGGTCATGTCAAACCCCTCTTGGCCGGCCATGCGAACTCAGACGG
>NZ_JAMOHZ010000013.1 GCF_024448715.1 Stutzerimonas stutzeri
GAGAGCACTGCTAGCAGCGTTTTTACACACTCTGGGCCAAAAGCTGCCGCAGCCGGCTGGCTGCTATCGAGTCAGAAACGGATGTTGGCCCGGCTGTTACGAGCTGGGCTGCGTAAACGCGCTCTCGCTTAAATTCTGCGCTGCGCAGTGAAATCTGACGGAGCCTAGTTGTTCAGAACCTTACTTTCATCGCGATGCGCTGCAGGAAATGATTCAACTGGCCACAAACAGTCAAAGCTTTTTTATCTAGCCCCGACCCAAGCCCAAGCCGGCCAGCCAAACGTTCCGGTAAAACTAGGTCGATTTAACCTGCCAGAGACAGTCCGTCTCGCTTTTGACCTCACCTCACCTGCAACCTATCAACGGGTGCGAAAAGCAGGCTCGTAGCTAAAAATCCTCCATGGCTTTGCTGACCGCTTCGATGCATAAGCGTCTATTTCAGTGGCCTTGCGGTATCGCTCGTACCCAGAAACTGGAAAAGCTGAACAGACACTCTCCATTCACAGCGCTTACTTGCCTTGCTCGGTCGCAATCGAACTGCTCCGGCGAGACACCGTGGCATGGCCTCAAGCAGCGCGATGGCTTTCGTGGCGCTAGAATCGACGTTCCCTCATTCCAGGAGCCAAACCATGTCCGAACTGCCTTCCATCGCCTTTGCCGGCATCGGCCTGATGGGCCTGCGCATGTGCCGCCGGCTGATTGCTGCCGGCTATCCGCTGACGATATGGAACCGCTCGCCGGAAAAATGCGCGCCGATCGTTGAGGCCGGTGCGTGGCAGGTGAGTAGCCCCGCCGAGCTTTGCGCCGCAGCCGATATCGTTCTGCTGTGTCTTGCGGATACCACGGTGGTGCGCGAAGTGGTATTCGGCAGCGACGGCATCGTCGAGGGCGCGCGAGCAGGGCAGGTGCTAGTGGACCATTCCAGTCTGGAACCAGCCGCCACTCGTGCCATGGCCGCCGAGCTCGAATCACGCAGCGGCATGCGCTGGGTCGACGCGCCTGTTTCCGGTGGCACTGCGGGGGCCGAGGCGGGCAGTTTGGCGATCATGGCAGGCGGGCGCGGCGAGGACGTCGAGCGGGTGCGGCCGATCCTGATGCAGCTGGGCCAGCGTCTGACGCACATGGGTGAGATCGGCGCGGGCCAGGTGACCAAAGCCTGCAATCAGATGATCGTGGCTTGCAATGCGCTGGTGATTGCCGAAGTCGTGGCGTTGGCCGAGCGTTCCGGCGTCGATGCCAGCCTGATCGCGCCGGCGCTGGCCGGTGGTTTTGCTGACTCCAAGCCGTTGCAGATTCTCGCGCCGCAGATGGCCGCCAGCGAATTCGAGCCGGTTAAGTGGCACGTTCGTACTTTGCTCAAAGATCTCGATACCGCCGTGCAGCTGTCCCGCGAGGAAGGCAGTGCCACGCCGATGACCGGGCTCGCCGCGCAGCTGATGCGTCTGCATGGCAGTCAAGGGCATCTCGAGCAGGACCCAGCCACTTTGGTGCAGATGTACCGGGAGCAAGACCAATGAAGATTGCCGCCAACCTATCCATGCTGTTCAGCGAGTTACCGCTCGGCGAGCGCATCATGGCGGCGCGAGCTGCCGGTTTCGATGGCGTGGAAAATCAGTTTCCCTATGAGCTTCCGGCGATCCGTCTCAAGGAGTTGCTCGAGCGCGCCGGTTTGCCGCTGGTGCTGATCAACCTGCCAGCGGGCGATTTCATACAGGGAGGCCCCGGCCTGGCGGCGATGCCGGCGCGCCAGGACGAGTTCGACGCCGCGCTGCAGGAAGCACTGACCTACGCGGCCATGGCCCGACCGATGTGCATCAACGTGCTGCCGGGTCGGCTGGCTGACGGCATCGATCGCGACCAGGCGCTGGAAACGTTGGCGAACAATTTGCGCCGGAGCGCCGAGGCCTTTGCGTTGCTCGGTATTCGGGTCGTGTGCGAGGCGATCAATCCGCTGGATATGCCTGGGTTTCTGATCAACACCCCCGAGCATCTACAGGCCTTGCTGGAGCGCGTCGACCACCCCAACTGCCAGGCGCAGCTGGACCTGTATCACATGGCGCGGCAGCAACTGGATATTGTCGCTGGCATTCATTTTTTGGGGGCGCGCATCGGACACGTGCAATTCGCCGACTGCCCCGGTCGTGGCGCACCTGGTACGGGAGCGGTGGAGTTCGAGCCTTTGATCTCGGCATTGCAGGCGGTGGGTTACGACGGCTGGCTGTCTGCCGAGTATCGGCCCGATGATCAGGGCACCGCAGCGAGCCTGGGCTGGCTGGCGGAGTGGCAGCATCGCTGAGTCGCCGCATTGCCCGGCATAAGCGGGGGTGATGGTGACAGACAGACGTGCATCAGGACTTTAGAGTCAGCGTCGAAAATCGGTCGGGGAAACGGCCGCGTATAACAATAAATCGAGAGCGACGTCATGCAGCCATCCACCCAAGCCGCGAACGCCTGGCGCGTCCTGTTTCTGCTGTTTCTGGCTAACCTGTTCAATTTTTTCGACCGCACCATTCCGGCGATCATCGCCGAGCCGATCCGCCTGGAGTGGAATCTCAACGACTTCCAGTTGGGCCTGATCGGCACCGCTTTCACCATCATCTACGCGATCGCCGGGGTGCCGCTGGGGCGGATGGCCGATACCGGCTCGCGTCGCAAGATCATGGGCTGGGGACTGACCGCCTGGAGCGGGCTGACGGCGGTCAACGGCTTCGCCTGGAATTTCTGGAGCTTTCTACTGGTGCGCATGGGCATCGGTATCGGCGAGGCCAGCTATGCACCAGCGGCGAATTCGCTGATCGGCGATCTGTTCCCAGCGCACAAGCGCGCGCGGGCGATGGGCATCTTCATGCTCGGCCTGCCGCTGGGGCTGCTACTGGCATTTTTCACCATCGGCTTGATGGTCGAATACTTTGGCAGCTGGCGTGCACCGTTCTTCATCGCCGCGGTGCCTGGACTGGTGCTGGCACTGTTCATCTTCTTCGTCAGGGAGCCGCAGCGCGGCGCGGCGGAGACGGTCAAAGTCTCCCAGGAACGCGTCGAACAGCCGATCCGCAAGGTGCTGGCGATTCGTACCTTCTGGTGGCTGGTGCTGGCCGGGCTGGCGTTCAACTTCGCGACCTATGCCTGCAACGCGTTCATGGTGCCGCTGCTGATGCGCTACCACGGCGTGCCGCTGGTCGAGGCCTCGGTGGCCACCGGCGTGATCGTCGGGCTTACCGGTCTGATCGGGTTGACCTTCGGTGGCTGGGTTGCTGACAAGATCCATCAGCGTTTCGCCCGCGGCCGGCTGATTTTCGCCGCAGCGAGCATGGTCATCGCCACACTCGCCACCGGTTATGCGCTGTTGGCAGGACGCATTGAGGTCGGTGTGTTCGTCGCGGTGTTCAGCATCGGCTGGCTGTTCTCTTATAACTTCTATACCTGCGTCTACACGGCGATCCAGGACGTGGTCGAGCCGCGCCTTCGCGCTACCGCCATGGCGCTGTTCTTTGCTGGCCTGTACCTGCTCGGTGGCGGCATGGGGACCGTGGTGGTGGGGCTGCTGTCGGATCACTTTGCCGAGTCGGCGATGCTCGCAGCCGGTGCTGCCGAGATGACCGAGGCTTTCCGCGCCGAGGGTCTGCACGGGGCGATGTATCTGATCCCGGCGTCCCTGCTGCTGACCATGGTCTTCCTGTTCCAAGCCTCGCGGACTTTTTGTCACGACTCGCAGCGCATGACCAGTGGCATGAGCCAGTCCGCCAGCGAAGCCGAGGCCGCACTGGCCTGAATCACCGAACGCCCGCTGCGCGCCGGTCAGGCGCCGCAGCGGCGTCCGCTATCTCCGACTCAGCCAGGCGACGATTGGCCAGCATTTGCCGGCAGGGTCGCATAAACTGCGCGGCCGTTTTTGGCAGTCCGGACCGCACATGCACACTCCGTCTCCCGCCCGCGCTTGCGGCATCGACTTCGGTACCTCCAATTCCACCGTTGGTTGGTGGCGTCCCGCCAGCGAACCGCTGCTTGCCCTTGAGGATGATCAGCACACCCTGCCTTCAGTGGTGTTCTTCAACGTCGAGGAGCGCCGCCCCGTGTATGGCCGGCTGGCCCTAGCCGAGTATCTGGAAGGCTACGAGGGGCGGCTGATGCGCTCGCTCAAAAGCCTGCTGGGTTCCAAACTGCTGAAGAGCGAGACAACGGTGCTGGGCAGCGCCATGCCGTTCAAAGACATTCTCGGGCTGTTTCTCGGCACGTTGAAGCAGCGTGCGGAAGAACAGGCCTCGCGCTCGTTCGAGGAAGTGGTGTTGGGCCGCCCGGTGTTCTTCGTCGACGACGATCCGCAGGCGGACAAGGAAGCGGCCGACACCCTCGCTGCCGCAGCCAGGAAAATCGGCTTCAAGGACGTCTCGTTCCAGTACGAGCCCATCGCTGCCGCCTTCGATTACGAATCGCGCATCGAGCGGGAAGAGCGCGTGCTGATCGTCGATATCGGCGGCGGTACTTCGGACTTCTCGCTGGTGCGCCTGTCGCCGGAGCGACGCCAGATAGACGATCGCCAGGAAGACATTCTCGCCACCTCGGGCGTACACATCGGCGGTACCGATTTCGACAAACAGCTCAGCCTGCAGGGCGTGATGCCGCTGTTCGGCTACGGTAGTCGGATGAAGAGCGATGCGCCGATGCCCACCAGCACGCACCTCAATCTCGCCACCTGGCACACGATCAATGCGGTCTATGCACCGGCTTCGTTGCGCGCGTTGCAGAGCATGCGCTACGACATTGTCGATCCTACCGGAATCGACCGCTTGTTCAGCCTCATCGAGCAACGCGCCGGGCACTGGCTGGCGATGCAAGTGGAGCAAGGCAAGATCGAGTTGACCGAGCAGAACCAATATCTGATCGATTTCGCGCGTATCGAAACCGGGCTGCAAGCAGACCTGAGCCGCGAAGGATTCGAAACGGCCATCGAGCCGTTGCTCGAACGCATCCGCGTTAACGTCGGTCAATTGCTGGTCAGTGCCGGGCTCAAGCACGAGGACATCGACACGGTGTTCTTCACGGGGGGTTCCAGCGCGATCCCGGCACTGCGCCAGCGTGTTGCAGCGCTCCTGCCGCAGGCGCGCCACGTCGAAGGCAACCGCTTCGGCAGCATCGGCAGCGGTTTGGCCATCGAGGCGAAGAAGCGCTACGGCTGAAGCCGTTCAGAGCCTGCAAGATTGGTGGCGCGCTGGCAGTATTGTTGGGGCGAGGCGGCGACTTGCGTCGCTACGTCCTGCCACGAAAAGGCTCAGCCTGGAATCAGGCGGCCTGGCTGTTCACTTCATGAATCTTCAACATCTTTTCCAGCTCGGTGCGGATAAATGCGTCTTCGCAGCCCGGCAGGTATTCGCGCAGCTTGCGGATCACCCAGAATTGGCCTTTGTCGACGAAGGGCAGACGCTCGTCCAGTGACTCGATGGCCATGGCTTTGTCATAGAACGCGCCGGTTTCGCGGTTCGGCTCGATGCCCAGATGAGCGAGGCAGTTGAGCACCAGCTTGCAGCTGTCGATCTCGCCTTGACGAATCTGCTCCAGCAACCGCCGCTGCGCCGGATCGCTGTATTCCTGCAGACTTTCCCCCGCAACCTTGGCACCGGCGCGCTCGGCGCTCAGCAGATCCTGCAGCAGCTTCGCTTCGCCCTCGGCTGTGTTGAGATAGTTCTGTTCGGCCATTCGCTAGATATCCTGTTGCAGCGATTACAGCGCACGGGACGACACATGCGCTGTGTCCATCGGTGGGTGCTACAGCTTCTTCGCGGAAACGATTTTCACCGGCGTCAGTGGGACGTTTTGCATCATGCTGCGGTTGCCGGTCGGCACCTGGGCGATCTGGTCGACCACGTCCATGCCGCGCACCACTTTGCCGAACACCGCATAACCGAAGTCGCGGCCGCCATGGTCGAGAAAGTCATTGTCGCGGTGGTTGATGAAGAACTGGCTGGTAGCCGAATCGACGTTTTGCGTGCGGGCCATGGCCAGGGTGCCGCGTACGTTATGCAGGCCGTTGTCGGCCTCGTTCTTGATTGGCTCCTGGGTCGGTTTTTGGTCGAGGTTTTCGCTGAAGCCGCCGCCCTGAACCATGAAGCCCGGAATGACGCGGTGGAAGACGGTGTCGTCGTAGAAACCGCTTTCCACGTAGCTGAGGAAGTTTTTCACGCTGATCGGCGCTTTTTCCGCTTCCAGCTCGATTTCGATTTCGCCCATGCTGGTGTTCAGCAGCACATGTGGGTTTTCCGCTGCGAGCAGGTTGCCGGCCAGCAGCAATGAGCAGGCGGCAAGTACAAGTCGTTTCATGGTGTGTTCCTGGTTTGGATGGAAGCTTGGTTCAGCCTGCCGATACAGGCTGCGTGGAAATACTGTGCTCGGTCGTTAAACGCGCCTCAGCCGTTGCTCGCTACGTTTTCACACGATATGGATAGCAGACTACGGTAGCGCATCGTACGTTCTGATCAGGTCGATGAGAATCTGCGTCGCCGGGCCGAGCGGCTTGTTCGGGTTAGTGTAGAGATAGAACAACGGGCGGCGAATGCTCCCTTGGACTAATGGCAACGGCTTGAGCGCGCCTTCTGCCAGCTCGCGGCCGATCATGTGTCTTGGCAGCCAGGCGAAGCCGAGCCCGCTGCTGACGAAGCCGACCGAGGTGGCCAGACTGCCGACGGTCCAGCGTTGCTCGGCGCCCAGCCAGCCGGCGTCGCGCGGTTGGCGCTGGCCGGAATCGCGCACCACGACCTGCATCTGATTCTGCAGATCCTGCACGCTGAGCTTGCGTTGCAGCTGATGCAACGGATGTTCGGCGTGGGCCACCGCGACGAACTCCACGGTACTCAGTTCCGCGCCCAGATAACCGGTGATACCCAAGCCACTGATGGCCAGATCGGCGGTGCCATCCTTGAGCACGTCCTCGACGCCGGAAAGTACTTCTTCACGCAAGCGCACCCGGCAGCCGCGACTCTTGGGCATGAATTCGGTCAGCGCGCGAATCAGTTTGGCGTTGGGATAGGCCGCGTCCACCACCAGACGTACCTCAGCTTCCCAGCCCTGCTCCATGTGGTAGGCCAGGTCTTCCAGTTGGCCGGCCTGGGTCACCAATTGCCGTGAACGGCGCAACAGCACTTCGCCAGCATCGGTGAGTACTGCTTTGCGCCCATCGATGCGCAACAAGGGCACGCCCAACTGCTCCTGCATGCGCGCAACCGTATAGCTGACCGATGACTGCGAGCGATGCAGCATTTCTGCCGCCTGGGCAAAGCCGCCGTGATCGATTACCGCCTGCAGGGTTCGCCATTGATCAAGGGTCACGCGGGGCGCTTTCATTCCGTTGTTTTCCTGTTACGTCTGTCTGGTACGCTGGCATCCGCCTTTACGAGGAGCCCGCATAAAAATGAAAAGAATCCGCTTCGCTGCGCTCGCGTCGCTCGCCATCATCCCACTGAGCGCCCTGGCCGTCAGCTACCCGGTGGAACTGGAACAAGAGCTCAACGGCGCTGAAGTTCTGGCCACCACCGAAACCATCGATCGCGACATGGCCGGCCTGCTGCTGCAGAACTTCGGCGAACGCCCGGTTGAGTGTACTGCCGTGTTCCGCAACGGGCCGGAAGTACCCCGCACCCGTCGTACTACGCTGGCGTCCGGCGAGCGCAAGCCGCTGACCGCCAAGTTCAAGCGCGATGTGATCCGTCTGCGCGTCAAGCTGACCTGCGAGCCGGAGTAATTCGGTCACGACCGCATATCGCCGCGAACTCGAGTCACTGCCGCTTAGCTGTGCCAGAGACACCTCAACCTCGCCGACGACAGCCTGTTGCGCCGCATAAAGCCGCCTCGCGATAGGCTGGACGGGTTAATCTATGCGACGTTTTTTCGACTTACCTGAGGTGTCGCCCTTGTTTGACCAATTCGCCCTGCACGAACGCCTGCTCAAGGCGGTCGCCGAACTCAAATTCGTCGAGCCGACGCCGGTGCAGGTGGCGGCCATTCCCCCCGCGCTGGAAGGGCGCGACCTACGGGTAACGGCGCAGACCGGCAGCGGCAAGACGGCGGCATTCGTGCTGCCGATGCTCAACCGACTGATCGGCGATGCGGTGGTGCGCACCGACGTGCGCGCGCTGATTCTGTTGCCGACTCGCGAGCTGGCGCAGCAGACCCTCAAGGAAGTCGAGCGTTTCTCGCAGTTCACCTTTATCAAGTCGGCGATGATCACGGGTGGTGAGGATTTCAAGGTCCAGGCGGCGATTCTGCGCAAGGTGCCTGACATTCTCATCGGCACACCGGGACGGATGATCGAACACCTCAACGCTGGCACGCTGATTCTGAAGGATGTGGAAATCCTCATCCTCGACGAAGCCGACCGCATGCTCGACATGGGCTTTGCCGAAGACGTGCAGCGTCTGGTCGGCGAATGCGCCAAGCGTCAGCAGACCCTGCTATTTTCCGCCACCAGCGGCGGCGCCGCTTTGCGCGAAATGGCCGCCAGCGTACTGCGCGATCCGCAGCACTTGCAGCTCAACCGCGTCAGTGAGCTGAACGAGGGGACTCGCCAGCAAATCATCACGGCCGAAAACACCGAGCATAAAGAAAAGCTGGTGAACTGGCTGTTGGCTAACGAGACGTACAAGAAAGCGGTGATCTTCACCAACACTCGGGTGCAGGCCGACCGCCTGTACGGGCGGCTGGTCGCGGAGGGCGTGAAGGCCTTCGTCCTGCACGGCGATAAGGACCAGAAGGACCGCAAGCTGGCCATCGACCGGGTCAAGGAAGGCGGCGTCAAAGTGCTGGTGGCCACCGATGTGGCGGCCCGAGGGCTAGATATCGAAGGCCTGGATCTGGTGATCAACTTCGACATGCCGCGTTCGGGAGACGAGTATGTACATCGCATCGGCCGCACCGGTCGCGCTGGCGCTGAAGGCCTGGCGATCTCGTTGATCTGCCACAACGACTGGAACCTGATGTCGAGCATCGAGCGCTATCTCAAGCAGCGTTTCGAGCATCGCGTGATCAAGGGCTTGAAGGGCAGTTACATGGGGCCGAAGAACCTCAAGGCCTCGGGCAAGGCGGCTGGCACCAAGAAGAAAAAGGAAGACAAGAAAAAAGCCGGCGACAAGAAGGCCAAGCCAAGCTCAAAACCAACAGCCAAGCGACCAAAGAACGCCAAGCGCGAGGCGCCGCCATCACAGGTCGTCAGTCAGGACGGAATGGCACCGTTGCGCCGCAAGAAGCCCGCCGCGGAATAACCTTGCAAGCCGGGTAGCGCTGCTGTTGCCCGGCTCTCTAGAAACTTAACGCTTTTTCGCCGGTGCGATATCGGCGTCCTTCTCCGCCTCTTCCACGTGCTGCAAGCGCTTGTCATAGGCTTGGCATTCGTCGCCGAGCTGCTCGGCCGTTTGCTTGACCTCCATATCGCGCAACTCCTCGTTAATTTCCTCGGCGCGCTTGGGATTGCTTTCGGTCAATTGACTGACCCGTTCGGCAAGCTGCTTCGCCTTCTCGTTGATCTGGTCGGTCGTGCATTCGGCGAGCGCCGGCTGGCTTGCCAGCAAGACGGCAACAAACGGAATCATCAGGTATTTCATGGTGTGCTCCTTCTAACGGCTTGTTCGGTGGATCGTCGTCGGAGCGCTTTAGTTCAGCCTTTTCCGTTGCGCTGGATGATCGAACCATGCCACTGCCGATAGGGTCCCTATAACAAGAGCCGCCGTCCCCAGGTGGTGTGAAAGCGCAGCGCGCGAAGGTTTCACACAGCCTGATCCTGAAGCGGTGCAACGGGAGAATGACATGACCTATAACTGGGATCTGATGCTGCGCTTGCTGCAGGAAGTGCAAAAGCCTGGCAGCGAACACTTTACGCCGCGGCATTACGCCGATGAGCATGCTGTCGCCATGGAAGACGCCGGACAACCGATGCCGAATTTGGACTCGCTCAAGGCTGAAGCGCAGAACTACGAAAGCCTTCTTTTCGAAGGTGGCTTCATTGCCTCGCGTCCGGAAGAGCAGGGCGGCAATGGCGAGAATTTCGTTCTGACCGAGCGTGGCGTGCGCCTGCTGAACATGCTCGAAGGCGGAGGCGGCGACACAACGTTCCGCCAACGTCTGGATGAAAAGGGCGAGGCTGCGCTGGTGCCCGAGGTTTTCGATGGAGTGGCGACGGGCTAAGCTCGAAGGGAGCCGCCCCGCTGATGCGGGGCGTTGGTTCGAGAATTATTGCAGCGGACCGATAGTTCCACAGGATTTGTTCGTCGCATGCTTCTGCAGTATCGGCAGTTGTGGGCGTGGCTTGCCGCTCTTGACGTCCAGCGACAGCGCATAGTTGCCCCACCAAGGACCTGCCGCCCAATAGGTGCTCGGAACGCAATGCTGGTTGAGGTATTTGAGCAGGTTGTCGGTCGCCACGATCGCTGATGGTGAGTAGTCTGGCGCGCCATGCTCGCCGATAAAGCCACGTAGTTTGTTCCTGCTTAGCCACTCGACGAAAGGCTTGGCGCGAGTAACGCCGATCATTGGGTCGTAGACGGCGCTCCGGCTCGCATAAGTGCCCGAGTAGTCCTTGTCGAGATACAGATGGGCTTCGTACACCAGGTTGTTTTTCGGGTCGCGCATCCAGGGGTCGGTCGCGAGCCGGGTGTTATAAGACGGCCAGTGGAACGCACTCGACCAACGATCACCGGCGACGAATATCCAGCGTTTCTGATCGACATCTCGAATCGCCTGCGAGGCAGCGAGCGCGGCTGCGGGCCATTTGCCGTTGGTGGAGTGCGGTTCGTTCATCAGGCCGTAACCGTACACTGCCGGATGGTTGGCGACCTTCTGCGCAATGCGACGCCAGCTATCGGCGAAGGCGCTGATCGGCACCTCCTTAGAGGCGATTAGCTTGCCGTAGTACCGGTAGTAGTTATGCATGTCCAGAATGACCTGCATGTTGTGCTTCTTCGCGTGATCGAGGGTAGCCATCAGCCGGCCTAGCTCGGCGGCGTTGAGCTCGCCATTGAGTTTCGGCTGGATGCGTTCCCAACGAAACGGCAGGCGCACCAGCTTCAGATTAAGGCTGGTGTAGCGCTTGAAGTCGGCTTCGCTCGGGTAGATGTAGTGGATCTGATAGCGACCAGGAAGGCCGACATCCGCACCGAACTCTGCACCGGCGAGATTGACACCCACCAGGTTGATCGGATTCGCCGGTGACGCGCCGCTGCTAGCGACTGGCGCCGTGCTGTTGCTAGCACTTGATTGGATGAAATCGGTACTGCTCACCGAAACCGTTCGAGGATAACCCACCGCTTTGCCATCGATAGGGCCGCCATCGAGCATTACGGTCATGTTGCCGCCAGAATGGTAGACGAGCTTCACGGTACGGACCTGCCCGTCGGCGAATCGCACCTTTGCGCCCTTGTGGAAAGCCGCTTTGTTGGCCGCGCTTCCCTTGACCGAAATCCCGAGCGAACGCGTGTAAACACCATTGACGAAATCGGCACCGTTGAACGAGTTCAACGCGGTTACCAGGGGTTCACTGGCTACTGGCGCGCTGGTCGACGGCGTTACCACTGGCGTGTTAGGCGTCGCCGGAGTGCTCGGTACTGCTGCGCTTGTCGTGGCGAACAGCTTGTTCGGATGGCCAAGTTTGCCACTGAGGGCGCCGCCCGAAAGCATGATGCTCATGTTGTTGCCGGAGCTGTACACGGCTGTGATTTTGCGAGTCTGTCCGTCGGCCAGTTTTACCGATGCGCCGGGTTTGAATGCCGAGCGGTTGGCTGCGCTTGCGGGTAGCGAGAAGCCGGCCGACTTGCGCCAAACGCCGTTCACCCAATCGCTGTTGGTGTAGTTGTTGATCGCGCTGCTGTGGGCTGTAGCGCTCGCCGTGGAAGAAACAGTTGGCTCGCTGGTTATGGCCTCGGAGCCCGAGCCCAACGCAGCCACGGTCTTCGGATAGCCGGTGGTCGACGCGTTGAGCGTCCCGCCCGAGAGCATGACGCTCATGTGCGCGCCGGAAAAATAAACGACCTTGACGGTACGTACCTGCCCGTCCGCCAGTCTCACCTGCGCGCCTTTATTGAAAGCCGCCTTGCTGGCCGCGGTCGCCGGAATGGAAAAGCCCGCCGACGCGCGCCAGACACCTTTGTTCCACTCTGGACTGGTGAAGTTGTTGACCTGTGCCGTGGCGGCGATTCGTATGGTGTTGGTCGTCGAGGCGGACGTGGCTGCGCTTGCATCCTGAACCATCGCCGTGAATCCGAACATTGCCGTGAGCAAGGCTGCGCCTAATACAAGTCGTGGCGTACCCGAAATTGCTTTGAGGGACATAGATATCTCCGGAACTTAATACGACAAAAGGCCGCAAGAGCCTTTTAAAAAGTGGCGGAAGCATTCATGGGTGATGCAACGAACGAAGCACTGACCAACGACGCAACCAACTCACGCAACAGAGCACAAGCGGCGGGGCCGGATAGCTCGTTCTGCGTGGATAGGCTTTATATAGATTGATTGTTAAAGAATGAAGTTCTTTTGGCGCCGTAAAAATGCCACATAACATTGTTTTAATTATCTGGTGCTATATTGCCAGCATCGTAGTGGCGCCATGCTGGCTTAAACGTACTTATTTAAGCTTTTGATTTAGTGATGAAATTTCAAATCCTGCGAAATTGGCGCGCACGGCGAATAACTGTCGTTTCGTTTGTTTAGTAATAAAACGACGGGCCAAAAATAGTGAGCATTTTATTGCAGAGTGTTTCAGGTACACACAGTTGCCCACCTGAAATCGGTAAGCGAAGCGGAGCTTTAGGCGTTTGCAGTAAAGTTTGCAGACAGGTAATTGCAGCGAGGCGCCAAGTTGGTGCGGCAATATTTGCAAAAAGCCGGGTCGATGCAAACAGCGGAATTAGCGCGTCTGGTTCAGGCTATTGGTGGTCAATTCCAGCGCCTTTCGCATATCCAGCCGGGCAGAGCGTCCGATGTCTTGATTGTCCAGCTGGTAGCTGCGTTCAGACGGCAATATCGGCGCAGTCAGATCGTCCGCCTCGACAGGTTCGAAATCCTTGTCACGGCCGATGGTCAGGGCGCTGCGACGCAGCAGCTCTCGCACCTGCTCCGGCGCAAGCTGAGGGTTGATCGAAAGCATCGCGCCGACCACGCCTGTAACCATCGGCGTGGCGTAGGAAGTACCGCAATGAACGTCGCCACGTTTACCGGCCTCCAGCGTTGCGGCTCGGGTGCAAGCCGAGGCGGTGATGTCGACGCGCAGATCGATATTCGATGACGGCCGCTTGGTGACATATTCCGGATGCTCCACGGGCACGTCGCGCTTGTCGTTGCGTTGGTGGCCGCCAACCACCAGTAACTGTTCGGCAATGAACGAGGAGGGTAGGCGGTAATCGTCTTGGCCGGAGCGGGCCGAACCATTGCCGGCTGAGTTCACCACCAGCACATCGGGATGTTCGCGGCGTAACCAGAGGAAAAATTCTTCCAGCAATTCCTCATAGCCGCTCATGGCAACACCGGAGCGGACCAGCGAATCGACCTCTTCGCCCTCGACATCCAGAGTGCCGACGCGATGGATGCCCCAGCTCCAGTTCAGCACCCGCACGCCATCCTCGACCAGATTCACCGAGGCGGCGACGTTGGCGGTAATACCAGCATCGGAGTTGCGCTCGACGATTATCTCGAAGCCGGAGCTGGCCGGCTCCAGCGCGCTGAGAAAGCCGCTATCACCGGGCTCCACGCTACGCGCGGCAAGGATGCCGGTGACAGTGGTGCCGTGGTCGGCTGGCGATTCGGCGTCTCTGGCGTAAACGCAGGCCCGCGGCTCTTGCGGATCACAGTCGCCGACATAGTCGGAGAACTCGGGCGAGTCGAAGTCGACGTTGCGTTCGATGATGCCGATGCGTACCGGGTGCGTCTGGATCGGCGCTTTCCTGGATGGCATTCGATGTCGGTAGTAGTCCACGGCATCGAGAAATCTATTGGCGACCCACTCGCTGTTACGCGGTTTCTTGCCTTGATCCTGTTCTACCGGCTCCTCGGCGCCCGACTCTTCGACCACCACCGCGTCCACGCTCACTTCGTTGCCCAGGCGCAAGATCATGGCGTCGCGTTCGGTCAGGTTCTCGACGGGGAGGCGCAGCTGATAGGTATTGAGCGGTGCGATGGCGCCGACCACTTCGGCGCCGTATTTCTTGGCCAGGCGGCGCGCCTCGTCCAAGCCGTCGTACTTTTCCTCGATGATCAGGCTGATCAGGTTCAGATAAGTCGTCAGCCCGTCCATGTTCTTCGCCACTTCGTCCGGGCCCGCCGCCAGCACATGGCTACCGTTGACCGTCAGCCAGACTGGGTTGCTGCGGCGCTCGCCTTGCTCAAGCCAAAGCGGCCCGCTCTGGTGTTCATCCTTGCGCAACGTGAGGCGCAGGCGTTCGTCTTCTTGATTAGTGACCTGCAGCGGCTTGCCGCTCAGCATCAGCTTCATATCGCCGCTGGCGAGTCCTTCGCTGCGTAGACAGAAGGTCAACTCGTCAGTCGCGAAAAGATTGCCGCACCGCTGCAAATCCTTGAGCCGCAACGGGGCGTCGTCAGCCAAGGCGGGGCCATTGCCCAGCACGAGCAGCAAACCAACCAGGCTAATGAAGGGCGGTTTCCTCATTGTCGACGTTGCAAGTAATGCACGCTGAACAGTTCACCGGAGTCGGTCCACTGGCCGCTGCAGTCGAATCCGGCGCTGCTGGCCAGATCGGCAAACGATTCCAGCGTGTACTTGTAGGAATTCTCGGTATGCAGGCTTTCGCCGACATCGAAGTGAAAGCGCTGGCCTTCGATGGTCACGTCTTGCGCCTCGCGGCTGATCAGGTGCATTTCGATGCGCGAATCCTGTTCGTTGAAAAACGCCCGGTGGGCGAAGCGTGACGGATCGATATCGCTGTGCAGTTCCTGGCGGATGCGCTGCAACAGGTTGAGGTTGAATGCGGCCGTGACATGGGCACGATCGTTGTAGGCCGCTTCGAGCACGCTACGGTCCTTGACCAGATCGACGCCGATCAGCACGCCGCCGCCGGGAGGGAGGATTTCGTGCAGGTGGCCGAGCAGCTTACGCGCCTCCAGCGGCGTGAAATTGCCGATGCTCGAACCGGGAAAGAACACCAACGGATGATGAATGGTGAAATCGTCCGGCAGCTTCAGTTCGTCGGAGAAATCAGCGCAGGCGGCGTGAACTTCCAGCCAGGGATAGTCGGCGGCCAGGCGCTGGGTGCTGGTCAGCAGGAAATCCTCGGAAATATCGATGCCCAGATAGCTGACCGGACGCAGCCCTTCGAGCAGCAGGCGCACCTTGCGGCTGGCGCCGCTGCCCAGTTCGATCAGGTCGGTCTGCGGGCCGGCGATCTCGCGAATGTCGTTTGCCGCCTCGGCGAGAATCTTTTCTTCGGTGCGAGTCACGTAGTACTCCGGCTGCAGGCAGATCTGCTCGAACAGCTCGGAACCGCGCCGGTCGTAGAAAAACTTCGGCGAAATATGCTTGGGCGATGCCGCGAACCCCGCCAGCGCCTCGTCGCGCAGGGAGTTATCGTGGGCCGGCTGCGTCTGGTCATGGAAATGTACGGCTAGTGCCATCTTTCATAGCTCCCTGGCCAGGCGCAGCCCGGCGAACTGCCAGCGCATGGCGGGCTGGAAAAAGTTGCGGTAGGTGGCGCGGATGTGGGGTTCGGGCGTGGCGCAACAACCGCCGCGCAAGACCATCTGGCCGGACATGAACTTGCCGTTGTATTCACCCAGGCTGCCCTCCAGCGGGCGGAAGCCGGGATAGGGTCGGTAGGCGCTTGCCGTCCACTCCCAGACGTCGCCGAAGAGCTGCGCCGGTCCTTTGTGAGGAGCGCTGGTAGAGACAGGTTGCAGGTAATCGCTTTCCAGGAAATTGCCGCGCAGAGGCTGGTCGGTAGCCGCGACTTCCCACTCAGCTTCGCTCGGCAGTCGGGCGCCGGCCCAGCGTGCGTAGGCGTCGGCTTCGTAGAAGCTGATGTGGCAGACCGGTGCTTCCAGATCGAGCTGTTGCAGCCCGCCGAGGGTCATCTCGTGCCAAGCGTCATCGTGGCGTTGCCAGTACAACGGCGAGTTCCAGCCGCACTGCTGGATCTGTCCCCAGCCGTCCGACAGCCACAGTTCGCTGCGCGCATAGCCGCCGTCGGCAATGAACGACAGATACTCGCGGTTGCTGACCAGGCGATCGGCCAGTTGGAAATCTTCGATGAATTGCCGGTGCCGCGGCGTCTCGCAATCAAAGGCGAAACCCATGCCGGCGTGGCCGATATGGTGCACGCCACCGGCGTAGTCGTGCCAACGGATGCGGTCGTTGTGCAGCGTTGGCGCTGGCTTGAGGTCGGTGCGGTAGACCGGGTGCAGCGGGTTCTGCGCCAGGATGTGCTTGATGTCCATCAACAGCAGCTCCTGATGCTGCTGCTCATGCTGCAGGCCCAGCTCGACCCGGCGCAGTATTTCAGCGGCATGCTGCTGTGGAGGATTGGCGAGCAGCTCGCCCATGGCGCGGTCGACGAAGTGGCGGAAGCGGTAGACATCATCCACACCGGGCCGGGAGATCAGTCCACGCTGGGTCCGTGGAAACGGCGTGCTATGGGTTTCGTAGTAGGAATTGAACAGGTGGTCATAGGCCGCATCGAGCGGCTTGTAGCCGGCGAGATAGGGCTTGAGCAGAAACGCCTCGAAGAACCAGCTGACATGCGCCAGATGCCATTTCGGTGGGCTGACATCGGGCATGCTCTGGACGACGTAATCCTCGACCTGCAGCGGTGCGCAGATCGCTTCGCTGGTCGCACGCACCTGTCGGAAGCGCTGCAGCAGATAATCCAGCTCGGCGAGCGCCGGTTGCTGTTTTGGCTGTTCTGCCAGGTTGCCCATGGGCGTCCCCCTTGTTCGTTCCTGGATGTGATGCCATGGACGGCCGAAACCGCCTCTATAGCGACCCGAAGCGAAGCGCAAAAGTTTCTGCCGAGCGTGGCGGAGCTTGTCTGCGAGACGCCTGCCGCGGCGGATTGATGGGTTGCTCCGTCAGCGGACTCGGCGCGGTGCGTCCAGCCGGTTATTCACGCTCAATTGGCGGGGTCGGACGAATCAGGATTTCGTTGACATCCACATGCGGCGGTTGCGACAGCGCGTAGACCACCGCCCGGCCAATGTCCTCGGGTTGCATGGCATAGGTGGGTGGTTTGTCGAACAGCGGCGTGTCCACCATGCCGGGCTCGATCAGCGTGACCCGCACGCCGGTGCCGCGCAGTTCTTCGCGTACGCTCAAGCCCATGCCGGTCACCGCCCACTTGCTGGCGCTGTACATCGAACCGGGAATCACGAAGCGGCCGGCAGCGGAGCCGGTCAATAGCAGATGACCACGGCTTGCCTTGAGCGCCTCGATGCTGCAACGCAGCGTCAGACCGACGCCGTAGACGTTGGTCAGCAGCATCTCGCGCCAGACCTCGGGATCAGCGCCGCTGAAGCCGCCTTCGCTGCCGGGTATGCCGGCATTCGCATAAACCGCATCGAGCTGGCCGAAATGCGCAAGGACCTGCTGCACCATGGCCTGTTGCTCGGCATATTCCTTGACATCGCAACGGATAGCCAAGGCGCGCGCGGGCCCTCCTAGGTCTTTCACCAACTGCGTCAGCTTGTGCACCGATCGCGCGGCCAGCGCAACGCGGTAACCGGCCTCGACCGCGAGCCGGGCGGTGGCTGCGCCGATTCCGGAGGAGGCACCGGTGATCAGCAGAACAGGATCGGTCATGATCGTCACTCGTCCTTCGTTGATGGAGAATCAATAGTTCGGCGGGGTTTCCGGGATTCCGGTGTCGTCGGTGATGGCTGGCATGGTCCAAGGCTCAAGCCGCTGATCCTTGTCCTCGACGTCCAGGCGCGCCTGCTCGATCACACCGCCGAGGCGCTGCGGACTGGTGTACTCATCGCGCGATACGCTGGGCACCCGCAACATCTCTGCGCCGCTGCCCGACATCACGGTGAAGCCGAAGCTGTCCTCGTCCGGGTTGGCGCTGGTGACGCAGCCGCACGGCAGAAAGGCTTCGGTGACGAGTTGCATCGCCTCGTCGAGGTTCAATGGTTGGTTGCGCATGGCGTTCTCCATCGTCGGGCTGTTTGAAGTGGACCGCCGCGGCGGGCGGCCGTTTCCTTGCAGGCGACGGATTGCGCTTCCAGCCCTTGTAGCCGAGCCGTAGCGGCAGCATATTCAGGCGCATGAAACCAACTCCTGTTCACGATGCGCTGGCCGCGTTCCATCCAGCGGTAGCTGGCTGGTTCAGCCGCAGCTTTCCAGCGCCGACACCCGCCCAAGCCCGAGCGTGGCCTTTGATCCGTTCCGGTCAGTCGACATTGGTGGCCGCGCCCACGGGCTCGGGCAAGACGCTGACAGCCTTTCTCGCCGCGATCGATCGGCTGGTGCAACATGGCCTTGAGGGTGGCCTGACAGACGAAACCTCGGTCGTCTACGTCTCGCCCCTCAAGGCACTGTCGAATGACATCCACGTCAATCTGGAACAGCCGCTGGAAGGCATTCGCGCCGAGTTGCAGCGCCTCGGCCTTCCTGCGTTAGACATCCGTACGGCGGTGCGCACTGGCGACACCCCACAGGCCGAGCGCGTGGCGATGCGCAAGCGGGTGCCGCATATCCTGGTGACGACGCCGGAGTCGCTTTACGTGCTGCTGGGCTCGGAGTCCGGCCGGCAAATGCTGACGGGCGTGCGCAGTGTGATCGTCGACGAGATTCATGCCATCGCGGGCAACAAGCGCGGCAGTCATCTGGCCTTGTCGCTTGAGCGGCTGGAATCGCTCTGTGCACGGCCGCTAGTGCGCGTCGGGTTGTCCGCAACGCAGAAGCCTATCGAAGCGGTCGCTGAGTTTCTGGTTGGCGGGCCGGATCGCAGCTGCGCGGTGGTGGATATCGGTCATGGCCGCGCTCGCGATCTTGCGCTCGAAGTGCCGCCGGTTCCGCTGGAAGCGGTGATGAGCAACGACGTCTGGGAGCTGGTCTACGATCGATTGGCGGCTCTGGCTGGCGAACACCGGACCACGCTGGTGTTCGTCAATACGCGGCGGATGGCCGAGCGCGCCGCAAGACATTTAAGCGAACGCCTCGGTAACAGGGTGGTGGCGGCCCATCACGGCAGCCTGGCTCGTGAACAGCGATTGGATGCCGAACAGCGGCTCAAGCGCGGCGAATTGCGGGTGCTGGTGGCCACCGCCTCGCTGGAGTTGGGCATCGATATCGGTGACGTCGAGCTGGTCTGCCAGCTGGGTTCGCCGCGCTCGATATCGGCTTTTCTGCAACGCGTCGGCCGTGCTGGCCACCAGGTCGGCGGTGTATCCAAGGGCCGCTTGTTTCCCAGCTCGCGCGATGACCTGATCGAATGCGCCGCGCTGCTCGACAGCGTCCGCCGTGGTGAGCTGGATACTTTGGTCATCCCGTCGGCGCCGTTGGATGTGCTGGCGCAACAGATCGTCGCCGAGGTGTCGTGCCGCGAGTGGCAGGAGGATGCGCTATTTGCGTTGATTCGCCGTGCCATGCCTTATACCGATTTGAGCGAGGCGGATTATCAGGCGCTACTGGCGATGCTCGCCGAGGGCTACACCACCCGCCACGGCGCACGTGGCGCATACCTGCACCGGGACCTGGTCAATCGCAGCCTGCGTGGTCGGCGCGGTGGCCGTCTGACCGCGCTGACCTCCGGTGGCACCATCGCGGATAACGCCGATTACGCCGTGTTGCTCGAACCGCAGGGATTCAACATCGGCACCGTGAACGAGGACTTTGCAGTCGAGAGCCTGGCGGGTGACGTGTTTCAGTTGGGTAACACCTCCTACCGCATCATCAAGATCGAGCCCGGACGGGTGCGGGTGGAAGATGCGCAAGGTCAGCCGCCGAATATTCCGTTCTGGCTAGGCGAAGCGCCGGGACGCAGCGATGAACTGTCGGCGGCCGTGGCGAGGTTGCGCGGTGAGATCAATGAGCGCCTGGCCGACGCGGGACCCTGTAGGAGCGAGCTTGCTCGCGAATCTGACCCTGCCGAGGCTGCAGCATTCGCGAGCAAGCTCGCTTCTACCAAAGCGGAAGGCAGCGAAGCGTTGCTGTGCTCGATGGCTACAGGCTTGTCTCCCTCGCCCCTTTGGGGAGAGGGCCGGGGTGAGGGGGAGGAGGTGTGCACGGTCGACCTGACCCCCGCCATCGACTGGCTTACCAACACACTTGGTCTACCTGACGCGGCCGCCCGCCAGATCGTCGAATACCTGGCACGCGCTCGCTCGGCTCTGAGCGCGCTACCTACGCAAAACCGCCTGATCATGGAACGCTTCTTCGACGAATCAGGCGGCACCCAGCTGGTCATTCACTCGCCCTTTGGCAGCCGAATCAATCGCGCCTGGGGTCTGGCGCTGCGCAAGCGCTTCTGCCGCACCTTCAACTTCGAGCTGCAGGCGGCGGCGACGGAGGATGCGATCATCTTTTCGCTTTCCACCAGTCACAGCTTTCCCCTCGAAGAGGTCTGGCGCTATCTGCATCCCAACAGCGCCGAGCAAGTGCTGATCCAGGCGTTGCTCGACGCACCGCTGTTCGGCGTGCGCTGGCGCTGGAACGCCACCACCGCCCTGGCGCTGCCGCGCATGGCCGGTGGGCGCAAGGTGGCGCCACAGCTGCAAAGGATGAAGAGTGAAGACCTGCTCGCCACCGTCTTCCCCGACCAGGTCGCCTGCCTGGAAAACATCGTCGGCGAACGTGAGATTCCCGAGCATCCACTGGTGGCGCAGACGCTGGACGACTGCCTGCACGAGGCCATGGACAGCGAGGGTTGGCTGGCGCTGCTGCGGCGCATCGAGGCGGGCCAGGTCGAGCTGCTGGCGCGTGATCTACCGGCGCCTTCGCCGCTGGCGATGGAAGTGCTCGGCGCGCGTCCCTATGCGTTTCTTGACGATGCTCCGCTGGAAGAGCGGCGCACCCAGGCCGTACTCAATCGTCGCTGGACCGACCCTGAGTCCAGCGACGATCTCGGTGCTTTGGACGCAGCGGCAATCGAGGCTGTGAGCGAAGAAGCCTGGCCGCAGGCGCGCAGCGCGGACGAGCTGCACGAGGCGCTGATGGGTCTCGGCTGTATCGCCGAAAGCGAATCTCAGACTCAGGCGAAGTGGCCGGATTGGCTCGCTGACCTGGCGCGTGGCGGCCGAGCGACACGGATGCAAGTCGCGCTGGATCGCGCGCTCTGGTTGCCGGTCGAGCGTCTGAGCCTGTTGCAGTCGATCTACCCCAACGCTCGTTGCGAACCGGTGCTTGCGCTGCTGCCCGGCTTCGAGCAGCAGTTGGGCGAGGATGGCGCCTTGGTCGAGCTGGTGCGCGCGCGCCTGACCGGTTTCGGCCCCTTGCCTGTTTCATTGATTGCACGGCCTCTAGCCTTGCCAGCCTCGGCCGTCGCGTTGCCATTGACGCGTCTGGAAGCCGAGGGCTACGTGTTGCGCGGACGCTTCACTCCGGGCGCGGCGGAGGAAGAGTGGTGCGAGCGACATCTACTAGCGCGTATTCATCGCTATACGGTCAAGCGCCTGCGCCGCGAGATCGAACCTGTGGAGCGCGCAGATTTCATGCGGTTTCTGTTCGATTGGCAGCACCTGTCCGAGGCGACGCGGATGCAAGGCCGCGATGCGCTCGGCACGGTAGTCGAGCAACTCGAGGGCTTCCAGGCCGCCGCCGGAGCCTGGGAAAGCGACCTGCTGCCTGCCCGCTTGAAAGACTACGGTGGCACCTGGCTGGACGAACTCTGCCGGTCCGGACGCATCGTCTGGACGCGTCTGGCGGGGCGCATCAAGGCCAGCAGCGGCCCGGTGCGCGGCACGCCGATCGTCCTGCTGCCGCGTCGGCATCTGGCGGCTTGGTATGCGCTGGCGAGCGATGCGCCACAGCCAGAGCTTTCATCGCGCGCGCAGCGGGTATTCGAGACGCTGCAGGGGCAGGGCGCGCTGTTCTTCGATGAGTTGCAGCACGACACCCATCTGTTACGCAGCGAACTGGAGGATGCCCTGGGTGAGCTGGTCGCGGTCGGGCTGGTCAACGCTGATAGCTTCGCTGGTCTGCGCGCGTTGTTGGCGCCCGCGGCGAAACGGTCACGTAGCACTCGGCAGAGCCGCGGCGGCGCTTTCATTGGTGGTATGGCGGATGCAGGTCGCTGGGCCTTGGTGCGAAAAGGCGCATCGGCACCCGCCGAAACGCCCACGCGCCGACCGATGCTCGATCCTGAAGCGTTGGAACACATTGCCATGACGCTTCTGCGCCGATACGGCGTGGTGTTCTGGCGGCTGCTGGATCGGGAAGCCGACTGGCTGCCGCCCTGGCGCGACTTGCTGCGTGTCTACCACCGGCTCGAAGCGCGTGGCGAGATTCGCGGTGGACGCTTCGTCGCGGGAGTCGCGGGCGAGCAGTTCGCCCTGCCGGAGGCGGTGGGCCTGCTGCGTGAAGTACGCAAGCGACCGCTGGAGGGCGAAATGATCGCGGTCTCGGCGGTCGATCCGTTGAATCAGCTCGGCACCCTGCTACCCGGTGAACGCGTACCCGCGGTGGCGGGCAATCGCATCCTCTATCGCGACGGCGCGCCGCTGGCGTTGTTGATCGCTGGCAAACCGGAACTGTTGGCAGAGCTGGATGAGGATGATCAGCGCAAGGCACGGCAACTACTGGCCGTGGCGCGACGCTAAATACATCCGGCAAACGAAAAGGCCGGCTGCGATCGCTCGCAGCCGGCCTTTTCAATGCAGCGGTAAGTCAGCCCGCGACCAGCACGCGAATCGCCTCCAGGCGCAGCGCCGCTTTCTCCAGCATCGCCAGGCCTTCTTCACGCTGTTTGCGCAGGGCGTCGATTTCGCTGTCACGCACGCTGGGGTTGACCGCTTGCAGCGCGGTCAGACGCGCCAGCTCTTCGTCGAGGCTCGCCTTCAGCTTGCGCTGTGCTTCGGCGACGCGCTCGGTGTGGCGCGGGGCAACCTTGGCTTCAGCGTCGGCGATCTGCTTGGCGAGCACGTCGCGCTGGGCCTGGACGAACTTGTTGGCGCTGGCGCGCGGGACGCTTTCCAGCTGATCGGTAAGGGTTTCGAAGGCCACTTTCGGTGCCAGGTCGTTGCCGTTCGAGTCGAGCAGGCAGCGCAGCGCCAGCGGCGGCAGAAAGCGGTTGAGCTGCAACGCACGCGGCGCCACCACTTCGCTGACGAACAGCAACTCCAGCAGCACGGTGCCGGGTTTGAGCGCCTTATTCTTGATCAGCGCCACGGCGGTATTGCCCATGGAGCCGGACAGCACCAGGTCCATGCCGCCCTGCACCATGGGATGCTCCCAGGTGAGGAATTGCATGTCTTCCCGGGCCAGCGCCTGCTCGCGGTCGTAGGTGATGGTCACCGCTTCGTCGTCGCCGAGCGGGAAGCTGGCGTCGAGCATCTTCTCGCTGGGACGCAGGATCAACGCGTTCTCGGAATGATCTTCGCTGTCGATGCCGAAGGCGTCGAACAACTCTTCCATGTAGATCGGCAGGGCGAACTGGTCGTCCTGTTCTTCAATCGCTTCGACCAGCGCCTTGCCCTGTTCGCCACCGCCGGAGTTGAGTTCCAGCAGGCGGTCGCGGCCGCTATGCAGCTCGGTTTCGAGGCGCTCGCGCTCGGCGCGTGCTTCGTCGATGAGTTTTTGAAACTCGTCATCGTCGCCTTCTTCCAGCTGGCTCAGCAGGCGTGAGCCGAACTGATGCTGCAGGGCGTTGCCGGTGGGGCAGGTGTTAAGGAAGGCGTTTAGCGCTTCGTGATACCACTTGAACAGACGTTCCTGCGGGCTGGTTTCCAGATACGGCACGTGCAACTGGATCACGTGCGCCTGGCCGATCCGGTCGAGACGACCGATACGCTGCTCCAGGAGGTCGGGGTGGGCCGGCAAATCGAACAGCACCAGATGGTGAGCGAACTGGAAATTTCGGCCTTCACTGCCGATTTCGGAACAGATCAGCACTTGTGCGCCGAACTCCTCGTCGGCAAAGTACGCGGCGGCGCGGTCGCGCTCGAGGATGCTCATACCTTCGTGGAACACGGTAGCCGGAATGCCGGAGCGCACACGCAGGGCGTCTTCGAGATCCAGTGCGGTCTCGGCGTGGGCACAGATGACCAACACCTTGAATTTCTTCAGCATCTTCAGCGTGTCGATCAGCCAGTCGACGCGCGGATCGAAAGTCCACCAGCGATTCTGGGCGGCGGGTTCTTCCTGCTGGCTCTGGAAGCTGACTTCCGGATACAGCTCGGCGTGCTCGCCCAGCGGCAATTCCAAATATTCGGCCGGGCAGGGCAGCGGATAAGGATGCAGCTGACGTTCCGGGAAACCGCGCACGGCGGCACGGGTGTTGCGGAACAGCAGGCGTCCGGTGCCGTGGCGGTCGAGTAGTTCGCGGATCAGGCGGCTGCTGGCTTCGATATCGCCATCGGTGGCGGCGGCAAGCAGCGCTTCACCTTCGGCGCCGAGGAAATCGTGAATAGTCTGATGCGCTTCCTGCGACAGGCGTCCCTCGTCGAGCAGCTCCTGCACCGCCTGGGCCACCGGCTGGTAACTGGCACTCTCGGCGCGGAAGGCTTCAAGATCATGGAAACGGTTGGGGTCGAGCAGGCGCAGACGGGCGAAATGGCTTTCCTGGCCCAGTTGCTCAGGGGTCGCGGTTAACAGCAGCACGCCGGGGATGACTTCGGCCAGTTGCTCGACCAGCTTGTATTCGGGGCTGGCGTTCTCGGGATGCCAGACCAGGTGATGCGCCTCATCCACCACCAGCAAATCCCAACCGGCGGCGAAGGCGGCGTCCTGAGCGCGCTCGTCGTCCTTCAACCATTCAAGCGAAACCAATGCGAGCTGGGTGTCTTCGAAGGGATTGCTGGCATCGCTTTCGATGAATCGTTCGTCATCGAACAGCGCGACCTGCAGATTGAAGCGGCGGCGCATTTCCACCAGCCACTGATGCTGCAGGTTTTCCGGGACGAGGATCAGCACGCGCTTGGCGCGGCCGGAGAGCAGTTGGCGATGGATCACCAGGCCGGCTTCGATGGTCTTGCCCAGGCCCACTTCGTCCGCCAAAAGCACGCGCGGGGCGATGCGATCAGCGACTTCACGGGCAATATGCAGCTGGTGCGCGATGGGTTGTGCACGCACGCCACCCAGGCCCCACAGCGAGGAGGTCAGCTGTTTGCTTTGATTTTCCAGGGTGTGGTAGCGCAGCTTGAACCAGTTCAGCGGATCGATCTGGCCAGCGAACAGGCGGTCACTGGCGAGGCGGAACTGGATGAAGTTCGATAGCTGGGTTTCCGGCAGCGTGCGGGCTTCGTTCTGCGCGGTCAAACCGTGATAGACCAGCAGGCCGTCGACGTCATCGACCTCGCGCACGGTCATCTTCCAGCCTTCGAAATGCGTGATTTCGTCACCTGGAACGAAGCGTACGCGTGTCAGCGGGGCGCTGCGCGCGGCGTACTGGCGGGTTTCACCCGTCGCCGGGTAGAGCACGGTGAGCATCCGGCCGTCGAGCAACAGGATGGTTCCTAGACCGAGTTCCGCTTCGCTATCGCTGATCCAGCGTTGCCCCGGTAGATACTGCTGCGCCATGCCCTGCCTCCCGCTGTAAAAAAGCCCGCTATGTTAACGGAACACTGCCCGGAGAGCGACGACAGATGCCGACCGGATAACGCTTGGAGTGTAGCGTTGCTGTTAAAGTCGGCGGCAATTCAGCCGATCAATCGGTACAGGCCCGCAAAACGGGCCCCGGTTAATCTCGGTACTGTTTGATAGGGATTAGAGATGCTGCCAGTCATTCCGCCCGGCACCGTTCAGGTTACGGCGCAACAAGATGTGGTCAAGCCAAGGCCCGACATTGCGCCGGTCGCCCCCGTCCAGTCGAGCGCCAATGAAAGCTCAGTGGGGCTCGATCACCGACATCCGCAGGAAGCCGAGCAGATGCTGCGCGACGAGCAACGCAGGCGGCAGCGCCGTCGCGGTTACAGCCCTGAGGAGCTGGCCGAAGGCGAAATTGCCGAAGAGGATCAAGAAGCCGTCGGCGAGCTGCCGCGTCAAGGTCTGTGGGTGGATGTCGAAGTTTGATGTTGGCCCATGGCAGTCCCACCACCATCGACCTGCCCCAGGCAGACCTGGCGTATTGGCCCCGGTGGGTCGATGCTGAACTAGCCAGCCGCTGGCTGCATGGCCTGTCGACCGATACGCCATGGACGCAACCACAGATCAGGCTTTACGGACGGCAGTTCGCCGTGCCGAGGTTAGTCGCTTGGTACGGCGACGCCAATGCACGCTATCGCTATTCCGGGGTGGTCCACGAACCCCTGCCGTGGACGCTACTGTTGAACGAGATCCGCGAGCGTGTAGAGACACAAGTCGAACAGCCGTTGGACGGCGTATTGCTCAACCTTTATCGCGATGGGCAGGACGCCATGGGCTGGCACAGCGACGACGAACCGGAGCTGGGATCGGAGCCGCTGATTGTCTCGCTCAACCTCGGTGCGACCCGGCGTTTCGATTTCCGGCGCAAGGGGACCAACCGGATAGGGCATTCCCTTGAATTGGAGCACGGCTCGTTGCTGGTTATGCGCGGCACGACGCAGCATTATTGGCAGCACCAGATTGCGCGGACGCGCAAGGTGACCGAGCCGCGTCTGAACCTAACGTTTCGCCAACTCTTTCGTGAGGCAGTTTTATGGGCAGTGACGTACAGCTGATCGACTTCAGCGCCGAACGTGAAAAGCGTATTCACGACATCAAGGAAAAGCGCCTCGCCGAAATGCGCCAGGCCTTCGAAGAGGCGCTGCCCTTGGCCAAGCCCAAAAAGAAGGCCAAGAACAAGCCGAAGAAGCGCTGACCCGTCTTCGCGCGGGTTGCTCGCTCCTACGATCCACTAGCGGCTCAGAGCCGTATCCCTGGGGATCCGCCACACACCCTCTTTTCTTCGTCCAGATATAACGCGACGCCTGTCTTTCAGCAGGGCGCGGCCATTGGCGCGGTCAATTTTTGTATGGCGCCACCGGGTACCGTACAGCCATAAGACAGCACAACACAGCGGGGGCAGAAATGATGTTCGACATTAATGTGGTGCTTGCAGGCGTAGGTGCAGTCGGGCTGATGGTCGCCTTCCTCGGTGGTTACAGATACTTCATCTGGCAGGACGCGCAAAAGAAGCGTTGAGTTTGCCGTGTCACAGAGCACGCAAGGCATTTGGGCGACCTAGGACGCTCTTTTCGCCGCCAGCCCATTGGGCGCTACGGTTTGCCTTCGTCTTTTCTGCTTCAGCCCGGCGCTATCGTGGCGGAGCGGAGTCCAGCACGTGTGGCGCCAGGCTAGACTTGCGGTTTGCACTGTTGCGCCAAGGCGCTGGTCGAGCGCTCACAGTTCACCGACTTCTCCCTTATCTTCGATTGCTGCGCCTGGCCCGTAAACTGCGGGGCTTGCCTTCCAAGCCAACCACAGCAACGGCTGCGAGATCGCTACCGCCAATCAGAACTGAAAGCGGAACGAAACTTCCCATTATGGTGCGCAGTCGGGCCGAAAGCCCTATTCCAGAGCGTGTCGTGCCGCACAGGTCCACACGAAAAGGGCCATAGACAATTCAATTTCTTTGCTGGATGGAGGCTCCATGCCAGCAACCATGGGCGTCAGGTAACTCTTCGGTAAACATCTTGGCCAGTCGGTCAGAAAAAAGTCGAAACCCCGATCCACCGGCAGGGATGTTGCAATGCAGCCTCACAAGCGCGGCCCCGCCGCGCGACGGAGCGCCGGCCTCCCTGCAGTCGTCGGCATGCAAAGGAGTCGTCATGTCGTTTTTCACACCTGTCCTGTCGCTGATGTCGCGAGCGCGATACGCCCAAAAGTTCGTCATTATTCTCGCGGTGTTCATGCTGCCGTACTGTTGGTTGTCCAGTGACAAGCTGTCCGGGCTGTACCGCTCAATCAGTGCGCTCGAGCAGGAGCAGCTCGGGCTTGAGGCGATAGAGCGCTACTTGGCGGTACACCAGACCGCCTTGCGCGTCGCCGCGCTGCAGGTTGTACGTCAGGCGCGCGACAAGCCCGACGTCGTCGAGGCCATTGCCGAGCAGAACAAGCGCTATGAGGCGCAAGCCTCCGAATTCAACCGCTGGCTGGACAGCCATGGGTTTGGCGAACAGGCGGCGCATCCTACGGGCCTGGCTGAGCAAGCCAAATTCGAGCGAGGCACCGCCGTCGATACCTTGTTCATGCATCACGGCACGCCGGTGCGCGGGCATGTCGAGGCGATGAAAGCCATCGCGGCCCGTGGGCATCTGGTTCAGGATCAGGACCCGCTGGTGTTCGGCGAAATGGATCGCCTGTTCAACCGCGTCCTCCCGCTCTACCAGAAACTGGCCCAGGCCGGCGCGTACAGTGCCTATCTGAAGGCCTACGGCTACCTCGAATCGGCAACCCGGCCGTCAGTAGTCAATCTTGGCAGCGAAATCGCAGCGATGGCCTCCACCGAATCCGGTGCGGGGCCGGTTGCCGAGCAGATTACCGCGGCGTCGGACACCCTGGCGAAGACCTATGCTGCGGTTACCGAACCCTATACGAGTTCGCGTTTCTTTGGCAGCGACAACGTGCAGCTGTGGGCGCAGGACTTCGACCGCTACGACGAGGCCGCCGGCCAGCTCGACAATGCGTCCGCCAGCTTGTTTGCTACGGTCCACCAGCAGATCGCCGAGCACCTGGCGAGCGGGCGGGCCAGTCTCAAAGCCTGGGCAGTCGCGCTGTTGGCGGTGGTGTTGGTCACCCTTTACCTCTTTGCTGGCTTCTACCTGTCGGTGCGTGGCGCAATTAAGGTGATTGGCGACGGCACGCGGCAACTTTCCGAGGGCGATCTACGGCACGACCTGCAGACCCTGGCGCGGGACGAACTCGGCGAGCTAGCTCATGACTTCAATCGGATGCAAGGTCGCATTCGAGATCTGATCAGCGAGGTTGCGCGATTTTCCGCCTCCACCACGGTCAAGGCTGAGCGCCTGAACGGTAGCGCGATCGGCGGCCAACAGGCCATCGCCCGGCAGACCGCCGAACTCGAGTTGATCGCCAGCGCCATCAGTGAACTGGTGAGCAGCGTGCAGGAGGTCAGCAATAATTCGCTGACCACTGCGGAAAAAGCCAACCGGGCTGGCGAGCAGTGCCGTGATGGGGAGGTGCAAGTCGAGCGCGCTGTAGTTCAAATCAACCAGCTTTTCGGCGAAATGGAGCAGTCGCTCGGCGCGATCACATCGGTCGAACGAGAAAGCAGCGAGATCGCCAAGGCCGTCGATGTGATCAAGACTATCGCCGAGCAGACCAATTTGCTGGCGCTGAACGCGGCCATCGAGGCGGCGCGTGCCGGGGATCAGGGCCGTGGGTTTGCGGTGGTGGCAGACGAGGTTCGCAGCCTGGCGCAGCGATCTCACGCACTGACCGGCGAGATCTATTCCACCATCGGCCGCTTGCAACAACAGGTCGGCGATGCCGTGCGGATCATCCAGGCCAGCCACCACAACGCTTCCGAGACGGTGGAGGAGGTGACCCGCACCGCAGCGATCTTCGCAGGCATCACCGAAAGCATGGGGCAGATCATCGACCACAACACTCAAATTGCCTCGGCGGCTGAGCAACAGGCGGCCGTGGTGGAGAACGTTGAGCGCAACACGTTGGCGATCAAGAGCCTGAGCGAAGCCAATGCGCTGGAAGCCAGCCAGACCGTGGAGGTGAGTACGGAAGTGGTGAGCATGACCCGCGATCTGCACGGGCTGATCGGGCACTTCAAGATGGCCTGATCGGAGCGCGAGTCTGCCGGGCCTTTGACACTGAGCGCTTGTTGATTCGAGCGCAATGCGTTTGACGGTGCCTGGCGGGGCGGGCTTGGCCGGTGTCGGCGCATGTTGCTTTTGCTAGCTGTAACGGTCCGACACCCGTCCATAGCGCTGGCTACGGAGAAAGAAAGCGCCCAAGCGAAGCAGGTCTGGTGCGGACACCAGTCCTGCACCGCTTCAGCTTTTCAGCCGAAGCTGATCGGTGGCAGCTCTTTCAATTCAACGGTCTCGTCACGACGCGGCGCCAGGACTTCGGCTTCGCCATCCACCACTTGCTCATCGTTCTGGTTGAACACGCGGGTGGCGATACGCACGCGGTTCTTCGGCAGCTTCTCGAGGATTTCCAAACGCACAGTAAGGGTGTCGCCAAGCTTCACCGGACGGGTGAACTTCATCGTCTGCCCCAAATAGATGGTGCCCGGCCCTGGCAGGGTGCAGGCCACTGCCGCACTGATCAGCGCGCCGCTGAACATGCCGTGGGCGATGCGCTCCTTGAACGGCGTGCCGGCAGCGAATTCGGCGTCGAGATGGACCGGGTTGCGGTCGCCCGACATGGCGGCGAACAGTTGGATGTCCCGCTCCTCGACGGTTTTTTCGAAGCTTGCAGTCTGACCAACCTCCAGAGCGGAGTAGGGGGTGTTGCTGAGCGTGCTCATGCGTAAACCTCTAGGTGCGGGGGGAACTGATGATAGACGCTGCCGCGATGGCATTAGCGGCAAATCATGATTGGCGCGGCACGGCGAGCCGCTTTGTGGGGCTGCATTCTAGAGGGCGGCGCGCCGGTTGTCCCGGTTGCCAACGGCTTTGCTGCCGTGAGTGGAGATTCACATCATTGATTACGCTGCCTGAGCTATTGCACGGCATTGCGGAGCTGTTAAGTTCGCCACAGCCCGCCGCGAGTGGGTCAGACACTCTCAGGTAAAGAGGCCAATAACAATGCAACCTGATTTCTGGAACGACAAACGTCCCGCCGGTGTGCCCAACGACGTGGACATGGGCGGCTTCCGCTCGGTAGTGGAAGTGTTCGAGCGATCCTGCAAGACCCACGCAAATCGCCCTGCGTTCAGCAATATGGGCGTGACGCTGACCTATGCCGACCTGGAGCGCTACTCCGCCGCTTTTGCGGGATGGCTGCAGAATCATACGGACCTGCAGCCGGGCGATCGTATCGCGGTGCAGATGCCCAATCTGTTGCAGTATCCGATTGCCGTTTTCGGCGCCCTGCGTGCCGGTCTGATCGTGGTCAATACCAACCCGCTCTATACAGCGCGGGAAATGCGTCACCAGTTCAAGGATTCCGGCGCGCGGGCGCTGGTCTATCTCAATACCTTCGGCAAGTTGGTGCAGGAAGTGCTGCCGGAGACGGGCATCGAGGTGCTGATCGAGGCGCAGATCGGTGACATGCTGCCGTCGGTCAAGGGGCTGTTGGTTAACGCTGCGGTCAAGCATGTGAAAAAGATGGTGCCCGCCTACAGCCTGCCGCAGGCGGTCTCGTTCAAGCATGTACTGCGTGATGGCGGCCGCCACAGTCTCAAACCGTTGCCGCTCAGCCTCGATGACATCGCGGTGCTGCAATACACCGGTGGTACCACCGGAGTGGCCAAAGGCGCGATGCTGACTCATGGAAATCTTGTGGCAAACATGCAGCAGGTCCGTGCCAACATGCAGCAGTTGGACGAACAGGGCCAGACCCTCATCAAGGAAGGTCAGGAGATCATGATCGCGCCGCTGCCGCTGTATCACATCTATGCCTTCACGGTTAACTGCATGTGCATGATGGTGACTGGCAACCACAACGTGCTGATCACCAATCCCCGTGACATCGACGGCTTCGTCAAGGAATTGCAGAAATGGCAGTTCACCGGTTTTCTCGGGCTGAATACGTTGTTCGTCGCGCTCATGGCGCACCCGGAATTCAAGAAGATCGATTTCTCTGCGCTCAAAGGCACCAACTCGGGCGGCACTGCTCTGGTTTCCGCCGTGGCCGAGCGCTGGAAAACCCTGACCGGTGTCACCGTAACCGAGGGCTACGGGCTGACCGAGACCTCGCCGGTGGCCTGTGCCAACCCTCATGGGGACAAGTCACGCCTGGGTAGCGTCGGGCTGCCGGTACCAGGCACTGCGCTGAAAATCATCGACGATGACAGTCAGGAACTTCCGCTAGGTGAGCGCGGCGAGCTGTGCATCAAGGGCCCGCAAGTCATGAAGGGCTATTGGCAGCGCCCGGAGGCTACTGCCGAAGTGCTGGACGCCGACGGCTGGTTGAAGACTGGAGATA
The DNA here is from genome assembly GCF_024448715.1 of Stutzerimonas stutzeri. Classification (GTDB taxonomy): domain Bacteria; phylum Pseudomonadota; class Gammaproteobacteria; order Pseudomonadales; family Pseudomonadaceae; genus Stutzerimonas; species Stutzerimonas stutzeri_AR. The sequence continues at coordinate 32,159 of NZ_JAMOHZ010000013.1, forward strand.
TCGCTGTAATTGACCCAGACGGCTTCGTGCGCATCGTCGATCGCAAGAAAGACCTGATTATCGTCTCTGGCTTCAACGTCTATCCCAACGAAATCGAAGACGTGGTCATGGCGCACCCCAAGGTTGCCGCTTGCGCCGCGATCGGCGTGCCCGACGAGAAGTCCGGCGAGGCGGTGAAGCTGTTCGTGGTGCGCAGCGACGCCAGCCTGACCATCGAGGAGCTGCAGGCTTACTGCCGTGAGAACTTCACCGGCTACAAAGTGCCTCGGCATTTCGTCTTCCGTGACTCGCTGCCGATGACCCCGGTCGGCAAGATCTTGCGTAGAGAACTCCGCGACCAGGCGTAACCCCTCGCTGCTGGCGACGCCGGCAGCTTTGCAGTGTGACCGATAGCTTTCTGTCGGTCACTTTGTGCCTATTCCTCTGGGATTTGATACTGTTCGGCCAGTTTCAAAACTGCTAACCTCCAACCGCTTTTTGACCGGAATTGCGGTACAAAAATTAACAAAACACAACAAAACAGCTGCTAATTGCAGTAAAGCTGTCGCTTAGGAGTGGGGCTTCATGACCGATAACTTCTGGAAGGATAAATATCCTGTCGGGGTCGAAAGCGAGATCAATCCCGATGAGTACCAGAACATCCAGGCTGTGCTCAAACAATCGTGCGAGCGTTTCGCGGACAAGCCGGCCTTCAGCAATCTCGGCAAGACCCTGACTTACGGTGAGCTGTACACACTATCCGGCGAATTCGCCGCCTACCTCCAGCAGCACACCGATTTGCAGCCGGGCGACCGCATCGCGGTACAGCTTCCTAACCTGCTCCAGTATCCCGTTGTCGTATTTGGCGCCATGCGTGCCGGTCTGATCGTGGTCAACACCAACCCGCTCTACACCGCGCGGGAAATGGAGCACCAGTTCAATGACTCCGGTGCCAAGGCACTTGTCTGCCTGGCCAACATGGCCCACCTGGCTGAGGAAGTATTGCCGAAGACCGGCATCCGCCACGTAGTCATCACCGAAGTCGGCGATATGCTGCCGACCGTAAAACGCATGCTGGTCAATGCCGTGGTCAAGCATGTGAAAAAGATGGTCCCGGCTTACAACCTGCCCAAAGCGATCAAGTTCAACGATGCCATGGCGCTCGGTCGTGGCAAGGCGGCTCGCGAAGCCAACCCGGCTGGCGACGACACTGCCGTACTGCAATACACCGGCGGAACCACGGGCGTGGCCAAGGGCGCAATGCTCACCCACCGCAACATCGTCGCCAACATGCTGCAATGCCGCGCATTGATGGGCTCCGAGCTGGGCAATGGTTGTGAAACCATGGTCGCGCCGCTGCCGCTGTACCACATCTACGCATTCACCTTTCACTGCATGACGATGATGCTGATCGGCGCCCACAACGTGCTGATCACCAATCCGCGTGACCTGCCGACCTTCATCAAGGACCTGAGCAAGCATCGTTTCACTGGCTTCGTCGGGCTCAACACGCTGTTCGTTGCGCTGTGCAACAACGAGGATTTCCGCAAGCTGGACTTCTCGTCCTTGAAAGCAACTTTCTCCGGCGGCATGGCATTGCAACTGGCGGCAGCCGAGCGCTGGCAGCAAGTGACTGGCTGCTCCATATGCGAAGGCTTCGGTATGACCGAAACCAGCCCGGTGGTGTCGGTCAACCCGTTCGGAGGCATTCAGATCGGCACCATCGGCATTCCGATGCCATCGACGCAATGCAAGGTCATCGATGAGGAAGGCAACGAGTTGTCGATTGGCGCTACCGGCGAGCTGTGCGTAAAAGGTCCGCAGGTAATGAAAGGTTACTGGCAGCGTCAGGAAGCCACTAACGAGATTCTCAGCGCTGACGGTTGGTTGAAGACGGGCGACATCGGCATCATTCAGGCCGACGGTTATATGCGCATCGTCGATCGCAAGAAGGACATGATTCTGGTGTCCGGCTTCAACGTTTATCCCAACGAGCTGGAAGACGTGCTCGCAACCCTTCCGGGCGTACTGCAATGCGCGGCGATTGGTGTGCCGGACGACAAGTCGGGTGAGGCGATCAAACTGTTCGTGGTGGTCAAACCCGGCGAAAGCCTGACCAAGGAACAAGTCATGCAGCACATGCACGACAACGTTACAGGCTACAAGCGGCCCAAGACCGTTGAATTCCGCGAAAGCCTGCCGACCACCAACGTCGGCAAGATCCTGCGGCGTGAGTTGCGTGACGAAGAGCTGCGCAAGCTTGGGAAAAAGTAAGATCGCGATACGTAAAAAGCCCCGCTTCGGCGGGGCTTTTTCTTTTCTGACGGGGGAGCTTACTCGCTCCACTCTGTGACGGATACGGTTCGAATTTCTGCCTGCAAGACTAACTCCGCACCGTCATCGCCCAAGCGCTTGGGCTGTATGACCCTTCCTTGCGGAACCAAATGCTTCACTCCATACTGCCGCCCATAATCAAAACAAGAACAGCGTTTGCAGTTTCTCAAGCCCAAACGCGATGCTTATTCCTATACAACTAAGGAAGGCATATGGGGGAAACGGGGCTTACGCTCTCCGCAGTGCCGGCCAAGGCCAGCAAGTTGAAAATCCGACCCGCGCGCCTGACTGTGCTTATTTGCGTTGCGTTGATAGCCGTTGCAATTAGCGTCGGCTATCTGACCGGTCAGTGGCTGGCAATACGGGCTCTCGACGACGCCGCTTCCCATCGGCTCGAAGTCTTCCGCGCTTCCTTCTTCAGCCCAGTCGAGCGTTTCGAGTACCTGCCCGAGCTGATGGCTTCACATCCTGCCGTATTCGAAGCGCTCAATCATCCCGACGATTTGCGCAGCCAGGCCGCGCTCAATTTGATTCTGCAGAACGCTAGCACCAAGGCCGGTGCCGCAGCTGTGTATGTCATGAATCGCGACGGGCTAACGATCTCCGCCAGCAACTGGGACTCGCCTGAAAGTTTCTACGGCAAGGATTTCTCCTATCGCCCGTATTTTCAGAAAGCGCGCGAGGGTAAGGTCGGCCGCTTCTACGGCGTCGGTTCGGTAACTGGCATACCCGGCTATTTTCTGGCCTCGGCGGTACGCGACGGCACGACAATTATCGGCGTGGTCGCGGTGAAGGTGGATCTGGACACGCTGGACCAGCGCTGGCTGGCGGAGTCCGACCAAATCGCGGTCACCGATGACAGCGGCATCATCTTTCTGAGCACGAACAAGGAATGGAAGTACCGAACCACGCGGCCGTTGTCGGATGACGTCTTGCATCGGCTACGCGAAACGCGGCAGTACGCGACGATGCTCAAGTCGCCTGTGCGCTTCACCTCCGATCCGTTGTGGTCCGATCCGCGTGTGGTCCGCGCGAATGAGCCGGACAGTGGCGAGACGCGCCGTTATTTCATGCTCAGCCATTCGCTGCCGCAAGCCGATTGGACTATCACGAGCTACTCGTCTATGGCGCAGGCCGAGCAGACAGCTGCAATTGCTGCGTTCATTGCCGCCGGCGGCACGGCGTTCGTGCTGCTTCTGGCGATGTACGTGCGACTGGTGAGGCGCCGGATGAAGGAGAAAGAAGCGGCCCGAACAGCAGCTGATGCGGCACACGCGCAGCTCGAAGCCAAGCACCGCGAGCTGGAGGCGCTGAGCCAGCATTTACAGACGATGGCTATTTCCGATCCGCTGACCGGCTGCTACAACCGGCGCTATTTCACCGAGATTGCGGAAAAGATGGTCAGCGCTGCCCAGCGTCACGACCGTTGCATTTCGGTGCTGATGCTGGACATAGATTTCTTCAAGAAAATCAACGACAACTATGGGCATCCTGCCGGCGATGAAATGCTTAAAGCGGTAGCCGCCGCTTGCCAATCCGTGTTGCGGCAACCGGATTTTCTGGTGCGCTTCGGCGGGGAGGAGTTTGTTGCGATCCTGCCCGACGCTGATACGACCGAAGCGTTAGTGGCAGCAGAACGCGCACGGCAGATGGTGCAGGCCTTGCAAGTCAAAACTGGCCAGCACGTGCTCAAGGCGACAGTCAGCATCGGGATCGCCGAGTATTTCGAGGGCGAAAGTTCGCTCGACAAAGCACTCGCGCGCGCCGACAGCGCGCTCTACCACGCCAAGCGTAGCGGCAGGAACCGTAGCATGGCCTATCGGGTAGAAATGGATGAAGATGGCGATGAGCCGGGGATTGCCAGAACTGCACACTGATCGGCAAGCGTTTCAATGTTTAAATTCGAGGCGACGCGGGTCGCAAGATTGTGTGTGTTGCATCTCCGCAATCAGAAAACGCCAGCTCGATGAGCTAGGCCGCATTCGAACTATGACGATCAACGGTTTCTCGTTGGCCCCATGATTCTGGAGCCCAGTAACCACTGGGCCACCGATCCATCGTAAATCTGAGACAATCCGCCCTTCACGAAATCGCTTACGGCTGTCCATGACCGACGCAATGCCCGCTATCGACACCCTGCTGAAAAACCTCGACCAGGCGATGTACGCCGACCGCCATCGCTTGCGTCGTCAGTTGCACGACCTGCGCAAGAAAGCCGGCGATGCGTCGATTGAAGATAATCGTCTCGTCCAGTGGCTCGAACGCTTCCGGGCCTCGGTCGCAAAGGCTGAAGCGCGGCGCAACAGCGTGCCGGCGATGCGTTATGACGATCAGCTGCCGATTGCCGCCAAGCGCGAGGAAATCAAGGACGCGCTACGCAAACATCAGGTGTTGGTGATTGCGGGTGAGACGGGCTCGGGCAAGACCACTCAGTTGCCGAAAATCTGCCTGGAGCTCGGCCGTGGCGTGCATGGGCTGATCGGCCATACCCAACCGCGTCGACTGGCCGCGCGTAGCGTTGCCACACGGGTAGCCGAAGAAATCGGCACCCCGCTTGGCGAGCTGGTGGGTTATCAAGTGCGTTTCGAAGATCAGAGCAAGGAAAGCTCGCTGATCAAATTGATGACCGACGGTATTTTGCTGGCCGAGACCCAGCACGACCGTTTCTTGGAAAAATACGACACCATCATCGTCGACGAGGCGCACGAGCGCAGCCTCAACATCGACTTCCTGCTTGGCTACCTGAAAACGCTGCTGCCGCGCCGACCCGATCTGAAGGTGATCATCACCTCGGCGACCATCGACCTGGAGCGATTTTCCGAGCATTTCAACGGCGCGCCTATTGTCGAAGTGTCCGGTCGCACCTTCCCAGTCGAGACCTGGTACCGGCCGCTGTCGGCGGAAGTCGATGAAGACGGCAACCGCGTCGAAGACGACCTGACCGTGGACCAAGGCATCCTCGCCGCGCTGGACGAAATCGATGCCCATGAAAAGAACATCGGCAAACGACCCGGTGATGTGCTGGTGTTCCTGCCCGGTGAGCGTGAGATCCGCGACGCCGCCGAGGTGCTGCGCAAGGCCAATCTGCGCTTTACCGAGGTGTTGCCACTGTATGCGCGGTTGACGCCGGCCGAGCAGCAGAAGATCTTCCGCCCCGCCGCTGGGCGCAAGATCGTGCTGGCGACCAACGTTGCGGAAACCTCACTGACCGTGCCGGGCATCCGTTATGTAATCGACTCCGGCACCGCGCGGATCAGCCGCTACAGCTACCGCGCCAAGGTTCAGCGGCTGCCTATCGAGGCCGTGTCCCAGGCCAGCGCCAATCAGCGCAAGGGCCGTTGCGGGCGGGTCGAACCTGGCATTTGCATTCGTCTCTACCGTGAGAAGGATTTTCTCTCTCGGCCGGAATTTACCGATCCGGAAATCCTGCGCACCAACCTGGCCGCCGTGATCTTGCAGATGCTGCACCTGCGCCTCGGCCAGATCGAGGATTTTCCGTTCATCGAGCCGCCGGACGGTAAGGCCATCAGCGACGGTTTCAACCTGCTGCAGGAGCTCTCGGCGGTCAATCGCGAGAACCAGCTGACGCCTCTGGGCCGCCAGCTGGCGCGTCTGCCCATCGACCCGCGACTCGGCCGCATGCTGCTCGAAGCGGCGCAGCTGGGCAGCATGGCCGAGGTGCTGATCGTTGCCAGTGCGCTGTCGGTGCAGGATGTGCGTGAACGCCCGGCTGATCGTCAACAGCCCGCCGACCAGGCTCATGCCCAGTGGAAGGACCCGGATTCGGACTTCGCCGCGCTGATCAACCTCTGGCGCGGTTTCGAGGAGCAGCGTCAGGCGCTGGGTTCCAACGCATTGCGCACCTGGTGTCGGAAGAATTTCCTCAACTATTTGCGTCTGCGCGAGTGGCGCGATGCCCACCGGCAGCTGACGTTGATTGTGCGTGAGCTGAAGTTGGGCGGTGATCAAAAGGCCAACTCCGATTACCGTAGCGAACGGGGCCCGGTCGCGAAGGTTCGCGAGCAAGCGCTGAGGCGCGCCCCTCGCTCCTACGAAGAGCCCGCCGCAACTGATTCCACACCAGCGCTGACTACCGATAACAAGGTCAACGCGATCGTCCGGCAACAGGCCGAAGCCAGCGAGGCCGCGCAGCGCGCCAAAAGTTACGCCGCGGTGCATAAGGCGATCCTTTCCGGCTTGCTCAGCCAGGTCGGCCACAAGACCGAGGATGGCGACTTTCTCGGCGCGCGCCAGCGGCGTTTCTGGGTCCATCCGTCGAGCGTCATAGGCCGTAAGAAGCCGAACTGGATCATGGCCGCCGAACTGGTCGAGACTACCAAGCTGTTTGCGCGCATGGTGGCGAAGATCGAGCCGGACTGGATCGAGCCACTGGCCAAGCACCTGACCAAGACCAACCACTTCGAGCCGCACTGGGAGAAGAAGCGCGGCCAGGTGGTGGCGTTCGAGCAGGTCACCCTGTACGGCATGATCATCGTCGCGCGGCGCCCGGTGCATTTCGGCCCCATCGATCCGCCGGCGACGCGCGAACTGTTCATCCGCGAAGGCCTGGTGCGTGGTGAGATGCACAGTCGCGCCAAGGCGTTGACTGCTAATCGCGAGCTGCTGGAACTGTTCGACGAACTGGAAGCCAAGGCCCGTCGGCGTGACATCATCGCTGACGAGGACACGCTGTTTGCGTACTACGACGCGCGCGTGCCGCAAGACATCTATCAGACGGCCAGCTTCGAGAGTTGGTACAAGCGCGAGAGTGCAAAGGATCCGCAACTGCTGATCATGCGCGACGAGGATGTGCTCGCTCGCGACGCCAGTGAAGTCACCAGCGCGCAGTACCCGGACCAGTTGCGCATCGGTGAACTGCAACTGCCGCTGGAATACCACTTCGAGCCCAACCATCCGCGTGATGGCGTGACCCTGCGCGTGCCGGCTCCGTTGTTGCCGCAGCTGCGCAGTGAACGGCTCGATTGGTTAGTGCCCGGCCTCCTGGAAACCAAGGCCGTGGCGTTGGTGCGCAACCTGCCCAAGGCAATCCGCAAGAACTTCGTGCCGGTGCCGGATTTCGTCAAGGCTGCGCTTTCGAAGGTCAGCTTCGGAGAGGGTTCGCTACCCGAGGCGCTGGGTCGCGAGCTGCTGCGCATGACCGGCGCCCGCGTGCCAGAAGAAGCGTGGAGGGAGGCGGCGAACCAGCTCGACAGCCATCTGAAGATGAACATTGAAGTCGTAGACGCCCGCGGTAAGTTCCTCGGCGAAGGTCGCGATTTGGCCGAGCTCACCGCGCGTTTTTCCGAGGCCAGCCAGGCTGCGTTGGCGCCACCGCAGCAAAAGACTGAGCAGAAGCCAGTCGAGGCCAAAGCCTTCGCTCAGGTGGCTGAAAAGGCTCAGGCGAAGATGGCCGGGCTGTCGATGACGGTCTATCCGGCTCTGGTGGAAGAGGGTGGGGTAGTCAAGGAAGGCCGCTTCCCAACCCAGGCTGAAGCCGATTATCAACACCGCCGCGCCCTGCAGCGGCTGTTGTTGCAGCAACTCAGCGAGCCGGCGAAATATCTGCGCAGCAAACTCCCCGGCCTCACCGAGATGGCGCTGCTCTACCGCGACATGGGCAAAGTGGATGCGTTGGTCGAGGACATCCTGCTCGCCAGTCTCGACAGCTGTATTCTCGATGGTGAAGCACAACTACCCCGCGATGGCGCCGCACTGGCCGCCCTTGCGGAAAGGAAGCGTGGCGATTGGGCGCCGCACGCCGAACGTCTTGCGCGGCAGGTGCTGGAAATCCTCAAGCTCTGGCATGGCCTGCAGAAGCGCTTCAAAGGCAAGATCGACCTGGCCCAAGCCGTGGCGCTCAACGACATCAAGGCGCAGCTCGGTAACCTCGTCTATCCCGGCTTCGTCCGCGAGACGCCTGCCGAATGGCTCAAGGAATATCCGCGCTACCTCAAAGCCATCGAGCAACGCTTTGAGAAAATCGGGGCGCAATTGCAGCGTGACCGGGTCTGGTCCGGCGAACTGGCCGGGTACTGGGAGCACTATCAAACCCGCTCGAAAAAGCACCAGCAGGAAGGCAAACGCGACCCTGAGCTGACCCTCTACCGCTGGATGTTGGAGGAATACCGCGTCTCGCTCTGGGCGCAGCAACTCGGGACCAGGATGCCGACCTCGGATAAGCGGCTGAACAAGCAGTGGAGCCAGGTCGAGTCCTGACAGCAGGGCCCCAACACGTCGATCTCTGGAGTTCCCGGAACGCTTATGGAGCCGCCTGCAACGGCTGGCCTGTCTGCGTGCAACCATCGACGGCAACAAACTGCGGCTGGCTTCGTCATTGTCCTGGTCGGTGTGGCGGTCGTCCTCGGCTTCCTGGCGCTCCGCCACGCGCGTCCGTGCGGGTTTTCTCCTAGCCCTGAGGAGTCTCTGCCGTTTTTGATTTTCGCAGCATCGCTACCAGCTCCTTTACGCAGCCGGGCAAGGCGTCGAGCTCACGTACCAGCATGCTGCGCTCCCGGATCGCCCAGGGTTCCTTCAGGTGCACCGTGACCAGTTCCATCGTACGGCGGTGACGCTCCGCGGCCGATTCGGGAATGATGCCAATGCCCACGCCAGCTTCGATCATCCTGCAGATCGCCTCGTAGCTGGACACTTGAACACGTAGCGGTAGGGTGCCGCCGAGCCGCTCAACCTGCGCGCTGACAAAGCTGAACAGCGTACTGCCTTCGTGAAGACCGATATGTTGGTACGCGAGAGTCTGACTCAGGGTGACTTCGGATTCGTTGGCCAGCGGGTGATTTTTGGGCAGCGCCAGCAGCAGCCGGTCCGTGCTGTAGTGCAGAACTTCCAATCCGCTGGCTTCCACCGGGCCAGCAATGAACCCTAGATCCGACGATCCATCGAGTACCCCACGGACGATGTCTCGCGATAACCGCTCCTGAAGATCAACGGTGACGCCTGGGTGTTGGGTAAGAAACCCGACGAGCACTTCCGGAAGAAACTCCGTCACAGCCGTTGTGTTGGCAAAGATGCGTATGTGTCCGAAGGAGCCCGTCCCGTACTCGGCGAACTCAGCCTTAACGTAATCCACCTGCCGCATGATCAGCCTGGCGTGCTGCAAGAGCTTCGTACCCGCCGGCGTCAACGTGACCCCGCGGGTATCGCGATAGAGCAACCGTGTGCCGAGCTGATTTTCAAGCGCCTTTATCCTCGCGCTGGTCGCGGCGGGCGACAGGTGGGCGCGACGCGCACCCTGCGTCAGGCTGGGTGATTCGGCTACGTGAATAAAGAGGCGCATATCGGCGATTTCAAAATGCATGTCGCTGTTTCTCCTGGCCGAGCGTTGATGGGTTTTTGCTCCCGCCGATGGCAGGCGCACTTGAGCGCGTTCTGCGCGGCCGAACACCGGTCTCCGTAATTACAAATTCCCAGAATGCGATTGGGATTGCAAGGTACACCCCACAACAACGCGGTAGGCCAAGGCTTCCCTAGCCATTCCGCTGTTCCCAAGCCTGACTTGAGCAAGAAGTTATGGACGTGAATGACAACGAAGAACTCAACGCCATCCGCGAAGGCGTGCGCGCCCTCTGCGCCGAGTTTCCCGCCGAATGTAGTGCTGATCTCGACCAACCTGATTCTACCGTGCGTGGCCGAACATTCATTGGAGCCGCGCAGCTTCTGAGCGGGTCCGCCCGCAGTTTGCGGAACGAAAACGCGGCCAAGGCAATAGGGAAAGCTGCGTAGGTGTAACAACACGAATTCATTGACGTGAAGACGACTCGCTCCGGGACATCGTGTCCTTGTTCGATGCGAGTAAGAACTGTGAGAGAGGTGAGGAATGAGCAATCCCCGCATGAAAATCATCGATTCGGATGTGCACCCCTGGGTAAATGGCGATATCGAAGGGCTTAAGCCTTACATGAGCCAGAGCTGGCAAAAGCGCTTTGAAGGCAAGCGCGCGATCCTGCCGGACCATCCTCTGCGTCCGCCGTTGGCTGGTGCTACGTCGATTCGCCGAGACGCCACGCCGCCGAGCGGTGGTGCTGGCGGTTCCGATCCGTATTTCATGCGGGAGGATCACTTGGATCCGCACGGAATCGAATACGCGATCCTTTCGTCGATCCAGGCGGGCAAGCTGGTCTCGCTACCGAATACCGGCGAGGCCGTTACCTTGGCTCGTGCCTTTAACGATTATTTCCGGGACAAGTGGCTCGACGTCGATTCGCGCTATCGCCTGGCGATGTGCGTTGCTGTGCATGATCCGATCGAGGCGGCCAAGGAGATACGGCGCATCGGCGGCGAGGAGGGCATCGTCGCGGTATATATGCCGCTGATCAATGTGCTCATGGGGAACCGTCACTATTACCCCATTTACGAGGCCGCCGAAGAACTCGGCCTGCCTATCCTGATTCACCCGACCGGTACCGAAGGGGCGTTTCAGACAAGCGTAGCTTTCGCTGGCGGGGTGCCGAGTACTTACATCGAGCGCCATTCCTGCTTCCCCCAGATCGCCATGGGCAACATCGCCAGCCTGCTGTTCGAGGGCGTGTTCGTGCGTTTCCCGAAACTCAAGTTCTTGGCAGCAGAATTCGGCTTCAGCTGGGTCCCGCACATGCTCTGGCGCGTCGACCAGAACTGGAGACAGTTCCGCTGTGAAGTGCCGTGGCTTGAATACGAGCCGAGCCGCTACGTACTCGATCACGTTCGTTTCACCAGTCAGCCGCTTGAAGAGCCGGAGAAGGATGAGTACCTGATCCAGATTCTGGAAATGGTGCATGCCGAGCGCACCATTCTTTTCAGCACCGACTATCCGCATTGGGACACCGATTATCCCCAGACAACTTTCCAGCGTCTGCCTCAAGCAATGAAGCAGCGCATCTTCTATGACAACGCAGCCGAACTGTTTGGATTGAACGCCGCGGTATAAGCCGGCTAAAGGAGAAAACCCGTGGAGCACAATGTAGGTCACCTGGACGATATACCAGATACCGATGCACTGATCGTCGACATTGAAGGAAGGCCAATCGGCGTGTTCAAGCGAGGCGATAAAGTTTACGCCGTCAAGAATCTCTGCCCCCACAAACGAGCGCCTCTAGCGAGGGGTACGGTCGAAGGCACGATGTTGCCTACTGCGTGCGCAGGCGAATTCAACTACGGAATGGAGAACCAGGTAGTTAGGTGCCCGTGGCACGGCTGGGAATTCGACCTGGAGACCGGAAAGTGCCTGTTTGGCGTGAGTGACAGCAAAATCAAAATCTATCCGGTTTCGGTCAGGGAGGGGCAGGTCTACGTTGACGTGTAACAAACCGAATGCCTCCGACGGCCTGCGCCATATGCCCATGGCGCATCAAACATGACCGATCGTGCCCACCAGCAAGCGCGCCTGTCCCAAGCAGGGTTAACGTCAAATCTGCCTTTATATAAAGATCGAGGTAAACGATGAACGAAGAGAAATTTTCCGAGAAGTTTAAAAAAGGGCTGCAAACTCGCCGTGATGTATTAGGCGACGCGTACGTCGATGCGGCTGTCAACAAGGCGACCGATTACAACTGGCCGATGCAGGAGTTCGTTACAGAGTACTGCTGGGATGAAATTTGGAACCGCCCTGGGCTCAGCCGCAAGGATCGTTCGATGCTCAACCTGGGCATGATCTCTGCGCTTGGCAGGACGCAAGAACTGAAGATGCACGTTCGCGGCGCCATCAACAACGGCTGGACTAAAGAAGAACTGCGCGAAGTTTTCCTGCAAGTCGCGGTGTACTGCGGTGTGCCGGCCGCCATCGACAGCTTCCGTACGGCGCAGGAAGTGTTCAACGAAATGGGCATCTGAACACCCCCTCTTCATTGAGAACTCACCGTTCATGCGACCGGCACAGGCAGCGTGGGATGGACGATGCGTCCTGCGCACGCCGTGAGTGAAACCCTTCGGGGCGACCTAGCTATCGCAGGCTGCACGTGGGACAGCAAGCGGTGGTTCGAATGGGCCTCGCGTGCAATTCGACCAGTCGAAACGGGCGCGAGTAGCTGTCCTGATCTTGCATTGCGCACGTTTCGCTTTCTGTACTACAAGCTCAAGGGGTGCCATGAAAACAATATTAATTAACGGGCAATGGCTTGCCGCTCATGACGAACGCCTGATCGATGTCGACGAGCCGTCAACAGGAAAAGTCTTCACCCAGGTAAGTCGCGGCGGCGAGTGGGAAGTCAACGCGGCAGTCCAATCGGCGCGCCAGGCACTGAATTCCAATTGGGGGCGGTTCACCGCAGCAGAGCGGGGGAGACTGCTGCTCAGAATTGGCAACCGGATACTCCTGCAAGCCAAGGAAATCGCGCAAATCGAATCACGCGACACCGGCAAGCCGCTGCATCTGGCGGAGCGAGACGTTGTCGTGCTGGCACGTTACTTCGAATATTACGGCGCGGCGGCTGACAAGCATCATGGCGAAGTCATTCCGTACCTGAACGGTTATACCGTCAATGTCGTGCATGAACCGCTTGGGGTCACCGGGCACATCATCCCTTGGAATTACCCTTCCCAGATGTTCGGTCGCACGGCCTGTCCAGCGTTGGCGGCCGGCAATGCGATCGTGCTGAAACCGTCCGAAGAGGCGTGCCAGTCGGTGCTTTACATCGCGACGTTGATGATGGAAGAAGGCCTGCCCGACGGTGCGCTCAATATTGTCACTGGATTTGGCCATGAGGCTGGCGCGGCCCTGACCGGACACCCGGACATCAACCTGGTCACCTTTACCGGCTCGCCTGGCGTAGGCGCACTCGTGCAGCAGGCGACCGCAGCTAACCATGTCCCCTGTGTGCTGGAACTGGGCGGCAAGTCCCCGCAAATCGTTTTCGCCGACGCCGATCTCGACAAGGCGGTGCCCGCTATTGTCAGCGCCCTGGCACAAAACACCGGGCAAACCTGTTCGGCAGGTACCCGTTTGCTAATTCAGCGCGAAATCTACGATGAGGTGGTGTCGCGTGTTGCGGCGCGGTTCGAGGGTATTCGCGCCGGCATGCCGGACTCCGGTGCCGATTGCGGTCCGATCATCACCCGTGCGCAGTTCGAGCGTGTGCAGGCATTTATCCACCGCCTCCACGAATCCGGTTTGCCGTTGCTTGCAGCCGGCAAACTCGACGGCATCGAGCCGGGCGGATTCTTCGTTCCGCCGATGCTGTTCGGACCTGTCCCTCGTGACCACGAGCTGGCTACTGCCGAAGTGTTCGGTCCGGTGCTTGCAGCCATGCCTTTCGAAGACGAGGCGGACGCCATCGAGCTCGCCAACGCGACGGAATACGGTCTGGTAGCCGCAGTATGGACCGAGAACGGTGCGCGTCAGCAGCGCATGGCGCGCTCGGTGGTCGCGGGCCAGGTGTATATCAACTGCTATGGCGCTGGCGGTGGGGTCGAGCTGCCCTTCGGCGGCCGAAAGAAAAGTGGCTACGGGCGCGAGAAAGGCTTCATCGCCCTGGATGAGTTCACCACCACCAAAACCATAGTGAATTGTTTCGAGTGATGCTCGGCCCGTACGCCCATGCGTCGCTGTAGAGCCTTGGCGTCTTGCACACGTTGCGAAGTCGGGCCTCGCATTCGGTCAGCGCGAATGCGGGTGTCGGCAAAACTAGCTTCAAAACGACTTCGCTGCGGAGCAACCTGTAAGAAAGAGCGCTAGAGAAGATCCGCCGCTCGGGAGGCGAGCATGAGCGGTCACGATGGTTCGCCAGCGTGGCGCCAATGGCGGAATGACTTGGAGGGCAGCCAGTGAATCGCGGCTAGTCGTACTCCATAAAGCTGAGTCGAAACGGATCCCGAAGCATGACCAAGAGAATAATAATCGTCGGCACCGGACAATCAGGCGTTTCGCTGGCGTTCAAGCTGCGGATGCTGGGATGCCAGGAGGAAATCACCCTCATCGGTGAAGAGCCTGACCTTCCGTATCACCGCCCACCGTTGTCGAAGAAATACGTGACCAACCTGGCGGAAGCCGACGGGCTTTATCTGAAGCCCAAGCAACTCTATGAGAGTGAGCGTATCGAGCTGCGGCTGGGCTGTCGGATCACGACGCTAGATCGCACGGCAAAAAGCGTCACCTTGGATGACGGGACGACGCTGCGCTATGACTGGCTTGCGCTGGCTACTGGTGCGAATGCACGGCGCCTGCCGGCTTCGATAGGCGGCGATGCTCGTAATGTCTACACCCTCAGGACACTGGCCGACGCCAGGGCGCTGCGCGACGAGTTCGGCAAAGGACGCCAGCTGTTGGTGGTCGGTGGGGGCTACATCGGACTCGAGACCGCGGCGGTGGCGCGAAGCCTCGGCATGCACGTCACCCTGATTGAACAGGCCGACCGGATTCTCAATCGTGTGGCCTCGGTCGAGACCGCGTCCTACTTCAATGCACTGCATCTGCAAAACGGTGTGGTGATCCGAGAGGGCGTCGGCCTCGATGGTCTTGAGCAGCACGAAGGTCGGGCGGTGCGTGCGCGTCTCAGCGACGGTTCAGAAATGGACGTCGATGTGGTCGTCGCCGGCATCGGCGTGAACCCCGCCACGGAACTGGCAGAACGCGCCGGGCTGGTTGTAGTGAACGGCATCGTCGTCGATAGCTGCGGGCGTACCTCCGATCCGTCTATCTATGCTTCGGGCGACTGCGCCTTCTTCCCGTATCGGGGGGTGCACATGCGGCTCGAATCTATCCAGAACGCCGTGGATATGGCGGATGTGGTGGCGCGCTCGATGCTGGGCGAAGAGCCCCACTACCTGCCGATTCCGTGGTTCTGGTCCGATCAGTACGCCACCAAACTGCAGATCGCCGGCCTGCACCTTGGCTACAACCGCGTCGCGGTGAGAGAGGCGCCCCGCTCAGGCCTTTCGGTTTGGTATTTCGATGACGACCGCTTCCTCGCAGTCGACGCGATTAACGATCCGAAAGCCTTTATGACCGCGAAGCGCTGGTTAACGGCTGGCTTCAACCCAAGTTTTGATGCTCTGGCGGACCCGTCGGTCGAGCTGAGCGCCATACCAGAGTTCGTCCCAACACGTACGAATACAACGCAGGAGATCTGATGTGCCTACGATTATTTTCATTGAGCCAGACGGTACCGAGAAGCAGGTAGGTGCCCGGATTGGCCAAACCGTGATGGAAGCTGCTGTGCAGAACGGCGTGAAAGGCATTGATGCCGATTGCGGAGGTTCCTGTTCATGCGCGACGTGCCATGGATATGTCGACGAGGCATGGCAAGAAAGACTTGAACCAGCCGACTCGATGGAGTTGGACATGCTCGACTTTGCATATCAACGGTCAGATGGATCTCGCCTGACTTGCCAGCTCGTCGTGGGTGAAGAGATGGATGGGTTAATGATCAAACTTCCCGTATCTCAAGCCTGACGATGTGAAAGAGTTCGCCCGGCACGTGTTTATATGCCGAGCAGCAACCGGTGATAGAGCCAATAAGTTCGATTTGAACAGTTCGTGTAAATAAAACAAATATAAAAAATAGAGGAACAGCAAATGCTCCGTAAAAAAATAGCTTGCCTTGGTGTTGCATTGTCGTTGTCCACGGGTCTCGCATATGCAGAGTCCATGACGCTGAAGTTGGCGCATCAGTGGCCTCAAAATGAAAAAGACTATGTCGTTGCAGCGGGGGTGCAGTTCGCTGAAGAAGTTGAAAAGCGCAGCGGCGGAGATATTAAAATACGGTTCTTCCCCGCTCAGTCCATCGTCAAAGCGGCTGATACACATACAGCCTTGAAATCCGGGGCCATCGACCTGGCAATCTATCCGTATATATATTCCGCTGGGGCCATTCCCGAGATGAACCTTGTGTTGCTACCGGGTCTTTGGAAAAGCCACAACGAAGTCTTCGATTTCAAAAGTACCGAGGCCTGGAAAGAGCTGGAAGCGAAGGCCAATGACTACGGCTTCAAGACACTTGCTTGGATTCAGATCGCAGGGGGTTTTGCCTCGACCGATGGCCCTATTCGTGTTCCTGCGGATCTGCAGAACCAGAAAGTCCGTGCTGCGGGTAAGTACATGGAGGGTGCGCTCGTAAAAGCTGGCGCGAGCACATCGACAATGCCGTCCTCGGAAACTTATGGAGCCATGCAGAGCGGATTGCTCGACGGTTTATTGACTTCCTCGAGTTCGCTGGGTGCGTATCGGGTGTACGAAGTATCCGAGCATTACGTGTCGCCTGAAGATTATTCGGTCTATTTCACGATCGAGCCGATCGCCATCAGCATGAAAACCTGGAAGGAGCTCAGCCCAGAACAGCAGAAGATACTCGCCGAGGCGGGTAAGAGTGTTGAAGCGAAAGCGCTCGAAGGTGCTATGGCAGAGGACAAGCGCGTCGCGCACGAGTTTGCTGCCAACGGCGTTGCTGTGGAAAAGCTGACCGAAGGCGACTGGGATAAATGGCACGATCTTTTTGCCACCCATGCTTTCGCTGCTTTTAAAGAAGGAGTTCCTGGCGGAGCGGCGCTTCTGGAAAAGGCAATTTCAGGACAGCACTGAAACGACCCGTCTACGGACCGGCACGGCTCGCCGCACCGGTCCGTTGAAGTTAGGAGCGAAAGAATGTCCAGTAAAGTTAAATGCTTCGATGGCCTAATCATGTTGAGTGGCATAGTTGCCGGAATTGCGGCTTTTTTTATCGGTATCTCGGTTACTTACGATGTGGTTGCGCGCAGTGTGTTCGGTGCGACAACTAATTGGGTTACCGACGTAAATACCTATATTGTCGCTTTTATCACCTTCGTCGGTGCCGCGTACGCGCAGCGGGAAGGCGCGCATGTGGGAGTAGATATTGTAACGACCCGCTTGCCCCCGAAACTTCGCGGCTTGGCACTGTCGGTGTCGAATGTCATTGTCGTGTTGGTGGTCGGGCTGCTCTTATGGCTCGGCTGCGAACAGTGGCTCGAAATATGGGTTTCGGGCGAACAATCTGCCGGTATGTTTACCGTGCCTCTCTGGATTCCCTTCAGTTCGCTTCCCATAGGGATGCTTCTGCTATTGGCTGTTCAGTTGCGCAATACTTTTCGCTGCTGGCTCGCGCCGAGCGGACAGAACTAATCTTAATTTCATGAGATAACTACAATGCCCGTAGAAATTTGGATTGGCGCAGCAATGTTCGGTGCATTGTTGTTGCTTTTATCGATCGGTATTCCGGTTGCGTTTTCTCTGTTAACGGTCGCCCTTGGCTCCTTGTTCATATTAGAAGGCGGAATTTCGGCTTTCAGTCTGGTGGCCCCAACCCTCAATAGCAGCGTGATGGAGTTTGCGCTGACGGCCGTGCCCCTGTTTATTCTGATGGGCGCAATTATTTCCGCTTCGGGGATGGGCGGACGCCTATATAACGCTTTGGCAATCCTGATGCACGGCGTGCCAGGTGCGCTATTGGTCGCGACGACACTCGCCTCAACCATCATGGCGGCCGTGTCGGGCTCAAGCGTTGCTACCGCTGGTGCCATCGGGGGGCTGTCAATCAAGGAGATGCGGCGCCTGGGATATAGCGACAACGACTCCTGCGGCGCCGTTGCCGCCGGCGGGACCCTGGGCATTCTGATCCCGCCGAGCATTCCGCTAATCATCTACGGAATCATTTCCGAACAATCGATCAACAAGTTGTTCATCGCATGCATCGTGCCGGGCCTGATCATGGCCGCGTCCTTCATCGGCTATCAGGTGTGGCTCGACTGGCGCCGTGGGAATCTGAAAGTGGTCGACCCTACCGCCAATGTTCGGAAGGTCACGCTGACAATGCGGTTGCGCGCCTTGCTGGATTTGTTACCGATGGCGTTGCTCATCTGGATCATCCTGGGCTCCATTTACCAGGGAATCGCCACGCCCACCGAGGCGGCGGCACTGGGGGCGATCACCAGCCTGCTGTTAGCCGGTCTGCTTTACCGCGAAATCGATGGCAAGACGCTGGTCAAGATTCTGCTCGAGTCGGCACGTAGCAGCGCGATGGTGCTGATGATCGTCGCAGCCGCAATGCTGTTCGGCTATGTGATGACCACCACGGCCGTCGCGCCGATCCTCGCCAATGCCGTCGCCAGCATGGACGTGGCCCCATGGATCGTCCTGGCTGCAATCATGTTGTTCCTGCTGTTTCTCGGCTGCTTCATGGAGACGATTTCCATCATCGTCATCACCACGCCCATCCTGGTTCCGATCATCGATTCGTTCGGTTGGGACCTGATCTGGTTTGGCGTACTGCTGGTCATCAACATGGAAATGGCGTTGATCACGCCGCCGGTGGGTTTGAACCTCTTTGTGGTTCAGGGCGTTGTTCGGGACGTATCCATCGAAAGAATCATTGCTGGCGCTGCGCCTTACGTCGGAATCATGCTCCTGGTGTTGTGCCTGGTAGCGATGGTGCCCTCGATCACGACGCTCTTGTTGAACTAGCGAATGGTCTTCTAGTTGCCGGCTTGGGTGCGAGACCTTGGTCGAGCGACAAACTCGGTGCGGGCTTTTTGATCTGGGAGTTTTACTTTGAAAATCGCAGTAGTGGGTCTGGGAAACATGGGGGGGCGGGTCGCCAAGCGGCTCATGGAACAGGGGCATGAGGTTGGTATTTATGACACTGATGCCGCGGCCGTCGCACGGTTCGCTGAACTCGGCGCCACGGGCTATCAAAGCCTGAAGACTCTCGGCGCGGAGCACCCGTTCGTCATTACCGTGCTCCCGAACGGCGATATCGTCAAAAAAGTTGTGTTTGGCGAGCAGGGACTGGCGGCTGGCATGCGCGAGGGCAGCACACTCATCGACATGACTAGTTCGGTTCCGGCGATCACCACTGAAGTTGGCCAGGCTTTGTCGAAGCAAGGTATTCATATGCTCGATGCCCCTGTCAGCGGCGGGGTTAAAAAGGCTGAAACTGGCCAGTTGACCATCATGGTGGGTGGTAATGCCGCTGTACTGGCCGATGCCGATGCCATTCTCCGGGACGTGGGCGAGCACGTGATTCACGTTGGCGACCTGGGGGCCGGCCATACCGTCAAGGCGCTGAACAACCTCATCACGGCAACCACGCTAGCCATCACTTCAGAAGCCATGGCGCTGGGCGTCAAGATGGGCGTCGATGCGCAAAAAATGCTCGACGTGATCAACGTCGGTAGCGGCAAGAGCGTGTCGAGCGAGATGAAATTCCCGCAACAGGTCATGTCGCGCAAGTTCGACGTTGGGTTCACCGTCGGGCTGATGTGCAAGGACGTTGGTATTGCCTTGGATATGGCCCATCAGGCTGGGGTACCGACATTCGTCTCCTCAGCCGCGTACGAATTATGGAAATTCGGCGTAGCTAAAGGCTGCGGTGCCATGGACCACACGGCCATCGCGTTGGTAGTCGAGGAAATGGCAGGTGTCGAAATCAAGGGTTGATTGACGTAGGCCGGGGCGCGGCTGCATACGCAGCAGTGCCCTTGGCAGAGGTGTGCCGCCCGACCTAAGAATCCCGCTCAGTCGCGCTCCGGCACGAGCCCGTTGTTCAGGTCCGTGCCGGCGCTCTGTTCACCAGTAAAAACAGCGAACACTTTTATCAACGTGCATTGGCGCGCTGCGTTTTGGGCCGCCTACACGAAGCAAAGTAGCTAAGGCCGAGTCATGTTTCAAAAGAATCCATGTGGTGCGCTGCTGGCTACCTTTACCAACAAAGCGAGTCTTAACAGACTGGTTTTCCTCTGCCTGCTGGCGGCGCTTATTAGCATCGCTGGGTTAGTGATGGTCATGGCTGGATTCGTAGCGAATGGACACGAACCCGATGCGGCGCGCTACGCATTCATTGGCGGTGGCGCCGGGTTCGTCGCCACGGCGCTGGGCGCCACGTTTGCAATAACATTGCGGAGGTTGAGCGACGAAATCCAATCAAACATGCTCAGCTTCGCATCTGGAATGATGCTGGCGGCCAGTTTTCTGTCTCTTATATTGCCCGGATTCGATGCGGCCAATTCGATTCTCGAGAACAAATTCATGGCGGCAGGCACGGTAGTGCTCGGCTTGGCGCTGGGTGCCACGCTGATCAGTTGCTTGGACCGATTCCTCCCTCACGATCAGGTGTTCGCATTGTCTTATGGAACGGGCGCCGGGCTAGCAGGTGCTAGCCGGGTATGGCTGTTCGTCATGGCGATAGCGATTCACAACTTTCCTGAGGGCATGGCGGTAGGTGTGGGATTTGGCGGTGATCCGGAGCTCGGTGTGTCGCTCGCTACGGCGATCGCTATTCAGGATGTACCCGAAGGCTTGGCTGTCGCCATGGCACTTCGTGCGATTGGTCTTTCCATTCCTGTCTCCTGCCTGGTCGCTGCTGCCACCGGGGTGATGGAGCCCGTCGGGGCGATGTTCGGCCTTGCCGTTACGTCCGGTTTCGCGATTTCTTTTCCCCTTAGCCTGGGGTTCGCCGCTGGCGCCATGTTGTTCGTGGTGTGCAATAACATCATCCCAGAGACCTGTGGGCGCGGCGGCAAGGGCCGCCCCGGACTCTCCCTGATGTCCGGCCTGTGCGTGATGGTTTTTCTCGATGCAGCGTTAGGGTAAGCACCCAGATGACGCCAGGTCTGGTGTTAGGAGTCCAAAAGATATGAGACAGGGTCTGCCTTCCGTGCTGTCCGGTGGACAATCGCGCTACCTCGTTCTCGCTCAGGGAGAGGCCTGATGGGCGGAGGCTTTCTCCCGCTGGTGGTGACGCTGGCGATCCAGGCGCTCGCCTCGATGGCCTCGTTCACCGTGCCGGTGCTGGCACCGGCCGCGGCTCGCGACCTGGCCGGGCCGGTCGCGCTGGTCGGTGTCTACGTCGCGCTGATCTACCTCAGTGCGATGGTGACCAGTCTGCTCAGTGGGGGTTGGGTGGTCCGTTAT
>NZ_JAMOHZ010000014.1 GCF_024448715.1 Stutzerimonas stutzeri
TGCTCGCTACGTTTTCACGCAGCCTGGTAACCCGGCTTTTGCACCAACCGTGAACGCTTTGCATCGACCCGACCACTGCCGCACCATTACCGATTGCCGAACCACGAGAGCCTGCCATGATCGCTTCACTGCCCTGGTCCGAGATCGACACTGTCCTGTTGGACATGGACGGCACTCTGCTGGACCTGCACTTCGATAACCATTTCTGGCTCGAATTCCTGCCGCAGCGCTATGCCGAACTGCACGGCATCAGTCGTGCCATGGCCGAAATGGAGCTGATTCCGCTGTTCGCTGAGCACGAGGGCAAGCTCACCTGGTACTGCCTGGATCATTGGACCCGCGAGCTGAACCTGCCGATCCGCGAGATGAAGCGCGAGCTCGCCGACCTGATTGCCTTACGCCCGGCGGCGGACGAATTCCTCGCCGCCCTGCGCCAAGCCGGTAAATGTGTGGTCCTAATCACCAATGCCCACCGCGACTCCCTGTCGCTGAAGCTCGAACGCATCGAACTGGCACCCTGGTTTGACCGTCTGATCAGCTCACATGACTACGGCTTTCCCAAGGAGCAGGCGCAATTCTGGTACGCGTTGCAAGCCGACCTGGATTTCGATCCCGCCACCTCGCTGTTCATCGACGACAGCCTGCCGGTCTTGCGCAGCGCCCGCGGTTTCGGCGTCGCGCATCTCTTGGCCATCAGCGAACCGGATAGCCGTCGTGGGCAAAAAAACACTGAAGAATTCTCCGCCGTCGACGATTACCTAGAGTTGATTCGCAGCCTGCAGGGTTACGCGGGCTGAACGCAGGCATGCCGCTGGTCTGTTTGATTGCGTAAAACCATGCTCGCCCGAGAGCGGAGTTAGCCGCTCGGTAACATACGAGGTGACGACAACAACGACACGGCCCAGCCCTGGCTGCGCCATACCGGGCAGATGAATGCCCCTCAAGCCCGACGCATACCTAATGACCCACCGCGCATCGATGGACGACATATGGCAGTAGATCCAGAACTCTGGCCGCACGACAGCAGCGAAATGAGTGGCCGCATCCGTCGCCACGACTGGAGCACAACGCCGCTGGGCCCGATCGATAACTGGCCGGTCTCGCTGCGGGTTCTGGTCGCCACTCTGCTCGAAGCGCCACTACCGATGTGCGTGCTCTGGGATGACAGTGGCGTGCAGTTGTACAACGACGCCCACGCGGCACTGATTGAAGGTCGCCACCCCGCCGCGCTCGGTGCTCCGGTCGCCTCCACTTGGGGTGACATCTGGGCGGCGCTGATCGACGCGTGCAACGGCGATAAACGTAGCCAAGCATGTCTGCTACGCAACCAAAGCCTGCCTGGAAATGGCGAGTCTGACGACGTCTGGTTCGATCTGGCTCTCAGCCCCATCCGCGACGGCCAGAGGATCGCCGGGCAGCTGTTGTGCATGCGTAATAGCGAAGAGGAGGCGCTACGCCGCAGCGAAGCGAAGATCCGCATGATCACCGACGCCTTGCCGGTGCTCATCGGCTACGTCGACCGGGACGAGCGCTATCGCTTTAACAACCGCCACTATGAAACCTGGTTCGGTCATTCCCCTGGCTCCATTTATGGCAAGCACTTGAAAGACGTGGTCGGCGAGCGCGCCTACAACGAGCGCCGCGAACGGATCAAGGCCGCCCTCGCCGGTGAAGAAGCCATCTTCGAAGCGTCCATGCCCCACCGCGACGGTGAGCTGCGCCGAGCTTGGATGCATTACCTGCCGCACCATGACGGCGGAGGAAAAGTGGAAGGTTTCTTTGTCCTGACCCAGGACGTTACCGAGCGCTGGCGCGCCGAGCAGGCGTTGCGCGAACTCAACGAGACACTGGAAAGCCGCGTGCAAGAACGCACCACTGCGCTGGCCGAGGTCTACGAGCGGCTGCTCAAGGAAATGGCCAGCCGCGAACAAGCTCAGGAGGCCCTGCGCCAAGCGCAAAAGATGGAAGCGGTCGGTCAGCTCACAGGTGGCATCGCCCACGACTTCAACAACATGCTCACCGGCATAATCGGCGGGCTGGACCTGATCCAGCGTTACAACCAGACCGGCCGTCACGCCGAAACCCAGCGCTTCATCGATGCCGCCGCCACCTCGGCCAACCGCGCCGCGGCGCTCACCCACCGCCTGCTCGCGTTTGCCCGGCGCCAGCCGCTGAACCTCAAGCGGGTTGATCTGAATGCGATGGTCGAGTCGATGCGCGACCTGATGGTGCGCACCCTTGGCAGCCATATTCTGGTCGACGCCCAGTTGCAGCCGGACCTGTGGGCCGCCAACAGCGACGAAAACCAACTGGAGAGCGCGCTGCTCAATTTGGTGATCAACGCTCGCGATGCCATGCCCGACGGCGGCAGTCTGTATATCGCCACCGCCAATGTGCAGCTGTTGCGTAAGTCGGAAGTGGGCGAACTGGCGCCGGGCCGTTACGTCACTCTCAGCGTGATCGACAGCGGCTGCGGCATGACGCCCAAGGTGCTGGCCGCTGCGTTCGAGCCGTTCTTCACGACCAAACCGATCGGCCAAGGCACTGGACTCGGGCTATCGATGATTTACGGCTTCGCCCGCCAGGCCGGCGGCCATGTGCAGATCCGCAGCGAACCCGGTAAAGGCACCGAGGTCACGCTATATCTTCCGGCGCACCACGCACTGCCGATACCAGCGGCGACCAGCAGCCCGGCGGAGCAGCCGCCACAGGCTTTGCAAGGCGAAACCGTGCTGGTAGTCGAAGACGACCCGGCCGTGCGACAACTGGTGTTGGACGTTTTGAGCATGCTCGGCTATCAAGCCCTGGAGGCAGCCGAGGCCAACGCCGCCGTGAAAATTCTGGAAAGCAGCGAACGCATCGACCTTCTGGTTTCAGATGTCGGTCTACCGGGGATGAACGGTCGGCAGCTGGCGGATATCGCCCGTCAGCATCGCCCCGGACTGGGCGTGCTGTTCATGACCGGCTACGCCGAACAAGCGGCTAGCAGCGGATTTCTCGAGGCGGGCATGGACATGATCAGCAAACCGTTCGCTATCGACCACCTGGCCACGCGGGTGCGTGAAATGCTGGCCAGTAACGCATCGTGATGATGAAAGTCGCTGAAACGGCCGTGACTACGCAGGCGCGATACGCGTTGAAAAACCTGCCTGAGCCGCGCACAGTCAGCCGGTCGGCACAAAAACCCGTTCGTACGATCAACCATCGAGCTTGTCCATGAACGCCCCACGCCGCCCCATTGCGTCCCCGGATAGCAGCGCGCCGGCTGATGCCAGCCAGCGCTATCACTTCCAGGCTATTGGCGAGACACGGCAAGAGCCGGTCGAGCTGGCCGAGGAATGCGCCCTGGCCATTGCCTATAACGGCATCAGCCAGGCGGTGATGATGGTTTCGCCGGCCGACTTCGAAGATTTCGTGGTGGGCTTCAGCCTTGGCAGCGGCATCGTCGAAGAAGCCAGCGATATTTACGACATCCATATCAGCGGCACCGGCAGCGGCCGGCAGGCCGACGTGGAGATCGCCAGTCGCGCCTTCTGGAAACTCAAGGAGCAGCGTCGCCAGCTACCCGGCAATGCCAGCTGCGGCCTATGCGGCGTAGAGGCGCTGGAGCAGGCACTGCCGCAGCTGCAGGTAATGCCAGTCGCGCCGTTGCCTCCGGCCCATTGGCTGAACGATCTGCGCCAGCGCATCGCCGAATACCAGCCCCTCGGGCGAACCTGCGGTGCGGTGCACGCCGCCCTGTTCATGGATGCGCAGGGCGAAATCCTCCTGGGCCGCGAGGACATTGGCCGGCACAACGCGCTGGACAAGCTGATCGGTGCACTCAGCCGCGCCGGTCATGACGTCGCGGGCGGCGTCGCGGTGGTCACCAGCCGCTGCAGCCTGGAGCTGATCCATAAGGTTCAGCGCGCCGGCATTCCCACCCTGGTCAGCTTTTCATCGCCGACCGGCCTGGCAGCGCAGTGGGCACAGCTACACAACATCAACCTGATCCACATTCCCCACCGCAGCCCGCCGAGGGTCTACAGCCCGGCGGCCGGTACGGCCGAGGACCAGCGGTGAGTCTGCAGCCCGAAAAGCCGCGCTATCGGCCCTATACCGGCGCCGCCGCCGGCTGGGGCGCGCTGCGCAGCGTCGCGTATTCCTGGCTCGACAGTAAGCAGCCGCTGAAGAATCTGCGCGCGCTGCTGAAGACAAACCAGAACGGCGGTTTCGACTGCCCCGGTTGTGCCTGGGGCGATTCGCCGGAAGATGGCGCGGTGAAGTTTTGCGAGAACGGCGCCAAGGCAGTGAATTGGGAAGCCACTACCCGCCGCGTCGACGCCAGCTTTTTTGCACTCTACAGCGTCAGCCAGCTTCGCGAGCAGAGCGATTACTGGCTCGAATACCAAGGCCGGCTCACCGAGCCGATGCGCTACGACGCGGCCAGCGACCACTACCGACCGATCGGCTGGGACGAGGCGTACGCGCTGATTGCCAAACACCTCAATGCCTTGGATAACCCCGACCAAGCCGAGTTCTATACATCCGGGCGCACCAGCAATGAGGCGGCGTTTCTCTATCAGCTTTTCGTCCGCGCCTATGGCAGCAACAACTTTCCCGATTGCTCGAACATGTGCCACGAAGCTAGCGGCGTCGCCCTTGGCGAAAGCATTGGCGTTGGCAAGGGCAGCGTTACCTTTGAGGATTTCGCTCAGGCTGATGCGATTTTCATCCTTGGCCAGAACCCCGGCACCAATCACCCACGCATGCTCGAACCGCTGCGCGAGGCGGTCGCCCGGGGTGCCCAGGTGGTCTGTTTCAATCCGTTGAAGGAGCGCGGTCTCGAGCGCTTCCAGCATCCGCAGCACGCGCTGGAAATGCTCGCCAACGGCTCCGCTCCGCTGAATACGGCGTTCTTCCGCCCGGCTCTGGGCGGCGATATGGCGGCCATGCGCGGCATCGCCAAGCTGCTGTTGTTCTGGGAGCGCGAAGCCCAGTCCAAAGGCGAGCCATCGGTGTTCGATCACGCCTTCATCGAACAGCACACCATCGGCCTGGACAGCTATCTGGCAATGCTGGACGCCACCAGTTGGGAAGACATCGAGCAGCAATCGGACCTTGATCTGGTCCAGCTCGAACAGGCGGCGCGAATCTACCGCAACGCCGAGCGGGTTATCGTCTGCTGGGCCATGGGCATCACCCAGCATCGCCACTCGGTTGCGACCATTCAGGAAATCACCAACCTGCAGCTGCTGCGCGGCAACCTCGGCAAGCCCGGCGCTGGCCTGTGCCCGGTGCGTGGCCACAGCAATGTGCAGGGCGACCGCACCATGGGCATCAACGAGCGCCCGCCGGTGGCGCTACTCGATGCGCTGGAAAATCGCTTCGCTTTTCAAGTGCCGCGCCAATCCGGCCACAACGTGGTGGAGGCGATCGAAGCGATGCTGGAAGGCCGCTCGAAGGTCTTCATCGGGCTGGGCGGCAATTTCGCCCAGGCCACTCCGGACAGCCCGCGCGTACATCAGGCATTGCAGCAATGCGCGTTGACCGTGCAGATCAGTACCAAGCTCAACCGCAGCCATCTGACCGCCGGCCGCGACGCGCTGATCTTGCCGTGCCTCGGCCGCACCGACATCGACCGTCAGGCCAGCGGCCCGCAGGCGGTTACCGTGGAAGATTCGTTCAGCATGATCCACGCGTCCCATGGCCAGCTGGAACCACTCTCGCCGCTGATGCGCTCGGAGCCGGCTATCGTTGCCGGCATCGCCAAGGCCACGCTCGGCATGCATCCGCTGGATTGGGAAGCGCTGATTGCCGACTACGCGAGCATCCGCCGGTTGATCGCCGATACCATTCCCGGTTTCGCCGATTTCAACCAACGTCTGCTGTCGCCGGGTGGCTTTCACTTGAACAACCCAGCCGCGTCACGGCTCTGGAACACCGCCAGCGGGCGCGCGAGCTTCATGGCCAGTCCGCTGCCGGAGAGCTTGCTCGACGAAGCGGTACGCAGCACCGGCGAGCTGCCGGACCTGACACTGCAGACGCTGCGTTCGCATGATCAGTACAACACCACCATCTACGGCCTCGACGACCGCTATCGCGGCGTTCGCGGCCAGCGCCGGGTAATCTTCGTCAACCCGGTCGATATCCGTCGGCTGGGCTTCGAACCTGGACAGCAGGTCGATATCCAGTCCCTATGGAATGATGGTATCGAGCGCAAGGTGGAGGGCTTCACTCTGCTCGCCTTCGATATTCCACCGGGCCAGGCGGCCGCCTATTACCCGGAAACCAACCCACTGGTACCGCTGACCAGTGTCGGTATCGGCAGCCACACGCCGACATCCAAGTCCGTCGCCATTCGCCTGTACGCCGCGCAGGAAAATCCGTTGGTCGCAGGCACTCTCACAACCGCAAAATAAAGGCGCCTGATAGCGCCAGATGAAGGGAGCTAGGACCGCTTCGGTTGTTTCCAGTTCCCACGCCAAATCAAATACTTATGAGAAGTGAAAGGCATCACACCTTTTATCGGCAAATACTTGCGCAAGCTTGGTCGGCACGTGAGGATCGCGGCGCCATCCATTAGAGGTTTCGCCATGAAGTATTCCTCCATTCTGCTGTTGTCCGCGAGCCTGCTCAGCAGCGCCGCATTTGCCGGAAGCAACACCGAAGCGGCCGTTGGCGGCGCACTGGGCGGAGCACTCGGCTCAGTGGTCGGTGAACACCTCGGCGGCTCGACAGGTGCAACCATCGGTGCCGGAGTCGGTGGTGCGGCTGGTGGCATGGTTGGTGCGGATAAGCGCAGCCGTACCGAGGCCGCAATCGGCGGCGGTCTTGGCGCGGCAGGCGGCAACGTTATCGGCCAGCGCGTCGGTGGCAGCACGGGCGGCCTGATCGGCGCAGCGGTAGGTGGCGGCGCCGGTGGGGCGATCGGCAATGAGTACGGCGACGATGATGACTACGATCGCCGTGATCGCCGCTACCGAGACGACCACCGCCATGGCCACCCTGGCAAAGCCAAGGGGCATTACAAGCACAAACACAAGCATCACGACTGATTCTGCTGTGCCGTAGCGGTGGATTACACGGCCAATCAATTGCTAAGGCAGCAATAAGCAGGCTCCGCCCTACCCGGGCGGGGCGATCACCAAGACGTTGCGGGGCGACGTTTACTCGGCCATTACCAACAGCGCCTCAAGCGCTTGGCGCAAACCACTCGGGATCGGCGTCGGCCGGTTGCTGGCGCGATCCACGAATACATGGACGAAGCGCCCCGCCGCGCAGGCCTGTGATTCCCCAGCCTTGAAGATCGCCAGCTCATACTGCACCGAGCTGTTGCCGAGCTTGCCAACCCGCAAGCCGACTTCCAAGGCATCCGGAAAAGCGATGGACGCGAAGTAATCGCATGAGGAACTGACCACGAAGCCCACCACGTCGCCTTCGTGGATATCCAGCCCGCCGTGCTCGATCAGATAGACATTCACTGCGCTGTCGAAATAGCTGTAATAGACGACGTTATTCACGTGGCCATAGATGTCGTTGTCGTGCCAGCGCGTGGTGACAGGCTGAAAGCGGCGGTAGTCAGCGCGCAGATGCTGCGGTTGTTCGGCCATTGGAAAGTCCTTGAAGGCAGGCCGGCGCGTCGCGTTCAACGCAATGCGCCGGAGGGATCAGTAGGCGGCGCGATAGATGGCCAACGCATCGGCCTCGGTGACTTCGCGCGGGTTGTTCACCAGCAGCCGCTGCTGTTGCATGGCCTCCTTGGCCAGTTGCGGCAGCATCGCCTCTGGCACGCCGGCGTCGCGCAGGCGATTCGGCAGGCCCATGCGCCCGCAGAGCTGGTCCATCTCTTCGATCAACTGATCGGCAAAGGTCGTTGGATCATCGCTACGTAACCGCTCGCCAAGGACGATCGGCGCCAGCTCGCCGTAATGGGTAGTCGCCGCACTGACGTTGAAGCGCAACACGTGCGGTAGCACCAGCGCGTTGGACAAGCCGTGCGGGATATGGAAGTTGCCACCCAGCGGATAGGCCAGCGCATGCACCGCCGCTACCGGCGCGTTGGCGAACGCCTGGCCGGCGAGGCAGGCGCCGAGCAGCATCGCCTGACGCGCCTCGCGATTGCTGCCGTTGTGCACCGCTTCGTGGAGGTTGGCCGAGAGCAGGCGCAGCGCTTCGCGAGCCAGCAGGTCGGACAACGGATTCTTTTTCAGCGCGCTGGTGTAGGCCTCGATGGCATGCACCATCGCGTCGATGCCGGTCGCGGCGGTTACCGCTGGAGGCAAGCCGACTGTGAGATCGGCATCGAGCAGCGCCAGGTCCGGCAGCAGCAACGTCGACACCACACCCATCTTGGTGGTTTCGCCTGTAGTGATGATGGCGATTTGCGTAACTTCCGAGCCGGTGCCAGCGGTGGTCGGCACCTGGATCAGCGGCAGGCGTTGGCCCTTGGCGTTGCCCACGCCGTAGATGTCCTGCAGCGATTGACCGTTGTTCGGGTGGGCCAGCAGCGCGACGAGCTTGGCGACGTCCATCGAGCTGCCGCCGCCAAAGCCGATGACCAGATCCGCTTTCGCCGCTCTGGCCTGCTCCACCGCAGCAAGCACGATATCTTCCGGCGGGTCGGCCACGACCTGATCGTAGACGGCAACTTGCAGGCCTTCAGGCTCGAAGCCCGGCAGCACCTCGCTGAGCAGGCCGAAACGGGTGATACCGGGATCGGTCACCACCAGCACCGAACGTGCGCCCCGCTCCTTACAAATATTGGCCAGACGCCGCGACGAGCCAGGCTCGCAGATCAACTGGGCGGTTGTGGAGAAGCTGAACGGATGCATCGGTGCCTCCTGATTCACGAAAGAATTCCTCCTTGCGAAGGATCTGGGTTGGAACCCCTAAAAAAGCTTCGCCAGCAAGCTGGCTCCTACAAGTGATGTGCTTCGGCGGCGTCGTTCCAACCGCACCGAAAACCGAGCCACCGTACTGCTTTTTTTTAGGAGCCAGCTTGCTGGCGAACCGGACCGCTCAATCGCAGCGGTCGACAGCCGGGGCCCACCACTCAAAACGCGAAATCCGCCTCCGGCAACGCCATGAGGCACCCAGCGCCACCGAGAATTGCCTCCCGGTGCGCGCTGGCACGCGGCAATACGCGGCGCAGATAGAAGTCCGCGCTGGCGAGCTTGGCCTGGTAGAACGCCTCCTCACCGGCGCCTTGCTCCAGCGCATCCTGCGCCCGAGCGGCCGCCTGTAGCCAGAGCCCAGCTAACAACACATAGGCGGAATACTGTAAGAAATCCACCGACACCGCGCCGATTTCCTGAGGGTCGCGCTCGGTAGCGGCGAGAATCTCGGCGGTCAGTTCTCGCCACTCGCCGATGCGCGCCTGAACCTTGCGCGCCATTTCCTGCAACGCCGACCGGTCGAGTTGCTGGTCACAGATTTCGCTGAACTCCGCCTGCAATACCGACAGCTCCGCGCCACCGTCACCGAGCAGCTTGCGGCGGATGTAATCCAGTGCCTGGATGCCGTTGGTGCCCTCGTAGAGCTGGGTGATGCGGCTGTCGCGCATCAACTGCTCCATGCCCCACTCGCGGATATAGCCGTGGCCGCCGTAGATCTGCACACCGAGGCTGGCGACCTCCTGGCCCATGTCGGTGAAGAACGCCTTGACGATCGGAATCAGCAGCGCCGCGCGCTTGCCGGCGGCCTTGCGCGCCGCCGCGTCGGGATGGCCGTGTTCGAGGTCCAGCTCGCGTGCGCAGTAGGCGGCGAGCATGCGGCTGCCTTCGACCAGCGTCTTCTGGGTGAGCAGCATGCGCCGCACGTCCGGGTGGACGATGATCGGGTCGGCCGCCTTGTCCGGGTGCTGCACGCCGGCCAGCCCCCGCGACTGCAGCCGCTCGCGGGCATAGCTCAGCGCGCCCTGGTAGGCCTGTTCGGCGATGCCCAGGCCCTGCAGCCCGACCTGGAAGCGCGCGTCGTTCATCATGGTGAACATGCACGCCAGGCCCTGGTTCGGCTCGCCGACAATCCAGCCGGTGGCGCCGTCGAAGTTCATCACGCAGGTGGCGGCGCCCTTGATGCCCATCTTGTGCTCGATGGCGCCACAGCTCAGCGCGTTGCGCGCGCCCGGCGTGCCGTCGGCCTTGGCGATGAACTTGGGTACCAACAGCAGGCTGATGCCCTTCACCCCGGCCGGCGCATCCGGCAGACGCGCCAGCACCAGATGCACGATGTTCTCGCTCATGTCGTGCTCGCCACCGGAGATGAAGATCTTGCTGCCGCTGACCCGGTAGCTGCCATCCGCTTGAGGCTCGGCCTTGGTGCGCAACAATGCCAGGTCGGTACCGGCCTGCGGCTCGGTGAGGCACATGGTGCCGCTCCAGCTGCCACTGACCAGCTTCTCGAGATAGGCGTTCTTCAGCTCGTCGCTGCCGTGCTTGTACAGCGCCAGCACCGCGCCCTCGGTAAGGCCGGAGTAGATGCGGAACGACAGCGAGGCGCCCATCAGCATCTCGTGGAAGTTGCACGCCACCAGCTGCGGAAAGCCCTGGCCGCCGTACTCAGTCGGCCCGGTCATGCTCGCCCAGCCGTTATCGACGTACTGCTGGTAGGCCTCGACGAAGCCCTGCGGCGTCCTCACCTCACCGTTTTCCAGGGTTACGCCCTCTTCATCGCTATTACGATTAAGTGGGGCGATCTCGCCGCCGGTGTAGCGCGCAGCCTCTTCCAGCACGCCGTCGATCAATTCGTGATCCAGACCGTTGCCAAGCAGCTCGCAGTGGGCCGTGGCATCGAACAGCTCGTGCAGCACGAAGCGCATGTCACGCAGCGGGGCCTTGTATTCCATGCTCAGGCCTCCTTCTTGTAGTCGACGAAGCGACCGCCGAGCGTGGCTAGGCTGTCGATCAGTTCGGCCGGCTTCCAGTGCGGGCCGTGGCGCTCGGCCAGCGCATTCAAGCGATCGCGAATCGCTGGCAGGCCTTGGCGGTCCGCCCAGGTCAGCGGCCCGCCGACTTCGGCCGGGAAGCCGTAGCCGTTGAGATAGACGGTATCGATGTCGGTGCTGGATTCGGCCATGCCTTCCTGGAGAATCTTCGCGCCTTCGTTGACCAGCGCCAGCAGGCAGCGCTCGAGAATTTCCTCCGTACCGATGTCGCGGCGCCGATAGCCCAGCCGCTCGGACTCGCGCTGCACCAGCGCATCTACTTCGGGGTCGTGTTCAGCCTGGCGGCTGCCCTCGGCGTAGCGGTAATAGCCCATGCGCGATTTCTGGCCGAAGCGGCCCAGCTCGCACAGGCGGTTGTCGATCTGCACCTCAGGCTCGTCTTGCCCTTTGCCGGCCAGCTCGCGGGCGCGCCACTCCAGGTCGATGCCGACCACGTCGTACATGCGGAATGGACCCATGGCGAACCCGAAGCTCTGCAGCGCGGCGTCTACCTGATGCGGGTAGGCACCTTCGAGCAGCATCGTCCGCGCCTCACGCACATAGGTGGCAAGCATGCGGTTGCCGATGAAACCCTGGCAGTTGCCGGCCACGACGCTGACCTTGCCCATGCGCTTGCCGAGTTCGGTAGAGACGTCCAGCACCGCTTTCGAGGTCTTCGCGCCGCGGACGATTTCTAGCAGCTTCATGATGTGCGCCGGGCTGAAGAAGTGCAGACCCACGACCTGCTCGGGGCGCCCGGTGACGGCGGCGATGGCGTCGATATCCAGCGCCGAAGTGTTGCTGGCGAGAATGCCGGCCGGCTTCACGATGCCGTCCAGCTCGCGGAAGATGTTCTGCTTCAGCTCGAGGTTCTCGTAGACCGCCTCGATCACCAGATCGACATCCTTCAGCGCCTGATAGTCGGCCGCCTTGCTTATGCAGGCGCGACGCGCCGCCGCCTGCGCCTCGTCGATACGGCCCTGGCGGACGTTGTGTGCGTAGGTCTCGGCCACCACGCCCAGCGCCTGATCGAGCATCTGCGGATTGTTATCCAGCCACAGCACCTGCACACCGGCGTTGGCCAGGCTCATGACGATACCGCGGCCCATGGTGCCGGCACCGATGACGGCGGCGGTCTGGATATCGAAGCGGGTTTGGCTCATTGCTGCAGTCCTCGTCGCAAGGCAGAAAAAACAGAAGACCTACCTTAGTTGAAGACGCTACTATTTTTGAAATTTAGTCTTGTGATACTTCTAATTCATTCGATGAATATCTACAACTTCGATCTCAACCTACTCCGCGTGCTAGACGCTCTGCTACGTGAGCGCAACGTATCCCGCGCGGCGGAGCGTTTGTCCCTCAGCCAACCGGCCGTCAGCAATGCGCTCAATCGTCTGCGCGAACTGCTCGACGATCCTCTGCTGGTACGCGTCGGTCGCGTCATGCAACCCACACCCCGCGCGCTGAGCCTTGAAGCGCCGATCCGCGATGCGCTGCAGCAGATCGAACATACACTCAATGCCGGTGACTTCTTCGATCCGTCCACCAGCCGTCAACGCTTCGTCATCGCCGTGACCGACTACGTCGAGCTGATCTGCATGCCGCGCTTGATGGCGCACCTGGCTGATGTGGCACCAGGGATTCAATTGGCGATCCAGCACCTGACTCCATCGCTGCCGGCAGAAGCACTGAACAACGGCAAACTGGACTTGGTGTTAGGACGTTTCCTCGAAGTCCCCGCTCGCTTTCACACTCGCCGCTGGGCGAGCGAAACGTTGCAAGTGGCGGTGCGCCGCGGACATCCGCTGATTGAAGAGACACTCGATCTCACAAGCTTCCTGCATCTGCGTCATCTTTGGGTCCACGGCGGCCAGACACGCGGGATGGTCGATCAATGGCTGGAAGATCACGATCTCGCACGCGACGTCGTTTACACCACCCCCAACTACCTCCAGGCCGCCCACATCGTCGCCAGCAGCGACCTGGCCGCCGTGCTGCCCGCCCAACTCGCCCGCCACTTCGCGAAGCTGCTGCCGCTGCAACTCTTCGACGTGCCGTTCGATCTAGGCACCTTCCAGCTGGACATCGTCACCGTCGCCCAGCGAGAGCGGGATGCAGCATTGCAGTGGTTGATTGAGCGGATTGTGGCGGTTGCCAAGCAATGACTGTCGGGTGGCTTTTTTGCTTTTTTATTAAAAAAGCTTGAGCCGCTACGCGCAAAACATCAACCGACGTACGGTTCCGGCAATTAATACTCATAATTAACAGCTGGTTAGATTTGAATTAAAGAGCATAAAAAGCTAGCCAGACCTAAACTCAATATAAGAACTGTACTAATTTAATTATCTGCGTATATTCGCCTCCACTGCTTCGCAATTAACACTTCGACACCCAGCTTGATGTTTCTTTGTTTCGTCTCCCTGGTTCGTTTTGCTTCTCGCTTCTCAGTCTCGACGCTGAAAAATCAGCTTCGCAGCCTTAAAACCACCTTGGAGATACATCATGTCTGCTCGTCAAAACGGCACTGTTAAATGGTTCAACGATGAAAAAGGCTTCGGCTTCATCACCCCAACTGATGGCAGCGAAGATCTTTTCGTTCACTATCGTTCGATCGAAAGCGCTGGCTTCAAAAGCCTGAGCGAAGGCCAGTCGGTCTCTTTCATGGCCACCAAAGGTCAGAAAGGGATGCAGGCCGATCAGGTCCAAGTCGTTTAAGACGCCTGATTTAAAAAGCCCCGCTTCGGCGGGGCTTTTTTTGTCCAAAGAAAAGTGGCGCATTGAGGGTGTTAGAGAGAAAGCAGATTATTTCCCAGGCTTCCGAAAAGGAATGAGTCTTCGGTTTCGCCTGCTGGTCAAGTAGGCCCCGGTTACAAAGCTATCCATGACCCCTTTAGCCTTTTCGTCGTGACAGAAAAAAACCGCCTCAGCTCCATTCCGTATGGGGTAGCTATGCCCCGCAGACGCGCGAAGTTAGCGGCAGTCTGACGGTGAAAACAGTGCCGTGATCGATTTCGGACTCTACCTTGATACGCCCTTGATGCGCCGCGACGATCTCGCCGGCGATAAACAATCCAAGGCCCAGCCCAGAGTTGGGCCCATGTTCACCTGCGGCGTATTGAGAATGGCGGCTCATGGGATTGAAGATATGGGGAATCGCCTCGTCGGCGATCGGCTCGCCCTGGTTGCGTACCGCAAATACCGCGCACCCCTGATCGGCTTGCAAGCTGACCATAATCGGTGAGGTCTCATTGCCATGCTGGACGGCGTTGCCGATCAGGTTGGAAAAAACCTGCTCCATCCGCGCCGCATCGAACTGACCAACCAGCTCTCCGCTTGCTTCGAAGACGATGTTGCACTCCGGATGATAGGCCCGTATTTCCTCGACGATGCCTTCACATATCGCCGCCAAGCTGGTTTCTGCCAGTTGCACGGGAATGCCCGAACCAACCTGTGAGCGGGTGAAATCGAGCAGATCGCTGACGATCTTGTTTGCCCGTTTGACGCTGGTATAGATGCGCGAGGCGATCTTGGTCGGCTTGGGACCTAAATCATCTGCCAACAGAAGCACCTCGGAGCCGAGCAGTATCGCGCCCAGCGGCGTGCGCAAATCATGCCCAAGGATGCCTAGGAAGATGTCTCGCGAGGCACTGACAGCCTCTGAATAACTCGCGATGGACTCGGCGAGCGCCTGGTCGATGGCCTCGTTAAAGCGAATCATGTCTTCCACTTCGAAATCCGTGCCACTTTTGATTTGCTGCAACCACTGCATCAGCACACTGCTGCGCAAGGCGCGGTACTCCGAGACCATTTGCTCAATAGTGAAGCCGGCCATGTGCCGTGTTATGGCGTGGGTTTCCGCAGCGGTTTCGTCCTCGCTTTCGGGCGCGTTGCCCTGGGATTTATCGATCTGCTCCGCAGTCGTCTGCGTGGTTTGCATATCTGCCACAATGGTCCTGAGCATTTGCTCGGCATGGTCCCGCAGGTCACTAGGGTCCATCGTCGTGGACGCCGGCT
Source organism: Stutzerimonas stutzeri (assembly GCF_024448715.1). Taxonomy (GTDB): domain Bacteria; phylum Pseudomonadota; class Gammaproteobacteria; order Pseudomonadales; family Pseudomonadaceae; genus Stutzerimonas; species Stutzerimonas stutzeri_AR. Next base: position 14,918 of record NZ_JAMOHZ010000014.1, read on the forward strand.
TGATGGTCATGGCGAAGTCTTCCCAAGCCTGCAGAATCGGCTCAAGGTTGTCGATGATGAAGTGGGCAAGGCGCATGAAGTATCGCTCCGCAAATAAAAATCGACGGTCAACTCGGCGCAGGGTTCAAGCTAGACGGGGCTCGCTGGGCGCTCCGTGACATCGCAGATGTCATCAGCAGTAAGAAAACTGAAGGGCAACATCGAAACAGCGCTACGAACATCCGTAACCGGTGGACACTCCACCGGAGAGCCCGACTTTCTTCCAGGCAACAAAAAACCCGCCGAAGCGGGTTTTTCCTGACCATTCCGAAATCCTTTCGAATGCCATCCTGGCGGTGGTCGATCATCCTTGATCCTGAGCGCGTCCTGCGCTTCAGAGTGGGTGTAGATTAATCCTTGTCCGTCGGTAGCCATAGCGCTGAACGCCGCTACCGCTTGTAAGCCTTTCGCTATAGCTGCGTTGCCATAGCTCAGCATTGCGCAGCGTATCCAGGCGTAACCGTGGACCGCCCACCTAAGCAACGCGGCTTCATACCGGGCCAATGATGCAGACAACTCAATCTCCCTTGTAATAGCTGCACGGCTCCCAATACCGCTTGAGGATAAGGTTCAGTGGCCCTGCCCAGCCACGCTTACGCAACTGCCTCGCGATGAGGATGTTCATGATGCCGTGGCCCATGAGCAACACACTTCCATACCTCTCGGCAAATTCGATAAGCCTTTCAGCCGCCGCGCTGGCCCGCCGGTTGGATTCGCTGATGGGCTCGGTATGCCGGGCAAAACCAAGGAACCAAGCGCCGCGAAACAGCAATCGCCAGAACCGGGACGGCATAGGCGGAAAGGACCAGTCCGGATACGGCAGGTGCGCCTCGGCAAACAACGAGTCCGGCTCCTGATGACAATCGCAAGCCAACTGCCCACGGGACTGCACGCAACGCGACAACGAGCTGCAGACCACGACGCCAGCTTTTTCAGCGAGTGGGACCAGCGCGTCCGGCAATTCTTGGGCGACGACATCCGCCTGATTGTAATTGGCGATCCAATCCTTCATCTGCGCTGGCGTACACCAACTCGCTGCAGTGTGGTCGGGCCTGCCGTGACGTACCAGGGTAATCTGCATGGAAAGGCTCTGGCCTGCAGTGGTAACGCAGAGTGACGACGTTGGGAGTAGCGGTTCTTGCCGTGGATACTCGCGAGCGAACTCACTCCTACGGATCGGTTTCGCCCGTCTGGACAGCTTCGCGAGCAAGCTGACTCCTACGGTTTGTGCACGCGCACGCACCTCGGTGCGTACGCCCTGCTCTGCAAACCAGACTATTCCTTGCCACGTGCTTCCTGGTTCCGGAGAAAATCTTCTTCAAGCATGGCGTCCTTGACAGCCTGCGGCTCTTCATCGAGTAGCGGGTCGTTGAGTTCTCCACTGGACAGTACCTTGGCGTCGAGCTTGCCCATTAGGTGTTCCAGCGCATGGCGCATCTTTTCCGCCGCACCGTCGACGGCCAGCTGGAGCGACTCGGCCTTGTGAGTGACGGAAACGGCCTGGTGGCCTTTAGGCCGCGCTTCGATCTGGCAGCGCTTGTCGTCGGCGCCGGCTTTTTGCGCGTTCTCATCGCTGACGTGGACTTCGATTCGAGTGAGAAAGTCATCGAAACGCTCCAGCCGCTCCTCTACGGTCGAACCCACCCATTCATGCATCTCGACACTGCCGTGGACGTGTTGACTGTTGACTTGAACATGCATACGACTACTCCTGATTGATGACGTACCTGTTAGGTTCGAGGGATCTGCGGCGCCGAGGTTCAGCGGCTTCGTCTGGCTGATTTGTTCTGCATGGCGGTTCAGGCAGCAATGAATGCTGGCAGAAGCTAGGCTGCGAATGAGGCTGGAAGGTATGCGGGTTGCACCATTTTTCTTCACCCCCATCCCCCTCTGAAAAGGCCGGTTCAACGCTAATCGCCTGCATTTACCTGCTCGGCCTTGCCACGGTCTGCACGGCCGCCCAGATACCAGCCCAACCCGCCCCATACCGCAGCGCAGGCCGCGCCCACTATGGCGATCAGCACCGCGCCGTGGCCGAGGGTATCCAACAGACTCTTGGCCCAGCCGCTCAAGGCGTCGCCGCCGCGATAGACCACGGTGTCGATGAAGTTCTTCGCCTTGTACTTGCTCTCGGCATCCAGCGGGGCGAAGAGCATTTCGCGGCCCGGACGGACGAAGGCGTACTCGCCGATGCGCCGCACGATCATCACCGCGGCCAGCACGGCGAAGGTCGGCGCCAGCGCCAGGCCAATGAAGCCCAGGCAAACCAATGCCGGCACTGCAGCCAGCAGCACGCGCACGCCGAGGCGCTGGGCAATGCGCCCGGTGATGAACAGTTGCGACAGCAGCGCGCCGGCCTGCACCACGAAGTCGATCGCGCCGAACACCCGCACCTGCTCGGCGCGATCAGGAAAGAGCTCGGCGACCAGCCGCGCCTGCTCGAAGTAGAGAAAGGTGCTGGCCGTGGTCAGCAGCAGAACGAACGCGGCGATGCCCAGCAGATAGGCCGACCCGAGTACCCGCGTGAGCCCGCTGAACGGATTGCCGGCAACCGGTCGGCGCGGGTTTTCTGCCCGTTCGGCGCCGGGTCGACCGGCGCCATGCACTTCACGCCAGGCCATCAGTTGATGCTTGAGCGCCACGGCGGCGGCCAACAACAGCGCCGCCAGTAACATCAGGCCGAACTGCCCCAGCATTCCCACCAGCAACGCGCTCAGCGCCGGCCCTACCAAGCCGCCGACGCTGGCACCGGCAGCGATAAAGGCGAACAGACGGCGGGCCTGAGGCGCGTCGAATACGTCGGCCATCAGGCTCCAGGCCACCGAAACCACGAACAGGTTGTAGACCGAGATCCATACATAGAACACCCGCGCCAGCCAGATGCTGTCCCGCAACAGGAAGAACAGTCCGGCAAACAGCAGCAGGTTGATGCAGAAAAACCCGTACACCCAGTCGATGTAATGAATGCGCGCCACTCGCGAGTTGAGCCAGGCGAACAACGGCACCGCAACCAGCATGGCGAGGAAGGTCGCGGTGAACAGCCACTGCAGGTTGTCGACGCCGCCCTGAATACCCATCGACTCGCGGATCGGCCGCAGCATGAAGTAGCCGGAGAATAGGCAGAAGAACAGCCCGAACCCCGCCAGCGCGGCGCGTAGCTCGCCGGGGCGGGCATTGATCAGTGCGGCAGCGCGTGCGGCGAGCGGGACGGACATATAGCCTCCAGCGGCGAAGACTGCGGCGGCGTGGCGCTTAGCGGAAGGCTTCGACGATCAGTTGCCGCTGACGCTCGTCCGGCAGGCGACCCTGCCCGGCGAGAATGTTGTCGGCCATATAGCGCGGGTTAGAGGTGGCGGGAATCACCGTAGTGACGGCCGGCTCGGCCAGGATGAACTTCAGCAGCAGCTGCGCCCAGGAGCTGGCGTCGATCTCCGCAGCCCAGGCCGGCAGCGGCTCATTCTTGACCCGCGATAACAGGTTGCCGCGGGTGAAGGGCCGGTTGATCAGCGTGGCGATGCCGTTGTCGGCGCAATACGGCAGTAGTCGCTTCTCGGCATTGCGCTCGCCGACCGAATAGTTGAACTGAACGAAGTCGACCTTCTCCTGCTTGAGCACATCGAGCAGCCGATCATGGGCCGACTCGACGTAGTGGGTCACGCCGATATAGCGCACGCGCCCCTGCTCCTTCAGCTCGCGCAGCAGACCGAGCTGGGTGCTGGTGTCCTGCAGGTTGTGCACCTGGATCAGGTCGATGGTGTCGGTCTGTAGTGCTTTGAAGCTGGCCTCGATTTGCGCCATACCACGTTCACGGCCGGTGGAAGAAACCTTGGTGGCGAGAAACACCTGATCTCGCACATCGAGTCGCTGGACCAGTTCGCCTACCACGCGATCCGCATTGCCGTAGCTCGGCGCGGTGTCGATGACCTTGGCGCCACCCTCGACGAATACCCGCAGCACGTCGAGCAACGCTTCCATTTCGACATCGTCGAGGCTGATGTCATGCGTACGCGAAGTGCCGAGCCCTATCACCGGCAACATTTCGCCGGAAGCTGGAATCGTGCGCGTCCGTAGCGGTTCAGCGGCCTGCGCCAGAGACGGCAGCAACGGTCCGAGAGCGGCGATAGCCGCCAGTACGGCGGAACGGTGGAGGAGCTGGCGGCGCGTCTGCATGGGCGAATTCTCCAGGTCGGTTGGTGTTGGCGGAGTCGACGCTTCAGTATGGTCGACTCCGTCGGACACATCGGCCGTCCGACGTACAGGAGCTTTTCAGTTTGTTTCGACAGCGGATACCTGCGTCAGCTTTTACCGAACACAGCCGAAAATTTCAGAGGATCGATTTCTCCGATAATGGCAATATGCCTCCAATTCGGTTCTACTTCGCCGCGCCTGATGGCCGTTGATCCTTGCGCAGCACCCGTTGGTGCCTGCGCAGGTTCGCAACAATCGAGACACCCATGTCCAGTCACCCGACCAAGCCGACCGGCCAACCCTCGACCGCCTCGTCTGATAGATCTGAGCAGTCAGCTCGGCAATTCAAGGCGCGGCGACACCGGCTGATCAACCTTGCCTATGCGCTGGGTCTGCTGTTGGTATTCGTTCTCAGCCTATTGCTGCTGCCCGACGATACCGGCCTGGGCAAGCTGCTGCGCAGCGAGCTGGATGCCGAATCGAGCGCCACGCTTTAGCCGAGCGCTTCAACGCCTGCTTTCTTGTAGCACCAACTCAGACGCGAAACCGCCCGACCAGCTCCGCCAGGCTCTGGGATAGCGTGGAAAGCTGCTGGCTGGCCTGCATGCTTTTGGCCGAGTTCGCCGCCGCGTCGTTGGACAGGTCACGGATGTCGGTGATGTTGCGCGCGATCTCCTCGGTGACGCTGCTCTGCTGCTCACAGGCCGTGGCGATCTGCGCCGCCATGTCATTGATGCGCTGAACCGACTGCGACGTTTCGGCCAGCACCTGATCGACACCCGCGGCGCGCTCGACACTGTCGCGAGCCTTGCCGCTGCCGGCATGCATCGCCTGCACAGCCTTGGCGACACCGCCCTGCAAACGCTCGATGCGTACCTGAATATCCTTGGTCGAATCCTGGGTGCGTGCCGCCAGTGCCCGTACTTCATCGGCCACCACGGCGAAGCCGCGACCCTGATCACCAGCCCGAGCAGCCTCGATGGCAGCGTTGAGCGCAAGCAGGTTGGTCTGTTCAGCGATACCGCGAATCACCTCGAGCACGGCGCCGATGCTGGCGGTTTCTTCGGCCAGCGCCTCGATGGTCTGCGAGGTACTTTCCACCTCTTGAGCGAGCTGGCGGATCGACTGGATAGTGCCGCTAACCACCGCTGCACCCTGGCGTGACTGGTTTTCGGCATCGCGCGCAGCGTTCGAAGCGTTCTGCGCATTGAGCGCGACTTCATGTACGGCGGCGCTCATTTCGGTGGCCGCCGTGCTGACCTGATCGACCGCCGCATGTTCGCTGATGATCAGCCGATCGTTGATGGCGGCCATTCCGGCCATGCCGCGTGCGGCAGCATCGACCTCTTCGGTTACCCGCCCTACTTCGGCGATCAGCGGCTGCAGCTTGTCGAGGAATCGATTGAATGCATTGCCGAGCCGGCCAAGCTCGTCGTTCGAGCGCACATCCAGCCGGGCTCGCAGGTCGCCATCGCCTTCGGCGATCTGCTGGACGCGATCGAGCAGCCGGCGCATCGGCCTTAGCACCACCAGCGGCAATACAAGCACCAGCAGCACACAACCGAGCAGGCCGAACAGCAGAAGGCCAGCCTGCAGCGACTCAGCGGTCGCGCCCTCGGCAATTGCCGCCTCGCCCTCACGCTGTGAGGCCTGGTCTTCGAGTTCGCCGAGCTTGTCGATAGCATCACGCATGGCATCGAAACGCGCTTCGCTGTCACCGAAACTCAGCGCGCTGGCCGCCTGCGGGTCGACGGCGATCTGCTCAATGACCCGTTGTGAGATCGCCGACCACTGTTCGAAGCCACGATTGAACTGTTCGACCAGCGCCAAGGCTTCGGCTCCCGGCTGCATCGCAGCGTATTGCTGCACGCGGTCACGGGCTTGCTGGAGGTTTTCCGCATGGCTCTCCCGCAGCGCTTGAACATGCTCTTCGGCATCGCTGTCGAGCATGCTGCGCTCGGCGACAAACGCCTGGTACAAGTCGCGGTCGGCGTTCAGCAACAGGCTGATGGCCGGTAAATAACGCTTGGTCAGCAGACTGCTCGACTCTGCTGTCTGGTCGATGCCGCGCATGCCGGACCAACCCATCAACACGAGTAGCAGGGCCAGGAAGCCGACCGGCAAGGTAATTTTCCAGCGAAAGCCCAGATTGGTGAAAAAGCGAGACATGGCGGCGCCCCATAGACGGATTGTCCTGCTATCGGCAGCTCTGCCCTTGCGCATGAGGTCATTGGTCGCCGTTATGCAAACGGACCCGCTCGCGCTATGGCCGCCTCACTCGCTCACGCACAGCTGCGTACGGATAGGCTTCCAGCGACGCGAACCCTGGAATGCCGCGCGCCTTGAGCTTGGTGAATACCGGCGCGCTGATGCCGCAGAGAAAACGCGTCAGGCATTCGGCGCTGGGCGCAGAGCCTTTCAGCTGCTGGTAGCGCTGGCTGAATTCGACGCAACGGGCGCTGACATCGATACCCGCAAGCGGCGCCAGCGCTGGCGGTTCCGGTAGCTGCGCGATTTGGCCGTGACAGACCGAACAGTGCCCACACTGCTGCGGTGCTTGGCGATCACCGAAATAGGTGGCCAGACGCTGGCTCAGGCAGTCAGGGGACTCGAACAATGCCAGCATGTTGTCGATGCGGATGATTTCGCTCTGCTCGTGCTGCTTGAAGTAGGTGTGCAGCTCGGTACTCAAGGCTTCGCTATCGAAGCTCGAATCGAGCAGTACGTAGACCTCGGTCATCTGCTTGCTTTCCAGCTCGATCCAGCCCTTTTCCTGGAAGTACTCCAGCGCCTTGACCACCCGCGCGCGGTCGGCGCCGTGCTGCTGATAGAGCGCATCGAAATCCAGGGTGCACCAGGTCCGCGCCCGCGCCGAGGTGTGCATGATGGCCTCGACAAATTGCCGACGCTCGCCGTCAAATTTCGCCACCAGCGCCTCGGGTTCGAGAAGGTACTTGAAGCGATATTCGGCGAAATAGGCGAAGCGCGGGGCGATGATGCTTTTGAGTTCCAGCTGCACCAACAGCGTCTTCAGCGGCAGCTGGCGGATGTTGCTCTGATCGGATAGCTGATTGAGCATCAGCTCCCATTGCCCACTGCCCTTTTGATCAGGAGCAGCCACTTGCAACAGCTCGTCCAGCACGCAGCGAATGCCCTCGCGCTCCGGCGTGTCGCCGTAGACGTAGTTCTGCAGCACGCTAAGGCTGTCGCGATTGGCCAGCACCAGGCAATCGGACGGCTGGCCGTCGCGCCCGGCACGGCCGATTTCCTGGCTGTAGTTCTCCACCGACTTGGGCAAGTCGTAATGCACCACATTGCGGATGTCCGACTTGTCGATGCCCATGCCGAACGCGATGGTGGCGACGATGCAGTTCAGCTCGCCGTCCATGAAGCGGCGCTGGATCGATTCGCGCAGCTCGTGACCCATGCCGGCGTGGTAGGCGCTGGCAGGAAAGCCTCGCTGCGCCAGGTGTCCGGCGACCTGCTCGGCGGTTTTCTGTTGAGTAACGTAGACGATGGTCGGTTGGCCGGCCTTGTCTGCAAGCCACTCCACCAGTCGGCGCTGCTTGTTGAATCCGCCGACCGGCTCGACCAGCAAATTGAGGTTGGGACGATAGAAGCCGGTAGTCACCACATCGCCCGTGGCAATGGCGAATTTGGCCTGCATGTCGGCGATCACCGGCGGCGTAGCCGTGGCGGTCAGCAGCAGTACCTGAGGAATATTGAACTGGCGTTGATAATCGGGAAGCTTGAGGTAGTCCGGGCGGAAGTTGTGGCCCCACTCGGAGATGCAGTGCGCCTCGTCCACCACCAACAGCGAGATCGGCACCTGACTGATGAAGTGGCGAAAGCGCTCGTTCTTCAGACGCTCCACCGAGATCATCAGAATTTTCAGCTCGCCGGACTTGGCTCGGCTCATGGTTTCGCTGGCCTGTTCGCGGCTCTGTGCCGAATCGATGCTGCCGGCGGCGATGCCATGCCGATGCAGAAATGCCAGTTGATCCTGCATCAGCGCCAACAAGGGCGATACAACCAGCGTCAGGTGCGGCAGCAACAGCGCCGGCAGTTGATAACACAGGGACTTGCCGGAGCCGGTCGGAAAGATCGCTGCAGCCGAGCGACCGGCCACCACGGCGCGAATGGCCTGTTCCTGACCAGGGCGGAAACCGTCGTAGCCAAACGTCTGGGCGAGGGTCTGTTCGATCATGCTGAGTCACTCCTTTGACTGGGGAGTCGGAGGGTAGCAAAAGGAGGGAGACGGTAAAGCAAACGGGCGGCCAGGGCGCGGTCAGCCGTCGATAATCGCTCGGAAAATTCGGCCAAGGCGATGCAAGAGCACTTGCAGGTCTGCAGCAAGCGAGGCGGCCAATATTTCGCTCAATCACGGTCATTGGAAACCGCAATTATCGTTAGCAAGCTCACTACTTTTACGATCGCCGGGCCCTGAGAAAAACCATAAGCGAAGCTGGATCAGGTGATGCGGCTCGTGAACAGGACGCCATACGAATCAGAACACAGGATGCCCCACCATGCGCGTTACCCTTGCTACCACTGCCCTTCTGCTATCCGCCGCCTCGCTCGTCCATGCCAACAGCGCCGAACCCGAGACCTACACCTACGGTACCAAGACCGACATCGCGTCTGTGATGTCGATCAAGATCGAACCCACACCCTATTGCGAGGTTACCGACGCGGTCATGACTTATCGCGATTCCGCCGGCGAGGTACGCAAGCTTTCGTATCGGACCTTGTCCGATGCCTGCAAGAACCAGAACTGATATCGACCGTCTCGATAGCCGGCGCTCCGACGGACTTGCTGGGCTGCAGGGCTCTGGTCAACTGAAAGGTCGATTGAAAACGAAGGGGCGCCATACCGAGCGCCCCTTGCTGCATGCTTAGAACCGATCGCGGATGATCACTTCATCGAACGGCAGCTTACCGACACGCGGCTTGGGTTCGGCGGCCCGCTTGCCCACCGCGACCATCATGGCAATCACATGGTTGTCCGGCAGGTTGATCAGCTTGCCTACCGCGTCGAAATCGAAGCCGTCCATGGGGCAGGAATCCAGCCCCTTGCCGCGTGCGGCAAGCATCAGCGTCTGCGCCATCAGGCCGCAGCTGCGCATGGCTTCGTCACGCTGAACCTGCGGCTTGTCGCGGTAGTAGTTGTCGATGGCGCCGGCCATGTAGTCCTGCACCTCGGGCGGTGTGCCTTCCCAGACGCGGCGGACGTTCTTTTCCCAGCTATCCACCTGCGCGCAAACCACTACCAGCATCGAGGCGTCGGTCATCTGCGCCTGGTTCCAGCCCACCTCACGAATCTGTGCGCGCAATGCCGGATCGCTGACCTCGACGAAACGCACATGCTGCAGGTTGAAGGCTGACGGGGCGAGGAGAGTCAGCTGCAGCAATTCGTCCTTTTCTTCCCGGCTGAGCTGGAAGTTGGTGTCGTAGGCTTTAATGGCGCGACGGGTCTGGATGGCTTCTTCGATATGCATGAACGGCTCCACGGGTTGAAAAGTGTGGCTGCCATGCTATGTCGACGGAATGATCGAATCCATGCGTCTTTGCTGATGATATCTATCGCCGTCGTCGATTCTTTGGACGGTACAGGTGGGCTTGAGACGCATAGTTCTGTATACGCCGTAGGGTGGGCTTTAGCCCACCGATGTCGCAGGCGGTGGGCTGAAGCGGAGCGCCGCCCGGCCCACCCTACGGACTACGAACGGCTAACACACATCTTCTGGTGAGCAGCCACGAAAAAGCCGCCCGGGGGCGGCTAGTTCTGACGCAACGGCTTACGGCTTAAAGCTGCGGGCCTGCGGCCTTGATGGCGTCGGAGACATCGAACTTCTTGAAGTTCTCGATGAACTTATTCGCCAGTTCTTTGGCCGCTTCGTCGTAGGCATTCTGGTCAGCCCATGTATTGCGTGGGTTGAGCAGCTGAGTGTCGACACCCGGGACGGCCGTCGGCACGTCCAGGTTGATGATCGGCAGGTGCTGGGTTTCAGCACCGATCAGCGCGCCGCTCTGGATCGCCGCGATCACTGCCCGCGTAGTCGGAATGTTGAAACGCTTGCCAACGCCATAGCCGCCGCCGGTCCAGCCGGTATTAACCAGATAGACCTTTGAACCGAACGCCTGAATGCGCTTGATCAGCAGCTCGGCGTAAACACCGGCCGGACGCGGGAAAAACGGCGCGCCGAAGCAGGTGGAGAAGGTCGACTTGATGCCGCTGCCCGAACCCATCTCGGTGGAACCGACCAGTGCGGTGTAGCCGGAGAGGAAGTGGTAGGCCGCCTGTTCATCGTTAAGGATGGACACGGGCGGCAGCACGCCGGTCAGGTCGCAGGTCAGGAAAATCACCGCGTTCGGCTCGCCGCCGAGGTTCTTCTCGGAACGCTTCTCGACGTACTCCAGCGGGTAGGCGGCGCGGCTGTTCTGCGTCAGGCTGTCATCGGTGTAGTCAGCGATGCGCTCATCATCGAGCACGACGTTTTCCAGCACGGTGCCGAACTGGATGGCTTTCCAGATCACCGGCTCGTTCTTCTCGGACAGGTCGATGCACTTGGCGTAGCAGCCGCCCTCGATGTTGAACACCACGCCGGTACCCCAGCCGTGTTCGTCGTCGCCGATCAGGTAACGCGATTCGTCGGCGGACAGGGTCGTCTTACCGGTGCCGGACAGGCCGAAGAACAGGGTGACATCACCTGCTTCGCCGATGTTGGCAGCGCAGTGCATCGGCAGCACGTCGGCTTCGGGCAGCAGATAGTTTTGTACCGAGAACATGGCCTTCTTCATTTCACCGGCGTAGCGCATACCGGCGATGAGGACCTTCTTGGCAGCGAAATTGATGATCACGCAACCATCGGAGTTGGTGCCATCACGCTCAGGGGAGCATTCGAAGTTGGCGACGTTGAGAACCTGCCATTCTTCCTTGCCGGCCGGGTTGTACTGCGCCGGGTTGATGAATAGCTGGCGACCGAAGAGGTTTTGCCAGGCTGTCGCGGTGGTCATCTTGACCGCCAGGTAGTGGCCCTCGGACGAGCCTACATGGACGTGGGAAACGAAGTGTTCCTGGGCCTTGTTGAAGGCCTCGACGCGATCCCACAGGGCATCGAACTTGTCGGCAGGGAACGGACGGTTGATCGGGCCCCAGGCGATGGAATCCTTGGTGCTCGGCTCTTCGACGATATAGCGATCGGCTGGCGAACGACCGGTCCGATGACCGGTTCTGACAACGAGCGCGCCATTGGCGGCCAATTCACCCTCACCGCGCTTGATGGCTTCTTCGATCAATCGAGCGGTGCTGATATCAACGTACACGGCGTTAATAGCTTGCGTCATGAGTTTCCGTCGGCCTTGGGCCGAATCCTCCATGCTGTTGTAGCCCACCGAGCAGCGGACTACATCGAAAAAAAGTGCACGCGATTATGACAGAAAAGGCGCGGCGCTGGGTATGAGCCTATGATGGCGAAAAGGTTCCTATCGGCCCGAGCCCTTTAATGCCGGGTGCCGGAGGGACCCTGGGTGCCTGCACCAGCGAACAGCTGGGCAATATCGGCAGCATCGAAGCGGTAGCTGTGATTGCAGAACTGGCAGTCGATGGAGATTGCGCCGCCCTGTTCGTTGAGCAGCTGCTCGGCATCGTGCTGACCGAGGCTGATCACTGCATTGGCCGAGCGTTCGCGCGAGCAGCTGCAGCGGAAGACGATCGGCCGTGGCTCGAACAGCCGCACCTGCTCTTCGTGATAGAGCCGGTGCAGCACGGTCTGGGTATCGAGACCGAGCAGTTCTTCGGTCGACAGCGTATCGGCAAGGGTGCGCAAGTGCTGCCAGCTGGCTTCCCGTTCTTCACCGTCACGGATGCGATCGGCCGGCAGCTGCTGCAGCAGCATGCCGCAGGCACGGCGGCCATCGGCGGCAAGCCAGAAGCGCGTCGGTAATTGCTCGGACGAGGCGAAATAGCTCGACAGGCTTTCCGCCAAGGTCGCGCCATCCAGCGCAACGATGCCCTGATAACGCTGGCCCTTGGCTGGATCGATGGTCATCGCCAGCACGCCTTCGGGCATCAGCTCGGCCAGTGTCGCACCGGGGGTCAGTTGCTCTTCGTGATAGCGGGCGATGCCGCGCACTTCGCGGTCGCTCGAGCACTCCACCATCAACAGAGGCACCGCGCCAGCTGAACGCGCCTGCAACACCATCAGCCCGTCGAACTTCAGCGTACCGACCAGCAGCGCCGCTGCGGCGAGCAGTTCGCCGAGCAGCTGGGCGACCGGCTCCGGGTAGGCGTGTTTGGCCAGCACTTCGGCATAGCTGCGCTCGAGCCCGACCCACTCGCCCCGCACGTCGGTGTTATCGAAAAGGAAACGCTGGGTGTAATCGGAATCGAGCATGGGCATGACCAGAGCAGGTGGAAGGCCGGGGCCGTTGGCTGGGATACCGCGATTCATCGAATCTCGGAATCTGCATGGGCGCCTGAGAGAAGGGACCGCATTCTAGGGCGAAAGTGGCGACCATCCAACCGGTGGCATCATTCGGCGTCCGAGCGAAAGCGCTGCAAGGCGCGGCGCTGTTTCTTGCTCGGTCTGCCATCGGTTTCCACTCCGAGAGTCCCGGCCTTGCGCATGGCGGCGGCGTTTTCGCGCCGGGCCAGACTGTCAGCGGTTTCCTCATATAACAGTTGCGCTTCTGGAGCGCCCTTTCGCACCGCAGAAAGGGCACGGACGACCACGGTGCGCTCATCGAAGCCGGCGCGAACGACCAACTCCTCGCCAACCTTCGGTTCCTTGCTCGGTTTGCAGCGCTCGCCGCGACAATGCACCTTGCCACCCTCGATGGCGGCCTTCGCCAGGGCGCGAGTCTTATAGAAGCGTGCGGCCCACAACCACTTGTCCAGGCGGACTTTGCCGTCATCTTTTTCGCTCATCGTTCAACTCTGCGTAACGTCTCGTTGTCATAGGGTCGTACAGGTAGATGCGGTTGTCATGTACCCCGTCTAGAATGCGCGGAAATCTACTGGATACGTTTTTTGAATAGTCCCGACCCCCAAATAGTCATCGGTTTGCGCGAATGGATCGCCCTGCCCGAACTCGGCGTGGTTGGTCTGCGCGCAAAGATCGATACCGGTGCCAGCACCTCCGCACTGCACGCCACCGAGATCAGCGAATTCGAGCGCGGCGGCAAGCGCTGGGTTCGTTTTACCGCGCATCTGGGCACGCTCGTGCAGAGCCGGCATCGCTGCGAAGCGCCGCTGGTGGCGCGCAAGATCATCAAGAGTTCGAATGGCCACGTACAGACCCGCTACGTGGTGCGTACGCTGCTGGCGCTGGGCAGCCACCTGTGGCCAGTGGAATTCACCCTTACCTGTCGCAAGACCATGCGCTATCGCCTACTGCTGGGGTCAAAAGCCCTGATGGATGGCAAATGGCTGGTCGACCCTGCACGCACCTACGTGCAGGAAAAACCCCAAACCCTTACATCTCCCGGTGCCCAATGAAAATCGCCGTGCTGTCGCGCAATCCACGTTTGTACTCGACCCGCCGCCTGGTGGAGGCCGGTCAGCAACGTGGCCATGAAGTGGTGGTGATCGACACCCTGCGCGCCTACATGAACATCGCCAGCCACAAGCCGCAGATTCACTACCGCGGCCGTCCTCTCGAAGGCTTCGATGCGGTGATCCCGCGAATCGGCGCCTCGGTCACTTTTTATGGCTGCGCAGTGCTGCGCCAGTTCGAAATGCAGGGCGTGTTCCCGCTCAACGAGTCGGTTGCGATTGCCCGTTCACGGGACAAGCTGCGCTCGCTCCAGCTGTTGTCGCGTCGCGGCATCGGTCTGCCGGTAACCGGCTTCGCCCACTCGCCGGACGATATTGCCGATCTGATCCAGATGGTCAACGGTGCGCCGCTGGTGATCAAAGTGCTCGAGGGCACCCAGGGCATCGGCGTGGTCATGTGCGAAACCGCCACCGCGGCCGAATCAGTGATCGAAGCTTTCATGGGCCTGAAGCAGGACATCATGGTTCAGGAATACATCAAGGAAGCCGGCGGCGCGGACATCCGCTGCTTCGTCGTCGGCGACAAGGTGATCGCCGCCATGAAGCGTCAGGCCAAGCCCGGCGAATTCCGCTCCAACCTGCACCGCGGCGGCACCGCCAGCCTGATCAAGATCACCCCGGAAGAACGCATGACCGCGATCCGTGCCGCCAAGGTTATGGGCCTGAGCGTAGCCGGCGTCGACATCCTGCGCTCCAACCACGGCCCGCTGGTGATGGAGGTGAACTCCTCGCCGGGCCTGGCCGGTATCGAGGAAACCACCGGCAAGGACGTCGCCGGTTTGATCATCCAGTACCTGGAAAAAAACGCCGGCCCGCATCTGACGCGAACCAAGGGCAAGGGCTGAGCCGGCGCGGGTCCACTTAGGCGTCGGCGCCATCCTGCGCCTTGCGCGCCAGGTAGTGGTCGAACAGCTGGTTGGTGTTGCCCAGCGACATCAGATGCGCGTAGACCCACCCGAGCACACCGGACTTGTGCAGTTCCAGAATCTGCTCCTCGCCCAGTGCCATGAACTTCTCTTCGTCCACTGCCTGGAAATCGCTGAGCACGAAGCTTTCGCCGCTGGTGTGGTTCAGCTTGAGCGTGCGCGCTGAAAGCAGCTCCAGTTCGTTGAGTTTGGCGACGAACAGGCGGGTGCGCTCCATCTCGGCGGTGAAGTTCTGCAGGAACTGAATCATCTCATCGAGGAATTCAGTGTTCTTGCCTTCGGCATCGAACAGTTCACGACCTTCTTCTTCGTTCCAACCGTGATAGGCGGCATCGAAGCAGACGGTAAAGTTGTTGGCATCGTCCTGTGCCAGCACGAACGGGTAACGGCGGACGAACGCGGGAATGTAGGTATTGGGCTGCCAAGCGTGCTGCTCGTCGATGTAGCCGTTGTGGCCGTCTTTGAGGCCGAGCAAGGCGATGGGCATGGCCTGAGCACCTTCACCGATGAAGACGATCGGGTAGTGACGCGCGGCCTGGAAGAATTCCAGCCCGGCGATCGGCACCAGATGGGTGTTGGCCGCAAAATCGCAATTCGGCGCGGCTTTCAGCTTGAGGCCCTTGTGCTCATCGCGGTTCAACGCCTTGATTTCTTTATACAGCAGCATGGTGGTCATGAAGATCTCCGTGAAGCGATTAGCGAAGGGTAATCTGCGCCAGGACTTGTCCGCTATCCTGGTCGGGCACCACGTCGGTGAGAGTATTGGCGGCAACCACGCTGACGCTCAGGTGCTTGCCCCAGTTGAAGTTGAGCCCGACGCCGATGCTGTCGAGATCGACATCCGCCGTGCCCAGCTCCATGGCGCGACCGTAGTCGAAGAACACGAACGGCTGCCACCGCTCGCTGTAATTCCAGTAGGCCTCAAGATTCAGCGTCACGCCCTGCGGCGCGGCGATCACGCCCGGATCGTAGCCACGCACGCTGCTGATGCCGCCGAACTGATAGAGCAAGGTGGACGGCAGCGTTTCGGTATCGCTGGCGTACTGCCAACCGAGGCGGCCCACGACTTCAAACCGCTGCTCCGCCAACGAGCGGCTCAGGTAGGCCGTGCCGTTGAGCAACTGGTAGCTGCCGCTTTCGCCAGTGACCTGGTTGTCGGTGTTGGCCTGCCGGATGCGCTGTTCATAGCGCGCATACCACGGTGCCGCACGGTATTCGAGCTGGCCCTTGAGCACGATCTCGTCGACGCTGGTTTCGCTGAGCGCGAGCCCTTCGATGGTGGTCTCGGATTCCTGGTGATTCCAGCCAAGGCCGCCGAGCAGCAACCACTGGCGATCGATCCACCAGGGCTGGTCGTAACCCAGGCCGTAGGTCTGCGACTCGCCCTCGATGTTCAACGCGGCGAACGGCCCGGTCTGAATTTCCAGCGTGTTGGCCCCGGCCTCGACATAGGCGATGCCGTTGTAGCGGTTGACCGGACGGCTGTAGCGCAGGCTGCCGTACTGCGAACCGGAGGTGGCAACGACTATGGCGCTGAACGCATCCGCCACGCCAGTCGGCGAGAACCAGGTAGCCGTTCCGCCGTACTGCTCGCGACCGGTGCCTTCGTTGCCATAGTTGTTGACGAAGGCCGACCACTGAAAGGTGCCGGGCTCGAACGCCTCGAGCTCGACGCGTGTGGTGCCGAAACTCTGGCCCGGCGCCAGGCTGGCGGTGACCTGGGGTCCCGGCGTGGTGGCATTGAAGCGCTCGATCGAATTCATCAGCGCCAGGCTGTCCAGCGTCTCGCCGGATTGTACCGGCATGCGCGCCTCGTAGAACGCCTGGTCGACCTTCGGCGGCTGCCCCTGCCAGATCACTTGGTCGACTTTCGCCTCCACCAGCACGATCCTCAGGCGGCCATCGCTCAGTGTCTGTGGCGGGATCAGCGCCCGGGCGGTGAGCTGGCCCTGCTGTTCGTACAGGGTGTTCACTTCACGCAGCAGCGCATTCAGGTCAGCGAAGGTGATCGGGCGACCGATGTACGGCCGCGCCAGTGCTTCGAGCGTTTGCTTCTCCAGGAATACCGAGGCATTGAAACCGATGCCGCTGAGCTCGAAGCGCTCGCCCTGCTCGGGCAACTGCTGCGCATCCGGCGCCTCGCCCTTGAGCGCCGGCACCACGACCCGCCTGGCGCGCTCCTCGATGGCTTGCTGGCGCTGGTTGCGCTCCAGCTGCTCGCGTTGCAAACCGGGGTCGATCTGCCCCGGCACGCCGGCCGGCGGCACCTGGGCCTGCGCTTCACCGGCCAGCAGCAGAGCGAGCCCCAGCGCATTCAGTCCGCAACGGCCGACAACGGCAAGACCTGGCCATCGCGATACGTTCAAAGCTCCCACTGCGTTGCTCCGGTTGCCCCGTACGAGGCAGGCATTTGGCTGTTGACTCGGTTGTCCACCGGGCCCTGATTGATCGGCGGCTGGCTGCGGCTGGCCGCTTGCTGTGCGGCGGCAACGGCCGCAGCGGCGGCTGCCTGCGCCGCCTGAGCGGCCTGCTGGGCGGTTTGAGCGGTCACCACGCCGACCATCTGCTCGACGTAACGCGCCGCACTCACGCCCTGTACCAGCACACCCGTCGGCTGCACCGCATGCTCTTCGCTGAAGTTCTGCACCAGCACCTGGTGAGTGGGCTTGCGATGCAGCACATAGGCGCTGGTGGTGCTGGTCAGCGCGTCCTGCTTGAGCTGGAACGCCTTGTCCAGCTCGTACAGTTGTACATCGGCATCGGCGCGATAGGCAGGCGTCAGGTTATCGGCAATGACTGTGGCTTCTGCGGTGTACAGCGACAGATGGTCGACGCCCATGGCGTCCTGAAGATCGATGCGGCTGCCATCGGTGCGGATGACGCTGTCGATGGTGTACAGGCGTGGAGAAAGGATGTCTGCCGCGCTCAGGTGCGTGGTGAACCGACGGGCCAACGCCTCGCCGCTACCTTCCACCCACATGTTCAGCTGACCCGAACCGGTGTGACGGCCGTAGAGTTCGATGTCCTGGCCGTGAAGGTCAACGGACTGCCCAAGGTTGGCATCAGCCACGCGGATCAGGTTGCCGGCCCACAGGCTGAGGGTCGGTGCAGTGACCTGGCCGAGCAGCACGTCGGCGTTGCCCGCTACCTGATTGCGCCAGCCGGCATTCACGGTCGCGCCCTGGTCGGCGCGCAGCACGTTGCCCCGAGTGGTCATCAGGCTGTCGAGCAGCGCCTGGCCGTTGGCCAGCAGGCGGTTGAAGAAAACGCTTTCGTCCACGTGCCAGTGCTGCGAGCCCAGGCTCTGGCTGGTGCCAGCGATATTGACCAGGCCCCGCGCCAGCAGATCGATGTCGCTGCCCGAGCTCAGGTTGGTGAAGCGCAGGCTGTGGCCGTCGACCTCGATATCGCTGGCCTCCATGCGCTCGCCGGTGATGTCCCCACCAGCCGACAGACGCCCATCGCCGCCGGCGAGCAGGTTGCCGAAGTCGATGGTCTGTGCCGCATCCCAGTGCTGGTAGCCCTGGCTCGTGCTGGTGCCGGTGACTTTGATCAGGCCGCGCGCCTGCAGATCGGTGTCGCTGCCCGAGGTCAGGTTGGTAAAGCGCAGGCTGTGGCCGTCGACTTGGATCTCGCTGGCCTCCATGCGCTCGCCGACGATATCGCCCCCGGCCGACAGATGCGCTTCGCCGCCAGCGAGCAGGTTGCCGAAGTCTATGGTCTGCGCCGCATCCCAGTGCTGGTAGCCCAGGCTCGTGCTGGTGCCGGCGACCTTGATCAGGCCGCGCGCCAGCAGGTCGACCTGCTCGCTGGCCTGCAGATCGTCTATCAGCAGGTTCTGGCCCTGGACTTCGATCTTGCCGTTGGCTGCGCTGATTACCGGCGTGACCACATTGCCCGAGGCGCTGACCACGACGTCGCCGTGCAGCATCTGGCCTTCGTACGGCAAGCCAGTGGAGACGATACCGTCGCCGACCGTGACGTCGCCGTTGGCTGCAATCAAGGTGATATTGCCGCCGGCGGTCACGCTTTCGTCGATATTGATGTACTGACCCGATTCGATACTGGCATGGCGACCGGCACGCACCCCCTTGAGGTCGACCTTGCCGGCGATGATGAACTTCAGGTCCCGGCCTGCTTCGGCGTAACCGCTGACGTTGAGGTCGCGGCCCACGCCCACGGTGAGGTCGCGCCCGGCCTTCAGCGAGTAGGTGCCGCCGAACTTCACGGTCGGCATGTTGAGGTCGCCGTTGGCTATGATCGACACGTCGCGCTTGGCGTCGACCAACAGGCCGGTGATGTTGCCCTGCTGGTCGTCGAGCAGGCCGGTGCTCTGCAGGAACACGTCTTCGTCCAGGCTCTGGGCGCGGCCGAAGAACAGGTTGCGGCCGATCAGCGTGACCAGCTGCTTCGCCTCGGCATTGCCACCGAACACATCGCCGTCGGTTTTCACCAACAGGTTCTGGTCGGAATACAGGTGCGCCGGCACCAGCACGTTCGGGTCGTTCGGATCGGCCAGCAGGCCGAAACGAATGGTGCCGAGCGAGCCAGCGACTGTCGTCAGACTCAGATCGCCGCCGGCACGGCCGCTGAGGATGCCCAGGTCACCAACGGTTTGCACCGTCAGGGTATCGAAGGCCGTCACGTCGCCGAGAACGGCACTGCCGGCGTCCAGGCGTACCCAGCGCTGCGCGCTGGTCAGCGTATCCGCGGCGAACAGGCCGGCCGCCTTCAGCGACAGCACGCCGGTGGCGCTGTCGAGCAGGCCAAGTTCGGCGCTGCCGACATCGTAGGTGACATCGCCGCCGACGTGGGCGGTGGTACCGATCCAGTCGCCCGCACCGCTGACAGCGAGTGTCCCGTCGACATTCAGCGTGCCGTATTGCAGCAGGGTGCCGGCGACACCGCGGTGGGTCAGATCGGCATTGCCACTGACGTCAGCCAGGGAGAGGCTCATCGGCCCGGTGACGTCCAGGTCGAGATCGCCGGTGATGTCCAACGCGTCGATCCGAGTGGCGCTGCCCAGGATGAAGGTGGCATCGCCATCGTCGGTGGTCAGCGAACCCAGCTGCAGGTCGCCGCTCAGGGTGTGCTGCACGTCGGCGACCAGGTCGGCATCCGTGACGTTGGCGTTCACCGCCTTCAGCGTCCAGCCCTGCTGGCCGCTGAGCTGGGTCAGTTTCAACAGGTCGCCGCTCAGGCCCATGTCGACCTGCCCCTGGACGGTGGCGTCCCCGAGGCTGGCGTCGGTGCCCTTAAGGGTCCAGCTGTTGCCGCCGGTGAAGCTGTTCAGCGTCAGCAGG
>NZ_JAMOHZ010000015.1 GCF_024448715.1 Stutzerimonas stutzeri
AGTTGCTGCCGCTCTGCGTTCGGCAGACAAGCGAGTCATCTATGTCGCGGTCCAACACTGCCTTGACGATCTAGTCATTCCAAGCCCGAAAAAAGACCAGAAACCATAGCGGCAACACCGGACGGATCAGACGTTCAGCCTGACCTCGCCAACTCCAATCAGACTGAAAGTGATCGTCTGCCCCGGATTAGCCCAATAAATACCAGTCCAACTGCCTGTAGCAATAAGGTCGCCGGCGCGCAAAGGCGTGCCTTGCGCTGCAGCGTGTCGCGCTAGCCACGGTATAGACGACAGTGGATCGAGAAAAGGATGCGAGCCCTTAGCGTTAACCACTTCGTGGCTATCAACCCAGAGTTTCGCGGTTTGGTGTGACCAATTTGGCAGATCCAATAGCTGTACGGCATCGCCAAGAATGAGGGCACGGTTGAGCTGTTGGTCGGCAAGTCGAAGCAACGGATCGGCATCTATTCCGCCTTCCAGGCGTGTGTCGCAGAGTTCAATCGCTGGTAACCACGCATCAATCGCGAAGCGGATTTCGGTCAGATCAGGGGTATCGGTAAGGTCTTGCCCGAGACGGACAACGAGCTCACCCTCGATACCGAGCGCAGTGGCGTAACCGGGCGGTACGTGCCAGCCTGATCGGTGGATGGCAATGGCCTGGACCGCCGCCGCGCTGATCATGCCGCCAGGGGCGCCCCCAAGTTTCCAGGCGGCCGGACGCGCGCCGTCGAACCAACCCAGGACGTCACTGACTCGGCGTTGTACAGCGTAGGCCGCGGCGGTGTCGGGCAAAGCCAGCCCGCTGAGGGGCTGGCGCCGGCCTGTGCGCCAGCCGGTTATCAAGCGCCTGGCAACGGCGTCGATGTGGGCCTCGCTCACATCGGGATCTCGGTTTGGCGGCGGCGCGGCTTGGCCGGGTCGGGTCGGGCGCAGGGCAGGAATTGACCACGGCCTGCGTCGCCGCGTGGCTGTTCGCCGTCCCATACGACGTCACCACGGGACAGCGTCATCGCTGGCCAGGCGCTCAGATGCATGCCGGCGTAAGGGGTGTAGTCCACATTGTGGTGCAAGCGGTCGTTGTCTAGGTGGAAGGTCTGGCCTTCGTTCCATATCACCAGGTCCGCGTCCGAACCGATGGCAATGCTGCCCTTGCGCGGATAAAGACCGTAGAGCTTGGCGGCGTTTGTCGATGTGAGGGCGACGAAGCTCTGGGGCGTGATCCGCCCGGTGCGTACGCCCTCGGACCAGAGCAGGGCCATGCGCGTCTCGACGCCGGGAATGCCGTTGGCGACCTGGTCGAAGGACACCTGCTCGCCGTGCGCTTTCTTGCCGTCCGGGCCGTCGTAGCGGAAGGGCGCGTGGTCCGACGAGAACACCTCGAACGAGCCGTTCTCCAGCCCGTCCCAGATGACCTGCTGGTTGGCCTTGTCCCGTGGCGGCGGGCTGCAGATGCACTTGGCACCCTCGAAGCTGTCGTCGCAACCCAGTGAGTCGGCGGTGAGGAACAGATACTGTGGACAGGTCTCGGCGTACACCTTGAGGCCGTTGCTTTGCGCCCAGCGAATCTGTTCGACGGCCTCGCGGCCGGAGACGTGGACGATCAGGATCGGTACGTCCACCAGTTCCGCCAGGGCAATGGCGCGATGGGTCGCTTCGCGCTCCACCAGCATCGGCCGCGACGTGGCGTGGTAGCGCGGCGCCGTGTGCCCGGCGGCAAGCAGACGCTCGGTGAGCCAAGCGATGCAGTCGGCGTTCTCGGCGTGCAACATCACCATCGCGCCCTCGCGGCGAGCGACCGACAGGGTGTCGAGGATCTCGCGGTCGCTGAGCTTCAGCGCGTCGTAAGTCATGTAGATCTTGAACGAGGTGTAGCCCTCGGCGATCAGGGCCGGCAGTTCGTCGCGAAGGACCTCGGGTGTAGGGTCGGTGACGATCAGGTGGAAGGCATAATCGATCACCGGCTTCTCCCTTGCACGGCGGTGATAGTCCTCCACGGCGGCGCGCAGGCTCTTGCCCTTTTCCTGACAAGCGAACGGGATCACCGTGGTGGTTCCGCCGCAGGCTGCCGAAACGGTGCCACTGAGGAAGTCATCGGCCATGATCGAGCCGTCGCCGGTGGGCTGGTCGAGATGCACATGGCTGTCGATGCCACCGGGCGTGACGTGGCGTCCTTTCGCATCGATTTCGCGGGCACCGGCCGGCAGGTCGAAGCCCAGCGCGGCGATGCGCCCGTCACGGATGCCGATGTCGCTGGTGAAGGTGTCCGCGGCAGTGACCACGCGGGCGTTACGGATGACGGTATCGAACGGTTGCATGTCAGGCCTCCTGAAGTAGCCGGCCCCAGCCAGTGATGCGACGGGTGTCCACGCCAGTGCGGCGCAGCATGTCCCAGACCACGGTGGTCACGGTGTCGAACACCGGGACGCCGTGTTCGGCTTCCCAGTGGGCGACCCGGTGAGCGGCATAAAGATTGGTGCAAAAGGTGGTGATCGCTTGCGCGCCGGCCGCGACCACGTCCGCGATCTGGCGGTCCAGCGTGGCTTCATCGACGAGGGCGAAGGCGAAGTTTTCCTGAATCCCCAGATGACTTTCGGCGCGGGCATCGATGCCGAGACTGGCGTAGTTGGCGACGATCTTGTCCTGCACGTCGGCAAGGTACGGGGAAACGAGCCCCAGCCGCCTGATGCCGAAAGCCTCGAGCGCTTTGTTCAACGCGAGGACGGATGTGCTGGCGGGTACGCCGGTGGCCTCGGTGATGGCCGCGCAGAGCGCTTCATCCTGATCGAACCCCAGCCAACCGGCGGAGGTACCGCTCCAGCCGATCGCATCGACATGGGCATCGGCGAGCAGCTTCGCGGCGTCGAGAATGCGTGTCTGCTGGAACTGCCCGAGCGCGTCGGGGCTGAGGGCGATCTGGGTGACAGAAAACCGTGCGAAATGCACGCTGACTTCCGGCAGGCCCGAAACCAGCGACTGGGTCAGCGGCTCGAGCGAGGTGTTTGAAGAGGGCGTGAGGATGCCCAGGCGGATACGTTGGCTCATCGAGGATTTCCACCAGCGGACGGATAGGGGCGGAGCGGTTTCGGGCAGCGCTGCCACAAGGCCTGACAGACGCGGTCGGCCTCGGCGCGTATTGCAGTCTCGTCGACACGAGTGGCGCGCCCCTGGTCAATGACCAGCTCGCCGTTGACCAGAACGCTTTCCACGTCGGCCGCCGTGGCGTTGTGGATCAGGCTGCCCAGCGGATCGATGCAAGGCGTGAGGTGCAGCTGGCGGAAATCGAGTATGGCGAGGTCAGCCAGCATGCCCACCGCAATCTGGCCAAGTCGATCCGCCCAGCCCAGTGCGCGGGCGCCGTTGCCGGTGCCCATGGCGAACACGTTGCGGGGCTGCCAGTCGCCCGCGACGAAGCCGGCTTGCAGACGGCCGACGGCCAGGGTCCAGCGCATCACCTCGATCATGTCGCCATGCATGGTGTCGGTGGCAAGGCAGATCTGCGCCCCGGCATCGATCAGGCGGCGGGTTGGGGCGATCCGCCCGGACATGGCATTGCCCACCGGGATATGCACGACGTGCGCGCCGCTGCGCCCGAGCCGCGCGATATCGGCATCTTCAACATGAATGCAGTGGCCGGCCAGCAGGCGACCGTTAAGCAGGCCCAGTCCGTCCAGCAACTCTACGGGGGAGCAACCGTGTCGCGCACGGACCCAGTCCACTTCGTCCTGGCTCTGCGCAAGGTGGGTGCTGATGGGCAGACCGTGCTGTTCGGCGAGGGCGGCGATCTCGCGCAGGAACGCTACCGAGCAGGTGTCCGGTGCGTGGGCGGTCAGGTGCGCCTGGATGCGGCCATCGGCCTGCCCGGCCCAGCGCTCGACGAACGCGGCGGCGCGCTCCAATTGCCGCTCGCCTCGGGCGCGATCGAAGCGACGGTCGCCTTCCAGCACCGAAGCGAAATCGACATCCGCCAGGCGCTGGCTGGCGAACAGGCGCACACCGGTTTCCGCCATGCCGGCCACGGTGGCTTCGGCGTGGACGAAACTGTCGACCAGCGTGGTACAGCCGGCGCGCAATGCTTCCAGGGCACCGAGGCGGGACAGGGCGAGCGCTTCTTCCTCGCTCAGCCATGACGCCTGCGGGAGGCCCGGTGTGTAGGACGGGGCGAAGCCGCAGTCCGGCGCTACGCCGCGGACGAAGTTCAATCCGGCGTGATAATGGGTATTGACGAAGCCGGGGACGACGACTCGGCCAGGCAGCGCCAGTGTGCGGATGGCCGCAGGGCGCCCGTCACCGATGAATGCGATGTGCTTGCCCCGTATGCCGAGATTTAAATGGCGGGCGACGCCGTCTTCCAGCAACACGGTCGCGTCAGTGATCAGCAGGTCCAGAATGTCTTCAGTCATCAGGCAGCCATCCATCCGCCGTCCACCATCAAGGTGGCACCGGTCATAAAGGTCGAGTGATCGCTGGCAAGAAACAGCACGGCCCGGGCAACGTCTTCCGGGCACCCGAGGCGTGGCCAGGGCGTGCGGCGCGATGCGCGGTCGAGCACGCTGGCATCGACGGCACGACCGCCCGCGCCGGTCTGAATCTTGCCCGGCGCCACGGCGTTGCAGACGATGAGGTCAGCGGCGTAGTCGGTGGCGATCTGTCGGGTCATGTAGTCGACTGCGGCCTTGGTGGCGCCGTAGCCGAGGTCACCGGGCGCGGCGATCAGACCGTGCTGGGATGAAAGATTGATGAGCCGGCCGCGCACCTCGTTGATGGGGGACTGGCTGAGCATCTGGCGTACCGCGGCGCGGCAGCAGCGGTAGACGCCAGTCAGGTTGACGTCCAGCAAGCGCTGCCAATCGGCCTCGTCGAGTTCCAGCAGTGGCCGCGCATGGCGAATGCAGGCGTTGTTGACCAGCACATCCAGGCGGCCGAAACGTGCAACTGTATCTGCAACGAGGGCGTCTACCTGCTCGCTGCACGCGACATCGGTGCGGATGAAGGTCGCGCCGTTACCGTCGCGGGCGATGAGGTCGGCGGTCGGCTCGCCACCTTCGATAACCTCGGTCGTCACGTCGGCAATCACCACGTCGGCGCCATTGGCAGCCAACTGGCGCGCAATCGCCCGGCCAATTCCGGAGGCGGCGCCGGTGACGATGCAGACTTTGCCGCTCATGTCTAAGCGTGCAGAGGGAAACGGAATATGTTCAGTCATGGTGTGCTGTGGCACCGACCGGTGCCGTGTTCCTCGAGCCAGTGGTGGTAATCCGCATACGCCTCGGTCAGCCCGAAGCGCGGTCGGAAGGTTGTGTCGTCAAGAAGCCGCTGGATGTCCATTGAGGCGCGGTCGTAGTCGGCGAAATAGTCGATGTTGGGCGGTTCGTCCGATTCGGCCAGGCGCCAGCTGAAGTCCGGATAGCGAGGCGCGATGCACGCGCACCAGTCGGCCAGGCTCCATTCGAATCCGGCCGCCAGGTTGTAGAGCGGATAGGCCCAGCTTGGTTGGTCCAGCAGCGTGGCCATGGCATCCGCCACATCGCGTACGTACAGCCAGTCGCGCCGACCCGCGCGGGGCAGGATTGCCGTTTCGCCATGGCGGGCGCGCAACAGAACCTGAAGTGGTGCGCTCAGCGTGTCCCGCACCCCGCTGTCCGCTTCCCAAGGACCGAAGCAGGTGCCCAGGCGACCCACCACGAGCGGCAGACCGCGCACGCTCGCGAGGCGCATGGCGGCTTCTTCCGCGGCGCGCTTGGACATGCCGTAGAGCCCTTCTGGCAGCAGCGGGGTGTCGTCTTCGTGCAGGGCCACCGGCAGACGTCCGCTGCGCCCGTAAACGGAGCCGGAACTGGCATGCAATACGCGCTCTACACCGGTATTGGCGGCCGCGTTGATCGCGGCAAGCACACCGCCGACATTGACCTCGAAGATGGTCTGCGCCGCATGCCGCTCGCGCGCCTCGTTGGCGGTGATCGCGGCCAACGTCACGAGCCGTTGCGGACGGTGTTCGCTCATCACCTCATGCAATGCATCTGCGTTTCTTACGTCACCGATGCAAGGCACGAAGCGACCGGGCAGCGCCGCGAACGAGCGGGTAGCGATTTCGGTCGGCGCCGATCGGTCGAAGCCGATCACCGTCTCGCCTGTCGCGAGCAGGTGCTCGGCGAGGGCCAGGCCGACGAAGCCGCTGCTGCCAGTGATGAGCGTGGTCATCTCAGGCCGTTTCCTTGACCGCTTCGGGTCGCAGCAGCGCGAGAATATGGCGCTTGTAGTCGTTGAATGCCGTGCTGGTCGGATCGCGTGGACGTTCCAGTTCGATTGGCAGTAGCTCGCGGATGCGGCCGGGCCGGGCGGACATCACGGCAACGTGGGTGCCCAGCGCCAGCGACTCATCGATACCGTGGGTGACAAACACGATAGTGCTCTGGCTTTCACGCCAGATGCGGATCAACTCGCCGTGCATGTCCATTTTGGTCTGCTCGTCCAGCGCGCCGAACGGCTCGTCCATCAGGATCACTTCCGGGTTCATTAACAGTGCACGGGCGATCCCGACGCGCTGGTTCATGCCGCCGGAAAGTTCGCTCGGAAAGTGATTCTCGAAACCTTTCAGGCCCACCATTTCGATATAGCGTTGGGCCTTTTCACGGCGGTCAGCCTTGCTGGCACCGCGCATCTTCAGGTGGAAGGCGACGTTTTCCCAGACCGGCAGCCATGGCATCAGGTTGGCCTGCTGGAACACCACGCCGCGGTCGGCGCCCGGCTCGGTGATTGCCTGGCCACCGACCGTAACCGTGCCGGAGGACGGTTTGTCGAAGCCGGCGATCATGTTGAGCAGTGTGGACTTGCCGCAACCACTGGGGCCGAGCAGGCAGAGAAACTCATTGCGTTTTACCGAGAGGCTGACGTTCTCCAATGCCGTGACGACCTGCTTGCGCTGGCTGTCCTCGAATACGCGCGATACGTTGTCGATGGTTATCAAAGCCATGGTGTCAACCTTCCTTCGCTTGCAGAGTGGAGCCGCGCTGCCAGCGCAGAACGCGTCCGGCGATGTACTTAATGACGTAATCGCTGAGAAAACCGAGCAGGCCGATGCTGACCATCGAGGCGATGACGATGTCGTAGCGCAGGAAGTAATACGAGTCCCACAGCACGTAGCCGACCCCGCTTTTCACCGCGACCATTTCAGCCGTCACCGTGAGCATCCAGGCCGAGCCGATCGCGATCCGCAGGCCCGAGAAAATGCTCGGCAAAGCGGCAGGGAACACGATGTGATGCAGCAGTTTCGACGGCGATCCGCCGGTCATGGCGCCGGCGCGCAGCAAGTTGCGGTCGCACGTCTTCACGCCGTGAATGGTGCTGAGCAACACGGGGAAGAACGAGCCCATGAACACCAGGAAGATGGCGGGCTTGTCGGCGATGCCGAACCAGATGATCGCCAGCGGAATCCACGACACTGGCGGAATGGGACGCAACGTCTGCAGGGTCGGCTCAATCAGGGCTTCGACCCGGCGTGACCAGCCGATGGCCATGCCGATAC
The DNA here is from genome assembly GCF_024448715.1 of Stutzerimonas stutzeri. Lineage (GTDB taxonomy): Bacteria > Pseudomonadota > Gammaproteobacteria > Pseudomonadales > Pseudomonadaceae > Stutzerimonas > Stutzerimonas stutzeri_AR. Next base: position 7,523 of record NZ_JAMOHZ010000015.1, read on the forward strand.
CGACGCCAAGGACGGTTGCGATCAGGAAGCCGGCAAACACCCGGCCGGAGCTGGCGGCAATATCGAACAGCCAGCGGCCGGAATAACTCTGGGTGTTGCCGTCGGTGGTGAAGATCCAGTCCGCCCAGGCCAGTATCACTTGAGATGGCGCCGGCAGCAGGGCAGGTGGAAGGATGCCGGAGCGGGAGAATGTCTCCCACCCGGCGAGCAGCAGGATCGGCACGATGAAGCGTTCGATCCTCCGGTAGAGGGCTTGCGAAAGCGAAGAAAACATTAGCGATCCTGAATCAATAGCCGAGGTCGGTCTTGGACTTACCGGTCACTTTTTCCAGAAAGCTGTAGTCGAGGTTCTTCTCGACCGCCTCGGTGACGTCGGTGTTGATGTATTTCAGGTCGCGCATCATCTGGGCGATGGCCACCGCGGATTCGCGGTACATCTTGTAGTCCGGATACAGGTTGTCGACTGCGCCAGTGGCGATGGCATTGTCGAGTCCCGTGACCTTCTGGATTGTGTCGACGAAGAGTGCCTTGTCGTTGGCCATCATCTCGTTGACCTTGACGATGGCGCGCACGGTTTCCTCGACGCCTTTCGGGTTGTCATCGATGACATCCGAGCGGGTGACGATCAGATTGGTCAGCTTGCCGGCCGCTTGGTCGTAGGGAAAATCAAAGAACTTTGCGGCCTTCACTTCGCGGATCTGGGTGGCGAACGGATCGACCGAGGTGATCAGTTCGACTTCGCCACGGCGCAGCGCCTGAACGTGGTCCGACGGGTTGGGAATGTTGATGAAGCGAACGTCCTTGTTGATATCGATGCCATGGGTCAGGAAGGCGCCGCGCATGTGTATGTCCTGCGCGTTGCCGCGGGAAGCCGCGACGCGGAAGGGCTTGCCTTCGTCCTTGTATTGCGCGATCAGTCGCTTCAGGCCTTTCCAGTCACCCGGCTCGACGGCCAGGTCGTTGCCCACGAGAACCTGGGACCCACCATTGATCTGGCCAGAAATACCCACTATGTCGAAGCCCTTGTCGAGGGCGGTGGCATAGTGCAGATAGGTGACCTGCGCTACATCGATGCTTTTGGAAAGCAGGGCCGTGAGCACGTCGTTGCCGGTGTTGAAAGAGATAGCGTCGAGTTTCACGCCTGTGGCGTTCTGCGGAGTGAGCGACAGCGGCGTGCAGTGGGCGCACTTGGCGTAGCCCAGCTTGATCGGTTCGGCTTCCTGCGCTTGGCTCAGAGCAGGGGACAGGGCGGCGGCAAGCATCAGTGGCGCCAGCAGGGTGCCGGCAGCGCGCTTGAATACAGCGTAGGACGAGCGGATGGGTCGCATGTCGAGGCTCCTTAATTGTCACAAAAATGATGTCTCGTTGTGGCAAAGCGTTTGCAACTGCTATGCCACCATTGTGGAAATTTCCGGATCAGGCCTGGCATGGGCCGTTCGCGACCTTGCCGCAGCGCCCGTATTCCGGGCGCTGCGCTCAGCCGATACATAATTTCGACCGCTGCGATTCTAGGCTGGCTGGACGGCTACATGTGACGTGAGGTGCTAACGCCTCCATGCACGATGAGGGTGCTAGTTGCTGAGAAATGTTCGTCAGCGGTGCAAGTTTGCACAATTGCTTTCTTTTTTGTGACAATCCACTCCGCCGACGTAACAGGCGAAGGGCAGGTGCAAGGAATCGATGTGTTGACCGAGAAAGAACTTTCACGCTCGCGCAAAGCGCGCAGCACCGGGCAGATACTGGGAACGAACGACACACTGGACGCCATATACGAGCGAATCCTGGCTGCCGTGATGGAGCACCGCCTGATTCCCGGAACCAAGCTGGTCGAGGAGAAGCTCGCCGGCGTGTTCCAGGTGAACCGGACCCGGATCCGCGAGGTGCTGTCCCGGCTGGCCTATGAAGGGGTGGTGACCACCATTCCGAACCGTGGCGCCTTTGTTGCCAGCCCGTCGGTGGAAGAGGCCAGGCACATCTTCCAGGCTCGCCGAATCATGGAGCCGGCGCTGATTCGCAGCCTGGTGGACAAGGGCAGCCCCGAGGACTTCCAGAAGCTGCACGCACATGTCGCCCAAGAGCGCGACGCCAGGGAACGCGGCGACAAGCGCGCGGTGATCAGACTATCCGGAGAATTCCACCTGCTGATCGCCGAAATGGTCGCCAGCCCACCGCTGATCAAGCTGATGCGTGAACTGTCATCGTTGACTTGCCTGATCATCCTTCTCTACGACTCGCCCAACGTCCCGGCCTGCCCGAACCATGAGCACACCGACATCATCGCGGCGATGGAAGAAGGCAATATCGAGAAAGCCGTTGCGCTGATGGTCGGACACCTCGATCACATCGAGGCCACGCTGGATCTTTCGCTGCCCGAGGACACCGAAGTGGACCTCGAAGCGATCTTCGGTTGAGCCGGTGAGCACGCCGGTAAGCGCATTGAAACTGGCGGCGCGGGTCCGCTCCGGCGAGACTCGCGCCGTCGCGATTGCCGAGCGTCAACTGGCGCGGATCGCTGCGTTGAATCCGTCACTTAATGCAGTTGTGCAAGTGGATGCCGTAGACGTACGTCGCCAGGCGGCGCTTATCGACACACGCTGCGCCGCTGGTGAAGACCTGCCGCTTGCCGGCGTTCCGGTCACCATCAAGGACAATCTGTGGCTGCAAGGGCAGATCAGCACCTGTGGCTCCTGGCTCTACCGCAACCACTGTGCGCCGCGTGACAGCTGGGCCGTGGCCCGCCTGCGGCAGGCGGGCGCCCTGCTGGTGGGCGTGAGCAACTGTTCGGAATTCGCCTGCAAGGGGGTGACCGACAACCGTGTATATGGCGCGACCTGCAATCCCTGGGACCTGGCCCGCACGCCTGGTGGCTCGTCCGGTGGCGCTGCCGCAGCGGTGGCCGCCGGATTGGGCATGTTGGCCCTGGCCACCGATGCCGGAGGTTCCTCGCGTCGGCCCGCGGCGCACTGCGGTGTCGTGGGCTTCAAACCGAGCGCTGGCCGGATCGCAGATCCCTGGGGCTTTCCCGTCATCGGGCGCGAACTGAACGTGATCGCCCAGCTGGGGCGACGTGTCACCGACGTCGCCCTGATGCTCGGCGTGCTCACCGGCGTGCACCCGGCGGACCGCTTCTCCACGCCCATGCCGGCGGCGGTGCGCCGCCCATTCGAGACCTTGCGCATTGGCTACAGCCTCGACCTTGGGCTGGGCTATGCCGTCGATGCGGATGTTGCCGCGCTGTTCGAGCAGACGGTGAGCCGATTGCAATCGGCCGGCCTGCAGGTACGGCCATTCACACCCAGCTGGCCGCAGGGGTTGCTCGCCGCCCCCCTGTTGGCAGCGCAGCATGCGGAACTCGCCGCGCATTTCGGTGAAGCTTACCGCGCCGACCCGACCTGCTTCGATCCGGCCATTGCTGAGCAGATCGAAGCGGGTTTCGCAGTGCCCGCGACGCAGGTGGTGACGCTGGCCGCGCTGCGGGACGCTATCGTCCACAAAACGGCGACCATGTTCGAAACGGTGGACCTGCTGCTGTGCCCGACCGTCCCGGTCGAGCCTTGGTCGCTGGATGTGCTCGGCCCTTCGACCATTGGCGGCCGGCCGGCTGGCCCGCGTGGTCATGCGGTCTTCACCCCGCTATTCAATCAGGCTGGCGTTCCGGCCCTTTCGGTCCCCTGTGGGCTCGGCGCACAGGGGTTGCCGCTGGGGTTGCAGATCGTAGGGCCACGCTTTCACGATGACGACGTGCTCCGCCTGGGAGCGTTCGTCGAGGACACATTGGCCCTGGAGATGGCACCCCTCGGCTTCTCCCAGATGCCCGACACGTTGGAGCAGGCATGAAACTATTGATCGTCAATCCGAACATTTCCCAGAGCGTCACTGATCTGATCGAGGCGGAAGCCCGGCGTGTAGCGGCCCCCAACACGGAGATCTGGATGGCTACGGCTGCTGCCGGTGTGGCCTACATCGAGACGCGCTTTGAAGCCCTGCTAGGCGCGCACGCCGTCGCCACCATCGCCGGTGAGCGGCTTGGCGACTATGATGCCTTGCTCGTCGCAGCCTTTGGCGATCCCGGGCTGCAGGCGCTGAAGGAGGCGCTGGACGTACCCGTCGTGGGCATGACCGAGGCCGCCCTGATGACGGCGGCCCAGCTCGGTCAGCGCATCGGCATCATCGCCATCTCCCACCGCATCACCGCTTGGTACCGCGAATGCGTCGACCAGTACGGGCTTATGTCTCGGCTAGCATGCATTCGCCACCTAAATAATCCCCTGCGCGATCCTGGGACTGTCCAAGTCGACCATGCCGCCCGCTTGCTAGAGCTCTGCAGGCAGGCAGTCTCGGACGACGGTGCAGACGTGCTAATCCTAGCGGGCGCGCCCCTGGCGGGTTTGGCACGTAGTCTGATCGGCCAGTTGCCGGTTCCTGTCGTGGATGGGGTATCGAGCGGGGTCTGCCAAGCTGAATTACTCGTGCGGTTGCAGCCTGGCATTGCTAGGCAAGGGAGTTTCGCGCGCCAGCCGATTAAGGATAATGCTGGCCTGCAAGCGGCAATCGTTACGTTATTGAGCTATCAGAACGCCTGATCTGGGCTGTGGTTCGCTTCCCTTCCAGAACTGCCGGTCACGACCGGCAGCGATCGGCCCGAATAGCGACGTACCAGTTTTGACCGTCGCTATCCATGGTCAGAAGCAGTCGGCGATCCACGCATACGACCGGGTTTTCGCGATCAGCTCGACCGCCAAATGGATTACGCCCCTTTCGTATTTAGTTGGGCAACCAAACCTGTTGATCAACCCCGCTACGACGCCCCGGACAACTTGTTCGGCTGATTGCCACGTCTCGAAATCAATGAACGGTACCGCTTCGAGTGACCAGTACTATCCGGTTGCGCTCGGTCGCCTCAGTCAGACGATCGTGCCGACATCCTCGTGCGCTGCGACTCCAGGTATTGCTCGCCTAGCAAGACAACCAACCCGCTCAACACGATGATGATGGTGCCGATGCAGCTCCACAGATTTGGCAACTCGGAAAAAATCAGATAGCCCAACAAGCTCGCGCCGACGATTTGTAGATACGTGAACGGTGCGACAAACGGTGCAGGGGCCACTTCGAAGGCTCGGACCAAGCAGTAGTGCCCGCAACCGCCAAGAACACCCATGCTGATCAGCAACCCAAGATGTACCAAGTTGTCCGGTGACTGCCAGAAGAATGGAAGCATCAGGCTCGTCAACACGAACCCCGCGGCGGCCATGTAGGTATTGGACGTTTCCGGTGTGTCGTGGCTGGCGAGCTTGCGCGACAGAATTTGCGTAAGCGCTGAGGTACAGGCACTCAAGAGCACCAGCAACACGGCGGGATGAAAGGCATCGCCACCCGGCTGGATGACCACCAGCGCCCCAACGAACCCACAGATTACCGCGACGGTTTTCAGCAGGCTTACCTTCTCGCCCAGCATGAAAGGTGCCAGTACCAGTACCACCATAGGCGCCGTGAAACTCACCGCTGCGGCGGTCGCCACCGGTACGTACTGGAGCGCGCAAAACATAAGGAAGGAGGTTAAGCAGAACAGCAAAGACCGCACAATTTGCAACCATGGGCGTTTAGAGCGAAACAGCGCCGGCCCTTTGCGCGGCGCGAACACTACCAGCATGAACACCACATGGCCGAAGTAGCGGCACCAGAGCAACTGAATGACCGGGTAGAACACGCCGAGGTACTTAACTTCCGCGTTCAGTAGCGGAATCAGAACCGCCGCAGCCAGCATAAAAGCTACCGCCGTCACGAACGGGCTGCGCTTCAGCTCCACCTGCTTTTCCAAGGCTTCATCTTCCCGTGCCGCCAGCATGAGGCGCTCCGTTGATCAGCTTGTTCTTGTGCTGTTTCCGCCATGTTCCGCATCGAGTCAACAGTCACTTCGCTCCTTCCTTCAAAGGACTATCAACGCAGGCTCGACGGTCGAACGGAGGTAGGATGACCGACTGACCGAGGTGTGCTGCCGCTTACTAGGCGATTTTGAAATCATCCTATCAGTAGCCACAGCTTAATCGGAGAACGTGTTCCCTTTGACCAGTAGGCGTCACTATTGCAATCGGCCCAAGCCGTGTAAAGCCAAAGGAGGCTGGGCGTCTAAGGAAGGCGTAGCCCGTTCACTCCAATTGCCTATTCAGGATGAAGCTGAATGTCTGAGCTTGAGCAGGAGGCTGTGCAGGCTGTCCACGGCTTTGGACCCCTGCGAGGCCCGGCTCCGATAAACCGATACCTCCATGGGTTCCAGCGGCCCTAGCCCATGCTTGCTATCCAAAATTTCCAGATGTCCCGGCGCGCTGCACTGGGTTAACACGGCAACGGCCAAGCCGCTCTCAACCGCTGCAATCTGACCAGCCAGGCTGGAGCTGTTGTAGACCACCTTGTATCGGCGACCCTGCAAAGTCAGGGAGTTGAGGGCGCTGCGCCTTGCGAGGCTGGTGTCTTCATAGACTGCGATGGGAAGCGGATCGCGCCTCCATACCTCGAATTGAGCGGAGCCTACCCACACCATCGGTTCATGAAATAGCAGGGTGCCGTGTCGGGGGTGATCCCGTGAAACCAGCGCCAGGTCCAGATCGCCACGCTCAACACGGGGGATCAAAGCAGTCGATTGTTCGCAGTTCAGCTCAATCTCTACCGCGCCATGATGCGGCGCGAAACGTTTGAGCGCGGGGGTGAGATACCGAGCTGCGTAGTCGTCTGGTACTCCAAGGCGAATGCGGCCCGCCAATTCATCCCCATGAAACGCAGCCTGGGTCTCGGCATGCAAGTCGAGCAACCGCCGCGCGTAACCCAACAGTAATTGTCCTTCGGGTGTGAGTTGATGCTGCCGTGCGCCTCGTACCATAAGCTGGCATCCCAGGGCCGACTCGAGTTTCTTTAGCTGCATGCTCACCGCTGACTGAGAGCGATGTACTTCTGGTGCAGCGCCTGACAACGAACCTGCATCCACCACGGCGACAAAGCATTTCAGCCAGTCGATTTGCAGATCTTGAAAAGTCATGCCTCAACTCGTGTATTAGGTTATCGAATAGTACGTAGATGAATTATGCGATTTTCTTCACGATCTGTCGGAAGCATAGTTCTGGCATGAGCGTATTTCACTGCCTTCGATGGGGTGCGTGGCGAGCGGGCGGCATCAGCAGAAGATCGTTAAGCCCATTGCCGGGAATTGGCGGTACGGAATAGAGAGGGTGTGGCATGTTAGACGCTGATGCGAATTTGCATGAGTTCAACCGCCAGATTGTATGGGCTGGCTTCAAGCAACTCGTCCCGATTTCTGTGTTTGTCATTGCGTTTGGGGCAGCCTTTGGGTTGGCTGCAACGCAGGCGGGCCTGGACGATTCTCTTATCGTTGCCATGAGCACGTTAATGTTCGCCGGTGCCTCGCAGTTCGCTGCTTTGGAGCTGTGGGGGCCTCAGGTCCCGTTTTTCACGCTGGTTATCACCGTTTTCGCCATCAACGCCCGCCATCTTCTGATGGGCGCGACGCTGTATCCGTGGTTGCGTCATTTACCACCGGCAAAGCGCTATGGCGTGATGATCGTTGCCTCCGACGCCAACTGGGCAATGTCCATGCAGGCGTTCAGCCGTGGGGAACCCGGTATAGGGCTTTTGCTGGGTGGTGGCCTGGCCCTGTGGTCGTTCTGGGTATTCGGTACCTGGCTCGGCATCTATTTTGGCGGAGCCATTCATGACCCCAAGAGTTTGGGGATGGATATGGTGATGGGCTGCTTCCTGCTGGCCATGGTCGTTGGCGGGGAAAAGAACTTGCGCATGCTGATCATCTGGATAGTCGCTGCGTGCTCTTCGCTACTGGCCTACTGGTACCTGCCAAACAATAGTCATGTTGTTGTAGGAGCGCTGGCCGGTGGTATCGCGGGAGCGTTTTGGACGGAGAAAGACAGTGAACGTTGAAACGGCAGGTTCCAGCGCACTGATCATCGTCTTCGTCATGACAGTAGTGACGTTGGCGACCCGTTGGGGTGGTGTTTATGTCATGTCGTTTGTGCCCATCAGCTACCGGGTGAAACAGTTCATCAGCGCCATGTCCGGGTCCGTGTTGGCGGCGCTGTTGGCACCCATGGCGATCAACGGCGATAACGGTGCCCGGCTGGCTTTGTTGACCACGGCGATCATCATGCTGCTACTGAAAAAACCTCTGCCAGCGATTGCCGCCGGCGTGTTGGCTGCAGCGATTTTCAGGCAGTTCTGACCTTGTCAGGAAGTTGCGTCTTCAGACGTTGAGCCTGAACGAGGCGCCAAGAGGAAAGAGCCAAGGGCCACTGGATTGCCGAGAGGGGAGCCGTACCTTTTTGGCTGTTACCGTAAACGACGCGGGTCGCATCCGCTGATGCCGGGCGGTGGTCCTACAATTACGCCCCCATCCTCGCACTGATCTTGCGCGCCGCCTCCAGCAATCGCTGCGCCGCTTCGCCATCCGCTTCGGCCATGAAGCCGGGTTCGGCGCCGACTACCGTGATGACGCCCGCCAATCGCTGATCGCCGCTGAATAGCGGGGCGGACAGCGCGTTGACGCCGGCCATCAGCAGACCGTGCACGTGTTGAATGTGAGTGCGCTGCAGTTCTTTCATGGTCGCGGCCAGCGTTGCGGAGGAGGGTGCCGACGGCAATTGCAGTTCTTCTTCGCGCAGCTGGACAGTTTCCGCGTTTGGCATGAAGGCGTTGAACACCAGTCCGGTGGACGAGCCCAGCAACGGCAGCACCGACCCGACCTGCGTCACCAGAGTGACGGCGCGCACCGCCTGCTCGACATGCACGACGGCTGGGCCACGGTTGCCCCATACGGCGAGAAAGCAGGTTTCGTTGAGATCATCGCGCAGTTGCGCCAGGTGCGGCGTCGCCAGCTTGACCACGTCCAGCCGGCCCAGCGCCGCCAGACCAACAAACAAGGCGGCGCGGCCTAATCCATAGTGGTTGGTCAGCGGGTCCTGTTCGGCGAAGCCGCTGGCCATCAGGGCCTGCAAATAACGATGAACCTTGCTGGCGGGCATGCCGACGTGTTCGGCCAGGCGCGACAGCGACGTCGCTGGGGCCAGTTCGGCCAGGGCCGTGAGGATGTCCGTGCCCACCTCGGCGGCCTGCACTTTCTGTCGGCGAGGCGCCGTGTCCGCGTTGCTGTCTACCATGAATGCCTATCTTTGTACTGCCTGCTATGGAGGCGCTGTTTATAGCTTGACGCCTGGATGAGTTCAAATTACTTTTTGCGTAAATGCATTACGCTAAATGAGAGACAGCTATGCAACCACAACAACTATCTGGCGAAACCTCTCGATACCTGTCCGGTTTCGGCAATGAATTCAGCAGCGAGGCCTTGCCGGGTGCGCTGCCGGTCGGCCAGAACTCACCGCAAAAAGTGCCGTACGGGCTCTATACCGAATTGCTCTCCGGCACGGCCTTCACTGTGCCGCGCAGTGAAGCGCGGCGCACTTGGCTGTACCGCATCCGCCCGTCTGCCAATCACGGCCAATACCAGCGTATGGACCGGCAGCTCGGTAGCGAGCTGGGGCCGGTTACGCCCAATCGACTGCGCTGGAATCCAGAACCTTTCCCCGAGGGCGCGACCGACTTCCTTGATGGCCTGAAGTGCGTGGCGGCCAATGCCGAGCCCGGTCAGCCGGCGGGAGCGAGCATCTATCGTTACGTAGCGAACGTGTCGATGGAGCGAGTCTTCTTCAATGCTGACGGCGAACTGTTGTTGGTGCCGCAGCACGGTGCGCTGAAGCTGGTCACCGAACTGGGTGTGCTCGAGGTGGGCCCGCTTGAGATCGCGGTGGTCCCGCGCGGCATGCGCTTTCGCGTCGAGTTGCTGGACGCAACCGCCCGCGGCTACGTGTGCGAGAACCATGGCTGTGCCTTGCGTCTGCCGGATCTGGGGCCGATCGGTAGCAACGGCCTGGCCAATCCGCGCGACTTTCTTGCGCCGGTCGCGCACTTCGAAGAGCGCGACGAGCCGGTGCAACTGGTACAGAAATTCCTCGGTGAGCTCTGGTCGGCCGAGCTGGATCATTCGCCGCTGGACGTGGTGGCCTGGCACGGCAACAACGTGCCCTACAAATATGACCTGCGTCGCTTCAACACCATCGGCACGGTCAGCTTCGACCATCCCGATCCATCGATCTTCACGGTGCTGACCTCGCCGAGCGCCATCCACGGCATGGCTAATATCGACTTCGTTATCTTCCCGCCGCGCTGGATGGTGGCGGAAAACACCTTCCGCCCGCCGTGGTTCCATCGCAATCTGATGAACGAGTTCATGGGCCTGATCAATGGCGCCTACGATGCCAAGGCCGACGGTTTCTCGCCCGGTGGCGCCTCGCTGCACAACTCGATGAGCGCGCACGGGCCGGATCATGTTTCGACTGAACAGGCGATCAAGGCCGAACTCAAACCGCACAAGATCGACAACACCATGGCCTTCATGTTCGAGACCGGCCAAGTGCTACGCCCCACTCGCCAGGCGCTGGAAAGCCCGCAGCTGCAGAGTGACTACGACAGCTGTTGGGCCGGCCTGGCCAAGACCTTCGACAAGAACGAGAAATGACATGACTGCACCGACAGAACTTCTCAGCTGGGTCGAGTCCGCCAACGGCCATTCAGACTTTTCCCTCGCCAACCTGCCCCTGGGCTTGTTCAGCCGCGATGGCGGTGAGCCGCGCGGGGGCGTCGCCATTGGCGATTTCATCTTCGATTTGAGCGCTGCCTGCGACGCCGGCTTGTTTGACGGCCAGACGCTGGAGGCTGCGAAAGCGGCCAGCGGAAGCAGCCTTAATGCGTTTTTTGCACTCGGCGCCTCGGCCCGTAAAGCGCTGCGCGGGGCGCTGCAAGAGCTGCTCGGTAAAGGCAGTGCGCAGCGTGAACGCCTGCAAGGCATGGGTGAATCGCTGCTGCAGCCGATGGACCTTTGCCAGATGCACGTCCCAGCCAAGGTGGGCGACTACACCGATTTCTACGTCGGCATCCATCACGCCAACAACGTCGGCAAGCTGTTCCGCCCGGACAACCCCTTGCTGCCGAACTACAAGTATGTGCCCATCGGCTATCACGGCCGTGCCTCGACGATCGATGTATCGGGCGCGACCGTGAAGCGTCCCAATGGCCAGACCATGCCACCGGGCGCCAGCGAACCGAGTTTCGGTCCCAGCAAGCGGCTGGATTATGAGCTGGAGCTGGGTATCTGGATCGGCCAGGGCAATGCGCGCGGTGAGTCGATTCCTATCGGCGCGGCGAGCAGCCATGTGGCCGGTTTCTGCCTGCTCAACGACTGGTCCGCTCGCGATCTGCAAGCCTGGGAATACCAGCCGCTGGGGCCGTTCTTGTCTAAGAGTTTCGCCACCAGCGTGTCGCCCTGGGTGGTGACGCCGGAAGCGCTGGAGCCGTTCCGCTGTGCGCAGCCAGCACGGCCCGAAGGCGATCCACAACCGTTGCCGTATCTGTACGACGAGCAGGATCAGCAGCAGGGCGCGCTGGATATCGAGCTTGAAGTGCTGCTGCTGACCGCGGCCATGCGCGACAAACGTCAGCCTGCACAGCGCATCGCCCTGAGCAGCACCAAAAACATGTACTGGACCGTGGCGCAGATGGTCGCGCACCACAGCGTCAACGGCTGCAGCCTGCAGCCGGGTGATCTGTTCGGTTCCGGCACCTTGTCGGGCAGCAGCGCTGACAGCCTGGGCAGCCTGTTGGAGATTACCCAGGGCGGCAAACAGGCACTCGAATTACCCAGCGGCGAGACGCGCACTTTTCTGGAGGACGGCGACGAAATCATCCTCAAGGCGCGCTGCCGTGGAGAGGGCCGTGCCTCGATCGGCTTCGGCGAATGTCGTGGTCGCGTGATGCCGGCTTCGCACTAACTTTGGTGACAAAAAAGCCCGGGCTAGTACAGACAGCCGGGCTTCTTCATTTTTAGAACAGCGAATCATGGCACCTTGACGGTTTCCAGTGACGGCGGCGGCACAGGCCCCACTGCTGCGTTGCGTATCTGCTCGGCAAGCGCACCGGAGAATTGCTGCGCGGCCGACCAGCGCAGGTGAACCGCATCGACAAATGAAGTCACCGGCGTACTCCAGTCCTTATCGGCGTTCCAGTAGGTACCGCCGGTTGCGCTCAGAGTATCCAGAATGCGCTTGTCAAAGTCGGCTAGAAAAGTGCCGTCCGGGTCGTATTTTTCCTTCCATTGCGGATTCAGGGGCGTGGAGACAACCATTAACTGACGGCCTTCCTGTGCCAGGCGCGCGCCCATGTCGTGTAGTGCGTGGAAACAGCTGGGGTCCAGTGGTTCCGGGCGGCCATACAGCAGCTCACGGGTATTAGTGGTATCCAAAGGACCATCACCGAAGCGATTGAAGACCAGCGGGTCCCATTCGATCTGTCCGGCGCGCTGAGCCTTTACCGTCAAGGCGTTACGCGCCAGCGACTTCGGCGAGAAATAACGCATGTAGTGCCCCCAGGGTGAAGCGTTTTCGTAGACGTAGGCGTTTACGTGCTCACGGTTGAAGACCGCTGTCGGCACCCGCCAACAGCCAGCGAAATCCTGCGGATCGGCAATCATCACCACACTGCGGATGCTCGGTTCGCGGTCAAGCAGCCAATGCCCTACATAGGTGGACTGGTTGGCGAAAAGCCCGCAGAAAGCGCCGTTCATAGGACGAACTTCTGGCAATGCCTGGATCAGCACGTTGCCGTCCACGTGACGCCAGGCCACGGAAGAACCAATTATCAGCAGATTCGGTGATGGGATCGGGTTGTCGCGCATGAAGCTGAGCTTCTCGTCTGCGCACGAGATATTGGAGAACGCGGGCGGTGGCAGATTGCTGGTTCGGTCCAAGGCCAGCAGTGTCAGACAGAACATCGCCAATGCGCCGAACAGACCGGCGAACAAGGAAAGCAGATACCGTGAACGCACCTGGCTCGGCACGGTGGCCGTGCTTGCTTCTCCGCTTCCGGCGGCGCCCCCGTCCTTTGGGAATTCAGCGGTATGGGCCATGGCTATTTTCCCTCGAGCTTGGTGCTGATGACCTGGGCGAAGTGGCCGACGTTGCGCAGCGATTCCAGCTCCGCCGTTCGGAACTTGATACCGAAGCGTTGCTCCGCGGCTACGGTGAGCATCACGTGGGTCTGGCTGTCCCAGCCTTCGATGTCGTTGGCCGTCATTTCTGGCGATAGCACGATGCTGTCGTCATCGAACACGTCGTGAAAGACCGGCGTAAGTTCCTGAATTACCTCTGCTTCGGTCATGCCTTTACCTCGATAAAGTGACGGGGGGAACGGGAGGAATCGAGCTCATAGCGCCAGAAAGTCGCCTCGCTGGCGGCATCAATGAGTGCCGGGTATTGAGCGAAACCCAATCGCGGAAAGTGTTCGGCGACCATGCCGTTGCGCTCGGTCGGGCGGTACTCGCCAATCAATGCTTTGTAGCCGGCAGCGATGGCTGCCTTGGCGAGCACGTCGAGTACGGCTTCTTCGACTTGTCGGCCCAGTACCCGACAGCTCATCAGCCAGCTATCGATCAACAGTTCATCGCTTCCAAGGGCCGCATCGGGACGTGCCAGCACCACGCTGATCAGGCCGTTGTCGCCGAACTTGTCGGCCAGCCGCAACGCCAGCGCGACCGAGCGTGGGTCGCTGGCGATCCGCTCGACTTCCGCCTCGCTGTAGCGGCGAGTGGTGAGGTTGAACTGGTTGGTCTTGTTGATCAGCTGAGTACTCCGGGTGAGTTCCGCCGCGCCGATCGGCGTCGCGGTCAGCACCATCTCAAGGCCGCGCAAATAACCTTCCATGTCCGATGCCTGGCTCATGGCCGCCTTGCGCTCGGCATTGAGTGCGTAATTGCGACCGCGGCTGGCGTCGTCGGCAGTGAAGGACACCGCCTCGAAGTAGCCGGCCGCCGCGACACGGGCTGGATAATCGGCCACATCGTCGGGCAGCTCCGGGACGGCGACTTCGGGTAGCTCGCGACGCACAATGTCGCGCTCGGCTGGGTTGTCATCGACGAAGACCAGGCTGTCCAGCCCTATATCCAACATCGAGGCGATATTGCGCAAGTTGCCGGCCTTATCTTCCCAGTTCGCAACGAAGGCGGCGATATCGCTGCGCTTGAGCGCCATTTCCGGATGGTTGAACGCCGCCTCGGCGATGCTCAGATCGTTCTTGCTGCAGACGGCAAGGATGACGCCGCGGCGTGCCAGCAGGGCCGCGTAGCGTTGGAAGGCGAGAAAGGCTTCACCGCTGGGCGAGCCCTGACCGAGATGAATGCCGCCAATGCCATCGTCACCGACCACGCCGCCCCACAGCGTGTTGTCCAGGTCCAATACCAAGCACTTGTGCGACAGGCCGACGCTCGCCGCGGCGATGCGTGCCAGCTGGTCGCCGTACAGCGGCGCCAGGTTCGGGCTGACCAGTTGCTTGGCCTGATGCCAGCGCACCGGCTCGGCGAGGCCATCGCCATAACCGCCGCGCGCTGCCTCCCAAGCGAGGTCCATAAGCAACACGCCGTCTTCACGTGCGGCGGTGCGGATGGCTGCGTTGAGGCGATCGATCAGCGCGTAGGGCGAGGCCGGGACCAGCGCTTCGAACGAACCGAAGATCGGTGGGTCGGCCGGCACGATAGTTTGCTGCACGATCTGTGCGGCATAGCGCTCCCGCGCACGCCGCCACAGCAGGCGCAGCTCGTTGACCCGTTCGGCGACTGCGGCATCGACTTCTTCCTGCGAGGCTTCGAGCGGCAGCTGCAATGGCGCATCTCTGGAATCGAGCGCCAGGACGATCAGCTGTGGGGCAAAGCTGACGAGCTCAGCGTCGTCCATCAGCAGCGCCTGGCGGTACATGCCATAAGGCGCGACGTGAACCGAGAGGGCCAGCCGCCGTTGCAATCCGGCCACGCGGATCGCCGGAACCAGATGATCTACCGTATGCGAGGAGAGCAGGGCGATGCGCAAAGGACGCAGGCCCGACACGGACGCCTCGCCGTTGGCAACCGCCCGCAGGCCTTCGCTTGCCAACCTGTCCAGGCGAGCCGTCAGGGTAAAGTCCCGCCGATAGCCTGCAAGTCGCGCAGCTGCTGCGAGCCGTGCGAGCGGCTCGGTCTCACGTTTGGCTTCGCCAATGGCGGCACCAAGATCGGGGTGTCGAGCAAGCCAGAGAAGCTGATCCATTAGCGTTAACTCCTTTGAGAGTCAGAACTGGGTGCTCAGAACTGAATGCTCAGAACTGAATGCTCAGAACTGGAAGTACAGGAACTCGGTAGGGGCCACGGAGAACGCCACCGCCAGGGCGAAGAAACCCAGCACGCCAATGGCCACGCCAATTACTGGCGACGGGCTCCACATGGCGATTGGAAACCAGCGCAGCAGCCAGTTCTCGCGCGGCTGGGCGTCCAGGGCGGTGCGAAAGCGCGCCATCCACTGCTGCACGTTGGGCATGATCCATACAAAGGCGAGCAGCACGGCGACGGTGAAGTAGTCGGACTTATCGAAGTCGGTGGTGAACTCGCTCAAGCCAGCCATGCCCGACAGCATCGCCATCGCCGCGGTCACGCTGTTGGCACGGAAGAACACCATTGCCACGACCACACAAAGGAAGGTCAACAGGACGGCGCCGGTGCGGTGCCAGAGCTTGTCGCTGTCGAGCGGCAGGCCGTGGCGTGCCTTGTAGGCACGGAAACCGTGGGCAACAACCAGGTAGAAGCCATGCAGCAGACCGAACATCACGAACTGCCAGCCGGCGCCGTGCCAGACGCCAGAGATGAACATGGTCAGCACGGTGGGGTAAGCGATCAGCACGACAAAGGTTCCAAGGCTCATCTTGCCTCGCCGTGGCAACGGCTTACCGGCGGCCATCCGCGAACGGGTGATACGGATGACGATGGGGTTGTAGATATAGGCGGTCAGGAAGCGCGTGAGGGTCATGTGCCAGCGCGACCAGTAGTCGATGACGTTGCGTGCCTTGAACGGGCTGTTGAAATTCACCGGCAAGCGCAGGCCGAATAGCAGGCCCAGGCCGATGGCCATGTCGCTGTAGCCGGAAAAGTCGAAGTAGATCTGCAGCGTATAGCTGAGCGCGCCGTACCAGGCGTCATATAACGAAGGCACCGTGCCATCCGCGGCAACCGCGAAAATCGGCGAGGCGTTTTCCCCCAATGGGTCGGCAAGGATCACCTTCTTGAACAGGCCGAGCAGGAACACGGTGATGCCCAGCGAAATGTTGTCCAGCCGTGGGCGAAAGGTGGTGCCGTCATTGAATTGCTTGAGCATCTCCCCGTGGTGGGTGATGGGGCCGGCAATCAGCTGCGGAAAGAAAGTAATGAATAGGGCGTAGTTGACGAAGTCGTGCTCGCTCACTTCGCCGTCGTGAGCATCGACCAGGTAGGCGATCTGCTGGAAGGTGTAGAACGAGATCGCCAGCGGCAGAATGATGTCGCCCACTGACCAGCCCAGGCCGAAGGCGTCGTCGAGCGTACTGAACAAAAAGCCTGTGTATTTGTAGTAACCGAGCAGCGCGACGTTGGCGGCGACGCCAAGCACCAGAACAATCCGCGACGGCTGCCGCATCAGGTAGCCGCCGATCAGGTAATTGGCCACCATGCTTCCGACGAGCAGCGGCACGTAGGCGGGGTTCCACCAACCGTAGAACACCAACGACGCCAGCGTCAGCCAGATGGCTGCGTAGCGCTGTCTGCCGCTACCTGCAAGAACAATGAAGCCTAGAAGAACCACCGGAAGGAACCCGGCGATGAATACCATGGAATTGAAGAGCATCGTCCTTTTCCCTATCCCTGAAAAACTCCATGCCGTCCTTTTAGATCAGGACGACAGCAGCACGGTGAGTCCATCCGCACCGATGGTTGCCATCGACGTGTCCGCTGGATGCTCACTATTCCCAATGCAGGCCACAGAAGCGGCTCTTCAGGCGGGGCTCATTCCGTGCGACTACCACGGCTTATGAGGTCCAGTCTGTTAACTGCGACTTGAGTTTGTAAGGAAAAGTTGCGTTAGTCATCTGTTCCGATATTCGAGCAGACGAGTGGATATGCCCGCTATATCAAGCGAAACGGCGATGCCAGAGCGCTTGCGGCTTGTTAGGCGCTCTCGTCGAAATAGGGTGACGGAAAGCGCTGAAGTAAAAACAAACTGGGAGGGCGGAACGGCAGCTACCCGCCGCGTTGAGGTTCGGGGGCTCGGGTTGGCACGCCGACAAGTCCGGGCCGAGGCGAAGCTGACGGCCTCTTGTTGAAAGTTGCGTTGACCGAGGCGGCGCATTTAGCGCCCGGTGTACCTCGGCTGGCCATTAAAACCTTCGTTTGAATTTTCACCCTTGACGGCCCAAGACATCGCTACCATAGTTTGTCCGGACAACATGACATCCATACAATTGACACACAACAAGAAGGAGCGCTGCATGGGCGTCAAGCAAGTGGGCGAAAATCGTTATCGCGGGCAAATCGGCCGTTATTTCGAGGATTTCCAGGTGGGCGACGTCTACGAGCACCGGCCCGGGCGGACCCTTACCGATGCCGACAACATCCATTTCTCGCTGCTGACCATGAATTACCACCCGATGCACTGCGACGCGGCGTATGCCGAGAAGAGCGAGTTCGGGAAGCTGTTGATCAATAGCGGGCTGACGGTAGCCATCGTGCTAGGCATGACGGTGGCGGATGTCAGCGGCAAGGCCATCGCCAACCTCGGCTGGACCGATATCAAGCTCACCGCGCCGGTGTTCGCTGGCGACACGATTTATGCCGAGTCCGAAGTACTAGACAAGCGTGAGTCCAAGTCGCGCCCCAACCAAGGCATCGTCAAAGTGCGCACGGTAGGCAAGAAGGCCGACGGCACCGTGTTCATGATTTTCGACCGCACGGCACTCATCCAGAAACGCGAGGGCAACACGCTCGACGAGGCGGCCAACTACTGACCCTCCGCAATCGGCCGACAGCCGTCCGCCGGCCACGCAAGCAAACGCTGTAGCTGTAAGAACCATCCTCAACAAAAACAATTTCGAGGAGACACCTTTAATGAAGCTCAAGCGCCTTATCGCGGCTGCGGTCGCATGTTCCTCCCTGTCCCTGCTGCCTCCGTACCTGTTCGCCGATGAACTGGTACTGCCCAGCGAAGTGGCGGCCAGCCACTGGAAGACCCGCTACATGAACGAGTTCGCCGAGGGGGTGGATAAGCGCACCGATGGTGAACTGGAAGTGAAAGTGTTTCCCGCGGCGCAGTTGTACAACGACCAGGACGCGCTGGCCGCGTTGGGTACCGGCGCGGTACACATGGTCTGGCCGGTGTCGGTGCGGATGGAGTCGATCGACCCGCGGGTCGGCATCATCAATTTGCCGTTCGCGTTGGACGCCGAGAGCATGGCCAACCGTTGTTACGCTGACGGCCTGACCGACTTGCTCTCGTCCTATGTCGAACCGCGGCAATTGAAAATTCTCGGTCTGCTGCGCACCGCCGACCTGTTCTTCATCTTCGGCGACCGTGAGGTCGACAGCATCGAGGACCTCGCCGGTACCAAGATTCGCGTGACCGGTGGCAAGGTGTTCCTCGACACCATTCGTAGCGTCGATGCAAGCCCGGTCTCGATGTCCGCGTCGGAGATGAGCACGGCGCTTGCGCAGGGCGCGATCGACGGCGTGTTCACCTCGGCGGCCGGCTGGGCTGAAATGATCGGCATGACCGGCAAACACGCCTATTACGTGCCCAATCTGTCGCTTAGCACCTATGCGGTGGCAGTCGATCGCGGCTGGTTCGAGGGGTTGCCCGAGGCGCAGCAGCAGGCGATCAACGAAACACTCGACGGCATCATCGCCAAACAGTGGAAAGAGGTCGCGATCGAGGATCAGAAGCTGATCGATGAGATGGTCGAGAAGGGCGCTCAGTTCCATACCGCCTCGGCGGACGACATAGCGCGCTGGAAGGAGCTGTCGGCCAGCAGCAGCCAGCGGTTCGCCGAAGAATACCCGCAGGTCCAGCCGGAGATCGACGCGCTCGCGAAGGGGTGCGGCAATGGGAATTGACTACGTGCCGATGAAAAAGGCCCCGGCATCCCTGCATCAACACGCGCTAGTGCGCCCACGCCGCAACTGGCGGAGGCTGGGCGGCAGGCTGCTGCACAACGTTGCCACCTGTCTGTTCGTCGCCTCGATCGGGGTGATGTTGTTCGAAGGTCTGTCGCGGGCAATCTTCGATCGCAGCTGGTTCTGGGCCGAGGAAAGCGTGCGCTACCTGATGGTCTGGGCTTTCTTTCTAACCCTTGGAGTCGCCGGCAGCGCCGGTCACCACATCCGTACCGAGCTGTTGGTCGATCACCTGGGCCCGCGATTGCGCAAGACGTGCCATGTGCTGGCCAGCCTGGTTGGGGTCCTGTTCTGCGGCCTGCTGTTCTACGCCTCGCTGCCGCAGGTTCATCGCTACTACACGATGGGGATGATGACCGAGTCGAACCTCGATCTGCCGGTGTGGCTGCTGTTCCTGATCATGCCGCTGGGGGCGTTGCTGTATCTGGCCTACTACCTGCGCTGCGTGATGCGTGCCTGGCGCGGCGAGGACCCCTTCACCAATCCCGACAAGCCCGAGGGCTCGCTTCTCTAGGAGAGTGTCATGCTGATAGTGATTGCTCTGGTGACGATGCTGCTGTTCCTGGCCATCGGCACCCATGTGGCGGTGGCGCTCGGGCTGGTGACCACGGGGCTGATTCTCGTCGCCGCTGGCGTCCCCACCACCGTGATTGCGCAGACTGCGTTCAAGTCGATCAACAGCTACCCGCTGATGGCGATTCCGATGTTCGTGCTCGCCGGCAACCTGATGATGAAGGGCAACATCGCCGAGTTGCTGATTCAGTTGGTCGGCAGCGTGGTGCGTGCGATACGCGGCGGCCTGGCGCTGACGGCGATGATTTCCAGCGTGTTCTTCGCCGCGGTGTCCGGCTCTAGCGTCGGTTCGGCGGCCGCCATTGGCGCCTCGACCGTCGCCGGGCTGGACCGGGAAAACTACCCGCCGCGCTTTTCCGCCGCCATCGTCGCGGTGGGCGGCACGCTCGGATTGATGATCCCGCCGTCGCTCGGCTTCATCCTTATCGGTTCGATCGTCGGTCTGCCGGTCGACCAGCTGTTCATCGCCGGCGTGCTCCCGGGGCTGATGGAGGCGGCGTTGCTGATGATCGCAGTGATGGTGTTCTCCCGTCGCGGCGGTTACGGCGGTGTGGTGCAGAAGGCCGACTGGGGCGCGTTCTCGCGCAAACTGCCGGGTGCCGGGGCGGCGCTGCTGATGCCTGTGCTGATCCTCGGCAGCATCTATACCGGCTACCTGACGCCAACAGAAGTGTCCGCCTTTGCCGCTGCCTATGCAGTGATTCTCTGCCTGCTGGTGTATCGCAGCGTCACCATCGGCGGCGTCTGGGGCGTGGCCAAGGACTCATTGCTGCAGACCACTATGATCTTCGCCGTAGTGATGGGTGGCAGCCTGGTCGGCTTCGCCCTGGCGCGCATGGGAGTTTCCGCCAACCTGGTGTCCTTCATCACCGAGATGGACATCCAGCCCTGGCAGTTCCTGCTGCTGGCCAACCTGTTGCTGCTGGTGCTGGGGATGTTCCTCGACGGTGTGGCGATGATCGTGCTCACCGCGCCGCTGCTGTTCCCGGTGGCTACTCACCTGGGCATCAACCCCATGCACTTCGCCGTAATCATGGTCGCCAACGTGGAGATCGCCACGCTGACCCCGCCTATCGGGCTCAACCTGTTCGTCATGAGCGGCATCACCAAGCAGCCGGTGCATGAGGTCGCTCGCGGCGTGATGCCTTTCTATCTGGTCCGGTTGATCGGCTTGACGCTGATCACCTTCGTTCCTGCCATCTCACTCGCCCTGATCAGCTGAGGTATTTGATGAACATCGCAATCGATACGTCCAACGCAACGCAACTCATCGCCGGGGCGCTGGCTGAATTTGCCGCCAACCTGCGTTACGAGGACATCCCGACCGACATTCGCGAACGCGCCAAGCACTTGATGCTCGACGGCGTCGGCATCGCCCATGCCTCGACCCACTACGATTTCGCCCACCGCTCGCTGGCCGCCGTCACCGAGTTGGGGCAGGGCGACAGCCACGTCATCGGGCTGTCGGCGAAGCTGAGCTTGCGCGACGCCGTACTGATGAACGGCATCCTGGTCCATGGTCTGGATTTCGACGACACCCACGGCCCCGGCATCATCCACGCCACCGCCAGCTGTCTGCCGACCGCGCTGGGGGTCGCCGCGCACCTCGGCCTGAGCGGCCGCGAGCTGCTGACCGCTTATGTGCTGGGTATGGAGGTCGGCACCCGGCTGGGCTCGGTGGCCAAGGGCGGCTTCCATCAGGTTGGTTTCCACCCGACCGGGCTGGTCGGCGCCTTCGCCTGCACCCTCATCGCTGGCCGACTGCAGGGCCAGAACGCCGCGCAGTTGGCGATGGCGCAGGGCATTGCGCTGAGCACCGCCAGCGGCAGCATGGAGTTTCTCCAGGACGGCGCCTGGACCAAACGCATGCACCCGGGCTGGGCCGGCGTTGCCGGAATCACTTCGGCAACCCTGGCGCGGCATGGCTTCATCGGGCCGAAGGCGGTGTACGAAGGGCGTTTCGGCCTGTTCAAGAGCCATCTCGGGCCGCTCGAAGAAGTCTGCGATTACACCCTCGCCACCGAAGGGCTGGGCCAGCGCTGGGAAATCGAGAACGTCTCGGTCAAGCCTCTGCCGGCCTGCCACTTCACACATGCTTGCGCCGACGCAGCCATGCTGATCCGCCAGCAGCCCGGCTTCGATCCGCAGCAGATCGCCCACATCAAGGCGCTGGTCCCGGCCGGGGTGATCAAGACGGTGTGCGAGCCGGAGCAGTTCAAGCGTCAGCCGCAGAACACCTACGACGCGCAGTTCAGCATCCCTTATGCGGTGGCTAGCGGCTTGGTACGCGGCCGCTTCGGGCTGGCCGAGATCGATCCTACGGCCATCGGGGACAAGGAAGTGCTGCGGGTCGCCGAACTCGTGGAATACGCCGCCGATCCGGATTCGACCTTTCCGCGCCATTACACCGGCGAAGTGATCGTCACGATGCGCGACGGCACCGTGCTGCGCCATCGTGAAGCGTTCAACCGCGGTGGCTGCGACCGCCCGCTGAGCAATGAGGACATCGTCGCCAAGTTCCGCGAAAACCTTGCACTGGTCGCATCCGATCAGCGCGCCAACACCGTCCTGCAGAGCGTCCTGCAGCTCGACAACGCTTCATCCAGGGACGTCTCCCACGCCCTGGCGGCCCGTGCCTGAATCTAAAGGAGAGCGAACAGATGAGCGATTATAACGAACAAGAAGGCATGATTCTGGCTGCTCTGGATCGTTTCCTGGAAACCGACGTCCAGCCACACGTGCATCGGCTCGAGCACGACGATATTTACCCTGAAGAGATCGTCGAAAAGATGAAGGAACTGGGCCTGTTCGGCTGCATTATCGCGCCCGAACATGGCGGCCTGGGGTTGAGTACCTCCACCTATGCCAAGGTCGTCGAGCGTATCTCGCGGACCTGGATGTCACTGTCGGGCATCATCAACTCCCACCTGATCATGGCCTCGGCGATTCAGCGCCACGGCACCGATGCGCAGAAGGATCGCTTTCTGCCGCGCATGGCAGCCGGCGAGCTGCGCGGCGGCGTCGGGCTGACCGAGCCGGATGCCGGCACCGATCTGCAAGCCATCCGCACCGTTGCCCGTCGCGACGGCGATCGCTATGTGGTCAACGGCGCCAAGACCTGGATCACCAACAGCCTGTACGGCAACTGCCTGGCGCTGCTGGTCAAGACCGATCCCACTGCCGAGCCTCGGCACAAGGGCATGAGCCTGCTGATCGCCGAGAAGGGCCCAGGCTTCACCGTCGCACGCAAGCTGGAGAAGCTTGGCTACCGCGGCATCGATACCTGCGAACTGGTGTTCGAGGACTACCGCGTGCCGGTCGACTGCCTGATCGGTGGCGTCGAGGGCGTCGGGCTCAAGCAGGTGTTGTCGGGCCTCGAGCTCGGCCGTATCAACGTCGCCGCCCGTGGCGTCGGCGTGGCCCGCGCTGCACTGGACGAGTCTTCCAACTACGCGCAGATCCGCAAGACCTTCGGCAAGCCGATCTGCGAGCACCAGGCGATCCAGCTGATGCTGGGCGAAATGGCCACCCGTGTGGAGGCCTCGCGTCTGCTGGTCGAGTCGGCCGCGCAGGCGTTCGATAAGGGCGAGCGCTGCGACATGGAGGCCGGTATGGCCAAGTATTTCGCCACCGAGGCCGCGCTGCGCAATGCTACCGACGCTCTGCGCATTCATGGCGGCTATGGCTATTCCAAGGAATACAACGTCGAGCGGCTCTACCGCGACGCGCCGCTGCTGACCATCGGCGAAGGTACCAACGAAATGCAGCGCATCATCATCGCCAAGCAGTTGATCCAGAGGAATCCGGTATGACGTTACCTCTTGAAGGCGTGCGCATCATCGCCGTCGAACAGTATGGGGCCGGCCCGTTCGGCACCCAGCATCTGGCTGACCTCGGCGCCGAGGTGATCAAGGTAGAAAACCCGGCGGAGGGTGGGGAAGTCGGCCGCAGTGTCGGTCCGTATTTCTTCGAGAAAGGCGATAGCCACTTCTATCAGTCGTTCAACCGCAACAAGAAGAGCATCACGCTGGACTTGAAAAACCCGCACGACAAGGGCGTGCTGATCGACCTGATCAAAGATGCCGACGCGCTGTTCGACAATCTGCGCGGCGATCTCCCGGCCAAGCTGGGGCTGACTTACGAGCAGTTGAAGGAGCACAATCCCAAGCTTGTCTGCGCGCACCTGTCGGCCTATGGGCGTGAGGGTTCGCGCAAGGCGTGGCCGGGCTACGACTACCTGATGCAGGCCGAGGCCGGTTACCTGTCGCTCACCGGCGAGCCCGACGGTCCGCCGGCGCGCTTCGGTATTTCGATCATCGACATGATGACCGGCACCACGGCGGCGCTGGCGCTGGTCTCGGCGCTGGTCGGTGCGCGCGCCAGCGGAATAGGGCGGGATGTCGACGTAAGCCTTTATGATGTGGCGATGCATAACCTCAGCTATCTGGCGACCTGGTACCTCAACGAGGGCGTGATGACCGAGCGGGCGCCCCGTTCGGCACACCCCTCACTGACGCCGAGCCAGCTTTACCGTACGGCCGATGGCTGGATATTCCTGATGTGCAACAAGGAAAAGTTTTGGGCCGTGCTGGCGAACCTGATCGGCAAGCCGGAGTGGGCGACCGATCCGCGCTATTGCGATTTCAAGGCACGTCTGGCAAATCGCGAGCAACTGACCGAAGAACTCGATGCCGTACTGATGACGGCCAGCACCGAGCAATGGCTGCAACGTTTCGGTGGCCAGGTGCCGGCGGCGCCGGTCAATGACGTTGCTCAGGCGCTGGATAATTCCTTTGCCAAGGAGCAGGGGCTGATCGTCGAGATGCAGCATCCGGTACGCGGCCCGGTCAAGACCGTGGCCTGCCCGATTCGCTGTCCCGGCGAGACGCTACCTACAAAACCCGCGCCCCGGCTCGGTGCCGACACCGAAGCGCTGCTTGCGGAGTTGGATCGTGCGAAGGGGCGCTTCGAACCTCTTATAGGAGCCAAATGATATGAACCAGGGTCTGCCTTCCCTGCTGTCCGGCGGACAACCGCGCTACCTCGTTCTCGCCCAGGCGCTGATCGACGATATCAAGGCGGGGCGCTACCCGGTGGATAGCCTGTTACCGACCGAACATGAGCTGTGCCAGCAGTTCAGCGTCAGTCGGCATACGGTGCGGGAGGCGATCCGTCGCTTGAGTGAGCTTGGCCTGATCAGCCGTCAGCAGGGTGTCGGCACGCGGGTCAAGGCCACTCAGGTGGCCTCCCGTTACGTGCAGGCCAGCGAAGGGATCGCCGACCTTCATCAGTATGTTCGGGATGTGCGTCTGGAAATCGAGTCGATCGAAGACGTGACGCTCGACGACGCGCTCGCCGAGCTGCTGGAAGCCAAACCCGGGCAAAGCTGGCTGCATGTCAGCGGCCTGCGTCACCGCGAAGGCGATACCGAGCCGCTGGCCCGCTCGGACGTGTATATCAACCGCGCTTACCGCAGCATTGCCGAGGATCTGGGCGACGGCACGCAGCCCATCTATGCGTTGATCGAGCGACGTTACGGGGTGCATGTGGTCGAGGTCAGCCAGCATCTTAGTGCGGTCAACATCGGCGAAGCCGACGCTCGATTGCTGAAGGTCGAGCCGGGAGCGGCCGGGCTGCTGGTGGTACGCAAGTATTTCGGTGCCAACCAGGACCTGCTCGAAGTCGCGATCAGCCTGCATCCGGGTTCACGTTTTAGCTATTCGATCACTCAGCATCTGCGTTTTCAGGGAGAGGCCTGATGGGCGGAGGCTTTCTCCCGTTGGTGGTGACGCTGGCAATCCAGGCCCTTGCCTCGATGGCCTCGTTCACCGTGCCGGTGCTGGCACCGGCCGCTGCTCGCGATCTGGCCGGGCCGGTCGCGCTGGTCGGTGTCTATGTCGCGCTGATCTACCTCAGTGCGATGGTGACCAGTCTGCTCAGTGGGGGCTGGGTGGTCCGTTAC
>NZ_JAMOHZ010000016.1 GCF_024448715.1 Stutzerimonas stutzeri
TTCGCGTATCTACTCGTCTGATATGACGGCTTAGGCGTCCTTTTCCAGCTCCGTTACTTTCGCATTGATCCAGTCTTCGGCACGCTGGTTGAGCTCGGCCACCGCACGGGGCCCTTCGCTCTCGGCACGCATCGCCGGTCCGATGACCACTTGAATGGTGCCGGGGCGCTTGCCCCAGCCTGCCTTAGGCCAAAACAGGCCCGCATTGTGCGCCACAGGTAGTACCGGCAAGTCGGCGTTTACCGCCAATGCCGCGCCGCCGCGAGAAAACTTGCCTGTCTGCCCCACTGGTACGCGGGTACCCTCCGGGAAAACCAGCACCCAGGCACCCTGCATTAGCCGTTCATGGCCTTGCTTGGCCAATTGGCGCAGCGCCGCCTTGGGGTTCTCGCGATCGATGGCTATGGGCTTGAGCAGCATGATCGCCCAGCCGAAGAACGGTACATAAAGCAGTTCGCGCTTGAGCACCTGGCTCAGCGGCTCGAAGTATGCCGAGAGAAAGAACGTTTCCCAGGTACTCTGATGCTTGGAGAGGATCACGCAGGGTTTATCCGGGATGTTCGCTTGGCCGCTCACTTCGTAGCGCAAACCAACTATGGTTTTTGCCAGCCAGACGGCACTGCGGCACCAGGTCTGGACCACGAATCGATAACGGCTGCGGAACGACATGAAAGGCGCAAAGACCAAGCTGACCAAACACCAGGCGAACGCAGTGAAGGCCAGTAGCAGATAGAACAGCGCAATCCGTATGGGTAGCAGGATTCTCATCGTGAGCCTCTCAACAGGCAATCAACCACTGCAGCCAGGTCATCGAATACCTGCGTGCCCGGCGGCAATGTACCTTCCAGCGTTCGCATGCCCTTGCCGGTCTGGACCAGATAAGGCACGCCACCCAGACGCATGCCAGCGTGGAGATCGCGATGGCTGTCACCTACCACCGGCACGCCTTTGAGGTCGGCCAGATGGAAGTGCTCGGCTATCCGCTGAAACAGCCCAGGCAATGGTTTGCGGCAGTCACAATCGTCTTCCGGGCCATGCGGGCAATGAACGATCAGATCGATACATCCGCCCTGCTCCATCACCAGCTGCTGCATCTTGAAATGCATGTCACCGAGCGTCGTCGCATCGAACATGCCGCGCGCCAGACCGGACTGGTTGGTGGCAACCGCCACCGTCCAGCCGGCCTTGTACAGCCGAGCGATGGCTTCGAGCGAACCCGGGATCGGAACCCATTCATCTACGGTTTTCACATAGGCGTCGGAGTCTTCGTTGATGACCCCGTCGCGGTCCAGCACTATCAGTTTCACCGGTTTAGCCAAGTGCGGAAATATCGGCGACGCCAAGGAACAGTCCTCTCAACCGGGCAAGCAAGGCATAGCGGTTGGCGCGTACCGAAGCGTCTTCGGCATTGACCAGTACCGCCTCGAAGAAGGCATCCACAGGGCCGCGCAGATGCGCGAGGCGCTCGAGCGCCTCACGATACTGGCGCGTCGCCGCAAGCGGCTGCACGGCCTGTTCGGCCTGTTGCAGCGCCGAATACAGCGAGAACTCGGTGGCGTTGTCGAACCAACGAGGCTCGACGGTTTCCGGCAGCTTAGCTTCGAACTTGCTTAACAGGTTCGAGACACGCTTGTTTGCTGCCGCCAGCGCCTCTGCTTCCGGTAGCGTGCGGAATGCCTGCACCGCCTGCACACGCTGATCGAAGTCCAGCGCAGAGCCCGGTTGCACGGCACGTACCGACAAATAGGACGCGACCTCGACGCCCTCGTCTTCGTAGCGCGCGCGCAGGCGGTCGAAGATGAACTCCAGCACCTGATCGGCCAGACCCGCAGCCTTCACCTGCGTACCAAACTGGGCGATGGTGAAATTCACGGCCTGCACCAGATCCAGATCCAGTCGTTTTTCGATCAGGATGCGCAGGATCCCGAGCGCAGCGCGGCGCAGCGCATATGGGTCTTTACTGCCGGTGGGCAGCATGCCGATGCCAAATATGCCGACCAGCGTGTCGAGCTTATCGGCTACTGCGAGAATAGAGCCGGTCTGAGTGGCTGGCAGCTCAGCGCCAGCGCCACGCGGCATGTACTGCTCATTCAATGCATGAGCAACATCGACGGGCTCGCCGTCGTTGACCGCGTAGTAGTAGCCGGCGATACCCTGCATTTCCGGGAATTCACCAACCATCTCTGTGGCCAGGTCGCACTTGCTCAGCAAGCCGGCCCGTGCCGCCCATTGCGCATTGCCCTCGGTACGTTCGGCGATAAATGCGGCGAGCCGGGAAACCCGTACTGCCTTGTCGTACACGGTGCCCAGCTGCGCCTGGAACACGACGCTCTGCAGTCGCTCATTGAAGCTTTCCAGCGGGTGCTTCTTGTCCTGCTTGAAGAAGAACTCGGCATCGGTGAGACGCGGACGCACCACCTTCTCGTTACCAGCGACGATCTGCGCCGGGTCCTTCGATTCGATGTTGGCCACGGTAATGAAACGCGGCAGCAGCTTGCCGTTGGCGTCCAGCAGGCAGAAGTACTTCTGGTTGTCCTGCATGGTGGTAATCAGCGCTTCCTGCGGCACTTCAAGGAAACGTTCCTCGAACGAGCAGACCAGAGGCACCGGCCACTCGACCAGAGCAGTGACTTCGTCCAGCAGGGCCGGCGGCACGATGGCGCTGCCGTTCTGCTCTGCAGCTAGTTGCTCGACGCGCTTGGCGATCAGCTCGCGGCGCTCGGCGAAATCGGCAATCACATGAGCGCCACGCAGATCTTCCAGGTAACTGGTCGGTTTGGAAATGCGCACCGGGGCCGGGCTGTGAAAGCGATGACCGCGCGACTCGCGACCGACACGCTGGGCAAGAATGGTGCAATCGACCACCTGATCGCCAAACAGCATGACCAGCCATTGGGTTGGGCGAACGAACTCTTCCTTGCGCGCGGCCCAGCGCATGCGCTTGGGAATTGGCAGCTCGCTCAGCGATGTCTCGATGATGCCGGGCAGCAATTCGGTGGTCGGCTGGCCGGGAATTGAGCGACTGTATTTCAGCTTTGGACCGCTGCGATCGATCTCCGCCAGGTCTACACCGCACTTGCGGGCGAAGCCCAGCGCTGCCTGGGTTGGCTCGCCTTCGGCGTCGAAGGCTGCCTGCAGAGGCGGGCCGTCGAGATTGATGCTGCGATCAGGTTGCTCGGTCTCGAGTTGCTCAACCAGCACCGCGAGGCGACGCGGTGCGGCAAACGCCCGTACACGTGCATGCGTGAGGCCGGCGTCTTTCAGGCCCTTTTCAATGCCGACGCGAAACGCGTCGGAAAGCTTGCCGAGCGCCTTGGGCGGCAGCTCTTCGGTGCCGAGCTCGACCAGGAAATCCAGTGCACTCATTCTGCAGCCTCCAGCTTGGCCAGTACTTCATCACGCAGGTCGGGGGTGGCCATGGGAAAGCCGAGCTTGGCGCGCGCCTGCAGGTAGCTCTGCGCCACGGCACGAGCCAGCGCACGCACACGCAAAATGTACTGTTGGCGAGCAGTAACCGAGATGGCCCGGCGGGCATCCAGCAGGTTGAACGTGTGCGAGGCCTTGACCACCATTTCGTAGGTTGGCAAAGGAAGTTGCAGCTCGATAAGCCGATTGGCTTCCGCCTCGTAGAAATCGAACAGTTCGAACAGCTTTTCGACGTTGGCGTGCTCGAAGTTGTAGGTAGACTGCTCCACCTCGTTCTGATGGAACACGTCGCCGTAGGTGACGGTGCCAAACGGGCCGTCGGCCCAGATCAGGTCGTAAACCGAGTCGACGCCTTGCAGATACATGGCCAAACGTTCCAGGCCGTAGGTGATCTCGCCAGTCACCGGATAGCACTCGATACCGCCGACCTGCTGGAAATAGGTGAACTGGGTGACTTCCATGCCGTTCAGCCAGACCTCCCAGCCTAGCCCCCACGCGCCCAGCGTTGGCGATTCCCAGTTGTCCTCGACGAAGCGCACGTCGTGCACCAAAGTATCCACACCGATGTGGCGCAGCGAGCCGAGATAAAGGTCCTGGATGTTGTCCGGATTGGGTTTCAGCACTACCTGGAATTGATAGTAGTGCTGCAGACGGTTGGGGTTTTCGCCATAGCGGCCATCGGCTGGACGGCGCGAGGGCTGCACATAAGCGGCGTTCCAGGTCTCGGGACCGATAGCACGCAGGAAGGTGGCGGTGTGGAAGGTACCGGCGCCCATTTCCATGTCATAGGGCTGCAGGACCACACAGCCCTGCTCCGCCCAGTAGCTTTGCAGGGCGAGGATCAGGTCTTGGAAGGTGCGCACGGCAGGCGTAGGCTGGGTCAAAATTTCACCTGTGCTGGCTTCGACAGAAAGCCTCGGAGTATACCTGATAACAGCCCCGGCCCGGCGTGGCGCGTACCTTCGGGTTATGCTTTGAGGCGAGTTCGTCGCCCTTTTCAAGGACAAGGAAATGCCGCGTTGCGCCTGGTGCAGCGATGACCCGCTGTACATCGATTATCACGACAGCGAGTGGGGTGTGCCGACTCGCGATCCACAGGTTCTTTTCGAGTTCTTGATACTCGAGGCGTTTCAGGCCGGGCTGTCCTGGATAACCGTGCTGCGAAAGCGCGAGCGCTATCGCCAAGTGCTGTTCGGCTTCGATCCGCAACGTCTGGCGCGGATGACCGATGCCGAAATTGACGAGCGCATGCTTGATCCAGGCATCATCCGCAACCGGCGCAAACTCGAAGCTGCACGGCGCAATGCTCAACGCTGGCTGGAATTGGAAGATCCGGTTGGCTGGTTGTGGTCGTTCGTCGGTGGCCAACCGAAGATCAATCGTTTCGAGTCGATCAAGCAGGTGCCGGCCGTGACGGCGGAAGCCGAGGCCATGAGCCGCGCGCTGAAAAAGGCTGGCTTCAGCTTCGTCGGCCCCACCATCTGCTACGCCTATATGCAGGCGTGCGGCATGGTCATGGACCATGTACTCGATTGCGAGCGGCATGCGGAACTGACGGCAGGGAAGGCGTAGGACGTATACCACCGCCTGGCCACAGGCCGGTGGTTACGACCGGTTTATGGCGTGTCGTACCACCTACGCCACTGAAGACAGACGATTGTTGCAGGTACACTAGGCGACTGGTTTTCTTCGGAGTGTCGCGTGGAAAAGTTCAAAGGTGCGTTGGTGGTCGGTTTCCTGCGCCTGTTCGCCCTCCTGCCCTGGCGTGCGGTACAGGGGCTGGGCGGGCTGATCGGCTGGTTGATGTGGAAACTGCCCAACCGCTCGCGCGAAGTCGCCCAGACCAACCTGGCCAAGTGTTTTCCCGAGCTCGATACTGCCCAGCAGGAGCGCCTGCTCAAGCAAAGCCTGCAGCAGATCGGTAAGACCTTTACCGAAAGTGCCTGCGCCTGGATCTGGCCAGCGGACAAAACGCTGCGTCTGGTCAAGGAAGTCGAGGGGTTGGAGGTGCTTGAACAGGCGCTGGCCTCCGGCAAGGGGGTCGTCGGCATTACCAGCCACCTTGGCAACTGGGAAGTGCTCAATCACTTCTATTGCGCGCAGTGCAAACCGATCATTTTCTATCGCCCGCCGAAACTCAAGGCGGTAGACGACCTGTTGCAGCGCCAGCGCGTGCAGCTGGGCAACAAGGTCGCGCCTTCGACCCGTGAGGGCATTATCAGCGTAATCAAGGAAGTTCGCCGCGGCGGCGCCGTGGGGATTCCCGCTGATCCGGAGCCCAGCGAGGGCGCTGGCGTATTCGTACCTTTTCTCGGAACCCAGGCACTGACCAGCAAGTTCGTGCCCGGTATGCTCACTGGCGGCAAGGCGATCGGCGTGTTTCTTCATGCGTTGCGCCTGGAGGATGGTTCAGGCTACAAAGTGATTCTCGAAGCGGCACCGTCAGCGATGTATGACGAGGACATCGAAGTCGCGGTAGCCGCCATGAGCGGCGTTGTCGAACGTTATGTCCGTACATGGCCGAGCCAGTACATGTGGACCATGAAGCGTTTCAAGAAACGCCCCGCCGGCGAAACGCGCTGGTACTGACGACATCCAACGCATAACAACAAGGAAAGTCATGGGAAACGCCAATCAGCGACAGTACCCGCGTGCATCTATGAAGTGCCGCATTCGCATCAGTCATGAGTCCTTTGGAGAGGTCTTCGCCCACACGCGCGACCTGTCCGATGGCGGTGTGTACGTCAAACATCCACAACTGACCGAGCTTCAGCCGGGTATGATCGTCAGCGGCCAGGTGCAGGATCTGCCGATTCCGGCACCGGAGCTGCGGATGGAAGTGATGCGCGTCGATGCTGAGGGTGTCGGCTTGCGCTTCATCCACGAGGACTGAGACAACACGCTCTGCTCCTGCCGCGCGCTAGCTGGACAGCTGCTTGTTTAGCTTGCGCAGGAACACCCCCATTTCTTTCTCGGCCTGTTTATCTCCGTGCGCCTGTGCTGCGAGCAACCCCTTCTCCCACGCCTGGCGCGCGCCATCAAGGTCACCGTTAACCTGCAGCGCCTTGCCGAGCAGCTTCCAGGCAGCCGAGTACTTGGGATCCTGCTCGACGCAGCGCTGCAGATGCACGGCGGCCTGAGCCGCGTCACCTGCGTCTAGGTAACCCTTGCCAAGGCCGAAACGCAGCATGGGGTTATCCATGCCCTTGGCCAGCATCTTTTCCAATGATTCGAGCAACGCTCTTCCCCTTCGACGGTGAGTACCGTAAGGCTGGCTAACGGCAGCGAGACGATTCGGGCTGCCGCTCGCGATCCGCCTAGCTCGCCTGGTTCACGGCACTGAGAAATTCCTGGGTACGCTCCTCGCGAGGATTGCCAAACAGCTCGTCCGGCGTGCCTTGTTCATGAATGCGGCCCTCGTTGAAGAAGCATACGCGGTCGGCAAACTCGCGCGCGAATCCCATCTGGTGAGTGACCATCAGCATCGTCAGGCTATGTGCATCGCCCAACCGGCGAATGACATTGAGCACCTCGCCACAGAGCTCCGGATCCAGCGCCGAGGTCACCTCGTCGAACAGCATCACTTTTGGCCGCATCGCCAACGCGCGGGCAATCGCCACACGCTGCTGCTGGCCGCCGGACAGCTGCGACGGGTAATGATCGAGCTTATCTTCCAATCCGACCATGGCTAGTAACTCCTCGGCGCGCTCGCGCGCTTCGGCTTTCGACAGGCCCAGCACCTGCACCGGCGCTTCCATTACGTTCTGCCGGGTGCTCATGTGCGGAAACAGATTGAAGCTTTGGAACACCATGCCTACCTTGCCGCGAACTCGGCGCAAGTGTCGGGCATTGGCGCGGACCAGGTCGCCGTTGGCGCCGGGCATATGCGTCAGCGGTTCGTCATCGACCATGATCACCCCTTCATCGATATCTTCCAGCGTCATCAATGCACGCAGCAGGGTGGATTTGCCCGAGCCGCTGGGACCGATGATGGCGACCTTTTCACCGTTTCGTACCTCCAGATCGAGATGAT
Organism: Stutzerimonas stutzeri; assembly: GCF_024448715.1. GTDB lineage: Bacteria > Pseudomonadota > Gammaproteobacteria > Pseudomonadales > Pseudomonadaceae > Stutzerimonas > Stutzerimonas stutzeri_AR. The sequence goes on from NZ_JAMOHZ010000016.1 coordinate 7,460, forward strand.
TGAGCACGGTCAGGTCGCCGTAGCGCTTGGTCACGTCGCGGAACTGCACCATGATTTCCGGCTCGGTGGCGATGCTGGTCGGGTTCAAGATTTCACCGGCAGGTATAGATGCGTTCATCGGGCTAGCTCCATACGGTTTTCCAGACGGCGCACGAACCAGGCGAGGCCGAGACTGAGAATGAGGAAAAACAGGCCGACCATGGTGATCGGTTCCAGATAGCGGAAGTGCTCCGAGCCGATGTTCTTGGCTCTTTGCATGATTTCTACCACGGTGATCGCGGACAGCACCGGCGTGTCCTTCAGCATCGAGATGAGATAGTTGCCCAGCGCTGGCAGAATGGGCCGCAGGGCCTGCGGCAGGATGATCTTGCGGTAGGCGTTGAGCGGCTTCATGTTCAACGCAGTCACCGCTTCCCATTGCGCACGCGGCACGGCATCGAGCCCGGCACGATAGACCTCGGCGGTGTAGCAGGCGTAGTGCAGCGCGATGCCGATGATCCCGGCCTGCAGCGCCGACAGGTTAAGACCGAAGTTGGGCAACACGAAGAACAGGAAGTACACCTGAATCAGCAGCGGTGTGCTGCGGATGAACTCGATGAGACCGGTTATCGGCCACGACAGCCAGCGATGTCGGCTGCGCCGACCCACCGCGAGAAACAGCCCCAGAACGATGGCGATGGCAAATCCAGCCAGGGTGATGCCGATGGTCTTCAGCGAAGCGTCCAGCAGCCTGGGCAGGATGTTCCAGGCGAATTCCCAGTCGAAGAAGTTCATGTCAACCCTCCGCGCATGCGACCGCGGCCCAGGCGGCGTTCCAGCATGCGCATGGAGAAGTTGATGATCTGCGCCAGGACGAAGTACATCACCAGTGCCAGGCCGAAAATCTCCATGGTCATCAGCGTTGCCTGGTCCAACTGGCGTGCGCGGAAGGCCAGATCAGACAATGTGATGAGCGAGACCAGCGAGGTATTTTTCAGCAATTCGATCAGCAAGTTGGTGCCCGGAGGAATCGCTGCCAGCAACGCCTGCGGCAGGATGATCCTTCGAAGCCGTTGCCAGGCAGTCATGTTCAGGGCCAGGCAAGCCTCGCGCTGGCCCTCGTGTACTGAGCGTATGGCGCCGCGCAGCACTTCTGCACCGTAGGCGCCGATATTCAGGCCGAGGCCGATTACCGCGACATTGAACGCGCTCATGGAAATATTGAATGGCGGCATCGGCAGCACGAAATAGAGCCAGAACAGCTGGACCAACAGCGAGCTGCCGCGGAACAGCTCGATGTAGGCGATTGCCAGCCAGCGCAGCGGGGCGATCGGCGAGAGTCGTCCTAACGCGCCGATCAGCGCGGCGACTATCGCCAGTAAGGAGCCCCAGAAGGTGACCTGCACGGTCACCCAGGTGCCTTGCAGCAGGAGAGGGAGTAGTTCGTTCATCTTGGGTTTCCGGTTGGCTCCAGGAAAATCGGAGCTGAGATCGCAAGCCATCCGGTAAGGCCTGGCTGCGTAAGTGGGCTGCGTTCCAGCCGCCAAACGCCTTTACACGCGGGGCAGCGAGAAGCAGCCAGCCGCTGACCGATGCACCGCGATGAAGCGGTGCATCCAGGCAGAGGTGAGGGAGCTATCGAAGGATCGTTCACTGGAGTGAAGTCGGCGCGGCGCGAAGAGCGGCCGCATCGACTCGATCAGGCGCTGCAGAGCTCTTCGGCAGTTTTGTTCGTGACGTTCGAGCGATCGAAGCCGAAGGGTTCGACGGTCTTCAAGTGCTCTTCGCTGCCAAGCCACTTTTTCAGCTCGGCGTTGACTGCGTCACGCAGCGCCTTGTCTTCTGGACGGAAGGCCAGCGCACCGTAGCCGGTGTGGGCAGGGTCATCCTTGAAGTCAGTAGTAGCCTCGACCTTATCGCCCGCCTTGTCAGCCAGACCCTTCATGGTCAACTGGGTGCCGATGGCGGCATCGGCACGTCCGGTGCGCACGGCCTGCAGCTGCGAGGTGGTGTCCGGGACCTGGACGATTTGCGAGTCCTTGATGCCGGCTTCGCGTGCATAGGCAAGGTTGACCGTGCCGGACATGATGGCCAGTTTCACATCGGGATTATTGGCGATGTCTTCGTAACTGCGCAGGTTTTCTGGATTGCCAGCGAGAACCAGCAGGGTATCTGGCAATTGATAGTGCGGATCGGTAAACAGCACCTGCTTGCAACGATCGGGAGTGATGTACATGCCGGCTGCGATCAAATCGAAGCGGCTGGCGCGCAGGCCGGGGATCAGCGAACCCCATTCGGTCAGGACGGGTTTGATGGTCTCGATACCCATCCGCTGGAAAATCTTCTCTACGATTTCAGGGGATTCGCCGGTGACACTGCCGTCGGTGGCGGTGTATGCGAAGGGTGTTTCGTTGGCATAGCCGATGCGGACGCTGCTGCTGTCCTTGATGTCATCCAGGGTATCGGCCTGGACCAGGCTGCTGATCGTGACACTTGCGAGTGCGGTGCAACCGATCAGTAGCCGGGCAATGGGTGAGATGCTGAAATTCCTCATGGTGTCTCTCCTGTGTTCCTTTGAAATCCGGTAACGGATCATTAGCTTTAGGAGGCAGTTGCCAGGGGCGAACGTAGTCAAACCTGTCTTACGATGATGTTGCCTCGTTGTTCTTATCCATCACCGTGAGTTAACGGAAGGCCTTCGCTAGACAAAGCGGCTTCGTAACCCTACCCGAGCATACAAAACCTGGGAGCTTAACGGAAATTTAGCGGGCATCTGAGTCGATTTGATTCGATTCAGGAGAAAAGAATGGGGTTCTTACGAATTGGCTTAAGCCGCACGGCACCCGCGATAGCGTCGCGGGTGCTGGGATGGAAGGGAATGAATCGAATCAGAAAAAGGTAAGCCCAGCTTGGAACAGGCGCTCCACGTCGCGAATCTGCTTCTTGTCGACGAGGAACAAAATCACATGGTCGCCCGACTCGATCACCGTGTTGTCATGGGCGATCAGCACCTCTTCGTCACGAATTACCGCGCCGATGGTGGTACCCGGCGGTAGGGCGATTTTGCCGATTTCACGGCCGACCACCTTGCTTGACCGCGGATCGCCGTGGGCGATCACCTCGATTGCTTCGGCTGCACCGCGGCGCAGCGAGTGGGCGCTGACGATGTCCCCACGGCGTACGTGGGTCAGCAAGGTGCCAATGGTGGCCAGCTGTGGGCTGATGGCGATATCGATCTCGCCGCCCTGGACCAGATCGACATAGGCCGGGTTGTTGATGATGCACATCACTTTGCGTGCGCCGAGGCGCTTGGCGAGCAGCGACGACATGATGTTGGCTTCGTCGTCGTTGGTCAGCGCGAGGAAGACATCGGCGTCGTTGATATTTTCTTCCACTAGCAAATCGCGATCCGAGGCGCTGCCCTGGAGAATGATGGTGCTGTCGAGGGTGTCCGAGAGATAGCGGCAGCGTACCGGATTCGTCTCGATGATCTTCACCTGATAACGGCTTTCGATAGCTTCCGCGAGGCGTTCGCCTATATGCCCGCCGCCGGCGATCACGATGCGCTTGTAGTTTTCATCGAGTCGGCGCATCTCACTCATCACCGCGCGGATATGCCCGCGTGCGGCGATGAAGAAAACTTCGTCATCGGCTTCGATAACCGTATCGCCCTGCGGCAGGATGGCCTGGTTGCGACGAAAGATAGCTGCCACGCGTGTATCGATGTGAGGCATGTGTTTGCGAATCTGGCGCAGTTCCTGTCCCACCAGCGGGCCACCGTAATATGCCCGCACCGCTACCAGCTGCGCCTTGCCCCCGGCGAAGTCGATCACCTGCAGGGAGCCGGGATGCTCGATCAGGCGTTTGATGTAGTTGGTGACAACCTGCTCGGGGCTGATCAGTACGTCGACTGGAATCGCCTCGTTGCTGAACAGGCCGGAACGAGTCAGGTACACCGACTCGCGCACCCGGGCGATCTTGGTCGGAGTGCGGAACAGCGTATAGGCGACCTGACAGGCAACCATATTGGTCTCATCGCTGTTGGTCACGGCCACCAGCATGTCGGCGTCATCCGCACCGGCCTGACGCAAAACCGTGGGAAACGAGCCGCGACCGACTACGGTGCGAATGTCCAGGCGATCGCCAAGATCACGCAGGCGATCGGCGTCGGTATCTACCACGGTGATGTCGTTGGCTTCGCTGGCGAGGTTCTCGGCAAGCGTGCCGCCTACCTGCCCTGCGCCGAGAATGATGATCTTCACGAAGTCGCTCCTGAAGGGCAGCTTTCGGCCGCCCATGATTGGCCAAACTTATCGATTACAAATCCGTAGGGTGGACCGGGCGGCGTTCCGCGTTAGCCCACCGCAATCGAATGATGCCGGCGCCTCTCGGTGGGCTGAAGCCCACCCTACGGTGCTTGTTGATTGCATATTGGTGGGCTGAAGCGGACAGTCGCCCGGCCCACCCTACAAAGCTGATGCCGCTCATCGCAAATCCGTAGGGTGGGCTTTAGCCCGCACAGCCCACCGCCGTCACCACCACCCTGATTCGCCCTACCAAAGTGCTCCGCTGTCTCATTTAGATACGCTTGCCGTGGGGTGGGCCGCGATTTTTATCAGTTTGGCGTAATAGAAGCCATCATGGCCCTCTTCCTGCGGCAGCAGCTGACGGCCATGAGACTGTTCGACGCCGAAACCTCTCGGGAGGTCCAGTTCGCGAACGCCGGGCGTTCGCGCAAGGAACGCCTCGATCACCTCACGATTCTCGGTGGGCAATACCGAACAGGTGGCGTACAGCAGCACACCGCCGACCGCCAGCGTTGGCCAGAGCGCGTCGAGCATTTCGCTTTGGAGGATTGCCAATGGCGCGATGTCATCGGCCTGCCGTGCAAGCTTGATGTCCGGATGGCGGCGGATCACGCCGGTCGCCGAGCAAGGGGCGTCGAGGAGAATGCGCTGGAATGGCCGACCATCCCACCATTGGCCGGTCGCACGCGCATCGGCGGCAACCAGTGTTGCCTGCAATCTCAGCCGGTCGAGGTTTTCTTGTACGCGCTGCAATCGCTTCGGCTCCAGATCCAGCGCGATGATTTCTTTCAGGTTCGGCTCGCGCTCAAGGATGTGGCAAGTTTTGCCGCCGGGTGCGCAGCAAGCGTCCAAAACGCGTTGGCCCGGTGCGAGATCGAGCAGCCCAGCGGCCAGCTGTGCTGCTTCGTCCTGCACACTGACGCGGCCTTCGGAAAAGCCCGGCAGTTGGTTGACGTCGCAGGCCTCAGCCAGACGAATGCCATCCTGGCTGTGACCGCACGGAAACGCTTCGATGCCCGCCGCCTGCAATTCGCCCAGGTAGGTATCACGGCCGACCTGGCGGTGATTGACCCGCAGCATCATCGGCGGATGCGCGTTGTTCGCGGTGCAGATCGCTTGCCAGTGTTCGGGCCAGTGCGCCTTTAATGACTTTTGCAACCAGCGCGGGTGGGCGAAGCGGATGACCGGATCACGCTCCAGTTCGGCGAACAGTGCCTCGCTGTCGCGCTGGGCGTTGCGCAGCACCGCGTTGAGCAGGCCTTTGGCCCAGGGCTTCTTCAGCTTGTCGGCGCAGCCAACGGTCTCGCCAATGGCTGCATGCGGCGGAATGCGGGTGTAAAACAGCTGATAGAGACCGACCAGCAATAATGCCTCGACATCACGATCAGCGGCCTTGAACGGTTTCTGTAACAGCCGATCGGCGAGACCGGCCAGTCGCGGTTGCCAACGCGCAGCGCCAAAGGCCAACTCTTGGGTCAGGCCGCGATCACGCCCATCGACCTTGCCCAACACCTCGGGCAGGCTGCTGCCCAGCGAGGCCTTGCCGGAGAGCACCACGCTCAGCGCGCGGGCCGCGGCGAGGCGCGGATTCATCGACATTATTCGAACACCTTGCCAGGCGCGAATTGCTCACGTCGGCTGTTATATAGATCGCTGAAATTCAACGGTTTTCCGTTCGGCAGCTGCAGACGAGTAAGCAGCAGCAAGCCTTCTCCGCACGCGACTTGTAAACCGTCCTTGCCGGCACCGATGATCTGGCCCGGCGCGCCCTGCCCCTCAACCAAACGTGCGCCGTGAATCTTCACGGCGGCCCCGTCCAGGCTGCTGTGGCAAATCGGCCAGGGATGAAAAGCGCGTATCAGGCGCTCAAGCTCGACAGCCGGGCGGCGCCAGTCGATGCGCGCCTCGTCCTTGTTCAGCTTGTGCGCATAGGTAGCCAGACTGTCGTCCTGTACCTCGCCTTGCAGCGTCCCGGCCTCCAGCGCCGCGACCGCTTCAACCACTGCGCGCGAACCGAGTTCGGCAAGGCGGTCATGCAGGGTGCCACCGGTGTCGTCGCGGGTAATGGGCGTGGTGACCTTGAGCAACATCGGCCCGGTATCCAGCCCTGCTTCCATCTGCATCACGGTCACGCCGGATTCGGCGTCGCCGGCTTCGACCGCGCGCTGAATCGGCGCTGCGCCGCGCCAGCGTGGAAGCAGCGAGGCGTGACTGTTGATGCAGCCCAGGCGCGGCAGGTCGAGCACAATCTGCGGAAGAATTAATCCATAGGCGACCACGACCATCAGATCGGCCTGCAGCCCAGCCAATTCCGTTTGCGCAACTGGATCGCGCAGCGTCTGCGGCTGATACACCGGAATGTCGTGCTGCAAAGCGAGCTGCTTGACCGGGCTGGGCATCAGCTTCTGGCCGCGACCTGCGGGTCGATCCGGCTGGGTGTAAACCGCGACGACCTGTTGATCCGCGTCGAGCAGAGCTTGTAGATGCTGGGCTGCGAATTCAGGAGTACCGGCAAAAACGATGCGCATGGGAAAGGACTCATCAATAAAAAAGGCTTGCTGCTGCAAGCCTTCGGGGCGGCGATCAAGCCTGCTGGCGGTGAATCTTTTCCAGCTTCTTCTTGATTCGGTCGCGCTTGAGATTGGACAGGTAGTCGACGAACAATTTGCCGTTGAGGTGATCGCACTCGTGCTGGATGCACACGGCTAGCAGGCCTTCGGCGATCAACTCATAGGGCTGGCCGTCGCGGTCCAGCGCCTTGACCTTGACCTTCTGAGGGCGGTCGACGTTCTCGTAGAAACCGGGCACGGACAGGCAACCTTCCTGGTACTGCTCCATCTCGTCGGTGAGGAACTCGAACTCAGGATTGATGAATACGCGCGGCTCGGACTTGTCCTCGGACAGGTCCATTACCACCACACGCTTGTGCACGTTGACCTGCGTCGCGGCCAAGCCGATGCCCGGTGCGTCGTACATGGTCTCGAACATGTCGTCGATCAATTGGCGAAGGCCGTCATCGACCACGTCCACCGGTTTGGCGATGGTGCGCAGGCGCGGATCAGGAAATTCAAGGATGTTCAGGATTGCCATATGCGTTTGTGATGCACTTATGGAATAAAGTCAAAAGCCGCTGCTAAGATGCCGAGCAGCTTGTAAACGGCTTAACGCCGCTTTCCACAAGGGTTTCTGCGGCGCTAGGGCGCTTTACGTGAAAGCACATCATAAAGGGATTCACCACATGAGGAAATCACTACTCGCCCTGCTGCTGGTGGCGGTTGGCGGCATGGCACAAGCCGCTGTACAGCTCAAGGATGACCATCCGGAGCAGTACACCGTAGTGAAAGGCGACACACTCTGGGATATTTCCGGTCGCTTCCTCAGCGAACCCTGGAAATGGCCGGAGCTCTGGCACGCCAACCCGCAGGTGGAAAACCCGCATCTGATCTATCCCGGCGACAGCCTGAGCCTGGTCTATATTGACGGCCAGCCGCGCATCATGCTCAACCGCGGCGCATCGCGCGGGACCATCAAGCTTTCCCCAACCGTACGCACCACGCCAATCGCCGAAGCGATTAGCACCATCCCGCTGGAAGCAATCAACAGCTTTCTGCTGAGCAACCGCATCGTCGACAGCGCTGCCGAGTTCGAGGCCGCGCCATACATCGTCGCTGGCAACGCCGAGCGCGTCATCAGCGGCTCCGGTGACCGTGTATACGGACGTGGCGAGTTCGAGGACGGAATCGCCGTCTACGGCATCTTCCGTCAGGGCAAGACCTATATGGATCCTGAGACAGAGGAATTCCTTGGTATCAATGCCGATGACGTCGGTACCGCCGAACTCATCGACATGGAGGGCGATATCGCCACCATGATGTTGACCCGAGTCACCCAGGAAGCGCGCATCGGCGATCGCATGTTCCCCAGCGAAGAACGTGCAGTGAATTCAACCTTCATGCCGAGCGAGCCGGAAGGCGAAATCAAGGGCGTAATCCTCGACGTACCACGCGGCGTCACCCAGATCGGCCAGTTCGACGTGGTGACCCTGAACAAGGGCGCGCGTGACGGCCTCAAGATCGGCAACGTGCTGGCCGTTTACAAGACCGGTGAAACCGTACGCGATCGGGTGACCGGCGAGAACGTCAAGATTCCCGATGAGCGTTCGGGGCTGCTGATGGTCTTCCGCACCTACGACAAGCTGAGCTACGGCCTGGTGCTGCAGGCCACTCGCTCATTGGCCGTTATGGACAAGGTCCGCAATCCCTGAGTTTCGTGCCCCGCTGATCAGACTGTGTGAAAACTACTGCGCTCGGTTATG
>NZ_JAMOHZ010000017.1 GCF_024448715.1 Stutzerimonas stutzeri
CGACAGTAAACCTCTTACTTAAAGGGCTGAATCAACCTTGTTTTTTAACCAGTGCTTCGACGATATTCGACGGAGCCTCGGAGTACTTGGAGAATTCCATGGAGTAGCTTGCACGACCTTGGGACATGGAACGCACGTCAGTCGCATAACCAAACATCTCACCGAGCGGAACCTCAGCACGGATCACCTTTCCGGTAACCGTATCTTCCATACCCTGGATCAGACCGCGACGACGGTTCAGGTCACCCATCACGTCACCCATGTAGTCCTCAGGGGTTACCACTTCTACCTTCATGATCGGCTCAAGCACAACACCGCCACCCTTCTGGGCCAGCTGCTTGGTCGCCATGGAAGCGGCCACCTTGAACGCCATCTCGTTAGAGTCGACGTCATGGTAGGAACCATCGAAAACGGTTGCCTTCAGGCCAATAAGCGGATAACCGGCAACGACGCCGTTCTTCATCTGCTCTTCGATACCCTTCTGGATCGCCGGGATGTATTCCTTCGGAACCACACCACCTACAACCTCGTTGACGAACACCAGACCTTCCTGACCTTCGTCTGCCGGCGCGAAGCGAATCCAGCAATGACCGAACTGACCACGACCACCGGACTGGCGAACGAACTTACCTTCGATTTCGCAGTTCTTGGTGATCTTCTCGCGGTAGGAAACCTGCGGCTTGCCGATGTTGGCCTCGACGTTGAACTCGCGCTTCATGCGGTCCACGAGGATATCCAGATGCAGCTCGCCCATACCGGAGATAATGGTCTGGCCGGTTTCTTCGTCGGTCTTGACGCGGAACGAAGGGTCTTCCTGGGCCAACTTACCCAGTGCGATACCCATCTTTTCCTGGTCGGCCTTGGTTTTCGGCTCGACAGCTACCGAGATGACCGGCTCCGGGAAATCCATGCGCTCAAGGATGATTGGCTTGTCAGCGTTACACAGGGTTTCACCAGTGGTCACGTCTTTCATGCCGATCAGCGCAGCGATGTCGCCCGCGCGCACTTCCTTAATTTCCTCACGCTGGTTGGCATGCATCTGCACCATACGACCAACGCGTTCTTTCTTGCCCTTGACCGAGTTGATGACCGAGTCACCAGACTGCAAGACGCCAGAGTACACACGAACAAAGGTCAGCGTGCCCACGAACGGGTCAGTCGCGATCTTGAACGCCAGAGCCGAGAAAGGCTCGTCGTCATCAGCGTGGCGCTCGTCCTTGATCTCGTTTTCTTCGGTGCTATCCGGATGAACGCCCTGAATCGCAGGGATTTCGGTAGGAGCAGGCAAGTAGTCGATCACCGCATCGAGAACAAGAGGAACGCCCTTATTCTTGAACGACGAGCCGCAAACTGCAGGAACGATTTCACCAGCCAGGGTGCGCGCACGCAGGCCTGCCTTAATTTCCTCGACGGTCAGCTCGCCGCCTTCGAGATACTTGTTCATCAGCTCTTCATTGGCTTCGGCAGCCGACTCGATCATGTTCGAGCGCCACTCGTCCGCCAAATCTTGAAGCTCGGCCGGAATTTCCTCCTCGCGGTAGGAAGTACCCTTGTCGTCTTCGTTCCAGTAGATGGCCTTCATCTTGATCAAATCGATCTGGCCTTCGAAGTTCTCTTCGGAACCAATAGCCAGCTGAACCGGCACTGGGGTGTGCCCCAGCCGATTCTTGATCTGACCAACGACGCGTAGGAAATTGGCGCCAGCACGATCCATCTTGTTCACGTAAACGATACGCGGCACGCCGTATTTGTTGGCCTGACGCCATACGGTTTCGGACTGCGGCTCAACACCGGAGGTACCACAGAACACAACGACAGCGCCGTCGAGCACGCGTAGCGAACGCTCTACTTCAATGGTGAAGTCAACGTGGCCGGGAGTATCAATAACGTTTACACGATAATTGTCATACTGACCGCGCGAACCCTTCCAAAAGGTGGTAACGGCAGCGGAGGTAATGGTGATACCACGCTCCTGCTCCTGCACCATCCAGTCGGTAGTAGCCGCACCGTCATGCACCTCACCCATCTTGTGGCTGAGGCCTGTATAAAACAGGATCCGCTCGGTCGTAGTGGTCTTGCCCGCATCAACGTGCGCACAGATACCGATGTTACGGTAGCGGTTAATTGCTGTATTACGAGCCATAAAGCCCTCGCAAATTGAGTGATACCGGGATTAGAAACGGTAGTGCGAGAACGCCTTGTTGGCCTCAGCCATGCGATGCACATCTTCACGCTTCTTGACTGCAGCGCCCTTTCCTTCAAACGCATCCGACAGCTCACCCGCCAAACGCAGGGCCATGGATTTCTCGCCACGCTTGCGCGCAGCATCTACGAGCCAGCGCATCGCCAAGGCGTTACGACGGGAAGGACGAACTTCGACCGGGACCTGGTAAGTCGCACCACCTACGCGGCGGGACTTCACTTCGACCAGCGGAGCGATGGCGTCGAGTGCTTTTTCGAAGATTTCCAGGGGATCGCTATTCTTGCGCTCTTTGACCTTGTCCAGAGCACCATAAACGATACGTTCGGCAACGGCCTTCTTGCCGCTTTCCATTACGTGGTTCATGAACTTGGCAAGAATCAGACTTCCGTACTTCGGATCGTCAAGGATCTCGCGCTTGGCTGCTACACGACGTCTTGGCATTGATAAGCCCTCAAACGGTCTTCAGGTTAGCCCGGGACTATAACGAAGAGGTTACGCCCGACCTTACTCTTATCGACTCAAATAAATAGAAATACTGATTACTTCGGACGCTTGGCGCCGTACTTGGAGCGACCCTGCTTACGATCCTTGACACCGGAGGTATCCAGCGAACCGCGCACGGTGTGATAGCGAACACCCGGAAGGTCTTTTACACGACCACCACGGATAAGCACCACGCTGTGCTCTTGCAGGTTATGCCCCTCACCACCGATATAGGAGGCGACTTCAAAACCGTTGGTCAGGCGAACACGGCATACTTTACGCAGTGCAGAGTTCGGTTTCTTTGGCGTGGTGGTGTACACGCGAGTGCACACACCACGGCGTTGCGGGCAGTTCTGCAGCGCAGGGACGTCGCTTTTCTCGACGACGCGCTTGCGCGGCTGGCGTACCAGCTGGTTGATCGTTGCCATCTACTAGCTCCACTGTTGTCTTTCGACACAAACGAAAAATGGCAGGGCGCACGGCCCCGCCAAATTAGGGGTACAAGAGTCTAAAGAGCTTCCTGCACACCGTCAAGGCGCGCCCCGACTTACATCGGGGCTGGCCGCCAATCAGTTGCCGCTCGAATTGAGCGCCTCGGTCAGCGCCGCTTCGACCTCATCGGCACTCACGCGAACCGGCTTCTCAGCATCACGCTTGCGCTTGCGCTCGCTGTGATACTGCAGGCCGGTACCGGCCGGAATCAGACGACCCACGACCACGTTCTCCTTGAGTCCACGCAGGTAATCGCGCTTCCCGGTAACCGCTGCTTCTGTAAGAACGCGCGTAGTTTCCTGGAAGGAGGCTGCCGAAATGAACGACTCGGTGGACAGCGACGCCTTAGTGATACCCAGCAGCACACGGATGTATTTCGAAGCGAACTTGTCATCCGAGGAAAGGCGCTCGTTCTCCTCAAGCACCTGAGTGAGCTCCATTTGGTCGCCTTTGATGAAGCTCGAATCGCCGGATTCCGCCACTTCGACCTTGCGCAGCATTTGCCGCAGAATGGTCTCAATGTGCTTGTCGTTGATCTTCACGCCCTGCAGTCGGTAAACGTCCTGTATCTCGTTGACGATGTACTTCGCCAGCGCACTGACGCCGAGCAGCCGCAAGATGTCGTGCGGGTTGCTCGGACCGTCCGAGATGACCTCGCCCTTGTTCACCTGTTCGCCCTCGAAGACGTTGAGGTGACGCCACTTTGGAATCAGCTCTTCGTACGGATCGGTACCATCGGTAGGTGTAATCACCAGACGACGCTTGCCCTTGGTTTCCTTGCCAAAGGAAATCGTGCCGCTGATTTCCGCCAGGATAGACGGCTCTTTCGGACGACGCGCCTCGAAGAGGTCGGCAACACGCGGCAGACCACCGGTAATGTCGCGGGTCTTCGATGTCTCCTGCGGGATACGTGCAATAACGTCACCCACATTGATCTCGGCGCCGTCGGCCACACCTACCAGAGCGTTGGCTGGCAGGAAGTACTGAGCGGGGACATCTGTACCCGGCAGCAGCAGTTCCTTGCCGCTCGCATCGACCATCTTGATGGCCGGGCGAATGTCTTTGCCTGAAGCCGGACGGTCTTTCGGATCCATCACTTCAATGTTGGTCAGACCCGTTAGCTCGTCAGTCTGACGCTTGATAGTGATGTTCTCTTCCATTCCGACGAAGGTCACGACACCCTTCATCTCGGTAACGATCGGGTGAGTGTGCGGATCCCACTTGGCAACGACAGCGCCAGCATCGACCTTGTCGCCTTCCTTGATGGAGATCACCGCACCATACGGTAGCTTGTAGCGCTCGCGCTCACGACCGAAATCATCCGCTACCGCCAGCTCACCAGAGCGGGAAACGGCGACCAAAGCTCCGTCGGCACGCTCGACGTGCTTGAGGTTATGCAGACGGATAGTGCCGCCATTCTTCACCATGACGTTGTCGACAGCAGAGGTCCGGCTAGCCGCACCACCGATATGGAAGGTCCGCATGGTCAGCTGGGTACCTGGCTCACCGATGGACTGGGCGGCGATAACGCCGACCGCTTCACCGATGTTGACCTGATGACCGCGAGCAAGATCGCGACCGTAGCACTTGGCGCAGATCCCGTAGCGAGTCTCACAGCTGATCGGCGAACGAACCACAACCTCGTCGATGCTGTTCAGCTCGATAAAGTCGACCCACTGCTCATCAACCAGCGTACCGGCAGGCACCAGCACTTCTTCAGTGCCCGGCTTGAGCACGTCGCGCGCAATTACGCGACCCAAAACACGCTCACCCAGCGGCTCAACTACGTCGCCGCCTTCGATGTGCGGGGTCATGAATAGACCCTGCTCGGTCCCACAATCGACCTCAGTCACAACCAAGTCCTGGGCCACGTCAACGAGACGACGGGTCAGGTAACCGGAGTTCGCAGTCTTAAGTGCAGTATCCGCCAAGCCCTTACGAGCACCGTGCGTAGAGATGAAGTACTGAAGTACGTTCAAGCCCTCACGGAAGTTCGCGGTAATCGGCGTCTCGATGATGGAGCCGTCCGGCTTGGCCATCAGACCACGCATACCCGCCAACTGGCGAATCTGTGCAGCAGAGCCCCGTGCACCAGAATCGGCCATCATATACATCGAGTTGAACGAATCCTGCTCGGCTTCGTTGCCGTCACGGTCGATGACCTTCTCTTTCGAAAGGTTGGCCATCATCGCCTTGGACACTTCGTCGTTGGCCTTGGACCAGAGGTCGATCACCTTGTTGTATTTCTCGCCCTGGGTAACCAAGCCGGAGGCGTACTGCGACTCGATTTCCTTCACTTCCTCGGTCGCGGCGTCGATGATCCGAGCCTTCTCGTCCGGGATCACGAAGTCGTTCACGCCAATCGATACGCCAGAAATCGTGGAATAGGCGAAGCCGGTGTACATCAGCTGATCGGCGAAGATGACGGTGTCCTTCAGACCGACCGTGCGGTAGCACAAGTTAATCAGTTTGGAGATCGCCTTCTTCTTCATCGGCTGGTTAACTACTTCGAACGCCAGGCCGGCCGGAACCACCTGGAACAACAGCGCGCGGCCGACAGTGGTGTCGACAATCCGGGTGTTCTTGGTGATGGAGCCGTCACGGTCCTTGATGGTTTCGTTGATACGAACCTTGACACGCGCGTGCAGCGAAGCCTCGCCAGCTCGGAAGACGCGGTCGACTTCCTGCAGGTCAGCAAACACGCGGCCTTCGCCCTTGGCGTTGATGGCCTCACGGGTCATGTAGTACAGACCCAGAACCACGTCCTGCGAAGGCACGATGATCGGCTCACCGTTTGCAGGCGACAGGATGTTGTTGGTGGACATCATCAGCGCGCGCGCTTCGAGCTGGGCTTCCAGCGTCAGCGGCACGTGGACGGCCATCTGGTCACCATCGAAGTCAGCGTTGTAAGCAGCGCAGACCAATGGGTGCAGCTGGATCGCCTTGCCTTCGATGAGGACCGGCTCGAACGCCTGGATACCCAGCCGGTGCAGCGTCGGCGCACGGTTGAGCAGTACGGGATGTTCGCGGATCACTTCAGCCAGAACGTCCCAGACCTCGGGCAGCTCGCGCTCGACCATCTTCTTGGCGGCCTTGATGGTGGTCGCCATGCCGCGCATTTCCAGCTTGCCAAAAATGAACGGCTTGAACAGCTCGAGAGCCATCTTCTTCGGCAGACCGCACTGGTGCAGACGCAGGGTCGGGCCTACGGTAATAACCGAACGACCAGAGTAGTCCACGCGCTTGCCGAGCAGGTTCTGACGGAAACGGCCCTGCTTGCCTTTGATCATGTCGGCCAGGGACTTGAGTGGGCGCTTGTTCGAGCCGGTGATGGCACGGCCGCGACGACCGTTGTCCAGCAGCGCATCGACAGCTTCCTGCAACATGCGCTTTTCGTTGCGCACGATGATGTCCGGCGCCGACAGATCGAGCAGGCGCTTCAGACGGTTGTTACGGTTGATCACCCGGCGATACAGATCGTTTAGATCCGACGTCGCGAAGCGGCCGCCATCCAGCGGAACCAACGGGCGCAGATCCGGCGGCAGTACCGGCAGAACGGTCAGCACCATCCATTCCGGCAGGTTGCCCGAACCATGGAAAGCTTCCATCAGCTTCAGACGCTTGGACAGCTTCTTGATCTTGGTTTCCGAGTTGGTCTGCGGAATCTCTTCGCGCAGGCGACCGATCTCGTGCTCCAAGTCGATCTCGTGCAGTAGCTCGCGCACGGCTTCTGCACCCATACGGGCGTCGAAATCGTCACCGAACTCTTCGAGTGCTTCGAAATACTGTTCGTCGTTGAGCAGCTGGCCCTTCTCAAGGGTGGTCATGCCTGGATCGATCACGACGTAGCTTTCGAAATAAAGCACGCGTTCAATGTCACGCAGGGTCATGTCCAGCAGCAGACCGATACGGCTCGGCAGCGACTTCAGGAACCAGATGTGCGCCACCGGCGAAGCCAGCTCGATGTGCGCCATGCGCTCACGACGAACCTTGGCCAGCGCAACTTCAACGCCGCACTTTTCACAGATGACGCCGCGATGCTTGAGGCGCTTGTACTTACCGCACAGGCACTCGTAGTCCTTGACCGGGCCAAAGATCTTGGCGCAGAACAGGCCGTCGCGCTCGGGCTTGAACGTACGATAGTTGATGGTCTCTGGCTTCTTCACTTCACCAAAGGACCAGGAACGGATCATCTCGGGCGAAGCCAATGCAATCTTGATGGCATCGAACTCTTCGATTTGACCCTGGTTTTTCAACAGATTCAGCAAGTCTTTCAAGGCCTTTCCTCCTCACGGACCTGCGACGACCGACTGATGCCGGGCGCCGCATGGGCGGTGCGTGGTTATTCGGTTTCCAGATCGATGTCGATACCGAGCGAGCGGATTTCTTTGATCAACACGTTGAAGGATTCCGGCATGCCGGGCTCCATACGGTGATCGCCGTCCACGATGTTCTTGTACATCTTGGTCCGCCCGTTCACGTCGTCCGACTTGACCGTGAGCATTTCCTGCAGGGTGTAGGCGGCACCGTAGGCTTCCAGTGCCCAGACCTCCATCTCCCCGAAACGCTGACCACCGAACTGCGCTTTACCACCCAGCGGCTGTTGGGTTACCAGGCTGTAGGAACCGGTGGAACGCGCATGCATCTTGTCGTCGACCAGGTGGTTCAGCTTGAGCATGTACATGTAACCGACCGTAGTGGTGCGCTCGAACTTGTTACCAGTACGTCCGTCGAACAGCTGCATTTGGCCGCTTTCCGGAAGGTCTGCAAGTTTCAGCATGGCCTTGATCTCGCGCTCCTTGGCACCGTCGAACACCGGCGTCGCCATGGGCACACCGCCACGCAGGTTCTTCGCCAGATCAAGCACTTCTTGATCGCTGAAGCTTTCGAGGTTTTCCTGGCGACCACCAATCTCGTTGTAGATCTCAGTAAGGAACTTGCGTAGCTCCGCAGCTTTGCGCTGCTCGTCGAGCATGCGGTTGATCTTTTCACCCAGCCCCTTGGCCGCGAGGCCCAGGTGGGTTTCAAGAATCTGGCCGACGTTCATACGCGACGGTACGCCCAACGGGTTCAAAACGATGTCGACCGGCGTGCCATTGGCGTCATGCGGCATGTCTTCAACCGGCATGATGACCGAGACAACACCTTTGTTACCGTGACGACCAGCCATCTTATCGCCTGGCTGGATCCGACGCTTGATCGCCAGATAGACCTTGACGATCTTCAGTACGCCCGGAGCCAGATCGTCGCCCTGCTGCAGCTTACGCTTCTTGTCTTCGAACTTGTCGTCGAGCAACTGACGGCGATCGGAAATGTAGGCTTGCGCCTTTTCCAGCTGCTCGTTCAGCGCATCTTCAGCCATACGCAACTTGAACCACTGACCATGCTCGAGACCATCAAGGATTTCGTCAGTGATAACGGCACCCTTCTTCAAGCCAGCACCGCCCTCGGCCGTGGCGCCGACCAGTGCCGAACGCAAGCGCTCGAAGGTTGCACCTTCAACGATGCGGAACTCTTCGTTCAGATCTTTGCGGATCTCGTCCAGCTGCATCTTCTCGATGGCCAGTGCGCGGGAGTCGCGCTCAACACCATCCCGAATGAAGACCTGAACATCAATGACGGTGCCCTTGGTGCCAGTAGGAACACGCAGGGACGTGTCCTTCACGTCGGAAGCCTTTTCGCCAAAGATCGCACGCAGAAGCTTCTCTTCCGGCGTCAGCTGGGTTTCGCCTTTCGGCGTGACCTTGCCGACCAGGATGTCGCCTGCACCAACCTCGGCACCAACGTAAACGATGCCCGCCTCGTCCAGCTTGTTCAACGCAGCCTCACCCACGTTCGGGATGTCCGCGGTGATCTCTTCTGGGCCGAGCTTGGTATCACGGGATACGCAGGTCAGCTCCTGAATATGGATGGTGGTGAAACGATCTTCTTGGACCACACGCTCCGACAGGAGGATGGAGTCTTCGAAGTTGTAGCCGTTCCATGGCATGAACGCGACGCGCATGTTCTGTCCAAGTGCCAGCTCACCCATGTCGGTGGACGGGCCATCGGCCATGATATCTCCACGCTCGACCACATCACCTTTGCTGACCAGCGGGCGCTGGTTGATGCAGGTGTTCTGGTTGGAGCGGGTGTACTTGGTCAGATTGTAGATGTCGACACCCGCTTCGCCGGTTTCGACTTCCGCATCATGCACACGCACAACGACGCGACTGGCGTCGACTGAGTCGATCACGCCACCGCGACGAGCAACGACGCAGACGCCGGAATCGCGCGCCACGTTGCGCTCCATCCCGGTGCCTACCAGCGGCTTGTCCGAACGCAGGGTCGGCACGGCCTGACGCTGCATGTTCGATCCCATGAGCGCTCGGTTGGCGTCGTCGTGTTCGAGGAACGGAATCAGCGAAGCGGCTACGGACACAACCTGCTTCGGCGAGACGTCCATCAGGGTCACGTCTTCTGGTGCCTTGACCGTGAATTCGTTCTGATGACGAACAGCGACCAGCTCATCAACCAGCTTGCGGCCATCCAGCTTGGCGCTGGCCTGAGCGATCACATGGTCGGCTTCTTCGATGGCCGAGAGGAATACGATCTCGTCGGTGACTTCACCCTCGTTAACCACACGGTACGGGCTTTCCAGGAAGCCATACTGGTTGGTACGAGCATAGGCGGCCAGCGAGTTGATCAGGCCAATGTTCGGACCTTCAGGCGTCTCGATCGGGCAAACGCGACCATAGTGAGTTGGGTGTACGTCACGAACCTCAAAACCGGCGCGCTCACGGGTCAGACCGCCCGGGCCGAGCGCGGAAACACGACGCTTGTGGGTGATCTCGGAGAGCGGGTTGTTCTGGTCCATGAACTGCGACAGCTGGCTGGAACCGAAGAACTCCTTCACCGCCGCCGCAACCGGCTTGGCGTTGATCAGGTCTTGCGGCATCAAGCCTTCGCTCTCGGCCATGGAGAGACGTTCCTTGACCGCACGCTCAACACGCACTAGACCCACGCGGAACTGGTTTTCAGCCATTTCACCAACGCAACGCACGCGACGGTTACCGAGGTGGTCGATGTCGTCGACGATGCCCTTGCCGTTACGGATATCGACCAGGGTCTTCAACACTGCAACGATGTCTTCGCGACTCAGAACACCGGAACCTTCGATCTCGGTACGACCGATACGACGGTTGAACTTCATTCGACCTACAGCTGACAGGTCGTAGCGTTCCGATGCGAAGAACAGATTATTGAACAGCGTCTCGGCAGCATCCTTGGTTGGCGGCTCGCCAGGACGCATCATGCGATAGATCTCAACCAGAGCTTCGAGCTGGTTGGTGGTCGAATCGATCTTCAGCGTATCGGAAATGAACGGGCCGCAATCAATGTCGTTCGTGTACAACGTCTCGAAACGAACGACCTGTGCCTTGACCAGCTTGGCCAGGACTTCAACGGTCAGTTCGGTGTTGCACTCGGCGATAATTTCACCGGTTGCCGGATGCACGATGGCCTTCGCCGTGGTGCGGCCCAGGACGTAATCCATCGGCATATCGAGCGACTTGATGCCGGATTTGTCGAGCTGATTGATGTGGCGCGCGGTAATCCGGCGGCCTTGCTCGACAATGACCTTGCCGTTCTCATCGGTGATATCGAACGAGGCGATCTCGCCGCGCAGGCGCTGCGGGACCAGCTCCAGGCTCAGCGCCTCACCTTTAACGTGGAACACGTTGGTGTCGTAGAACGCGTCAAGGATTTCTTCGGTGCTGTAATTCAGAGCACGAAGAAGTACCGAAGCCGGTAGCTTGCGGCGACGGTCGATACGCACGAATACCGCATCCTTGGGATCGAACTCGAAGTCCAACCAGGAACCGCGGTAAGGGATGATGCGAGCGGAGTACAGCAGCTTGCCGGAGCTGTGTGTCTTGCCACGATCGTGATCGAAGAACACTCCTGGCGAACGATGAAGCTGAGACACGATAACGCGCTCGGTACCGTTGATGATGAAGGTACCGTTTTCAGTCATCAGAGGGATTTCCCCCATATAGACTTCCTGCTCCTTGATGTCCTTAATCGCCTTGCTCGAGGATTCCTTATCGAAAATGATTAGGCGGACTTTTACCCGCAGCGGCACTGCGAAGGTCACGCCTCGCAATACGCATTCCTTGACGTCGAAAGCCGGGTCGCCCAGACGATAGCCAACATACTCCAGCGCTGCATTGCCGGAATAGCTGATTATCGGGAAAACGGATTTGAAGGCTGCATGCAGGCCGATATCGCGGAATTGATCCTTGGTCGCTCCCGCTTGCAGGAATTCGCGGTACGAATCCAGCTGGATGGCCAAAAGATACGGCACGTCCATAACGTGCGGTAACTTGCTAAAGTCCTTGCGGATTCGTTTTTTCTCAGTGTATGAGTAAGCCATCAGCGTTCCCCAGCTTGGTCACCTGCTTGTTTGGCTTCTCCCGACGGGAGCAGCCAGAAAATCTTGCGAACCCCTTGATTCGCACCGCCCATCGGAGCGGCTTTTTCCAGTCGCACTGCCAAACGGACATCAGGCAGCTATAACGGAAAAAGGCCGGTGGCAAAAGCCACCAGCCATCAGCCTTGCGTGAGTCGCTTCGGCTGTAGATGCAAGGTCGTGCTTACTTAAGCTCGACTTTGGCGCCAGCCTCTTCCAGTGCCTTTTTGGCGGCTTCGGCTTCGTCTTTGGAGACGCTTTCCTTAACTACGCCCGGGGCACCGTCAACGACTGCCTTGGCTTCTTTCAGGCCCAGGCCGGTCAGTTCGCGAACAGCCTTGATCACGTTCACTTTCTTGTCGCCGGCTTCAGCCAGGACAACAGTGAACTCGGTCTGCTCTTCAGCAGCGGCAGCAGCCGGGCCAGCAGCCGCGACAGTGGCAGCAGCGGCGGTGACGCCAAACTTCTCTTCCATTGCCTTGATCAGTTCAACAACCTGCATCACGGACATTTCGGAAACGGCGTTGATGATGTCTTCGTTGGTCAGAGCCATGACTCTAGTTCCTATATATAGGTGACGGCCTACGGCCATCTAATTCAAAAAAATTCGAAAGATGCCTCGCGCCTTAGGCTGCAGCGGCTTCTTTCTGATCGCGAACGGCCGCCAGAGTACGAGCCAGCTTGCTGGTAGCGCCTTGAATCACGCTCATCAGCTGCGAAATAGCTTCGTCATATGTCGGCAGGGTTGCCAAAGCGTCGATCTGGTTGGCTGCGATCAACTGACCCTCGAACGCAGCAGCCTTAATCTCGAACTTATCCTGACCCTTAGCAAATTCCTTGAAGATACGAGCAGCAGCGCCCGGATGTTCGTTGGAGAACGCGATAAGGGTCGGGCCTTTGAACACGTCGTTGAGCACGTCGTACTGAGTGCCTTCAACAGCGCGGCGAAGCAGGGTATTCCGCACAACACGCACGTATACACCAGCCTCGCGGGCCTCTTTACGGAGTCCGGTCATGGCCCCAACGGTCACGCCACGGGCATCGGCCACGACAGCGGACAGGGCAGCTTTGGCAGCCTCGTTGACTTCAGCGACGATGGCTTTCTTGTCTTCGAGTTTGATTGCCACGGGTTTTTACTCCTGGATGTTACCGGTTCGCCCAGCCGAGACTGGACGGGTTTTGGTGTCTGATTCGGTACGAATCGGGAGCACCTCTGCGTAGGCCTGAAGAAGCAATACTTCTACGGTTTAAGACTTGCGCCGCCTACGGTCTTGGATAGCCCCCGCCAGGCAGGGACCCCAATCTGTGGCGCCCTGCAAGCAGGACGTTAAATGCCTTACGCCTCGAGAGAAGCCTGATCGATGATCAGCCCTGGACCCATGGTGGTGCTCAGGGTTACGCGCTTGACATAAATACCTTTGGACGTGGACGGCTTCAGGCGCTTGAGGTCCGAAAGCAGTGCTTCAACGTTCTGCTTCAGTTGGCCAGCTTCGAAACCAACCTTACCGACGGAGGTATGGATGATGCCGTTCTTGTCGGTACGGAAGCGCACCTGACCAGCCTTGGCATTCTTGACAGCGGTCGCAACGTCCGGCGTTACAGTGCCTACCTTCGGGTTAGGCATCAGCCCACGCGGACCAAGAATCTGACCCAACTGACCCACAACGCGCATCGCATCCGGGGATGCAATCACGACGTCATAATTCAGGTCGCCGCCCTTCATCTCGGCAGCCAGCTCATCCATACCCACGCGATCAGCGCCTGCAGCCAGAGCGGCCTCAGCTGCCGGGCCTTGAGTGAATACTGCGACACGAACGGTCTTGCCAGTACCGTTCGGCAGAACAGTAGCGCCCCGCACGACCTGGTCGGATTTACGCGGATCCACACCCAGGTTAATGGCGATGTCAAAAGACTCAGTGAACTTTACAGCCGACAACTGAGCCAGCAGCGTCGCAGCGTCTTCGAACGAGTACTGCTTGCCAGCTTCGATCTTTTTGGCGAAAGCCTTCTGGCGCTTGGTCAATTTAGCCATTACACACCCTCCACGTTCAGGCCCATGCTGCGAGCGGAGCCGGCGATAGTGCGCACGGCCGCCTCAAGATCAGCAGCGGTAAGATCAGCGTTCTTGGTCTTCGCGATCTCTTCCAGCTGAGCACGAGTAACAGTGCCGACCTTCTGGGTGTTCGGACGAGCAGAACCACTAGTAATGCCAGCAGCCTTCTTCAGCAGAACGGCAGCAGGCGTGCTCTTGGTCTCGAAAGTGAAGCTACGGTCGCTATAAACGGTGATGATCACCGGCGTCGGCAGTCCTGCTTCCTGACCTTGAGTGCGAGCATTGAATGCCTTGCAGAACTCCATGATGTTGACGCCATGCTGACCCAGCGCAGGACCTACAGGCGGCGACGGGTTGGCCTGACCGGCCTTCACCTGAAGCTTGATATAAGCTTGAATCTTCTTAGCCATAACTACTCCGTTCCGGGTGCTAGCGCCTTGCGGCTCCCCTGTTTACTTTGAATATCCCAGTGACAACAAAACCCCGCAGCCATTAGCTGCGGGGCGTGGGATGCTTGTTTCAGCTAGACCTTTTCGACCTGACTGAACTCCAATTCTACCGGCGTCGAGCGGCCAAAAATAAGGACCGCGACCTGAATGCGGCTCTTTTCATAATTGACCTCTTCGACCACGCCATTGAAATCGGCGAACGGACCGTCAGCTACACGCACAACTTCGCCCGGCTCGAAAAGCGTCTTAGGCTTCGGCTTATCACTACCATCCGCGACGCGACGCAGGATCGCCTCAGCCTCCTTATCAGTGATCGGCGCCGGCTTGTCGGCCGTACCACCGATAAAGCCCATTACTCGAGGCGTATCCTTCACCAGGTGCCAAGCGCCTTCGGCCATATCCATCTGAACAAGAACGTAACCAGGGAAAAATTTGCGCTCACTCTTGCGCTTCTGCCCATTACGCATCTCAACCACTTCTTCAGTGGGAACCAGAATCTCGCCGAAATGATCCTCCATGCCGGCAAGCTTGATGCGCTCAATCAACGAGCGCATGACATGCTTCTCGTAACCCGAGTAGGCATGAACCACGTACCAACGCTTAGCCACGGGATATCCTTAACCTACAATCATGGAAACCAGCCAACCGAGCAGGGAATCGAGCCCCCACAACAGCAACGCCATAACCAGCACAACTGCCACAACTATGAGCGTAGTCTGAGTAGTTTCTTGACGGGTCGGCCAAACGACTTTGCGAATCTCGACGCGCGCCTCTTTCAGAAGAACAAAAAAGGAACGACCCTTCGATGTCTGCAGCGCAACAAACGCAGCAACGACAGCAAACACGAGCAACGCAAGAACTCTGTACAGGATAGGCTCTGCGGCGTAATACTGATTACCAACCACCGCCACGACCACCAAAGCAGCTACAACAAGCCACTTCATCAAATCGAAGCGGGAGTCTTTGGCTTCTGCTTTGACATTCATCTGCTAGAACCCTGTAAATACTGCCAAATTCTATATTGAAGTTGGCAGGCCAGGAGGGAATCGAACCCCCAACCTGCGGTTTTGGAGACCGCCGCTCTGCCAATTGAGCTACTGGCCTAACAAGAGTCAGGCCGGCTATTATGCCGACCCGAACAAACCAGATCAATCG
>NZ_JAMOHZ010000018.1 GCF_024448715.1 Stutzerimonas stutzeri
AGGACGGCTCCAAGCTCCTCACCGGAATGAAAGCGGCCATCAGCGAGCAGCTGCAGTAAATCGTTCATAAGATCCTTAGCCAACAAGGCACGCATCATAGCGGCACATCAAGCTGGAACCCAGCGTGTTTTTTCTTCGCCAAAGACAAACCCCCGACCTTCTGTTGAAGATCGGGGGTTTGGTGTAGAAGCTTGACGATGACCTACTCTCACATGGGGAGACCCCACACTACCATCGGCGATGCGTCGTTTCACTACTGAGTTCGGGATGGGATCAGGTGGTTCCAACGCTCTATGGTCGTCAAGCAATTCGGTTGCTGCCTCGGGATGAGCCGCTGCAGCGAATTGGGTATGTGATTTTTGTGTTGCTGCGAGTGTTGCTGATTTTCGGTTTGTTTGTCGACTTCAACCGTCTGACACGCAAACATCAAATTGTTTGGGTGTTATATGGTCAAGCCTCACGGGCAATTAGTATGGGTTAGCTCAACGCCTCACAGCGCTTACACACCCCACCTATCAACGTCGTAGTCTTCGACGGCCCTTCAGGGAGCTCAAGGCTCCAGTGAGATCTCATCTTGAGGCAAGTTTCCCGCTTAGATGCTTTCAGCGGTTATCTCTTCCGAACATAGCTACCCGGCAATGCCACTGGCGTGACAACCGGAACACCAGAGGTTCGTCCACTCCGGTCCTCTCGTACTAGGAGCAGCCCCTCTCAAATCTCAAACGTCCACGGCAGATAGGGACCGAACTGTCTCACGACGTTCTAAACCCAGCTCGCGTACCACTTTAAATGGCGAACAGCCATACCCTTGGGACCGGCTTCAGCCCCAGGATGTGATGAGCCGACATCGAGGTGCCAAACACCGCCGTCGATATGAACTCTTGGGCGGTATCAGCCTGTTATCCCCGGAGTACCTTTTATCCGTTGAGCGATGGCCCTTCCATACAGAACCACCGGATCACTAAGACCTACTTTCGTACCTGCTCGACGTGTCTGTCTCGCAGTCAAGCGCGCTTTTGCCTTTATACTCTACGACCGATTTCCGACCGGTCTGAGCGCACCTTCGTACTCCTCCGTTACTCTTTAGGAGGAGACCGCCCCAGTCAAACTACCCACCATACACTGTCCTCGATCCGGATAACGGACCAGAGTTAGAACCTCAAAGTTGCCAGGGTGGTATTTCAAGGATGGCTCCACGCGAACTGGCGTCCACGCTTCAAAGCCTCCCACCTATCCTACACAAGCAAATTCAAAGTCCAGTGCAAAGCTATAGTAAAGGTTCACGGGGTCTTTCCGTCTAGCCGCGGATACACTGCATCTTCACAGCGATTTCAATTTCACTGAGTCTCGGGTGGAGACAGCGCCGCCATCGTTACGCCATTCGTGCAGGTCGGAACTTACCCGACAAGGAATTTCGCTACCTTAGGACCGTTATAGTTACGGCCGCCGTTTACCGGGGCTTCGATCAAGAGCTTCGCTTGCGCTAACCCCATCAATTAACCTTCCGGCACCGGGCAGGCGTCACACCCTATACGTCCACTTTCGTGTTTGCAGAGTGCTGTGTTTTTAATAAACAGTCGCAGCGGCCTGGTATCTTCGACCGGCATGAGCTTACGGGGTAAACCCTTCACCCTCACCGGCGCACCTTCTCCCGAAGTTACGGTGCCATTTTGCCTAGTTCCTTCACCCGAGTTCTCTCAAGCGCCTTGGTATTCTCTACCCAACCACCTGTGTCGGTTTGGGGTACGGTTCCTAGTTACCTGAAGCTTAGAGGCTTTTCCTGGAAGCATGGCATCAACCACTTCTCCTTCTAAAAGAAGGATCGTCATCAGTTCTCGGCATTAAGACCCCGGATTTACCTAAGATCTCTGCCTACCACCTTAAACTTGGACAACCAACGCCAAGCTGGCCTAGCCTTCTCCGTCCCCCCATCGCAGTAACTAGAAGTACGGGAATATTAACCCGTTTCCCATCGACTACGCTCTTCAGCCTCGCCTTAGGGACCGACTCACCCTGCGTCGATTAACGTTGCGCAGGAACCCTTGGTCTTTCGGCGTGCGAGTTTTTCACTCGCATTGTCGTTACTCATGTCAGCATTCGCACTTCTGATACCTCCAGCAAGCTTCTCAACTCACCTTCACAGGCTTACAGAACGCTCCTCTACCGCTCATCTTACGATGAACCCGTAGCTTCGGTACCTGGTTTGAGCCCCGTTACATCTTCCGCGCAGGCCGACTCGACTAGTGAGCTATTACGCTTTCTTTAAAGGGTGGCTGCTTCTAAGCCAACCTCCTAGCTGTCTGAGCCTTCCCACATCGTTTCCCACTTAACCAGGATTTTGGGACCTTAGCTGACGGTCTGGGTTGTTTCCCTTTTCACGACGGACGTTAGCACCCGCCGTGTGTCTCCCGTGCTGACACTTGCTGGTATTCGGAGTTTGCATCGGTTTGGTAAGTCGGGATGACCCCCTAGCCGAAACAGTGCTCTACCCCCAGCAGTGATACACGAGGCGCTACCTAAATAGCTTTCGAGGAGAACCAGCTATCTCCGAGCTTGATTAGCCTTTCACTCCGATCCACAGGTCATCCGCTAACTTTTCAACGGTAGTCGGTTCGGTCCTCCAGTTAGTGTTACCCAACCTTCAACCTGCCCATGGATAGATCGCCCGGTTTCGGGTCTATTCCCAGCGACTAGACGCCCTATTAAGACTCGCTTTCGCTACGCCTCCCCTATTCGGTTAAGCTCGCCACTGAAAATAAGTCGCTGACCCATTATACAAAAGGTACGCAGTCACCTAACAAAGTAGGCTCCCACTGCTTGTACGCATACGGTTTCAGGTTCTATTTCACTCCCCTCTCCGGGGTTCTTTTCGCCTTTCCCTCACGGTACTGGTTCACTATCGGTCAGTCAGTAGTATTTAGCCTTGGAGGATGGTCCCCCCATATTCAGACAAAGTTTCTCGTGCTCCGTCCTACTCGATTTCACTTCTAAGATCCTTTCGCGTACAGGGCTATCACCCACTATGGCCGCACTTTCCAGAGCGTTCCGCTAAAATCAAAGAAGCTTAAGGGCTAGTCCCCGTTCGCTCGCCACTACTAAGGGAATCTCGGTTGATTTCTTTTCCTCAGGGTACTTAGATGTTTCAGTTCCCCTGGTTCGCCTCACACACCTATGTATTCAGTGTGTGATAACCATCTTATGATGGCTGGGTTCCCCCATTCAGAGATCTCCGGATCAAAGTCTGTTTGCCGACTCCCCGAAGCTTTTCGCAGGCTACCACGTCTTTCATCGCCTCTGACTGCCAAGGCATCCACCGTATGCGCTTCTTCACTTGACCATATAACCCCAAGCAATCTGGTTACTGTCTAATAACGTGAAGACGACATTCGCCGAAAATCCGCATTCTTGCTCATAAAGAGCAACTCGCAAATTTACCTTAGCTGAACAACCACCAGTGAAAGTGATCGCTCAGTCTACTTCTATCACATACCCAAATTTTTAAAGAACAGTTCTGGCGCAAAGACCAGAAATCAATACGCTCCAACCGGAACCTATTCATTTCTGTGCTTTTAGCGATTATCGAGTTAATGGTGGAGCCAAGCGGGATCGAACCGCTGACCTCCTGCGTGCAAAGCAGGCGCTCTCCCAGCTGAGCTATGGCCCCATCTACAGATCGGCCACATCCCATGACAATTGGTGGGTCTGGGCAGATTCGAACTGCCGACCTCACCCTTATCAGGGGTGCGCTCTAACCAACTGAGCTACAGACCCAATCGTCTCTCTCGGGTCGAAACCCAATCGCTTTTCGCTAGTGAATCAAGCAATTCGTGTGGGAACTTATGAAGAAGCTGAAGTCTTCGATTAAGGAGGTGATCCAGCCGCAGGTTCCCCTACGGCTACCTTGTTACGACTTCACCCCAGTCATGAATCACTCCGTGGTAACCGTCCTCCCGAAGGTTAGACTAGCTACTTCTGGAGCAACCCACTCCCATGGTGTGACGGGCGGTGTGTACAAGGCCCGGGAACGTATTCACCGTGACATTCTGATTCACGATTACTAGCGATTCCGACTTCACGCAGTCGAGTTGCAGACTGCGATCCGGACTACGATCGGTTTTATGGGATTAGCTCCACCTCGCGGCTTGGCAACCCTTTGTACCGACCATTGTAGCACGTGTGTAGCCCAGGCCGTAAGGGCCATGATGACTTGACGTCATCCCCACCTTCCTCCGGTTTGTCACCGGCAGTCTCCTTAGAGTGCCCACCATGACGTGCTGGTAACTAAGGACAAGGGTTGCGCTCGTTACGGGACTTAACCCAACATCTCACGACACGAGCTGACGACAGCCATGCAGCACCTGTGTCAGAGTTCCCGAAGGCACCAATCCATCTCTGGAAAGTTCTCTGCATGTCAAGGCCTGGTAAGGTTCTTCGCGTTGCTTCGAATTAAACCACATGCTCCACCGCTTGTGCGGGCCCCCGTCAATTCATTTGAGTTTTAACCTTGCGGCCGTACTCCCCAGGCGGTCGACTTAATGCGTTAGCTGCGCCACTAAGATCTCAAGGATCCCAACGGCTAGTCGACATCGTTTACGGCGTGGACTACCAGGGTATCTAATCCTGTTTGCTCCCCACGCTTTCGCACCTCAGTGTCAGTAGTAGCCCAGGTGGTCGCCTTCGCCACTGGTGTTCCTTCCTATATCTACGCATTTCACCGCTACACAGGAAATTCCACCACCCTCTGCCATACTCTAGCTTGCCAGTTTTGGATGCAGTTCCCAGGTTGAGCCCGGGGCTTTCACATTCAACTTAACAAACCACCTACGCGCGCTTTACGCCCAGTAATTCCGATTAACGCTTGCACCCTTCGTATTACCGCGGCTGCTGGCACGAAGTTAGCCGGTGCTTATTCTGTCGGTAACGTCAAAACAGCAAGGTATTAACTTACTGCCCTTCCTCCCAACTTAAAGTGCTTTACAATCCGAAGACCTTCTTCACACACGCGGCATGGCTGGATCAGGCTTTCGCCCATTGTCCAATATTCCCCACTGCTGCCTCCCGTAGGAGTCTGGACCGTGTCTCAGTTCCAGTGTGACTGATCATCCTCTCAGACCAGTTACGGATCGTCGCCTTGGTGAGCCATTACCTCACCAACTAGCTAATCCGACCTAGGCTCATCTGATAGCGCAAGGCCCGAAGGTCCCCTGCTTTCTCCCGTAGGACGTATGCGGTATTAGCGTTCCTTTCGAAACGTTGTCCCCCACTACCAGGCAGATTCCTAGGCATTACTCACCCGTCCGCCGCTGAATCATGGAGCAAGCTCCACTCATCCGCTCGACTTGCATGTGTTAGGCCTGCCGCCAGCGTTCAATCTGAGCCATGATCAAACTCTTCAGTTCAATACTGCTTGGGTTTTGAGAAAACCCTAAACTTGGCTCAGCAATCGCAAATCTCTTCCAAAAAAGAAGAGCACTCAATGATTTCTCGCTGAGTCTTTGTGATGCTGATAATCTTGCTGACCATCAGTCTTACCTCACAAGCACCCACACGAATTGCTTGATTCAGTTGTTAAAGAGCGTTTCGATCAAGTCTTTCGTCTCAACCGAGGCCGCGCATTCTACAGCAGCCTTGTTTCTCGTCAAGCTGTTTTTGAAGAACTTTTCGTTTCCTCTCAACCGCTTGCGCCTCAGATCAACCTGCGTCTCTCGTCAGCGGGAGGCGAATCATACAGCGTCTAAAACCACTGTCAACCACCTCTTTCAACCACTTCCGATCAGCCCGACCGAAGCTGCCAACAGGCCTTAACCACCACCCTGTCAGCCCGGCGCATTCTACTCGAATGCGCCATCCGTGCAAGCCCCAAATAAAGCTAACCACTTGATTT
>NZ_JAMOHZ010000019.1 GCF_024448715.1 Stutzerimonas stutzeri
TCGAGACCGTCTCCCATCGTTGAATTGAGCTAGTCACGCCACCATTAAAACAAAGGCAGATATTCACATATCTGCCTTTGGGTTTTGGAGCTCATGAGCGGATTTGAACCGCTGACCTCACCCTTACCAAGGGTGTGCTCTACCAGCTGAGCTACATGAGCCAATCTTTTTTGCACAACCCTTGAGCTGGAGCGGGTAGCGGGAATCGAACCCGCATCATCAGCTTGGAAGGCTGAGGTTCTACCACTAAACTATACCCGCGATACCCAAGGCTTACGCTTAAATCTGGTGGAGGGGGAAGGATTCGAACCTTCGAAGTCGATGACGTCAGATTTACAGTCTGATCCCTTTGGCCGCTCGGGAACCCCTCCAAAACGAGGCGGCATTTTGGTTGCCTAACCTCCTGCTGTCAAGCATTTCTCATTTTAAAACCTGAGGTTAGCTCTGATGACAGCTCGTCACGACGCCCTAAGAAGCTGCGCCGCGAAGCGGGCGCCATTCTATGTAAACTACCCTGAAGTTGCAATGCCTGAACACGGCATTTGTTGGTGCTCAAGAGCAGGGAAGTCACGAGCAAGCTCGCCAAGTAGCGAGTCGCTCAATAAATGCTGCCGTGTACCCGCCACCCGCACCCAGTAACGACGATGGACTCTTGGCAAATCACGGATCAACGCCGTGTAGTCGACGCCTTTCAGACGGCTCACAACGCTCTCTGCGGAGTCCTTGCGTGAGAATATCCCCAAGGATATACCGTTAGTTAAATCCCCGACGGTGATGACGTAGCTATCTATATTTCGAGATTGCAGCTCGCGCAGCTGACGTAGCGATGCCTGACGGGATATCAGCGGGGGCAAGTAGACCCAATAGTCGACGCCAGCGGCCTCATCGACAGACTCCACCCTGGAATCGATATCCAGGCTCAACAAACGCTGCTCTACGGCTAGCGCGATCGCCTCTTCGTCGAACCCCCCAAGAAACAGACAGGCGCTACCTACGTCTTGCTTCGGCCGCCGTACCGCCAGCGACTCCACCTCACTCACTAATTGAATGTTTCTCTCTAGAGGAGAAACGTGCGACTCGGCAACCTCACCGGCAATCGGCACTTTCCGGTTCAGGTAATGAAGGTAAAGCAGCAGATTTAACACCACCAGAAGCATTAAGAGCCAGCGCATCAATACCTCGTTTAGGGACAAGCTATTGCAAGCCCCCGGAAAACCAAATCCGGCACGCACGTTACCGACGGAAGATCAGCAACCAATACCGCATCGCCTCCCGTGACATAGGCGGCAAAACTACCCCCCAATTGCCCCCGCGCATTAGAGATTTGGCTCGCCACATAGCTGCGCACCATGATCAGACAGCCCCGCTCAACAGCTTCAGCAGTACTTTTCCCGGGAGAGATATCAGTCAACGCGAGCTCCGCCTCTGCAGCGTTGTACTGAATGCGGCGAGCATGGGCAAGCAGCTGGTTCCGTAGCAGAGCCATCCCAGGAGCGATGTAACCTCCGAGATGCTTCCCGTCGCTAGCCACGAAATCCACAGTAATGGCCGTGCCAAGGTCGATAACCAAACACGCCCCACCACACAGCTCATGCGCGGCGACAAGCGCCAACCAGCGATCCAGCCCCAGGCGCCGATGATCTCGGTAGCCGTTCACGACGCTAGCGACGCGCTCGGCTGGACGAACCTCAGTCACATCGACTTTCAGCGCTTCGGAGAGCACACCCACAATGGCCTTGGTCTCAATATCGCTCCTGACACTCACTAAGCGGCAGCGAGAAATTCTCCCCGTACATCTACTGATTAGATCGCAAACAAGCTCTGCCACCTGCGCCGCCACCCCCTCGGTTACAGGTGCACCGCCAGCACTAGGGATAACTCGCCATTTTATGAAGCTATTCCCGCAGTCGAGCTCAAGAATCATGATCGAGCCTCAAGCTTAATTCTCCCCCACTAAACCGCTGCTCCTTGCCATCAACCAGAAGCCGTAAAGCTCCCACCTCATCCACGCCAAGTACCAAGCCTTTTACCTCACGAGTACCGGTACTCAAGCTACAACGCTTACCTTGCCAGATATTGTTCGTTTCCCACTCGACACGCAACGAGGAAAAGCCCTCATGCATGCGCCTCTCCATATAGCAATGCAATGCCTCACTAAGAAAGCTTACCAACGCACTTCGGTCCGCCATAACACCTATCTGCGCCCTTACAGAGGTCCAGAGCTGCCCGATATCCTTAGCACTTGACGTCATGTTCACATTTATTCCAATCCCTATAATCACGTGGCATACGTCAGCCGGGTCCCCGGTCAGCTCCAATAGTATTCCAGCTATTTTCTTGCCATCCGCATAAATGTCATTGGGCCACTTGAGACCAGCATTTTGGATTCCCGCCCGACGTAGCACGTTAAGGACTGCCAACCCTACAACCAGACTCAGACCGGAGAGCCCTTGGGGGCCATCGAAAACTTTTAGCGCTAGCGTGTAATAGATATTTTGCGAAGCCGGGCTAATCCACGCCCGCCCTCTACGTCCTCGCCCACTAGTTTGTTTTTCAGCGATAACCACCAATGGCGCGGCTGCACCCGAGCGCAACAACCTCAACGCCTCGGCGTTGGTAGAGTCAACTGTTTGTCTAAAGTGGAGTTGCCAGCCAAGGCGGGCAAGAGCAGCAGCGCTAAGCTCGTAGCTCAGCAATGAAAGCGGCTCCGCAAGCCGATACCCTTTCCCAGGCACCCTAAACAGCTGAACGTTGTATTCCTCCTCCAAG
>NZ_JAMOHZ010000020.1 GCF_024448715.1 Stutzerimonas stutzeri
GCGCTGATCACCGGGATTACTGGCCAGGACGGTTCCTACCTTGCCGAGTTACTGCTGGAAAAGGGCTACGAGGTGCACGGCATCAAACGCCGCGCTTCGCTGTTCAATACCCAGCGGGTCGACCATATCTATCAGGACCATCATGTCGAGGATCAGAACTTCGTTCTGCACTATGGTGATCTGACCGATTCGTCGAACCTGACCCGGATCATCCAGGAAGTGCAGCCCGACGAGGTGTACAACCTGGGAGCCCAGTCGCATGTCGCGGTCAGCTTCGAGTCGCCCGAGTACACCGCTGACGTGGACGGCATGGGTGCGCTGCGTATCCTCGAGGCCATTCGCCTGTTGGGTCTGGAAAAGAAGACGCGCTTCTACCAGGCCTCCACCTCCGAACTCTATGGTCTGGTGCAGGAAATTCCGCAGAAGGAAACCACGCCGTTCTACCCGCGCTCGCCGTATGCGGTGGCCAAGCTGTACGCCTACTGGATCACGGTCAACTACCGCGAGGCCTATGGCATGTATGCCTGCAACGGCATTCTGTTCAATCACGAGTCGCCGCGCCGCGGCGAGACGTTCGTGACCCGCAAGATCACCCGTGGCTTGGCGAACATTGCCCAGGGACTGGAGAAATGCCTGCACATGGGCAACCTCGATGCGCTGCGTGACTGGGGCCATGCGAAGGATTACGTGCGTATGCAGTGGATGATGCTGCAGCAGGAGCAGGCCGAAGACTTTGTCATCGCCACCGGTGTGCAGTACTCGGTGCGCGAATTCATCAAGTGGTCGGCCGCCGAGCTCGGTGTTCAGCTGAGCTTTGAAGGTAGCGGTGTGGACGAACGGGCCATCGTCTCCAGTATCGAAGGCGACAAGGCACCGGCGCTCAAGGTAGGCGATGTCATCGTCCGTATCGATCCGCGTTACTTCCGCCCGGCAGAAGTGGAAACCTTGCTCGGTGACCCGAGCCGGGCCAAGAACAAACTCGGCTGGACGCCGGAGATCAGCGTGCAGGAAATGTGCGCCGAGATGGTCCGCGAAGACCTGAAAGTCGCCCAGCGCCATGCTCTGCTGAAAGAGCACGGCTTCGACATCCCAGTGACGTTGGAGAACTGAATATGAATCGTGACGCACGTATTTTCGTTGCGGGGCACCGGGGAATGGTTGGCTCTGCGATTGTCCGCCGCCTGCACGCGCTGGGGTACGACAACATCATCACGCGTGGCCGTGAAGAGCTGGACCTCGTCGACCAGGCGGCGGTGAATGCGTTCTTCGCCGAGAACAAGATAGATCAGGTTTACATGGCGTCGGCCAAGGTGGGCGGTATCCATGCCAACAACACCTATCCGGCCGAGTTCATCTATCAGAACCTGATGGTCGAGGCGAACATCATTCATGCGGCGCATTGCAACGATGTGCAGAAACTGTTGTTCCTCGGCTCGTCCTGCATCTATCCGAAATTCGCCGAACAGCCGATGAAGGAAGAGGCCCTGGTGACCGGCGTGCTAGAGCCGACCAACGAGCCGTACGCGGTAGCCAAGATCGCCGGCATCAAACTTTGCGAAAGTTACAACCGCCAGTACGGCCGCGACTATCGCAGTGTGATGCCCACTAACCTCTATGGTCCTAACGACAACTTCCACCCGGAAAACAGCCACGTGGTGCCGGCGTTGCTGAAGCGCTTCCACGAAGCGGCCCAGCGGGGCGATGACGAGGTAGTCATCTGGGGCAGTGGCAAGCCGCAGCGCGAGTTTCTCCATGTAGACGACATGGCCGCTGCCAGCGTGCATGTGATGGAGCTGGATGACGCAACCTACCGGGCGCACACCCAGCCGATGCTGTCGCACATCAACGTGGGTACCGGCGTCGACTGCAGCATTCGCGAACTGGCCGAAACCATCACCCGAGTCACCGAGTACCAGGGGCAGCTGACCTTCGACAGCAGCAAGCCGGACGGCACGCCACGCAAACTGATGGACGTTTCCCGGCTCAAGGCACTGGGCTGGCAAGCCAGCATCAGCCTGGAGGATGGCCTGCGCGATGCCTATCGCTGGTTCGT
>NZ_JAMOHZ010000021.1 GCF_024448715.1 Stutzerimonas stutzeri
TAGCGAACGGTTTGAACCATTTGTTAGCTTATTACTCATTAATTTGGTCAATGCTTCGGAGCAGTAACCGACCAAGAGGACTGATTGAATAGCCATTGGCTTTTATCATGCCCGTCTTATCGTCAAATTCTGGTAGCTCACCTTTTTTTGCTCTCTTAAATCCTGGTCGTAATAATCCCAGGCTAGCAAGATGAGTCTTATGGGTTTGGTGGAGAACGTGTTTGTCTAAATCTTCTTGAGTAGACCCAAGGAAGGCGCCTGGTGGCTGCAATGAGTCTTGATGTATCTTAAAAAACTCTTCGGAGTCTGGTTCTCCGTGATGCAGCGTATAGGATTTCAATATTATTATTTCTAGGTCATTAAGTTGACCAAGTATAGATAGCAGCCGTTTATGCTCAATATATTCTAGGCGGTCATTCGTAAGGCTGTTTTTGAGAAGTGAGGCTATGTAGTCTTTTCTTTCTTCACTTAGGGCCCTGGCGGCTTGAAGAAATCCATCCTCGATCAGATCTACTGATTCGGGAGTAACGATTTTTTCTTCAACTTTTGATTTTTCGTCTTCGGCGATCTTCGATTCGAGAAGTTTTAGCAGGGATTCAATTCTATCAATTCTTTGGTTCGGTATTATTGCACCAACAATCTCTGCAGCCAATGGACCAACAAACGGAATCGCTCCGACTAAACCCTTACCTAAGATAGCTGCAATATCCGTATTTTTTGGCATGAATTCTCCGTGAAAAAGCTAACGTTTGGCTAAGGGGCGGGCTTTAGCCCGTCCCAGTGAGCGGAGCGAACGATTTGAGCCAGTTGTTAGGCCTGTCTGGCCCTTATTTCATTATTATGTGGGCCTAATTCTGTAGCTCTGTCAAATTCCTGAGATTTCTCTTGCCTCACGAATTGCATGTGCGAATTTTTGCCAGCGTTGTTCAGAAACTATATTTTTGGGAACGTTGAATTGTGCAATATTTACTATCCGTGGTAGCAGCAGCGAAGCTTCAGCCCGGTGGCCGTTTTTACACAACCCGCTGAAATATAAGACTGCTATAAACATAGCCGCTTCATCCTCATTCATCTGTCCATTCCAAGCTTGGTCGATTAGCTCCAAAAAGGCCAGTGAACCTGGGAATAATGGGTTTTCAGAACGGCGAGTTATTATTTGATACTCGTTGTTAAGCTTTAAGTCTACTTGGCCATTATATTTTTTTCGATTTTGGAATAACCCGAACATCTCTTTCTCCTTGGCTGCTCGCGTCTGGTTAAGGGTCGGCTTTAGCTTGTCCCCGTGAGCAAGGCAAATAATGCCAAATATTTAGCTGTATCAAAAAGTTATATTTTGACTGAAAGTGTATATCTTGACCCCTTCAGCAGATTGGATAAGAGCCCAGGGACGCCCTGCAACATAGTCAAGCACGAGTACGTTATTGCTTCTATTTGTCATGGCGCATTTTCCAGGTCGCATATATTTTTCAATTGCGTTCATGTCTTGCTTTTGGAATAAATTAATTAGGTGGTAAATGTCACCTTCTGCTGTACAAATTATTGCATGAGGATTTAGGGTTGCTTGCCTTGGCTCTTGACTGTGCGCGAGGGAAGAAAAGAAAATCAAGGCATATATCATTAATAACTTTCGCATTAAAATGCCCCCTGCTTTAAATCTATAAGAAATTAATGATTCTCGGTTAAGTGTGGAAGGTTTTATCTAGTCTCGTGGCAACCAGCCTTTATTATTTCTTGGAGGCTCTGGTAGATTTTTTTCCGCTAAGTGCTTTTGGATTATTGGTTCGAAATGTGGAGCCCAGCCATCCCAGTTTCCAGTCCAGCAGGTGTCGCACACGGTGATGCCATAAAGATTGATAACTCGTCCCTCGTATTGATGAGGGCCAAATTGAAATTTTTTACTACAAGTATCGCATTCCATCATGATTTTCTGATCTGTCATGGTCAACTCCGCAGTGTTGATGCCTAACG
>NZ_JAMOHZ010000022.1 GCF_024448715.1 Stutzerimonas stutzeri
TGAGCAACGGCCCCTGTCGGTGCAGCGAGGACGCTATTCAACGTCACAGAAGCGCATCAGTAGCGGCTAGAGTCTCCAGACCCGACCTGAGGCAATCCAGGGCGATCCCTGTAGCGGTTTGTTAGGCCGACATCGCCTTCATCAGGTTGCTGGTTCCTATGATGTTCATGACTCGCTTCAAGTTATAGGCGAGCACATTCAAGCTCATCTCCGCCCCGACGCCAGGCAGCCGACGTGTCAGGAAATGCGTTGCGCCCATCCATTGTTTGAGCGTCCCGAAGGGGTGCTCAACAGTTCGTTTTCGAATTCGCATCATCTCAGATGCGTTATTCAGCCGGGTCTGCATTTCCTCTAACACCGCTTCATGTTCCCAGCGCCGAACCCGTCGTTGCTTGCTCGGTGTGCACTGCAATTTCAAAGTGCAGCTTTGGCATTTCGAACTCCAGTACCGGTGCAGCTTCATGCCTTTTTCAACGCTGGAGAAACGCCAAATCAGCGCCTCTCCAGCCGGGCAGGTGTATTCGTTTTTCGCCGAGTCGTAGATGAAGACGTCATTGTTGAAGCGCCCGTCGGCCTTGGCTGCTGAGGTCATCGGTTTGGGGACATAGGTGATGATATTGGCATCGTGGCAAGCCAGGATTTCCTCGCTCTTGAAGTAACCTCGATCAGCTACAACCGACAGCGTTTCTGAAGCCATCGCTTTCCGTGCTTGCTTCGCCATCGAGCTGAGTTGGTCGCGGTCTGAGCCGGCGTTGGTGACCTCATGAGCAACGACCAAATGATGCTGGGTGTCGACTGCGGTCTGCACGTTGTAGCCAACGATTCCAGTACCGCGAGTCATCATCGAGCGGGCATCCGGATCGGTCAGGGAGACCTGTTTGTCCGGCGATTCGTTGAGCTGGATTTCAATCGCCTGAAGCTCTTTCATCTGGGCCTTTAGCTTGACGATTCTCTCTTCCAGCCGCGCTGCTTTGGGCTGAGAGGATTTAGGTTCTGCCTGGTCAGCAGCATCGAGCGCCGTGAGGTAACGGCTGATGCTCGATTCAATTTCCTCCATTCGCCGCTTCAGTTTGGCGCTGGTGAAGTTGCGATCGCGATTGTTGACTGCCTTGCATTTGCTGCCGTCGATGGCAACCAGATTTTCTCCGAACAGCCCTAGCTGCTGACACAGCACAACGAACTGCCGGCAGACGCCTCGGATGGCCTTGCTGTTATCTTTCCGGAAGTTGGCGATGGTCTTGAAATCCGGCATCAACCGCCCGGTCAGCCACATCAGTTCGACGTTGCGCTGAGTCTCTCGCTCAAGGCGCCGACTCGATTGAATACGGTTGAGATAGCCGTAGATATAGATCTTCAGCAAGATCGCAGGGTGGTAAGCAGGCCGGCCTGTATCCGCTGGAGTTGCGCTTTCAAAACCCAACGAAACCAGGTCGAGTTCATCAACGAAGACGTCAACCACTCGCACCGGACTGGTATCGCTGACGTAGTCGTCAAGGCTCTCAGGGAGCAACGTACTTTGGCCTCGATGCTCACCTTGAATGAAGCGCTTCATGGGTGACCCTTGCGATGGAATCGCCCGAAATCATAGCAAGGGTTCGATCAGACGTTTTTACACACTCTGGGCC
>NZ_JAMOHZ010000023.1 GCF_024448715.1 Stutzerimonas stutzeri
GGGGGAGCAGACCGAAGTCTGCTCCCCCTTTTCGTTACCGCTGCGCTCAGTCTTCGACGGAGCTGCGGATCAGGTGGTCGAAGGCACTCAGCGAAGCCTTGGCGCCTTCGCCAACCGCGATGACGATCTGCTTGTACGGCACGGTGGTGACGTCGCCGGCGGCGAAGATGCCCGGCAGCGAGGTCTCGCCACGCGCATCGACGATGATCTCGCCCCGCGAGGTCAACTCCACCGTGCCTTTCAGCCAGTCGGTGTTGGGCAGCAGGCCAATTTGCACGAAGATCCCTTCGAGCTCCAGATTGTGGAACTCGCTGGAGTTGCGATCCTTATAGACCAGGCCGTTGACCTTCTGCCCGTCGCCCGTAACTTCGCTGGTCAGCGCACTGGTGATCACGGTGACATTGGGCAGGCTGTGGAGCTTCTTCTGCAGCACGGCATCGGCACGCAGCTGGCTGTCGAACTCGAGCAGTGTCACCTGAGCGACGATGCCAGCCAGGTCGATGGCCGCTTCCACGCCGGAGTTGCCGCCACCGATCACCGCCACGCGCTTGCCCTTGAACAGCGGGCCGTCGCAGTGCGGGCAGTAGGCGACGCCACGGCCGCGGTATTCTTGCTCGCCCGGCACGTTCATTTCGCGCCAACGGGCACCGGTGGCGAGGATCAGGGTCTTGGCCTTGAGCGAGCCGCCATTCTCCAGCTTGATCTCGTGCAGTCCGCCTTCAGCCGAAGCGGGAATCAGAGCTGCAGCGCGCTGCAGATTCATGATGTCGACGTCGTATTCGCGCACATGGTTTTCCAGCGCACGGGCCAGCTTCGGGCCTTCAGTCTCGTTGACCGAGATGAAGTTTTCGATGGCCATGGTGTCGAGCACCTGACCGCCGAAGCGCTCGGCGGCGACACCGGTGCGGATGCCCTTACGCGCCGCGTAGATGGCCGCTGCGGCACCAGCCGGCCCACCGCCAACAACAAGCACGTCAAAGGCGTCCTTGGCGCTGAGTTTTTCGGCATCGCGTGCCGAGGCGCCGGTGTCGAGCTTGGCGAGAATTTCTTCTTCGCCCATGCGGCCCTGGCCGAACAGCTCGCCGTTGAGGTAGATGCTCGGCACGGACATGACCTGACGGCGCTCGACTTCAGCCTGAAACAGTGCGCCATCGATGGCGACATGGCGGATGTTCGGGTTGAGCACGGCCATCAGATTCAGCGCCTGGACCACGTCCGGGCAGTTCTGGCAGGACAGCGAGAAGTAGGTTTCGAAGTGGTATTCGCCTTCGACATTCTTGATCTGTTCGATCACGTCCGCCGCCGTCTTCGATGGATGACCACCGACCTGCAGCAGGGCGAGCACCAATGAGGTGAATTCGTGCCCCATCGGGATACCGGCGAAACGCAGGCTGATGTTGCCACCGATACGATTGAGCGCGAACGACGGGCGACGCGCATCGTCACCATCGGTGCGCAGCGTGATTTTGTCGCTCAAGCCGGTGATGTCTTCCAGCAAGGCGAGCATTTCCTGGGATTTCTCGCCGTCATCGAGGGACGCGACGATCTCGAACGGCTGAGTGACCTTTTCCAGGTAGGTTTTCAA
>NZ_JAMOHZ010000024.1 GCF_024448715.1 Stutzerimonas stutzeri
CGTTATAGTGCTTGAGGGGGTAACGCATTGATTTACTGCCCATATACCGACCGAGAGATAAGTGAGTCAGAAGCAAACCGGGAGCACATCATCCCATTATCGCTTGGCGGCTTAGACGGATTTGAAATTCCAGTTTGCAGAGATTTCAACTCTAAAGTCGGCTCAAAAATTGACGGCGCATTAGCTAACGACTTCCTAATTCTAATGAAAAGAAATGAATTAGACGTCAGAGGCCACAGCAACAAGAAACCAAAAGCAGTAGCAAAAAAATCAACTGACACATCCACAGGCAAACCTGTACAGGTGGCTTTTGATAGGCATGAAGGCTTGAAAATTTGGTGCCCAATAACAAAGCAACATCTTCAAGGCGAAAGAACATTCCAGAGTTCCGTCTCACTTGACATGGATACCGGCCTCAAGTTCGTTGCTAAAGTAGCATTATCCGCTGGCTATTTTGTATATGGAGAATTATTTAGAGAGCAAGTGAGGCATGATGAAATTCGATTCATCATGAATCATGATTTAAGAAATTCACCATCTCAAGTAACAGCAATATCAACGCGAGTTGATGATCGCTTCAAGCCGGATGACAATCCGGATCTTGAGGTTTTCCGCATGTTATGTGGAATGCTCGGCGACTCATCAGTTGTTGGCTTGGTGCCTGGCCCTGAAAATATTGGTATTTTTGTTGGTGTCTTAGGTCATTACATGGGCATGCTTAATGTCCCCGCCAACACCGAGAGCTTTCCAAGCGAAGATGAATATGATCTCGGCCACGTTGTTTGTCTTCAAAATGGAAATATTGTTCGCGTTTCATTCAGGCGCGCCATTGAGAAAATGGCAAACGCCCTATAACAACTGGTTCAAATCGCTCACTTCGTTCGCTGGGACGGGCTAAAGCCCGCCCCTTAACCAAACGTTAGGCGTCATTTCTTTTTAAGGCTCGTACATACATGGAAGTTCGTATCGCCGCCGCCTGTTTCACTTTCAATACCCAACCATCGCGTTGCCAACTAGCACGTCGCCCATGCTCGCCCTATCTTCGAGGTTGGCGACCAGAGGCATGCAGCGGTGTGAATCAGTCATCACGTAGCAGCTTGAACGCTCGCAGCTGTTCGGCCACTGTGCGGTATCGGCCAGCGAGGCCCGGTTTGCTCCGCTGCCTAACAAGCGGTTCAAGCCGCTCACTTCGTTCGCTGGGACGGGCTAAAGCCCGCCCCTTAACCAAACGTTATGAGCCATAAGGCACATCGAATGTTCAAAAAACTATTCGCAAAAAAGAAGCCTGATGCTCGCAAGGAAGAAGACTTGGTGCCAACACCCATTCCAGCCTTGATCATCATTCTGTTAAACAAAGAACGAGAAAAAGGGTCTCCACTAACTGAAGCTGAGGTTACAGGAATTAGAGACAACGCTGTTTGTATGATGCTTCCAGCTTCAGTAAAAATGCAGATGGAGGAATCTAGAGGCTATCCAGACCTAAATCCAGAATATGCCTGGGAGCAATGGCAAACGGCACGTCTTGAGTTCAGTGAAGGCTCATAACAATTGGTTCAAGCCGTTCGCTT
>NZ_JAMOHZ010000025.1 GCF_024448715.1 Stutzerimonas stutzeri
ATTATTCGATGATCTTGGCAACCACACCAGCACCAACGGTACGACCACCTTCGCGAATCGCGAAGCGCAGGCCGTCTTCCATGGCGATCGGAGCGATCAGGGTAACAACCATCTTGATGTTGTCGCCCGGCATTACCATCTCAACGCCTTCCGGCAGTTCGCAGTTACCAGTCACGTCAGTGGTACGGAAGTAAAACTGCGGACGGTAGCCCTTGAAGAACGGAGTATGGCGACCGCCTTCTTCCTTGCTCAGTACGTAGACTTCGCCTTCGAACTTGGTGTGCGGCTTGATGGTGCCCGGCTTGGCCAGAACCTGACCGCGCTCGACGTCATCACGCTTGGTGCCGCGCAGCAGCACGCCCACGTTCTCACCAGCACGACCTTCGTCGAGCAGCTTGCGGAACATCTCGACACCGGTGCAGGTGGTCTTGGTCGTGGCACGGATACCAACGATTTCGATCTCTTCCTGAACCTTGACGATGCCGCGCTCAACACGACCAGTCACAACGGTACCGCGACCGGAGATCGAGAACACGTCTTCGATCGGCATTAGGAACGGCTTGTCGATAGCGCGCTCAGGCTCTGGAATGTAGCTATCCAGAGTCTCGACCAGCTTACGCACGGCCGATACGCCCATCTCGTTGTCGTCCTGGCCGTTCAGGGCCATCAGAGCAGAACCGATGATGATCGGCGTGTCGTCGCCAGGGAAGTCGTAAGTCGACAGCAGATCACGCACTTCCATCTCGACCAACTCGAGCAGCTCAGCGTCATCCACCATGTCAGCCTTGTTCAGGAAGACCACGATATAAGGAACGCCAACCTGACGGGACAGCAGGATGTGCTCGCGAGTTTGCGGCATCGGGCCGTCAGCAGCGGAGCAAACCAGGATCGCACCGTCCATCTGCGCCGCACCAGTGATCATGTTCTTCACATAGTCAGCGTGACCTGGGCAGTCAACGTGCGCGTAGTGACGGATCGAGGAATCATATTCAACGTGGGAGGTGTTGATGGTGATACCACGAGCCTTCTCTTCCGGCGCGTTGTCGATCTGCGAGAAGTCACGCGCAGAGCCGCCCCAGGTCTCCGCACAGACCTTGGTCAGCGCGGCGGTGAGCGTGGTCTTGCCATGGTCGACGTGACCAATGGTGCCGACGTTCAGGTGCGGTTTGTTACGTTCGAATTTTTCTTTAGCCA
>NZ_JAMOHZ010000026.1 GCF_024448715.1 Stutzerimonas stutzeri
AGGTTACATCCGCTCATGGAAGAACTGCTTAAATATTTCACAACAAATGTCACCGGTGACAAAATCTGGATTGCATTTTTATTTTTAGCTGTTTATTACACGCTCAAAAAAGAGCCGTTCAAAATATTTGCTCATTTTTCCGAGAAAAAAGAAAAAGAGCACGACCTCGCAAAAACATTACTCGAATCCCAAAAACTTGGGAAAGAGGCTAATGAATTCCTACGAGAGCACCTAGAAAGGCATGCATTTCGGAAGTACTACGAAATAAATGCTGATGCAGAAATGAGAGAAGCGCTTATAAAGTTTCATCGAAAGCATCAACGAAAAATCGGCTGGCACGATATAAGAAGAGCGTACCCAGACATTACTCTTTCTGGCTCTAAAATTTCCGCGAAATTAAAGTGGCACGATCACCTAATGCGTTGGCTGGTAACATCTCTTTGCTACTTAGTCGGTGCTTATTCGTTATTCGTGATCATTTACGCAATACTTACTAGAAGCGCAGGTGACACCTTAAGCTTTCTCGGTCTAACCCTTGCGGCGCTATTGCTTCTACTTACTGCCGTAATTTTTTCCAGTCTAAATTGGCCCTATCATAGTGCGCGCAAAATCATTGAAGTATCTACCGAGTGAGCAACCTCTAACAAATGGTTCAAATCGTTCGCTTCGCTCACTGGGACTGGCTAAAGCCAGCCCCTTAACCAAACGTTAGGCCTCACATGAAAAATCCTGACTGGACCTCTAAAGGCAAGACAGTAGCCGACTTGATTAAGGAACTACTCTCGTTTGACGATCAAGAAATGGAGGTAAGGATATCGTTAGATGGCGGCGACACTTCATTGCCCATTTCCTTAGTGGGTAAGTCCAGCGGCAAGTATGCCGTGCTCCAGAACTGTCAAGATATTCCAACCCCAATCAGGCATCGTGATGAAACCTAACAAGTCGCTGAAATCGCTCACTTCGTTCGCTGGGACGGCGTGCCGCCGCCCCTTAGCTTAATCGTT
>NZ_JAMOHZ010000027.1 GCF_024448715.1 Stutzerimonas stutzeri
AACACCTGAGTTAAGCCGCGCCGCGAAGCGGCGTCGGCTTGGACGAATTGTTAGCCGTTTGAGGCTGCATATGCGTCCGCACAGGACTCGAAACCACCGCTCTCTGTCTCGATCAGAGCGAAGAACGACTCATCAAGGTCTCCGAACGGTCCGCCGTCTTCCTCTCCGGTAGCGTCCCATGCAGCCTCCAGAGCATCTTCGCGTGCGTCACGATCCCGCGGGTAGCTGGCGCCAAAGACTGACATTGCCTGTTGAATCAGGTCCGCAGTTTGCGGCATGCCAATCTTGCGAAAGGCTTCGACACCCTCTGGGGCTAGAACCCCGGTGCTATTGGAGAAGAACTGTTCAAAGCCGC
The DNA here is from genome assembly GCF_024448715.1 of Stutzerimonas stutzeri. GTDB lineage: Bacteria > Pseudomonadota > Gammaproteobacteria > Pseudomonadales > Pseudomonadaceae > Stutzerimonas > Stutzerimonas stutzeri_AR. The sequence goes on from NZ_JAMOHZ010000027.1 coordinate 356, forward strand.
CGTTGCAAATCTCACTTTGGCACCACTGCGCAGAGAAGAGAACCCGGGAAGCTTCGGGCGAAGCAGCGTATTGCTGCAAAAAGACATCTGGGCCGTCATAGATTGAGACGGTCTCCCAGATCGGGTCAACGAGATTCCAATAGCCCATCTACCTTCCCCAAACGGCTAACACCTGAGTTAAGCCGCACTGCGAAGCAGTGTCGGCTTGGACGATTTGTTAGGCAGAGGGTAGCGGTGAGCCTGCACCGGAACAACCGCGACAAAGCCTGACGCAGCGATCTGAAAACGGTGACGCGATATGTGCAACGCCGGCGCCACTGCATGCCTTTGGCGCGACGGCGAACCAGCACAGCAACGCGCCGAACGATCCGCCGGTCGCAACCGAAGCGATGACAGCGAGCGGCCAATCTGTGTGAGAAGCGACGGACGGACCCGTGCCATGCGCGAGCGCTGCGACGAATGCCGCTCAACTCTGCTCCCGCGG
>NZ_JAMOHZ010000028.1 GCF_024448715.1 Stutzerimonas stutzeri
CCGACGAGGCGGTAGCCAGCGATCGGCGATCCAGCCCCAGAACAACCGCCCCACCATCCCGGCACCCTGGGTGATGGCCAGCACCAGCCCGGCGGTGGTCAGCGGCAAGCCGTATTCGTGGGTCAGGTAGGTGACCAGATAGGTAGTCAGGCACAGCTGCATGGCACCGAAGCAGAACGAGCACAGGGCCAGGTCACGGATCGGCCGGTGCTGAAACACCCGCACCAGCGGCCGAAACGGATCGCGTGGACCGGCGTGGCCCGGCTGGCGGTCGTTGTCCAGAGCGGCACGGAATGGTTGAGCGGCCAGCACCATCGTGGCACATGCCAGCGCCACCGCGATCGCGGCGCCCTGCCAGCTCACCGTGGCGACCAGACTCGGCACCAGCGCCCCGGCGAGCACGCCGCCCAGCGGCACGCCGGTCTGCTTCAGCGAAAACATGAAACCCATCAGATGCGGCGGCGTGGTACGCGCCAGGATGTGCGAGCTGGCCGGTGTCACCGGCCCGTAGCCGGCGCCGATAA
>NZ_JAMOHZ010000029.1 GCF_024448715.1 Stutzerimonas stutzeri
TCATCGGCGCCGGCTACGGGCCGGTGACGCCGGCCAGCTCGCACATCCTGGCGCGTACCACGCCGCCGCATTTGATGGGTTTCATGTTTTCGCTGAAGCAGACCGGTGTGCCGTTAGGCGGTGTGCTCGCCGGGGCGCTGGTGCCGAGTCTGGTCGCCACGGTGAGCTGGCAGGGCGCTGCGATCGCGGTGGCGCTGGCCTGTGCCACGATGGTGCTGGTCGCGCAACCGTTCCGCGCCGCCCTGGACAACGACCGCCAGCCGGGCCACGCCGGCCTGCGCGATCCGTTTCGGCCGCTGGTACGGGTGTTTCAGCACCGGCCGATCCGTGATCTGGCTCTGTGCTCGTTCTGCTTCAGTGCCATGCAGCTGTGCCTGACCACCTATCTGGTCACCTACCTGACCCACGAATACGGCTTGCCGCTGACCACCGCCGGGCTGGTGCTGGCCGTCACTCAGGGTGCCGGAATGGTTGGCCGATTGTTCTGGGGCTGGATCGCCGATCGTTGGCTGCCGCCTCGTCGA